>NZ_JBBOVR010000001.1:1062500-3294472 GCF_038006665.1 Oceanobacillus sp. FSL K6-0118
ACCCGAAGGTCGTAGGTTCAAATCCTGCCCCCGCAACCAAATATTTTAAATGGTCCGGTAGTTCAGCTGGTTAGAATGCCTGCCTGTCACGCAGGAGGTCGCGGGTTCGAGTCCCGTCCGGACCGCCATTTTAAATGAATAGATTCCATTATGATGGCTCGGTAGCTCAGTCGGTAGAGCAACGGACTGAAAATCCGTGTGTCGGCGGTTCGATTCCGTCCCGAGCCACCATTGTTGGAGGGGTAGCGAAGTGGCTAAACGCGGCGGACTGTAAATCCGCTCCCTCTGGGTTCGGCAGTTCGAATCTGCCCCCCTCCACCATTTTTCGTGTTATAATAGGGGTATAGTTTAACGGTAGAACTACGGTCTCCAAAACCGTCAATGTGGGTTCGATTCCTACTACCCCTGCCATATATGGCGGCCGTGGCGAAGGGGTTAACGCACCGGATTGTGGCTCCGGCAATCGTGGGTTCGATTCCCACCGGTCGCCCCATTAAAAACTGTTGGGCTATAGCCAAGCGGTAAGGCATCGGGTTTTGATCCCGTGTATCCTAGGTTCGAATCCTAGTAGCCCAGCCAATTGCGGAAGTAGTTCAGTGGTAGAACACCACCTTGCCAAGGTGGGGGTCGCGGGTTCGAATCCCGTCTTCCGCTCCAATAAAATCTGAATATAGTATAACGTATATTTTATACGGCGGTATAGCCAAGTGGTAAGGCAGAGGTCTGCAAAACCTTTATCACCGGTTCAAATCCGGTTACCGCCTCCATTTTTATTTTTGCCGGTGTGGCGGAATTGGCAGACGCGCGGGACTCAAAATCCCGTGTCCGTTAAGGACGTGTCGGTTCGACCCCGACCACCGGTATAAAAAACGTTGATAGGACGGCGTTCTCTACGGAGGGCGTCGTCTTTTTTACGTTCATTTTACGAAGAACGTACGAAGAAAAGTCCCGTACACACTAACGCACTTTTTCTCTGAAATTTATTCGGAGGGAGAGTGCGTTTTTTTATGGGCAGCCGTAGAAGTAATGAGTTAAGTCCGCATGAGATCGACATAGCAACGGAACCAATCGAGTTAGAAACGTTGTCATATGACGAGTCAGTACGCAAGTTTATAGCAGACGCAGAACGTCGAGGGCTACGTCCGGATACTATTTCGTATTACAAAGATAAACTCGGACTATTTCGTAGATGGTTGGTCGCACAAGATATGACGGATTATATTCGACGAGTCCTACGAACAGACGTAGACAAATACATCGATTATTTACGAGAGGATCGAGGATTAAGTAACGGGGCAATAAACACGTCAATTCGTGCTATCCGTGCATTATTCGGCTATCTATATGATTCGAAGTATATCCGTAATAATCCTATGAAGGGGTATCCGTTATTAAAGGTACGCAAGGGAAATATTGAAACGTTTACTATGAAACAGTTACGTCAGCTACTTAATGCACCTGATAGGCGGACATTTATAGGAGTAAGAGATTATACGTATATGCTACTTTTATTAGAAACAGGGATAAGGTTGTCGGAATCCGCAGAAATCTTAGTCGAAGATGTGAAGTTATCGGAGGGTGTCGTCTTTATCCGACATACTAAAAACCATTTTCATCGTTATGTACCGATACAGGCGAAAATGAAAGAGCAGCTAAAACGTTATCTAAAGATAAGGGGAACATGCGAGTCTAATCATTTATTCGTAACGTTGGACGGAGAAGCCTTGCAACGGGGAGCATTACAGAAGATCGTCAGTAAATACGGAAAGCAGGCAGGCATTAAGGGAGTACGTTGTTCACCGCATACCTTACGACATACCTTTGCGAAGTTATCCGTAATGAATGGAGCCGGAGTATTCGAGTTACAGAAGATACTCGGTCACTCAACTATGGAAATGGTACGGGTATACGTGAACTTATATTCTAGCGATGTTAACGAGAAACATAAAGAGTTTTCACCGTTAAGAGATTTATAGAATTGGGGGAAATTATTATGCGGAGATTTAGGTATTGGATAGATTGCAAACTAAGGGGTATACATCGTTACGACTTTTATACGCACCAATGCATTGTATGCCGAAGAACGACCAAATAAAAACAAAAAAAGAGACGCAGCACTCAGACAGACTCACTTGTAATCCGTCCAAATACTAACGCCTTACCTATAGTTAGTATATCGAATAACGGTTAACGAGTCAAGGACAGAACCTATAAAAATAAAATTCTGCCTTTATGTCCGTAAAATAGAACGTATGTTTCTGTGTAGGTAAAGTGTACGTTTTCGGTACTAATAACTTATTTATATAGGAGTATCGAGAAGAACGTAAAACAACGACTTAACCGACAAACACGGAAAGAATGAGTGTATCGTCTCCAAAATGGAGGCAATCGAAATGACAGTATACCTAGCAGACTATCAAACATTCGCAGACAAGGCGGAATTAAATTACCACGTTAAGCAGCACCTAGACGCAACCTACGAAGAAATAAACGCAACTGACCGTAATATATTTAAGTTAATCGCACGTTATGCCGTTAAGTACGCAGGAGCGAGCCATTTAAAGGTAGCTACGATAGCCGAAGCCGTTGGGAAGTCCGTTCGTACGGTTAACTACGTATTAAAACGGCTAGAAGGCCTAGGACTGATTAAACGGATCACTCGAATGAGAAGTAAGTCCGGCGGAAATGGAGCCAACATTATACAGATTTTACCCTACGTTGAATCCGAAGTTGCAGACGGAATTGCAGAGCCAGTTGCACACCGACAAGAAGGCGAGAAGCCAACAGAGCCAACGGATAAGGCGAACAATTCCGAGAAAGAACCTTTACGCAAACTTGATTTAAAAAATACTTACTTATTAGACTCCGCAAAGGCAATCAAGAATAATATTCCGAAGCCAATCTATAACGTATTAAGTCCGTTCTTTAACGCTAAAGACTTACGGAAACTTACGGGAATTATTCTTCGTGCTAAAACCTCTAAATTACGAATAGAGGATCATTCTAGCGAGTTTGAGTCGGTTATCCTTGACGTAATAAGAAGGTACAAAGAACGTACTATAACGAACTTAGAAGGCTATTTATATAAGTCAATCCGCAAGTTAAGTAGACAACTATTTTTAACAGAAGGGAGAATGTTCGCATGAAACGGTTTAAACATTGGTTAGACTGTAAGTTACGGAGAAAACATCGTTATAGTTTCTATGACCACCGTTGTATTGTATGCGGGAGGAATTCGAGGTAAGGTCATCAGTAACCGGTATATGGACGTTAGTTAGGTCCGTTAGTTAGCGATTATACTCGTTAATAAATAAAAAAAAATAAATAAACATATGTTGTTCATTTTTGCAATTCACAGTAAAACAGTAGGAATTATAAGACGGAGAGAAGGCGGAGAGGCCGAAGTGTACGAGGTTGTGTAACCCTCGTGTCCTATCCGAAAATGATCGACATAACACTCCGATAGCAATACTTTATCACGTTAATGTAGTGCAGTAAATCGACGTAAGAATGAGAATGACGGAGAAAATGTAAGGTGACAAGGCGATGTAATTCCGTTAAAAAACGTTAAGTTTACATACTTGCACGAGGACACAATAGGACATTACTTCACACAGTACGGCAGTAATTAGCCGATATTATTTCGGATATTGCACGTATGGATAACGTATAAACTACGTATATTTATCGGACGCAGCGTTCACCACGTATGCACCTCGCCAATATCGAAGGGTTACGTTGGAATATCGTTGGAATATCGTTGGAATATCGTTGGAATATCGTTGGAATATCGTTAGTATGTCGCTAAAATACGGCTAGATTCCGGCTAAATTCCGCCATGTTTACGGGGTTCTGGTAGGTTCGTAGGGGAACGGTTAGGGAACGTCTAAAACCGCCGTCATAGGCGCTATTTCTACACGAAAAAAGGCATCCGTAGGCTAGTTGGACGCCAGTTTCTTCTTCGCACGTATTAACGTACTTTTCGATATACCCGTCAATGACTCGACTTGTTTATATGAGTTCGTTTCTAACAACGTTAACGCATGTTCGATCTGTTTTTTACTGTACTTATTCGGGCGACCTTCTCGGAAGTCTGGACGTTGTTTGGCGATGGCCTTGCCTTCTTGAGTACGTTCTACGATCATATCCCGTTCAAACTCCGCAAAGGCTAACATAACGGATAAGATAAGTCGTCCAGTCGGAGTATCTTCGACTAGTCCCATATTTAGGACGTGTACCTTTACGCCACGTTCAAACAGTTCTTTTACCGTGTTTATGCCGTCAGCCGTTGTCCTAGCGAATCTATCGAGTTTAGTTACTACGAGAGTATCGCCTTCTTTTAACACGTCTAGTAACTTGGTGAACTCCGGACGATCCTTTTTCGTACCCGTGAACTTCTCTTTGTATATTACGTCGCAGCCTTCCTTTTCTAACTGTTGTATTTGCGATTCTAAATCTTGATTAACCGTACTAACACGAGCATATCCGTACTTCATATATACGACCTCTTTTCGATGGTTTATTAAGGTATCAATTATGACACTAAGATATGACACCTCGCTATACCTTGATATTACTACATCGACGAAACGGTGTCAATACTTTTAAGTTATGATACCGAAGTAGTTCCGATATGAAACCGAATTGAATGACTCGCACACTTAACTTACTATTGTTAGCTCCGCTCACAGATGTATATACCCCTGGGGGCTATATTTCGCGCGCGCCTTTGCCGAGTCTCCGAATCTAGCTCGGGGTATAAAAAAGTGTTAAGCAAAAATTTTTCCGCAGAATTTTTTAAGGTTAACCCCTCAAGCATCGTTAATCCTCTACGTATTCAATCGTTAGTACGTCGGTTATCTCGTAATGCTTCCCGGTTGGATCCAAGCTATTTAAGGCGTCAACTATTCTCGTAAGTGTTTCGAAACTAATCGCCTTACTTTTTCCGTTACATAGTTCCGCAATAGTTGCCGGACGTATTTTCCCTTCTACCGCGATTCTATTCCGTGTTATTCCGTCCTTTTTCTTCTTCTCAATCGTTTCTCCTAACGTAATCTTTACAGTCGGTTGCATTTTAACCTCTCCCTACTTCCGTTATTTTCCTTAATTATATCGTAGTTAAAAACTATAGTAAACTTTATTCGGAAAACGCTTGACGTATGTCGTAAAACGGTATATTATGTATTTAACGTTAAAAGTTATACCTTAAACGTAATAAAAAGAAGGAGGTTCAACGTATGCGAGTAATCAACGAAAATAGACAAATCACTATTAACGCAAGCTATCGAGAATTAGCGGTAATCGCAACCGCACTTAGTCACAGTATAGTTAGCGGAATAAGTAAGGACCAGGATCTAATCGAAGAATTGCGGAAGCTACACTATACGCTATGTAATCCGGAGCTTAGAACGGAGGGATCACAGAATGCAGCACAGTGAGGAGAAGCACTATAGATGTACCGTAAAGAGTCCGGAATGGATCCACGAAGTTAGCGTAAGAACTTCTTCGGAGGACAAGGACGTAATTATGCGGTTAGCGCTGGATCGCGTCATAGAGCACGCGGAAGTATGCGGTTGTAAGCTATACAGAAGCGAATTAGAAGCGATAAGCTACCGGAAGTTACAGGAAAGGGAGGAGAACGTAAAATGAACGGAATTACATTTGTATGGATCGGTTCAGACGGACGTGTATTCGATAAGGACGGAATGGAATTAAGTGGAATAGATGTTACAACGGAGGTGACCGTAAAATGAACGAAGCCTATTACGAATGGAAGGAAGCCGGAGAGGAGCGCGAGCCTTTGTCGATACTATTCGACGGAACTACTTTGTCGGTAGAATTGGACGCATGGCAGGCAGAATTAATCGTTGAATCAATTCGCAAGGCTATTCCGGAATTTGCGGAAGAAGGCAAGCACGAAATAGTCGGAGAGTTGGCGGAAATAGTAAGGGAGTTACTAGCGGAAAAGTAAAAAGCCCGGATTAAAACCCGAGCTGTAACGTAACTATTAGCGACACGCATTTGCGCCAACAAATGCAAGTCTAATAGCAAGCAATTGCGCCAACAATTGCGAATATAAAATTGAAAGGTGTTGCTATACTTATGACTACTATTATACGTAAATTTTCGGAGAAATTCAATTTAACTGATGCATTCCTATTAGGAGCGTTCATACTTACGTTAGCTTTCGTTTATGTAAGTTTGATCGTGTCCGCATAACCAACCGTTTAAGCGCCAATTGAAATAAATTAATCGCAAATTTAATAAGTAATTACTCGAAAAAGCCGCCAAGCACTCGGAGCCGCCAATTAATTATATACAGCCATACAGCCGTTCATGCTCTTTGCATGGGCGGTTTTTAATTATTCCGAAAAAACTAGGAGGAAATCGTTAATATCGGTTGTTTGGGTGCGTAGGTGATAGTGATGATAAAAATTATTCAGTATGATGTCCCATTTTCGGGAAGTTTTTTGGTTATAGGAAGTAGAGGGGGAGAAATTACAGAAAGAAATTTCGGAGAGGATGTCCCATTTTTGGGGCGGTACGTGTTATTAGAAAGTAAAGGCGGAAACAACTCCGCAAAATTTTTTAACTAAGCTAGTACGAATTTTGACACGGATAGGGAGGAATACGCATGTACTCGTTGGATAAGAAGCTGTTCGCAATGATCCGTAAGCTGAACGGGTTAAGCCAGGCGCAAATGGCTGCACGGTTGCAAGTATCAACGTCATTAATTACGAAGATAGAAACGGGCGAGCGGAGATGCTTGCCAAAGTTGGCGGAGAAAGTAACGCAGGAATTTGGAGCGGAACATATTCGCCAGGTTGCGGAATTAACGAAATAAAAAGGAGAGGTTACTATATGGCGGTACAAAATGTAATAAACATGACGAAAGAAATCGCTGAGGGCGGAGGGAACCGATTATCCTCCGACCTACCAACGATAACCGCAGAGATAAACGCCTACAAACGCATAGCAGGCGAAGCTATTTTCGAAATAGGCAGGCGGTTGAAGCACGTTAAGGAAAACGATTTGGCGCACGGGGAGTTCGGTAAGTGGTTAGAAAGTGTTTCGATAGATAGATACGAGGCTAGTCGTTACATTAAAGTATACGATGAGGCAAGCGAAGGAAAATTGGGTACGTACACAAACAAGCGGAGCGATTACCTAATCGTGAGACGTCCCACGATAAAGGACTCGACGCACTCTATCTCATCGCAACGATGCCCGAAGAAGCGCGCAGCCAGGAACATACGTTAAAAAGCGGAACAACCAAGAAGCCGGAAGAAATGACCGTTAAGGAGCTGCGGGAAGTTAAACGACAACTAAAAGCGGAGAAGGCGGAACGCGAACGACTAGAACGTGAACTTGACGAAGTGGAGCCGGAGGTTAGGTACCTGAATTAACTTCGAATTGTTACATTTTTGTTAAAAATGCGGAGGCATACGCAATCATGAAGGCGTTAGTCCCACTAATATATGAGGACGTTTGCGAGGTGTTCACGAAAAGTGAAAAAAGTTTAGTTTCGATGGTTGCATAAGGGTTATCTAGTCCCACTATATATTGAAGAGTTATAACGTAGTATAACGCGAAGTGTCCGCGGAGGTTCTGATTGTGAACGTTTTGTGACAATTAGGTTCGATATGCATCAGATAGGCCAAAATGTAGACTATATAGTGAGGGAGTTTATAAAGTTTAACCTCGTTATGCATACGGAGGGGCGTTAGTTAGGCTATTTATTGAAGAGGGTTTAAGTGGCGACAAACTTACTATATATAGGGCAACAGCTTATTTTTTTTACTTAAATACTATAAAAGTTTATAGGAAGAAGGGAGAGTTCTTCTAATGAAGCAACGGAAAGTAATTCTAAGCTTGCAAATTGCAAACGATTTAATACAACGAGGCTTTTCTGTTGTTGAGGTTAAGCCTTCGACAAAGATACGAGGAAATGCAGCGTTTGTTTTTGAACTTACGCAAGAATTTTCCAAAGCATTGACCGAAATATCGGAAAGTCGTCGTTTGAAACACAAATAAACTAAATTTACGGGGGAGAATTTGACTATGACACAACAAACAGTAATGTACAAGGAACAACCAAGCGACAAAAAGGATTTATTAGAATCGGAGGGGTACGAAATGTTTAACCGAGAACTTATGCGGAAAGTGTTCCCACGGATTATTGGCGAAATTAAACAACAGAAACCAAGCGCAAAAACAGGCGATATAATACCTTTTTACTTTGCCTTACTATCGTACATTGACGGAAATAGGCTTCGAGCCGACGGAAACGAGAATATGCGTTATGGGTACAGTTTTCCGAGCCAAAACCGCATATACGAAATGACCGGAATTAATCAAAAGCGACATAAGTTATTGACCGACATTTTACATGCTAACGGAATACTCGCAGACGTCCGAGACTACTACGAAGGTACGAAGCGTTATAAGTGGTACAAGCCTTCATTCTGTCCGAGAGTAAGTGACGACGGATACTTAGTAGATGAAAATGGGGCGAAAATAATTCCGAATTATGACGAAATATTATAGGTAATTCCGTTTAGGGAGTTTACCATCATTCCGATAACGGTAGTAAGGAAAGCACCTATAACGGAAGAGTAAAGATAGCAACGTTAAAGATAGCAATTATTAAAGATAGCAACAAGTAATAGCAGCCCTTATTCTTCCGAATAAGAACTGCAAATACTATATACATTATTTCTTTTCCGATAATAAAAGATCAAGAGAATAAGTGCAAGAATACTTATTCGCTAACGCTCATTGTATTCTGAAAGAATTTACTAACGTAAATCCTTTCTAATAGTTACAGAGGTATAAACACTTGGCCGTAGCGCCGAGCCAACAAATAACACGACAAAAGGGGAAATGTAGTATGCAAACAATTCAAGCACCGCAATATTCGGTTAAGGACGGTTATCCAGGTAGCGGAGCGATTCAACTCGTTAATCAAGTTATAAAAGGAATGTCTTCCGCTGAAATATTCGAAATATCATTGAATCTACTCGATGGTAGTTATTACGATTCGACTGACAAGCGTATTAAGAAGTGCGATTATTGCGGATATTATTGGCGTGACGATAGCAGGAATAACACTAAGAAGACATGTAGCCCCGAATGTAAGACCGCGATCAAGTCTTTACAGAAACAGAAACAACGGGAACGTAAGGCTCTACTTGAACCGGAGCAGAAGCCGAAGAAACGACATACTACACGCGACGATTATTACGACTTCCTGGAATATTCGTACTGGCTTTCCGAGGATTCTATGCATATGTACGACACAAACTATATTTCGGACGCAGAAGAACCTCTCGAATTAATCGACTATGTAGACGCCCAAGACCAAACATACGGCAAAGGTAATCGGAAAGTTAGTACGTATGGAGATGAAATTTAAAGTGGCGACATTAATACTAAGAGTGAGAGGGAATTTATAGGACGGAACAAAACAAGCGTATTTTTTTTACGCTGATACTAGACAAAAATACAGACGGAAGGAGAAAGAACAATGACAGACTTTAATTTCGCTTCGGACTATATGCATGTTATCCGCAAAGCCTACCGACTCACACTTGCAGAAATGGGAGAAGCGTTGGGAATATCGACAGCTTACGTTCACGCAATCGAGCAAAAGCGCGAGCCATTGACGGAAAATGTCAGAAAGGCATTAATCGAGGTTTTTGAGTTAACTCCGCAGAAATTAAAACAGATTGAACGAGATTATAGAAGATACACGTTTAAGGGGCGATAATATGCAGATAATTAAGAAACAACGGTCAGCACATCAGGTATGGTTCGAAAAAAAGCTAAAGGAGATGTTGATAAATTGGTCAAAACGTTCAGTACAACTCTTAAAAAATTAAACCTTAAGCCTGCGGACTTAGGAGCAATCTATAAACTACTACCGTATGTCCATTACGAAACGAATTTAGTTTGTAAGAATCCGTTCGAAGTTAATCCGAAAAATGTCGAGTTCTGCAATAAAACCGAACTAGCGGAATTAATCGGAATATCGAGAAGTAAGGCGTCGGAGGTTCTAGCGGAACTAACAAGAGCAGGTGTTATCATCGAGATTAAACGAAAAGCCAGTTTAATGAGCGAAGCACAAGGAGACGGAAGAGAAACAGTTGTCGCATTAAACCCGAGCATAGTTTCACGATTACAAGGAGAACACGAGAACATAATGTTACTACAGTTATTTAATAACGCAGATTACTAAAGCACCCGTAATTATACGAGGTGTATTTTTTATGCAAAGAAAGGAGTACTATAAGATGTTAGAGATTACTAAACTACGAGATTATAGCAGGGGTCGATCAGTAGCGCACGTATGGAATACAGATAACGGAAAGGAAACGCTTGTCGATATGGAAACAGGCGAAATCTTTGAAACTATCGTAGAAAATGACGATTGGAAACACGAACTTAATAGTTAGTAAAGGCGCAACCAACTTCGGAAGCGTCTTTTTATTATGCAATAAAACATACTTACGCCGGAGGGAGTGATCGAACGATGGAAGCAAGTAGATTAACGGATTTAATTGAGTATTTGAAAGCCTTAGCCGCACTAAAAGCGACGGGGCATCATACGACGCTAGAGATTAAATCGACGATGGAAGCAATAGAGCGAGAATTAAACAAGTAATTACAAATTGAATGAGGGAGAGAGATTGAGAGAATGAAAGAATTATTAAACGAAGCAATCGAAAACAGTAAAGCCATTAACGAAGAAACGAGTCAACTAATCGCAAGGATCGACGCTCTTCTTGTCGGAGGTGGTTTCGATGAGTAAGCAGCAGAAGGTAACGGAAACTAAAATCTGTAGGTTATGCGGAGAGCCGAAACCTATCGACTTATTCGAAAAGGATTCACGTTCAAAAGGCGGACGCACCAACCGTTGTAAGTCGTGTAAACAAGCGAGCAACAACGTAGCCTATAAAGCGTTCTGCCGATTTAAAGAGCGGTATCCGGACGTACCCATCGAAACAACCAAAGAAGAAGTGGCGCAGATATTCGAAGCCTTCGAGGGGCGATGCGCTTACTGTAATGTTGAGGAATCAGACGAAACTGGAACGTTTCACCTCGAGCATATCCGGCCGTTATCAAGGGAAGGCGGAAGACATCACGTAAGCAACTTAGTAATATCATGCAGACGATGTAATGCGAGGAAAAACAATAAACCACTAGCGATATTCTTTCGCGATTACTTGCCGTTCAGTTACGATTCATTGCGCTTTATCGTTGAGTACATCGCCTATTTTAGCGGTAGGACAACGGCCGAAGTGGAGCAGGAACTAATTAGAGACGCAGACCAATGGGAATCCGAGAGGAAAGAAAGGACGGAGAAAGCGAGGACGATAGTAGAAAATGGACAAATTCCAACGGCAAGTGGCGAGTAAGTGCGCTAACTACGATAAAAACGGATTATGCATATTAGAAACGGATGGGGACGGTTGTAGAAGCTGTCCTCTTTTTAGTGAGTTAAATAAGCGATGTATCTACTACGAACTATCCGTATTACCCGAGAATGACAAATTAGAGACCGAGTATTGGCAGCGATTAGGCGTAGTTTTCGAAAATAGTTCGACGTGTGAAAGTTGCGGACAGTTATACGAGCGCCGAAGCAATGCACAAAAATACTGTACTAATTGCGGAGACTTAAAACGGGAAGAACGCAGAAGGCAACAGAACCGGAGAGCGTACCAACGTAAGAAAAAAAAGCAGCTATAATTCAGGCATAAGTCAGTATCTTTTCAGTACCATTTGACCGTGTATTTAGCGGATTTAAGGCGTTTTAGCCATGGTTTTAGCCGTTCCATAAGACGGTACGAACAAACACTAGGAAACCTTCGAAATGACGTTCTAAAGGTGCTGAAATTAATCGACTAAATAACGGAGGGGATAACATGAACGAAATTAAACGAAATCCACGACCAATACAACGTCCAACACAGCGCAAGCATAAGCCTAAACGAAATAAACGCCAGGTAAGGCAGGGATTTACGATACAGGCCATGTTGCCAAGCGATACAGAAAGTAAGCTACAATCTTTACGCGACAAATTGAAGTAAAGGAGCGAAGGCAATGCCGTTAAAGGGAGCAAGAATCGTACCAAAAGGCGATAAGCCACGTTACCAAGACCGTGACGTATGGGAGAAGTCGAGCGATATCGTTACGTACAACTTATATGAAAACGAGTGGGACGACCTTGTAAGCGAGGGGCTAACTCACATATTTAATAACGATAAAGATTTATTCGAAAAGAGAAAGGAAGTAGCGAAATGCAAAAAGGAAATGACGGAAGAAATAAACGAGATAACGGAAACTACGGAAGGGGTCGACGAAACTACCCTGCTAGACTTGTAGGACGAAAAAACAAGCACGGCATTCCAATGCAAACGGATCGCCCGTCAAGAATTAACCGCGAGAGGGACGACGAATATTAAGGCGGGATAAAATGGCGCACAAACGGAACCAGGCGTTGAGGAGCGAACGAGACGCATATAGACGCAAGAAGCCGAACGGGTCAAAGGCATGGGAGGAACGAATGCAATCGGGCGTTCTAACCGAGGGCCGCAAGACGGGGAAACGCAGAAGGAAGCGCGATAGTGCGGGAAAATTAACGAAATATGACTTTTAAAGGGAGCGATATAAATGAGCGAAAAAAAATTATTCACACAGGACGAGGTTAACGCAATCGTAAAGGAACGACTAGCGCGCGAGAAACGCAAGGAAATAGAGGTAACAGACGTTGAGTTGCCGGAAGGGGTAACGGATTATAAAGCCTTGGCCAAGGACAACAAGGCGAAAGTCGTAGAACTTACTAAAAAAATTAAGTTACTTGACGCAGGCGTAGAGTTTCATAAGTTAGACGAAGCAGTTAAGTTTATTCAAGGCGAAACTGAGGAAGAAATCGACCACGCTATAAGTATATTGGTCCCTGGGTTTGCGCCGGAGTTTTTAAGGGACGAGTTCAAAAAAGATAAACCAAAACCATATGCTGATCCGTCACAAAAGAGAAGTATATGGAATCCTTGGGCTTAACTACAAAACTTTTAAACTATTAAGGAGACGATGAACAATGGATAAACGAATATTTTTATTTGAGGATTACGGAAACATCGAGCAGCATTCAGTAGCCAATTTAGAGGCAAGCGAAGCAGCAAAACTAATCGGAGAAGGCAAGGCCGTTGAATTACAGTTAACCGAATATGACGAACTAGACCAACAGGCAAGTAAGTTGTACCGAGAGTATCAAAGTAAGCGAGATAAGATACAAAAAAGCGACGACCCTCGCATGACCGATAAAATTAAGCAGTATGACCTTGACAAGGCATACAAGGACTTGGAGCAACAAACGAAAGCACTACAGCAACAGTGGAGCGAGAAACGAGCGGAGTTACAAGCGGAGGCACGAAGAAAAGCGGCTCGGGCAACGGTCAAGGTTACTGAAAACGATAAACAAACGGCGCAACAATTGGCGACCCGTATGCAGTTAAACGTCATGCAGGCATCTACTCCAGTACAGTTAAATAACATTATTGACCAAGCAGGCGAGGATATAAAATATCTGACCGACGAAGAAAAGGTGGCTCTACAATCGGAAATTGCTAACGTAGTAATGGCTGCGACTACTAAAGCCGAGCAGTTGGGCGGAAAAGTAAATACTCGTACGCTATTAACCGCAGTACAAAACGTAAATAACATGGACTTGTTGGCGGGTAAAGTCGCTAGTCAGTTGCCCGAGACAGTTGGCATAGAGTTTAACCGGTTGAGGGTGATTAAGAGTAGACGATGATTAACGAATGCTCTTCCGATTGGACTACGCATAAAAGCGCAGGAGGAAGCGCAGCACTTCGGGCCTGGGGCATAACGCCCCTATTTTTATTTTAAAGGAGCGATTAAATGAGCGATCAAAAGCAAGTAACGCAGTTTACGAGAACGGTTTACAGCACGGAATCCTTTGTCGACTTACAACGTCGTGTATCGGAAGCAGGCGCTAGAATAATAGGAACGACTAGCCTCCGCGATGGTGCGGGCATATCGGTAACAATTGAAATCGATGGGGATAAACGGCAGTTTTAACGGCGAGGGGCTACGGCTCTTCGCCTTCTTTTTTTGCCCGCAACCCTTCCCCTCTGAACAAAAGGAGAGAGGAATAAATAATATACATATTATCGAACCTTTTCCGTGAAGAGTCATACGAACATACCGACCCTTGCCAGCGGTACGTTTAAAGCACCTACGAATATTCATCCGACTATGAACACGAAGAATGTACATACGAATAATGAGGCGAAGAGTAACCGGAACAGTCAGCCTAAGAGTCAGCCGAAGAATAATTCGAATATTCAAGGGAATACGTGTTGCTAGAGGCGCCTGTGACGCAATTACTTTTTATTACGCGGGTAGTTGTTCGAGTAATTTCGTTGTAGAGCGATTCTATAAATTCTACGAAGCTACTATTTTCCGATAAATAACTTGTCTTATTCGATATTATCGTTTACAATAGCGTTAATAGAGGAAAAGTGCATAGTCCTACGAGGGCAGTCCGCACATTTTCCGTAAGAACGTACGGCAGAAAAGACGTTATTAGGTATCGGAGTTTTTTCGGGACTCAAAATCCCGTGTCCGTTAAGGACGTGTCGGTTCGACCCCGACCACCGGTATCTTTAGGTTAATTTTAGATACGATAGATAGTAATTGATAAGCTCGTAAACCTTGATATAGAAGGTTTTATGAGCTTTTTTCTTTTATTCGATTATTCGAATGAAAACGATATGTCTTTGTATCCCTTTACGCATTTTTTACGCATTTTTTTACGATATATTTTACATAGCCATATTCTCAAATGTTTGAACTGTAACTTGTTCATCTTGCAAACGTATTTCTTTTAGAACATGCGTGTACTCTTTTAGTGTAGTTTCAATATCGCTATGACCTAATCTTTCAGAAACATAGTGAATTGATGCCTTCTTATAAAGTAGTACACTTGCATGAGTGTGTCGTAATCCATGAAGAGTTATTGGTTCAATGTTTAGTTCCAATAGTAGTTTTTTCAACAACTTATTTGCGTTCGTGTTGCTAATGACTTTGTATTTTGATTCTGGGCTGTAGAACACCAAATCATGAATGTTGTTAGGTGTAGTATTAAACAATTTCTTAAAGTGATTCATAGTGTTCATATCCATCTTAATGGTACGTTTTGATTGTTGGTTTTTTGTTTTACCTTTACCTTCTGGAGAACTCTTTTTATAGCCCCAGGTTTTATTTATGTTAATTTTGTCGTTTTTGAAGTCAAAGTCTTTCCTTGTTAAACCAATTGCTTCGGCAAAACGCATTCCCGACGTTGCAATTAGGAGTAACAATGAATACCCTAACCCCTCATCAATCTTAGTCCAAATGCTTTTCAACAACATTACACTTTCATCGTAATTCAAATGCTTTTCTTCAGATTTCTTAGCTTGTTCAGTCCAATGTGGATTTGTTTTCCTAGTAAAATCAATTTGGATGAGTTGTTCTTCCATTGCATCCTTCACACATGATTTTATATGGCCATGTACTTTTGTAACAGTTTCTTTTGCTTTCCCATTTCCGAACTTATTTAGGAACTGTTGATATTCAGGTCTTTTGATATTCTGAATAGGAGTACCTGAAAAATACTCTCTTACAGCATTTAAAGAGTATTCGTAATGTTTCAGTGTAGTTGGACTGACTTTATATTTTTTGTAAAGCCCAATCCAGTCTTCAAAATATTCAACGAAAGGAACCTTCTTTGTAACAGGATTCATACCTTTGGCTAATTGTGCTTCAACTTCAGCTGCTGCAACCTGTGCTTCTTTTTTTGTTCGAAATCCTCCCTTTTTAATAGGGTTTGATTCGCCATTTACCATATTGCTAACTGTAAATTCATAACTTGTACTTCTTTTTCCAACACGTTTTCTTATAGATGCCATAATTTCTGTCTCCTTATCTAGTTGTAGATGTTGTAATTAGATAAGGGTGGTCTTATGGTCATGCAGTCACCCTTATCATAAATGCTGAATCAAATTTTGTATAGCCTAAACGATTGTGCTTTTTTACTTTTCCGAGAATATATGTTCAAAGTTCTTGTCTAAAAACTCAGCCATTTTTAAGGCATGAAATGACCAAGTTTGTCCTTTTGATTTTGGATAAAATACGAAACCGCCTTGATCAACGTCGAGGATTTTTTTGAATGTTGGGGGATAGAGGATGTTATCTTTAATCCATTCATGTTTACGATTAACTCTTGCCTCCAAGTCTTTCATCGTCCAATAAAGACCTTTTAATTGTTGTTGTTTTAGTTCTTGCAATTCTACCTTGGAAATAATTACTGAATCGGAAGGGATAGGTATTGTGATGGTAGTGGAGAGGTGTTGCTGTAATTCTGTATCTTGCAATAATGTTGTCATGCTAACGCATCTCCTTTCCCAAAAAAGAATAGGAGATTATTTCTTTAAATGTTTCATAGGTTTTTTGAAATTTGTAATTGGGGGTAAATTCATCGTTTTTGAAGTCTTTTTTTGTGGTCATTATGTTTCCTCCTGATGTTTAAGTTGGGGTGTGTTAATTTTTGAAATGATAGTTCTTGAGGGGTTTTAGAAAGGGGAATTTCTTAATTTTGTACTAGCCTCACTTCCTTTCTATGAATTAATTATCTTATATATCTATCATAATAAGGTTCATTTAATAAATCAAAATTCTTAGGTTCGAGGGTAATATTTTTTTATGAATAGTTGGATGCAGTATAAATCCCCCTTATCTAGTCCAGTATAAAAGGGATTGGTAATTTGGAGTGATTAGATGACGACTGTAGAACAAAAGTTGGAATTATTGGGGATACCTGCAACACATATAAAATGGTTAAAAGAAATAAAACTAAAATCTGCTCCAATTGGTTATTCTCCGAAAAAAGATATTGAAAAACAAACGATTCCAGTAAGTAAGATAGTTGGTTTAGATTTAAGAGGTGAATCCGGATATTCTTGGTGGGAACATTTCTCACAGGAGAGAGGGGAATTACCTAGGTTGGCATTTTTAGTTAGAAGATTGGTAACGCTGGGACTGGAAGATTTTAAAGAGACCTATATGAAGGAAGAGTATGCTAAAGATTTAAGTACATTGTATTTTCCAGACTTTGATATGTATATAGGGGTTAATGGATCACATCGCATTACAATGGCAAAGGTAACGAATGTTGAATATCTTATTGCGGATGTATCAATTATGGAAGTTAAGGATATAAATTGAACTAAGTAGGCCTTTTCAAATACCAGCCTTTACGCTATAATAAAAAGGCGAACAATTGTTTGGGAGTTGAAATTGATATGAACTGCATCGGTACACATAAAATGAAACTATATTGTTTAAAGACCCGGATCCTTTTTTAGGAACCGGGTCTTTTCTTTGTATTGCCGATAGTCATTGAAAAAGAAGATTACATGGACTTTCGTCAAAATCATTTATTCAATGTGTATATTACAGTTAGTGTAAATCCAACCAAACAGTTATGAGCAATCAGAATATAGAAAGGAGTTGATCCAGATGAAAAAAAAGAGAGGAGTTCCTAGTGAATTTGCAATAACTATGGAACGTTATCGTATGAAAAAAGGAATTTCTTCGAATAAACTTGCAGATGCTGTCGGTGTTTCGGCATCTTATTTATGCAGAATTAAGAATGGTCAAAGAAAGAATCCTTCTGTACCTATTGCGATGAATATTGCAGAGGAACTCGACATCCCTACAGAACACATATTGGCAATGTTAGGTGTATATGAGGAGGAGGTTAAGGATCTTTTTGATTTAATATCCAGTAATGAAGTTTCGTTCGAAGGTCAATTGATTGAATCTATGGTTAAGGAATCTGTAGTAGATATTTTGAAAACAATTTTACCCGATATTATGAGAGGAGAGATACAATGAGCAAGAACGGTTCTAAAAAGGAAACAATTTTTACACTTTGGTTGAAGGAGAATCCCGAAGTATTACAGGAGATTATTGGACTTTCGATTGAGAAAATGAGAATGGAGTACAATAACGGGTCTCAAAGAGTAGATTTGCATGGAGTAAATAGGGAAAGGAAGATAGATATTTTGGTAGAGTGCCAGGTTACAACGGCTGACGAAGACCACTTGGCTAAAACCAAAGATTTAATTAATAATACAGCAGAAGGATGTGTAATTTGGATAGCTTCAAGGTTCAGAAAGAATTCTTTAACTAAGGAAATAAAGGAATTACTTCAGAATAGCCCAAGAAAGTATATTAATTTCTTTGCTCTTGAGATAAATCCAGATGTTATTGAACTTACAAATTTGCTAAACAGTAAATTTGAGTTGGATGTTTTGGAGAACTTAGAACTTATTCAAAAGATTGAACAGCCTTTGAAATTAGTCGATTGCTACTTCCAAATGCCGCTAACCCACATTGGAAAAGCATTTATTGGGGAAATGCAATATGACCTTAATAGAGAAGATGAATTAAAAGAATACATGCTAGAACAATTGTGTAAACGAATGCCTTATTATTTAAACTTTCACAGTTCTAAGAAACATTTCCAACACAGTAGAGTGATGCAAATAGGAGCTGGAATGGATGAAGTGTTATACCATTGTTCCGCACGTGATACTAGAAATCGGGCATTTGTTGAAATCCGTTTTGGATACAGTAAGTCTGACTTATACGAGGCTTTTAAAGATAAAGGAGAACTGCTGAGGAAGGAAATACACCCATTAATACAGTTTAACGATAATAATCGTAGCATTGGTTATTATATAAGCTCAAATACCAATGATATTCGGGGAATTGTTCATAGTTTGATAGAAGTGTTTGAGAAGCAAATACAATTTTTCTCCCGGTATACCTATGGAAAGAAGGGTCCAAATGATCCATCATAAAAAATTATACATGTGTTAATGCAATAATTTTGGGATGAAAAAAATTATAGGAGTGATAAAAATTGACGAATGAAGAAATGCAAATACGCCTTAATTCAATTGAAAAGGTAATAATGGAAAGTTTTGAAAAGTTGAATCAAAGCATGACCGCCATCGAATCTGGATTTGAAAGGGACCAAGAGCGTTTTGATGTTCTCGAAGAACATGTAGTTATGCTCGTAGACATAATTGGGGGGTAAATAATGTCTTAACTCTAATAGGGGAGCGTTTATTGTGTGGCTTATGATTGTTTCTAGCTTAGCTATTCTGATTACAATTGTATCGGGTGCTATTACAGCAGCAATAATTTGGAAAACAAGAAATCAAAAGTAAACGAATGTTATCTGCTTGTTTGGAGGAAAGTGCCTTGGAAAGGATGAAAGAGTGTAGTATTTGCGGTGAAACATTACCAATAACAGATTATCCGAAAAAGGACATACAAAGGTGGAGATCTTATTGCAAGAAATGTAGGATGCTTAGAAATAAAATGATGGAAGCGAAAAAAATTGAAGTTCCAAAACTTACACAAGATGTGGAAATTGAAGTAAGAGGTAAGATGGCAAACGGTCACGGTTATACTTACTTTGTACCGTATGAAAAGGCGATTCAAATGGTAAATGAGAAGGTTGCGTATATAGTCCATGAAAAACTTATTAAGAAGTTTTTTGATCGTGAAACGTTTAGGAAATTGATATTCAAGAGATATGGTGAAAAATGCTTTTATTGTGGTAAATTTGCTGACACCATCGATCATATTATCCCCAAAAGTCAAGGAGGATTATCTAGTTTTTCTAACTGCGTTCCAGCATGTGTTAATTGTAATGAAGCGAAGGATAGTATGACCCTAGATGAATATCTATTCTATTTAGATCCTTATGTAAACATGTTAAAGACATCTAAAATCGAGCACATAAGTATTGACATGAAGCGGTTAGTAAAGAGGCTCGATAGTATTAATACTTACCTTAACATGTGCTTGAGAAAGGCTGAAAATAGCGAAGAGGGCATGGGTGTACTAAATGAAATGGACGAGTTAGAGAAGAGGGTGATCCAGATTAAAGAAACAATATTGAAATATAGAAATGAACAGAACCGTGAGTATTTAATTTAATCATTGTTCTAAAATGTGAGGAAACAAACTAAATGGAGATGGAAAAATGGAACCATATAAGATAACGATTAACGGTGTGGAGTATGTTGATATTCAAGTAGTTGCAGAATACTATGATGTTAAAGTTGAAACAATTCGTGATTGGATTAAAAAAAGGAAGATTTCTGGGAAAGAAATCTCAAATCAAGCTGGTAACTATATTATTCCATTAGAAGAATTTGAGTATCTGAAAAGAATGCGAGATAAAGACCAGACTGAAAACGTTATAAGGGAACTGCTAGGAGAAGACTATGAAGATTGGTATGTAGATGAAGATTGAAATATGGCAAGAAGGAGTTAGCAATTCATTTGAAGCAAGTCTATCATGCAGATGATTCCTGATAATAGAGGTGGTAAAAATCTATGTAAAGCAAGATGGGAGATGAATGGACAATAGATTACTTGAGATTATTGAAGGAAAATGATGTATCGGGCTTGGAGGAATTTCTCAAGACACACGATGTTAATGAAGAGGTACAGGGACAGAGTTTATTGTATTTGGCAGTATTTTACAATAGATATGACATTGTAAAACGGTTGATTGAACATGGTGCAGACGTTGACCATAAAGATACCTGTGGTAGAACACCCCTTTCTTCTTCCTTATTCTTCAATTACATAGGCATTTCAAAGCTCTTGTTAGACAGTGGAAGCAGGATTGAGTCTACATCAATGGATCGTGCAATATTTGGCTGGAATAATCGTGTACAAATCGAATCTATTAACCTTTTAAAGCAGTTTGGATGGGTAAACCTGTACCTAGATGATTTAAGGGATATACCTGATGGATTTGTTGGAGCAAAGACAATAGAACATGCTGTTGATATATTTGAGAATTACAAAGTGCATATACTTTCGTTGAATCATAATTTAGGAGTAAACGAAGAAGGTAATTTGGCAATAACAGGATACGATTTAGTTAAACAACTCTGTGGAAGTGGTATAAGGCCTGCAAATAGAATATACTTACACACTGATAATGTCATTGAAAGAGAGAATATGCACCAAACCTTATTGGCTGTACAAAGAAGAGGATTTATTGATTTGGATATTGAGATTTATTCTTATCCCTTTGTAAAGGATAGTTATTCAGGATACCAGTGATAAAGAAGAAGTGAACATCTAAACTTTTGTGAATACAATTGGATACCACAAATGATAGAAACCGTAAAGCATATTAGTCTTTACGGTTTTTCTATTAGTGAGGATTTGGAAAAGTGATAGAATTCAAAATTACCTTTATGAACTTATTGTAATGTTGTTGAACATCATTTTGGGGCAGTAATGAATACTTTCATTACAAGAATAGTAGTATGCAATACTTACTATCACATTGACTAGATTCAATGTGTTGGGAGTCATATAAATTAGTTTGGGATGGGAAAAGTTAAACCCTTAAACCACTTGATATTAAAGGGATTGCTTATTCCTTTGAACAAAAACTAAAGGAGATGGATTCATTGATACACTCATTTGAATTATTTATTCCCGTAAGCAGTGAAGATATGAAGCAACTCTTTTCTAAGTACGGGATTAGAGTAAACAAATACCAGTACATTCGTGCAGCAGTTAAAAAGTTTAATAAAAAACTAAAGAATGTTTTTCCAGCATATGCTATTGTTCGCACTTGGGAAGATAAATATTTAGATGGTATTTGGTATTTACAGTTTAAGGTTGATGCAATAAAGGTGTTGAATAGAGGTACAATTACTGAAGAGGACTATGAATTTATAGAGTTGGATATTCGTAAATTTCTTTCTTGGCATCTCGGATATTCTTATTGCTTTGACTACCATACACTCACAAGAATTGACTATCGAGTAGACGTAGAGGTTCCAGACCCCCAACACCGAGAGTTGCTCTTTCGCTTACTGGAAAAAACCGCTGTAAAGTTTGCATACAAAGAGAAAATTAAATGGGGTAAGGATGAGAATGGTAATCCTGTAAAATATGAAACTTCCCAATACCATAAGTGCAAAAGTACAGAATTGTTCATCTATAGCAAAGAGGACGAAAGGATTGCAAAGAGGGAACCAATACAACCATACGATGCACATAAGGTCAGATACGAGTTGAGATTGAAAAACAGCCACCTGAATAGTATGAAAAGAGAAGATAAAGGAGGAAAGGGAAGACCAAAGCAATTGAAAACCTATTTTTCAAATCAACTATGGAAAGAATATATGGAAAAACACGTAATCCCTATTGTCCATACCGGAGATTATTATAAAATCACCGAGGCGGAAAAAATAATTTCAAACAGTTCTTTCTCTAAAAGAAAAAAAGAAAGTCTTCGGGAATTCCTCATTATGATCTCCAAAGGCAATATTGACACCCCCGTTAAAAAGACAAAGGAGGAGGGGGGCGTATCTAAACCCACTTATCGACAATATCTTCGTGACCTTGCTAGTTTAGGGATAAATCCATTCCTAATACCAAAAAATCTCTCCACCGAAAATTACACCTCATTTTCAAGTTTCTTGGAAAACCCATTCAAAATCTAAAGAACAGAAAATAAGAAAAGGGTGTCTGTAATGTGTTTTTCATAACACTATAGACACCTCTCTTATTGGATTCATCATAAAAGAACTTCGAACCAGGATTAAAATTAAAAAGGATAGTTAAATTAAAGGTCGAATTCATCCACATTGCACTTCTCTTTGTTCTTTTTATCTATTCGTTGCAAAGTGATTTCAGCAATTTTATCTTGTTCCCTTGTTGTAATGAAGTTTTCTTTTGGAATGAGCCAATGTCCAGCTATTTTGCTAACAGGTTTGACTCCTTTAAACTTTCCTTGTGTACACATACGTCTTATGGTTTGAACACTTAATCCTAATTTTTGAGCTGCTTCAAGGGTTGTGTAGTATTTATTCTCTTCCATGCTCTTATCAACTTTTGCTTTCATTGAAACCTCCAAATTTATTATGGGAATTTACGTAGTTATGGTATTCTTTAATAAAGTTAATTGAAATCCTGTACAAATTTTAATCACAAACTCATTTCTTTGTAAACGGCAATTGGTTCTACTGAAATATTTGGAAATGAGACTGATGAAAACATATCGTTTATTTTACTGAACTCTTTTACAATTTCATTCATAATAGGACTTAATGATTTCGCTTTACTAATATCAGTTGTAGCAATACCTTTTCCGAAACTATTGAAGGAATCATTTAAAGTTTCACTGCTACGCCTAGGTACATTAGTTATTTGGCAAATCATTTCCCATTCACCTTTAGGACTACCTCCATATTTAAAGAGTAGGTTCCTCATTGTTTCCCTTAAATAATCAGTATTAATTGCTCCTAAAAATTTGATTTCGTTTTTATTACTAATTTCAATTGCTGTGAGTCCTTCATATGCTGTTTTGATAAAATCGGCAAAGTTCTTCATTTGTTCATTTCCCTCACTTGCATTCCTAAATAACGAATCTATAATTTCTATTCTCTCAATGGTTCTAGCAAGATCTTCATAATCGTACAAAGAAAAATCTCCTCGCACCTTTACAAAAGTTCGTTTCTTACCAGTACTAAAAGCCTCTCTATTTAGCGAAGTAACGTCCTTCAAAGGTAAAGTGTCAAGCAATTCGGTTAATGCAAAGTCATGTAAAGACTTTTCTTCCTGCAGCCCCTTACTTCTCGTATACTTATAACTTCCTTCTGCGGAAATAGGTAATTGCAATAGTAGTTCCATCAGCCTTCCGGTTTTTAGTTTGCCTTCTCCTTCATGCTTTGAACTTTTAGATTCCAACATAGAATTTATTAACCCTTTGTTTATCTGTGCTAGTATGGATTGTACCTTATCAGTATCAAAATAAATGATGTCACGATAAATCTTTTCTTTAGACAAAAATCATACCTCCCCAAATGTTGGTATTATCGAATAGTTTTGATAACACCTCTTCAATAATTCTGCCCAAACAGTTTATGGACTTTTCTTCTAAAACTCTATCCTTAGAATATCATACTTGTTTATAGATTCTAAATTGTCTTAGAATATATTAAGGAATTATAAGGTGTTGATCTTAATAGTATCGTCGCCTTTTTATGGACTAATAAAAAAGAAGAGAGCTTTTATCGCTCTCTATCAGGCTTATATTTTGTCATTGCATCAATTAGTGATTGAGCAATCAAGTCTTGTGTTTTTAAATGAGGATAGTATTCTTCACAAAAGCTGCTAAACTCTTCGTAAATATCACTGTTCATTCGGATACTTTTATTGACAAACTTGGCATCTCTACTGTAGATACGTTTATCAAGCAGTAATAGCCCTTGTTCTTCAAACTGCTTAATAACCTTTTTCAGTGTATCTACATTATGTTTAATGAAGTCTATTTCATTATCGTTCACGCTCTGTGAGTTTTTCTCTCTTTCCTCTTCGGAACGGACAAAGGGATAGTATTTCTTATCCGCTTTATGATAAATATAGTCTCCCTCTCGCATGGTTTGGCTGAATTTGCTACTAGAGATTCCAAGGAGGTCACTAATTCCCTTCATATCATACTCCTCTAATAGCTTATTTACTTTAGTTACTCTTTCCTTTGGTGTCATTGCAAAGAATGTATTTTTGTCCATAAGCACAACCCCTTTCATTTTGTAAAGCTAAAGTATTATAGATGGGAGTACACCGAAATATAACTGTAGTGTTGGATTTCCCATTCAATATTTTATGGTTTGACATAGAATCTAAAAAGTCATATACTTGATTTAACAAATAGTGTTAAATTCCCTATTTAACATTTTGGAGGAGGTGTCTAATGCAACTTAGAGAAATAGCTGTTGTAAAGACTGGTCTAGTTTTAAGTAGAAAAAAGGCAGAGTTTGAGCATGAAACAATGGCTACATACAAGCTCATTACGCTTAGGAATATAACTAATGATGGTACGATAGATTCAACAACATATGAGGAGTTTAAAAGTAATGATGTGCTAGATAGTCACTACTTTACACAAGAAGGGGATGTTCTAATTCGTTTAAGTCATCCTAATACAGCAGTATATATTGATAAAGAGGCAAGTGGTTTGTTAATCCCTTCTTACTTTGCGATTATTAAGGTAGATAAAAGTAAACTTCTACCAGAATTTTTAGCTTGGTATCTAAATTCAAAAGAGATTAAGAAGGAATTCGAACGATTCCAATCAGGAACTCGGATTCCAAGTACCAATCAAAATATCATAAAAACCCTTCCTATTTCGGTAACGACAATTGATAAGCAAAAGTCACTCATTGATATTTATAGGCTCCATCTAAAAGAAAAGGAGCTTTACAGAATGTTAATAGAAGAAAAAGAGAAGTGGTTTGCAGGATTATCAAAACAAATACTAAATAAATCGGAGGATAACCATGGTTGAAAAAGTAACACAACAGCAAATTAATTCAGTATTATGGCAAGCAGCAGACACATTTAGAGGGAAAATTGATTCAAGCACATATAAAGACTACATCTTAACAACGTTATTCATAAAGTATTTGAGTGATTCTTACAAAGAAAACTTGGAAGAATACACAAAACGATACAATGGTAATGAAGAACGTATTCAACGTGCTTTATCAAGAGAACGGTTTGTTTTGGATGAGTATTCAACATTTGATTACTTATATAGTAAGCGGAATGACCCTGAAATTGGAGAAATCATCAATAAAGCATTGGAACGAATAGAAAACGAAAATACTGGAAAACTCCGAGGGGTATTCCGTAACATTGACTTTAATAGTGAAGCAATTCTTGGAAAAGCAAAAGAACGGAATGCTATGTTACGTTCTTTGTTAGAGGACTTTAATCAACTATCTTTAAGACCATCACAATTGGGTAATGAAGATATTGTAGGAAACGCCTATCAGTATATGATTGGGCTATTTGCTTCTGATGCAGGTAAAAAAGGTGGAGAATTCTACACACCAGCAGAAGTATCTGAGGTATTAGCACAGTTAGTTAAACCACAGGAAAATGATCGTATTTATGACCCTACATGTGGTTCAGGTTCGTTGTTAATAAAAGTTGCTAAACAAGTTCCAAATGGTAAAGTTGCTATTTACGGTCAAGAACGTAACGGTGCAACACATTCATTGGCTTTAATGAATATGTACTTGCATGGGATTGATGATGCTAAGATTGAATGGGGAGATACATTAGCCAATCCATTACACTTAGAAGATGGAAAGCTAATGAAGTTCCAAGCAATCGTTGCAAATCCTCCATTCTCATTAGATAAATGGGCCATGGGTTTTGCAGGTGAAGGAACCAATGATAAGAAATTTAAAATGGATGCAAGTTTAGATCCACATAGAAGGTTTGAATGGGGTGTGCCACCTAGCTCTAAGGGTGATTATGCCTTTGTTCAGCATATGCTTTATTCATTAGCTGAAAACGGACGTATGGCTACAATACTTCCACATGGGGTGTTGTTCCGTGGATCAAGTGAAGGAAAAATACGTAAGCAAATTATTGATATGAACCTTTTAGATGCTGTAATTGGTTTACCTGAAGGGTTATTCTTTGGTACAGGTATTCCTGCATGTATTATGGTTTTCAAAAAAGACCGTAGTCATAATGATGTCTTATTTATTGATGCTTCTAGTGAGGGTAATTTTGAAAAAGGTAAAAAACAGAATAAATTGAAAGAAAAGGATATTGAAAATATCGTTAACACGTATGAGAAATGGGAAAGCGTTGATAAATATTCCTATGTAGCTACGTTAAATGAAATCAAAGAAAATGACTATAACCTGAACATTCCTCGCTATGTTGATACATTTGAGGAAGAAGAACCAGTTGATATGGTAGCTGTAAAAGAAAATATTGTAAATATAAAGAAAAAGATTCAAGAAGTGGAGACTCAGATGGAAAAGCATTTGAAAGAACTTGGATTGTAGGTGATTAAATGAGTCTAAATGAAGTAGATGTAAATATTTCATATGGTATTAATAAAGAGAAACAAACAATACCTTCAATGTGGTCTGTAAAAAAATTGGAAGAGGTGTCTTCGTTTAAACAGGGCTACCAAATCCCTTTTAGTCAACAAGTTAATGAAGAAAAAGTTGGATATGTAAGGTATCTATACATTAGTGATTTCTTTTCAGACTCAAAAAAACTTTTTGTTAAAGATAGTGAAAAATACTATAAGATATCTCCAGAAGATATTTGCGTTGCTAATACTGGAAATACTGGAGGCAAAGCATTTAGAGGTGCAAAAGGGATTTTGAGTAACAATATGTTCAAAATATCAATTGTCCCATCAGAAATAAACAACGATTTTTATTGGCATTTTTTGAACAGTAATTATTATTGGAATCAATTACTAAGAATGTTTAATTCCGGTGGACAGCCTCATGTTGGACATAAAAATATGGGGATAATTCGGATAATGCTACCTCCTTTAAATGAGCAAGAAAAGATAGCATCTATATTATCCACCTGGGACAAAGCAATTGAGTTAAAGGATGAGCTGATTAAGCAGAAAATAGAACTGAAAAAAGGATTAATGCAAAAGTTGTTAATTGGTGAAGTAAGATTGCCAGGATTTTCTAGTAAGTGGAATAAAAGTAAGCTCAAAAAGTTATGTACAAAAATAATGGATGGTACACATAGTACACCGAAGTATAAAGACTATGGAGTTCCCTTTTACAGTGTTGAAAATGTTACTAATAGAGATTTTAAAAATCACAAGTTTATCTCAAGGGAGGAACATCTTTCGATTAGTTCAAGATGCAAGGTTGAAAAGGGCGATATCATAATGACAAGAATTGGTAGTATTGGTGATGCTGTTTTAGTAGATTGGGATTATGAATCGAGCATATATGTTAGTCTTGCCCTCTTAAAAACAAATGAAAACATTCTTGCCGAATATCTGGTTCAATATATGGCAACTGGTGAATTTAAAAAGGACATTTTAAGTAAATCCTTATTGAGTGCTATACCTCAAAAGATAAACTTGGCAGACATAGGAAATGTAAAAGTATATTATCCACAAGATAAACAAGAACAAAAAGCAATTGTCGACATTTTAAATAAGTTAGATAACGAAATTCAGCTTTTATCAAGTGAATTAGAAAATTTAAAACTGCAAAAGAAAGGTCTTATGCAATTACTTCTAACAGGAATGGTCCGAGTAAAAGTATAGGAGCTTTACTTTCTGTCAAATAGTTTTTGAAACGGGTGATCTAATGCCTAGAGTTGAAAGTTATGATGAACGATATATTAGCCAAATTCCTGCTATTGAGGTATTACAACAGTTAGGTTATCAATATCTAAGTCCTGAAAAAGCTGAAAGAATGCGTGGAAACTTACACGATGTTTTAATAAAAGATATTCTTGAACCTAAATTGCGTTTAATTAATTCATATGAATATATGGGCCAGACCTATTCATTCAGCGATTTAAGTATACAGCAGGCCATTCGTGATTTAGACGAGCCACTAACAAATGGACTGGTAAAAGCAAATGAATCAATTTATGAAACAATCTTAAATGGTAGATCTTATATTGAATTTTTACCTGATGGATCAAAAAAATCATTTACAATACAGTTCGTTGATTGGGAGAACTTTGAGAATAATGAGTTTCATATGGTTGAAGAATTTAGTGTAGAGCGAATGGACGGACGTGGTACTGTTCGACCTGACATTGTATTATTTGTTAATGGAATTCCTTTTGCTGTAATTGAGTGTAAAAAAGCATCTATCTCAATGGAACAAGGTATAAGCCAAATGATTCGAAATCAAGGAAAAGATTACGCACCTCAATTATATAAGTTTGTTCAGTTGGTTATGTCCACAAACAAAAATGAAACAAAGTATGCGACATGTAATACACCGAAAAAGTTTTGGTCTGTATGGAAAGAAGAAAAAGAAGACTGGTTGAAAACATGGTTAGATAGGGCTGTTAAGGGAAGAATCCCAACTATACAGGATAAGAATATCATTTCTTTGTTCCATCCAGAGCGTTTATTGGAGTTAACGAAATACTTTACGTTGTTTGATAAAGATGTAAAAAAAGTAGCTCGTTATCAACAATACTTTGCGATAAAAGAAATCATTAAGACAATAGAAGAAAGAGATGAGAGTGGTAATAGGCAGTCTGGCGTTATTTGGCATACACAGGGTTCTGGTAAGTCTCTTACGATGGTAATGTTAGCAAGATATATCTTATCTGAATTAAATGAGTATAACCCTAAAGTAGCCATTGTTACCGACCGAGTGGAATTGGATAAACAGATTCATAAGACATTTCGTCATTCGAGATTAAAAGCTAGTAGAGCAACTTCTGGGAGTCATTTAGTCGATTTAATCAATGATAACAATGCGGATATTGTTACCTCTTTGGTTCATAAGTTCGATACAGCATCAAAACATAAAACAGTGGAATCTAAGGACATTTTTGTATTGGTGGATGAATCCCACAGAACTCAATATGGTGAATTACACATCAAAATGAAAAAGGTATTTCCTAATGCTTGTTATTTAGGCTTTACAGGAACCCCTCTGATGAAAAAAGAGAAGAACACAATGATAAAGTTTGGGAAACTCATTCATACCTATACAATCGCTGATGGTGTACGTGATAAAGCCATTGTGCCCTTACTGTATGAAGGGAAAATGGTGGATCAAACAGTTAACCAAAAGGCTATTGATAATAGACTAGAGATGATTACTCGAAATCTTAATGATGACCAGAAACAGGACGTAATGAAAAAGTGGAGCCTATTTGAAAGAATCGCATCATCTAATCAACGCATAAGTATGATTGCTTTCGATATAAATGAACATTTCTTGAAAAACTATAAAACACAAGATAGTTACTTCAAGGCTATGTTAGCAACTAACAGTAAGATTGAAGCAATTCGTTATCTTGAGGCTTTTGAAGAACTTGGTGATTTGAATTGTGTCGTTGTTATTTCCCCACCGGATCAACGTGAAGGTCATGAAGCAGTAGATGTAGAATCGAAGGATAAGGTACAACTTTTCTGGAAGCGGATGATGGATCGTTATGGAACACCTGATGAATATGAAGATGCAATCAAAGATGATTTTATAAATGGTGATGAAATCGACTTGTTAATAGTCGTTGATAAGCTACTAACTGGTTTTGATGCACCCAGAGCAACAGTGCTTTATGTTGATAAACCAATGAAAGAACATACACTTCTTCAGGCGATAGCAAGGGTAAATCGTCTATATGAAGGTAAAGATTATGGTCTTATCATTGATTATAGAGGTCTTTTAGACAAACTGGACCAAGCTATGCAGATGTATTCGGGAGCAGGTTTAGAGAATTTTGATCCTAAAGATTTAGATGGAGCAATCTATGATGTTATTAGTATTATTGGCTCATTAAGACAGTATCATTCTGACCTATTACAGATATTCGCTCCAATAAAGAATAAGCAAGATACGGAAGAATATGAAGTTTGGTTAGAAGATGGGGAACGAAGAGAAGGCTTTTATGATGTATTAAGCAAATTTGGTAAACACCTTGGAATTGCTTTAGAATCTGAGAAGATATACAATGCTTTGCCACCAGAGGAACTTCAAAAGTATAAGAAGGACTTGAAGTTTTTCCAGGAATTAAGGAAGAGTGTGAAACTACGGTATTCGGATACGATTGACCATAAAGAATATGAATCAAAAATGCAGAAACTAATGGATAACTATATTTCAGCAGAAGAAGTCATCCGTATCACAAATCCTGTTGATATTTTAAATGAAAAAGCATTTGAAGAAGAATTGGAGCGTTTAGATACCAAACGAGCAAAGGCTGATGCTATTCGTACACGTTTAACAAAAAGTGTCCATGCAAAATGGGATGAAAATCCTGCTTACTATAAAAAGTTCTCTGAACGCATCAAGGAAGCTATTCAAGAGTACAAAGAGAAACGAATTTCTGAAGCAGAGTACTTAAACAAAATGAAAGATATTATGAAGGACTATCGTAATGGTGAATCAAGTGAAAGTTATCCTGAGATCATTAAAGAGAACCGAAATGCACAAGCCTTTTATGGTGTAACTAAGGATATTATGAGTAGTGAAGTTAAAGAAACAGAGGCGAGTTATGAGGTGCTTGGTGATTTAGCACTTCGGATGGATAAGATTATTCAAGATTACGCCAAGGTAGACTGGCACGATAATATCGAAATCCATAATCGAATTGCTCAAGAACTTGATGATCTACTATATGATTTTTCAACAGAAAAAAATGTGGAACTCGATTTTGACACTATTGATAAGATTATAGAACAGATTAAAACCGTTGCCCTAAGACGTTATTGAGGTTGTGAACAACATGGAAAAACATAGTATACAGAACGGAAACCAAACAATTGAATTTAGCGTTGAAAGAAAAAATGTAAAGAATGTAAATCTTAACATTAAACCAGATATGACGGTAGAAGTTACTGCTCACGAACAAGTACCATTAAACTTTATTTATGACTTTGTAAAAGGGAAAAGCTCATGGATTTCGAAGCATGTGAAGAAGTTTGAGACCGTGCAACCCTTTAAGCAAAGTGAGAGAGAATACGTTAGCGGAGAGGCTTTCAGGTATTTGGGTAAACAATACCGCCTTCGTGTTCAAGAAGCGGAAGAAAAGGAATTAGTTAAGTATTTCCGTGGTTTTATTTATCTTTACGCAAAAGACCTTGATAATTACAAGCGTAAAGCAAAGCTAATGGAAGAATGGTACCGTGAGAAAGCGTTTAGAACGTTCCAGAACTCTTTGGATAAACATTATCCTTTATTGCAGAAGTATGGTGTTGAAAAACCATCCATTGATATAAGGACAATGAGGGCACGATGGGGATCAGCATTGCTAGATACAAATACAATTCTTTTAAACACTGAGCTAATAAAGGCTCCTAGACACTGTATTGATTATGTTGTTGTACATGAGTTAATTCATTTTAAGTACAATGACCATAGTGAAAGTTTTTATAAGATGTTGTATTCGCTTATGCCTGATTGGGAAAAGAGAAAAGCGATACTGGATGAAGAGATTGTAAAGGAATTATGAAGTGAACTACTTGGTGATGAACACAACAGGATAAGACAGCAGGAGGCAGTTCCAATACTCGGGAGCTGCCTTTTACACTTATCAGCATATTAAAGGAGTGGTTTTATTGGGGAAAAGTAATCCAAAACTATCAAGACCAGATGATTATGCAAGATTTGGGCCAATTGAAATTGCTAGGTTTGGTAAAGAGGTTGTAATGAGAAATAATATGACCGAAAAAGAACATCAAGACTATATTAAAAGGTTAGCTGACCAATATCCAGAAATAAAAGATAAAATAAACCGGCTTGTGCATGAAATTCGTGAATTAGTAGCCAGTTGTAATCCTTTAACACTATTGCAGATCAGCTATTGGAATATGTTTATGTCTATGTTAAATAAAACATCTGAATTCCAATATGGCTTTGATGATATAATAGCAGTTCGAATGATAGACTATGTACAGAGTGTTATTGTCTCCACTGAACCAAAAGATAGTAGAGATGAAAGAGATGACATGGAAAAGTGGAATGCAGTGTATGAAAAGGTTTCTGAGCTATATAGTAGTTTAAATTATTACCACATGTGTCATTCAGCTTATTTGGAGACTACAGACCCAGATTTTGATGATGATTATGATTCTCTTTATGTCCAAGCCCAAGAATTAAGAACTACAGTAAGAGGTATAAGATACCCAGTTTTTGAATATCCTCATCATCTTGATTTATTATCACCTCATGAAGAAGTTTTTCAAGAGCTCTTTGGGATAAGCATCGAAACTTTCCTTTTGGGAATTGAAAAAATACAAATGTCATTGATGCGTGGTGTGGACAATGTAAGAAGTGATTTAGTGTATTTGATGGAGAAGACTGCACCTGTATTAGAAAAACAATATGGAGATGTACCAAAAGAGTCTAGTGAAGAAGTGGATAAAATTTTTGATGAAATGGGTTTAAGGGAACTGAGAGATTCATTTAATGGGCGGTTTTTTGGGTATGATTTATTCGATGTAGGGAAGATAACAGGCCTACCTAGGGAATTAATAGAGGAATTATCTTGGAAAGCAGGAGAAGAAGCCCACTTTTTCTCTGAAGGAGATTATGCAGGTTGGCCGCTGAGAAGATTACCGATTGAAGAACGGCCATTTATTTGTGTAGAGGATAAAATCTACTGCTTTGATTATTACAGTCTTTTTGATAACTTATACAGGATAATTCAAAGATTAGTTACTAGGCTTAAACCGGAATACAAAAATGAATGGAACGAGAAGCAAAAACAGGTGTCAGAACAATTACCATTTGATTTGTTTCACAAGTTAATTCCAAAAGCAGAATCCTTTAAATCAATCTATTATCAGAGTAAGACTGGTAATAATGGAAAAAAACAATGGTGTGAGTGTGATGGGATTATAGAATATGATGGACATTTAATAGTTGTAGAAGTGAAAGGGGGTTCATTTACCTACACCCACCCTTCAACTGATTTTAATGCTTTTATTAAATCATTAGAAAATCTAGCAAAAAAACCCCATGAACAAGCAACTAGATTCATTGAAACCCTAAAAGAAGAGGGGAAAGTAATAATTTGTAATGAGGAACACATTCCAATAAAAGAATTAAGCTATGATGATTATAGGCAAACTACTTCATGTAGTGTTACTATTGATAATTTTAACGAGTTTGCTGCACGGATTGATAAACTTTCGCCTATTGGCATTGAGCTGGGAGCTTTACCATCATGGAATATATCAATTGATGAGTTACGGGTTTATGCTGACTACTTTGAATCACCCAGTATGTTTCTTCATTTCCTAGAACAAAGGTTAAAAGCATCGAAGTCATCTGGTTTAGAGGTTATTGATGAGCTTGATCATTTAGGGTTGTATATTGAACATAACCAATATACAAATATTGCCGAATTAAGTAATGGAAAGCATATGCTATGGCATGGATATAGGGAAAAATTGGATAACTACTTTTCTGTACTTGTCTTTCCTGATATAGAAAAACCTAATAAACCAAAACAGGAAATTCCAGAGATATTGCAAGAAATTATTAACATACTAGAAAAGCAAAGAAAAAAAGGATTTACCCGAGTAGCCAGTACGCTTCTTGATTTGGACTTTGATTTAAGGGCAGAGATAGATAAAAAAATGAATATATTAATGAAAAGACAAGCTGAAGTGAAAAGAGTTATGCCTTTAAATATATTTGAAGATAATAAGATTACCTTTATATGTAATCAAGATGGTATTAGTAGTTTCAAAGATGGTAAGGCAAAAGATTATGTGTTAGCAACAATGTTGAAGCCTAATGATGAGAATAGATTGGCTTTGTATTTAGACTACAATTCTAAAGGTAAATTGTATAATGTAGATTTTGAATATCTTACTAAGGACGATATACCGCTTGAAAGAGAAGCAGAATTTATTGAGTTATCGGAAAGGTATGCTCAACAAAGAATCCTATCATTTAAAAAGCAAACTGGAATAAAGAAAATAGGGAGAAATGAGCCATGTCCTTGTGGAAGTGGAAAGAAGTATAAAAAGTGTTGTGGTTCTTAGTATTTAAGCAGATAGGTAGAATTTGAATGTTGGAGGTAAAGGAATGCTAGAGGGAATATTAATTGGAATTTTTGGGAATAGCATTTTTGCTATAATTCAAGGAATGATCACTGCGTTCTTTGGTGACAAGGACGATGATCTGAATGATCGAATATATGAGTCTTTGGAATTAGCAACCAAAGACTTTTTTAAGCAATACGGTGAAATCTACAGGAAACCACATAGTAGTTTTTTAGCTCGTGAATCTAATATTAGATTAATAGTTCAATCTGTTTATTTTGGCAGGAATATAGATATGTTAGAAGAATTAGATAAAAGAGGATTTGATAATGAACCAGATGTCTCACAAGAACATTTACATTATTTCGTTAGTAGCTTAGAAAAACTTATGAGAGAAGATTTCATATTAGATAAATTACTAGAAGAGAAGACTCATATTCATGAATCAAAACTAGCAAATGAAAATATAAAGGAAATCTTAGAAGTAGTAACTGGGCAGTCCAATAACACTACTCCTGAGAAAAAAAGTAATTGGCAACTAACTGACTTAGCAACCGGAGAAGAAATACCTTTTAGAGAAGGAAAAAAGTATCATCAAAAATACTCGAACGGTGTAGAACAAATTTTTATGATCAAAGGCGATATAGTAAGTGTGGATTTCAAGGATGAACATGGTAGATGGTCTTACCATGAAATAGACATTAAAAAAGGGAGTGCGAACAATAACAAATTCCCTTATCCTGTATCAGATTATAAGTTAGTAGTTAATGAGTTAGACATCATTAATAAAACTGTTACCCCGTTATCTAATGGTTACTATCAAGAAGAGATGACTCTAAAATGGGGGAGAACTTCGAAGGTTATATATGATAATAAAAATAGAATTCAACAATTTGATGTAAGCGGAGGTTGGTCTGTTAACCACAACTCTAAAACTATTAGTCCTTACAACAAATAGTTCTCAGTGAAGCTAACTTAACTTCTGTATTAATGATTGAAGTTCTAGGTAAAAGTATTAAAAGAGGTGATTGAACTTTGAGTAAAGAAAAAAGAAAAGATATACAAGAAGCAGGGAAGGGACTTGCCCTTGAAACTGTATTAAGTGTTGGGAGCGATACTGCGGCTGATATTGCAAAAGAATCAATAACTAACATAATAGGCGATATTCTGGTTGACACTACAAGTTCACTTATTCCTGGTATTTCAGGGGCAGTCCAGGGATATAAACGAGCTCGTTTTGAAAGGAACATTACTACTTTTGCTGAGGAGTTACATTCCAAACTTGATATATTACGTGAAAATTTGGAATCTAAGAGTGGGGAACAAAAGGAAAGAATTGATACGTTGTATAACTATGTTATGGATTACGTTATTGATGAACAGCAAGAAGAGAAAATTCATTACATGGTTAATGGCTTTGTAAACATTACTAATCATGAACATGTAACAGATGACTTCATCCTTACGTATTACGATGTTCTAAAAGAATTAAGAATGGTTGATATATCCGTACTTAGGTTAATGTATAATGCACGTTATGTATTTGGCAAGGATTCAAATGAATCATTTCATGATGTTATGGAAAAACATGGTATCAGTTATGAACAATACGAATCTGTACGGAGAAACCTACAAAGAATTGGTTTACTTACAACAAAAACAGACTTGAATATAACCGATGATCTTGAGGAGATAGTTGATAAATTCAAAGAACTGTATAAGTATTTAGATAAAGCAACTGACCCAAAGTTTAAACGCAGTCTTCCAAAATTAAAGTTACCAAAACTTAAATCTAAGGAAAACCTGCAACTATCTAAATTCGGAAAGGATTTTGTGGAGTTTTTCATAAATAAGGAAAGGGATTAAGTATTTTTCATAAACTTGTTAAAGTACAGATATGCACAGTTAGTATGAAGGTTTAAAAAACAGCATCGGTAGCCAAATTCCAATGCTGTTTTATGCTTCCTTAGTTATCACAGAGGACTTCAAATTAATGCGAACGTATGTTCTTTTTACGCAAATTTTACGCATAAAATTACAAAACCCTATCAAATCAATGTTTTGACTGCATATTCGACCCCGACCACCGGTATCTAATCCGAGAACGTAAGTGTTAAAATATTACTAGCGTAAAAACGAGACGGGATATAATTTCTTGTCTCTTTTTTGTATGATTAAATAAAACCTAAATCTTTTCTTCAGAGTGAATGTATTTACATATAATCGAAAGAAAAATTAGCCCTTGTAAGAATCGCTGTTTTTCAGTCTAACATAAATCGTTAATAACATATAACTATCATCTGAACATATGTGAAAGCGCCCGTAGTGGGGATAAAATAGTTAGGAAGAGGGCTATGTTGCTAAAAGACCAAGAGAATTCATTAAATAAGCGCTCTGGGTTGAGATAATTTGGGATGGATACCTTGGGATGGAGGCATTATCCAAGAACGATTTAACAATGCATATATTATGATCTAGGGGTAACAGAATGGGTAGTTATAGAAATACTAGAGCGATTTCTACCCATACTCAGAAATATATATGACAAATTATTAGAACAAAGATAAAAATATGTTTGAATTGATTCATAATGACATACGTTAGATAAGCATTGCCCTAGTGAAATTTGATAAAATTATTATTGAAAGTAGAGCAATGGGGAATTATAAAAGAGGATCTGATATAGATATTGCAGTAATAGGGAATGGTATTACTTCCGAAACCTTATATAAGTTGTCTGATTTATCGACGAGGAATCTCCTTTACCGTATTATGTTGACCTTTTTCATTATGAATCCATCTGATAAAGAAGTTAAAATAAGTTTATGAAGCTAACTCAGAAAATTAATGAAGGTTAAGGTGGTTAGCTTGTGACTTTTGTTTCTTTTAGTTTAAATTATTGTTGAGGAGTTACTTCTAAATAGATTTAAATTATATCTCACCTAAACGGGCAGTAAGACTCCACCTTAAGCTTCTGGGGAAACAAAGAAGGTCAGAGATCAACTACCCGTAAAGGTCCGATAAGTATGACTAACCATTAGTGGGGGAGGAAGGAAAACCCCCACTGATGGAAGTCTTCTTTATATTTAAAAATAAGTAAAAAATGCATTGACTTTCCTCTAAGGGGAAGTTAAATTATGTTATAAATGTCTTTAAGGGAGTAGAGCCATATGAAGAAACACAACATTGCATTAACTATCGTACTAGTAAATATATTTATTGCGTTTTTGGGAATTAGTCTTGTTATCCCAGTCGTTCCTACCATCATGAATGAATTGCATATATCCGGATCGATTGTCGGCAATATGGTTGCTGCTTTTGCCTTTATCCAACTCCTTGCTTCGCCAATTGCAGGTCGATGGGTTGATAAATTCGGTCGGAAACGAATGATTGTCATTGGCTTGATTATTTTTAGTTTCTCAGAATTGCTGTTCGGTATCGGAAAAACAGTTAGCGTTCTTTTTATTTCGCGCATGCTTGGCGGCGTAAGTGCAGCTTTCATTATGCCAGCGGTAACCGCCTTTATTGCAGATATTACGACGCTCCATACACGCTCTAAAGCAATGGGCTATATGTCAGCAGCTATTTCAACTGGATTTATTATTGGTCCGGGTATTGGGGGCTTCTTAGCAGAAATTCATTCTCGCTTGCCGTTTTTTGTTGCGGCAGGTTTTGCTCTGGTAGCGGCCGTATTGTCGGTTACACTACTTCACGAACCGGAAAGAAACCCTGAACATGAAGAAAATAGTGTGGGGCAAAAAGCTGGTTTAAAGCGAATTTTTGCTCCAATGTATTTTATATCATTTATGATTATATTAATATTCTCTTTCGGTTTATCTTCGTTTGAATCGCTGTTTTCATTGTTTGTCGATCATAAATTTGGTTTTACACCGAAGGATATAGCTATCGCGATAACAGGTGGAGGCATTATCGGGGCCTTTTTTCAAGTTGTGCTATTCGATCGCTTAACGAGACGGTTAGGTGAAATTCGTTTAATCCGATACAGTCTTATATTGTCAACCATTCTCGTCCTTGTATTAACGATTGTTCATCAATATATTTCTGTTTTACTTGTTACCATCACTGTATTTATTGGATTTGATTTAATGCGTCCGGCTGTAACAACATATTTAACAAGAATTGCCGGTAAGGAACAAGGCTTTGTAGCTGGTATGAATTCGATGTTTACAAGTATTGGGAATGTGATTGGCCCTATAATCGGTGGATTGTTATTCGATATCGATCTTGATTATCCGTTTTACTTCGCAACCATTGTTTTAGCAATCGGAATTGGGCTTACTCTTGCATGGAAAGAACCGAAATCCCAAGAGGCTGAAACAATGTAAAATGTAAAACCGTATTCCATGCGATTACAAAGAATACGGTTTTTTCTTTGTTGTCAGGAAATTATAAAATTTGTATGGCTGTAGATAATTTAGATACAGAAATAGCCACGTCCGGCTCCAGCGCCCAGCGACTAGCGAGACTTCCTTCACCTCCGTACGATAAGTCAACATCGGCTCGCTGACGCTCGCCGTGTTTCCTTTATCTCCTACGGCTCAGTCCAGTCCGTACGTCGCTAAACGGGCGCTTCCGCCTTTGTTCTCTAAGCTGCATCATTGGATTTTAGTTCAATATCTGCCATTAGGTTTTCTCGTCGATTCTTGTTACCTTTCCAGAAGAATAGAGCAGTGATTAGAATGGTCATGACGATTCCACCGATATGTGATACATGATATGGTAAGCCAAAACCAAGATTGCCATCATATAAGATATAGGTTAATACCATATCCGTAATGAATAGTGCTGGTATTAGAGCAATGAAATAATTTTTCTTCTTCACAAATAGATACATGGTACCAATCCAAAGAGCAAGTGCAGCGGTTCCTTGGTTGGCAAACGAGAAGTAACGCCACAAAATATTAAAATCAATTGTCGTTAACCAATAAGAAATCACAAACATTGGTATCGCAATAGATAAACGTTTTGCTACTTTCGTTTGATCCATTTTAATATAATCGGCAATGATATTACGTGCTGCACGGAATGCAGTATCACCAGATGTAATTGGTAACACTACTGCGCCAAGAACAGCAATGGTACCACCAATCGCACCAAGTAGGGTCATTGAAACTTCATTAACCACTAGGGAAGCTGTACCTTCATTAATTAACCCTTGAAGCCCTTGCCCATCAAATAAACTCATAGCTGCAGCAGCCCATATCATGGCGATAACACCTTCTGCAACCATCATTCCGTAGAAAATATAACGTCCTTGTTTCTCATTTTGTGTTGTTCTAGAAATAAGTGGTGACTGGGTAGCATGGAAGCCAGATAAAGCACCACAAGTAATCGTTAAGAATAATATCGGTAAAACTGGCAAGCCAGCCGGATGCATATTTGTTAAAGATATTTCGGGAATCTTATAATCTGAGAGTAATAATGCAGCGCCAACCCCAATGGTACCAATTAATAAAACTGCCCCAAAGAACGGATAAATTCGTCCTATAATTTTATCAATTGGTAGAATGGTAGATAGGAAATAATATACGAATATCAATAGAATAATAGCTATTAGGGCAACTTTTCCATCTATCAAATTGTGTAATAAGGATGCCGGTGTTGTAACAAATACGGTACCAACTAGTAATAATAGAAGTAAAGCGAAAATGTTTACTAAGTGTTTGGAAATATTCCCCAAAAATTTCCCTGCAAGTTCTGGAATGTGAGCGCCTCGATTACGAATTGAAATCATACCAGTTAGGTAATCATGTACAGCTCCTGCAAAAATGGAACCTAACACAATCCATAAAAAGGCAACAGGTCCGTATAAAGCTCCCATGATTGGACCAAAGATAGGCCCGGTTCCGGCAATATTTAATAATTGAATTAGTGCGTTTTTCTGTTTGTTCATTGGCAAATAGTCAACATCGTCTCGATTTGCATAAGCCGGTGTTTTTCTATCTTCGTTAGGGCCAAAGACTTTTTCAACATATTTTCCATATGTGAAATAAGAAACAACCAATAAAGCTATGGCAATTAAAAATGTAACCATCTTAACTCCCCCTTTGTATGATGGTGCAAACGTTTACATCATCATTTTATATCCTTTCATAAAAAAATACAATAGTTTTAACCGTTTGTTAATCTTGTGAAATTATGTTAGTATACTTGTATACAAGTATACTGGTTTTTGGGGAGTGATGTATTTGAAAGGGCTTTATCCCGAAAAGAAATTATTAGACTCTTCTATTGGACAAGTGGTCGTCGCTGATTTGCGAATGAGAATTATTTCAAAGGATCTAATAAATGGAAGCACTTTATCCGAAAATAAATTATCTGAAGAATACAATGTCAGCCGTTCTCCTATTCGGGATGCTCTAAAGGTACTGGAAAAAGAAGGGTTAGTTCAGTTAAGGAGAATGGGGGCAAAGGTTGTAGGGATTACTGAGAAAGATATTGATGAAATTTATGATGTAAGACTTATAATAGAATCCTTTGTTTTTAATCATTTATTGGAAGCAGATATTAATGATGAGTTAATCAAAGAGTTAAATAAAATATTAGAAATGATGAAAGTTGCATTTAAATATAAAGATGCAGATGAATTTGCATTTAAAGATGTGCAATTTCATGAAACGATCATTCATGCGATTAATCATCGTTATATAAGCGTTCTTTGGTCGAATATAAAGCCAATTGTAGAATGTTTTATTTTATTGGATATGAGACACCGAATGGAGGAAAACTATGAAGACTTTCATCGGGTCATACATAATCATGCACTTCTGATACAATGCATTCAACAAAAGGATAAAAAAATGATGGATGAAGCTTTTTATAAAAATTTTAAAGATGTCAAGAAAAATTCAGATGGTTTATGGGATGATCCAGAATCATTGAAGAAAGCGAGTGAGTATCGTGGATAAAAATAAATACATGCTTGGGGTTGACATTGGCACAACCAGTACAAAAGCTGTGTTATTCCGTGAAACAGGAGAAGTTATTGCAAACGAGAATAATGGATATGATTTGTATAAGCCAGATATATATACAGCTGAACAAGACCCAGAAGAAATCCTTCAAGCGGTTCTTCTATCGATTGGGAATGTGATGAAAAAATCTCAGATTAATCCCGAAGATTTAACTTTCATTTCATTTAGCAGTGCGATGCATAGTGTCATAGCTATGGATGAAAATGACCGAAACATAACACGTTGTATTACATGGGCCGATAATCGTAGTTCCAACTGGGCTAAGAAAATAAATGAAGAGTTTAATGGACATGCTATTTATTCTAGGACTGGAACACCCATTCATCCAATGTCCCCATTATGCAAAATTGCTTGGATGGAGAATGAGGTACCTGAGGTTTCTAGTAAAACAAAAAAATATATTGGGATAAAAGAATATATTTTTTATAAATTATTCAATGAGTATGCGGTAGATTATTCGATTGCCTCTTGTACTGGATTAATGAATTTAGAATCTTTGAGCTGGGATAAAGAAGCATTGAAGGTAGCCGGAATTACAGAGGATAAATTGTCCCGGATTGTTTCGACGAAGGAAGTATTTACTGGATGTGAAAGCTCTTATGCGGAACAGATGGGGATATTAAAAGAGACCAAATTTGTTATTGGTGCCAGTGATGGTGTGCTTTCCAATATAGGTGTAAATGCTATTAAAAAAGGTGAAGTTGCGGTTACGATTGGTACAAGTGGTGCCATTCGAACGGTCGTTCCAAAGCCACATACGGATCCAAAAGGACGGATTTTTTGTTATGCGTTAACGGAAGATCATTGGGTTATCGGCGGTCCAGTAAATAACGGTGGAATTGTATTTCGTTGGATTCGCGATGAGTTGGCGGCAAGTGAAGTGGAAACAGCAAAACGATTGGGAATTGATCCGTATGATGTGTTAACCCGAATTGCAAGTCAGGTAAGACCTGGTGCGGACGGGTTATTATTCCATCCTTATTTGGCGGGGGAAAGAGCCCCATTATGGAATGCAGATGTTCGCGGTTCCTTTATTGGCTTAACCTTAAGTCACCAAAGAGAACATTTAATCCGAGCTTCTTTAGAAGGGGTTATCTATAATTTGTATTCTGTATTTTTAGCATTAACGGAAGTAATGGATGAGCCCGTTACAACTATTAAAGCGACAGGTGGATTTGCTAGGTCTGAATTATGGCGGCAGATGCTTGCTGATATTTTTGATCAAGAGGTAATTGTTCCAGAAAGCTATGAATCATCTTGTTTAGGGGCTTGTTTATTAGGGTTATTTGCACTTGGGAAAATTGATTCCTTTGAAATCGTGGAAGATTTGATTGGGGAAACACACAAACATAAACCGAACCCATCTCATGTTAAAGAATATCGGAAATTAATCCCAATTTTTATCAGTCTTTCCCGAACTTTAGAGATTGAATATGAAAAAATTGCACAATACCAGTCAGAGATAACAAAAGCGTAAGCGTCCTTACAGGCTAAAAACGCGATGTCCTGTCGCAACTTCTTTACTCACACGTTCTGTGCTTGAAACGACGTACGGAGGTGAAGGGAGTCTTGCTTCGGCTTTAGCTCTGAAGCTGTACGCGGCTTTCCTTATGACAAGTTTTAATTAGCATAATTCTTATCTAATAGAAAAAATAACATTTAGTGTACCCTATACATCAAGATTGGAGCTATAAATCATGGAAAATATATTACCCCTAATTGTTGTCGCATTAGGTGTTGTAGTTTTACTTTTTCTAATTACGAAATTAGAAATAAATACATTTATTTCACTTGTTATTACAGCTTTTCTAGTTGCTTTAGGATTAGGTATGCCTTTGGAGGAAATTGTTGAATCCATTCAAGGCGGTATGGGAGGAACACTCGGAAGTATCGCTCTTATATTTGGTTTTGGCGCCATTTTAGGTAAGTTGGTTGCTGATGCAGGTGGCGCGCAGCGAATTGCGGGTACCCTTATCGATAAATTTGGTGAAAAACAAATTCAATGGGCGGTTGTTATTGCCTCCTTTATTATTGGGATTGCCTTGTTCTTTGAAGTAGGATTAGTCCTATTAATTCCAATTGTCTTCCAGATTGCAAAACAATTAAAGGTATCCCCATTATATCTAGGAATACCGATGGCAACTGCATTATCTGTTACACACGGGTTCTTGCCGCCACATCCAGGTCCAACGGTAATTGCCCAGCAATATGATGCAAATATTGGAATGGTATTAGTTTTTGGTATTATAATTTCCATTCCCGCCGTTATTATTGCAGGTCCTTTATTCGCAAAAATCATTCAAAAAATGATTCCTGATTCTTTCAATAAAGCAGGGAATATTGACTCGCTTGGTGAAACAAAAACATTTAAAATAGAAGAAACACCAGGCTTTGGAATTAGTGTGCTCACCTCTCTATTACCGGTTATATTAATGGCTATTTCAACGGTTGTTGAATTGATTCAAGACCTTGGTCATGTTGAAAATAACGTATTCTTTAAAATCATTTATCTAATTGGCGAGCCAACGACTGCTTTATTAATCTCTGTGTTGCTTGCTGTTTATACAATGGGAGTAAAACGGAATATTCCAATGAAACAAGTAATGGCTTCAGCAGAAGAATCCATTCGTTCCATTGGTATGATGCTACTAATTATTGGTGGCGGTGGTGTCTTAAAACAAGTACTAATCGATGGCGGTGTTGGTGATTCTGTTGCAGCATTATTTGCGGACTCCCATATGTCCCCATTATTTTTGGCATGGCTAATTGCTGCAATCTTACGGATCGCGCTCGGTTCTGCAACGGTTGCAGCACTAACAACGGCGGGCTTGGTTATTCCATTGATGCAGGGAAGTGGCATAGATCCGGCTTTAATGGTACTTGCAACAGGTGCTGGAAGCTTAATCGCTTCTCATGTAAATGATGCGGGTTTCTGGATGTTTAAAGAATTCTTTGGTTTAACTTTAAAAGAAACGTTTTCCACCTGGACATTACTAGAGTCAGTCATATCTGTAGTAGGTCTAGTTGGCGTTTTAGTTATTAATATGTTTGTTTAAAGGAAAAGGAAGTGTCTATCATGAAAAACACAATAGGTTTATATGGTTTAGGAGTAATGGGAGCAAGTCTTGCAAGGAATATGGCAAATAAGGGTGAACAGGTTGCGATATATAACTATACACCTGACTTAACGGATAAATTTGAGAATGAGTTTCCTGATTATGATATAGAAGCCCACTATGAATTAGAGGAATTTGTTCGTTCTTTAGAAACTCCAAGGAAAATATTTTTAATGGTCACTGCAGGTCCAATTGTTGATTCAGTGATTCAATCCCTTGTCCCTCTTTTAGATAAAGGGGATATCATAATGGATGGTGGAAATTCTGATTTTCATGATTCAAACAGAAGATATGAGGAACTTCATAAACAAGGAATTCATTTCATCGGTGTTGGTGTTTCCGGCGGTGAAGAAGGGGCCTTAAATGGACCGGCATTAATGCCAAGTGGTGATCCAGAGGCATATCAACAAGTTGCACCTATATTGGAAAAAATTGCAGCACAGGTGGATGGAAAACCATGTTGTACCTATATAGGACCAAAGGGCTCAGGTCATTATGTAAAAATGGTTCATAATGGAATTGAATATGCGGATATGCAGTTAATTACGGAGGCTTATCAATTCTTGCGTGAAATAGTTGGACTTTCGGTTCAGGAAATCTCAGAAGTGTTCACATCTTGGAATGAAACGGAATTAAAGAGCTATCTTATTGAGATAACTGCAGATATTCTAACGAGAAAAGATGAAGAAACTGGTAACCCGCTTGTCGATGTGATTTTAGATAAAGCAGGTCAAAAAGGTACAGGAAAATGGACAGGCCAAGAGGCATTAGACCTTGGGGTTCCATCAACGATTATGACGGAAGCTGTATTTACCAGATATTTGTCATCAATGAAGGAGGAAAAGGTGTACGCCTCTGAACGTTTAGTAGGTCCTCAAGTGGCGGAAGCTGGACTTGATAAAGAATATTGGATTGATGTTGTGAAAGAAGCGCTGTATATGGGTAAGATTTGCGCTTATGCACAAGGATTTTATCAATATCGTATGGCTTCTAGTCAGTATGGCTGGTCTCTCAATTTGGGGGAAATTGCTTTAATCTTCCGTGGCGGATGCATTATTCGAGCTGACTTTTTAAATACAATTAGTGATGTGTTTAAAGAAAACCCTGAGTTAAGTAACATATTGCTTGCCCCTTACTTTGTGGAAAGAGCTAGTCGTCATCAAGCATCCTTAAGAAAAATTGTAATGAAAGGATTTGAAGCTGGACTATCCTTGCCATGTTTGACGACTTCTTTAACCTATTATGATGGATACCGATCCGCTTCCAGTGGTGCGAATCTTATCCAAGCTCAAAGAGATTACTTTGGAGCTCATACCTATGAACGCATTGATAAAGAAGGAATTTTCCATACAAACTGGCAAAACTAAAGAGTAAGTAGACTTTTATTTAAAGAAGGCATTACTATATCATGCCTTCTTTATTTTTTTATTTTTAGTAGTTTAACCTTTGGAAGAAATCTACTATTTACAATTATGGGGTAGTTAAGATATTATAGTAGAGTAGCTATAATTATCGCTAAATCTATTTAAGAGCGGGGGACCCAATTAATTACGGATATATCCGTGTGGGTGAATCCTTTAAAAGGAAGGGCTTCTATTTTCTCTTAGTCCTAACCCGAAAGCTAACCCCGTCAGCGTTTAAGAGGAAACAAGCGAGAAACATATTTTGAGATTACACAGTGCTTGACACGCAGGTGTCTTTTTTTTTGCGGTTAGGAAAGTATAATAATCTTTCCGGTTTGGGGCTCCGATTACTCGTCCCATCTTAAAGAATTGCAAAAGCGCAACTAAGCATCACCCAAAGGATTGGCAAATGCAAAGTTTTCTAATAATCTCAAAAACAGTGTTAATTTGGATCATCTTGTTTTCCTTGCCTGTACGTTATGTATTTATCAAAATCATCAAGAAGGTGGGGGTTTTATGAAAAAGTTTAAATTAAGTTTGGCTAGTCAAATTTTAATTGGTCTTATTCTAGGTATTATCGTTGGTGGGATTTTTTATGGAAGTGAAACGGCGCAAAGTGTTTTACAACCATTTGGTGATTTATTTTTACGCTTGATTAAACTGATTGTAGTTCCTATTGTTTTATCAAGTATTATCGTTGCTATAGCAGGCGTAGGCGATATAAAGGCAGTTGGGAAGCTAGGGATTAAGTCATTAAGTTATTTCATAGGTATGACATTAGTTGCTATTGCTGTTGGATTAATTTCAGCTAATTTATTTCACCCTGGTACGGGATTAAATATGGACGAGCTTGAGCAAAGTGACATATCAAGTTACGTAGATACAACAGAAGAACAGGAAGGGAAATCGATTGCGGATACTCTCCTTCACATTGTTCCTACCAATCCATTTCAATCAATGGTTGAGGGCGATATGCTAGCGATTATTTTCTTTGCTGTAGTATTCGGTTTAGGTATAGCTGCGATAGGTGACAGAGGTAAGCCAGTTCTAAGATTCTTCGAGGGTATGGCACATGCGATGTTCTATGTGACGAACTTATTTATGAAATATGCTCCGGTTGGTGTATTTGCATTAATTGGGGTTACGATTTCTAAATATGGTTTCGAATCCCTTATTCCTTTAGGTAAATTAGCAATTACGGTTTATGGAACGATGATTTTCTTTGTTATCGTTATTCTAGGGATAGTAGCTAAGATTATAGGATTTAATATTTTTAAATTATTGAATTTAATTAAAGAAGAATTACTGTTGGCATTCTCTACTTCAAGTTCAGAAACAGTACTTCCGAGAATTATGGAAAAAATGGAGAAGGCAGGAAGTCCAAAACATATCGTAAGCTTTGTTATTCCAACAGGTTATTCTTTTAACTTAGATGGATCTGTTTTGTATCAAGCGATTGCAGCCTTGTTTGTTGCGCAAATGTATGGTATTGATTTAAGTATCTGGCAACAAATAACCCTTATGTTAGTTCTAATGGTTACATCTAAGGGGATGGCAGGAGTACCGGGTGTATCGTTTGTTGTTTTATTAGCTACATTCAGTACAGTTGGTTTACCTGCTGCAGGCTTAGCATTTATTGCTGGTATCGACCGTATTCTCGATATGGGTCGTACAGTAGTAAACGTTGTAGGTAACTCTTTAGCAGCTCTTGTAGTAGCTAAGTGGGAAGGACAATTAAATCCTCCGGCTGAAGAGTCAATGCATGAAGCATCTTAAATAAAATCCATGCTAATAAAAATACTCTCAAATATTGATTAAGTCAATGTTTGGGAGTGTTTTTATTGGTAGTGTATATTTCCCTGCTCTCTTCTAATAATAATCAAATAAGGGGACAAGTTATTTACCTTAATGATTACTTTATAAAGGAGTTCGAATATCATGAACCGACCAAAATCACGAAAAGAAAGACAATGGAGAGGTCGTAAAAATTCGCAAAACCCACATGGTCAAGTGAAGTCTCTTGATCAATTAGCTGATGAAGCAGGGAAAAATGAAAGTAAGTGACATTTATAGGGGTAACTTATATGGTTAGGAAGACAGGGTGATTAAATCCTGTCTTTATCTATCTAAACGGGCGGTAAGACTTCCACCTAATTTTAATAGATTAATCATGCAAAAGTGAAGATTTATGGTACAATTTTCTAAGCCGATTTATTCGTAATCTATTAAAAAAGGGAGGGGAGTATAATGAAAATTCAAATACAAGATTTATATCATGGAGCGGTTCTTTCACAAATTTCGGAGCATCCTTCCTTTCATGCTTTGAAAAAAGTAGATTCAGAGTACGGTCATTATTTAGTGAATCAGGATACTAGATTATTTGTGAAATATTTAACGAAGAAGTCTTCACCATGGAACTTTAAATTTAGCGTTTCCGAAATGCAATCGATACAACATGTCATGAAAAAAACAAATAATGTCTTCTTATGTTTGGTATGTGGGCAAGAAACCATTTGCGCTTTAAATAAAAATGAGTTAAGGAATCTAATAAACTTAAATTCTGCAGAAACCCAATATATCATTGTAGAGGTCCCAACTGGTGGCTCCATGCATGTAAAAGGCACGACAAGAACTCTAGAAAGAACACTTCGACATAATTCCTTTCCGGGTAAACTATTTGAAGAGACATTGGAATTAAGCAATAGTTAACGGGAATGTAAACCCCTTTAAATGTTTAAACTCAACATTTAAAGGGGTTTTTATATTTATCCCACCTAAACGGGCAGTAAAACTCCCACCTCAAGCTTCTGTGGAATAAAAGTCCCCACTGATGGAAGTCCTTTTTATAAAAGTAAGACTATTCTGCAAAGAGGTTTTCATGTATTGTATTCTTAAAGGAGGTTGTTGATGAGGAAATTAACTGTCATGGCACTTATCCTATACTGTGCACTATTTATTCCTGGAGTTGTATCAGCAAATGAAAATCTAACACCATCAGGTATTCCATTTAAGGATTTGGAAAGTTATGTAGATGAGTATGTAGAGGAATTTATTGGGGAAACAACAGCGGGTGCTAATGTTGTAGTCGTTAAAGATAACCAGATCGTTTTATCAAAAGGGTATGGATATGCTGACATGAAAAGCAAAATTCCAATGGATCCAGGAACTTCTGTTTTGGAATGGGGTTCGGTAACTAAATTGTTTGTTTGGGTATCGGTCATGCAATTGGTGGAGCAAGGGAAAATCGATTTGAATGAAGACATTCGCCATTACTTACCTGAAGGATTTTTGACGAAATTAACGTATGATGAACCGATAACGATGTTGCATTTGATGAACCATAATGCTGGGTTTGAGGATCGAATATTTGACCTTGGTTATGCTTCAAAAGAAAAGGTAGAGTCTTTAGAAGAGGGGTTGAAAAAGGCAGAACCGAATCAAATTTATCCTCCAGGTGAAGTGGTTGCTTATTCTAACTTTTCTACATCACTTGCGGCTTATATTGTTGAGCGGATTACAGAAAAGGAATTTGATGAATATGTTTCTGAAAACATTTTAGAAATAATTAATATGAACCATTCGTCGATTCATTTGCCCAAAGAGGAAAATGAAGAGATTATTCAGCATGTCACCAAGGGGTATGAACTTATAGGAATTGGAGAATTTCGAGAATCCACTCCATTTTATATGTCGATGTATCCGAGTGGTGGAATGAATGGTACGACAGACGATTTAGCAAAATTTGCGATGGCACTGATGCCACAAGGAAATAAAAAAAGTATTTTATTTGATGAATTAGACACGTTAGAACAAATGCTATCTACCAGTTATTCTGCAAACGACAATGTACCGGGAATTGCTCACGGTTTTTGGGAAGTTGATGGGAAGAAAAAAGGTTTTGCTCATTCAGGAAATACCGCTGCTTTTTCTAGTAACTTTCACATCGTACCAGAAGAAAATTTTGCTGTTATTGTATTAACGAATCAAGCTGGGGAAGCGGATATAACGTTTGGGTTGACTAAAGCATTAATAGGTGAGAGTGTATTTCATCCTGTAGCAAATGCCCCAGATTCTTTCGATGTAGAAGGAACCTATATAAGTGCACGTAGAACAGATAGTGGATTTCTCCATCTTTATTATTATTTGACACCATTAAAGGTCAAATCTTTAAATGAGAATGAAATCCAAATAAGCGTGATGGGAATGAAGGGGAATTATATTCAAGAAGAACCTTATACGTATCGATTCGTCAATGGGGATTCTGTTTTTCTCCCAATGCAGACACTTTATTTTCAAGTGGATGAAGGGGTGGTAAACCAAATTTCCACAACTTATTCAGATTTTTTACCAATGGATAAAAAGGGTGAAATGCTTGCCGCACATGGTATTTTATTTCTATATTGTATCGTGTTTTTTCTTGTTACTGCACTGATTCTGTTGGTTCGCTGTTCCTTACATTGGCGGAAGAAAAAAGCTTTTTCAATCATGATGAGGTGGAATGCTGCATTGCACCTATCAGGAATGGCATTAGTTGTGAATGTGATGGTACTTATGGGACGAATGTTAGTGAATAGTAATCGTGCTTATTCTGAAATCATCATTCACTTTACCTTAAATTACCTTTTTACCTTTACTTGTCTTCTTTCTATGTTTTTCGTTATATGGAATTGGAGGAAAGAAACTTTGACGAAATGGCGTGTTATTGTCTATTCTTTGTCCATGTTAAGTAGTATGCTTCTGATAACGTTACTTATATATTGGCAATTTTATTTTTAATGGGATGGAAGGATAGGTTTTCCCACTTTCATTTAAAAAAACTGCCTACATTTCTGTAGACAGTTTTTTAAATGAAAGTGGGAAGTACTTATGTCCTATTAAAATTACTCTTGTTGTAATTCAGAACCTGATCCAGAGTCGGGATTCTCGGGACTTAATTCTGGGTCTTGTTCAGAATTTGGATCTTCAGGATTCTCTGGTTCTTCTACGTCGGAATCAGGATCAGATGCAGGATCCTCTTGTTCTGGTTCGGATTCTAATCCAGGGTCTGTTTCTGATCCAGGATTTGTTTCACCTGTACCAGGATCTACTTCCGTTTCTGGTGGGGGTTCCATATTATCCTTATTTTCATCCTCATTCGTTTCTCCTGAACAAGCAGCTAAAGTCAATGCAGTACCGATAGAAATTGCACCTACGATGATGTTTTTAAATTTCATTTTAGGTCTCCTCTCTCAGTCTCAGATTTTTAACTTCTACTAAAGTATAACAAAGCATTGTAAAAAAACTGTGGTAAAGCAATGACAACCTAATAACAAAAGTATGGCAAGAATTGGAAATGGGGTTAGTAGGTTTTTGACGCTTTGAGACCCATCAATAAGCAGGTTTTATCAGGATGAATAGGTGGAGGGTTGTATTATTCTATTCATAAATTTGTAATATTTCTAATTATGATAAACCTGTCCCTGTATCCCTTTTTTTAATAATGTTAGCCTAATGTGAATCCTACTGCATATATATTGTAGTAGTATCAATGCTTAAAGGAGGTTTTCCATTGAGTGATTTGTTAAAAAGTCTTATATCAGGAGGTCCAAAGGGTTTTGAAGAAGCTAAGCCAAGTTTTAATTCGCAAGAAGCCCTAGACGAGGCAAACCGTTGTCTGTACTGTTATGAGGCACCCTGTATAACAGCTTGCCCGACTGGTATTGACATTCCAAGTTTTATTAAAAAAATTGCATCTGGAAATATGAAGGGTTCGGCAACAACGATTATGGAAGCTAATCCTGTCGGTGCAAGCTGTGGGAGGGTTTGTCCAACGGAAGAGTTGTGTGAAGGCGCTTGTGTACTTAATCATTCTACTAAGCCAATTCCAATTGGTGATTTACAAAGGTATGCAACGGATTGGGCAATTAAAAATGAGCAAGTTTTATTTAAAGCAGGAAAAAGCAATGGAAAACATATTGCTATTGTCGGTAGTGGGCCAGCAGGGTTATCTGCTGCTCGTGAGCTAGCTCGTTTAGGTTATGAAGTTACTATTTTTGAAGCGAAAAGTGAAGCGGGTGGTCTTGATACATTTGGAATTGTTCCTTTCCGCCTTCCGAAAGATATTTCACTTTGGGAAGTCGAGCAAGTGGAAAAGCTAGGTGTCACCATTCGAACGAATATGGAAGTAGGTAAAGATATTTCTGCTGACGAGCTATTGGAGAAATACGATGCTGTTGTACTTGCAATAGGAATGTCTAAGGTACCAATGTTAGGCATTGAAGGAGAAGAATTAGCCGGAGTTTACGATGCCATTGACCTCGTAGAACGTACGAAAAATGGGATTTATGAAAAAGAGTTTATTGGAAAGCGGGTTGCAGTAATAGGTGCAGGTAATACTGCGATTGATGGAGCGACAACATCTGTCAGACTTGGGGCAGAAAATGTAAAGATACTTTACCGTCGAACAGAGAAAGAAATGACAGCTTATGATTTTGAATATGAATTTGCCAAACAAGATGGTGTGGAATTTAGATGGCTTACTAATCCGAAGCGTCTAATTAGCGATGAAAATGGGCATGTCAAACAAATGGAGTGTGTCAGGATGGAATTACAAGCTGCGGGTGGTGATGGACGTCCACGACCGGTTGAAATAGAAGGTTCGGAGTTTTTGATGGATGTCGATATCATTGTAAAAGCGATTGGCCAAACAAGGCACATGAAGCTGATTGAAAGTTTTGGTTTAGAACATAATGGGGGAGTAGTAAAAGTAGACGAGAAGTCCTTTCTAACATCTAATCCAAACGTATATGCTGCTGGGGATGTTATTTTTGGAAAAGGGATTGGAGAGGCGATGGTTGTTTCTGCAGCCCAACAAGGGAAAGAAACCGCCTTATCCATTCACCAACGTTTCAAAGAATCTACGGCAGAGAGCGTTTGAAAATAAACAAACCCTAATACAGGAGGATGAATATGGCTGATATTAGTATTAATTTTGCTGGAATCAAATCACTGAATCCTTATTGGCTAGCATCGGCGCCACCGACAAATACCGGATACCAGGTCCAGCGTGCATTTGAAGCTGGTTGGGGTGGGGCAGTATGGAAAACATTAGGTGAACCGATATTAAATGTTACCTCTCGCTTTGGTGCGCTTCATTTTAATGGTCAGCGTGTGGCTGGATTTAACAATATCGAGTTAATTTCAGATCGTTCCCTTGAAGTAAACTTAAAGGAAATCTATGAAACAAAGAAAATGTATCCTAAACACGTTATTATAGCATCATTAATGGTTGAGCCGACACGAGAAAAATGGCATGAAATTGTGAAAAAGGTACAGGATGTCGGGGTGGATGGAATTGAGTTAAACCTAGGCTGTCCACATGGTATGTCAGAGCGCGGAATGGGTTCGGCTGTGGGGCAGCATCCTGACTTAGTAGAAATGACTACAATGTATGCGAAGGAAGCTGCCGAAGTTCCCGTTATTACAAAATTAACACCAAATATTACCGATATTAGAGAAACAGCGAAAGCGGCAGTCCGTGGTGGGGCAGACGCAGTTAGTATGATTAATACGATTAATAGTCTGATAGGTGTTGATTTAGATACATGGAATCCGGTACCCCATGTGAATGGGCAAGGTGCACATGGTGGTTATTGTGGTCCAGCCGTGAAGCCAATTGCCTTAAATATGGTTGGAGATTGTGCTAGAAATCCAGAAATTAATATCCCAATTTCAGGAATCGGCGGAATTTCAACTTGGCAGGATACCGTAGAATTTATGCTGATGGGTGCAGGAGGGGTACAAATTTGTACTGCAGCAATGCATCATGGATTTCGAATCATCGAGGATTTAACGGAAGGATTATCGAATTATTTAGATGAAAAAGGAATTGATTCATTAAGTGATATCATCGGGGCTTCTGTCCGGAAATATACAGACTGGAGTGATTTAGATCTAAATCATAAAGTCGTTGCCCGCATTAACAATGATATTTGCATTAATTGTAATAAATGTCATATTGCCTGTGAGGACACCTCCCATCAATGCATTGACATGTTAACAGATGAGAATGGAAATGATTATCTAAAAGTAAGAGAGGATGATTGTGTAGGGTGTAATCTCTGCTCTATAGTCTGTCCTGTAGATGGAGCAATTGATATGATTGACCTTACACCAACAGAGCCACCAATGTCATGGAATAATCGTCAAGCAGCTATTCAAATGCTACAAAAAGCTGATTCATAATGATATCGATGAAAAAATAAACTTTTAAGAGGTTGTTCAAAAAGTCCGGTGAAAATGACACTTCGCATTTCTTCGTTGGCTTGCTTTTCCGCTACTCACGTATTAATTGCATACGTTCCGTTCCTTGGAAAAGAAGTGCACTTTTCCTGCGTGCGATGTGGAATCGGAGAAGCTTTTTCTAGTGCTCAAAGCTACGCCGCCTCGAACTGCGACGCACAGGACGTGCTAGTGTCGGCGTTGCAACAGGACGTTGCGCTTTTAGCCGACCTTGGTCCTTTTCATCCTCCTTTTTGAACAAGTACTTTAAGTAATATTATCAAAGGAGGAATTTTAGATGAAGAAAATTATTAAAAATGGAATGATTGTCACGGCGACAGATACGTACCAGGCTGATATTTTAATTGAAAATGAAAAAGTTAAAGCAATTGGCCAGGGGTTAAGTGATGTGTACGCTGAAGTGATTGATGCTTCAGGGCTTTATGTATTTCCTGGAGGAATTGATCCACATACCCATATGGAAATGCCTTTTGGTGGGACAGTAACAAAGGATGACTTTGAAACAGGAACGATGGCGGCTGCACATGGGGGAACAACAACGATTATTGACTTCTGTTTAACGGAAAAAGGAAAAACATTAAAGAATGCGCTAAGTACGTGGCATCAAAAATCAAAAGATAAATCGGTTATTGATTATGGATTCCATTTGCAAATTGTAGAAGCAAATGAAAGCGTTTTGGAGGAGATTCCTGTTGTAATTGAAGAAGAAGGTGTCACGTCTTTTAAAGTATTTATGGCGTATAAGAATGTATTACAGGCTGATGATGAAACATTATACCAAACGTTGACAACTGCGAAAAAACATGGCGGCTTAGTGATGGTTCATGCAGAAAATGGGGATGTGATTGAACATTTGACAAAAGAAGCTTTGCGTAATGGAAACACCGAACCTATTTATCATGCATTAACCCGCCCGCCTGAATTAGAAGGGGAAGCGACAGGACGTGCGGCGAAGCTAACCGCGCTTGCTGACTCACAATTATATGTGGTGCATGTTACCTGTAAAGAAGCGGTGGAACAAATTGCCGAGGCGCGTAGTAAAGGATTTAATGTGTTCGGAGAGACGTGTCCACAATATTTAGTACTTGATCAAAGTTATTTGGATCAACCTGATTTTGAAGGTGCGAAATATGTGTGGTCACCTCCATTACGAGACAAATCCAACCAAGAAGTACTTTGGAATGCACTGAAGAGTGGGCAGCTACAAACGATTGGTTCGGACCATTGTTCCTTTGATTTTGATGGACAAAAAGATTTAGGGAAAGGTGATTTCACAAAAATTCCTAATGGTGGACCGTTTGTAGAAGACCGGTTTAGTGTTCTATTCTCAGAAGGTGTGAAAAAAGGACGTATTTCGATAAATCAATTTGTAGATATGGTGTCGACTCAAAGTGCAAAACTGTTCGGTTTATTCCCGCGTAAAGGGACAATTGCTCCCGGAGCGGATGCCGATATCGTTTTATTTGACCCAAATGCAGAGCGTACCATTTCTGTAGATACACACCATTCAGCTGTTGACTATAGTGCGCTAGAAGGAATGAAAGTGACAGGAGAGCCTGTAACGGTTTTATCTCGCGGTGAATATGTCGTGAAGGATAAGGAGTTTGTAGGTAAACCTGGAGCAGGTAAATTCTTAAAACGTGAAAAATACAATTCTGATGCACTTCAGCGACAAGAGGAAACAGCTACAGGTCGATAATCTTATACTATAAAAAGAATGACTCTTTAAATGAGTACCCGAACAGAGAGAAAACGCGTTATTCGGTTATTCGGTCACTCATGGATGAGATGAGTACCCGAACAGAGAGGAATCCGCGTTGTAGGGTCACTCATGAGGGTGATGAGTGCCCAAATAAAGAAGAATCCGTGTCGTACGGTCACTCATAAGTGTGATGAGTGCCCGAATAAAGAGGAATCCGCGTCAATCGGTCACTCATGAGGGTGATGAGTGCCCAAATAAAGAAGAATCCGTGTCGTAGGGTCACTCATGAGGGTGATGAGTGCCCGAATAAAGAAGAATCCGCGTCGTACGGTCACTCATGAAGATGATGACTGCCCGAACAGAAAAGAAACTGTGTCAATCGGCCACTCATCAACTCAATGAACACCCGAATAAGACAAAGATACAGAATATGATTAGTTAACTAATCTAGTTATCTTGTAAACTTCCTAAACTATTTTCTGCATAACCGATTAAATTTGACCGAGTAGCTTACCTGATCTCCACCCGTAATGAAACAACTGGCGGGTTTGGAAAACATGGCATTCCCTATTTAGTGAATGCCAAGGTTACACTTAGGTGGGAAGAGAAAGATTCATATTTTCCTACCTAAGAAAAAAATAAACGGGAAGAAGGTCGATTGTCTTGCAGGAGAAAAAGAAGGGTAGTTCTTACTTGAAGTCAAAAGACTTGCTTCCAATCCACCACAATGAGAGAAAGATAGGTGTTCGGGGATTTTTTATGATGTGGATTGGGATGGCGATTCTGCTGGCAACTTTCGACATTGGTGCATCAGGTATACAAGGTATTTCGTTGCCATGGGTTGTGTTGGCAACGCTAATCGGTTGTGTTGCTATCGGTGCCTTTATTTCTCTAATTGGTGATATCGGGGTAGAACATGGATTGTCATTTCCAGTCTATATGAGGGCACCGTTTGGAACAGTGGGGACACACATTCCGTCCGTTACAAGGGCGGTAACAGCTTCCTTTTGGTTTGGGTTGAATACGTATTTTGGATCAACTGCTATCAATGCGATATTAAATACGATGAATCCGAGTTTTGATAATTGGCTTTTGTGTTACATTGTGTTTGCATTATTCCAGCTGATTAATACGGCATCTGGAATTAAGTGGGTGGAACGATTTGCTGATTTAGCAGCCCCGATTATTGTCATTTTTTCTTTAATAATATATCAAACACTAACGACGGAAATCACCAGGCAAGGAAGTAATGTCTGGGACTGGGTAGCAAGTCCGGTGACTGGAGGGGTTGCTATTACTGCGTTTATGGTAGTTATTTTTGCGAATATGGGATTTTGGGCAACGCTGGGATGTGATATCCCGACCATTTCACGTCATTTTAAGGCGCCTAGATATGAAAGAAATTGGTTTAAGCGAAATAAAACAACGCTTATTGGAACTCTCATTGCTATGCCTATAACAGAAGCATTTATGATTATGATTGGTGCGGCTGCTTTTATTGTGGCGGGTACTTCTAATCCGGTTACGGCTCTTCAAGATACTGCATCTGGTTGGATGTTGGCAATGTTACTTCTTATGATTGTTTTAACACAATGGTCTACGAATACTGCAGCTAATGTTTTGCCCGCTGCTGCAATATTCTCTAATGTGTTGGGTCCGAAAGTTTCTCATGCGATTGCTGTCTTTGTCGTTGGAATTGTGGGTACGATTATACAGCCTTGGAGTGTTTATGAAATATTGACCCAAGTTCTTTTAATTATCGGTGCTGTGTTATCGTCCGTTAGTGGAATTCTCTTTGCCGATTATTATTTATTAAGAAAACGAAGGGTGAATGTCCCCGATCTTTTTGATACAGAAGGTCAGTATCGCTTTAATGGGGGCGTAAATATTGTTGGATTTATTTCTTGGGCTGTTGGTGGTGTGATTGCAACGATATTTATGACGTATTCCTTTATCATTGGTTTCGTGATTGCAGCTGTCATCTACTATATATTTTCGAAATATTGGTACTTTAGGAAATTCCCGCAAGCTGAAATTTCTTATCCGAGTGATAATGACTATTTAGGGATTACTGTAGGACGGGATTGGTTTATTGTAACTGATTCAAACCTTGATTATAAGAGTGAAGAAGGAAAGTAAGGTAGGAGGGGGATCGATTTGTCGAACTATGAGGATTTTATAAAAGAAAAACAAGTGATTGATGAATTGGTAAAACAAAATTATGTTATTAAAAACATTCAAGGAACCTTAGAAGGTGATGTAGTTAAGTTTGAAAAGCTAGGTAACACCGCTGCTAGGAAGTCCATTCGACTAACCAATCCTGATAGTAGAAAGTATGTGACGACGCTATTGATTAAGGGAAAGTAAAGATTATAGATGGAGGGAGAAGTCATGCAAAAGCAAAAAGTGCTTATAAACGGGGAAAGATTAAAAGATACATTGGAAGAATTTGCGGACATTGGAAGAACAAAAAATAACGGGGTCACCCGATTGGCGCTAACCGATATCGATATTCAAGCTAGAAATCATTTCAGGTCTGTATGTGAAGAGCTTGGAATGACAGTTAAGTGGGATGATATGGGGAGCATGTATGCGACACTAGAGGGAGTAGATAAGGATAGCCCCCCAATAGTAATGGGATCCCATTTAGATTCAGTGGAAAAGGGGGGAAGATTTGATGGTGTTCTTGGTGTAGTGACAGGTTTAGAAGTTGTACGTACCCTTGTTGAAAATAACATTAAACCACAAGTACCACTTGTTATCGCGAATTTTACCAATGAAGAAGGCGCAAGATTTGAACCTTCTATGATGGCATCAGGCGTGATGTCGGGCCGTTTCGATAAAGGTATGATGCTCCAGTCTACTGACAAACAAGGGATTACATTTGGGGAAGCCCTAAAAGCAAGTGGCTATGAAGGGGATAAGGCGAATCGGTTACAGAATGCAAAGGCATTCATTGAACTCCATATTGAACAAGGTCCTGTATTAGAAAATGAAGCAACGGATATCGGAGTGGTTGAATGTGTGGTGGGGATGTGTTGTTATGAAATCGAAGTAACTGGGGATTCTGACCACGCTGGAACAACTCCAATGCCAATGAGAAGGGACGCTCTTTTTGTAGCAAATCATTTAATAAATGAAATACGTGAAAAAATGAGTAAATTGGATTCAGACCTCGTTTATACGATTGGGAGAATGGATGTAAGTCCTAATATTCATACGGTTATTCCAAATAAGGTTGTATTTACAATCGAAGCACGTCATAAAGAAGTAAACACTATTCGGCAAGTAGAGAATATTATTCAAGGTCTTACCGAATCAAAAGGTAAGGAAAAATGTGAGGTGACCGCAACAAAACTTTGGGATCGTGATACGGTTTGGTTTAAGGAAGAACTTGTGGAATCATTGGAGAATTCCTGCACGTCCTTGGGATATACATTCAAGCGTATGCCGAGTGGTGCTGGTCATGATGCACAGTTTATTGCCACTTATCTTCCAGCCGCCATGGTTTTTGTTCCGAGTGTTAATGGAAAGAGCCATGCAGAGGATGAGCTTACATCTTGGGAGGATTGTGAAAAAGGCGTTAACGTTGTATTGCAAACGGTATTGGATTTAATTGGTCATAGATGATTCTATGACCTTTTTTAGCGAAGGTATATCAAAAACTACCTATTCGGTGCTGTAAACTATCATTCTATTCTAATAATTTATATAATAGCATTAAGAGATACCTTCTCTATTAATAATAGACAATGAAGGTTATTCATATTTTTAGACAAGTATAGGAGTGACTAGCGTGAAATCACAAGTTATTCAGTCTTTTGGTGAACCATCTGTTTTTCAATTGAAAGAGATACCCAAACCTGAACTAAAACCGGGACATGTACTTATTCAAGTGAAGGCTACGAGTGTAAACCCTATTGATACGAAAGTTCGTGCTGGTGCGGTTCCAGCTGTTGCACCTGAGCTTCCAGCGGTATTACATGGAGATGTGGCAGGTGTGGTATCTGAAGTTGGTGAAGGAGTAACCGAGTTTGAAATTGGTGATGAGGTGTTTGGATGTGCGGGTGGATTTAAGGGGACTAGCGGCGGTGCACTTGCAGAGTTTATGCTAGCTGATGCTGATTTACTTGCACATAAGCCGAAAAATTTGACGATGGAAGAAGCAGCAGCTTTACCATTAGTTTCCATTACAGCTTGGGAAGCATTGTTTAATCGTACAAGGCTTATACCAGGGCAAGATATATTAATTCATGGAGCCGCTGGAGGTGTAGGACACATCGCCATTCAACTTGCCAAATGGGGAGGGGCGACAGTCTATACAACTGCTTCTTCACAAGAGAAACTCGAGATTGGCAAACGTCTTGGTGCTGATGGAACGATTAATTATCGTGAAGAAAAGGTTCGTGACTATGTACAGAATTATACAAACGGAAAAGGATTTGACGTGGTGTTTGATACGGTGGGTGGCGAAAATCTTGATCGATCTTTTGAGGCGGCAGCGGTGCATGGAACGGTAACAGCCATTGCTACCCGTTCGACTCATGACCTTTCCCCAGTGCATTCAAAAGGACTATCACTTCATGTTACCTTTATGTTGTTAAAGATATTAAACAAAGACATGCATAAACATTATGGAGAAATTTTGCGGAAGATTACAGGATTGGTTGAAGAAGGGAAGCTGCATCCACTTTTAGATTCCAACATTTTTAACTTCGATGAAGTATCAAAAGCTCATGAATACTTGGAGTCAGGCAAGGCAGTAGGGAAAATTGTTTTGAAAAATAGTTGGTAGGATTTTAAGGTTTGAAATGCTTTAACAGGTCGAAGGGACAGATTTATCATCTTAACAAAGGTTAGGGACAGTAAACCTGTCCCTATGTCTGTTTCTTTAGTGAATGGGCTGCTAGTGCAAGTTCAATTGCTTGACGGTTTATTGGTTCCATATAACCTTTTCCGAGTAGTTCTTCAATTTTTTCCAAGCGATGGTAGAGGGTCTGACGAACGATAAATAATCGCTCGGCAGTCTCTTTTTTTGACCCCAAACAATTTAAGTATGTTGATAGTGTACCTAATAGGTTACTCTTGTTTTCATGATCATGCCTAATAATGGGCCCCAAGTATTCATGAATATAATCTTCTAGTTTTTGATTTTCAAGTAAGTTCAATAGAATGCGATAAACCCCGATATTTTCGAAAAAGTATGTTTGTAAAAGGTTAGAAGATTGAATAAAGATGACATCTTTAGCTTCTTTATAACTCTTGTTTAATTCTGTGTAATCATTTTTAATATTACTAATCCCGAATCTACAGTTCTTTCCTATTAATATTTTTTGCTCCTCGATATTTCCGATCTCTTCTATGATTCTTGTAAATCTTTCAGTATCCTTCTTTGCTTCTTCTTGTTTAAAAAAAGAAGCAATGACCGTGATTTCATTTTTACTAACGGATAGGGAAGGTATAAAACCATAGCTTTTAAATAAAGATCGAATCATGAGAGATTGTTGCAATTTGATTTCTTCCCATTCTCCATCTTTCAACTCCATGTCAGGTGAGGCCGTTTCTATGAGGAATAATCTATAATTAAAATTCTTTGCTTGAGCGGGTAAAACCTTTTGAATATCGTCTGCTGCACAATCTTTACCTTGTAATAATTTACGAATGAGCTCTTCCTCTAGATTTTGTTTTCGTTCTTCTATTGTTCGGTTACGGAGCATAATTTGCGTGATGGCTAAAATTGCACGATCGATTAAAGAATGGGAAAATTCATCTAAATCTTTTTTGTTACGTTTAACGAATAAGTTACCACAATTATTTCCAACTATTTTTATTGGGAAGTTGGTATAATCCGTTTCTTGCAAAAAATTACTTTCATATAAAGGAGTGTTTGTTACATTCTGTCCAATGGATGTCTTAATAGATGGAATGTCATCCTTTACAAGTGGCGGATAATAGTATGTTTTGGAATCGTCCGTTAAAAAAATAACTGGAATGTCTAAATGGGAATATAACTCTTTTAAAATTTTTAAAATACCATTTGGCATTAAGGATAGCTTGTTAACTTCTTGGGAAAATATATTGATTTGATTTAACCTATGATGGTGGTGATTAATAATGAGTGTATGTAGATCTTGTGTAATATCGACAAATTTCACAACAGTATCAAAGATAATTAGTGGAATATGATGGGCATTTCCATATTGGATAATATCTGGATGAATGGTTTTCACGTGGGTTCCAAGTTCTATACAAATACCAGCAATATCTTTCTTTCTTAATTTATCAAGATAAATGATTCCGTTTGGTGAATCAAAGTGGATACTAGAACCAGTAGTTAGAATCAGCTCTCCCCCATTAATGAAAGACTCAAATTCGCTTATTTCTAAAATATGGGTCCATTTCACTTCGCGATTCAACCCACCATGTCCCGCAACCAGTTTGCACTCTCGAAATAATCCTCTTGAAAGAACATCGTTAACTGTAACCTGCCATTTTTCCATCTTAAAGTAACCCCTTTCATATTGTAAAAGAGAAATGATAAAGATTTAACATAATGTAAATTGAAAAGTCGCTTTATTTAGTATAGAATAAATTGTGTAATATGCCCAATATTTTGTCAAATTTGATACTTTAGAGAAATGGACATTATGTTTATTTAGCAAGATAAGGGAGGAGATGTTAGATGGAATCAGTAGAAAAGAAACAATCATTAGTGGAAAGGGATCGTCAAAATGTTTGGCATCATATATCCCCATATAGTGAAAAGAACCCACCAATGGTCATTAAAGAAGGAAAAGGCTCATGGATTACTGATGAACAAGGAAACCGTTATTTAGACGGAATGTCAGGTCTTTGGTGTGTCAACGTTGGTTATGGTCGTGAAGAATTAGCACAAGCTGCTTATGAACAAATTAAGAAAATCGCATATATTCCAATGACACAAAGCCATGAACCTGCAATTAAATTGGCAGAAAAGCTTAACGAAATGCTTGACGATGATTATATGATTTTCTACTCCAACAGTGGTTCCGATGCAAATGAGGTAGCATTCAAAATCGCCCGACAATACCATCAGCAAAATGGTGATCCGAATCGTTATAAAGTCATTTCACGATACCGTGCTTACCATGGTAGTTCAATGGGAGCATTGTCTGCTACTGGTCAAGCGTTAAGGAAATATAAATATGAACCTCTAACTTCTGGATTTTTACATGTCAGTCCTCCAGATAACTACCGTAAACCAGAAGGAATTTCGATAGAAGAATACAATATTCAACGTGCAGAGGAAATTGAACAGACAATTATTTGGGAACAAAAGGAAACGGTTGCAGCAGTTATTATGGAACCGGTCATTACAGGTGGCGGTATCCTAATACCACATCCAGTGTATGTAGAGAAGGTTCAAGAAATCTGTAATAAACATGGTGTCCTGTTAATTATTGATGAAGTTATTTGTGGCTTTGGTAGAACAGGGAAAGCGTTCGGTCATAAGCATTTTAACATTAAACCAGATATCATTACGATGGCAAAAGGACTTACAAGTGCCTATTTACCGTTATCTGTAACAGCTGTTAGGAAGGATATTTATGAATCATTTAAGAGTGGGGAAGAAAATAGTCATTTCCGCCATGTCAATACATTTGGAGGCAACCCAGCAGCTTGCGCCTTAGCTCTTAAGAACATTGAAATCATGGAGGAAGAAGGCCTATTTGATCGCTCAGCGCAGTTAGGGGATAGACTTTTACAAGAATTGGATGAATTACGTACACATCCATATGTAGGAGATGTGCGTGGTGTTGGTTTAATGGTTGGGATTGAACTGGTAGAAGATAAGATTTCAAAAGAGCCAGCATCGAAAGAAAGAATTGGAACGATTATCGCAGCATGTAAAGATAATGGGTTAATTGTTGGGAAAAATGGAGACACAGTTGCCGGTTATAATAACATTTTAACGTTGAGCCCGCCTTTGTCTAGTACCGATGATGATATTGATTTTATGATTGCAATTTTAAAGAAAGTATTTAAAGAAAATATGTAATATAAGAATGAAAAGGGGTATAAACATGAGAATCGGAATTCCAAAAGAAATAAAAAACAATGAAAATCGAGTAGCTATCTCACCTTCTGGGGTAGATGCCTTAGTCGGTGCAGGACATGAAGTGGTTATTGAAAAAGGAGCAGGCTTAGGTTCTGGGTTCTCGGATACAGAATATCAAGATGCTGGTGCACGAATCGAAGCAAATAGGGAAGCGGTTTGGTCACAAGATATGATCATGAAAGTAAAGGAACCTCTACCAGAGGAGTACGGCTATTTCCGTGAAGATCAAATTCTATTCACCTACCTTCACCTTGCTGCTGAGCCTGAATTAACGAAAGCGCTTACGAATTCAAAAGTGACAAGTGTTGCATATGAAACAATTCAGGAAAAAGATGGTTCTCTTCCATTATTATCGCCAATGAGTGAGGTGGCAGGAAGAATTGCCGCACAAATTGGGGCGCAGTTCTTAGAGCAGCCAAAGGGTGGAAAAGGGATTCTACTAAGTGGTGTGCCAGGTGTTAGTCGCGGGAAAGTAACGATTATTGGTGGTGGCGTAGTAGGAGCGAATGCGGCTAAAATCGCTATCGGTTTAGGAGCGGATGTCACCATCATTGATTTAAATCCGGCACGTTTACGTGAACTCGATGACTTATTCGGAAACCAAATCCAAACGATGATGTCGAATCCGCTAAATATAGCAGAATCGGTAGCTGAAGCAGATCTTGTAATTGGAGCAGTATTAATTCCAGGAACAAAAGCTCCGAAACTCGTAACAGAATCGATGGTAAAAGCAATGAAGGAGAAATCTGTCATTGTAGATGTTGCCATTGACCAAGGTGGAATATTCGAAACATCGGACAGAATCACAACACATGATAATCCAACCTATGAAAAACATGGTATTGTCCATTATGCAGTAGCCAATATGCCTGGTGCGGTTCCTAAAACAGCATCACTAAGTTTAACGAATGTAACCTTGCCTTATGCGTTAACCATTGCCAATAAAGGAATTCAGAAAGCGGCACAAGATAATGAGGCAATATATAAAGGAATTAATACAGTGGCAGGACATGTAACATATAAAGCAGTTGCAGAAGCACATGGGTTAGATTATCGAGAAGCAAGTACTCTTTTTCAAAGGGAAGAAAAAGTTGGAAGTAAGTAGAAATTATAAAGTAGGGGGGGACGAAAGTGAAGGCTGTTACAGTAGAATCTATTCCCCATTATATTAATGGGGAAAAAGTAGAAGGAAAAAGCAATCGCTATGGGGCTGTTTACAGTCCCTCAACAGGACAGAAGATTGCTACCGTAGCTTATGCAACAAAGGAAGAAGTGGATGAAACGGTAAGACTTGCAAAAAAAGCTCAAATAGAGTGGGCTAAAACATCAGTAGGCAAAAGAGTACAAGTTCTTCACAAATTCAGACAATTGCTCGTGGAGCATACAGAAGAAATGGCCCAATTGATTGGAAAAGAAAATGGAAAGACGATTTCAGATGCCAAAGGAGAAATTAGTCGAGGCATTGAGTCCGTGGATCTAGCCATTGGTGCACCACATCTAATCAAAGGAGAACATTCAGTAAATGTTGGTGGCGATATTAATTCGTATTCTATGAAACAACCATTAGGTGTTGTGACATGTATTTCTCCTTTTAACTTTCCAGTCATGGTCCCATTAGCAATGAGTACGATGGCGGTTGCGGTTGGAAATGCGATGATCCTAAAACCATCTGAAAAGGTTCCGTGCTCAGCCCTTTTTATATCGGAACTATGGGAAAAAGCTGGATTACCTTCTGGTGTATGGAATGTTGTGAACGGGGATAAAGATACAGTTGAAGCTATTATTACTCATCCAGACATTGAAGCTATAAGCTTTGTTGGTTCTACGAAGGTCGCTGAGATTATTTATGAGACAGGTACCAAACATCACAAACGCGTCAATGCTTTTGGTGGTGGAAAGAACCACATGGTTATTATGCCAGATGCAGACATTGATAAAGCAGTGGATTCCTTTATCGGTGCAGCTTATGGAGCAGCTTCACAGCGCTGTATGGCGATTTCAGTTGCGATGCCAGTAGGGGAGAAAACAGCGAGAGTCTTTACAGAAAAATTGAAAGCAAAAGTAGAAAATTTAAAAGTCGGTACGTATGATGATGAACATGCTGACTTTGGTGCTGTCATTAGTGCGGAAGCAAAACAAAGTATCCTTCAATCCATTGACGATGCGGTAAAAGAAGGAGCGAATATCCTTGTTGATGGTAGAAATCCGGAAGTAGAGAATAATGAAGGATTCTACCTTGGTCCAACATTACTTGATCATGTTACACCAGAAATGAAGATGTATAAGGAAGAAGTATTTGGACCAGCGCGTATCATTGTGAATGTGGATACGATAGAAGAAGCGATTCACTTAATCAATGATCACCAATATGGAAACGGTGTAACAGTATTTACGAACAGCGGCAGCCATGCACGGAAATTCACACAAGAAATTGAAGTAGGAATGGTTGGAGTTAACGTACCAATTCCAATTCCTGTTGGCTATCATAACTTTGGTGGTTGGAAAGGCTCCAGATACGGGGAAGGACAAATGTTTGGACCAGATACCGCTCGCTTCTTTACGAAAATGAAAACTGTTTCAGAACGATGGTTTGATTTAGACGATAAAGATAGTGAAACAAACTTTGATTTTCCTAGTAGTTAAATAATATTGGGTCGTTTTGACCCAATATTGTTTTATCCTAAATACTGTAAACGGTTACATACCATTATATAAATTTAAGGCTGTGAGGTGAAAGTATGAGAAAGTATTTTCAGTTATTATTAATTGTACCTTTTTTAATGTGTGTGTTGTTACCATGGGCTAATCGTGTAGAACCATATGTGTTAGGGTTGCCATTTTTACTATTTTGGATTGTCTTATGGATGGTCCTATCTTCATTCATTTTATTTATCGTGTATAAATTAGATCCTGAAAATGAAGGAAGTGAAACTGAATGAATTCAGCATTAATAATTATTTTTTTATTTGCAGCGATAGCTTTGTATTTAGGGATTAGGGCTACATTTGGAAAGAAAATGAGTGTTGATGAATTCGCTGTTGGCAATAAAGGATTCGGTACGTTATTCATTTTCTTATTAATCGCAGGGGAAGTATACACGACATTTACGTTTTTAGGTGGTAGTGGATGGGCATACTCGAACGGTTCAGCGGCTTATTATGTCCCAATGTATATTTGCTTAGCATATGTGTTGTCGTATTGGGTTATCCCAAAAGTTTGGATCTTTGCCAAAAAAAATAACGTCATTTCACAGCCACAATATTTTATGAAATCGTATAACAGTAAAGGGTTAGGGATTGTTGTAGCGTTTATTGGAACTATTGCATTAATTCCGTATATCGTGATCCAACTAAAAGGATTAGGGATTATCGTCTCGGAAGCATCGTACGGAGCTATCACACCTACAATGGCATCGACAATTGGTGCAGTCATTGTCACAGTGTATGTTGTGATTTCTGGTATTCATGGGTCAGCATGGACCGCAATATTGAAAGATATTATGATTTTATTTGTTATTGTATTTTTAGGAATTTATATTCCGTATCATTACTTTGGTGGGATTCAGCCGATGTTTGAAGCGGTCCAAGCAGTAAAACCAGATGCGCTTACACTGGCCCCAGAGGGATACAGTGTATCATGGTTTATTTCGACTATTATATTAAATGCATTTGGATTCTATTTATTGCCACAGACATTCACTGTAATTTTATCGGCGAAGAGCCCGAGTACATTAAAGAAAAATGCTGTGACATTACCTTTATATACAATTTTAATTTTATTTGCGTTCTTTATTGGATTTTCGGCGATTGTGCAAGTACCGGGGCTTCAAGGGGCTGATGGTGACTTGTCACTATTACGTTTAGTGACACAAACATTTGATCCGTGGTTTGTTGGAATTGTCGGTGGTGCGGGTTTGCTAACGGCGCTAGTACCGGTATCGGTGATGATAACGTCAGGGGCGATTGGTTTAATGACGGGCTTCTACAAGTTAATCAAGCCAAATTCTACCGATCGTCAGCAATTAACTGTGTCAAAAGTGTTTGTTGTATTGATTATTTTAACTGCGTATATTTTTGTGTTGAAAGGAGGTAATGCATTAGCTATTTTAAACATTATGTCGTACGGGTTAATCACACAATTAGTACCAGCGATGGCTTTCAACTTTTTCAATTCAAAGTATATGAACAAATTTGGTGCAATGGCGGGGATTTTAACAGGGGTTTCCATCGTATTGTTTAATGCGGTAACATCATTTAAACTTGTTAACATTTTTCCTAATATTCCGAGTGTAATCAATGATATTAATATAGGGTTTGTAGCAATTCTTGTAAATATCGCTGTTGGTGTGATTGTCAGCCTGTTAACAAATTCGATTGTCCGTAAACAAAATCAATCTAATATGCCAGATGAAGTAATAAATTATTAATAAGGGTTTAATGGTATGCAAACATGTAATTTACCACATATAAAATCATTAATTGAACAGTTTAGTCAATTTGGAAGATAAGAAAAGAATGGTGTCACTGGACTTGCTTATCAAAAGAAGATATCGAAGATCGTTATTTTTAACAAAAAATGTGAAGTAGTGATGATACTAGAATGATAAGGACAGAGAATTATGACCCCGCTGACACGTAAAAGAAAGGAAAGAGATTTTCTAAGTTGTCTAAATATCCTCGAAAAAATAGTTGTATAGCTTGATCATTCACCTCAACATTATGATGGAAACACCAATGATTGTGTTAGCGAATAAAGCAGAAACATTTGTTTTCAGCATTCCATTTTTATTATTTGGATTTTGTTATTTAACGAATTGGGGAGGCAAATAAACGAACACAGAATCTAAATGATATATAGGAGGAGTATAGATAATGATTGGTGTATTAATCATTGCCACATTTATTATTTTCCGCTTAGCGATAAAAGGTTGCTTTAGAACATTAAAACACAAACGGGCTCCACCGTGCTGTCAGGTCAAAACGTGGTAAAACGATTTGATGATGTACGTTACGAATATAACAAAGAGTATCACCCTGAATTGATAGAGAATTTAAAGAAAAAAGATGAGAAGACGTTTAAGTGATTAGCACATATTTTAGATGATTAATAATGGAGGGATTTATGATGTTTTCAGAAGCAGTCCGGTTAACACAACAGCTCGTTCAAATACCTACAGAAAATCCAAATGGTTCGGAGCGCGAATGTTCTACTTTTGTAGAGAATTATTTGAAAGAACTAGATAATGTCAATGTTACGACACAACGAGTAGAGGAAGGTAGAACGAATGTGATTGCGAAGTATAAGGGTAATCCATCCGATTTACCTCCAATTGTTATTATTGCTCATATGGATACTGTTCCAGTAGAAGGAAAATGGACGGTGGATCCTTTTGGGGCAGAAATTGTGGAAGGAAAATTGTATGGTCGTGGATCATGTGATATGAAGAGTGGCCTAGCTTGTGCGTTAATAATGATTAAGCATATCAGTGAAAATAATATTCCTTTGAATAGAGATTTGTATGTTATTGCATGCGTTGATGAGGAAGGTCCTTATATGAAGGGTGTTAACGCACTTGTGGATGAACAAATTATCCCTAATGATGCTCTAATCATAGCGACAGAACCTACGAATGCAACCTTATCTACGGTTCATAAAGGAACAATTTGGTATGAAATCTTAGTCGAAGGTAAAAGCTCGCATGGAGGAAATGCTCATTTAGGCGCAGATGCAGCCCATGCAGCAGCGGAAATAATCGTTAAGTTAAAAGAAAAAGTGAAAAAGTTACCTTATGATCATGACATTTTCGGTAAATCCACTATTTCAATAGGTACGATTGGTGGAGGACATAAAACGAACATGGTAGCGGGTTCCTGTCGTATCGAAGTCGACTTCCGTCTTGCTCCACCGTTGACGAAAGAAGAGGCGAACCCAATAGTTACAAGTGCCGTTGAAGAAGGTTGTGCAAATGTAAAGGGAACTCAAGCAAAGGTGCAACATTATGGCTGGGAACGACCGCCAATCGAGACAGATTTGAATTGCCCATTAATCGCTCCTTTTGAAAAGGCTTATTTGAAAGTAACAGGAAAAGAGCTAGAGAAAACAGGATTCCCTGCATATACAGATGCTAGCATGATTGGATTAAGGACTGGTAATCGTAATATTTTAGTATTTGGCCCCGGGCATCTAGATCAAGCCCATGTTATAGACGAATTTGTTGAGATTGCACAAATTGATTTATGTACGGAAGTGTTAACGGAGATGGTGCTGGAAGCAGGGACAGGTTCAACGTCCCAGTAATGGCTTATGACAGTGTATTTGTCCCATGTTTCCTTGAAAAATACCATCTATTAAAAGTGTAGTAGTGGGATAGTAGAAAGATAGGGTCAAAGCTATGACCCTATCTTTTGGTGTTAATGGAGGGTAAAAAAATTATAACTTATATCTTTATTACAAAAAAAGGGCAATCATTAAAACTGGCTCTTATAGTATTAATTTTCCTAGTATTATAAAGGATGATAACTTCCGCTAATCGCATCCACTATGACTTCCCGGCCTCCGCTTACTTTTGAGTTGTATTCTGCAAGCCAAAACGGACGGTAAAATAAAGCTGTGCTATGGATGGTCACCGTAGGAATCGTTATGAATTTAGCTTTTTGTGTCGCTGCTTGAAAAATAAACTTCTCAGCCAGCTGCTCCGCTTCTTTCTCTGAAATCTCAATAGGGAGGATTTTCTCGTCAACAATTGGTCGCTGTATAAATTCCGGCTGTACATCAATAATTGCCCCTTGTCCGCTGATCGCGTCAATCGTACAGGCGATTTTCCCGTTGAACTTAAGCAGACTTTTAGCACTGACTTCAAATTCTAAGAAATAGTATGGATAAAGAATCATCGTGTTTACCTGAACACTTGCTCGTTTATCATATTGCTGTAATCCCTTGAGTACCTCTTGCTGAACAAACTGTGGTTCCTGCGTTAAGATCAGACTCATGAGAAACTATTCCTTACGCTTCCTGATTCTTTTGCAAGAAACTTAGAAATATTTTTAGCTTCTGGTGCAAGACTACGAGCAATATTTTGATCAAATTGCGTAGAGAAGGAGCGTTTGTTTTTCGATTGTTCAAATATCGTTAAGATTGGCTGTGATGGTTTTCGTCCAAATCGGCTTCCGATGATCATGCTTATAAGCGAAACTAATAATCCAGCTAAGAAAGGATGAAGTCCTGTTACAGCCTCCAGATCCATAGAAGTCCAAATAATATTTGTCGTAGCTCCTCCAATCATCGCACATAAACATCCGATATAATTGGCTTTTTTAGAATAAACAGATGCTACATAAGGTACAAGAAAGGCATTTCCTAGTGTACCAAAAGCAAAGACAGCCAATCCAAAAATAGAAGGCGGTTCAAAAATTGCAACAACAATTCCAACAATCCCGCCACCAAGAATACACAGCCTTGACACTAGAACGGTTGTTTTCTCTTTTGCATTTTTATTTATAAACCTTTGATAGACGTCACGTGATAGAATTGTACCTGCTTGTATTAGTAAAGAGTCACAGGTAGACATAACGGCTGACATAACTGCTGATAAAAGGAGTGCAGCAAAAAAGCCTGGGAATAGCGTATAAGCTAATTCTGTAATGATCATTTCTGGATCACTTATTGTTGGGATCAGTAAAATACCAGCAAGTCCTAAGATGTATGGAACAAAGATAAAAAATTGATTCCAAATGGCTCCTATTAAAATAGCGCCTTTAACGGTCTTTGTACTTTGCATAGACATATGACGGACAACGACATGGGGGAGCCCCATATATCCAATTGAAAAAATTAAAATCGCACCTAACACAACTCCCCATTGGCCATAAAAGGCTAAATCTTTACCCCAGATACTTAAATAGGTTGGGTCAATATTTCCTAAGGCTGTATTTAAACTGGTCAATCCGCCTACGTGGATGTATGCTAGAACCCCAATCCCCACAACTCCGGCTACCATGATGATACCTTGTACAAAGGCTGTATAGGCAACAGCTAAATAACCGCCTGCCACCGTATAAATAATAATCACACTGATACCAATAATGAGGGACATTTCATATGGAAATCCCGTTAGTGTAGCCATTGCCTTTCCTGCAGCAATAAATTGTGCACAAACATATGCGAAGAGGAACACGATAGAAATAATAGATCCTACCACACGAACACTTGCATGTTCAAATCTTTTTTCTAAATACTCAATGGGTGAAAGCGCTCCCAAAAGTTCGGACATTCTTCTCATCCGTTTACCGAGAACAGATAGATTAACAATCGATCCTCCTGCATCCCCAATCGCATACCAAACTGCGTACCAACCATATTGAAAGGCAAGTGCGGGCGCCCCCATGAACATATATCCGCTCATAGCGGTCGTCTGCATCGTCATTGCTGTAACAGCTGGTCCAAGAGATCTTCCTCCAAGTAAATACTGTTCTGAGGACTCCGATGATTTTCGCGAAAACCAAAGGCCAATCATTAACAGCGTTAGAATATAAATAATAAATATAACACCGTCCAAACTCAAGACAAATTCCCCCTATCAGCTATTCCCATTTTCTTCTGCATCATCTTCACGCTTCATCTTAAAATACATGACCAAAGCTAATCCAACCCAAATAAATGGCCAAGGAAGAATGAGCCAAAATGTTTCAGCCGGCAAACCCAACAAACTATCACCTCCTATTTAAAAAGATGGTTTGAATAATTATACTATTTAGATAACCGAGATATAATTTACATAATGTCATGAATAAGAGAGTGCTATTTTACACTTTGTTAAAAAGCGGGGCGTAGAGAGATGGTTCAGTGCCCTGATACTAGGTTGGTACTGTGAATATCCGGTGAAGAGGAAATTTAGGTTCGAAATGGTTCTATTCAATTAGTATTAAAAAGGAATGATGATGTTAAAATTATAACTAAGAGCCTTTATTAGTTTGAACGTTTTTAGTAATAGAGGGGATATTAAATATGTGTTTTAAGTACTGAATAAGCTCGGAATGTCGGATTAATGCAAATGAATGTTGAAATACTTCAAACGAAAACCGGATTAATGTAAACAAATGGTGACAGTCAAAAAAAGTGCCTGTCCTCCAATGTGGTAAAGTATCCACATTAAGGGACAGGCATCAAAATTATATTTTAAAACATTTTATCAAAGTGGATGATTGACACCAATAATCTTAAGTTACTCATTTATCGCTTAATTTAAACTTCTCAACTACCTTTTGTAAATCTTCCGCTATTTTTGTTAGAGAGGAAGCTGAGTTTGAGATTTCCTCCATGGATGCAAGCTGTTCTTGAGTTGATGCAGAGGCATTTTGTGTCTGACCTGATATGGTCTCGCCAATGGTTGCAACGTCTTCAAATATTTGAATGAAATGTTCTGTACTAGAAGAAATTTCTTGAATTTCAGACGTAACTTGCATAATTTGTTCCGTTATTGTATCAACATATCCTGTTATCGTTGTAAATGATTCTCCTGCGTGATGCGCAACGTCAATACCTTTTTCAACTTGCACGGTAGCTGTTTCCATGGATTTCACTGTATTGCTCGTTTCTGTATGAATTTTGCCTATCATTTCTTTTATTTGGTCTGCCGATTTAGAGGATTCTTCCGCAAGTTTGCGTACTTCGTCGGCAACAACGGCAAATCCTTTTCCATGTTCTCCGGCCCTAGCGGCTTCAATCGCAGCATTTAGCGCAAGCAGGTTAGTTTGGTCGGAAATTTCTGTTATAACATCTACTATATTGCTAATTTGTCCAGATAATTCGCCTAATCCCTGGATATTATTTGACAAATCATGTGTGTTTTTCTTGATGTATTCCATTTGATTGACAGTTGTTTCCAAGGCTTTGTTCCCTTCGTTTACAGCTGACATTGTATTTTCTGCAGTTGTAGAAACTTCATCAGAGCTTGCTGCAATTTGGCGAATGGAACCAGCCATTTCTTCTGCCATTTGTTTACTATTTTCAATACTATTTGTCTGTTTGTCCATTTCTACCGCAACTTCTTGAATGGATGACGAAATTTGTTCGGTTGCTTGAGTATTTTGTTCAGTGCTCGCACTTAATTGTTCAGATGCTGCAGCTACATGATGAGACTTATCACGAACCTCTGTGATAACTTCATTAAGATTTTCTCTCATACGATTAAAGGATTCAGATAATGTCCCTATTTCATCATTTGAATTAATTTCAACACCAACACTTAAATCTCTTTGGCTCATTTTCTCACTTACGTCAACCAATTGATGAATTGGTTTAGTAATGGAGCGAATGATGAACAGGATAGTGACTCCTCCGAGGATAAGTGCAATAACAAGAATAGCAAGGGTAGAATGCAAAATTGGTTTAACGGCTTCGTTCACCTCGGATTGATACATGGTTCCAGCAATCTTCCATCCAGTAATGTCATTCGTTGCAAATGCTAATTTTTTTTCACCTTCGTATTTGTAATCAAACGTTCCAGAGTCCGAGTCGTATAGTTTGTCATAAAAATCTTCTTCCGCCTCACTGCCGGCTTCATTGGTTGGATGACTAATAAAATGTTCCGTTTTATCTAACACAAATAAATAGCCTTCTTTTCCAAGTTGTACGGAACTAATGATATCTGTAAGGCTTCCTAGTTTTAAGTTAATGGCAACGACACCGTGATTATCTTCAGTTGCTTTTGCTAATGTAACTACTACTTCATTGGACGATTGTGAGACATATGGATCGGTAATAATGACATTACCTTTATTATCCATTGCCTCCTGATACCAAGGTCGTTCACGTGGATCATAGTCTGGTGGGTTTTGAAATGAAGTCGGTGAATTCATGAAATCCCCTGTCTCCGTACCCACATAGGTTTGCTCGATCACATTTTCTTTGGCTTTTTGAATCGTATCTAAAATTTCCCTCGTTTTAGCATCTTTATCTTTTTTGATATTTTTTGCATCAATGGAATTAGACAAATAATCAACATTTTCCATTTGTGCAATAATGAATTGATCAATGGTTTGATTAACAATGTTTACATTTTCTTGGGCTGTATCAATTATTCTTTGGTCCGTATTGGATTTTGAAGTTACATATGAACCAAAGCCAATACACATACTTGGTATTAATAAAATTGCTAAAAATGATATGATTAATTTTTTTCTTAGGCTTAGTGAAATTTTCGCCTTATTCTTTTTGTCTCTTTTCAAATCTCTTTCCTCCAATCTCTTCATTTCAGGTCTTTTTACCTAGATTTTTACTTACTTATATTGTATCGACAAAGAATCCTAGGTTCTTAAGGAAAAAGTAAAATACAGTTAATTCCATTTATTAAGAAATTAGAGAAAATGGTAGGTGAAGGTAATGTACCTACGATTATTTTTACTTGCCCAAAAAATGGTACTTGATTAATTCACTAGACACAGGTATAGTAATAGACAAATAATTTATTGCATAAAAGCGTTCATGTATAAAAGTTAATATGACACCCATACAACGGACAAAAGTAATTCTATTGGATGCAGCAGGAAGAGACTGAATGGATGCTGGAAATTCAGGCAGCAGTAGAAATGAAATACACCGTGAAAAGAATGGGAAATAAGAGTGAATGACATAGATCATTAACTAGGGTGGTACCGCGGAGAGCATCTTCGTCCCTAATATTGGGATGAGAATGCTTTTTTTATTTTATACATTATAGGGGGAAGGACACATGTTTACAACGAAGAGAGCATATTCACCAACCATTGGAGAGGCTTTGATCCTTCTTCTAATTATAGTAGGGTTGGTTAGTATAAGCATCATCAAATTTTCAGCACCTCCACATATTCCAATTTTATTATCTATTTTTCTACTAATCCTATACGGTTTAGTGAAAAGAGTACCGTTTCATTTGTTGGAGGAAGGAATGGTGAATGGTGCTAAATCAGGTTTACCAGCAATTTTTATCTTTTTTCTAATAGGTTTGTTAATTGCTACATGGATGATTGGTGGGACCATACCAACACTTATCTATATGGGCTTCGAATTGGTTACTCCCCATTTTTTCTACGTGATTGTTTTTGTAGTCACAGCTATTGTGGGGATGGTAGTTGGAAGTTCGTTAACGACTTCCGCCACATTAGGAGTAGCTTTTATCGGGATCGCAACAGCGCTAGATATCTCTTTAGCGGTAACAGCGGGCGCAATTGTATCAGGAGCCTTTTTTGGAGATAAAATGTCTCCACTTTCCGATACAACGAATATTGCATCAAGTGTATTAAAGGTAGATTTATTTGAACACATTCGAAATATGGCTTGGACAACCATCCCGGCTTTTTTGATAAGTCTTATCATTTATGCGTTTATTTCTCCTAATGTAACAACCGTTCACTTTGATAGGTTAGCATCTATTCAAGCTGGTTTATTAGAAACTAACTTAGTTCATTGGTATAGCTTAATACCGGTCGTGATTCTTATTATTTTTGCTTTGAAAAAAGTTTCAGCCTTTATTACGTTAGCCTTTATTTCTATTTTTTCTATTTTCCTATCACTATTTCATCACATACCATCTGGTAAGGAATTATTTCAAATACTTTTTGATGGTTATGTATCCACGACCGGAAATGAAGCAATTGATAGTTTGTTAACTCGTGGTGGAATTAATAGTATGATGTTCACCGTTGCCCTTGTCATCCTAGCTTTAAGTATGGGGGGACTACTTTTTACTTTAGGCATCATTCCAGTAGTACTAGAATCTGTAGGGAAATTATTGAATAGCGCTGGTTCTGTTATTTTTGCTACTGCATGTACTGCAATTGGGGTTAATGTATTTATCGGAGAACAATATTTATCCATCCTTTTACCAGGAGAAGCATTTCAGTCTAATTTTAAAAAGGTAGGACTTACTAATAAAAACTTATCAAGGGTGTTAGAGGATGCAGGTACGGTTGTGAATCCTCTTGTTCCATGGAGTGTATGTGGAGTATTTTTATCGAATGTTCTCGGAGTACCCACACTTGAATATTTACCTTTGGCGTTTTTCTGTTTACTATCCCCGGTACTAACCATCTTATTTGGATTCACTGGTAAAACATTAACGTATGCAAAAAGCGAATAATGGATTTTAATTTGGGGGAGTTGACTAGATGGGTTAACTCCTCTTTTTGAGTGGGTATTTTTTCACCCACTTATTCCGGTTGTAGATATTAACCCTTATCAAATAAGCCAATGTAAATTACATAGCATTGATTAGAACGGATTCTACTTTTGTGAATGAGAATACATTTTTTCCTAAAAAGGTTTGATGGTTAAGAATAATGAATAATCATGATACACTTTACAATTGAATTGCCTTCATTTTTATAAATGCGTTGTTTATTACCATCAAATATAATTATAAAATTAAAAAGGAAGTGAACTTATGGATAAACACATAAATGCGTTACGAACAGCTTTTCCCTATACTATTCCGATTCTGGCAGGATTTAGCTTTATAGGGATCGCCTATGGTATGTATGTTCATGCTCTGGGTTTTGAGCCTATTTATACTTTTATAATGAGCTTTTTTATCTTCGCAGGCTCAATGGAATTTGTAGCTGCTACGTTATTGCTTGGAGAATTTAATCCTATTTATGTTTTATTTTTAACGTTAATGCTAAACGGAAGGCACTTATTTTATGGTATTTCGATGTTAGAGAGATTTAAGGGAACCGGAAAAAAGAAATTTTATCTCATATATGGTATGTGTGATGAATCGTTTGTGATAAATAGTACTGCAACGATTCCTTCCAATGTGGACAGAGGTTGGTTTATGTTTTATGTCACGCTATTAAATATGTTTTATTGGGTCAGTGGAGCGATGATAGGAAGTTTAATAGCTTCTATTGTTAGCTTTGATACGAAAGGTTTAGACTTTGTTATGACTGCACTGTTCGTTGTGATTTTTTTAGATCAATGGATGAGAGAAGATAAACATTACAGTTCATTAATAGGAATTGGAGTTTCGGTGTTAGCACTCATCATATTTGGCCCAGAATATTTTACTATTCCTGCGATGATAATCATGTTAGTGATTTTAACGCCTTTACGAGGTCATATTGAAAATAAAAAGGTGGTGAATGAAAGGTGACTTTTACACAAGAAATGATAACGATTGGTACAGTTGTTTTGGGAACAGTGATTACAAGGTTTTTACCTTTCATAATTTTCTCAGCAGATAAGCCTACACCACCCTATATTCAATTTTTAGGTAATGCTTTACCGCCTGCTGTATTTGGTTTACTCGTTATTTATTCATTAAGAGATATTTCTTTTTTATCTGGCAGTCATGGGATACCAGAATTAATTTCAATAGGTTTAATCATAATAGTACATTATTGGAAGAAAAATATGTTTCTTTCAATAGCAAGTGGGACAATATGTTATATGTTAATAATACAATTCATATCCTTTTGATAATAAGCATGATGCCTATTAGGATAACAGGATATATAAGAGCCGCTTTGGAGGAAATGTTAGATTCATTAAAAATTTTTATGGATAGAGTCGAAGGAAATTGATTATTTTTAGATAGAGTTATAAAGACTTCCACTATAATGCTAAACCCTTTAATCATTAAAAAGCCCCGTGATACATAAAGTAGTCTCAGGGGGGATGCCTATGTCGGGAAGAATATGGGTGGGTTTGTTTTTTCTTATATTTGGTTTTGGCTTTCTTTTGCATCAGGCTGATATCATTGACATGTCGCAAGTCTTGTCTACTTGGTGGCCGCTCATACTCATTATTATTGGTATTATTCAGCTAATCAATCGTACACTTTCTTGTACAGTGTCAGGTTTCCTATTTTTATTGGTTGGTGTCTTATTTTTCATCAATCAATGGTTTGACCTTCATTTAATTTTTTATTTGTGGCCGCTTATTTTCATTTTCATTGGTTTCGTTATCATACTTACCAGGGCTAAAAGTGGAAAAACTAAACATACGAGCGATAAACTAAGCACATTCTTGTTATTTTCAGGTGCGGAGATTAAAAGTCAATCGAAAAATTTTCAAGGTGGTAGCGTTGTGACAATAATGGGCGGTGTGGAAATTGACCTCCGTGATGCAGTCATTGCAGAGGGAGCTATGCTTGACTTCACTTCTATCTTGGGAGGGATAAGCATCATCGTTTCAGAAAATGTTCAGGTTGAAATATCTGGTATCCCCATTTTGGGTGGATGGGAAGATAGTACAAGAAAACATGGAGAAAGTGAAGAAGTTGTTGTATTAAAACTTAACTGCCTTACGATTCTAGGTGGATTGGAAATTAGGAATTAATAGATTGTCTATAATTGGCTTTTGTATACGGTAACCTAAAATGAGTAACGGTACGATCTCTTAAGTAAATTATTCTCATTAGTTTGTTGGGGTAGTACAATATTCTAAATATACAATCTTCTAGGGAAGATATTGACAATTTTATTTTCTGAATGTAAAGTATAATGTAATGTTTTTGTTATATTAATTACTTTGCAAATTCTGGCAAATGTCGGAGATAGGCATCTTTTAATTTCATAATATATTAGTTCTTATCTAGAGAGGCGGAGGGACTGGCCCGATGATACCTCGGCAACGGACATATAAGTACCGTGCCAATTCCAGCAAGCGAAAAGCTTGGAAGATAAGAGGAATTTCAGTACATATAATATTTTTTATATTACTCCTGAATCCTTCTTCTTCCATGAAGAAGGATTTTTTGTTCTATTTTATGATTTTTATACGATGAAAACATTATTCGACTAATATCAGGAGGCGCCAGGCATCATAGAGGCAAGAAAGGGGATAATAACATGATAGAGTTTCAGAATCTTGGGAAGGTTTATGATAGTGGTGGAAAGCAGGTTCATGCTTTAAGCAATATAAACTTAAAAATCAACAAAGGAGAAATTTACGGAGTTGTTGGTTATAGTGGTGCTGGTAAAAGCTCACTTATTCGCTGCGTCAATTATTTAGAGTGTCCAACTTCAGGTAAAGTCATTGTGGATGGTCATGATTTATCTGTTTTATCGGAGAAAGAAATCCGTAAAGTGAAGAAAAAAATAGGGATGGTTTTTCAGCACTTCAATTTACTAAACTCCAAAACTGTGTATGCAAATGTGGCAATGCCACTTGTGCTTGAAAAGGTACCAAAGGAAAAGATGAAGAAAAGAGTTCACGAATTACTAGAGTTTGTTGGCTTATCCGATAAAGCAGATATGTATCCAGACCAACTTTCTGGTGGGCAAAAGCAGCGGGTCGGTATTGCAAGGGCATTGGCAACTCAGCCTTCCATTTTACTTTGCGACGAGGCAACATCTGCTCTTGATCCGCAGACAACAAGTTCTATTCTACAGCTTTTGAAAAAGGTCAGTGAGGAATATGATATTACGATTTTAATGATCACCCATGAAATGTCCGTTATTCGTGAAATTTGCGATAAAGTTGCAGTCATGGAAGCGGGTCAAATTATTGAAGAAGGCAATGTATTCGATGTCTTTACAGCGCCTAAAACAAAAACAGCGCAGAACTTTGTCAGTACTGTCATGAATGATCAAATACCAAGTTCCATTTTAGACATGATTGATAATAACAATGGGTCACAAAATATATTCCGAATTAATTTTATCAATCAATCGACAAGTAAGCCCCTTTTATCACAGCTTGCTAAAAAATTTGATTTAGATGTCAATGTTTTATTTGGGAGTATTACGGAACTTCAAGGAATCCCATTTGGAAATTTGATTGTTCAATTTCAAGGGTCTGAATCTGAGGTGAAACGAGCATTAACGTACATGCACGCAAAAGAAATAAGCTTCAGGGAGGTGACATCACATGCTAGTTAATTCCGAACAAATTATAGAAGCAATAATTGAAACAGTACAAATGGTAGGTATATCCTTTATTTTCTCCATCATCCTTGGGTTACCGTTGGGTATTGCACTTTTCGTAACTCGTAATGGACAAATACTTGAAAACAAACCAATTTTTGCGGTATTAAATGGAATTATTAATATATTCCGTTCTATTCCGTTCATTATCTTGCTGGTAGCAATCATTCCAATTACTCGCTTGATTGTTGGAACGTCTATTGGCACTGCTGCAGCAATTGTTCCACTTGTCTTTTATGCGGGGCCATATATTGCTAGATTAGTAGAAAGCTCGTTATTAGAAGTTGACGAAGGTGTGCTTGAGGCAGCAAATGCCATGGGTGCAACGCCGTTTCAAACGATTTTTCGCTTTTTATTACCAGAAGTACTTAGCTCTTTAGTGGTCAACTTCACTATTGCAACCATCGGGTTAATCGGAGCATCAGCAATGGCCGGAACGGTAGGTGGAGGAGGAATTGGTGACCTTGCCATTACATATGGATATCAGCGTTTTGATACGACAACGATGGCTATTACGGTTATCATCCTAATAATCATGGTTCAAGGACTACAATCATTAGGAAACTATTTATCAAGAAAAATACGTAGAAGATAATCAGGAGGAAAACAGGATGAAGAAAAAAATTCTATTAACTTTTCTTTTTATTGTATTCATTGCTATTACAACAGCTTGCTCAGGTGATACAAGTGGGGGAGAAACAAAAAAGGTGAAAATTGGTATTAGTGGTACAGATACACAGACATGGGATTATGTATCTGAGAAGGCAGCAAAAGAAGGAATTGACATTGAAATTGTTTCTTTTAGCGACTATGTTCAACCAAATACAGCCCTTGCAGACGGCGAACTTGATGCTAATTCATTCCAAACGGTTGCTTATTTTGATGAATTTATTAAAGAACATGATTTAGATCTTGTACCAATTGCAACAACATATCTTGCACCAATGGCAATTTACTCAAATAATTACAAAGACGTAAAAGATATACCAGAGGGTGCTAAAATTGCACTACCAAACGATGTATCAAATCAAGGAAGAGCACTCGTTTTACTACAAGAGGCTGGCTTTATTAAACTTGTAGACAATTACGATGGCCTTGGATCGATAGAAGAAAGTGTTGTTGAAAATCCTAAAAATATTGAGCTTATTCCAACGGCTCCTGCCCAAATACCAAGAGCATTAGCTGATGTAGATGCAGGTGTTATTAATAATGGTTTTGCAAGGGATGCTGGACTAAATCCACTTAATGATTCCATTTTCCATGAAGACGAAACAGCTTATGACTACCTTAACATTATAGCGGTAAATGAAGAAGATAAAGATGACGAAACATTGAATAGAATTGTCGAATTATTCCAAGAAGAAGATACAGCTGAATTTGTCGAAAAGGAATATGGTGGGACATTAATACCAACCTTTGTACCATTAGATAAAATTGGCTGGTAGGAAATAGAAAATACCATTGAATGAGAAAAAGAGAGGGACTTTTAGTTTCCCCATTTTTCTAAAAATAGGGGGCATTGTAATGACAAATGTAACAACAAATTTTAAGGAAGTATTAAAAGAAAATATTGAGGCCAACAAGGAACGTTACCTCACAACAAGTCATAAAATTCATGCGAATCCTGAAATTGGCAATGAGGAATTTTTTGCTTCTGGTTTACTTACACAAATTCTTGAAGATGAAGGATTTATAGTTGAAAAAGCTGTTGCCGGCCACGAGACTGCTTTTGTTGCCAGATATAAATCAGAAAAACCGGGACCTTCCATTGCATTTTTAGCAGAATACGATGCGCTACCAGGCCTTGGTCATGGATGTGGACATAATATTATTGGAACAATGAGTGTTGCTGCAGCGGTTGCATTAAGTAAAGTTATTTGCGAAACGGGTGGAGAAGTCGTGGTTTTTGGAACACCTGCAGAAGAAGGCGGTCCAAATGGTAGTGCAAAAGGTAGCTTTGTTAAACATGGATTAGTAGAAGGAATCGATACAGCAATGATGATTCACCCAGCGGGAAAGACAAGTCTCACTGCTCCTTCCTTAGCTGTTGATCCACTTGATTTTGAATATATAGGAAAATCTGCCCATGCGGCATCTTCTCCACATGAAGGAATTAATGCATTAGATGCTGTGATTCAACTTTTCAATGGGATTAATGCGTTAAGACAACATGTAACTGATGACGTCCGTATTCACGGAATTATTACAGATGGTGGCGATGCTCCGAACATTGTTCCAGATTATGCAAAAGCAAGATTTTATATCCGTGCTGCCACACGTACAAGATTAAACGAAGTTACAAAAAGAGTAAAAGCAATTGCAGAAGGAGCAGCACTTGCAACAGGTGCCAAATTAAATGTGATTGCTTTCCAAAATGAAGTTGATAACTTGTTATTAAATGATTCCTATAATAAGGTTTTTAAAGAAGTTATGGAAGAATTGGGAGAAAATGTAGATGGTGATAGAGACGGAATGGGTTCAACAGATGCGGGGAATATCAGCCAAGTCGTTCCAACCATTCACCCTTATATTAAAATTGGTTCTAGCAGTCTTGTTCCACATACCGTTCCGTTTAGAGAAGCAGCTGTGTCCGATAAAGGGGATCATGCCCTTATCACAGGCGCAAAGGCGCTCAGCATAACGGCGTTACGACTGATTATGGAGCCAGACACATTAGCTGCTATTAAAAAGGATTTCAAGCAAAGAAAACATGCAGAACAAGGGTGAGAAGACTGCACTGAGAAGTTCCCATTAGAAAATAGCAAATACTTGGATATAGGGATAAAAAACGAGCTGCTGAAATTAACGTATGATAAAAAGTGAATAATGGATTTTAAATGGGGGAGTTGACTAGATAGGTTAACTCCTCTTTTTGTTTAGGAACTTCTTTTAATCCATAGAAGGCAAAGAAAGCTGTTAAAGTCAGAAGCATTTATTGATAGTGATCCTATCTCTCTAGTGACAAATTCTGTATAATCAACCTAAGAGGTGAAATGATGAACGAGAAAGAATTAAAAGAAGCATTTAAAAATCTTCAAGTAGGATTAGAAAAAATGAAAGTGGATCAATTGAAGAACCAAGAACGGAGATACTGGGGAAAAACAATAACTATTCCTTTCACTTTACATGAAGGACTAGCCGGCTATACAAAATATGAATTAGACGATATAAGAAGGTATTTAGACTTAAAGGGCGTGAGTAGTCTAAAGAAGGCTGAACTAATAGCAGTGTTAGAAGAAGAAATACCCGAATCACTTGGGAAATTTTGTCTTCAATTGGATGAGGAACGGTTTAATCTATTAATCAATTTAGCAAAAAATGGTGGCTATATGCATGTTGCAGATTACGAATTTCATAAAATTAACTATTTCCGAGCTAGTGGTTTGGTGTATTCTGGCACGTATAATGGTGAAAAAGCTTTAGTAATACCGAATGAATTAATGGAACCTATATTATCGTTGGCCAATCATTTGAACATAAGATCTGTCATAAAAAGGAATACGGAGTGGATTAAGCTTACAACTGGTTTTTTATATTATTACGGAACATTAGGTCTAATTCAAATAGAAGAACTGCTTAAGACATATACGAAAGAACCTTTTGTTTTACACGAATATATTATGGTCATGCATGAGGCGATATCCTATCATAAAGATGTTTATGTCGATGCGCATGGTTACTCCCATCGTGATGTAGATGATTCCGAAACGGTAAAAAAAGAACACAGGATGAGGAAAAGTCTTTCTTTTTACCCTTTTAAGAAGAATCAAATCCTAAAGGCTAGTGAAGCTAATTTTGTTGATAGGAATGAAAGCTATATCGAACTAGTCAATTTTATAAGGAAAAATTATGAACTTAGTAGAGAAGAAGCGGATATTCTAGTAGAAGACTGTGTTACCTCTATTAGAAATGGGGATAGCTTGAATGAGGTTTTGGAACTCTTAGGTAGTGAGCTGGAATTTGATAGCATGGAAACGGTTCAAGCTTTTGCTGATCTAGTTGTTTCTCTAGTGAATAATACAAGAGAATGGTTTCTTAAAGGCTATACACCAACAGAGCTGTCAGATCGAAAAAAAAGTGCATTACAACCATTACCGGAGACTAAATTACGTGAAGGGAAAAAAGTTGTGAAGGTAGGCAGAAATGAACCGTGTCCATGTGGTAGTGGGAAAAAGTATAAGAAGTGTTGTGGAAGATAGTTTAAAAAATGGAGTGATCCAAAATGGAAATTCGTGATTTGTTTGAGTTAGAAAATTACGAAATACGTCATTCCAATATTTTAGCATGGTTGTTAAACTTAAAAGAAAATCATCATCTTGTCTGGACGGTAAATATGGTGACGGTTTTCTAGTTTGTTTTAACAAGAATGATGCGGAGAAGGTGTTAGATTCATTAAAGAGGTTTGGTTGGAGATAGTTGATTATTTTCAGATAGAGTTATAGATTTCCGCTATATACTAACCCCTCTAATCATTATATCGCCCTGTTAAAAATTTAACTGCCTTACGATTCTAGGTGGATTGGAAATTAGGAATTAAGGAACTATGCATTAGAATAGAAGGAACATAATCCCTCACATGCAGATATAGCGTGATGAGGGATATTTGATTTGAGAGGAAGCCATAAATAAAATGACTATGTGTAAAATAGTTCTCGGGGATTTGAAACAAAATTCTAGAAAAAAAAGAAAAGGCGCTCTATCATAAATGTATGCTTAGCCGGCAAATACATTAGAAAGAGGCCTTTTCATGAATACAATTATATCAAAAATTAGCGAATTATTAAAGGATACAAATGACTTAATTGAGTTTGAAGAACAAATTCAAATTAGTATATATGATCTACTTACTACACTAATGGGGAGCGTATTTACACAACTTAATCAAACGATTAAAAGAAGAATGCAAAGTAAAGGTTGGACGGTTGAACGAGAAGATGAAAAAACGATTCAGTTTATTTTTGGGGCGGTTCGCTTTACTCATACCTTGATGCGCGATGTGAATGGAAAGGCGCATTATCCTTTTGATGAATGGATTGGATTTAGAAAATATCAACGACATAGTCCTTTAGTTGAAGTAAAAGTGGCAGAGTTGGCTAGTGAGAGTACGTACCGAGAAACGGCACGCATATTAGGTGAATGGACCGCAGTAACTCTTAGTCATACAACTGTGGGAAGTATTGTGAAACGTGTTGGGAAGGCACAAGCGCGAGCTGATGAAGAAATGTTAGCGGAATTAGAGGAAGCTGCTTATTTACCAAAGGGAGATGAGTTGGATTTTTTATTTGCCGAGGCAGATGGTGTATTTGTGCGTGGAACAAAGAAAAAGACAAGTCATGAAGTCCATCATGCGATCATTCATGAAGGTTGGAGTAAAAATGGGAAGCGTATTTCCCTAAAGAATCCACAGGTCATCATGACAACCAAACCAACGAATGATTTTTGGAAAGAAGTCCAGGCGTATACAGCTAATCATTATTCCTTAGAAAACACTCAAGTTGTCACCAATAGTGATGGTGGTCCCGGTTATACGGCAGAACGTTTTCAAGAGGCTTTCTCACAGTCTAGTTATCCTGTTTTAAATCAATTGGATTCCTTTCACATTTCTAAAGCACTGAATCGAACTTTTGGAGTTAAAAAGAGCGAGTTTAAAGAAGGTGTACAAAAGGCAATCAAAGAACACGAACTGGATGATTTCATACGTTGGATGGATACATTGGAGAGCACTTTAGAAACGGATAAGCAGTTAGAAAAGGCCGAGGATTTTCGTAGATATATTGGCGGTAATTGGGATCGAATTTTTGATTGGAGAGAAAAAGTTGAGAATCCACCAAAAGAGGCAAGGGGCATGGGTGCAATGGAATCCAACCAACGACATATTTCATTCCGAATGAAAAAGCGTGGAATGCATTGGAGTTTAGAAGGTAGTGAGGCAATGGTGAAGATCAAACAAGGGATTCTAAATAAAACATTACGATCCGTCTATTTGAGAGACCAAAGGCGAAGTGTAAGAAAACAACGAGACGTGAAAAAAGTGGTTCGTATGACTGAATTTCTACGCCAGGAAACCCAGCCGTCAATTGGAGCAAAACAAGGTAAAATAAGCCTAAATACAGCTCATTCATCAGCTATTGGACAGTTAATAAAAAGTTTTAGATAACACCCTGATTTTTAGGTAAGGTTCTTGGTTTTTAGAACGTTACCTAAAAATTGGGGACAGCAAGCGACAAGGGTCGCGCGGTAGCCGAAAAAGTGTACAAAAATAGAGTGCCGGAAATATTGGTGTGAAAGACACACCGAGAAAAACTTGACACATACATAAAATGAGATTAATTGTTATTTATTAGAATATTTTAGTATAATATACCTAGTTCACACATCATTGTATTATTCCTCATTACATCCCCTAGGAGGCCTCTACTCATGACTCAAATTACATTAATACGTGAAGAAAATACAAAATACACCCATCACGATCAATTGGCAAAAGAATTGATCTACAACTTTTTTGAGGAATTTCTTGAAGCATTCTTTCCAGAAGTCCATGAAAGTGTGGATTTTTCAGAAATCCGTCCATTATCAGAGGAAGTTTACACGGATATTCTTCAAGGAAGAAATAGAAAGCTGGATATTGTGATTGAAACAAAATTAAAGGGAGAAGAAACGATTCTTATTATCCATGTTGAACCCCAAAGTTACGTTGAAAATGATTTTCATGAGCGTATGTATCACTATTTCAGTCTGTTGTATAATAAGTATCAGAAGCCAATATTACCAATTGCTGTTTTTAGCTATAATGAAAAAAGAAATGAACAGGATGAATTTTCTATAAGCTTTCCTTTTTTTCATGTATTGACATTTAATTTTTTAACACTGGAATTAAGGAAAAAGAATTGGCGCGAATATATTGAATCAGATAACCCTGTTGCAGCAGCATTGTTAAGTAAAATGGGTTATACGGAAAGAGAAAAGATAGAAGTTAAATTGGAATTTTTAAAAATGTTAGTCCGAATGAAACTTAATCCAGCAAAACAAAGGTTTATTACTGGATTCTTTGATGTATATTTAACCCTAAATGATCAAGAGGAGGAGCAATTAATGGAAGAAATTAAAGAATTGGATAATGCAGAGGAAATTTTTGAACTATCAAATTCCTGGGAAAGAAAAGGTATGGAGAAGGGGATAGAAAAAGGTATTGAAAAAGGTATTGAAAAAGGTATTGAAAAAGGTATTGAAAAAGGAAAAATGGAAGAGCGTCAGAACATTGCTAAAGAATTATTAAAACAAGGATCACCGGTTGAATTTGTAGCAAAGGTTACGCATTTATCTAAGGAAGAAGTAGAAGAATTAAAGGGAAAATTGTAACTTTAAGTATGATAGTCTTTCGGGGTTCCGGAAAAGTGAAATAAGGTACTGGTCGAACAACAAAAGGAAATTAGGTGTCTAATCATAAAAATCCAGATTCTTTATTCTTTGATGTATATTTAACCCTGAATAACCAAGAGAAGGAGCAATTAATGGAAGAAATTAAAGAATTGGATAATGCAGAGGAGATTTTTGAACTGTCAAATTCCTGGGAAAGAAAAGGTATGGAAAAGGGTATTGAAAAAGGAAAAATGGAAGAGCGTCAGAACATTGCTAAAGAATTATTAAAACAAGGATCACCGGTTGAATTTGTAGCAAAGGTTACTCATCTATCTAAGGAACAAGTAGAAGAATTGAAGGAATTGTAACTTTAGGTATGGTAGCTTGGAGCAATCCTTGAAAAATTTATTCTGTTTGAATATGTTTGTAATGGTGTTTTAATAAGTGGTTTTTCTGTACTAAATGATTGCTTTCCCCTTTCAGCTGTTTTATTTCCTGGAATACTTTCTAAAGTTTGGTCTCCGTACTATCCATCCTGTATGCCCCCCTTTTCTCAATAAGGCGGTAAAACTATATCGTTTCCCAGCGCTTTTTACAAATGTTATAATTCCACTTTAGTGAATGTTTCAATTAAGATTAAGGTGATATGCATATGGGGAAATTAAAAAGAAAAAAGACAAATATTCCACGTCATAAACGCATGAATCGTAATAGCCGTTTGCAGTCTGCTAGGCATTGGGTTCCAAAATACGAAGGAAAAAATCTAGTTTATGGGTATAGTAAACATTATGCCGTTGATAAGCTATGTGCAGTAAAAGAATTGGAATTATTAGGATTTCGTACTAGCGAACATTATAAAAGAGAGTTGAAGAGAGCGGCTGTTCAAAAACAACAGGAAGCAGAAAAGCGTAAAGCTAGGAAGAGAAAACAGGAATTTATGGAAGAAGACCTTTGGGAAGATAGCGATGAAACTTTTGCATTTATTGCAGGATATACGGATGGCGGTGCTCCTTTTGGGATAACATGGGAAGAACGAGAACAGTCGAAAGTGACAGAACCTGAAAAAAACTTCATACCAATATATTCTGATAATTGGGATCTACCATTTTAAAAGAAATAGAAAAGAAAGGATCCTATTTAAAATGAAAAAAACAAAAGAAGAACGGAAACGTGATCGTCGAATATTAGATTTATATCATCGACATTTGACTGAAAAAGAACTTGAACCTCTATTTGAGAAATTTAAACAATGGAAATCCGGAGAATTAACGTATTTTGAGTTAACAGAGTTGATTCACGAGTTCCATAAAAAGAATCAGGAAATATATAAGACTTTCAATTATGGCGACGATGAATATCTGATTTTTATTGCAAAAAGGGAATTAAATATGTTCAATGAAAAAGATTTAGAGAATGAAGTATATCAGCGATGGATGTATTAACTTCAGTTTTAGAGTGGATACAAACGTATCCGTTCTTTATCTCTCCTTGATACATAATCCTAACAATATGTATCTACCTAAGAAAAAACTATCAATATAAATAATGAAAAATAGAAAAATATTTTTCCAAGTTGCTGGGTTTTGAATCCATCAGTGCGTCACGACTATCGTGTAAGAATAACGAAATCGCTCCTTCTATCTTGTCTACCATATTTCTGGATCTTGTCTATCAGATTCAGAGGTTTCATCCTAAACTTTAGTTGACCTTTGCCTTTTTGGCAAAAATTTCTGGAATAGACTTTGCAGGATTTTTAAACTATATTTATACAATGCTAGTAAGTAAAAAATAGCAAAAATAGGGGGACAGATTATGTTCATACATAATATTGACAAGAATGTTTCACTAAAATTAATTGAATTAAATGATGCTGAAAGTATTTTTGAACTAACTGACAAATCGAGAAATTATTTAAAAGAATGGTTGCCTTGGCTTGACTTCACCAAGAATGTGGAAGATACAAAAGAATTTATCCGAGGATGTTTAAAAGGTTATGCCGAAAATAAAAGTTTAAATACCGTTATTTTATTCAATGGAGAAATTGTGGGTGTAGCGGGCTTCAACAGTGTAAATTGGTCCAACAAGACGGCATATATTGGCTACTGGCTTGGAGAAGAATTTCAAGGAAAAGGGATTGTGACGAAAGTTGCTAAAGCATTGACCGACTATGCTTTTAATCACCTCAACTTAAATAAAGTGGAAATACGAGCTGCCGTGGAGAATAAAAAGAGCAGGAGCGTTCCAGAAAGATTGGGTTTTGTAAATGAAGCAACTATTAGACAAGTAGAGTGGCTATATGACCATTATGTTGACCATACGGTATATGGGATTTTAGCAAGTGAATGGAATGAACTATCAGTCAGTAATATGTAGCGTTATTTATAATACTCTACTTTTTAAAAATCCATACTTAAATAGAAAAAGAGTTTCGTCGCTATCGCGTAGCAATGAAGCTTTTTTTTATTACCATAAATCACTTTATGTCGCTAAATAAGTAAATTAGACTTCAGATACAAAATGGTAATTTAAGGGAATAGTACGATAATAGATTTACCCTTTAATTTATAAAAAGTATTGATAAATCAACGTTTTTGTAAAACATATTTGGTAGAATATAAAATTTATGAATGAATGGTCAATCATTTTTTAAAAAAGTGGTGGAATATTTGGGAAATGATAGTATAATATAAATACAGATTAATTTAATAACACTAAATTATCTGTAAAATAAAAAACGGTTACATAAGGGGGATAAATCTATGAAATGGAAGAAGTGGTCTTTTCTTATCGTAGTTATGTTAGCCATAGGCATGGTTCTAGCAGCTTGTGGTGGAAATGTTAGTAAGGAAGAATCGGCCAAGGAAGAAGATTCGGCTAAGGAAGAAGATTCCAAGGATGAAGGTAGTACGGCATTGGCTGCCGACCAAACATTGAATATAAATATTAAAACCGAACCGCCTTCGTTACATCCAGGTAAGGCAACAGATACAACGTCAAATGCTGTTCTTACACAAATATTTGAAGGTTTAATGCGGTTGAATCAGGATGATGAACCTGAAGAAGCGATGGCAGAATCCTATGAGGTTTCCGAAGACAAGTTAACATACACATTTAAAATTCGTGAAGATGCGAAATGGTCAAACGGTGATCCTGTAACAGCCAAGGACTTTGAATATGCATGGAAATGGGTATTGGATCCAAATAACGCAGATACTGATTATGCATATCAGCTTTATGTTATTAAAGGTGCTGAAGATGCCAAAGAAAATGGCGGTTCCTTAGATGATGTAGGTGTTAAAGCTGAGGATGATAAAACATTAGTTGTCGAACTTGAACATCCAACACCATATTTCCTAGATTTAACTGCTTTTTACACGTATTATCCAGTAAACCATAAAGTTGTCGATGGTAAAGACGATTGGGCTCTGGACGTCTCGGAGGATTATGTAACAAATGGCCCGTTCCTGCTTGATTCTTGGGCACATAAAGACCAAATTGTACTTAAGAAAAATCCGGAATATTGGGATGCCGACACAGTTAAATTGGAAACAATTAACATGTATATGATTGACGATGAAAATACAGCATTACAAATGTATAACAATGATGAATTGGATTGGACTGGATCACCAACAGATGTAATTCCTTTATCTGCAATTCCGGCATTAAAAGATGAGGGAACATTAAATATTACTCCATTAGCTAGTGTATACTACTATGCTTTTAACACGGAAGAAGAACCATTTGATAATGTGAATATACGTAAGGCATTTTCACTTGCTCTGAATCGTCAAGGGATTGTAGAAAACATTACAAAAGGTGAACAACAACCGGCAACGGCACTAGTACCTCCATCAATATTTGAAGAAAATAATGAAGGCTATTTCAAGGATAACGATGTTGAACAAGCGAAAGAGTATCTTGAAAAAGGTCTGGAAGAGTTAGGTTTAGAAGAATTACCTAAAATTAAAATTTCCTATAATACAAGTGAAGCACATGGTGCAATCGCTCAAGCTGTTCAAGATATGTGGCGTGAAAACCTTGGTGTAGAAGTTGAACTAAATAATGAAGAGTGGAACGTATTCCTTGATACGATGGGTGAAGGTAACTTCCAAGTAGGCCGAATGGGTTGGAATGCCGACTTCAATGATGCCATCAATTTCTTAGAAATCTTTGAATCTGTTGGTGGTAATAACTACACGAACTGGGAAAATGAAGATTATGCCAAATTGATTAAAGAGTCGAGAGCTGAAACAGATGAAGCTGCACGTAGAGACATTCTTCGTCAAGCTGAACAAATCTTTATGGATGAAATGCCAATTGCCCCAATTTATTTCTATACGAACGTTTGGGTAAATAAAGATAATGTCAAAGATATTACTGTTTCTCCAATTGGAACGATGCAATTTAAATGGGGATATATTTCTGAATAAGAGTGACTGAATTAGAGATACAAGGTATATAGATTTTTCTGTATACCTTGTATTAACCATTAACCCTATTGGTAATGTTCAAATAAAGCAAACGGTTAACCCCTTTCAAAAATCTTCACATACTAAAGCTATTTATCTAGCATCCCTCTATTACTATATCTTTCTTTATCTATGGATCTTTAGATATAGTTAGCCAATTTGCAGGGATGTTCTTATATCATCCCTTGCTATACAAAAAGTTAACAAGGGAATATGGAGGTGTAAGCTCTTGGCCAAATATTTACTAAAGCGAATAGGCTATATCATCGTATCACTATTTTTTATTATTACCATAACATTTTTTCTTATGCAGGCAGCGCCAGGGGGGCCTTTTGCATCAGAAAGGAAGTTACCACCAGAAATTGAAGCACAAATGAATGAAGCTTATGGATTGAACGATCCGATACATGTACAATATTTCGATTATCTAGTACGAGCAATTACATTAGATTTCGGTCCATCATTTAAATATGTTGGACAGGAAGTTACCGATATTATTGCTAGAAGTTTTCCATATTCCTTAATTTTAGGGGCTGAAGCTATTTTACTGGCACTATCGTTTGGGGTGTTATTAGGTGTTATTGCTGCGCTTAAACATAATAAATTTGGGGACTATGCTGCAATGGTTATCGCTGTACTTGGTATATCCGTTCCAAGTTTTATTATGGCAACAATCTTACAATATATCTTTGCGATTAAACTACAAGCATTACCTGTAGCTAGATTTGAATCTTTTGCCCATACGATTCTACCAGCAGTAGCGCTTGCTACAACACCATTAGCATTTATTGCTCGGTTAATGCGTTCAAGCATGCTAGAAGTCTTAAATGCTGATTACATTAAAACAGCTAGATCAAAGGGATTGAGCAGTCGAGTTGTTACATATAAACACGGTCTTCGCAATGCGATCTTGCCTGTTGTTTCATACCTTGGCCCATTGGTTGTGTCTATTTTAACAGGAAGTTTTATTATTGAAAAAATCTTTGGTATTCCGGGATTAGGAAACGAATTTGTTGTTAGTGTTACAAACCGGGATTATACCGTTATTATGGGAACGACAGTCTTCTTTAGTGTCTTACTATTAGTATCGATTCTTATTGTTGACTTAATATATGGGTTAGTTGACCCACGAATTAAAGTTACGGATAAGGGGGCCGAAAAATAATGTCACAAGTACAATTAAACCAATCTGACTTTGAGCCCCTACAAGTTGATCATTCCGACGCTGAAAAAATAGCTGGTGAGAGTACATCTTATTGGAAAGATGGTTGGCGTCGCTTTCGTAAAAATAAATTAGCTATCTTTGGTGTTTTTATTATCATTATACTTGGAATTTTGTCGTTTATTGGTGGGCCGATCTCGGGTCAGAACTATTATCAAAATGACTTAATGAATGCGAACCAATCTCCTTCTGCTGAACATTGGTTCGGAACGGATAATCTTGGTCGTGATGTTTTTGCTAGAACATGGTATGGAGCAAAGATCTCGTTATTTATTGGACTGATGGCTGCCTTTATCGACCTTGTAATTGGAGTGATTTGGGGAGCGATTGCCGGCTTTTTTGGTGGTAAGGTTGACGAATATATGATGCGGATTGCTGATATTTTATATGGTGTTCCGTATTTGCTAGTCGTTATCTTATTGATGGTTATTTTACCCCAAGGGCTTTGGACATTAATTATCGCGATGACCATTACCGGTTGGATCAATATGGCTCGGATTGTACGCGGACAAGTTATGCAGTTGCGGTCAGAAGAATATGTTATGGCATCAAGATCACTTGGGGCAAGTAACACAAGATTAATGTTTAAACATCTTGTACCTAATACATTAGGGCCAATATTAGTTACATTAACATTGACGATTCCAAATGCCATCTTTACAGAAGCATTTTTAAGTTATCTTGGACTTGGTGTTCCAGCACCACTTGCCAGTTGGGGTACGATGTCGTCTGATGCGTTACCAGCATTGCAATACTATCCATTCCAGTTGTTCTTCCCAGCGTTTTTTATTTGTTTAACAATGTTGGCATTTAATGTAATTGGTGATGGCATGCGGGATGCACTGGATCCAAAAGTAAGGAAATAATGGGAGGATAAACTTATGTCAAAAATTTTGGAAGTAAACGATCTTTCTGTTTCGTTTGATACGTACGGCGGTGACGTAAAAGCTGTCCGTGGTGTAACATTCGAATTAAATGAAAAAGAGACGTTAGCAATAGTCGGTGAGTCAGGATCTGGAAAAAGTGTAACAGCCCAATCCCTCATGCGACTCATTCCAATGCCTCCCGGAAAGTTCGTTAATGGGTCAATTATTTTTAAAGGCCAAGACCTAACTGAAAAGTCGGAGAAGCAGATGGAAGCCATTCGTGGAAAAGAGATTAGTATGATTTTTCAAGATCCAATGACATCTCTTAATCCAACGATGACAATTGGTAAACAAATCTCAGAAAGTTTAATTAAACACCAAAATATGTCGAAAAAGGATGCCCATGAACGTGGAATTGAATTATTAAAATTAGTTGGGATTCCAACCCCTGAAAAAAGAATTAATCAATATCCACATGAGTATTCTGGCGGTATGCGGCAACGGGCAATGATAGCGATTGCACTTGCTTGTAATCCGAAGATTCTTATAGCGGATGAACCGACGACAGCACTTGATGTAACCATTCAAGCGCAAATTATGGATTTAATGAAAGAATTACAGGAAAAGACTGGAACGGCGATTCTTCTTATTACTCATGATCTTGGTGTAGTAGCAAATGCTGCCCATCGAGTCGCAGTTATGTATGGTGGGAAAATTGTCGAAACCGGGGATGTTGATGAAATTTTCTACAATCCGCAACACCCGTATACTTGGGGACTACTAGGTTCAATGCCAAAGCTTGATAACCGGGATGAAGAATTGCAAGCTATCCCAGGTTCACCACCGGATTTGGCTGATCCGCCAAAGGGATGTCCATTCGTAACTCGTTGTCCATTTGCGATGAAGGTTTGTGAAAATCGTATGCCGGAATATACGGACGTATCGAATACACAGAAGGCTGCTTGTTGGTTACTTGATGAACGGGCACCAAAGGTAGAAATACCGGAGTCTGCCAGAGTAGGAGGTACGAAGGTTCATGGATAACACGAGAGAAAAACTATTAGAAATTAAAAATTTACAAAAGCATTTTAATATTGATCGCAACAATGTATTGCGTGCTGTCGACGGGATTTCTTTTGATATTTATAAGGGTGAGACATTTGGTTTAGTTGGTGAATCAGGTTGTGGAAAATCAACAGCTGGACGGACAATACTAAGATTGTATGAAGCAACAGCCGGCGAAGTCAATTTTCATGGCGAAAATGTACATGCTAAAAAGTCAAAAAAGGAATTAAAGAAATTTAATCGTAGTATGCAGATGATTTTCCAAGATCCTTATGCTTCATTAAATCCAAGAATGACGGTTAAAGATATTATTGCCGAAGGTCTTGATATACATGGCCTCGTAAAGAGTAAAGCAGAACGTACGAAACGGGTTAATGAACTGTTAGAAACAGTCGGATTAAATAGTGATCATGGGAACCGTTATCCCCATGAATTTAGTGGTGGACAACGACAACGGATTGGAATTGCTAGAGCATTAGCAGTCAATCCTGATTTTATTGTCGCCGATGAACCAATCTCGGCACTGGATGTATCGATCCAGGCGCAAGTCGTTAATTTATTAATACGTCTACAAAAGGAACGTGGTTTAACATATTTATTTATCGCCCATGACCTTTCAATGGTAAAACATATTAGTGATCGTGTAGGAGTTATGTATTTAGGAAGTATGGCGGAAATAGCCTCGTCCGAAATGTTATATGAAGAGCCGCTCCACCCATATACACAAGCATTATTAAGCGCGATACCTTTACCAGATCCAGAGGTCGAACGCTCACGCGAAAGAATTATTCTTGAAGGAGATGTACCAAGTCCGATCAATCCACCAAGTGGGTGTCGTTTTCGGACAAGATGCCCATTTGCGATGGAAGTGTGTGGCAAAGTAACTCCAGAATCTATAGAACATAAACCAGAGCATTGGGTTGCCTGTCATTTATATGATGACAGATACAATGAAGAATATAAAGCGAAACAATAATTATTCGCTTTTCCATTGTGAAAAGCTATCCGAAAGAAGTTTGGAAAGTACCTTAGAACCTTGTGAATTTGGTCATGATAGGTTTAAGAATGGAAGTTGCATTGATATTGACGGTGGAATGGAATGAAGATATAAGGATAGGTTCATCGTCCCAATAAAGTTTTGGGACAGTGAACTTTTCTGATTAAAAGAGAAGGACAAGTAAGCACTTGCCCTTCTCTATTTTACTATTAATGCTCATGTGTTAAAGTGGCTTCAGATGTAGGTCCACTAGCCCTGTCAACAACAAATCCAACAATAGCCGCAACAACGGCTGGTACAAACCAACCTAGTCCATTTTCAAAGAATGGTACAAAGCCTATTAATTTAGTAAACATCTCCATTTTAAGTCCAAGAGATGAAAGAATTTCGTAGACGGAGTAAATCGTCGTAAGCAATACAGAAAGTCTAAACATTGTTTTGCTCTCTGGTAAGAAACGTTGTGCAATCGAAAGGATGATTAATACAATAGCTATTGGATAGATAAATACTAATAATGGCACAGCAAAGCTTAAGATAGCATCTAAACCGAAAGTAGCAACAGAAAAACCTAATAGGGTAAACACGGTAGCGTATGATTTGTACCCTAATTTCGGATAAATTTCATGGAAGAAACTTGCACATGCACTGATCAAACCAACGCAAGTAGTCAGACAGGCAAGAATGACTATGACCCCGAATAATAAGCTTCCCGTTGACGCGAATAGTAAATGAGACGCTAGCGTTAATATTTGTGCTCCATTTTCGAAGGTTTCTGTTTTGGGAATAACCACACCGATCCATCCAAGTGATACATACACAATGGCTAAGCCTGCTGCAGCAACAACTCCTGCGCTAATTGTTCCCTTGATTAATTGTTTATTCGTAGTTGCACCTTTCCCCTTCAATGCATTGATGACGACAATCCCAAATGCTAATGCTGCGATTGCATCCATCGTGAAATACCCTTCTAAAAATCCAGCTGTAAATGGCGAAGCAGTATATTTTTCCGTTGCCTGAAGCGGCGGATTGTTTAGAATCATAAAAGCCCGAACAAAAAGAATTGCTAGTGTAATTAGTAGGATAGGGGTTAAGATTTGACCAACCCGATCCACGATTTTACTTGGGTTTAACGTAATGTAATACGTAATGCCAAAAAATACGATAGAAAATACAAGTAACGCGACTTGACCATTTGCATGAAGAACTTGTTGGAATCCGAGTTCATACGCAACGTTTGCTGCACGTGGAATACCAAATAGAGCACCAATGGATAAATACACTAGAATTGCGAAAATAATTCCAAATACTTTATGGACACGGCTACCCATTGCAACAATTCCACCATCTGTGAGTGCAACTGCAAGGACTGCGAAAAATGGAAGTAGAACACCTGTAATAAGGAATCCGATGATGGCTGGAGTAAATTGACTTCCCGATTCTAGTCCAACAATGGGTGGGAAGATTAAATTACCAGCTCCGAAGAATAAAGAAAATAACATAAATCCAATGAATACAACATGTTTTTTACTCATTTTGTAACCTCTTTAAATTGAATTTAATTATTACAAATAAAAAAACTCGTCCCATAGAAAGGGACGAGTTTATACTCGCGATACCACCCAAATTCCGTATGTATGAAAAATAAACATACGACACTTTAGCTACGTACTATCATACGCGCTCCAATTAACGGCGGAATTCCGTCAAAGCTTACTTATGTTCGGCTTTGCATCTCAGAGATGATTTTCAGATACGATCTGTACATCGACTTTCACCAACTGTCGACTCTCTAGGGAACAGGTTTCCTATCTTACTCTTTCTCGTCACGGATTTTATTCGAATAATTATAAATTATTTATAACAAAATTCTAGGATAGTGTCAATGACTTTTTCGGAATATTTATTTTTGTGCATAAAAATTAGAGGGTTTCACTTTGGGATGATGGACCTGTCCCCTTGTCTCCCGTAACCTATGATATTGGTTTGTTTTTGAGATTATTAGGTTTATTAAATTTACGAATTTGATAAAGATGCATCTTATAGTAAAAAGGAGGGAAACCATTTTTATGGCCAATCTATTTGAAGGGTATACCATTACGAGTCCCTATGGTTGGAGACGGTTAGGAGGTAAGTCTGACTTTCATCCAGGTATTGATCTAGTTAAGGCGCATAAAGCTCCTATTTACGCATTTACTGGTGGTACAGTTTTATATGCGGGAATGGGGAAAGCTGGTACTGGATTAAATAATTATGGAAATGTTGTTGTTTTGAAAGATGATAATGGAAGAGCGCAATTATATGCTCACCTTGATCGTGTCGCAGTCAAGATCGGGGATACGATTAAAAAAGATGAGCTTATTGGATACCAAGGAAATACGGGGGATGTGACGGGTTCGCATTTGCATTATGAGGTACGAGAGAAAGCATCCCCATTATACGGGTGGAGCTCTGATCTAGTTAATAGCACCCTTGAACCAACAGCATATCTTCGTGACTTTACTCCACAACCGGCTCCGGTAACAAGTACTAACTATATCGTAAAAGCTGGAGATACACTTTCTGAGATTGCCAAAAAATATAATACAACAGTAAATATCATTAAAGCAGCAAACAATATATCTAATGAAAACTTTATTCGAATCGGTCAAGTATTAAAAATTCCCAATGCCAGTAATCCAGTATATTACACGGTTAAATCTGGAGATAATTTAACCAAAATTGCTAACACCTATAACACAACAATCGAAAAATTAGTAAGTATGAACGATATTAAGAATATAAACTCATTGCAAGTAGGACAAAAACTGCGCGTTAAATAGTTTTCAAGTGGAATGAGGGGACAGGTACATTAGCCCAAATTGCTTTTTAGGTGGTCTCGGGACGATGGACCTGTTCCCGTGGCCCAATGTATAAAAGTGTAAATTTGTGCCAACTTAATGTAGAAGAAAAAGAAGCAGATGTTAAAACTTCAGATAAAGAGCGAGGATTAAAATGAAACAGACCAAATCATTTGAAAAACCTGTTATTTTACTTAATATAGATTCCCTTATGCCACAGGCTCTGGAGGTTGCAGCCCAAACAGGTCGTGCGCCTGCTTTGCAGTATTTAATGGAGAACGGTACTTACTTTTCTGATATGGTCACGTCCTTTCCCGCTATGTCAGTAACCATTGATAGTTCGCTATTGACTGGCACATATGCAGATCAGCATCGGATTCCTGGTTTACATTGGTTTGACACAAGAAATAAAGAATTCATTAACTACGGGACAGGTTTTAGGGAGACATTTCGTATTGGGATGCGACGTTCGATTCATAATATGCTATATCGTCTGAACCACGAGCATTTGAGTAATGATGTCACCACTATTTATGAAGATCTGTGTATACCGCGGAAATAAAGCACAACGGTTAAAGACACCTAAGTTCTTAAGTTCCTTCACTCAGTTTGAAAATGGTGAGTGGGTGGCAAATGTCCCGTCCATCTTTTCCTTGGGGGCTTTTTCAAAAATAAGGCCAAGAGGTTTACCAACGGAAATAGCTGCAGGTAATTACAAGTACGTCGCCAAGGAGCTGCGTTATTTGATTCGTAGAAAAAAGCTTCCAGGTTTTACTTTCTGTATTTTTCAGGATATGGATTTGAGGATTCATTTTAAGGGACCAATGGATCTGAAGCTTATATTAAAAATCGACCGGGAAATTCAGAAAATATTTAATATGTATACAAGTTGGGATGAAGCTATTAGCAAAAATATCTGGATGGTCATTGGTGATAATGGACATAGTGCAACAGGAACCAACCATCGAAAATATGTGATTGATTTACGTAAAACATTTAAGAAATTCCAAATTGCTCGTATCCAGCAAAAAGTGACCAAAAAAGACCAGATCGCCCTATGTGTCAATCAACGTATGACTCTCATTTATCTTCTTGATCAAAAACTTTCGTATAATGAGTTGATTGAGTAGCTTAGAAAAGACGATAGAATTGATGTAATCGCATGGAAGAATGGTCGGGACATCCATGTTGTATCAGGAGTAAAGGACGGGATATTAACTTTCCGCCGTAATGGAGCCTTTACAGATGTGTATAACCAGTTCTGGAGTGTAGAGGGGGAGATATCCTCGATTTACGGCTGACGAACAATCAATTTCTATCTTACGGGGATTATCCAGATGCCTTAGCAAGAATTTACGGCTCGTTAAATTCTCATGAAGGTCGGTACATTATTGCTAATGCAAAACCAGGATATGAATTTAAAGCACAAAGCACCCCTAATCATATAAGCGGTGCAGCTCATGGTTCCCTGCATAGACAGGAATCTAATGTTCCCTTAATCATTGCAGGAACTTCGGATAAACCAGAATATTCCCGTATAGTAGATCTAAAAGAATATATTTTATCTCTTCTTCAGAGGGATTAATGAAAGAGTAGGATTTGTACAGCACAACTATAAATGGTTTGTGCTGTTTTTTGAGGGATTGGCACAAATTAATTTATATAGGATAGTGGACCTATATATCACAAAAAGGGTTGATGCTTTTAATGTCGAAGTATAGTAATAAGGAGTTCACTAAACTGGTTCATGTGAAAATGATAGAAAGATTTTTAACGTAAATAGAGGTGAGAAAAGTGAAGGGAAAGCTTTCTCCATTTTTAATATTATTTGCAGCAATGCTTTGGGGAACAACGGGTACAACTCAGGCCCTTGCCCCGGAGACAGCACACCCAATTGCTATTGGGGCTACACGCTTATTTGTTGGAGGGTTATTTTTATTATTAGTGGTTTTAGCAATCGGAAAACTCGACTTGAAAAATTGGCCAATCAAGACAACGATATTAGCTTCTTTAAGTATGGCGTTGTATCAACCGTTATTTTTCTCGGCGGTTTCGATGACGGGTGTGGCCATTGGGACGGTGGTAGCCATTGGGAGTGCGCCTATTTTATCTGGTCTCATAGAATGGCTTTATTTAAAGGTGAGTCCATCTAAAATTTGGTGGTATTCTACGTTCCTTTCCATTTTAGGTTGCCTCATGCTCTTTAGCAATAAAGAATCAGTAAATGTAGAACCTACAGGAATAATTATGGCTCTTGGGGCAGGATTATCTTTCGCTTGTTACACCCTTATAAGTAGAAATATGGTTAAAAATTACTCCTCATTATCCGTAGTAGCGGTTGTTTTCACGCTGAGTGCAATCTGGCTATCCCCGTTTTTATTTATGTTTGATATGTCTTGGATAACGAGCCTTCAAGGTTTGGGTGTAAGTCTTCAACTTGGAATTATAGCAACTGGGATTGCATATTTCCTTTTTGCCAAAGGTCTGACACATGTTTCTTCATCAACTGCAGTCACACTTGCATTAGCAGAACCTTTAACAGCAGCACTATTAGGAGTTTTCTTATTAGGAGAACACTTAAACAGTACTTCTTGGTTAGGGATTTTCATTTTAATGCTAGGAATTGGAATTTTAATCAGGTCGCCCAAGAATTCTGGTAGCCAAAAGAAACTTGGAATGAATGACAATAAGAGTAAGAAAAATGGTTAGCGGTTTATCCGCCCTCAAGTTTCTGGCAAAATGAAGGAGGTAGGTGAGAGGCCAACTGCTCGTAATGGTCCGATAAGTGCGACTAACTGTCAGTTGGGGATGAAGGAAAACCTCCGCTGATGGAAGTCTTCTTTATATGAATGGAATGAACAAAAACATTATCTGTTTAGGAATATAAAAAAGTTGAAAAAGGAGAGAACCCATGTATACTAGGCTTCCGAAAGAAATCAAAGATCAAATAAAAGAAGAATTGAAAGAATACTTTTATTACGAACGATCCGAGGAAATTGGAGATTTAGCAGCGGAAAACATGTTGGATTTTATTTTGAAAGAAATTGGTCCTTATTTTTATAACCAAGGCGTAAAGGATGCAAAAGAAATGGTGAATCAGAAGATGGTGAATTTGGAGGAAGATATGGAATCCTTAGAAAGACCAATTTCTCGCAATAGGTAGACGACGGGTTTAATTTCAATCGACTGTCAGTTTCAGACCATATAATTGAAAAAAAGCTTATCGGACTAACAAAAAGGAGGAAAAGATGATAAGGAAACCTAAGTTATTTGTCATCATTATCTTGTTTTGCATTAGCTTAATATTAAATATTTATTTAGGGATTACAAGTTATCTTAAAAGCACCTATACCCCGGATTCGGACGATCTAGAATTCCTGGCAGAAATGACAAAAATGGTGCTTGAAAGTGAGCAATATGAAGAAATTGCCTCAAAGGAGCCTGTTTATGCAATTAAACAAGGAGTAAGTCGCTTCAACGTGGATGATCCATCTTCTGTTTTTCACTATGAGATTTATGTTCAAACGGATCAGCAAAGCTATATATTTACATGTAAGAATGAAGCTTGTTCAGATGTTGAGAATGGAGGTTGGACGTACTCAAGATATAGCGATGAAGAGCCTATATTACCTTTAAACGAAAACAAATGATTTGTAATCTCATTATCTTTTAAAAAGAGAAAATACATACATTAGTAATTATATGAAACAAAAGGAGTAACATCATAGTATTTTTGCTGATTTCTAGCTAGAGGGTTGAAAACACCGCACATGTTCTTCTTTGACTGAGACACACCTCTACCAAGCTGTTACGCATAAGATGTACGGTATGATTAATGGAAGGAGGGTCCCCTGTGTATTATTACGGTCACCCATACATGGTTTATCCATATTATCTGCCGCAGAGTATAGGTACGGTTCCTGTGAATTACGCCCCCATGTATCGAAATAATCTAATACAAAGTACGGTAAGACAGCAAAATCAATACCCGCCTGTTAATACCGAGCAGTTAGATAAATCCGTTCACAAGTTCCAGGATCTAATGAAACAGGCTAATTTATTACTTGCTAAATTAGCAGAAGATCCAGTATTTGCAAAGGAACTTATGAGTGCAGCACAACAATCGAAATCGGAGAAAGTTAATAAAATGATTGAATCCACAGGAATTACCATTGATGTTAAAACGTCTTTTACCCCAACAGGCATAAGGATTATACTGAATAACTCTGAAATAGCTGGGCAATGTTGTAATCTGCTCATTGCACTACGTTGGTAGTATTGTAGGATTTTAAGAGTGACTTAGTGTAAATGACCCTGGTTCCACACCAGAGTCATTTACTAGTTGCACTGGATATCGGTATCCGCACGCGATAAATCAGTACTCACCATATTCTTAATATCATGAGGTATGTGTCTTTTTTTAATTTTTAGGATAAGCATTCACGTTCATCGGCCTTATTTGGAACAACTTATAACACGTTCTTCATTTTTATCGTCTAAAGTCTGTAGAGAACTGACACTTGAGAGCGTAGAATAAATGTAAAGAAACGAGGAACATTTCTATTCCATAAATGAACCTTTTCATCGACCCAATTGTAAACGGATTCTTAAATTAATGGTGCTATTTTCGAAAGATTCGACTATAATGGTGTAAGGGGAGGGTGCTAAAATGAAATGGCAAGAGGCGCGGGAAATATTCCCAGATCAATTTCTTTTAGTTTCAATTCTGGACTACCACTTTGAAGATGATAAAGCAATCATTGATGAAGTAGTACCGATTCGTCCAATTAATTTTGAAGACGCAAACAAAGAGCTTTCTAATGCTAAAGACGGTACAACCGTGTACCATACAGTGAATAAGAATTTCGTATTACATAGGTGGAAGCCTGTAAGAAAACTTAGACGAATAAAATGAATCCGTTTGCAACATTGTGGAACTTTGTCTATATTAAAAAAAGAGGGTTCTTGAATAAAAAAGAGTAAGGCAAAATTATTTTGCTGATGTATATAGCTTGGATTTCATTTCTACATTATAGAAGAAGCCCATATAATTAACAACAATGGAGGGGCTTATTTTGGCGCGGGAATATAGAAAAAAGGTGGGGTATTATGAAAAGAATTATTTTGTTTGATGGCGAATGTAATTTTTGTGATTATAGTGTTCAATTCATCATCAAAAGAGATCCAAAAGGACACTTCCAGTTTGCTTCGTTACAAAGTGAAATTGGAATAGAATTATTGAAAAAATACAACGCCCCACTAGACATAGATAGTTTTGTTTTAATAGAAGATGATCATTGTTATTTTAAATCTTCTGCAGCCCTCCGAGTATGCAAACACTTGAAGGGAGCATGGAAACTATTATACCTCTTACTAGTTGTTCCAAGTGCCTTAAGAGATTGCTTTTATGAAATAGTCGCTAAAAATAGATATAGATGGTTTGGAAAGAAGGAAAGTTGTATGTTACCTTCACCAGAAGAGAGAAAACGTTTTTTGGCAGACGAGAAAGTATAAATATTTGTGGCATGACAAAGGGAGGTTTTGTAAGGTGGGTTTTTATGCACCATAGGTTAACAATAAATGAATACTGATATTCAGGTCGTGATTGCTTAAATCCCGGGATTGCACCCCATAATACGTTAAACGCCTCCACTAATCCGTTATTTAAGGGCCAGATTGTAGAAAACACTATAAATAAAAAATTGGCTATCTATGTTAGATTTTAAAAAAGATTGTGAAAAAATGCACTTGAAGAGGGTGCAGGTTGAAAAACCTTAGTATATTCCTCTTGTAAGGTAAGATTTGACGAACAGATGATTCGTTTGTTACAATTTCCCCATTAAACAGGAAAAGGATGAGGACGATGGTTCGTCGTTTGAAAAGGTTAAAGAATGTTGCTACGGTATTAAGCTTAAAGAATAAACGAGGGAAAACCTTCTTATACAAGAAGATCCCTCGTTTATTTTAATTATTTATCCCATAATGGAGCATGCTTTATTTATTTTAAAAATGAATTCGTTGTTTAGGATAGAATTATATAAAATTGGGCTAACGTCTAGTCAAATTTATTTATTACGAATAGCTTAATATCGTTAGGTATAGGTATTTGATTATATTCTTTGTTTTGCGATTTTACTGGAAATATAAGGAGGAAATCAAATGTATAATGAAGAGCAAGTTCCACAAATACAAGAAGTTGACGAGAGAATAATTGGTAGGCCATTTGGCCATGGTTTCGGTAGACCATTTGGTTATGGCTTCGGCAGACCATTCGGTTATGGCTTCGGAGGCCCCTTTGTTGGAGGAGTTTTAGGTGGCCTATTAGGTAGTGCCTTAATCAGCCCTTATGCATATGGCTATGGTTATCCATATCCGTATTATGGAGGCTATGGTTATCCATATTATTATTAATTAAGAGAAAAATCAAAGGCTAGTGTTATTTACCATTAGTAGCATTGTTTTTTAAGCAAACTTAAGAAAAAGATCAGTATTCATGAGCAAATTCCGTATAATCTCCCTCACTTAAAATAAAGTAAACCCCCTACTCGATAAAAGTAGGGGATTTTAATCCTATAGATAATCTCTTCTCAAATCTTCCTGAGAGCGTGGGGAGATGTATGCTGGTGCTACATCATAAACGGTTTTTGCTCCGTATTGTTTTTCTTGACTTAGGCGGTGTGCTGCTCTTGCATACGCTACTAATACACTAGCGGTGAATTCTGGGTTACTGTCCAGTTTAAGGGAGAATTCATAAATTTGTTTGTTGTCTCCTGTGTTACCACCGCGAATGACAAATCCACCATGAGGAGCTTTTGAGTGATCACGTTGTAATTCTTCATCTGTTATAAAATTGACTTCTGTTTCGTAATCAGCAAAATAGTTTGGCATTGTTTTAATTTCATTTTCAATAGCTGCTGTGTCTGCACCCTCTTCTGCTACAATATAGCAAACACGACGGTGTTTTTCAGCCGTTTCTAGTTTTGGATTTTCGCCACTACGTACTTTTTCGATTGCCTTTTCAGATGGAATCGTGTATTGTACGCCATTTTTTACTCCATTTACTCTTCTTACTGCGTCAGAGTGTCCTTGGCTTAACCCTTTACCCCAGAATGTATAATTTTCACCATTTGGGATAATTGCATCAGCCATCACGCGGTTAATGGAAAATAAACCTGGGTCCCAACCTACTGAGATAATTGCAGTTGTATTGTTTTTGCTAGCTGCTTCATCCACGGATTGATAAAATTCGGGGATTTTAGCATGTGTATCAAAACTGTCTACTGTATTGAACATGCTTGCAAAGTGTGGAGTTTGTTCAGGTAAGTCTGTTGCAGATCCTCCGCAAAGGAGCATAACATCTATTTCATCTTTAAAATTAATTGCATCTGATATATGTACAGCTTTAACACTAGGTTCATTTAGTGTTAGAGATTCAGGTTCTCTTCTTGTAAAAACTGCTACTAATTCCATATCAGGAGTTTCTTTAATCGCTTTTACTGCACCTTTTCCTAGATTTCCGTAACCAACGATTCCTAGTCTAATTTTGTCAGCCATTCTTAGTCCTCCTTTAGTTATTACTTATCTACTTATATTACTTTAAATAATTTTCCATGATAAATCAAATGTGAATACTGATTTTGCAGCTTACCCATGTCTGTTGCATTTAGTAAAAGTCGCTTAAGGACAAATTCAATGTCAGGTAAGTTGAATGTTAAGCTAATAATCGCCATTCTTGTCCAGGCTACATGTTCTTCCCATAGACTACGCATGTCATTTCTATAATCTACCTCGGCCTGACTGATGCAATGTTCAGGTTGCCTCGTAATATTTTCAGAAATAGGTATGGAAATTTGCTGACCAATATAAAGATGATTGGGATTAACAAATGGATTTAGCGCAAGGATATGGTTAACAGTTGTGTTGTATCTTTGGGCTAAGATCCAGTAATCATCTCCTGGTTGGATAGAGTGGGTGTATAATCTTTCCAATTTTTTCGCTCCCTTTAGTAATTTGACTAAACTTCCGTAATACAATATTCATATAAGAATAAACAGGTGAATTTTTTGAAGAGTATAAAATTAACATATTCCCTTGAAAGATTCATTACAGAAAGATAATTCAGAATATGTTACACTAAAATAAATGGTTTTTGCTTTTGGAGAGGAGTCCGAGATTTTGGATTTACAGAAAAAAGTATCGAAGCTTTCGAAAGATGAATTAGTAGAATTAGTCCTATATCTTGTTGAAGGGGACGAAGATGTGGGGAGAAAGGCAGAGTTTAAGCTTTTGACCCCTAATGATGAAGTGAAAGCTAGTAAACAACTAATCAGAAAATATATAAACGAGAATAAGAGGCAAGGGTTTATTTCCTGGAGAAATGTCCATGCTGCGTTGCAAGGAGCAGAGATGGTCCTTGACAAAGGCCGAGAAAAATTGGTGAACGGGGAGGAAGATACTGCAATTCGATTAGGAATTTCCGTACTTTCCATTGTGATAGATATGCTTCAGTACACCGATGATTCAGGCGGAGAAGTAGGGTATATTGTGAATGAAAGCATTACACTTCTGAAGGATGCCTCGTCTATGATTCTAGTATCAACTGACCTCCGAATACAAGATAAAATGTTCCAACTAATTTTGAAGGAATCTATGCAAAAACGATATGATGGCTGGAATGATATACGCTATGAATTATTAGATGTTTGCACGATTTATTCCGCTCGTATCCATGCAAGACTTAAGTTGGAAGAAACACTGGAAAAACTTCTGGCTGATATTTCGACTATTTCCTCAAGGTCTTCAGATTATGATCAGCAGTCTATTAAACAATTGCAGCTGAAAATTCTAGAACGAAATGGGGAACTAGATAAAGCGGAGCAACTTATTAATGATAACTTAGATTTTGACGAGTTTAGAGAACTAGCGATTGAAAAAGAAATGGCTAATGGCAGTTATGACACGGCCTTAAAAATATGTGAAGACGGGGAAGAGAATGATTGTGACTATCCAGGTCTTCTAAAGAAGTGGAAACAATATCGGTTACAAATTTATGAAGCGATAGAGGACATGGAAAAACAAAAAGAGGTATTGCTTGATTTTGTTTATGATAATGAATATGAAGCATATGCGAAACTAAAAGATTTATATTCTGAAGAGGAATGGAACGATGTTTTAGATAAAATTTTTGATGTATTTGAAAATAAGTCTGGTTACTTGCCGCATGTTTATGTGTATATAGCTAAAACAGAAAACAGAAGTGATAAAGTACTTATATACTGCGAGCAATCACCAATTACCATTGTAGAGCTCTATCCATATTTAATAAATGATTATCCCGAAAAGGTAGAAGATATATTTACAAAATATATAAGATTTGAGGCAGATCACGCTTCGGAAAGAAAAACATATCGTAACGTTTGCCGAAAACTTACCGTATTCAAGGAAGCATGTGGAGAAACGAAATTTAAGGAGCTAGTAAAAGAACTGAAGCAAACTTATGACCGAAAACCTGCATTTTTGAATGAGTTAGAGAAAGTGGAAAAATAGTTAAAGCTTACTTTAGCGTAATTATTTCAAAAATACAAAGAGGAACTGGATTAAAGTAATCATTAGTAAAGATGCTGGATATTCTTTCCGCCTTTTGTACTGTAAATAATTTTAACTTTATACCTTTCTGCTTTCAAAAAAACGAGACTGCTACAAGTAGCTTTCTCGTTTTTTCATTTATCTCTTTATCCCTTACTGATTGATTGTAGTTTGTTTTTCATATATTTTTTTCGAAAAGTGATCCAAGCGGTTTTTAATGAGGAGTACATTCCGATTGCTGCTGCTCCATAAAAGCCTCCCATAAAAATCCCAGCTATTAAATCGTGACGGTGACTAATGAATATGGAGATTAGAAAACCTAAAGCTGATGCGATAGTAGGAAAATATTTATGAGGAATTGGAAATAGCTTAAAAAACTGTGTAATGATTACAATTAGAGGCACTGCAATAACTGCATCCCAAAAGTTTGTGTGTATTTCAGGAAATGACATAGATCCCACTCCTTATTCTTGTTTGATATTCCTATTGTAAACATTTATTACCTTTTTATCCTACCTAAACAGGCAGTAAGACTCTCGCCTCAAGTTTCTAGGGAACAAAGAGGGTAGGTTAGATATTAACTGCCCGTAAAGCTCCGATAAGTACGACTAACTATCAGTGGGGATGAAGGAAACCGCCCACTGGTGGAAGTCTTCTGGAGGATAGCACTAGAACAATAAAAGCAAAATAAGCGTTCAATTACTTCAATTCATTGTATGATGGTAATGGAGGCGGTTCAAAAAAATCCGCTGAACACGACACTTCGCAATTTTTAAAAAAATAGAAGGAGGAGTTCGATTGTCCACAAAAACGATATTAAGTATAGCGGAAAGAAGAAAGGCATTGGAAGATCGCTATCCAATCTGGCCAAGGGATACGATTGCAAGACATTTTGAAAAAGCATGCTCAGAATATAAAGATAGACCGTATATGTACATAGATGGAAAAGAATTAACATACGGAGAAGTATGGGACTTGGCAGTTCAATATGCGAAAGCTTTCATGAAACTTGGGGTAAAACGAAGAGATCATATCGCGATTTTAATGAATAATGATGCTACGTATCCATCTTTAATGATTGCGTCCTCCATGGTTGGGGCAGTGTTTATTCCAATTAATGCGATGCTTACGAAAGATGAGCTAGGGTATATTGTTTCTCAATCGGATACACAGTATTTGTTAGTACAGCAAACGGTAAAAAATCAACGTCATGCAGAAGTAGTAGCAGAATTGCTGGATACTCCAGAATTTCAGGAGAATAGCCAGATTGAAAAAGTGATAGGTATCCCGACTGATGAGAAAGATGCAATGGATAGACGTTTTCTTCTTTGGAATGATTTTCTAAAAGGGTCGGATTCCATTACCGATGAGGAGTTCCAACAAAGATGGGATGAGTCTCGTTACCCTGATGAGGTAGCTATAATTATGTATACATCTGGTTCAACAGGGAGTCCAAAAGGTGTTATGCTAACGGAAGATATGCTTCTTCGTGCTAGTTATGCCACATGTATGAGTAGGGCAATTGAAGATGGTCGTGTCACATTTGCACCATTGCCGTTTTATCATTGCTTTGCGATTATTGAAGCGATTTTAGCGATGTCCTTTGTTGGGGGTTCGTTTATTTCGGCTCTCGGGGCATCACCACTTCAGTCTTTACAATTAATGGAAAAATATAAAGCAAATGACTATTTATGTGTTCCATCTACTTTGGTACCATTGTTAAATCATCCACGTGTTTCGGAATTTGATTTATCGAATCTTTTTGCCATGTGGTGCGGTGCGGCACCTGCTCCTATTCCCGTTTGGCAAAAAGCAATGAATGTATTGGGACTAACAGAAATGATTACAGGTTATGGACAAACAGAGGTTTCTTCATCAGGAGTAACAACGGAAATTGGCGATCCATTAGAGCGTATTTCCACAAGAGTAGGACGTCCAAAATTAGGTGGTTCCAGTAGTGTAACGGAATTTAACGGAAGTAATGTTCAATATAAAACGATTGATCCGGACACAAGAAAAACCTTACCAGCTGGTTCTGTCGGTGAACTTGTAGTTAGAGGAAACACAGTAACGCATGGCTATTATAAGAAACCTAAAGAAACAGCGGAAGCGATCGATAAAGACGGATGGTTACGTACTGGAGATGTAGGTAGAATCGATGAAAATGGCTATATCCAGCTTCTTGGAAGAAGTAAGGAAATGTACAAGGTTTCTGGAGAATTAGTATCCCCGCGTGAAGTGGAGGTCGTTATTTCTGAGCATCCGGCAGTTAGTCAAGTCAACGTCATTGGAGTACCGGATTCCATAACAACAGAAATAGGAGCAGCTTTTATTGAGCTTAAACTAGGCGAAACTTGTACAAGAAGAGATATAATAGAATGGTGTTCTTCTCGGCTAGCAAAGTTTAAAATACCACGTCATGTATGGTTTGTCGAAGCATCTGAATGGCCAATGACAAGTACAGGTAAAGTTCAAAAATTTCGTCTAAAAGATATTGTTAAAGCTAAACTATCTTAATAATAGAAAATTAAGTAAGGAGAGACAAAAATGACAGATAGATGGCATCAAGAAAATATGCGTGTCCAATATAAAGATACAGATCAGATGGGTGTCGTACATCACGGAAATTATGTAACGTGGTTTGAGGTAAGCCGCACAGAATGGATTCGCCACTACGGATTTGCTTATAGTAAAATGGAGGAATACGGAGTTCTTCTTCCTGTATTAGATGTAAACATTCAATATAAGAAATCCGCTCACTACGATGATTGCGTAGCGGTTTTTTCAAAAGTTACCAAATATTCCCCAGTACGTATTGAGTTTTATTATGAAGTAAGAAAAATAAGTGAGGAAGAATTTGCACAAGAAAAAGGGGAAACAATGGAACCCTTTGGTGAGCTACTTGCAAAAGGAACGACGAAACATATGTGGGTAAACCAGGAATGGAAACCAGTGCGAATGAATAAAGTCGCACCAGAAATTTATGAAGTTCTTGAAAAAGTTATGGGGTAGGGGGGCATTGCACCTCCCCAATTCCACCTACTTTTGCGCCATATTTAATTCTCTTTTATCTAAAGTACCTGAGTTCGACAGTTGCTCACATTCATGAAAAGCAAAATGCTTACACCCAAGACATTTCTGAAAATTAATTTTCGTTAAAGCAACGTTAATTGCTTCACCAGTCCGTTCAAATATATGTTCTTCCCCTACTTCCTTGTATAAACCAGATAGTCTCATTTGCTCTTTTATTTCTGGTTGAAGACCGGAAATAAGAATAGTTCCACCATTTTTCCTAAAGTATTGAACGATATTTCTAAAGTTGGCTTCTCCTGTTGTATCCATAAATGGAACATTGCCCATCCGTAATATCAACACTTTTGGTTTGTAATGGATAGACTCCATGACTCGTTGTTCAAAAAGTTGCGCCGCACCAAAGAAAAGAGGCCCTTCAATGGTATAGATGCTAATTTGTGGACAATCATGAGTATCATGGACTACATGAGATGCAACAGTTTCATGTTGATTGCTATGGTCGGGTAGTACTCTGGAAACTATGGAAATGTTACTCATTCGCTTTGCAAATAATACAAGTGCCAGAATAAGACCTACTAATACCGCCGTTGTAATACTAGTAAATACGGTCAAAAGAAATGTAACTAATAGAACGAGAGAGTCCCCAGTTTTTAACTGTAATAAATGTGCAAACTGTTTTCTTTCTGCCATATTCCATGCCACAATCATTAAGACTGGCGCTATACTTGCTAATGGAATTTGGGAGGCATAAGGTGCAAAGATAAGGACAGTCATTAAGACAATAACGCCATGGATAACACCTGACATGTGGGTAGCCGCCCCAGATTTAATATTGGTTGCTGTTCTCGCAATAGCTCCTGTAGCAGGAATACCACCAAATAAAGGCGTGACGATATTCGCAACCCCTTGGCCAACTAATTCTCGGTTACTATTATGTTTACTATTAGTCATTCCATCTGCAACCACTGCTGATAATAAAGATTCAATACCGCCCAATGCAGCGATGGTAAAGGCAGGGACTAATAAATACATGATTCGTTCCAATGTTATTTCTGGAAAATGAAATGTTGGCAATTGACTCGGAATATTACCATAAGTTGAACCGATTGTGGCAATGTTTTCTTTGAAGAATAGCATCGCAATGATGGTAGAGATAATGAGACCAATAATCGATCCAGGTATTTTTGGGAATAACTTTGGTGTAATTAAAATAACAACTAAACACACGATAGCTGTGATAATACTATATAGATTAATAGAATTTAGATGAAGAAGAATTTCCTTCATGTTATCGATGAATTTTTCATGCTTCTCTAAATCGGATAATCCTAGAAAGTTGCCAATTTGTCCAGAAAATATAATGACAGCAATCCCTGAAGTAAATCCAATCGTTACCGGACGTGGGATATATTTTATTAATGACCCGATTTTGAAAAAGCCCATAATACACAACATAACCCCGGCTAATAAACCAGCAAGTAATAAATCTTCATATCCATAAGTGATGACAATGCCGAGTAGTATGGGAACAAAAGCGCCGGTAGGACCCCCAATTTGAAATTTGGAACCACCAAGAATCGAGATAATAATCCCTGCGATACAAGAAGTATAAATACCGTACTCTGGTTTTACACCGGACGCGATAGCAAAAGCCATGGCCAAAGGGATCGCGATGACGCCGACAATCGTTCCCGAAAGAAGATCCTTTTGAAAGTGATTCCATGAGTAACCGTTTAAACGTTCAAACAAAAGCCCCTTCATTTCTTTATCTATACCCCTTTAAGTTATTATTAATCTATTTAAATTGCTGTCTAAATCTTTACTTTTTATCTAATTCCTTATACATAGATATCGTATTAATTAGGTGGTTATCGAATATTTCCTTTGCCACCTCAAGTAATTTAATAATGGAAGGGTCGCGGAGAGAATAGATAACTCTTTTTCCGTCCTTCGTTCCAACAACAATATTTTTTGCCCGTAATACACTTAGTTGTTGAGAAACATTAGAACCCTCACTGTTTAAAACACTCTGTATTTCATTCACACTCTTATCACCCTCTGCCAATAATTCTAAAATACGAATTCTTAATGGATGAGCTAGTGCTTTAAAAAAATCTGCTTTAAACTCCTGTAAATCAGACCACAATGGAAAAACACCCTTTCAACTAAACATATTCAAATATTTGAATATGTATATCTAACTATACCCCATCTTTATCGTAATGACAAGGGGCGGCATGAACAGGAAAAGCCATCCAAGAAAATTGGATGGCTTTTCAAGTGTTTATAAGATGACAAATCATACTTTTAATTTACCTTTTGTTTCGTATAAGGGATTTTTAAAATTTTCCTTTAAGTACTGAAGTCCATATAATAAATAAGCTTTATAATGGAGATAACAGAAAAATTGTAATTTGTTTAACCTATGAAGTTTGACAATCCTTATTTTCTTTAGAATACCCATAAAAATGAATGCAAATAATCCATGAGATATTATATTAACAATTACAAACTTCTTGAAATTGCTATACGTATATTTCAGAATCCACATGGAAGCTGGCATATATGGACCAATACTAAACGGAAGCTCATTGGTTAAAAAGCTTCCTTTCTTATTGTAAAAAATCCACCACTTCTTTTTATTACCTATTATATGATTAATGGTTTCGAAAATCACGATGATTAGTCCGGAAATGGAATAGCGTTTAAAGCTTCGTTTCCCAATAAAAATGACAGATAACCAAGGAATTACTATAAGTAACATATTAAAAAGGATATATCGTAGTTTGGAAGACATGGTCAAAAGAACTCCTTTTTTTCGTGTAAAGATTTGAATAAGTGCAACTAAGGCACTTGCCTAACCTAAAATGCCAAGTTTTTTAATAGTAGAAATATTGTCTGAGTACTAATTAAAACTAAGCATACAATGGTTATTTTCTATCTAACAGGGGTATTGTATAGAAAAGGGGGTAATTAGATTGCATTACGTCATTATAGGTGGTGTTGCTGCGGGGATGAGTGCAGCAATGGAGATTGTTCGTACGGATGAATCAGCGGAAATTACGGTTTTAGAACGAGGTACCGATTATTCATACGGGCAGTGCGGGTTACCTTATGTAGTAAATGGAGTAGTTCCTTCATTAGATGATGTAGTTGCCCGAAGTGTTAAGACATTCAGAGAAAAATATCATATGGATGCAAGAGTAAATACAGAGGTAACTAACATAGATGTGCAAGACCAAAAGGTGAAAGGTATCGATACAGAAACGAAAGAGACTATTGAAGTTCCATATGATCGCTTACTAATCGCTTCAGGTTCTGACCCAATTGTTCCGGATTGGGAAGGAGTTCAATTAAAAGGGATTCATACATTGAAAACATTACGTGATACGGAAGGAATGATGAACGATTTAACTGACAATGTAAAACGTGTGACGATTGTTGGTGGAGGATATGTCGGTTTAGAAATGGCTGAGAGTTTTAAAACACTCGGCAAAAATGTAACCCTTATTCAACGTGGCCAACAAGTGGCGAAGATTTTTGATAAGGATATGGCGGAGCTTATTCATGAGGAAGCAAAGAAAAACGATATTGAACTGATATTAGGGGAATCCGTTGAAGCCTTTTTAGGTAAGGACCGAGTAGAAGCGGTAAAAACGGACAAGCGATCACATGAAACTGACTTTGTTTTATTGGCTATTGGGGTTCAGCCAAACACAAGCATCTTAAAAGATACAGGTATCCATATGAATGAACAAGGGGCCATTCATGTGAATGCATATATGAAAACATCGATTAAAAATATTTATTCAGCAGGAGACTGTGCGACGCAGTATCATTTAGTAAAACAACTAGATGATCACATTCCATTAGGGACAACTGCTAATAAACAAGGAAGAATCGCTGGAGCAAATATGGCAGGAAATCCGTTATCGTTTAAAGGGATTGTAGGAACATCGATTGTGAAATTTTTTGATTTAACGTTAGGAAGAACAGGTTTATCGGAAAGAGAGGCAAAACAATTAAATCTGCCGTATTCCATACAGACGACGAAAGCAAATTCATATGCAGGGTATTACCCAGGTGGGGAAACATTGTATATTAAACTTCTCTACCATACAAAGACTAACGAATTGCTTGGTGGCCAAATAATCGGTAAAAAAGGTGTGGATAAACGAATCGATGTGTTAGCTACTGCACTGTATAATAAAATGACCATTCACCAACTGCTAGATTTAGACCTTGCCTATGCTCCACCGTACAATGGAGTGTGGGATCCAACGCAACAAATGGCGAGAAAGGTGTAGAGACAGTGGGTCAGTGGGTTCCATGTCCCGCTTGCTTTGATGAAATTTTTATCAAGAATCACCACTAGGATATCAGTATTCGAGGGCAAGAAATCAGGAATCACCACTAGGATATCAGTACACGGAAGCGAGATATCGGTAAATACCACTAGGATATCAGTACACGGAAGCAAGATATCGGTAAACACTGCTGGGATATCAGTACACGGAAGCAAGATATCGGTAAACACTGCTGGGATATCAGTACACGGAAGCAAGATATCGGTAAACACCATTGGGATATCAGTACACGGGAGCAAGAAATCAGGATTCGTAAGTATATGATCAGGATTTCCGTTACCCCGCTTCAAATATAAGGTTCTTGACCCGTTTTAAGACTCCCACCTTAAGCTTCTGAGGAAACTAAGAAGGTAGGTGGGAGATCACCTGCCCGTAAAGGTCCGATAAGTGCGACTAACCGTGAGAGGGGGATGTGGGAAAACCACCGCTGATGGAAGTCTTCTTTATACAAAGTAGCTGAAAAGCCATTCCCTATTTGGTGTAAGGGAATGGCTTGTTCCTTTCATTATATTAATTGTTCTTTTCAATTAACCCTTCTTCTTCAAGATAGTTCTGTGCGATTTTATAAGCACTTTTTCCTTCAACTGCTACTTGATAGTTCATCTCGCGCATCTGTTCATCGGTGATCTTTCCAGCAAGTTGGTTTAGAATAGCTTCTAATTCCGGATACTTCTCTAATGTTTCACTCCTAAGTAAAGCAGCTCCTTGATATGGTGGGAATAATTCTTGGTCATCCTCTAGAACTTTAAGATTATATCTTCTCAATTCACTATCTGTTGAATAGGCATCAATCAAATTGATTTCATTTTGCTCCATAGCTGTATACCTAAGTTTCGGCTCCATTGTTACGAGATTAGGAAATTCAAGATTATATTTTTCTTGAATCCCAACGTAACCATCTTCACGGTCAGAAAATTCCAAAGTGAAACCTGCCTTCACATCACCTTCTATACCATGTAAATCGGATATGGATTCAAGGCTATGTTTTTCTGCGAATGGTGCAGAAACAGCTAGTGCATAGGTATTGTTATATTGCATTGGTTCGAGTAAAGTAAAATCAAATTTCTCGAATAATCCATCTCGTGCTTGCTCATATACTTCTTGTTTATCATTGCTTACCGCAGTTTCTTTTAAAAATTGTGTCACAATCGTTCCAGTGAACTCAGGGTATATATCAATTTCACCTGACTGTAAAGCGTTAAATAAGAAAGATGTTTTCCCAAGTCCAGGTTCTAATTTCACGTTTAAATCTGTTTCATCCTCAATTAATAATTTGTACATATTAATCAGAATTTCGGGTTCAGAACCTAATTTTCCGCCAATAACGATGCTTTCTTGGCTTCCCTTCAAGGCGTTAGGTGCGATGGAAATACCGGCAGCCAATATAACAATTACAAGAATCGATACCAGTAATTTTTTGTAAGAAAGTTTTTGCATTCCTCGTAACAACAAATCAAATATAATGGCCAATAGTGCAGCGGGAATAGCACCAAGAATAATAAGAGAAGAATCATTTCGGTCGATTCCTAGTAAAATAAGATCACCTAAACCACCTGCGCCTATTAATGCGGCAAGAGTAGCAGTACCAATTATTAACACCATTGCCGTACGAATTCCCGCCATAATGACTGGCATTGCAAGAGGTAACTCTACTTTCAACAATCTTCTCGGTGTGTTCATTCCCATTGCCATGGCCGCTTCGATTAAAGAAGAGTCCACTTCTTTTATTCCGGTATATGTATTACGTAGAATGGGAAGAAGTGCGTAAATAATAAGCGCAATGATAGCAGGAACCTTTCCAATACCGAATAATGGGATGAATAAACCTAATAATGCTAACGAAGGAATGGTTTGTAAAACAGCGGTAATTTCAATAATACTTTCAGCAATACGTGCTTTTTTTGTTAAGTAAATCCCCAATGGAATGGAAATAATGACAGCAAAGAATAACGCGATAAAAGATAGTTGAATATGTTCAAAAAGTGCTTGAATCAATTGATCTTGGCGGTTTTGGAATACATTTATGAAGTTAGACATGATTGTTTCCTCCCACCGGTACACTTTCAGAAAGATAATGGATGAGCATTTGTCTGTTGATATACCCAATCGCTTGTCCATTTTTTTCTACCCTAATTTGTTCGTGTTCAGATAAAAGCGTTAAAACTTCCTCAAGTGACGCATGGGCAGTTAATGATGGAGAAGACGACAGATTATTATGATGTGCAGGTTCCATCAGATCCTCTAAGCTGAAATCAGAATTCATCCATGATGCCCCACTTACAAAATCTCTAACAAAGTCATTGGAAGGGTGACTTATCAATTCTTCTGGAGTTGCCAATTGTACGATTTTCCCATCATTCATCAAACAAATTCGATCCGCTAATTTCATTGCTTCCTTCATGTCGTGCGTAACAAAAATTATTGTTTTCTTAATACTTTTTTGTAAATGAATGATATCATCTTGTAATTTCTCCCGGCTAAGTGGATCAAGTGCACTAAAGGGTTCGTCCATTAAAATGATTTCTGGATCAGCTGCTAGAGCGCGAATTACTCCAACTCTCTGCTGTTCCCCTCCAGATAGTTCACTCGGTTTACGATTTCGATATGTATCCGGGTCAAGCCCCACCATTTCTAATAGTTCCGTAACGCGGCGATAAATGTTATCTTTTTTCCATTTTTTTAATTCAGGGACAATCGCGATATTTTCCTCAATCGTCATATGAGGAAATAATGCAATTTGTTGTAAGACATAACCAATGTCCCAGCGAAGTTCGTGAATATTAAAATCACTTATTTTCCTTCCATTGACGAAAATCGTACCATCTGACAATGGAATGAGTCGATTCATCATTTTTAAAGTAGTCGTCTTACCACAACCACTGGGACCAATGAGAACAAAGAATTCTCCTTTGTTAATCGTAAAGTTTATCGAATCCACTGCTCTAGTCCCATCTTCATAAACTTTACTAACATTTTCAAATGTAATCATGTTGTATAAGCTCCTTCTATTTACTAATTCTTCTTTTCTAACTATATCTCTTTTTTCATCATGTTAAACCTATGGGATGATTAAAGGGGAGGCAGTAACATTTGGAATCATTAGACATATAATTCATATTAATACGAGTTGTAAACAATGAATTAATATTGGAGTTGAATAAAAATGGGAAGAGAATTTCTGCCGTTGTTTAATGAATGGGCAAATTCCTATGACGACACGATTAGTGGATCGGATAAGGAATATAGAACCGTATTCGAACGTTATGATGAAATATTGGAAGAAGTAGCCAATAAAGCAGAAGGGAATGTATTGGAGTTTGGAGTTGGGACAGGAAATTTATCTAAGAAAATCATGGAAAAGGGACAGGAACTGATTGGCATTGAGCCATCCGTAGCAATGCGGAAGATTGTAAAAGAAAAATATCCGTCTATACAAGTTTTTGATGGAGATTTTCTAGAATTTCCAACTATCCGCGAGACCGTTGATTCGATTGTAAGCACCTATGCTTTTCATCACTTAACAGATTTGGAAAAAGAAGATGCAATAAGAAAATATGCTTCCTTACTTCCTTCACATGGAAAAATTATTTTTGCGGATACTGTTTTTGAAACTGAAAAAGCAAAGGAAGACATGATAGAAGATGCAATGAAGAAAGAATATCACCGGTTAGCCAATGATTTGAAGAGCGAATATTATACAACGATTGAAGTATTGCGTCAGATTTTTAACCGAAATCACTTTGATGTAACATTTGAAAAAATGAATGACTTTGTCTGGCTATTCATTGCTACGAAGCATGATCAGGTAAGGGGGAAGTGACATGGCAGTTTATCACGCAATTAAAGAATTAATTGGTGAGACCCCATTATTAGAGCTTAGCCATTTTTCCTTACCTAAAGGGGTTAGGTTGTATGCTAAGTTAGAATTTTTTAACCCTGGAGGAAGTGTGAAAGATCGTCTCGGAATGGAATTAATAGAGGATGCATTCGAACGTGGTGTCGTGACAAAAGGCGGTACCATTATTGAACCAACCGCTGGAAATACTGGGATTGGCTTAGCCCTTGCAGCGAAAGAAAAAGGACTTCATATTATTTTTTGTGTACCGGAACATTTTAGTAGGGAAAAACAAATGATCATGAAAGCCCTCGGTGCAGAAATTGTCCATACACCACGAGATTTAGGGATGGTTGGTGCCATTGAGAAATCAAAGCAATTAGTACATGACATTCCAAACAGCTATTGTCCGCAACAATTTGCTAATCCCGCTAATCCAAAAGCATATTATAAAACCCTCGCACCGGAGATTTGGAATGATTTAAATGGAAAAGTAGATATTTTTGTTGCTGGTGCAGGTTCTGGCGGTACTTTTATGGGAGTTTCCCAGTATTTAAAAGAAAAGAATCCAGATGTGAAGACAGCTATTGTGGAACCCGAAGGATCAATCATTGCAGGAGGAAAGCCGGGACCACATGAAACAGAGGGAATTGGGATGGAATTTTTACCTGATTATATGGAACGGTCCTATTTAAATGCCATTCACACCATTTCGGATGAAGATGCTTTTCGGATGGTTAAAGAATTGGCTCAAAAAGAAGGACTGCTAGTCGGAAGTTCTTCTGGTGCTGCCATGGTAGCCGCGTTAAAAGAGGCAGAACAAGCAAAAGAGGGAACGAATATTGTAATAGTCTTTCCAGATGGTAGTGACAGATATCTAAGTAAAAATATTTATCGTATATAAGGGGAGAAAAGAAAATGAGAAATAGAACTAAAATGGTGCATGGTGGAATTACTTCGGATGAACAAACAGGTGCTGTATCTGTTCCAATTTATCAAGTAAGTACGTATAAACAGGATGCTGCTGGCAAACATCGCGGTTATGAATATTCACGAACAGGAAACCCGACAAGATATGCCCTTGAGGAAACAATTGCTAATTTAGAAAACGGGGTAGCCGGTTTTGCTTTTGGTTCTGGTATGGCAGCCATTACCACCGTCATGATGTTATTGGATGCAGAGGATCACGTTGTTATGACAGATGATATTTATGGTGGAACCTATCGTTTAATGACAAAGGTATTCAATCGTTTCAAATTGGACCATACGTATGTTGATACTAGTGTTCCAGAAAAGGTAGAAGCGGCTATTACCCCAAAAACGAGAGCATTGTATATTGAAACACCGACAAATCCATTGTTAAAAATCACTGACTTACAAAAGATGTCTGAAATCGCTAAGAAGCATGATCTTTTATTAATTGTGGATAATACATTCGCAACACCATACTGGCAACAACCTATTGACTTAGGTGCCAATATTGTTTTACACAGTGCAACGAAATATATTGGCGGACATAGTGATGTTGTAGCGGGATTAGTTGTTGTTGATTCCATTGAATTAGCGGAAAAAATGCATTTCATCCAGAATTCAGTTGGTGCGGTTTTAGGTCCACATGATTCTTGGCTATTAATGAGAGGGATCAAAACATTAGGACTGCGAATGGAAGCAATTGAGGAAAATACAAGGAGCATTGCAGCATTTCTACAATCACATCATAAAGTATCATCCATCCATTATCCAGGGCTCACCGACCATCGCGGTCACGATATTGCAAAACAACAATCTAGTGGTTTTGGCGGGATGATTTCCTTTGATGTTGGAAGCGGAGAATTAACAGATCAAGTGTTACAAAAGGTGAAATATTTTACACTTGCGGAGAGTCTAGGTGCGGTGGAAAGTCTCATATCCGTACCAGCAAAAATGACGCATGCTTCCATTCCAAAAGAAAGAAGAGAAGAGCTCGGAATTACAGATGGATTAATCCGCCTTTCTGTTGGAATAGAAGATAGTGAAGATTTAATAGAAGATTTAGAACAGGCGCTAGAATAGAGCTAGTGGGGACGGGATCCTTATCCCATGTCCCCACGACCCTAAAATAGTTATTGTATATTTAACTTTTTTTATATATAATAATTTATATTCATGCAATAAAATGTATAAAATTACATAAGTTAATATTGGAATAAATGAAAAAATTTACATGGAGGAGAAGTACATATGGAAAAAACAACGAGTTATGATTGGCAACATTTGGTGGACTCCATTGGGAATTATTTAGCACCGAGTATGGCAAAAGATCATCCCAATCTGCCTGTTGTGAAGGCTGAGGGGTGCTACTACTATGGTGCAGACGGAAAAACATATTTAGATTTTACTTCGGGAATTGCGGTGGAAAACGTTGGTCACCGCCATCCAAAAGTTGTAGAAGCGATAAAGGAAGCTGCGGATTCTTTAGTTCACGGTCCATCAGGCGTCATCATCTATGAATCTATTTTAAAACTAGCAGCGGAATTACAGGAAATTTTGCCATCTGGTTTAGATAACTTTTTCTTCGCAAATAGTGGAACGGAAGCGATTGAAGGATGTATTAAACTTGCAAAACATGTAACAAGAAGACCATATGTCCTATCATTTACCGGTAATTTTCATGGAAGATCAATTGGTGCACTAAGTGTAACAACGTCAAAAAGTAAATACCGTAAATACCAACAACCTTCTTGGTTAACGTATCAGTTGCCGTATGCATTACCAGAATATTTACCGGAAGGAGCGGATCCTGAAGAATTTTTTCCGGAAAAATTAGAAAAAGACGTGAAGTCGTTATTCAAACATCAAGTGGATCCAGAAGAAGTGGCATGTATGATTTTAGAACCTGTAATGGGGGAGGGAGGATATATTATTCCACCCAAATCATGGATGAAAAAATTGCGTGAGATTTGTGATCGGTATGGAATTTTACTTATTTTTGATGAGGTACAGACAGGTTTTGGCCGAACTGGAGAATGGTTTGCTGCCCAAACATTCGATGTCACTCCGGATATTATGGCAATTGCTAAAGGGATTGCAGCTGGATTACCGTTAAGTGCTACCGTTGCATCCAAAGAATTGATGCAACAATGGCCACTTGGCTCCCATGGGACAACCTTTGGCGGAAATCCAATTGCTTGTTCAGCAGCACTTGCATCCTTATCCGTCATGAAAGAAGAAAAATTACTTGATAACACGAAAGCAATGGGAGAATATGCATTATCTCAATTAAATAAACTGAAGGAAAAATACGATGCCGTAAAAGATGTTCGTGGTGTTGGATTAATGCTAGGGATTGAGCTTCAAAATGCGGAAACTAAGGAACCAGATGGGGATGCCGTGATGACGGTATTAAACAGCTGTTTAGAAAAAGGGGTTCTTTATTATCTATGTGGTAACTCGGGTGAGGTTATACGTATGTTACCACCTTTAACCGTAACAAAAGAACAAATCGATCAAGGTATCGAGTGGCTTGATGAGGCATTGGGAGAATTATAGAAAGCTAAACCTCCTATTTTAAAAAATAGACAAACAAGAAGGGGTTTTTCCATTGAGTGAAAGTTTGAAACAGGCGGATGAAGTACATAAGTTAGAAAAAAATGCTTCCATTGATAGAAAAGGATTAATGAAATTTGTCTTACCATCTTTATTTGGTGCGTTTATTTTTCTATTCCCAATCATTGATGGGGGTGCTTTTAACATCCCTTTAGGTATTATAACGGAATATTTTATTGATTTATTAGCGGCATTTTTACCTACAATCGTAACCATTGTTATTGTCGCTTCAACGGTAATGAGCTTGATTTCAGCAATATTTAAACCGTCCTTTATTCAAAAAAGCGAAACATTAACTTCATTATTTGATGTGAATATTTTCTGGACTATAACTCGAACGATTGGCGGTATTTTTGCCGTCATGACATTTTGGGGCTCAGGGTGGGAGGTTATTTATTCGGAAGGCACTGGACAGGTAATGTATGGCTTACTTACAAGTTTAATTGTCTGGTTTTTTGTCGCATCCTTTTTAATGCCGTATTTAATTAATTTTGGGATTATGGAGTTTTTCGGAACATTGTTTAGAGGGGTCATTAAGCCATTATTTACATTACCGGGACGTTCAGCCATTGACTTACTAGCTTCTTGGATAGGAAATGTTAATGTTGGGGTGGTAATTACTAGAGAACAATATGAAACGGGTTATTATACTGGTCGTGAGGCTGCAGCTATCGCTACGTGTTTCTCTACAGTATCTCTTCCATTCTGTTTAGTTATAGCGGGCATGCTTGGTGTCGACCACATGTTTCCGATTTTTTACTTAACGATTGTCATTGCTGGTGTGGTTAGTGCGGTAATCATGCCAAGAATACCACCCATTTCAAAAATACCAGATACGTATTATACGGAAAATCATTATGAAGAAAATGTACCTGAAAATGTATCTAAATTCCGTTGGGCAGTAGAACAAGCTGTGAAACGCGCAAAAGTTGCAGGAACGTTTAAAGATCAAATTAAACAAGGAAATGATATTTTTCTCGGTATTGCATTTGTCCTTATGCCACAAGTAATGGCGATTGGTACGATTGCTTTGATCATTGCTGAGTTTACTCCATTTTTTCAAATTATATCATCACCAATTATTCCAGTGCTAGAACTTATGGGACTACCAGAAGCAGCTGAGGCAGCACCAGCAACGATTGTTGGTTTTATTGACATGTTCCTTCCAGCCGTTTTAGCATCTGGTATTGAAGCGGAAATTACTAGATTTGTAATCGGAGCATTATCCCTTGTGCAAATTATTTATTTAACGGAAATGGGAACGTTGCTACTGATCTCTAAAGTCCCAGTTAAACTATGGCATTTACTTGTTATTTTCATAGAACGTACCGTAATTTCTTTACCAATTATTGTACTTATTGCTCATATGATTTATTGAGACGAGGGTTCCTTGTCCTAAAAAGAAGGAGTATTTATGTTTATTCAACAACTTATTAATAAGCTTGGATCAGATAAAGTTAATGTAGAGGATAGTGTTTTAATACAACATAGTCATGATGAATCACCACATGAATCGGTCAAACCCGATGTTGTTGTTTTCCCGGAAAACCGGCAAGATATTGAGGGTATCTTAGAAATTGCTCGATCACACGAAATACCGGTGACACCTTATGGAATTGGTAGTGGCCTGGAAGGAGCTTCTATTCCTATACATAAAGGCATTTCTGTTAATTTTAAAAATATGAAACAGATTATTGACTTCTCACCTGAGGATTTGACGGTAACGGTCCAACCAGGGGTTACTCGGGTGGAATTAAATCAATATTTGCAAGAATATGGTCTCATGTTTCCAATTGATCCAAATACCGATGCCTCCATTGGTGGAATGGTAGCGACGAATGCAAGTGGTACAACCGGTGTTCGTTATGGTGCGATGAAAGATCAAATTCTTGATTTAGAAGTAGTATTGGTAGACGGAACCGTGATTCATACCGGAACAAAGGCAAGAAAATCATCTTCTGGCTATCTTGTAACCAATTTATTTGTTGGTTCAGAGGGTACGTTAGGAGTTTTTACGGAAGTTACCCTGAAGCTTTACGGAATTCCTGAAGAAACGATTATGGCAAGATGTACATTTGATACATTGGAAATGTGTGCAAAGGCAGCCCAAGCTATTTCTTTAAAAGGTATTCCTATTTTGCGTTTAGAATTAATTGATCAAGAAAGTATCGAAGAAATCAATCGACAAAATGGTTATCATTTTCCAGAGAAGCATTCATTATTTTTGGAATTTGCAGGGAATAAACAAATAGTAAAGCAAGAAGTGGAGCATGTAAATCATTTACTCCATGAACTCGGATGTGAAAATTGGTCTGTGTCTAATGATCCCCGAGAGCAACAGGAGCTATGGAGAGCACGTAAAGAACTTTCTCTAGGCTTTGTTCAGGAAGGAATGGATGAAGTCGGTGCCGACGTTTGTGTTCCAGTATCCAAATTATCTGAATTATTGATCTATGCGCGCAAACTTATTCAGGACACAGGACTAAGAGGTGGTGTCTGGGGGCATGTTGGGGATGGAAACTTTCACACCCTCGTTCTTTTTGATCCAAATGTAGAAGGAGAACGAGAGCTTGCAGAATCAACGAATGAAGCTCTTGCTAAAAAGGCAATTGAGGTCGGCGGAACATGTACCGGTGAACACGGTGTTGGTATCGGGAAAATAAAATATCAAGAAATCGAACATGGTCCAGCTATTAAGGTGATGAAGGGTATAAAACAATTGTTGGATCCATATGGAATATTAAATCCAGGTAAACTATTCTAAAACGGGATTGCTTATGCTTTCCCGTTTTTCGCGTATATTTCCAAATTCCCTCTTCATAATAAAGAGAGGAAGGAGGGAGTATTATGGCGAAACGTACAAAGAAAAACGATCCACAGCAAAAGAATAAACAAGGATTTGATTCCAGCAAGCAGGATACAGAGTTTTCCAAGGAGTTCGGTAGTGGGAAGGCAAATCAAGCACATAAGGAAAAAGCAAAACAAGCTAGAGCGGATCATTGGGATATGTAGTGAGTTGTACAGGTTTCTCGTGCCACTTCGAGTGGGAGGGACTGTAGCTAATTCAACAAAAATCGAGTAATCTCTATACAGGAGATTACTCGATTTTGTTGATAAATAAGGCTTTAGGCCGTCTTCTGTTTCTTTGGTTGTATCATGTTGTCAAAACCTGCATATTTTTCCTGAATAGGAATATCGCACATTATCCTCCCTAACGAGTGATTTCATATGCAATGTAGCCACCAGCATGTACGATTACAACCTGACTATACATCGGCTGCATAAAAATGGTTTGCACTTAATCTATGCCACTTTTTACCTAGTTAGATCCGTTTGTATGGACTGTTGCCTCTATTAGGTATTTTTATTCATTTTCCGGAAATATAAGCAGATGTTCCCAATTATTACAAAAAAGTGAAAAATGTCGGTTGACTGTCGAAATATTGTTATTTAGGATTAACTAGGAAGAATAATATTTTTTATTAATAGGGAGGAGATGAGTGACATGGCAGGACAAATTCAAATGACGCCGGAGGAACTGATAAGAAAGGCAAAGACCTATGGTGACAGTTCTCAAATGATCCATGACATACTAACAAATTTAACTAACTTACAAGTTCAATTAGAAGCTGAATGGAAAGGTGCTGCTTTTGAGGGTTTTAATGCACAATTTAACGAGTTATCACCAAAAGTGCAAAATTTTTCAGAGTTATTAAAAGATATTGAGACACAATTACAGAAAACAGCTGAAGCAGTGGCTCAACAGGATCAAGCTTTGGCTCAGAACTTTGGTCTTAGATAAGGGACATTATTTTTAAGATCAAATTGGATTCTTAGTCCATACATCACTTATTTAGGGCTACACGACAGACGTTGTGTAGCTTTTTAATTCATTTTATCGATTATGTCAAACCCTGTTTTTCTTTCACTTATATGGACTAAATTACAGGGATTAAAGGATGATATTTAAATGAAAAAAACCTATATAAAATGGTTGTTATTCCTAGGATTAGCGCTCGTTCTTGCTGCAGGGCTGTCTTACTTGGCGGTGAATCCTGTCTCTGAGGTAAAGGATAGTCCGGACTCACAAGTCATGTCCATTGCTCTGGTGAACGAGGATAAGGGGGCAATATTTAACAGCAGTGAACTAGCCTTTGGGGATGCATTTGTCAGCAGTGTGGAGAAAAATAATGAACATGAATGGTATGTTGTCAGTCGTGGAGTAGCCGAGAGTGGGCTTGAGAATAATACATATGACATGATGATTGTTATTCCTAATGATTTTTCTGAGAAAGCATTATCCATTAATTCTGAAGCACCTGAACAAGTTGTCCTAAATTATAAAATAAATGCAACTGGTAATGAACATGTACAAGGTGAGGCGGAAAAGACAGCAAGTACCGTCTTAAATAATTTTAATCAACGTATTATTGATGTTTACTTTGCCAGCATTATTGGTAATCTGCAGGATGCCCAGGACAGTGTGGCACAAATCGTAAATAACAGTGCCAAGCACACCTATACATACCAAAATACGATCCAAAACCCGCTTTCTAACTATACCAATCAGTTTGAAACGGTAAAGGATAACACGCAAATTTCAAAGGATAGCTTTAGTGGCCTGGAAGATGTGCTTGCATCTTTTGAGGAAAGTCTGACAACGGAATGGGATATATCACAAGACTATCAATCTAGCGTTCGGCAAGCGGCTGAATTACAGCAGGCCAACAGCGGCTTAGCAATTGAATTTTATGATAGGTTACGTGGTCTACGTGAAGGCATCACAGGTAGGGAAGTGGAACAGCAGCTTAGTCAATTGGATGAAATGAATCAGTTGCTTCAAACCCAATTCGCCCAAGCAGATGAAAACAATGCAAGCCTCATGACTGGTACAAAAGAGCTAAATGTGCATTTTAAAGAGATGCTAGATGTCATAAATGAGACCGAAAAACGGGTAAATGAAAGATTAGATCCTGACGCATTGGATCAGAAGGCGAAAGAAACGATATCTGGCATGATGAATGATGTTTTTCCTGAGGATGAAACATTGAAAATCAGTATCCTATTAGAACAGCCAGATAAAAATGTGCGGGCAAATATCAACAATTTCATATCCGAACTGCCGTCTTTAGATGGAAGTGATTTTGAAGGAATTGGGTTACCGCAACATACGGTTAACGAGATTAAAAATGTGATTGCTGTAACGAAGAAATACAATCAAGATTTTGAATATGTCGCATCAAGCGGCGATATGGAATTAATATCGGATCAATTCAATAGCCTGAAGCGTCATTTAACCACTGAGGGTGTATCCGTGACAGATACGGTGAAAATTCCGGAAAATAAAAAGGCCGGGCAGACATTCATTTTAACGAACCTTCCTGAAAACTATCAGGTTACCAATTTATCTGTGAAACTTCCAGATCAAAAGACGATAAGCTCTAGCAATAAGGAAATAGAACTACCTGCCAATAAAGCTGGAGAATTCACGGTGAAAGCAACCTTTAAGCTAGATGGAAATGCTGATTCCCCGGATATTTTTGAGCCGATTAAATGGGGTTGGAAACTAGTACAGGAAGATACAACAGATGCAGAAAGTAAAATTGAGAAGATAGAAAAAGAAAAACAAAAAGGGAAATCCGAGGAAATTGCATCTAAACAAGTTTCTTATATTCCGCAAGTAGCCAATATGTCTTTTACACCTGTGAACCCATCAGAGGGAGAAGAGGAAGATACCAATAGCGACTCAGGTAATGAAACGGAAGGACAATCACCAGAGGAAGAACAGCAAGAACCGGAACCAACAGAAGAGAATGGTCAACCTGGCAATGAAGGTGAAAATGCTGAGTCAGAATACGACCAACCTGAAGACGAATCTGGTTCATCCGATCAACAGGAAGATAACTCAAACGGGAATCCCAATGATAGTGGCTCTGGTGATGGTCAAACAAATCTAGGACAACCTGGTCAAAATGAAGACCCTGAGTCATCTGGAAATGAAGAAGGCAACGATGAAGAAAATAATGGTGAAGGTACAGAAAAAAATGAGGAAGACAAAGAAGTTGAAATTGAAATAGTAGAAGTAATCAACAATACCATTCAACATCAAGTAATGTCAGAAGTAACGGATTTGGATAAGGTGACACAAGACTTAATCAAGAATGTGTCAAATACCATTAGTCCTTATCAAAAATTAGCTTCCCTTTATGAAAGTTATTTTGGCTTACATTTGAATGGAGATATATCTTCTGCAATAAATCAAGGGTCTCTACAAGAAATCGCAGGCGAAGATTCGTTGTACACTATTTTTAATAGAAAAGATATTAGTACACTGCTTGAAGATTATGTTGCAGGGAGAGCAATCGAGGCAGTGACAAGTGAAGTCCGCACCCCACTTGAAAATTGGCAAGCACAAATTGCTGCGTATCGCCAATTGGTTGAAACAGCGGATGACAATGCAAGTCAGCTGATAGAAAGAGTAGCAGCAACAAGGGAACAGGCTCAGGGACTTAATGAAGAACTTGCTAAAATGATCGCAAATGCTTCCGAACAGCGGGAACAAAGCCTGAAAATGGTTGAACAACAATCGGAAATTATGTTGGAGCAACAATCAGAAATTCAAGCAAATAAAAAAGAGGAACAAACTGCCGTGATGGCACTTTCACAAGATTTTCAGCCGCTCTTAATGACAAGTCAATCCCTTGCAGATCAGGCAAGCAGCAATCTTTATTCAGCTGAAACAGTTTACCAAACCTTTGATACGATTGATAAGCAGGCGACAGCGATTCAAGAAAGTGGCGTCGAACTGGTAGGTAATGCAGAGAATTTATCCGCTACTATGACGGATCAATTGATAAATGATCAGGAATTTGTCAATAATTTCACAGAAGTACTGGCAAATAGTCGAATTGGTGATCGTCCGAATGAAGATTTATATGATTTTCTTTCTAACCCAGTGCAGACACAAAGCCAGGGAGTTATTTCCACTGGTGATACATTTACACCGTATTTCGTTGTGTTAATCTGTTTCATTGTTGCATTATTTACAGCCTATGCTATTTCAACCATTAATCAAAAACGGATTCATGAAGATCAGTTTGAATCAGAAAGGTCTCTCGTCGGAGAAAACGCCTTGGTTACTGGAATTACCGGAGGCATTGGGGTGCTTGAAGGTCTCATCATTGGCCTTGTTTCCGGTTACTTCTTGAATTTCTCAAGTGGAGAATTCATCATGTGGACGGTTCTCATTGTCTTAGCTATGGCGAGCATGCTTTTTATTGTGACATATTTGTTAAGACAGTTGAAGATGGTTGGAATGTTTATCCTACTTACTATATTAAGCATGTACTTACTTTTAACAAGAGCACTTGGAAATGGTCTTGCCAGTATGGAGAGTTTACGCATGTATTCGCCACTGCAACATGTGGAAAGCTTTGTAGCAAACGTCATACAAGGAACAGCAAATAACATCATTGGCATTGTTGTATTTATCGGTATTACTGCCATCGGTGTGTTAGCGAATTTGCTTGTCCTACATCCTTCCCAAGGAAATGAGGGGGAAGATGATGAACAATTGGAAAAGGCTAATTAGTATCTTGCTTGGATGTTTTCTGCTGCTGCCAATTAGTTTAGCTTCAGCAGAGGACAGTTCAGAAAATAGTGGAGAGATGCAGTGGAAGATCGATCGAATTATTGAAAATGAATCAGGACATAACCAGCAAAATACGGAAACTGAATTGGAACAGGTCTTTCCTGATTTATTTAAAGAAGAGACAACACAGAAGATCGAGTCGACTCAAATCCAGCAGGAAACGGAACTAGATAACCTGGAACAAGCCTTGTTTGAAGGAGAAGTTGGTGAAAGCTCTGTTATAAAAGATACAAGGGAGTCCTTGTTCGAAACAACCTACACTGCACCAACCGTTGCGGCAGGTAATGATGAGGATGAAGATCAAAGCAGTCCTTGGTTGGATACAGCTCTGATCGCTGGCATGGCTGGTTTAGTATTCGTTGTGTTAGGTATTGTTTTTGTACTGATTCGAAAACTGGCAAATTAGGAGAATGACAGATGGCAGGCAACACACACATTAATGTTACAATGGATTTTAGCAGAAAGGGATACGGGGCAGCCTATGATTTACGTATCCCGGTGCAAATATCTGTTAAGCAGTTACTGTTAAATGTAATGGAAACTTTGCAGCTTGATGTACAAGATGGATCACGAGTAGCCATTAAAGTAATGACAAAAAATTTGCTAATTGCTGACGATGATCTATTGATGGACTACCCGGTGGCAGATGGCGATATTTTAACGGTTTTATAAGTCATCGATTGTAAAAACATGAATAGTGCATTTAACACTCACGTTAAATGCCTGTTCAAAAAGCTATCAAATGCCTTCCATTTGGTACCTTTTTGAGCACGATATGAAGAATGAAGCGCTTAAAGGAGTCAATAACAATGAAGGAAAAGACAATGGAGTTTGAAAACCTTACACTTCCTTTTGTCATCGAGGAGGATACTTGGCGACTGTCACTCGCAAAATCACAAACCCGTATAAAAGATATTCAGCAAATGCGGATCATGACCGAAACGAGCGATTCATTTGTACCGGTAAAAGTCGATGAGGAACAAGATCAATTTCGCTTTTTATTTCAGGTGGATCCTGAGACGAAGAAATGGAGTGACATCGATAAGCTGGCACGTAATGAAAAGCTGCGTTTGCTTTGCAATGTTGCCGAGCTGAAAAACTATTTATCTACAAGAATCACATTCTTCATCCATCCGGATAATCTCGTGTTTGATGCTAATCTAATGCCGAAAATTATTTATCGCGGAATTCGTGACTTACTCCCACCTTATCAGATGGATGAACAAAACTTTCACAAGCAATTACAGGCCTTTAGTATTGCACTTTTTTCCTGTAAATATAGCTATGATCAGCTTTATCATGGGTCACTCTCCAATGCGAATGATACAGAATTCGAACGTCAGGTCAGAGCAACTGCTGATCTAACCGAATTAAAGAAATATTTACAGGATAGTTACCGAGCAGAACAAAAGAAAACAGAGAAGGAAATGCAAGTTGTTCCGATGAAACGCTTCCGTCTGTTTAAGCGGCTGTCCATCATTATGATCGTTGTTTCCATTCTACTGGTGGTCCCACTTGCCTATATGTTGTTTGTTAGGATGCCATATCTGGATAACCTATTAGACGCTCAAGGTAAGTATCTGGCATCGGATTATAATGGGGTGATTACAACCCTTGAAGGAGAAGATCCGGAAAATTTACCAAATGCGGTGAAATATATTCTTGCTACTTCTTCCATTCAAGTGGAGAATTTAGCCGATAAGGAAAAAGAAGTGATCATGAAAAATGTTAGCTTAAAAAGCAATGAAGATTATTTACTGTATTGGATTTACAATGGCCGCGGGGAGTTTGAGGCATCCCTTGAGAAGGCAAAATATCTCGATGACCCGACATTGATAATGTATGGGCTTATAAAACAAATCGAACAAGCGAGAAACAATCCAGATTTAAGTGGAACCGAACGTGATGAAGAAATAACGGATTTACAAAACGAACTGGAAAAATACCGCGAAGAATACATCGAGACAGATGAAGAGCAGGAGGATAGTGATTCATCTGGAAAAGCCCAAAAAACGAACAATGAAGATGAAAATTAACAGCTTGTTTAAAACGATCTGTAGAGAGAGGTAGAAATACGTTGCAACAAACACTCTTCGTAAGTTTTAAAGATCAATTACATAAATGCCAGTTACCAGCAGACGTACCGAAAGAAATAACGATTGGTATAAATTGGTCAGATACATTAACGTTTACTGGACTGGATGAATCCATACACCTTAACTGGGATGGGCGTGCTTGTTTTTGGGGCGATGAGCCGGTTCATTTACAGGAACCGTTGACAATTAATCAAGAAAGTCCTGTCCATCTTTATGTGACCGATGCAACGGAAGAACATCTATTGGATACTGCTGGTAAGCAAATCATCACGGTTGGTGAGCAGACGTACGATGATATTCAAATAAAAGGGATCCCAGTTGATTTTGTTATCACACGAGATGATTTGGAGGATTCATTTCAGCTGGAAGTTTATCAAGGAAGTGTCTATCATAATTATTTCCTTGTAAATAAGCGGAAAGTCCTTGAAGCCGGGGATGAACTATTCTTCCATGGTGTCACCCTTTCTATTCACGAGGAAGCGACCTATATTTACCCATCTGGGAAGGATATCCATTCCAAATTAATGCCACTTGTTGAAGGGCAACATCCTTATTGGGAAGAATATCCGGATTATCATCGATCCCCACGGATTATTTACAGGGAGCCTGATGAGAAACAAACAATTGCGCAGCCAACCAATAAACCGGCAAAGCCAAGTGAGCAATTAGGACGGACGATCATCCCACCACTCGTTATGATTATTACATTTGTGATCATTACCATGATCCAGCCAAGAGGGATTTTCATTATCGTGATGCTTGCAATGACCGTAACGACGATTATTATATCGATCGTTTACTATGTGCGCAGTGTGAGAAAATATAAAGCCGATATGAAGCATCGGGATAAAAGTTATAAAGAATATCTGAAACGAAAAACAAAGGATTTATACATAAAAGCAGAGGAGCAGCGTCATGCCTTGGAATACCATTATCCAGATGTTACACAAATTCGGGAAATGGCGAAGAAGGTAGATGCTCGTGTTTATGAGAAAAGCAACTTCCACCATGATTTTCTACATTATCGTACGGGGCTCGGACCAGTGGACGCAAGCTTTGAAATTGATTTTAAAGAAGAAGAATTCACACTGGAAGAGGATGAACTCGTTGAACTGGCACAAAAGCTTCATTCCCAATATGAGAAATTAAACGATGTACCAGTTGTCACGTCGCTGATAAAGGGACCTGTCGGCTATATTGGTGGACGCCCTCTTGTGGTGGAGCAACTGCAATTAATGGTCATGCAACTGGCTTTATTTCACAGTTATTACGATGTGCAGTTTATTACGATTTTTCCGGAAGAAGAGAAGTCAGAATGGAACTGGATGCGCTGGCTACCCCACGCAAGATTACGAGATGTAAACGTAAGAGCATTTGTTTACCATGAAAGAACTCGTGATCAGGTATTGCATTCCTTGTATCAAATTTTAAAAGAGCGAAAACTTGTGTTGGACGAGAAAGAGAACCGAAATGAAAAAGTTTATTTCAGCCCACATTATGTTGTGCTGATTACAGACGAAAAGCTGATACTGGATCATACAATCATGGAATTCTTTAATGAGGACCCAACGGAAATGGGTGTTTCCCTTGTGTTTGTACAGGACGTGCTACAGTCGTTGCCAGAGCATGTGACAACAGTTATTGATATTCGTGACGCCAAAAACGGCAATATACTATTGGAAGAAGGGGAGCTTGTGAACCGAAGCTTTGTGCCTGATCACTTCCCTGAAAACTTCCAGAAAGAAGATGTTTCTCGTGCGTTGGCACCGCTCAACCATCTGCAGGGATTGAAGAACTCCATCCCGGAAAGTGTGACATTTTTAGAAATGTATGGGGTAGAGAAAGTAGAACAATTGGGCATCCAAGCGCGTTGGATGAAAAATGAAACCTATAAATCCCTTGCCGTCCCACTTGGCCTCAGGGGAAAAGAAGATCTTGTCCAATTAAATTTACATGAAAAAGCACATGGACCTCATGGATTGGTTGCAGGTACAACCGGCTCAGGGAAATCGGAAATCATTCAATCGTATATTCTGTCCCTTGCAGTCAATTTCCATCCCCATGAAGTAGCCTTTTTATTAATCGACTATAAAGGTGGCGGGATGGCAAACTTATTTAAAAACTTGCCGCATTTAGTGGGAGCGATCACGAACTTGGATAAGGCACAGTCAATGCGTGCCCTTGCCTCGATTAAAGCGGAACTACAAAAGCGTCAGCGTCTCTTTGGGGAACATGACGTGAACCATATTAATCAATACCAAAAACTGTATAAACAAGGAAAAGCAAAGGAACCGATGGCCCATTTATTCCTGATTTCCGATGAATTCGCGGAACTAAAATCCGAACAGCCAGATTTCATGAAAGAACTCGTTTCCACTGCCAGAATTGGTCGATCACTAGGAATTCACTTGATTTTGGCAACACAAAAACCAAGCGGGGTTGTGGATGACCAAATCTGGTCCAACTCGAAATTTAAACTGGCACTGAAAGTACAGAATGCTAGTGATTCCAATGAAATTTTGAAAACACCAGATGCGGCAGAAATCACCTTACCCGGACGAGCTTATTTGCAAGTAGGCAACAATGAAATCTATGAATTATTCCAAAGTGCCTTTAGTGGAGCGGACTATGTTCCGGAAAAAGAAGATCAGAACTTTGTGGACACAACCATTTATGCCATTAATGAACTTGGACAATATGATATTTTAACGGAAGACTTAAGCGGGTTGGATAAACGAGAAACCATTGAAAAAACACCAACAGAGCTAGATGCAGTGATTGATTATATCCAGGACTATACCGAAGAACAGCAAATTACACCAATACCAAGGCCATGGCTGCCACCACTTTCAGAGCGGATCTTTGCTCATGAACTGCATCCAGTCGATTTCAAAGAGGCTTGGCAGGAACCGAAGAAACCGCTGGAAGCAACCATTGGTCTGTTGGATCAACCGGAACTGCAAGCACAAACACCGCTTTCCCTTCATTTAACGAAAGACGGACATGTTGCTGTTTTCGCAAGTCCCGGGTATGGCAAATCCACCTTCTTGCAAACGATTGTTATGGATCTTGCCAGACAGCATCATCCCGAACATTTACATGTGTATCTATTAGATTTTGGAACAAATGGGTTATTGCCATTGAAAAACTTGCCACATGTTGCAGACACGATACTAGTTGATGAAACAGAGAAGATTGGCAAATGGATGCGTCTATTATCGAATGAAGTCAAGGAACGCAAGCAACGCTTAAGCAGGTTCGGTGTTGCTAATATGGAAATGTATGAAAAAGCAAGTGGAGAAACCGTACCGAACACGCTAATTGTCATTGATAATTATGATTCCGTCCGGGATAGTGACTTTGACGAAGATTTCACGAAAATCATCACTCAAATTGCGAGAGAAGGTGCAGGGCTTGGGATCCACTTAACTATTAGTGCAGGAAGACAAAGTGCGATGCGAATGCCTTTATTATCGAATATTAAACGTCAAATTGCTCTCTACTTGATTGAACAAACAGAAGCAAGAACGATTGTCGGCAGAACCGATATAGAAGTAGAAGAAATCCCTGGACGCGGGTTAATTAAGTTGGAGGAACCTGCATTATTCCAGACGATGTTACCGGCAGCAGGGGAAGAAGCACTAGCCATAATTGATGGGATTCAGGACACGGCTAAACAAATGGATGAATATTGGGACGGCGACCTTCCTGAGGAAATCCCGATGATGCCTGAGGGAGTGCTAGACTTTGAGAAATTTAAGCAAAACAGAAAAACGAAAGCCATGGCAGAAAAAGGATTATTGCCACTTGGCCTTGAATTTGAAGAAGTAACACCAATCGCCTTTCAGCCACAGGAACATGGTCACTTAACCGTTGTCAGTGACCGAAAAGACGGACTGGATAGAATGAACCAGGCATTATCCAAAAACATGACACTTATGAAAAACTATCAGACAATGATCATCGATACAGACGAACAAAAGCTTGCCAGTTTCAGCAGAGACGTGAATGCGTATATATCCGAAATAGACAGTGTGACCGCTGTAAAAGCGGATTTGCTGCAAGAAATAAATAACCGAAAAACAAATCAAGAGGGGTCGGGGCCATGGTTGGTGATGATTGCCGATTTCAAAGACTTCACCGAACGTAGCAACTTGGAAGAAGAAGAAATCGAGAAATTCTTAAATGACGGCGTAAAATCCGGCATCCACTTTATTCTATGTAGTGACTATAGTTATATTGGAATCAGTTATGAACGAATAGCAAAATATGCCAGAAGTCAGGCAACAGTAGGTTTAGTCAGCATGCGCTTGGGCGATCAAGATATATTCAAACAGCCTTTTATCAGGAATGAAAAGTATCCAAAAGCATATGAAGTTTATTTTGCAATGGATCATGATCATTTGAAAATTAAAATACCAGATTAGGAGGAGAGGATGAATGAGTACTTCATTGAGCCTATTAAACTCACAAAAGCGGAATGTGCAAATTGGAATTACAAATGCTAAAGGTAATATTTCTGCAGTAGAGGATAAAATTGCACGATTAGAAGCGGCTGTAGGGGAACTCCAGACAAGTATTGAGAAGCTGGAAACTACAAAAACATCTATTGACGATAGGTTAACCATTGGTGATAACAACTGGAGAGGTGAATCCAGAAAGACTTTTGAAGATCAATACAGTGAATATCAGGAATCTGTCAAAAGTTATGTTTCCAAAGCAGAAGATGCGAAAGAGACAATGGAACAAGAAATCACGCGTTACAAGGTCTCCAGAACGAACTATATAACTGGATTGAATAATCTTGAAAACACACTGACTTCATTAGAAAATCAAATTAGCAGAGCTGAAACAGAGAAGGGGTGATAAGCATGGAGATAAAAATTAATATGGATGAATTTCTGACAGTTACATCGTCGTTGAAATCTTCAACTGGAAATATATCAAGCAGTATGAAAACAAACCGAACATTGGAAATGACGAACATTAATCCATTCACAAAAGATTTGGAACAGACAATAACAGCCATTGAATTACTAGAAAAATATAAAGCCCTTCTTGAGTCAGATAATACAATTTTGAAAGATACAGGAGAAACGATGAAAGAGAATGATGAACAAATAGCTCAAGCAAATAACAATGCAATCGATTCACAGCCAATAAGCTAAAGATTAGGAGTGATGATAAATGGGAAACAAAGTGGATCTCTCAGAAGTTATTGAACTGTCAAATGACTTGAAATCCGCTTCGGAAGAAATAAAGGACAGTTTAACGAGTGTTGAAGATAGCATTGATAGTCTAATTTCCTTAAATTCGTTTTCAGGAGAAACTGCAACCGCGGCAAAAAATTATTATCAAGATCTTCATCAAACTGTTTTAACATCTTTCAAGGGACTGTTCACGGATCTTCATGAAAATTTAGAACTGCATATAAAAACCTTCCATTCAAAGGTAGATGAAAGCGAAACAGCATTGATAAAAAGTGATTATTTAAAGAACAAAGAAGAAGATATGAACGATGACTATAAAAAATTAGATGCTGCACAACAAACCGTAAGAGACATTATTAATAGTGTTGAAGATATCAGCAGTGCCACTGCACCATCAACTGCATCTATCGATACCGCTAAAAATGACGCAGTGGATACCTTAATAGAATTAGAGGAAAACTTGAATTCTTTCACGAGTGAAGGAGAAGATCAGATTTCTGATATAGACACCTTGCTGAGTAATATTGAGATGACGATCAATGATGCCGGAGCTGTTTCAGGAAGCGGAAGATTTATGGATTATACAGGAACCTCTATGACTCTAGGGTTGCCAATATTGAAGGCTTATAATGAAGAAAAGCAAAGGGAAGCGGAAGTCGAAAAGGCCAGGGAAGTCAAGGACGAGGCAATTAACGATATGGATGAAGATTCCCAAGAAGTATTAAATAAAGTTTATAATGACTTGAAAAATGGGGAGATTGATAAAGCTGAATTCTACGAGACTTTATCCGTTCTGCAAAAAGCAGAAAAAGATTATGAACTCGGAGTAATTGATGAGGCTGTTTATGATTCGATCAAAGGTATTTTAATTAATTCAGGATTTACTTCTAGTTTTACACAAAACTCAATTCAACAAGTAGTTAGTGATAAAATGTCAGAAGGCATCGCAACGAAAGTGCACCAATGGTTGCAACATAATACCTTCAAATTTGTTAATCGTGGTTTAGTAGCAGCACCTGTATATGGGAATGTTCAAACATTTACGGAACCACCTTCTAGTCTGACTAACGCAATACGCACGGGAGCAAGGCATGGTACTTCAATTGTAGGTACAGCAATTGATTTTGGGATTCAATTATATTCAGGCGAGAATGTGACGGATGCAGCAGTGAAAGCAGCAAGTCATACTGCTATCGGGTTAACTGGGGCGGAGATAGGAGGGGCAATAGGCTCCGTTATACCTGTAGGCGGAACAATCATTGGTGGTGCAATAGGATTCGGCCTTGCTGTTGGTGGCTCGATGGCATTTGATTGGTTCTACAATAATAAAGATAGAATTGCAAAAAACATCCAAGATATAGGAGAGAGTGTTGTTGATACAGTTAAGGATGCAGGTGAAAAAATAGGAGAAGCTGTTTCTGGGTTTTTCGGAAATTTAGGTTCTGTGTTTGGTTAAATCACTATTTTTAACGAGTTTTATGAGGAGAATTAGATGAGTGAAAAAATTATTCCTATCTATGGAAAAAAAGAAAAAGGGAAATCAGGGTACACTATATTTATAGATTTACATACAAAAAAAGTATATCGAGCGTTTCATAAGGAAGTCAGTCAATCAACGTTTATGATAAGTTTTTTTGCAACTATCATTTTGATGAGATTCCTAACTGATGTTTCACTTCCTGATTTTCATCCATTTTTGATATTAATATTCATTTTAACGGGAGCATCTATTAGTGTTTACATCGGCATGATAATTCAAAAGAAATTTATGGGAGATTTAATAGAGATCTATCCATCCGAACCAATGGTAGAGGATTTTATAGATGAGGGCAGCACTTTATTTAAAAGAGAGGTCATTATTGCAGCAATTCTTTTACTAGTTTCTGTTATTTTAGTTGGCTTGTTTATCATTTATAATTGGCTTGTTTGGCTTCTGTTTTCTTTTATGTCTTTTGCTATATCGGGAATGATGTTCAACAGTCTGTCCATAGATAGATGGAAATTATATAAATATAGACGATGATTTTGTGAACCGTTTATTGTGATACAAGTCAGTGCGAAGTGAAGAAAAATAAGATGAAAAACTTCAAAATTCATTCAGGTTAGAAAAGGAGTTTTTAACTATGGAAATTTTACCAATTGGCAGTGTTGTTAAATTAAATAACGGGGATGTAAAATTAATGATTTTAAATAGAGCCCCATTATATAATCAAGATGGAAAAATAGGATACTTTGATTACTCAGCATGCGTATACCCTGCTGGTAAAGTGGAAGAACAAGTCTATTTCTTTAATAATGAAAACATCGAGGAAGTGTATTTTAGGGGATATGTAGATGAGCAAGAAGAACTGTTTCAGCAACAATATGAGGAAAAAATAAAAAACGTCATGTTTCCAAAATTTACGATTAAAGATTAAAAATATAGATGGAATTTAATTTATATAGATGCAAGGCAAGGGAGATTCCTTTGCCTTTTTACTTATTTTTTCTAAATGAAACAAAAGATAGGATGATAAAGTTATGAAAGTATTTAAGACAAGTGCCCAGGAATGGTACTTTTTACGAATATATTTACGGAATGTACTCTTAAAAGAAAGTGACTTATCTGAGGAACTAAAAAATGAAACTATTCAGCTTGAGAAATTTGCAATGATAGAACTTTTATTAAAAACACTTGCTAAAATAGTAGGTGTCACCAGTGTTGTACTTTTATTTTTATCCTTTTTACTAAATTCAAACCCCATGCTAACAATAGGAACAGTAGGTGTTTTAGCCGGGATTGGAATATATATATGGTCCTTATACTACACTTTCTCGCTTAAGCGCACTTTTAGAAGAACCAAAGAAAAGATTCACCACGCCCCAAGAGATGAAATAATTCCATTTTATTTTATTGATTCTACAGGCATTTGTATAAATGTTTTTAACACAGAAGATGAAAGCAGAAAGGTTTTCTTACATTGGGAAGAGCTTAGTCATTTTAAAATTGCGCCATTAAGTGTCTATCAGCATAATCTGCAATTGGAAAAGGTAAATAAGAAAAGAAAAGCAATTCTTGGTGGATTGCGTATGGAAGTTAAATATGCGGAGAAACAGGTTGGATCATTGCCTCATGAGGTTTCAGATAAATTTGACACAATTCAAGCAGCATATATCACAGCAAAACAAGATGACCGTATAGTCTGTGTCTTGCCATTATCCCCTGAATGGGTCAATGAGAATTCATTTGAAACAGCACTTGTTAACTATTTACCTTATAAAAAGAGCGATAGAGGGACAGACGCAGTGATTTAGCCTCCTTTTCACCCAATGATGAAAAGCTCATTAAGTGGTGAGAAGCGACTAAAGAATTATGAGATATGATCGTTTTAGTCTTTTTATGCGTGGTTCTTGTTGCAGATAATGTCTGAGAAGCAGAGTTCTTCAGTCTGGGTTGGATTCATTAAAAAACGGTATAATGTCTTTTGTGGGGTGAATTAAGTCGGAAGAGAGATTAATCTTTGACATAATTTGAAGCAAGAAACATTATGCAAAAAAGAAAGGAAATGTTATATGAAAAATATATTCTCAGGGTCATTCTCCCAACTGGAAGATACGGTCAGTGAGAGCTTTGCAAAAAACTCTATTGATACAATAGAGAGGTTTTCTTTTGAAAAGGCTATGATAGTTCTAGTAATTTTTATGGGTGGGTTCTATGCTTTTTATGGAGTAAGTATATATCTGGGAAATAATATGGATAGTGGATCAATTGTACTTGATATGAATAATGAGTACATTCCATTCCTAACAAATATTTGGTATCCAATAGTACAAGGTATATTATTTTTAATTACTGTATTTGGGGGGATATTATAGGAGGAAAAATAATGTGAAAGCATTTTATATTTATAATACTTTTCTTACAGTTTTTGTACTCCTGTTTATATTATTATTTTTAAAGTTTGCACAATTAGTTGTATATTCCTTTCCATTACGTATGGTGCATACGGTTTTATTTATTCTGTGTTTCGTTTATGTTTTTGTCCGGAGTTACCAAAATGCGAAAGAAATGGTATTTGGGGAGAAAAAGAAAAGAAGTGCCATCGTGGAATGGTTCAGTAGAAATCAAAAAAGTGTGCTAAGTGTTTTGGCAGGTATTGGTGGCCTGTATTATCTTGGTAAGGTAATATTTCCTGCAGCAGGAGACTTGAAAACTCGTTTGATTGGAGGGCTGATCGATTTCTTACCGCTGCTTGCCTGTTTAACTATTTTAGTATTTCTGTATTTAAATAATGTCGTGATAAGAAGCTACTACCTATATAAATATTCAGAAGAGTTCAGACTTAAATTTGGAATAGACAAGAGTAAGTGGTATGGGAAAAAGTATATAGATAAAAATAATTCTAGCTTGAAAAAGCGTAAATCATAGTTTTTTATTTATAAAAATTAGTAGGTAAACTACTTAACGGAGAATAGGGAGCACAGCAAATACACTCAACATTAGGATCGATGTAGTCGAACATAAGCATGAACGATTGTAACAGGAACAAGATATGCTGCGCCAGGTATAGGAGCAGTGCTAGATTTTGGTATTTTATTAGCTGGTGGAAAAGACGCAACCGAAGCAGCAATTAAAGCTACTGGACATTTAGGTGCTGGGTTAGCTGGCTTTATAATCGGATCAGCAATCCCAGCTCCTGTTCTCGGGCCAATTGCAGGATTTACAGCAGGGGTTCTTGGATCTATGGCATTTGATTGGTGTTATGACAATGCGGATATGTTAATTGTAGGCGCACAAAATGTAGGAAATGCTATTGTCGATAAAGTCACTGATACAGGAGAAAAAATAGGAGAAGCTGTTTCTGGATTCTTTGGGGACTTAGGCTCTGTATTTAGTTAAAAGGAGAATTTAATAATGATATGAGTGATAATGAGAAAGAAAAATTAATCCCTTTTTATAGATACCAAAAAAGAGATACACAAGGGTATACTTTGTTTTTAGATGTACATTCTCAGCGTGTATATAAAGTTATACACAAGGAGGGGAATGGTGTTGCATATTGGATTGCTTTCGCTTTAGTATTAGGGATAATAAGAGCGATTCAAGATATACATTTACCTATGAGCAATCCAGTAAACTTAATAATTGTAATTGTATTGGGTATATTAAGTGTGTTAAGTGGTGTTTTTATTTATAAAAACTACTATAAAGATTTAAAAGAAATTTATCCAACAAAAGATATGATAGAGGATTATATTTATGAAGCAAAGGGTTTATTAAAAAAGGAAGTAATAGTTACAATTATTGTGTCTATAGCTGTTATCATCTTTTTAATCTTGTTTTTAGTTAGTTATAGATTGATGTGGTTACTATTTTCATATCCTCTATTATCAGGGGTTGTGGTAGCAATATGTGGATTACCAAAAGCAAGATTTGAATTATATAAAGAAAGGAGATAGATGATATGGAAATTTTACCTATTGGAAGTGTTGTTAGACTAATAAGTGGAGATGTCAAATTAATGATATTGAAAAGCACAGAAGGAAAAGCTCTAGGTTAGTGTTGATATCGGACCACGAATACTGATATCCTAAGATGAGTGCTGATATCTCGGCCCTAAATACTGATATTCCAAGAGTGAGTGCTGATATCTCGGCCCTAAATACTGATATTCCAAGAGTGAGTGCTGATATCTCGGCCACAAGTACTGATATCCCAAGAGTGAATGCTGATAACCAGCTATGAGTGCTGATATCTTATGAACGGTTTGATATACCTCAAAGGGGAATCCGGTATTTAATTACACATTAGATTCTAATAATCTAAGAAAGTTATTAACGACTTACATAAGAGTGCAATCCCAAATGAGGAATTGCACTATACCTTAGAATTATTCATACAGCCTTTTTATTTGAAATAAGAGACCCTTTTCAAAGCAATACAAATTGGAATGGCAATGATAATACCTAATACATTTTGAACAAGGTCTCCAGGTATGGAGGCTAAAGGTGCAATCCAATTACCGTATAGAAAGCTTTCACCAATATAATAAACAGCTACCATAAATGGAATGGAAATGATGGTTGCCGTTAAATTTAATGCCAGGCTATTACCTTTGTGACCATTTAACCATGAAATTTTACCAACGATATATCCTTGTAAACCACGAGAGACAATCGTGATTGGCGCCCATAGCACCCAACCTCCAATGATATCAAACAATCCCATTCCTATCGCACCAGCAAGTGCCCCTTTTTTAGGTCCAAATAAAATAGATGAAATAAATAGCATAGCTGTTCCTAGATGAACTAAACCACCATTTGCCGCGATTGGTAGTCTAATATTTAAAAAGACAGTAGAAACAAAAACAAGTGCAATTAACATGGATGTTATAATTAAATCTAGGGTTTTTTGACGTGATTTTAAAGTACTTTGCGTCGTTTGCATATCTGTATACCTTCCTATCTAGTATTTTTCTTATTACTTTAGCAAACAACTGGTCTATTCAAAAGTGTCAATTTAACAAAAAACGTTAGGGTCAGTTTGGGATGATGCGTTAAAGTGTTTCTGTTTTTCACGGAGTGCTATAATTGTAGCACGTACATAGTAGTTTTTTAGGAGGTTATTATGAAAAAAGTTGCTGTCATACAGGATTTATCATCATTTGGGAAATGTTCGTTAACAGCTGCGATTCCGGTTCTTTCTGTAATGGGTGTACAGGCATGCCCTTTACCAACGGCAATCTTAACTGCCCAAACTGGTTATCCAAGTTTCTTTTACGAAGATTTTACATCTAAAATGAATCATTTCACGGAGGAATGGAGTAAGCTTCCTGTAACCTTTGATGGAATCCATACTGGTTTTGTTACTGGTAGTGAGCAAATTAATAATATTTTCCACTTTTTAGATAGATTCCATACAAATGAAACTACCTTACTGGTTGATCCAGTAATGGGGGATACTGGGGAAGTCTATAAGCTTTTTACGGATGAATTGTTAGTACAAATGAAAGAATTGGTGAAACGCGCAGAGGTGATTACACCAAATGTTACGGAGTGCTGTTTGCTGGCAGGATTATCTTATGAAAAACTACATCATTATACAGATGAAAAGGATTATTTGAAAGCATTAGAAGAGGCTGGGAATGTTTTGCAGCAAGAAACTGGTGCTCAAGTTATCGTCACTGGAGTGAACCCACCATCAACAGATTCACATAAGCGGTTTATTGGAAATATGTATTTGGATGGAAGTAAAACCTTTTATCGGGCGATGCCGTATAACGGAAAAAGCTATTCTGGTACCGGTGATTTATTTGCATCCGTAATTATGGGAAGCATGTTACGTGGAGAAGACTTGCAAAAATCTGTAGAGCTTGCAGAGGCTTTCTTGAGAGAGGCAATCCATGATTCCACTTTGGAACAAATTGCCGAAATAGAAGGCGTAAATTTTGAGAAATATTTAGGAATGTTATTATAAAAATGATAGGAAACCTTATATTTAGGGTGGGCAACAAAGGCATTCGCTAAAATACTTAGGCGAATGCCAAGCCACTAAAGTTATGTACATATCTTTTAGGAACCCAAAAATACAGCCCCATAAATAAGAGCACCAAGCACAACATAAACGGGACTAATCCGTTTTACTTCTAAGAAATAGTAACCTGCAATAATTAATAATATCGTATGAATTACGCCAACATCTATGTACGAATCAAAGAAAAACTCAATCGTCATGACTCCCAGAAGTACTGCAATCGTAGGGCGGATGATATGGGTTAGCTTTTTAACTCGAGGTGAATCTTTAAATTTTAATAAAATACCTAAAAGGACTATTAATAAGATTAAGGAAGGGGCAACCGATGCGAATAAACCAATGATAGATCCTATCATTCCACCTTGACTAAACCCGACGTAAGCAGCCATTTTTGTCGCAATAGGTCCTGGTAAAGCATTACCTAAAGCTACCATTTCACTAAATTCTTGATTGGTGAACCATCCATATTTATCAACTACTTCATGCTGTAAGAGGGGGATTGTTGCGGGACCGCCTCCATAGCCAAGAATATTCGAAATAAAATTGGTATAAAAAATCTGCCAGTACTTAACAATCACGAGTCTCCCTCCTGATTAACACGTTTATCTTTTTCTCGTTCTTCTCTTGAAGGGAATAGTAGTGCATATAAAATTAATGCAACAATAACAATGGCCGGATGCAAACCCATTAATTCTATAACGATTACGCTAATACCTGTATAAAAAATTGCCATACCCCAGCCTAGGTTTATTTTTGATTTACGGAAAAAATCCCAGGCAAGTACCCCAATCATGACACCAGCTATAGGAAGAACGCCTTTAGACATGCCATGCACCCAAGGCTTATCTTTATATGTATGTAACGCAGTAAGTAAAAGGATGATTAAAATTGCTGTAGGTACTACGGTTGCTATGATGCTAATTAACATTCCAAAAAATCCCTTGAGACGCCAACCAATATAGCCTGCCATTTTTGTGTTGATTGGACCAGGCAATGTGTTCGCAAGTGCCAATATATTGGAAAATTCATCATCATCCATCCATTTATATCTTTCTACTACTTCTCTTTGCATAAGAGGGATTGCCGATAGTCCACCACCATAGCCAAGCATACCCGCGCGAAAAAAAGCGATGAACAGATCCTTGAGCATGTAGCTTAACATCTCCTTATTTCAACTAATGTTCTGTATATTAACTATGATGTATTCATAAATGGATGTCAATATATTTATATCTTTCTAACTTATGAATACCTTACTCATACCACTCCTGAACCTTCTTATCTGTAGGCAATAAGAAAGTGAGAAATCCAAGTAATGGCAACAAGGAAGCCATAATCATCGTTGTTGATAATCCTAATAAATCAATAAAGTAACCAAGGGCAACAGACCCGATGGCACCCATACCAAATGCTAGACCGACAATTAAACCAGACATTGTACCAATTTTACCTGGAACAAGTTCCTGTGCATAGACAACCGTTACGGAAAAGCTAGACATTAAGAATAATCCGATTGTTGCTAAGAGAATCATAGCAAAAATGGGTCCAACATAGGGTAATAAAATCGATAAAGGGCTGGATGCAACAAGGGAGAATAAAATAACATTTCTTCTACCAAAACGATCGGCTAAAGGTCCTCCAAGAAATGTCCCAACAGCCCCCATTGCTAGAAAGATAAAGATATAGATTTGTGATTTGGCGATAGTAAGATCATACGAATCGATCGCATAAAATGCATAGAAGTTCGAAATGGCTGCTGCATACCAAGAACGGGCAAAAACAAGGAAAATTAATACGATAAGAGCGCTTTTAATTGCCTTGGATACAGCTCTACTATGTGTTTTAGCTGCTAACTTTTTCTTTTTCGCTTGAATTGATTGAATTTGTCCACGATACCATTTAGCAATATACGTTAAAAATACAACAGCTAAGCCCGCAATCAATGTAAACCAAGCGGCTCCAATTTGTCCAAGTGGAACGAGAATTAATGCGGTTATAACCGGGGCCAATGCTTGCCCTGAATTTCCGCCAACTTGGAAAATCGATTGTGCAAGCCCTCTTTTATTTCCCGCAGCAAGATATACCACACGAGAACCCTCTGGATGAAACACCGCGGATCCTAATCCGATAAAAACAACACTCACTAAAACAAGCCAGAAATTCGGTGCTAGTGCTAAACCAAGCATTCCTACCATGCTACTGGTTAATCCAATTGGTAATGAGTAGGGTAGAGGTTTTTTATCCGTGAATGTACCGACTAAGGGCTGCATCACAGAAGAAATCATATTTAAGGTAAAGGCAATAAGTCCAAGCTGTGTGAACGATAGCCCCATCGATCTTTCCAAAATGGGAAACATAGCTGGAATAACTGCTTGAAGCGAATCATTTAATAAGTGACAAGCTCCGATGATGAATAAAATACGGTAAAGAGTTTGGTTTTCATCATGGGGCTTGCCAACATCTTTATGTAGCGCTTTTTCCAATTCAAATCCTTCTTTCCGATTTACATTTTTAACGTGAAGTGGCTGGAAGACTTTCTTAAGATGAAAAATAAAAAAATACTTGATGTTTCACGTTATATTGCTATTTTACATAGGATATTTAATTTTGCAATACTTCTGAACTATTTATCCCACCTAAACGGTCAGTAAGACTCCCAGCTCAAGCTTCCGGGGAAACAATGAAGGTAGGTGGGAGATCAACTACCCCTAAAGCTCCAATAAGTACGATTAACCATCAGTCAGTTGGGGATAACGGAAAACCTCCACTGATGGAAGTCTTCTTTATGAACCCTTCAACTAATGAGTGATTACTCACTTTACAAACTGTGTGTTATACAGTAGGGTAGTAAGTGATTACTCACTTATGGAAATCTGCTTGTTAAGAAAGGACTGAAAAAGATGAAAGAAGACATTATTGTCGTCCAAAATGTAACGAGGCTGTTTGATAAACAGCGAGCACTAACGGACATTACGATGAACATGGTTAGAGGAGAAATATTTGGACTTCTTGGACCATCTGGCGCTGGAAAAACAACTTTAGTAAAACAAATTGTTGGTTTAGATTCCCCAACAAAAGGTGTTATTCAAGTTTTTCAAGAAAAGATGCCTTCTTTAAAAGTGATCCAACGAATAGGGTATATGGCACAATCAGATGCTTTATATGGTGAATTAAAAGGAAAAGAAAACTTGGAATTCTTTGGTGCTTTATATGGGTTGAAAGGAAAAAGGTTACAAAACCGAATAAATGAAGTATTGGAGGTCGTGCAACTAACAAATCATGGGGAAAAATTAGTCTCCAATTATTCTGGAGGGATGAAGAGAAGGCTTTCTTTAGCAATTGCCTTACTACATCAGCCTGAATTATTAATTTTGGATGAGCCAACAGTTGGGATTGATCCAGTGCTTAGGAAAAGTATCTGGGAAACATTCTATCAGTTAAAGGAAAAGGGAAGAACAATCATTGTTACAACACATGTCATGGATGAAGCAGAAAAATGTGATAGGCTTGGTATGTTACGGGATGGTCGCCTAATTGCAGTAAATACACCAGAACAATTAAAAATGAATACAAATTCCAGTTCCATTGAGGAAGCATTTTTGGCCTATGGGGGTGCTCGTTCATGAGAATTAAAGCACTAGTCATTCGTATTTTACGTCAAATTATCCGTGATAAGCGGACTTTAGGATTACTTATTTTTGCTCCAATATTAGTATTAACGATGCTTCACCTCGTATTTAATGGAAATGATTATGTACCAAAAATAGGGTTAGTAAACATTCCCCAGCCGATTGAAAACCAATTGGAATTTGATCATGCAGATATATCTTCATATAATACGGTAGAAGAGGCAGAACGAGATCTGGAAAATCAACAAATTGATAGTTATCTATTTTTTGATAATGGAGCTCCGTCTATTGTATTAGAAGGTAGTGATCCAACTGTAAATAGTGTTACCATGAAACGATTAGAAGAAGGATTACAATTTTTGCTTCCAGAAAATTCAAATGCAAATTTTGATGTTGAATTTTTACACGGATCATCCCACATGAGACAATTTGATTATTTTGGTCCAGTATTATTAGGATTTTTTGTTTTCTTTTTCATTTTCTTAATTGCAGGAGTGTCGTTTCTTCGTGAAAGAACGACAGGTACATTGGAAAGATTAATGGCAAGTCCATTAAGAAAGTCAGAAATTGTTTTAGGCTACATTATTGGCTTTGGTATTTTTACTATCATTCAAGCTACAATTATCGCTTCTTACTCCATTTATGTATTAGGTATGAAAATGGAAGGTGCATTTATTAATGTTCTCCTTATTATTTTGTTACTAGCGTTTACAGCATTAACATTAGGAATCTTACTTTCTACTTTTGCAAATAACGAGTTACAGATGATTCAATTCATTCCAATCATTGTAGTGCCTCAAATATTCTTTTCGGGATTGTTTAATCTTGAAACCATTTCGGATTGGTTAAGTTGGATTGGGCCATTAACTCCTTTGTATTATGCAGCAGAAGCTTTACGAGATGTGATGATTAGAGGGTATACTTTAGGAGACATATATATACCAATCTTAATTTTATTTGGATTTTCAGCTATATTTATGGTATTAAACATTGTTGCTTTAAGGAAATATCGAAAAATATAATATAACAAGGAGAAGAAGATGCGAGAGCAAGAAAATCTTTTAGAAGAATTATTTAATCAAGATAAAGACTTTACGGATAAACAAAAGAAAATACTTATCGCTGCGATTGAATCTTTTGCCGAGAAAGGGTATGCTTCTACGTCCACTAGTGAAATTGCCAAAAAGGCGGGTGTCGCAGAAGGAACAATATTCCGTCATTATAAAACGAAAAAAGAGCTTCTCTATTTCATTGTTGAGCCCATGATAAAAAAAGTAATCGCACCTTTTGTCATTAAAGATATGCGAAAAGTACTCGATCAAGAGTTTGAGGAATTTGAAGACTTTTTACGTGCTATGATCACTAATATGCTTCTTTTTATCAGTGAAAATAAGCTTTTATTTCGCATTTTAATTCAAGAAATCCCTTTTCAACCTGAGTTAAGAGAAATCTTTAAAAAACATATTGCTACAGAAGTTATTACAAGATTTTCTGAACTAATCTCTTACTATAAAGAAAAAGGTCAGCTTGTTGACTTGTCAACCAGGGCAATTATTCGTTCTGTCGTTTCGAGTATTTTTGGCTATATTATAGCTAGAAATATTTTAGCACCTGAGATAGATTGGAACGATAAAGAAGAAATGGAACAAACTATTCAATTTATAATGTATGGATTAAAGAGAAAATAATTATAATATGAATTAAACCGTGTTGGTCATGTAGACTGGTACGGTTTTTTTAATGATAAAAAAGAAACGGTAATGCCTCCACTAATGAAAGTCTTCTTTATAATTTTCCTGTAATAAGGGTAAATTAAAAAAGATTCACAAGTGAGAGGAATGAAAAGTTATGGTAAATAAATTATTCTTAATAATGCTTATCATTGGACTACCGCTTTCTGTTGCAGGTACTTTGTTGCATTGGTCAACGGTACTTATGTTCATCATTTACTGTTTAACTATTATTACATTAGCAGGTTATATGGGGAGGGCAACTGAAAGTTTAGCCATTGTGATGGGGCCAAGAATTGGTGGACTCTTAAATGCCACATTTGGTAATGCGGTAGAACTTATTATCTCGATATTCTCATTAAAAGCTGGTTTAATCGGAATTGTACTAGCTTCTTTAACTGGTTCGATAATAGGAAACCTGTTATTAGTAGGGGGGTTGTCCTTCCTTATAGGGGGAATCAAATATAAGAGGCAGCCTTTTAACGTACATGATGCAAGAAATAATGCGGCTCTATTGATATTTGCGGTTGTCGTTGCATTCGTTATTCCAGAAGTATTCTCTTCTAATATGACAGCCCAAGAAACGATGAATCTTAGTGTGGCTGTATCGATTATTTTGATTATTTTATATTTGGCTACATTATTCTTTAAACTTTTTACACATCGTGGGGTTTATCCATCAAGTCATGAAGAGGAATCTACTACTCATGAGGAAGAACCAGAGTGGGGGAAAGGGAAAGCAATTATTATTCTTGCCTTAGCTACGTTGGCTGTTGCTTATGTGTCGGAAAATTTAGTTCATACTTTTTCAGAAGTTGGGGAAACCTTTGGATGGACGGAGTTATTTATAGGAGTCATCATTGTAGCTATTGTCGGTAATGCCGCGGAACATGCATCCGCTGTTTTGATGGCTTTAAAAAATAAAATGGATGTTGCAGTTGAAATTGCAGTTGGATCTACCCTGCAGGTTGCGATGTTTGTTGCTCCTGTGTTGGTATTAGTGTCTCTTTTATTTGAAACTTCCATGCCGCTTGTATTTACGTGGCCTGAGTTAATTAGTATGGTTACGGCGGTGTTCCTAACGATAATGATTTCTATTGATGGAGAATCGAATTGGTTTGAAGGGTTGGCATTATTAGCTGCTTATTTAATCATGGGAGTTGGATTTTATCTCCTTTAAAGTAACCGATCATTATAAAAGAAAAACCCGAACAGTTATGATTGTTCGGGTTCTTTCATTCTATTCTTTTTTATAAGAGTAACTATTAACATCAACTGGTTTCCATTCATCGTTTGGTTTGTAGAAACGTAATAGATCACCATACATTACTTTATCAGATAAATCTAATTCATGAAGCACTGTTTCTTTTTGTTTAATCATTTCTTCTGTAGGTTCTTCGATTACTTCTTTTGTTTTATTATCGTAATATACCCCGTCTAGATAAGTGAAATCTTTTGTTACAAAATTCCCTTTACGGAACGGTACATAATCTTTGTGATCCTCGGAAAACATATCCGTACCCATTAGAATATAATCTTGTGCATCAATACCTAGAAGATGCAGCATAGTTGGTACAACATCAATTTGTCCACTATATTCATGATTAGTTCCTTGGCCTTTTACTCCAGGAATCTTTATCATAAATGGAACACGATGTAATTCAGAGTATTTAAGTGGAGTAATTTCTTCACCAAGAATCTCTTCCATCGCTTTATTATGATTATCCGAAATACCATAATGGTCACCATATATCATAATAACAGAATCGTCATATAAACCAGCTTCTTTTAAATCGTTAAAGAATTGTTCTAGTGCTTCATCCAAATACCGAGCGGTTTGGAAATAATTGTTTACCGTTTTATCATTAGTTTCGGCTGGTGCAAGTGTTGCTTCTTCTTCATTAATTGTAAAAGGATGATGATTCGTCAATGTCATTAAGTGCGCATAAAATGGTTGTTTCATTTCTTTTAGATATTTAATAGACTCTTCAAAGAATGGCTTGTCTTTTAATCCATAGTTAATAACATTGTCCTCACTCATATCATAATAATCTTCATGATAAAATTCATCGATACCAAAGTGTTTATAAATTTCATCCCGATTCCAGAATGATTTACCATCACCATGTAAAACTGCACTAGTATACCCTTGACGCTCGCCAATAATTGCTGGGAAGGATTGGTACGTGTTGTCACCTTTCATTACAAACGCAGATCCTTGTGGTAAACCATAAAGCGAATTATCCATAATTAATTCAGCATCAGCTGTTTTCCCTTGCTCCGTTTGATGGAAGAAGTTATCAAAATATGTGAAATTCTGACTTTCATCATGTACTAATGAGTTGAGAAATGGTGTAACTTCTTCACCATGTAATTTAAAATCTATTAGAAAAGATTGGAAAGATTCTAAATGGATCTTAATAATATTTTTACCTTCTGCGACACCAAAGTAAGCAGGATTTGGTTCAGCATATTTAGTTTTTGTATAGTTTTCAACAACGGTAATATCATCACTATCTGCTAAAACTCGTTGTGTGGAAGTATTTGCACTTTGAATCGTATCATAAGCAATGAAATTGTATATACCTAAATATTTCACTAAATAGTTACGGTCAAAAGCTCTTTCTAACAATTGTGGTCTATCAGCTTCCGCTAAACCTAGATTAATAGTAAATACTAAGACCCCCATTGCTAGAATGGTAAGGGGTTTACGTACTTTTATACGTGTTTCAGACCAGTTCCCTTTAACCATGTTATATAAAACTATTAAAACGACAATATCTATTAAATATAAAAGGTCATGCCATTGCATTAAACTAATGATGCTACCGCCTAAACTGCCAAAGTTATTTGTTTGCATCATTGTCGCTAACGTTATAAAGTCACTATTAAAACGATAGAATACAATGTTTGCATAAAGAATGAGGCCGAGTAACACTTGCATAATGATTAAGCGTCTACCAACTTTACGTCCTTTAGAAAATAGTGTAATTCCTAGGAGAATTAAACCTGAGCTTAAAGGGTTTAAGAATAATAGAAATTCTTGGATAGCCCCCTTCACACCCAAATCAAATTCCACTTTATAAATCAAATAAGTTTTCAACCAATAAAGAACTAATACAATTGAGAAGAATCCCATCTTCGTAGAAATTAATTTCTTCACTTATTCTTCACCTCGAATGGTTTCTAGGTTAATTTAAATTTTAAATTATTTTTAGTACTTACAAATGCTAATTATAACACATGGTTTTGGGATTAGGAAATGGGAAGTAATGGTTGATTTTGTCGAATCCATTAATAATAAGTTAAAGATATATGAAAAAGAGACAGTCCATTGTCCGGCTATTGCTGGGACGATGGATCTGTCTCTACATTTCTTCATATATTTTCTTTTTCCAGGTTAGAAATTCTTCAGACAACAACAAGTTTACGTCTCTTGGACGGTCAAAGGGGATGATGAATTCCTTTTTAACAGTTGCCGGCTTATTCGATAAAATAATAATTCGATCGGATAAAAAAATAGCTTCTTCTATGTTATGAGTAATAAATAATATGGAACGTTTATGCTCTTCCCAAATAGAAAGAAGCCATTTTTGCATTTTTGTACGGGTAAATTCATCTAAGGCAGAAAATGGTTCGTCCAACAAGATTAGAGATTGTGGGCTTAACAAGCTTCGAATAAAAGAAACACGCTGTTTCATTCCACCTGATAATTGACGAGGGTAGGAGTTTTCATAGCCCTTAAGCCCGGCCCGTTCAATCATTTCTAATGCTTTTTCCTTATCAACCTTTCCTGCAATTTCTTGCCCAAGAACTACATTGTCCAAAATCGTTCGCCATGGAAAGAGGGAAGAGGATTGTGGCATATAGCTAATCGAACCACGTTTCCCATTGATTTTTTCTCTATCTAAATAGATCGAACCTCCCGATGGCTGGCTCATTCCACCAATAATGCTAAAGAGTGTACTTTTCCCACTTCCAGATGGACCTAATAGAGAAACGAATTCCCCGTCTTTGACGGAGAAGTTGATATTGGATAATACATGATTGTCTTCAAACGATTTGGATATATCATGAATTTCAAGACTCATATGGATTTATTCCTTCCTCTGGTTTCCACTTAATGACCCTTTTTTCGATAAGGGTTATTAGTAAAAAGAATAATAAACTGAGTGCCACAATAACGATAATGGCTACAAAGACACGATCGGTTCGGTAGGATGAAGATGCTAATGTCATATACACGCCAATACCTTTACTTGCACCTAGCCATTCGGAAATGACTGCGCCCATCACACTATATGTTGCAGAAATCTTTAGTCCTGAGAATAGGGATGGTAAAGCGTTCGGCCATTCTAGTTTCCGAAAAGTTTGTCCTTTTGTCGCACCAGCCATTTGAATATAGTGTTTTAAATCAGCATCTGTTTGACGAAAGCCATCAAGTAGAGCAATGGTTATCGGAAAGAAACAAACGAGCGAAATAACAATTAGCTTCGGTAGCATGCCAAATCCAAACCAAATAACAAGTAATGGTGCTAGGACAATAACAGGAATGTTTTGTGAAATAATGATAAATGGATAAAATAAGTCCTTTAGTAGAGGCATTAAATGGAGACATATGGCAACAAAAACGCCAACCCCACTACCAATTAAAAACCCAAGAACAATCAATTGAATAGTAGATGGAAGGTGTTCCGTGTAAATTGACCAGCTAGTCCATGCTTCTTGGAAAATTTGAATTGGTCCAGGAAGTAGCCATGATGGCATGTCAAAAATTCTAGTTCCAACTTCCCACAAGATGAAGAAAAGGATGATAGCCAGAACCGGCCTCCATCCTTTTTTTGCCATGGTACTCATTAACGATACTTCTCCGTTAATTGATCCATGGATGCACCGTCTGGTTTATAAAAAATCTTAATTTGAGAAATGGCACTAGCACAACCTTTCTCAACCATTTTCTCATTCATTTTTTCCACAATTTGTAGTAATTCAGAAAGGTTTCCTTCCATGGTTGTTTCAAGTGGATTAACCTGGTATTTCACACCTGATTCATCAATCACTTTAATTGCTTCATCTACTAATGGATATGTGTCTACTCCGTTTTCTGCTTTAGGAATCATTTGAATACTTAATAATGCGTTTGCCAATTAAAATCTCTCCTTTATCATTTAAGGTAAAAAGTCATTTGTAAATGCCTTTTCACTATCCAGTTCAACTTCTAATAGATCATTTTCATACATCCAATTTGCATAGTTTTCCCATATTTCTAGCTTTTGAATTCCCCATTTTTCTGCATCATCTTGATATTTAGGAGACAGCCACTCTTGACTTGCTTTAACTAGTTCAGGGTCAAGGTCTGGTACTGCTTCAATAAGTACGTCTGCAGCTTCGCTTGGGTTTTCTATTGCGAACTCATAACCTTTGGAAACAGCACGTAAGAAGCTTTTAATAGTTTCCGGATCATCTTGTATCATATTTTCATTGGTTGCTAATACCGGAGTATAATAGTCTAATTTCTTACTATAATCCGTTAAATAATTCATATGAAGCGGTTGGTCACGGAGCTCTGCTTTAATACCATCCCAACCATAGTAAATCCAAGCAAAATCAATTCCTTGCTCAAGTGCTGTGAAAAAGTCTGTATTTCCGATATTAACGATTTCAACCTTCTCTACATCGGCATTATCCTCCTGCATAATCGAATCTAGTACAGCCTTTTCCACTGGTGCACCCCATCCACCATAAGATTTACCCTCAAAGTCTTTTGCAGTTGTAATATTATTTTCCTTTAGGGAAGCAAAACCAGACGTATTATGCTGAATAATAGCAGCAATCGAAACAATAGGTACATTTTGTATTCGTGCTTCCGTAATTCCTTCTTGGTAGCTAACACCAAAATCAGCATTTCCAGTAGCGACTAATTGCTCAGCACCTGCTTCTCCAGGCTGAATAATGTCAACATCTAAACCTTCTTCTTCAAAATACCCTTTATCCCTAGCCACATAGAGACCAGTATGATTGGTGTTTGGGGTCCAATCCAGAACAAGGGTTATTTTTTTTAGTTGCTTTGCATCTTCACCTGTTTGATCTGTACTTTCTTCATCTGTGTTGTTACCGCATGCAGCTAGTACAATTAGCAACAGGCAAAAAACAGATAATTTCCTCATAATAAATAGTCCTCCCTGTTTTTAACTAAAAGAATAAAACTCGAGTAGGGAATAACACGAATTAGTAGCCAACAAAAAGCACCCTAGACAAATTGCCTAGGGTGCATACTTTAGTTATGTACGTATCAGGTATGTTCCCTACGCTGGTCTTAGCCAGATCAGGTTCTAAGGGTTAGTATCTAACGGATACAATCTCAACCAGCAACACTGGTACCCCCACAGTCATCTTAAGTTGTAATTTACACAATTAAGTATTGCATAGTTTTTCTAATATAGCAAGAAATTTGTAAAAGTTTGACGATTCTTTTAAAGTTGCACAACTTGATATTGTTTATGAATATGATTTTACGTTTAAAAAATTTTTCCTTCCTATTAAATTACCTGTTCTAATTACCCCACCTAAATGGGCAGTAAGACTCCCACCTTAAACTTCTGGGGATACAAATAGGTGGGAGAACAACTGCCCGTAAAGGTTCGATAAGTGCCGACTAACCATCAGTGGGGGATGAAGGAAAGCCTCCGCTGATGGAAGTCTTCTTTATCTAGCTGAAATTTAGCAAAATTCCTATTTCCTTTTTACCTGAAATGCATTATAATTTATGAATTGTTATGAAGAAATAGGGGAGGGGAAGGATATGCAAACGGTAAGTTATAACCGAAAAACGATTGTCGCATTGTTGCTTGCTGGGGCATTTATTTCCATTTTAAATCAAACGTTGATGATTACTGCAATTCCCCCAATTATGGAGGAAATGGGAATTACGGCAAACACTGGTCAGTGGCTAACCACGGTGTTTATGCTTGTCAATGGTATTATGATTCCCATTAGTGCATTTTTATTAGAACGGTTTACGACAAGACAATTGTTTATAACGGCAATGAGTATTTTCGCTATAGGCACATTAATTTCTGGGATTGCGCCTAATTTCTCTTTCTTATTAGTAGGGCGAGTCATCCAGTCTGCTGGAGCAGGGGTTATGCTGCCACTAATGCAGACAGTATTTCTTTTAATCTTCCCAGTTCATAAACGTGGATCAGCTATGGGATTAATTGGTCTTGTTATATCATTTGCACCAGCACTTGGTCCTGCCATATCAGGATGGGTAACAGAGCATTATTCTTGGAGGGTATTATTCTTTATCATCCTACCAATTGCAATTGTAGATATTATCATCGCCTTTTTCGCATTGAAAAATGTAACGGAATTAAAGAAACCAAAATTAGATATTCCATCTGTTATTTTATCCTCTTTTGGTTTTGGTGGATTACTTTATGGATTTACTTCAGCTGGGAATAACGGTTGGGGAGCAAGTTTAACCATCATTTCACTCACTGTTGGAGTAGTGTCACTCTTTATGTTTATTTTAAGACAGTTAAGACTGCAGCATCCAATGTTAGAGTTCAGGGTTTTTACGTATTCTCTATTCCCACTAGCCGTTGTTATTGGAATCATTTCGTTTATGGGGCTAATCGGGACAGAAACACTTATCCCACTTTATATGCAAAACATGCGTGAATTCACTGCTTTTGAAGCGGGGATTGCGTTATTACCAGGTGCGTTGATTTCAGGGTTTATGTCTCCTATTACAGGTAGAATCTTTGATAGATATGGTGCGCGTAAGCTAGCGATGACTGGACTACTAATTGTCGCTGTCTCTTCCATTCCATTTACTAGATTAGATACGGAAACATCCTTGGCTTTCATGACAATCATGTACAGTATTAGAATGTTTGGACTATCTATGGTCATGATGCCAATTTCAACAGCGGCATTGAACCAATTACCAAAACGACTAATTCCACACGGGGCGGCAATGGATAATACAATGAGGCAGGTCGGCGCTTCTGTTGGAACAGCTATTCTTGTTACAGTTATGACAACAACAGGAGAAACGGCAGCTAGAGCAGATATTCCTAATCCAGCTATCTATGGAGTGAATGTCGCATTTATCGTGATAACTGTTCTTGCTTTTGTTGGACTATTGACCTCGTTTTTCGTGAGGGATAGTAAAACATCTCAAGAAGAAGTGGAGAAAAGAGATTTAGAGAGATTAAGAGAAAAACAACACGATAATCAGAAAATTTATCAAAAAGCTTAGATGATGGTAGCCCAATATTCATAATATTCATTATGAATATCGGGTTATTTATTTGGCAGCTAGGGGAAATCTTTCTCGTCCGGGGATTGCCGTAAAAATCTGCATAAGTGCAACTAAGGTGACTATTCTAATATTCTAAAGTATAATTCTATTCATTAATATCTTTATTGGACGGTGAATGTAGGATGAAACAAATAACAGTTGAGGACTTAGTTCATAAGTTTCAATTGAAAGTGCTTGCAGGAGAGAACCGATTACAAAATGTGATTACACAATCACGTGTGCATCGACCAGGATTAGAGTTTGTTGGACATTTCGATTTTTTTCCAACAGAAAGAGTTCAGATTTTGGGTAGAAAAGAAGTTACCTATTTACATAAATTAAGTGAAGAAGAACGAAAGATACGAATTGGAAATATCGTTCATTACCATCCACCATGTTTTATCGTAACTAGTGGTGAGGAAGGTTTAACTTATTTAACGCATCATTGTATAGAAGAGGGAATTCCATTATTAGTAACAAAACAACCGGAGATCACATCGGACTTTATCCCAAAATTAGATGCTTACTTAATAAAGCAATTAGCGGAGGAAATAGCCATACACGGAGTTTGTATGAATGTATCAGGAATAGGTGTTTTAATTCGAGGTAATTCTGGAGTAGGAAAAAGCGAAACAGCCCATACATTAATTCGTCGTGGTCATCGTTTAGTAGCGGATGATATCATCGTATTAAAAAAGCTTAGTCCACAAACAATCCTAGGTACCCATGATGAAAAAACCAAGGAGTTTCTAGCATTACGTAGTATTGGGTTAATGAATGTAGTGCGAATGTATGGACGCAGGGCTTTTCAAGATGAGACACGTATTACTCTTGATATTCATCTGACAAAATGGGAGAAAGATGCCTTGTATAATGAGTTGGAACAGGAAATTAGTTACACAGACTATATGGGCGTGAAAATTCCTTCTATGGAAATTCAGCTTCAACCCGGACGTGATGTGGCTGGATTAATTGAAGCAGCTGCGAATAATTGGTATTTAAAACAGCAAGGCTACAATGCAGCGGAAGAGTTTTATAGTAGAATTGAGGCGGATTTAGAGAAATCAAGGACGCAGGGTTCATCGTCTCAATAAATAGGTTAAAGGAAAGAAAATAAGATAAACTAAATTATTGTAAAGCTGACAGATTTGGAATTTCCAATCTGTCAGCTTTTTTAATTATAAAAACTCTCTTTCCATATACTAAATAAACTATTGTCAACATGAGACTTGTCAAAAATGCTTTTGGATGTCGTTGAATACGAAAATGAAGCAGAGTTACAATAATATATATGTTTCGATAAGAAAGGAGAGCTAGTAATGGCTGAAAATAAAGGAATGCGTGCCAAGATTCAGCGTTTTGGAAGCTATTTGAGTGGTATGATTATGCCGAATATTGGTGCGTTTATTGCATGGGGGATTATCACTGCCCTCTTTATAGAAGATGGTTGGTGGCCAAATGCAACGATTGCTACTTTAGTTACCCCAATGATCACATATTTGCTACCATTATTAATTGGTTTTACTGGTGGTCGAATGATTTACGATCTTCGTGGTGGTGTAGTTGGTGCCACGGCAACCATGGGTGTCATTGTCGGTGCAGATATACCGATGTTCTTAGGTGCCATGGTCATGGGGCCTTTAGCAGGATATTTAATGAAAAAAATTGATGAAGCATTTCAAGGGAAAGTCAGACAAGGGTTTGAAATGCTTTACAATAATTTCTCTGCAGGTATATTAGCAGCTATCCTAGCAATTGCTGCAGTACTTGGTATTGGGCCACTAGTTGAAGGCCTAAACCATGCTTTAGCTAGTGGTGTTGAAGTAATTATCGGTGCTGGTTTATTGCCACTTGCCAATATTATTATTGAACCAGCAAAAATTCTTTTCTTAAATAATGCGATTAACCATGGGATTTTAAGTCCTATTGGGGTTGAACAGGCTGCGGATGCAGGAAAATCTATTCTGTTCCTATTAGAATCTAACCCAGGACCTGGTTTAGGTATTTTGCTTGCATTTGCAATCTTTGGAAAAGGTGCATCCAAAAGTTCCGCACCTGGTGCAGCAATCATTCAATTTTTAGGTGGGATTCATGAAATTTATTTCCCTTATGTAATGATGAAGCCAATGTTATTTCTTGCGGTAATTGCAGGTGGCGTTAGTGGTGTATTCACGTTCCAATTATTTGATGCAGGACTTGTTGCAGCAGCTTCACCAGGAAGTATTTTTGCGTTACTTGCCATGGCTGAAAGAAATAGTTATTTAGGTATTATCCTAGGTGTTCTTGTCGCAGCGGCAGTTACCTTTATCGTTGCAGCATTTATTCTAAAATCAAGTAAACAAGAGGAAGAAGATTTAAGTGCAGCAACAGACAAGATGGAAGCGATGAAAGGGAAGAAGAGTACGGTTGCTAATGTCTTAAGCCAAGACCAAGTAGAGGAAAATCGACCACAAGAAGAAGTGAAAAAAGAAAAACAAGCGGAAGAAGTCAACAAAATTATCTTTGCGTGTGATGCTGGAATGGGATCTAGCGCGATGGGGGCTTCCCTACTAAAAAATAAATTTAAAAAGAACGATATTAACATCGACGTAACAAATAAAGCAATTAACGAAATTCCGAATGATGCGGATATTGTTATCACTCAGAAGGAATTAACTGACCGTGCAAAAGCGAAAATTCCGGATGCAGAACATATTTCAGTTGATAATTTCTTAAACAGTCCGAAATACGATGAGTTAATCGAACGGCTTAAAAAATAAGTGTAATCAAAAGGGGTGAGTGGTTTGTATATATCTGGTCGAGAACGGAAAATACTTTTACATTTGCTAACTACCATAGAGGAAGTAACGGTAAAGGATTTAGCCGAAATTCTTGAAGTCAGTGAAAGAACCATTCACCGTGATTTAAAAAAGATTGAGCACACTTTAGCTAACTATCATTTGAAACTCATCAAGAAAATGGGGCTGGGTTTACGTATTGAAGGAAAAAGTAAAGATAAAGAGCAGCTTCAATCTATCATTACAGGTGAAGCTACTACAGATTTTACACCAGAAGAACGAAGAGCAATCATACTTACGATGCTTCTTGAAAAGAGAGAACCAATTAAGTTATTCACCCTAGCACATGAATTGGGGGTAACAAGCGCTACCGTCAGTAGTGATCTGAAACATCTAGAAGATGAGCTTCAATCCTTTGATCTCATCGTTGTCCGAAAAAAAGGGTTAGGGATTACGATTGCAGGAAATGAAGCAAAAAAACGGTCTGCGCTTAGTTACTTAGTTTCACTAAACATTCCCCCAATTGGACTTGCAAATCAGTTAAGAAACCATATCCAACAAAACTCAAAACGCCGAAACCATATAACGGATCGATTAATGGATTTTGTAAATCCTAAACACCTAGTAATAATTGAAAAGCGAGTGGAACAAGCTAGTAAAGACCTTCCTTATGAACTTGCTGATAGCGGATATATTGGATTAGTGGTTCATCTTACTTTAGCGATACAAAGGATACAAAATGGAGATGTCATTCATTTCGATGATGATTATTTGCGAGAAATAGAGGGAACAGAAGAATATAGGATTGCAAAGAAAATCATTCAAAAATTGGAGTCCGATCTTTCCCTTAACATCCCAAATGATGAAATAGGATATATTACCATGCATTTACTTGGTGCAAAATTACGGACGGACCGGAATAATCTGATGGAAGATACTAGTTTGGATATAGCCTTAAAAGCAAATGAACTGATTCAAAGTGTCAGTAAACTGTTAAACAAAGATCTTACGGATAATAATAAACTATTACATGATTTAACCGTTCATTTAAAACCGGCAGTTTTTCGCTTAAGGCAGGGAATGACCATTAAAAATCCGATGCTAAAGGAAATTAAAAGGGATTACTTGGATTTTTTCCAAATGGTTCAAAAGGGTGTTGAAGAAACGTTTCCAGATATAAATTTTCCGGAAGATGAGATAGGGTACCTTGTGCTTCATTTTGCTGCAACGTTACTTCAAATAGAAGGAAAATCTAACTTGAAAGCACTTGTCATTTGTTCAAGTGGAATTGGTACATCTAAAATCTTAGCTACCAAGCTAATGCAGATAATCCCTGAGATCCGTACAGTTGAAAATAAATCGTTATTTGATCTTGAAGATGATGTGACGGAGGAATATGATCTTATCATTTCAACTATCCCGTTGGAAAGGTTTGAAGGAAACTATATTTTAGCATCACCAATGCTAACGGAAACGGAAATTCAAAGAATTAAGAAGGAAATAAGGAAAAAAACACTTATACCAAAGAAAAAAAGGCATAACGAAGAAGTGCATATTCAATCCCTAAAAAAATTAGAATCCATTCAAAGCTACTCTAAGGCAATTATGGATTTATTAGGGCACTTTTCTGTCAAACCTGTTTCTGAACGTAAGTCAATAGAGTCTATTTTAAGTTCTATTTGTATGGAACTAGAGGAATGTAAAATAATAGATAATAAAGAGGCAATTTTAGTTAAATTACTTAATAGGGAGAAATTAGGTGGTCTTGGTATACCAAATACATACCTATCCCTTTACCATGCGCGTTCAGAGCATGTTGTGATTCCGAACTTTAGTATTTACTCTTTAAAGAATCCATTAATTGTACAAGGTATGGATGGAGATCCTATGGAGATGCATCGAATTTTACTCATGCTTGCACCAGAAGCGCCCGATAATGAAGTGTTGGAAGTATTTAGTTATTTAAGTAGTTTAATGATACAAGAGCAGGAAACGGTCAAAATGTTTGAACATGAAAACGAACCATTGTTAAAACAGTTTCTTGCAAAGAAACTTTATGAATTTATAAAAGAGAAAATTTAACTTAGGAGTGTGTGACAACATGGCAAAAGAAATTTTAAGTAAAGACAATATTCATCTTCAAGTAAAACTAAATTCAAAAGAGGAAGCCATTCGCTATACAGGTAAGATCTTAGTCGATGGTGGTTATGTCGAAGAATCTTATATTGAAAAAATGTTAGAGAGAGAAGAAGTAACATCAACCTATATGGGAAATTATCTTGCCATTCCACATGGTACGGAAGATGGAAAGAAAAATGTATTAGAAACAGGTTTATCCGTTGTCACGGTTCCTGATGGGGTTGACTTTGGCGGTGGAAATATTGTCAAAGTATTAATCGGTATTGCTGGAAAAGGAGACGAGCATTTAGAAATTTTATCTAAAATTGCGATTATCTGTTCTGAAGTTGAAAATATTGAAAAAATCGTAAATGCAACATCCCAAGATGAAATTCTTAGCCTATTAGAAGAGGTGAATTAAATGCTAGCTGTACACTTTGGTGCTGGGAATATTGGCCGTGGGTTTATTGGCGCCTTACTTTACCAAGCAAATTATCATACCACGTTTGTCGATGTGAATGAGACCATTATTAATGAAATCAATCAAAAACAAGAATATAATGTTGTCCTTGCTTCAGAAGATAGTGAAACATTAACGGTTAAAAATGTTTCTGGAATAAACAGTGTTTCGAATCCAGATCAAGTAGTAGAAGCAATTACAAAAGCAGATATTATTACAACAGCAGTAGGTCCGAACATCCTAGCGATCATTTCTGAATTAATTGCTAAAGGATTAAGAGAACGTGCGAAAACCAATCCAAAGGAATTAAATTTGATTGCATGTGAGAATATGATTGGCGGAAGTGCTTTATTAAAGGAAAAAGTCTTTGAACATATTTCAGAAGATGAAAAAGCTACGTTTAATGAACTTTATGCCTTTCCAAATGCAGCAGTAGATCGCATTGTACCAAACCAGAAAAATGATGATCTCCTCCAAGTTTCCGTGGAGCCTTATTTTGAATGGGTAGTTGAGGAAACCGCCATTAAAGGAGATAAACCAGAAATTAATGGTGTTACCTATGTGAAAGATTTAAAACCATATATTGAGCGTAAATTATTTACCGTGAATACAGGACATTCCGTACCAGCATATGTAGGTCGTTACATGGGTTACGCAACCATTAATGAGGCAATGAAGGATAAAAATATTCAGGAGATTATTGAAGGTGCATTAAATGAGTCTGGTGAAGCATTGATTCAAACCTATCAATTTGATCGTACACAACATCAAGCGTATATTCACAAAATTATTGATCGCTTCAAAAATCCATATATATCTGACGAAGTAACAAGAGTTGCTAGAGGACCAATCCGTAAACTCGGGTCCCAAGACCGCTTAGTCAAACCAGCAACAATGTACCTAGATGTAACTGGAAAAGAGCCAATCTATCTAGCTAAAGTTATCGCAGCAGTCCTTGAATATAAAAATGAACAGGATGATGAGGCGCAAAAACTTCAGCAGATGATTACAGAAGATGGTTATGAAAAAACTTTACAAACAGTATCTGGACTAGAATCTGACCATCCATTAGTTAAGACAGTATTAAAGGAATTAGAGGAAATTAAGGAATTAAGAAAATAGTTAGGTACCAAATGAATAATAGTTATGTTATATAAATCAAAAGAGGCGATCAAACAGTGATCGCCTCTTTTGTTCTTTATATATTTATGAAGATATAAGAGAGTTAATCATTAAATCTCCTCTATCTCTCCTACCTTAGCTTTACTATCGGGCGAAAGAATAGAACCTTCCTTTCTTCCATGCATGAAATAATAAAGGATGGTAGTTGCTAGTACTAATATTCCCATTGTCACGTATAAATAACGATAACCAGTTAGTGGAATGATAAATCCTAAAAGGTATGGTCCAAAACCAAGTCCTGCATCAAGTGCGATATAATAGGTTGATGTTGCAAGGCCAACACGCTCTGGAGAGGTCGCCTTAACAGAAATCGCTTGAGCGGTTGATTGCATATTTCCATATCCGAGTCCAATTAAGGCACCAGCTAATAGTAATGGAATGCTTGTTGCTACTCCGCTTAAAAGTAGTAAACCTACCCCAAAAATTATAAAAGCTGGATACATGACCGAATTAGCGTCTTTTTTATCCATTAATCGGCCTGTGAAAGGTCGTGAAACCAATATAGCTACAGCATAGACAACAAAAAATAGACTTGCCACATTAACCAAGTCAATCTCCATTGCATAGAAATTAATAAATGATAGAACACTAGAATAGGCAAAGGATAGAATAATAACAACTAATCCAATTGGCAATGCCTTTGGTTCAATAAAATTGGAAAATTTAAACGCATGTTTATGTTTTTGTACTGTATCTTCCTCTAGCCTTTCTATTACTGGAATATTTACAAAGAGTGCGATTATAAAACTAATAATTCCTAACGCAGTACAAAAGCTAAAAATGGTTTGATAGCTTGTATGTTGCCCCATATATAGACCGAAGAAGGGGCCGATTGCTGTAGCTAGTGTAATACTCATGCTGTAATATCCAATTCCTTCTCCTTTACGTGACTCTGGAATAACTTCGGCTACAATGGTTCCTGTTGCAGTACTAGCCATTCCAAGTGCAAGTCCATGAAGAAAACGGGTTAAAAAGTAAGAATGTTATTCCGGATTCTACAAAATATAAGAGTGAAGTAATTATAAAAAAGATAAGTCCAAAATATAACATTTTCTTATTACCAATGGTGGTAATCAAACGTCCGAGAAAAAGTCGGCCAATTAATGTTCCGATAATAAAAATACCTGTTACAAGTCCAGCCTGACTCTCTGACGCGTTTAATTGATCTACCGCATAAGCTGCCATTGTTACTAATAGTAAATAAAAAACCAAATATAAGAAAAAGTTTGCAGTAGAAACGATAGTAAAGTCTTTGGTCCATAATTTTGCTTTCGATTGATTCACTAAAATCTAACTCCTTACTTATTGATATTATTTCTAATTACATCCATAATTCGAACGGCCTCTAACCGTTCCTCTTCAGTTATTCCTTTTAGAATACTCTCTTCAAATTGATCAATGGTAACACGAACATCTTCATAAATGTTCATACCGATTTCTGTAAGCTTCATTCTTTTTTCACGCTTATCTTTTCCGGGAATTTGTTCCACATAACCCAATTCCTCTAGGCGGCTAACTGTTCTTGTGATGGTAGGTTTTTCAACACCTTGATAATGGGAAATCTCAACATTCGTCGCAGAACCATTATTATACAAATAGTAAAGCACAGTCCACTGTGCCCGATGTAATTGGTGTTTATTGAGTTGTTCATTGAGACGATTTTCAAATGGCCGATATAATAAAATAAGCTTGTGAAAAAACTTTTGTGAAGTCTTAATTGAAAGCACCTCCTTAAATAGTTATCTTCGGTAATAGTTATCATGGGTAACTTTTGTATTATACAATATGTTGAAAGAGATGTCTAGTATTCAAAAATTACTGAAATTCCTTATAAAGATTAGTCGCACTTACTGCACATTTAGGTGGGTTATCGTTAATGGAGGTCTGGTTAAAACGTTCTGTGAGGATTTAAAAAGGGAATGCCAGCCATCATATGGAATGATTGAAGCGCGTTGAAAGAATAAAACCCTACATATGTGACAAAAACACATTTGTAGGGTAAAAGTTCTTAAATATTATAAATGTAATCCTCAGGTAAAACTCTTCTTAAAAAACGTTGGGTTCGTTCTTCTTTCGGATTTTCAAAGAATTCTTTTGGTGAACCTTCTTCCACAACTACACCACCATCCATAAAGATTACTCTGTTCGCTACATCTTTAGCAAAAGACATTTCATGGGTAACGACTAGCATGGTTGTTCCTTCTTTAGCGATGGTTTTCATCACCTCTAAAACTTCACCGACTAATTCCGGGTCTAATGCTGATGTTGGCTCGTCAAAAAGGATGATGTCTGGATTTAAGACGACAGCCCGTGCGATACCAACACGTTGCTGCTGTCCACCTGATAACTCACTAGGATAGGCATTGTATTTTTCAGATAATCCTACTTTATCCAATGCTTCTTTTCCCATTTTTATTGCTTTATCTTTAGGAATAGCTCTGCCAATAATAAGTCCTTCTGTTACATTTTCTAACGCAGTTTTATTATTGAAGAGATTGTAGTTTTGAAATACAAAAGCAGTTCTTTTTCTGATGGTATTTATTTGTTTTTTAGAAGCCTTATGAAGGTCTACTTGAATATCCCCAAAAATGGCTTTACCTTCATCTGCTTTTTCTAAAAAGTTAATGCATCGTAGTAAGGTTGTTTTACCAGAACCACTTGGTCCAAGGACGACCACCACATCGCCTTTCTCAATCTTTAAATTTACCCCATCTAAAACTGTGTTTTTTCCGAATGATTTTTTGATACTTTGAATCTCTAACATGATTTCACCACCAAAATAGATTTACGCAGCGGGAGCGATTTTGTATTTTCTTAATCGTTTTTCCATTCGTTTAAATCCGTATTCTACTAAACTACAAATCATTAGGTATATGATAAAAATATCCATGTAAGCCTCGATATAGTTGTAACTAGCATTTGCCGCTACTTGGGCTTTTAACGTGATTTCTGGTAGAGACATGGCATATCCTAAAGAAGTTGCCTTAATAAGATTGACGGTAGCATTACATATGTTAGGTAGTCCGACTACTAATGTTTGCGGAATAATAATTCTAATAAATGCTTGAACAGTCGTTAGTCCAACCGAATAAGCAGCTTCTAGTTGTCCTTTACTAACGGTATTGATCGCCGAACGAAATACTTCTATTAATGTTGCCGTTGTATTCAATGAAAAAACAATTAATGCATACCAAATAGGGTTGACATCATAAACATTCATTTGGATATTATATTTTTCAAATATGGTTGCGAGTAGAAGGGGAACACTATTGTAGATGATAAAGATCTGAACGATGACAGGCGTCCCTCTAACAAATGAAACGTAAACCCGGGAAAATTGACTTAAAATCGGCATTTTGTTGATACGTGTTAACGCTAGTAAAAATCCTAGTGGCAAGGCAATGAGTAATGAAATAACTGTAATAATCATGGCCACAGGAACCCCAGATAGTGCTATAAAAAAGGTATCTATTAGAAACTCAAAATCCAATCCGTTTGACACACTGTCACTCCCTTAAACTGTTTTCAGATTTTTCTTCCCTTTACTAAAAGTTTTTTCCAGTTTTAAGAAAAACTGTTCTATTAGAATGGAAAGGATCCAATAAATGATAGAAAGTCCAATGTAGATTTCTAATGCATGTGAATTATAGTTCCCTGCTATAATAAGATTTGCCTTACCCATTACATCGATTAATCCGATGGTATAGGCTAGGGCCCCTTCTTTCATTAATTCCAACAAGCTATTTCCAAAGTTTGGTAAGGCTACTACAAAAGCCTGGGGGAAAATAATTCGCCTATAGGCTTGAGTATTACTTAAACCAACAGATACTGCTGCTTCATATTGTCCCTTATCAATAGATTCATAGGCTGATCGAATGACTTCAGACATGAGTGCACCAAATTGAAGGGTGAAAGTAATTACGACAAAAAAAGCTGCACTCATATCGTTCAGATTGATTCCAAAGTTTATAGCAATTGCTGGAACCCCATAATATATTAAAAATAGTAGAACGATGGATGGGGTACATCTTAATACGGTTGTATACCCATGGGCAATATTTTGGGAAATCTTGTTTTTTCCTAGTTTCATCACAGCTAAGATTAATCCTAGCAGGCTTCCGAATAGGACGGAAAGGCCTGCTATGATAAAGGTTACCTTTAAATAGGGGATGAGCGTAGGGATCGATTCCCATATATATGTGGTATCAAAATATTTCTCCATTTTGCACCTCTATTTTCTTGTTTATCTGTCCACAGATTCTAATACTTCGAATAAGTCTCTGCCATAAAATTCTTCACTAAGTTCATTCAGTTTCTTTTCCTCTTTAAGTTGTTTGATTGCTTCATCGTATGCAGCGGCGAACTCTTCTTCATTTAAATTGAATAATGGCCATGTTTTAATCACATCGAATTCATTGTAAACAACATCTTCTACTAAATTATGATATGGACCATCTTCAGCGATAACTTGCTTCTTAAAGGGACCTTCAATGATGACTCCTCCATCTACACGTCCTTCATTCACCCATTGCACCACATCAACAGTGAATTGATCTCCCGCATCTAATTGAACTGGATTGTCAGGGTTTTTTTGATTGTATTCATCAATGACAGTGTATTGTGCATTATTTGCTGCAATTGGTGCCAAAGTCATGCCATTTGAAGCAAAGTCTGATAAGGATTTGATATGTTCATTTTCTTTCTTCAGCACAAGACCGATGCTACTTAAACCAAGAAATTCTTCAGGATAGATAAAGTTTTTTGCCCTTTCTTCTGTCCAGAAAGCATTTTTAACTCCTACGTGATATTTTCCTTGCTGAACACCGATTAGTAAGTCATCGCTAGTTGTCCCTACATATTCAAATTCATATTCTGGTAATAGCTCATCAACTAATTTTAATACCTCAACATCATAACCGGTAGGATTTCCGTTATCATCCAACCAAGAAATAGGTTTAGAGGCTTGGTCGTAAGCTACTTTTACCGTTCTAACATCTGAATCCCCCGAATTGCCTGAATCCGTATTGGATGCATTATCTGATCCACCACAACCTGCTAACAAGGTGATTAAAGCAATTCCTGTTACTATCCCTTTTAGAAACTTCTCCTTTTTCATCTTTACATTCTCCTCATCCACTTTTTATTTTCATATTTATAGAGGTTGTTCAAAAAGTCCGGTGAAAATGACACTTCGACGTTTCTCGTTGGCAATTTAGCCGACCTCGGTCCTTTTGAACATTATATAATTAAAAATGAAATTATTATTATAATTTACCCCTGTTTAGTCGGATTAGTGACGAAGTGAGACAAGGGATCTGTCCCTCCGTCTCTAAAATTCAGCAATAGATTTTCCTGCTAATTGCATGATGGTCATATCATCCATAGGCGGGTTATGAAGTCCTGCTCGAACATCACGGTAGTAGAGTTGAAGATTACTTTTCTCTGAAAGACTTCTTGCACCAACAACTCTCATAGCCAAATCAACAACGTTTACAGCCTTGTTTACTACGGATAACTTAACAGCACCAAGTTCTGGTCCCATTGTTGCTTTTGTTTCTTCATTACTTTCATCCCATTTCTTCGCAACGGAGTACAGAAAATGTTTCGATTCTAATATACCAAGTTCCATTTCTCCTAATTTTTGTTTTACATTTGGTAATTCCGAAATAGTTCCTTTAATACTGTTTGGTGAGTAAGTAGTTGCGAACTCTAATGCAGCCTTTTGTGCAGCTTGTGCAATTCCTAAATAGCATGCAGGAATGTGTAAAAGCCAACCAGCAGGTGTCTTATTACCCGGTGTCATGATTTCAACAAGATCGTCTTTTTCCACATGAACATCTTCTAATACAAGGTCGTGACTTCCAGTTCCACGCATGGCAATAGAATCCCATGTTTCATCCACACTTACTCCTTTTCTATCACGCTTGATTAGGAAATTCCCCACATCATCCGTGCCATCAATGGACGCACTCACAATAAAATAACTAAGAATGGGGGATAGTGTTGTAAAAGTTTTTCTTCCGTTGATCACCCATCCGGTATCTACTTCTTTTGCAAAAGTTTCTGGTTTGCCCCCACGGGTAGGACTGCCTGTTGCTGGTTCAGATGCGGCACTATTTAGTAATGCACCCGTTTTTACAACATCACGAATAACAGACTCGTACTTTTCTTTCTTCCAGTTTCTTTTTTCACCCAGTTGTTTCATAAGTCCCATATGCCATCCTATGGAAAGGGCAGTTGATCCATCCGCTTTCCCAATTACTTCTTGGTAGCATAACATTTCATAAAGAGATATTCCTAGCCCACCGTATTCCTTTGGTACTGCTAATGCAGGGTATCCAATTGCTTTTAATTCCTTAAAGTTTTCATAAGGGAATGTTCCATTTTTATCATGGCCTAAAGCGCGTGCGGTAAAAGGTTCTACTGTTTTTGTTAATAATTCAATCCGTTCTTCCATTGTATTTAGTTCTAGTAAATTCATTGTTTTCCCTCCAGTGATGATTTAGTAAATTCAATCTGAATAATTAGAACTATTATTCCATTACTTATTAAACGATTTCATAGTATTTGAAAGAATTAACCATAGTTTGTAACTAGGAATAGTATATTATATGATATAATACTATATATGCAATGGTTTTGTATAGTGGGAATATTTTAAAATAAAGGGGATTATTATTTTTAAAGAAAGTGAAGGGGGATTTTTAATGGATGACAACCAATTTCGAAATGCAATGGGAAAGTTTGCGACAGGGGTTACAGTGGTTTTAACTGAGGTGAACGGGGCAGTTCATGGAATGACAGCAAACGCTTTCATGTCCGTGTCTTTACATCCAAAATTAGTGACTGTTTCGATAAGTGAAAATGCCCGTCTTCTAAATAAAATTAAAAGTAGTAAAGTATTCTCGGTTAATATATTAGCTTCCAATCAAGAAGAATATTCAAGAGTGTTTTCGGGAAAATTGAAAGATGATTTTCGCATAGAATTTGACTATCTAGACGGAAAACCAGTTTTACCAGGATCTTTAGCACAAATAACGTGTGAGGTCACTCAAGAACATACAGAAGGGGATCACATCCTCTTTATTGGAAAAGTGACTGATACTCATGTAGAAGAAAAGAAACCACTTATATTTTACGGTGGGAAATACCATTCATTGGACGATAAGTAATAAGAGGCTAACTATCATGAAGTCGCTCCCACCACTCTAAACAACATAGTTGAAAGAAAAAGCAATTAGGAGTTCCGCAACTCAAAAGTCCGGTGAGTGCCGGAATGCAAAGTTATGCATGAATTTATTAAACATAACAATCATTGGAAAAGGGGATGTAATAGTGAACATTGTTGCACTTGTTGGGAGTATTAGAAAAGAGTCGTACAATATGCAAATCGCAAAAATAATGCAAGAACGTTATAAGGATAAAATGAACATAAAGATAGCAGATATTCGTTCTTTGCCCCATTTTGATCAAGACGAGGAATTAGATCCACCGTCCGTCGTGAAAGACTTCAAACAAGAAATTCTTTCTGCCGATGGGATTATCATTGTAACACCAGAATATAATTGGTCTATATCAGGAGTATTAAAGAATGCATTAGATTGGGCTTCTCGTGGGAAAAGGGTGTTTATGAAGAAACCCGTGATGCCATTAGGAGCTAGTTCAGGAATGGTTGGAACGCTTCGTGCCCAAACACATTTACGACAAATTTTATCTGCACCTGGGATTCAGGCAAATGTTCTTTCCCCAGGTGGCAATGAAGTTCTTATTAATTTGTTCAACAGAAAATCGAGGAAAATGGCCAGTTAGATGAGGATACATTAACATTTTTAGATAGTGTTATTGAAAAGTTTGTTGATTTAGTCAAATCCAATTAATCTAGTTTACCGTTCAAATCGGACTTCCTACACAAGTACAAACCTGTCATTCGCACATCCTGGATGGTGAATGACAGGTTTTCTAATTGTTCCCGAGGATGTTTAATCCGAATGTTCCATTAAAAATTTTTTATCATCTTTAGATAGAGATTGTCCGTTAATTTGTATATCTTCCTTAAGGAGTGCTTTCCCATCCATCAACATATTTTCCGATAATACACATGGAATTACCCATTTTATTGGTTTTCCTTCTAAATCATAAAATAAATAACCCTCTTTTTCATCATATATAAATGAATTGATTTTCATGTTTGGCGTAATGAATAGTGTTAACTTTTCATTGTCATTCCACATTATTTTAACCAATATTTTTTTCTTTGTTTTCTTTTCAACTAATGCTTTTAAAGTACTTATTGATGCCGATTCTACCATTATAAAACCTCCATAATAGGGTGAAATAATCTCGTTTAACAAGAACAGAGAACTTGTCCACTAGCTCTTATTTTTAGAATATAACAGTTTTTGTTTGAATATACAAAATAGTAGGGAGGGGATATAATGTCTGAAATAAATTTTGCGAGTTTTCCCCAGAAGCCTCATGGTGGAAAATTGGTAAATGGTGTTTTAACGGGAATAGAACTAGAAAAGGCTATGGAGAAAGCGAAGGAACTACCGATGATTATGGTAGACTTGGAGGCAGTTATTACATTGGAAATGATTGCAACTGGTGTTTTATCTCCAAATGAAGGTTTTATGGTTGAGGAAGATTACATTTCCGTTTTAACAGAAGGTCGTCTGAAAAATGGGGTTGTTTGGCCAGTTCCTTTAAGTTTTGCTCCAATTGGAGATCGAAATAAAGAAGTGATAAAAACGTTGTCCGTTGGAGATGAAGTAGTGTTAGCGGATGAAACGAAGGAACCGGTCGCCATTCTTAAATTAGATGATATTTTTCATTATGAAAGAGATTTTCGGGCTACACATCTATTTGGTACGAAGGATCGGAACCATCCAGGTGTAGATTCTATTTATAGAAGGATGGGGGATACGGCTTTAGGTGGGCCAATTCAATTACTTAGAAGGGTGCATTGGGGACCATTTGAAAACCTTAGAATGGAACCAAAGGATACGTGGAAATTGTTTTATGAACAAAAGAAATTTCACTCTGTCGGCGGATTTATTACTGGAGCAAATCCACTGCACCGTGGTCATGAGTATATTCATAGAAATGCACTTGAAGAATTGGATGGTTTATTTGTACAGCCCTTAGTAGAAATGGCGAAACGTGAGTACACAAGGCATGAGTTTCGCATGTTATCTTATCGTAGTGTGCTAGATACGTACTATCCGAAAGACAGAACCGTGCTTGCGCCATTGCGTGTTACGTATATTTTTGCTGGTCCTCGTGAAGCGGTTCTTCATGCGTTAATCATGAAAAATTATGGATGCACACATGCGCTAATTGGCCGCGACCATGCAGGTATTGGAGATTATTATGATAAATATGCAAGTCATTCCATTTTCGATGAATTCACAGCCGATGAGTTAGGTATTGATATTCGATTGTTCCATGAAGTGTTTTATTGTACGCGATGCGATAACCCTGCAACGGAGCAAACATGTCCGCATGGTAAACAATATCGCATAAATATTTCTGGAACTGGAATCAGGGAGCTTCTGCGTTATGGGGTTCTTCCACCGAAAGAAATCGTTCGTCCGGAATCAGCTCGGATTGCGATGCAAGGGGTGCAACCTAAAGGGGTGGATGAGAACAATCAGGCAATTAATCCAGTTGGAAAAACAATTAAAAGTATTTTCCCTTATTACTTAGAATCTTCACGGATTGGAGGGCCGAAGAGAAAAAGTCCTCTAAAAGTTGAAGAATTAACGATTGAAGACTTGGAAAATGTAATTCGTGATGTTCGTACCAATGCAGACCGAGTTTATAAAGGCATATTTGATGAATTTAGTTATGTAACCGATACATTGCGTTCCACTCAAGATGATTGGGTTTCAGAAGCGCGTGAGTCTATTTATAAACAACAGGAAATGGTTGTAGAATATTTGGAAGAAAAAGTGAATAAAGCACCAGAGAAGGCTTCAGATGAATTTATGTATCAAGATCGGGGAGAAGCCCAGCACGAACTTGAAGTAGCACGGAAAATTTTTGATGATATCCCAGCAGCATTACGTGAAAAGGACTTAGAATACCGCATTTGGAATCCATTACCGTACAAACGTTATCGTGGTAGTGATGAAGAGTAGGGAAAATAGTAAATAATAATGAAAGTGCATGGCAGTATCTACCATGCACTTTCGAAAATGTTAACGCATTCAATTAGTTTTACCTCTATATTTTCTTGAATGTTTATCTCTCTTCAAACTTACCTTTACTTCATGCATTCCTCTAAATTTATTTGCTTCATTTTCTTCTTTAATCGGTCATTTTCGAAGTTTATATTTAACCCAGATGGATAAAATGATTAAAAAATCCTGTGTATTTAAGGAGGCACTATCCATGGAAGAAACCATCGTAAAGCTACTTGGTTTAGAGGATGATTATAAGCAAATAGATGATGAGGCGGAAGAAGTATTTGCTGCCTATTTAGGCGAAAACAATAAGAATCACTTAATTTTTTTGCGAAACGAGCGGACAGATGATCCTATTAAGATGCTAGCTCTAATACCCAAGATTAAACGGAAGTATTTGTATCATAGATTAAACAATGAAATGGGACTAAGCGTTGAGATTAGTCAACGATCTGATAAAAGTATGGATTATAGGTTTCTATAAAAGGATGTACAAAAACTCCGGTGAAAATCACACATCGACGTTGGCTTGCTTTTCCTAGTAAGTCGTGGAATCAAAGAGGCTTTTTCTAGTGCTTAAAGCTACACCGTCTCGAACTGCGACGCACAGGAAAAGAATGAAAGGAAGTCCGACTAAAACAGCCTTTGCGGTTAACGCCGACAATATCCGCAATGGACATTGTGTATTTAGCCGACCACACCCTTTTTGAACACGCATTATTACAACGATGACAAGGACGAATAAACAATGAGACTAACAGGACTTAAAGATGATTTCCTCTTACTATCGAAACAGTCAAACGGACTATCGATATATTCTGGAAAAAAAAACAGTAATATTCTTATTTTTCATCCGATAGAGGAACTAATGAAACCAACTGAAATATTAGATAATATTAATGACGAAGAAAGAAATTATTTGTTTGATAAATTAAATAATGAACATGAATTAGTTGTCTATATTCGGAAATTACCAATCATAAAGAGTTGCTATACCCTGTTTTATCATGTTTTTGATGATGTACTTCGTTTTGTGTTTCATTCCATGCATCAGGAGTTGTTGGAATATATAAAAGAAAAAGCAAAACTCCCCAATTTCAAATATACTGTAGTGAAAGACGGTATTATGAAAGAAGTTCCATATTTTTAATTGGTGAGAAAGTAAAATGACGCTTGGGACGTTTTAAATACCCAAGCGTCATTCTTTTTGAAAAATAATAAGGTATAAAAATTTATTTTATTAAATCATATCAAGGCCATTCGGTAGTGAATAAAGTTTACTTTATCCCACCTCAAGCCTCTTGGGGAACAAAGAAGGCGGGTTGGAGATCAACTGCCGTAAAGGTCCAATAAAAAAACACAAAAGATGTTCTATTATATCATCGTTTTTCGTATTAATATATAAAATAATTCACAATACATGGCCTGGTACACGCTACATTCATGTTTAGTTGCTGCTGGAATTGTAACCGCACTCAAGTTAGTGTGGGGAAAGAATTCAATTCAACTAATGAAGGGAGGTGTACTTTTTTATTTAAAGAAGTCATAAAAAAGGTTGATTAGGAAAACGTCCATTAAACTGCCATTCTGGTTAAATTCCCAATTTTGTTATAACGAAAGGTGGTAGTAAAATGAGTTTAACCAAAAAGATTTTAATTGCCCTTGTTCTTGGTGTGGTAACGGGTATCATATTAACTTTTGTGCCAGAAGCTGTTTTTTCTAAATTAGATACGTATCTTTTAACTCCGGTTGGTCAAATATTTATTAATCTAATCATGATGCTTGTAGTACCAATTGTTTTTGTTTCCATCGTTCTTGGAACAGCTGGTTTAGGTGAACCGGCAAAATTGGGGGGAATTGGAGTACAAACGATAACTTTTTTCCTTGTAACAACTGCAATAGCATTATGTATTAGTCTAGCATTAGCATTTGCTATTAAACCCGGTACTGAAGGGGTTTTTGATGTGAGTATCGCGGATTATGAAGCAAATGAAGCCCCTCCAATTATGGAAACACTCGTAAATATTATTCCAACGAATCCGGTTTCTTCTATGGCCGCTGGTGATATGCTACAAATAATCGCCTTCGCCATCTTTGTCGGAATTGCTCTTGCCATTTTAGGAGATAAAACCAGTGGGATTCACCGTTTATTTGATCAAGCAAATGAGGTTTTAATGTACCTGGTGAACGTAATTATGAAAGCAGCTCCATATGGTGCGTTTGCATTGATTGCTTCCGCGATTGGGGGAGCGGGTTTAGATGCCATTGGATCGATGGGTGCATATATGGGGACTGTTATTTTAGGTCTGTTTATTCATGCGGCTGTCACGTATACGATAGCTATTTGGTTTCTTGGCAGGGGAAATCCGATAACTTTTTATAAAGGATTCTTTCCGGCGATGTCGGTTGCTTTTAGTACCGCTAGTTCAAATGCAATTTTACCAATTTCCATGAAAGCGGCCCAGGAGAATCTTGGAGTTAGTAAAAGTATTAGTAGTTTCGTCCAACCATTGGGAGCTACTGTTAATATGGATGGAACGGCTATCATGCAGGCAACAGCTGCAGTATTTATTTCCCAGGTCTATGCTATACCCCTTGATTTCACCGACATTATTTTGATTATTATTACTGCTACCTTAGCTAGTATTGGAACTGCTGGTGTACCTGGTGTTGGATTGATCATGCTTGCCATGGTTCTCACACAGGTTGGTCTCCCAGTGGAAGGGATTGCGCTCATTATTGGTATTGACCGTTTATTGGATATGCTTAGAACTTCGATAAATATAACCGGGGATGCTGTATGTGCCTATATTATTTCGGAAAATGAAAAACGTAAAGGAAAAGCTGGTTAAATGAATAAAGCCGCCTTATTTAAAAGGCGACTTTATCCAATTAGACCAAATTCAATGTTTTTCCAAACGGAACTTGTGGTTTAAATTTGTCTGGAATTAACCAAATCACTTCATAGTCAATTTTTAGCTCATCCCAAAAATATCCGGTGACATCTGTAATGTAAAAGAAAGTTTCAATCCCATTTTCTTGTCCCCATTCTAATGCCTCCGTATAGGATGCTCTTCCATGCGTATGAAATGTAATGTTTTTTGCTTGTTTTGTGTCTGTTACTTCTCTCAGTTTAAAATCAGCTAAAACGAGAGGGGTCTCTGCTCTCACTTGCTCAAATAATTCAATGATTTGACGTATTGTTTCAATTGGGTATTCATCTGTGGATACATCAACACCTAGAGCAATTTTCTTTTCCTGTGATTTGTTGATTAAATCTAATAATTGCTTTTGCCATTTCAACATTCCCACCGTCCTTATTCATGATGTAAACAATTGTATTATATGGAGTAATTTAATAGTTAATTGTGGAAAAAATATCTAATGTCTCGATTGGTTTAAGTTAGCACCGTGATACGCTTATTGGAATATTATTTTTTCTAATATTGATTCTAATTGTTTATAAGGCGAATAACTTAGAAACAGTGAAAAAAATCCTTCATCAAGTCAATGAAGGACGGAATAACCTAAAAGTACAATGGAAAGTCCTTCAATAAACAGATGAGGATATTTAGTATCTTTATTAGATGATGTTCAAAAAATCCGGTGAAAATAACATGCCACTAAAAAAGGGGAGGCGTGAGTTGGGCGCAAAGCCCGTTTTTAGTAGGCCTTCCTTTAAAAAAGTTCGTTGACTTGTTTTTCATCCTCTTTTTAAAAAACACACTATCAGATATTAAAAACAATGTTTAACTATTAAGTTTATTACATGGTAATATAAACTACTCACTATTTATTATAATACTTATTGGGCAGCAATTCCACCATCCATTACTAATTCTGAACCTGAACCAGTACTAAGCTTGATTCTTCGGAAGCAAGATTTAAAATAAGATTGGAAACTTCTTTTTCTTAAGGCTAATGCCTTACGAATAAGTTGCTTTCTTTTATAAATGGATTTTAGTAGTTTATTAATAAGGAATGAATACAAGGGAGGGTTTAGTATGGATAAATTTATGAAGCGAGCAGTGGAGTTAGCACTTCAAAATGTAGAAGAAGGTGGACAGCCTTTTGGTGCAGTCCTTGTAAAAAATGAAAAAGTGATTGCTGAAGGAGTCAATGAATTACACAAAAGACATGATGTGAGTGGACATGCAGAGTTACTTGCGATTAGAAGGGCGCAAGAGAAGTATCAGGTAAATGATTTGTCAGGGTTTACGATGTACGCAAGTGGGGAGCCCTGTTCGATGTGCTTAACAGCGATGTATTTTGCCGGAATTGAAAAGATTTATTATTGTCAATCCGTTGATGATGCGATGGCAGTTGGATTAGGAAAATCTAGTTTCATTTATAATGAATTAAAGAAACCAAAGGAAAACAGAGAAATAAAAATGATACAGGTTCCACTAAAAGAAGCTCAAGAAAACCCGATGAAAAATTGGAAAGCAAAACAATAAATAGGAGAGGGAAGGTTAGGCGTTGATACACCTGTCCTTACTTCTTCGCCATAAGCACAATATAGATATTCGCCAATCTAATACCGAGTGCCAAGTTGAATCGAACAACTTTTATCCACTTAAATGGGCAGTAAGACTCCCACTTCAAACTTCTTAAGAAGGTAGGTAGGAGTCTTACTGCCCATAAAGATCCGATATGTGGGGGATGAAGGAAAACCCCCACTGATGGTTAGTCTTCTTTATAAAAAGCTATTGCTTAAAACTCTTCGTAAACGGCTGGGTCCTGATTTTTAAGTCTTCCATCCGCACGTGTTAACTGTAAGATGATGTTCATTTCATCATCATCTAAAGAGAAGTCAAATATGCTAATATTTTCAAGTTGTCGTTCTGGTGATGAAGATTTTGGAATGGAAACTGCTCCAAGTTGATAATGCCAGCGTAAGATAATTTGTGAAACGGTTTTAGAATGGTTGTCGGCAATTTTTCGCAATGTTTCATTACTGAAAACATCATTTGCGCGTGCTAATGGACTCCATGATTCCGTTACGATTCCGTGTTGTTCGTGCCATTTTCTTTGTTCTTCTTGATTGAAAAATGGATGTAACTCAATTTGATTGATGCTTGGCTTCACGCCAGTTTCTTTTTCAAGTCGTTCAAGATGTTCTGGTAAGAAGTTACAAACGCCAATCGAACGAATAAGTCCCCATTTCTTGGCATCGATTAGTGCCTGCCATGCTTCTACATAAACATCTTGTTTGGGATTTGGCCAATGAATTAAATATAAATCGTAATAATCTAGATTTGCTCGATATAGAGATTCTTGAATAGTAGTGACAGCTTTTTGGTATGAATGATAACGACCTGGTAGCTTTGAAGTGATTCGTAGATCTTGTCTTGGAACAGAGCTCCTCCGAACTGCTTCTCCAACGGTACCTTCGTTTTCATAATTATAGGCTGTATCAATTAAGCGATAACCGATATTTATCGCACTTGAAATGGTAGCGGCCCCATCACTCCCATTAAGCTTATACGTACCAAATCCAATAGATGGTATCGTCATTCCATCATTTAAAGTTATTTCTGGTATGGACAAACTCATACATGAACACCCCTCTTTTTTATTGTAATCACTATAAATAGATTATCACCTCCCACATTATCATGACAATTATTTTGCAGGATATAGAAATATTATAGTAGAAAAGCGTCCTATGTGTAAAATAGTTCTCGGGGATTTGAAACAAAATTCTAGAAAAAAAAGAAAAGGCGCTCTATCATAAATGTATGCTGACCGGCAAATACATTTGAAAGAGGCCTTTTCATGAATACAATTATATCAAAAATCAGCGAATTATTAAAGGATACAAATGATTTAATTGACTTTGAGGAACATGTTCAAATTTATGTATATGATCTCCTTACTAAACTGATGGGGAGCGTATTTACACAACTTAATCAAACGATAAAAAGAAGAATGCAAAGTAAGGGTTGGACGGTTGAACGAGAAGATGAAAAGACAATTCAGTTTATCTTTGGGGCAGTTCGTTTTACGCATACATTAATGCACGATATCAATGGGAAAGCGCATTATCCTTTTGATGAGTGGGTTGGATTTAGAAAATATCAGCGACATAGTCCTTTAGTTGAAGTAAAAGTGGCGGAGTTGGCTAGTGAGAGTACGTACCGAGAAACTGCACGCATATTAAGTGAATGGACTGCCGTGAATCTTAGTCATACGACAGTGGGAAGTATGGTGAAGCGTGTAGGAAAAGCACAAGCGCAAGCTGATGAAGAATTGTTAGCTGAATTAGAGGAAGCTGCCTATTTACCAAAGGGGAAAGAATTGGAATTTTTATTTGCCGAGGCAGATGGTGTATTTGTGCGTGGGACTAAGGAAAAAACAAGTCATGAAGTACATCATGCAGTGATCCATGAAGGTTGGATTAAAAATGGAAAGCGCGTATCCCTAAAGAATCCACAAGTTATTATGACAACCAAACCAACAAATGATTTTTGGAAAGAAGTCCAGGCGTTTACAGCTAGTCATTATTCCTTAGAAAATACACAAGTTGTCACCAATAGTGATGGTGGTCCCGGTTATACGGCAGAACGTTTTCAAGAGGCTTTCTCACAGTCTAGTTATCCTGTTTTAAATCAATTGGATTCCTTTCACATTTCTAAAGCACTGAATCGAACTTTTGGAGTTAAAAAGAGCGAGTTTAAAGAAGGTGTACAAAAGGCAATCAAAGAACACGAACTGGATGATTTCATACGTTGGATGGATACATTGGAGAGCACTTTAGAAACGGATAAGCAGTTAGAAAAGGCCGAGGATTTTCGTAGATATATTGGCGGTAATTGGGATCGAATTTTTGATTGGAGAGAAAAAGTTGAGAATCCACCAAAAGAGGCAAGGGGCATGGGTGCAATGGAATCCAACCAACGACATATTTCATTCCGAATGAAAAAGCGTGGAATGCATTGGAGTTTAGAAGGTAGTGAGGCAATGGTGAAGATCAAACAAGGGATTCTAAATAAAACATTACGATCCGTCTATTTGAGAGACCAAAGGCGAAGTGTAAGAAAACAACGAGACGTGAAAAAAGTGGTTCGTATGACTGAATTTCTACGCCAGGAAACCCAGCCGTCAATTGGAGCAAAACAAGGTAAAATAAGCCTAAATACAGCTCATTCATCAGCTATTGGACAGTTAATAAAAAGTTTTAGATAACACCCTGATTTTTAGGTAAGGTTCTTGGTTTTTAGAACGTTACCTAAAAATTGGGGACAGCAAGCGACAAGGGTCGCGCGGTAGCCGAAAAAGTGTACAAAAATAGAGTGCCGGAAATATTGGTGTGAAAGACACACCGAGAAAAACTTGACACATACAAAAGCGTCACAGAATTTGTGAAAGTAAATGTGCGTTGCTATAATTGTATAAGTTTTAGGGGAAAATAACGAAAAAGGAAGATAGATATGAAGGCTATTTGGAAGATATTTATAACGGACTTGAAAAATATTGGTACAAACTGGGTTGCTATGGTTCTTATCGGGGGATTAATCATTTTACCTTCACTTTATGCTTGGTTTAATATAGCAGCATCATGGGATCCATATGGCAATACCGATCAAATTCCAATTGGTATTGTGAATGAAGACGAAGGCGCAACGGTTCGTGATCAAGAAATTCATGCTGGTGATGAAGTAGTCAAATCGTTGAAAGAAAATCGCTCACTGGATTGGAAGTTTGTTGACCGCGAAAAAGCCATGGATAAGTTGGAATATGGGGATTATTTTGCAGTCATTGTGATACCAAAAAACTTTTCAGAAAGTCTTGGTACAGTTATTAGTGACCAACCAGAAAAAGCAGACGTAGAGTATTATGTAAATGAAAAGATTAATGCCATTGCACCTAAAATTACGGAAAAAGGTGCAAGTGCCATAGTAGAGCAGGTAACTAGTAATTTTATTTCTACAGTAAATGAAATTATCTTTGAAATATTCAATGATTTAGGAGTTGAAATTGAGAAAAATCTTCCTGATATAGAGAAATTTGAAGATTATCTATTCACATTGGAAAAAAACTTGCCAGAAATCCATGATAAATTGAATCAAACGTCAGAAGATGCAAATAGCGCAGGTGATTTAATCAATAAGGCTCAAGATGTGTTACCAAGAGCAAAAGAGGTAACATCAAGTGGGCTTAAAACGATTGATAATACGACAAACTTTTTGAATCAAGCTGAGGATCGCTTGAATAAAATCTCTCCACAAATTGATAAGGATTTAGAAAAAATTCAAAAGATGGTATCAGACACCAATTCATTTGTTCATGAAATCGATACATCCTCTATCGAATTTGGTGAGGAAAAGCAAATAAGTGATTCCATAAATAGCCAAATTGAAAAGACATTGCAATCGATTGGTACGATAAAGGGAGCACTTAAACAGGTGCAAGAGCAGAATATTTCCAATGCACCATCAAATGAACAGGAAAATCAGCCTGATGAAGGAGAAAATGAAGAAGAAAACGAAAATGAAACGGAAAAAGAAACGGAAAACAATATTCAGGTGAATCCTAATCAAGAAACGATTAACAAAGCGATCAGTGAATTAGAAAACATGGAGCAACAATTAACCAACTTGCAAACACAGGGAAGTGAAATCAAATCCTTAGCAGAAAAAAGAAAAGGGCAAGTAGAAGAAGCTTTTTCATCCATAAAGGAACGTGCGGAAACGGTTAATGAACGTGTGGATGCTTTTGTTAAAGAATATAAGGAAACGATTGAACCGACTGTAAGAAATGAAGTAGCAAGTGCAAAACAAACACTAACAGAAGCGAGAGAAATTTTAGTTGGTATTCAGTCAACGATTCCTGAAGTGGAAAGTATCTTAAACCGAACAGAAGGTAATTTGGGGGATGGAAAAGAAACCTTGAATAAGGTTCTTGGAGAATTTCCTTATATAAATGATAAGGTAAATGAATTAGCGAATCGAATACGAAATATACAAAAGGATACCGATATTAACGAAATTATTCAGCTCCTCCAAAACAACCCAGAAGCTGAAAAGGGATTTTTTGCGGAACCTGTTGTACTTAATCAACATAAAGTTTTCCCTATAGAGAATTACGGAACTGGTATGACCCCATTTTATACCGTATTATCTCTGTGGGTAGGTGGTTTGCTATTAATTTCATTAATGTCAACAGAAATCCATGGTCCACAGGCGGAAAATTATACAGAAAGACAAATTTACTTTGGTAGATTACTTACATTTCTGAGCATAGGACTTTTCCAAACGTTAATTGTAACTTTGGGAGATCTCTATCTCCTAGATGTAAATATAAAAGAACCACTTTGGTTTATCCTGTTTGGAATATTATGTAGCGCTGTGTTTGTTACGATGGTGTATACAGTAGTTTCCGTTTTCGGTGATGTAGGAAAAGCAATCGCCATTATCATGTTAGTACTACAAATTGCTGGATCAGGTGGAACATATCCGGTTGTATTACTTCCTAAATTCTTCCAAGTGATTAGCCCATTCTTACCATTTACGTATGCTGTGGGAATTATGAGAGAAGCTGTAGGTGGAATTGTTTGGGAGAAAGTAGCTCATGATGTAGTATTTCTTGTTATATTCGCGATACTCGCCCTAATATTAGGAGGAGTACTTAAAAATGCAATCAATAAGACGACACATGTGTTAGGTGAAAAAGCTAGAGAATCTGGACTCTTTCACTAAAGAAAAAAGTCAATGGTGATAAAAAATCATCATTGGCTTTTTTTACATTTAAAAGTCTAACAAAATCTAGAAGTGCCACTAATCAGCTTGACGCGTTTTATAAAAAATGTAAAATGAGAAACATAAAAGGAGTGGGAAGGTATGAACAACTATAATTTTCAAACACCACGTTATCTTGTGGTGATTGAACAAATAAAGGAAAAGATCAAAGAAGGAAAGCTCGAGGCAGGTGAACGTTTGCCTTCTGAAATGGAGTTGGCAAAGGAATTAGGTGTTTCGCGTAACACACTACGAGAAGCTTTACGGATTCTAGAAGAGGAAAATATCATTATCCGTAAGCATGGGGTTGGGACGTTTGTGAATAATAAACCCATATTCTCCGGTGGAATAGAGGAGTTATTTAGCATTACAGATATGATAGAAAGACAAGGGAAAAAGTCTGGAACAGAAATTCTTTTTACGGGTTATGTTGATCCACATGGCGATGACATTAAGGAATTAAACTTGGAGAAAAATGAACAAGTATTTTTAGTTAAGCGAGTTCGAACAGCGGATGAGATACCGCTAGTTTATTGTATTGATAAAATTCCAGCGAATTTACTTGAAAAAGGGTATAAATTAAACCAGGAGTCAATACTATTATCGCTAGAAGAAGTAGGGATCACGATTAGTTATGCAAAAGCAGAAATAAAAACAATGAGCTATAATGAGGAAATCTCTGATATTATGAATTGTGATCAAGACACACCACTCTTAATTTTGCGTCAAATTCATTATGATTTAGATCATAGACCAGTTCTTTACTCCATTAACTTCTTTAATTCTAATCAAATATCATTTAATGTATTGCGCAAACGTAACATTTAGGGAAAAAAATCTAGTTAAAGAATAACCAAAGAAATGTCAGAAAGAATTTTTAATCGTAAAATCCACAACAATATTCGACAATATTTTAAAAAACAATTGACTTGTTGGACGTCTAACCTTACAATGGAATTGTAATCAATATGAAAGGGATTACAGTGTAGGTTTTATGTTGGACGTTCTATCTATTTTAGGAAAAAATAAAATATCCAATAATCGAAAGAGGAGAGTGTTATATGAATATCCTGTGGGGTATCATGGGAGTGGTTGTTGTTTTAGGAATAGCCTTTCTTTTTTCCAATAAAAAGAAAGCGATTAAACCGAGAACCATAATTGGTGGTTTAGTTATTCAAGTTGCATTTGCATTTATTGTATTAAAATGGGAAGCGGGAAAGGAAGGCCTTCAATGGTTTACGTTAAGGGTTCAAGATGTTATTAATTTTGCTAATGAAGGAATTAGCTTTTTATTTGGATCATTAGCGGATAGTGATCAGTTTGGCTCTATATTTGCTTTTCACGTATTACCAATTATTATTTTCTTTTCAGCATTAATTTCTGTTTTATATTATCTTGGTATTATGCAATGGTTTATTAAAATTATTGGTGGTGCACTATCTAAATTACTAGGAACAAGTAAGACCGAATCCATGTCGGCTGCAGCTAATATTTTTGTTGGGCAAACAGAGGCGCCACTTGTAATAAGACCATTTTTAGAGAAAATGACAAAATCTGAGTTATTTGCTGTCATGACTGGTGGACTGGCATCTGTTGCTGGTTCAGTATTGGTAGGATATTCTTTATTAGGAGTACCACTAGAGTATTTACTTGCTGCAAGTTTCATGGCGGCACCAGCAGGATTGATTATGGCGAAAGTGATGATGCCGGAAACAGAAGAAGCAAAGATTTCGGATGATATTCAATTGGAAAAAGATACAGAAACAGTCAATGTCATTGATGCAGCTGCAAAAGGTGCGTCGGACGGTCTGAAATTGGCATTGAATGTAGGTGCTATGTTATTAGCATTCATTGCACTTATTGCCCTAATTAATGGGATTTTAGGGATCTTCGGTGGAATTACGCTAGAACAAATTTTAGGATTTTTATTTGCTCCAATTGCTTTTGCTGTAGGTGTACCATGGTCAGAAGCAATACAAGCTGGAGGTTTTATTGGGCAAAAATTGGTAGTTAATGAATTTGTAGCTTATGCCTCCTTTGCGCCAGAAATTGGAGTATTATCAGATAAAACGACACTTGTTGTAAGTTTCGCTTTATGTGGATTTGCAAACTTGAGCTCCATGGCAATCCTATTAGGGGGATTAGGTGGTATGGCACCAAGTCGTAGAAATGATATTGCTAAAATGGGATTGAAAGCAGTATTGGCCGGAGCATTGGCCTCCCTACTAAGTGCAGCAATAGCAGGTATGTTCTTTTAAATAAATATAAATCCGAAAAAATTTGAGAAACATCGATAGCCTGAAGGAAAGGGTGACTATGATGAGAATGATAGATATTATTGAGAAAAAACGTGATGGACATTCGTTAACGAAGGAAGAGATCGATTTTGCGGTTCAGGGTTATACAAAAGGGGATATACCGGATTATCAAATGTCCGCATTAGCAATGGCTATCTTTTATCAAGATATGACTCCAGAAGAACGAGTCCATTTAACGATGGCAATGGTAGAGTCAGGAGATCAAATTGATTTATCTGATATTGACGGTATTAAAGTGGATAAACATAGTACGGGAGGGGTAGGTGATACAACAACACTTATCCTTGCACCACTTGTAGCTTCTATCGGTGTCCCTGTAGCCAAAATGTCTGGCCGCGGATTAGGACATACGGGCGGTACCATCGATAAACTGGAATCCATTAAAGGATTTCAAGTAGAAATGGATAGTAAAACATTTAATGAATTAGTTAACAAGAATAAGATTGCTGTTGTAGGTCAAAGTGGAAATTTAACTCCTGCAGATAAAAAACTATATGGACTTCGTGATGTAACAGCGACAGTAGATTCCATCCCACTCATTGCAAGTTCGATTATGAGTAAGAAAATAGCCTCAGGTGCCGATGCAATCGTACTTGATGTAAAAACAGGTTCAGGGGCTTTTATGAAAGATCTTGACAGTGCAAAGGAATTGGCAAAAGCTATGGTTGAGATTGGTAATGGGGCTGGTCGCAAAACCATTGCCGTTATTTCCGATATGAATCAACCATTAGGATTTGCCATCGGAAATGCCTTAGAAGTAAAAGAAGCCATTGATACGTTAAAAGGTAAAGGTCCGAAAGATTTGGAAGAGTTATGCTTAACATTAGGAAGCCGAATGGTTTGTCTAGGAGGAAAAGCAGAAACAGTAGAAGAAGCACGAGAAAAATTAGTGGATGCCATGGAATCTGGTAAAGCCATTGAAACATTTAAAACCTTTGTTGCAGCACAAGGTGGAGATCCATCGATTATCGATCAACCTGAAAAATTGCCAACCGCAGCCCACACATTTGAAGTGGAAGCTAAACAGGATGGATATATTTCAGAAATTATCGCGAACGAAATAGGAATCGCAGCAAGCCTTCTGGGCGCAGGTCGTGTGACAAAAGAATCTCAAATCGACTTGGCAGTAGGTCTTGTTTTAAATAAAAAAGTCGGGGATCAGGTTCGAAAAGGTGATTCACTAGTAACCATTTACAGTAATCGGGAAGATGTAGCGGAAGTAATTGGGAAAATATATGAATCCTATTCGATTTCGAGCGAACCGGTGGATAGCAATCCATTAGTATACGATGTTATTTCTGAATAATTATCCACATGCAGCAGATTTTTTAATTTTCTAAACCAGCTTAAAGGGGTCCAAAATTTTTGGACCCCTTCTATTGACCTTTAGAGGTTGGACGTCTTACAATAAAGCTAGATTATAAAGGAGGAACTAGAGGTATGAGTAAAACATCACCTTTTAAACGAGTATTCCTAATTGTCATGGATTCAGTCGGTATTGGAGAGTCCCCTGACGCAGAGAAGTACAATGATAAAGGAGCGGATACTTTAGGTCATATTGCAGAACATATGAATGGGTTAAACATGCAAAATATGGGTGCCCTTGGATTAAGTAATATTCGTGAATTAAAAGGCATAAAACCAGCAGATAAACCTCTTGCACATTATACAAAAATGCAGGAAGCCTCAGCAGGAAAAGATACGATGACAGGACACTGGGAAATTATGGGGCTTCAAATTGATACCCCTTTTAGAACTTTTCCCGATGGATTCCCGGATGCAATTATTAATAAGCTTGAGGAAAAGACCGGTCGAAAGGTTATTGGAAATAAACCAGCATCGGGAACGGCAATCTTAGATGAGTTAGGTGCAGAACATATGAAAACTGGAAGCCTAATCGTCTATACTTCAGCTGATTCAGTTTTACAAATTGCCGCTCATGAAGAGGTAGTTCCATTAGAAGAACTTTACGATATCTGTCAATATGCTCGTGAATTATTAAATGATCCCGAATATATGGTCGGACGTGTTATTGCTCGCCCATTTGTCGGAGAGCCAGGTCATTTTGAACGTACACCAAACCGACACGACTATGCTTTAAAACCGTTTGGTCGTACAGTTATGAATGAGTTAAAAGATGCGGATTATGATGTCATCGCAATTGGAAAAATCTCTGATATTTATGATGGCGAAGGGGTAACCAAGTCACTAAGAACAGTATCAAACATGGATGGTATGGATAAATTACTAGAAACAATGGACATGAATTTTACTGGATTAAGCTTTTTGAATTTAGTAGATTTTGATGCGAAATACGGCCATCGTCGTGATCCACAGGGTTATGGAAAAGCATTAGAAGAATATGATGCAAGATTACCCGAAGTATTGAGAAACCTAAAAGAAGACGACTTATTGATCATTACTGCAGACCATGGGAACGATCCTATCCATCACGGGACAGACCACACGAGAGAATATGTTCCATTACTTATACATCATAAAGGAGTTACGGAAGGAAAATCATTACCAATAAGAAATACGTTTGCGGATATTGGTGAGACCATTGCGGAAAATTTCCAAGTTAAAAGTCCACAACACGGAAAAAGCTTTTTGAACGAAATATGAAGGAGGATGGGTATGAGTAAAATCGAACGCGCAAAAACATTTATAGAAGAAAAAATTTCCTCAAAACCAAAAGTTGGCCTTATTTTAGGCTCAGGTTTAGGGGTATTGGCAGATGAAATAAACGATCCAGTAAAAATTAAATATGAAATGATTCCTGGATTTCCTGTATCGACAGTGGAAGGCCATGCTGGACAATTGGTGGTTGGAGAATTAAAAGGTCTTACGGTATTAGCCATGCAAGGACGTTTTCATTACTATGAAGGATATCCTTTAGTTGAGGTAACTTTCCCTGTTCGTGTAATGAAAGCCTTGGGTATTGAAACGCTTGTCGTAACGAATGCTGCTGGTGGTGTAAACCAAAGCTTTACTCCTGGGGATTTAATGTTAATTAATGACCATATTAATAATGTAGGAGCAAATCCATTAATCGGTCCAAATGACAGTAAATTAGGTGTACGTTTTCCTGATATGTCAACTGCTTATACACCTTCTTTACAGGAACTTGTACGTGAAGTTGCTAAGGATTTGAACATTACACTAAAAGAAGGAGTCTACGTTTGGAATAGTGGACCGAGCTATGAAACACCGGCAGAAGTACGTATGCTAGAAAAAGTCGGCGGAGACGCAGTTGGGATGTCAACAGTACCAGAAGTTATTGTTGCTCGTCACGCTGGAATGAACGTTATTGGTATTTCTTGTATTACGAACATGGCTGCAGGTATTTTAGACCAACCACTTAGCCATGAAGAGGTTATTGGAACTACAGAAAAAGCGAAGGAAGATTTTTTAAACTTAGTAAAAGGTGTAGTGGAACGTCTATAAATCGAATGGATTAAAAGGTAAATCATTTTTGGTCTTTTTAACAAATTGTAATAAAAGACTGGGTGGGTGAGGGAGATTAATAAAGAAGGAAGTAAAATGAAAGAAAAGATAAAAAACCTCACAAATCTTTCTGAAAAAGGAACCACGATGAAACAAGAGATTCTTGCTGGTTTCGTCTCATTTTTTACAATTGTATATATTATTGCTGTCAATTCAACTATTTTAGCAGATGCAGGTATACCAATGCAGGCTGCGGTTTGGGCAACTATCCTTACTTGTGTAGCGGGGTGTTTAATTATGGGGATATGGGGGAATTTGCCCCTTATCCTTGTCCCGGGTATGGGTGTCAATGCAATGTTCTCTTATACCTTTGTCCATTCCATGGGCCTAACATGGCAAGAAGCGCTGGCAGTAGTATTTATTGCTGGATTATTATTTGTTATCATTGCCTTTACCCCACTGTCCGATATACTCACCACCGCAATTCCTAGTTCGTTGAAGGATTCTATTAGTGTTGGTTTAGGATTATTTTTAGCCTTGCTTGGATTAGAAAAAAGTCAATTGGTTGTTAGAGGTGAACATTCTTTAATTAGTTTAGGCGACATAAGTAGTCCCACAGTGCTTGCGTTTATCCTAACGCTGATTCTTGCTGTTATTTTATTTTTACGAAATATTCCAGCCAACTTCTTAATCACTATTTTTGTTGGAACAATAATTGCTTGGATGTTCGGGCTTGTGGATATGAGTTCATTAAAGAACGGCTTTGGAAGTTCTTCTGGTGATTATGGATCTGTATTTGGTGCGATGTCATTTGGAAATATAGCATCCACCACGTTTTGGATTGCTGTGTTTTCCTTAACAATGGTACTTGTCTTTGAAAATATTGGATTGATTAGTGGACAGTTAGGACAGCTAAATCAACATGAAAAATATGGTAAAGCCTTTCGGGTTACCTCAATTTCTGCTGTTCTAAGCGGTATATTTGGTTCTAGTCCTACTGTTTCAACAGTGGAAACTGCAGCCGGAATTACTGCAGGAGGAAGGACGGGAATTACGTCTATTGTAACAGGCCTGTTATTTTTATTGTCGATTTTCTTTATTCCGTTTGTAACCATTATACCGAGTAGTGCAATTGCACCAATTCTAATTATTATTGGTGGTTTAATGCTACAAAATGTGAAAAGTATTAATTTCGATGATTTATCAGAAGTAATCCCAGCTTTTTTTATTATCATTATGATTCCTTTTACGTATAGTATTGCGGATGGAATCGCATTTGGATTTATTGCCTATCCAATTGCAAAATTAGTAGTTGGAAAAGCATCCCAAGTTTCCATCCCGCTATATATTATCTCAGGTTTATTTTTATTGAATTTCATATTGCACGGTGTCTAAAAGGATTAAGCCTTGTTGCTTGATCCTTTTTTTAATAAAGAATTTGGAAGAAAGTGTTTTTCAAAAGTGCAAAAAAACTGATATAACCATTTACTTTTTTCCAGTTTAGAAAGCTTGAAATACTCTCACTGTATAAATGAGATACAGGCATTCGCTAAGGTGTTAAGCGAATGCTAAGTATTAATGTAAATTAAATTCTTTCATCATGGTATGAATAGGTTAGTTAATTAAAGCACCGCTAACGGGGTAATCAGTAATAGCTATTTCAATTTCATTCCCCAATGCTAAATTTGCTAATTGTTTTCCTACAAAAGGACCGGTAGTTAATCCCGATGAGCCTAGCCCATTAGCTAACAATAATCCTTCAAAACCAGGTAAATCGCCAATTACAGGTAAAAATCCTGGCGTGAATGGGCGAAAACCAACTCTTGATTCTAGAATAGTACTATTACTCAAGGTAGGGGCGATTTCTATAACATTAGATAAAATATCGTATAAACCACCAGCTGTTTTTTCAGAATTAAATCCCGATTTGTTCTCATGAGTACTACCTAAGACGATATGGTCATCAAAGGATAATATATATTTATTCGTTGGTGGCATAACTACGGGCCAATTCGAAGTATCCATATTCGGCATTTTCACGTGAAGGATTTGCCCTTTTTGAGGAACTACATCAAATTGGACACCCAAAGGTTCTAATAACTCATTCATCCATGCTCCTGAAGTAGCGATAACTTTATCGGCTTCAAACATTTCATTTCCAACGGAAGCCCCCACTACTTTTTTTCCATTTGCTATTAATTTGGCATCTCCAAAAACCACTGTAGCACCATATCTTTTTGCTCCACGGATGAGTGAATCTCTCATAGCTCTACCATCTACTCTAGCTCCGCCAGCAATATGAACGGATTGAAATCCATCTGCGAGCAATGGGAATAATTCTTTTGTTTTAGTTTCACCAAGTATAGTGATTTCACCGATTTCCGGGGCTGTTTCCCGACGTTTTAATGCTCGTTCCTTCATGCCAAAAAGCTTTTTCTCATCGGTGTGGATACTAATTGCACCGACTTGGGAATAGCCTGTCTCGGTTTCTCCATCCTTTTCCAATTCCTTTACTAGTTTGGGGTAAAGTTTTGCACCACCCTTTGCAAGGTTATACCATGCTTTGTTTCTTCGTTGAGAAACCCAAGGACAAATCATTCCAGCAGCTGCGTCTGTGGCTTGTCCAATGTCCTTTCTATCGATTACCGTTACTTTTGCACCGTTTTTTGCTAAGTAATACGCAGTACTAGCGCCTAATATTCCAGCACCAATGACAATATATTGATTCATTTATAACATCTCGTTTCTTTTTGTTCTTTCTTTATCCCGCCACAAGCTTCTGGGGAAACAAAGGAGGTATGTGAGCTCAACCGCCCGTAAAGGTCCGACTAACCATCAGTGGGAAATGAAGGAAATCCCCATTGACGGAAGTCTTCTTTATAACTATAAAAAGAAAAAAATGAAAAGTAAAATGGTACGGATGTAACTTCCTAATATTGAAGTACAAATCGCCTTATGATAAAATTTGTAAGGAATCATGAAAATATTTTAATTGTGACAAGCATATACATAAAAGGAGAAATAACTATGGCAAAAACACTTATTTTTGGACATAAAAATCCAGATACCGATACGATATGTTCTGCACTTTCCTATGCCGATTTAAAAGGAAAGATTGGCGAAGATGTTGAAGCTGTGCGGCTTGGACAAGTTAATAAAGAAACACAATTTGCATTAGATTACTTTAAAGTGGATGCACCCGCATTAATTGAAAGTGTGGACGACGGACAAGAAGTTATCTTAGTCGACCACAATGAATTCCAACAAAGTGCGGATAACATCGAAAATGCAAAAATCAAGGAAGTCATTGATCATCACCGTGTTTCCAATTTTGAAACAAAAGAGCCTTTGATTTTCCGAGGTGAACCAGTTGGCTGTACGGCAACGATTTTAAATAAAATGTACAAAGAAAATAATATAGAGGTTTCCAAAGAAGTTGCTGGACTTTTATTATCCGCTATTATTTCAGATTCTTTGCTATTAAAATCACCAACATGCACACAGCAAGATGTAGATGCTGCTCATGAACTTGCAGAAATTGCCGGAGTTAATTTAGAACAGTATGGTCTTGAAATGCTTCAAGCAGGCGCTGATTTAAGTGATAAATCTGCCTTAGAACTTGTAACAATGGATGCAAAAGAATTCACAATGGGTAATGCGAAAGTTGAAGTTGCTCAAGTAAATGCTGTTAATACAGCAAAAGTTTATGAAATTCAAGCAGAAATAGAAACAGAAATTAATAAAATTATTAATGACAAAGGGTTGGATTTATTCCTGTTCGTTGTAACTGATATTTTAGAAAATGATTCTGAAGTACTTGCTCTTGGAGAAGGAAAAGGTAAAGTCGAATCTGGATATGGTGTAACGTTAGATAACAATAATCGTGCACTTCTTAAAGGTGTTGTATCTCGTAAGAAACAAATCGTTAACGTACTTACTGAAGAGTATACGAAATAAGTAAAACAGGCAAAAACCTAATAGATGGTTTTTGCCTGTTTTTTAATTTTTATAAGTAGCATGCTGATATCCTGGAAAGCGTGCTGATATCCTGGAAAGAATACTGATATCCCAGAAAGTGCGCTGATAACCCGTGATGAGTGCCGATATCACAATAGTTTATTGAAGATTCCCAAGTTAACCCTTTGAAATGATTAGGCTTTTGTTTACCCTGCATAATTACCTAAATATCCTCAAACAATAAAATAAGTGAAAGGAGGAGTATAGATGGTAAATCCAAAAGGACCAAAACAACAAGAACGCCCTCGTCTACCACAAAGTCCACAACAGGGATATGGTGAGCCACTAAGCGGTTCGAAAAAGGCTAAAAACGCAAATCATTCAAGACAAAAACATAATCCTAATCACGATATGTAACAAAAAACTTCCATCCTTAGAACGATGGAAGTTTTCTTAAATTATTTGCTTTCTGTAGAATTAGAAGCAGATGCATAAATTTTTCTTGAAATAATGGTTTGAACAATCATAAATAGTCCACCGACAGTCCAGTAGAGAGGTAATGCAGCTGGTGCTGATAACGAAATAACCCCAATCATAATCGGAGACATAAGTCCCATTATAGCCATTTGTTGTTTAAGCTTTGGATCCATACCAATTTGAGAAACTTTAAATTGAATAAAATAAATGACCACAGCTAAAATAGTCATTACCATATCACTTTGTCCTAAATCAAACCAGAGAAAAGAATGAGTGGCAATTTCCGGAGTTCGGCGAATAGCATAATAAAAAGCAATTAGTATAGGAAATTGAATCATGATTGGTAAACAACCACCCAAAGAAGCTAAAGGATTCATATTATGCTTCTGATAAAGCTCCATCATTTCTTGTTGCATTTTAGTTTTTGATTCCACATCTTTTTTATCTTTGTATTTTTCTTGTAATGCATTAAGCTCAGGTTTGATTTTCTCCATTTTTTCTTTCATCTGTACACTGTTTTTCGTTTGTTTCAAAATAAATGGCATTAATAATAAGCGAATAACCAATGTGATGATTATAATAGATAATCCATAGTTGTCATTAAAGAATCCTGCTATTCCTTTAATAAGTAATGAAAAGGGATAAACAAAGTTATGATCGAAAAAACCAGTAGAATTAGCGTTAATCGGTTCAAATGTTGCACTTTGACATCCTGAAAGTAACAAAAGGGAGAGAGCCCCTAAAAGAATGCTATATTTTTTAAAGAAAGTGAATACAGATTTTGATTCCATTTTTTTCCTCCTTGTCTTTTTATCATTATGTTGACAGAAAGGGAAGGAGCTTCGGAATCATCTACCGATTCGGTTTTCTTCGTAATTGTACATATCCAAGTTCTTAATTCTATAATCCGCGGTGTTATTTTTAGTTTTGGCAATAAACGAAATTGAACATTGTGACACTTGCGAATGTAGATTTGGTTTTCAAAGCTGCGATATTGTAATCCAAATTGAAGAAATCCTAGATGAAAGTTGGAAATAACTAAACTTAAATAAAGATAAAATGGTGATAAGTCATTTAAAAGTTCATTTAATAATTCGAGTAACATCTGTATTCACCTCCTTTTTCGTTCTGCATTTAATACGTTTCTATCGTATGACAGGTTTCATTTTTTTTCAATGGAAATAGTAGTAAATTTAAAAAGAGGCAAATGCCTAGATTTATGAAACTTTATTAAAAAATGGGTACTCGTTTATACACAACCAATACAGATGACATAGGTTATTAGTGTATTGAAACTAGAAAGGGGAATGTATATGAGACGTCATCATGGACCACATTGTGGATGTCCAATATGTGTTTATCCGACTAAAGTTAATAACGTGCATACTTGTTCAGAAAGTTGTGTAAAACATATTCATCCATCTCACACAAATGTAATCAACCATCATACAGTTAAGAATATTCACGAGTTTCCACACTCCACTTCTTTTCACAATGTAACAAATAGTGTTGACATTGAAGGACCATCTTATGAAGTTCCAGGCCCAGGACCAGGAGTAATGGGAGCGTCTACCGGCCCAGGATTTTGTCCAGGACCGGGAGTAATGGGAGCTCCTACCGGCCCAGGATTTGGCCCGGGACCAGGAGTAATGGGAGCATTTGACCCAGGCTATGGACATGGAAAGTACCATGGACATGGAAAGCACCACCCCCATCATTGCGGATGTAAAAGATAAATGATTTTTAAGAAAGGCTAGCTATTAGTTGCTAGCTTTTCTTTTTAATCTTATAATGGCGGTATTTATGGGGAGGACTTACATATGAAAAGTTTAGTCGTATCAGGATATAAATCCACGGAGCTTGGTATTTTCAAAGAAAATGATCCACGAGTAGCTTTTATTAAGGCTGCAATCGAGAAGCGTTTAACTAGCTTTATCGAACAAGGATTAGAATGGGTTATTATTACCGGACAATTGGGTGTGGAAATGTGGACTGCCGAAGTTGTACTAGATCTTAAAGAAAATCATGATATAAATATTGCTTTGATTCCACCATTTGAAAATCAAGAAAAACGCTGGCCAGATCCTCTTAAGGAGAAATATCAAGAATTAACTTTTATAGTCGACTTTTTCCAACCATTATATAAAGGAGATTATAAAGGACCATATCAATTCCAAGCAAAAAATAAATGGTTAGTAGAAAAAAGTGATGGGTGCATCATTCTAATGGACGAAGACAATCCGGGCAGCAATAAATACCTATATGATATAGCAAAGGAAAAAGAGGGATATCAAGTCGATTTGATAACTCCTATGGATTTAGAAGATATTGTGGAAGAGATTAGAATGAAAGATCCGGATTATTGGGGGTAACGGTTGATTCAAGCAAAATGAGGAATAAGGTAACCCCTTACTCCTGCCATAAATATTCCATTATTTCCTCTTGAAAATAAGGGTCCGATAAGTGCGACTAACCAGCAGCGGGAGACGAAGGAAAACCTTCACTGATGGAATTCTTCTTTATCTTGATTATCATTCTTATTGGACTGTTCATCATCGGAAGATTCTTCATTATTATCCTCCTCAACCAACGTTAGTTCTGAAGGTTTCCTGTCATCATTCCCAATTTCTTCGTTTTTTGTTGGTGCAAAAAGAATATAAATGATTAGGAAAGTGAGTGCGAAGAAGGTAGTTAATCCCCAAAGGGTGAAAGCAAAATACTTCTTCATCTGACGTTTTACACCTCCTTGTTTCGCATCTAATGCAGTATATTAAGAGGGAATACGAGGTGTGCGGATGAAAACAAAATGATTTAAGAGAAACTTGGCATTCTCCAACCTAAAGAGAATCTATGTGTAAAATAGTTCTCGAGGATTTGAAACTAAATTCTAGAAAAAAAAGAAAAGGCACTCTATCATTAATGTATGCTACCAGGCAAATACATTAGAAAGAGGCCTTTTCATGAATACAATTATATCAAAAATAAGTGATTTATTAAAGGGTACAAATAATTTAATTGACTTTGAGGAACAAGTTCAAATATGTTTATATGATCTTCTTACAACACTGATGGGTAACGTTTTTACACAGCTTAATCAAACAATTAAAAGAGAATTGCAAAGTAAGGGTTGGACAGTGGAACGAGAGGATGAAAAGACGATTCAGTTTATCTTTGGGGCGGTTCGTTTTACTCATACATTAATGCACGATGAGAATGGGAAGGCACATTATCCCTTTGATGAGTGGATTGGATTTAGAAAGTACCAACGACACAGTCCTTTGGTTGAAGTAAAAGTGGCAGAGTTGGCTAGTGAGAGTACGTATCGAGAAACGGCACGTATATTAAGGGAATGGACTGCCGTAAACCTAAGTCACACAACTGTGGGAAGTATAGTGAAACGTGTAGGAGAAGCACAAGCAAAAGCCGATGAGGAAATGTTAGTTGAATTAGAGGAGGCTGCCTATTTACCAAAAGGAGAAGAATTAGACTTTTTATTTGCCGAGGCAGATGGTGTATTTGTGCGTGGAACAAAGAAAAAGACAAGTCACGAAGTCCATCATGCGGTACTCCACGAAGGTTGGTGTAGAAATGGAAAGCGCATTTCACTAAAGAATCCACAGGTCATCATGACAACCAAACCAACGAATGATTTTTGGAAAGAAGTCCAAGCGTATACGGCTAATCATTATTCCTTAGAAAAGACTCAAGTGGTTACGAATAGTGATGGTGGCCAAGGCTATACTGCAGAACGTTTTCAAGAAGCTTTCTCACAGTCCGAATATCCAGTTTTAAATCAATTGGATTCCTTTCATATTTCCAAGGCGTTGAACCGAACTTTTGGAGCTAAAAAGAGCCAGTTTAAGGATGGTGTACAAAAGGCAATCAAAGAGCACAATCTTGATGATTTTACACGTTGGATGGATACATTTGAGAGTACTTTAGAAACGGATAAACAACTGGAAAAAGCAGAGGTTTTTCGTAAATATATTGGCGGTAATTGGGATCGGATTTTTGATTGGAGAAAGAAAGTTGAGAATCCACCTAAAGACGCAAGAGGCATGGGCGCAATGGAATCCAACCAACGCCATATTTCATTCCGAATGAAAAAGCGTGGAATGCATTGGAGTTCAGAAGGTAGTGAAGCAATGGTGAAAATTAAGCAAGGGATTCTAAATAAAACATTACGATCTGTATATCTGAAGGATCAAAAACGAAGTGTTAGAAAGCAGCGTGACGTGAAAAAGACGGTTCGTATGACAGAATTCCTACGCCAGGTGACACAACCATCAATAGGAGTAAAACAAGGCAAAATAAGCCTAAATACAGCTCATTCATCAGCTATTGGACAGTTAATAAAAAGTTTTAGTTAACTCCCTGATTTTTAGGTAAGGTTCTTGGTTTTTAGAACGTTACCTAAAAATTGGGGACAGCAAGCGACGGAGGTCGCGCGGTAGCCGAAAAAGTGTACAAAAATAGAGTGCCGAAGATATTGGTGTGAAAGACACACCGAGAAAAACTTGACACATACAAAGAGAATACCAAGTTCCTAAAAACAGAATAAAAGTGTTATAATGTTTAAAACTGTTATATTTCACTAATTAAAAGGGTGATTAATGGTGGATTATACTATTCGGTTAATGAAAAAAAAAGATATTCCACAAGTGCAGCGCGTTGCAAAGGTGAGTTGGAATAGTACATATGAAGGAATTATCCCACATGAGATTCAAAATAATTTTTTGAAGAGAGCTTACAGTTATAAAATATTAAAACGTAGATTGAAATATTCGATGATGTTAGTAGCTGAAGTTCATGGTAAAATTGTAGGATTTGCTAATTATTCCTACGTGTCCTCAGAAGGTTCGACTCAACTTGGGGCCCTTTACATTTATCCAGAATTCCAGGGCTATGGCATAGGTTCTGCTTTTTTAAAAGAGGGTGTAAAAATATTAGATGACATAAAGGAAATCCAACTAAATGTGGAAAAAAATAATTTGGTTGGTATGAGATTTTATCAAGCAAAAGGTTTTGAAAAAATAAGTGAAACTGAAGAGTACTTTAACGGTCATACGATACATACGATAAATATGAAATTGAAAATAAAGGAAAATATGAATGTGTAAAATGTTAGGATGTTTAGATGAAGAAAAATGGTTTCTTTCGTGGATTTAAAATTTTTGGTGGAAACTTAATTGCTATAGCGCTATTAGGTTTAGTTATAATTGGTTCCTTATTATTGGGTATTGGTACATATTTTTTGGGGTTTGCAGGCTTTTTTTATATATTTAATGTGGAATATGATTCATTATATTATTTACTTTTATTTCTTATCTTCTTTTTCATTTTAAGTTATTTTACTAAGTTAATTGCTAAGTTATCTCTTATTATTTTCGGCCCTTATTTAAAAACGAAGAAAAGATTTATTGGAATGAAATTCATTTTAATTACTTTTGCTTTGTGGCTAGCTATCTTCATAATAGATGAAATGATGGTTGAAATCACAGTTCCTATTTGGACGGAAATTCTGGGAGCATTACTACTATCCATTGCGGATACCGCATTCAAAGGAAAAATGAAAAAAATCGTTATTATAAAGAAAAAGTAATTTTTATCCCTCCTAAACGAAAAGTAAGAACCCCACCTCAAGCTTCTAGGGAACAAAGAAGGTAGGTGGGAGATCAACTGCCCGTAAAGGTCTGATAAGTGTGATAACCATAAGTGAGGGATGGAGGAAAACCCACACTTATGGCAGTCTTCTTTATGGCATTTCATCTGCTTTTGGTCGGTTTTTAAAGGCCTCGTGTGTGACAATATCTTCTTGCTGTTCAAATTGTCGGCTATGTTCTTTTTTTTTCACCATATTATGATCAGGGAAGCTATTTGGATTACCCTTCTTTTTATGGTTAAAAGCTTTTCCACGTCCCATCATTGCATTCTCCTTTCCAATCATTCCTAGTTAGTTTACGCGTAAATTTGCTTTCCATTCAAAATAGATACATAAACCAGAACAAATAGGGGAATATATGATGGATAAGATTGGAATGGAGGTACATAGGATGGCATACGAAAATTTACATGAGGAATTACAACGTGCAAGTGCGCTAGTAAACGCTGCACAAGAAGCAGTAATTCAAGCGCAAGGACAAGACATGGAAGTGTTGGAACAAGCGGAACAACAGTTAAAAAGTGCTGAACAAACGTTAAGAAATTTACAAAGCCAAGCTGGAACAGAAGCAACACAGAATGCACAGTTCCAACAAGCATTTGAAGAATTACACGACGTTCGTCAACAAGTACAAGAGGCGCAACAAAACATAAATGATATTTTATAATAAATAAGTAGGGGATTAGCCCCTACTTATTTTCATATAACGATGATAGATGATAAAACCTGTTATTAAAAGGACGAAACCAATGAACAAAATATTAAAAATAGGAGAAGCGGTTTCCGGTAATTCCTCACCATCTGCTGTATCAACAACGGAGGGTTCTGGTTGTTCCGTACGATCTGTGTTTTTATAGCTTTTTACCTTTTCTGCTTCATTCGTTTCTTTCACCACTTCACTCTTCTTTTTATTCTTTTCCTTTACTACATCATTTTCTGTATCCTTGTTCACATTTTTTGTACCAACCATAACACTCTCTACGTGTTCGATTTCATCTTTTGCTTCTTCTATAATTTTTTGGAAATCAAATAGATCAGAAGGTAACAATAAATCCGCTAGTAATTCCCCGTTTTTGTTATAAATTTCTAATAGCAGGTCATACCCATCTGTACTATACATTGTCATTAAGGCGTCAAAGGAGACCGGATTTTTCTCGTTATCCTTTACGAGATAATAGTTGATATCAATTTGGAAGAGTTCTAGAAGTTGCTGATAAATCTGTTTAAATTCAATGATTTGGTTTTCAGAAAGTTCATCGACATTTTCTAGATTTTCAAACGGTGCTAACTTATCCTGAAGTTCCAAAAGTTTATTCAAAAATGTAGAATCCTCTATATCTAAACTAAAAAAGTGCTCCAGAAGTTTTCCGATTTCCTCATCAGATAAACCTATATCCGGTAAATCAGGGTATATTTCATCAAATTCAACTTCGTCCTGATAAAAGGAAATAGCATCCTCTAATTCCTCCATATACTTGTAATATTCCATTGAATCTCCGTGATCATTTAAAAATGTTTCTAATTCTTCTTTTGAATTAAATCCATAACGCTTAAGAAGCTCTTGGAAGTTTGTATCATTGATGGGTGTTAGTGATAACTCATAAAGATATAGGTCTACAATGGATTCTAAATTCTCAAGATACTTATAATTTTCAAGGGAATCGTCAAACTGAACTAAAATATTTTCCAATTCCTGTTTGGATGCAATTTCATAGGATGTTAATAGGTCTTGAAGGTTTTTCTCATTTATAAGGGTGTAATCGTCTAAATAATGTTTTACATAATCATGTAATTCTTCCGTGAAAATAATCCATTCTCCTTGTAACACATCTTGCCCTTTTTCCAAATCGCCAAATTCTACCAATAAGGTATTCAATTCTTCACGGGTTAAGTCGAATTCTTTAAGCGCAGATTGAATAGCTTTTTCGGTTAGTGGTGTACCCAATTCATCCTTGGAATCAAAATAATCTAAATCCCAATGTTTACTTTTAAGATAATCTAGGTAATCTTGCTTATCCCAACCAATTTTCTTTAAAAATGATTCAAATTGTGGGTCATTTGCTTCCGTTGCGCTTGTTGAAACGGGAATAAAAATTGTTAAGATAACAGTCAATAAAACAACGAATAATTGCTTCAAATTCTTTCCTCCCAAAATGTGATATAAATATGAGAATATTATAATTCGAAAGAGTGGAAAAAGATAGTATTATTTGATATTTGTTGCGAATAAGCTATGTGTAAAATAGTTCTCGGGGATTTGAAACAAAATTCTAGAAAAAAAAGAAAAGGCGCTCTATCATAAATGTATGCTTAGCCGGCAAATACATTAGAAAGAGGCCTTTTCATGAATACAATTATATCAAAAATTAGCGAATTATTAAAGGATACAAATGACTTAATTGAGTTTGAAGAACAAATTCAAATTAGTATATATGATCTACTTACTACACTAATGGGGAGCGTATTTACACAACTTAATCAAACGATTAAAAGAAGAATGCAAAGTAAAGGTTGGACGGTTGAACGAGAAGATGAAAAAACGATTCAGTTTATTTTTGGGGCGGTTCGCTTTACTCATACCTTGATGCGCGATGTGAATGGAAAGGCGCATTATCCTTTTGATGAATGGATTGGATTTAGAAAATATCAACGACATAGTCCTTTAGTTGAAGTAAAAGTGGCAGAGTTGGCTAGTGAGAGTACGTACCGAGAAACGGCACGCATATTAGGTGAATGGACCGCAGTAACTCTTAGTCATACAACTGTGGGAAGTATTGTGAAACGTGTTGGGAAGGCACAAGCGCGAGCTGATGAAGAAATGTTAGCGGAATTAGAGGAAGCTGCTTATTTACCAAAGGGAGATGAGTTGGATTTTTTATTTGCCGAGGCAGATGGTGTATTTGTGCGTGGAACAAAGAAAAAGACAAGTCATGAAGTCCATCATGCGATCATTCATGAAGGTTGGAGTAAAAATGGGAAGCGTATTTCCCTAAAGAATCCACAGGTCATCATGACAACCAAACCAACGAATGATTTTTGGAAAGAAGTCCAGGCGTTTACAGCTAGTCATTATTCCTTAGAAAATACACAAGTTGTCACCAATAGTGATGGTGGTCCCGGTTATACGGCAGAACGTTTTCAAGAGGCTTTCTCACAGTCTAGTTATCCTGTTTTAAATCAATTGGATTCCTTTCACATTTCTAAAGCACTGAATCGAACTTTTGGAGTTAAAAAGAGCGAGTTTAAAGAAGGTGTACAAAAGGCAATCAAAGAACACGAACTGGATGATTTCATACGTTGGATGGATACATTGGAGAGCACTTTAGAAACGGATAAGCAGTTAGAAAAGGCCGAGGATTTTCGTAGATATATTGGCGGTAATTGGGATCGAATTTTTGATTGGAGAGAAAAAGTTGAGAATCCACCAAAAGAGGCAAGGGGCATGGGTGCAATGGAATCCAACCAACGACATATTTCATTCCGAATGAAAAAGCGTGGAATGCATTGGAGTTTAGAAGGTAGTGAGGCAATGGTGAAGATCAAACAAGGGATTCTAAATAAAACATTACGATCCGTCTATTTGAGAGACCAAAGGCGAAGTGTAAGAAAACAACGAGACGTGAAAAAAGTGGTTCGTATGACTGAATTTCTACGCCAGGAAACCCAGCCGTCAATTGGAGCAAAACAAGGTAAAATAAGCCTAAATACAGCTCATTCATCAGCTATTGGACAGTTAATAAAAAGTTTTAGATAACACCCTGATTTTTAGGTAAGGTTCTTGGTTTTTAGAACGTTACCTAAAAATTGGGGACAGCAAGCGACAAGGGTCGCGCGGTAGCCGAAAAAGTGTACAAAAATAGAGTGCCGGAAATATTGGTGTGAAAGACACACCGAGAAAAACTTGACACATACGCGAATAAGGTTTCTTTGTCGAAATATGTATCCATGCCTTATAATAGAAGGATATTCTAATTTACAGAATCAGCAGGTCATAAAGGAGCTTAAATCGCATGAATTATGAGGAAGCACTACAATTTATTCATAGTCCAAAGCATAGCAGGATGAGTCTCGGTTTAGATCATATTCGATTATTAATGAACGCTTTAGGAAATCCTGAAAAGCAGTTAAAGATTGTTCATATTGCGGGAACAAATGGTAAAGGTTCCATTGCATCCTATCTTTCGCATATCTTAGGAAAGGCTGGATATAAGACAGGATTATTTACTTCACCATATATTGAACGATTTAATGAACGAATTAAAATAAATCAAGAAGATATTTCAGACGATTCTCTAGCGAAAATAACGGAAATGGTTAAGAATAAAATAGAGGAAGAACAAATACCTACGACAGAGTTTGAAATCATGACGGCAATTGCTTTCCAATATTTTTATGAACAACAATGTGATATGGTAGTACTTGAGGTTGGATTAGGGGGAAGACTTGATTCCACGAATGTCATTGAACACCCATTACTATCCATCATTACTTCGATTAGTTACGATCATCAAGCATTTTTAGGCTCCACTTTGACTGAAATTGCTGGCGAAAAGGCTGGAATAATTAAGGAAAATACTCCAGTACTTTTATATTCACAAGAAAAAGAGGCAGAAGATGTCATTTACCGTGTTGCTCATGAGAAAAATAGTCTTGTTTTTCAACCAGACTTTTCCCAAATAACGAACATGTCAACAGACTTAAGTGGACAGTCATTTGATTATAAGTCATTAAAAGATTTAAAAATTACATTATTAGGTGAACACCAGCTTAAAAATGCGGCTGTTGTGTTAGAAGCAGTTAAGCTCCTTCATGAAAATGGAATTCATATTGACGAAGAAGCACTTAGGTTAGGGTTAGCTGAAACAACATGGCCAGGTCGATTTGAAATTATTCATCAAAATCCAATTGTTGTCATTGATGGTGCCCATAATATTGACAGTATTAATGCTTTGGTGGATAATTTAACAAAGTATTTTCACGATAAAAAAATAATAGCCATTCTTGGTATTTTAAAAGATAAAGATGTGGAAGAAATGATTGAAAGAGTTTCTCCTGTTGTAGATCGCTTTATCACAGTCACACCAGGTAATCCAAGGGCAATAAAGGCAGAAGATTTAGCGCTTCGTTTAACTGATAAAAATCAGTTAGCCCTAGCAAGTCAGAGTTTCGAGGGAGCGATTGATTTAGCATTGGAAGAGGCTGGAGAAGACGGTATAATTTGTAGCTTTGGATCTCTTTACTATATAGGAGAAATCCGAAAAATCATGAAGTCAGAAAAATACGCTAGTAAGAAATGAGGCTTTCAATAAATGGATAAGGAAAAAATTCAATTAGCAGTTCGACAAATTTTAGAAGCAATCGGCGAAGATCCAGATCGTCAAGGTTTATTAGATACGCCAAAGCGAGTAGCAAATATGTATGAAGAAGTTTTTTCAGGACTTTCTAAAAACCCCGCTATTCACTGTGAAACGGTTTTTGAGGAACAACACGAAGAAATGGTACTTGTAAAAGATATTCCATTCTCCTCCATGTGTGAACATCATCTAGTACCGTTTATCGGTACTGCGCACGTTGCCTATATTCCGAAAAATGGCCGTGTCATTGGTTTAAGTAAAATGGCAAGGATTGTGGATGATATTAGTAAAAGACCACAATTACAAGAAAGGATTACCAAATCCGTTGCAGATCTCTTAATGGAAGAATTAGATCCAGTTGGTGTCATGGTTATTCTGGAGGCAGAACATATGTGTATGAGTATCCGTGGTGTCAAAAAACAAGGTTCCAAAACTGTAACCAGTGCCGTTCGCGGATCCTTTAGGGAAAATAGTAAATCAAGAAATGAAGTACTTGCTTTAATTAGTAAATAAAAGTAGGGGATTTCACTGAATAAAACAGAACTACGAAAAAAAACCATTACCAAGTTGAAAAGCCTGTCAAAGGATGAAAGACTAGAAATAGAACAGAAGTTAAGAAATAAATTAGTAGACTCTGATCTTTGGAAAAGAGCAAAAACAATCGGAATTACGATTTCACAAGGATTTGAATGGGATACAACCCCCATTATTAAAAAAGCGTGGGATGAGGGAAAAGCTGTCTGTGTTCCCAAATGTCTTCCGGATAAGGAAATGGTGTTTTATATAATCCATGATTTTCATCTACTAGAAAAAGGTTTATACGATATTCCAGAACCGAATCCAGAAAAAGCTACTAAGGTAAAAAAACAAGATATGGATCTGTTAATTGTTCCAGGTGTTGTTTTTGATCACAACGGGTATCGGATTGGTTTTGGTGGAGGATACTATGACCGCTTTTTAGTTGATTTTCCAAATGAAACGATTTCATTGGCAAGTCATTTCCAAGTAATCGAACAACTTCCCATTGATTCCCACGATCTTCCGGTTACGTGTATCGTTACAGAAACAAATAAGGAATAGAGAACATGATCTCTATTCCTTATTTGTTATAGACTATTCAGTAACAGGTGCCGATTCAGAAGACACATTTGATTTTCCTTTTTTTATGATTTCCCCATCTGTTCCAACTCTTTTAATGAAAAAGGCTAGGATTAGTGCAAGTATGGCAATAAAGGTTGAGACAAGAAATGAAAAATTAATTCCATGTAGCATCGCTTCATTTAAAATTTGTGTTTTCATGTCTGCCATTTCTTGTTTGGATGTTACAGCAGATGGATCCATACTTCCCATCGCATCCTGCATTAATACCTCTGCTTTTGCTTCACTGCGTTTATTCATAATTGTAATCAGTAGCGCAGAACCAATGGCACCAGAAACTTGTTGTAGTGTATTGTTCATCGCAGTACCATGTGGATAATCTTTTTGTGGTAATTGGTTTAAGCCATTTGTCATAATAGGCATCATCACCATTGACATACCTAAACTACGGATTGCAAAGAGAACCATTAATGCCGTATAGGAAATTTCCATATCTAATTTACTAAAATAAAATGTAGTAACAATTGTAATGATTAACCCAATAATACCTAAAGTTCTTGCCCCATATTTATCAAATAATCTACCTGTAATAGGGGACATGAATCCCATCACAAGAGCCCCCGGAAGCATTAATAATCCGGCATCCATTGGGCTAAACCCACGAATCGTCTGTACATAAATTGGAAGAAGAATCATTCCCGAGAACATCGCAATGGCTAGAACGATGGAAATAGCAGATGATAGAGCGAACATGGAATGTTTAAAGACTCTAAATTCGAGCATTGGTTCATCCATACGCAGTTGCCGGAGAACAAGCCCGATAACAGAAATAACACCTACAATGATAGATCCATAAACGAATGGATTTGTCCATCCATCACTCCCTGCGCTACTAAACCCATAAAGTAGTCCACCAAAACCAAAACTGGATAAGACGAGAGAAAAAATATCAACTTTAATCGCTCGCTGTGGTGTCAGATTTTTTAGCTTGAATATACCGATTACTAAGGATAAGATCGCAATTGGTATAACAATATCGAATAACATTCTCCAGCTGTAATGTTCTACAATCCACCCTGATAAAGTTGGTCCTAAAGCAGGAGCGACAATCATTACCAGTCCAAAGGTTCCCATCGCTGCTCCTCGTTTTTCTACTGGGAAAGCAACAAGCATGACATTCATTAATAGTGGCATCATGACAGCAGAACCTGAAGCTTGAATCATACGTGCAGCTAAGAGCACTCCAAATGTTGGTGATATGCTAGCTAGGATGGTACCTATTGTAAATAAAGACATTGCTGTTAGGAATAAACCTCTATTTGTAAAGCGTTGAATAAAGAACGCACTCGCTGGAATTAGTATCCCATTAATTAACATATATCCAGTTGTTAACCACTGTACAGCAGTTGCATCGACCTTGAACTCTGTCATAATGGAAGGGAGTGCAACATTTAACAACGTTTCATTTAAGATAGCAACAAACGCACCAATAAAAAGAATGGCTATCATTCCATAGGGTGGTTTATGATGCATTGTATTTTCTTGTGACATATTTTACCTTCTTTCTATTTATTAAAAAACGAAACACGAGCACGTAGGTTTAATTTATATCCAGCACATTAAATTATTACTACGTCTACCTTATAGTTTCTTGTGCAAAAAAATGAGTCCCCACCTTAACCAAAAAAAGTGGGGTCCATTTAGATCTATATTTGACTTTATACATTCTATACCGATAGTACAAAAATATCAATCATTATTTCCAATAAAATATAAACATTGATATATTAATGCTTAAGTTCTAAAATAAAAATAGACTAATGTTCTAAAGGTGGATTCTATGAACGATAAGGAAAAGCAAATTATCAATGCGGCTCAAAAACTTTTTATTAAAAATGGGTTTCAAATGACTTCCATTCAAGATATATTGAATGAGGCGAAAATTGCAAAAGGCACATTTTATAATTATTTTAATTCAAAGAACGAATGTTTAATGGCCATTCTAAGTGCGGTTTATGAAGAGGTAATAAATGAAAGAATGGAACTTGCTTCTTACGGAGAGTTAGATGATGAAAAATTGTTCGTTAAGCAAGTGGATGTTCGCTTTAAAATGGATAAAAAACATAACTTAATGGCTTTATTTAATTCCATCCCAATATCTGATGATGAGGGTTTGAAATCGTTAATGAAAAAACAATATGAATTAGAATTAGAATGGGTTTCCAAAAGACTTATAGATCTTTATGGTCCAAATATCAGTAAACACATAATGGATCATTCGATTACATTTTTAGGAATTCTTCAACATAGCATGCATGCAATAAAAATGTATAAAATGGAAACGAAAAAGACAGAAAATGTAATAGAATTTGCCCTTCGTCGAACTAAAATGATAATCCACTCTAACTCTGCGGATGAGGTGTTTTTTCATAAGGATTATTTATATTCATCCAATCAAAATAGAAATAGCGAAGAATATAAGGAAGAGTTAATTGATCAGTTACAAGAATTACAATCTACTATAAAAAATGATAATCATTACGTTGATTTTTTAATAGATGAATTGCTAGAGGAAGCACCCCGGCTTTTCTTGATTGAAAGTGTGTTTACATCTTTGCGGAAAGAAGAAAAGGATGTAAATGTAATAAATAAGCTTAATGAAATATCACAACTTTTATTACGTTTTATGGAATGTTGGGAAAGTGAAAATGAAAAATAAAGAAAATTTCCACCAATGGGGTTCTTACTGCCCGTTTAGATGAAATAAAAATTTACTGTCCAAATATTTGGGCAGTTTTTTGTCAATGATTCCATTATGATAAAATAGTAGAAAATGGTTCAATTTAGACTGGAGAGATAGGATGATGCCTTTATTTATAAAAAGGATGACTGAGAAATATGCAGTCGATGCACTATGCTGGAAATATGAAAAGCCATATGATTTTTATAATAATGTATTATCGGGAAGTGCCATTATGGAGCTTCTTACATATAGATATTTTGCGGTTGTTAATGAGAAGAATCAATTAGTTGGATACTTTTGTATTGGAAAATCAGCGCAAATTCCATCTGGTGATCAAAAAGGAATATATAGTGAGGATTGTATAGATGTTGGTATAGCGATGAAGCCAGAACTTACTGGAAAAGGGAATGGATATCTCTTCTTCTCCCATATTCTTAAATATATTATGAAACTTGAGAAAGAAAAAGATATTAGACTAACGGTTGCAACGTTTAATCAACGAGCCATCCAATTGTATAAGAAATTAGGATTTGTGAAACTAAGAAAATTTAAAAGTGATCATATCGAGTATCTTCTGATGAAGAAGGAAGTTAATGGAGAATGACAGGCAAAGAAGATATGAAAAAGTGCAACTCCTAAATAGAGTTGCACGAATTGCTCGTTATATTTTTTCCATATGGGCAAAACTTAGGTTCGTGTCTATCTCCCCAGTTATTTGGTTTAAAGAGATATCATTTCCATCTATCCATTCTTGGAAATCAAAGATAATAGGTTTTTGGTCACCACCTAAAGCGAACCATACCTTCAATTCATTAGGTTGGTAGGTTGAAGTATGGATCGTACCTCCCCAATTTTTATACTCCTTAGAGAACACTCCTTTATCCGTATCGTTCATCATTCGAAATGCTTGATAAACATCTGTTGCTTGATTTTGATGTTTTTTCATAGCTTCTAATCGACGGTAGGAATCATCTAGGTAGCGTTTATTTTCGGATTTTTGCAGTTCAAAATGATTCGTACACATATTCGATTGACGAATTTGCACAGACCTGGGACTTGCCTCAACGATATATGCTTCTCCTTTTTTATCAAGAACGATGTAACTAAAAGAATGACGATGGGGAATTTCTTTTAGCATTGCTATTGCTTCATCTACATTTGCGCAGTTTTCTAATACCATTCTGCTAATCATATGGCAAACAAATCCATCTTTTGGTTTTTTTCTTTGGATAGAATTATAACCTAAGGCGAGCCCCTTTTCATTCATTCCATCCATTCTCCCAGTAACTCGTTGCTGTGGACCAACCGTGGCAAAACCATCATCATAAGGTTGGAAAAAGCTATATCTTCCTTCATAGGTTTTAGGATGATAATCATAGTTACGGACCATGAAATCCTTTCCTGTAAAAATCGAGCAACCACTTCTTTCTATTTCTACCCGGTAGCCACCATAGTCTCTTAAAATAGATTCTATTGGTTCCTCTATCGCATCATGTAATCCCTCAAGTTCTTCCCAAATTCCAGGGGCAAACTCATTTAGAATTTGTTTCGTTTCTGATTTATCGATTTGAAATTTAGGTTCTCTTAATTTCCAGGCTTTTTTACGATTTTTTACAATAAAGGAATCCTTTATCTGTTTTCCTTGCATAAATCCAAAATCATAATGAGTCCCACGAAATTGTATAATGTCGCTATAAATCTGTTTCATTTTCCACTTCCTTACAAGCATTAGTTATTCTTCATAAACCAATTTTACCTCTTAATTCACGATAAGAAAAACATTTCAAGTCTTACTGGAAATTTACAATTTTCATACTAATAAAACGTTGGTATATCAAGGTTAATATTAATTATGAACAATTTATGACATCTTAATATTAAGGTACATTTTTACTGTGAAAAGGGTTAAAATCAAGTTGATTAATTCTTAGGGGGAAAATAATTTGCATAAAGCAATCTTTGAACTAGAACCATTAACATGCCCATCTTGTATCAATAACATTGAGGATACACTTAATGCGACAAAAGGAATTTATTCAGCTAATGTATCTTTTAGTTCAAAAATGGTGGAAACACAATATGATGAAGGTAAAATTAAAGCAAAAGAAATTGAAGGCGTTATTCGAGATTTAGGGTATCCAGTATTATCAGTAAAATAATATTTTGATTTTATATATAGTAATAAAGAGCACTTGCAGTTCAGTTTGCAAGTGCTCTTTATTTTTTTAACCTGTCCATACAAAAGATTGTCAACTGAATATTATATAAAGAACGTATTAGGAAAGGAGGGGTCTACATTGTTTGAAGTTTATGACATTGCGATTATTCCACTTATACTAGGGGTTGTTGAGTTATTTAAGCGAGGGGGGTTACCTGTAAAATATTCCCCTTTTGTCGCTGTAGGTGTCGGGCTGCTTTTTGGATTACTTTATCTCGATACAGAAATAAAACAAAGAATTATCATTGGGTTGATGCTTGGTTTATCAGCAACAGGTTTATACAGCGGTAGCAAAAACATTACACAAAAAAAGGAGTAACTGTATTCTTTTACACCTAAAAATAAGAATAAAAGCCTGAAAAGCTAAAAATGATGTAAATAACTACGTGACCAGTCCAAGCTTTTTTTTCAAGTATACGTATGCTAATAACGAGAAGGGAGGGGATTATATGTGTTATCACGATTCAGGTAGACATCGTCATAGTTCTTGCTGTAGGGAACACCATCACCATCATAGATGTAGAGAATGGGACCATCATGATGAACGTAGAGGATGTCACCACCACGATGATAGACGTGGAGGATGGAACCGTCATGATGATGAATGTAGAAGATGTCACCATCATGATGATAGACGTAGAGGATGTCACCATCATAATGACCACTTTGGACCTATCTATCATGGTAAGAGAAATAAAAGGGAATTTTGTCATTGCTGCAATAGATATTTCTAAAACAGACGGTTTTTTGAGTTGTGGTTTGGTAGATCAAGGGCTAGAGTTTGGAGAACTCTAGCCTATAAATTTCCTGGCTTTTCTACTTTATTTGTCTGGTTAATATCGTTTCGCAGTCAAAATGGTCGGCATTTGCATTTAGAAAAAGTAAAAGAGCAATTCTCGAGGTATCTCAAGAATCGCTCTATGTCAGGGTTTAAGGTTAATGCTGGTGAGAGGACTCGAACCTCCGACCCCTTCATTACGAGTGAAGTGCACTACCAACTGTGCTACACCAGCAAATAGCGAAAGTTTAAAAAGTACACTAAAAATAATAATCCTTTTTAATTATTAGTTCAAGTCTTTGAATAAATGTTTGAAGATTTAAATTTTAAATTTCCTAAAGACTAGAAGAATTATCCATTATGTGAAACAAACGTCACTTGATGTTGAGGGGATTCTTTGGAATAATAGATTTATAATTAATATAAGAATGAATATACATATGGAGGATTAAATGTATGAAAATAGTAGCAATGGTCGGAAGTGTTCGGAGAGAGTCTTATAACATGAAATTAGTTCGGTATATGCAAGAAAGATATTCGAATAAAGTAGAAATCGAGATTCTTCCTATAAACGAACTTCCTTTCTTTAATGAGGATGAAGAATTAAATCCGCCTGAACTTGTGAAGATATTAAGGGAAAAGATAAAAGAAAGTGACGGTATTTTATTTGCCACTCCTGAATATAATGCCTCCATTCCAGCTGTCTTAAAGAATGCTATCGATTGGTTTTCAAGAGTGGAACCGGTCTTAGTGAATAAACCAGCAATGATTGTTGGGGCATCCATAGGAGCATTAGGTACCGTGAAAGCTCAACTACACCTTCGCGAAATCTTAAATGCTAAAAATGTTTCAACAAGAATATTACCAGGAAATGAAGTTTATGTAGGCTCCATACATCAAAAAGTGGATGAACATGGTAATTTAACGGACGGGGGTACCATTCAATTTATTGATTCTGTGATGGATGAATATATAAAATGGGTTGAAAGAACAGTTGAATTAGAGACTTCTTATTAATAGATTGAAAGATGATTGGAACGCTTGGATTTTTTTATGATCCCAGCGTTTTTTTATTTATCCCTTAATAAATACATTTTCATTTTCTTCTAGGGCATACTACTTCATGAAAATACATTTAGGGGTGAGTAAATTGAATAGGTATTTAATTTTATTAACCAGTTTGGCGGTACTAGGTTTGTGGGCGGTTCCGTTTGCCTCTGCAGAATCCAATCATCCTTTTATTGAATCTGTTTTGGGAACAGAACATAAAATGGAAGAAAAAAGAGGGGATGGACATTTTCTCTCCGATTCGATGGTAAAGTTACATGCGAAAGAGCTTGGAATAGAGATAGAAGATAAAGATATGGAAACATTAAAAGCTGAGGTTCAGGAAGCTTTAATAATGAATGCTGCTGAAGAAATGGAAGTAGAAATAGAGCTGGAAGATACGAGTATGGAAGATATAAAGAAAAAAGTTCATCAAGCGAGAATAGTAAAGAAAGCGGAAGAACTAGGAATTAAATCTGATGATACGGATTCTAAAACACTCGCCAAGATGGTTTATGAAGCCGATATAAAACAGGAAGCAGAAGAATTAGGAATTCCGACTAAAGATAAGGGAAGTAAAGAACTTAAAAAGATAATCATGGAGAAGAAAATAAAGCAAGAAGCAGATGCTCTTGAAATTCATGCAGATGGAAAAGAGTTGCGAGAATTGGCAAAGGAGGTACAGGAAGCAAAAGTATTGCAAGCAGCTAATACACTTGGAATCGACACGGAAGGAAAAAGTGTAGAAGAAATTCTAGATACTATCATTACAGACTATTATGATGAAGCAAAAAGTATAGGAGTGTATCCTTTTGAAGGGGAACTTCATTAGAAAAGAAAGATAAGGCGCTTCGTTTTTGGCTTAACGGGCTTTTCCTTTGAAGTATGAAACACAAATAGAGTAATGAAAATTACATAATGAACCCAACCAGAATAGCAGAGCAATTCGTAAAAGAATTTGCTTCTGCTTTTTTTATGAATAGGCATTCTCACGGACGTTTGAAGCAAAAAGCAGCGGTGTTTTGTACGTGACAAGGACTCTCACGAACGTTTGAAGCAAGAAGTAGTGGTATTTTGTCCGTGATATACGGTCTATTATTTTTTAAAGAATATTAGTACTTAATCTCAATAACTAAAGCTATTTCAAAATCAGAAGTATAAATAGGATTCTTAAAATTTATTGGTATTAGTTTTCCGGATTGGTTATATAAATGAGATAAGAGATAAAATAAGGGGGTCTATTAATTGGGAGGAAGTAAGTGGAAATTAATTTTAACATTATTGGTTTCCCTAATGTTTGTTCTATTCCTTGCAGCGTGTGGTGGGAATGATGCTACTTCAAGTAATGAAGGAGAAGAGGCAAACAATGGGGAAGAAACAGCTAATACGGATGGAGAGGCTAGTTCTAATGAAAGTGAATTAGAAGACACGTATACCGTTGTTAGTGATACATCTTTTGTTCCATTCGAATTTAAAGGTGAGGATGGAGAATATACCGGATTTGATATTGAGTTAATGAAAGCTATCGCTGAAGAAGCTGGATTTGAAATCAATTTAGAAACAACAAACTTTGATGGAGTTATTCCGGGTCTTCAAACTGGTCAATTTGATATTGCTATAGCTGGAATTAGTATTACAGAAGATAGAAAACAAGTCATTGATTATAGTGATCCTTACTATGAATCCGGTTTACAAATTGGGGTTGCAAAGGATAATGATGAGATTCAAAGTATTGAGGATTTAGAAGGAAAAATAGTTGCAACACGTATGGGATCAACAAGTTCACAATTTATTAAAGATAATATTGATGGTGCAGAGTCTAAAGAATATGAACAACTAGATCAAGCATATTTAGCGGTGGAAAATGGAAGTGCAGATGCCATTCTATATGATGCGCCAAACGTAAACTATTACATTAATACAACAGGAGAAAAATTAAAAGCGGTTGGTGAACTATATCAAGCAGAAGACTATGGGATCGCGGTTACGAAAGGTAAGGAAGAATTAGTTACTGCAATTAATGATGCACTTGCAACACTAAAGGAAAATGGAACATATGACGAAATCTATGAAACTTGGTTTGGTGCAAAACAAGAATAATAAAAGAGGTACGCTTCAATTGAAAAATCTAAAATAGGGCTTATCTCGTACTAGATAAGTCTTATTTTTACTTTAAGAGGTGTGAATATGGAAGGTAGATTTAATTGGGCTGGTGTGATTGACTTTTTGCCAGAACTTGGCACAGGTCTTTATTATACATTACTAATTTCAATCATAGGACTTATTATCGGTTTTGTATTAGGAGCTATATTTGGGCTTGGACGTATATCAAAAAATAAAATATTTTATGGTATTTCATCCATATATATTGAAGTCATCCGAGGGACACCTGTACTTGTACAAGCAATTTGGATTTTCTTTGCGTTACCACTGATAACTGGATATAATATGGCATCCGTGACAGCTGGAATTATCGTGATCGCTGTTAACTCAGGAGCCTATATTGCCGAGATTGTACGTGGTGCGGTCCAGTCCATTGCGAAAGGACAAGTAGAAGCAGGACGATCACTTGGTTTAACCCACAATCAAACGATGCGTTATATTGTGTGGCCTCAAGCATTTAAACGAATGATCCCTCCACTAGGAAATCAATTTATTATTAGTATTAAAGATACTTCCCTTTTATCTGTTATTCTTGTTCCGGAATTAATGTTTCAAGGAAGATTAATTGCATCTAACTATTTTAATGCAGTCGAAATTTATACAACGGTTGCAGTCTTTTACTTAATTATTACCTTAACATTATCGTATATATTACGAATGATTGAAAAGAGGTTGGATGTACAATGATTAAAGTAGAAAATTTACACAAAAGTTTTGGGGATCATGAAGTGTTAAAAGGAATAGATTGTGAGATTCAATCCTCTGAAGTTGTTTGTGTTATTGGGCCAAGTGGATCTGGAAAAAGTACATTTTTACGTTGTTTAAATATGTTAGAGTCTATCACGAGTGGACAGGTGACTGTAGATGGCTTCAATTTAAAAAATAAAAAAACAAACATTAATATGGTTCGAACAGAAGTGGGGATGGTATTCCAGCAATTTAATCTGTTCCCGCATAAGACGGTTATAGAAAATATTATGCTCGCTCCAATGAAGGTTCGAAAAATCTCTAAAAATGAAGCGAAGGAACGTGGACTAAAGTTACTTAAGAAGGTAGGTTTATCAGATAAAGCCAATAAATATCCATCATCTTTATCAGGGGGACAACAGCAACGTGTTGCGATCGCTAGGGCACTTGCGATGGAACCCAAATTGATGTTATTTGATGAACCAACTTCGGCGCTCGATCCTGAATTAGTTGGGGAAGTGCTTGAGGTAATGAGGCAACTTGCTATAGAAGGAATGACGATGGTTGTTGTGACACATGAGATGGGTTTTGCAAGAGAAGTAGCAGACCGTGTTTTATTTATGGATGAAGGGATTATTATGGAGGAGGGTCGCCCAGATGTCATCTTCTCAAACCCGACATCAGGTAGAACAAAGGAATTTTTAGATAAAGTATTGTAAGGTGTGTTCAAAAAGGATGATAAAAAGGAATGGGTCGGCTAAGAACACAACGTCCTGGGACTAAGATTACTCGTTCCGCCGTAAAGATTTGTTGTAACGTTGTCCCTACACAGCGGCATGTCATTTTTACCGGCCTTTTTGAACAACCTCTTACTATTTAGGTTAATTTTCCAATGGTTAAATAAAGGAATATATGTTATTCTAGAAATGCGATGAGCTGATTTGTGTAAGTCGAAAGATAATGAAATAAGTGATGTGAACACTTAGTTCTTTCGCCACAAATATATCGAAGGCGCCTATACTATTGACGTATGGGCGTCTTTTTGTACATAAACTATATAGAATAGTCACCAGTTTACCTCCTGGGTAATATGTTATCATGAAGGCTTTTATCCATCTAAACGGTTTATAATCGGCTTTTACAGATAACGAATTAATTGTTTTTACCTTATAAACAGGAGGAATACGAATGTTTCCATATTATTTTTATTATTTGCCTTATTACGTGAATTCCTTTCCATATCAACCCGAATTACCATATGAAAGAAACACTGCATTTGCTTATGATGAAAGACAACCGGTTCATGGTCAAGTTACTTGGACTTATGGAGGGCCAGTGACGAAATGTGAAATGCCTTGGTCAGAAAACAATTATATGACTGTAGCTGTCGCAAGAAATTCTCCTTATCGATGTGGTCAATTTATAAGATTAAGAAATATACAGGCGCCATATGGGAGGGAAGTCGTTGTAAAGGTAGTGGACGAGGTGGAAGATTATCCACCTAATAGATTAAATATTCACCGTAATGCGTTTGAAGCATTAGGAGTCAATCCGAACGTTGGAGTATTAAATGTCGAAATTATCCCGGCCTCCGATTCGCAAATGGAAGGGTGGGGGGCACGCTTGCTACACGTGGTTGAAACTGCATATCCAGGATATCGAATAGCGGAGTATCATTTATTAACCAAAACCAAAATATCGAATACGGCAATGAAAGAAAGCTATTCATTCAAGTTGCAAAGTTCTCAAGGGAATCTCGACATTCAAGGGGATATTATCTACAATCCGAAAGCAAATCGACTTAGTTCTTTCCAGATAAAAGAAATATAAAAGCTATGTAGTGTAAACATTATGTGTTTGCACTACTTTTATTTGTACGTAAGTAAAGAAAATTTTAGCTGAAGTTGATGGGACGTCGTGCAGCAAGACTATTTAGTGAAGAAGCACTCCTTGTAAGTAGTATTTCAATCCATGGACTTATTTCACTAAAGGACAAGCAAATGTTATTTTTCAAAAGTAGTTATAAAACTCTAAATTGGGGTACATTAAAACTGTTCTCTTCAAAATACGGAATGATGAACAAGAACCATAATAAATATTAGGGATTTTGAATATAATTTTTAAGTTTACCTAAAAATAATTTAAGTTTACCTAAAAATAATTTAAGTTTACCTAAAAATAAAGATTGACTTCCAACAAAAAACAGGCATTGAAAAGTTCAACCTAATAAATGGACTTTTCGATGCCTATTTTAGTCTTTTTTAATCAAAATGTACGTAATTTATTGGAAATTAAAAAGAAAAAGCCTACCTAAATATGCTAAAATTTTATTTGGACAAAACAAAATATACAGCATAAAAAGGAGTCTTTTTCTATGACCAATTATAACACATTTAGCCAGGCAATTTACACTACTAAACGTTCCATTTATGATTTTTCTTCAAAATTGACAGAAGGAATGCAAAAACCCAATAAAAACTTTATCCTAGATATTTTATTTGGCATGGCAAAAAGCAAATCTGTTTTGCTTTCCAACATTGCACGCACTCTAGAAGAGCCCATCGATACGATACAAACCGTCAAGCGACTTTCCAATCGTATGGATGAGTTTCATGAAACAACCGAGCTGTTGGAGAACTATGAAGAACTAATAAAACCTTTCCTGCAAGAAGAAGATAATCTGATTCTGGTAGATAACTCTGAGATTGTGAAACCCACCGCCTGTAAAATGGAAGCTCTTGGGCAAGTGAGAGATGGTTCGACAGGGAAAATTGGCAATGGATACTGGACAACCAATATGATTGCCGTGGCTCCGAGGACAAAGCATCCGATTTCAGTTTATTCTCATTTATACTCATCTGCTGAAAAGGGATTTATCAGCGAGAATGATGAAACATACAAGGGCTTGGATTACGTAGATCAGCTTTTAGGCGAGAAGAAAGCAACCTTCGTCATGGACCGTGGGTATGACAATATAGAAGTCATGAAAAAAATCCTCAAGCAGGAGAATAACTTTATCATTCGGTTGAAGAAAAATCGAAATTTATTGTATCAGAATAAAAAGTTCTCCGTACATGATTTGGCAATCAGAAGAAAAGGGAAAATCAATTTTCGTTCTGAAATAAAGGGAACCGTCTATGATTTGAAAGTCTCTCATCTTACTGTAGAAATCCCCTCGCTTAAGGGAAAAAAGTTCACGATGATTGTTGTGTATGGATATGGCAAAGAGCCGATGGTGCTGCTTACAAATAAGCGAATCCAGAAAAAAGCAGAGGTAATTTCTGTTTTAAAAGCCTATATTACTAGATGGCGTATCGAAGAAATGTTTCGCGTGCAAAAGCAAGAATTTGAATTAGAGAATATTCGAGTTCGTACCTTGCCCAGACTGAAGAGAATGTTTTTACTCTTGTCCATCATGGTTACGTTTATGACACTGAAAATAGAAAAGCAAAATGGATTTTTTCATAGTGTGATTGAACGGGCAAAGGGCATAAAGGCAAAGGATCAAATTAAGATGTTTCTATATCGTTTTTCGGCGGGAATGGAAGCCATACTGAAAAAAGATGCTTATGGGATTCGACATTTTAAATACATAGAAAAGCCAAAAGATTCACGACAACTAACATTTCAACTTTAGACCAATTAATTGAATAGTCAGAATAGACATACTGCGTAGTATGTTTATTTGTATTGGAAAAAACTTGCTTCTTCATTGAAACTGCAAAAAGTTTTCCCTAAAGAATCTCAATATGACGAAAACATGTTCTTATAGGGGAAAAAGGTAAACTTAAAATATAATTATCTTGATATTAACATTATGTTTATGGTAAAATATAAAAATTGCTCTTATAAAAGTGAAGCTTTGGAATAATAGATAAAACCAAGTCTCCCATAAATTTAAAAGGAGGAATAAGAATTGCCTGATCAATCTTCACGTGGCGCTGAGAGTATTAATAAAGTGCCTTTATTAATCGTATTAATTTCAGGAGCATTTGTTGCTATTTTAAATCAAACGTTATTGGGTACTGCATTGCCTCATATTATGGCAGACCTACATATTGGTGAAAATACGGTGCAATGGTTGCAATCCGCATTTATGCTTGTTAACGGTATAATGATTCCTATAACTGCTTTTTTAATTGGAAAGTTTTCAACTAGGACCTTGTTTTTAACTGCAATGAGTCTATTTACAGTTGGTACGTTGCTAGCTGCGATTGCACCAACTTTTTCCATATTATTATTGGGGAGGATTTTTCAAGCTGCGGGTGCAGGTATTTTAATGCCTTTTACGCAAACGATTATGATGCTTATATTCCCAATTGAGAAACGTGGAACAGTGATGGGAATGTTCGGTCTTATTATTGCCTTTGCCCCAGCTATAGGACCTTCATTATCCGGATATATTGTAGAGAACGCAACTTGGCGAACGTTATTTTATATGATTTTGCCAATTGCTATCATCAACATTATCATCGCTTACTTTATCCTTAGGAACATTACGGAATTATCGAATCCTAAAGTTGATGTGTTATCGATTATTTTATCTACCTTTGGATTTGGTGGTTTCTTGTATGGATTTAGTATTGCTGGAAATGCTGGTTGGGGTAGTATGCAAGTTATCATTTCGTTTATTGTTGGTGCCATTGCACTTACGTGGTTCATTTTAAGACAATTAAGATTAAAAGAGCCAATATTGGAAATGCGTGTTTTTAAATATAAAATGTTTACCTTAACGACTGTACTTGGAATGGTTACATTTATGGCAATGATTGGGGCCGCAGTTATTTTGCCATTGTATATGCAAAATATGCATGGGTTTACTGCACTTGAATCTGGGTTGGCATTATTACCTGGTGCCATCCTTCAAGGTATCATGAACCCTATTACCGGTAGAATTTTTGATAAATTTGGTGCTAGATGGTTATTGATTCCCGGTTTGGTCCTTATTACGGTTACTACGTTTATGTTGGCATTTCTTACAGATCAGACGACATTTACGTATATTGCAACGGTTCATGCCTTTCGAATGTTGGGTATTGCGATGGTAATGATGCCAGCGACAACAGCAGGTCTAAATGTGTTGCCTATGCATTTAATACCGCATGGAACTGCAGTGAATAATACATTCCGACAAGTATCAGGTGCCATTGGGACAGCATTACCAATTACCATTATGACGACAGCTGCTGTGCCAGAGGAAGGGGTTAACGGACTCATTCATGGTGTGAATGTTTCTTTTATGATTTCAGGAATCTTTGCAGTAATTGGCTTAATTATAGCATTCTTTGTTCGGGATAAAGTTAAAGGGGAAAAGGCTATGATTAAGAGTAGGTAAAGTAGTGGATATAACGTATGATTAAGAGATCGTCCAAAAAGCCCGTTGAAAATGTCATTACGACGTTTCTAGTTGGCAATATTTATTGAATAAAAAACGCATGGAATTTTATAATTTCCATGCGTTTTTTTAGAAATATTTGATATGATTAATGAAAAAAAGAAAAGGGATCTCAAATGACATTACAACAATTAAAGTATGTGATTGAAGTGGCAAGAAGTCGTTCCATAAGTAAGGCAGCACAAAATTTATTTATAAGTCAACCAAGTCTTTCTAACGCATTAAAAGAATTGGAAAAAGAATTGGGAATTACGATTTTTTATAGAACGAACAAAGGGATTCTTATAACACCAGAAGGTTCAGAATTTCTTGGGTATGCTAGGCAAGTTGTGGAACAAGCAGAACTTCTTGAAAATCGTTATTCTAACGCACCAGATCTAAAGCAGCAGCATTTTTCTGTTTCTGCGCAGCATTATGCATTTGCGGTCAGTGCCTTTGTTCGTCTTTTAGAAGATTATAATCGCGATGAGTATGAGTTTACATTAAGAGAAACCAAAACATATGAAATCATTGATGATGTTAAAAATCTTCGTAGTGAAATTGGTATTTTATATGTGAATGATTTCAATCAACAGGTAATCTCTAAATTTATTAGAGAAGGAAATTTAACTTTTCATAAGTTATTTGATGCAACACCACATGTGTTTATTAGTTCGACTAATCCGCTTGTAAATAGGGAGTATGTAACATTATCCGATTTACTTCCCTATCCATATTTATCTTATGAACAGGGGGATTATAATTCCTTTTATTTTTCAGAAGAGATACTTAGTACACTCTCAAGGCCGAAGAACATTCGGGTTACAGACCGTGCTACGATGTTTAATTTATTAATAGGTTTAAACGGCTATACGATTTCTACTGGGGTTATTAGTAGAAAATTAAATGGAGATATTGTTGCTGTTCCATTAAAAGTAGATGAGACCATTACGGTAGGTTATATTACACATAAAAATGTAACAAATAGTCCACTAGCTGAAATTTATATTCATTATTTAAAAGAATCCATTGAGGAAGAAAGAAAGTTGCTATAGTTTAAAACTATGACAAGTAATAGGTTTTTAATGTTACACTATATGGACTCTTCCATGCTACACTTTGTTTAACAAAATGATTCAAAGGGAGAGAGTTCAGATGGCTGTAGAGACTAAATTTGAAAAAAGGCTTGTAGCACCATTTCGTTTTGATAATGTAGGGAGTTTTTTACGACCGAAACAATTGAAAGAAGCACGTTTTGCTTTTGCAAAAGGGAACTTATCAGAAACTGAATTGAAAAAAGTAGAAGACGAATGCATCGTCGATTTAATTCAAAAACAAAAAGAAGTTGGCTTACAAGTTATCACGGATGGGGAATTTCGTCGTTCATGGTGGCATTTAGATTTTATGTGGGGATTGAATGGAGTTCATAAAGAATCCATTGAACAAGGCTATAAGTTCCACCATGAAGAAACTCGAGCAGAAACAGCTCGTCTTACAGGGAAAATTAGTGGTGAAAATCATCCATTTGTTAAACATTTTTCTTTTGTTCAACAATATGCAACTGAAGGTGTTACGGCAAGACAAACCATTCCTGCACCGGCCCAATTTTTGGCAGAATTAGAGCGTGCAGAAAATATAGAGGCAACTAAAGCGCTATATCCAGATGTAGATGAACTAGTTGAGGATATCGCAAAAGCATATCAAACAGTGATAAAGGATTTATACGATGCCGGATGTAGGAATGTTCAACTAGATGACTGCACATGGGGGATGCTTGTGGATGAAAATTACTGGAAAGCACGCCAGGACACTGCAACAGTAAAGGGTGTTGGAGAACTATACTTACGTGTAAACAATTTGGCAATTGAAAATTTACCTGAAGATTTAATTGTAACAACGCATGTTTGCCGTGGTAACTATCATTCTTCTTGGGCTTCTTCCGGTGGCTATGATCCAATCTCTGCGTTATTATTTGCAAAAGAAAATGTTTCCGGCTATTATCTAGAATTTGATACAGAACGTGCTGGTGACTTTGCACCATTACAAGATGTTAGTGATAACAAGTTGGTTGTATTGGGACTATTCTCATCAAAAACGGGAGAATTAGAAGATAAAGAGACAATTAAAAGTCGTATAAAAGAAGCAACGAAATATGTGGATTTAAACAGACTTTGCATTAGCCCGCAATGTGGATTTGCTTCTACGGAGGAAGGAAATATATTAACGGAAGAACAACAATGGAATAAACTTCGCCTTATTAAAGAAGTAGCAGATGAAATTTGGGGATAAACCAAAAGCGTTAGTTTAGATAAAGAAGAAGTCGCAAGTGAAAACCCACCTGCGACTTCTTAAATTAATTTGTTACTTTATATTTATTAAACGCACCGTGCATGACGGGACCAACATATTCATTCAGTTTCCAACCATATTTGATTGCGGCATTCACAAATGTTTTTGCATCTGCTACGGAATCTTTTACTGATTTACCGTTTGCTAAATTTGCTGTAACCGCCGCTGCGAATGTACAACCAGCGCCGTGGGTATATGTCGTATCAATTTTTTCTCCTTCTAAAACGGTAAAGTCTTTTCCGTCATAGAAAAGATCGATTGCTCTTTCGGGATCTAATGTTTTCCCGCCTTTAATAACGACATTTTTCGCACCTAATTCGTGAATTTTGGCTGCCGCCTCTTTCATTCCATCTACATCCCTAATAGGGCCATCTGTTTGAGCGAGTTGCCAAGCTTCAAAAAGGTTTGGCGTTGTTACAAGTGCTAATGGTAATAGTAATTCGCGCATTGCATCGGTATTTTCTGGTTGTAATACTTCATCTTCCCCCTTACATACCATTACAGGGTCGAGCACATATTTATCCAGTTTCACCTCTTTAAACTTCTTCGCCCCTAATTCAATAATATCAACAGATCCAAGCATACCTGACTTAGCTGCATCGATTCCTACAGATAATGCTGTTTCTAATTGTTTCTCCACAAGTTCTACATCAATCGGATTCACACGATGATGCCACCCCTCTGGATCCATTGTAACGATGGTGGTTAATGCGGTCATACCGTATACATCATGTTCTTGGAATGTTTTAAGGTCGGCCGCAATACCAGCCCCTCCACTAGTATCGGAGCCTGCTAAAGTCAACGTTTTTTTCATTGTCATGTAAAATCCCCCTAAAATCGTATATTAAAGCATAGTATCATACTAGGATATTGTATTAGTAATCATAAACCTTTTTATCATTAGTGTAAAGATTATTGCGACAAAATATTCACGGAGTAATATTTAAATTGGTTTTGGCTAATGCTAGGTATATAACGATTTGTTAGGAGAGATAGTATGGACACCCACCAAAATGGAAGTATGGATCCACTCAATGAAGAAAAGTCTGAAGAATTAATTAGAGAAGATATGCAAAAATATGATTCTGATCCATTACTAGATGAGCAATCCATTCGTCAAGATTCAAGGGATTTGGCTCAATTCCAAACCGTTCTTGATAATTCTCTTTTTACAAGTTAGTTTTACTGCAACTGCGGACTCATTGGAGTGGTAGTTGTATTTTTTGTATATAGGATGCAAATAATTGCAAATTATCTGATGCATATGCTAATTTAAATATAAATGAGAATGATAGGTGAAAGCTTATGCAAAAGATGGATGGACGAAAGCTGAATGAAATAGACAAAAATATTGAAAAAATGAAGGAGATATTTCCGGAAGTTTTTACAGAGTCAAAAATTGATGTAGAAAAATTAAAGCTATTATTTGGAGAGCATCTTATAAAAGAGAATAAGGAATATGAATTCTCGTGGTATGGAAAAACAGATTCGATTCGTTCCGCTTCTGATCCACCCACGAAGAGATTATCCTTAAATTTAAGAAAAAGTGTTGATTGGGATACGACAAAAAACCTTTATATAGAAGGGGATAATTTAGAAGTATTACGACTCCTGCAGCAATCACATCTAGAAAAGGTCAAGATGATTTATATTGACCCCCCATATAACACCGGAATGGATTTTATTTATAACGATAACTTCAGTGAGATATTCAACAACCACAAAAGTCTTTCCAATTTTATTCATTCATCAGGAAGGTTTCATACAAATTGGCTAAATTTTATATATCCAAGGCTACTCCTTGCCAGAAATCTTTTAACAGAGGATGGCATGATTTTTATTAGTATTAGTGATAAAGAGCTATATAATCTGAAAAAAATATGCGATGAGATTTTTGGTGAGGACAATTTTGTTTGTACATTTATTTGGGAGAAAAAGAAAAAACCTTCTTTTTTAGACAGAAATGTAGGATGTGTAACCGAATATATTGTTGTCTTTTCCAAGAGCAATGAACGGACTCACGCGCTTTCCATTGAAAAAACGGAAGAGGGAAAGAAGTATCCGTTGAATAATGCTGGAAATACATTACGCACGTTAACTTTTCCTGAAGGGACTGTTCACTTTCGTCTTGCGGATGGATTGGTTAAAGCTCAGAATATGTCCGGTGGTAAAATCATTACGGAATTATTAGATGACGTCATCATTGAAAGTGGCGTAAATCAAAATTCCTTTCGTTTAAAAGGAGAATGGCGTTATTCTCAAGAAAAGCTAAATGAAATTATCCAAAATGGAGAGGAGATTGTTATTAGTAAAGTACCTTTTCGTCCTAACCATGTAAAAAGTGGAAGAGAAGTAAAGAAAATTAAAAATTTATTTACCATAAATGGGTATGGTTTTCCTACTTACGAGGATGCGGATAAAGAAATAATTGATTTATTTGGAAAAAAGGTATTTGATTATTCCAAACCGGAAAAATTAATCCGCTACTTGATTCAATCACTTTTATATAATGATGAGAAGGCCATTGTACTCGATTTCTTTTCGGGTTCTGGTACAACTGGGGAAGCGGTATGGCGTTATAATCAGAAGTTTGAAACAAAACTTCAATTCATATTAGTTCAACATGCAGAATTAATTAATAAAAAATCCGTAGCATTTAAAGCTGGATATCGAACCATTTCGGAAATTGGACGAGAGCGCCTAATAAAAAGTAGGGAGAAGCTTTTAAATCATAGAAGAGATGCTGATTTAGGCTTTAAGTTTTTTGAATTAATGGATGATTAGGATATGTTGTAATATATATATGAACATGAGAATTTTGGTTTTGTATTCCAATTTGATATAATTTTTAACAAGGTAGTTAAAAAGTCATATAAAAGGGAGCTGATATCATGGCAGAAATTAAATATGATATTATTGAAACAATTGCAGTGATTTCTGAATCACCAAAAGGGTGGACAAAGGAGTTAAATCTAATTAGTTGGAATGGAAGAGATCCGAAATATGACCTTAGAGATTGGGCGCCTAATAAAGAAAAAATGGGAAAAGGCATTACACTAACTAAAGATGAACTATTAAATTTAAAAGCCACGCTAGTCGAGTGGGAATAATGGTATTTCCTAAGGCATTCGCTAAAAAACTTTGTGCGATTGCCAAATTTTTTTAAAAAAAGTCTTGCATTCTGTATTCCTATTTGTTACAATAATTAAGTCGACAGGGAATACGGGACATTAGCTCAGTCGGTAGAGCAGCTGACTCTTAATCAGCGGGTCGTAGGTTCGATCCCTACATGTCCCACTAACTAAAAAGAGAGAGGGTAGGCACATAGCCTATTCTCTTTTTTTATACTTAAATCTATATCTCTTGCAAACTTACATGCAAAGGAGAGTGGTAATCAAGATGAGAGAAATAGTCATTACTCTGGCAGACGTTGTTAATGAAATACATGATATACTGACATTTCTTTTTAGCGATATGACAGATAAAGAATTACATTTCTGGGTTATGGGAATTATCGGCATGGTTACGTTCTTAGTCGTGCATTTTTTCTTTAAATTAATTGAAAGATTAAAGTGGAGTACTACGATTTTATCTTTTATATATACGTTTACTGGAATGGTTGTTTTAGTATTTGCAATTGAATTACAACAAGCGATCACGAATCGAGGAAATATGGAATTTGCCGATGCTGTAATTGGTTTATGGGGATTTATCGTCTTGTTTTTCATATACGCTGTATTAGGATTGATTGTTTATGTTATTAAGAAAAAGATATTCAAAAGAAAAGATAAGTAAAGATCAATCCTATATAAAGAGCTCGCCATTATTGTGGCGAGCTTTATTATTCAATTGAAAATGTAAATTGTTTCTCTCTTTGGAATTCACCTTTTTCATATGTACGTTCATTAAAAGTGACATGATTCTCTTTATCAATTAATAAAACGGTTGAAGATCTTGTTCCGTATTCAGGAGATGTAATGAATAGGGAGGATAGGGTTCGCTCCAACTCAATTCCTACTCCAGTATCCGGTAAATCTTCATCGTTTGCTTGCTCAGCATTGGAAGTAATACGGAATAATTCATTTGAATCTATTTCTTTATGATTAGTTACATAATCCTGTAACATTCGTTTCCCCTTGACTATCTTAGGCCATGGTGTATTTAACGTGGCATTGCTCAGCCCATGTGTACCGGATGTGATTTTGTTTGCTTCATCTAATATATTGTTGTAGTGATATAATTCGTCCCCATTGCCAATCAGGACATTATAACCTGCATATTTCTCTCTATCCAATTTCAATGTTTGTAAATATTCCTCAGGAGTTTGTTCGCCTGCTAAAAAAGAACGTACTATTTCTCCACGTGAAAATTTTCCTGTTTCCGGTAAATTCGGATCACGATAATTGGTTAATGCTGCGAAACGCCCTTTTTTTGTTATGCCAAACCACGTTCCCATTTGTAGTAAGTCTCGTCCGGCAAGAATTTCTGAGTGATCCTTCCAATAGGATGCGGGTGCGGTTGGTCGTTGATAGAATTCATCACGGTTTGCCGCAATGATTAATTTGTAAGTAGGGTGATCATGAAAATGAAAGTTTATTAGACACATATAGTTTTCCCTCCTTTTCTAATATGTAAGTATAGAAATTCAGCTTATTAAATCTTGTCATAAGGTAGGCCACGTCCAGCGCCTAGGGACAGGTGAGACTTCCTTCACCTTCGTATGTCCCTAACTAGGCGCTAACGCTTTTGTCTCTATTATACGGAGAGTTTCGACTTTTCACAATAAAGCATTTTTCTACCAATGTTTAACTATTGACATATATACGGTTTCTATACATAATAATGGTAATAGATTAGAACGTTTAGGAAGGACTAGTAAGTGAACCTTGCAGTGTAAGAGAGTGGAGTTAATTGCTGGGAGATTCCGCCACAGGCAAATCACTGAACCTACCTTCATCAGTCCTTTGTGAAAACATTGGCGTCTCTTCAACGTTATATGAAGAAAAGTGGGATGTATAAACATCCAAAAATGGTGGTACCGCGGAAGCAGAGCTCTTTCGTCCTTTTAAACATGAAGGATGATTGGGCTTTTTTTATTTAATTGGACTTGCAACTTGAATCTTATAAATTATCATTATAAAACAGGAGCAGAGATAAATGGCAAAGGAACGAATTGTGGTTAAAATCGGAAGTAGTTCATTAACGAATGAACAAGGGGAAATTGATCATAAGAAATTAGAAGACCATGTACATGCGATAGCTGCATTAAGAGAGAATAACCATGAAGTCGTTTTGGTTTCATCTGGTGCCGTAGCAGCGGGTTTTAAAAGATTAGGTTATTCTTCGCGTCCAGTAACCATAAAAGGGAAACAAGCTGCAGCCGCTGTTGGACAAAGTTTGCTTATTCAGACCTATTTGGATAAGTTTCATGAATATGATGTAACTGCCGCTTTAATTTTACTAACCCGTTCGGACTTTTCGAATAGGGAGCGATATCGAAATGCATTCGCTACATTAAGTGAGCTATTGGATCGAGGTATTTTGCCGATTATTAATGAGAATGATACGGTATCCATTGATGAGTTAACTTTTGGTGATAATGATATGCTATCAGCCTTAGTCAGTGGTTTCGTTCATGCAGATCGCTTGATTATATTAACAGATATAAATGGAATCTATGATGGAAATCCAAGGACGAATCCAGATGCGAAAAAATTTGATTATTTAGATACGGTAGATGATGAGATGTTTCATGCAGTAGATTCAAATGGTTCCAAAGTTGGTACTGGAGGAATGAAATCAAAATTACTCGCTGCAAGAACCGCTCTTTCCTTAGGCGTTCCTGTTTTCATCGGTCAGGGAGAAGGGAAAAATAAATTACTTAACGTATTAAGTGGTAAAGGAAATGGAACTTATATAAGTAATAAGAAATTAACTTGGGTAAATACAAATAAACAATGGATTGGTTTACATTCAGAATCATCTGGTAAAGTGTATGTTGACCAAGGAGCAGAAGAGGCGATCCTCTATCATGGCAGTAGTTTATTGTCTCCCGGTGTGTTTAAAGTTCAAGGTTTATTTGAAGAAGGGGACGTCGTTGAAGTTCTAAGCAAGAACGGTCTCCTTGGAAAAGGACAAGTGAAATGTTCTTCTAGTGAATTAAATAAAAGTATAGAATTACGTAGAGAAGAAGGAGCTACTCGAATTCCGGCAATTGAGGTGATACATCGCGATCAGTGGGTTGTGGTGAAAAAGATTGGGGAGGTAATCGAATGAGTGAAGTACAATTTAAGGGGAAAAAAGCACAAGAAGCAAGTTATCAAATGACAACATTAACAACAGAGGATAAAAATGAGGCATTAGCCTTAGTTGCAGAGCAAATCGTTGCAGATAAAGATGTGATCTTAGAGGAAAATAAGAAAGATATACAAGATGGTAGACAAAAGGGGCTTACTGAAGCTGTTTTAGATAGAATTTTTCTTGATAAGGCTCGAATCGAAGGAATGGCTGAAGGAATGGGACAGGTTATTGACTTAAAAGATCCAATCGGTGAAACGTTAGAAACGATAGAAAAGGAAAATGGCTTATATATTGAAAGAAAAAGAGTTCCTATCGGGGTAGTAGGGATGATTTATGAAGCGAGACCAAATGTCACCATTGATGCAGCAGCACTAACATTAAAAACGGGTAATGCAGTTATATTAAGAGGTAGCTCTTCTGCCAAGTACTCAAACATTGCATTAATGAAATCCGTTCATAAAGCATTAGAAAAAAGTTCTGTTCCAGTAGGTGCTGTTCAGTTAATAGAAGATACAAGCAGAGAAACAGCTAAGGAACTTTTCCGTCTGAATGAATATTTGGATGTTCTAATCCCAAGAGGTGGGAAGAACTTAATTGATACAGTAGTACGAGAATCAACTGTTCCAGTAATTGAAACAGGTGCGGGAAATTGTCATATCTTTATTGACGAATCCGCTAAGAAATCAATGACTGAGGAAATTGTTTTAAATGCCAAGTTACAACGACCTTCTGTTTGTAATGCGATTGAAACTCTTCTTATTCATCCAGCCTGGTTTGAGAAAAATGGTGTTAACCTGTTAAACCTGTTGAAAGAGAATCAAGTGGAAATTTATGGGGATGAGGCTGTATGCGAAGCGTTCCCAGAAGCGAAAGCCGCTACGGAAGAAGATTGGGCTACAGAGTATTTAGGATTAACAATCAGTGTAAAATTAGTTGATCATGTAACGGCTGCTGTTGCACATATTAATCAATACGGTACAAGACATTCGGAAGCTATTATTACCGAAGATGACAAAAACGCACAGATTTTCCAAAATGGTGTAGATGCCGCTGCTGTGTATCACAATGCTTCTACTAGATTTACGGATGGATTTGAATTCGGTTATGGAGCTGAAATTGGCATCAGTACACAAAAACTTCATGCAAGAGGACCAATGGGATTACCTGCTTTAACATCCAGTAAATTTTTTATAAATGGTAACGGACAAATAAGAAAATAAGTAGAAAGGCCATCACGATTGTGGTGGCTTTTGTTATCTTATAAAATTTACTCTTATCACTGTGTTTCTAGCTGTGGCGTTTTCGTATTTATAGAAGAATACTAGAAATTGGATTTTATGGATGAAGAAGATCAACTACTACATTCTAAGGTTTAGCTGTGAAACCTACACCCACAATAGTTTAAGTGATATAACGTGGTTTCCGAATAGCGCTCAAATAGGAAAAGAAGCTGTTATTTAAGGTTTTCCCTTTAAAACAGCTTCCTAACTAAAATTAATTAAAAAAACTTCATTAATGATCCCATTTGTCTCAGCATATTAATTCCATTTGTAACGTTTCCCACGTGTCCCATCACCGTTTGTAATCCTTGTAGTCCAGAAGTTGGTGCTTGTTGACCTTGGGTTGGATTTAAAAAAGGATGTGGCTGTCGTTCTATTCGATTAGCTGGCCAATTTCTTTGTATGTTGCCTGGAGGGAATGGTCTCCTTCCCGGGGTTGGAGGGTAAAATGGTCTCCTCCTTGGATTAGGAGGGTAAAACGGTCTTCTTCCTGGATTTGGGGGATAAAATGGCATATTTATTCACCTCCTATTAGTTTCTCAAATTCTTTAACATTCCTAACTAACAATATGACAAGTGTTTTGAAAACGAAATAGTGAATGATCAACGGACAATAAAGAAAGATTTTAATACTGTTCAACAATTGGTTATCAACAAGGTATGAAAAAAGATAAACATTTGGAAAGGCTAAAATCAAATATGGGTCACTTTCTTCATAAAAATGGTTGTTTGTTTAAACTTAGTAGGTAATTTAATCCCGATCCTCGTATAATGGGGACAGGTTTAATATAAAAGCATCTTCAACCGGTGAATATTTATTATTCCAAGAGACATAGTTCAAATTGACAGAATAATCCTAAATATGATATCATAATAATATGAAAGTGAAATGAAAGGATTGATATCATGGATGGACTTCGTGAGAAACAAGCATGGAGATTAAATGGCTTTTTAGGAATTTTGATTATTGCTATACTTTTGGCTGGAGCAGTATTTAGTATTTTGGAACAGCGATTTGTAATTGGTGGGATTTTAATAGTTCTTGCCATCACACTAGCCTCTGGAATTACATTGGTACAACCAAATCAATCGGTCGTAGTTATGTTTTTGGGGAAATATATGGGAACCATTAGGCAAGAGGGAATTGCGCTTACCATCCCATTTACGGTTAGAAGAACGATTTCACTTCGCGTTAGGAATTTTAACAGTAATAGATTGAAAGTAAATGACGTTAACGGGAATCCGATTGAAATTGCGGCTGTTATCGTATTCAAAGTGGTTGATGCAGCAAAGGCTGTATTCGATGTGGATCAATATGAAAAATTTGTAGAGATTCAAAGTGAAACAGCAATCAGAACGGTTGCAACGAAATACCCTTATGATTCGTATGAAAACAATGATCTTTCCCTACGTGGTAACGCGGACGAAGTATCACAGGAATTATTAGTTGAATTACAAGAAAGATTAAAAGTTGCAGGTGTAGAAGTCATCGAAGCAAGGCTAACGCACTTGGCCTACTCTACAGAAATTGCGCAAGCGATGCTCCAGCGTCAACAAGCAAGTGCCATCATTGCTGCACGTAAGCAAATTGTAGATGGGGCAGTAGGAATGGCAGAAGATGCGATTCAAAGATTAGAAAAAGAAGGAATTGTCGATTTAGATGAAGAACGTAAAGTAGCTATGATAAACAATTTACTTGTTTCTATCGTTTCCGATAATGGCGCACAACCAGTAATCAATACTGGATCACTATACCAATAAAGTAGGGCTATTATGGCTAAAAAGAAGAATTTTCCTTTACGAATTGATCCAACGCTATATAAAGTTATTGAATCATGGGCAAATGATGAATTTCGAAGTGTAAACAGTCACATCGAGTATTTATTGCGTGAACAAGCAAAAAAGGCAGGAAGATTGCCAAATAAACGTGATGAGAACGGGTCATAGCTTTTGCATTAAGGCATTCGCAAAGTTTCGCAGCGAATGCCAAGTTTTTTAATTGTACTAGGAGGTGATTGTTATGAATAATCCTTATGTTCAAAATTTGTTAGTAGGAAAAGTTAAGCAAATTGGAAAACCCGAAGCTAAAAATCCGATGGAGCGTGAGTGGGAGAGTGGTATATTTAAGGACACTGCTCACGATAAGAAATGGCTTAGTAATAGTGGGTTAGCAGGAGATGAAGTTGCAGATAAGAAAAATCATGGAGGATCGGAAAAAGCTGTTTTCGCTTATTCAACAAAACATTATGATACATGGAAATTGGAGCTTGATATACATATTGGGATTGGGGCAATGGGTGAAAATATCGCAGTTAATTATTTGGATGAGGAAACGGTTTGTATAGGAGATACTTATCAATTCGGTGATGCAATTATTCAGGTATCTCAACCGCGTAGACCTTGTTGGAAACCAGCGTGTCGCTTTAAGATCATAGATTTTGCTTTACGAATCCAGAATACGGGGAGAACGGGATGGTATTTTCGGGTTTTAAAAGAGGGGTTTGTTCAAGAAAAACAAAATCTTATTCTGTTAGAACGGCCTTATCCAGAATGGACCATTTCAAAATGTAATGAAGTGATGTATGAAAGAAAAGATGACTTACAACTTGCGAAGGATCTTGCTTCCTGCGAATTTTTGGCATCCAATTGGCGGCAAACATTGGAGAAGCGGTTGGAAGGGAAAGAATCTTCTGTTGAAAAGCGGGTGTTTGGCCCAAATAAAGCTTGAATTAGATTTAAAAAAACACCTCAAAAGTTTGATTTCACTCAACTTTTGAGGTGTGTTATTAAGCTATAAAGGATTTAATGGATTTAATTACTCTCCAAATACGTCTTTCCATTCATTTCGTTTTGCTAGCATTTCACGAGCTAATTCCTTCGCGCCTTCTAAGCTGTGGCTAGCAGCCCAGCCACATTGTACCTCATTACATGCCGGAACTTCTTCTGCTTTCAAAACATCTTCTAATGTTTTTTCGATTGTATCTAAAATGCCATCGTAATTATCGTCATTTAAAACGGTGAGGTAGAAACCAGTTTGACATCCCATTGGGCTTAAATCCACAATCGTACTGTGGTGGTTTCTAATTAATTCGGCCATTAAATGCTCTAATGAATGTAAAGCAGGCATTTCCATATGTGCTTTATTAGGTTGTTTAAAACGAAGGTCATATTTATGAATAATATCTCCATTTGCACCTTCTGTAATACCTGCTAAGCGAATGTATGGTGCTTGAACTTTAGTATGATCGAGGTTGAAACTTTCCACGTTCATTTTTTTAACCATTTTTTCACCCCTAAACTTTTAAATTATCAATCTATATTTCATAGTAACATATTTGGATGTACCTGATAAGTGGGCAATAACTGGAGAACTCTAAGGGTTCTATTCTATAATAAGGTAAAGAATATGTTCCGGGAGGACATCATAATGACAATACCATTAAAGAAAATAGTCCTAAGAAAATTAAACATGCGACTGAAAAATCCATTTATAACGAGTTTTGGAACGACTCAAGATAAGGAGTTTTTTGTAATAGAAGTTTATGATGGGGAAGGAAACTGTGGATACGGGGAATCGGTCGCGTTTTCAGAGCCTTGGTATACGGAAGAGACGGTAAAAACAACACAACATATGTTAGAGGATTTTTTGATTCCTATTTTGAAGAGAAGTAGGTTGACCCACCCAAACGATGTTTCTAAGGTGTTTCAGCCGATAAGAAGAAATAATATGGCTAAGGCAGCTATAGAAGGTGCGATTTGGGACTTATATGCTAAACGAGAAAATGTTTCATTAAGCAAAGCACTTGGTGGAGATAAGAAGAAAATAGAAGTAGGAATAAGTATTGGGATTCAGCCAACTATCAAAGATTTAATTGAGAAAATAGAGGATGCACTTCAAATAGGGTATAAGCGAATAAAATTAAAAATTAAACCGGGGGCAGATATTGAAGTATTAAGGGAAGTGCGCTCCCATTTTCCGGATACAGCAATTATGGCAGATGCAAATTCTGCCTACAGTTTAGAGGATATTAATCATTTGAAAAAAATAGATGAATTAAATCTTATGATGATAGAACAACCTTTGGCACATGATGATATTGTTGAACATGCTAAATTGCAAAAGGAAATGGATACCCCGATTTGTTTAGATGAAAGTATTCATTCTTTGGAAGATGTTAGAAAAGCATTTGAATTAGGAAGCTGTAAAATAATCAATATTAAAATAGGACGAGTTGGCGGGCTAACAGAGGCTAAAAGGATTCATGACTTTTGCCAAGAACATCAGATGGAAGTTTGGTGTGGTGGAATGCTTGAAGCGGGAATAGGTAGGGCTCACAATATAGCATTAACCACTTTGCCACAATTTGTTCTCCCAGGAGATACTGCTGGTTCGCAAAATTATTGGGAAAAAGATATTATTACACCGGAAGTAGTTGTGGAACAAGGTATGATTGAAGTTCCGATAAAACCAGGAATTGGATTTGAAATTAATAAAAAAATAATGGATGAATTTACCGAATGGAAAAAGGAAATAGCAATTTAAAGAAAGAAGGAAGAATTATGTTAACAGAGATTACTGAAGGAATACAAAGATTAATCGTAACATTTCCGATGGGGATGGGAGATGTCAATAGTTATTTAATTGAAGGAGAAAATGGTTATACCGTAATTGATACAGGTGCTAATTTAGATGAAGCTGTTGAAATATGGAAAGACGTATTAGATACAGGTATCAAGATAGAAAAGGTAGTTATAACTCATACACACGAAGATCATGTTGGACTAGCTCGTTGGTTCCAAGAGACAGTTGGCGTTCCTGTTGCTATACCAAAAATAAGTATGAAAGAAATGGAGAAAGCATTAAATCAAGATTTAGAACAAGTAAGAGCATATATCAAAAAGTATGATGGACCTAATCTACCTAATTTTTATTTTGAAAATAAGAGGATTTTTGCTTTTCAACCAGATGAAACGTTTGAAAATCACCAAAAAATTAAACTAGGTGACGATTTATATGAAACCATATGGACTCCGGGTCACGCATATGATCATTTTTGTTTCTACAATAAAGAAAAGAACGTTCTCATTGTTGGAGACCATGTATTAAAAGATGTTTCCCCGGTAGTTGGTGTATGGACTGCTGAAGAAGAAGGGAATCCATTACAAGACTATTTCCAGTCGTTGGAAGTTATCAAAGGTTATTCTCCTAAAATTGCTTTGACAGGACATGGAGAACCGATTTATGAATTTAAAAAACGTGTAACGGAATTGCAAGAGAGACATATGATGCGTCTTGAAGAAGTACATGCTGCTGTAAAAGATGAATATAAAACTGTTAAACAAGTATGTGAAGAGATCTATGGTACGATGAACATTATCATTGACTTAAGTGCATTCATGGCGACTTTTACAAGGTTGATTTATTTAGAAAATATAAAAAGGGTAGACAGAAAAAAGATAAATGGAAAAGTATTTTTTAAAGCTAGGAAAGAAGAATAAGATGGAAATGCTATGAAGCACAACAAGATAGTCGTGCTTCATAGCATTTTAGGCTAGAATGTCCTTGGAAAAAATAGCTTTTACCTATCGTTATTGTCCGACTGTCTAAGCGCGGAATCTTGCCATCTTTGATATAAGTAAACGACAGGTACGGTAATAGCAATCATAACAAAGAGTCCGAAATTAGACATATTGTTCATCGTATACAGCCCAACCTTCTGAAAGATAAAAGGACTTATAATAAGAGCTTGAATGAAAATCGATAATCCAGTTCGCAATTAGGAATAGCCAAAAATTCGAGTACGTAAAATAAAACATATAAATGGTTATTACAATCAAAAAACCATATACGAAAGATGAAATGTTGGTAAGAAAGAAAATATTGTTTTCCTCGTGTACATCCCACCAATTCCATACTTCAGCGATTTGGAAAATAACTGTATATAATACAGCCACAAATAGACCTACTGGCATAAAACGCTTTACGCGTTGTGAATCTAAAGGGAGTAATAAAAACCAGGGGGCTATAAATAGAATCCATGAAATAATTTGACCCATCACAAAAACCTCCAATTCAGAAAAGATTTGGCATTAGCCAGACCTATAACGTTGGGTGCAGTAAGGAAAGGATTTTTTACTCTTACTACCTATAAATGGTATATTTCCCGTGCACTCGAGAAATATTCTATCATTATGGAACCCCCCACTAGACGTTGAGATGAAAAAAAGTGTAGTAGTTAATTGATTAAAGTACATTACTGAATTAAAATAATAGATAGAAAATTCTTTAAAATAGATGCATCTAATTTTCTTTAAGGAGTGATGGGATGACCGTTCATACACAAGCTGAATTAGATAAAATGGTAAGGCGTGCAAGAAGAAATACACTCGGTGATTTATTGGAACGTACGAAAGACCGTTATCCAAAATATGTTGTCTGTAGCAAGAGAAGGTAAGCCGACAGAAACAATTGAAGCGGATATCGATGACGACGATCTTGCTCACGTTTTGTATACGAGTGGAACGGAATCGAAACCAAAGGGTGTTATGTTAACGCACAAAAGTATTATCAGCGAGTATATGAGCACGGTAATAGATGCAAAAATGGAAACGAATGATGTGGTGATTCATGCCTTGCCACTATATCACAGCGCACAACTCCATGTCTTTTTAGGACCGAGTGTTTATATGGGGGCAAGTGGTGTTATTCTTGGTTCGGCAACTCCTGAAGCGATTCTCAAAACCATTGAAGAGAAGAAGGTAACATCCCTATTCTGTCCACCGACTGTTTGGATTGGATTATTGCGTCATCCGGATTTTGAAATGTTTGATTTATCTTCTTTAAGAAAAGGGTATTATGGAGCGGCCATTATGCCACGAGAAGTGATTAAGGAGTTAAGTGAGCGGCTTCCTAACATGCAACTTTGGAATTGTTATGGTCAAACGGAAGTAGCGCCTTTAGTTACTGTCCTAAGACCTGAAGACCAATTAAAAAAACTCGGTTCAGCTGGAAAAGCAGTTTTAAACTGTCAAACTAAAATAGTAGATGAAAATGACCAAGAGGTAGCTACTGGTGAAATAGGAGAAATTGTCCATCGAACTCCACATGCAATGAAAGGATATTTGCATAATCCTGAAAAAACGGCAGAAGCATTTCGAAATGGGTGGTTTCATAGCGGGGATTTAGGTGTTATGGACGAAGATGGATATATTACAATAGTTGATCGAAAAAAGGATATGATCAATACTGGCGGTGTCAATGTTTCAAGTAGAGAGGTAGAAGAACTTATTTACCAGTTAGATGGAGTATCAGAAGTTGCGGTTATTGGAGTTCCAGATGCATTCTGGATTGAAGCGGTCACTGCTATTGTTGTACCAAAAGACGGAAAATCTTTATCAAAAGATGAAATATTAGCTTATTGTAAACAAAAATTATCCAAATTTAAAATACCTAAATATATCGTCATTACGAATGAACTGCCGAAAAATCCAAGTGGAAAAATACTAAAACGTTCATTACGAAAAACGTATGAGGACATTGCTATAGAATAGTTGGCAGGAGCGAAACAATATTGTTTCGCTCTTTTTCGTATTAATTAGGATATAATGAAAAATTTTAGAAACACTATGATTGGAGGTGTTAATCATGACGGATAAGAAATCGAGAAACAAAAGAGTCAATTCAAGTGTGAATCCTCAAGGTTTAACAGAAGATGTTGCTGATCAACTGCCAAAATCACAATTAGAGCAGCGGGCAAAAAAGAAAAATACGAAGATCTAAGTAAGAGGTGAATGATCATAGATAACACACTAAGATATCTGCGGGAGTCATTATCCAATTATAGTGAAAATGAAGTTTGTCAACATATTATAAAGAAAATAGAACAGAACCACTATAAAAGTGAAAAGGAATTCGTAGATGATCTAGAAGAATCAGAAGTTGCATACTTAGATAATGTACTGGAAAATGAATTGAACTACGCGAAGAATGTACAAAATGACGAAAGAGTTCAGCAATTAACAGAAGTTTTTGAGATTTTGTTTGTGTAAATTCTGCATAGGTCAAAAATGGTTAGGAAAAATTTACTATTGCCATTTATGATAGGAACGTGTAATATATAGTCTCATGTTTGACACTGGAAATCGCCAAAAACACTGCTAAATCAATGTTTATGGCGATTTTTTTAAGGCATAAAACTGCGTACTATTTTTCCCTTTTGGTTTGTTTAAAAATTTTTTTCATATTTTTTTGAGTAACTATTTCGTAGTCAGTTCTAAAGCCAAATGCATCATGTAATGCATCCGTAATTTCTGTTCGAGTATATACAGGTATGTATCCTTCTCCATCCAATTCTCGCATGTTCATATTTCTTAACGTACTAATTAATTCAGAACATGTAAATCTTTCATCCAACTTTTTTTCTAGAATGCGATACATCAATAAGGATAGAAAACATGTTAAAAAATGTGCCTTTATTTGTGCTTCTCTTTGCAGGTAAACTGGTCGAGCCTGGAATTCACTTTTTAAGATTCGGAAAGTCTCCTCAATCTCCCATCGTCCATGATTTATCTTGATAATTTCCTCGATAGTTGATTCTAGATTGGTACATACGGCATAAAATCCGTCATACATGGATTCCTTATCAATCTGGTCTTGATTCAGAGTTGCTTGAGTTTTGTCCGCAACTTCGCCATTGTCTGTTACATGTGTAGCTTTTATGAATCTTTTTGGGTCATTCTGATTATGTTTATTCAGCGAGCTTGGATTTTCCACCTTTTTCTTCGCTCGTTCAACTTGTTTAGCTCGAATGGATGATTGATAACGCTGATAAACAGGGGAGTAGGTGACAATTAACTTTTGTTCTAGATCATTTTCCTTGATCCAACGCTCTTTGTAGTACGTTCTCTGGTCATTTTCGAGATTGCGAATGTCATTCAAATTTATCTTTTTATTACTTCCTGGTATTCGCCACCCTTCAGGATCCAGAGACCATTCCTTCAAAAATTTCTTCAGTTTTTTAATAGATTGCGTAGTTACAAAGGCACGTTTCCCTTGAGTATTATATATCCGATTCTTATTTGAAGATAGACCGGCATCTGTACATACAACAAATTTTGAAAGGTTAAAATCCTTTAAAATACGACGTTCTAAAGGTTTTAAGGTTGTTTGTTCATTTCTATTTCCGGGAGTCATACTAAAAGCTAGTGGAAGGCCTGACCCATCCATGAACAGTCCCATTTGAACAATTGGGTTGGGGCGATTTTCTTTAGAAACTCCATATTGTTTTAAACCGTCTTCTTCTTCGATTTCAAAGAAAAAGTTTGTGCAGTCATAATATAGAATCTGTGTGTTTCTATCCACTACATTTAGACTGTTTTTATACACCATTTCCTCTATGTAATCTGATTGCTCGGCGAGGACACCAAGTGCCCGATAAATTTGATGTGACTGAAAATGTGCAGGTTCAAGTAAGTCTTTCGAATGTTCAAACGTTCCTTTTTTAGAGGTCGGATGTAGAATCCGTAAATAAAGAAGGCGCGAAAGTATTTCATTCAGATCATATTTGAATTCATACTCCTGAGATATCTTCTGGCAAATTTTATCCAGTTTTAACCCATGGTAAATAGATTGTAAAAAGAGGTAACCAGCATTAAATAGCGTCTGTTTATTCAATGGTATTTGCTTGGCAGGACTGTATTTGGTGACGATTTTATAGTTTCGTTCCTTTTCTTCCAGTGTTAACTTTTTAGCGTATTCTTTTGCCCAGGTATAGGGATCCACACCAGGATGCTTTTCTAAAATTTCTTTGTCATTTCCCAAGGCTTCAACAACTTTGGTTGTCCTTTTATTGCCCCGATAAATATCTTTAATTACAAAATAAGACTTGGAATTTTTAGAACGACTCACTTTAATACGCATAAAATTACCCCCAAAGCAGCTAATGTTACCTTAATTATAGTATATTACGAAATGTTACGCAATAAAATTATGAAAAATTTGACAAAAAAATAAAGCCGTACCAAGGCTTTTGCGCGTTTTTTTTATTTTAGGGTGTCAAACTCCCGAGATTTTGTTTGTGTAAATTCTGCATAGGTCAAAAATGGTTAGGAAAAATTTACTATTGCCATTTATGATAGGAACGTGTAATATATAGTTACAAGCTACATTGTGCGTATTTAATTAAAGTTTTAACCTCTAATAAGATAATAGGGAGTTTTACATCGGAATCCAAATGCCGGGCCGTCATGTAACGGAAGGCAGGAAGATTTCTGCGAACACCCACTTGGTGAAGTGGTGGTTTAAAACTTTTTATTATAACAAATACGGCAAATGTGGCTGTACTACATAGTGAAAATCGAAGGTCAGTATTCATGTTGAATACTGGCCTTTTACTATCTACATTAAAATCCATACTTTAAAATGGAACTGTATCCCCTTTCATACTAAAACACAATTTTTTAGAAACATTTCACTTCGTTTTATGGGTTGTAATTCGGAAAATCCGTGTTATACTGGAAATAAATTTGAAAACTAAATACATTTTTCATATAATAGCGAGAATATGGCTTGCGAGTTTCTACCGGTTTACCGTAAATAAACCGACTATGAAAAAGCAGAGAGTAATCACATTTCTAAGGGATTACTCTAATTTCAAACTTTTAAGCTTGAGAATATGCTTCTTCATAGTAAGGAGTATTTCTTAAGCTTTTTTTATTTAAAATTTGGAAGGAGATTTATATGAAGGCCTTAAAGCATAAAATCTTAGAAGAGGGAAATGTATTATCGGAATCCGTGCTAAAAGTGGATTCATTTTTAAATCATCAAATTGATCCTGTATTAATGCAACAAATTGGACAGGAGTTTGCCCAACGTTTTAAAGACGCTGGAATCACGAAAGTATTAACATTAGAGTCTTCTGGTATTGCTCCTTCTGTAATGACGGCTCTAGAACTTGGTGTAAAAACGGTTTTTGCGAGAAAACGTAAATCTTTAACTTTAATTGATGGCTTATATTCAGCGGAAGTATATTCTTTTACAAAAAAGGAATCGAACGAGATATCCGTTTCCGAACAATACATTTCAAAAGAGGATAATGTTCTGGTCATTGATGACTTTTTAGCGAATGGACAAGCAGCTCTAGGACTTACTGATATCGTCGAACAGTCAGGAGCGACATTAGTTGGTATAGGAATTGTTATTGAAAAAGGATTCCAAACCGGTAGAGCGTTGTTAGAAGAACGAGGAATCCGTGTAGAGTCATTAGCTATTATTGACTCGTTGGCTGATGGAAAAGTAACCTTCAAGGAGGAACTATAAAATGAAAACAACTGCCTTAGGTCTTCAGCATGTTTTAGCTATGTATGCTGGTGCCATCTTAGTACCGCTTATTATCGGTGGTGCACTCGGTCTAACAACGGAACAGTTAACCTATTTAGTTGCTATTGATATATTTATGTGTGGTGTCGCAACTCTGCTACAAGTAGTGAGTAATCGTTTCTTTGGAATTGGATTGCCGGTTGTACTTGGGTGTACCTTTACAGCTGTAGGTCCAATAATAGCTATTGGTGGAGAATTTGGCATTTCTGCTATTTACGGTGCTATTATTTGTTCCGGATTATTCATTATTCTTATTAGTACCGTTTTTGGGAAACTTGTTCGATTTTTTCCACCAGTTGTAACAGGTAGTGTTGTCACAATTATTGGTCTCACTTTAATTCCAGTTGCTATTAATAACTTGGCTGGCGGTCAAGGTGCAAGTGATTTCGGTTCTTCTATTAATCTTTTATTAGGTTTTGGTACGTTGGCTTTTATCATCCTTATGTATCGTTTTGCAAAAGGATTTATTCGTTCTATTTCCATTTTAATTGGCTTAGTCATCGGTACAATCGTTGCTGGTTTTATGGGGAAAGTCGATTTTAGTGCGGTTGCAGATGCGTCTTATTTGCATATGCCCCATCCTTTCTATTTCGGGATGCCTACTTTTGAAGTCTCAGCAATCATTACGATGTGTCTTGTTGCAATGGTATCATTAGTAGAATCCACAGGTGTTTATTTTGCACTAAGTGATATAACAGACAAAAAGTTAACCGAAAAAGATTTAGCAAAGGGTTATCGTGCAGAAGGTCTTGCTGTGTTTTTAGGTGGAGTATTTAATGGATTTCAATATACAGCATTCTCGCAAAACGTAGGATTGGTTCAATTGACAGGCGTGAAAAAACGTAAAGTTATCTTGGTTGCAGGTATTATTTTAATTGTATTAGGGTTGGTTCCTAAAATTGCAGCCTTAACAACCATCGTCCCAACATCCGTATTAGGTGGCGCTATGCTTGCTATGTTTGGTATGGTTATTTCACAAGGGATTAAAATGCTTGGAAAAGTAATGGGGGATTCGTCTGAGAACTCTATGATTATCGCGTGTTCGGTGGGAATGGGTCTTGGAGTAACTGTTGTTCCAGAATTATTCTCTGTTTTACCGGCAAGCTTACAAATTTTAACGAGTAATGGTATTGTTGCAGGAAGTGTAACTGCTATTGTTTTAAACATTATTTTTAATATGAAACCAGAGAAAAAAGTAGAAAATAATCCTGTCCCTATTTTGCAGGAAAAAGAAGCATAGTTCGTTTTTAGGTTGTACAATAAATGACGTTGGTGGGAAAAACTCACCTACGTCATTTTTGTGTTTATAAATAGAAAACAAGTGAGATTCCCTGTAGAATTAAAGTCGCTGAAAACCATTCCTAGGAGGGAACTCACTTGTCTATATCAAATGATATTAGAAATATGTTAGATATTCAAGATAAAAATATTTATATGAGCGAAAATGCAGTAACGTATGGCAAACATAAAGGGAAGTCTTGTAAATTTATTAAGGCGAAATTAACATATGATGCAGATCAATGCCCAAATTGCCAGGTGGAGAAAGTAGGCTCTTCTATTTATAAAAACGGAACACAATTATCTCGTATTACCATTCCGACCATGGGAGTTTATCCAACATATTTATTATTAAGTAAGCAGCGTTTTATGTGTAAACATTGTGGTGTTAGTTTTACTGCACAAACAAATATCGTAAAGCGTCATTGTTTTATATCCTCAAATACAGAAGCCCAAATCATGATTAAATCAGCTGGAGCGCAGTCCGTTAAAGATATTTCCCAGGATTGTGGTGTATCTGAGGCAACTGTTCAGAGAATCATTAATAAAGAAGCAAATAAATATAAACCGCATTATAAAGCCCTACCTAAGCATCTATCGTTTGATGAATTTAAGTATGCCAAGGGCAAGATGGCTTTTGAATATATCGATGTTGAAACGGGTGACATCTTAGACATTTTAAATAGTCGTGATAACCGGTCTATTACAGATCACTTCATCACAAATTATAGCTTATCAGCTAGACAACGAGTAGAAACCGTGACAATCGATATGAACGCAGGTTATGTAAGTTTGATAAAAGAGATGTTTCCAAATGCAGATATTATTATTGATCGTTTTCACTTAGTTCAACTCATATCAAGAGCGATGAACAAAACGCGTGTTAAAATCATGAACCAACTCAGAACATCTAATGGGGAAGATCAGAAAAAGTATCGCCGCCTTAAACGTTATTGGAAGCTTTTACTGAAAAAAAGATCGAGTTTATCTTATACAGAATATAAATATTACGGCTTATTTGGCCAACGTCTTGAAAGTTCAATAGTGCAAGAAATGTTGGATTATAGTGAGGAACTTAAAGTCAATTATGGTATATATCAGGACCTGTTGGAGGCAATTGACGAAAAGGACTATCATGCATTAGAGAACACATTAAACAAAAAGTGTCCAACCCAGTCATCAACCTATTTAAGAACAAGCATTAAAACATTAAGAAAGCACTTGCCCTATACGAAAAACAGTTTTCAATATACGTATAACAATGGGCGAATTGAAGGTATTAACAATAAAATCAAGGTACTCAATCGGATTGCATATGGCTATCGGAATTTTAAGCATTACAAAAACCGAATAAGATTACATTTTAAACTGAAACCCGTAGTAAACAAATCACACTCTAGAGTAGCATAGCTTCCCTAGAGTGTGATAATCAAATACATATTAAAAGTCGACTAAAATACAGTACCAACGTCACTTGACGTAGAGCCCGTTTTTATAAAGGTATCTCCATGCGGGGGTATCTTTTTTTTGTTTCTCTTTATGTCCGTGATCTTTGATGACAGGACAGTTCTTGTGATTTTTTAACAAGAACTGTCCTTAGGTATATATTTAGAAAGTGAATCTATTCATTACTATACTCAAAAATGCGAAATCCTAAAGTAGAGACTTTTATCTTATCTGACGCTGTCAGTTGAATCGGCTTTCGTGAATAGACTGTATCTATACTAGTTCCAACTACTAGTTCGCTACAATATTTTTCAGGAAAATCTGGTAAACCTAACGTTTGTTCCTCCGTACTATTATTTATTACAAAAAGGATACGCCGGTTATCTGCTTGCTTTTGATAGACCAATGTATTTGTTTCATTATCGTACATAACGATTTGGAACGTACCATCATTTCCAAAAGCAGGAATTGTTTTTCGCATTGCAATCAGATTTTTAACATACGTAAACAACTCTCGATTCTGCTTCGTTTCGTCCCATACCATACATGCGCGGCAACCCGGATCTTGACCGCCTTCCATCCCAATTTCATCCCCATAATAGATACAAGGTGTACCAATGAAAGAAAGTTGAAAGAGATATAGAAGTTTCACACGATCCATCTCGCCATCTGCTAATGTCAAAATCCGCGGTGTGTCGTGGCTATCAAGCAAATTAAATGCAACTTTATTCACATTCGCTGGATACATATGCAATACATTGGTAATGGAATTCGTAAAGTCTTCAGGAGATCGCTCATTTTTTGCAAAGAAATCGATTGCACTATTTGTAAACGGATAATTCATGACAGCATCGAATTGGTCGCCGCCAAGCCAAGGCATTGAATCATGCCAAATTTCTCCTAATATATAAGCGTCCGGTTTCACTGCTTTCACTTCTTTTCTAAAATCTCTCCAAAACTGATGATCGACTTCATTCGCGACATCTAAACGCCACCCGTCGATATCAAATTCCTCGATCCAGTAGCGGGCAACTTTTAGTAAGTAGGCTTTCACTTCCTGATTTTCCGTATTGAGCTTCGGCATGGATCCAGCAAAGCCAAACGCATGATAATTTGGTACTGGCTCTGGTTTTACAGGGAATTCTCGAAGGTGGAACCACTCCGTATAAGCTGATTTCTCTTGTTTATCCAGTACATCTTGAAATGGAGGGAAATAATAGCCGCTATGATTAAATACCGCATCAAGCATGACACGAATTCCCCGCTGATGACATTCCCGCACGAGACGGCGGAAAGTTTCCTTATCCCCAAATTGCGGATCAATTTCCATGTAATCAATCGTGTCATATTTATGATTGGAATACGCTTTAAAAATAGGCGTGAAATAGATACCATTAATTCCTAAATCAACAAGATAATCCAAGTGATCGATAACGCCTTGAAAATCACCGCCAAAGAAGTTTGTAGCAGTCGGTGCAGCTGACCCCCATGGTAAAGTTCCCTTCGGATTTAATGATGGGTCCCCGTTTCCAAACCGTTCTGGAAAAATTTGATACCAAACAGTGTCCTTAACCCAGTCTGGTGCTTGGAAGACATCGATTTGATTCAAGTACGGGAAGCAGAAGTAATTTGAAATATCTGCTGGAGGATCAGAATAAATACCACTCTCCGTGTAATAGCATGTTTCACTAGAATCCATGCAACGAAATCCATAGCGCATCCGGTAGAACTCAGGTTTTACTGCGATAAACCAATAATCATATAAGGCGGTCGATCCTGACTTAATCATTTCAACCGTTTGCGTTTGCCATACCTCATCTTTCCAGTCATACGGATCTCCAAACAGAAGTGCAACAGACTCCATATCATTCTTTTTCGTTTGCAGTACGATATGTAATGTGTCCTTATCATAAGCGTATGCGAAGTTATTCTTTGGACGGTGGTAGATTGCTTCTTTTAGCATTTAATTTTCTCCTTTCTGAAATAGAAACCCCGATTTCCGTAATGTTAGAAATCGGGGTTGTTGTCATTTGTACAAAGCATTGCCCTTAAGTTGTTCTCCATTTAATGTAATGTAAGCGGATTAGGCTGTCAATAATAAAGGTAGATTTGACACTAAATTGATAGTCTCTTTTTCTCCTTAAAACGCGAGGGAAAATAGTATTTGAATTATCCTATTTATATATAAAACTAAAAATATTTAATGAAATCGTTTGCGCAAATCTTGAGTTTAGTATAATATATTAATAGAGGTTGTGCAAACGATTTCGCAATCTTCAAAACTACGATATTGGAAAGGAGATATAATACTTAAAACAAAATCATTTTTTGGTAATTTAAGAAAGCGTTTTAGTAGTCTTTCGGGGGCAAAAGATTGAATTAATCGACAAAACGTGAAAGAGGGGTTGTAAAATGAATATAAGGAATTGGAAAAAGTTTACATTAAGTATGATTATGGTTGCAATTCTGTTTTTAGCAGCTTGTAGTGGTGGCAAAGAAGACAAAGCTGATTCATCCAATTCAACGGATGGAGGAGAAAGTACAGGATCCGCAACATTAGAAGTTGGGGTGGAGGATGATTATATCGGCTTTATAGAGGAAATTGCCCCTGCATTTGAAGAAGAACATGGTGTCACCATTAAGGTTTCAGAAAAAGACATGTTCGACACGTTGGAGGCGTTGCCATTAGATGGTCCAGCTGGACTTGCACCGGACGTTATGATTGCTCCTTATGACCGTGTTGGAAACTTAGGCCAACAAGGACATTTAGCGGAATATACGTTCCCTGAAGATGGAAGATATGATGAAACAGACGAAAAGCAAGTGACATTTGAAGAGAAAATTTACGGAGCTCCATTCGTTATTGAAGCATTAGTCCTTTATTATAATAAAGATTTACTAGACGCGGCACCGGAAACTTTTGAGGAATTGGAAGCTCTAATAGATGATGAGCGTTTTGCATTTGCTTCTGAAAGTGGTAAGAGTACTGTATTCTTAGCAAATTGGTTGGACTTCTATAGCACATATGGACTCCTTGCAGGACATGGTGGTTATGTGTTTGGACAAGACGGAACAGACCCGACAGACGTTGGCTTGAATGATCCAGGCGCAATTGAAGGAATTGCGTATGCGACAAAATGGTTCCAGGATGTATGGCCACAAGGAATGATGGATGCCACCTCTGCAGGAGATTTCATTGATGCCCAATTCACGGGTGGAAACACTGCAGCTATTATCGGTGGACCTTGGCAAGCTGCGACTTATAATGAAGCAGGTCTAAATTACGGCGTATCTGCTATACCAACTCTTCCAAATGGTGAAGCTTACCAACCATTTGCCGGCGGGAAAGCATGGATCATCAGTAATTATGCAGAAGATAAAGAGCTGGCAGAAGAATGGTTGACTTATGTAACAAACGAAGAAAATCAAAAAATACTATATGATATGCGAGCAGAAATCCCTGCTAACAATTTCACAAAAGAAGAAGTCAGCCAAGGAGATAACGAGTTAACAAGCGCGGTAATTGAACAATATAACACTTCTGTTCCAATGCCGAATATACCTGAAATGGCTGAAGTTTGGAAAGGTGCAGAAACATTAATGTTCGATGCTGCTTCTGGTAATAAAACACCGGAAGAATCAGCGAATGATGCAGTAAAAGTCATTCAAGAAAATATCGAACAAAAATATCAATAAGGAAAACAATGTAACGGCAGGGCCCAATTAGGCTCTGCCGGGCATTTGGAAAAAGGGAGTGACACTGTTGTGGAACGTACAAAGGACGCGAAGAAGAGGGTAAGAACAGCGACATGGCTCTCAGTCATTCCAGGAATAGGTCAGTTTTATAACAAACAAACATTTAAAGGCATTGCCTTTCTAGTAGTATTCGCTTTGTTTATTTATGAAATGATTGTGTTTGGTTTTGCTGCGTTTACTGGTATGGTTACGTTAGGGTTAACACCAGGTGAGGATCATTCTTTATTCTTGCTCATAGAGGGATCCTTGCAACTACTTTTGACAGTTATATTTTTCTTATTTTATGCCATTAATATTTATGATGCGAGGAAAGTTGCAATACAAATCGTTGAGGAAAAGAAAATAAATAAAACGGCGAAGGATATTTTGAAGAATGTGTATCATAATGGTTTTCCTTATCTATTTACAATACCCGCTTACCTAGTTATGATTTTTGCAATTATCTTCCCGGTTTTAGTTACGATCTTTATCTCATTTACAAACTATGACTTTTATCATATACCTCCAGCTAGTTTAATTGATTGGGTTGGGTTTGAAAACTTTATCAATATGTTCTTCCTCAGCTCGTATCGTGATACATTTATAGCTGTACTTGGTTGGACGATAATTTGGACACTAGGTGCCACTTCATTACAAATAGCGATCGGTATATTTACGGCAGTTGTGTTAAACCAGAAGTTTATTAAGTTTAAACGGTTATTTGGAATTATTTTCTTACTCCCGTGGGCTGTACCTGCATTCATTACTATTATGAGTTTCTCAAACATGTTTAATGATAGCTTGGGAGCAATAAATTCACAGGTCATTCCGTTTATCAATTCGCTTGTTCCTTTTATAGATTTGGGAGCTTTACCATGGAAGACGGACCCCTTTTTTACTAAGATAGCAATTATATTAGTTCAAGGTTGGTTAGGATTCCCTTATATTTATGTGCTGGTATCGGGAATCTTGCAATCTATTCCAGAAGAACAATATGAATCAGCAAAAATTGATGGGGCTGGTCCAATCCAGCGCTTTCGTCATATAACCCTTCCAACGATATTAATGATTGCAGCGCCAGTGTTTATTACGCAATATACCTTTAATCTGAACAACTTCAACATGATTTACCTCTTTAATGAAGGCGGACCAGGAAGTATCGGAGCAGGTGCGGGTTCAACGGATATCTTAATATCATGGATATTTAAGCTTACAACTGGAACATCACCACAATATTCAATTGCAGCAGCAGTAACATTATTTATTTCGATATTTGTCATTACTATTGCGTTGATTGTATTTAAAAAGACAAAAGCATTTGAAATGGAGGATTAACGATGAGTAATTTATTCCGATCACAAAAATCTTCCCGATTCTTTACAAAGTTTTTCACGTATGCATTTTTACTACTCCTATCCGTGATTATATTGTATCCTTTGTTGATAACAGCAAGCTCCGCGTTTAAAGCCGGTAACATCTCCGCCTTTGATCTCAGTTTCGATGCGACATGGACATTGGATAACTTCAGGAGATTATTTACAGAAACACTCTATGGCGAATGGTATATTAATACGTTGGTCATTGCATTTGTCACGATGATTGTCCAGGTGATACTTATTACATTGGCCGGTTATACATTTAGCCGTTACCGTTTTATTGGCCGTAAGAAAAGCTTGATGTTTTTCTTACTCGTACAGATGATACCAACGACTGCTACTTTAGTTGCTTTCTACGTTATGGCATTGCTGTTAGGTGCACTCGACCAAAGTTGGTTCTTGATGTTCCTTTACATTGGTGGAGGTATTCCGATGAATACATGGCTCATGAAGGGGTATTTTGATACGATACCATACGATTTGGATGAATCGGCAAAGCTGGATGGTGCTGGTCACTTCAGGATATTCGCACAAATCGTGCTGCCAATGGCAAAACCGATGATTGCTGTTCAAGCATTATGGGCATTTATGACACCGTTTGGCGAATACATGTTAGCTAAATTCCTATTGCGGTCACCTGAAAATTACACTGTAGCAATTGGATTACATACATTTATTAGTAATCCGCAAGAACAGAAAGTAGCACTCTTCTCTGCAGGGGCAATCTTAATTGCGATACCGATTAGTATCTTATTCTTTATGTTACAAAAGAATTTTGTTTCCGGTTTAACTGCAGGCGGAACAAAAGGATAATCGATTTAAATCATAGAAATGAAGTGAGTATAGATGAAAACAGATATATTCCCATTAAATTACTTTAAAAGTATATTCAGGCCTACCGACATGTTTACGGGGAGACATCAATTAAACTGGTTGCAAATCATTATTGTGTTTTTCTTTTTAAATGGTTTGATTTTGATCCCAGTGTCGCTGGATTTTGCGAAAATGGATACTTACGAAATTGATGAAACGTATCCGAATGCGTTTGCACTTATTGATGACACAACCGTGACCTCATTAGAAAATGCAACTTTCTCTCAAGGAGAAATGGAGCATGCTCCTACTTTCTATCAAGAGAAAGAAACTGGCGTGATCGGCGGAAATTTATCAGATGAGAAAATGGAGCAAGCGCTGGAAATGGAAAATGCAGTCCTCTTCCAAAAGGAAGGCATAACAATCAAAGAAGCGGGGCAGCCAATTGCAAACATTAAATATACTCGGGATTTCAATTTGTCTGGAGTAACCAATGAAAAAGAACTGCAAGCAGCGATTTCTAATCAATGGTTTACCCAGAATAAAGCAATCGTTGTAGGTGGCTTAATCTTTGCTGTTTTTAATATCGCCTTTGCAAGCCTGCTCTTTTTTGTAATAGGTGCTTCATTCTTCATCTATTTAACGAAGAGAGGTCAATCCTCATCAATAGGGACATATAAAGAATCTGTCAATCTAATTGTAAACACACTTGGATTAGCAACTTTAATCGCAATGATTATGGGATTGTTAGGATTCGATGTTATTGTCATTATTATGACACAGTCAACGGCTCTAATCTTTATCTTGCTCGCTGTGTTTTATCATACTCACTTCAGTGATGAGTACGTTGAAAGGAAACAACTACAGAAAATAAAGACCCAGTATGGGAAGTCAGTCGATTAAAGAAGCGGGGTGAAATGGAAAATGGTAACAATTAAAGACATAGCAAAGGTAACAGGTGTATCACCCTCTACAGTTTCTAGGGTAATTGCCGATAATCCGAGAATTAGTCCTGATACAAAGAAAAAAGTACGAAAAGCAATGAAAAAGCTAGGTTATCATCCGAATATTCATGCACGAAACTTAGTTGCCAAATCAACAAAGTCAATCGGTGTTATCTTGCCATCATCTGCTGACAAAGCATTGCAAAACCCATTTTTCCCAGAAGTATTACGGGGAATTGGATCTGTTACACATAAGGAACAATATACAATGATGCTTTCCAGCGGACAAACAGAGGAAGAAATACTTGCGGAAGTTGAACGTATGGTTTATGGCAGTTATGTCGACGGTATGATCTTACTTTATTCCCGGATGAATGATCCTGTTACGCAGTTCCTTAGGGAAAGTGAATTTCCGTTTGTTATCGTTGGAAAGCCCTATGAGAACATCAGCGAAACAACCCATGTCGATAATGATAACTTTTCAGCAGGGAAAGAAATTACCGAACATCTTATTGAACAAGGGCATGAAAAAATCGCTTTTATTGGTGGGGCAAGGGATTTATTCGTAACAGTTGACCGTGAGGAAGGCTATAAAGCAGCACTGGATGAAGCTGGACTAGAAAATAAAGAAGCGTATCAGATTCATACCGAATTTCTGAAATCAGGAGGGCGGGAAGCAGTAGAGAGTTTATTAGCGCTCGAGACGCCTCCGACAGCGATTGTAATTAGTGATGATTTAATCAGCTTAGGTGTTTTAAGCATGCTTGAAGATTCGGGATTGCATGTTCCAAAGGATATTTCGTTAGTAAGCTTCAATAATGTATATTTATCAGAAATTACACGTCCTGCATTAACAACGATTGATATACAAATCTATGAAATAGGCGCACAATCAGCTAAAGCATTAATAGAAAAGACAGTAAATAAATCAGAACCGGCAAAACGGATCATCATTCCACACAAAGTAATTTACCGTGAATCCGTAAGTGAATATAAGTCTGAGTGAATATGGAAGATTGACTGGCCCCCTGCGCATGGAAATGCGGATTCACTAGACAAATAGCCGAGAAATAATCGAAGGAGGAATCGTCCTATGACAAAAATTCGTGTTGCCGTCATTGGCTGTGGAAGTATTGCAAAACACCGCCACTTAATCGAATACAACAATAACCCACATGTGGAGATTGTCGCTGTGAGTGACATTAATGAAGCAAGAGTAAAAGAAACTGCTGAAAAATATCATGCTAAGGCATATACAAGTTATGAAGCATTGCTGGAATCAGAAAATATCGATGCAGTGAGCGTCTGTCTCCCTAACTATTTACATGCACCAGTAAGTATCGCTGCCCTAAATGCAGGCGCTCATGTCTTATGTGAAAAACCGATGGCAACTTCCCGTGAAGAAGCTGAACAGATGATTGAAGCAGCCGAGAGGAATAATAAGAAACTCATGATCGGCCATAATCAACGCTTCGTTTCTTCTCATCAAAAAGCAAGGAAATTAATCGAACAAGGTGAAATTGGAAAAATTTATAGTTTCCGTACGAGTTTTGGACATGGTGGCCCAGAAGGCTGGAGTGCAGACGGAGCGGACAGTTGGTTCTTCAAAAAAGATCAGGCCTTTATCGGAGCAATGGGTGACCTTGGTGTACATAAAGCGGATTTACTGCGTTATCTGTTAGGTGAGGAATTCGTAGAGGTTGGAGCTTTTGTCGAAACGAATGCGAAAGAAAATATCAATGTCGATGATAATGCAACGTTAATTTTAAAATCAACAAGCGGCATCGTCGGTACACTTGCAGCAAGCTGGGCATATACCGCAAAAGAAGATAATTCAACGATTCTTTATGGGGAAAAGGCAACGTTAAGGCTTGAGGATGATCCCGAATACTCCCTTATTGTGCAATACAATAATGGAGAGGTAGTGAAGTATGAGTTGGATGGCATTCAATCGAATGAAGATGGAGGTCAAACAACCTCACATACAATCGATCATTTCATCGAATCCATTCTTCATGATACAAATCCATTAATTGATGGCGAGGAAGGTAAGAAATCATTGCAAGTGATTCTAGGTGCATTGGAATCAGTGGAAACGAAACGAATTATCAGTTTGGAGAAGTGAAATGGATGCGGAAATTGAAAATGGGAATCATCGGAGTAGGTGGGATAGCGCAAGATCGTCATATCCCGGCCTACCAGGCATTATCAGACAAAGTGGAAATTACCGCAATACAAGATCTTAAAATTACAAAAGCAAAAGAAGTAGCGGAAAAGTTTAATATCCCTTACGTGTTTTCCGATTATGAAGAACTATTCGCCACCGTTGATGCGGTGACAATTTGCACACCGAATAAATTCCATGCAGAAATCTCTATCGCGGCATTAGAAGCAGGAGTCCATGTTTTATGTGAAAAACCGATGGCCATCACGGCCGAAGAGTGCGATTTAATGATCAAAGCAGCAAAGAAAGCGGATAAGTGTTTAAGCATTGCGTATCATTATCGGTTCATAGAATCTGTTCAGCTGGCAAAACAAACGATGAAAGAGGTTGGGGACCCGCTTGTAGCAAGGGTCCAGGCATTAAGGTGCCGGAAAGTTCCGGGCTGGGGTGTATTTACGAATAAACAATTACAAGGCGGAGGAAGTCTGATAGATTGGGGTTGTCACTTTTTGGATGCAGCACTTTGGCTATTAGATGAACCCAACGCAGTAGAAGTAACAGGAACAACGTATAACAGATTAAGCAAAACGCCAAATCAGCTCAACGACTGGGGCAACTTTGATCATGAATCTTTTGATGTGGATGACCATGTATCTTCCTATATCCGATTTGAGAATGGTGCCTCTATGTTATTTGAATGCTCTTGGGCAGCAAATATAAAAGAAGATACGACAAATGTAAGCATATCCGGTTCGAATGGCGGATTGAATGTATTTCCAATTGAATTCTATCAGCCGAAACACGGAGCATACCTAACAACCACAGCAAAAGTAGAAGATGATCAAGCAAAAGCAGGATTTCTTCAGGCCAAAAACTTTATTGAAAGCTGTCTTGGGGAAGCGGAATTAGTGAACAAACCCGAGCAAGCCAGAACTGTTACTAAAATAATTGAAGCGATTTACAAAAGTAGTGAAAACAAATCAAGTATAACATTAAATTAACTGGAGGCGGTATCCATGAAATTAGGCGTATTTACAGTATTATTTAATGAAAAACCTTTTGAACAAATGTTGGATCATGTAAAGGAAGCTGGATTGCAAGCAGTTGAAATTGGTACTGGTGGGAATCCTGGCACTGCTCATTGTGATGTGGATGAATTACTCGCTAATGAGGATAAACGGAAGGAATTTATCGATAAAGTCCATTCAAGGGGCTTAACGATCAGTGCATTCAGCTGCCATGATAACCCGGTTTCCCCAAATAAAGAACATGCAAAAAAATCCCATGATATGTTCGTGAAAACCGTGAAACTTGCGCAAATGCTGGATGTACCAGTCGTCAACACGTTTTCCGGTACACCAGGATCACATGAAGATTCCAAATACCCTAACTGGCCTGTGACACCATGGCCAACCGAGTACACTGATATTTTAAATTGGCAATGGGAGAAAAAATTGATTCCTTATTGGAAAGAGCAAGCTCAATTTGCAAAAGATCATGGGGTGAAAGTTGGATTGGAACTTCATGCAGGCTTTCTCGTTCATACACCTTATACATTACTGAAACTGCGAGATGCAACGAACGAGGCAATTGGTGCTAATCTGGACCCAAGTCATTTATGGTGGCAAGGCATCGACCCGGTTGCAGCGATTAAAATATTAGGTAAGGAAAATGCGATTCATCATTTCCACGCGAAAGACACATTTATTGATCAAGATAATGTAAACATGTATGGACTGACAGACATGCAGCCATATGCAGATGTCCAGACGCGTGCATGGAGTTTCCGTTCAGTTGGGTACGGTCATAGTATCCAAGAATGGTCTAACATAGTTAGTGCATTAAGGACGTATGGCTATGATTATGTCATGAGCATTGAACATGAAGATCCAATCATGTCTATTGATGAAGGCTTTCGCGCAGCAGTTCGAAACTTGAAAGCTATCAATATGGAAGAGGCCCCCGCTAATATCTGGTGGGCATAATCTTGCTTTACAGGAAAAGAATTAGCTGATGTTCTATATCAAACCGTTCAGCTAAAGGAGGAAATAAGTATGACTAGCCAGTGGTGGAAGGAAGCGGTAGCCTATCAAATTTATCCGCGAAGTTTTATGGATTCAAATGGAGATGGCGTCGGGGATATCCAAGGTATCATCTCGAAATTGGATTATTTACAGGATTTAGGGATTGATGTCATTTGGATCTCCCCAATCTATCCATCTCCGAACATTGATAATGGTTACGATATTAGCGATTACCAGGGAATTTCAGCCGAATACGGAACGATGGAAGATTTTGATGAATTACTGGAAGAGGTACATGCCCGTGGTATGAAATTGATTATGGACCTCGTCATTAACCATACATCGGATAAGCATGAATGGTTCATTGAATCCCGTTCTTCAAGGGACAATCCATACCGGGATTATTATATTTGGCATCCTGGGATAGACGGCAAAGCCCCGAATAATTGGGAATCTATCTTTGGAGGGTCCGTCTGGGAATACGATGAGAAGACAGGGGAATATTACATGCATGTATTCGCCAGTAAACAACCAGACCTCAACTGGGAAAACCCGGAAGTTCGCCACGATTTGTATAAAATGGTGAATTGGTGGTTGGACAAAGGAATCGATGGTTTCCGAGTCGATGCAATTTCACATATTAAAAAAGTTCCCGGTTTTCCGGATATGCCGAACCCCGACAATCAAAAATATGTTCCTTCGTATGAGGGACATATGAACCGACCTGGAATTGAAGTTTTCCTGGAGGAACTAAGAAAAGAAACATTTGATAAATATGATATTATGACCGTCGGAGAAGCGAACGGAGTCAAAATTCAACAAGCGGATGCATGGGTCGGCGAGGAGAATGGCTTTTTCAATATGATTTTCCAATTTGAACATTTGGACCTTTGGGGCAAGAGTGCAACAGGCGGACTCGATATGCAAGGTCTTAAAAAAGCGCTCAGCAAATGGCAAAAAGGTCTGGATGGTATCGGCTGGAATGCTCTGTTCTTAGAAAATCATGATCAGCCTCGTTCTGTTTCCACATGGGGAAATGATACGGACTTGCGGGAAAAATCGGCAAAAAGCTTTGCAACCATGTACTTTTTAATGCAAGGAACACCGTTTATTTATCAAGGGCAAGAGATTGGAATGACGAACGTCAAGTTTGATTCCATTGATGATTATAATGATGTTGCAATTAAAACACTTTATAAAGAAGAACGGGTAGCCGGTAAAAGTCATGAAGAGGTGATGAAAATCATCTGGAAGAGCGGCCGGGACAACTCCCGAACACCGATGCAATGGAATAGTAAGGAAAACGGCGGATTTACAACGGGAACACCATGGATGAAAGTAAATCCAAATGTGAAGGAAATCAATGTAGAAGCCGAACTGGAGAATCCCGATTCCATCTACCATTATTATAAGAAGTTGATCGAGCTGCGCCGTGGAAATGAGACACTCATATACGGTAGCTATGAACTTATCTTAGAAGAACATGAGCAAATTTATGCTTACGTGCGTACGTTAGGTGAGCAACAGTATGTTATTTTAACAAACTTATTGGATGGTACTGCCGATTTCGAGTTCCCTGAAAATTTACTAGGGAAGCAGGCGGAATTGCGATTAAGCAACTATCAGGTGCAAGAGGCTCATGAAACACTGGATACGATGACTTTCCGTCCGTATGAAGCCCGAGTGTATCAGATAAAATAAGATGTTGTTTGATCATTCAGGAGTAACCTACTCATAAGGAAGCAATCCGCTAAACTTACATGATAAGGAGTACGTCTAAATGGATGAGTTGATGATAGGCATAGATATTGGAGGCACTACTGTAAAAATCGGCTTAATCAATCATAAGGGAGAATTTTTAGTTAAGTGGAAAATACCAACGAACAAAGATAATGCAGGAAAGACAATTGTAAAAGATATTTGGGCATCGATAGCGGATACCTTATCAAAATACAAAATAGAAAATAAAATAATAGGAATAGGTGTGGGCGCTCCAGGCTTTATACATCCAGTAACTGGTATCGTGGAAGAGGCTGTAAATATTGGTTGGAAAAACTTCAATCTGAAAGAAGAACTTCACCGATTATCAAGTTTACCTGTATTTATAGAAAATGATGCTAATTTAGCAGCATTAGCGGAGAACTGGAAAGGGAGCGGCAACTCTGCTGAAAACCTTATATTTATTACGCTTGGCACTGGAGTTGGTGGCGGAATTATCGCAAATGGAGAGATTTCGAACGGAACGAATGGCACTGCCGGTGAAATTGGACACATTTTAGTTGCGCCAAACGAATACCGCTGTAATTGCGGAAGAATGGGATGTTTGGAAACAATAGCTTCGGCAACGGGAATTGTGCACATGGCCATGGATCATATAAAAGAAGCTCCTCACGGTGTACTCGCTGCCCGTTATAACCAACGTGGTATGTTAGAAGCGAAAGATGTTTTTGATTGTGCAACGTCCGGAGATGAAGCGAGTCAAAGGATTATTGAACGGATGGCAGATATGTTAGGTAAGGCGATGGCAAATATGGCAGTTACGATCAATCCTAGTCAGATTATAATTGGTGGCGGACTCTCTAAAGCAGGGGAGCCGCTGCTCGCTAAAATAACAGCAGCATTCAAAAAGTATGCCCTTCCTAGGGTAAGTGAATGTTGTGAAGTGAAGCTCGCACAATTGGACAATGATGCAGGAATGATTGGTGCGGCTTATCTTGTGAAAAGTCGATTTGAGAAGCGGGAACTAAGGAATGATAATTTAGTAGAAGCATAAAAGGAGAAAGCCGTAAGGATGGCTTTCTCCTTTTAAAGTTATTTAGGAAACGTTTAATAAAAGTGAAATCATGAAATCTAGAATTAGTCATACCTGATATAGACGAATATATCACTTCTAATATTCTTTGATATTTTCCTGTAAATTGAAGAAACTAACAGGCAGAAAGGAGGTATTATCCAATGTCTATTAAAAATCCGTTAATAAGGTTAGTTTGTGTATTTGCGGTGATCATGGTTCTTTCTAGTTTTGGCTCGCTACATGGAGTTGCAGAAACTGAAGCTCAGAATGCAAATAATGAAGTCGTGGTCGAATTGAACGATGATTTCTTTAATCCGGACGTAATTACGCTTCCAAATGAAGAAACGACAATTCTACTGCTTCAGAATAAAGGAATGAAAGAACATACCTTTACTGTAAAAAGACTAGCCATTGATGTGGAGCTTCAACCGGGAGAAGAGAAAAAAATCTCGATAAAGCCCGAAAAGACCGGCACGTATGAATTGATATGCCGATACCATGAGAAGGAGGGCATGGTTGGAGAAGTAGTGGTTGAATAATGAGGATTTGTTGAATTACGACACAGCATGACATCTCGGAGAGAGAGGGTCATGCTTTTATTTATCGACAGGTGCTATGATTATCGCGTGTCCAGTGGGAATGGGTCTTGGAGTTACTGTTGTTCCAGAATTATTCTCTGTTTTACCGGCAAGCTTACAAATTTTAACGAGTAATGGTATCGTTGCAGGAAAAAGAAGCATAGTTCGTTTTTATAAAGGTATCTCTAATAGAAGGATACCTTTTTTGTTTCCAGCATAAGTTTTCTAATAAAGGTTCTTTAGGGTCACTCTTTTTGTCTATGAACCTTGTCACGGACATTCCAGGAGCGTTTTTATTTCTTTTGTCCGTGACAGGAGCTCACGGACAATTGAAGCAAGAAGAACAGGAACTTTGTCCGTGATCCCCTTTGTCACGGACTTTCCACGGTAGTATTCCGTTTCTTATGTCCGTGATAGACTTTTATCATGGTGATTTTACTAGTTTATTCCGTTACCCTAGAAATTAGACGAATGCTTAGTAGAAGTTTTTATGGTAATTTAAAAGAAAACGGATCGGGGGCAGACAATTGAAAAGAAAGATTATTAAAGTATTAGCAATCCTTTTTATTGTCCTGAGTGCATCTTTGTTTTTCGTTGTTAATTATTTTTATGGGGAAGCTGTAAAGCGTGGAGTGGAAGTGGAGTTGTATGATGGTAAAAAGGAACAAACTGTTGAGGTCGTAAAAAAGGAGGAAGAACCTTCTACATTAGATGACGCGAGGAATTGGTTTAAAGAACAAAATTTGGAAGCTGTTAGCCAAACTTCTTTTGATGGATTAACATTATATGCTAGGTATTTAAAGAATGAAAAACAAAATAATAAAGCAGTCATTCTTGCCCATGGTTATAGATCGGATAGTGACAAAATGGGAGATTATGCTAAATTCTATTATGATCTGGGATTTGATATTCTAATTCCGGATGCAAGAGGGCATGGAAATAGTGAAGGGGATTATGTTGGTTATGGATGGCATGATCGAATTGATTATCTTGGATGGGTTGATGTATTAATTGAAAAATATGATATAGAAGACATAGTCCTTCATGGTAATTCCATGGGGGCGGCTACTGTATTAATGGTAAGTGGTGAGGAATTGCCTCCACAAGTGAGAGGTATTATTGCAGATAGTGGATATACAACGGTAAAAGAAGAGCTTGCCCATCAATTAAAGCATTTATATGATTTACCAGCACGTCCGCTTTTGGACTTTACTAGTATGATGACTAAAGTTAGATCTGGATTCACCTTTGAGGAGGCATCTGCTTTAGATCAAGTGAAAAATAATAAGCTACCACTATTTATCATTCATGGGGATGAGGATGAATTAGTACCAACAGAAATGGCACATGAGCTTTATGAAGCCGCGGGAGGAGAAAAGGAATTATGGATAGTTCCTGGTGCGGGTCATACAAAAGCATATGAAGTGGCGACGGAAGAATTTGAACATCGATTATCTCAATTTTTAAATGGAATAATCCACTAAGAAAACAAAACATAAAAGAACACCCTCATTTCATATAAATGAACAAACACGTATTATTTATCATTTATCCTTTATAAGGAGTGAGGTCATTGGAAAGTTTGCCACAAATATTTTTGGTCATCTATATGATTATTTTTTCTATAACCCTAGTAGCAAGCATTGTATACTGGGTCAAACAGAGATTTAGTGCGTTGGCAGCAATTGCTATGATATTATCTCTTTTAATACCATTAGTTTCATTTGTGTATACTGCACAGAGAAAAACGGGTAATGGATATGAATTTATGTTGGAGAAAGTGTTTGATTTAAATGGGCTAGCCATTACATTAATGATTGGGTACGTATATATAATCGGCTGGCTTATATTTGTTATAACCGAATTGCTCACAAGGTTATATCACGTTCCATTTATTAATGAGAAACTGAAACCGATGTTTCAAAAGATGGAAGAGCATTGGATAAAGAAAGGGATACCACCGCTTAAGCGTTTCTTTTCATTAATACGGGAAAAACTACCGAAAAGAAGAAAGAAGGCGGACGAGACCTTGGAAGAAGAACATAAACAAAGTAGCCAATAATTTTAAAAAGCAAATACGGATAGTGAGTGATTGAATTGGATAAAAAAATAGTTTCTTTTCCACCAGTACTTCCAGATGAACCAAGAGTTTTAATCCTTGGTTCCATGCCTAGTGTGAAATCACTAGAAGAACAGCAATATTATGGCAATCCTAGGAATCATTTTTGGCCAATTCTTTTTGCTTTATTTCAAGAAAATAAAATAGATAATTATGATGACCGAATCGATTTTGTGAAAAAACATGGAATAGCATTATGGGATGCAATTGCAGCTTGTTATCGGGAAGGAAGTTTAGATTCTTCCATTAAAGATGCAGAGGCTAATGATATAGCTGGGCTTTTAGAGAGATATCCCACTATTCGTTTTATTGGATGTAATGGGACGAAAGCTTTTGACACATTCAAAAAGCACTTTGATTTCACTCAATTTCCGGATGTCCATGTTAAGAAATTGCCTTCCACTAGCCCTATTCCAGGTCGATTTACCAAAACATTTGATGAAAAAGTGGAGTCTTGGAGTATTATTTTAAAATTTATCCCATCTCAAACTTCTGGGGGACAAAGAAAGTGATGGGGGATAAGCTCCACGTAAAGATGTAATAAACTACCATTTATATCGTCTTCCGCTATGACTAACTATTCGAGTATAATAGAATAATAGTTAGCGTAGAGGAGCGAATAAATGAAAAAAATAATCTTAAGAATCGTCGTAGGGTTATTTATTATAGCAATTATTATCAATTTCATGATCGGATATTACTTATATGATTTAGCAATAGAAAGAAATGTTAAAGATTTCTTAAATGGTAATCAGGATTTGCAGGTTTCCGCCCAAGCGATGGAAGAGTTTACACAAGGGGATTGGCGTGATTGGGTAAAAGCTCAAGACTTTAAAGAGTGGAAAATGAAATCTTATGATGGAATTGCACTTCAGGGATATTTTTTACCTGCCAAAGAGCCAACGAATAAAACAGTAGTCTTTGCTCATGGCTATTTAGGACGAGCTAGTGATATGGGCTTGTTTGGTCAGTATTATGTAGAGGAATTAGGTTACAATATGTTTACCGCAGACATGCGAGGACATGGAGAAAGTGGTGGCGACTATATTGGCTTTGGTTGGCATGATCGTCTTGACTTAATCGACTGGGTCAAACGTGTAGTTGATGAACTTGGGGATGATACAGAGATTGTGTTACATGGTCTTTCCATGGGCGCCGCAACAGTATTAATGGCTAGTGGGGAAGAGTTTCCAGATAATGTTAAAGCAATTGTAGCTGATAGTCCATATACAAGTGTAAATGATTTATTTGCATATCAATTGGATAGAATGTTTAAATTACCTGAATTTCCGGTATTACCAACAACTGGACTCATCACCAATATAAAAGCCGGATATAACATTAAGGAGGCTTCCGCACTGGAACAAGTAAAAAAAGCGGAGGTACCAATCCTTTATATACATGGGGGAAGTGACACATTTGTTCCAACCTCCATGACTAAGGAATTGTTGAAAAACACGAAAAGTGAAGCAGAGCTTATGATTGTGGATGGAGCTAATCACGGTGAATCCATTATCTTGGAACGAGATAAATATTTAGATACATTAACTAGGTTTTTAGACAAATATGTATATTAAAAAATGGTTCTTCAGTTTTCTGGAGAACCATTTTTTATCCTATAACCATCGGTGGTAGATAAAGGAAAACCTCATTGATGGAAGTCTCTTTATACATCCTTTATACAATTAAATGGAGGTTTTCAGAAATATTTATGCATAAATATTAATTTTTTTTCATAAATATACTTGCATAAATGGATGGGAAAATCTATAATAATGAATAATTCGAAAATATGAAAGGGAGTCATTCGGTGAAAAATGTAGCAATCATTGGTGGAACGGGTTATGGCGCGGTTGAATTAATTCGATTACTCCAGTCCCATCGTTATATGAAAATAAAACAGATCATTTCACATTCACAATATGGGGATCAAATTACATCTGTTTATCCGCATTTAACAGAATTTTATGATGACCCAATGGAAGAATTAAATATTAATAGATTAAAAGATGAAATAGATGTTGTTTTTCTTGCTACACCTGCTGGGGTTGCAAAAGATTTAGTACCACAATTCCAAGAATCAAATGTACAATGCATTGATTTATCCGGGGACTTACGCCTACATGCTCGTGAAGCGTATCTAACCTGGTATGGTAAAGAAGCGGCACCACAGGAAATATTAGATGAAGCAGTTTACGGATTGTCCGAGATTTATAAAGAGGAGATTATAAAGGCAAAGATTATTTCTAACCCTGGATGCTTTCCCACTTCTGCATTGCTTGGTTTACTACCTGCAGTAGAACATGGGATATTGAATAATCAATCCATCGTTATTGATGGCAAAACTGGAGTATCTGGAGCGGGAAGAAAACAATCCCAGATGACGCATTACTCTGAAACGAATGAAAATGTTACCCCTTATAAAATTGGAAAACATCAGCACATTCCTGAAATCGATTTATATTTATCACAAGTTGCGAATGAAGACATAGCTACGACCTTTACGACACATTTAATCCCGATGACAAGAGGATTACTATGTACCATGTATGGAAAGTTAGATAAGCAAGTATCCACTCCAGAAGTGATTGATTTATACCAATCCTACTACGAAACGCATCCTTTTGTAAGAATTAGAGAAGAAGGAGTATTTCCTTCAACAAAAGAAGTGTACGGAAGCAATTTCTGTGATATTGGCTTACATGTTGATGAACGAACCAATCAACTCATTATTGGATCCGCAATCGACAATTTAGTTAAAGGGGCAGCTGGGCAAGCAATTCAGAATGCAAATTTAATGAATGGTTGGGATGAGAAGCACGGACTATATCATATCCCTATTTTTCCATAAAAATATGTGTTCAAAAAGGAGGTGAAAAGTGTCATTTTCACCAGACTTTTTGGAACAACCTCATAAGGAAAGGATGAAATAAGTTGATCACAACACAACCAAAGAAAATGAATGTCTTAGAAAATGGACATGTGACAAGTCCAAAAGGGTTTATAGCAGGAGGGGTACACTGTGGAATTCGTAGAAAAAAACTAGACTTTGGTTGGATTCATTCAGAAGTCCCGGCTGTTGCGGCTGGTGTATATACCTTAAATGCTTTTCAAGCTGCACCATTACAGGTTACGAAGAAAAGTTTAGAAAAGGTCCATAAAATTCAAACCATTATTGTTAATTCTGGGAATGCGAATTCTTTTACTGGTGAACAAGGGTATCAAGATGCTTTAGAAATGCAAAGATTAGCAGCTGAAAAAATGACGGTTGAGGTCGATCAAGTTGCGGTTGCTTCTACTGGTATTATTGGTGAAACATTGCCAATGGATAAGATTCGTATAGGAATTGCCGCTATGGGAGAAGAAAATCATGTAGCAGCGGAGAATTTTGAGCAAGCAATTTTAACAACAGATACAAAAACAAAGCATGTAGCAGTGGAAATTGAAATTGATGAAAAAACGATCACAATTGGTGGGGCGGCTAAGGGATCTGGAATGATTCATCCCAATATGGCTACCATGCTAGGATTTTTGACGACAGATGCCGTAGTTGACGCTGTAAGTCTGCAAAACGCATTACGCCAAACAATCGACTATTCCTTTAATATGATAACGGTAGATGGCGATTCAAGTACAAACGATATGGTCCTTGTGTTAGCTAATGGAACGCAAGGAAATGAAATGTTAAATGAACAACATCCACAATGGGCAGAGTTTGTGGAAGCATTACAATTTGTTAGTCAAGAACTAGCGAAGAAAGTAGCAAAGGATGGAGAAGGGGCGACTAAACTTATTGAGGTTAACACTTTTGGTGCACCAACCGAAATAGTAGCGAAACAGGTGGCGAAAGCAGTTATTTCTTCTAATCTTGTAAAAACAGCAGTATATGGTTCAGATCCAAACTGGGGCCGTATTATTTGCGCAGTTGGCTATAGTGAACAACCAATTTTGCCAAACAAAATTTGTGTATCGATTGGGGATATTGATGTAGTGAAAGATGGGGCAGTTGTTTCATTTATGGAAAAAGAAGCAAGTGAGTATCTTCAAAATGAAGTAGTTAAGATTAATATCGATTTGCAAAACGGAGAATTTGGAGCAACAGCGTGGGGCTGTGATTTAACCTATAACTATGTAAGAATTAATGCTTCTTATCGTACGTGAGGTGAACAAAATGGGTATTGTTGTGTTAAAAATGGGTGGTAGTGTTTTAGAAAAACTTCCTGAAGACTTTTATAAAAGCCTTGTTGAATTAAAAGAAAAGAAAATATGTGACCCGATTATCGTTCATGGTGGGGGACTTGAAATTAATCAAGCACTTAAGCAAGCGGAAGTCGAAAGCTCTTTTGTGGATGGATTACGTATAACAACTGAAGATGTTCTAAAAATTGCTGAGATGGTGATGAGCGGTTCTATCAATAAACGAATTGTTAATAAGTTGATAAAAGCGGAAGGGATAGCTTTTGGCCTTAGTGGTGTCGACGGTTCTCTTTTACAAGCAGAGCCTATTGATCCTTCGGGGAAATTAGGTTTCGTAGGTAAGGTGAAAAAAATTAATGATTATTGGCTTAAGTTAATCATGGAGCAAGGTGGTATACCAGTTATCTCACCAATTGGAATTGGCAAGGAAGGGATTCGCTACAATATTAATGGGGATATGGCAGCTGCAGCTGTTGCGAGTAGCGTAGGGGGCAAATTGATATTCGTGAGCGATATTCCAGGGGTTATGGAGACGATTGATGGGAAACAAGTGGTCCATTCTAAACTAACCAAACGAGAGATTAATTCCATGATATCTTCCGGAGTTATTTATGGTGGAATGATTCCTAAAGTAAACTCCGCTATGGATGCATTATCGGCTGGGGTAGATGAATCCGTTATTATAAATGGGGTATCTCCGAGTGACTTGAAAGATTATATGAAAGGGAAAAACATTGGAACAAAAATTGTAATGGGAGAGGTCCAACATGTCTAATAATCTAGCAGTTAAAAATATAGCAATCATGAATACATACAATCGATTCCCAGTAAAACTTGTAAAAGGAAAAGGGAGTAAAGTTTGGGATGATAAGGAAAATGAATATTTAGATTATACTTCTGGTATTGCAACATGTAATTTAGGGCATGTTCCAGATCAAGTACAATCTAGAGTAAAAGAACAACTTGATCTACTATGGCATTGTTCGAATCTTTATGAGATTCCGAATCAGGAAGAGTTGGCCGAACTTTTAACTCAAAATAGTGTGTTTGAAAAAGTGTTCTTTTGCAATAGTGGTGCGGAAGCGAACGAAGCAGCAATTAAGATTGCTAAGAAATATGCGAAAGATCAAGGTAATCCAGAACGTACGGATATTGTAACGTTTAAACAATCCTTTCATGGACGTACTGGAGCAACGATGGCAGCTACCGGGCAAGAAAAGATTCATCAAGGTTTTACGCCGCTTGCTGTAGGATTTCGTTATTTAGCTTTAAACGATTTTGAGTCTTTAAGTGAAATTAGCGATGGGAAAACAACCGCAGTTCTTCTAGAAGTTATTCAAGGAGAAGGTGGAGTAAATCCAGTTGATAAAGAATGGCTTACACAGTTGGAAAAAATCTGTAAAGAAAACGACATTCTCCTAATGGTTGATGAAGTACAAACTGGAATGGGAAGAACGGGAACATTATTTGCCTATGAACAATTTGGTGTGAAACCAGACGTAATAACTTTAGCAAAAGGACTAGGATCAGGTATTCCTATCGGTGCAATGCTTGCGAGTGAATCTGTTGCAGCTTCGTTTAGCCCTGGAACACATGGAAGTACTTTTGGTGGTAACCCACTTGCGACAAGTGCTGGAATTGCAACAATCGAAAGCATATTAAGTGATGGATTTCTTGCAGAGGTAAAAGAGAAAAGTGACTGGTTCCGGAAACAATTGGAGAAATTACGGCAATCTTCTAATAAAGTGATTGGAATAAAAGGGCTTGGTTTTTTAGTTGGAATCGAACTTACAGAGCCGGTTGGTCCATGGATTGATCGATTCCGAGAAAAAGGGATTTTAGTACTGTCAGCAGGTGCAAATGTATTAAGAGTTTTACCTCCATTAACAACTACTAAGGAAGAGTTAAACCAATTTGTGAATGTTTTTCATGAAATAGAAACGGAGGAATGACATCATGACTAAAGGATACCTTGTGTTAGAGACGGGCGAATCATTCGTAGGAGAATGGTTAGGAGCAGACATAGAAGCGGAAGGGGAGGTTATATTTAATACGAGCATGACCGGATATCAAGAAATGTTAACAGATCCATCTTATCAAGGTCAAATATTAACATTTACTTACCCAACTGTAGGTAGCTATGGTATCAATATACATGATGATCAAAGTAATGATATTGCCGTTTCAGCTGTTATTATAAATGATGTTTGTGATGAGCCTAGCCATTATCAATCTACTACAACGATTTCTGAGCAATTAAAAAAATCTAATATACCTGGATTAGTAAATATTGATACACGTTCTTTAGTTGCAACTATTAAAAAATATAAGACTGTAAAAGGAGCCATTACGAAGCAAGAAGGGTATACGAATAGTAATTGGAAAAGCAAGGATTCCATAGAATTAGTTAGTAAAGTTTCCGTTAAAGCGCCAGAAGTTTATGGGGATGGAGACCATCATGTAGTCATTCTTGATTTCGGTTATAAAAAATCATTACTTCAAGTACTGTTGAAAGAAAAATGTAAGGTAACGATTGTTCCATACAACACTCCTTTCGAACAAATAAACGCTTTACATCCTGATGGGATCTTAATTAGTAGTGGACCAGGGAATCCTGAAGAATTAAATGGGGTACTTTCAACCATTAAGAAATTAACCCAACATTATCCTACTCTTGGAATTTCCCTAGGTCACCAACTGATTGCTTTAGCCTATGGTGCAAAAACAGAAAGGTTATCATTTGGGCATCGAGGAAATTACCCAGTAAAACAGATGGAAACTAAAAAAGTCTATATAACGTCACAAAACCATGGATATGCTGTCATTGATAACAGTATAGATTCAAATGAATTTCAAGTATGGTTTAGAAATGTTAATGATAAGTCTGTTGAAGGAATAAAACATATACACTTACCCATTCAATCTGTTCAATTCCACCCTGAAGCACATCCTGGGCCAAGTGATACAGAATATATTTTCGCTGATTTCATGCAGCAGGTGATTTCTTCAGGAGGGAAAGAGTATGTCGAAGCATAAATCATTAAATAAAGTATTAGTCATAGGTTCGGGTCCGATTGTTATCGGGCAAGCCGCGGAATTCGACTATGCTGGTACCCAAGCATGTCTTGCTTTAAAAGAAGAAGGTATAGAAGTGGTACTTGTTAATAATAATCCAGCAACGATTATGACAGATGAGTCGATTGCTGACCAAGTATATATGGAACCTTTGACCATTGATTCTTTAGAAAAAATTATTGCCAAAGAAAGACCAGATGGTTTAATTGGAACGCTAGGAGGACAAACGGGTTTAAATTTAACGGTCAAGTTGTATGAAGAAGGTATTTTAGACAAATACAATGTAACATTATTGGGAACTTCTGTTGACTCCATTCAAAAAGGGGAAGATAGAGAAAAATTCCGTCAATTAATGATTGATATTGGTGAACCAATTGCTGAATCCCAAATCGTGGAAACGTTAGATGAAGGTTTGGAATTCATCAAACAAATTGGTTACCCAGTTATCCTCAGACCAGCTTACACGCTTGGCGGAGAAGGGGGAGGTTTTGCCTATAATGAAGAAGAGTTTACGGCACTTCTCAAAAATGGCCTAAGCTTAAGTCCGATTAACCAAGTATTAGTTGAAAAGAGTATTAAAGGTTGGAAAGAAATTGAATATGAAGTAATGCGGGATTCCAATGATACATGCGTGATTATTTGTAATATGGAAAACGTTGACCCGGTAGGTGTACATACTGGGGATTCCATAGTTGTTGCTCCTTCGCAAACTCTGACAGATGTAGAATACCAAATGCTCCGTACTTCCTCTTTAAAAGTAATACGTGCATTAGGTGTAGTTGGAGGATGTAATATTCAATTTGCTCTTCATCCAGAATCTAAAGAATACTGTATTATCGAAGTTAATCCACGTGTTAGTCGTTCATCCGCACTGGCATCAAAAGCGACTGGATATCCAATTGCTAGAATTGCAACTAAATGTGCGATTGGTCAGCATTTAGATGAAATTATTAATCCGATTACAGGTAATACCTATGCATCGTTTGAACCAGTAATCGACTATGTCGTTTTAAAAATTCCACGTTTTCCGTTTGACAAATTTACAGAAGCGGATCGTACATTGGGGACACAAATGAAAGCTACTGGGGAAGTCATGTCCATAGATCGGACTTTTGAAGGTGCATTAAATAAGGCTATTCGATCGCTTGAAATGAATATGTATAGTTTGAAGTGGCCTGGAATGAATGAAAAAACAAACGATGAAATTTTAGAGTTACTCACTAAACCAAATGATTTGCGACTGTTTGCTATCGCGGAGGCTTTCGGGCGCGAAATGTGCATAGAGCAAATCATGAATAGGACACATATCAATTTTTGGTTTTTACGAAAAATAGAACGAATGGTACGGTTTGAAACGAAATTGAGCGAATACGAGTGGCCAAATGTTCCGAAAGAAATGCTAATCGAAGCGAAACGTTTTCATATTAGTGATCTCCGGATTGCCGAACTTGTAGGAACATCTGCGAAAAACCTAAGAGACTATTATAAAGAGGTTTCTTTACAACCAGCATATAAATTAGTAGATACTTGTGCAGGCGAATTTGATGCAGTAACGCCGTACTATTATTCTACATGGCAAGGAAAAGACGAAGTAGAAGTAGTCAATGATAAAAGGAAGGTGCTTGTTTTAGGATCTGGGCCGATACGCATTGGACAAGGGGTAGAATTTGATTATTGTTCCGTTCATGCAGCTTGGGCTGTGAAAGAAATGGGATATGAAGCAATTGTTATTAATAATAACCCCGAAACAGTAAGTACGGATTATTCCATAGCAGATCGATTATATGTTGAACCATTAGCATTAGAAGATGTACTTCAAGTTATTGAGAAAGAACAAGTAGAAGGGGTTCTTATTCAGTTTGGTGGTCAAACAGCCATTAATTTGGCTAATGATTTAAAAGAAGAGGGCATCCATATATTTGGTACACTACCAGAACATATTGACCAAATGGAAGATAGAGAACAATTTTATGAGCTTCTAAATCAACTGAGTATCCCACACATTTCTGGACATATCGTTCACTCTTTGGATGAAGTGTCAGAATCAATATACGATTTAGGATTTCCAGTTCTTATTCGTCCTTCCTATGTAATAGGTGGACAATCGATGTTCATTTGTAATAATGAAAAAGAATTATATAGCTATGTATCGCGTATTCAAAAGGATACAAATGGTCGTTGTTGGCCATTACTTATTGACCAATATTTGCCTGGTGTCGAATGCGAAATTGATGTTATTAGTGATGGGACAGATATTGTTGTTCCGGGAATTTTTGAGCATATTGAACGTGCTGGGGTTCACTCTGGAGACAGCATCGGGGTATTTCCGCCAATTTCTTTAACAGAAGAAGTAAAACAACAACTGATAGATATGGCTAAAAAGATAAGTCAGATCGTTCCAGTTATTGGAATGATGAACATTCAGTTTGTTATTCATAAGGATGTTATCTACGTATTAGAGGTCAATCCGAGATCATCTAGAACAATCCCGATTATGAGCAAGGTAACAGGTGTTCCAATGGTTGAGTGGGCAGTAAGAACACAATTAGGTCATTCATTAAGGGAGATCACAAATCAATTAGATTTACTTCCCGAACCAACCTATTATACGGTCAAATCGCCCATATTCTCAGCAAGTAAACTAAAGGGTGTCGACCATGTCTTAGGGCCTGAAATGAAATCCACTGGGGAAATTATTGGCTTAGGCTATTCCGATAATCAGGCACTACAAAAAGTGGCTTCTCAAATGGGTGATATTCGAAATGTAAACCAGTTATTTGTTTCCATATCCAATCGATTAAAAGAGGAAAGTTTACCTCTTATTCAAAAGTTTGTAGAAGCAGGATCTCAACTTGTAGCAACGGAAGGTACCGCAAAATTTTTAGAAACAAAAGGAATCTATGCATTTCCACTTTCTAATAATAAGGATGAAATCTTTAATTATTGGAAAACGAATATGCCAGATCTTGTGTTAAACATTCCGAACCAAGGAAGAGAAAAGGAAAAAATCGGATTCTATCTAAGGGAATTGGCAGTTAGATACCAAATCCCATATTTCACAAGTTTAGAAACGCTAGACGCAATGGTAGAATGCCATATTAATGAACATCAAGATAAAACCTTATCTCTACAGGAATACTTAGAAATCAGAAAAAGTAAATTAAATTAAATGAAATCGGGAGTGTCCATCACTCCCGATTTCCCTTATAGATATTAATATTCTAATCTTTGTTTAGCTAGTTTAGCATCTTGTTCATAAGCTGCCTGAAGCATTCTTGTTACTTTACCAGGTTTTCCATCAGAAATAATCGTTTTGTCAACTTGGATGATTGGTAAAACTTCTGACGTACTACTTGATAAAAATAATTCATCTGCATTAGCAATTTCTTCAATAGAAAAGGCATCTTCAATGAATTCGATGTTTAGATCATTAGCAAATCTTTCAACAGCCATTCTAACACAACCATGAAGAATGTTATTTGTAGCTGGGTGAGTGAATATTTTTCCGTTCTTCACTAAATACACATTTGAACTACTACATTCCGTTACTTTCCCATCTTTATGTAGAATCGCTTCATAACAGCCATTCTCACTAGCTTCTTGTTTCGCAAGAACATTAGGTAAAAGATTTAAGCTTTTAATATAGCAATTTTCCCATCTTGTATCTCGCTCTGTTATAGCTTTTACTCCATTGTTTAAATTATTTACGTTACGAGGTAATTCTTGGATGTATCCATAAATATTTGGAAGAACGTCTTTTGGAAAAATATGATCCCTTGGAGCTGAACCGCGTGTTGCTTGAAGGTATAACTTTCCGTCCTTTTTCATTTTATTTCTATTTATTAATTCTAGTAATAAATCTTTTAATTCTTCTTTTGAAAAAGGTAATGTTAGTTTAATTGCTTCCGCAGAACGATATAAACGATCTACATGTTCTTCAAATAAATAATACTCACCTTGATAAATGCGAATCACTTCATAAATTCCATCCCCAAACTGTAAGCCTCTTTCTTCAAATGGATACTTTAAATGATCGTGATGCATGAATTTAGTCTGAGTCAAAATAATAGGATATATAGCCATTTTATACTTTCCCCTCCCAAGTAAATCTAGTTTATCACTTCTTCCAAAGCGGGTCGATAACAAATCTTGTCATATCCATGTAACATTTTGTCACCAATTATATCTAGTTTTACAAAAAAGTTAAGGTTTTTTAAAAACTTTGTAAAAAAATGTAGAATTACCTCTTGAATTCAGTATGCTAGATTGTTATAATATATTTTGTTAGTTCGATAAACAAAAAATGCGGGTGTAGTTAAATGGTATAACCTCAGCCACGAGCGATACATCCACCGAATCCGCTACGAGTTGCCTCGAAGTATTCACTTCCCTGAATATGCTTGTAGATGGAGAGGCATGTTGGTCGTGATTGAGTTTAGTTTAATAATTTAATTATATGCGGGTGTAGTTAAATGGTATAACCTCAGCCTTCCAAGCTGATGTCGTGGGTTCGATTCCCATCACCCGCTCCATACATAAGGTTGTAACGCAGTGTTTCGTAGTAAAAAGGGCTACGAAGTATTGCGTTTTTCACTTTCCTAGACCTTTTTTCCACTTTTTAACATGTAAAAATATCCTACGAAGAAAACACCTCCATAATCTTACCTAGATACATAACTTGAAAAAGGCAAAATTTCCGTAGTATTCTGGAACTATATAAAAATAAATCGAAGAAGGGAGGTTCAATAAATGCGCACCGAAGAACTACAACAGGAAATAAGAGAATATGCGATGAAGATAGGCATAGATAAAATTGGATTTGCTACAGCGGATGTTTTTACCGAATTAAAGGAACGTTTAAGACGTCAACAAGAATTAAATTACCAATCTGGATTTGAAAAAGGAACTATTGAAGAACGTACAGAACCGGTACGATTACTTCCAGAAGCACAATCGATTATTTCTATTGCTTTAGCTTATCCGTCTCGAATGAAAAATGCACCGAAAAGTACCAAGGAAGAAAGGCGTGGTCTTTTTGCTAGGGCTTCATGGGGAATTGATTACCACGAAGTCTTACGGGATCGTTTAAACAAATTAGCTGATTTTATTCATGAAAAGGTACCCGAAGCCATAACAAAGATAATGGTAGATACTGGAGAGTTATCTGATCGTGCAGTTGCGGAACGTGCGGGCATTGGGTTTAGTGGTAAAAATACATCCATCATTACTCCTGAATTTGGTTCCTTTGTTTATTTAGGGGAAATGATAACGAACATTCCGTTTATACCAGATAATCCGGTAGAAGATAGTTGTGGAGATTGTAGAAAATGTTTGGATGCTTGCCCAACTGGAGCGTTAGTAGGGGAAGGTGGACAACTTAATGCGAATAGGTGTATTGCATTTTTAACGCAAACAAAGGATTATTTAGAGGATGAATTTCGTATAAAACTCGGAAATCGTTTATATGGTTGTGATACATGTCAGCAAGTATGTCCAAAAAACAAAGAGATCGATTTTCACACACATCCTGAGTTCGAACCGGATCCTGAAATATCCAAGCCGAAATTAATCCCTATGTTGCGAATTTCAAATCGTGAATTTAAGGAAAAATTTGGTTCTATTTCAGGTTCATGGCGGGGGAAGAAACCACTTCAAAGAAACGCATTAATTGCACTGGCCCATTATAAAGACAAAACTGCTGTAACAGAGATTATTGAAGTGATGAAAAACGACCCAAGACCAGTCATTCGCGGAACAGCCGCATGGTCACTAGGTAAAATTGGAACAGAAGAAGCTTTTTTAGCTATCAAAGAAGCTATAAAAGTCGAGAAAGATGATCGAGTAAAATACGAAATGGAAAAAGGATTGGAATTTGCAGAAACAGCTATTTAAGTAGATAAGGTGGTTATGGTACTATGAAGCTTTATTTTGATGAAATCGATACTCCTGTTGGACCGATGACCTTACTTGGACACGATGATAAACTTATTCGAATGGATTTTGGTTCAATGAATGAATTATCCGAATACTATCATAAGTGGATGACACGTTATTTATCATGCACAGAATTAATTCATTATCCAGATGCAAAGGTTTTTTTACAAGCTAAATCGGAGTTAAAGAATTATTTTGATAGAAAACAATCCACTTTTTCAATCGATTTAGAGTTTCATGGTACACCTTTCCAAAGAATGGTATGGCGTTCCTTATATGACATCATTCCGTTTGGTGAAACAAGGTCATATAAAGACATAGCGATAGCGATCGGAAATCCCAAGGCTGTTCGTGCAGTTGGCGGAGCTGTTAATAAAAATCCCTTTTCTATTATAGTTCCATGCCACCGTGTTATCGGAACAAACGGAAAAATGGTCGGTTATAATGGGGGGTTAGATAAGAAGGAGTTTTTATTAAAACACGAAAATATTATAGTAAGTTTTTAATTTTATCCCGCCTATTTATACTTTAACCAAGCCATCCCTTCATAAACTAAAAGTGGAGGGGATTTTTATGGAAAAGGTAAAACATTGGTGGTTAGACTTTTTTCAAAATGAACGAAATAACAATCATTGGTGGGCACGAAAAAAAGCTTTATGGGAAAAAAGAGATGCCAAAATTGTACAGACGAAGGGTAATGGAGAAGTTTTTCAAAAGTTGAAGTATGACAATAAAACCCTTTATAAGTACTTATTTCATGTCTCTTTCTTAATAAAACAGGGAAAGAATTTTCATCTGGAAGAACTGGTTGTTCCGTATCAATTCAGACTAATAGATAACGAAATAGTAGATCATAAACAGATAGTTACCAATACCGTTTCTGAAGATATTCCCACCTTAAGTGTAGATAAGACAACTGAACGAAATGGTGAGCGATTTTCTTATGATCGACATGCTGCGGTACAATATGCAGAACGTTGGTGGAATAGTTATAATCCAGAATACCGAGTGTTTGATGTGGATTGTACCAATTTTGTTTCTCAGTGCCTTAGAGCTGGTGGGGCACCAATGCGAGGGGCACCTTTTCGTGAAAGAGGCTGGTGGTATAGTGGAGATAATTGGAGTTATAGTTGGGCAGTTGCACATTCATTACGTTGGTATTTGAGTGGTTCCAGAGAAGGTTTAAAAGGAAGAGAAGTAGAAAATCCTGAAGACCTTTTATTAGGTGATATTATTTGCTATGATTTTCAAGGAAATGACAGATGGGACCATAATACAATCGTTGTAAGTAAGGATGCATATGGAATGCCTTTAGTAAATGCACATACGGATAATAGCAGGCATCGATATTGGTCTTATGAAGATTCAACGGCATATACGCCGAATATACAATATAAATTTTTCCGTATTGGGGAGTAGAAATGTTATAATAGATGTTGTACTTAAATGGATAGGAGAATAGAAAAGTGAGTTTACATGTTGTATTATATCAACCAGAAATTCCGGCTAATACAGGGAACATTGGAAGAACATGCTTAGCAACAGATACTACCCTTCATTTGATTCGTCCACTTGGCTTCTCTACGGATGATAAAATGGTTCGTCGTGCGGGTCTTGATTACTGGCAAAATGTAGATATTCGTGAATATGATTCACTTGATGAGCTTTATGATAAATATCCTGAAGGTGAATTTTATTATATTGAGAACTTTGGTACGAAGCATTATACGGATTATGATTTTAGTGACCAAAATATAGATATATTTTTCGTTTTTGGTAGGGAAACAAATGGAATACCAAAAGAATTGCTTATCGGTAAAGAGGATCGCTGCTTAAGAATTCATATGAATGATAAAGTACGTTCCTTGAATTTATCCAATACAGCGGCAATCATTATTTACGAAGCATTAAGGCAACAGAATTTTACGCATTTGACATAAGAAAAACCGTCATGTTTTCATACATGGCGGTTTTCGTATTATTGATTATCTTTAGGAACTCCCGGTTTTGCTTCATATCCTGATTGGAAAATAGAAACTAGAAATGTAAGAGCTACCCCTAAAATTAAAGCTAACTTCATATATATTTCCTCCTTTATATAGATGCTATTATAATATAGTATAAATCAAAACGGTTTCAATGTTAACTAAAAATCAACATGAAATATAAATTGAATATTTAGTTATATTTCGTATAATATACAATAATTACGACAATTCATTTTCTTTACAAATATCGTGTGGATTTATTGTATCCATCCATAAAATAATGTATATTATTGGTGAAGGGCAGTATCAATCAATTATAAACCGTTTACAAAAACGGAGAAAGTATTTATGGGGGTATTCATCGTGGTAGTAGGATTGGAAGAATCTGCTAGAGGATTTTGGGAACAATTTTATGGCCCAAATATTGGGTATGTACAGCAACAATATGAATTATTTAAAAAAGATCCTGAAGCTGTCGAACCATCAATCAGGGAAATATTTGAAAAATATGGTTCACCTGAGAAGCTAAATCAGCAAAATATAGAAAATTCAACAAACATAGCGACTCCTAATGCTCCTTCGAATTTTGATGTGAAAAAGCTAACCTCAGCATTGAAACTTGTTGAGGCTATTCGTCGTTATGGTCATTTAGAAGCTGATATATACCCTGTATATCAACATAAAGACCCAATGTCCCATGAGATTGATCCGGAAACATATGGTATTACAGAAGAAGATTTAAGAAATATGCCAGCTAATTGGCTATGGGAACAATCCCCAGCTGGAGTTGAAAATGGTTTAGATGTATACAATACATTGAAGAAATATTATACAGGAACCATTACATTTGAGTATGATCATGTAAACAACGATGAGGAAAGAAAATGGTTATTTGATTTAATCGAATCTGGCAATGCTAGATTAGAATTATCAAAGGAAGAGAGAATTCAATTACTAGAGCGATTAGCTCATGTAGAAGGTTTCGAATTATTTCTACAAAAAACATTTGTAGGGCAGAAACGATTCTCAATCCAAGGTCTAGAAATGATGGTACCAATGTTAGATGAACTAGTTAATTTTGGTAATCAAGATAATGTAGAAGATATTATGATGGGTATGGCACACCGTGGACGCCTTTCCGTTCTTGCACATGTGCTTGGAAAACCAATCGATAAGATTTTCTCTGAATTTCATCATTCATCAGATAAAGAATTAATACCTTCTGATGAAAGCTCAAGGAAAATTAATTATGGATGGACAGGTGATGTTAAGTATCACTTTGGCGCTCAAAGAATAGTTAAAAATGGAGATCACACAACAAGAGTAACTTTAGCTCATAATCCATCACACTTAGAGTTTGTAAATCCAATTGTAGAAGGTTTGGCTCGAGCTGCACAAGATGATAGAAGTAAAGCAGGCTATCCAAAACGTGATGTTGATAAAGCATTTAGTGTACTTATTCATGGAGATGCTGCATTTATCGGAGAAGGCGTTGTAGCGGAAACACTAAACTTAAGCGGATTACCTGGATATCATACTGGTGGTACTGTTCATATTATAGCTAATAACCTATTAGGTTATACAACGGATCGAGAAGATGGCCGTTCTACTAGGTATGCTAGCGATATGGCTAAAGGTTTTGAGATTCCAATTATTCGCGTCAATGCAGATGATCCTATTTCTTGTATGTCCGCAATTAAAATTGCCTATGAATACCGTAAAAAATTTAAAAAGGATTTTTTAATAGATTTAGTAGGTTACCGTCGTTATGGTCATAATGAAATGGATGAACCAAGGACGACACAACCTTTACTTTATAAAGAAATAGATAATCGTCCTTCCGTAACGTATGTATATGCTGCCTCATTGGAAAAAAACGGATATATTAATGAAGGTGACATAAAGCAGATTACGGATAAAGTAGAACAAGAGTTTCGCGAAATATATAATAGTATGATTGAAAATGACTCGGTAGATTCAGAACCGACCCCAATGCCAAGTGTTTTAAGAAACGGTTTAAATAAATTTGAAACTGGCGTCGAACTAGAATCATTGAGGAAACTTAATAAAGATTTGTTAAAACGGCCTGAAGGTTTTAAAGGATTTAAGAAAACAGAAAGAATATTAAAACGTCGTGAAGATGCCCTTGAAGAGGGAAATAAAGCGGATTGGGGAACGGGTGAAGCATTAGCATATGCTTCCATACTAAAAGATGGAATTCCAATTCGTATCACTGGTCAAGATACCGAACGTGGTACCTTTGCCCATCGTCATATGGTGCTTTATGATGTAGAAACTGGTGAAAAGTATTGTCCGTTACATGGAATTGAGGATGCTAAAGCAACATTCGAAATTAGAAATAGTCCACTTTCTGAAGTAGCTGTACTAGGATTCGAATATGGATATAGCATTCATTCTCCAGAGACATTAGTTATATGGGAAGCTCAATTTGGAGACTTTGCCAATGTGGCGCAAGTAATGTTTGACCAATTTATTTCTTCTGCCCGTGCAAAATGGGGAGATAAATCGAATCTAGTAATGTTACTTCCGCATGGATTTGAAGGTCAGGGACCAGAACACTCTAGTGCTCGTCTAGAAAGATTTTTGCAAATGGCTGCAGAAAATAACTGGATTATTGCTTATCCTACATCATCTGCACAATTCTTCCATTTAATACGCCGACAAGCTAAATTAGGTGGGGAAGATGTTGCGAGACCGTTAGTTGTTATGACACCTAAGAGTAGTATGATTCGTAATCCAAGAATGGCATCTGAAGCAGCAGAATTTACAGATGTTAAATTTAAATCATTGAGAAACCAGCCAAACTTTGCAATAAGCAAAGATGCAAAACGTTTATTAATTGGTACCGGTAAGATCATGGTAGATATTGAAGAAACAATGGATGGATCAAGTGAAAACTACGACTGGTTACGTATCGTTCGACTTGAACAAATTTACCCATTCCCTCAGAAAGAATTAGAAGAGATTATTAATGAACTTCCAAATCTAGAAGAAATTGTTTGGGTTCAAGAGGAACCAAGAAACATGGGAGCATGGGACTTTGTCGATGATTATGTACGTCCGTTATTAAAGGATGGTCAAAAAATACGTTATATTGGTCGTCCGGATCGATCAGCACCAGCTGTAGGACTTCCAAACGTGCATAAATTTGAACAAAATCAAATTATACAACAAGCAATTAACCCTGAAGGAGGAAAATCCAGTGCAAGAAATTAAAATTCCAGAACTCGCAGAATCAATTACAGAAGGTACTATCGCAGAATGGCTTGTAAAAGTAGGGGATAAGATAGAAAAGGGAGACCCTATTGTAGAACTTGAAACTGATAAAGTAAACGTTGAAGTAAACTCAGATTTTTCAGGGGTAATTACAGAGGTTCTTCAAGAAGAAGGTAACGATGTAGCAGTTGGAGATGTTATTGCTAAATTAGACGAAAATGGAACGGCAGGAGCCGCACCGGCTAAAGCTGAAGCTCCTCAAAAAGAAGAAACAAAGGCTGCACCAGCTACTGAGGTAAAAGCTGCTCCACAAGTCCAAGCGGAAGTAGGTAATCAAGCAGACGTTATCGCTACACCTGCTGCTAGAAAACGTGCACGTGAATTAAATATTGATTTAAGTGCGGTGACTGCACGTGATCCACTAGGTCGAGTGCGTCCAGAAGACGTTGAAGCAACCGCACAAGCTAGTGCAGCTCCAAAACAAGAAACAGTGGCGAAGAAAGATGCACCAGCACAAGTTTCTAAACAGGAATTTGATAAACCAGTAGAGCGTATTAAAATGACAAGACGCCGCCAAACAATCGCTAGGAATCTTGTTTCTGTACAGCAAGAATCTGCAATGTTAACTACTTTTAATGAAGTAGATATGACGGCAATTATGAATCTAAGAAAAGAAAGAAAAGATAAATTCGTTGAAAAACACGGTGTAAAACTTGGATTTATGTCATTCTTTACGAAAGCAGTAGTAGGAGCGTTAAAAGAATTCCCATTATTAAATGCGGAAATTCAAGGTAATGAACTTGTAGTGAAAAAATTCTACGATATCGGTATTGCTGTTTCTACGAATGATGGCTTAGTTGTACCAGTTGTTCGTGATGCAGATCGATTATCATTTGCTGGAATTGAAAGAGAAATTGCTGATCTTGGTAAGAAAGCTCGAGATAATAAATTAGGATTAAGTGATTTACAAGGTGGTACGTTCTCCATTACAAATGGTGGAATCTTTGGTTCTATGATGTCTACACCGATTTTAAATGCACCACAAGTAGGGATTTTAGGTATGCACAGTATTCAAAAACGTGCGATGGTAATGCCTGATGACACTATTGAAGTTCGTCCTATGATGTATCTTGCTCTATCTTATGATCACCGAATTGTAGACGGAAAAGAAGCAGTAAGTTTCTTAGTTCGTGTGAAAGAAATGCTAGAAGACCCTGAAACATTATTGTTGGAAGGTTAATCATGTACGAAAACCCTCGTATTGACTTATTGGTTAATACGAGGGTTTTTTTTCTGTTCTTTAGGAAATTATAAAAATAACTCAATAACTAATTCGCGGAATAGCCACGTCCGGCTCCAGCGCCCAGCGACTAGCGAGACTTCCTTCACCTCCGTGCGATAAGTCAACATCGACTCACTTCGTTCGTCGTGTTTCCTTTATCTCCTACGGCTCAGTCCAGTCCGTACGTCGCTAAACGGGCGCTTACGCCTTTGTTCTTTTTGGCAAACTAAAAAGGGCTTTTCCATTGCAATTTATGTTAAAAACGAATATTATATAAAATGTTGGTTTTATTATTCGGAAAGATAGGTGCTTGATATGGAAAATTTCTTTAAACTAAAACAAAACAATACAAATATCCGAACAGAAGTGACTGCGGGAATTACAACTTTTTTAACAATGGCGTATATCATTATTGTTAATCCATCTATTTTATCAGCTGCGGGTGTTCCGTTTGAACAAGTATTTATGGCTACTGTTATCTCTGCAGTTGTTGGAACACTAATGATGGGATTACTTGCCAATTATCCAATAGCGATAGCACCGGGAATGGGATTAAACGCATACTTCACTAGTGTTGTGGTAACACAAGGTTTATCTTATCAAGTTGTTTTTGGAGCGGTGTTTTTAGCCGGAATACTCTTTTTAATATTAACTTTTACTAAATTACGTGAGACAATTATCTCCGCCATTCCTAATTCATTGAAATACGGAATTACGTCTGGAATTGGTTTATTTATTGCATTTGTTGGATTAAAAAATGCGGGAATCATTAGTGCAAATGAAGCAAATGTGATTGGGTTAGGAGATTTGACAAATCCAATGGTTATTTTAGCGATTGTTGGATTATTCATTACTTTAATTTTATATACATTAAAAGTCCAAGGCGCATTATTTTTTGGGATGGTGGCTACGGGTATTATTGCCTTTTTTACCGGGCAATTACACTTTGAGGGAGTCATCGAAACCCCGCCATCCCCTGTATTCTTTGATTTAGACATTGCCGGTGTCTTTGCGAATGGTCTTTATACTGTAATTATTGCATTCTTATTAGTTACACTGTTTGATACAACTGGAACGATGGTAGGTGTAGCTGAACAAGCAGGATATATGAAAAATGGAAAAATGAAGCATGCTAAAGAAGCATTGCTATCAGATGCCACTGCAACAACGGTTGGTTCCATGTTTGGAACAAGTCCTTCTACAGCTTATGTAGAATCTACTTCTGGTGTTGCTGCTGGAGGAAGGACTGGACTTACTTCTGTAGTTGTTGCTATATTGTTTATCTCTTCTATTTTCTTTACTCCTATTATCAAAGTAATTGCAGGTGTTCCGGCGATTACAGCTCCTGTATTGATTATCGTTGGAAGTTTTATGATGGGTGGATTAGCAAAAATAAATTGGCAAGAATTTGAAGAAGCTTTTTCAGCATTTGCTGTTATCCTAATGATGCCCTTTACATCTAGTATTGCAACTGGAATAGCAGTTGGATTTATTATTTATCCTATCCTGAAATTAGTTAGGGGTAAAGGAAAGGATGTTCATTGGATTATTTACGTGTTTGGATTTATTTTTCTACTACAAATGATCTTCTTTCCAATGCATTAAGAACAAAAGCGTAATATAAATTGACTATAAATTGTATAACAATTTGTGGTCAATTTTTTGGATGAAAAAAAAGAATACATACAACGAGATGATTTTCCCTTGCTACTGTAATTTGCGCTATAATAGAATTGATTGCTATTTAGCTCGAATTTTTCTTTTGTCCCACCTAAACGGGCAGTAAAACTCCCACCGATGGGAAGTCTTCTTTATAGAAGATGTTTCACACATAATATAGCATTCCTTTTCTACAAGTAATTTTAAGGCATAGGAATCATGATAACTCATAAGATATTTACGGAAAGAAAGGAAGTACATAAATGAATACGAAACGAATATTATTTACTGGTGGTGGAACGGCCGGACATGTCATTGTAAATTTAGCTCTCATTCCTTACTATCAGGAAAAGGGCTGGGAAATTGATTATATTGGATCACACAACGGAATTGAACGTGATTTAATTACGTCATTAATAGGTGTAACCTATCACCCAATCTCAACAGGAAAATTAAGAAGATATATTTCAAAAGAAAATATTAAGGATCCTTTTAAAGTGCTCAAAGGAACGATGCAAGCTTATCGAATTATTGGGAAGCGAAAGCCATCCGTTATTTTTTCAAAAGGTGGATTCGTGTCCGTGCCAGTTGTAGCGGCTGCCAAGCTTCGTGGTGTTCCCACCATTATCCATGAGTCTGACTATACTCCGGGATTAGCGAATAAACTATCAATTCCATTTGCAAAAAAAGTATTAGCCACATTCCCGGAGACGATGCAGTATTTACCAAAAGATAAATCAGAGCATGTTGGGGCCGTCATTCGCGAGGAACTTTTCCAAGGAAATCGAGAGAATGGATTAAAATTTGCAGGATTGACGAAAGAAAAACCGGTGCTTCTCATCATGGGGGGAAGTGGCGGTTCACAGAAAATTAATGAAACGGTAAGGAATAGTTTATCTAAGCTTTTACATGCGTTTCAAATTATTCATATATGTGGAAAAGAGAAGGTAGATCATTCGATTAAAGAAAAAGGGTATGTTCAATTTGAATATATTAATGAAGAATTAAAAGATATATTTGCTGCAACAGATTTTGTCTTATCAAGGGCTGGATCGAATGCTATTTTTGAATTTTTGGCTTTACGGATTCCCATGTTACTTATTCCTCTCTCTAGAGCAGCTAGTAGGGGAGACCAAATTGTGAATGCCAGGTCTTTTAAAAATAAAAACTATGCTCAAGTGTTAGAGGAAGAGGAATTGACAGAAGAGAAGTTAGTGGAAGAACTACTCCAGTTGAAAAAAGTTGCACCAGTCATGATGGATCAGATGAAAGAGTTTAAAAGTGAAAAAGCACGTGACCGAGTTATTGAAATTATTAAGGAAGTAAGAAAATAATTAGACTAAACATCCCTTGTTAAGCCTAACAAGGGATGTATTATTTTAATCTATTGTTCCGGTATGCATAATATCTACTTTTACATTAAAGTCCACAGATATTCTTGGATATTTCTCATCCCACTCATTTTCCGTTATTAATTTTTCCCTTTTGTTTATTCGATATATCTTACCATATCCGAATGGATCGGCATTAACTTCTTGTGTTTTTTTTAGTAATTCCTCATATTCCTTTTTAAACTGTTTTTCTAATGCTTTTTCAAGCGCTTTTGTAACCTCTCTTTTGTTTATTCTAAGCTCCTCGTATAATTCTGACAAATCTATTGTCATATGAATATCCGTTTGATACGTTAAATCTTTTATGCTTTTCATTTTTGTCTTACTCTTTCCCTTAATGATAAGGAAATTTAATGGAACATCTTCCTCCATGCTATGGTCGTGTTGGATTAGAGGAGATTTGTCAAGATATTTTTCAACAGGTTTTGACGGTATAGTCATTTCTAATGGTGTATTTTTTACACCATCTATTATCATCTTCAATAATAGCCCTTCTTTAAGAGATATTTCCAATGCTAGGTGATCATTATGAAAAACACCCAATCCTTTTAGGGCGGGTACCTCACCCTTTAAACCAATGATAGGTAATACTCCATCCTGACCCGTTGTTGCGGATCTTCGTGAAGAAAATTGCAGGGAAGAGGAAGGAATATTTCCCGATTTTGTTTCTTTTCCAAGTAATTCATCTAAAAACCTTCCAATCGAGGCTGCTTCTTCGGAATCTGCATAAAATATTTCTTTTGCGGTTTCTTCTGCAACCGCAAGTTTCATCGTATCAGATGTGAGTGCATCCCGTGCGGAAGCCATTATATATGTACTTATCCCTCTTTTAGCAATTTCCTTTCCATAAATTTCCACTTTAAGTTGACCTTCTCTTAATTTAAAACTAACTTGTCTTGCAATTACTTCCCTTGCCCCTTTTAGCGTTTTACCCTCTCCTGAAACGGTGCCATATATGCTGTCTGCTTGAGGATCAAATCGTATGAAATTAACCGTTTTTTCAATTTTGTCATCTTCCGCCACATCAATTCCACGTGCAGTAATAATGGCGAGATCCTCAATTACCTCTTTTTCAATACAACCAACAAGGAAAACTAAATACAACCCTATTAAACCAATGTGAATTTTTTTTCGCATGATAATCACTTCCTATTTTCCAAGAGTCGTTTTTTTATTAGAACGATAGGCAATAGGATGAATGGATAAACATACACAAGCCAAAATCCCAATTGAGCTGAGAGGTTAATAACTTTTTGTATTAAAAAATGTTCATAAAAAAATGGGCTAGCTGCAAGTGAGATGAGAGAAGCGATATAAAGTGTATATCTCTGAGGTATTTTATACATTCGTTTCATCCCATACGTTATTCCCCACATAAGTATAATCATATTTGGGATAATAATGATCAACCAGCTGGCTACAATGATAAAGTCAAACCTTTCAATAAATGAAAAAGTTTGAAGCTTATATAAAATAAGTAAAACCCATTGCTCGATACTTATTTCACGGTAACTTAAATATCCCATAACGACCATCGTGATAAATAAGGTGATAATGGTTGTCCAACTAGTAGCTAGAAATAGAGGGAACGTAATCTTTTTTTTGTTTTTTATGAATGGATATAGGACTAATATAATTTCAAAACCTAGGAATGAATATCCACTCAGTTTTGCTCCTTCTAATAAGTTAGGTAATGGCGTTTCAAATAATGGTTGAAGGTGGGTTAAATCTATTTGTAATGTAGGTTGAATAAGTGGAAGGAAAATCCAATTGGAATAAATACCTAAAACGGTACAAACTCCCACAATAACCCGGATCCCGCCAAGAACGCTATAAATGACTAAACAAAGGATTAAAAAGCTCAATGCAAAAATGGAAATATTCGGGAAAATAAAGACCCTAACAATCTCAATGTATGTAATTAGTACAGAGAACATGCTAATAGCAAAGTGTATGATGAATACCATTCCTATTAATTTTCCAACCCATTTTCCGAAAATGTCTACATGGATTCCAAAAATATCGGAACTATCATACTGTTTGAGAATAAGTATCATTGCAATAAGGACACAAACAATATAAGCGTAAGCTATAAGAATGGAGATCCATGAGTCTTGAAGGGTTTCCATGATAACAAGCCTTGGAAACCCAATTAAACCAACTCCGATTTGAATAGATACAACAACGAAGAAAATATAAAAAGCTTGTATTTGTAAATTATCTTTAATTTTAATATTTATATCCATCGTTCCACCTACTCATCAATATCCTTTTTCTGTTTAGCTTTTTCTCGACTATAGCGAATTAATTCTTTTGGACGGTATGACTTAAATCGCTTATTTTCAAATTGTGGTGGTAAGCGAAAAAGTGCTTTATTAAAGTCTTGAAATCTCAATGGATAAACAGGGGATAAATAAGGTCTGCCTAGTGACGTTATCTTTAATAAGTGAATGACTAAGAAACAAAGTCCGAATGCCAGTCCTACCATCCCCAAAACTCCACCAAGTATGATCATTGGGAATCGTATGGCTCTAGCTGCTGTACCCATCAAATAATTGGGTGCTGAAAACGATGCTAAAGCACTAAGAGCAACAAAGATGATCAGAACATTACTTGTAATTCCTGCTTCAACAGCTGCTGTCCCTACAACTACACCACCAACGATACCAATGGTTTGGCCAATTTTAGTTGGGAGTCGTGCTCCAGATTCTCGGAGTAATTCAATTATGAATTCTAAAATCAAAACTTCAACTATTGGTGTAAACGGTACTCCTGCCCTTGATTGACCTAAGTTTATTAACAATGGTATAGGAATAATTTCATAATGAAACGTTACTGCCGCTACGTATAATGGTGTCATAATCGTAGAAAGAATAAATGAAATAAATCGTAATGCTCTTAAAATAGTTCCAATATTCCAACGCATATAAAGATCTTCGGTTGATTCAAAAAAACTAAAAAATGTCGTTGGTGCAATGAAAGCTGTAGGACTATTTTCAACTAATACACCAATTCTTCCGCGATTAATGCTGTAACTAAAACGATCTGGCAATTCTGTTGTCAGGAACTGCGGAAAAATAGTAGAAGTTGAATCCTCTAAATATTGCATTAATACGGAACTATCATCTACTACATCTATTTCCAACTCACTTATTCTTTGTTTCATCGTATTAATATCTGTTTCATTAGCCACAGACTTCAGGTAAATGAGTCGTACTTCGCGTGGTTCTAGTTCCCCAACCAAGAAACTTTCGAGAACTAAGTCTTTCGATCTTATCGTCCACCGAACAATATTCAAGTTCGTAACCAGTGACTCTGTAAAGCCAATTTTAGGTCCTAATACAACCGATTCCGTTTCCGACTGTTCTAAAGAACGTTTTTCTTTTTTTAATAAAAGATAGCCAATAACACTATCTTCTCCTTCTACATAGATAAATACCCCACCAATTAATAAATCCGTCAGTATCTCATCAAGTGATTGGAGTGTTTTTCCATTGCTTAAAGGAATTTCGTTTAAAATAGTAGAATTATTCCATTTCATATCTTTCTCAAGAAGGGGCGTTAATAAATATTCCTCCATCATGTTTCCCTGAACCTGGTAATCAATATAGAAAATTAGCGCTTTTTTACCCTTATTTTCAAATTTAGAAATAGAAAGGTCTGGGTTGTTTTCAAATTTACTATTTAATAATTCTTCTAGATCTTTAACGGTGATTGGAAAAATATTATCTTTTTTCATAAACCGATTTTTTCTCATTCGCATGCCCTCCACGTCGTGAAGCTTCATTGGTATAGTATGCGGAGGAGGGAAGCATTTTATGTAAAAAACAAAAAAACTATCGCAAACATTTTGCGATAGTTTTTTTGTTTTTACTTATTAATTCTCTTATTAGTCTTCTCTAGTAACTACATCCACTTTCCCGGTACCTGGATCGATTACAAGTCCGTGAACTTTAATTCCTTTAGGTAAAAGTGGGTGGTTACGTATTATTTCTACACTCTGTTCTACAGATTCTTCAACTGTATTAAATCCATGGAATTCATCATCAAAATCAATTCCTGAGTGCTTTAGTGTGTCAATCGTCTCTTGTTTAATTCCACGTTCTATCATATTATCTGTTAAAGCATCAACATTTACATGCGACATCCCACAATCATGATGGCCAATGACAACTACTTCATCAGCTTTTAAATTATAGATTGCAACTAAAATACTCTTCATAATACTATCAAAAGGTTTTCGGATGATGGCACCAGCATTTTTCACCATTTTTACATCACCATTTTGAATATTCAAGGAGCGTTGTAATAATTCAATCAGCCTTGATTCCATACAGGTGAAAATAACCATCTTTTTATTAGGATATGTATCCGTTGTGTATGCTTCGTATTCTTTGCTTTCAACGAATTTCCTATTAAATTCTAACATTTCATCAAGATGCATTTTGATCAACTCCATTTCTTTAATAAAATAATATCAGATTTTGTGAGAAAGTCGTAACAATTTTATCTTGATAATATTAATTAACGTCTAACAGAATTAAAAAATAACATGTGGTATAATGAAAATAGATATGGAAGAACCATTTTTAAACGAATGAACGTATATTGCTCGAGGTGATATATGGATAAAAAAATGAATGATAAAACAGATATTATGGATGAAGATTTATATGAAGAAATCGATGATGACGAGTTGTATGAACTGGTCCAAGAAGAACGAAGAAAAGCTTTAGAAAGAGAGAAAATGAGAAAGCACAAGTCACCAAAACGCCCATTTCCGAAATGGGCGTTTTGGCTAATTGCAGTTATGATGGCTTTTAGTCTGTTTTCTACGATTCCTGAAACGTTTTCCATCCCTGCAATCGACTTTTTAAAGACATCAGCAACTTTGTCTAAGGATGAAGATATTCAACAATACAAAAAGGCAGTAGTAGTTGTAGAATCTGAAAATAGTAAGGGGACTGGGTTTGCTATTTCAAGTGATGGGCTTATATTAACGAATCATCACGTCATCGAAAATAAAGATGAAATCGTAGTGGCCTTTCCAGATAATGGTCTTTTTGAAGCAGAAATAGTAACGGCATATCCTTCCATTGATATGGCTTTGTTAAAAGTTGAAGGAGAAGACTTACCATATTTAACCTTATCAGATACTTCCTTTGCTCAGGAAGAAGAAATACAGTTTATTGGAAATCCATTACGATTTAATGGAATCGCTAATGAAGGACACATTGTTGGCACTACCATGTTAAAGGATTGGGAAGAAAACGTGGTGATGATTAACGCCCCTGTCTATCGCGGAAATAGTGGAAGTCCTGTCTTAAATCGGAATGGAGAGGTAATTGGAGTTATTTTTGCGACTTTAGATGATAAATCACACGGTAAAGTTGGATTGTTTGTACCGATTCAATTATTATATCACTATTATGAAATAAATGGTCATGGATATTTAAATAAAATGTAATGTTTTTGAGATAGCTTCTCTACATTGGTTGCGATACGATAGGGTATGTCGAAGTGGATCGAAAAATGTCGTGACACGAATTAGAAAATGGTGGAATGAAAATGTTAGTTTCTCTAGTAAATCAAATAAATAATAATAGTATGAAACCACACCCAAAAAGTTTCTGTATACTACGAAAAATATATTATCAGGGGGTGCTCCTGTTTAATGATTAATAAAACAGTACAAGAAAAACCCCTTGAGCAGTTGATTATTTCTGCGCAAAATGGAGATACAGAAGTACACAATTATCTGTTAAAAACGTATCAACCATTTGTAGCAAAATGTGTTTCGGATGTTTGTAAACGATATATCAATCCCCAGCACGATGATGAATTCAGTATAGGATTAACAGCTTTTAATGATGCGATTTTTTCCTATTCGATTGAAAAAGGTAGTTCATTTTTGAATTTCGCGAGCATTGTCATCAAACGGAAAGTGATTGATTATATTCGTTACAGTCAAAAGGGCGTTAAAACAGTTTCTATTGATGAGGATTTTGATGATGATCAATTGGAAAACCCTACCGAAATCCGTATTGCTAAGGAGCATTATCAAGAAAAAGAAAATGCGGCCATGTTAAGGGATGAAATTGAAGAATTTAAGAAAAAGCTCTCAGAGTACAAATTAAGTCTTATGGAGCTTACAGAAGTTTCTCCAAAACATAATGATGCAAGAGAATCGGCTGTTCGAACGGCACGTATTTTATATGCGGATAAAGATTTGCGAGAATATGTTTGGAAAAAGAAAAAACTGCCGATTAAAGGGCTTTCCAAGCAGGTGGATGTAAGTAAAAAAACATTAGAACGTAACCGAAAATTCATTTTGGCCATTTTTATTGTTCTAAGTGAAGATTTTATATATTTGAAGGACTATCTTAAGGGTGTGGGTCTGTGAAAAAAGGAATTATACTCGAACGACATCGAAAATATACTATCTTAATGACGAAAGATGGGGCTTTTTTAAAAGGGAAAGTTTACGTAAAGGATGCACAAATAGGTGATGAGGTTGTATTTGAACCAATTTACCCAAAGAGGTTTTTTTTCCTATCCAAAAATAATAAAAGGCATTTACCAGCTAGAATATTAACGGTTGCATGTATCGTACTGGTTTGTCTTTTTCTTCCCTTTTATTTTTCCCCAAACGATAAAACGTATGCGTATGTTACAGTCGATATTAACCCTAGTATAGAATTAGAGGTAGATGAAAATTATACTGTACGAAAAATACATGCTATGAATGATGATGCAGAACAAATAATGGGAGAATTAACGAATTATTTAAACGAAAATTTGGAAACAGTCATTCAGATGATTATGAATACAAGTGAGGAAAATGGGTTAATAAACAACGGGAAAAATATATTAGTTGGAATAAGTTATATGGATGAAGAAAAAACAGATGATGAACAAAAGATTTTAAAGGAAATTGAAAACCATTTTGAGGAAAATAAACCTGATTGGAATCTTGCTGCTTTTAATGTTCCGAAAGATATTCGTGACTTGGCAAACGAACAAGAGACGTCAATGAATAAACTGATGGCTAAACAATTGATTATTGGCCAAGAACCGGAATCTATTCAATCTCTTCAAAATGAGGATTTTCTTGATATTTCAGAAGTAGAAATCATGGATACTTTCTTTAAATCTACAGATAATGCGGAAGAGAAAACAGATGAAGAAGAGATAGTAAATGAAGAGGAACCACAGGAAGATCATGAAGAAGAAATGGAAAATGATGAAAATGTTGAAATGAACGATGACATCAACGATGAAACGAACGAGGAAGTTAATACCCCTAATCCACCCCAGGAATCTGAAGTTGAAGAACATACGGAAACCAATGAGGAAGAAAATATACCAACTGATGAAGATTCAAAGGAAGACCCACATCCAAGTGAATTAAAAGGTAAAAATGGCGAGATTAATTCTAACGGTAATAATATAAAAAAGAATAGCGATCAACATCCAAGTCAAAATAAAAAGGATAATGATCAGGCCAATTGGAAGGATGAAAATCATCCGAGTAATCAAAAAGGAAAGAACGGAAATAATGAATAAACATGAAAGGAAAAGCAAATTATTGCTTTTCCTTTTAATTTTCCAGCTTCAGCGCTAAAGCCGTAGCAAGATCCTTCACCTCATGACACGATAAAGAAGACTTGCCGATGGTGAAACCTGAGGCTTAGTCGCACTTATACCCTTGAGGTGAAAGTCGCTCCGCTTTTCTATACTTCCATCGTCATAGTAGGTGTTTGTTTCATTGCATGGTCTATATAATAAAGAAGGTTGTCATGGGATTCCATTACCTTCTGCTGATCAAGGGAATATCGGTAAGAATGCAGAAAATGCTGGATCTTTTTGGAAAGCATATCATCTTTTGTTCGTACCATCAATACAAGTAAATCATCCCATTGTCCCCAAAGCGTATAATATAAGGCTTTGTCATAATCAGGCACCATTTTACCCCTCCTTAACATTCAGGGTTACTACTATCATGCCCATTGTTAAGGTAACATGTGTATTTTAGTTTATGGTTGGATTACCAGAAATAGTATCAACATTTATCGAATATTGTTCTCCTTAGGAATCATACTATGACTGATTCATAATCAAAAGGAGGAAACAAATTTGAAGAAAAAGCTCTTATCTGGCGCAGTTGTTGTAACAATGGCTTTAGTGGGATGTCAAGCGGGGGATCAAGGAGCCGCTCCTGGTAATATGGATCAAAACAGGAATAACACTGGTGACGGAATGACCAACGTTCGTAACTACACATTAGAACGCGATGCAGATCGTTTCCAAAACCGTGATAATCGATATTTAACCAATAATGATATATTTAATAATGACAATGGAAATCGAGTAGGAGATCGAAACGATGGTTTCCGTAATGTCGCAGATCGAAATGACGGCGTTCGTAATGTTGGGGACCGAAATGATGGCGTTCGTAACAATAACAATACTCGTTATGAAGTATCCAAAGAAGCAGCAAATCAAATTTCTAAGAAAGTAAAAGAAATTGATAATGTCTATGTATTAACCACGGATAATAACGCATATGTTGCTGCGGAATTAGATACAGACAACAATAACAACAATAACGGTAACAACAACAATAACAATATTAACAACAATAATGTTAATAACAATGATAATGACATGTTTGATGATCAATTATCAGATCATGTCAAAAAAGAAATATCAGATATTGTTCGTTCAGTTGACAACGATATAGACAATGTTTACGTCTCCACAAACCCAGATTTCTTTAATTTAGCAAATAATTATTCGAATGATGTTGACCGTGGTAAACCAGTGGAAGGATTCTTTGACCAATTTGGTAATATGATTGAACGCCTATTCCCACAGAATAAAAGGTAAATAAAACTTCTTGCAAGCAACTAATGATGGTTGCTTGCTTCTTTTTTTATTTTTTTAAAAATATGCTAAAATGAATGAAAACGTTTATGCGGAGGGAAAAAAGATGAGTGAAAAGGCGTTAAAGTATTTGAAAGAACATCAAGAGGAATTAATATCTAAATTGAATGAGTTCTTATCCATTCCTAGTATTAGTACAGACAGTAAATATAGAGATGATGTAAATAAAGCTTGTGATTTCCTTGTTACATATTTGAATGATATACGATTTGAAAAAGTTGAAAAGCAGCAAACGAACGGACATCCGATTGTTTATGCAGAATATAATGGAGCTGGTTCAACTGCACCTACTGTACTGTTTTACGGACATTACGATGTGCAACCGGTAGATCCAATTGACAAATGGGATAGTGATCCTTTTAAACCAGAGATAAGAGATGGAAGACTGTATGCGCGAGGGTCAAGTGATGATAAGGGACAAGTATTTATGCATCTAGCCGTATTTGAGGCATATATGAATACAGAGGGAAGGCTTCCAATTAACGTGAAAGTTTGTATTGAAGGGGAAGAAGAAATTGGTAGTAAGAATTTATATGAAATTTTACAAAGCAAAAAAGAACAATTCCAAGCCGATTTTGCCGTTATTTCAGATTCTGGAATGGTAGCGAAAAATCAACCAACCATTTTATACGGATTAAAAGGGTTTACTGGTATTGAAATTACGGTAACGGGACCGAATCATGATCTTCATTCAGGTATGTACGGTGGTGCAGTAAGAAACCCTATAATGGCTTTAAGTCATATTTTATCCACAATGAAAAATGAAGAGGAAGTCATTACGATTGATGGTTTTTATGATGGTGTTGAGCCATTGACGGATGAAGAAAGGAAACTAATTGCTGAGGTGCCGAGTGAAGACTTTGTGAAGGCGACAGGAATTCCGGAAACAGTTTCGGAAAAAGGATATTCTCCAAAAGAGCATACAATGGGACGACCGACTTTGGAATTAAATGGGATATATGGCGGGTATCAGGGAGAAGGGACCAAGACAATCATCCCTTCATCAGCTACTGCAAAAATTACGTGTCGATTAGTTCCAGGGCAAGATCCAGAAAACATTCAATACTTATTGGAACAACATGTCCATCGTGTAGCGCCAAAAGGTGTTGTAGTAGAAGTGAAAAAAGAAAAATTATCAGCTAAGGCATATAAAGTAGAACCAACACATCCTTTAATTAAAAAGGCGGCTGAAAGTTATACAAAAGCTTTTGGTAAAGAAACCGTCTATATTCGCATGGGTGGTTCGATTCCAGTTGTAGAATGGATAGAAGCTATTTATCAAATTCCAATTGTATTATTAGGGTTTGGTACACCTGAAGATCGATTACATTCCCCAAATGAAAGCTTTCCTATGGATAGTTTGGAAAAGGGAATGGAAACATTAGTTTACTATTGGGATAACGTTAAATCAAAAGAATAAAATGAGGAACAGGGGGAGTAATAGTGACGAAATTCGCCATCATTACTGGTGTTTCAAGAGGGTTAGGAGAAGGTCTAGCAAAGTTATTTTTAGAATCTGGTGTTCACGTTATAGGAATATCAAGAACGAATAATCATAAATTACCAAAAATAGCGGAAGAGAATAATCAAATTTATAAGCATTTTAGTTGTAATTTAAGCGACCCTGACGAAGTAGATGACACTTTTGAACAATTAAAAGATTTCGTTTTCATACCGGAATTAACGGAAGTCTTTCTAATTAATAATGCTGCTGCTGTCGAACCGATGGATCAAGCAATGAATATCAAAAAAGAAGATCTAGTTAATCACATCCATGTGAATATGATAGCTCCTATGTTAATAACGAATTCCTTCCTAAACGAAGCAAATAAGCATGAGCATGTACAAGCTATAGCTGTCGAAGTTACATCAGGAGCAGGGAAACGACCAATTTTTGGATGGAGTACGTATTGTTCTACGAAAGCAGGTATTAATCTGTATACAGAAACCGTTGCCCTGGAACAGGAGGAATTGAACACAGGAAACAAAGTAATTGCATTTAATCCAGGAGTTATGGATACACAAATGCAGGAAACTATTCGGTCGATGGATAAAGGTGCTTTTTTAGATGTGGAACGTTATCGAAAATTAAAAGCGGAAAACCAATTAAACAGTCCCGTTGACGTAGCTAGTGTATTAATTGATATTTTAAATGATGAAGGTGTGATCAATGGGAAATTATATAATATTACAGATTATCTCTGATTATAAACATTATTAGGTGTATAATGTGACTTAGGTGTTCGCCCAAATACTTGATAAATCCTAAGTTTTCTAAAAATCCCTTCCCATTTTGAATTCTAATTGAATATAGTAAATTAGCCTTTAAAAGAGGGAGGGAAAGTTATGAGTAAAGAATTTTTTGGAGGTTTCGGCTCAGGCTTTGCGCTGTTAGTCGTTCTATTTATCCTTCTAATTATTATTGGTACTTCCTATACAGGAGGATGCGTATATTAAGAAAAAATGCAGTGGGTAACCCACTGCATTTTCAAGCTTCTGAGGGACAAAAAAGGTAGGTAGGAGGTTCGGTAAGTGCGACTAACTATCAGTGGGGGATGAAGGAACCCCCCATTGATGGAAGTCGGTCACTAAAGTAAATCCATAAAATCTGCAAGAAGTTTAACTTTATGATAAAATTTATGTGGTATCGATAATTAGTTAGGTATAGCTTTTATATAGAAGTAAGAAGCTAAGAAGTATCTTAGTTGTACTTATGCAGGAGAAAAATTTTATATATTTTCCAATCTGCCAAAAGAAAGGAAGAAGATAGTTGATTACTCGTAAAAGTAAACGTGAAATTGAGAAGATGCAAGCGGCAGGCGATTTGCTTGTTAAAACACATAAAGAAATAGCAAAAATGATTAGACCTGGTATTACAACAATGGAGATTGATGCTTTTGTCGAAGATTTTCTAACTAAGAATGGAGCAACTCCTGAGCAAAAGGGATATAATGGCTATGAATATGCAACATGTGCCTCCATAAACGATGAAATATGTCATGGTTTTCCCCGAAATGAGAAACTGAAAGATGGAGATATCGTAACCATTGATATGGTAGTGAATATAGATGGGGGATTGGCAGATTCAGCTTGGACATATGCAGTTGGAAACGTAGATGAAAAAGGGAAACACTTAATGGCTGTAACAAAAGAATCCCTTTATAAAGGAATTGAGCAGGCACAAGTTGGAAATCGCATTGGTGATATTGGTCATGCTATCCAAACTTTTGCAGAAGCTGAAGGTTTTTCAGTTGTCCGTGACTTTACTGGGCATGGAATTGGCCCTACCCTTCACGAAGATCCACACATCCCACATTTTGGTTTGCCAAATAAAGGAATGCGCCTAAAAGAAGGAATGGTTATTACAATCGAGCCAATGATTAACGAAGGTGATTGGAGAAGTAAGATGGATTCGAACGGTTGGACAGCAAGAACAGTTGATAAAGGCCGTTCTGCACAGTATGAACATACAATTGTCATTACAAAAGATGGTCCACTTATCATAACAGATCAAGATTAGAAAGCTTAACATTCGCTACAGGAAGAAAGTTTACTCTTTTCTTACTGCTAAATAATATATCTATTCAACGTCCAGAAAATGCAGATTTTTAGACCTAGCATTTTCTGGACGTTTCTTTATAAAGTTAAAAATGAGAGGAGAAATTTTATGCGAGTTGTATCGATTTGTCCGAGTAACACAGAGATTGTAGCCTATTTAGGATTAACTAAAGTTTTAGTAGGGGTGGATAATTATTCGGACTGGCCAGCATCTATTCAAAATTTACCAAAGGTTGGTCCAGACCTCTCTATAGATATGGATAAGGTGGAGGATATGAAACCCGATCTTGTACTTGCTTCTTTAAGTGTGCCTGGTATGGAGAAGAACATTAAAGCATTGGATGAAAGAAAGATACCATATATTATTTTAAATCCAAATTCACTCCAAGAGATTGCAAAGGACATTCAAACAGTGGGGGAAGCACTAGGGTTTAGCGACTTAGGTGAAGAAAAGGCTAAACAATTCTTAGGTGATATAGAAGGGATTAGAAATAAATTTCAATCAAATGAGAAAAAAACTAAATTATACTGGGAATGGTGGCCTAAACCAATATTTACTCCAGGTGGATTGAACTGGCTGTCTGAAATTAGTGAAATAGCTGGTGGAGAGAATATTTTCTCATCAGAAAAAGTCGCAAGTGTTCAGACAGATTGGGATGATGTAAAAGAACGAAATCCAGACCATATTTGTATGGTATGGGTGGGGGTGAAAGAGGAAAAAATGCGCCCGGAATTGGTGATCAAAAGACCGGGATGGAGTGAGATGCCAGCAATAAAAAATAAAAAGATTCATGTTTTAGAGGAATCACTATTTTGTAGACCATCCCCAAGATTATTAGATGGATTAAGAAAACTAGTGTCAATTATACATGAATAGTTAAATAGGCTGTTATTTTGAACAGCCTATTTACAGTATGGTTCGATATGGATATGCACATAAGTTATTTTATGTTGGTCATACAAGTAATTTTCAATATCTTCGGTTATGCGATGGCTTTGAATGACATTTAAATTGGGATCAACTAATATGGTTACATCTAAAAGTGATTGATTTCCGTGGATTCTCCCTTTCACATCAATCACTTCTTTTACTTCCTTCACTTTTTCAATACTTGCTTGAATCTCTTTTAATCTATCCTCTTCAAAACCATCTGTCAGAGTGAGGGTTGCTTCCCTGAAAATATCCAAAGCTGTTTTACAAATGATGATTCCCACAACAAAGCCTGCAAGCGGGTCAAGCCAGAATAGTCCAAATTGCGCACCGATAATTCCTACAAATGCTCCAATACTTACTAGAGCATCTGATTTATTATCTTGTGCGGCTGCATTCAATGAGCTACTTTCTATTTTCTTAGCAAGTTTAACATTGAACTGGTAAACAAAAAACATAACAATAGCCGCACCTAGAGCTGTCCAAGCAGTTAATAAATTGGGAGCCTCCGACACTTTATTAGAAATGACTTTTTGGAATGTATCGAAAATAACCTGTATCCCTATAAACGCCATAATAAAAGCTGCAAATAAGGAGGCAATCGTTTCGACCCGGTAATGACCATATGGATGATCGTTATCAGGTGGTTTACGGGAAATTTTCAATCCAACTAAGACGGCTATTGATGCGATAACATCTGTTGCATTATTTAATCCATCAGCACGTAAGGCATCAGAGTCACCAACATAAGCAATAAGCAATTTTATAATAGAAAGAGTGATATAAGCTATTATGCTTATCCATGCTCCTTTTTCAGCCTGCTTTAAGTTATCTGCGTAATTCATCTTATTTCCTCCGCTATGTTGTTACCTAAATTCTCTCATATGTAAATTTCATAGTCTAAAGAAAAGACAGGATATGTAAGAAGTTTAATTATTATGATTACAGGGAATGAAATAAATACCTTACTTATTATGAATCAAAAGTCATCATGTATTTGTAAAAATAAGTGTTGAGATTTTTCTAAAAAATTATTATAATATTAAAAAGGTTAAGGGGGAGTTCTCTTGAAACAACAAAAAGTAATATACAACTTTCGTCGCTATGCAGGTACGGAACTTTATGCAAGAAAAGAAATCCCTTATGAGTTTGGTTTAAATGCACAGTTAATGTTGGATGAGATTTGCTTTAACTGGAATAAACAAAAAATATTGGACAAGATCCATTATTCGATTGAGACAGATAATAAAGATGAATTTTTAAAATATAGCCAAGTGTATATGGACTACGTTTGGGAGTAGAAAAATAGGAAGCCTCGCCATTATTGGTGGGGCTTTTTGTAGTTTTTTATCCAACTTCTTTATAAAATTACCTTAAACCTAGTATATTTAGTACCTTATTTGTTATGAAATTTGTTACAATATAGTTGATAGTAAAAGTAACATAGGGGAGGAATTACAGGATGGAATACCGTGTTGAAAGAGATACATTAGGGGAAATTAATGTACCAGCAGACAAATTCTGGGGTGCACAAACACAACGTAGTAAACAAAACTTTCCTATTGGAAATGAATTAATGCCAAAAGAAGTTGTTCGTGCATTTGCGATTTTGAAGAAAAGTGCGGCAAAAGCTAATAGTGATCTAGGTTTATTAGATAGTAAAAAGGCCGAAGCTATTGCCTATGCAGCAGATCAAATTATTGAAGGGAAAATAGATGACCATTTCCCATTAGTAGTTTGGCAAACTGGCAGTGGTACACAATCGAATATGAATGTCAATGAAGTAATCGCACATGTTGGAAATAAATGGCTATTAGAAAATGGTAGCGATTTAATCCTTCATCCTAATGATGATGTAAATAAATCACAAAGTTCTAATGATACATACCCAACAGCTATGCATGTTGCTTTCGTATTAAAATTAGAAGATGAAGTACTTCCTGCTGTGAAAACATTAAAAAATACACTTAAAGGAAAAATCGATGCGTTTTCTGATATCGTAAAAATTGGACGAACTCACCTTCAAGATGCTACACCACTAACATTAGGACAAGAAATTAGTGGATGGCATCGTATGCTTGAAAAATCAGAAATGATGATTAAGGAAAGTGTTGAGCATATTAAAGAATTAGCAATTGGGGGAACAGCAGTTGGTACAGGCCTAAATGCACATCCTGAATTCTCAGAACGTGTATGTCAGGCGATTAGTGAATTTACTGGAAAAACATTTGTTTCCGCGCCAAACAAGTTTCATTCTTTAACCAGTCATGACGAATCTGTATATGCTCATGGTGCACTAAAAGGTCTTGCTGCGGACATGATGAAGATTGCTAATGATGTCCGGTGGTTAGCAAGTGGCCCACGTTGCGGAATTGGGGAAATTACCATACCAGCGAATGAACCAGGAAGCTCGATAATGCCTGGTAAAGTTAATCCAACTCAAAGTGAAGCAGTTACAATGGTGTCTGCACAAGTAATGGGTAATGATGCTACAATTGGCTTTGCAGCAAGCCAAGGTAACTTTGAATTAAATGTATTCAAACCAGTTATTGCTTATAACTTCTTACAATCTTGTCAATTACTTGCTGATAGTATTCTTTCTTTTGATGAGCGTTGTGCTCAAGGAATCGAACCAAACCATGAACAAATTGAAAAGAATTTAAATGATTCCTTAATGCTAGTAACTGCATTAAATCCACATATTGGATATGAAAATGCAGCAAAAATTGCTAAAACAGCATTTAATGAAAACTCAACATTAAAAGAAACCGCTGTTAAATTAGGATTGCTGACAGCGGAAGAATTTGATGAATTTGTAAAACCGGAAGAAATGACACATCCTAAATAATGAATAGCAAACGCTTGGAGTAATAGAAAGTTTACTCCAAGCGTTTATTTTTTGTAGTAGCTGTTGAATTGGAATTATATCTACATTTTACCAATGTTTTTTTGTAATAGGATTTATAAAAATAACAGACAATAGAAATACAACAAACAAGGAGGTGAGATAAAAATGGCAAGCAACAATTCTAACCAATTATTAGTTCCTGGGGTTGAGCAAGCTCTAAACCAAATGAAGGTTGAAATCGCATCTGAATTTGGTGTGAACTTAGGTGCAGACACTACTTCTCGTGCTAACGGTTCTGTTGGTGGAGAAATTACAAAACGTCTAGTACACACAGCTCAACAACAACTAAATGGTGGACAATAAATTTAATATAGAAATGGCATAAGAGGAAAGCAAAGGCTTTCCTCTTTTTAGAGGGGCGTCAAAAAATCGAGCACCATGTACTCGATTTTTGATTAAAACTTATTTAATACGGCTTTCTGTTTCTGCATCAAAGAAATGTACACGGTTCATATCAAATGCCAAATCAATTTGATCTCCACCATTGATATTGGAACGTGAATCTACTCGGGCAACAAATTCTTGGCCAGCTACGGAAGAATATAGATAGGATTCAGCCCCCATTAGTTCTGATACATCAATTTTTACATTGAGTTTTGTTTCAGGAGAGGCAGCGATGAATGCCGGCTCGTCATGGATATCTTCTGGACGCATACCTAAAATAACGTCTTTATTTGTATATCCTTGTTCACGTAACGATTTCATTCTACCTTCTGGAACTTTTATTTTAACGTCTCCTATTTCAAAATAACCGTCTGTTATTTTACCATGAAAGAAGTTCATTGCGGGCGACCCAATAAATCCGGCAACAAATACATTTTCAGGAAGATCATAAACTTCTTTTGGTGAACCGATTTGTTGGATTATTCCATCTTTCATAACTACAAGCCGTGTAGCCATTGTCATCGCTTCTGTTTGATCATGTGTTACATAAATGGTAGTTGTTTGTAATCTTTGGTGTAGTTTTTGAATTTCAGCACGCATTTGAACACGAAGTTTTGCATCTAGGTTTGATAAAGGCTCGTCCATTAAGAATACTTTTGCATCTCTTACTATTGCACGACCAAGAGCAACACGTTGACGTTGACCACCTGAAAGGGCCTTTGGTTTACGGTCTAAATAAGCTTCAAGGCCTAAAATTTTGGCCGCATTATTCACACGTTTGTTAATTTCCTCTTTGCTAAATTTACGTAGTTTTAATCCAAACGCCATATTATCAAATACAGACATATGTGGATAAAGAGCATAGTTTTGGAATACCATCGCGATATCACGATCTTTAGGAGCAACATCGTTCATACGTTTACCATCAATATAAAAATCTCCACCTGAGATTTCTTCCAATCCAGCAACCATACGTAGTGTAGTAGATTTACCACAACCAGAAGGACCTACGAAGACGATAAATTCTTTGTCTTTGATATGTAGATTGAAGTCCTTTACTGCAACTACTTCTTTATCATATTTTTTTTGTATATGTTCTAATCTTAATTCAGCCATTTTTATTACCTCCAATTTGGTGTAAGCGGTTAATTATATTGTATGGTTTATGGAGAATTCTGAAAATGGTAGACGTGCACAAAGAATAGACTATTTCTTGTGCACCATGGACAATATCGCTAAATATACAGCCATTGCACCACTGAATTGTCTAACATCTATACCGGTTTTATCAATAAATTTATCTAATCGATATTGTAAGCTATTGCGATGTAAATGTAGTTTTTTTGCAGCAGTAGTTACATTTTGATTACTTAGAATAAATACCTTAATGGAATGGAGTAGATCTTGATCATTTGTCAATTCGCCTAATATCATATCTTTCGTTTTTTGTAAAAATTCCTTTTCTGCTTGGTGGATCAGAAGATAGGGAATCGCATCAACATACGTAACAACTGATTGGTCTGTATAGTGAAATGCAATATTAGCTTCCTTTATAAAAGTTGTATAAAAATCATTTAATCTTTCCAACTTATTCATATATGGTCCGATGCAAAAGCGTATGTTTATATATAAATCGCTCATTAATACGTCAATCATTTGTTCATAGGATATCGATTCATCCGAAATGTTAGGTTTTTCTTCGATGATAACCCCTTGATGATCGTTTTCCCACATGATTGCTACAGGGTTTGTATAGAAATTATGTATTGCTTCTTTAAATAGTTTTGGTTCCATTGGAGTGTTCTTTGTAGAAAAATAAACAAAACGAAATGTATTAACATATTCATTATTAGTATTAGTATGAATTCGTTGATTCCAAATTTGTTCTAATTCTGTAGGTTGAGGAATAAAAATATGGTATGGTGTAAGAAAAGCCGATAATATTTCTTCATCTTTATGGGTTAGTTCCTTTTTATCAATCCCAATTATTTTATGATCATCTGTTATAAACCAACTATATTTTTCTGGAATATTAACTCCTTCATCTTTATAGCATAAAGATGGGAATATTTTCTTTAGATCATTCATATACATGTAATTCCTCTTTTCTATCATATATATCCATTTTAACATGGTAGTGGTGATTCATTGAAATTAAATAATGACTTATGGGTATACATGGGAAATCACGTTTGATATAGTGGATAAGAATAAAAATCTAGGAGGGTACGTTTTTGGCTAATATTCATGATAGTGCGTACGATTTGGAGAAAGCAATTCGAGAAAGTGAGGAATTTAATCATTTAAAAAATTCCTTTGAAGCAGTAATGAGTAATCCACAAGCAAAACAATTATTTGAACGTTTTCGCGATACACAAATGCAATTACAAGAAAAACAAATGCAAGGATTAGATATAACGGAAGAAGAAGTAGAACAAGCTCGCACAGTTGTAGAAGAAGTACAACAACATAGTGATATTTCTAAACTAATGGAAGATGAACAACAACTAAATCTTTTAATTAATGATATTAGTAAAATTATTACAAAACCATTAGAAGAGCTTTATGGAAATCCGGATCATCAGTAATACGAGAAACGACTTCACCATGTGAAGTCGTTTCTTTACCTATGGAATAAAACTAATTTAGCTTCAGGTGACACACAGCGATGTGTATATTCACTATAACCTTTCTCTTCCAATTGTTGTTGTCCGATTGCTTTTGCTTCCTCATTATTTTGTGCTGTAAATTTTTCATCTAATAATTTTTCCCCGGATTTACTGAATACCGTTAATGTCACTAGCGTTGCATAAAGTTTTCGGTAAAAAGTCAAGCGAAACATTTTATGTCAATATTATTAATAATAGGAACTTTCACTACAAAAATCCATAAAAAAACCTTATAATTAGGGTATGATAGTCCTGTCCAAATCCCTAACTATAAGGAGATAACCATGGACAATCATACCATAAAAACTGTATTCAAGGAATACATTCATCCATTAGATTCAAAAATAATACAAAAAATGATTGATCACGCCAAGATTGACAAATATGTCAAAAAGTTTGATGTGCTTACGTTTATGAACACGTTTATTTATGCGCAATTGAAGCAACTAGATAACCTTCAGCGGATAAGTGACACGATAAAACGCAAGAAAACCGTCCAAAGATTGGTTGGCATAGAAAGCATTAGTAAATCACAGCTATCTCGAAAAAATGGGGATATACCATCCGAGATTTTCCAGGTTATCCTGCATCATCTAATTCAAAAACTGCACCGCATACTTGGACCAAAAACGGCAGGCAAAGCACTTGGAAAGCTTCATCTGATTGATTCATCAACGATTTCGATGTGCCTTAGTCAATATGAATGGGCAGATTTTCGAGATACAAAATCGGGTGTGAAAATGCATACTTCCATTACTTTTTGCGAGGGCATTTCTTACCCAAATGAAGTCATTCTCACACCTGCAAGACCTGCAGATGAAACACAGCTAGATTCATTAATCGTATTAGATAAAAACGTTCTTCATGTATTTGACCGAGGCTATTTCAATTTTAAAAAGTTTGATACCTACTGTGCAGAAGGTATTCGATTTGTCACACGAATTAAAACGAACACGGTCGTACATGTCATCGAGGAATTACCGATTGATTCCTCTTCACCGATCACCCGTCATGCGGTAGTAAAGATCGGAAAGATGAAGAACCCGCTGCAACTCGTTGAAACTGTAGACAGTAAAGGAAATCAGATTCGAATTGTGTGTAATGATGCTAAAGTCAGTGCACAGGAAATGAGTGATCTCTACCGCAACCGCTGGCAGATAGAATTATTTTTCAAATGGGTCAAGCAGCATATGGTTATTAAAAAACTATATGGAAAAAGCGAAAATGCGGTATATAATCAAATCTATTTGGCAATGATTTCTTTCTGTTTAACCCTTTTAATGAAAAACAAAATTGGCTATAAAGGGACCTTGCTGGAAATGTTACGTTGGATACGGGATTTCTGTTCTCACTCCATCACAACCCTTATTTCTAAAGTATTCAAGGAACCAGAGCGATCATCCCGTGGTCGACGAAGGCTTGATCACGAAAAGGTCTTTCAAGTAACTGTTGCACAATACGAATTAGGAGATGTTTTGCTCTTAGACGATTTAACCTATGACCCAATCATCTAAAATGTTATATAAAATTCAGAAAATGGATAAAGGACTACCTTTAGAGCCCTGTTAACCTTTTTTCATAAATTAAATATAATTTATATCTGAAAATTTGTACATTTAAATTAAAGCTATAAATTAAATGGTTGACTTCTACAATTATTTTTTATGCAACGCTAGTGCGTTAATGTATATTCTCCCATAGCATAGCCTCCTTATGTTTAATCGCTATATTCTAAATATTATTATAAATTAAGACAAGAAAAATTTAAACTAAAACATTTGTAAAGCCTACTTGACATTAAGGAGTTTGTGAAGTAAACTTAACGTCAAGTGAACTTTACTATTTGTAAGGGGCGGAGTGAAGATGAAGACATTAATTCGTGAAAAAAGAACGGAATTAAACATCACACAAGAAGAATTATCTAAAAGGTTAAAAGTTTCCAGACAAACCATTATTTCACTTGAAAAAGGAAAATACAAACCTTCCTTAGTTTTAGCACATAAACTCGCCCAGACATTCGGATGTACGATTGAAGAATTATTTATTTTTGAAGGGGATGAGAATATTGAGTGAATCCTTTTTAGCGAATCCTTGGGGGTTAATGGGGGTCATTGGAGCAGGAATTATTTTGCTTGTTGTATACTTTGTTAATAAACATATTGGGAAGAAGAAACATTTATTTGATAAGATAAGTGAAAGTATAAGAATTTAGCTTATAAATCTTGTCATAGGGAAGTCCACGTCCAGCTCCAGCGCCCAGCGACTAGCGAGACTTCCTTCACCTCCGTGCGATAAGTCAACATCGACTCACTCCGTTCGTCGTGTTTCCTTTATCTCCTACGGCTCAGTCCAGTCCGTACGTCGCTAAACGGGCGCTTGCGCTTTTGGTCTGAACGTTATCATCAACAGACGAACCGTATGAAGGCAAGATCTTGGGATGCCATGATTGTGATATATATGATTGCATGGTGTATGGTGATTATATTTGATGGCATTTCATTTAGTTTCTTTCTAATAACAGCCCTTTATGTCTTCCATAATATTACCGCAATTATTGCAAAACTATATTTTCTTAACAAAGAATGATATGTTTTTGTTATAATCATACTGTTACTTTTAGGGGGGGATACAGAATGACGTTAGTGTTAAATCAAGTAACAAAAAGATTTGGAAAAGATACAGCAGTTAATCATTTATCGTTAAAAATCCCAGAAAAAGAAATGTTTGGATTTTTAGGTGGAAATGGTGCATGAATATATAGAAGAAAATACGAAGAAAGAAAACCAAGTCAAGTTATCACATCACTTGGCTTTCTTTTACCATGTGTGATTTCTTGTTTTCTTGAATAAATTCCAACATTCGTTTATGTTGGTCTTCAAAGTTAAATTGGATCGTAATCTCATTATTTTCATGAATATCAATATGATCAATTAACGCAACTAACAAGCCACGATCAAGTGCTTTGATATTCTTGTATTTTAAAAATGTTTGTAGATAGAGACTGTTGACACCAGTATCTTTTTGGACATTCATCATTTCTAATTTAAGGTTTTCAATGAATTGTTTCAATTCCTCAGCTTGCTGTTCAAATTTTGCTTTCATGCGCAAGTATTCAGCTCTTGTAATGTCACCACATTTCCAATCGATATACAGATTGTCTGTAACTACTGTAATTCTTTCAAGCTGTTGTTGTTTAGCCTTATACAGTCGCTCTAATTCTTTTGATTTGGTTTTAATGATTGGTCTTTTATTAATTTCCTTAATGATTGTGGTCATATCATCAACAAGTGCTATTTGGGCTTGAATCGCTCGTAATACGGCTTCCGTTATATCTTCTAATTTCATACTGTGTCGCGTACATTTGTTTTTATTTTTAACAGAATAGGTGGAACAAACATAATAAGTGTATTCCTTTAGCCCTGATTTTGTCTTTTTACGATTGGTTTTCTTTGTCATATACATCCCACAATCTCGGCAACGAAGGAAGCCAGAAAAAAGATATACTTTCTTTTTAGATGGTGCAGTACGGGTATCACGTTGTCCTAAACTTTGAGCTTTTTCAAATAAACTTGGCTCAATAATAGGTTCATGTGTGTTTTCTACTACAAACCATTCTTCTTCTGGTGGTGTGATTTTTTCACGGATTTTATAACTAACCACTCGTTGTTGTCCTTGTACCATTGTGCCAATATAGACTCGATTGGTTAAGATACGAAATACTGTGCCTAAACTCCACATGCCGTCTTTTTTACTAGCATTCGGTGTAACATGCTTCAATCCTTTTTGCTGTTTATATACGCTCGGTGTGGGAACACCTAACTCGTTTAAATGTTTCACAATGCCAGCTTTACTCATGCCATCATGAACGAACCAATGATAAATGTTCTGTACAATCTGGGCTGCTTCCTCATCTATTACAAGATGATTTTTATTCTCTGGATTCTTTTTATACCCATAGGGAGCAAATGCACCAATAAATTCACCGTTTCGACGCTTAGTATCAAATGTCCGACGAATATCATTTGATGTCCGTGCGGCATAGCGGTCATTTAGTAATCCCGCCATTGGAACTTCCAATCCTTGAATTACTTCTGGATTCAGATAGGTGTCAATCACTGGATCACCTATGCTAATAAAACGCGTACCATGTAAAGGAAATACTCTTTCTAAAAAATAGCCTTGGTCAGAATAATTACGAAAAGCCCTTGAAAGTGTCTTACAAATAATACAGTTGACCTTGCCTGTTTCAACATCGTGTATCATACGTTGAAAATCAATTCTTTCATAATCTGTTGTACCAGATTGTCCATCATCCACATAATAGTCAACGAGTACATATTCATCACCAAAGGTATGTTCAAGATATTCTTGAATGATTTTTCGTTGATTCGTAACACTTAAACTTTCATCATTTCCATCATCTTTGGACAAACGGATATAAACCGCAACCTTCCATATTTGCCGACGTGACTTTTCAACTTTTGTATTTTTTCTAACTCGTGCCATGTTCCTCCAATCCTCTATAATCACATCTTTATTATATCGCGCATTAAATATAAATTCAGTGATTATAGCTTGAAAAATAGTGTTTTAATTGTGTAGACAAATCATTTCCTTCATCAGAAAAGCAAACATGGACCGCTACATGCCCGCATAGAAACTGGTATGGATTTTCGATGTCTTGAAGATATTTTTCCAATCGCTCGAATGCAGGTAATTCCATGTCAATTTGAATATGCCGAATGTCTACAAGGTTTGGTGATTGATGACTATTTTTATCTTGACGTTTGTTTTTATCAAGCTTTTTAACATCAACCATATTCGATCATCCTTCCATAGTGATTAAAAAATCAGACGGCTGTTGGTACAGCTCCACGGGAATTCCACCCCTGCAAGTATTTCTTCCAGCCCTACTCATAGCTTGCGACGCTTTAAACGCTCGAACCATGACGATAGGGGAGTATCATTATCCTAACTGATGGGTTATCGCCAGCAATCTACCACAATTGCATTAGACTCATAGGTTATCGCTCGTTTCTAATGAAAGTCATGGCGTATGAATTAAGTGGCTCATCATCAGTAGAACGTATCTGATTTTTTGTTTATACTGCACGTAGTTATCTTCCGTGCTTTCTTTGTCAAAGAGCAAACATATGATTATTGAAAGGGAAAACCTAACCATTATTCCATCAAATCTTGAAAACTAAAACAGATTGCATAAGCTTCGATCGTAAGCGATCACGTGTATCTTCATTGATACCCCAAAAAGTGTTTCCATGTTCATCACGGAGCTTACGCATAGACAAGCTTGTTATATAGCTTCCATAATGCAGAACAACTACTTTCATTGCTTCTGGCTCACCCTTATTTGCAGCTAAAATAATTGGATACGGCAATAAGCCACGCTCATTGTTTTCAACATTAGAATTAATCATCCCGGTCATTTGCATGTTCCTCCAAAAACCGTTTTAACCGTTCAAAAGAACTTGTCCGTCTATACTGTACGGTGCTGCGTGGAATATCAAGTAGTTGACCAATTTCCACATCAGACAGCTCAAAGAAATAGTATAGTAGGACAGTGATACGCTTTTCTTTTGGCAAAGTACGCATTGCTTCAGCAAGTAATTTCGGAGTGATTTTCTTTCCAGCCACTTGAAAACTTTGTCCATCTTCACCTTCATATTGCTTATCCAAAGTAAAGAGTTGATTTTCTTCTTGTGGAGTTAAATCGGAAAATGTCATCTCCTTTGCTTGTCGCTGTTGTCTTTCGTTGTAAATATTGATTGCTTCATTCTTCAATACTCGTTTACAAAAAGCATTAAATGCACAGCGAACTTGCCACTCGGTACGATTTGGTTCTATCATGCATTTCCTCTCCCTTCGCAACTGCAAAGGTGGGTGATGATTTCCCCTTTCATAACCTTCAACAAGATTTTTTGTGAAATGCCAAAGATTTGAGAAAATTTATTTTAAAAAATAAAAACCCAACTGAATAAAAGTCAGTTGGGGATTAAAATTCAAAACTTTTTTTGAAATGCTATTTAGATTCTTATTATGATATTTATCAAATCCTCCATCATTAGTGGAAGCAACAGTTTGCAACATTCAAGAAAGATGTCAGATTTTAAGCTTTAGTTGACATCCTTTTATTTGAGAATCTTCATCAGAATATATCTAGCCTATGCGTATCACAAAACAAATTTAATAGTAAGATTTATGTTTATGAAAACTATAAGAGAGACAATCATTCATTAATGATTAAGTAATCTTCATGTATAAATCGCAAGATGTTGTAAAGTTTTTCAACGATTGAACGTTTTTGTTTTTTTTAGACTCATATAAAATGGTACTGTGAAGAAAAAATAATCACTTTCTATACAAGTTAAGTGATGTCTTAAGACACCGCTTTTTTCTTCTTGAAATACAAAATATATTCAATAATTAACACAAGAATAATAGATAGTCCAAACAATGGCATTAAAATACCCAGTATTACTAACATCAATATAACAGACAGTGAAAGTGGTTTATTAATTCTTTTTGGAAGTATTTTTGTGAAGCTTTTAGTACGTTTAATCCAAGATATAAAACCAATTATGATAGTACCCAGAAAAGCAATACAGGCAAGTAGGTTCATTATTTTATTTGGCAAACCAAATAAATGTCCTTCATGTAATGGGATACCCCAAGTAAACCACTTACCAATAAGACCATATTCTTCATAATCTACTTTGCCAAGCTTTTTACCACTATATTGATCATAATAAATAGTTGTTTCTTCATATGGAGAAACATCTAGCCCAGTGACACCTGTATTACTACCTTTAGAAATGGTAAAAACGCCTTTATCATCTGACGGGTATACTATAGAAAAAGGCTTAGAAACACCCTCTTTTTGGGCAATATTACCAATTTCATCAACAGTCATTTGATTGGGTAAATCAGTAACTGAACTTGATGCACCGTGACGATCAGCGTGTCCTTTATGTTCACCATTCTCAGACATTGGTTCTTTTTTACTTCTAGTTGCCCAAGGAATCTCATTAACATCTGAATTAGGTGGATTATAACGTAATTCCGTATGTCCTAAATTTGGATAATCTTCTCCCAACTTACTAATATGACTTCCCATGAATGCTGACCATGGAATACCAGTTAATACAATAACAACCAAAGGTATGGCTACAATCAATCCTAAGAGAGCATGCCATTTTTGAAATCTTAATTTCTTATTTTTATTCGTAATGAGTTTCTTTTTAACTAACATATAAGTTCCAGACACAATCATGAAAATAGTCCAACATGCAGTTAACTCTACTAAGTAATTAATAATTGTGTTTTCCGTAAACAGTGAACTATGTATGTTTCTCATTACATTCGAATAAGTATATTTTGCAATTTGACTAGTAACTATTTGGTTATTTTCATCTAAGAAAACGTATAGTTGATTTCCATCTTCATCATTGACCGTTATTCTATCATTATAAGGCTCTTCCATAATACTAATCTTGTTTATACTGTAGCCTTTATATGTTTCTTCAATCTCTTTAACTGCTTGTTTAAGTGTCTGTTGTTCAGTTTCTTCACTTTTACCAAAAAACTCTTGTTGATATATCTTATTTTCTACATCCGTGAAAAAAAGATATCCGATACCTGATAGAGTCAGTGTAAGTAATAACGGGGTGATAAACAACGCAGCGTAAAGATGTAATCTTTGTAAAGGATTATAGGTATTTTTCAAATTAGATTCCATCCCTTTTATTTTTATATAACATCTCTGGCTATTGTTCATGTAGACATGTTTTATCTTCTGAAATAGCATTAAAATAAAGCTGTTGAAATGTTTCATATAAACCGGAATCACGATATTGATTAATAGGCCCCTTACTAATGACCTCACCGTCACTAAGAAACAAAACTTCATCAGCAATTTGTTCTGCAATATGAAGGTCATGCGTTGAAAAAATAATCGTTTGCCCATTCTTTTTAGCATGTAGCATAAGGTTACAAAATTGTTTCACCCAATATGGATCTAAACCGTTCGTTGGCTCATCCAAAATAAGCGTATTTGGCTTTGCCAAGAGTGCTTGAGCTAACAAAAGACGTTGATTCATTCCTTTTGAAAAGTTACCAACCTTCTCATTTAGTTTATCTAGCAAGCCCACTTCCTTTAATGTTTCTAAATACCTAGTTTTACTAATATTTTTAATTTGTGCATAAAAATCCATCGTTTCTTTTGTAGTCATCGACTTTTGAAATTGAAAATCATCTGGCATATAACCAAATTGCTCTAAGAATTGCGTTTTATGTTTTTTTTTATTTAATCCATTGATTGTCACATATCCTGTTGTGGGCTTTATTAACCCTGTAATCAATCGAATTAGTGTACTTTTACCTGCCCCGTTGCCACCACATAAAGCAAGTATCCTCCCTTTAGAAAGTTGATAATTTAAAGGCATCAATAAGTGCTTCTTTTTTACATTTTTCGATAGATTATGAAACTCTACTGCCATGTTAATCTGCTTCATTTTTGTCGCCCCGATTCCAAATAAATCCGCCAACGAATATTGATACGAATATCCAACTCAAAAAAACACCGAAAAAAATAAGTATGCCGTAGCTACTAGTTGCCCATGTAATCCATTTATAATAGTCAGCTCCGAACGCCGCCCCCGCTCCAAATCTCATAATAGAAACAACACGAATAAATTCAGCGGGATTTAAAAGAGTTAGTACTTGTAAAGTAGGTTTTACTAATTTATACGATGGTAAGTGGCTAAGTGTGCTAATCATTAACAACGGCCATATAATAATTGTTAAAAACCATACTGCGATTCCTCCAATAAGTGATTGCCAACGATTCATCGCAATAGAACCTATGAATAAAGCAATACTTAAATAGACTAATGCCAACACAGTAGAAAAGAGCCAAAAGAAAACTAAAGTATTAATACTTAATTCCTGTCCAAATACGATAGTAATAACACCAGCAAGCCCAAAGCTAAAAAAGAGCATTGTTAAAAGAATAACGGCCAGCCCAATCCATTTTCCCCATAAAAAAGTATACACAGAGATTGGATAGGTAGAAAGTAATCCCCATTGCCCATCTTCCTTTTCAACTGCTACTGAAAATCCACCTAATAGAAGGGTAATTAACGGTAATAAATATAGAGTCATATTTATTACCGTACCAGTCATATCAGTATACCCTTGTGTAGTTGCGACACCTGATTGTAACAGTAGTATAGCAACAGTGAAAATGGACAATAGAATCATAAAAGAATAGGTCCAAGAGTTTCTAAACCCTAATTTTATTTCTCTTTTTGCTACTGTTAGGATACGCAACTTCATATCATTCCTTCACAATGACTTCATATTCCATGTGCTCGTGTAAATCATGATCATCTTCTACATGAACTTGAACATGGTATGTACCGGCTTCTTTAAAGGAATAATCTGCAACATAGTTCCCTGTATTAACTTCACTTGCGTCTACCCAGTCCGTATTATCTTTATTATCTTCCTTCCAAATTTCATAACGAACTTTAGCACCTTCTAAACCAGCTTCATCAAGTGTAATATTAACCTCTAATTTAGTTTCTTCTCCTACCGTTGCATTTTCAAGTTCTGTAAAGTGCATATCAAATCCTTCTGCGTGAAATCCATGTGCATGATCATCATGACCATCATGTCCGTCATGACCGTGGTCATGATCATGGTTCATCATCTCCCACTTATGATCTTTTAAATCATCAGCCGTTAATATTTCACCAAATCCATTTTCTTCAATATAACTTTCGGCGTCTGCACGATCTTTAAATGAAATAATTCCATAAGCCATCGGCGTATTAATTTCTTCATCAAAAACGTAAGTTGCATCTTCCATTAAAACCCATTCTTCTGTATTAAAATCACGAACAAATTTTGCCCCAATTTCGTCTTCACCGTTTTCTGTTATCCATGCATATAAGCAACCTAAATCATCAAACTTTAGTGAACGTTCACTTTTTAATACGATTTGAGTCGCATGCTGATCATCAGCAACAGCCATAGCACAAATTTCACAAACATCCGTGTCAGGATTAATATCTTCAGGCTTATACTTTAATTCAGTTGTTTCGTTGAGTTCTGCATTTTCTGAATTGGCATCTTCTTTCTTATCATTATTGCCTTCACCACATGCAGCTAAAATTAATGTAACTACCGCTAAAACCATAAATAAAAAACTAAATTTTTTCATTGCTTTTTACCCCCAAATAAATAATAAGTATGCTAACAATTAATAAAGAAATACAAAATAATAAAATAGGAACTTGATTGATAGATTGATTGTTTGAACTTATTAACGGATTTTCCATTAATGGAGATTGATCAATAAGTTGCTGTTCAACAGGTGTATGAATAAGTTGTTCCAGAAAAACCATCCCTGGTGATTGAAATAACAATTGAAATGGCGGATATTCATTCGTTATGTTCAAAAAAAATGGATCAACTTTATATGTTAAGTTACTAATCTTATCTCCAGTAATATCTAGTCCAAAGTGGTCTCCCCAATAGTTTTGATTGGTATTATTATGAGAACTCTCTTTCGCTTGACCTTGAACTACATTGGCAACGAATGAATTATTAAAAATATTGTTATTTTCCGCACCTTTAAATTGGATACCTATATAATTTCCCTGTACATTATTTAAGGCCAACTTATTGTTACTTGCATCTTCAATAAAAACTCCTATACGGTTATTCACTATGTTATTTTCTGTAATGGTGGAATTAACCGTATCAAATAAAAGTAGACCCAGTGATTGAACATTTTCCTGATTGTATTTTAAGATATTATGCTTCACTATAGTTCCGTCAGTACCCATGATCATCATGCCGCTAATATTTTCATAAGATTCGTTTTCTTCAAGAATGGTGTTATTTGTAAACATAAGATGATAACCATAACGAGATTGATAAACGGTATTATTATATACTTTAATTTCATTACTTCTTTCTATATAAATACCGTCTTGTACATGATCTATAGTTGTGTCATGGATGATATTGTAATGCGATTTCCATAAATCGATACCATGTTGTCGGTTTTTTATTAATTCATTTTCATCTCCAGAAATGTTTAAATACGATAATATGTTATAATTCGCCTCATCTAATTGGATTCCATAGCTGTTTGTATCAATTTGAATATTTTTCAAGTAATTATTGTCGCCATTTATGAAAATGGCTGGTGACTTACTACCAGTATCCAGATGTTTAATATTAAAGTTCTCAATTTTCACATTATTTGAATTGATTGTAATGGTAGGATTGGAACCTTTTTGAATCAAAGTTACATTTTCGTCACCTACAAGATGAATGGGTTTGTCTATAACAATACTTTCCTTATATTCACCTTTGCGTAGTTTAACAGTCTCACCCGATTGTGATTCTCGAATCTGATGTTGAATAGATTGCTCTTGTGCATTTGCATAAATAGGGAAAAATAGGATAAACAGAAAACCTAATGCCAAGGCAACTTTAATAAATTTTTTTTGAATACTTAACACCGCCTCTTTATGCCTATAAGTCTCAATTCTCTCCAAACAATATTAAGTCTGGGCATTTTTTAAGTCTAAAGGAAGTGTTGCCATTTGATTCTCTTACAATTACAAGTACCTTCTTTGTTCAATTAATAATAACTTTTCACCTCCATAAAACTCATTAGTAAAATAATACATTATGTGTGTGAAGTTATTGTGAGGTTATTTCGAACTTTTCCTTACAACAAAACTTTAATGATATTTAATTAGTTTTTTGAATAAAAAGAAGAAAATAAAACATGAGGATGGTAAACAGAAAAATGAATTGGCCTATTTTTGAAGAGGCCTATCATTAAAAGGAGACATGATGCGGTACTAATCTACATTAAAATTCGCTAACAATGTGTTGGGCTTAAAAGTTTATTGAACATTATGTGTGGTAAATAAAGAGAAGTGAATTTGTCACTTCTCTTTATTCAATTAGTTCTTATTCTATTGTTTCTTTTTTCACTTGAGTTGTTTGCGGAACTTCGTCTTTATACGGTTTTACATATGTTTCTCTTAACTCATGCCGCATCCATCCCATTAACCCCAATACAAAAACAAAAGTAGCAAGAGACATCATAAAATACTTTCGTTGATCATGTTTCATAAGCAAGTAGAGAAAAAATAATAATAACATGGTAAATAAAATAGATGCCATCAAAAGTCCTGTTAGTAGCAAATCTTCTCCCATATAAAGCAAGCGAATTTCAGGTTCAAAATTCATTAATAACCAAAATCCTGTAAAAAATTGTAAAGCAGTCGTACCAATCATTACTTGTAGACCTAATCTTTTCCCTTGCTTTTTCATTGCTTCATCAGTTTTGTCTTTTGAGCCAGCCTTTTGTAAACGATTATTCCAAAAATACAGATAAAATCCTGCAATTGCAAAGCTTGCTAATATAAAGTGAAAGTAGCGTTGCCAAATTTGAGGATAATAAATTAAACTATGGAAAAAACCTTTTGATCCTTCCCACATATCAGGATATAGCATTGAAACAACGGTGACAATAAAAATAAGTGGAACAAATAGAAGTAGCAAACTTCCCATTGTACCAAATAATACGTGAATACGTTTTTTTCGAATATGTTGCATCTTATCCCAAGTAAATTTATATGCGTATAACATTAAAAAGGCAACAATTAGAATAATCAGTAACGATAACCACGACTTTCCTATCAGAATCATCGCTGGATAAAAATATTGCGTATAAATAACACTAATTAACAATAAAGGAGCGATTCCCAAGACGACAGCAATACTTTTTAATACAGAAGTGTGATGTGCTAATTGAGACGCTAGAAGATCATCTTCTTTTCTCCCAGAGCGGATTCCTTTTATTTCTTGAAATACTGCCATTGCTGATGAACCAACTGTTATATTTACAAATAGTATGTGAAGCAAAAAACTAACGACAATTAATATTTCAAAAAAACCTATACTTCCTGGGATAACAAGATCCAAATCCTTAGGCACTATTGATTGTAAAACCATCATGATTCCTCCCCTGATGTTGTTTCTTGCTTTTCTTTCTTACCTTCATTCGATACCTTTTGTAGGTAATGTGCTAAAGCTTCTCGTTCTTCATCAGTTCCTACAAACGGAGGCATAAAAGGTCTTGTTTCATGTAAAGTTTCAATATATTGGGCAATGTTTTCTTCCGTCCAACCATTTAAACGATTAGAGAACGCACGTTTTTCACGCCAACCATCAATGGTATGACAGGATAGGCATTGCCCTTTATAAATTTCTTCTCCCGCCTCATATATATTTTCTTCTGTCACTTCGTTGACAGCTGCAAAAGTAGAGTTCTTTAAGTAACCTTCTTTATTGTATTTTTCTGCATCTTTTTCTATAACGCCATTTGCATACATATAATCATAGATAATATAAGGTTTACGAACTGATTCACGAACCATTTCAAATTCTGCTATAAAACCCATGGATGAAAAGAATATCGTTATAGCTAAGATGATAGATACTTTGTCTGGTCTCCCAATTATCCAGATACCAAATATAACAAAAGCAAATAATCCTGAATAATTAATAAACATAAAAACTTCTTTTGACATTCCTGTTGACCAGAGAACTTGATTGTATGCTTCATCAGGAATTGTGATTAAATACCATAGACCTGATATTAATAGTAAAGGTAAACAAATATTGTATATTTTTCCAAATAATAAAAATGCATCTTGTTTTAACTTTTCTGGTTTAATAAATAGTCTGACAAATATGGATACTAATGAAACTGCTAAGACCAATGCAAGAAAAGTTCGAAAGGCTAGAGATGGAAGATATGGTGGGCTAATAAAAGCATACCAAAAGGATATATCTTCTGACCATCCAGGAGTTAACTTAGCTGTAAGTATACCTGTAATAATCATTGCCGTTAACCATCCGAAAATGACCAATACAATTCCAATTCGATTATGAATATATTGTTTTACACCTGTCCATTTATCCCAAGTATAAAAATAAATTAATAGTAGTATTACTTCTCCAACAAAAACAAGCCATTCTACAAACCATGGTATAAAGAATATACGCAGTAATGAGCCGATAGAATCTGGTTGAATAATCGTTGTACTAACCCATATTCCAACACCTGTAATTGCCCCAACTGTTGTTGTTATAATTAAAATCCACTTACTAAATTTTCTAGCTAAATTAATTAGCCCATCATTTTTATTTTTAATCCCTACGTACTCCATTGAAACCATTAAAGCTGTTGCTCCAATAGCCACACCGTGACTAACAATTACGTGTACAATTGCGATGATTGCGATGACTGTACCGTTACCCAACCATGGAAACTCCACAACTGGAAAATTCATTTCCATTACCTCCTAGTATGTGTTTTTTCATTTAAACTCTTAAAACAGCAATACTTTATTTTATATAAAAATAGATTAATTTTTATCCTCCTTTCAATGCAGTTACAATCGTTAATCTGTTGTTACTATAGAAAAATAGTACACTATATGTATGAATTCATTGTGAGGTTATTTCGAAAATACAGTTACAAGTATCGTGTTCTAATCTAGTTTAAAGATTTTAATAAAATTCTCTGTATGAAGCCAATTAAGTATTGAGTTTTTATGGACAAACATCTTATTTCACACATAATTCACATTTTTCTTCTATAATTAAAATACATATTCATTGTTGAAATGAGGTAATGGTATGAATCAAAAAATCATTATGGTAATAGATGATGAGGAACAAATGAGGAAAATGATACGAACGTTTTTAGAGAAAGATGGGTATACGGTTGTTGAAGCAACAAATGGTTCTCATGCACTCTCTTTAATAGACAAAACTAAACCAGATTTATTGCTAGTTGACGTCATGATGCCCTTTATGGACGGCTTCACATTTGCTCAAGAAGTCAAGCGCCTATCATCCTTACCTCTTATTTTTTTATCAGCAAAAGGGGAAGAATGGGATAAAGTCCATGGTCTAAAGTTAGGAGGAGATGATTATATAGTAAAACCTTTTCTCCCTGGAGAACTTCTTGCTAGAATTGAATCCGTTCTAAGACGAACATATGGTAAAAAAAATGAATCTGATGTTTTAATAGTAGGTCCACTTTTAATTGATTATGAATCTTATCAAGTAAGAATAAATGATACGTTACTCTCATTAACACGAAAAGAATTTGGATTACTAAATATTCTTGCGGAAAATAGTGGTCGCGTATACTCTAGAGAACAATTATTACATCTCGTCTGGGGTGATGACCACAAAAGTAGCCGTAGAACAGTGGACACTCATATTAAGACATTACGATTAAAAATGGGAGACCATGGAAATTTGATTGAAACTGTTTGGGGGATTGGTTATAAATTTGAGGTGTAAAATGAAAAATCTAACATTTAATAAAAAAATATTACTCATCATCATTTTTAGTATTAGTTTTTCTGTTCTATTTTCTTTTTTATTTATTCATTACTTATATTCTAAATTATATGTTTCAAGTATTGAGGACTCCATCGTTCACCAAGGGAAACGCACAGCTTCACATTATCATTATGGAGAATTAAGTGATGAAATTATTGAAAAAATCCAATGGTATAATGTTGTTTCCGAATATGAAATCATCGTTGTTGATGATTTGGATGATTTGTCTTCATACTTTCCTTATAAAGTAAATTATGAAAATCTTATTAATTCACACGATCAGTCTGAATTAGAGCAAGGAAAATATGTAAAAAAAGAAGGATTTGTCGAAGAACTAAATCGAGAGATATTAGGAGCAATTTTTCCGATTAAAGGCAATCAAGGACTCATTGGGTTTATATATATCTATGTTCCACTTGAAGCTATTCAAGATGTATTTAGTGATAGTATTCCTATATTACTTGTCGTTGGCTCATTGTTTTTTTGCATCTTCTTTTTGATAATTACTCTTATCTGGAAATCCATGTTCAAACCTCTCCAAGAGTTACAACGACTATCAGATCAAGTTTCAATAGGGAACTATTCTAATATCATACAAACAGATCGCCAAGATGAAATTGGTCAATTAATTAAAGCCTTCAACCAAATGTGTTTATCATTAGGACAAATGGAAGAACGTAAAAGAGAGTTCACCTCAAACATTGTACATGAACTGCGTACTCCTCTTACGTATATTGGTGGTTATACCGAGGCTTTGAAACAAAAAATATATACTTCGCCTGAAGAAGCGAATAATTATTTAACAACGATACAAAAAGAAACGGAACGGTTAAGTAAATTGATTAATGATCTCGTTGATTTGAACTATTTGCAGGAAAACTCCTATTCAACAAACATGCAACCAATTGCAGTCGCACAAGTATTATTAGATACAATTGATTTGTTCGAGATTCTCCTAAAAGAAAAAAAATTACACATAAAACTTAGTATTGAAGAGGATCTTATTGTATTAGGTGATTCACAACGAATTCACCAAGTGTTCTATAACATCATCGATAATGCTATTAAATATTCGTTACCAATGGGTATCATTTCGATTAAATTAAAGAAAGTAAACAGGGCAGTACAATTTCAAATTAACAACGATGGAGTAGGAATTCCAAAAGAAGATATTGAGCGAATCGGAGAGCGTTTTTTCAGAACGGATAAAGCTAGAAATCGTACAACTGGAGGAACAGGATTAGGATTATCTATAGTAAAGGAAATTATTCGATTACATGAAGGGAAATTTACTATTTCAAGTACTCAATCAACGGGGACAACTGTTACAATACAATTGCCTTATCTAGACATAGAAGGAGTGGAAATATAGTCATGAAGATTCGATATATCATCTATTCTCTTGTCTGTCTATTAATTTTATCAGCTTGTAGTGCGAATCAACCTACTGGGAATAAAATTGATCCATTTTCATTTATAGATCAAAATGAGAAACCATTTGGAACAGACGATTTAAATGGAACCGTTTGGGTAGCCAGCTTTATTTTTACGAATTGTGAAACAGTTTGCCCTCCTATGATGTTTGAAATGGCATCCCTACAAAAAGAAATGGCAGAAAATGACTTAAACGTAGAGTTTGTCTCATTCACCGTAGACCCTAATCTTGATACACCAGATGTATTAAGAGAATATATACAGAAATTCACGAATCATGAAACAAATTGGCATATATTGACAGGGTACTCTCAAGATACAATTGAAGAATTTGCAAGAGAACAATTTCAAACGATTGTTCAAAAACCTGATACTTCTAATCAGGTCATCCATGGAACGAATTTTTACTTAGTAGATGATCAAGGTTATGTCATAAACGAATATAATTATACGGATGAATCTCATGTAGAAGAAATAATAAAAGAAGTAAAAGAAATTTACAAATAAAATATTGCGACTGTATGTGTCAAGTTTTTCTCGGTGTGTCTTTCACACCAATATCTTCGGCACTCTATTTTTGTACACTTTTTCGGCTACCGCGCGACCTCCGTCGCTTGCTGTCCCCAATTTTTAGGTAACGTTCTAAAAACCAAGAACCTTACCTAAAAATCAGGGAGTTAACTAAAACTTTTTATTAACTGTCCAATAGCTGATGAATGAGCTGTATTTAGGCTTATTTTGCCTTGTTTTACTCCTATTGATGGTTGTGTCACCTGGCGTAGGAATTCTGTCATACGAACCGTCTTTTTCACGTCACGCTGCTTTCTAACACTTCGTTTTTGATCCTTCAGATATACAGATCGTAATGTTTTATTTAGAATCCCTTGCTTAATTTTCACCATTGCTTCACTACCTTCTGAACTCCAATGCATTCCACGCTTTTTCATTCGGAATGAAATATGGCGTTGGTTGGATTCCATTGCGCCCATGCCTCTTGCGTCTTTAGGTGGATTCTCAACTTTCTTTCTCCAATCAAAAATCCGATCCCAATTACCGCCAATATATTTACGAAAAACCTCTGCTTTTTCCAGTTGTTTATCCGTTTCTAAAGTACTCTCAAATGTATCCATCCAACGTGTAAAATCATCAAGATTGTGCTCTTTGATTGCCTTTTGTACACCATCCTTAAACTGGCTCTTTTTAGCTCCAAAAGTTCGGTTCAACGCCTTGGAAATATGAAAGGAATCCAATTGATTTAAAACTGGATATTCGGACTGTGAGAAAGCTTCTTGAAAACGTTCTGCAGTATAGCCTTGGCCACCATCACTATTCGTAACCACTTGAGTCTTTTCTAAGGAATAATGATTAGCCGTATACGCTTGGACTTCTTTCCAAAAATCATTCGTTGGTTTGGTTGTCATGATGACCTGTGGATTCTTTAGTGAAATGCGCTTTCCATTTCTACACCAACCTTCGTGGAGTACCGCATGATGGACTTCGTGACTTGTCTTTTTCTTTGTTCCACGCACAAATACACCATCTGCCTCGGCAAATAAAAAGTCTAATTCTTCTCCTTTTGGTAAATAGGCAGCCTCCTCTAATTCAACTAACATTTCCTCATCGGCTTTTGCTTGTGCTTCTCCTACACGTTTCACTATACTTCCCACAGTTGTGTGACTTAGGTTTACGGCAGTCCATTCCCTTAATATACGTGCCGTTTCTCGATACGTACTCTCACTAGCCAACTCTGCCACTTTTACTTCAACCAAAGGACTGTGTCGTTGGTACTTTCTAAATCCAATCCACTCATCAAAGGGATAATGTGCCTTCCCATTCTCATCGTGCATTAATGTATGAGTAAAACGAACCGCCCCAAAGATAAACTGAATCGTCTTTTCATCCTCTCGTTCCACTGTCCAACCCTTACTTTGCAATTCTCTTTTAATTGTTTGATTAAGCTGTGTAAAAACGTTACCCATCAGTGTTGTAAGAAGATCATATAAACATATTTGAACTTGTTCCTCAAAGTCAATTAAATTATTTGTACCCTTTAATAAATCACTTATTTTTGATATAATTGTATTCATGAAAAGGCCTCTTTCTAATGTATTTGCCTGGTAGCATACATTAATGATAGAGTGCCTTTTCTTTTTTTTCTAGAATTTAGTTTCAAATCCTCGAGAACTATTTTACACATAGATTGCGACTAAACCTAATATAAATGAAAAGGATAAAAAATTAAAATCCCAAAAATATAACGGAAATTATTTATATTTTAAAATTAAATAGTCAGAAAGTATTTAAATTTACTTCTCTACTACATTGACCTCTTGATATGTCAACGGATTAAAGTATATTTATTTCGTAATATAATGTATTCAAATGTTAGTTGAAAGCATTGGTTTATGAGGATCCCAATAACTTATCATAATTTAATATAAATGTGTTTCCGATTACTTATATTATATATAGTGGTAAACCTACGACAAGTTTTCTTATATTTAATAACGGCACTTACTTAAGTGTAGATACTTTTTACAAATTATTCAAAATACATTTTGTTATAAATTGTTAGAATTATAGCAAATTCACCAAAATGTAACATTTATTTGTTTTATCTTAAATTTATCAATGTATAATAATAGTTAGAGAAATGCATACTTCTCTTTCGGAGGTGAGTAATTCAATTTATTCGCCTCTTCTTCTCTTCTCAATATTCAATATATGATATTTTATATGAGCACAAATAAAAGACCGCCCTTGAGCGGTCTTTGTTATGCTAAGAATGAAGGTATAGGCACTTCATATGGCTCCTAACAAATATTCAAACAAAAATTACTCCTGTGATTGTACCACATTTATGTTCAAGAATAGTCGCAATAGTTCTCTTTAAAATTGTTTTTCCTTCTCCATTTACTCATCTCTTTTTGATAAATTAATTGTAGTAATGTAAAATAAGCAGAGAATATGATTATGAGAAGGTTTTATAAAACATGTGTATAAACTAGAATAAATGAAACCCTCATGTTTGACACTAAAAATCGCCAAAAACACTGCTAAATCAATGTTTATGGCGATTTTTTTAAGGCATAAAACTGCGTACTATTTTTCCCTTTTGGTTTGTTTAAAAATTTTTTTCATATTTTTTTGAGTAACTATTTCGTAGTCAGTTCTAAAGCCAAATGCATCATGTAATGCATCCGTAATTTCTGTTCGAGTATATACAGGTATGTATCCTTCTCCATCCAATTCTAGCATGTTCATATTTCTTAACGTACTAATTAATTCAGGACATGTAAATCTTTCATCCAACTTTTTTTCTAGAATGCGATAGATCAATAAGGACAAAAAGCATGTTAGAAAATGTGCCTTTATTCGGGTTTCTCTTTGCAAGTAAACTGGTCGAGCCTGGAATTCACTTTTTAGTATTCGGAATGTCTCCTCAATCTCCCATCGCCCATGATTTATCTTAATTATTTCCTCAATAGTTGATTCTAGATTGGTACATACGGCATAAAATCCATCATACATGGATTCGTTATCAATCTGTTTCTGATTCAGAGTTGCTTGCGTCTTATCCGCAATTTCACCATTGTCTGTTACATGTGTCGCTTTAATGAATCTCTTTGGGTCATTCTGATTATGTTTATTCAACGAGCTTGGATTTTCCATCTTTTTCTTCGCTCGTTCAACTTGTTTAGCTCGAATGGATGATTGATAACGCTGATAAACAGGGGAGTAGGTGACAATTAACTTTTGTTCTAGATCATTTTCCTTGATCCAACGCTCTTTGTAGTACGTTCTCTGGTCATTTTCGAGATTGCGAATGTCATTCAAATTTATCTTTTTATTACTTCCTGGTATTCGCCACCCTTCAGGATCCAGAGACCATTCCTTCAAAAATTTCTTCAGTTTTTTGATAGACTGCGTAGTTACAAAGGCGCGTTTTCCTCGAGTATTATATATCCGATTCTTATTTGAAGATAGACCGGCATCTGTACATACAACAAATTTTGAAAGGTTAAAGTCCTTTAAAATACGACGTTCCAACGGTTTCAAGGTTGTTTGTTCATTTCTATTTCCAGGTGTCATACTAAAAGCAAGTGGAAGGCCTGACCCATCCATGAACAGTCCCATTTGAACAATTGGGTTGGGGCGATTTTCTTTAGAAACTCCATATTGTTTTAAACCGTCTTCTTCTTCGATTTCAAAGAAAAAGTTTGTGCAGTCATAATATAGAATCTGTGTGTTTCTATCCACTACATTTAGACTGTTTTTATACACCATTTCCTCTATGTAATCTGATTGCTCGGCGAGGACACCAAGTGCCCGATAAATTTGATGTGACTGAAAATGTGCAGGTTCAAGTAAGTCTTTCGAATGTTCAAACGTTCCTTTTTTAGAGGTCGGATGTAGAATCCGTAAATAAAGAAGGCGCGAAAGTATTTCATTCAGATCATATTTGAATTCATACTCCTGAGATATCTTCTGGCAAATTTTATCCAGTTTTAACCCATGGTAAATAGATTGTAAAAAGAGGTAACCAGCATTAAATAGCGTCTGTTTATTCAATGGTATTTGCTTGGCAGGACTGTATTTGGTGACGATTTTATAGTTTCGTTCCTTTTCTTCCAGTGTTAACTTTTTAGCGTATTCTTTTGCCCAGGTATAGGGATCCACACCAGGATGCTTTTCTAAAATTTCTTTGTCATTTCCCAAGGCTTCAACAACTTTGGTTGTCCTTTTATTGCCCCGATAAATATCTTTAATTACAAAATAAGACTTGGAATTTTTAGAACGACTCACTTTAATACGCATAAAATTACCCCCAAAGCAGCTAATGTTACCTTAATTATAGTATATTACGAAATGTTACGCAATAAAATTATGAAAAATTTGACAAAAAAATAAAGCCGTACCAAGGCTTTTGCGCGTTTTTTTTATTTTAGGGTGTCAAACTCCCGAATATGATTATGAGAAGGTTTTATAAAACATGTGTATAAACTAGAATAAATGAAACCCCTATTAACCTATTGCTAGTAATATTAGAAAATGTTGTTCATCCATTTTAGACAAATGTAGGAGGGGAGAAAGCAGAAGTATACCAATCTACAATAGGAAGGTAGATAGATGAAAAATCATATTAAAGTAAATGGAAAACTACTTCAATCCAATAAGCGTTTCTCACAATTGAAACAAAGCCAAAAGAATTGGATTGCAATAGAACTTAATAAACTTTATCACAGTAAAATGAAAGAAAGGCGTACCACAAGAAAACTTCCTTCTACTCACCGTGATGAAGTTATTTCATCTCTGTATGAAAAAATTCAAGAAAGAGAAATTTGGATTTCCTACAATGAAGTTGAAAAGTATGCGTTTAGTAAAATCGCAAAAATAGTAAATTCTTTTAGAAAACAGTATCCAGCATTGTATACGGAAATTGAAGAAGAACATATAAAGATAAAAAATAAAAATAAGTGATTTATTCGTTATTCTATCTATTCAATGAGGGACAATTCTTTGGTGGTAAACCCGGTGCTAATTAAAATAAAGAAAAAAATCATCACTTGCTTAATTCTTGCCAAGTGATGATTTTTAATAATGTAAAATAATATTTCAACAGAAAGAATTTTATAACTAGAAAGAACTTTTTTCTCTTTAATCATTTAGATGCTACAATCATCCAGTTCGTATCTTTTTCTAACTTAAGTATATATTGCGAAAACTGTGTGGCATTCGTTGTTTCATCAATATATTTAACTGTAGCCCATACTTTTATTTGATCATCTACTGTCTGAAATACGGGATTAACTAACTCGGAAAATAAATAATCCTTATCAATTGGAGGTAAGGCATTATTTTTTACATAATATGCAAGTTCTTTATCCGTCGCAGTTGGATAGAACGCAAAGAAAGTCTCCAAAAACTCTGTTACTTCCTGTGTAGTATCAGAATCAACCGTTCCATTACTTTCAGGTTGTGGTGGCTCATAATCTGATTTTTTCGGTGGACTCCATAAGGTAGGGTTTTGTGTAATGACTAAGTTTCCAGTACTATCTTGATGCAACAAAATTCGATAATTGGAACGTATCATTTGGCTATTTTTATCTTCTGTAATTTTTTGGTCTACCGAATATACAACCACATAATGATCATCTTTTTCTGGTGTCACAGACCAGATATCAATACCAGTCACACTCGAACTAGTCGGGATATCGTTTCTTACAGTATCTACATTTAAAGCTTGTAGTTCTTCTGTCAAGTAGTCATTAATCTTTTTTGCTCGTTGTTCAATAGAATCTTTTTCATTTTGCCATGTGTAGTAATCTTTCACAAAGTTTTTCGTAAAGGTTTCTATCGCATTTGTATCTACAATCTTTGTTTCAATGATTTCTCTTTCGTGAACGGTATGTCGGTCAATCGCCGTAAAGTTTTTATATATCCCAAAGGCAAGACTCCCAATGAGGACTAACCATAAAATAGTCACTGACTTTTTTCGTGTTCCTATTGCCCGTACTTTCAACGTTGTAGCTTTTGTTTCTTTCGGTTGTCTGTTTTGTTTTTTAAATAATCCTTTCATTTGAACCAGCCCTTTCTATTGTTTAATCCGTCCAGCTCCAATGAGGTGCTTTTGCCAGTAAGAAGACTTTAAATCGGCATAACCAATCGGATCACCAGCGTTATACATCTGATTATTTCCTACAAATATACCAACATGGGTAACATACGTTCCAGAGTTATACGTGGAATGAAAGAACACTAAATCCCCCGGTTTTGCTTCTGAAAGAGGAATATGTTCGGTCACGTCATATTGCTGTTGCGCCGTTCGAGGTAAATGAATGCCAGCTTTCCGATAACTCCATTGTGTTAATCCACTACAATCAAAAGAAGTGTTCGGATTGTCTCCCCCAAACCGATACGGATATCCCTCATACTTTAAGGCTTCATTCATGACCATCTGAACCATTTCATCATCAAATTGAGGGGAAATGAAATACTGACTCACTAAATCAACATAAAACATGTTGCCGTAAAGATAACGCCAGCCCCCATTTTTCTTTACGGCTATTGGATTGGAGTAAGTAGTTTTGCTACCGCCCGAACGTTCCTTCGCAAAGCTTTCAGCTAGTTCAAAAGAGTAAGAGTTTCCTCGTTTTGCAACATAATCAATAAAAGCACCGCCATAATTGTAAGCCTGAATGACTGTATTCTCATCGACACCATTTGTTTTTGCGGAACGTAATAAATCCGCAAAATATTTGACACCTTGCTGAATGGATGCTTCGGTATCCAATGTGTTAGGTGGTAATCCCAACGATTCACTACTCTGCATTACATCTTGTAACTTGCCGCCGCTTTCCACTTCGATAATGGCAAGTAGTGTTGAAACATACTCAAGAATCCCATATTCTTTCGCATATTTTTCTACCATTGCTTGATGTTTTAACACATCTGCGGATACTGATATACCGCCTACATCATGCATGAAATGACCACCATCTGATGAATGTTTTTCATTCGATATAAAAATAGCTACAAATGCTAATAGCCCAAACAACGCAAGAAAGCCTAATCCCCCAACAATGAACATGATCTTTAATTTCATGACTTTCATCGGCGTTTCCTCTTAACTGCATGGATTGGACGCTTATTCATGTGTTTTCGATTTGCACGTTTCAACGGCTTAGAAGGACGCTTGATGATTGTCCGACTACTTTTTGGTCGAGAACGTTCTTCATTGGGAGATCGGTTTCCTTTTTTAACAGGTTGTTTGGGATTATCAGTAAAATGTTCTTTTCTGTCTGGATTCGATAACTGCCGTTGTAACTTGAATTGCTTTCTATGCTCGCTTTTTGTGACAGGTCTTGTCTTTTCTTTTTGTTGAACAGTTGTTTTCATTAATCTTTCCTGATATAACAATTCATTGCCTTTTTGTGTGAGTGGTCGTTTAGGACTGACAAATTCCCGAGAAGGAGTACGTTTTTTATCCAAAGCTTGTCGCCTATCTGCAATGGTTTGACGATGTTTTGCTTCACGTTCTTTATTTACTTGCTGTCTTTTTTCCTTTGCTTGTTTTATCCCTTCTTTAAAATCACGAGAAGGTTTTGTAAGTTGTTCTTTTCCTTTCATGACCGCATATTGAGCAGTAGTAGGTAAATCATGTAGCTGATCTTTACGATACTTAATATTTGCACGCAACTGCTTTTTCGCACCAAGTACTTTTCCTGTGACTTGACCTACTTTTTGGCTCAAAGAGATTGGTTTTGTATTTGCATTTGAGCGTTCTTTGTTATTTTTTGTAGTCGATGTTAGCCGTTGCAATGGACGTAGTGAAGAGGACGAACCTTTTGCTTGTTTTGATTTCCCGACCATTGCTCCGATCGTTGCTCCAGCTGTTGTCCCCGCAAGGGTACGTCCAATTGTTCGCTGTAATCGGCGACTACCCCGGTTAAACATTCGGTATGGACGACGCATGACTTGACGTCCAACTTGTTGCGAATCATTGCTTTGCAGTTTGAACATGCTCATAATGTCACCAAGCTTCATGTAAATGCCCGCAAATGTCACAATCTGTAAGAAGGCAATCAAGAAAAATGGATAACTCGTTGTTAAACTGTAAAGCATGGAAGAAATACTGAAAGCAACAGTAATGATTAATGTAATCCCAGCACGAAGCATAATCACATTAAACAATTTCATAATCGCCTGTTTTCCCATGTTTTCAAAGGTAGGTATCATGGACAATAAAAAACTGATAGGTAGAAACATGGCATAGATAATAAACAGAATTTGTGAGAAAATCATAATTCCCGATAAAAGAAACACAAAAATGGAAATTCCGATATTAAATAGAAATAAAAAGAAGACCATTCCTAAACGTGTAGTGGTCTTCGTAATCGTTAAATTTTTATTGTCGTGATCTTCAATTTCTGTTTTGACGGCATCTTCCCGATCTTTTCCGTTATTGGCATCTGGACTAGTGGAAACTAAGGCTTCGACACGTTCTTCGCCAATCGTCTCTTTATCTGAATCACCAAATTGTAATAATAACCATGGTTGTTCCACTTGAATAGAAAAAAGGTTATTCCGTATCATATCCACACTATCTTTCCCTTGACTTGTCGAGTTCGGCATCAAAATTTTGGTTCCTAAGTCCAAACTTGCTTGACTAATATCTGCTGAAAAATCATTGATTTTACTGATATATGTTGGAGCGTAGGCAATAAAGGAGGCAGACAAAATAAACACAACTAAAAAATTGAGAATCGCTCGAATGGCTTTTGTCGTTTCCCGTTTCATTAATCCTGTATAGGCCACGTAAATCCCGATTACTAAAATAAAGATAAGCAGGAAGCCCACATAAAACCCCGAACTGCTAAAACCACTGGCGGTGATTCCAGCTAATGTTTGCATATTCTTCCCGATGGCATCCGCTGTTTGTGAAATGAAATCCAATGAATAGGCTTGTTGGATTAAGTAGCCTGTCGCATTTGATAAATATAGGCTAATAATCCAAATAAAATTGGTGATTGTATATAGGCCATACATCACTTGTTTTCCGATGCCATCATTCCAGTTCCACGGGAGCCAATCCCAACCCGTATCCACGTAAAAATCGAGTTGGTAATGGTCAAGGGCATATTTAGAATACAAATTGTCTTCCGATACCGTATCATCCACTAAACCAGCAGCTTGTGCAAATGTTCCAAGTAAAAGAAGACAAAGAAAAACGGCGGCACCAATGAGTACCACCGTTAGGACGATCTTCTTTATTTTTTGTTTGTTCATTTTGTCACCTCGTTTCCTTTACAGGTGGTCGCGTATCGAAAGCATGGAATAAATCTTCAAAGACAGGGTGAACTTGAATAATTCCGACACGCCCATATAAATCCTGCATCAAACATTGTCCATTCTCCAGTTCCCGTAGGCGCCTTTGATTTCCCTCATCTTCTTTATCCACTCCAAAGAATTCAAGTGTCTTTTTAATTTCATTGATATCTCTGGATCGAAAAGCAAACTTCACACCGATATTATTCTTCAATTTTTCATCGGTTAAATCATCCGCATTCTGAGTGACAAAGTACACGCCAGCATTCATGGCACGTCCTGCACGAACCAATTTATTGGAAAGTGTTTTCCCTTGTGCAACTTGTAGGAAGCTCCAAGCTTCATCCAAATCAACAATTTTAAATATACTGCGGTCAGAATGAATAAAATCTAATGCGAACGTAGAGATAACAATTAACAACGCAACACTAAGCAGTTCCATCGTTGTATATTCTTCAAAACTCGTTTCTGCATCTGGTAACACTAAATCTGCCACTTGAATAATGTTTAACTGTTTTTCTAAACTAATCGAGTTTTTCACCGTTCCATCTGAAAACAGAAGGTGAGCAAAATCATAATCTGTAAAACTTTCAATATGATCTGCAATCGGTCCAGCTAATGGATTCGGATCACTTCTAAGTTCCTGGATAACAAGAAGTAACCCACGTTCCTCTTGTTGACTGACCGCACGAATTGCGCGTCGTAATACAGGAAATTTTTCTCCATCTCGACTCGATATACCTGTGAGAAAGGTAAGAATATCAATCGCAAGACTTTCCGAATCCTTTTTCTTTTTCATAATGACAAAAGGATCAAGTAATCCTTTGTTGGAATCATCACTTGTTAAATTTACAATATTGATCTCATGAGCAATTTCAGGCAACGTTTCTTTCCAGTTTCCCCGTTCTGCCTTTGGATCAACAATGAGTGCTTGTCCTCCAAAAAGAACCGCATAATAGACTAGTAGATTGTTGGAAAAAGATTTCCCACCACCAAGTGAACCTAAGAAAGCAGAAGCTAAGGCATTTGTGACCGAACCTTTAACCCCTTGACTAGCTAAGCTAGGGTTGAGATAGACATTTCTTCCCGTATCCAAGTTATAGCCAAAATAAATCCCTTCTGTTTCACCAAGCATTTGTGTAGCCCCAAATCCAAGCCCAGCTAAAAAGTCGGATGTAACGTACTGAATGTAATCATTCATATAGCGTTTGCTGGCTGGAATAAATTCACTGTGTAAACCGATCATATCTCCAAATGGACGAACAAGTTTTACGTTTAAATCATCATAAAAATCTTTTACCTCATTACAACGCTGTTTAAGTTCGTCCGAATTAGAAGCAGAAACTCGAATAACATAGCTTAATTTATACATCGATTCTTTCGTTTGGTCGAGCACATCTTCTAATTCATTCACTTGTTCTAATGCGTCGATGACATTGCTTCCTGTTTCGTTATCGGATTCCCAGGCATGGTTATCTAAATCCTTTAACTCCTTTTTCTTATTCCGCACCGTAGACAAGGCTTTTTTATTGGTGACTATTTCTACATTCATGGACGTATCAATCGGAAAAGTGAATTGTTGTTGTTGATAATAAAAGATTTCATCGGATGGAAACTCCAAATCACCTACAATCGAATTAATCGTAAAATAAGCAACGTACGTTGTCTGTTCTTCCTGTACAATTTTTAAATAACGTTGGTTTTCCTCAATCAAACAACGAGTCGGTTTGACCAAGTCATAACGCTTTACTAACGTTTCCTTTTTCAACTTCTTTAGAGGGAGAGGATAATCATATTCCTCATAAGCAATGTCTGATTGTCCATGAAGATGTTCAATTAGGTAGCCAAAATCATTTTTATTTAAAGGGCGGATCTTAAAACGTCTAGCTATTTTGTTTTGTAATAAAGATTCCATTTTAGAGAAACGTCTCATTTCATCATAAGGCATGGAAACAAAATCTCCCATCAGGTGATGGTTCACATCACGGACAAAAGAAGATAGTGAATTTTTTATTGATTTCCCAATCGATTTTAAACTGACTTCTTCTTCATTCAAAAGCAGTTTAAAACCGATAAAGAAACGGTAATCGACTTGATGTTCCCCAATCATCGAAACAAGTGCTTCTGTTTGGTCATCAATCCGTTCATAAGCAACTTTTTGTAATCGTCCTGTGACTAACTCTTTACTTCGTTCTTGTACCGAGCGAATACTACTCGCGGTACTAATCTGCAGTGCATGAATTTTGCCATCTTGATTTTGTGCAATTAATTGACGGAAGTGGTCATGTACTTGTATTTTTTCATCTGATGAAAGGAACGAATAGTTATATGGTAACAGCTCATAATAGGCGAAACATTCTCCATCATGGTTAAAGACGAGATTATTTTCCATATATTTAATCGGATAACGCATGGACTTCACTCCTCACAGTAGTAATAGCTTCATTAAACTTCATGCGTTGTAGTTTGATAGGTTTTCCCGCATAGGTCACTTTAGGTCGGGACCAATAAGTCAATACGGACTTGAGAAAGCTATACGGTTTTTTGCCGTCAAATGTTTTCTGACTCATAAACCAAGTCAAACCAACTGGTATTCCGACATATTTTAATAACGCCCCATTAATCAAAGAAAGGGGAGGGAAATTCCCTAGTAACATTACGATCAAAAGAGAGAGTACAAACCATGACATTTGGTTGAATGTGACGGGAAAAGGTAAACGAAAATCATTAATGGCATAAATCACTTTTTCTACTGACCAAATACGTGTATAACTTTTTAGTTTTTTCATACGTTCTCCTTTCGAAAAGTGAAACAGCCTGCATATAAACAGACTGTTTCACAGTTTTATAACATATTTCATTACACAAGATATTCAAATACGCCATGTGATGTAACAAGAAAGTTACCGTTTATTTCTAGGTCACGTCCAAAGGCTTCATAATCAATATAGTTTTGTAGATGGGCAGGAACTTCTCCAAGTGCTCCTGTTTCTTCCACAAAATACCTTGCGACATCTGCCATATTCTCACAATCGGGGTAATGCATAATATCGTCTTGATGTTCTAGTAATTCTTCCAAACTATCAAACCAATAGGCTTGAATTTCAGAAAGTTCATGATAGATAGGCGAACCTTCTAATTCTTGCACCATGGCACATAAACGATTGATTTCAGTGATTGGTGTATATTCATCAATCTCAAACGGCAACTCGTAATCATGGATGGCATATTCTTCATATTCGCTATTTAATCCGATACGCTCTTTTACGTCTTCCATATCAATCGGAGGAGTAAACCAAGCGCCTACCAATTCGCCCTCATTGTATTTTCCTAGATTGGCAATGTAAACTTGCATGTCCATTAGTTTTCACATCCTTTTTATTAAAAATGGGCATAAAAAAACAGCTAACTGTTCATAGTAGCTGTTTTCATTTTCGTATTTAAATTTCACTAGAGCCAACAATTAATAAAAATATTTGTTGAATAAGATCTAAGAGATATCTGCGTTAAGCTTGTATTAAACAATCGCGCCCTTTAGTTGAAGAGTGTTCCATTAATTTTTGACATCGTAGTGTAGTTCAACAAATTGATTGAAATTCCTAGTTCCTTTCAACGAAAGATCCAATTGATAATCTCCCTCTTTAAATAATGGAATCCCTTTACCAAGTATTGTTGGAGCAACCGTTAAGATCAGTTCATTAACCAATTTTTCTTGTATAAATGACTGTAACAATTCTCCTCCACCAACAATCCATATGTTCTTTCCTTCTTGATTTTTCAATTTATGAATAAAATTAGTTACATCATCATTAACAAACCTTACATTTTCGGTATCTTCAACAACCGATCTTGTAAACACATAACATTCTTTGTTTTTATATGGGAACTCCTTTATATCTTGCTTCATTATCCAATCGTAAGTTCTTTTGCCCATTAAAACCGTATCGACCGTTTCATAAAACTCTGTAAATCCGTTATCTCCTTCACCTTCAACCTTAAATAACCATTCAAGAGATTCCTCTTTTGTAGCAATATATCCATCCAAACTTGAAGCAATAAATAATACTAAATTACGTTTTTTGCTCATCATTTTTCCCTTTCTTTTATTCCATTAACTGACCCGTTTGTTGAATAAACGACTCTTTTTCTAGTATTAATATTTCATACTATACAATAAACACACATTTTTTTCTATAAATCACATTATCTAAGCTCCAATAATTCTGTTGAATAAGTTTAACAATACATCTTTCACTCCACTCGCATTAAAGACTAATCCCACCGCAATTAAGGCAACAATCAAAAAGCCAATCAGCTTAGAAAATTCACGCTTAAATCCTAAATAAATCCCGATAACAACAATTGCCATCAACACTAACGATTGTGCATTACTTAAAAACCAATTATAGAGATTTTGACCAAAATTCATTGTTTATTTCTCCTTTCATTCTCTAATACTTTGTCACTTGACGCATACATTCGATAACCCATAAAATAACACCGCCCATAATCGTAATAAAAATGTACTTTAATAACTTCATACAATCCCTCCAATCTATCGGTTAATGACTTCTTCTGTCGCAAGTGCTTGTTGCATCAATAATTGTTGGTGACGCTTAGTTAACTTTGCCTGGTCTAACATATCTTTAATCACAGTCGTTTGATTGATTTCATCGAGCTTCGTTGCTAATTTCCAAGTAGGAGCCACTTGTCGAGCCAACCATCTAAGTGTTTTATCAAATGTGTACGGTTCAGGTTTTGTTGTTAAAGTAATTTTTCTACTTACACCTAAATCCAGAAATCGTTTCCATTCTTTATTGATTTTCCAATGACTACGACGCTTTTTCTCATCCTTATCGACAAAACGAATATATCGGTTAATGATGGAAAACGCTGTTCGTCCAGCGTCTTCATAGGTCATTAAATCAACAATCGCGTGATACGCACGATCATTTTTTAAGCGTATTTCAAAGCGATTTTTCACTTTTGTATCTTCTAGTGATGCTCCATGCTTTACGTATTGTTCGTAATCCTTCTCGTAAGCACAGAAATATACGTCACTTTTTAATGAACCAATATATAACGTATTGCCCATATCCCGCTTTTCTTCGCCATGTATCAGTTCACCCGAACGATAGCTTTTAAAACTACGAAAAACAGAGATACATTCTTCATTACGGCATTTGTTAGTCAAAAACGGAATATCTAAGATGCTTATCTTGTCGTTTATCGCGAGGTCAATTCGTTTAAATACGCCACCAACACGAAACACATCCATGAAAAAATCAAACCATGTTCGCTGTTGGGCTAATAAGAAATTTTCAAATTGGCGACATCCTTTTCCTTTCAGTTCCAGTAAACAACCTTTATCTTCATCAGGTGAAACCATGACGACAATATCTCCAAACACATATTGTTCCATGTACGAGTAAAATGCGTAATCCTCATGCATCATATACTCCATTTTAAGTTTCAAAATTTCTTCAATGACAGGCTTCGGATTGGTCGTTAAAAAACGAATCCGTACATAGTCAAACAAAATTTCCAAAGGTGCATCTGGATTAAATTGTTCTAAAACATTGAATAGAGCATTTTTTAATGTTGGAGTCGGAGTTACTTTTCCTGTTTCGATTTCACTGATATATTGTCTAGAAATCCCCACATGTACAGCCAATTTATTTTGTGATACGCCATATTCCACTCGTCTTTCCTTTAAACGTTGATACCAAGGCACTTGATTCATGTGCATTCCTCCAAACTAAAAAAAGATGTCAACTTTTTCGTTTGAGTTGACATCTTTGTGATATCCTTTAAACTATTGTGCCTACAGGTGTTAAGGCACTTCTCGGACAGTTTCCTATTGCTTTTCTACCCCCCTGTTAGAAACGGGGGGGTAAGGGCAGGGCAAGCCCTGCCCGACAAAGACAGGTTTTACGGTTTGGGACCGTAAAACCCGCCTTTGTCGTCTGTTTTTGATAGCCCTTGTATTCCAGTATAAATCACTACAAAATCAATCTCTGGCTCTATTTGTTCATGCAAAATCACTTCTGATAAAGTATCCTTTTTGAATGAATCCCTATCAAAAATCTGAAAACGGTAATGAATATTCCTGCTGGTAATACTGTGACGACTATCTAACCGCATTCTAAATTTGAACGGTGGCTTTTTTACTTCACGAATAATTTCATCAATCAACTTATCTATTTTCGAGTAAAATCGTGCTTTGGGATTGACAGTAAAGCCTTTGTATCGGTCAATGATGTATTGGTCACAATCTACTGTGAACTGGTCTGTATTTATACAAAGACAAAGGGTACAGTTTTCTGTCGGTGTATGATAGACTTCTAATTTTTTCATAGCCATTCCTCTATTTCTCCATTTCTTTTTTTACTGATGATGTTTACCTTGCTTTTGCAAGTGTTTCAATTGTTTGTAAAAAGTCATGACCTTTAGGGACAAGCGGTGTATAAAATTCAGAAATTACATTATCCCCATTATCAACATACCCTCGGCCTTTAATCTGTTTTAAGAAAAACTGTTTTTGTACGTCCGACCCAAAAACCATCCCGTACCCTAATTCTGACATACGACCTAAAGCAACCCGAAAATTAAATTGATCTCGAATGCCATCTCCAAGATACTTTGCATCTGGTCGTTGACAAGCAAGAATAAGGAAGAATCCAGCTTGACGCCCTAACATGACAATTTGTTTTAGCTTGGTTAATACTGCTGTATTTTCCTTAGAAGCAAGCATTTCCATAAAAGCTACATATTCGTCAAAAACTAAAAAGTGGGGAGATAAGCCTAAATAAGCATAGTTTTCTCCTGTTTTATAATTAGGCATCTGTTTCATTTCTTCACTACGAGCCATCATAGATTCATAAAAATCATTGATACAGGTTATCATATCTTCCTTTTTGTAGTACACATCAGGCATCACAGTAGCTAAGTCCGCTAAATCGGCATTTTTCGGATCTAAAATATACAATTTTGCATCTGTTTTGAGTAGCGCTTCAATCAATGTAAGAATAAAATAACTTTTTCCTCCGCCTGTTCCACCAGCAATTAACATATGCGGCAACTTATCATATTCCCAATAGAGGGATTTCATCAGTTTCAAGCTGCCATTTTGTGCAACAACTTCATCAATCGAAATACGGTTCGCAATCATATCATGGAAAAGGGCATACTCCACATAGGAATCATGTAACTCTTTTGATACCAATTCACAATACAGCCCACTTTCTAATTTGGTGTCTAAATTTAAAAGGGGTTCTTGATATTTACCGAGTGTAATTTCCACTTGAATATACAATAATCCCTTTTCATACCGATAATACATCTTTGGAAAATGGCTGATTTTTTCCTTCGTTTTATTGGATGGAATATCCTTAAAAAAGCCTTCTTGTGTAATTTGTTTTGTTTCATACCATCCGTTCTCCAAAATCATTTTTGCGAGCTTTTGACGGTGAATGACTTGTTTTATTTTGTCATACCGATAGCGATAATAGAGATATGCACATCCAGCAGTTAAGGCAAGACTAATTAACAATGTCACCAATCCATAGGTGCTAATAAAGTGTGCTTGAAAGTCATCCAATTGCCATGTGGTCGAGAGTAAAAAGGGCAGATGAAAAGGGATAAAGGAAACGAGCCATACACCAACCAGCCCAAAGAATACAAATTGAAAAACGAGAGAAGCATCTTTTTCTTTAATGCGTTTCCCTCGTCCTTTGAAAATATTCATTATTTATCCTTATCAGGAGTAAATTTTGAAACATGATTAGTCGATGTTGACGCTTTTCCCTTTAAGACTAAATCATCTGCCTTGATGTACCAATCGACATCAGCACCACGAAAAGTCGCGTTTGCAACGGTATCTGCGACAGGATTAATAAGTTCTACTTCCGCATTATAATCAAAATCTTTTAAGGGAACGGAAGCAGGAATACTCACTTGAATCATACGTCCTTGTTCACGAGACTTTAAGTCATACGTGCGTTCTTTCACTTCATTTGATACCGTACCATCTTCATTTTGAAGAAAGACTTCACGTCGTAATGCCGAAAACTTTAATAAACCAAACGTTTTTTCCTTATCAATGACAATTCCTTGTGCTAATCTCATGTGTTATTCCTCCTTATGCTTTGACCATGTCATCTGCATGTAAGATATATTTTGTAAATCCACGATCACCAATTTTATAACCTTCTGCGGTAATTCTTGCATTCACTAATTTTACTTTTTCCTCATGTTCAAAAAACTTTTCTCCAGCTTCTTGAGGGAGAATCACTTCAATATCATCTGCCCGTTGAATATCGGAATACAGATTATAACTCCTAGAAAGAGTGGTCATACGTCCATTAATTCGTCGCTGTTCGACTTTGCCTTCACCTGCATATTCTAAATTTCCAAATGTTTTTTCCATATTTGGAACAACATGTTTTAATTCCATCATATAAACCTCTTTTCTTGTTTTAATTTTTGCTTATCTATCCGTATGAAAAGCAAGGCAGAAGGGGGGAGAACGAGAAAAATACCTCTTCATTTGTCAATCACTCCTTACGCTTCTTGTAAACGATAATCTACACGTCCATAAATGACACACCAAAATACAACCATTGTTTCTCCATTTTCATCCCGTATCAATTTCCCATGAGGAAAAAATGGAAAGTCTTCAATCTCAATTTCATTTATAACAAAATGATCATCAATCCATTCCATTACCTTTTCTTCGTATATATCCTGTTCATTCAAAGACATCATACAATTTTCTCCTTTCTATGAATCCATAAAAAAAGCACGTCAGATGAGAATTATCCAACATGCTCAAAAATTGATTTACTATAAATTTTCTGCAATACCAGCCATAATATATTCCGCACATGGTATGGCGATCGCATTTCCAAGGGCTTTGTATCTTGCATAATCACTGATTGCTTCATCTTTGTGTCCTAAAGCTGTCCAACCCTCTGGTAATCCCATCAAACGTTCACATTCTAATGGGGTAAGCTGACGAATAAATCCTTCTTTCTCTTCTCCTTCGTACCAAAATGAAAAATAATTTACAGAGCCTGCGAGCAAAGTGGGAAAAGGGTCATGTGTTCGTCCGAAACTTGCATGGAATCCTGTTTTGTTTTTGTCTTTTGCGGTGCTTCGCATGCGTCTTTCTTGAAAGGGACGGACGATGGGTATTTTCCCCCTTGTTTTTGGAGCAGATATTCGACTGGTGCTGGTGGAGGACAACCCGCCCTTTCCGCAAGACGTAGGAAACGATTGCAGATCACGGGTTTTAAATAATATTTCCCTGGCACGTTTTCCTCTAAAATCTGCCACGAGGAAGATACGTCTTCTTCTTTGAGCGAGTGTGGGCTTTCCCCAATATCGGGCATCCAAGAGTCGCCAACACACTTCAATATCCTTCCCTCTGACCATTCCAGCATTTGCCCAGACTCCAGAAGCAGGCATTGGAATTTTGGTATTTGTGAAGGACTCCAGCACGGCTTTAAAATCCATCCGGTTATTTGATGAAAAAGCTCCCATGACGTTTTCCCAAACAGCGATAACTGGATATGTTCCATTCGTTGCACACCTCATTTCTTCGATAATTCGTATTGCATGATAAAATAAACTCGATTGCTTTCCCGCAAGACCTTCTCGTTTTCCGATATTGGATAAGTTCTGACAGGGTGAACCAAAGGTAATGATATGAACAGGTGGTATTTTTCCACCATCTATTTTTGTGATGTCTCCAAGATGGAGCATGTTAGGGAAATGGTGTTTTGTAATAGACACAGGTGCTTTCTCAATTTCACTTGCCCATGTTGGCGTAATTTCATAACGAGAAGCCGCCAAAGGAAATACACCAATCCCATCAAAAAGACTTCCTAATTTTAAAGCTGCACTAGAATCCTTTTCAGTTATTTTATCCTTCAAAAATAATCACCCCTAAAGATCACAACTTAAAAACGCCAATGATCGATAAAATACCGTTCAAATGACGTTTTAGGTGTGATTATAGATATGTTTAATTGTCTTTAAGTTTTTATAACCCCTTGACTGGCAAGGGTTATAGCCTGTTGTCTATATATACACGCTTCTAATGGCGCTGGAAAAACGACAACCTTTCGAATGATTCTAGGTCTTTTGGATATTACGGAAGGGGAAATTACTTGGAATGGCGAGCGAATTAACTACAGTAAAAGTCATCTCATAGGCTATCTTCCAGAGGAAAGAGGTTTATATCCGAAATTAACGGTTAAAGACCAAATCATTTATTTAGGTAAATTACGTGGGATGAGAAAGAAAGAAATCGTATCAGAGCTTGAAAGTTGGTTAGAGCGTTTTAAAGTACCGGAGTATATGAATAAACGGGTAGAAGAACTTTCAAAAGGGAACCAGCAAAAGATTCAATTCATCTCCGCAGTAATTCATAAACCCAAATTATTAATATTAGATGAACCATTCTCTGGGTTGGATCCTGTCAATGTAGAATTGTTGAAGCATGCTGTGATTGATTTGAAAGAACAAGGTACATCCATTGTATTTTCTTCACATCGCATGGAACATGTAGAAGAATTATGTGAGCATCTATGTATTTTGCACAAAGGGAACCCAGTTGTGGAAGGTTCATTACGGGAAATTAAACGTTCCTTCGGTAAGAAAAATCTTATCATTCATGCAGATTTTGAATTAGATTTTTTAGGTAATGAATCTGGAGTAGTACGATATAAGAAGGTAGCGGAAGGCTGTGAATTACAAATTGAAAATGAAGATGTTTCACAACGAATTTTTTCTTTGTTACAAGGAAAAGGATTTATTCGTAAATTTGAACTAGAGGAACCTTCCCTAAATGATATTTTCATAGAGAAGGTAGGTGCAAGCTATGAATAAATTTTGGGTAATCCTTTCACATACCTATTTATCAAAGCTGAAGGCAAAACCATTTATCATAAGTACTATCATTTCGCTATTATTCGTTGTTGCGTTGGCAAATATCCAGTCGATTATTGATCTTTTCACTGATGATGAGGTTGACCAAATTGCAGTAATCGATGAATCGAACACATTATTTGTTCCATTAACAACAAATGTAGAGGCGGCTAGTAATGATTTGGAATTAGTAGAGTTTGATGGGACAGTAGAAGAAGGGAAAGACGCTGTCATTAATGAGGAGTATAATGCACTTCTTGTTATCACGTTAAATGGTAAGCAATTACCAGAAGCGTCGTATTATGCTAATAATATTTCCGATACAGGTGATCAAATACTCCTTGAACAGCAAGTGCAACAGTTAAAAGTTGCATTAGCTACCCAATATTCAGGAATTGACGAAAAGGCATTAATGGAAATTAATGAACCGGTAACTTTTCAAGCAACCGCTTTGGACGAAACAGCTAAGACAGAAGAGGAACTGAATCAGGCAAGGGGTATTGTCTATGTCATGCTATTCGTTCTATATATAACGGTCATGTCATATGGGCAATTGATTATGACGGATGTGGCGAATGAAAAATCATCCCGAGTAATGGAACTCTTAGTCTCTAGTGCTCCAGCTGTGACACATATGTTTGCAAAGATCCTTGGTATTGCACTTCTTGGACTTACACAAGTCGGTTCTATTATCATACTAGGAATCATTCTTATTAAATCAAAACAGGATGAGTATATGGGAGGTATTTTTGAATATTTAGGGTTTCAAGATATTTCCCCAGCAGTTTACGTATATGCGATTATTTTCTTCTTATTAGGATATTTAGTATATGCAACCATTGCTGCAATGCTTGGTTCACTAGTTAGCCGAGTAGAAGATACAGGACAAATGATGTTACCACTAATTTTCTTAATTATGATTGCATTCTTTATCGCTATGTTTGGTTTAGAGGCACCAGATTCAACTATCGTTAAGGTTACTTCCTTTATCCCGTTTTTCTCCCCAATGATCATGTTTATGAGAGTGGGAATGTTGGACATACCAACTTGGGAAGTAATGGTATCAATAGGAATAATAGTATTATCCATTCTTTTATTTGCGTATATTGGAGCAAAAGTATATAAAGGTGGAGTTTTACTTTATGGAAGATCGAGCTCATTAAAGGATTTCAAAAAAGCATTAGCCTTATCTAAAAAAGATTCTTAATTTAGTAGGGGAAGGTCAATATTAGATCTTCTCCTTTTTTGGTTGAAAAGTACTTAGGATGCAGAACGTGCATTCTGTTTCTTCGTTTGCTAGAATAGAAGTAAAAAAGGGGTGGGGAGGACAATGAAAGAGATATCTTTTATTCATGCAGCTGATTTACACTTAGATAGTCCATTTAAAGGGCTAGCCCATACACCAAATCATATTTTTCAAGAAATCGTGGAGAGTACCTTTGTTAGCTTAGATAGATTAGTTGCGGTTGCGATACAAAAAGAGGTAGATTTTGTTCTTATTGTCGGAGATTTATTCGATAATGAAAAACAAAGTTTAAAAGCACAAATTCAACTTCGTAAAGCTTTTGAAGAATTAAAAAGACATAACATAGAAGTTTATCTATCTTATGGAAATCATGATTTTATAAATGGTAACCTCCATCCTGTAACTTACCCAGATAATGTTCACATTTTCGAGAATGTTACCGTGTCCCATTTCACCTATAAGAAGAGAAATGAAGCTCTTGCTAATATCTATGGTTTTAGCTATGAGAATAGAGCTGTAACAGATGAAAAGGCGAAGGAATTTAAAGTAATCAATCATGATATTCCTTTTCACATTGCAACCTTACATGGAAGTATACAAAGTAACACAGATCATGATGTTTATGCTCCTTTTCAACTTTCCGAGTTACAAAAAGAGCCATTCGATTATTGGGGACTTGGCCATATACATAAACGAGAAGTTTTAAAGGAAAATCCATTTGTTGTTTATCCTGGGAATATACAAGGAAGAAATCGTAAAGAAACTGGGCAAAAAGGGTGTTATCATGTGGTATTATCGGAGACAGATTCGGTGTTAACTTTTATCCCATTAAATACGATTACATTCCAACCTGTCCAAGTTGATCTTACTAATTGCGAGAATCTTCACCAAGCAGAACGTCTCATTCAGGAAACGATAAATAATGATAGGCAAATAGCAGGGAAGACCCTGATAGATCTTAGCTTAACTGGCGACTTCGTATTGAAACAATGGGAAAACGCTAAGCAGATCGAGGAATTAATAGAAATAATAAATCAAATGATTTCCCAGGACCAACAGTGGAAATATATTTTTCACTTTACTACAAACATAAAAAGGAAAAATTTAGATGCGGAACTAAAAAAAGGGGAACATTTTATAGGTGAAGTTATTAGACAAGCTGAAAAGATGGATTTACAAAAATCTATCCAGGATCTGTATTTACATAAGCAAGCAAGAAGATATTTACATTCAGTCTCCTTAGAAGATCAACAAGTAATGAAAGAAGAGGCAAAAGAATTATTATTAAATGAATTGTTAAAGGGGTGATGCAATGAAATTTACAAAAGCTTATATTTATGGATTTGGTAAATGGATAAACTTTGAAATAAGCTTCTCTGATGGGATTTGTATTTATGGAGAGAATGAATCAGGAAAATCTACTATTTACCATTTTATTCTGTTTATGTTATTCGGATTACCCCCTAAGCAAAGGGAATTTTATCGTCCAAAGTCGGGGGGACAGATTGGTGGAAGGTTGACAATCGCCGATGAGGAAGTGGGAATTTTTACAATTGAGAGACTAGACAGTTTAAGAAACGGGGCAGCAAGTTGTTATACCCCTGATGGAATGGAATACGACGAAGATTGGTTAAAGAAACGGTTAAAGGGAACAACGTTAGAAACCTATCAATCTATATTTTCCTTTTCTGCAATGGATTTAAATAAGATTACAAATATGAAGGAATCCGACCTTGGTGAAGTGCTGTTAGGAATTGGATTAACTGGTTCAACGGAGATCCACCATCTAGAAAAAAAGTTAGACAACAAATTGGCTGAACTTTTTAAACCATATGGGAAAAAGCCAATGATCAACCGGCAATTGGATACATTAGATAAGCAGTTTGCTTCACTACAGGGGTATAAGAAGAACGAAACAACCTATCGCGAGAAGAAAATGAATGAATCCCAACTTGAAGATAGGTTGTGTGAATTAAAGAATGAACTTCAGGAAGAAAAGATAAAGCTACTAAACATTGAAAAAAATATACAAGCATTACCACTCATAGGAGAATATATTCGATATCAAAGTAATTTGGAAAAGTATGGACAAAATCTTGATTTTCCTGAACATGGTGAAACTCGTATTGAAAATATAAAATCTAATCTTTTACCACTCCAAAGCGAATTGGCTGTTTTAAAAGGGAATGCAAAGAAGTATCAAGAGAAATTGGAGCGGCTCCAAAATAAATTAGCAAATCAAAAGCTATATGAAGCAGCACAAACATTGGTTAAGCTGAAACATGAGTTTCTGGATAATAAAAAGGAGCTTGAGCGGACTGAAAACATCATTGATAGTAAGAAAATGGAAATAGAAATGGAATTAAATCGGTTAAATGTAGATTTACATTTTGAGCATTTATATAAGATGAATTTTCCATTTCACATAGAACAAACATGGTTACAAATTAAAAGAGATGAAGGAAATGTAGCCTTAGAAAAAGAAAGAATCCAGGCAGAAGTACAACAATTAAAACAAGAAAGAAACTATCTCTATAATCAATTGGAAGAACTGGAAGAACAAATTTTACCAGATGAGAAGGTTTTTGAGTTAAATGAAAAAATAAATAGATTTCATAAACATCATGCTGTTCGAAATTTGCAGAATGAAGCGGTTCAAAAACAGCAAAATTGGAGGAAAAGAAGAGAAAAAAAAGAAAAAGATATGAATGTTTTCTTTATCAGTTGTCTTGTCATTGCAGTTGTTTTTTCAATGGTTGGGTTATTTACTGATATAAGAATACTCCTTGATATTAGTTTTCTATTATTGCTATTTGGAGTCGGACAATGGATGTGGGGAAGAAAAAGTTTAAAAGAAATGGAAATGGTTATACAATCAGATTTTGAATCTGACACGTTCCATACATTATCAAAAGACGATATTCAGGATGCAGAAATCCAAATCTCTGATCACCATAAACGTGTGTCTGAAATGGAAAATATTAAAGAACAATTAAAATCCAATGACATGAAACGGTTAAATTATCGGGATAAAATGAAGGTTGTGGAAGATAGGTACGAGAGTATTCAACAACAAATAAAGGAACAGTATCAATTCTATCCCTTTTTAAAACATGTCGATATTTCCTATTGGCCAGAATTGTTTCATGCATTGAAGCAACTTGTTTCCCAATTTAAAGAGTATATGAAAGTACTGGAGGATAAAGAAATACTTCTAGAAAAAGTAATCCGATTTCAGTCGGAAGTAAATGAATTTGTCAAAGAACAAAATTGGGAAACTGGTGATTTGATAGAACAACAGCTAAAAGCAATTGAATCTTTTATAAGGAAACAGCAAGAAATAACCCAACAAATCGAGCAATACACCGATTTACTAAAAGAAAATAGTAAAGAACAAGATGAATTATTGCTGCGAATAGGAACGTACGAAAGCGAAATAAGGAATCTATTAGAATTGGCTCAAGTGGAATCAGAGGAATTGTTTTATCAAAAGGCGAATCAAGTAAATGAAAAAAAACAGAACGAGGAAGCGCTAGACAACACGTTTGCTCAATTAGAAAGATTATTTCCCAATAGCCAATGGAAAGCCTTTGTAGAAAAGGCCCAGTCAGAAAGTGAACTAGAATGGATGCGAAATGATACGGCGAATAAGATTGAAGATTTGCAACAGGAGATTTCTAAAACGCAAAAGGAATTAGTTACGGTTCAGGCTCAGTTAGAAACAATGGAATCTTCTGAAGAGTATTCGAATAATTTACATCAGTTTGAAATGGAACAAGAACAATTAAATAAATTGGCAAGAGAATGGGCAATAATAAAAACAGCAAAAGAACTATTAAATGAAACAAAACGAGCATATAAGGAAAAGCATTTATATCAAGTGATGGAAGCTACATCATACTATTTTAGTAGGCTAACTGGATATAAATATAAAAGTGTATATGCCCCAATGGATCATAGGTCGTTTCAGGTTGAGGCAAATAACGGTTTACGATATGAGGTTAATGAACTTTCTAAGGGGACAATAGATCAACTCTATGTGTCATTGAGACTTGCCATTGGAAAAACAATGAGTGAAAGTAATCATTTACCGTTTATTTTGGACGATGCATTTTTACATTTTGATTCTTTACGAATAAAACAGGTAATTAACCTATTGGAAGAAATATCGAAAACGTATCAAGTTATCTTATTTACATGTAGGAAAGAGATAACCTTAGATATGGATCAAATAGAGATTATTTCTCTAAAAGCGACAGCCTTCAAATAATCCTATTCGCATAAATTAAAATTTAATGATACACTATTTCCAGAATAGCGTTAGTAGGGGGGGCACCCATTGACAACAGAAAGAGACGGAAAGAACTGGGAAAAGCATGAAGCGATAATTGAAAAGTTTATCCAAGTAATTGCAAAAAATATGGATTTATATGATATTACACCGTCAACTGGAAGATTATATGGTGTATTATACTTCAATGATGAACCGATGACATTAGATGATATGCGGGATGCTTTACATATGAGTAAAACAAGCATGTCTACTGGTGTTCGTACATTATCCGAAATGAGAATGGTGGAAACTGCCTTTCGTAAGGGGATTCGAAAAGATCTTTATCAATCAGAAGAAGACTGGTATAAGTCATTTACCTCTTTATTTGGTAAACGATGGAGATCCCAGACGGAATCAAATATTGATGAAACGATGGAAGCAATTGAAATCCTTGAAGAAATGTATAAAGAGACAAATGATGAAGAGCTAAAGGAAAAAATCGAACATGACTTGGAGAAATTGGAATATGCAAAAAAATATTATCAATGGCTCATGCAATTTATCAAAGTTATCGATTCCGGAGAGATATTTAATTATATTCCAAAGAATAAATAGAATACGATTGAGGAACAAAGGCGGAAGCGCCCGTTTAGCGACGTATAGACATTCCACCACCGTAGGAGATAAAGGAAGTCTCGCTAGTCGCTGGGCGCTGGAGCCGGACGTGATATAAAAACTAGAACATTTGCTATTGATTTAGCAAATGCTCTAGTTTTTATTTTTAACCCACCTCAAGCCTCTCGGGAAACCAAGAAGGTAGGTGGGTGATTAACTGCCCGTAAATGAAGGAAAACCCCCACTGATGGAAGTTTTCTTTATTTAATTACTTCTGCATTCTCATATCGGCTATCCAAATAATCTACTATGTGGATTAAATATCCTTCGATAGTTTCCGGTGATCTAACGGCTGACCCCCATTCAGGAAGGCCATGGTGACAAAGAATACAATGAGCCATTTGGTGAATTTCTTCCATCGAAACAGGAATATTCTCCTTTTCGATGATTTTAGATAAAATAAGAACACCATAAGGTATATGCCCAACCATGGCACCTAGTTCATCCATTGTAATTCCTGCTTGTTTACGATTTTCAAAGTTGCTATTTGTGGCAGTGGGAAATAGAAAACGGAAATCATCATAAGTTTTTCCAGCGTGATCATACTCAAGTAATTTACCAATATCATGAAATAATATACTTGTCATAAGTAAATCATAGTTTGGTTGACTCTCCTTATGCTTCATCGCACCATAAAACATGTTATATAAATGATCAATCGTACCTTTCCAAATAAAAGGCTGACTCTGATTACCTTGAATTTCTGCCCATAGCTCATTTTTATGGGCCTTCTCCACTATATTTATTAATTTCATTAATGCTTTATAGGGATTATCCTCAAATTTTAAAATAAACCGAGCAAAGCGCATTAGTCCGACTGTATGCTTTAATAACCCGCCTAAATAATTATGGTGATACCCTTTGGCTGCAGGTCTAATTGAAAATTGCTCCCAAAATTGATTCATCGCGGCAAGGCTAATTTCTTTATATGGAGATTTTAATTCATTGAGGTATGAAAATAATTCGATAGTCAAACCTTCTAAATCCTGTTTTGTATAAGGTAAGTATGTAAAAGGATTAATTTCCTCCTCACATGGATTTAACTCATTCACTGTTAATGATTTAAACCCATTAAATTCATCTACTTTTCCCACAACATCGAAAATGGAATATTGCTCTAATAATGGCAGGATTCTTTCAACTGCACCTTGATTATCCCATATTTTAGCTTGAATTACCCCAACATTATTACTAAACCGTACTTTTAAGAATTCTTTATTCGTCTTTGTTAATTGTACTTGATAATCATTAACTAGTAGACGAACATGAACCTGATTTCCGGCAGTTTCATGATCTAAATTAAAAGTATCCTTGCCATTTGGTAAAGAGGGTGGGGGAAATTGTTTTAAGATTTGTTCTCGTTCCAGGTCACTAACTTCAACGTTAATAGGAACATTTGAATAAAAATAGGATTGTGTATTTGACATGATACCACTCCAATTGTGCCGTAAGTTTACTACTATTTTAACCCTTTATAGTTTACTAGACAAAATGAAAAGATTTTCAATAAAAGAATATTTTTATGGAATCCATCATATATATTGGGGTAGATAGAAGTGGACAAGGGGGAAGGGCTATGATTCTTGGAGTACCTTGGTGGGTTCTTGCAGTTATTCTATTAATATTCTTTAGTGGTTATATGGCTTTTCGGGCAATGGTTGCAGAACGAAAACTTGAGCAACAAAATGCGGAGAGGGAAGGGAAGATTTTTATAGAACGAATGATAAAAGAAAAAGAACAACGGGAGAAAGATAGACAACAGACTTCATAATAAAAATAGAGGTACAACTAAAAATGAGTTGTACCTCTATTTATTTTATCCTTTAGCATCCTCTTTAGGAGCTTCTTGTTCATTTTGATTTGGTTTTTCTTGTTTAAACATATCTTTATATTCTTTTATTTTAATATCTACGTCAGCATCTTTAATCATATCGTCAATTTTATCTTGTAAAGCATTCATGTCCACTTTTTCAGAAACTAATTGGCGACGAATGTCATCTTTTACATCCTCGTATTTTTCAACTTTTCCTTCTTTTTTACGGACATCATTTACCTTGATAATGTGATAACCGTATTCTGTTTTTACGGGGTCACTAATTTCACCAGGTTTCATGCTATATGCTACATCTTCAAATTCTTTCACCATTTGGCCTGCAGAGAAATACCCTAATTTTCCACCTTCTTCAGCACTGTTGTCAGTGGAATACTCTTTAGCAAGCTTAGCGAAATCTTCCCCTTTATCTAATTTCTCTTTTACTTCTTTAGCTGTTTTTTCATCAGCCACTAGAATGTGTTGTGCATCAATTTCTGTCTTTTGTCTATCATATCTATTTTTGATTTCGTCTTCTGAAACTTCAACATCTTCAGCAGCTGCTTGTTCTTGTAGTAGAGAGATCTTTATGACTTTACGAAGGCTCTCCTCATCCCCGAAGTTTTGTTGAATAACCATATCGTATTGATCCCCATACATATCTTTCATATTTTTAATTTCATTGTCTATATCTTCTTCAGAAACCTCGTACTTATCTTCCAAAACCTTAGTAGTGACTAATTCTTTTAGTACACCTTCACCATATCGGTCTTTTAGTTCATTATAAAATTCATCTTTTGTAATGTCTCCCGCTTTTGACTCCATAACATCAGAGTTTCCATTATTACATGCAGACAGTGTAAAGACACTAGCAGTTAATGCAACTGCTACAATTAGTTTTTTCATCTAAACGAACACTCCTAATCTCTAAAATATAACTCTTATTTTATACAAAATTAAATATAACATACATCAATAGGAAATGAATAGTTGGAAACTAAATTACTTGAAAAATACCTAAATTCTGCCACAATTAAAAAGAACCCAGTATATACTGGATCCTTAATGAGCTTTTAGTAATATATCGAAGCCGTCATTTTCACTTTGGACATACGCTTCTTTTGGTGCGCGGATGATTTGATTCATATACCAGAAATCAAGGAATGAAACTCCAACATGAATACATGTAAATAATAAAATATATAAATAATACTTTGCAAAAAGATAAGTCAAAATGATTCCAGTAAATGTAATGAGAATTGTCGGTGAAATTAAAACGATTAAAGACACTTTTTTTGTTATATGGCTTTTTGTATAATAGGTAAAAATAGGAAATATTTTCATTTTAAATTTATAATAAATATGGACTCGTTTATTTAAGAGAATTAATGGTAAAATATGCATGAACGAATGAATACTAGGTAAAAAACAAACGGATATTAAAAATGGGATAAAACCAGTTTCATGATTTCGGTTAGTTCCATGATAAATCGTAAACGGAACATATAAAATGATAAATGTAAGAACACCAATTAATGTAGATATAAAATACGTTCGAGTTTTACCGATTTCTTTATCTGGATTAATGGATTTCCAACAATTCATACTTAAACACCTCTTTTTACGTGACACTTTTTATTTCAAATTCTAAGATTGATAAGAAATTACTTCATGAATAATAGTACGATTTGAAATAAAAATCAATAGTTATTTTGGCAGATGGGAAAGCATAAAAATCTTTCCCGTCTACATAAGCGCAACTAAGGCATTCGCCCTAAGCAAATGCTAAGTTTCCTAAGGTGGAAGATATCATACTTTCTTCCTGTATAAGTGCAACTAAGGCAACCGCCCAAAAACCTGGCGAATGCCAAGTTTTCTAAGACATTAAATATGAAAACGAATGAACATAAAACTCTGAAGGAATGCATATAATGGGGGGTTGAAAATATTGAAGGAGTTTGGGAAGTGTGATACCTCTTCATTTCATATTCAATTAATTTCAAAGGTTATCAATCTTAATAGGTATCCATTTATTAGATTAATTATTGAAAATAATATATCGGAAAAAGAGTATAATGATTTGATGGAACTGTTAAATGGCCTTAATCAGACATACCATCAACAAAAAGAAGAGGGGCTTATAGACTTTACTACGCTTCTTGTAAGATTCGCAGGCATGCTAAATGAAAAACTCAACCCAAATGAAACAATAGCTGCACTAAAAAAAGAAGGATATTATCCTTCTTTAATGAATGAGTTTACCAATATCATAACGAGAGAATCGAAAATACGAAAAAGGTAGAATTACTATTTTTCAAAAGATACGAAAGTATAAAAATTTAGCTTATTAAATCTTGTTAAAGGGAAGACCACGTCCAGCTCCAGCGCCCAGCGACTAGCGAGACTTCCCTCACCTCCGGACGATAAAGAAGACTTGCCGATGGTGAAACCAGAGGCTTAGTCGCACTTATACCCTTGTGGTGAAAGTCAACATCGACTCAAAGTACTAAAGGAAGGCCGACTAAGTACGGCCTTTGCGGCCAACGTCGGCATACCCCTATGAAGGGGCATGTTTCCTTTATCTCCTACGGCGGTGGAATGTCCGATTAAAACCGCCGCTTTGCGCGGCAACATCGGACCACCTGGCATGGCCAGGCGCAGTCCGTACGTCGCTTAACGGGCGCTTCCGCTTTTGTTCTCCACTCTCTCATAGAGTGATTCAATTTCGCTATGAAAAGCAATAATTTCCTTCAACCGATTAGAAACGTTCTTCACATCTGTTGAAGGTTCTTTATTTTGTTTGTCTATCATTATTTGTATTTCCTCTAATGTTTCTTTTTGGCTTTTTGCTGCATTAACCCATTCCGTGATATAAAAGTTCATAAATGTTTTAAATAATGGTGAATTTGCCTTATATAAATCCTTCCTTACGCCTTTTCTCCAAACGCGTTGTACTAAATTCATATCTAATAAACTACGAATATTGGTACTCATAGAAGTTTTACTTTTACCTAAAGCTTCGCTCATTTCATCAAGTGTAAGCGCCCTCCCGGAAAGGTATAAATATGAAAATAAACGTGCTTCTAATGGATGTAACCCGAACAATTGAACAGTTTTTGAAAATTCCGTAATAATTTGCTCTGTTTTTTCATTATTTATAATATCCATTAAACCACCAATCCCCTCTTATATAAAACCCTACAATAAATAATAAAATTTATAAAATTGACAGTTATGCAGTATTTTGACGTGATTAGGAGGAATTCAAAGCATTACTTACTTAATCTTTGTACAGTTCAAACTGTACATAAAATATATTCGAAAACAACGGTATTCACAGTTTGTGAAAGACTAACAATTAGATGTATAGTTATATAGTATGATCAGTTATTTAGAACTTTTGATGTCAAAACAGGTTTCTAAATAGTAAACATTTTGCTTAGCAGAAAGGAAGGTATATGTTTTCTTCCTGTAAAAGTGTTACTTAGGCATCGCCCAACTTAATAGCGAATGCCAAGTTTTCTAATTAAATAGATTAAAAGAAAGAGGTGAAAGATATGTCAATCATCCAAGTAGAAAAGTTAACAAAAGTATTTGGAAAGAATACAAAGCAAGCATTAAAACTACTGAATGAGGGCAAATCTAAAGAAGCCATTCTGAAAGAAACAGGATGTACGGTTGGGGTTAACCAGGCTTCATTTTCTGTAGAACAAGGTGAAATTTTTGTAATTATGGGTTTATCGGGGAGCGGTAAGTCAACATTAGTTCGCCTTATTAATCGATTAATTGAACCAACGATGGGAAGCATATTTATTGACGAAGAGGATTTATCTAAAATGGATAAAACAGCTCTGCGTCAAGTAAGAAGAGAAAAACTAAGTATGGTTTTCCAGAAGTTTGGATTGTTCCCACATCGAACGATATTAAAAAATGCGGAATATGGTTTAGAAATCCAAGATGTACCTAAAGAGGTACGTGAGAAGAAAGCAAAAGAAGCTCTCGAATTAGTCGGGCTTGGTAATTATTTAGAACAATTTCCTGGTCAGCTTTCGGGCGGGATGCAACAACGTGTCGGATTGGCCAGGGCACTAGCAAATGATCCGAAAGTATTATTAATGGATGAAGCCTTCTCGGCACTTGATCCATTAATTCGTAAAGAAATGCAGGATGAATTAATAGATCTACAAACAACGATGCAAAAAACAATTGTTTTTATTACACATGATCTTGATGAAGCATTACGTTTGGGAGATCGAATTGCATTAATGAAAGATGGTTCTATTGTACAAATTGGTACTCCTGAGGAGATATTAGTTCATCCGGCAAATGATTACGTTGAAAAATTCGTGGAAGATGTTGATAAGTCTAAAGTATTAAGTGCTCAACACATTATGAAACGACCAGAAACGATTAATGTAGAAAAACATGGACCACGTGTTGCTTTAGAAAGAATGAGGGAAGAAGGTTTATCGAGTATTTTTGTAGTAGATGGTAAGAGAAATTTAAAAGGATATATTACTGCAGATGATGCTTCTGACGCACGTAAGAAAGACATTAGAGATGTACAACAAATAATCAAAACGGACATGCCGACAGTGAATAAAGATACGGCATTGCACGATATATTTTCTATCATTTATGATTCGCAAGTACCAGTAACAGTAGTGGAAGAAGGGAAACTAGTAGGAGTTATTGTCAGAGGTTCTGTTATAGCGGCTCTTGCTGGGGAAGGCGAGGTGAATGTAGAAAATGCTTAATAGTCTATTAGATTTTATACCAAAATTACCTATTGCAGAAGGTACGGAATGGGTAACAGATAAAACGAAAGAAACATTTGCATTTTTATTCGAACCGATCAAAAAATATTTAAATGAGTTTATGGGATTCTTCACAGATGATGTACTATTAGCAATTCCACCTGTCATTTTTATCCTTGCCGTTGCGGTGCTAGCGTTCTTTGTTTCCGGGAAGAAATTTGGTCTTGCAGCTTTTTCCATCGTTGGTCTTTGGTTAATTTATAATCAAGGTCATTGGGAAAATTTAATGAATACTGTCACACTAGTATTGTTAGCGAGTATCTTATCCGTTATTATTGGTGTTCCAATTGGTATATTGATGTCTAAAAGTAAAATTGCAAATACCATTATTACGCCAATTCTAGACTTTATGCAAACCATGCCAGCTTTTGTTTATTTAATACCTGCTGTAGCATTTTTCAGTATTGGTATGGTTCCAGGTGTGTTTGCTTCTTTAATATTTGCCACACCGCCAACTGTTCGATTTACAAACCTAGGGATTAGGCAAGTTTCCAGTGAACTGGTTGAAGCGGCAGATGCTTTTGGTAGTACAGGAGCACAGAAGTTATTTAAGGTAGAATTACCCATGGCGAAATCAACCATTATGGCTGGAATTAACCAAACCGTAATGCTAGCTCTATCCATGGTTGTTATTGCTTCTATGATTGGCGCGAAAGGTCTTGGTAGAGAAGTTCTTTCATCTCTTCAACGTGCAGAGGTGGGTACTGGTTTCGTAGCTGGTTTAGGTATTGTTATTTTAGCAATTATCATTGATCGTATTACCCAAAATATGAACAAGAAAAAATAAGTCTAGTTGGTATCTTTTCAATTTGAAAAGTCTAAATATAATAATTTTAAAAAAGGGGAGATTTTATTTATGTTTAATCTGAACTGGAAACGTCTTAGTGTTGTAGCTGGACTTTCCTTATCATTAGTTGCAGCAGGTTGTGGTGCGAATGACTCAGAATCAGATAATACTGCTTCTGACGGTAAATCAAAAGAGCAAAAAGAATTGAATTTAGCTTATGTAGAATGGGATTCAGAGGTCGCGTCTTCCAATGTTATTGGGAAAGTTCTTGAAGATTTAGGTTATAAAGTTGAATTAACTCCACTTGATAATGCCGTTATGTGGGAAGCAGTTGCAAGTGGGGAAGCCGATGCTTCGGTTTCTGCATGGTTGCCAGTAACACATGAATCACAAGCCGCCCAATACGGTGACCAGGTGGAAGATTTAGGACCTAATTTGGAAGGCGCTAAAATAGGTTTAGTTGTTCCTGAATATATGGAAGATGTTAATTCTATTGCTGATTTAAAAGATCAAGCTGATAAAAAAATTACCGGTATTGACGCAGGTGCTGGTGTAGTTGCTGCCGCTGAACAATCATTAGAAGACTATGATAATCTTGATGGATGGGAAGTTCAAACTTCTTCAAGTGGTGCAATGGCAACTGCATTAGGGGAAGCAATTAAAAACAAAGAAGATATTGTTGTAACTGGTTGGTCTCCACACTGGAAATTCTCCAAATATGATCTTAAATATTTAGATGACCCTGAAGGAACTTTTGGAGGAGAAGAAACGATTAATACCTTTGTTCGCGAAGGATTAAAAGACGATGCATCTGAAGCTTACCAAGTATTGGATAACTTCCATTGGGATATTTCTGATATGGAAGAAGTAATGTTAGCTATTCAAAATGGGGAAAGCCCTGAAGATGCAGCAGCAGCTTGGGTAGAAGAAAACCAAGATAAAGTAGCTGAGTGGACAGAAGGAATTGAATAATTAAATAGGCATAAAAAAGCTGATACATGTTTAAAATGTATCAGCTTTTTGTTTAATTTGTGGTGGTAGTCTTTACCTTTTCTTCAAGGTCTCTTAAACTGCTTTCTATTTGTTCCAAGTACTTATGAATATTTTCTTGGTGAGGCTCTACCGTGTCTTTCCATTCTTCTACTGATTTCTTGATATCTTGGGTTAAATCTTTAATTAAGGAAGCACTTTCCTTTGAAGTTTCAGTAATTTGTCTTTTAAGACGTAATCCATCTTCTTTTAAGTTATTAAGTAATTCTTTCATATCATGTTCTCTAAAACGATTACGAAAGTCTTTTCCAGATGAAGGTGTAGTTAATAAAGCTACGGATGCACTAACAGCTCCGCCAACAATGAGTCCTAAAACGAGTGATTTCGTTCTTGACAAAGTTAACACGCTCCTTTCACTTTATATTATAACATAATAATACTACAGTAATGCGTTGGTTGTAAGTGATACATCTCTATTTTTAGAAAAAAAGATCCTCAGGCATGATGCCAGAGGAACCTCTTTGCGTTTAAGTTGCTGCGATGAACTTTGTTCGTTTCATGATGGATTGGACAACAGGGTAAATAACTACCATGATTAGCGTGTTTACTGCAGCAGCGGGTAGGACAGCACCAACAAACATTGCTAAGAAAGTTCCATTACCTAACCCAGCAAACAATGCAACTACACCAACAAATACGGAACCACTAATGACCGTTCCAATGAAAGTTAAGATAGGTGCACTGATCGCATTGCGAACTTTCTTTTGTAGTAGTACAAAAAGAGCTAAAACAATAAATGCAGATAAAGGCTTATCAATCATGTTTGCAATTTGTCCACCGGGTGCTTGTGTAGTTAAAGCAGAAATAACTCCAGATACTAATGCCAATAACAGAACGTATCTTGCTTTAGGGAATAGAAATACGCCTAAAAACATCATGGATAACAACATATCTGGCTTAACACCAAAAACAAACCCTGGTACGACTGCGTGTAATACTGTACCAATCCCCACCAAAAGTGACAAAGTAATTAAAATGCGAATATTCATACTGATCTCTCCTCATCTATGCTTTTCTAAGCTACTCCCAACTGTACACTCGTTGTCAGTTGCGGAAACTTACAGCTATTATAACAAAAATAGAAATAAATAAATAGTGCTATTTATTTATTTCTATTTTTTCAGACTAATTTTGGATGTTTTGTCCGATTTCTTTAGCAATCTGTTGTAAATCTTCTGAAGTATAGTCATCGGTGTGAACGGTCCAATTTGGTGTATAGCCGTCTCCTTCGCCATATCGTGGGATAAGGTGGATATGTAAATGAAATACAGACTGTTCAGCAGCTTCTCCGTTGTTGTTTAACGTATTTAATCCAAGTGGTTGGTATGTTTCTTTTATAGCATTTGCTACTTTTGGAATTCGCGCATACAATTCTTTAGCTACTTCGGGTGGTGTTTCGAAAATATCTTTGACATGTGTTTTTGGAATGACTAATGTATGTCCTTTTGTAACTTGAGAAATGTCTAAAAACGCATACACATGCTCATCTTCGTAAACTTTTGCAGACGGAATATCACCATTTATAATCTTACAAAAAATACAATCTTCATGATTCATATTGATCACTCCTAATTAATAGTAATTACTACCTTCATCGGACTTTTTGAACATCCTCTTCTATTGTATATAGGAAGCGGAAACAAAGTAAAGTGTTTTAGAAAAAGAAATAGGCCCAACCCGTATATATACGAGCTAGACCTATTATTTGAAGAAACAGGATGGTAAACCTAATGAGTGGGGACAGTAAACTTGTTAAATCGTAATTTAACTGTTTACAAAAACCTTTTTGTCAAAGCCTCATATAATGAGACGATATCTGGCAAAAGGGTTTTCTACATTAGAATCGCCAACACCAACACCTCATTTGTGTGTAAATTAGTCTCAAATTCAGAGTAGATTATCGTTCACTAACACCTCATTTGTGTTTTTTAATATACACAAAATCTATATTAGTAACTCGATCACTAACACCTCATTTGTGATTCACACTTGGTTAAGTGTTTGCTGCATCCTGTTTCTTCACTACCTATTCTGTACTTGTTTCTTATTTTATATACAACAAATTAAAAATATTTCTTTAAAAAAATAAAACCCTATTTTCGTGTCGAAATTTTAATGACAGTTTGTTTTGGAAAAGCTTGCTAAACGTGATAAAATCAAGGGTAATGAAGAGGAGGAAATGATTTGGATTCACTTTTACATATTGATAATCTTTATGGTGGTTATACACATAAAAACGTCCTTCATGGTATTTCCTTTGATGTGAAGCCGAAAGAAATTGTTGGGTTAATTGGATTAAATGGTGCAGGAAAAAGTACAACCATTAAACATGTAATTGGACTTATGCAACCCAAAAAAGGGAACATCGTCGTAAATGGAAAAACATTTAAAGAAAGTTCTACAACTTATCGAAAGCAAATCGCATATATTCCTGAAATGCCAATCCTTTATGATGAATTGACTTTATATGAACACCTTCAACTTACTGCAATGGCATACGGACTTAGTGAAGATATCTTTAAGGAACGATTAGATCCTTTACTAAAGGAATTTCGTATGGAAAAAAAGCTAAATTGGTTTCCTGTTCATTTTTCAAAGGGGATGCGTCAAAAAGTAATGATTATGTGTGCATTCTTAATTAATCCTCCATTGTATATTGTCGACGAGCCGTTCGTTGGACTAGACCCATTAGGAATACAGTCTTATTTACAATTAATGAATGATGTAAAAAACAATGGTGCAGGTGTCTTAATGTCTACACATATTTTAGCAACTGCTGAACGGTATTGTGATCGTTTTGTTATTTTGCATGACGGTAAGATTCGTGCTTTAGGTACATTGGACGAGTTAAGAGACGATTTCAATATGCCTCAAGCAACTTTAGATGATTTATATGTTCAATTAACAAAGGAAGATAGCCATGTTTGATTCCCATTTGTTTTATAAAAGGCGTTTATCTGCCCATATAAAGGAATTAGGGAGATATTTACGCTATATTTTAAATGGACATATGGTTATTGTGCTTTTCTTTTTAATTTCTACTTTAGCTGTCTATTATCGGCAGGCTTTAGATGATTTACCGTCTAACTTTCCAACTGCTCTGGTTATTGGAGTTTTATTTGGTTTAGTTGCTAGCTATAGTCCTGTACGAACGTTATTAAAGGAACCTGATCTTGTTTTTATCATTACTGCAGAAGATAAGATGAGTGCTTATTTTCGTAATACTTTAATTTATAGTTTCGTGATTCAACTATATTTAATTTTACTTATAGCAGCTGCTTTAGGTCCTTTATTTTTTGCTTCTTATCCGGAACGTACTGGAAGTATTTATCTACTTACTTTACTCGTTTTACTTATTATAAAAATAGGCAATCTTTTTGCAAATTGGTGGATGCTAAAAGTTAGAGATAAAAATATACGATTATTGGATGCTTTCGTCCGTATCATATTAAACATAACCATTTTTTATTTTGTAATACGTGGCGATGTTATGTTTGCAGGGATTACGACGTTTATTTTTGTTATCATCTTTCTCTACGATTATTATTATTCCAAAAAGCAAATAGGGATTAACTGGGAATTATTAATCGAAAAAGACCAACATCGCTTACAGGCATTTTATCGTTTTGCTAATATGTTTGCAGATGTGCCACATTTAAAGGTACGTGTTAAAAAACGTCAGTGGCTCGTTCGATTGGTTACAAATTCTGTTCCATTTCATAATAAAAATAGTTATGACTACTTATACCGTATCACTTTTGTACGTAGTGGAGAGTACATAGGGATGTATTTCCGTTTACTCGTAATTGGAGGATTATTCATTTTCTTTGTCCCAAATATGTGGTTAAAGGTTATTCTTAGCATCCTATTTTTATATTTAAGTACATTCCAAATGATGACATTGTATCATCACCATCGAGTGAATATATGGTTAGATTTGTATCCTGTTGAAATGAGTGAGCGCAAAAGAGCCGTCATGAAAATTTTATATCAATTAAGTATTGTTCAAACGATTCTTTTTGCTCTTGTTATTGTATTAACACAAGAATATTTAGGATTTGTGATTGCTTTAATTGGTGGGTTATTGTTTAGTTTCGTATTTATTAGTGGGTATGTGAAATCTAAATTAGAATAAAACAAAAATAATCAGTGGAATAATAAGCTCCACTGATTTATTTTTGGAAGATAGAAACCCCCGATTGATAGAAGTCTTCTTTATAGCTATTTCATGAATTAAATCTTGGATCTTCTAATAACCGTTCGATTTCTTCTTTATGATTGGTTTCATCCGAAATTAAATCTTCCAATTTTACAACAAGTTCTGTTAATCCTAGATTTTCTGCCTGTTGTTTTCTTGTTTCATATCGTTTAATGGTATCAGATTCAGCTTTTAGAGTCGCCTCTAGTAAATCTTTAACATCAGTAGGCTGTGGAACTTCTGCAGCACTAGTTGTCGGTGTTCCACCAAGTGATTTGATTTTTTCAGAAAGATACAATGCATGTCCTAACTCATCTGTAATCTCTTCTTCAAAAAATGGTTTAAGAGCAGAACGGTAAAGTCCGGATACAACGGAAGCACTATAAGTATATTGGATAGCTGCACCGTATTCATGAGATAGGTCTTCGTTTAGTCCATCAATTAATTGCTTCATTTCTTTTTCCATGATTATCCCTACCTTTATATTTTTGTTATACTACCTGTATACCACATCACGATTATTTTAAACATTACATACAAAAAGGGGTTAACATCATTGCGAAAAAGAAATCTAATGATATTGCTAACCATCGTTATATTCATACCAATCTCGGTTTGGATATTTCAAATTAGGAATGGCTACGTTCCATTAGTGGATCAGTGGACAATTAAATTAGTAGAAGGGTATGCAGGTACACCTTTATACTATTTTGCGTTTGCCATTACTCAGTTGGGTTCAAGACAATTTTTAATTCCTTTTGTTCTAATAGCGTCGGTAATTTTGGCCTTGATATATAAACATTTGCTTCCTCCTTTTATATTTGCGGGAGGGACACTTTTTTCCTATTTTATAAATGGATTTATCAAAGATATTATCCCTCGCGAAAGGCCTAGTATTATAGTAGCAGCTAATGCGGTAGGAGGAAGTTTTCCATCAGGTCATGCCATGATTTCGATGGTTTGCTACGGTTTACTAGCATTTTTTATTACAAGAAAAGTGAAAGTACATAGTATATCAATAATTATCCAAGTTAGCTTATCTCTTCTTGTATTTCTAATTGGAATTAGTAGGTTCATTATTAATGCACATTATTTAACAGATGTATTAGCAGGGTTTGGTATAGGATTTATTCTATTGATCTGCTACATTTATCTATATGAAAAACTTTTTCCAAAAGAGTCATAAAGTTGTCATAGTTTTTTTTAGGCAGATAGGAAACCAACCATGTATAATTAGTTTTTAGAGAAAAGTAAACCATGAAAGGGTATATTATATGGGAAAACTATCCAAAAAAGCTGAAAATTTATTAATGTTAGCATGGACCCAGGCCTTTATCGCAATGGCAGGGAGTTTGTTTTATTCTGAAGTAATGGGATACATACCATGTGAATTATGTTGGTATCAACGAATTTTGATGTACCCATTAGTTGTTATTTATGGTGTTGCTGCAATCAAGAAAGAAATTAATAGTATTGTGTCTGGTATTATTTTAAGTGGAGTCGGTATCGTTGTTTCTTTCTATCATTATCTTGTTCAAAAAGTACCAGCAATGCAAGAAATGGGAGGGTCATGTGCTGGGGGCGTTCCTTGTAATGCAATATATGTGAATTATTTTGGTTTTATTACCATACCATTTTTAGCATTTGTCGCTTTTACTGTTATATTTGTTTTAAGTATATTTTTATGGAAAGTAGTAAAGGAGGAAGTAAATAATGGGTAAAAAAATGATAGCAATCATTGGGGTTATTGTGGTTTTAATTATTGCTTTGTTTTTCGTTGTCCAGTATCAAAATAACCAAAAAACGAATGGTTCAGATAATCCTTATGGAACGAGTGATTTAGATCAAGCAACTATTGATCAGCTAGATGATCCAAATTATCAAAATCAAATTTTGCCAGATGAGCTGGAGTCAAAGTTGAAAAATGGTGAAGACGTGACCGTATATTTCTTTAGTCCGACATGTTCGTATTGCCAAAATACGACACCATACCTAGTTCCACTTGCTGAAGAAAACGGTGTCGATATGAAGATGCTCAATCTTCTAGAGTTTCCTGAAGAGGGTGAGCCTTACGCTATTGAAAGTACTCCAACATTAATTCATTTTAAAGATGGGAAAGAAGAAGCAAGAATTGTAGGTCAACAATCAGAAGAAGAATTCCAGAAATTTTTTGATGAATATGTACTTAAATAGGCAAACAAAAGCGTAAGCGCCCGGTTAGCGACGTACGGACTGGACTGAGCCGCAGGAGATAAAGGAAACACGACGAACGGAGTGAGTCGATGTTGACTTATCGCACGGAGGTGAAGGAAGTCTCGCTAGTCGCTGGGCGCTGGAGCTGGACGTCTTACTACGGAAAGAGCTAACTAGATAAAAAACTAGTTAGCTCCTTCTTTTTCATAAAGAAAATAGGAAGTAGTAAACGGTAAATCGCTAGGGTAAGCAGGTGTTTCTGCGTGCAATATTTTTTGTGCATCTTGAAATCGTTGAGATTTTTTCCAGTTATTATAGTTTTCAACGGACTTCCAAACGGTTAGAATAACAAATTTATTACCTTTTACCGGTTTTAGAAAACGGTAAGCGTGGCAGTCATCTATTTTATTCACTAGTCTATTTTTTATTCGATCCTCAAATACGTTTTGATCTTCTTCATATACAGTAATGGTATTCATAACAATATAGGCTTTTTTAATAAAATTACCGGATTGTTTAACTATTTCATACGTTCTACCAGCACTGAATACCTTCTTATCACTATTCTCATAGTATGCTAATGCTCCACTATTACTAGTCATAAAGTGAAATGAAATGTTGGGGTGCTTTTCTTCAAGTTTAAGTAGAAAATCTAACGTACCATTTGTCATATGAGCCTTCATCGTACCACCCTTTCCCTTCTTATTATATTACCCGAATAGAAAAAATATAAGTTTAAGTTATGTATATACTACTAAATATAAAGAATACTTCCAACAGTGGGGGTTCTTCATCCCCGTGATGGTTAGTCGCATTTATCGCCCATAAGTGCAGTTGGTCTCCACCAACCTTTTTGATTTTCAAGAAGCTTAAGAGGGGAGTCTTGCTTCCAGTTTAGGTGAGAAAAATCATTCACAGGGAGTTTGTAATTTATAATTATTATTAACTAATAAATAATTTATTTTGCTTTTCTGATTGCGGAATTTGTCGTATAATTAGGTGAGTATCATTACAGAGGTGAATCGATGCAGAATAATAAGAAGGAACAATTATCAATACGACATCGGTTAATAAGAAAATTGAAAAGGTATTTCATTTTTCTTATTAGTATTTTATTATTTTGCTTCATTGGTTATGGGGCCATTTGGGTTGGTGGAAGTTTAGTTGTTGACAAAGAAAAATTAAGTTTAGATGGGACTACTACAATTGAAACGACTAATGGTGAAATAATAGGCAAACTCTATAATGAGAATAGAAACTACATATCTATTGATGAGATACCTGAACATGTAAAAGATGCATTTATTTCGATTGAAGATAGACGTTTCTACGACCATTTTGGTGTGGATCTCAAATCTGTTATACGTGCTGTTTACAAAGATATTCTTGCTATGGGAAAGGTAGAAGGGGCAAGCACTTTAACCCAACAATTAGCGAAAAATCTCTTTTTATATAATGATAAAACATGGTCTAGAAAAGCTAAAGAAGTAATGGCCGCTATTTATTTAGAGCAGCAGTTTACAAAGGATGAACTATTAGAATTATATTTGAACCAACTCTACTTTGGAAAGGGGGTATATGGATTAGAAACTGCTTCTCATTTCTTTTTCTCTAAATCTGTTTCCGATTTAACCATTGCAGAAGGTGCTATGTTAGCAGGTCTTGCAAAAGCTCCGAATGGTTATTCCCCAATCGATTATCCCGATAAGGCCTTGAAACGAAGAAATATCGTTTTACAGTCCATGGAAGATGCAGGAAAGATTTCTCATGAAGTAAGATTAAAAGAACAAAGTACAGCCCTTGATCTAAATTTGCAAAAGGAAAAAGAAAAACCATGGAATGATTCTTATATGGATCTAGTAGTAAAAGAAGCTGAAGAAAAATATAAATTGTCCTTGGATGATTTAGAGAGGGGAGGTTACCGGATTGTTGTTAATTTAGACAATAATATACAGAAGGTTGCTTACAAAAAGTTCCAAGATAGTGATTATTTCCCGGGAAACAATGATGAGGTGGAAGGAACATTTGTCATGATGGAGGCGAAAAGCGGGAAAATTGTCGCGACTTTAGGGGGAAGAAATTATCAGTTTGGTAATTTAGATCGCGTGTTAGTGAAGAGACAACCAGGTTCGACATTCAAACCTTTAGCAGTATATGGTCCTGCTATGATGAAAGAAGATGCATATTCAGCATTTACACTTATTCCCGATCAACAAATGGATATTCATGATTACGAGGTTTCAAATGCAGATGATACGTACGCGAATATAACTACGGTTTATGAAGCAATCGTTCAATCCAAAAACACTTCTGCTGTGTGGTTATTGAATGAAATAGGGGTAGACTATTCTAAAACGTATTTAGAAAAAATGGGAATACAACTAGATAATGATGATAAAGGACTTGCAATTGCTTTAGGTGGATTAACTCGTGGAGTTACCCCAATTCAGTTGATGGAAGGGTATAGTGCCTTTGCTAATGAGGGAAAAATGGTGAAATCATATACGATTGATCGGATTTATGATCGATATGATAAAGTGGTTTATGAGGCAGAATCCCGAAAAACTAAGGTTTTCAGTCCTCAGGTCGCATGGGATATGACAAAAATTTTATCTACTACAGTGAAGAAGGGGACAGGAAGTGCAGGGGAATATAAGAAGGCCTTAGCAGGAAAAACGGGAACCACGGAACATCCTCACGTCGAAGGACAAACAAAAGATGCATGGTTTGTAGGATATACACCAGAATATGTAAGTGTATTATGGATGGGGTATGATCAATCGGATGAAAATCATTATCTTACAGGTGGCAGTACTTATCCTACTGCTCTTACTAAATCGATACTAACGGAAATGGATAAAGAACATTCATTATCCAAGGACTTCATCAAACCTAGTAATGTGAAAGACTTACCTGAACCAATTGTATTACCTGAAATTGAGAATATTCGCGCTGAACTCGAATTCGGAGGAGTTTCTTTCGTCAGAGGAAAAATTTCATGGAATGGGTCTAAGGATAAACGTGTAGTTTATCGTATCTATCGTGAAAAAGATGGAATCGATGAACGGGTTGGAGAAGTTACAGGAAAGGATGAATTTTATATAAATTTTAATTTATTCCATTCCAATAACTATTATGTTGTTCCTTATGATCCACTTACAAAATTGGAAGGCGTAAGGTCTGATACGGTAAATTTATCCTACCTCAAGCCTTCTAGGGAACAAAGAAGGTAGTTGAGAGATCAACTGCCTGTAAAAGTCCGATAGGTGCGGCCGTCAGTAGGGGATGAAGAAAAACCCCGCCGATGAAAGTCTTCTTTATCATGGTAAAATGTTTTCATATCATCGTGTAATTGAGTCAAATTAGTGACAAAAGTGGATTTTACTACACTTTTGTTACGCAAATCTTTATAGTAGGGATAGAAGAAACGGTTAAAGGATGAAAAAAATGTCGAAAAAAATCAATGATACTATTATTAAAGCATATAACGGGGAAGAAACGGATTATACTCCTGGCTGGTTTATGAGACAAGCAGGTAGATCACAACCAGAATATCGAGAACTAAAGAAAAAGTATTCTTTATTTGAAATCACTCATCAACCAGAATTATGCGCATATGTAACGCGTTTACCAGTAGAAAATTATGGGGTTGATGCTGCTATCTTATATAAAGATATCATGACACCACTTCCTTACATTGGTATTGAAGTGGAAATAAAAGCGGGCGTTGGACCTGTTATTGATAATCCGATAAACAACTTCCAAGATGTGGAAAGCCTAGGTGAAATCAATCCATCCCGTGACGTTCCATATGTATTAGATACGATCAAATTGTTAACGGAAGAACAATTAGAAGTACCTTTGATTGGGTTTAGTGGTGCGCCATTTACGCTTGCTAGTTATATGATTGAGGGAGGTCCTTCAAAAAACTATAATAAGACAAAGGCATTAATGTATCGTGAACCATCCACATGGTTTGCTTTAATGGATAAATTAGCTGATATGATTATTTCCTATGTGGAAGCACAAGTTGAAGCTGGTGCAAAGGCAATTCAAATTTTTGACTCATGGGTAGGGGCACTTAATGCACCAGATTACCGTGTATTCATTAAGCCTGTGATGACAAGAATTTTTTCGGAATTACGTAACCAAGATGTACCGTTAATTTATTTTGGTGTTGGTGCTCGTCATTTATTATTAGAGTGGAATGACTTACCGGTTGATGTTATCGGGTTGGATTGGAGAACTTCTATTAAAGAAGCGCGAGAAATGGGCGTTACGAAGGTTCTACAAGGAAATCTTGATCCTATGATTTTACTTACAGAATGGGAAACAATAGAAAATAGGACAAAAGCTATTTTAGACGAAGGTAAAGAGTATGGAAATCACGTCTTTAATTTAGGACATGGAGTGACTCCAGAAATTAAACCTGAAACATTGAAGAAATTGACAGCTTTAATTCATGAATACTCAAGGAAATAGACACGAAAGGACGCGAACAAATGAGTAAGAAACAAATTGGACTACTAGTAATGGCATATGGAACTCCATATAAAGAAGAGGATATCGAACCATATTATACACATATCCGTCATGGTAGAAAGCCAGAACCTGAGGCATTGCAAGATTTAAAAGATCGTTATAAAGCAATTGGCGGGACTTCTCCATTAGCTAAAATTACAAAAGACCAAACGAAAGCACTAGAAGAACAATTAAATTCTATTCAAGATGAATATGAATTTAAGGCTTATATTGGCTTGAAACATATTCATCCATTTATTGAAGATACCGTGAAAGAAATGGCAAAAGACGGAATTACGGAGGCTGTTTCCCTTGTATTAGCACCTCATTATTCTACATTTAGTGTGAAATCTTATAATGATCGTGCGCAAAGCGAATGTGAAAAACACGGAATTTCTATTAAATCTGTACAGAGCTGGTATACCGAAGAAGGCTTTATTAAATTCTGGGCAGATGGTGTCAAAACTATCTTTAATAAAATGAGTGACGAAGAACGTAATAAAGCTGTATTAATTGTTTCTGCACATAGCTTACCAGAGAAAATTTTACAAAATGGAGACCCATATCCGAACCAGTTAAAAGAGACTGCTGATCTTATAGCGAAAGAAGCTGGAATCGAAAATTATGAATTAGGTTGGCAAAGTGAAGGAAATACTCCCGATCCTTGGCTAGGACCAGACGTACAAGATCTAACTCGTGATTTATTTGAACAAAAAGGATATCGTTCCTTTGTTTACGCACCAGTTGGATTTGTAGCGGATCATTTGGAAGTTTTATATGATAATGATTATGAATGCAAAGTAGTTTGCGACGAACTAAATGCGAATTATTATCGTCCAGAAATGCCGAATGTCCATCCATTGTTCATTGAGACACTTGCTGACGTTGTATTAAATACTACGAAGAGTGAAGCATAATGGAAAAGAAAAATATAGTCATTGTAGGTGGCGGAATTACAGGTCTTTCCGCTGCCTACTATTTAAAAAAGTTAATCCAATCAAAGTCTCTTCCTTATACATTTAAATTAATCGAAGCAAGTTATCGTCTAGGTGGAAAAATACAAACAATAAAACGCGATGGATTTACAATTGAAAAAGGACCGGATTCTTTACTAGAAAGAAAACCTTCCGCAATTAAGCTTGTGAAGGAACTTGGTCTAGAAGATGAAATGATACATAATGCAACTGGACAGTCCTATATTTTAGCACAGAATAAATTACATCCTTTACCAAAAGGAACGTATATGGGTGTACCTAAAGACAAAGGTGCTTTGATGTCATCCAGTCTCCTTTCCTGGAAAGGTAAGATTAGGGCACTAAATGATCTTGTTTTACCAAAAAGTAATAATGATGGAGACCAATCATTAGGCAAATTTTTACGTGCTCGTTTTGGAAATGAGACTGTGGATATGCAAATCTCTCCACTTTTATCTGGTATTCATTCCGGAGATATTGACGAAATGAGTATTAATGCCACTTACCCTCTGTTTTATCAATTGGAACAAAAATATGGAAGTGTGATGAAAGGTCTACAAAAAACAATGCCTAGTACCAAAAAGAAAAATAAAAATCAAAAAGGGGCATTTTTTTCATTTGAAAATGGTTTGGAGACTTTAATCCACCGTTTAGTAGAAGCAATAGATAAAGAATCTATTTCCATGCAAAAATCGGTAGATCATATTGAAAAGAAAGAACACGGTTACCATATATTATTAAGTGATGGTGATGTAATAAAAGCGGATACTGTTATTATGGCAACACAGCATAATGTTGTACCTAAAATATTTAGCCAGTTTGAATTCTTTAAGACGTTACAAGAGATCCCACTTACATCCTCAGCAAATGTAGTTATGGCATTTGATGAAAAAGCTATTAAGAACAAGGTAGAAGGAACAGGTTTTCAAGTTGCCCGTAACAGTAATAAATACCGAATTACGGCATGTACATGGACTAATAAAAAATGGCCAACAACAACACCAAAAGGCAAAGTGTTATTGCGGTGTTATGTTGGAAAACCGACTGATCAAGGGATTGTGGATTTATCAGATGAAGAAATAACGGAAATAGTAATAAATGATTTAAAACAAGTGATGAAAATTAAGGGAAAACCTGAATTTACTATTGTCACTCGGTGGAAAGATTCCCGTCCACAATATACAGTAGGCCACTTGGACAGAATAAAGAAAGTCAAAGAAAATATAGCCGAACAATTACCAGGAGTTTATTTAATTGGTAGTTCGTATGATGGTTCAGGAATTCCTGATTGTATTGCAAGTGGGGAAAACATTGCACATGAAGTTTTAAATAACTTAGCGTAACTAGTGGCGTTGATTATTTTAATCAACGCTATTTTAAAAGGCAATTTAGCTACAATAGCACTTATCAACCTAATAGCAACAGGTTTTCTAAAATAAAAAAATACAACTGCAATGCAGCTGTATCCATTTTGAATCATTAGGAAGATGAGATTGATAAAGAAGACTTCCATCAGTGGGGAAATTCCATCATCCTCCACTGATGGCGAACCTTTACGGGCAGTTGATCTCCCACCTATCTTTTTGTTCCCCGAAAGCTTGAGGTGGAATAAATATATCGTGATTCTGTTATAACGAGAAAAATACTTAATATTTATTATCTAGCCGGATGATCGCATTCGTCACAAATATTACCATAACAATCGGCTTTTTCGTGGATTTCCCCTCCGCAAACGTGGCATTGCTTTTTAGGAAGATTTTTAAAGAATTCGATTATATTCATCATGATAACTTTCCCCCTTAGTAAATACTTAGATTGTGTTGTATGTTAGGTGTTGCTTTTTTATTATGTTGTATAACAGCAGTGGTATAAAAAAAGAGCGATATTGGATTATCTTGCTGGGTGGTCACATTCGTCACAGATATTACCATAGCAATCTGCCTTTTCGTGGATGTCTCCACCACACTGCTTACATTGTTTTTTAGGTAGGTTTTTGAAAAACTCAATTACGTTCATCATGTTTTTATTTCCCCCTTTTGTTATTGTACTATTATTGTATTACAACAGGGTTAAAATTGTCAATGCTGTTTTATAACATTTTTAAAAAAATGAAGGAGTGTTTTGATGAAGCTTACTGTAATTGGCTTTTGGGGCGGTTATCCAGCCGTAGATGGTGCAACTTCTGCTTATTTGTTGGAGAAGGATGGGTATTCACTATTAATGGATGTTGGTAGTGGTTCCTTATCGAAATTGCAAAAATATAAGCATATCGCAGACCTTGATGCTGTGATTGTTTCCCATTATCATCATGATCATGTCGCTGATATTGGTGTATTACAATATGCAAAATTAATTGAGTATTATGTAACAGGAAATGATACAGTTTTACCTATTTATGGACATGCCGAAGATAGCGATGGTTTTCAAGCCCTCTCCCATACATATACGAAGGGAATGGCTTACAGTCCTGATGAAGCATTGCAAATTGGTCCTTTTACGATCACATTCCTAAGAACCAAACATCCTGTGCCATGTTTTGGGATGAGAATTACAGATGGTGAATCTGTTGTAGTATACACCGCTGATTCTAGTTATCAAGAAGAATGGGGGGCTTTCGCTGAAGGTGCAGACTTGCTTATAACGGACTGTAACTATTATGCGGGTAGTGACGGTTCAAACGCCGGTCATATGAATAGCGAGGAAGCTGGTCGAATTGCTGCAATGGCTAATGTCAAACAACTATTATTATCTCATTTGCCTCAATATGGGGAGAGGGAAAAATTAATTAAAGAAGCAAAGCAACATTTTCCCGGAGAAGTTCAACTGGCAAAAGAAGGGTTAATTTGGAATAGGTAATTTAGGGCATTTTTCTTTGAATTGTGATTCAATTTGTTAAAATAATGAAGTAGGATAATTATAGTGTGTGTTCAAAAAGGAGGATGAAAAGGACCAAGCAGTTCGAGGCGGCGTAGCTTTGAGTACCGGAACGTATGCAATTAATACGTGAGGAACGGAAAAGCAAGCCAACGAAGAAATGCGAAGTGTCATTTTCACCGGACTTTTTTGAACAACCTCTTATAGGAGATGATAGGTTATGAAGTTTATCGACAACAAAGGTATTACAGATCCAATGATTAATTTAGCTATCGAGGAATATATCCTTGAAAATTTTGGCGAAAAGGATACATATTTACTTTTCTATATTAATCAACCGTCTATTATCATTGGTAGAAACCAAAATACGATTGAAGAAATAAACACAGATTATATTGATGAAAAAGGTATTAAAGTGGTTCGTCGTTTATCTGGTGGAGGGGCAGTTTACCATGATGAGCAGAATATAAACTTTAGCTTTATTACGAAAGATGATGGAGAAAGTTTTCAAAACTTTGCTAAATTCCTAAAACCGATTATAAAAGTGTTAAATGATATGGGTGTGCCAGCAGAACTACAAGGGCGAAACGATGTTGCAGTCAATGGACGAAAAATATCTGGTAATGCTATGTTCTCAACCAGAGGACGGATGTTTAGTCATGGAACATTAATGCTAGATTCTGAAGTAGAAGAATTAACGAAAGCATTAAAAGTGAAAAAGGAAAAAATTGAATCCAAAGGTATTAAATCCATTCGCAGTCGAGTTGCAACTATTTCGGAATTCTTAGATGAAAAAATTTCAATGGAAGAATTTAAAGAAATAATCTTAAAAAATGTTTTTGAAGTAGATGATGTGAAAGATGTGCCTCAGTATGAACTCACAGAAGAAGATTGGGAAAGAATTCATGAAATTTCTAAAAATAGATATCAAAAATGGGAATGGAATTATGGAAAATCCCCATCTTATAATGTTCAAGAATCTCATAAATTCCCTGCAGGATTAGTAGACGTTCGTCTTGATGTCCAAAAAGGGATAATTAAAAACTGCAAAATTTATGGAGACTTCTTTGGAATCGGGGACATAAAGGAATTAGAAGAAAAATTAATAGGAATTCGTCACGAACGTCAAGCAATTGAGAATGCATTAGAAGAAGTAGACGTTCCACATTATTTGGGTAAAATCTCTAAGGAAGATTTTTTAAGCTTATTATATTAAAAATTAAAACAGCTCACGTTTTGTGGGCTGTTTTTTAGTTGTTAGGAAGTTATAAAATTTGCTGCATGTGGATGATTATTCAGAAGAGGCCACGTCCGGCTCCAGCGCCCAGTGACTAGTAGACTTCCTTCACCTCCGTACGATAAGTCAACATCGGCTCGCTTACGCTCTCCGTGTTTCCTTTATCTCCTACGGCTCAGTCCAGTCTATACGTCACTAAACGGGCGCTTACGCCTTTGTTCTTGAAAATGTCAAGTTTTCTAATTTTTTACTACCATTTTTAGACAAAATTTGTTAAATTAGTAGTAAGCTACTTTCTTTTCGTTTTCTAATGGAAAGGAAGGTTATTATGTTAGAAGAACAAGATACCTCAATTTTTGAAATAAGCCCTCTTACATTGGCAATTGTCGCGGAACAGAATGATCATAATGGAATTATTACTAGAATCATGGAAGAAGATGAAGAATATATTGTTGATGTTACTCCTTATCAAATTATCAATTCTGCCTGCAAATATTTCGGGTCGAGTCTAAGAGGCAGGCAAGATGGAGCCAGGAACATTTCTGGCTTTACTAGTAAAATTCCAATATCCATCGACCCTTCTAGCGGTATGTATTTTTTTCCCACGACATCACCTAAAAACCCCAAATGTTCTTGGATTTCCCATTCTCATATTGACAAAATAAGTAAGGTGACAGAACGTAAAACTAAGATTCTTTTTAAAAATGGAAAAAAGTTAATATTAGATGTATCCATCAGAACGATGCTGAATCAAGTACAACGAACGGCACAGTTTCGTTTTCTACTTGATAAGCGACTTAATTATTTACAACAGCAGAGTCCTGAAATGATAGCAGAGCCTTTCCCATTAAACTTCGAATAACTTCTTCCACTTTCTTACGAATAGCAGGGTTAAAATAATTTCTTTTTTCTTCTCTTCCTTGGCAAAGGAAAAGAAAAGAAGAAAATGAGTCATTTTTATTTAAATGGATGACTTGCATTTTTTTGTCTTGCATGATTTTGCGAAGTTTTCTACGTTCTTTTCTCGCGAGCAATGTCATTCTCTCTATAAGGTCAAGATAGGGCTCATTAATTTTAAACTTACCATCTTTAATATGGTTCATATCTTGATTCAATACGACGATTGCCATGGAGAGAAATAAGAATCTTGTTGCAATTTGTAGTTCATCATCATGAAGATATCGCATATGAACTCCTCCGTTAAAGAACAAGTGTTCTGTGTTTATTCTTATTATATGATAAAATCAAACTAAAATACAACATAAATTAATATTTTTTAGTAAAATGAAAGAAAGTAGCTTAATTCAACTTAGAAAGTATGCAGGTACCTTCATTTAGGATAGAATGAGAATAAATACACTCGGAAAGATAGAACATTTACATAATGAGGAGTATTAATTTGATGTTAATGAACATTAGCTTTTCCAATTGGCAAACGGTGCTCCAAAAAGAAGGAACCGAAGATTTTATTATGCAATTACTGGATCAATATGAAGGATTAGGTCCAGTTCCCGGCTTTGTTCTTCCCTTTATCGAAGCATTTTTACCTTTTTTACCATTGATTGTATTTGTCTTAACAAATGCTGCAGCATATGGGTTATTTGAGGGTTTTCTATTATCCTGGCTTGGTGCTAGTTCTGGTGCAGTGGTTGTTTTTATTATTATAAGGCAAGTAAGAAATAGAAAATGGGTAAAGAAAATAAGGAAGAATAAACAAGTAACTGCGGTTACATCATGGGTAGACAAGCACGGTTTTGGACCATTATTTGTTTTACTTGCCTTCCCGTTTTCTCCATCCTCTATTATTAATGTTGTAGCTGGATTATCGAAAATTAGCATTCAACAATTTGCATTAGCGGTTCTTCTTGGGAAATCTGTTATGATTTTTTCTATATCTTATGTCGGTTCAAGCATCATGGAGTTTGCGGAAAAACCGATGAAGACCATTATTGTCTTAATCATTATTGTCTTGTTCTGGATTATTGGAAAGGTCGTCGAAAAGCGGCTGGAAAAACGGGCGGCAAGAAATAACTGACAGAATGATAAACTATAATAGAGCTTCTATCTTTGGTAAAATAGAAAAGGTAGGAGCTTTATTATATATAGCACCGTAAAGATATACCTAAATGCAATTAAGGCATCCGCCGAGCTATAGGGGGATGCCAAGTTTTATTAACGAATGGAGGAGAAATATGGGACTCCGATTTATTATAGGTAGGTCAGGAACAGGGAAAAGTGGAAGAGTCATGGATGAAATAAAAGAAAAACAATTAGAAAATCCATTGGGAAAACCACTTCTATACATCGTTCCAGATCAGATGACTTTTCAACAGGAATATGCTTTATTTCATGATAAAGAATTAACAGGAAGCATTCGAGCTCAAGTGGTAAGTTTTTCAAGACTTGCTTGGCGCATTTTGCAAGAAACGGGAGGAGCAACCAAACAGTTTATCAGTTCCGTTGGTATTCAAATGATGCTCCGAAAAATCATCGAAGAAAAGCAAGGCGAATGGTTCACTTTTCATAAAGCGATGGAAAAGCAAGGATTTTTAAACCAGTTAGAACAAATGATTACTGAATTTAAACGATATCAAGTCACTCCAGAAGTTTTAAGAGCGCAGATTGAACATATGAATCAATTTGTCCATAAAGAACCTGGGGAAGTAGCACTGACAAATAAATTAGAAGATTTATTATATGTTTATGAAAAATTGGTGTTTACATTAAAAGATCATTACGTAGATAGTGAAGATCAACTGCAAATTTTGGCGGAAAAGATAAAGGAATCATCGTTATTACGAGGTGCAGAAATCTATATAGACGGTTTTCATAGTTTTACTCCAAAAGAGTTAACTGTTGTGGAAGAGCTAATGAGAAATTGTAGTTCGGTCACTATTACATTAACACTAGATAATCCGGAAAAAACGGGTAATGAAATGGATTTGTTTTACCAAACGACGGAAACGTATCATGTATTAAATCAAATAGCTGCAGAGAATCATATCTCAATTGATGAAGTAGTTCGAATGGAGCCGGAAAACGGGAAATTTAAAGATCGACCTTATTTTGCCCATTTGGAAAATTACTTTGACACGAGACCTGCTCCAAGTTTTGCAGGCAATGCCAATATACAGATTGCAGAAGCAGTTCACCCTCGAGCAGAAGTAGAAGGGGCAGCACAGGAAGTTCTTCGTTTAGTAAGAGAAGAAAATTACCGTTTTCAGGATATTGCAATATTCATGAGACAATCCAATGTTTATCATGATTTAATTCATACCATATTTGCCGATCATGGAATCCCCGTGTTTATTGATGAAAAACGTACGATGTTAAATCATTCCTTAATTGAATTTATACGTTCGGCATTAGATATTGTGGAGGGGAATTGGAGATATGATGCTATTTTCCGTGTTTTAAAAACAGGATTTATTCCGAAGTCAGACCAAGAGTATCCGCTGACTAATGATGCAATAGATGAATTAGAAAATTATGTACTAGAATATGGTATCCGTTCTAGAGATCGTTGGTTTAGCGAAAAAGAATGGAAGTTTCAGCGATTCCGAGGGTTTGATCAAGCTGCACAAACAAACCACGAAAAAGAAATACAAACAAGAATTAATCGCTATCGCGCCCAAGTTATTCACGCTTTGAAGCCATTTGATGAAGATATCCGTCAAGCAAAGACAGTGGTGGAGTTTTGCGAAACGATTTATTTGTTGTTAGAAAGATTAGGGGTACCATTACGTTTGGAGAAAATGCGAACGTATTATGATGAGGAAGGTTTACTAGAAAAGGGTCGGGAGCAGGAACAAGTATGGAATGCTGTTGTTCAATTATTCGATGAAATGGTAGAGATGGCTGGAGAAGAAGAAATGACATTGTCCATATTTAGCTCAGCCCTTGATGCTGGGTTTGAGACATTGACATTCTCCCATGTTCCACCAAGCATTGATCATGTCATTGTCGGTACGATTGACCGTTCTCGGATGAGTGGGATTAAATGCTCTTTCTTATTAGGAGTAAATGATGGAGTATGGCCAATGAAGCCGCCTGCAGATGGAATGATCAGTGAAGAGGAGAGGGAAATGTTAGCTTCACAAGGAATCCAACTTGCAGACAGTAGTAAACGTCAACTCCTTGATGATTGGTTTTATATGTATTTAGCATTCACGGCCGCGAAAGATCGTCTTTGGGTTAGCTATCCTTTAAGTGACGAAGAAGGAAAAGGAAAAATGCCTTCACAATTATTGAAACGGTTAGAAGATTTATTTCCTACATGTAAGGATCGGTTATTGCTCCAAGATCCAGATGATTTATTCGAAGCCGAACGCTTTGTAACATCACCTGTGAAAACAAGGTCAGCTCTTACTGCCCAACTATCACGTCACCAAAAAGGTTATCTGATTCAACCAATTTGGTGGGAGGTTTTCAATTGGTATGTGAAAAACCAATCTAAAAATAGTACGACCTATAAAGTTTTACAAAGTCTCTATTATCAAAATGAACCGAAAGATTTAGACGAGGAGACAGTTAAACAATTATACCCGAAAGAAATTCATGCAAGTGTAAGTAGATTCGAATCCTATTTCAGGTGCTCTTATCAGCATTTTGCAAAATATAGTTTAAAACTAGATGAGCGGCAAACGTACAAGTTAGATGCTCCAGATATTGGAATGCTTTTCCATGAGGCGATTAAAATAATTACGGAATGGATTCAAAAAGAAGGCAAGGATTACTCTACTATTAATCAGACGGATGCAAATACGTATGCGAAGAGGGCAGTGGGGAATTTAGCGCCGATATTGCAACATCAAATCTTACACAGTTCTAATAGACATAAATATATTAGTCAAAAGCTTGAGGAAATTATTGCGAGAGCAACTTACATTTTAAGTGAGCAAGCCCGCCTTAGTCATTTTTCCCCGGTTGGTTTAGAGTTAGGTTTTGGTGTTGATGAAGACCTTCCACCATTAACGATGAATCTTCCTAATGGATACAAATTATTGCTGCGGGGTCGAATCGATCGAGTAGATAAAGCTACGAACATAGATGACTTATATTTACGAATCATTGATTATAAATCTAGTTCAAGGGGACTCGACTTAATCGAAGTATATTATGGTTTGGCATTACAAATGCTCACTTATTTAGATGTAGTTCTTACACATTCAGAACGATGGTTGAAGCAAAAAGCAACTCCTGCTGGGGTACTGTATTTTCATGTACACAATCCCATGATTTCAAAAGATGTAAAATTAGATTCAGAGAAAATTGATGAGGAAATTTTCAAGAAGTATAAAATGAAAGGCTTATTACTTTCTGATGAAGAGATTGTAAAGAAAATGGATACTTCGATTGACTCTGTAAATATGAGTCATATTGTACCAGCAGGACTTAAAAAGAATGGAGAATTTAAAAGCAATTCTAGTATTGCTGGAAAAGAAACATTTGATCAGTTACAATCCCATATCCATCATTTGATGGAGCGTGCTGGTTTGGACATTACTTCTGGTAAAGTTCATTTAAATCCATATGAAAATAAAAATCAAATTGCATGCACCTATTGTCCTTTTCGTTCTGTATGCCAATTTGATCCGATATTAGAAGAAAATAATTACCGTAAATTGAAGAGTATGAAAGATAAAGAAGTTTTAGAAAAAATAAGGGTGGAGGTGGAAAACGATGGTTAGTTGGACAAAAGAACAAGAAGAAGCAATTTATACAGATGGTGCCGATATCCTTGTAGCAGCAGCGGCTGGTTCCGGAAAAACAGCCGTATTAGTTGAAAGAATCATTCAAAAGCTTCTAAATCGAAATAACCCTGTTGATATTGATTCATTGCTTGTTGTGACATTTACGAATGCAGCTGCAGCAGAGATGCGGAGTCGAGTAGGTTTAGCTTTAGAAGAAGCTCTAGAACAAAATCCTAACTCGATTCATTTGAAAAAGCAGCTATCCTTATTACAGCGTGCATCCATCTCCACGTTGCATTCCTTTTGTTTGGAAGTAATACGCAAATACGCTTATTTACTAGATATTGATCCTGCTTTCCGTATCGCCGATGATATGGAGGCAGATTTAATCAAACAAGATGTGATGGATGAGTTATTTGAAGAATGGTATGGAATGGAAGGAGAAGAACAAGAAAAATTCTTTGCTGTTGTCGATCGTTTTTCGAGTGATCGAAGTGATGTAGATTTGGAAAAGGTAATTCTAGATTTACATACCTTTGCTATTCAAAACCCTTGGCCATACGAATGGTTAGACAGTCTAGCTAATCGTTATGCGATACCAGAAATCTTTCAAGAGGAAGATTTAAATTGGTTAGACCTAATGAAAAAAGAAGTGAAAAACCAATTTTTCGCTATGGAACAGGAAATGTATTTAGCATTGGAAATCACAAGGGAAAGTGATGGGCCATATCAATATGCGGAAACCATTGACAATGATCTTGCTTTATTAGAGGCAGCCAAACAGCATATAGAGAACTGGGACGATTTGCAAAACTTTATTCAAGAACATACATTTAAAGCTTTATCTAGGAAAAAGCAAGATTGCGATGAAATGAAAAAGGAGCAAGTAAAAAATCTAAGAGATAGTTACAAAAAGCGCTGGAAGAAGATGGCAGACAAATGGTTTAACCGTAATCTTGCTGGGCACATAGAGGATATGCGGGAACTTGCTCCAGTTATTAAACAGTTAACAACATTAGTAAAACAATTTGATGCTAAATTCACCGAACAAAAAAGAGAAAAAGCATTGGTTGACTTTTCGGATTTGGAACATTATTGTTTACGGTTATTGTTAGACGAACATTCAACTTCTGAGAAGCTTATTCCTTCAAGTGTGGCTGTCCAGTTTCAACGCCAGTTTAGCGAGGTTTTGGTAGATGAGTATCAGGATACGAACCTTGTGCAAGAAACGATTCTTTCCCTTGTTAGTGATCAAAAAGGAAAAGGGAACAGGTTCATGGTTGGGGATGTCAAACAGAGTATTTATCGATTCCGTCATGCAGAACCGTCCCTCTTTATTAAGAAATATAAGCAATTTACTAATGATGATTCTGTTGGGATCCGCATTGACTTAGCTAGGAATTTCCGTAGTAGAGAGCAAGTTTTAATAGGTGCGAACTATATCTTCCGTCAAATCCTTGACGAAACACTGGGGGATATTGACTACGATGAAAAGGCGGAACTCATCTATGGAAATAAAATGTATGATGAGTACGACTTTCCCAAGCCTAATCCGGAATTGATTATGATTGATCGCGATTCAGAGGACGAAAAGGATGAGGTAGAAGAAGGTGAAGAAAGCTTTCAGGATTTAGAAAAGGCACAAATCGAGGCGCGTGCCTATGCTAAAAAAATAAAGTCATGGTTAGGTCATGAAGGTGAAAATAAACCGTTACAAGTTTATGATAAAGGCATGGGGATTCAGCGTGATATTCAGTATCGAGACATTGTTATATTGCTTCGTTCCATGACATGGGCACCAACGATTGTTGATGAATTGAAAAATCAAGGAATCCCGGTATATGCGGAACTATCTTCAGGATATTTCGAAGCGATGGAAGTGAAAATTATGATTAGTTTACTTAAAACCATCGATAATCCTAGACAAGATATTCCGCTTGCATCTGTTCTAAAGTCACCAATTGTTGGCTTAACAGAAAATGAACTAGCCAAAATTCGCTTAGTTGATAAATATAATCCATACTATGATGCCTTAAAAATATATAGACAGCAAAATTCGGATGAGACAGCTGAAAAGATTTCTTATTTTCTAAAACAATTAAATCAATTTCGCCTTGCGTCAAGACAAGGCGCATTGTCAGAATTAATTTGGGATATTTATCAAGAAACTGGTTACTACGATTTTGTAGGTGGGATGCCTGGTGGACGCCAGCGTCAAGCGAATTTACGTGCGTTATATGATCGTGCAAGAGGTTATGAAAGAACATCATTTCGTGGATTATTCCGTTTCTTACGTTTTATTGAAAGAATGGAGGAACGCGGAGACGATCTTGGAGCAGCACGTGCACTAAGTGAACAGGAAGATGTTGTACGCATTATGACAATCCATAAAAGTAAAGGATTGGAATTTCCTGTCGTTATTCTTGGTGCAATGGACAAGCAATTTAATATGCAGGATTTAAATCAGAAGTATTTACTGCATAAAGACTTGGGGTTTGCGAGTAAATATATTGATCCTGTAAAAAGAATTATGTATCCAACATTGTTTTATCACGCTGTACAAGGAGAGCAGAAACGAGAGCTATTAGCAGAAGAAATGCGCGTCCTTTATGTTGCGTTAACACGTGCAAAAGAAAAGCTTGTTATGATTGGAAATGTTGCTTCATTTAAGAAAAAGTTAGAAAAATGGCAGAGGATGGTTGACCATTCCGAGTGGGTTTTACCAGCGTATTTCCGCATGGCCGCTGTTTCTTATCTGGATTGGGTAGGCCCAGCTTTAATGCGACACCAAGATGGGGGCTCCTTACGTTCAGGTGACGTGAAGGATGTCGTTTTAAAAGACATTCAAATGGATCCATCTAAATGGGATATATCGGTTGTTCATGCAAGTGATTACACAAATCTGGATGAAACATCAACTGAGTTTGACCAGGTTTTAAAAGAGAAAGTAATCGGATGGAAAACAATAGGCACTCAAGATGAACAGTGGAAAGAAGTAGTAGAAAATAGATTGTCCTATACTTATCCACATGAACAAGCAGCATATTCCCGAGCAAAGCAGTCTGTAACGGAAATTAAAAGACAGCGGGAAATCAAAGATGAGTACAGTGCAGATCAATTGGTGAAAGAATTTAAGCCGCCGATTGTGAAACGACCGAATTTTATGCAAGAACAAAAAGTTATTACAGCTGCAGAAAAAGGGACTGCCATGCATACCGTGATGCAACATCTTCCACTAACTAAGCCACTTAATCAAGTGGAAATTGAAGAACAACTAGAAGTTTTTGTTGAAAAGGAAATTTTGACGAGACAAGAAGCGGATATTATTGATATTCCTGCAATCAAGAATTTTTATAATACAGAAATAGCCGCTACTATGTTGGAACAAGCGACATCGGTCCATAGGGAAGTACCTTTCAGTTTAACCCTTCCGGCAAATGAAGTATATGCACATTGGACTGGTGGGAATGAAAGGGTACTTATTCAAGGGGTAATTGATTGCCTTTTCCCTTTTGAAGATGGATGGATGGTACTAGATTATAAGACAGATGCGATCAATGAGGAATTAACAGATAGATTAAAAAATAAGTTAATCAAAAAATATGAAACCCAAATGAATCTCTATCGCCATGCTATAGAGGAAATATCGAAACAACCAGTGAAGAAAACATACTTGTATTTCTTTTCTAAACAACTTGTTGTTGAAGTACCAGAAAACTTTAACACTCTACAGAGTTTATCATACCTAAATGAGCAGTAAGACTCCTAACTCAAGAAGGTAGGTGGGAGATCAACTGCCCATAAAAGGTTCGATAAATGCGACTAACCATCCGTGGGGATGAAGGAACCCCTAAGGATGGTTAGTCTTCTTTATGGACCTGTAAGGTTTTTTGTTTTTTGAAAAATTAGGCATTGGCGGTTTGAGTTTGATCAGCTATATCGGGATCGTTTGTTCCAGTATTACTAATTCCTGAGTTAGTATTAATAAAATCCCCCGTATTAAATCCGCCAGAACCTGCATTTGTTTTAGAGGAGCTTTTTGGTGATAAATAAAATGTATCACCGAAATTAATGACGCCTCCACCGACACTGTTTATTCTTATTGGGCCAACAATTGATGGCATGCTAACACCTACTTTTGGGTTATGAAATTTATTTATAGTATATGACACTAGTTATATATTGTTAAGAATTAATCTTCAGCAATAACATAGCGAATATGCAATATTCTAGACTCCGCTGAAATATGATTTAAATTTCCTACTTGCATGATAGATGAAGAGGAAAGAGCAATGACGTTAACATTTTGTACATAAATATTAGGTTGATGGTTGATCGTATGTTTTATAACTTTAGGTTTGGTTTTAGGTAAATTTTTTTTTTGACTAAAGATGGAATAATCTTCAAACTCTAATTCACCTTGAAACGTCTCACCTTCTTTTTGTAAGGCTATGGCTCTTGTTTCCGGACAGGCTTCATGTGTATCTCCAATATTAATGAAAGAGGCATTTATAGCAGAGACTGTATTTATTAATTGAACGTTGGATGTACGTTTTACCAAATAAATCCCCCCCTAGTTAGGCTCCTAGTGGTACCAAATTGAGTATAGAATAACTCTCAGGAGGTGTATCAAAAAAAGATGATAAAACGATTGAATCATTATCTCCGATTAAAAAGACAGAAGAAGCAGCAATTGCATCAATTTGAACATTGGCAACATGTAACCCGTAATTATGAACTTCCATTATCATTTAATATTCTCCTTTGTCACGACTTTACCGGCTTGTAATCCCCCACTTCAAGAATCATCGTTTAAATTAAGTTTTGTGAATGGGGAAAACAGCTAGTAGGGTTCTGATGAGTTCAACCATATCAATGGGGGGTGGAAAAAGCCCACTGAATAAGTTAACCTTTATATTTTTTAATATAGTTAGCTAAGGAATGTTGGATTTCTTCCATTACCTTAGACTTTATAAAACTTTCAAACTCTTGTTCCTCAGAAATATTATTATCTTTTTCGGCTTGTTCCTTATAATAGGAAATTCGATTTGGCAGCTGCTTTTGAATATCTTGGAGTAATAAGGATTGATGCGAGCTATCAATGGTCCGTTCATGAGTATTAGCTAGATCATTAATCATGTTTGGTCCGGATTGGTGCAGCCAATCGCTAAGATCAGTACAAAGTTTTTGATTAAATAAAGGCAAACTTTGAGCAGTCTGTTGATTGGTTTGACCAAGTGCAAAGTCTTCCATTTGTTCTAAGTTTTCGGGTGAAAGTCCAATATGAAGACTACCTGATAATGTTTCAATTTTTAATTGATCAAATTTGTACTCGACTTTTTCAATATTAACCCTGTCTTTTGATTCTTTGTTCGCGTTTAGTTGGTGTACTTGGTCTTCTAAATTTTTCATCCGAATTTCCAAGTTCTGTATATGTCTTTGTAATTCATAAACGTACTGGTTCCAATCTTGACCATACATTGCATTGCCTCCAATACAAGGTCGTAATTTAGTTCTCCGACAAATGCCTAGATTATTTTATGCGAATGATTAGAAGTTGTGATTAAGCATTTGGAGCTAAAGGAACAAGTGGAGCCTCTGTTTGCGCTTCAGCAACTTCAGCAGTTTCAGTATAACCCCCAGTATTATGAATATCTGATTGAGCTTGAATACAGCCAGTGCTACCAATTTGTACAACGGAAGAATTAGTGATAGCACCGATTTTTAAAAAATGAATATGGATTGCTTGATGAATGGTCATGTCCATCGTTGTCACCTCATAGAACTTTCGGTTGATCTATATGATCTCGGTCATTAACGTGTGTATTTGAATTTCCTAAATGAATTCTAATTCCATTTCCCGTATTAAAGGATCCTCCACCGGCATACGTTTTCGCACTACTTTGTGGCAAAATGGAATATACGTCTCCAACATGAAATACACTCGAATTGGAAACACTGACTACTTTAATAGCTCCAACGATTGCAGGCATATAACATCCTCCTTTATCACAGTTTATGCTTGATTTTAAGAATGTGCGTATGAATAGAATAAAAAATGGAATAGGTGAGAGGATTTAGTTTTACTTTAAAAAAGGGTGCTATAATTGAATAGTGTGCGCAAGTAAGGAATTTGCTAAATCAGATATGAAAGGGGAAGGGATTGGATGATGAAAAATAATGCAACGCCATTACAGGAATCGAATCGATTAGAATGGATTGACGCGGCAAGGGGATTAGCGATATTTGGAATATTTATTGTAAATATTGGGGCTTTTAGTGCACCATACTTTATGTATGGCGGGGCGGAAGAAGCATGGACATCAAATATAGATCAAGCTGCGCTAATTTTTATTGATATATTTTTCCAGGGTAGTTTTTACACGTTATTTTCCCTTTTATTTGGATTTGGGTTACAAATGATGAGAGAGCGGATAATGGCAAGAGGAAATAATCCCAATCTCATTTTATTAAGAAGATTATTCATTTTATTTTGTTTTGGTGCGATGCATGCTTTTCTACTTTGGCACGGGGATATTTTATTATCTTACGCTTTAGTTGGAATACTGTCGCTTTTATTCCTACATACAAAGTCAAATACAAAGCTGGCAATTGGAATAGCTATGATGGTCGGAAGTGTAAGTTTTCTTTCCTTTTTATTTTATTTAACCAAAGATTACTTAGATTATGTAGATGTTGTGATGATTGAACAGTCATACAAAAATTATTTAAGCAATGAAATAGGATTGGTTTGGTTACAGAATTATGAGGATTGGTTGTTTGCAAATAATCCTGTTACTCTAATATTTTTAATACTAGTACTCCTTCCGCTATTTTTATTTGGTATGTTTATAGGGGAGAAACGTTGGCTCCATGAACCTGGAAAATATAAATCTCTGTTAATCAAATGGTGGGTTGTTTCCTTTTTACTCTTTATAGGTTTAAAAATGGGTGCCTATTTATTCGGAAATCCAATATGGTTTTCTTATATTCAAGATAATATTGGTGGAATGTTTTCTGCTTTATTTTATATTTTTTCAGTTACTCTTTTGTTTAGAACGGACCTAGGAAGAAAAATAATGAAACCATTTACATATGTTGGGAGAATGGCATTATCAAATTATATATTTCAGTCTATTATTAGTTTTCTATTGTTTTACGGAGTAGGGTTTGGGCTATATGGCAAAATTGGCCCTTTTACTGGAGTAGTAATGGTTGTTATCATTTATATAGGTCAAATTATCTTTAGCAAGTGGTGGTTTAGCCGTTTCCGATTCGGCCCATTAGAATGGGTATGGAGAAGCCTTACGTATTGGAAGCGACAACCATTTTTGCGCAGATAAGAAAGCATTCTTTCGGCAAAGGTTTGTCGAGCGCCTTCGTTTTCTAATGCTAAAAAGAACAAAAAATGACCGTTGTACCAGATTATGGTATGATATCGTTAGAATGAAAGTTGAAAGGGAGGATACATAATAGATGACACATATGCATATTACTTCGTGGGTACTAGGTTTTATTCTTTTTATCATTGCACTTGTCTTCCTTAATCAAGGAAAAGAAAAACCTGCGAAAATCGTTCACATGATTTTACGTCTTGATTACTTATTTATTTTATACACTGGTGGGGACTTACTTGGAGTATATTTCCAAAGTATACAAATGCCATTATTTGCTGAAGCCATTACAAAATCATTAGCTGGTATATGGTTAATTGCTGCAATGGAAATGATTTTAGTGAAAAAATCTAAAGGAAAACCAGTCAGAAGCTTCTGGATCCAATTTGTTATCGCGTTAGTCATTGTGTTGATTTTAGGTTTTGTAAGATTACCGATGTAGTTATCATATGAAGGATTAAAAACTGTCTAAACGGCAGTTTTTTTATTTAGTGGAACGTCTTTAAATGATGTTCCACATTATGAATGATTTTCAACAATATTCGAAATCTGGTTGACTAATAGATTAGTTGGTTAATAATAAAAGGGTGAATACATATTTTGGGGGATAGTTGAATGAAAAAAATACGAATGCTATTTTTAATAGCTGGTGTTTTCTTGCTAAGTAATGAAAACACTTTATTATATGCAGATGAACGACAGATTCAAGAAGAGGTTATTTATCACATCCTAATTGACAGATATAATAATGGCGACCATAGCATGGATAGTAATGTTGATGTTAATGATCCATATGCATATCATGGAGGGGATTTCCAGGGGATTATTACAAAATTAGATGATCTTCAGGAACTTGGGATTACAACTCTCTCTCTTTCACCTATTATGGCAAACGCTGATAAAGGTTACCATGGTTACTGGATTGAAGACTTCTATCAATTGGAAGAACAGTTTGGAACAATGGAAGACTTTCAATTGCTTGTAAAGGAAGCGCATAAGAGAGGGATGAAGGTTGTCATTGAATTTGTAACACAATTCATCGCACCAACGAATCCAATCGTTCAAGATACTGAAAAAGCTGATTGGGTAAAGGAACAAGAATTATCTGGACCTGAATGGATCAATAATACCGTGCAATTAAATTTACAAAATGAAGAAGTTCAACAATATTTAATGGATGTTGCAGACTTCTGGATGGCAGAAACTGAAATTGATGGTTTTAACATTCATGCAGTTGATCAAATGCCAGTTTCTTTTTTACAAAAGTTAACAGAACATATTAAATCTATTCATTCTAATTTTTATTTAATAGGAGATATTCTTGAAACGAATGAGAACAGTCAAAAAATATTAGATAGCACTGGTATACAAGTGATTGAAAATACAGCGTTAAATCAAACGATGAGAGAAACCTTTTCTAAAGAAGACAAGGAGGTTTCCGCTATCTATAATGTTTGGGAAGAAAGCGGAAATCAACTACCAATACTTTATATGGATGATATGTATTCGAAAAGGTTCACACAAGAGTTCTCAGAAAATGGCCGAAACTCATTGACGGCTTGGAAACTGGCATTGACATATATGTATACAACGCCAGGAGTTCCAATGATTTTCCAAGGATCCGAGATTCCGATGTATGGCGAAGATGCGGTTGCCGCTCAAAATCTTGTTCAATTTAATAGTGGAGATTCTGATTTACAAGAGTTCTTCCATAAAATATCATCCTTACGATCCCAATTTCGCGCGTTACAATACGGGGATTTTGAATTAGTTGATACAAGTAATGCTATGAGTGTTTTTCGTAGGTCATATGAAGGAGACACCTTATATATAGCAATTAACAACAGTAGTACATCACAGGATATTACTGTATCTGGTATAGAGCCCGGAATGCAATTGAGAGGTTATTTGGAAGATAATTTAGTACGCGCTGATGATAATGGCGACTATCGTATCGGATTACCTAGAGAATCTGTAGAAGTTTTTCATTTGCAACCAGACAAAGGATTAAACTGGGGATTCATCAGTTTTATTTTTGGGACATTGCTATTATTCATTGTTGGGGTTATTTACTTAAGTAGAAAACAAAAAAAACGTGAAGCAGAAGAGTAAAAGGATATTTTCCTTAAATAGGATAGGAGGTGCAAAGAATGATTGGACTTATTGCATTAACATTAGTACTATGTGTTAGTCTTAGTACCATTATTCTTAGTGAAGTGACAGATTAAAATAGAATGGCCATTTCGTAAAAAAATCTGGAAAAGTTTTAGGACGCTATCCTGTAAAAAGGATTTAGCGTCTACATTTTATTTAAGGCTATTATTGATGATTTTCAATAGGCTATGACCTATTTAAAAAATGTTTACGAAAAATGATAATCATATAGGTATAGTTTTCATATGATACTGCAGTGAATACACGGTATAAGAGTAGATAAATGATTAGTGAGGTGAGAGTCAGTTGAGTCACCATACGGTTATCGGGGCGTGGATTCAAGCAGTAGGAACAGTAATCAATGCTATAGACCCTCCTTTTAGTGAAGATGATGGTAAGGTAATTGCGAAAGTCGGAAATATACTGCAAGCTATTGGAAGTTCGATTATTTCTGATTATACATCAGAGGAATTAGTTAAATTAGCCAACGAAGTCCAAACCATTGGAAATCTTTTTGTAGTAACAGGTTTATATGTAGAAAACATCAATCTTGAGATTCAAGGTAATTTTATTCAAGCCATGGGAGCAGGAATTGGATTAATACCAGCAATTGAAGAAAACGATGTGTTCGGATTTCAGGGAGATTTCTTACAGTCTATCGGCAATGGCATTCAAGGAATATCAGGAATTAAAGAAGAGGTGGAAAATGTAGATGTAAGTTTACTAGATGATACGGGAGCATGGATTCAAGCTGCTGGATCTGTGATTTCGGCTATTAATATGACAATACAAAATCAAAAAGACCAACATTCTGATCAGCCATTATATCACTTTATACCAATATAATTTAATGGAAGATGCTGCAATTTGCTATTTCCAATTGAATCAAATTGTTAAATAACCTCTGAAGTTCTTCGTTCATGTCCTCTTCTCCTAATTTTGAGTGTATTTGGCAAGTGTAAAATGTATGAAACGGCAGCCCTTTTTGTAAACCACTTGCCAACCTCTAATTTTTCATCATCATAGACTCTTTCATTCGTTTACTTTCACCCCCAAACAGAATGAGGTGGGAGTGGTGGATTAGGCGATCCACTACGGCTTCCGTTAGAATTGGATCGCCAAAGACATGGTTCCACTGTCCGAATTGAAGATTGGTAGTAATGATAATGCTCCGTTTTTCATAACACATAGATATCACTTGAAACAGTAGTTCTGCACCTTGCTTATGCAATGGAATATAGCCTAGCTCATCTAATATTAATAGATCAAGCTTATCTATTCTGTTAAACAGCCTGGTCAACGTACCTTTTTCATTCGCTTCCAACAGCTCATTTGCCAATGAAGCAACGGTATAGAACTTCACTCGCTTGCCATACTTCTGTATGGCATTGATTCCTATGAGCGTAGAGAGGTAGGTTTTACCTGCACCTACTCCACCATAAAAAATCATATTTTCCTTTGCCTCGATAAATTCTCCTTCTAATACCCATTCTTGACTTAACCCTTGACCCAATTGAATATCTGTCCAATCAAAAGGATTGCCAGACACGTTCGGCAGCGTTGCCGTTTTGAATAATAGGTTTATCTTACGCTCCTCACGCTGTTCCACTTCCTTTTCAAAAAGTGTTAATAAGTATTGTTGAGGATCTTCTATGTTCACCGTATGGAAATTCTCACGAATCCAGCTGAGTTTTAATCGCTTTGCGTACTCCTGAATCATTTCATGCATTATGCCTGCCTCCTTTCAGAGGAAAAGAAGACATCATATTTCTTAATCCCTCGCTCAGCGACTGGCATGACTGGGATGCTAGGCTTCATCTCCAACGTATCGCGATAACCTCGCCCGTGAATAAGTTGATGGAAAACCTGTTTGATTGATTCGGAAGATGGATGGCTCCTTTTAGAAGCTATCTCCAACGCTTCTGTTGCCTTTTCTAAACTATGTTCTTTCAGTAATGTTGATAATAGTTTGAGAGCTTCTTTCTTCTCCTCAACGGTGCATTCATTCAAATAGCTTCGCCAGCGTTCCGGTAATTGGCCATAGAACGTCGTATATTTCAAAGCTGTTGGCCTTGTGGCCATAAGAGATAGGTAGGGTTGCCATACCATTGATTTTGATGCATTTCCGTAGATTCGGTTATGTCTTACAATTTTTTCGTATCTATCCGAAAGGATAGTAACTTGATCATATGTGATTGCCACCAAGACTTTTTGTTTTGCGTAACGTGGGGAAGTGGAGTATTTTTTTGTATCCACTTGGACAAACCCATATTTATCAGCTTTCAAAGTTTCATAGCGTACACAACTATACTCCTTGGCCGGTAAGTGTAAAAATGCATGCTTATCTTCTTCGAATAATTTACTGATTTCTTCCTTTTTCTCATAATGTTGGCGATGACGATCTTTTTCAGCTTCTCCCCACAACTTGGTATTGAATTCGTCTAATTGAAATACTCTTCGTTCTGGTAAAAAGAAATTATTACGAACATACTTAACCATTGCTTCCACATGACCTTTTTCATTCCCTGAACCTGGATTACAAAATTCATATTCGAAACCGTAGTGTAAGACAAACCTTTCAAATCCCTCCGTCAGTTCACGTCTTCCATGAGGAAGAATCTTTTTCACCGCAGGTGATAAGTTATCAAAACGAACTCTTCTAGGTACACCCCCAAGGTGATGAAAGAATCGTTTCATGCCTTCCAAGAAACAGTCTTGATTCTGGGACTCAAACACCTGAACCAGAAATGCATTACTGTACGGGAAAGACATAACCAGATACGGAAGTTCTATGACTTCTCCCTCTACCTTAAACGGTGCCTCCCCAAAGTCTACCTGGGCATCCCCTGGACTTGCTTCTAACGGAAGAGCTGCCTCATCGTTTGCTTCCATCTCTTCAAGTAATTCTATTTTCCGCTTAGAGACATATGCTCTCACCGTTCGGTCTGAACCTTTAAATCCACACTCTTCCTTTAATAACTCCCAAATACGCTTCGCAGTTCTCCGATATTTCTTTTTCTTCTTCAAATCTTCCCTCAACCACTGATCCACAATCTCTTTCACCGGATCCATAACCGGAGAGGGTTGATGTTTCCTTCCTTTCAATTCAGGTTGGAATTCATCTAGATCCGCATATTTCTGTACGGTTCTTGGGTCTCTATTTGTTCTTCTCGCAACCTCTGCATATGTATGCCCTTTTCCGTTCACTTGTTGTCTGATATAATTAATTTCAGTCACTTCTAACACTCCTAATCTACCTCCTGCCAGAATAATGGGTCCAACAGGAAGTGTAGTTAATTATTGAGTTGTTAGCAAGTGGCTTTTTCTTTTATGCATAGCCCTATAGGACATGCATAAAAGAAGTGCCATAACCTACATTTTTAGTTTGCCATAAACATTTTGAGATGTTTAATCCCTATAATATATAGGTGTTTATCTAAAATGTTGCATCAATTTTTAAGTGAAACGTTTGAGAAATTTATTCAGGGTAGGTTTGTGCCTATTCATAATAAATACGATTGCATAATATTTATATTAGTTGTTTTAGCTACCCAATTATAAAATGTGAGAGGATGGAGTAGAATGTATTTTTTTCCTTACAATAATCCATATTATCAATATCCTTATTATGTAAATGCACCACCAATGAATAACTATACAAGGCACTCTGAATACTGGGAAAAACCAGCCGAGTTATATGAAAATAGATTTGAAACAGTTAGACAAAATAATAATATTTTATTAAGAGATTACGGTCCTAATCCTTTTGTTGTTAATATTAATGAGGCATCTAAGCAAAATAATACGTATCGCACGGCTTTATGGACCGGACCACATTTACAGGTTACGGTGATGAGTATTAATGTAGGGGATGATATTGGTTTAGAAATACATCCTGAAGTTGATCAATTCTTACGTATCGAACAAGGACAGGGGATTGTTCAAATGGGTAAGAGAAAAGATAACCTTGATTTTGAAAGAAGAGTTGCTGATGATTTTGCAATTATGGTACCCGCTGGAACATGGCATAATGTAACGAATACAGGAACTATCCCGCTAAAACTTTATTCCATCTATGCACCACCGAACCATCCACGTGGAACGGTTCATGTAACAAAAGCAGATGCAATGGCCGCAGAAGGTGGAAGTCAAGATCATACAAGTATTCCTGGTAGAACACAAGAAGAATGGGTACCATATACGGGGTTTTTAGAAAATAAGGATTAAGAGATGTGAAAAGAATATCAACTGCCCATAAAGGTCTGATAAGTGTGACTAACCATCAGTTGGGGAAGGGAACCCCCCACTGATGGAAGTCTTCTTTATAACTAACCATAAGTTATCTTACCCGTTCACAATCGTTCCACCATTCACATGAATCATTTGCCCAGTTACGTAGCTGCTGTCATCGCTAGCTAAATAAACATAAGCAGGTGCAACCTCTTTCGGTTGACCAGGCCGTTTCATCGGAGTATCGGCTCCAAATGAATCCACTTTCTTTTTGTTAAAAGAAGCGGGAATTAGTGGAGTCCAAATCGGACCCGGAGCAACAGCGTTAACCCGAATTCCTTGGTCAGCCAAAGCACCGGATAATGATCTAGTAAATGAAGTAATTGCTCCTTTTGTTGCCGAATAATCAATCAAATCCACATTTCCTTTGTAACTAGTAATCGAGGAAGTATTAATAATAGAACTCCCTTTTTTTAGATGAGGAATGACTGCTTTCGTTAAGTAAAACATACTGAATATATTCGTTCGGAATGTTTTTTCTAATTGTTCACTTGTTATATCTAAAAAACTTGGTTGAGGATGTTGTTCTGCAGCGTTATTTACTAATATGTCAATTTGATGAAACGTATCAAATGTCTTTTTTACTGCTTCTGAACAAAAAGCTTCATTACCAATATCCCCGCTTAGGAGTAAACATTTTCTGCCTTCCTGTTCCACGAGTTCTTTCGTTTTATTGGCATCGTCATGTTCATTTAAGTAAATAATCGCAACATCCGCACCTTCTTTAGCAAAATGTACGCTCACGGCTCGGCCAATACCACTATCCCCACCGGTAATAATAGCTACTTTGTTTTTTAATTTATTACCTCCTTCATAATCATGGCGGATAAATTCCGGATTTGGAATCATCTCAGATTCGATTCCTGGTTGTTTCCCTTGAATTTGTTTTGGTGGAGTAATTTTTCCGTTATGATGCTCCATACTCATCCACATCTCCTCCTTCATCATTAATGTACCCTTCGTGGGAAAATCCAATCATGAAGAAAGCATAATAGAAAAAAAGCCCTTTTTAAAAAAGGACTTTAGTCGCTTCCGTATTAATAGGTTACTGATCTTTCGTAATCAAATGCTGATATGGCACCTTGTTTATGCAAGTATGCAAATATGTGTCGATAGTCTTTTATGTCAATTTCCCCCATAATGTACTTATGCTGATAAAAGTCGAGTAAGTCGTTAACTGAATCTGGCATGTGATTTCGAACGGACATATATCTGTCTACTAAATCGAAAATATGCAATGTAGATTCCCCCTCATTAAGTGTATGACTTTATATCTATATTTAATTGAATATATGTTTAAAAAATAGATTTCATGCTTTTAATCTTAAAGTTTTTCCATGGGGTTAGGATGTTGTTTTAATTCGGTTTTGGTTTATTGGAAAAGAATAGGGCTATCGTTCCTGGACCAGAATGTGCTCCTATGACAGAACCAACCATTTCAATTACAATTTGATTTTCACTAACACTAAATTTATCTTGGATCATCTTGGAAAGTTGTTCGGCTCTTTCTAGGTCGTCACCGTGACTTATACCAATGGTTTGATTCGTGAGATCGAGCCCTCGTTCCTCCATTAGTTCTAGCATTCGACTTAAAACTTTTTTTGAACCTCGAATTTTTTCTAGTGGAACCAACTTTCCGTCATCTACGTGTAGTAAAGGTTTTACCTTTAATAAAGTACCAACAAAAGCTTGAGCCTTACTAATACGGCCACCACGTTTTAGATATTCTAAATCATCCACGGTAAATATATGTTCCATATGTTCCGACTGATATCTTACTGCGTTTACAACCTCATCTACTGAGGCTCCTTGTTTTGCGAGTTTTGCTGCATGTAATACAACTAAACCTTGCCCAAGGGATGCACATTTCGTATCGATAACATGTATTGGTGCATCAGGATACGCTTCCTTTACTTCCTGTTCCATCATTTTCGCGGTTTGATAGGTTCCTGAAAGTTGGGAAGAGAAAGCTATGTATACTAATGGCTTATTTTCTTTTGCATGGGAAGTGAATATTTCTTTAAACGTTTGTGGAGAGATCTGGGAGGTTTTTGGTGCTTTTCCTTGTCTCATGGCATCATAAACAGTTTTTGCTTGAATCGTTACACCGTCTTCATAATCTTGTCCATCTAGATGAACGGTTAATGGTGCAATTTGTATGTCTAATTCCGAAAACTGTTCTAGCGTTAAATCACAACTGGAATCGGTAAGTATTTGAATTGCCATTCAATCACTCCTAATAAAAAATCTTTCTTTATTTCAGTTTATAGCGATATCCATATTTAGTCAAAAATAAAATTTTATATGGTATATCCCTTACATCACGAAGGTGGTTAAATTTTGGAAAAAAGCTTACAATGATGATGACATTTAAAAGAATATGAGAGGGGAGAGTGAAAAATGAAACGAATCATGCTTTTGATGCTATTTGCTGTTCTTCTTGTCGGTTGTAGCAACACAGATGAATTGAATTCAAATTCCGATTCACCGAGTACGATAGATATTCGAAATGTGGATGTCCAGGTTGAAGATCTTACGGCTAAATTGGTTGCTGATGTAAAAACATCGAGTGAAGAAATATTCTATCGAGTTGAACTAGGGGAGGAAGTTCTACAAGAAGAGAAACCTATCCAACTTAATGGTCAGGAATGGAAACCTTTTGAAATTGAAGTCACATTACCTAAAAAAGTAATGGAAGCGGATGATGCTCCAATTTTTGTTATTTATGGAAAAAGTGAAAATGGAAAAGCAATGAATCCCAATTACATACCGATTGAAATAAAATAGAGACCAAAAATAATTATTTATTTTTGGTCCATTTATCCCACCCAAACGGGTACTTGCGCCTTTCTTATGTATTAATAACCGTATCTTTCCATTACCTCTTTAACACGAGGGGTTAAGTCTTCCCATTCCGCATCAAATTGTTTATTGATGGTAATAAAGTTTTGATATCCAAAGACGTTGTCAACGCCTTCCACTTTCATTAAATCGTTAAGAATGTCGTGCTCACTTGTGTTTCCAGGCATAACAGAAATACTATTTGTACCTTCAAAAATAATTTTATCTGTTGTGAATTTCATTGCGTTTGGATTTGGTGTCCCTTCAACATGAATTGCCATATTTGTCATTCCTCCTCGTAAACCTACTTGTCTTTATATTACCAAATTATTTTTAAGGATGAAAGTAACATCCCCTTCCTGATGAAAGGGGATGTCTATACTTGTTACATGAATTATTTTAGTTGGTTTGATTGCTTCAACTGTTGCTCAAGCTGTTGTAGATGTTCCTTCTCTTGCGGAGATGCATCCTCGTATGCAGACTGAATTGCGCTTTCGGCTGCTTGTTTATCAGCTTCACTAGCATTACCATTAATGAGGTTATTTACTGCGTCTTTAGCTTGTTGAAATAAGTTGTTTTGCAATGAAAACCCTCCTAAAGGTACTTCTAAAGATTCTCTTGTCCATTCACTTCTCTTTCACGTTCAGCTAATGTAGAACGATAGGGGAAACGCTCGGCATGTTTTTTAACGGAATCAGAACCATGTTGTACAAATCGACGTGATTTACTTCCTTTTCCCATACCTGAATTCCTCCTTCAGAAATTAGAATGGAAACATCAGGGGTTAATTTTAACCCCTGAATGATGCTCAAGAAGTAAAACAAAAAGTGAACGTTTTTTACGTTCAATTATAGTATGGTTCGCCTGAACGAAATTAAGCTTGGTAATAATCGGGAATTAGTACGCATTAGTCTAATCTAACTTTAAATACTCTTCAAGAAACGTACCAATACCATTTTGTTCGTTGGTATTTGTTATATGGTTTGCAACTTGTTTTAATTCTTTAATAGCGTTCCCCATTGCAACACCTACACCTACATATTCAATCATCTCTAAATCATTATCTTCATCCCCGAAGGCAATGATATTTTCTTTGGAAATATTGTAGTATTTCGCAATTTTATGGAGTCCAACTGCTTTGTTCATTCCCTTTTTTACAATTTCTACAACATGATATGGTGCACCCCCATTACGATGCTCGATGAGTTCAGCGTGAAATTCTGTTAAATGATTACGCAATGTATGAACCTCTTTTTCGTTTGGAAAAATAAGAAGAGAAGTTGGATCTTCCGTTAATTTATTTTTTAAATTGCCAATCGTAAACGGAGGATTGTTTTTAGGTCCTTGAAAGAGTTCTATTACTTCTTCATCAAATTGTTCTAGGTATACATTATCCATTACCTCAGCTAGAATATTTCGTACATTTAAATCATAACTTGCTTCTATAATCTTTTTGGCTGTTCTCAACGACATTGGATTATGTAGTATATCCCACTTTTCTTCAGTTGGATGATGAAGGAGTGCACCATTGAAATTTACCATAGGTGTATTTAAACCAAGTTCATGGTAATAATTTATACTTGACCGATGTGGTCTCCCTGTAGCGATAACAACGATATGGCCTTCGTTCATTGCTTTAAGCAAGGTTTGTTTCGTTCGAGGATCTATTTCTTTACTATCCGTTAACAACGTTCCATCTAAATCTAACGCAATTAAGTACTTATCTAACATTCCATTCACCCCATTTAGAAAACTTGGCATTCGCTATTAGGTTGTAAATGCCCTGGTTATACTTATTTAGTAAGAAAGACCTTTCTGCCAAGTTTATAGTGGAAAAGGCAATGTGTAAAGGTGTAATGTATTTACAAAATTTGCAAGAAGGGGTCCAACAAGCTTAAAATATAATTATTATAGTTCAAGGAGAGTCGCGTCGTAATGATTGGTGTGTTTAAAGAAGAAATAAAAAAGATACCTAGTTTAATCGTAGTTGAAGCTTCAAAGGAAAAAGAAAAATTGCCGACAGTAATATATAGTCACGGATTTACAAGTGCAAAAGAACATAATCTGGATTTAGCTTATTTACTTGCCGAGAGAGGTTTACGGGTTATTTTACCAGATAGTTTACATCATGGTGAAAGAGAATTTGATATAGACCCGGTAAAACGAACCTTAGCATTTTGGGAAATTGTTCTGCAAAATTTAAAAGATATCGATACCATTCGTCATGAGTTAAAGGATAGACAAATTTTATTAGATGAAAGAATTGGATTGGCTGGTACGAGCATGGGAGGAATAACAACATCTGCAGCGCTAACTCAATTCCCGTGGATTAAAGCAGCCGCTGTATTAATGGGATCTCCCAAGCCATCAATATTTGCAAGGGAATTAATTAAAAGTGTTCAAGATCAAATAACGATACCTAATTTTGATGAAATGATTGCTCAATTATATGATCAATTAAAGGAAATCGATTTATCATTAAGGAAGGATACCTTGAATGATCGACCATTGTTATTTTGGCATGGTGAAAAGGATTCGGTTGTTCCATTTGACCATTCTTTTAGCTTTTATAATGAAGTGAAAGAGCAGTATAAGATTAAAGAACATATTCGTTATATAAAAGAAAAAAATCGAGATCATAAAGTTAGTCGCATGGCAAAGCTGGAAACTGTGAAATGGTTTGAAAAATACGTATAATGTGATTTACATCATTTAAATAGTATGAAAAATATGTTTAAATATAGGAAAGGCATTAAAGGGAGGTTGTAATGAATGGATGAAGCACTTAAAGAAAATATTATGGGTGCATTAGAGAACGTTATTGACCCTGAGCTAGGGATAGATATTGTTAACTTGGGACTAGTCTATGACGTTGATTTGGATGAAGAAGGATTGTGCACGGTCGTTATGACTTTAACTTCAATGGGATGTCCACTTTCTGCACATATCGAACGTGATGTGAAATTTGTTTTAGCAGACATACCTGAAATAAAAGAGCTAAAAGTTGACATTGTTTGGGAACCAGCTTGGAATAAACATATGATGTCACGTTATGCAAAAATTGCTTTGGGTATTCCGGATTGATTCAAAAAGCCGCAGCTCTTTTTGCGGTAACGAGTTCCCAGGACTTTTTAGTATTTGAAAAATTGTATAGAAAATGATGCAATATCAGGTTAAGAATTAATATTTATTCTCAACCTGATATTTTTTTATGCAAATAAAAATTTAATCTAAAGAAGCCCCTTTGGAAAGCTTATCTCACGGACAAAATTCATTCAGGAAAACCGGGATATGTCCATGAGAGGTTACACCTGCTTCTGTCAAGTAGACAGTACCAAAGTGTCTCAAAAAACTTTTCACAATACCTTTGTTTCCGATAGTTTGAGCTATGATCATATACGCCACCCTTGCCAGGCATTTGGGTTCGTGGTGGTGAATAAAGTGGCGAATCGGGAAAAATAAAGCTATTAAAGCTCCCTATTCGCACACAGAGCGTACCACGAACCATCTCTTCTAAGTTCTCGCTGGTCGGGGGCCCCTATCCCCAACACACCGAATCACTAAGAAGAGGCATGCCAGGCAAGGGCAAGCAGCTCCGCTGTGGTTCCCTGCGGTGCATTTTTAGCTTGCGTAACGCTTGATATATTTTACAGGACTCGTTTGTAATTTTGTGTTGATTCGATTATGATTAAAGTAATGGATATATTGGTTTGCCGCATTTTGAACTTCGAATACAGTCTCTGTGTTTTCAAAAAAACATTCTATTTCACACTTGTAATGACTAAAGAAGTTTTCAATGCATGCGTTGTCCCAGCAGTTGCCTCTGCGGGACATGGATGGGGTGAGGCCCATCTCTTTGACACGCATTTGATAACCAGCGTTTGTGAACTGTGTGCCTTGATCACTATGTAAAATGGCACCTTTCACAAACTTTTTTTCTTTTAAACGATCTAACGCTTCGTATACAAGCTCTATATCCTGACGTTGACTAATAGAATACGCCACAATCTCGTCATGAAATAAATCTTTAATCGCACACAAATAAAGATTCTTGTTTGGCCCCTCTATCACTGGTAAATAGGTAATATCAATCGCAAACTTCATTCCGGGTTTCTTTGCTTGAAAGTTTCGATTTAATATATTCGGTACTTTTTTATTTATCTCGTTACGCTTAACAAAGCGCCTTTGGCGGATCTTACAACGAATACCATATTTCCGCATGATTTTAGAGACACGCATCTCTCCAACCTCAATGTCATATTCCTCCTTTAATGCCATTTTCATTCTTTTTCTTCCCAATGTACCACGGTGTTTATGATGTAATTGGATGATATAGTTGTATAATTCTTCGTCCTTTTGTGCCTGCACACTACCCCCTCCACGTTTTTTCCATTTGTAATAACCAGATCGTGATACATCAGTCAGTTGCACTAACATCGTAACAGGATAATCTTTCTCATTTGCTTCTATAAAGGCAAATTGTACCTCTTTCTGCTTTCTCACATCCTTTCCAGCTCCAAAAGCTTTTTTAAATATTCGATTTGTAATGCTTGTCGTTCGATAAGCTCATCTTTGGTTTCCTCTTCTTTTCGTTTCTGTTTACCTATGCTTTTCATACCTCTTGTATCTTTTAACGCTTCATAACCTCCTTCACGTACCTTATTAACCCACCGATTCGCTACTCGAGGTGCACTAATGTTATATTCCTTTATCAAATCTCGGATTGCATACCCCTCAAAATACTTTTCAACCACTTTTTTCTTTAATTCATAACTGTATCTTTTTAGTTGTCTTGTCATATTCATCCCCTATTTTCTATCTAATTCTATATATAAGATTATCAAATGAATAGGACACTTTCTAAAATTGTCTACTTTATAGATACAATATCAGTAGATATCATGGCCAAAACGCCAATGAGAAAACCGTCAAATGTCCGTGAGAAAATTCTATTCCCCCCTAAAAGGAATAAAAAACAGCAGAAGCAAATTCGACTACGAATGCTCTGCTGTTTAGGTAAATAAAACTATATTTTACAAAAAGAAAATAACCAAAAATCCTACTACAACACAATAATAGGAGAAATATTTTAAGTTTCCTTTGGCCATGATTCCCATAAACCATTTTAGCGCAAAATAGGTTGCGATAAATGTTGTAACGAATGCAATGATATGTGGTATTAGCATCGTTTGGAATTCGGGACTTTTAATTAAATCTGGTATTTCAAGTAGGCCTGTTCCGAGACTAACTGGGATATATAATAGAAATGAAAATCGTAATGCAGTCTCTTGTTTCATTCCCACTAACATAGATCCAACAATAGTTGCACCCGAACGACTAATGCCAGGAGTAACGGCCACTGTTTGTGCCAAACCTACGATAATGGCATCTTTTGTTGATAAATCACCATCATTTTTTCTACCACGGAGATTCCGAATAATCCATAATGCAACAGCGGTAATTAATAAAGTGTATCCGACTATTTTTGTGCTACTAAGCGATTCTCCAATCACATCTCCAAATAATACACCAACGACTCCGACTGGAATAGTGGCTATAACTAGGTATACGATAAAACGGAAGTCATCTTTGGCAGCATTTTCCCTTTTAAAAACATATAAGTATCCATTCCTGATTAATCGAATGATATCTTCCCAGTAAATAACTAAAATGGCTAATAAAGATGCAAAATTAACAAAGATTTCAAAGGAAAGCCCTTCTGCTTCAATACCGAATAATTCCCGGAAGATAATTAAATGGCCACTAGATGAAATGGGGATAGGTTCCGTTATACCTTGGACTAAACCCAAAATAAAGTACTCGATTAAAGTCCATATTTTTTCAAAAAAATCCAATTCCTTCTCTCCTAACTTGAATAAATTTCTCCTCCAAAAAATAATTCACCAACCAATAGGCTAATGAATAGTCTAAATGGTGAGGAGGTTGAAAGATGAAACATAAACATATGTATGATTTGTGCAAACAGCATATGCACTCCTATGTGCTAGCTGAAACAAACGATGGTCAAAGATTTGACGGTATTTTAACAGGCCTTGATGAGGAATATGCTTATTTCGCTATTCCAATTGAACAAGGGAATATGGGACAAATGGCAGACTACCCACATCATCAGCATCAACATCAGCCTGGAATGATGGGGAATATGCAGGGTTATTCGACTCATCCAGGAATGATGAATGAACATACCCACGGTAACTTCCGAAACAATTCTCATGAACAAATGTATGGTGAACAGGAAGAAATGAGACAATTCGGTTATTATGGATACGGATTTCCTGGATATGGATATCCGTATCCTAGAAGGAGATTTTCAAGACTTGTACTACCATTAGCTGCCTTAGTTGCCCTTACTGCATTACCGTGGTACTAAAACAAATCAAAACCCTTGCCAGTTGGCGGCAAGGGTTTCCATTTAATTACTCTTTAGTCATTCTTTTAAAGGTTAATTATCCTCTTTTAATACTACGTCTCCTAAAATAAAGACCGCTATAGAGAATAATGCAGCTAAAATCAATGAATGAGAAAGTACAAATGGTTCTCCACCCATACTTGACAATACATAAGAAATAGCAAAACTGATTAAAATTGCCCAAACAATAGATGCTATGTATCGCATGATTACACCCCACAATTAACTATTTAGTTCTAGTTTTTTTATTTTGCAATTATAAATCTAGTTTATCAAAAGAGAGCATAAAGGAAAAGCTTTATTTCTATTAAAATAAAGATTAGAAAACTTGGCGTTCGCTTTAGGTTGGGCAAATGCCTTAGTTGCACTTATGCAAATCTTTACGGTGGGCGAGTAATCGGATCCCCAGACGGGAAAGATTTTTATACTTTCCTACCTGCAAAGTAAAAACTTTAGAGGAGGTATATCGAAATGTCGATATTGGTTGTGAATTGTAATCATTGGATTGGGTTCCATATTGTAAATACATTACTGGAACACGATTTTAACATAGACGGAATGATTAACCCCAACTTGCAAGACGATTTATTGATGTTTTTTGGTAGAAATAGTGATTTTCAAATGGTGAATGATGAAAAAAGGGAATATGAGACATGTATTATAATAGGTGATCATCCAAAGGCTCAAGATTTTAAGGCCGGAAATAAATGGCTTCTACCAATTAATGGGATTCAGAAAAAAGAGACATCAGACCTAACTATTATTCATACTCCAATTTTATTCGGGGAGTGGATGCCAATGAATGAAAATGGTATCTATCATCATAATAAGTTGATAACATTTGATTCTGAGGAATTTAAGAATAATGCTCTATCTATTCATTCTTTTACTCCAGTATTGTTACAGTTGATTCAAAATCCTAGCGAAACGCATGAACTCTATGTCCATTCAAGGCATGAAAAGAGGAAGAGTCCTGGGAAGAATGCTATATACATTAGGGAAAGTGAACCAAAAGAGAAATACGTAGCAGATTTGAAAAAACATTACAAACGATATAAAAAGTTTTACTATTCATAATGCCGGTGTTTACTCGAATGTATTTAGGTTATAAAATATAATAAGATAGGATAAGTGATTCTTAGATTGGAGTGCCAATATTTTGAGAGCGTTTAAAAGTATTTTGTTTATCTGCCTAACGTTCCTATTTTTATCTGGATGCAGCTATTTTGAATCAGGGCAAATTCAAAATGTTGGTATGCTTTTAGATAGTACGATTGACGGCAATGCATGGAATGAAAGTGGATATGAAGGTCTACTTCGTATCGGTGAGAAATATGATACGGACGTTTATTATAAAGAAAATATTGATACGGAAGAAGAAATAAGAAAAGCAGTCGATGAACTTGTATATGACGGTGTTAATCTTATTTTTGGCCATGGTAGTTTGTATGGGGATTATTTTTCTGATTTATCCCATTATTATCCCGATGTTCACTTTGTTTATTTTAATGGTGGAATCTACGGAGAGAATATTACAAGTCTTAATTTTAATTCTCATGCAATGGGATTTTTTGGTGGTATGGTTGCAGGGAAAATGACGAAGACAAATGAAGTCGGAGTAATAGCAGCATTTTTGTGGCAACCAGAAATAGAAGGTTTTTATGAAGGGGTAAAATACCAAAACCCAAACGCAGAGGTTGAAATTGATTATATTAAAGGCTGGGACGATATAGAGACCGCTTATTCGATGTATGAAAAAATGAAGAATGAAAATGTAGATGTTTTTTATCCGGTTGGAAATGCATATAGTGAAAAAGTTATTAAACAAGTAGAAAAAGATGGCTTATATGCTATTGGTTATGTAGAAGATCAATTAGAATTTGCTCCAAATGCAGTTTTAACCAGTACGATTCAACAAGTGGACAAGCTCTATGAGATTACCGCGGAGAAATTCAATAAAGGAAAATTAGAAGGTGATATTCTAACTTTTGATTTTCAAGATGGAGTAATTTCTCTAGGGGAATTTAATAAGGTTATTCCTAAGGATTTTATTGAGACCTTAAATAAAACCGTTGAAGACTATAAAGAAAGTTCTTTACTTCCTAATGAGCGGTTAGAAAACTAGGCATTTGCTTTAAGTTTGGCGAATGCCTTAGTTGTATGTATCATACAAGAGGGGGTTTTCTTATCCGCTATTAATGATTTTTTCTTGCCAAGTGTACCCTTATATATTAAAATTAGTACCAAGTCATAATAATTGATTGTATGAATTGATATATATTTATCAAGTTTTTAAGGAGCGGTGAAAATGGGAGTTGGTTTTTTAGGTTTAGGACATTATGTTCCACCAAAAGTTGTTACCAATCATGATTTAGAAAAAATAGTGGATACGAATGATGAATGGATACGTACAAGAACAGGTATAGAGGAAAGAAGAATAGCAGATGATGATATAAAAACTTCGGATATGGCATTTCACGCTGCTGCTAGTGCATTAGAAGATGCCAATGTAAAAGCGGAGGAACTTGACCTTATCCTAGTTGCTACGGTTACACCGGATACACCTTTTCCATCTATAGCATGTATGATTCAAGAGAAACTTGGTGCAGTGAATGCAGCGTCTATGGATGTAAGTGCAGCATGTTCAGGATATATTTACTCTCTAACAACTGCTAAACAATTTATCGAGACGAAAACCTATAAAAAAATTCTAGTAGTTGGCGTAGAAAAGCTGTCTAAAATCACGGATTGGACCGATCGATCAACATGTGTTCTTTTCGGGGACGGTGCTGGCGCGGCGGTACTTGGAGAAGTATCGGAAGGAAGAGGGATTCTTGCGCATGAACTAGGATCTGATGGAACGGGTGGAAAACATCTGTATGAAGATCCAAATAACCATATTTTTATGAATGGCCGTGAAGTATTTAAATTCGCAGTACGTAAAATGCCAGAAGCATCCGTAAATGTAATTGAAAAAGCGGGATTAAAGAAAGAAGATGTAGATTATTTAATTCCTCATCAAGCGAACATTCGTATTATGGAAGCTGCTAGACAAAGGTTAGGAATTTCTGAGGATAGGATGAATCAATCAATTAAGAAATATGGAAATACATCTGCAGCATCCATCGCCATTGCGCTATCAGAGTCATTTAAAGAAGGTAAAATAAAAGATGATGATATTATTGTTTTAGTAGGTTTTGGCGGTGGTTTGACATGGGGATCCATGGCTATACGCTGGGGAAAATAGAGAATTGTTAGGAGGATCCGTATTGGACAAAAGACGAGTTGTAATTACAGGTTTAGGGGCAATTACTCCCGTTGGTAATGATGTTCAAAGTATGTGGGATAGCATTGTTAATGGAAAATCAGGAATTGATTTTGTAACGAAGATTGATAAAGATAAATATCCTGCTAAAGTTGCCGCAGAAGTAAAAGACTTTGACCCAACTAAATTTATGGATAAAAAAGATTCAAGGAAAATGGATCCATTTACCCAATATGCGGTAGCAGCGGCGAAAATGGCGGTGGAAGATGCTAAATTAGATATAAATGATGAAAACCGAGACCGTATTGGCGTGTGGATTGGCTCTGGAATTGGTGGAATGAAAACGTGGGAAGACCAACATACCATCTTAATGGAAAAGGGACCTCGTCGTGTTAGTCCGTTTTTCGTTCCAATGATGATACCAGATATGGCTGCGGGCCAGGTATCCATTCAGCTCGGTGCTAGAGGTATCAACTCTTGTACCGTTACTGCTTGTGCCTCAGGCGCAAACTCCATTGGGGACGCATTTAAAGCAGTTCAACGTGGTGATGCAGACTATATGATTACAGGCGGAACGGAAGCACCTATTTCCGATATGGCCTTTGCTGGTTTCTCATCGTCTAAGGCTTTATCAACAAATGAAGATCCTAAAACTGCAAGTCGTCCATTTGATAAGAATCGTGATGGATTTGTTATGGGAGAAGGAGCAGGGATTCTAATAATAGAAGCCCTCGATAAAGCATTAGAACGTGGAGCTAAAATTTATGGCGAAATTGTTGGTTACGGTGCCACTGGTGATGCATATCATATAACAGCTCCAGCAGAAAATGGAGAAGGTGCAACCCGTGCGATGAACCATGCATTATCTGATGCGGGTATTAACAAAGAAGATGTAGACTATGTTAATGCACATGGAACGAGTACCGCATTAAATGATAAATATGAAACACAAGCAATTAAAGCGGTATTTGCTGAACACGCCCGTAATTTAGTTGTTTCATCTACTAAATCGATGACAGGTCATTTATTAGGAGCAGCAGGTGGAATTGAAGCTGTCATTTCACTGTTAGCTATTCAAAATGGAATCGTACCACCAACTATAAATTACGAAACACCTGATGACGATTGTGATTTAGATTATGTACCAAACAAAGCTCGTGAACAAGAAGTGAATATCGTAATGAGTAATTCACTAGGATTTGGTGGACATAATGTAAGTTTAATTTTCAAAAAATATAATGGATAATAGAAATTAGGAGTAGTTGAATCCCGATAAGTGGGTTCAGCTACTTTTTTTATTTATTTAGGACATATCAAGCCAATGGACAAGCATATATATTTTTAAAGTGGACAAGGTGTAGGTGAATAATATGGGAGCAGTTTTTCTCTTTTTAGTTGGATTTGGACTAGCTATTACAGGTGGAATTTCATTAATATTCTATTTGAACTTTTTACCAGCAGGATTATTGTGGTCAGATTATTTTGCTTTCATCGTTACTAGAATCGAATGTTATTTCTTACCGATAGGACTGCTTATCATATGGTTGGTTATTTATCGATTTTCAAACAACCCATAATCGCATTGGAAGAGAATATTTTTTACAGGATTGGTCATAATGTATGGTAAGTTAACCATTTAGTTCAGCTGAAGCAAATGGTCATCTATCAAAGACGGACTGATTTTATAGGTTAGGAAATTATAAAATTTTAGCAAAAAGCGAACTCGAAGAAGCTAAAATTTAAACGTTCGCTAAAAGACGAGCGAATGTGAGTTTTTCTAATAATTAAGTTTTATTTAAAGCGAGGGTTGTCTATGTTATATTTGCATGATGTTTGGGTGAATTGGTTTGAAGGAGAAGAAAACGGGTATAATGTTTGTCATTTTCATGAATGGCGAAAAGATGATGGGATTGAATTACTAGACCAGGTTCCTCTATTGTACATAACATCAGGATTATTTGATTATATTGAAAATGACATGCATGATTTACCGAAAGATTTAACAGATGCCATCTATAAGCGTGCTTACATTAGAAAAGGGCATGAAAGAACCGTTCTGGAGTATGCATGTGTCGTCACAAATGGGGAGGATATTTTGGCTATTGATACAGCTGGATATCACATTCCTATTCGCAAAAGTAGATTAATTCCAAGGCAAGAGCAGTTAGTATACGATATGATAAAGAAAACAAAACCACAATCATTTGGTTTTGATGTGGAGAATTACGGAAAAGAATATCATTTACTTTCTATGTCACCGGAACTCGTTTTTGGTCTGACAAGAAAAGAACGTCAATTAAAACATTTGTTAATGATAGGGTTGGATCAATTACGTACGTCTAATAATTTGGAGGAGTTACGTTATTGGTTAACAGAATGGGATCCGAAGCAGTATCCTTATATTAAATACATGGATGAAGAGAGAGCTTGGGATACGTTGTATAATGGGGTAAAAGATGGTTGGAGTCAGGAGCACGAAGATTTATGTGGAAAGTTAATTAAAGGCCAACCGTTTCTTGAAAAAATGTGGGAAGTGGAAAATGGTCAAACGCAAAACACTTCTAGTCAATAATGAAAAGGTCATTCTATTTAAGTAGAATGACCTTTCTTCGTGGCTAGCAAAATTTATCCGGCATGAACTGGTAGTAAGAGCCCACTGAATGAGTTTCACTTTATTAGTGAAAATAAGGAATTCGCCAGGGTAATAGCGAATTCCTTATTTTCTAAGTTATTTTTTCTTCTTTACTCTGCCTAGTCCCATTGCTTTTTTAACCTTTGCTAATGTTCTATTTGCTGGAATAGCAGCTTTTTCTGCCCCTAGGTCTAAAATATCATCGAGAATGTCAGAATCGATAAGTTCTTGATATTTTTCTTGGATTGGTTGTAGGACAGAGATCACAGTGTTAGCTACATCCTGTTTAAATTCGCCGTAACCTTTACCTTCGTATTTCGCTTCCAAAGCTTCAACGGATTCACCAGAGCAGCTAGAGTAAATCGTTAATAAGTTAGATACTCCCGGTTTGTTTTCTTTATCGTATTTAACGATACCATCTGAATCTGTAATAGCACTTTTTATTTTCTTCTCAATGCGTTTAGGATCATCAAGCATGGAAATAAATCCTTTTTCATTTTCATCAGATTTACTCATTTTTTTCATTGGATCTTGCAAAGACATGATTCTTGCTCCAACTTTTGGAATACGAATTTCAGGAATCGTAAACACTTCATTTTCGTAGCGATTATTAAACCGATGCGCCAAGTCTCTTGTCAATTCAAGGTGTTGTTTTTGATCGTCTCCAACCGGAACAATATTTGACTGGTATAATAAAATATCTGCAGCCATTAGGGAAGGATAAGTGAAAAGAGCAGCAGATACAGCTTCTTTTCCTTCTGACTTATCTTTATATTGTGTCATTCGTTCTAATTCGCCAACATAGTTCATCGATTGTAGAATCCATCCTAATTGAGTATGTGCTGGTACTTCAGATTGAATGAATAGTGTTGCTTTTTCTGGATTAATTCCTGAAGCCAGATAAAGCGCTGCCAGTGAACGAATATTGTTACGTAATTTCAATCGATCTTGTGGGACGGTTATCGCATGTTCGTCCACAATACAGAAATAACACTCATAATCATCTTGTAACTCTACAAATTGTTTAATTGCTCCTAGGTAATTACCAAGTGTTAATGTACCACTAGGTTGTATACCAGAAAAAATCTTTTCCATTTATCTCACTCCATTTTATTGAATTCCCTTAAAAAAGGCCATTCTCCCATAGAAAAAGTGATGAATGAACTCTAATTAGTTATGTAAGATTAATTTAGATTAATAATTTTACTAAATCCCAATCCCGATATATCTTGGAACCTGTTCTCAAGATTCTCAAGCACCCACACAAAACAAGGGTAATTGTACTTTTCTATGTCTACGCTAAATATGTTAGTTTCTGTAATATTATATAAATTCTTTTGTTTAAATGCAAGAGGACCGCGATAAAGGTATGTGTCAAGTTTTTCTCGGTGTGTCTTTCACACCAATATTTCCGGCACTCTATTTTTGTACACTTTTTCGGCTACCGCGCGACCCTTGTCGCTTGCTGTCCCCAATTTTTAGGTAACGTTCTAAAAACCAAGAACCTTACCTAAAAATCAGGGTGTTATCTAAAACTTTTTATTAACTGTCCAATAGCTGATGAATGAGCTGTATTTAGGCTTATTTTACCTTGTTTTGCTCCAATTGACGGCTGGGTTTCCTGGCGTAGAAATTCAGTCATACGAACCACTTTTTTCACGTCTCGTTGTTTTCTTACACTTCGCCTTTGGTCTCTCAAATAGACGGATCGTAATGTTTTATTTAGAATCCCTTGTTTGATCTTCACCATTGCCTCACTACCTTCTAAACTCCAATGCATTCCACGCTTTTTCATTCGGAATGAAATATGTCGTTGGTTGGATTCCATTGCACCCATGCCCCTTGCCTCTTTTGGTGGATTCTCAACTTTTTCTCTCCAATCAAAAATTCGATCCCAATTACCGCCAATATATCTACGAAAATCCTCGGCCTTTTCTAACTGCTTATCCGTTTCTAAAGTGCTCTCCAATGTATCCATCCAACGTATGAAATCATCCAGTTCGTGTTCTTTGATTGCCTTTTGTACACCTTCTTTAAACTCGCTCTTTTTAACTCCAAAAGTTCGATTCAGTGCTTTAGAAATGTGAAAGGAATCCAATTGATTTAAAACAGGATAACTAGACTGTGAGAAAGCCTCTTGAAAACGTTCTGCCGTATAACCGGGACCACCATCACTATTGGTGACAACTTGTGTATTTTCTAAGGAATAATGACTAGCTGTAAACGCCTGGACTTCTTTCCAAAAATCATTTGTTGGTTTGGTTGTCATAATAACTTGTGGATTCTTTAGGGATACGCGCTTTCCATTTTTAATCCAACCTTCATGGATCACTGCATGATGTACTTCATGACTTGTTTTTTCCTTAGTCCCACGCACAAATACACCATCTGCCTCGGCAAATAAAAATTCCAATTCTTTCCCCTTTGGTAAATAGGCAGCTTCCTCTAATTCAGCTAACAATTCTTCATCAGCTTGCGCTTGTGCTTTTCCTACACGCTTCACCATACTTCCCACTGTCGTATGACTAAGATTCACGGCAGTCCATTCACTTAATATGCGTGCAGTTTCTCGGTACGTACTCTCACTAGCCAACTCCGCCACTTTTACTTCAACTAAAGGACTATGTCGCTGATATTTTCTAAATCCAACCCACTCATCAAAAGGATAATGCGCTTTCCCATTGATATCGTGCATTAATGTATGCGTAAAACGAACTGCCCCAAAGATAAACTGAATTGTCTTTTCATCTTCTCGTTCAACCGTCCAACCCTTACTTTGCATTCTTCTTTTTATCGTTTGATTAAGTTGTGTAAATACGCTCCCCATCAGTTTAGTAAGGAGATCATATACATAAATTTGAACATGTTCCTCAAAGTCAATTAAATCATTTGTATCCTTTAATAATTCGCTGATTTTTGATATAATTGTATTCATGAAAAGGCCTCTTTCAAATGTATTTGCCGGTCAGCATACATTTATGATAGAGCGCCTTTTCTTTTTTTTCTAGAATTTTGTTTCAAATCCCCGAGAACTATTTTACACATAGGCGATAAAGTTTGCATTGAGTCTTGTCACGACCAGAAACACGCAAAAAGAAGTTGTCCTCGACCGAGAGACAGGCTATCACGACCAGAAGCACGCGAAAAGAAGTTGCACCCGACCATTAGAATGGCTATCACAGACGGGAAGGCTCAAAAGATCCAAGAAAAAATTCTTTTATCAAATATATAAAGGACAATTAAAAGAACTTAAAGCCCTCTTTTAATTTAGCTATTATTAATAGTAGTAGGACCATCGATAAACCACTATGTTCAACTCACAGTAGGGGTGAAAGAAAACCCCAACTGTGAGTTTTACTTTATCGGATGTAGTTATTTGTTGACAAGGGGAAATGTAGCTTTCACAATGTGATATGATTTTATAAATACTATAATTTAAATATATATCTTATAAAAAGGAATGTAATGATGAGTAAGAAAAAAATTGAACCAAAGTGTACGGCGACATGCTACGGTATTAATAATATGGAAACCTTGGAAAACTAAATTACGCTTTACAAGTGTTAAAGAAGTTTGCAATGGAGCAAAACCTAAAGCCCTCCATTACGATCTATAAACATGGGGAAAAGGGTCGAAGAAAAGTTTACGGTTCTCTAAATCGGGCAATCCATATATGGAAGAGTTGTACTCGACTCATTATATACGTACAAAAAAAGAAAAGAAGGAGTAAAATACGATGAAATTTGGAAGGAATGAACCTTGTCCATGTGGAAGTGGAAAAAAGTATAAAAAATGTTGTTTGCATAAACAAGAAAATATTACAAGGAATCTACAAGTACCTTTAAACTACCGATGGACGGAGGAAACAGTGTACGATTTGAATTCGGATTCCATTTTGGAGCATCTAATAAGGTTTGGTATTCCAATATCTTTGGACACCTTTAAGAGTGAGGTAAGAAATGTTGATTCAGTTGAAGAATTACTAAGTAAATGGGAGATATTATATCGTTTAAATATTAAAGATCCAATGATAGACTTTACCTTTTTGGCAATCAAAGTGTTAGCTTCCCGGCACACACCAAATCATCTGTTATTAGAACAGATAGATGATTTGATGCAAGAAGGCTATTATGAAGAACAACTAAATCATGATGAACGAGCTGTTGAAAAATGGATGGAAGTATGGAAGAAAACTTTACAGTGGATAGGAGATAAGCAGCTAACCGATATTGGGGCATTGGATGATATGACAAGTCCAATAATGAGTCAATTGTACAGCAACTGGGTTCAAGACTTTGAAATGATTTTAGCAAATGCTAGAAGATATGATAGTAGGTATGCTATGGCGAGAAAAAATTTTACTAATGAGTTTTTGGAAAAATTCCCTGATTCCAATTCACTGCTTATTCAAAATATGATAGTTGCAAAGGGAGAGGCATTATTTCACTTAAGAAAATTTGAGGAAGCAGAAGCTGTTTTCAAAGATTATGTCCAGAAACATTCGGACAACGTGTGGGTGTATATTCGTTGGGGTGATTTATATAATCCGGAAATGCATTCCATCTGTCCAGATAAGGAACGCTCCATATATTTATATAGAAAAGCAATCGAAAGTGCTTCAAATACGTATGATCGTGATATCATAGAAGATAGATTATATGAATTAACGTACGAATGATTAATATTCAATGATTTTAACCTCGAGGGGGAATACAGTAAATGGCTAATATTACGAAGCTTAAAATTCCGGAATTAAAGAAACATTTAAAAGAATATAATCAAAGTGAGCTGGTCAGGTTAGTTACAGATCTATATAAACAGGATCATAATATACAAAGTTATTTATCCGTAAAGTTTTTAGGTGAGGAAACGATTCAAGATTTATATGAAAATGCTCAAACAGAAATAGAAGATGAATTTTTTCCAGATAAGGGATTCGGGAAGATGCGTTTGACCAAAGCAAAAAGTGCAATTACAAACTTCAAAAAGTTAACAAATGATCACCTTAAAACAGTTGACTTAATGCTGTTTTATGTAGAAGTGGGAACAGAATTCACAAATACATATGGGGATATAGACGAGAGATTTTATAATAGTATGTTGTCGATGTACAATAAAGTCATTAAGGAATGTGAAAAGGATGAAAAACTATTCCAAGAACTTAAAGATCGATTGTACGAAGTAGTGCTTCAATCAGATGGAATTGGTTGGGGTTATCATGATGGTTTGGAGATTTTGTATTATTCAATTAGTCTTTTGGAGGAATAGTGTTGAGTTTGCTGTTTCTACGGGGCAAAACCCTAGTGCTTAGTGCAAAAACTAACTGTATCCTTATTTAATTGATTAAGGGGCGGTCAGATAATAAAATCCTCCTTTTACAGGAGTGGTACTACCAGCATATTGATGATTAAAAAAAGCTTGGATTTTTGTATCCAAGCTTTCTTTGACCTTAATATTTGTATTGGGATGATTGCCCATAGGTAAGATGGTTATTCTATGTAGGATTTCCCTTATTTAAGCCCTTTTTCAATCTCCACAAACCTCCTGATGAATTTGTCCTTTACTATAATTCCCCCCAATACATACAATGTCATAGCTCTTAATTAGATTTGGGGGTGAAAAAATGTCAGTTGGTCATTATCATGAACTTTGCCAAAAATATAGAGGTAGAGCGGTTGAAATAAGAACCCGTGACGGAAGACGCCATAGGGGGATTATTCAGCGTGTTGGTAACAATAGGGTGTATATACAACCACTTGGACGTAATAGAAATATAGGTGGGTTTGGTTATGGATATGGTTACGGTTATGGATATGGTGGATTCGGATATGGGCTTGCATTAGGTGCCATTGTTGGATTAGCTTTACTTCCATTTTTCTTCTGGTAGTTTGTAAAAAATTATTATTGTGGAAATAGGTAATAAGGTAAAACAGATGAAACTTTTCGTCTGTTTTATCATCCTTGGCAGATTGGAATATATATCACTTTTCCTGTATGGGTTGTTCTTTCCTACTATACCTGTGCAATCGCCTCGGGCTTAATCTCCAGCAACTGTTTCGTTGTTTTTCCGTTTGTTTTTAGATATTTTTTCACTAGATAAAATCCAACACAATATCCAATCATTTTAGGATAGCGACGAAATCCATACAAAATGTCCTGATGTTTACGTTCTATTTTTAAAATATCTTTATTTGGGAGAATTAACTCTTTCCACAATTCCTCTAACCGATCTTCTGAATAATACGTTGTCCAATTAGCTACATATTTTTCACCAAATCTATCAAGTACTGCATTTTCAGCCAATCCCTCTAAAATAATGCTATCCAACAATACGTAATCTTTTTCTTTTTTGGAATAACGAGATAGACGACAAACATGGTTATACTCATGCGTAAACAGTGCTCTAATTTCCTTTTCCACATTATCCTTTGAAATGAATAAAAATAGCTTATCTTGGAAGGCAAGACCAGATTTTCCGTTTTGGTCCCGTTTCATTTTTCGGTTATTGGGATCGGAGGGAAAGATAAAAATAGGGATATCCGGTCCACCCCATAATTTTCGGAGTTGTTGTTTTTCCGTTTCCACAAGTTCCCAAACTTTATTATCTTGCAATTTTTGTATTAATTCTTTCCCATTCTTTAAGGGGTGACGGTACATACCATGGAAAATCAAGTGGTTATAAATTTCGTCGGCATAAACATCGTCAAAGTGTTTTACTAGCTTTTTACATAATTCAATTGGCTTGTCATACAAATCTAGCAACCATTTATCAGTTCTAATCACACTCATAGCAATACTCCTTATATGGCTATTTCTTACATACAATATGTGCATTGCAATTAAATGTTACCCGCCTAAATCCGTATATAGGAGGTAACCGATATTTTTCAACCACATATTGTGAAAATAATTATTTCGCACAAAGGAGTGGGGCTATAATTGAGTAATAAATATCTTGATTGTTTGGCATTATTTGGTGTTGGAGGCGCTCACCCAGGGGGTCTCCAACTAACTAAAAAGATTTTATCCCAGGAAGAAATAAATGAAACAATGTCCATTCTTGATGCTGGTAGTGGAACTGGTCAAACATCCGCCTATATTGCAGAAGAATACAAATGTCATGTTACCTCTTTGGATTACAATAAATTGATGTTGGATAAAGCACGAAAAAGGTTTTCATCCTTACAATTACCAATCACAGTTAAACACGGGAGCACTGAAAATCTTCCCTTTGATAAGGAATTATTTGACTTTATTCTCTCAGAATCGGTAACTACCTTCACAGATGTCCCCTTATCACTTCAAGAATCTAATCGAGTATTAAAAACAGATGGAGTATTACTTGCAATCGAAATGGTACAAGAAAAACCAATCACTAAAAAAGAATTAACATCGCTCCTTACTTTTTATGGAATTCCCCAGTTACTTACTGAATCAGAGTGGTGCAATCTATTGAAAAAATCTGGCTTCAAACATGTACAGGTTGAAAAGGATATGCAACAAATAGATGAAATTGATTTGGAACTTGGTGCGGATTTTACACTTTCAGAAGATATTGATGGTAACTATTTTGAAGTATTAGAAAAGCATCAACACCTAACGGAAATTTACAAGGATGTCCTTGGTTTTAGAGTTTTTAGGTGCTGTAAGTAGAATGAATTGCAAGTTTATTTGCAAGGGGAGGTAAAAAAATGACTATTCGAAAAGCCACTTATCGTGAAACACAAAAAATACTGGATCATTCATTAGAGGTACTAAAAGAGGCAAGCATGGGTTATGTGATTCCGACAAAGGAAAAAGCACGACAAATGGTCTTACCGTTTTTATCTAATGGTTATTATCTTGTTTCAATTGAAAATAATGTTATGAAGGGATGGATTGCTGTTGCTAGTACCATTGACTATTATACAGATGATACAGTAGGAATTATTCCTGAACTCTATGTTCTTCCGCAATATCGTAAACAAGGGTTATCAGAAAAACTGTGTCAAGAAGCGCTGAAGTGTTTGAAAGAAGAAGGGCATACGAAAGTCCAATTGAATGTTTTTTCAGGAAACCATATAAATCAACTCTATCAAAAGCTTGGTTTTCAAGAAATTTCAATGTTGATGGAAATAAAATTAGATGATGAAAGCTAAATAGATAGTATAGTTTTATTTCATATTCATAGTAATACTGGGGCTTATTACGGTTGGGTTAGAAGAGAAAGTGGAGGCGGTCAACCCAAAAAAAGTTTATCACGGTCGATTCGAAATGGAAAGTGGAAGCAATCAACCGAGAGAAGTGTTATCACGGTCGATTCGGAATGGAGAGTGGAAGCAATCAACCGAGAAAAGTGTTATCACGGTCGATTCGGAATTAAAAGTGGAAGCAATCAACCGAGAGAAGTGTTGTCACGGTCGATTCGGGATTAAAAGTGGAAGCAATCAACCGAGAGAAGTGTTATCACGGTCGATTCGGAATTAAAAGTGGAAGCAATCAACCGAGAGAAGTGTTGTCACGGTCGATTTGGAATGGAAAATGGAAGCAATCAACCGAGAGAAGTGTTATCACGGTCGATTCGGAATGGAAAGTGGAAGCAATCAACCGAGAGAAGTGTTATCACGGTCGATTTGGAATGGAAAATGGAAGCAATCAACCGAGAGAAGTGTTATCACGGTCGATTCGGAATGGAGAGTGGAAGCAATCAACCGAGAAAAGTGTTATCACGGTCGATTCGGAAGCGTCAAATATAGACCACCTTCTAATATTAATTGGGCTATGTAATAATCTCCTTAAGAAAATCTTTAAGGGGGATTTTTTCATGACACGCAAAGAGAAAAGGCTAGTTTGGGAAGAACGCATTTCTTCGTACAAACAAAGTGGACTAAGCATTGCTAAATGGTGCGATGAGAATAATGTACATGAAAGCCAGTTTTATTACTGGAAGAAGAAACTAAATACTGATCCAAAAGTTGATAACACTTCATCTAAGTGGCTGTCAGTTGAGGTAGATAAGTACGATAATAATCCAGATTCTTCTATCCTTATAAAATTAGGACAAGCATCTATTGAAATTAAACATGGATTTGATCCATCTCTTCTTTCAGAAGTAGTAAAGGCATTAAGAATAGATGTTAAATGAGACAAATATTGAGCGTGTTTATCTTGCGCGTGGAAGTACTGATTTACGAAAATCTATTGATGGATTAGCTGTACTTGTCAAGGAGGGATTTGATCTCGATCCTTTCTCTCCTTGCCTATTTGTATTTTGCAATCGAAAACGAGACAAATTAAAAATCCTTCAATGGGAACATAATGGATTTTGGCTGCATTATCGCAGGTTGGAACGTGGGAAATTCCACTGGCCCTCTGACAAGGACGAGGCCCCAATGCACATTAGTTATCGTCAACTTCGTTGGTTACTAGATGGACTACCTATACAACAAAAACAGGCGCATCCAGAGGTGAAAGCACGTACCATTCTATAGATTAAATAATCTATTAAAATAGGAAGAATTCGACTAGTCAAGTTGGGTTCTTTTTCGTATACTTAATTTATGGAAAAAATAGTAGAGAACAATAATGAGCACACAATTGAATATTATAAAGAACGCAATCAAGAGTTGGAAGCAAAACTAAAATGGTATGAGGAGCAATTTCGCTTACTTCAAAAACAAAAATATGGTGTTTCCAGTGAAAAAACGAATGACGATCAAATGAGTCTACCATTGTTTAATGAGGCGGAAGATACAGCTGATTTAAATATTGAAGAACCTACGCTTGATACTATTACATATCAACGCAAGAAGTCTCGGAAAACAAGAGAAGAATTGATGGAAAACCTGCCAATAGAGACGATAGAATATGAACTATCTCCTGAGGAACAGGTTTGTTCGTGTTGCGGTAATAAAACACACAAAATGAGCGAAGAAATTCGAAAAGAACTACAAGTGATACCTGCTCAGGTAAAAGTCGTAAGGCATGTCCGTCATGTGTATGCTTGTCGTCAATGTGAAAAGGATGAGATAGAAACTCCTATCGTGACGGCAAAAATGCCATTGCCTGTTTTTCCGAAAAGCTATGCTTCACCTTCAATTATTGCTTATATTATGAATCAAAAATATGCCGAAGGCCTACCTTTATATCGACAGGAAAGCCAATTAAAATATCTAGGTATTAACCTTTCTCGTCAAACACTAGCCAATTGGATGGTAGAGGGGGCCAACCGTTGGTTGTCCAAAATATATGACCGAATGAAGTATCATCTTTTGCAGGAAGATATTCTACATGCAGATGAGACTACGGTTCAAGTTTTACGAGAACCAGGACGATCAGCCGATTCGAAATCGTATATGTGGCTCTATCGTAATGGACGTGACCGTCCACCGAATATTCTATTTGAATACCAACGATCACGAGCAAGTAAACATCCAAAAAGATTCCTATCGGAATTCAAGGGATACTTGCATGTCGATGGGTACGGTGGTTACGATAGTCTTCCTAATGTCACCTTATCTGGTTGTTGGAGCCATGCAAGGCGAAAGTTTGATGAGGCATTAAAATCCTTGCCAAAAGAGGCAGACAAATCAAAGGTTACTGCAACCGAAGGATTGGAATATTGTAACCAATTATTTGCGATTGAACGCAAGTGTCTGGATAAGACTCCAAAGGAACGTTATGAAATACGAATCAAACGCAGCCAACCAATTTTGGAGGCTTTTTCAACATGGCTAAAAATGCAAACACCAAAAGTCTTGCCGAAAAGTGCCCTCGGTAAAGCAATTAAATATTGTCGAAACCAATGGAATAAATTAACCGTCTTTTTAGAGGATGGGCGATTAGAAATTGATAACAACCGAAGTGAGCGCTCTATTAAACCTTTCGTGATCGGAAGAAAAAATTTCTTGTTTAGTAATACACCAAAGGGTGCTGAGTCGAGCGCAATTATTTATAGTATAGTAGAAACTGCAAAGGAGAATGGGCTAAGCCCATTTGAATATTTGAAGTATCTATTTGAGCAGTTGCCAAACATTGATTCAACAAACGAAGAAGCGATGGATCAACTCCTACCTTGGTCAACGACTATTCCATTAACTGTCAAAGTTCAAATTAAATCTTAGTTAGAGTATAAAATAGCCCATACCTTAATACTAGGTGTGGGCTATTTGACGCTTACGTCGATTCGGAATGGAGAGTGGAAGCAATCAACCGAGAGAAGTGTTATCACGGTCAATCTGTAACATTAATACGACCGTGATAAAGCTTTATAAGAATAAAAAAAGTCCTTCCCATGAAACGGAGGACAAAAATATTATATCTATTTATACTACTCAAAGTATGACCATCGATGGTCTCCCATTTTAGTGAATGTACGTAAAAGAATGTTTCTGATTCTTCTTTCTGGTACTACTTGAGACCAATGATGAATGGTTCTAGTTGTAAGCTTTTTATTGGGGAATAAAAGTCTAAATTCTTTTATGTTTCTTAATACAGCTTCATCAAGTAGCTCTTGATACTGACATTTCATACAAAAACAATACTTATTACTGACAGTTATTGAAAAGGAATGGCATCGTGTACAGCTAATTCCCTTTTGCAATTGATCATAATGGTAAGAAGGCAACTTTTCATACGGGGATTCGGTTATATGCAAAGATAGTAACATATCCGCAAGTTCTTTATTTTGGGGGGTTAATTTTGAGGGTGTTGCATTTAAATCAGCTAAGTAATTTTTAATTTGGGTTGGGAAAATAAATGGTTTATAGAGAGGTGCTTGGTATAAGGTGAATTTTGGATTGATGAAAACAACAGAAGCATCAATTGGGAGGTTGAATCCATGGTTGAGAAGTAATTGGCGTAGTAGTGGTTCACTTCTACTCAATTGGAGAAGTGGATTGATAATCTCTAATTTAGGCTTCTTGTAAAGTTTATCTGATTCGTAATAATAATCCCCTTCAAAATTCTTTACTTCAAAAAATAGAATCTTTCCTTGGACAATAATCAAGGAATCAAGTTGGAAAATAGTATGGTTAACTTCGAATAATAAATCATTTAATATCAAGCATTCGCATTGTAATTTCTCTGTTAAGGAATCAAAAATCACTTCTCCTTCATAGCCTTTTTTTAAATTAAAATAGTGTTGCTTATCTTTCCTTGCTAATTGCATTCGGTCGTTTAATATTTCTAGAATTGCTAATTCCTTTGATTTAGTTCGTGATTTATAGACCATAGTTTCACTTCCTTTTTTTACATAATCTAATTCAATTATAAGAGATAATCTATGAAATTCAATGTTAGAGATGGATCTGGAAGCAAACACGACAGTTTTATTTAATGAAAAATGACAATTATGTTAACTACATCCCTATTATTTTACAACCATCCAGCTAGTTATGTATAATTTTGTGAAAGAGTTCACTATTATAATCGGGAGGCAAAATCATGGTTGGGCTTAAAGATATGGCAAAAAAGCAGAAAGAAAAGTTGGTATTCTTAGGAATTTTTGCCATATTATCAGGTATGTCAATTATTGGACAGGGTTATTTATTTGTTACCATCGTGGACCGTATTTTTCTAAAAGATTATTCATTCCGTGAAATTATTCCCTTATTACTTGGGCTATTGGCAGTTCTTTTTGCCAGAACACTATTCCAATATTTAAGTGGAAGAACAGGAATTAAGATGGCTTCCAAGGTGAAACGTGACCTTAGAAATTCTCTATTACATAAATACTCTACTAATCCAGTGCAGACATCTATCCAGGGGCAATCAGGTCAAAAGGTTAGTGTAATGATGGAAGTGGTAGATGAAGTGGATAGCTATTTTAGCAGTTATATTCCACAGTTGTTTCAGGCAAGTATTATACCACTTATGATTCTCCTTGTTATTTTCACAGAGCATGTTGCTACAGGGGCTATCATTTTAATAACAGCTCCATTTATTCCTATATTCATGATGGTAATTGGGTTTAAAACCAAAGATAAAACAGAAGAACAATTAGATAAGATGTCCGCTTTTTCCGGTAAATTCCTTGATACGTTACAAGGGCTAACTACGTTGAAATTATTTGGTCAATCAACAGAGCAAAAAGAAGCGATTCGAAAGAGTAGTCTAGGATTTAGGGAGGCAACAATGGATGTGTTAAAAATTGCTTTCCAAAATTCCTTAGCATTAGGATTTATTTCCATGTTAAGCATTGGACTCGTTGCATTAGAAGTTGCTTTTCGTATGATTATTTTTCAGGATCTTTCCTTTTATACCGGATTTCTTATGTTAGTGTTGGCTCCAGAGTTTTATACGAAATTGAGGGACTTAGGAAGTGCTTTTCATACAGGAAGAGGAAGTATGGGTGCGGCTAAAAAGTTAGAAAATGAGTTAGCTACTTCTGTAAAACCTGTTGAATGGGGAGAAGGAAGCTTAAATAGTACTACACCACCTACCATTGAATTACGGGGAGCAGTGTTTAGCTACGGAGAAAGCGATACATTTGCCTTAAAAAACATGAATGTATTCATAAGACCGTTTGAACAAGTTGCAATTGTTGGCAGAACTGGATCTGGAAAAACAACATTATTACATGTAATTGCTGGGCTTGTTCCACTTACTAAAGGAGAAGTACTCATAAATGAAAGTACACGAAACATGTATAGTGTAAAGGATTGGTTTGACAGAATTAGCTATATTTCACAAAATCCATATCTTTTTTCGGGTACTATTGCCGAGAATATTGCGGTCGGCGGTAACACGAATGCTACGAGGGAAGACATCGTAGAAGCCGCTCAAAAGGCCGGAATTTCCGAGTTAGTCCAATCGCTACCTAATGGATACGATACACCAATAGGGGAAGCGGGAAGGGGGCTTTCCGGTGGAGAAAAACAGCGAATCGCTATTGCTAGAGCTTTTTTAAAAAGCCCTTCCATTATCTTATTTGATGAGCCGACAACAGGCTTAGATTTAAAGACAGAACATATCTTGCAGTCTTCAATGAAAGAATTATCGAAGAAATCCACAGTTATAACGGTTGCACACCGTCTTCATACGATTAAAAATGCTGACCAAATTCTGTTCTTGGAAAATGGGGAAATAATAGCATCCGGTACACATAATGAATTGGTACAATCAAATGAAACGTATTGTAATATGGTATCGGTACAGCAGGGAGGTCATTAGAATGAGAGATTTAATCACAATTACCAAGGTAATGTTTGTGGAGAAAAGAGATATTGTCATTTCGATTCTTTGTGGATTTATTGCTGGAATAACAGCTATTGGTTTATTTGCATTAAGTGGGTATTTAATTTCAAAGTCCGCCCTAGTACCACCTATTTATACGTTGATGATTCTTGTTGCTTCCGTTAAAATCCTAGGAATTATTTCAGCATTAAGTCGTTATGGAGAGCGTTACTTTTCGCATCGTGGGACTTTTACGATGTTAAGTAATTTACGTGTTTCCTTTTACGAGAGGCTAGAGCCATTAGCACCAACTATCTTTCATAAATATAGGAGTGGGGACCTCCTTTCAAGGATTGTTGGTGATGTAGAAACACTACAAAATTTCTTTTTACGTGTATTTTACCCACCAATCGTTTTACTGTTGGTCTTTTTGTGTACGATTTTCTTCACGGTCTTTTTTTCAATTGAGATAACATGGATTATACTCGTCGGTTTTATTTTGACAACGTTTATTTTCCCAGCGGTCATCGCATTAAGACAAAGAAAAGTAGAGCGAAGAGTCAGGGAAAATCGAGGAGAACTGTCCACAGAAGTATCTGAATTTCTATTTGGATTTCGCGACCTAAAAATATACCAAAAACTAGAGATGAAAGAGAGTAAATTACGTCATTCTGCTGATGTTTATTTAAAAGAACAAGAACATGAAAGTGTTTATAATTTATTCAGTGAGTCATCCAATACTTTCTTATCCTTAGTTGTGTCGTTCACCGTTCTAGGTTATGGAGCTTATTTAGTCTCTACGGAACAATTAGATGGAATCTTCCTTGCGATGCTTGTGATGGTATCATTAACTGCATTTGAGAATATATCCCCTATGTCGGTATTTCCAAGTTACTTGGAGGATAGCAGACAAGCAGCAACAAGACTGAATAATGTTGTTGGTATGGAGGAAGAACAGGAAATTCTGAAAGAAAGTAAAGAAAAATTGTCCATTAAGAAATCTCCATACATTAGCGTGAATGAGGTATCATTTGCGTTTCCTAATGAATCAAGGAATACTTTATCAGATATAACCTTTACTTTACCCCCCGGTTCCAAAACAGCGATTGTTGGGCCGAGTGGATCTGGAAAGTCAACGTTGATGCAACTATTATTACAAATATATCCGGTTAATCAAGGCGAAATATGTATAAATAATAAATCGATGAATTCCCTATCGCAAGAAAGCATTTGGAAAAGCACGAACGTTGTACTGCAAAAGAATCATTTCTTTTACGGAACCATTCGTGAAAACTTGATGATTGCCAAGAACGAATTGTCGGATGAAGAGATGGAAAATGCATTAGAAAAAGTAAAACTCCACCATTTTTCCTTAAATGACCAAGTGCTAGAAAAGGGAGAAAACCTTTCAGGAGGGGAGCAGCAGCGACTCGCAATTGCTAGAGTTTTGCTAAAGAAGGCTCCGATTTGGCTTTTGGATGAGCCGACCTCATCGATTGACGCATTGACCGAGAAACATATTTATGACTATCTTTTTGAAGAAGCAAAAGAAAATACAGTAGTACTTATCAGCCATCGTTTGACAGGATTAGAAAGTATGGATCAGATAATTGTAATGGAATCCGGCAGAATCGTTGAAGTAGGAACGTTTGACGAACTGATGGAGAAAAAAGGGTATTTTTATGAAATGAAACAAATTGAGCAAAGTGTATTTTTAAATGTATAAACGAAAGCGGAAGCGCCCGTTTAGCGACGTACGGACTGGACTGAGCCGTAGAAGATAAAGGAAACACGATGAACGGAGTGAGTCGATGTTGACTTATCGTACGGAGGAGAAGGAAGTCTCGCTAGTCGCTGGACGCTGGAGCTGGACGCGGCCTTTCTTAAGACAAAAATTAAATCAGCTAAATTTTTATACTTTCTTACTTCATAAACAAAAGAAAAGAGCCTTGTCACGATGACAAAGCTCTTTTTTGATAATTAAGAAGCCAACTATTACTTTTCCTTATTGGTCACGGACTCATCCTTGAAAGCTACTAAAAATGCTAGTATCAGTGCCATAATGATGATAATAAATGGAGCGACAAAAATTAGAAAATCTGTTAGCATGTCTTTCACTCCTTCTTTTGTCTTCCTTTTAGATAATTTTTATCAAACAGGAACAATTTAAATAATAAATAGAGAGAAGGGATTAACAATGCAAACCCAAGAATAAATACAATAACGAGTGAAATGGCCATTGCTTGATTGGTAAATCCTTCGTAAATTGTTAAATATGGATATAACAGGTATGGATAATGGGAAATTCCAAATCCATAAAAAGCTAGTGCAAACTGACCAAACATTAGCCAAACGGCAGTTCCATACTTTTTTCGTTTCCAAATGAACCAAACGGCTGCAATCCATAATATAAAGGATAAACCAAACATCCACCATAGGTCTATAATGCGCTCATAATGTTCGGGATTATGAAATTTTAACTCATAAACAATTCCGCTAGCAGTAATGATTAAAGGCAATGCCCAAATCAGTGCATATCTGCGCATTAAATTTGTAGCTTTTACATCACCTGTTTTATTTGCATACCAAGTAAGAAATACAGCTGAAATATAAAGCACCGCGACAATACTTAAAATGACAATCGACCATGATAATGGACTTGTGAATAATGCCCAATAATCAAGAACTGGATTTCCATCCTCTATAAAGACAAACCCACCTTCAGATATCGTGAGCACTATGGAAAGGGAAGCCGGAATAAGAAGCCCAGATAAGCCATACATAAACGCATAGCCCTTATGTCCTTTACTTCCGTATGTTTCAAATGCATAATATGACCCACGTATTGCCAGTAAGATTAACGCAATACTACCCGGTATGAGAAAAATGGTACCAAAATAGTAGGCTGTATCCGGAAAGAATCCTACGATCCCTACAAAGAAAAACACGAAAAATACATTGGTAACTTCCCAAACAGGGGACAGGTAACGCTGAATAACATTAGATAAAATATGATCTTTCCGTGTGATGATACTGTATGCATTAAAGAATCCAGCACCATAATCAATTGAGCCTATAATGATGTAACCGAACAAAAATGTCCAGAGTACCGTTATACCCAAAATTTCAAGTGTCATGCGTTATCACCACCTTGTGAGGCTTTAAGCTCTTTCTCCACTGGATTGTTCTTAAACATTCGACGAAGTACAACAACCGTACCAATTCCTAATATGATATATAAAAGAATAAATAGGATAGACATGAATCCTACATAGTCACTCGATGTGGCTGCATCTTCTACAGTCATGATCCCACGAAGAATCCACGGCTGTCGCCCAACCTCTGCCAACCACCAGCCTGCTTCGATAGCAAGAAAGGATAATGGGCCTCCTAGGACAATTAACCAACGATACCATGTTGCTTTTACAAAAGCCCAACCACGCTTTATTCCTATCCAATAAACAAGTGATAGAACAATCATAAAGACACCAATGGTAATCATTAAATCAAAGTAATAATGGACAATAAGGGGAGGTGTTTCCTCCACAGGAAATTCATTTAATCCAATGACTTCTGCTGTAGGAGCACTGAAAGCCAATATACTTAAGGCAAAAGGTATTTTAATAGCACCCTTGACTTCATTATTTTCATCTAGTACCCCATACATTAATAGAGGTGCCCCTTCTTCGGTTTCAAAGTGCCATTCTGCTGCAGCAAGTTTTTCAGGTTGATACTCTGCTAAAAATTTTCCAGAAAAGTCTCCAATAATCGCTGCTGCAATGGCGAAAATTAATCCAACTTTCATGGTTAAATGAAGTGCCTTTTTGTGATATACGTGATTAGAACCTTTTATTAAATGGTAAGCGGCAATAGCTGCAAGCATAAATGCGACAGTCATATAAGCAGTTGCAAGGACATGGGATACTTTTGTCGGCATTGCTGGATTAAGCATGGCAGCAATTGGATTTGCATTAACCAGTTGTCCATTAATGATATCGAACCCTTGTGGTGCATTCATAAAAGAATTTACTACGGTAATGAAAAAAGCTGACATACCCGCACCAAGGGCAACTGGAATTAACAGGAAGAAGTGTTTTCGCTGATCTTCAAATCGGTCCCATGTGTATAGGTAAATACCTAAAAATATGGCTTCAAAGAAAAACGCGAATACTTCCATGAATAAAGGAAGTGCTATAATTTGACCTGCTAATTCCATAAAGTTTGGCCAAAGCAGTGAAAGCTGAAGTCCAATTACAGTTCCTGTAACTACACCAACTGCAACGGTTACAACAAATCCTCTTGCCCACCGTCTAGCCATTAAAATATAATGTTCATCGTTCTTTCTAATTCCGATCCACTGTGCAATCATAATCATAAGTGGAACACCTACTCCGATCGTTGCGTAAATAATGTGAAAAGAAAGAGTAAGTAATGTTAAAAATCGACTAGCTATGACCGGATCCTCAAATAACATAGTTATAATTCCCCCTTTAACTCTCATATAAATTAAGTGTAATCCTGAGCATGTAGCCTACTGAAATTTAAAGTAAACACTATGTTCAAGGTGTAAATGTACTTGATATTATTATAGATGAAATTACAATTGATAAATTGGCAACTTATGACAATTTAGCTAATACATTATGAAATTATTGTGAATGGAGATTCTTTATCCCAAAGGTTGTTAAAATTGTGTGAAATAAAGGGGTTTCATTCACTTTTTTCAACACCATCACTTTCCCCTTGGCAATTGTGCATAATATAGAAAAGTTTTTTTACATAATAATATAGTCTTCCAAAATCTTTTATATTTAATCAACGTTATGTCTGTATATTTCCTCCACTAAGGTAGTGCGTTGTTCGACTTTGGAAATAAACCCTTTAGTTATGTCCCAGCTTCTTTTCATATTTGTTTGAATTTATCCAAAGTAAATCCCTTTGAGTGCCGGAATGGAAGGAAAAAATCAATGCTCCGCTATTCATACTTCATACGGCCAAAAATCTAGATTAACGTAGTTGGGATGGGAACATTCGCAAAGTAGGACGTATTTAAGTATTTTACTCAACTGCGGGAACAATACGTTTGAACAGAAGAATTCTTAAGGAGGAATACAAATGGATCAAGATATGAATTACGGTAGTGATTATAAATATATACCTACAACATCCATACAAAGTGGAATGGGGATAGAAGTATTACCGGATTTATATTGTCATACAGTCCAAATTGTTAACATTCATTTAGTTGGGAAACCGGAATCAAACGAATTCGTTTTAGTTGACGCAGGAATGCCACATTCTGCCGAGAAAATTATTTCCACTACAGAAGAACGATTTGGTGAAAACAGTCGTCCAAAAGCGATTATTTTAACACATGGTCATTTTGATCATGTTGGGGCTATTATTGAATTGGTTGAGCATTGGCAAGTACCTGTGTATGCACATGAATTAGAGATGCCTTTTCTAACAGGTCAGAAGGCTTATCCAGAACCAGATCCAACGGTAGAAGGTGGCATGGTTTCAAAAATGTCACCCATATTCCCAAATGAACCAATTGACTTAGGGAATCATATTGAAACGCTTCCTTCCGATGGATCAGTCCCTCACATGCCTGAATTTAAATGGATTCATACACCGGGACATGCACCAGGTCATGTTTCCTTATTTAGAGAAAAAGACAGAGCATTAATAGCGGGAGATGCATTTGTTACCGTTAAGCAAGAATATTTATATAAAGTTTTAACACAGGAACAGGAAATAAGTGGACCACCGCGATATCTGACAACAGATTGGAAAGCCGCAAAGGAGTCAGTTAAAAAATTAGCAGCGTTGAATCCATCGGTTGCCGTTACTGGACATGGGTTTTCTATGTTTGGTGAGGAATTATCTGAGAGCTTAGAAAAGTTAATTTTACACTTTGATAGTATTGCTGTACCAGATTATGGGAAGTATGTCGATAAAAATTTACACTAAAGTATGCACAAGCCTTGTGTAATAAGCAGGGCTTGTTTTGCATGATGCATATATAATAACAGCTGTTCCAATTAGTCATGGAATTATCACGGACGAATAAATATGAAATCATTGAAGAAATGTCCGTGATGCGAGTTACACCTGCTTCTGTCAAGTAGACAGTACCAAAGTGTCTCAAAAAACTTTTCACAATACCTTTGTTTCCGATAGTTTGAGCTATGATCATATACGCCACCCTTGCCAGGCATTTGGGTTCGTGGTGGTGAATAAAGTGGCGAATCGGGAAAAATAAAGCTATTAAAGCTCCCTATTCGCACACAGAGCGTACCACGAACCATCTCTTCTAAGTTCTCGCTGGTCGGGGGCCCCTATCCCCAACACACCGAATCACTAAGAAGAGGCATGCCAGGCAAGGGCAAGCAGCTCCGCTGTGGTTCCCTGCGGTGCATTTTTAGCTTGCGTAACGCTTGATATATTTTACAGGACTCGTTTGTAATTTTGTGTTGATTCGATTATGATTAAAGTAATGGATATATTGGTTTGCCGCATTTTGAACTTCGAATACAGTCTCTGTGTTTTCAAAAAAACATTCTATTTCACACTTGTAATGACTAAAGAAGTTTTCAATGCATGCGTTGTCCCAGCAGTTGCCTCTGCGGGACATGGATGGGGTGAGGCCCATCTCTTTGACACGCATTTGATAACCAGCGTTTGTGAACTGTGTGCCTTGATCACTATGTAAAATGGCACCTTTCACAAACTTTTTTTCTTTTAAACGATCTAACGCTTCGTATACAAGCTCTATATCCTGACGTTGACTAATAGAATACGCCACAATCTCGTCATGAAATAAATCTTTAATCGCACACAAATAAAGATTCTTGTTTGGCCCCTCTATCACTGGTAAATAGGTAATATCAATCGCAAACTTCATTCCGGGTTTCTTTGCTTGAAAGTTTCGATTTAATATATTCGGTACTTTTTTATTTATCTCGTTACGCTTAACAAAGCGCCTTTGGCGGATCTTACAACGAATACCATATTTCCGCATGATTTTAGAGACACGCATCTCTCCAACCTCAATGTCATATTCCTCCTTTAATGCCATTTTCATTCTTTTTCTTCCCAATGTACCACGGTGTTTATGATGTAATTGGATGATATAGTTGTATAATTCTTCGTCCTTTTGTGCCTGCACACTACCCCCTCCACGTTTTTTCCATTTGTAATAACCAGATCGTGATACATCAGTCAGTTGCACTAACATCGTAACAGGATAATCTTTCTCATTTGCTTCTATAAAGGCAAATTGTACCTCTTTCTGCTTTCTCACATCCTTTCCAGCTCCAAAAGCTTTTTTAAATATTCGATTTGTAATGCTTGTCGTTCGATAAGCTCATCTTTGGTTTCCTCTTCTTTTCGTTTCTGTTTACCTATGCTTTTCATACCTCTTGTATCTTTTAACGCTTCATAACCTCCTTCACGTACCTTATTAACCCACCGATTCGCTACTCGAGGTGCACTAATGTTATATTCCTTTATCAAATCTCGGATTGCATACCCCTCAAAATACTTTTCAACCACTTTTTTCTTTAATTCATAACTGTATCTTTTTAGTTGTCTTGTCATATTCATCCCCTATTTTCTATCTAATTCTATATATAAGATTATCAAATGAATAGGACACTTTCTAAAATTGTCTACTTTATAGATACAATATCAAGTTATCACGGACAAAATAGCAGGGAATCGTTGAGGAAAAGTCCGTGACGCGTGTTATCACGGCCAAAAGAACCGGGAATTGTTGAGGAAAAGTCCGTGACATAGAAAAAGAAACTGTAAGAGCGAAGCAAACGATCAAAAGATAGAATGGATTCCCCAAAACAAAAAAAATCCTTCACCCAAATGAATGAAGGACTAATAATTTATTCTTATTTTATTCGTAGTAAGACCAGCGATGCTCGCCTACCTTATTGAAATTGCTTGAGATAATTCTTCTAATCTTTTTTTGTGAAGGTATGATCTGACACCATTCATGAATGATATTCGTTGTTATCCTTTCATTTGGAAATAAAATCCGAAATTCATTCACGCTTCTTATTACAGCATCAGCAACAAGTTCTTCTTTGCATTCATGACATACAAGTTTCCTGCTTTCTAAAGTAACGGAAAACGAATGGCATTTTGCACAGGTAATTCCCTTTCGGAGTTGTCGATAATCATATTTGGGAATCTGTTTGTAGGGAGAATCGGTTATGTGCAATGACAATAAATGGTCTGCCATTTTCTTATGTCTTTCGGCTAATTTGGAAGGAATTTTATCTGGAATCAAGATAACTGGAGAAAAAAATAATATAATCCAATAGGCTTAATAAGGGAAAGGTAACTCATAATCTACTAAATTAGAGTACTCATCTCCAAACAAGTTGTTTAATAGGTATTGACTTCTGTGAAGGAATATCCTACCATTTATTATGTAAGGAATTTTTGGAAAAATTTAACAAAAAAGGGGGATGAAAGAATGGTTTGGATTGTTGGTGGGTTAATTGTTATTGGTGGAGTCCTTATAAACCCTAGTACCGTTCATTAAATAATTGCTTTTAATAAATAATATAGATTAGAAAAGCAATTATGAAAGTTTTCAGGTGAGTTGTATGCGTCAAGTTTTTCTCGGTGTGTCTTTCACACCAATATTTCCGGCACTCTATTTTTGTACACTTTTTCGGCTACCGCGCGACCCTTGTCGCTTGCTGTCCCCAATTTTTAGGTAACGTTCTAAAAACCAAGAACCTTACCTAAAAATCAGGGTGTTATCTAAAACTTTTTATTAACTGTCCAATAGCTGATGAATGAGCTGTATTTAGGCTTATTTTACCTTGTTTTGCTCCAATTGACGGCTGGGTTTCCTGGCGTAGAAATTCAGTCATACGAACCACTTTTTTCACGTCTCGTTGTTTTCTTACACTTCGCCTTTGGTCTCTCAAATAGACGGATCGTAATGTTTTATTTAGAATCCCTTGTTTGATCTTCACCATTGCCTCACTACCTTCTAAACTCCAATGCATTCCACGCTTTTTCATTCGGAATGAAATATGTCGTTGGTTGGATTCCATTGCACCCATGCCCCTTGCCTCTTTTGGTGGATTCTCAACTTTTTCTCTCCAATCAAAAATTCGATCCCAATTACCGCCAATATATCTACGAAAATCCTCGGCCTTTTCTAACTGCTTATCCGTTTCTAAAGTGCTCTCCAATGTATCCATCCAACGTATGAAATCATCCAGTTCGTGTTCTTTGATTGCCTTTTGTACACCTTCTTTAAACTCGCTCTTTTTAACTCCAAAAGTTCGATTCAGTGCTTTAGAAATGTGAAAGGAATCCAATTGATTTAAAACAGGATAACTAGACTGTGAGAAAGCCTCTTGAAAACGTTCTGCCGTATAACCGGGACCACCATCACTATTGGTGACAACTTGTGTATTTTCTAAGGAATAATGACTAGCTGTAAACGCCTGGACTTCTTTCCAAAAATCATTTGTTGGTTTGGTTGTCATAATAACTTGTGGATTCTTTAGGGATACGCGCTTTCCATTTTTAATCCAACCTTCATGGATCACTGCATGATGTACTTCATGACTTGTTTTTTCCTTAGTCCCACGCACAAATACACCATCTGCCTCGGCAAATAAAAATTCCAATTCTTTCCCCTTTGGTAAATAGGCAGCTTCCTCTAATTCAGCTAACAATTCTTCATCAGCTTGCGCTTGTGCTTTTCCTACACGCTTCACCATACTTCCCACTGTCGTATGACTAAGATTCACGGCAGTCCATTCACTTAATATGCGTGCAGTTTCTCGGTACGTACTCTCACTAGCCAACTCCGCCACTTTTACTTCAACTAAAGGACTATGTCGCTGATATTTTCTAAATCCAACCCACTCATCAAAAGGATAATGCGCTTTCCCATTGATATCGTGCATTAATGTATGCGTAAAACGAACTGCCCCAAAGATAAACTGAATTGTCTTTTCATCTTCTCGTTCAACCGTCCAACCCTTACTTTGCATTCTTCTTTTTATCGTTTGATTAAGTTGTGTAAATACGCTCCCCATCAGTTTAGTAAGGAGATCATATACATAAATTTGAACATGTTCCTCAAAGTCAATTAAATCATTTGTATCCTTTAATAATTCGCTGATTTTTGATATAATTGTATTCATGAAAAGGCCTCTTTCAAATGTATTTGCCGGTCAGCATACATTTATGATAGAGCGCCTTTTCTTTTTTTTCTAGAATTTTGTTTCAAATCCCCGAGAACTATTTTACACATAGAGGTGAGTTGGTCTTTGGCGAACAGAATATTTTAAGGGCAGTTTTGCTTATAAACTGAAGTAATAACCTTTTGTTCTGTTCGTCCAGTGTAATCAAAAATTTGTTTTTAATTTTCATAGGGAAATAGAATGTTTAATAAGTTATTAATAGAAATTAATGAAAAAGTCAAAAGCCACTTAGTGGCTTTTTTGTTCCATTTAATGGAGGTAAATTAAAATTGTTAACTGTAAATAATATTAGCAAAGTATTTTCGAGTAAGAAAAAACAAATTAAGGCTGTAAATGATGTTAGCTTTAAACTAAATAGTGGAGAAATTTTAGGGATAGTTGGCCCTAATGGTGCGGGAAAGTCTACTTTGTTACGAATGATAGCTTCACTTACACTACCTACTGAAGGTACAATTAAAATTAATAATAATTACACCTCAACTCATAACAGAGGAATTAAAGATGACATTGGATATGTCGCAGTAGAAACCGGTTTATATGGGTCCATGACATCTTTTGAATTCCTGTATTATTTTGGTAGAGTGCATGGTTACGGCAAAAAAGAGGCCTTTAATAGGATAACAGAATTGGCAAGTTTGTTAGATTTTGACTATTATCTATATAAAAAAATCAGTCATCTTTCAACAGGAATGAAACAAAAGATTTCTATTGCGCGAGGATTATTACATAAACCACATTTACTTATACTTGATGAACCAACCAACGGGTTAGATATAATAGCTGCTTATTACGTTCGAGAAATAATAAAAAAATTAAAACAAACTCAGACTTCTATTATTATTTCAACACATATTATCACTGATATAAAAATGTGTGATCGGTTGATTGTTTTAAACAAAGGAAACTTAGTTTATGAAAGTAACACAATGGATGTAATTAATAATTACAATTCACTGGAGGATTTATTTTTTGATGTTACACGTTATAATAAAAATGTTAAAATGGGAATGTGATTTTTAAATTGGAAATTTTCAAATCTTATATATTAGCTAAAAAAGAAGTAAAGCATTCATTGATAGATTTTAGAGTTATGTTAACTATTGTTATTAGTACATTAGTATTTTATCCTGGATTAATGATTGGTGTTACTTACTTTCAAGAAAAAAGTTTAGATGCTGCTCAATCGAATATACCTACTATAGCACTAGAAAAGAATGATGCTCGATTTATTCGGGAAAATTTTCAGACTATACCATTTATAATATATGAGGGAGACAGAAAAAAAGAGGTCTTGTTAGATGATGAGATAGAAGGCATTATGAATCTCGCTAGAAATGGAAGTAAAATCAAGGTAAGTTATCAATATAAGGCAAATTCTCCAAAATCATTGGCAAGTTATGAAAAGGTAAAAGCATGGTTTTCTCTAATAGAAAAGAATCAGTTAAATGATTTTATAAATAGCTTAGAAAATATAGACACAACAAGTTTATATGATTTTAAATTTCAATCAACGGATGTTACACCCGAGAGTCAACGTAGTCAATTGGTTTCTATAATCCCATACATAATACTGATTGGTGTTATCGCGGGTATAATGGGAATTGGTGTTGATAATACTGCTGGCGAGAAAGAAAGGAATACCTTAGTTACATTATTGACCTCAAGTCAAAGTAGTAGTGAAATAGCATTGGGCAAGGTTCTATCTACCAGTTTTTTTGGTATAATAACCTCCTTACTAACTATAACAGGGTTTATAGTGGGATCTTTAATTTCAGCAAATATGTTAGATATGGAAAATCTAATTAATATTGATATTGTGAATTTCTTTCTATTGTTGACAATATTATTCCCAATATCATTGTTTTTCAGTAATATAATTTTAATTCTAGGGATTTTTTCCAAAAACGTTAAAGAAGCCAATTCATATATTATGCCTCTATATATAGTTATTATATTTGTTGGGTTTATAAGTACAATGATGGAAAAGGGTACAGATTTAAAACTAGCATTGATCCCTGTAGTTAATAGTGTATTATCTATAAAGAGCATATTGATCAATGAGATATCTACATCTTTTATATCTATTTCGATTTTATCTACGATTTTTTACACTATTCTATTAATGATGATATTTATTCAATTATTTAAAAAGGAGAAGTATACTTTGGGGTAACTATGACAAAAAATTTACGAATCGCCCTATACTTATTCAAAAAACTGTTTAAAGGAAAAATAAGAAATTGGAAGGGAACCGACTTGGCCATTGTTGTGCTTTTTATTTTGGGGCTAGCATATTCCCTCCGAAGTTTTTATCCTATTATCTTACAATTCAATCAGCCGCTTATCATTAGTTCAACGTCCCTTTTAATAGGTATCATAATAGGAGTATTTATTAGTTTTAGTCAGTATGATAGCGAAGAAGTATCCTTTTTATATCTTACAACTTATAAAGTAAGTATTATTACCTGGTATTACATTTTAAAGTTGGCCATGCCCATTATTTTAATAAGTATTATTTTATTTGGTTCATTAATATTCTATTCAAATTACCTTGGTCGTATATTTGAGTACCAAACAGAAGTTATTCTGGGGGGGTTCCTGGGACCTTATATATTTTTAACCTTTCATCTAGATAAAAAGTGGAAGTTAATTCATTTAGCAGGTACCTTATTAATTGTTATAACGAGTTTACTTGAGGGGCATTTAGGAATTAAGATAATAGCCAGTTTTCTTTTTTCTTTCTTTTTTTATTGGTGTTCAAAAAAGAGTTGGGAAAAACGTCTTTATGAAATAAATAAATTTAAACGAAAGAAACGGGGGACCATTTTGTCGGGGAATCCTATTATAAAAAAGGAATTAATATTACTATTTAATCCCCAAAGAATTGTGCCCCTAACAATATTATTGGTAGTAGGACAAATAGGTTTCTTATTAGAATCGAAGTTACCATTCAATGTTATTTTACTAGTAACTTTAATTTTGGTGACTCTAATGCATGATGCATGGACTTTAAATATTATTGGCCTAGAAGAGTCAACAATTTACTTATATAAATACACAGGAGTATCTTCTAAAAAGCTTATTGTCAAGAAATGGTTTATTTGCTTTTCACTGGTATTTTTATTTGGTTTAAGTATTTATCTGTTCTGGAGTATTTATTACAATCTATCCGTCGTAGATATTACTAATGATATATTTCAACTTGTAATGTTTAACTTTGTAATCAGTATAATATATATTTTTATTGGACTAAAGTTTTCTGATTTCAATTCGCGCACGTATTATCGTATAAATATGGTAGGGGTAATAATTTCGGGTATAAGCATGTTGTCAGTATTTGGAAGCCTCCTTATTTCTGGTAAGTTACTCTTAATAGAAGCTATAATATTAGGAATTATTTTTGTGAGGGTCTTTTATCATGAAAAAACAGTTAGGAGTGTACTCTATGTTTGATAGTTTCAATATACAAATAAACAACCTTTCTCATTCCTATGAAGAAAAAGTTGCTCTTGATAATATAAATTGGACACTTAGTTCTGGGAAAATATATGTACTTTTAGGACCGAACGGTGCGGGAAAGACTACTTTTCTTAATTTATTAGCGGGTTCGATAAAACCTACATTAGGTACTATTACTTTGTTTAATTCTTTTGGAAAAGAAGATAAGGAATTCCTTAATAAAAATATAGGTTATTTAACGGAATACCCGTATTTTTATCCATTTTTGACTACTATAGAAATGATAAGATTGGTAGGGCAGTTAAGAGGCCTGGAACAAGGATTTTTAGAGAATCAGATAGAAAAATGGCTAGATACTTTTAATTTAATGGAATATCGTAACCAGCCTATGGATTCCTTATCCCAAGGCACAAAAAAAAGGGTTGCATTTATTATTTCTGTTATTCATCAGCCTAAAATAATATTGCTGGATGAACCAACAAATGGCCTCGATCCGAAACAGATTGTTTTATTTAGAAATGTTTTGAGAGAATTGGCTAACACAGGTTGTTTAATTTTACTTTCCACTCATATTATGGGTTTAGGTGAAAAGTTAGCTGACGAGGTTGGAATAATATACAATAATAGTTTAGAGTATATCGGTGACAACATGGGGAATCTGGAGAATTTATACCTCAGTATCACCACATGATATTTCTTCACCCAAAGGAAAAACACTGATTTTATAGTGACTATTACCATTAAACTTAGGACTTTGAACTAAAAGAGGAAAACGCGGTAGACACATTCATTTTCAAATTGACTCTATATCTTTTCAAAATACTTATCGAAAATGATGTCTATATCATTGACAATATACCAAAAAGTTACAAAGGGTAGCCCAAGGGTTATCCTTATTTGCTAAATTCCTAGAAATGAAAAAATCGTTATCAGGACACAGATTGAAATATCGATATGCGATCAGTTAGTTACCGTAGGCGCCAAAATAACGAAAAAGAGGTGGAGACGATGTTGGATCTTCTCTATTTAGAGAATCCGGATTCATATACTAATTTGCTCAATTTATACCATACTTAACCAAAACAAATGAGGCGTCTTTATAAACTGCTCCTTTATTGTAGGTGAAGAATTCCAAAAAAGAAACTGAAAGAGTGAAGTAAGTTTATGATTGTGCAGGATTTTTTTGCTGAAAAATTCCCTTCATCCAAATTGAATGAAGGAATAGTTTTATGTATCTTTTAAAGAAGAAATTTTATTTTATTTGTAGTAAAATCATCATTTATTCTTTCCATCGCTTTCATCTTTTTATAATCAAAAAGTTGAATTCCTTCACCGTTAAATCGTTGTAATTTCATTGACATTATATTACGATTTTCCTTTTGTTTTTTCCCATCTTTATACACATAGTCGTGATGAAAATAAACAACTCTTCTGATGTAATCCCATTCCCAACGGTTAATAATTAACAACCAAAATACCTATACTAGTCATGCAAATAATGACTTATTACGTCAATGGCCCAGCTGACCCTTGTGTTTACCTTGACTAACAAACATCGATGGACTATATCTTTAAAGTTATAAATTTATTATTTGACTAATTTTTGCCAATAGGCGTAAGTTTTAAATAGTACCTACAGAGCAATGAAAAGATAGAAAGGAGAATTTAAATGAAAATGAAAGGAATTATTGTCAGGGAGCCAGGCGGATCTGATCAACTAGAATTAACGGACTTACCGATTCCAACTTTATCGGATGGGGAACTATTAATAAAGGTCGAGACCGCCGCTGTAAATCGTACCGATATTGTAACAAGAGAGGGAAAATCAGGTTATGCCAAAAGTGCAATATTGGGAGTTGAGGTGGCTGGTATAGTTGAAAAAACTTCCGAAACAAGCCACTTTAAAATTGGTGACCGTGTAATGGGATTAGTAAATGGAGGTGGCTATGCAGAGTATGCCGTTATGCCAGCTAACCGGGCGTTAAAAATTCCGGATAACCTTTCATTTGAGGAGGCGGCGGCTATTCCTGAAGTCTTTTTAACAGCGTACCAAACACTTTACTGGATTGGAAAACTTAAGCGACATGAAACAGTGCTTATTCATGCAGGTGCGAGTGGTGTGGGGACAGCAGCTATCCAGTTAGCCAAGCAAGTTTCCGATGCAAAGGTTATTGTAACAGCCGGTTCCAAAGAGAAACTGGAATTCTGTAAACAACTTGGTGCTGATACATTGATCAATTATAAAGAACAATCCTTTGATGAAGAAGTTTTACAAGCAACAGATGGAGAAGGGGTCGATGTTATCTTAGATTTTATTGGTGCTAGTTACTGGGAGAAAAACTTAGCAAGCATCAAAAAGGCCGGAAGATGGGTGCTAATCGGAGTACTTGGTGGAGGCGTTGTGGAAAAAGTAAATTTAATGGAGTTAATGGCTAAGTATGTGCAGCTATCTGGGACATTATTAACTCCAAGAAGTGATGAATATAAGGCTGATTTAACCAAGGAATTTGCTGAAGTTGTTATGCCACATTTAGAACGTGGAAATATAAAACCTATTATTGATACTGTCTTTCCGATCGAAGAAGTAGCAACAGCGCATAATTATATGGAAGAAAATCGCAATATCGGGAAAATTATTTTACGGCAAAGTCTTTAATACAGTTGTAGCGGCATCGACTAACAATAAAGGTGTAAAATCAATGTTATAAAGGAGATTTACATGATGAAAGATGAATTAATGAAAATGCTTGAAGAACGAGAAGATGAGATGATTAAAATACGTCGATATCTACATGAACATCCTGAACTTTCATTTAAAGAAGAAAAAACAGCAGCATACATTGCTGATTTTTATAAAGGAAAAGATGTTGAAATAGAAACGAATGTAGGAAACGGATATGGAATTATTGTAACGATAGAAGGAGCATCGGAGGGAAAGACAATTGGCCTTCGCGCGGATTTTGATGCTCTGCCAATCACGGAAAAAGCGGATGTTCCATTTAGGTCGAAAAATGAAGGTGTCATGCATGCTTGTGGACATGATGCTCATACAGCATATTTGTTAATTTTGGCTGACTGTCTGATCCAACTAAAGGATCAAATAAAAGGGACGATAAAAATAATTCATCAACATGCAGAGGAGCAGCCTCCTGGTGGTGCAAAAAGTATTATGGAATCTGGAAAACTCAATGATGTAGATGCCATCTTTGGTATTCATATATTACCAGTGGCGCCAGCAGGTACAGTTGGATATCATAGTGGATATTCTTTTAATGGTCGAACTTATTTTAAATTGAAAATTCAAGGAAAAGGTGGACATGGATCATCTCCTGACAAAGCAAATGATGCAATAGTTGCGGGTTCCTACTTTGTAACAGCGGTACAAACAGTTGTTAGTCGCCGTGTAAATCCAATGGAAGCTGGTGTTGTAACCATTGGATCATTCGACGGAAAAGGAAGCTTTAATATAATTAAAGATAGCATTGAACTTGAGGGGGACGTACGTTATTCTAATGATGAAACGCGGGAAGTGATTGACAAAGAATTCAAAAGGATTGTGAAGGGACTGGAAGAATTATTCGATGTTACTTGTGAACTTACGTATACACCGGACTATCCACCATTGTATAACGATCCTGAATTGACATCATTTGTTGCCGATACCCTAAATGGGATACAAGATAGTGACATCAAAGAAGTGAAAGAATTCCCTAAACTGTCGCCATCAGATGACTTTGCATACTATCTGGAAAAAATCCCTGGTTCTTATTTCTATATCGGTTGTACCCCAAAGGGAGTTCAGCAACCTTACTTTAACCACCATCCGAAATTTGATATTGACGAAGATGCGATGCTTGTTGCAGCTAAATCAGTGGGGCATATTGTTTGTCATTTTTTAGATAAGGAATAAATTATTTGCTCCCTAATCTCCAATTACCCCCCCAAGCTTTCGAGGAACAAAGAAGGTAGGTGGGAGATCAACTGCCCGTAAAGGTCCGATAACATCAGTGGGGGATGAAGGAAAATCTCCGCTGATGGGCAAAGAACGTATAGAAAGCCTCATCTTACAGGTGAGAGATGGGGCTTTTTGTTTATCCAATATCTTAAAAACGTCTGTCTATATTTTTAGTAAATATGGTAAAATAAGGCTAAAACAATGACGGAAAGAGGTAATGAAATGTACCGGTATCGAAATGAATCTGTTTCAATGGAAGAGTACCTTCAGATTCGTGAAAATTCGGATTCACTACTTGAATATATCGACGGATTTATTTACATGTCACCATCACCATCAACAAAACATCAACGGATATCTAGCAGGTTACAAATTAAATTTGGAAATTTCCTGGAAGGGGAGTCTTGTGATGTATTTTCTGCACCGTATGACATTGAATTAAAAGACGACAAAATAGAGGGAACAAGAATTGTCATTCCAGACATTAGCATTATTTGTGATAAAAGCGGATTTACTGATGCTAGATATGTAGGTATTCCTAGTCTGGTTGTTGAAATTTTAAGCCCTTCTAATCAATCCCATGACTTGATAACAAAACTCAATCTTTATATGAATTATGGTGTCAAAGAGTATTGGATAGTTAACCCGATGTTAAATACGATAACGGTATATGCCTTGAATGATGAGAAAATGTATGAACAACATGACATCAAAACAGATATAGGAGAAATATCTTCCAAATTCCTAAATGGTTTTCGTGTTGATTTAAATTATATATTTAGTTCTTCATAAATAAATATCTTTTCGTTAAATGAGTCAAACACAGTTCACCCCATTTGTAATATGAAAAAAGTAATCTGAAGTACTTTTTTAGTTAATCACTTACTCAACAGTCCCCCAACCGATATTTAATTACATTATATTTTCTATTTTTTATCCTACCCAAAGGAAGGTAGGTGGGAGATCAACTGCCCGTAAAGATCCGATAACATCAGTGGGGGATGAAGGAAAAAGCCGACTGATGGAAGTTTTCTTTATCAGCCAAAGGCAAAGTAGGTAATCGTTCATACCATTCTAAAACCCTCCGAATATTCTATAGTAGAAACAAATTATTCATTTTGTAAAGGGGGGGAGAAATATGATACCTCATAAACGAAATAGAGGTATTCGGTTTTGTGTTTTTCCTGGCTACAGATGGTGTGGACCAGGATGTAGTGGTCCTGGTGCGCCAATCAATGATGTCGATGCTATTTGTAAAGCACATGATGAATGCTACAGAAGGAACGGAAATAGACACGCCTGTGACCAGGTGTTTCTTCGTCGCCTAGAGCCTAAAATTAATCCATATACCCAAAAGGGACGACAAGCGCGAACACTCTATCATTTAATGAAGGTGAAGTCGTTTTATAATTAGGGAATAGTAAAAACACTTTAAAAACATAGGGGCTTCTGTATTGCTCCTATTTTTATCTTTGCCAGAAGTCCCATGAGATTTCAGGTTTTAAGTGAGAAAGTAAAAAACGTCTGAATAAGGCAATGGATTATTCGATTGTCTATATTTCTTTTGCTATAATTAGGATAATTAGCAATAGGAACAGGAGAGGGGAGAACGTATGCGTTTATATACAAAATCAGGGGATAAAGGCCAGACCAGTTTAATTGGCGGTAGAGTCGATAAGGATAATATTCGAGTGGAGGCTTATGGTACATTAGATGAATTGAATTCCTTTATAGGTAAAGCCATTTCTGAGCTCCGCTGTGATAAAAAACTTTTTCATGATATTATCGATGATCTTGAAAAAATACAGCATGAACTATTTGATTGTGGAACTGAATTATCCAATGTATCCAAAAATAAAAAACAGACATTATCTGAAGAACCGATTACGTATATGGAAAACAAAATTGATGAACTTATTGATGAGGCACCGGAACTGGAGAAGTTTATTCTTCCTGGTGGTTCTGATGCATCTGCAACGATTCATATTGCAAGAACCGTGGCAAGAAGAGGGGAGAGAATGATTGTTGCGCTTATGAAAGAGGAAGAAATATCTTCAGTCCCTTTAAAATATGTCAATCGACTTTCAGATTATTTATTTGCAGTAGCACGTGTTATTAATTCAAGATTAAATGTTCCTGATGTCGAGTATGCAAGAAGTGCAAGAGTGTTTCGTGGAACAAATAAGAAGGATAAAAACCAATAAGTGAATGAAATGGAGGGGAATACAAATGTATCTGTACCGTAATAGTTCTATGTCGCTTGAAGAGTATTTTCAAGTTCGTGAAAAATCAGAGGAAATATTGGAGTATATTGATGGATTTGTTTACATGTCACCCTCACCATCTACAAAGCATCAGCGTGTATCGAGTAAGTTACAAATAAAATTCGGAAATTTTTTAGTTAGTAGCAATTGCGAGGTATTTTCAGCCCCGTATGATATCGAATTAAAGAATGACAACATAGAAGGTACCAAAATCGTTGTACCTGACATTAGTATTATTTGTGATAAAACTGGTTTTACAGATGCTAGATATGTAGGGATTCCCAAGCTTATTGTTGAAATTTTAAGCCCATCCAACCAATCACACGACTTAGTAACGAAGCTAAATCTTTATATGGATTATGGTGTGAAAGAGTATTGGATTATCAATCCGATGCTGGAAACCATAACAGTATATACCTTAAATGATGAAGAAATGTATGAACAACATGATATTAAAAAAGAAACAGGAGAAATTACATCAAAGGTATTAAATGATTTTCGTGTTGATTTAAAAAACATATTTGAAGATTAATGGTAGATAAGCCTTCCAATTTCATTGGGAGGCTTTTAATAATGGTTTTTAATGGAAGAAATGTGAATACCAGTCTTTTTAACCTTTAATTACAAACTATATTTAACCCTAGGCATTCATATAATAAGATTAAATAAATTTCACCATTAACCACCATTTAGCATCTTCCAATCGATAATTTTTATCCAAAGGAGATTGGTACAGATGATGAAAAAAGTTTTATTAAACTTTATTTTATTCACGACAATAACGAGTTTAATTTTCCCATATGTTATGAACGGTGAAGAATCAGAGGAATACGATTTTACGTACCCTGATGCAGTTAGAGGAATATATGTCTCCGGAAAAGCTGTAGGTTCTGACCGTTTTAACTCCTTAATTAACATGGTTGAATCAACGGATTTAAATACGATGGTAATCGATGTAAAGGATGATTATGGAAATTTGTCGTTTAAGGTAGACAAAGATTCCCCATATCATTCCGTCGCTACGAATGATATACCTAACCCAAAAACGTTGATGGAAACATTAGAAAAGAAAAACATCTATCCTATAGCTAGGGTAGTGGTATTTAAGGATTCCATGCTAGCGAAACAAAGGCCAGATCTTTCTTTTACTGAAAATGGACAAGTATGGACAAATAAGAATGGAGAGGCATTTGTAAATCCATTTGAGAAAGAAGTGTGGGATTATAATATAGGCGTTGCTAAGATGGCGGCAGAAATGGGGTTCCAAGAAATTCAGTTTGACTACGTACGATTTCCAGAAGGGTTTGAGAAAAAGGATAAAATATTGCAATATTCAACAGGAGATTATGAAAGTTTAAAGATGAATAACGTGAAAAAACGGGTGGAAGCAGTATCGGATTTTGTTGCTTATGCGAAAGAACAATTAGAAGAGTATGATGTAGACGTATCTGTTGATATTTTTGGTTATGCGGCAACGATTGAAGAGGCGCCAGGAATCGGTCAAAATTTTTCCCGAATATCAGAAAATGTAGATGTTATTTCATCGATGATTTACCCAAGCCATTGGTCAAACAATTACTTTGGAATACCTATCCCTGACAAAGAACCTTTTCGCTTAGTGGATGAGTACGCGAAAGTGGAAAACGGTGTTCTTAGTAAATTGGACAACCCTCCAATTTCAAGGCCGTGGATCCAAGATTTTGAGGCGCCATGGTTGTATACAGATGGGAAAACGAAAGCATATGGTGTGGAAGAAGTAGAAGCGCAAATTCGCGCACTTTATAAAAATGGTATTAATGAATTCCTATTATGGAACGCAGGGAATCAATATACACAAGATGTAGATTATTTAATTGGTAGCTAAACAAATGGAAAAGGTATGGATTTTAAGCAGATTTCCTAAAAAGGGAGGTCTGCTTTTTAAAATGCCCATAGATTATAAAGGAAAATGCTTGTTTTTTAGGTTACATATTTAATTTATTTCAATTACTTGGTTTAATTGGAAAAGGAATAGGGTATCTTATGTAGTAGTTGGAAATGCGATTGTCAATAACAGTGAAAATTACCTGTTATTTCTAAAAAACCTCTACCTTTAACTTGACAATTGTAGTATACTAGGTAGTGGAGTTATTTAAACTTATTTTAATTTAATAATGAAATAAGTTTTCATAGGCTAATTTTTTTAGAAATATATATACTTAGAAATGAGGAGTGAAGTTACATGGTAACGCTTTATACCTCACCAAGTTGCACATCTTGCAGAAAAGCAAAAGCATGGTTGGAAAAACATAACATACCATATAAAGAGCGTAATATATTCTCTGAACCTTTATCATTAGATGAAATTAAAGAAATATTACGTATGACTGAAGATGGAACTGATGAGATTATTTCAACACGTTCTAAAGTTTTTCAAAAATTGGATGTTAACATTGAACAATTGCCAATGAAAGAATTATTCCAATTAATTCAGAAAAATCCTGGTCTTTTAAGAAGACCGATTATTCTAGACGAAAAGCGTCTTCAAGTAGGATATAATGAAGATGAAATTCGTAGATTCTTACCAAGAACTGTACGTACATTCCAACTACGTGAAGCACAAAGAATGGTTAATTAATTCAAGGAATAATTGCATATAAATAGATGATAAAAACGCAGAATGATATATAGTTCTGCGTTTTTATTCTATATAGCGAATTTTACCGTGACAAAATTACTTAAATCCGTTACAATAATGTATTAACCATTCTACTTTGAGTGTATGGAATTATGCCAAAATGAGACTTATAGGAACTAATGAATCAATTTTAAAATTTATAAAAATATATAGGCATATTAATTTCCATTATTCCGTACACTATCATACAATAGAATTAACAGAGTGGATTAATTAGCAATTGATAACGAAAGCATTTCATTTTTTCAATATATAGATATGGTGAAGTAATCTCTTCCACCTAACTGTTTATTACTTTATAGAGAATTTTTAGAAAGCAAGCCAATTGCTTATCTAATGATGAAGGGAGAGAAAGAAGGATGGATATAGAGAGAATAAATGAAAATACAGTTAAATTTTATATTTCTTATCTAGACATTGAAGACCTTGGCTTTGAACGTGAGGAAATTTGGTATGATCGGGAAAGAAGTGAACAGCTTTTCTGGCAAATGATGGACGAAGTAAATTACAAGGAAGAGGATTTTAACATAGATGGTCCTTTGTGGATTCAAGTTCAAGCTCTTGAAAAAGGTTTAGAGATTATTGTGACTAAAGCCAAAATAGGTAGCAATGGCGAGTTACAAACGGATGGAATGCTAAACGGTCACTTTGAAGATAAGCTTGAGAATTTCCTTGAAGATAAGTTTGGGAAGAACTTAGGCCAAGATGATGAAGAAGACAATGATTTTATAGAGGATGGGATGTGGATTATTGCTGAATTTGATAATTTCGAAGATGCCATTCAACTAAGTCATTACTTCCAAGATGATACGGATAGTGTAGAAGAAACAGTTTATTCTTATCATAATAAATACTATCTCTATTTGGAATTCTCACCAGACCTATTAGATGATCACTTACAAGAAGACTTGATTAGTCAAGTATTGGAGTTTGCGAATGATTCGGATATGTCAATTCATGTATTGGAGGAATATGGGAAGAAGCTTTTTGAATATAACGCCTTTGAACAAATTCGTTCCTACTTTCCTGCACAAGTATAGGTGCTCGTTAAATAAAACGGGCGCCTATTTTTTTGTTTTTTTAGGGATTTGATAAAGGATTTTGTAAATGTTTGTCGAATGTTTGTAGTGGAGGTGGTGAACAATATGCTACAAGCAAAATTAAAAAGTGGAAAAATGATTACGTTAATGAATTTAACAAGAAAAGAAATTGAACGCTTAAAGCAAAAGGCAGTGAAGTTTTATTGTCCATCTTGTCATGAAGCCGTTTTAATAAAAGCCGGTAATCAAAAGATTCCTCATTTTGCTCATTATGCAGCGAATCAATGTCCTGCAGGTGAAGGAGGAGAGGGAATATATCATGAACAAGGAAAATTTTTACTTTATCAATGGTTAAAGCAACAACGTTTAGAAGTAACATTAGAAAAATATATCCCCGACATTCGTCAACGACCAGACATCCTGTTGAAAATTAATAAAAAACAAATTGCAATAGAATATCAATGTGCAAGGATCCCAGTAGAGGAAATTAACAAGCGCAATAGGGGATATAAATTGCTTGGAATAACCCCAATATGGATTTTAGGAGCAAACCTATTAGAAAGACAGGGAAAAAACGCCTTTAAAATCAACTCCTTCACTCAACAATTTATACATCGATTTTCCCACGAAATGCCTTCTGTATTATATTATTTTTGTCCTCAAACGCTTCAGTTTATTTTTATCCAAGATCTCTTTTTTACTACAAAAACCCAAGCAATTGGAAAGTTAAAAGTAATAGATATTAGGAAATTTCATTTTAAAGAATTGTTTGCACTCTCGTATTTTATGAAAAAAGAAATCTATTCATTGTGGGAAAAACGTAAGCTACACTTCCGTCTTAAACCAAGAAATAATTTATATGGGATGGAATTAGCTTGGTATCAGTGGTTATATTTGAAACAAGTTCATGTAGAAAGTCTTCCTTCCATTGTATATTTACCTGTGTCCGCACAATACCGAATGAAATCACCACCATGGGATTGGCAAAGTAGAATTTGCATGAATCTCCTACAACCTTTAGAAATTGGAAGTATCATTTCCTTTCATTCCATCCAATATCAGCTAAGAAAACAAATGAAACCTACATCTTCCTATCCTTTAATCCAATACCAGGATGACCCAATTAAAGAGTACCTTCAAATTCTAGAAAAACTAAATATATTATCCATCTTGCCCAACCATACCTATAAAATGAATCAGCAGCTTTCGTTATATACTCACGTAGAAGAGGCGGTAAACGGAGATAAGGCGTTAATCAAGCAATTAATAATGAAGGAAGGAAACAAAATCCGAGCATGAATCTACTGTATTTCGATATACTAAGTAAATAGGAGAGAATAAAAATGCGTGTTCAAAAAAGGAGGATGAAAAGGACCGAGGTCGGCTAAATGCGCAACGTCCTATTGCAACGCCGACACTAGCACGTCCTGTGCGTCGCAGTTCGAGGCGGCGCAGCTTTGAGGAACGGAACGTATGCAACAATACGTGAGTATCCGAAAAGCAAGCCAACGAAGAAATGCGAAGTGTCATTTTCACCGGACTTTTTGAACGTCCTTAAAAGGAATATTTTAGTAAATCTAGAATTATTTATGAGAAGGAATTAAAGGAGGAATTTGTAATGGCACAATCAACAAAACAATTACCAAAACGTGAAGAAGTACCTGTAGAAAAAACATGGAAACTAGAAGATATATTCGAAACCGATGATCTTTGGAAAAAAGAGTTTAAACAATTACAAAAAGATATTCCTGAAATTACGAGGTTCCAAGGAAAACTATCCGAATCGGCGGACACTCTTTATAATCTATTCAAACTGCAAGATGAACTTGGAGAACGATTAGGGAAGTTATATACATACGCTCATATGCGCTATGACCAAGATACGACGAATTCCTTTTACCAAGCAATGAATGCTCAAGCAGAAACGGTATTGACGCTTGCATCAAGTTCAATGAGTTATGTAGTTCCTGAGATTCTTACGATGGATGAAACGAAATTGGAATCCTTTTTACAAGAAAAGAAGGAATTACAAGAATATAAAAAGGTTCTAGATGAAATTAACCGCCAACGTCCACATGTCCTAAGCGAAAAAGAGGAAGTTCTATTAGCAGAGGCTTCTGAAGCGTTATCAACAGGTTCTCAGACCTTTAGTATGTTAAATAATGCGGATTTACCATTCCCAGCAATTAAAGATGAGAATGGGGAAGAAATCGATTTAACACATGGTCGTTATAGCCGCTTCATGGAATCAAAAGATAGAAGAGTCCGTAAAGATGCGTTTAAAGCAATGTATGATACGTATGGCCAATTCAAGAATACATTCGCATCCACTTTAAGCGGAACAGTGAAAACACATAATTTTTCAGCGAAAGTGCGAAATTATGACTCTGCAAGACAATCTGCATTGGATAACAATAATATTCCAGAAGAAGTTTATGATAACCTAGTTGAAGCGGTGAATGATAAACTACCATTACTACATCGCTATATCGAACTTCGTAAAAAAGTTCTTGGTGTGGATGAACTTCATATGTACGATATGTATACTCCATTAGTAAAGGATGTGGAGATGAAAATAAGCTATGATGAGGCGAAAGATTACGTTATTAAAGGACTAAAACCATTAGGTGAAGAGTACGGAAAGATCCTTGAACAAAGCTTTGAAAATCGTTGGATTGATGTAGTTGAAAATAAAGGTAAACGTAGTGGGGCTTATTCTTCAGGTGCGTATGGAACAAATCCGTATGTCCTGTTAAACTGGCAAGACAATGTAAATAATACGTTTACATTAGCACATGAACTTGGACATTCCTTGCATAGTTACTACACAAGAAAAAATCAACCATATCGTTACGGAAATTATTCCATTTTCGTTGCTGAAGTAGCTTCTACATGTAATGAAGCATTATTAAATGATTACATGTTAAAAAACTTAGAAGATGAAAAAGAAAAATTATATTTATTAAATCATTTTCTAGAAGGCTTTAGAGGAACTGTATTCCGTCAAACGATGTTCGCTGAATTTGAACACGATATTCATGTTCAGGCAAAAAATGGGGAAGCATTGACAGCAGATAAATTAACGGAAATTTATTATGCACTTAATAAAAAATATTATGGTGATGCTGTTGTATCCGATGAAGAAATTGGTTTAGAATGGGCAAGAATTCCGCATTTCTACTACGATTACTATGTGTACCAATATGCAACAGGATATTCCGCTGCAACAGCCCTAGCAAATCAAATTTTAACAGAAGGCGATCCTGCTGTAGAGCGTTATTTAGAATTTTTGAAGGCAGGAAGTAGTGACGACCCAATTGAAGTATTGAAAAAAGCAGGGGTAGACATGACATCGAAACAGCCCATTTTAGGTGCTTTGGATGTCTTCGAAGAGAAGTTAAATGAAATGGAAAAACTATTATTAAATTAATTAAGCAAAGGAGCAGGTGTACCTGCTCCTTTTTAAATAAAAAATTGAACTTTTTGTGAATGCATGAACAAAAACCTTGAAAATTCGACATGAACTTGATATTATATAGTTGTAAGTTTAATACAAACAAATACCCCTTTTGTTTGATCATGAAACTTTCTCCCATCCCCCCTTTGTTTATACAAAGACGGACTAAGGATATGCGCTGCCCCGCATATCCTTTTTTCTTTTATAAAAATTTTAGAGATAAGTTAGATTTCGCTCCTTTTGTCTATGATATCCTTGTCACGGACAATTCAGGGGCGTTTTTTATTTCTTTTGTCCATGAAAGAGTGTTATTGTATCAGTAAAGTAGACAATTTTAGAAAGTGTCCTATTCATTTGATAATCTTATAGTAGAAAAAGATAGAAATTAGGGGATGAATATGGCAAGACAACTAAAAAGATACAGTTATGAATTAAAGAAAACAGTAGTTGAAAAATATTTCGAGGGGCACGCGATCCGTGATTTGATAAAAGAATATAACATTAGTGCACCTCGAGTAGCGAATCGTTGGGTTAATAAAGTACGTGAAGGAGGTTATGAAGCGTTAAAAGATACAAGAGGTATGAAAAGCATAGGTAAACAGAAACGAAAAGAAGAGGAAACCAAAGATGAAATTATCGAAAGACAAGCATTACAAATTGAATATTTAAAAAAGCTTTTGGAGCTGGAAAGGATGTGAGAAAGCAGAAAGAGGTACAATTTTCCTTTATAGAAGCGAATGAGAAAGATTATCCTGTTACGATGTTAGTTCAACTGACTGATGTATCACGATCTGGTTATTATAAATGGAAAAAACGTGGAGGGGGTAGTGTTCAGGCACAAAGGGATGAAGAATTATACAACTACATCATCAAATTACATCATAAACATCGTGGTACGTTGGGGAGAAAAAGAATGAAAATGGCATTAAAAGATGAATATGGCATTGAGGTTGGAGAGAGGCGTGTATCCAAGATCATGCGGAAATATGGTATTCGTTGTAAAATCCGTCAAAGGCGTTCTGTCAAGCGTAACGAAATAAATAAAAAAGTACCTAATCTATTAAACCGCAACTTTCAAGCGAAGAAACCTGGAATAAAGTTTGCGATTGATATTACCTATTTACCAGTGGAAAAGGGACCAAACAAATATATTTATCTGTGTGCGATTAAAGATTTATTTCATGACGAGATTGTGGCGTATGCAATTAGTCATCGTCAAGATATAGAACTTGTGTACGAAGCATTAAATCGTTTAAAAGAAAAAAAGTTTGTGAAAGGTGCCATTCTACATAGTGATCAAGGCACACAATTCACAAACGCTGGTTATCAAATGCGTGTCAAAGAGATGGGCCTCACCCCATCTATGTCTCGCAAAGGCAATTGCTGGGACAACGCATGCATTGAGAACTTCTTTAGTCATTACAAGTGTGAAATAGAATGCTTCTTTGAAAATGCAAAGAATGTATTTGAAGTTCAAAATGCGGCAAACCAATATATCCATTACTTTAATCATAATCGAATCAACACAAAATTACAAACAAGTCCCGTAAAATACATCAAGCGTTATGCCAGTTAAAAATGCATGCAGGGAGCCACAGCGGAGCTGCTTGCCCTTGCCAGGCATGCCTCTTCTTGGCGATTCGTTGTGTTGGGGATAGGGGCCCCGACCAACGAGAGCTTAGAAGAGATGGTTCGTGGTACGCTGTGTGTGCGAATAGGGAGCTTTAATAGCTTTATTTTTCCCGATTCGCCACTTTATTCACCACCACGAACCCAAATGCCTGGCAAGGGTGGTGGATATGATAAGAGCTCAAATATTTGGTAAGACAATGTATTGAGTAAAAATTTAGAGACACTTCAGTACTGTCTACTTGACAGAACCAGGTGCAGAGTGTCACGGCCAAATCACGAGTATTTATCGTTGCTTTTGTCCGTGAAAGAGGTTGTCACGGCCAAATTTCGGGTATTAATCATAGTTTTTGTCCGTGAAAGTGATTGTCACGGCCAAATCGTGAGTGTTAATCGTAGTTTTTGTCCGTGATAAGGATGGTCACGGCCAAATCACGAGTGTTTATTGTTGCTTTTGTCCGCGATACGCTTTGTCACGACATTTAAGGACGCCCCCAAACCCCAAACTTACAACATAATTTAAAATACTTGTTATCTCACTCTTCTCCGACGGTATGTATTTTGGTTGAACAATGAATAGATGGTGAGATAAATTGCAATAAATAAAATTGGTAATGTAATATAAATAGGGATTAATTGCATGATTCCTAAAATATTTAAGCCAAATGCAATGAGTGCTAAGACGAAGAAGAAGAGAGGAAAGAGTAGTTGCACGAAGAGACCCTCCTTACATAGAATTCATTTTTATATCAAGTATATGCAACAAAGAAAATAATAGAATTGAACATTTTGTGAAATTATGAACAGAGGGTTGTCAAACAATAAAATCCTTGTTATTATTAATTTGTAAGTTAATTACACAAACAAATACCCCTTTTGTTTGATCATGAAACTTTCTCCCATCCCCCTTTGTATTTATACAAAGAATGAAAAAGGATATGCGCTGCCCCGCATATCCTTTTTTTGCAATGAACTATTATTCCTTATATTTCCAATAACATCTTTCGTTTTCATTTACTCGGTTTACACGTTGTCTGAATTGCAGCTTTTTCAATTCTTTCTCTGTTTTCGATAAACTCCAATCATAAACAATGGAAATTTCCTTGCTTCTTACCATATTATGTCGTTTTAAAAATTCCTCTAATGGTGGTTTCTCTGATGGAATTGGGGTAATTTGTAAGGTTTCCTGTAATATAAATTCATACACTTCATATGGATAAAGACCTACTATTTTAATCCCTTGGTCATCATTTGAATGGTTAAAAAAGACAACAGTTGGTGTTATATCTATTTCCATTTCATGTCTAAGCTGTACATCACTTTGAAAAGCTTTCCTAGCGGTGGCGGAGTGCATATCCTCTACAAACTCTTCTAAATCTAATTTTGCTTCACGGGCAATTTCCATTAGGATTTGTTCATTGGAAATGTCAAGATTTCGCAAAAAGAGGTGTTCTTGTAGTTTTCTCAAAAATGTTTTTCCTGCTCTTTTTCCTTGAATCTCGGCGGCTTTAATAGCAAAAGATACAATCCAAGGATTAGAAACAGTAAAATTATTAGATGAATAAGACGATTTTCTGCAAGACAGTTGATCACGATTTATAGAAGGACTTAAAATTTGTTGGATAGTGAAAAATCGTCCATATTCAAGCGAAAACTTTTTTATATAAGGCTCAAAATACCAGCAGTTCGGGCAAAGTGGGTCTATAAACACATACATTTCAATCGGTTTAGAATGACTGTCAAGATAGTTGCAGCTTTCCGATGTGTTTGACTTATTAAACTTTTTTAGCTCAGTTTGATCCCAACTCACATCGAATTCTCCTTTCTAGTGCGTGTTCAAAAAGGAGGGTGACGCACTTTTTGAACAACTTCTTCTATCAATCTAGTTTATTCATCATATGATTTGCTGTAAGGGTCAATTTTTCAAATATCACCGAACGATACGGTTCTTCGATTTCAGCTTCGTCAAGCGCCTCTTTCATACAACTTAACCATGCATCTCTTCTTGTTGGTGTAATAGGGAATGGTAAGTGGCGTCTTCTCATCATCGGTTGGCCACGTTCTTCCTCATAAAGTCTAGGACCTCCAAAAAATTGGGTTAAAAATAATCTTTGTTTTCTTGCCGTTTCCGTTAAATCCTCTGGGAAAATAGGAATTAAATCAGGATGTTTCCCAACTCGTTTATAAAAAGCAGTAACTAATCTGTCAATTGTATCAAAGCCACCAATTGCTTCATAAATCGTTCCATGTTTTATTTCCATCTGCTTCTCCTTATTTATGGTTTACCAAAACATATATAATATCATTTTCCTGCTTTTAATTTTACAAGTGGATGATGGAATGGGCAACAAATCTGATTAAGTGGTTCCTATTTAGGTATTGTATTAAAAAAACGTACTATTTTATTAGGTGTTTCCTTCTTCTTAATTTCAAATTGATCTAAAATAGAATGAAATCTTGTAAGTCCTACTTTTTGATCCTTTGCTTCTAATTCAAATTCATAATCTTGAACACCATTATAAGTACTATCATCTAGAACAATGAGGACATCCTGGTACTCAACCTCTCGGCGCTCTGTTGTGAGACTTCCATAATATACTAATTCCTCTTGATCAACGCCTATGTTTTGCAATTGCCGGGTTGTCTCAGGTTTTGGTATGATTTTTCCATTTAACCAATGTTTTGCTTCTTCTTCTGTTAACGTGTCGTGTGTTTCTTGTAAGCCTAATTCATGCGGTTCTTTTAATGTTAGACGATAATTCCCTTGTTTTTCCCGAATTCTGAGTGCGCATCCCTTGTCCTTTAATGAAAGATCTTTTGTCTCAAAATAAAAATTCGTTTGTTTTACACTATATTCAGGGAATGGCAATTTATCCAATAAAATGTTAAATTCATCTTCTGTTAACAAATTTTTAAATTCAATTTCTATTTCTTGTGCCATAAAAAATTTGGCCTCCAATTATCATGTAAAAATATATTATTAATGATTATCGCCAATATAGGATAAATTTGCAAAGAAAAGGAATCAAGCTAGTATGTTACACGAATATAAGCTATAATTTGAGTGGACTTTGTCTTTGATTGCAGGCTAGGAAATACAATGTTTTCTTCCCACAAAGTGTAGCGGAGACAATGATTAAAGCTTTTGGAGAAAATGCCAAGTTTTCTAAATAACGATGGTGAAAGATTCATGTTACAGTTAAGTGTAGGAGTGTGTTTGTTATGAACTGGGAATATTTACTTGCCCCCTATAAACAGGTGGTTGATGAGCTTAAAGTAAAATTAAGAGGAACGCGATCACAATTTGAATACGAATCATCTCATTCGCCAATCGAATTTGTTACCGGAAGAGTAAAACCAGTCCAAAGTATTTTAGAAAAAGCGAAAATTAGGGGAGTCCCATTAGAAAATATTGAAAAAGAAATATATGATATAGCTGGTGTTCGGGTCGTGTGTCAATTCGTAGATGATATTTATGCTATTGTTGAAATGCTTCGTAACCGCGATGACTTTTCAATTGTAGAAGAGAAAGATTATATTACGAATAAAAAGCCTAGTGGGTATCGCTCCTATCATATGATTATTCAATACCCAGTAGAAATGGTTCGGGGGAGAAAACTAGTCTTAGCCGAAATCCAAATACGTACGCTAGCAATGAACTTTTGGGCGACGAATGAACATTCATTGAATTATAAATATAAAGGTAGTATTCCTGATGATATCCAAATAAGATTGCAGAATGCTGCTGAAGCGGCTTTTAAATTAGATGAAGAAATGTCAAAAATAAAACATGAAATTCAAGAAGCGCGGCGAATCTTTAATAGGAAATATAATTAATTTTATTAAAGGGGACGAACAACTTGAAATTTAAAATTGTATCTAGAGAGGATAAGCGTTCAGAAAAAATAAAAGTAACGATGAAACAATATTTAACAGATTTTGAATTGGAATACGATCGAGAGGAACCTGAAATCGTTATTTCTGTTGGAGGAGATGGAACGTTTCTGGAGGCCTTTCATCGCTACGTCCATCGTTTAAATCGAACGGCTTTTATTGGAGTCCATACAGGTCATCTTGGGTTTTATGCAGATTACACACCAGATGAAATCGAAAAATTAGTGATAGAAATTGCGAAAACTCCATTTCAAGTTGTTGAGTATCCATTACTTGAAGTGATTATAAGAAAAAACTCCGGTGAAAGGGATCGTTTTCTCGCCTTAAATGAATCCATGATTAAAACAGCGGAGGGCTCTGTTGTCTTTGATGTTAAAATTAAAGGGGAGTATTTTGAAACGTTCCGTGGAGATGGAATTTGTATTTCTACACCTTCCGGAAGTACTGCATATAATAAGGCATTAGGTGGTGCCATCATACACCCAGCCATTGAAGCAATTCAATTAACAGAAATGGCTTCTATTAATAATCGAGTTTTCCGTACGATAGGATCTCCTTTAATTTTGCCAAAACATCATACCTGTTTACTGGAACCGAAGAAGGACAAAAGCTTCCTAATTTCCATTGATCATTTTACTAGAACCTATACGGATGTGAAATCGATTCAATGTCGGGTGGCAAAAGAAAGAGTGCGATTTGCTAGATTTAGACAATTTCCATTTTGGAATCGGGTAAGAGATTCCTTTGTAACGGAAGATGGGAAATAAAAATGAGGCGAAGTAGTGATGAAATGTACTATTCATTCCGAACATGTAGGGATGACGATTCGGGATTACTTAATGGAGTATCACCGTTTTTCTAGAAGAATCTTAATCGCTGTGAAGCAGGAAGGAAAGATCCTTATTAACGGTATTCCACAAACGGTCCGGTATGGCTTGAAGGAAGGGGACTTACTAGAAATCTCATTTCCTAAAGAGCAGATAGGGGAGTACATGATTAAAGAGGAAATGGATTTGTCCATTGTATATGAAGATGATTCAATTATTGTGGTGGACAAACCTGCTGGAATTGCTACCATTCCGTCTCTCCATCATCCAACAGGTACCGTTGCTAATGGGATTTTAGGATATTACGAAAAACATGCTATCCCTTATACGGTTCATGTCGTAACTAGACTTGATCGGGATACATCTGGTCTATTATTAATAGCCAAACATCGTTATAGTCATTCCTTATTGTCTACAGCACAGAAAGCGGGCAAAGTAAAGAGAAGATATAAGGCATTGGTGGAAGGAAATTTAAAGAAAGATAATGGAACCATAGATGCTCCCATTGATCGGAAAGAAGGATCCATTATCGAAAGAACGGTGAAGGAAACTGGAAAACGAGCGGTCACTCATTTTAAAGTGGAAAAACGACTCCCCTTACATACCCTTGTAAATGTTCAACTAGAAACAGGGAGAACACACCAAATTCGTGTCCATTTCTCCCATATAAATCATCCGTTAGCGGGGGATGATTTATATGGCGGGAAAACGGATCATATGAAGAGACATGCCTTACATTGTTATAAGCTTGCATTTAAGCATCCATTTACGAAAGAATGTATCGAGCTTAAATCCACTTTACCTGGTGATATGAAGGAACTTCTTTAATTGTTATCGAAATGACTAAATTTTTCTTCGACTAGTGGCTGTTCGGATGGGACTGCCACTATCTTTTCTTCTGGCAGTTGAAAAGCGGTCAGCTTATTACCAAAAACACAACCGGTATCAATGTTGATCGTCTTATTTTTAATACGTGGCTCCATGACAGGGGTGTGACCATAGACAATCCATCGGTCACCATGGTAGTCCTTGGCCCAATCCCTGCGAATCGGGCGGCCATCTGGATGAACTTCACCAGAAACATCACCATATAATACGAAGGTCTTAACCTTTTTATCGTTTCTGCCTATGTAATCTTCGCGTATTCCTGCATGGGCAACAACTGTAGAAACCTCTGGGATTTCTAAATATAATGGAGCTTGTTCATAAAGCGTTCTGAACTGTTTACTTATTATTTTTTGTTCTCTAGTAGATAATGCCTCATATTCCGTGACCGTTGTCTCTAGACCGTGCTTATGTTGGACTTTGTTCCCTAGAAAAAAACGATATAATTTGTTACAGTGATTACCTGGGACGTATTTTGCCTTTTTATGCTCGACAACCATTTGATAAACGAGTCTAATAACTGCTAATGAATTCGGGCCTCGGTCTGTTAAATCACCAACAAATGTTGGGATACGACCTTCAGGGTGAACGTAGATATTATTTTCCTTTTGGTAACCGAGTTTTTCAAATAGCGCATGCAATTCATCGATGCAACCATGGATGTCGCCAATAACGTCTATTTTCATAAAACTCCTCCTTACTATAGGTTATTAGATATGTATAAGTTTATCATTGATTAAGTTTATGAGTTTTATTCAAAAACAGAAATTCTTAGCGGATAGGAAAACCAAGTCTTGTGAAAAATCGTAAGCAAAAGTTTCGAATTAGCGAAACGGGGAATAGGTTTTTATATGGTTTCGTGAGAGAAAGGAAGTATCCTTATGGAAGAGAGACAAAATAATTACGAAGAAAAATATGAAGAAGAGTATAAAGCACATTGGGATAAAGTGTATGAAGCATTAAGCGAAGAACAGACAGATGAGTTTAGGGGAAATTTCCTCGAAATGCACCCATACGATCAGTCCGTGTTCTTCGTTGATCAATCCCAAGAAAATCGAATTAGAATCTATGCCTATTTATCTCCTGATGAATTAGCGGAAATTATGATAAATATTGATTTAGAGAATACCCCTAGCTATTTTACAGAAATGAACCCAAGGCAAGGGGCGATGGTTCTATCCAAAATGCCAGCCGATGATGCGGTGGATATTTTAAATAACATGCATAAAGAAGAGGTTGTTAGCTTCCTTACGATGATGGACAAAGAAGATGCGGATGAAATTAAGCAACTACTTCATTATGAGGAGAAAACAGCCGGTAGTATTATGACTACTGAATTTGTTGCATTATACAAAACAAAAACAGTCGTCGAAGCGATGCAACAATTGAAAGAAGAAGCGCCCGGAGCGGAAACCATTTACTACCTATATGTACTTGATGAAGATAAACGAATTGTTGGCGTATTATCCTTACGTGATCTAATCGTGGCAGATAATCAGGTGAAAATAGAAGAAATCATGAGTGAAAAGATAGTCAAAGTTTCTGTTGCAAAAGACCAAGAAGAAATCGCGCAAATGTTCCGTGATTATGATTTCTTAGCACTTCCAGTTGTAGATTTTCAAGATCATTTATTAGGAATTATTACCGTTGATGATATTTTGGACGTTATGGAAGAAGAAGCAAGTGAAGACTTCTCCCAATTGGCTGGTATTTCAGAAGAAGTTAAACCAGATGATAGTGCATTCGATGCGGCAAAAAAACGTCTGCCTTGGTTAATTATTCTTTTGTTTTTAGGAATGTTTACCGCGAGCTTAATCGGTCAATTTGAAGATACGTTAAATCAAGTTGCCGTGTTAGCTATCTTTATTCCACTCATTGGCGGGATGGCTGGAAATACAGGAACACAAGCACTTGCTGTAGCGATTCGTGGACTTTCTAATGGAGAATACGGGAACCAAGGAAAAATGCGACTCATTGCTAGAGAAACAACCACTGGATTAATTACAGGAGTTGTTTGTGGAGTCGCTATTGCTATTGTTATTTATTTTTGGAAAGCAGATATTTACCTTGGCATTATTGTAGGTGTGTCTATTATGGCATCCTTAATTGTTGCGACATTATCCGGGGCACTTGTACCTATCCTAATGGATCGCCTAAACGTTGATCCTGCGGTAGCGTCTGGGCCATTTATAACAACCATTAATGATATTATTTCTATTTTAATTTATTTTGGAATGGCAACTACATTTATGGGTTATTTAGTTTCGTGAATAGAAGAGCATGGACCATGATGGGGTTCATGCTTTTTTTTGTGGTTTCAACGTTTTAACGATGTGAATACAATATACTCACTCTTTCTTATAATCCCCAATATCCCACCACGATTTTATAGGCAAAAACACACTCGATGGGTGAATAACATATATTAGATTGTAAATTGTTATAAGGGAGAGGTTAGTATGAGCAAGGGAAAATATGCGAATGAACCATTGCTTTTTATACAGCAAAATAAAGGCATAACGTTTCCTATGGCACCTATGCAGGAGAGCTATATTACCCCGAAGAAAAAGGCAAAGCCAAAAAAAGAAGTAATAAGTAAAGGAAAAGAACCGAAAGTTGTTATGGAAGAAGAAGTTACCATGGAAGATGCGATAGAAGAGAAATCGGTTGAAACTCCTAAAAAGAAATATTCATCTAAAAAGGGTGAAAAAGACACAGTTGATTCTTTAGACCAGGAGCTAGTTCCTGATGAAAAAACGGAAACGAAAAGCGAAGTGACGAATGAAACGGAAGAAGAACAACAACCGGTTAGAGAGAGAAAGCAATTTAGAGACATGAGCATTCGTGAGCGAGTAGAGTATTTTGCAAATACATCGGAATATGCACCAAAAATGAGATGTGAAGTAAAGACGAAACAAAGAACGTTTCGTGGAATTATTGTTTCTTTTAAAGATGAAGAAGTTACGTTCCAAAGCGGAAAAAGAATGCAGCAGATACCTTTTGAGGAAATAAGATCAGTTCGATTACTTGGATTTTAAAATAAAGAACACCATGATTTGTTCTCATGGTGTTCCCTTTTCGATGGTTAGGTGAATTTTATTTTAAATGACGAAATTAGTCATTGTTAAAAACGCTAATAGCTGGTAAGCATGTTACATGGCAGAAGCAGTCAAGATCTACAGTGATGCAAATTCCAGTTGCTTCTAATTGCTTCGTTACCTGGTCGGTCGGATCTTTCAGACTATCGTGACCACAGCCCTGGCCATCTGATAATAGTAATTCTAATACAGCACAGTTATCCTTATCTACAGATTTCACGCGGAAGACGAAGCTCGATACGATTTCACCCATTCCAAAGTGACCATGCTTCGTTTTCCTCTCAGCACCGAACCCTTTAAAAGGTTTGCAGTCGCAATATAGAATAACAGGTACCGTATCTAGCCCATTTCCATTGTCCGTTTCACCTAATAAATCACCTATTGATTGTTCGCAACCTGTATCACAACAGTTTTCAACAATATCATTTTGCGCATCAACAATATCTCTTAGGATATCAGCAACGCAATTACCTGAGTCAAATTTTTTTCCACAACCCATGATTTATATCTCCTTTCATAATTTGTTACTTTTCCCTAATAGAATATGTGGGACTACGCTGTTGGTGTGGGCATATATCAATATTTGGCTCTTTTTTGTATAATACATGCCTATTTTCTACCTATTTCACCAACAATTAAAACGTTAAGAAAAGGTTGGGCGCCTAATTTGTTAAATCATCGATTCCTGCGCTATTTTTTTACATAAAATACAAATAAGCGTTAGAAGAAGGGATGGTGAAACATGAATAAACGAAAGGTGACCCCTTGGATAGAAAATGTTGGGATCTTAGGTAAGCACTTGGAAAAAAATGAGAAGTGGTTTCAAAAGCCAGAGGAGAAAATAAGAACCTTTGAAAAAAATGCAAATAAGTGGAATGATTCCTTCCTAAAACAAATCAAGCAAATAGAATCTGTTATGAAACGTTTAGAAAAGGAGTTTGAGGGATAATAAAGAGGGGTATAGATTATATAAATGGACAGCTAAATAAAATATAAGTATAATTAAAATAGTCGGAAAATTAAAAAGGAGGGGGTTGCGTATGGGATATATTTTACCTATTAATCATTATGATAATCAAATACGTATGAATTCTAGTATGTGTCAAGTTTTTCTCGGTGTGTCTTTCACACCAATATCTTCGGCACTCTATTTTTGTACACTTTTTCGGCTACCGCGCGACCTCCGTCGCTTGCTGTCCCCAATTTTTAGGTAACGTTCTAAAAACCAAGAACCTTACCTAAAAATCAGGGAGTTAACTAAAACTTTTTATTAACTGTCCAATAGCTGATGAATGAGCTGTATTTAGGCTTATTTTGCCTTGTTTTACTCCTATTGATGGTTGTGTCACCTGGCGTAGGAATTCTGTCATACGAACCGTCTTTTTCACGTCACGCTGCTTTCTAACACTTCGTTTTTGATCCTTCAGATATACAGATCGTAATGTTTTATTTAGAATCCCTTGCTTAATTTTCACCATTGCTTCACTACCTTCTGAACTCCAATGCATTCCACGCTTTTTCATTCGGAATGAAATATGGCGTTGGTTGGATTCCATTGCGCCCATGCCTCTTGCGTCTTTAGGTGGATTCTCAACTTTCTTTCTCCAATCAAAAATCCGATCCCAATTACCGCCAATATATTTACGAAAAACCTCTGCTTTTTCCAGTTGTTTATCCGTTTCTAAAGTACTCTCAAATGTATCCATCCAACGTGTAAAATCATCAAGATTGTGCTCTTTGATTGCCTTTTGTACACCATCCTTAAACTGGCTCTTTTTAGCTCCAAAAGTTCGGTTCAACGCCTTGGAAATATGAAAGGAATCCAATTGATTTAAAACTGGATATTCGGACTGTGAGAAAGCTTCTTGAAAACGTTCTGCAGTATAGCCTTGGCCACCATCACTATTCGTAACCACTTGAGTCTTTTCTAAGGAATAATGATTAGCCGTATACGCTTGGACTTCTTTCCAAAAATCATTCGTTGGTTTGGTTGTCATGATGACCTGTGGATTCTTTAGTGAAATGCGCTTTCCATTTCTACACCAACCTTCGTGGAGTACCGCATGATGGACTTCGTGACTTGTCTTTTTCTTTGTTCCACGCACAAATACACCATCTGCCTCGGCAAATAAAAAGTCTAATTCTTCTCCTTTTGGTAAATAGGCAGCCTCCTCTAATTCAACTAACATTTCCTCATCGGCTTTTGCTTGTGCTTCTCCTACACGTTTCACTATACTTCCCACAGTTGTGTGACTTAGGTTTACGGCAGTCCATTCCCTTAATATACGTGCCGTTTCTCGATACGTACTCTCACTAGCCAACTCTGCCACTTTTACTTCAACCAAAGGACTGTGTCGTTGGTACTTTCTAAATCCAATCCACTCATCAAAGGGATAATGTGCCTTCCCATTCTCATCGTGCATTAATGTATGAGTAAAACGAACCGCCCCAAAGATAAACTGAATCGTCTTTTCATCCTCTCGTTCCACTGTCCAACCCTTACTTTGCAATTCTCTTTTAATTGTTTGATTAAGCTGTGTAAAAACGTTACCCATCAGTGTTGTAAGAAGATCATATAAACATATTTGAACTTGTTCCTCAAAGTCAATTAAATTATTTGTACCCTTTAATAAATCACTTATTTTTGATATAATTGTATTCATGAAAAGGCCTCTTTCTAATGTATTTGCCTGGTAGCATACATTAATGATAGAGTGCCTTTTCTTTTTTTTCTAGAATTTAGTTTCAAATCCTCGAGAACTATTTTACACATAGTGAATTCTATAAAACGAATAGGTGCAACGAGTGTAGAAAGTCCTTATAAAACTGTCCTGGAAAAGCACCATCAAGAAATCCGTAATAATTACGAACGTTATCACCCCGATACCACCTCAACAACTCCTAGAAAGAAAGTACAGCACGATTATAAAGGAAAGCATTTTCATGCATTCGTCTAAAAACGAAAGCGCAAGCGTCCGTTTAGCGACGTACGGACTGAGTCGATGTTGACTTTCACCACAAGGGTATAAGTGCGACTAAGCCTCTGGTTTCACCAATCGGCAAGTCTTCTTTATCGTACAAAAGTGAAGGAAGTCTTGCTACAGCTTTATCGCTGGAGCTGGACGACAGAAATGGGATGTCCATTAGCCATCCCATTTCATATGATTTCGATTTAAAAAAGGATAAATTAATAAATCTTCACCTTTCTCGTATTCAGCGTAAAACACATCTTCTATACGATCAAACCCTTGCGCATTAATTTGCTCCATGACCCATTCTTTTGTTAAATTTTTCTCCCTCAAATTATCCTCAATAAGCTCCCCGTCATTAATAAGAGCGGCCGGAAGATTCACTTCTTTTGGACTTAATTTCATATCTTTCCGTGTAGGAGTTTGGTAATCAGATTTTTTCAAAACAGATAATTCACCATTTGCTTCTAAAATTGCAAATTCTACTTCTTGTAAAGTAAACACATCTTTCACTCTTAATAAATGTTGCAATTGATCTAAATCTAAATTGTTTTTCTTCAAAGAATCTCTATACAATTTTCCTTTATGGATAACGACAGAAGGAGAACCTTCGATAAGTGCTCTTGTTCGTTTGAATTTCTGTGTTATTTTTTCCGAAAGCCACATCAGAATTCCGAATAATGCCACAACAAAGGCTATTTCAGGTACACCTGCTTTTTTATCAAATAAAGCGTTACCGACGAGTTCTCCCAGTAGAACAGCAGATACAAAATCAAATGGTGTGATTTGTGACATCGAGGTTTTTCCTAATACTTTAGTTACAATGAATAAGGCAATAAACCCAAAAATAAGATCGATGGACATGGATAAATAATCTGTCATATATTCAATCCCCCAGTTAAAACCGTTTAATAATTAGTGTATCCATTGTATGAAAAGTCATTCGAACCAAAATAAAAAGCACTACATCTATTGATGTAGTGCTTTAAATCATAATTCTTTAATCATTGTAACGTGTGGAATACCCGCGTCCATAAACTCTCCAGATATAGTGTGGTAGCCAAGTTTTTGATAGAAACCTTCAGCGTGTGTTTGTGCATTTAATTTAGCTTTTTTAAAACCTTTTTCTTGCACAACTTTTTCCATTGCTTGTATGATTTCTTTGCCAAAGGATTTCCCACGAGCCTCTTTTAACACACAAATCCTCTCTAATTTCCCATATTCCTCTACAAAGCGAAGACGGCTTGCGGCAACTGGTTTTTCATGATCATAACCGATGAAATGGATTGAACTGCCTTCAAGATCGTCTATTTCTTCTTCAGGAGGTACGTTTTGTTCTTCTACAAATACGATCATTCGTATATCGTAGGCTTGTTGTAATTCTTCTTCTGATTCTACAATTTTGACGTTCATATAAATTCCTTTCCGAAAACAAATGTTTCATAAACGGTCCAAGATTCATTTTCTAACTGATATAAAAGTTGAAAACGATCTATCGTATCTTCAAACGTAAATTTACTCATTTTCAAAGTACCAAAGACATCTGAATACTCATCATCCATTAATTGCTGTCCGATGGTGATATGTGGAACGAAGGAATGCGTCAAATTATTTGTAAGTGTACCTTCTTGCAGCTTTTTCTGTAAATCCATTAATGCTGGAACTGGTTCTACCTTAAAATAAATGGTGTTCGTGACAGGCGCAAACGTACTTACTTTATTAATGTTAATGGTAAATGGTTTTGTTTCGTTTGCAATTTGTTTTAGTTCTGTAACCATATCCTTCAACTCATTTTCCTCCACATGGAATGCTTCCTTCAATGTGATGTGTGGTGGAATTAAGGCATAGTGTGGATCATAACGTTTTCTAAATGAATTTGCCTCATCCTGAATGTTCTTTGATGGAAAGATTGCAATCCCGTATTTCATGCTAGATCCTCCTCATTATTTACGTTTGAATTTTATAACATTATATCAAAACTTTCCTATTCGGAAAACATAGAAATTAATGTTCGTGGCATGTCTTTTTGCCAGTATTTCCAAGTGTGGTTACCATCTTCTAACTCATAATATGTGCAATTTGCACCTTTTTCATTTAAAAGGTTATTTAATTCCCGATTTGGAGTGAGTAAATCTTCTATAGTTCCATCAGATAATGGTGCTTCGTCTTCTTTTGTTCCTATTGTATGATAAATATCAAGAGAGGAAAAATTTATTTCAGATTTTTTCACAATGTTTAGTACGGATTCATCGATATATGGTGATTGCATAATAACTTTTCCAAATGTATTCGGATATCTTAATGCTGTCACGAGTGCGAATGTTCCTGCAAGTGAATCTCCCATGAGTGCACGAGTTTTTCCTAGCATGAGGGTCGGAACTATTTCATCTAAAAGGGGAATGACTTCCTTTACAATGAATTTTGTGTATGCTTCATATTCTTCTCCATTTGGATGATATTTTCTCCGTCGATCTGCTCTGTCTTTGTAATGGATTCCGACAAATACGGTATTTGCTATTTCTCCATCGTCGTGAAGTCGATCACTTAATGTAGCGACACGTCCCATTTGGAAAAAGTCATTTCCATCTTGCATCATGCAAATATTGTATTTATATAGTGGTGAAAAGCTTTCTGGTTGGTATATTTTAATTTCCTTAGTTTCATTTAAATACTTGCTGTCTATTTCTTTCGTAATCATTTTTCCTTTTCTTTTCATATTCATGCCCCCAATCTTTTCCTAAATCCTAAGTTCTCAAAGTAATTTCTCTAAACTTAAGCCTATCATGAATAAGCAAAATATTCTAATTTACGGAGTGGAATAATTGATAATTGAAAATAGGTATTTCATGCATCAGAAATGTTGTTTATATTCGCGATTTAATGGATGATTGTTGACAAATAATCATAATTTAGGTAAGTTGTTAGTATATAAACGTATGTTTTTGTGTTGTATATAAATAATATTTGTGTTTTAGGGGTGGAGATATGGAAAATGTATTCGATTATGAAGATATTCAATTAATTCCTGCAAAGTGTATTGTGGAAAGTCGTTCCGAATGTGATACAACTGTAAGGTTAGGAAATCGTACTTTTAAATTACCGGTGGTTCCAGCAAATATGCAAACCATTATAGATGAAGAACTTGCAATTTATTTGGCAGAAAAAGGTTATTTTTACATTATGCATCGATTCCAACCAGAAAGAAGAATAGATTTCATTAAAGATATGAATAAGCGTGGATTGTATTCTTCTGTTAGTGTCGGGGTAAAAGAGGAAGAATATCGTTTTGTTGAACAAATGAAAGAAGAGGGACTTTCCCCTGAATATATTACGATTGATATTGCGCATGGTCATTCCAATCAGGTTATTGCCATGGTGCAACACATTAAAAAACATTTACCAGAAAGCTTTGTTATTGCTGGGAATGTTGGAACACCAGAAGCGGTTCGAGAATTAGAAAATGCGGGGGCAGATGCAACTAAAGTTGGAATCGGGCCTGGTAAGGTATGTATTACAAAGATAAAGACAGGTTTTGGTACTGGAGGTTGGCAATTAGCGGCGCTTCGCTGGTGTGCAAAAGCAGCCACAAAACCAATTATTGCTGACGGTGGAATTCGCACGCACGGTGACATTGCAAAATCCATTCGCTTCGGTGCGTCGATGGTCATGATTGGATCCTTATTTGCAGGTCATGAAGAATCGCCAGGTGAAACAGTGGAGAGAGATGGAAAGGTGTTTAAAGAATATTTTGGATCCGCATCCGAATTTCAAAAAGGTGAAAAGAAAAACGTGGAAGGTAAGAAGATGTATGTAGAGTATAAAGGAAGCCTACAAGACACCTTAGACGAAATGGAACAGGATTTACAATCTTCTATCTCTTATGCAGGTGGAAAAGAACTAAAAGCGATACGAAATGTTGACTATGTAGTTGTAAAGAATTCTATATTTAATGGAGATAAAGTGTATTAATAGTAATGAAAAATGAGTGGGATGGGGTATCTCACTCATTTTTCGTTTACTCGTACGGATTTAACAACAATATCAACATTAGAAATTCATATTTATTAATCCCGATAAGGATTGACTTCCTTTTTCACTATTAACTTCCGGTGGCCACACTGAGAGATCAAAAGGAAAGTCTGAGCCTGGAACGACTTTATCTTTTCCGACTGTTTTTATTAACAAATCTAAACTATTTGAATTCCATAATACCGTATCATACCAGAAACGTTTTGCGTATTCAGATGGTGCTGCACTTAGATTTGATGATACATCTTTCCATTGATCATATCCTTTATCCATTCTTCCTAACTGATATGGAAGGAAGCCTCCTCCATGAGCAAAGACGATTTTTATGTCTGGGTATTTGTCAATGAGTCCACTTAAAATGATATCTGTTGCAGTCACGGTTGTTTCCCAAGGTACCCCAATTAAATTCGGCATTTTTTTCGACTTAATTCTAGGATCTGTGCTTAAAAGTGGATGAATAAAAAGAATCGCTTTTAATCGGTTGGCCTCTTCAAATAAAGGAGTGAAGAAGTTATCAGATAGGAGTTTCTCTCCTAATCCTGGGCCTATGATAGCTCCCTTTAAACCCTGATTCATTGCTTCGTTTAAAATAGTTGCAGCCTTTTCAGGTGCAGTTAGTGGTAAGGTTCCAAGAGCAGAAAAACGATCAGGTGAATTGCCTACAATTTCTGCTAAAGAAGAATTATAGATTTGTGAAACCTCTGTAGTTATTTCCGGGCTAAAGTCGTACATAAATAATTGGGGGATAGGTGATAAAACAGAATGAGTAACACCAACATCAACAGATTCTTGTTTATATAAGGTTAAATCGTAAAATGCTGGTTTTAATTCAAATCCCCATTTTCCATTTACAGTTAAAAACTTATGTTTATCAGGTAATTTCTTTTCCCACCTTGCGTGGACTGTTTTTTTATGATCTTGTAACCAAGTTAAAACGTGATTAGGAATAAAATGTGTATGAAAATCGAACAACTATCCTTACCTCCTCATTAAAACATAATTGTTATTTATCATTCTATACTAAATTTTTGCAAAAAAAAGAACATAGTTGCGTATAGAGGAACTGGAAGTTGAAACTGGAATTTTTCATTGGTAACTTTAATTTAGATAGATTGATATATTTTTTATTAGGGGGGAAGCGCTTGCGGATGGAAACGAAAATAAAAACGATTCATTGCCGACATTTTATTAATGGCCAGTTTACTGATTCTCAGAATCTAAAAACTTTCCAAAATATTAATCCTGCAACAGAACAATTAATTGGTACGGTCGCTCAAGCAGGGGAAGAAGAAGTAAATTATGCTGTTGCAGCTGCGAGAAGAGCTTTAGATGGTCCGTGGAAAGATTACACACTACAGGAGCGTTCGAGGATTCTTAGACGAATTGGTGATCTGATTTTAGAAAGAGTAGAAGAACTAGCGTATTTAGAGTCATTAGATACAGGAAAGCCATTATCCTTGGCGAAAAAAATAGATATTCCTCGAGCAGCATATAATTTTCATTTTTATGCGGATTACATGATCTCAATAGGAAATGAAGCTTATCAACAAGATAAGAAAGCGTTTCATTATTCCTATCGACATCCAGTTGGGGTAGTTGGACTGATTAAACCATGGAATTTACCGTTACTCCTTTTAACATGGAAGTTAGCCCCAGCGCTTGCTACAGGAAATACAACCGTTATTAAACCTTCTGAGTGGACACCATTAACTGCTACTGTATTAATGGAAATTTGTCAGGAAGCGGGGTTGCCTAATGGAGTAGTTAATTTAGTTCATGGTTATGGTGCGGATTCTGCTGGTGAAGCAATTTCTAAACACCCGGATGTTGATGCGATCTCATTTATCGGTGAAGTGAAAACAGGTAAGGCAATTATGAAATCTGGTGCGGAATCATTGAAAAAGCTGTCATTTGAATTAGGAGGAAAAAATCCGAATATCATTTTTGCGGATGCAGACGTTGATGAGGTAATTGAAACTACGATTAAATCAAGTTTCATTAGCCAAGGTGAAGTTTGCTTATGTGGATCCCGAATTTATGTAGAACGACCAATTTATGAAGAATTTGTCAGGAAGTTTGCTGAACGAACAAAAGAATTAAAAGTAGGGAATCCGTTGCATGAAGATACAGATATTGGCGCTCTAATTAGTAAGGAACATTATGAAAGCGTTATAAATTACTTGGCAATTGCTAAAAACGATGGTGGAGAAATAGTAACAGGTGGGGGCCGTCCGGAAGATTTAGATTCAGGTTATTATATCGAGCCGACCATTATTACTGGACTAGAAAGAACCTCTCGTTGTATTCGCGAAGAAATTTTCGGCCCAATTGTAACCATTACCCCATTTGATATGGAAGAAGAAGTGATTATGCAAGCAAATGATACCCATTATGGTTTAAGTGCCACCATTTGGGCGAATGACATCAAACGTGCTCATCGTGTAGCACAATCCATTCGAGCTGGGATTATCTGGGTGAATACTTGGTTCTTAAGGGATTTACGAACGCCATTTGGAGGAACGAATCAAAGTGGTATTGGAAGGGCCGGAGGAATGCATAGTCTTGATTTTTATACTGAGTTATCGAATATCACAATTAAACTATAAAAAATTTAGGGGGTTATTCACATGACTATTGAATTGGCAGCATTGGTTCCACATGTACCTAGTATTACACATGAGGAGAAAGTTCCTGAGTTTCAAAGAGAAATGGTAAATGCGATGAAAAAGATAAGTAAGGAAATCGATAAAATTAAGCCAGATGCCATTATCCTTGTTTCTTGTCATTGGCCATCTACTTTCTTTCACTATGTTGATTGTACACCTGTTCATAAAGGTTCCCTAACAGCGACAGAAGCACCTGACTTAATTAAGGATGTTCCTTATTACTTCCCAGGGGAACCAGAATTAGGAAATCAGTTAGTAGAAGCAGGAGTAGCAGCAAATCTAGAAGTTCAAGGTGTAGATGATCCTTACTATGTTTGGGATTATGGTAGTGTTGTACCACTCCGCTACTTAACACCAAAAGAGAATATTCCAATTGTGAATTTATCCGTAACCTTAGCGGCAAGTTTAGAAGAAACAAATAAATGGGGGCAAGTTATCGCTAAAGTCTTAAAAGAAAGCGATAAGAAATACGTCTTCCTTTCCAGTGGTGCTTTATCCCATAATCTAGTGAGAGGACGACATAATGTTCCAACTGTTTCTGAACATGCATTGGATAAACAGTTTGTTAATTTAGTGAAAAAGAAAGACTATGAATCTGCTTACAATATGCTTCCGGAGTATGCAAGAATGGCAAGAGTAGAATCCGGTGGCCGCCACATTGCAATGCTATTTAGTATGCTTGATAAACGATGGATACCAAGCTATTTAGCAGATGGTCAATCATCTGGAAGTTGGAATGCATTAATTACATTTGCTGAAAAGGATTACTCTCACCTAGCTGAGTCACCTAAGATTGTCCTTGCATAGATGAGAGGATAATTAGCTTTATAGGGAAATCATAGTAAAGGAGAAGTTTTAAATGCGTACAAAAGTAGGGATTATTGGAGCAGGACCTGCGGGGTTAATGTTATCTCACCTTTTACATTTACAAGGGATAGATTCTGTTATTCTTGAAAAGAAATCGAGAGAACAAATTGAAAGTACTATTCGTGCAGGTGTGTTGGAACAAAGTACAATGGATTTATTAAATGAAACTGGTGTCGGCGAGCGTATGATGAAACTTGGTGATCCTCATAAAGGAATCGAATTTCAATTTAATAAGAAACGTCATCGCATCGATTTTGAAAAGCTTACAGGTGGAAAGAAAATTATGGTTTACCCACAACATGAGGTATTAAAGGATTTAATCGCAGCACGCTTAAATACAGGAGGAAGGATTCTATTTAATTCTAAAAATGTAAGCCCTTTCGATATTGATGCGAAAGAGCCAAAAATAAGATTTGAGTATGACGGGGAAGAACAAGAATTGATTTGTGACTTCATCGCAGGTTGTGATGGATACCATGGACCAAGTCGTAAAGCAATACCAGAGGAGCTTTTAAAGGAATCTGAATTTGTCCACCCGTTTGGATGGTTAGGTATTCTAACAGAAACACCACCAGCCAATCCAGAGTTGATCTATGCGTATCATGAACGCGGGTTTGCCCTTATAAGTACAAGGACACCAGAAGTACAGCGCTATTATTTGCAAGTGGATCCTAATGACGATATTAATAACTGGTCTGATGAGCGGATTTGGTATGAGATACACGCACGAGTGGATTTAGATGATTGGAAAATTGAAGAAGGACCAATATTTCAAAAGAATATTGTGTCGATGAGAAGCTACATTTGTGAAACGATGCAACACGGACGTTTATTCCTTGCTGGCGATGCAGCACATATTGTACCACCAACTGGAGCGAAAGGATTGAACCTTGCGATAGGGGATATCCGCGTATTAGCAGAAGTACTTAAATATTTTTATGAAACAGGTAGTGAGCGAGCACTTGAACAATATTCTGAGGTATGCGTACGCCGTGTATGGAGAGCCCAACGATTTGCAAGTCTGATGACGAATTTGCTTCATCATCATGATCAGAAATCAGACTTTGAAAATGGAGTGCAACTTGCGGAATTAGAATATATTTCTTCATCAGAAGCGACATCTAAAACAATAGCTGAAAATTATGCGGACTTAAAAGTGGAATTTCCTAAAGTGCCAAATTATGTAGAGTAAATGTTAATAATAATCTGCTACCATAAATGGTGGCAGGTTAACCTTAAAAAACGTAGTCGTACACTCATAGTTTATTGAATATTGCCAATATTCAGTTAATGTATGAAACGGATTTATATAGAAAGGAGTAAGAATATGATCAGAACAAGGTTGAAATGGATATCCGTTTTTATTTTTACTATGGTTGGTCTCATCGTGTTAGCCGGATGTTCTGCTAGTTCAGTGAAAGAAAGTGAAAGCGTCACACTTAATTTTGGTAGCATGGATGGTCCACCACACGTACAAAATGCAGTTACTTTCCCAGCATTTGCTGAAAAAGTGGAACAGTTAACAGACGGAAGGGTAGACTTTCGCATGTATATGGGTGGTTCGTTAGGAGGGCCAAATGAAACGCTCGATAATATTGTAACTGGCTTAATGGATGTTGGGAGAGGAATTCACGGATACAATGCTGGAAGGTATCCAGTGCAGTCTGTGCTAAATCTTCCTTTTATGGCAGAGGGTACTGGTGAAGAGTTAAGTATCGTTGCCCAGAAATTATATGACACGTTTCCGGAAATACAAGATGAGTACTGGGATGTAAAATCTTTATGGATTCATGCGGCAGATCCGTATGCAATTATCACAAAGGGTAAAGCAGTTCGTAGTTTTGAAGACGTTAAAGGACTTCGGTTAAGAACGCCATCTGAAGAAGGTAGTCAAATGCTAGAGGCGTGGGGAGCAACTCCTGTATCGATGGGGGCACCAGATATTTATGATGCGATTCAAAAAGGAGTTATTGATGGTGGGGTTCTACCAATTGCAGCAATCAAAGACTTTAATTTAACGGATCTCGTAGATTATGTAACGATAGGTTATTTTAATACGAATTTATTCTATGTTTCTATGAATGAAAATAGTTGGGAAAAATTCACTACAGATGAACAGAAATTACTAGAGGAAGAATTGCTTGGATTACCGATGGCAGCTTTAGCGGGAAGAACGTTCGACGAACAAAAAGAAAAAGCAGTAGAGGAATCAAAAGCAGCGGGGGTAGAATTCATCGAGCTATCGGAAGAAGAAGTGAATAAATTTAAAGATGCATCCCAACATGTTGCCGAAAACTGGATTAACAGAATGGAAGAGCGAGGGATTCCAGGACAAGAAATTTATGATGAAGCAGTTCGTTTAATAGAAGAAATCAATGAATAGAAAGGAGTTTGGGAGAATGAGTCCACAATTAAATGAAGAAAAACAACTAAATGCTACGATTGATCAAACGTCCAGTCTGGTCAAATTTACAAGGGCTTTAGAAAAAGTTACAGTTCATTTAAATGATGTATTGCACAAAATTTCTAGTGTCTTATTGATGGCGTTAATGTTTTTAACAACAGCCGATGTAGCTGGAAGATTTTTTTTCAACGCTCCAATTATCGGAACTTATGAGTTAACAGGTTTATTACTTGCTTTAATGATCTTTTATAGTTTAGGCGCAGGGCAACTAAAGAAAAATCATATTGAAATTGACTTCTTCACTAGAAAAATGTCTGCTAAAAGCCAACACATTCTTTATAGCATATCGTCATTCGTATTATTTATTCTACTATGTTTAACAACATGGCAACTATATGAGTATTCTGTAAGGGTTTGGATTGGCGGGGAAACAAGTGGTGACCTTGGTTTACCATTGTATATCTTCTCTGGCCTTACGATTATTGGTTCTTTCTCATTTGCACTCACATTATTATTGGATGGCTTTAACTCTCTATTAAAGGTGGTGAATCCAGATGAGTCCTGAGGTGACAGGGGTTTTAGGTATTATATTATTACTTGTTCTTATATTCCTACGAGTTTCTGTTGGTCTATCCTTATTTTTGATTGGATTTTTAGGAGTATCTTGGATAACAGACGGTACAGTAGGTTTAGCACAATTATCAATGGCGGCGTTTGGGACGTCCAATGACTATGGGCTAAGTGTTATTCCATTATTTATCTTAATGGGGATGTTCTTGTCCTATTCTGGATTAGGAAATGATTTATTTAGCTCAGTAAATACATGGTTTGGAAAATGGCGTGGAGGCCTTGCGATTGCTACAATCGGTGCCTCATCTATATTTTCATCTATTTCGGGATCTTCCAATGCAACGACCGCGACGTTAGCAAGGGTTAGTATACCGGAAATGGATAAGTATAACTATAAGACAACTTTTTCTACAGCAGCTGTAGCAGCAGGTGGTACGTTAGGGGCGTTAATACCACCAAGTGTCCTATTAATTATATATGGTGCACTAACCAATGTGCCAATAGGTCCATTATTAATCGGTGGATTTATTCCTGGGATCATGTTAGCTATTTTGTTTATTCTTTTAATCCATCTACAAGTTAGACTAAAACCTTCCATAGCGCCAGTCAAAGCGGAATCGGTATCGTTGGGAGAAAAGTTTGCCTCACTAAAATCCATTTGGCCATTTCTACTAATCTTTCTTATTAGTATTGGTGGTATATACATGGGTGTATTTACCCCAAGTGAAGCGGGTGGAATTGGAGCGTTTCTAGCATTTATCGTAACGATTATTATGAAACGATTAAATATCAAAGGTATGGTAGAATCCCTTGATGAATCTTTACGATTATCCGTGATGATTTTTCTAATCTTTATTGGTGCGAATTTATTTGGGAGTTTCCTAGCTTTAAGTCGGATACCCGCGCATCTTACCAATGCGGTCGTATCCATGGATGTATCACCATATGTCATTCTAACGTTAATTTTATTCGTTTATTTATTCTTAGGGATGTTCTTAGAGGGTATTGCGATCATGACATTAACATTACCAATCGTATTTCCAATAATCACTTCGTTAGGATTTGATGGTTTATGGTTTGGTATTATCATGGTATTAATGATTAATATCGGTGTGCTGACCCCACCACTAGGACTAAGTGTGTATATTATTAGTGGTGTGGTGAAGGATGTTCCGATCGAACAAATTTTTAAAGGTGTTTTACCGGCAATTGGGGTCATGATTATCTTTTTGATTATCTTAATTATCTTCCCTGGTATTGTAACGTTTTTACCATCTTTAACAGGATAAATGAAAAAGAACAGGCTAGTCTTTCACGCACGGACTAGCCTGTTCTATTATACCCTTGAACGCTGTCTAAAGTATCGTTCATCATACCCTAAACGCTCGGATGCATCTTTTGCTGCGTTTACTACTTTATTTATGATATCAGGAATTTTACCTTCCTTCATTCGTTGAATCGGTCCTACAACAGAAATGGAACTAACTACTTTTCCTGTGTAATCCCGTATTGGTGCAGCAACAGATCTTGTCCCAACTGTTAGCTCTTCTGTACAAATCGAATAACCTTGCTTTCGGATTACTTCCATTTCTCTTCTCAGTTTGTTTGGATCCGTTATCGTATTCTCGGTATAAGAGACTAATCCTTTTTCGATGACCCTTTCTAAAATATTATCGTCATTAAATGCCAGTAATACTTTACCAGATCCCGTGCAAAAAGAGGGGTTGCGTCGACCAATATGCGTCAAGATACGGACAGGATGATGACACTCCTCTTTATGAATATAAATGGTATCTAGTTCATCCAAAATAGATAAATGTGCAGTTTCACCAGTATCATTCACTAATCGATTGAGAACAGGGGCGGCTTCATTATGAATCTCTAGGTTGTTCGTTACAATTCCTCCAAGTGTTAAAACCGATAACCCTAACCGATAATCTCGCGTTCCTTCATCCTTGATTACAAATCCTTCACTAGCAAGCGTAGAAAGGAGTCTACTAACCGTACTTTTTGCTAAACCTAATTCCTCAGCAAGATCACTTACTTTTTGTGTTGGTTCAAATGTGGAAAAGCTTTTTAGTATTCGTAATGCATTTTTAACAGATGAAAGGATTTGTGGATCACTATTCTTCTTTTTCATCATTTCTCCTCCAATACATGTTCTGTCTATAAGAACAATCATTTTTTGTGAAACTCATGATGAAATGCTATTTTTATCAATCCTTGGTAACGGTTACTTTTTATTATACTATAAATAATCCAAATTTTTTAACTATTGTTGCGTATAGAGGAACTGCGACCTTTTTAATTCCACTTTTCGATTTTATAATGAATTTGTAAAGAAAAGATAACTGTTAAGCGATGAAATAAGAAATATGTTAGGGAGGAATTTTACATGCAAACGACTGAACAAAAGGTAGAGATTAAACCAATTAATTGTTCCCATTATATTGGAGGGAAATACGTAGAATCAAAAAGTGGAAAAACCTTTAAAAATATCAATCCTGCAACAGAGGAAGTTATAGGGTTAGTTGCGGAAGGAGGAAGAGAAGACGTTAATGAGGCGGTAGAAGCAGCGAGAAAGGCATTGAAAGGTGAATGGGGGAACATGCCAGTTCGCAAGCGTTCTGCTATTATCCGTAAAATTGGGGATTTAATTTTAGAAAGAAAACAAGAGTTAGCGACACTGGAAACATTAGATACCGGTAAACCAATATGGTTGTCAAACAGCGTTGATATTGAAAGAGCGGCATACAATTTTCATTTCTTCGCGGATTTTATGACAACAGTTGGCAATGAATCTTATCAACAGGATGATATTGCGATTCATTATTCTGTTCGTCGTCCAGTTGGAGTGGTTGGATTAATTAATCCTTGGAACCTACCATTACTACTAATGACTTGGAAATTGGCTCCAGCACTTGCGGCGGGAAATACAGTAGTTATGAAACCATCAGAAGTAACACCAATGACAGCGACTGTTTTAGCACAAATTTGTACAGATGCAGGTGTACCAGAAGGTGTGGTTAATATGGTACATGGTTTTGGAAATACAGGTGCCGCCCTTACATCTCATGATGATGTAGATGCCATTGCTTTTACCGGGGAGACGGTTACTGGTAGTGCTATTATGAAATCTGCTGCACCAACTTTGAAGAAATTATCTTTTGAATTAGGAGGAAAAAACCCAAATGTTATTTTTGCGGATGCAAATTTAGATGATGTAATTGAGACTACATTGAAATCAAGCTTCATCAACCAAGGGGAAGTGTGTCTTTGCGGGTCAAGAATTTATGTAGAACGTGCTATCTATGATGAATTTTTAGAGCGTTTCGTTGCAAAAACAAAAGAATTAAAAGTTGGCGATCCCTTTGCTGAAGATACAAAAGTCGGAGCACTAGTAAGTGAGGAACATTATAATAAGGTGCTTAGCTACTTAGCTATTGCAAAAGAAGAGGGAGGTACCTTCTTAACTGGTGGTAAGAAAGCGGATATGGAAAAAGGTTTCTATGTAGAGCCAACGATTATAACCGGTTTGGGAAGAGATTCTCGTTGTGTACGTGAAGAAATCTTTGGTCCCGTTGTAACCGTTCTTCCATTCGATACAGAGGAAGAGGTCATGGAACAAGTTAATGATACGCATTACGGATTAAGTGCAAGTCTTTGGACTGGCGATGTAAAACGTACGGCAAGATTATCTGCACAAATTGAAGCGGGAATGGTATGGGTCAATACATGGTTCCTACGTGATTTACGTACCCCATTTGGTGGTGCGAAGCGTAGTGGAATTGGCCGTGAAGGTGGAGCACATAGTTTTGATTTCTATTCTGAAATAACGAATGTCACGCTAAAACTATAGGAGGATCCAGATGAATATAGAAACGACAGCTAAAACAGAAAGTCATGCCAAACATTTAGCAAGTGCATGGAGTAATGGACAAGGGGTTCAGCCAATTACAGAGCTGGATCCTGACATTTCCATTGATGAAGCGTACCAAGTGCAATTGCACACGATTAACAGATATTTGCAAAATGGGAAACGTATTACAGGTAAAAAAATCGGATTAACTTCTAAAGCAGTCCAAGAAATGCTTGGAGTTGGGGAACCGGATTATGGACATTTATTAGATGATATGCATGTGGAAAATAAAGGTACCGTACCTTTTAACCGTGTTCTTCAACCAAAAATTGAGGGCGAACTTGCTTTTATCTTAAAAGAAGATTTAGTTGGTCCAAATGTCACTTCTTTAGATGTGTTAAAAGCGACAGATGTCATTGTGCCAGCAATTGAAATCGTTGACAGTCGGATTAAAGACTGGAAAATCACTTTAGCAGATACGGTTGCCGACAATGCATCATCAGGACTTTATGTGCTTGGAGAAACATTTAAAAAACCGGCAAATTTAGATATTAAGCAAATTGGAATGGCTTTATATAAGAATGGCGAACTTCAAAACACGGGAGTTGGTGCGGCAGCATTAGGAGATCCTGCGAAATGTGTTGCTTGGTTGGCTAATAAACTAGCAAACTACGGGATTACGCTTAAAGCTGGTGAAGTTATTTTATCCGGAGCATTGTCTGCCATGGTAGAAGCAAAACCAGGCGATCATTTTTATGTGAAATTTGCTGAATTAGGTTCCGTGGAAGTTTCATTTTCAGAGTAAAGAGGAGGGATGAACATGAGTAAAGTAAAAGTTGGAATTATCGGTTCTGGAAATATCGGATCCGATTTAATGGTGAAATTAAGAAAATCCGAATTACTAGAAGTTACAACCATGATGGGAATTGATGCGACATCAAGAGGGATGAAACATGCGAAGGAAATCGGTTTGGAAGTGTTTGATAACGGGATAGACGGTTTACTAGATAATCCTAATTTAGTAGATATTATTTTTGATGCGACAAGTGCTAAAGCGCATATCGCTAATGCGGAAGTGGCTAAAAAACTAGGAAAACAAATGATAGATTTAACCCCAGCTGCAATAGGCCCATTTATCGTTCCAACAGTAAACCTAGGTTCTCATTTGGATGCAGATAATGTGAACCTCATTACTTGTGGAGGGCAAGCGACGATTCCTATTATCCATGCGATTAATCAAGTGGCGCCAGTCGAGTATGGAGAAATTGTTGCAACGATTTCAAGTAAGAGTGCAGGCCCCGGTACACGAGCGAACATTGATGAATTCACCGAAACGACAGCAAAAGGGATTGAACAAGTAGGAGGGGCGAAAAGAGGAAAAGCAATTATTATACTAAACCCTGCCGAACCACCAATCATGATGCGTGATACGGTTCATGCGATTGTAGATCCTAGGGCTGTTGATGAAAAGGCAATTACGGATTCTGTTGTACAAATGGCAGAAAGAGTACAGTCTTATGTTCCAGGATATAAATTACGTACAGATCCAATTTTTGATGGAAATAAAGTAACCGTGTTCATAGAAGTGGAAGGTGCAGGACACTATCTACCGAAATATGCAGGGAACTTGGATATTATGACATCTGCAGCAGTGAAAGTAGCGGAAGAATTTGCGAAAAGTAGATTGAACGTCACAACGAAATAAGTAGCGGGGAGGAGGATGAATATGTCCAATTTAAAAATTACAGAAGTTGCATTACGAGATGGAAGTCATGCGATTAGTCATCAGTTTACAGTAGAACAAGTAACATCCATTACGAAAGCGTTAAATGAAGCACGTGTTCCTTATGTGGAAGTAACACATGGAGACGGACTTGGAGGATCTTCTTTACAATACGGGTTATCAAGGACGGACGAATTAAAATTAATCGAAGCAGCAGTTGGCGTTGCTGATTTTTCTAAGATTTCGGTATTGCTGTTACCGGGAATCGGTACTATTGAGGATCTAAAAGTTGCTGAAAATCTTGGAGCAAAAATGGTAAGGGTTGCAACTCATGTAACGGAGGCGGATGTTTCCAAGCAACATATTGAAACGGCAAAAGAATTAGGGATGGAAACAGTTGGATTTTTAATGATGAGTCACATGGCACCAGTGGAAAAACTGGTAGAACAAGCGAAATTAATGGAAAGCTATGGTGCGGATGTCGTTTATGTAACCGACTCAGCTGGAGCACTACTTCCGCATGAGGTAAAAGAAAGAATCAAAGCACTCAAACAAGAGTTGTCTGTGGAAATTGGATTCCATGCTCATAACAACCTTTCCCTTGCGATGGGGAATACATTAGCTGCAATTGAAGAGGGTGCTACCCGGATTGATGGTAGTGTTCGTTGCCTAGGAGCGGGTGCTGGGAATACTCAAACAGAAGTATTGGTGGCTGTTCTTGAAAAAATGGGAATTGATACGGGAATTGACCTTTACAAGATGATGGATCTTGCCGAAAATATCGTGGCACCGATTTTACCACAGCCACAAGAAATTACAAAAAATAGTTTAACATTAGGCTTTGCGGGTGTTTATTCTAGTTTCCAAGTACATGCAAACCGTGCTGCAAAGAAATTCAACATTGACTCCCGCGATATTTTAGTAGAATTAGGAAAACGAGAAGTGGTCGGTGGACAGGAAGATATGATTATCGATGTTGCGGCGGAATTAGCGAAAGCAAAATCGTTGGTTTAATACAATCAGGAGGCTGAAAATGGTTACTAAAATGGATACACATTTAATTAAGGAACTTGCGAATTATACACATGGCGCAGAAAAAGAAAAAAGAGAGATTACAAAAATTACTGCTGATTTGTACCCAGAGCTTTCAATTGAAGAGGCATATTTAGTCCAGGAAGAATTAGTAAGACAAAAGCTAGAAGAAGGAAAGAAAATTGTAGGACCGAAAATGGGTATTACGAGTGAAGCGAAAATGAAACAAATGAATGTGGATGATCCGATTTATGGTTATGTTTTTGATTACATGGTAGTTAATGAAGGGGATTCTATCTCGATATCAGACTACATTCATCCAAAAGTAGAGCCTGAGATTGGGTTTGTTTTATCAAGGGATTTGGAAGGTCCGAATGTAACAGCATTAGATGTTCTTGCCGCAACAGAATATGTATTCCCAGCAATTGAGATTATTGATAGTCGCTATGAAAATTTTAACTTCACATTGCCAGACGTTATTGCAGATAATACATCTGCAGCAGGAGCGGTATTCGGTACCACTTTGAAAAGACCTGACAATTTGGAATTAGATGTAGTTGGTGTAACACTATCGATTAACGGTGAAATTAAAGCTTTAGGTGCTGGTGCTGCAGTACTTGGTCACCCAGCTAATTCGGTTGCTAGACTAGCAAACATGTTAGCAAAAAAAGGGGAAAAAGTAAAAGCGGGAGAACCAATTTTAACAGGTGGACTTACAGCGGCTGTTATGTTATCTCCTGGTGATTTCGTAAATGTAAAAGTTGGTGGGATTGGTGATGTTTCTTTCTTTGTGAAAGAATAATTAACTATCAAGATAGGAGGGATTGATTTGCCAATCGTTCAAATTTCTATTATGGAAGGTAGACCTCAAGAAAAAATTGATGCTCTGTTGAAAAATGTAACCACTGCGGTAAGCGAATCACTGGATGCACCGAAAGAAAATGTTCGTGTTGTTGTAACGGAAGTACCGAAAACACATTGGGCTATAGGTGGTACAAGTGCTAAGAATTTAGGTAGGTAGTTGAGAGATGGGGAGATTCTAATGTAGGGTCTCCTATCATGGTAACTATTTGTAATTTATCGGTAGAAACTTTAGAGTGTTGCGCATAGAGGAACTACTGGGTTTTTATTACTTGTTTAACCATTATAATCGAATCAAGCAGTTTAATTAACTTTTGAAAATTAATGAAAACGTTATCAAATGATTGAAATTTTATAATAAGGGGGAATTTAGAATGGAAAAGGAATTGAAAAAGTTTGATGTTGCACAATTAGCTCACGTGGAAATCCTACTCCAGATCCAGATGGCACACTATGGTTCTTTAAAGAACTATTAGGTATGCAAGAAACGGCTAGAGATGGGCAATCTGTTTACCTTCGTGCTTATGAAGACTTTTATCATCATACATTAAAAGTGACGGAAAGAAATGAGCCTGGTTTAGGTCATATTAGCTGGAGGGCTAGTTCTAAAGAAGCTTTAGAGAGACGTGTGAAGGAACTAGAGAAATCAGGAGCGGGTAAAGGTTGGATTGATGGTGACCTAGGTCATGGTGCAGCATATCAATTCGTTACTCCTGTTCCGGTGCGCCGACTTGATCATGTGAACTTAATGTCTAGTGATGTAACAAGAAATAAGAACTTTATGATGGATGAACTTGGTTTTAGATTAAGAGAGCATGTAGTAAGAAATGATGGGTCAGAAATTGGCTCTTGGTTAAGTGTTAGCCCGCTCGTTCATGAGTTGGCGTTTATGGGTGATGCATCAACTTCAGAGCAAGGCCTTGGGAAACTTCACCATGTTGCATTCTGGTACGGATTTCCACAACATTTACACGATCTTTCGGAAGTACTTACTGAAAATGGAATTCAAATCGAAGCTGGTCCATTAAAACATGGGGTATCCCAAGCAATGTGTATGTATGTCATTGAACCAGGTGGTAACCGTGTTGAACTGTTCGGGGATTCTGGATATTTAATCTTTGATCCAGATTGGAAACCAGTAACGTGGACAGAAGAGCAAGTAGAAAGAGCGATTATTTTCTATGGAGAACCGTTGCCGGATACGTATTTTAAATATGGGACTCCGAATGTGCAAGCGCCTGTGGTTAATAAATAGGAATTTTAGAATGTCTTCTTCCTTGGTGGGAGGGAGGCATTTTTTGTTTAGGCGGTTCTGGAAGGAGTGTAAAGAGTTAATACAGAGGGGATTTTAGGTTTTAAATAATATTTTATAAAAACTGTTAAACTTTATTAAAACTCCTCCGATAATAATAGTGTAGACGTCAGGAAGATGTTTACAATGGCCTAACGTTAGGAAACACCGGTAATTTCAAGTAGAAGTCTTCAAGAAATCCTTTTTTGAAGCAAATTTTATTTTGGTAGTAATTCCATTTGATGGAGTTATTATAAATTTAAAGCGAGACACAAGGACGTGACTTGCTAAAAACAAACACATGGAGGTAGAAAAAATGAGAATTAATCACAATATTGCGGCGCTTAATACTTATCGTCAGTTGGGTGCGGCAAACAATGCACAATCTAAATCAATGGAGAAATTATCTTCTGGGCTTCGTATTAACAATGCAGCAGATGATGCGGCTGGTCTAGCTATTTCTGAAAAAATGCGTGGACAAATTCGTGGATTAGATATGGCTTCTAAGAATGCTCAAGACGGTAAACTAGAAATGCCGCTCTAAACAGTAATGTCTAGATGAAAACTTCGTGAATTCGGTGGAACCCCAAACCAGCTTATGTGGATGGTGGGCAATACCGAGCCAAGCCTAATGAATCGGTAAACTAGTAGTTAGGAAGGTGTGACGGTCAGGTGGTGAGGAACCGTACCAATAACCCACCCACGAGCGCGGGGCATCCTATTGGGATGAAGATATGACCTGAACTTTATGGAAACATAAAGAAGTAGAGGATAAAAAACCACTGCGATAACATATTTGATTTCATTAATCCAAACAGCTGAAGGAGCTTTAAACGAAACACACTCTATTCTTCAACGTATGCGTGAGTTAGCTGTTCAGTCTTCAAACGACTCGAATACCGATACTGACCGCGCAGAGCTTCAAAAAGAAGTTAACCAATTAGCAAGTGCATTAAATGATATCTCTAAAGATACTGAATTCAATACAAAGAAATTGCTTGATGGAGAGTTTGAGGGAACATTCCACGTTGGCGCCAATCAAGGGCAAAACCTAAAAGTATCGATTGGGGATATGAGTGGTAATAAATTAGGGGTTGCTGATAAATATACTACTAACAATGATGGAACTAAACTAACAGCAGCTGGTGGAAAAGAATTAAATTATCAAGCTGCAGTAGCTGAACAGTCATATACAGCTTCAACTGATAATGGAAAGGCTAAAATTATCACTCTTGCAGATAATTCTAAGGCAACTTGGCAAGCTGAAGAAAAAGACGAAGATGGTAACGTAACTAAAGCGGCGGGTTATTACAATGGTAATGATTTAGTTCTCGCCGCCGATAAAGCGCTTGATGATAGTGCTACCGGCACGATTAAAGGAACTGAAGCAGGGTACTACGATAGTGACAACAAACTTGTTCTTCAAGCTGATGAAAAACTTGCTGAAGGTGATACGGTTACAGTAGGTATTAACATTTCAAATCAAAAAAGCGCAGATAGCGCGATTACAACAATTCAAAGTGCAATCGACAATGTATCTGCTGAGCGTTCTAAATTAGGTGCTGTGCAAAACCGTTTAGACCATACTATAAATAACCTAAACACATCTTCTGAAAACCTAACTGCTGCGGAATCTCGTATCCGTGACGTAGATTATGCTTTAGCTGCTTAGGCAGTGACAAGCACAGTCGTCCTAGCTGGTAACGGCTAGAGATTATAATCGGGTGAATTGCTGGAAACCCCTTAGAGCTTTTCTTACCACAACGCAGTTGGAAACGGCAAGCGTGAGGGTTTAAAAAAAGAAAAGATATGGGCAATCAGCAGCCAAGCTCCTGTCTCGAAAGAGTGGAGAAGGTTCAACGACTAGGATAAACCGTCTAAAGGCTAAGCTTATGATGATGAAATCCATAGGTGAAACAATGACCATCAGAATTGTGAAACCGAAGTGCCCGACCCTTACTAGATTGCTAGAAGGTGAAGATATAGTCTAGTCATTTATGAAAGTAAATGTTCGCACGATGGCGAAAGAAATGATGGAACAAACTAAGAACTCAATCTTAGCACAAGCATCACAAGCAATGTTGGCTCAATCTCAACAATTACCTCAAAATGTTTTACAACTTTTACGGTAATTATTGAAAGGGCGTCTTATCTAGTAATGGATAAGAGCATCACTGGGTGAATTGCTGGGACTTCCTAAAGCTTCATCAACCACAACGTAACTGGAAACGGTCGGCGTGAGGGTATGAAAATGATGAGGATGAAACAATGGATAATCAGCAGCCAAGCTCCTGTGAGGAAACTTTGGAGAAGGTTCAACGACTAGAGAACACGGTCTAAGGCAATTGCTATGACTATGAATCTCGTAGGGCAGCAAAAGCTGTTCGAAGTGCCCAGCTCCATGGAAAACGTGGATGAAGATATAGTCTATTCTGTAACTGAAAGGTGCAGTCGCAAAGCAAGCGAACCAACAACCACAAGGAGTTTTACAACTTCTTCGTTAATTTTAAATTATTGAAGAGGACTCTAGCATTGCTAGGGTCTTTTCTGTTGTATTTAAACAAAAGGGAGGGATCAAAGATGGAGTTAGTTGAAAGATATTTAGACAATAAAATTGCTATACTGATTATAGAAACATACTTAGAAGTTGGTGAAGAAAATTTAGATGAAAATATAGATCCTAGGGAGGCCTTACAATATCTTTTATATTGGAATGTGATTCCAGATAACATTTTTCAGGAGTTATACGCTATATTGGAAAATAAATCCGTAACGAGAGTTTCTCATGGAATTTATAACAGATTTCTTAGAAATATTAAAGAGTAAAGTACGGGGTGGTGAGCTACGAAAATTAACTGAAGTTTTTTGTCCTTTTCAAACAGTTGCTATCTTCCTTATTTTAAGGAAGATAGGGAAAGTCGATTGTGCCCCGAATTCCAGCTGATTACGATTAATACACACAAGGAAATACTAAAGCAACTAAGCAAATTCTCTAATGTTTAACTTATAATAACTGAACGTTGAGATATATTATAATCATATATTGAATGTTTGTTCTTGGGCACTAGAAGTTTTTAAGTAACAACCCAACTTAAGCTACTACTTCTACTAGTGGGGTAGTAGCTATTTTCATTGTTAGGGAAGTTCAGAATCTGGTGTTCTTCTGTTAGTATGCTACTGCTTTAAAGTGATAAAGTGAATGTGGGATAATTCCTGTTATTTGGGTATTTGAGTAGGAGCTTACTATTAAACTCATCTTAGGTAGTTAAAATTCAATATCTACTCAATCACATCTAAATGAGAACATTAATTTTGAGATATAAAACATTAAAGACCTCAAATAAATTTGAAGTCTTTAATGTTTTATATCCTATTTATATTTCCCCATTTTTTCGCAACTCCGAAAGTTTATAAACCACGGACCAATATGAACGACCAATACTTTCTGCAATAGATTGATCTGTTTGATTTTGCTTTTTTAGTTTAATTAGAAGCTTTATTTCTTCTTCAGAATATGTTCTTGAACGGTTTGAGCTACTTATAAGCAGATTGTAATTAGGATATAATTGTTTGTATTTGTCCTTCTCTTTCTTTAGTCTGAAATCCCAGTTAGTTTTATAGTACATCGAAGGACAGGTTGCAGTAACTTCTTTTATTTGTTCTAAAAAATTAAAAGTTTCTTTAACAGAGGTTGTTCTTAAAATATAGCCATATCCATCGTTTCTTTTGCATTTCTTAAGATTGATGTTGAAATACTTTTGTATATGTTCCTTTAATATATCCAAATCATTTGGTTTGTAGTTTTGTAGGTAAAGATATATATGTGGTGTAAGAAATATATTTTTCTTTTGATGATTAATACGTTTGGATAATACTAATGATCCGTCGTCCATGTATAAAATAGCAAGAAAATGTTGGAGTGTGCATTGTTTAACCAGTTCATGAGGTATCTGTTTATTACCGTTTAGGTCATAGAACAAAGAATACCAATTAGTAAATAGTTTACAAGATTTGGATCTTAATGTATTACTTCTAGGTGTAATGTATAACAAATCAGGTAGGAAGTTTTGTTTCCATAATCTATAATCCTTTTGTTCAGTACCATAATGTTCACGGTAACTATTATTGATTCTTCGACTGTTGGGATAAATTTTAGTAATTTCACCATCTCCTATTATACTTGCAACTAAAATGTTAAATTGAACTTCATCTAGGTTATACATAATTGTCCCCCTTAAAGTATTTCTTTTATTATATCACGATAAAGGAACATTTGTTCTGTTTTTGGTTAAATTTCTTAGGCAGCACTTAGAAAACTTTTACAAAATAACGAAACAGCTTTAACTATTGGAAAGAAAAATGGACTGGATGACTTGTAAGCTTGTTTGAAAATTATGGTTATGTTTGAATAGTATTGTATAGTATTTAGGTGATGTGGAGAGAATTTCGATTCAATCTTGTAATAGCTACCCTCCGTTATCATTCCATTGCGTTTTTTCAATTTATTTTGTATACTATTAATTGAACAGTGGTTAATAAAATGGAGAGATAGTGAATATGGCGGCTAGAAAAGCAGTGGCAAAAGAATTAACTCGTGACATGATTATGGATGCAGCTAGAGATTTGTTTGTAGAAAAAGGATATCAACAAGTTTCAATGAGACAAATTGCAAAGAAATTGAATTATAGTCATGGAGCAATATACTATCATTTTAAAAACAAGGCAGAATTGTTTTATGCGTTAGTCAAAAATCATTTTCTGATGCTTGATCAGAAAATAGAAGAGATTGTTAATGATGAAGCCTCTAATGAAGAAAAACTAGGGCAGCTTTTTTTCGGGTATATTGAGTTTGGGCTAACACATCAAAATCATTATGAAATTATGTTTTTAACTAAAGACGATGAAGTAAGAAATTTTATTAATGAAAGCCCAATGGTGACATACCAAAAATTTGCCAATCAAGTTAGTAAGCTAAGTGAAAAGCAAATGACCATTCGAGAAATATGGTCAATCTTTATTTCATTGCATGGGTTTGTTACACATTACCTAGGGCATATTACAACATTTGATGAAGTGAAAAGCGCAGCACGGTTTCACGTAAACATGCTTCTACGATGGACGAAAAAATAAGGTACCATACCTTATTTTCAAATAAAATTGACCAGTGGTTAATTAAAGGGAGGAATAAGTAATGAGAAGGGCATTAGTATTAGGGGCTACAGGTGGAATGGGATATTCCATAGTCAATGAATTATCAAGTCGAGGAATAAAAGTTGTGGCCTTTGCACGTAATAAAGAAAAGTTAACACAAATGTTTAAGGCAGACCCCAATATAGTTATTCAATCCGGGGATGTTTTTAATCGAAAACAATTAGAAAATGTTGCAAGTGACGTAGATGTAATCTTTCAAGCTATAAATATTCCATATGGTGATTGGCAATCGAATCTAATACCATTAAATGAAAATGTTATTACCACTGCTAAGAAAGTCTCAGCTAAAGTTGCAATTGTGGATAATATTTATGCCTACGGTAAAAGTAATGGTGATAAAGTATCTGAAACTACTACAAAAAGGCCGAATACAAGAAAAGGGAAATTGCGATTAGATATGGAAAAGTTATATAAAAATTCCGGGGTTCCTTACGTAATAGCGCATTTTCCGGACTTTTACGGGCCATATGCCGAAAACGCGCAACTTAATTATATGATTAGACAAATCGTAGCTGGTAAAAAGGCTAGATTTATAGGAAAACAAGATGTATTACGAGAGCATATTTATACACCTGATGGGGCAAAGGCTATTGTTGAGCTTGCTTTACGTGAGGATTCCTACTGGCAGTGTTGGAATATTCCTGCATATGATGTGATTACAGGAGAGGAAATTATTAAGCTAATTCGCGAAACAACAGGATATACGAAGAAGGTAGGTTTAGTAACCAAAAATATGCTCCGTTTTATCGGATTATTTAATAAGCAGATGCGTGAATTTGTGGAAATGCAGTATTTAAACGAAGATCCTGTTGTTTTAGATGGACGAAAGTTTGAAGAGCATATCGCTCCGATTCCGAAAACACCTTATGATAAAGGATTAAAAAATACTATTAATGTCTACAAGAATGAGGTTTAGAAAAAGATCCGTATTCTATAAAAGTTCAAATATAATTAGATCTATTAAGGTATTTTTTAAGGGAATACATGATAAAGGGTATTCTCTCTTTTCTTTTATGGATTTTTAATAGTGGATTATTAATAAAAAGGTGGGTCTAAAAAAACAAGTCATGAAGTCCATCATGCGGTAATCCACGAAGGTTGGAGTAAAAATGGGAAGCGCATTTCCCTAAAAAATCCACAGGTCAACATGACAACCAAACCAACGAATGATTTTTGGAAAGAAGTCTAGGTGTATACAACTAATCATTATTCCTTAGAAAAATCCATTTCTTAAGTTGTCATTTTTTATTGTATTGCATTACAATAAAAGCATATGGTAGATGTGGTAAACAATAAATATTGTTTTTTCACTAAACGAATCTTCTGAGTGGTTTTATTTTCATCCTTATGATTTATTATCTTTTAAGGAGGGTAAACTCATGAGTACTCCCCAATTTGATAGAAAACTATCATATTCTGATTACTTATTATGGGATGATGAAGAACGTATTGAGATTATTGATGGTATCCCTTACAACATGTCCCCTGCACCTTCTACAAAACATCAGCAGGTATCTATGAATTTGTCTTTTCAACTTATGAATTTCTTTAAAGAGAGAAATTGCCAGGTGTTTGCTGCCCCATTTGATGTACGATTATTTTCTAAAGGGAAAAAGAATGACGAGGTATTTAATGTTGTGCAGCCAGATATTTCTGTTATTTGTGATACAAATAAGCTTGATGACCAAGGATGTATAGGATCACCAGACTTCATTATTGAAATTCTTTCACCTTCAAGTGTAAAAATGGACAAAATAGTGAAAAGGAATTTGTATGAGAAGGCAAACGTAAAGGAATATTGGATAGTAGATATACTGAACAAACTTATAGAAGTTTATTATTTGGATAGTAAAAATCAATATGGTAAGCCACTCTTCTTTACGATAGAAGACGATATAAAATCTTATTTTTTTGGAGGACTAGAAATAAACCTTAAAGAAATATTTTGAAATATGGATCCTGTCCCCGTGCTTTTAAGTAGTGCTTGCCACCGCTCGAATAGGGCCATTGACTAGTTTTCAGTTGCTTAAAAAATGATTGTTGTCACAGACATTAGAGTAATAGTAAAAGAGAATCTCCTATTTATGTAGGAAATTCTCTTCTTATATCAACTCATCTGTACATGATGCAAGTGTGCAAACATCCCATCACGTGCAAGTAGTTCTTCATGACTGCCTTCTTCCTCAATTCCATCTTTGCTTACCACCATAATGCGGTCGGAATTCTTGATCGTTGCCAGCCGGTGGGCGATGACTAAGGTTGTACGGTCTTTTGCCAAATCACTTAGTGCTTTTTGAATGATTGTTTCTGTTTCCGTATCTAATGCAGATGTTGCTTCATCTAGGATTAGAATAGGCGGGTTCTTTAAAAACATGCGGGCGATGGCAATCCGCTGTTTCTGGCCACCAGACAGTTTCAAACCACGCTCACCGACCTGTGTTTCGTATCCATCTGGTAATTCCCTAATAAACTCCTCCATATGTGCCTGTCTTGCTGCGGCTTCAATTTCTTCATCTGTCGCATGTAGATTTCCATAGGCGATATTTTCACGAAGGGTACCTGTAAACAAGAAGACATCCTGCTGGACAACACCAATTTGCTGCCGCAATGACTTTTTCGTTATATCACGAATATCGATCCCGTCAATGGTGATGCTACCTCCTGTGACATCATAGAATCTTGGAATCAGCGAGCATATTGTTGTTTTTCCAGCTCCGGAAGATCCTACAAAGGCGATGGTTTGTCCTGCTTTAATGTCAAAGCTCAGCTCGTTCAACACGGGAGCTTGCGTTTTTTCATAACCAAATGTCACATTATGAAAGGAAATGTCTCCTTTTAACGTTTCAACTTCTTTCGCGTTTTCTTTATCTTTCACATCCGGGGAAACGTCCAGTAAATCAACAAAACGCTGAAAGCCAGCCATCCCTTTCGGATACAATTCCAATAACGCGGTGATTTTTTGGATAGGATTGAATAGTACATTAACATATAATACAAAACTGACAAGTCCCCCGTAGGATAGTTGTCCATTAAAGGTTAGCCATGCTCCAACGACAAGGACGAGTAGTGTAATCAGACGCATCAGCATATAGATATTGGAATGGACGAGCGCCATCACTTTATATGCTCCAATTTTTGTTTTTCGAAAACTATTGTTATCTTCTATAAAACGGTCCATTTCAAATGTTTCATTCGTGAAAGATTGGACAACTCTCACGCCAGACACCGCATCCTCCACACGGGCATTAACACCGGCTATCTTCTCATACATCTTCTTCCATGCTTTGTTCATCTTTATATTACTAAAAGCGATAAGGAAAATAAGAATAGGAACGGCAATTAATATAATGAAAGCAAGTAATGGGTTGACGGTAAACATAATAATAAATGTACCGACAAAAGTCATGATAGCAATGAAAAAGTCTTCTGGCCCATGGTGTGCGAGCTCACCGATATCAAATAAATCATTGGTGATGCGGCTCATAATATGTCCAGTTTTGGTATTATCAAAAAATCGGAATGACTGTCGCTGAACATGGCGAAACAAGTCCTCTCGCATGTCTGTTTCGATGTTCACGCCAAGTTTATGACCAAGATACGTTACAATATATTGTAAAAATTTACTTAATAAATAGACGAGCAACAATAAAACACTAACCGTTACAATCAGATTCCAGTCATTCCCTGGTAGCAGTTCGTCAATAAACCACTGTACAGCAATCGGAAATGCCAGTTCCAAAATCGCAACAATGACTGCAGCTGTAAAATCTATAATAAATAACCGCTTATGCGGCTTGTAATACGAGAAAAAACGGCGTAGCAAACAACACACTTCCTTTTCTTTAATCTATAAAACTAAGATTATGCTTAGTTTTTATTAGTTTTAATTATAATGGCTTTACCTTTGATCTGTACCATTTTCATTGAAAGGCTGGACACTATATTTCTATTTAACTATTTAATCGTATCAAACCCGCTATTAACCTTCTTTCTGCTCCGATTATACATAATGACAGAAAAAGAGAAGAAAAGCAATATGGAGAGTTACTCCTATAAGATTGACCTAAACTGTAAGATGTCGTTGTGGGATAAGGGGAAGGACTAGCCCAAATGTTTCCTATCCCCATTTTTCCTGCAATTGCTTAATCTCCTTCTCATGCGGCACTACTTCTTTAGGAGTTTCCAAAATAAAGGGAATTCCTTTCAACTTAGGGGTTTTCATTAATTGATCAAATTGGTCTTCTTTAATGTACCCACCTTGAAAAATAGGAGCGTGACGATCTTTTCCTTCTCCGCTTGGATACTTGGAATTGTTAAGATGAATAACTTTTAGTTCATCAAAATAGCCTAAGTCCTTTCCTTTTTGAATAACTTCCGCCCAATTATCTCCATTCCATAAACCACAAGAAAAGGCATGACATGTATCCAAACAAAATCCAATCTTTTCTGGGTAATCACAAAGTTTTCGAATTTGTACGAGCTCTTCTAATGTCGTACCAATTGTTCCTGGCACTCCTGCGTTGTTTTCTAGCAATACTTTAGCCTGTCCATTCCACTCGGATAAAACTTCATTAAGTACTTCGATCATTAATTGATAGCTTTCGATTAACGTTTTGTTTTTAAGGTGTTTACCAAAATGAACAACTGCACCTATCGAACCACAGGCTTCTGTTATTTCCAAATCATTTAAGAGGGAACGGATAACCTGCTCACGCTTTTTCGCGTCATGGGGAGTTATACTCGTTGGATATGGTGTATGGCTGACAGATAAAATATTATTTTCATCACAAAACGTTTTACATAAAGCAGCATCATCTTGATTAAAGTCTTTGATGGACAGACTTCGTGGGTTTTTCGGGAAATATTGAAATGCTGCAGCCCCCATTTTGAATGCCTTTTTTGCTGCTCCTAAATATCCGTCTCCAATGGAAAGATGACAACCAAATTTCATATCTATTCTCCTTGTTTAATGCTGGCAGTTGTTACAAAAGTATGTTTTTCGTGATGATATTTCTTTTTGGACAATGGGTGCATGACATCGTGGACATGCTTCTCCTTCCCGGTTATGAACGAACATTTGATAACCACCTGTTTTATTATCTTCCTTATAAAGGGGATCCATGTACCCACCTTGCTGGATGCCAAGGTGAAGGATATATCGCATTGACTCGTATAGGTTGTTAATCTGAGCTACATCTAAATCTGGTATGTTTTTATCTGGCAATAATTGTGCATGCCAAAGAATTTCATCGGAGTAACGATTTCCGATACCGGCTATAAACTCCTGATTTAGCAGTGTAGATTTTAGTTTGCCTCTTTTGTTATTCATCATGTCCCTAAATAAATCCAAAGAAAAATTAGGATTAAGTGGTTCAAATCCAATGTCTTGAAATTCCTGGTCAACCATTTCTTGTGATAAAAGATGCAAGTAACCAAGCCTAAGACCTATAAAATAAAGATGCTGATTTCCAAAAGATAACCGCACTTGTACCGTCCGATCTGGCTTATCATGTCCATCTCCGTAGAACATTTTTCCACCTAGCATAAGATGTAAAAGTAAACATGACCCATTTTGAAGCTTAAATATTAAATACTTTGCCCGTCTTTGAATGGTTTTTAGTTTCTGGTTTTCTACTTGAGCTTTAAATTGGTTGATTGGAACATTAATGGATTTTTCGCGATTAATCGTTACTTCTGTGATCTTTTTGCCGCCAATTAATGGTTGTAGTAAAGATTTGTACGTTTCCATCTCGGGTAATTCTGGCATAATCGGACTCCTCCAACATTTTGTGTACCACCATTATTCCCTCGATATGGATAAGTTATGAGTGGACCTAATCTCGAATAGACAACTCTAGCTAAGCTCTATTGGTTTGCCAGTCATGATGATTGCCATTGGTTTAGCTATTGCAGGTGTAAGCCCGATACTTTTATCGATAAGCAAAATCCAGTAGTAGCAGCACTCCTATGTAAAATGGGATTAAACCCAGCAAAGATGGAGTTAATTTATGGATTTTTCGAAACTTACCTGAAGTTAAACGAAAAGGGGAAAAACAAATGAATGAGGAAGTTGCGAAATTACCAAAAGAAGAAGCGGATCGCTTTCTAGAATTACCTAATTCTTATTTGGAAATGGGGATTGAAATAGGTAAAGAAAACGAACGAGAAAAAGTAGTTCAAAACATGCTGAAAAAGGTCCTGCCCGTTGAACAAATTGCGGAATTATCGGGAATAAGTGTAAAAAATGGATTAAGATAAAAGAAAAGTTGAATGGTGGAAATTAGGTAAGATGGAGATAGTGTATATTAATGTTGCTTATAAAATGTACAAAGAGCAAATGGTCATATTAATGTGGTTTTGATATTGAGATAGAACTCTTTACCCCTTTGGATTTTGTCTAAAGGTTTACAGCCACTTAAAATAGGGGCCGAATTGCCTTTATAGGAAAAATTGCACTTTCTTAAGTTGTTATATTTTAATGACATGCATTAAAATAAAAGAAAATCGAGGTGGTCCTGTTAAAATGGTATTCACCTTAACAAAAAAAGAATCCGTCTTGAACATTTTTTCAAAACGGATTCTTTTTTATAGTTACTGAACATTACTTAAAGCCTTCTTTTCTTGTTCCTGATGACCTTCTTCATACTCTATCGTAAAACCTGTGAATCCATAAATAATAGCGAAGATTGGACTTAAAAGGCATAAAAAAGCGAACGGTGCATAGCTAAGGGCACTGACTCCCAGTGTTGCAAACATAAAGGCACCACAGGTATTCCAAGGGACAAGTGGGGATGTCATGGTTCCGGCGTCTTCCACAGTTCGTGATAGATTTTTTAGCTTGAGCCCTCTTCTTTTATATTCTGCTGCATACATTCTTGCAGGAATAATGATGGATAGGTATTGGTCACAGCCAACAATATTGGAGGCGATCGATGTTCCGACTGTTGTTGTAATAAGACTTCCAGTAGATTTTACTAGGTTCATTAGGCTTTCTACAATAACGGCGAAAAATCCTGCTATTTCCAATATTCCTCCAAAGCTCATGGCGATTAGAATTAATGATACAGTCCATAGCATGGCTTCTACACCACCATTATTCAGTAGATTATTTAAAACCTCCATATCTGTTTCGATAGAGTATCCATAATACATGGTTGTAAGGGTCTCTTCAATAGATATCCCTTGTACGAGAATTGCGCAAACAGCTCCCATAAGTGAACCGATGGCTAGTGCTGGCATGGCTGGCATTTTACGGATCATCATCATGATAACGATTGCAGGCACAACGAGAAGCCATGGAGATAGATTATAGATTTGTGATAGATTTTCCTGAAGAAGTGCAACTTGTTCGATATCTGATCCCTCTCCAGATGAAAAGAAACCTAAAATGAAGTATATGATTAATGAGATAATTAATGATGGAATGGTGGTGTATAACATATGTTTAATGTGCTCGAAAAGTTCAGAACCAGCAACTCCCGGCGCAAGATTCGTTGTTTCAGATAGCGGAGATATTTTGTCTCCAAAGTAGACACCAGAAATGACGGCACCAGCTGCCATAGCAGGGTTAACCCCTAGTCCTTCTGAAACCCCCATAAGTGCAATTCCTATGGTACCCGCGGCAGTCCAAGCATTTCCTGATGCAAGTGCAACAATACAAGAAATTAGACAGGCTGCAAATAGAAAATAGGTTGGTGACAGAATTTCCAGCCCATAGTAAATCATTGTCGGAACAATACCGCCTGCAATCCATGTTCCGATTATGATACCGATTACAAGTAAAATTAAAATAGCTTGTAATGATAAACTAACTCCTTTAATTATTCCTCTTTCTAACGTGTTCCAAGAATATCCTAAAGAAAGTGCAGTAATGGATGCAACAATGGCACTTAAGAATAAAGGAATATGTGGATCAGTTTTATAGATTCCAATCCCGACTATTAGAGCAATGACCATAAAGATAATCGGAATCAATGCTACATAAAGCGTGGGCTTTTTTTGTGTTTCTGAATTCATCTTCGTTCCCCCTCGTAAATTTTCCTATACAGTTTTCTTGCAAAAAGTATGCCAAATTCAAATTTATTAGTGTTATTTGTAAGCGGTTTCCGATGGTTGTGATAAAATACTAAATATAACGAATAATATATTTGTAAACATAACTTCAAATAATATGATTTTTCTGTTAATGTTTATGCAAGAAAGCATAGCTATTCACTTTTGAATAAATGAAGATACTTTTCATTTTATGTACAAGAAATGGGGGACTGTACAAAATGTTCGAAGCCATTCAAAGTAAATTAAAGCCGATAATCGTCATACCGGAAAATCAGAAAATAAAGGAAAAACTCATCGATGATCAAAGTGATTATGTCTTCTTGGAAAGGAATCATGAGCTTTATGCTTATGTTTATACAAAAGAGGTGCAATATGATGCGAATTGGGAAGAAATCCAATCCTATGCAAATCCGATAGAAGAACTAGTTATTTTTCATGAAGGAAAAGATCTCTCTTTCCCCTTTATTTTCCAAGTGTTAGGGCAACCTATTATTTTGGTTAAAGATAGAAATAGTAAGTTGATTGGCTATATTCATCGGGAGGATATTCTTATTGAGTTGCTTAAAAGAGAGAACCAGAATGGGGATTTTATAAAGCTTTTATTAACTTCGATACCGTTAGGAATGTTCATTGTTGATCGGGATAATAAAATTGTAAATTATAATGATTCTGGGTTGAAAATGATTCGCAGTCAAAAAGAAGATGTTCTTGGTGCCGATGCTAGGTTCATATTTTCGGAGGAGCATTTAAATAGTGTTTTTTTAACAGGGAAAACCATGCTAAACCAAATTCACATTACAGATGAAATGGGGGTGCTAGTCGATTACAGCCCTGTTATGGTCCGAGACGGTGAAAAGGAAAAAGTGGACGGGGCGGTCATTATTGTCCAGGATTTACCGATGGTCGAAGAAATGGCTGTGGAAATGGATTTTGTCAAAAACCTAAATCACGATCTAAATGCTATTCTGGCTACAATTTATGATGAAATTCTCATTGTGAATGGTGAAGGAGAGCTTATTCGTCATAGTGAAAATTATATTTCTGATTTTTGGAGAATCGATTTAAAGGAATTGATTGGAAGAAGTTTACTTGATTTAGAACAGGCAGGCTTGTTTACTCCATCCGTTACGAGACTAGTAATGGAGAAAAGGGAAAAAGTTTCGGTAGTTCAAGAGACGGATTCCGGATTGAAAATCTTATCCATCGGGAATCCAATATTTAACGAAGACGGAGAACTTCTTCGGATTGTGATTGCTTCAAGGGATATTACAGAACATACGAAGCTAAAGTCGGAGCTTGAGAAGACAAAAGAAAAGTCAGATAAATATAAGGAAGAATTAAATCATTTGAAAAATAAAGAAAGTCCTTCCGATCGTATTATCTATAGCAGTCAAAAAATGGAAAAGATCATCATGCAAATTGAAAAGCTAGCCAAATTCTCCTCCACTGTACTTATTCAGGGAGAATCCGGCGTTGGTAAGGAATTGATTGCAAAGGAAGTCCATAAACGTGGAAGCCGGTCAAAGAATACTTTCCTTACGATAAATTGTGGGGCTATACCTGAAAATTTGTTGGAAAGTGAATTGTTTGGCTATACGAAAGGTGCTTTTACGGGTGCGGATAACAACGGGAAAATCGGTTATTTTCAAAGGGCGAATGGTGGAATTTTATTTCTTGATGAGATTGGAGAAATTTCTCAGCAGTTGCAAGTGAAGTTATTACGTGTCCTTCAAGAAAATGAGGTTGTTCCAATTGGTAGTACCGATCCGGTTCCAATTGATGTGCAAATTATCGCAGCAACCAATAAGAATTTAGAGAAAATGGTAGAGGAAGGAACCTTTAGGGAGGATTTGTATTATAGGATTAATGTTATTCCACTAAACGTTCCGCCGTTAAGGGAGCGTCCAGAAGATGTTCCTTTACTTGCTCATCATTTTATTCAAAAGCTAAATAAAAAGTATCAGAAGAAATATCATTTTTCACCAGATGCACTTAGTCTACTAGAGTTATATGCTTGGCCGGGGAATATCAGAGAGTTGCAGAATTTAATTGAGCGGTTATTTATTACAGCGGAGGATGATGTGATTACTTCTGATGTTGTGAGTCAATTTTTACGGTTCGATGTTTCTGGTAAGTCTAAACCAATGATTACGGGGATAATGCCGCTCCAGAAAGCGCAAGAATATGTAGAGGAACAATTAATTACACTGGCAATCCAGCAGTATAAAACAACAACTAAAGCGGCTAGGGCACTAGGAATAAGTCAATCTGCAGTTAGTCGTAAATATAAGAAGATTCAGGAACGTAAGAATCAATCAAGACCTGTCTAATGAATGCATACCGTTATGCTTCACTGCATAATGGTATGCATTTTTACATAATAAAGAGTATTTATAATAGTAGGAAAAGGCATGTTTTTTAAAAGAAAAAGTTTTTAAATACCAATTAATTGGTATTTGAGAAGGTTTTAAAGAAAAAACACCTTCTGTTGGCATAGTTTTTGCATATATAAATGTGAGATGGACTTTATCAAGCAATAAAAATTGGGAGGTTTTTATATTATGACTACTAGAAATATACAAACTACAACAGATAAAACGGCTAGATTAGTAGAATGGGATAAGAAACATTATATCCATCCAACTACTTCAGCAAAAGCCCAAGCTACAGATGGATCGCCTCTTATTTTTTCAAGTGGCAATGGTGTTTATGCTACAAGTACAGATGGAGAAAGATATTTAGATGGTCTAGCAATGTTATGGAACGTGAATTTAGGACATGGAAATAAAGAACTTGCTCAAGCAGCTTATGATCAAATGATGAACATGGCTTATTCTTCTTCGTTTAAAGGATATTCCAATGAGCCTGCAATTGAACTTTCAAAGAAGTTGGCAGAAATTGCTCCAGGGGATTTAAACTCAGTCTTTTATACTTCAGGTGGATCAGAATCAAATGATACCGCCTTCAAATTGTCTAGATTTTACTGGGAATTAAAAGGGAAGCCATCTAAGAGAAAAATTATAGCTCTTCATAATGCATATCACGGTGTAACAGTTGCAGCGCAAACTGCTACGGGAATTCCTGCATTTCATAATTTTGCTGGATCTAATATTGGTGAGGTGTACCATGCGAAGGCCCATCTGACTAATTGTGAGTTAGGGGATAAGAGTGATCCGAATTATGAAGGTTCCATTCGAGGTATTATAGAAAAAGAAGGTGCGGATACTATTGCGGCTGTCATTTTGGAACCAGTACAAGGGTCTGGCGGGGTTCATATACCACCAGAAGGTTACATTCAAGCAGTTCGCAAGCTTTGTGACGAATTTGGTATTTTGATGATTGCAGATGAAGTGATTTGTGGCTTTGGCCGTACAGGAAAGATGTTTGCAGTAGATCATTGGGATGTAGTTCCAGACCTAATGAGTATGGCTAAAGGGATTTCAAGCGGCTATTCGCAATTAGGTGGCGTGATGTTACGTGATGAAATTCGCAATACGCTCGTACAGTATGATGGAGTATTAAGTCATGGATTCACGTATAGCGGACATCCAACAGCATGTGCAGTTGCCTTGAAAAATATTGAAATCCTTGAACGAGACCATATCATTGAGCATGTTCAGGCGATGGAAAAAGTGCTGAAAGATGGATTCCGTTATTTAGAAGATAAGCATAAGCATGTCACAAATACGAGATCACTTGGCTTATTAGCAGCAATTGAGCTATATGAGGATCCAGAAACTAATACTTTATTTGATGATGCTGTTCAACCAGCAACGGTAGTGGTGGATGAATGTTTCGACCGCAAATTGATTCTTCGTACCTTGGGGTCGCACCGAGAAATCATTGCCATAGCACCACCACTTATTATTAATAAACAGGAAATAGAAGAGATGATTGGAATTATTGATGATTCGATTACAGCATTTGTGAAAAAATTAGGTTAGTGATTATAGATGGGAGGAATGAATAATTCTTCCCATTATGAAAGAAAGAGGAGTGAATCATGATTAAACGACTAGAACTTCGGGGGTCTTCAAAAGAAATAGGAAAAGCACATGGGAGCGAGGGGAAGGAACAAGTCTTTCAAAGTCTTGAAACCTATGAAAAATTGTTCCATGGTTATCAGGGAATTAGCTGGAAAGAAGCCAGAGAACGAGCACTACCTCATTTAAAGGCGATTGAAAGCTATGATGCAGAAATGATAGAAGAAATGGAAGGGATTGCAATTGGCGCGGGGGTAGACTTTGAGGATATTCTTGCTCTTAATGCGCGCAGTGAAATAGCCCTTGCTGGATATAAGGGAACCTCCTTTTCTGATGGCTGTACGGCAATTGGGGTTATGCCACCAGCGGCATCCGAGACCATCATTGGACAAAACTGGGATTGGAAAGGTCGGCAGAAGGAAAGCTTGCTGCTATTGGATATCCACAGTGAAAATAAACCTAGCATAAAAATGGTAACGGAAGGCGGCATTATTGGAAAAATTGGCTTTAACTCTGCAGGTGTTGGGGTTTGTTTTAATGCCTTAATAACAGATAAAAAATCTGATGCCATTCCAATTCATTTGGGTTTACGCGCGGTTCTGAATTCTCATTCGTTACCGGAGGCAATTTCAAAAATAAAAGGAGAACAAATGGCTTCTGCTGCTAGTTTTTTAATTGGAAGTGATGACGGTAATGGAAATGGAATGGCTGTAAATGGAGAGGTATCCCCGTTTGGAATGGATTATGTGACAGAGAATAATGGTACATTGGTACATACAAATCATATTTGTTCAAACGTTGTCAAAGAACACTTAAAAGATATGAATGAATTTCGTCAGGATGATTCCATGCTGCGTAAGTTTCGAGCGGAGCAGCTGATTCAAATAGCGAGGGCTTCAAATCAAACACTTGATGAGGAATTATTTAAAACTTGGCTAGCAGACACATACAATAAGCCAAATTCCATCAATCATTTTCCAAATCATATGGCACCAGAACATCGACAAATGGAAACGGTCTTCTCGATTATTATGAATCTATCAAAACGAAAAATGTTCTTATGTGTTGGAAAACCATCAGAAAGTCAATTTGAAGAAATTTTGTGAGGTGAAGAGAAATGGTCTATATCAATGGAGCATGGAGAGAGTCCAATCAAACAATAGATGTAATCAACCCTGCAACAGGTGAAGTAATAGAAGCAGTTGCATCCGTAGGACAAAAGGAAACAAAGGAAGCCATTCAATCAGCGAAAGAGGCATTTAAATCATGGAAGAAAGAAACTGGTGAAAAACGAGGCGAATATCTTGCGAAGGTTGTAGAACTGATGAAAGAACGTCAAGCTGAATTAGCAGAAACCATTACGAAAGAAAATGGAAAACCATTAGTAGATGCAACTGGTGAGGTAATTAGTGGGATCAAGTACTTAGAATGGTATGCCGAAGAAGCAAAAAGAGTTTATGGAGACACAGTTCCTGCTTCCCATCCTGACAAGCGTATTTTAGTACTTCGCCAGCCAGTCGGGGTTGCAGCAGCAATCACACCTTGGAATTTCCCATTTTCAATGATTACGCGTAAGCTTGCACCAGCTCTTGCAGCAGGATGTACTGTCGTTTTAAAACCAGCACCAGCGACACCGCTATCAGCAATAAAGGTTTTTGAATGCTTTCATGAGGCCGGAATACCAAAAGGTGTAGTGAATCTTGTTATCGGGCCAGCAGAAGAGATTGGTGCAGAAATGACCAGTAATCCGGATGTTCGAAAAATTACATTTACAGGCTCAACAGCTGTTGGAAAAAAACTGCTTCGTGACAGTGCTGACACAGTCAAGAAAGTATCCATGGAATTGGGAGGTCATGCCCCATTAATCGTATTTGAAGATGCAGACATTGAAATGGCGGTAGAAGGCGTATTGGCATCAAAGTTCAGAAATGCTGGTCAGACATGTATCAGTACGAATCGGGTTTATGTTGCAGAAAATATTGCAGAGGAATTCGGTAAAAAACTTGCTGAAAAAGTAGCACATCTACAGGTTGGTAATGGAATGGAAGAAGGTACAGATGTTGGTCCGCTTATTAATAAGCACGCATTGGAGAAAGTTGAAACCCATGTACAGGATGCTGTTAACCATGGCGGCAAGGTGTTAAGTGGCGGAAAAGTTTATTCGAATCATGAGGGTCAAGGATATTTTTATGAACCAACGGTAATTCAAGGTGCCACTGAATCGATGAAGATAGCAGAGGAGGAAACATTTGGTCCTGTAGCGCCTATCTTTCCATTTAAAACCGAAGAAGAAGTGATTGAAAAGGCGAATCACGTTACCTATGGTTTGGCAGGTTATTGCTTTACGAAAGATTTAAGTCGTGGATTCCGTATGATGGAAGAACTTGAATACGGGATTGTAGGGATTAATGATGCTGCACCTATTACTGTCCAAGCGCCATTTGGCGGAGTGAAGGAAAGTGGTATGGGGAGAGAAGGCGGAAAGTATGGCCTTGATGATTATTTGGAAGAGAAACTTGTTTCAGTAAATACAAAATAAGACAGAGGAAGAGGAATGCATTTTTAAAGGAGTGAAGAGGACACATGGCAAATGAAGACACTGCAGAATTTGAGAAAAAATTGATTGTACGAAACACAAGATATGAAGATATAGAAGGTATTATAAAAATGAATCAGCTTGGCTTTGGAAATCCTGAAATAGCATTTAAACGGGAACATTTTGAAAGCCAACTGTCGATTTTTCCAGAAGGTCAAGTGTGTATTGAATATGAAGGCGAGATCATTGGCTCTTGTTCCAGTATTATTGTAAATTTTGATGATTATGGGGTGAATCATACGTTTAGTCAGATTGCGGATGATGGTTTTATCCGCAATCACAATCCAAATGGGGAAAATTTATACGGAATTGAAGTCGTTGTTCATCCTGATTACCGACATATGAAAATCGGACGCCGCTTGTATGAGGCGCGGCGGGAAATTTGCCGTAAGTTTAATTTGAAGAGTATTTTGTTTGGGGGACGTATACCGAATTATCATAATTATGCGAATCGCCTCACCGCGGAACAATATGTGGAACAGGTGATCAAACGGAATTTATATGATCCTGTACTAACCTTTCAGTTAATGAATGATTTTGAACTGATAAAAGTAATGCCAAACTATTTAGCTAAAGATGAGGCATCATTGGAATATGCCACATTGATGGAATGGAAAAATCCAGAATATATTGCGGATACGAATCAAAGGTATCAAAAATCTTTACCAGTACGAATTACGGCGGTTCAATACAATATAAATCCGATTTCATCCTTTGAGGAATTTGCGGCACAGTGTGAGTACTATGTGAATGCCAGTTCGAAAATACGTTCCGACATCATTGTTTTTCCTGAGGCATTTACCATGCAGCTTCAATCCTACCTTAATGAAAAGGTCCCAAGTAAACAGGTACGTCAATTAACATCGCACCTCGATGAATATAAAGAACTCTTTTCTGATTTGGCTATTCGTTACAGTATTAACATTGTTGCGGGTTCTAATTTTGTTCAAAAAGATGATTCTCTCTACCATGCAGCTTTTTTATTTCATCGAAACGGGAAGGTAGATAAACAGTACAAACTGCATATTTCTCCTTATGAGAAAAAGTGGTGGGGCATCCATCCTGGGAATGAATTAAACGTATTTGATACGGATTGTGGAAAAATTAGCATACTCTTAGGATACGATGTACTGTTTCCTGAAGCAGCTCGAATGGCGGTAGACCGTGGAGCAGATATCTTGGTTACACCATTCACGGCTCCTGATAAACAAGAATCATTAAGAATGAAACACTGTGCACAAGCAAGAGCTATAGAAAATCAAGTTTTTGTCGTTACGGCTGGTTCTACAGGAAATCTAACGCAAGTGCATCATATGAATAGTCAAAATGCACAATCCGGAATCTATTCACCAATTGATTATGATTTATCGGAGAATGGTGTGGTTAGCGAGTGTGATCCTAACGTGGAAACAATGGTGGTTGGAAAAGTGGATCTGGAGTTATTGCGACGAAATCGTTTAAATGGTACGGTCACTCCTTTACATGACAGGAGAAGTGATCTTTATCAAATTAAAACGGAAGAAGCGGTAGCAAAGGAAATAACGGTAAAATCATGATTTATTTTAGAAGGGCTGAATGATATATGGATGTGAAACTTAAACGTACATTAACTGTCTTCCCGCTAATTGTATTCGGTTTAGCGTATATGGCTCCAACCACTGTATTTTCCACATATGGTGTTGTTGCTGAAATAACAAGAGGAATGGTGCCAGCAGCATATATTGTTGCGCTAATTGGGATGCTGTTTACCGCTTATAGTTATGGTCAGATGGTAAAGGCTTTTCCAATCTCTGGTTCTGCCTATACTTATTCACAAAAGGCATTTAATTCTCATGTTGGCTTCATAGTGGGATGGGTTATTCTTTTAGATTACCTATTCCTTCCTATGATTAATGGGTTATTAATAGGTATTTATTTAAACGCCTATTTCCCACAGGTACCGTTTCCTGTCTGGTTAATTGCTTTTATCTCGCTCATAACGGTAGTCAATATTGTTGGTGTAAAAGTAGCAACAAAAGTGAATATCCTTCTCATCTCTTGTCAGTTTCTTATTATTGTCCTGTTTTCCATCTTATCCGTTAGAGGTGTTATGAACGGTCTGGGTTCAGGTACTTTATTGATGAGTTCCCCTTTTGTAAATGGAGAAGTTCCATTTGAATTGGTAATGGCAGGGGCTTCGATATTATGTTTGTCTTTTCTTGGTTTTGATGCCGTTACAACATTTGCAGAGGAGACTGTGGATCCTAAAAGGACGCTTCCGAAAGCTATATTTTTAATCGCGATGATTGGTGGAGGATTTTTTATATTAGTTTCTTATGTCAGTCATATTGTATTTCCTAACTTTGGTTCTTTCCAAGATGCAGATTCTGCTGCATTAGAAATTGCGTTTTATATTGGTGGAAACCTATTTCAGTCTATCTTTTTAGCAGGTTATATTACAGGCGGTATAGCTTCTGGTTTATCTTCCCACGCGAGTGTGTCAAGGCTTCTATATGCGATGGGGCGGGACGGTGTATTACCAAAGAAAATATTTGGTTATATCCATCCGAAGTTTCGTACACCGGCTTTAAACTTACTGATTGTAAGCGTATTCACCTTATCTGCACTGTTTGTTGATTTAGTGCAAGCATCTTCTCTTATTAACTTTGGGGCGTTAGTCGCCTTTACGTTTGTTAACTTATCTGTAGTCGTTCATTATTATATCAAAGGCAAACGACGAACGGGAATGGATACAGTGAAATATTTAATATTACCACTTATTGGTGCGGCCTTTACGGCATGGATTTGGACCAGTTTGGATCAACATGCATTTCTATTAGGGCTAGGTTGGTTTGCTATCGGTGTTGTGTTGCTATTGATTATTACGAAGATGTTTACCAAGAAACCACCGGAGCTTTCGATTGATCAAATAGATGATGAGGTAGTTTAAAATTCAAGGAGGGATATTATGGTGAAAGCGGATTTAGTTCTTTCTGGTAATCATGTATTTACCGGATTGAAAGAGACAACTGAAAAGGCATCCATTGCCATTATTAATAATAAAATTGCTGCTGTAGGTACGTTAGAGGAAATACAGCCAATGATTGGAGAACAAACTATTGTCCATCAGTTCGAGGATGAGCTAATTGTTCCTGGATTTCAGGATTTCCATGTTCATTTTATGATGGGTAGTTTAGTGCAAAATGATATGGTTCATTTACATGATTCAGAGTCGGCAGAAGAAGCCGCTAAAATGACAGCAGCATATGCGGAATCGAGACCGAATGAGGAGTGGATTATCGGCCTTGGCTGGGATCATACCAGCTGGCAACATAAGGAATTCCCACATAAGGAGGTATTGGATAGATATATTCCGGACCGCCCAGTTATCCTGTTTAATGCAGAAGTTCATTATGCTTGGATCAATAGCAAAGCAATTGAAGTTTGTGGAATAACGAAAGATACACCTGACCCGGATTACGGTAAAATAGGAAAAGATGAAAAAGGTGAGTTAACCGGACTTTTGTTTGAAGATGCGGTTGGTTATGTGACAGAATTTGCTTACCGGTTTTCAGAAGAAAAAAGAGTGTCATTGATTAAAGGCCTGCTCAAGGAGGCGGCAAAATACGGGGTTACATCCGTTAATGATTTGTTTGGTGGAAATATTGGGCCGAAACAGGAAGAGGATCTAAAAGTGTACTCCCAACTTGAAGAACAGGGAATTCTAACGACTCGCATTCATTTTTATCCAGAATTACAAAAGGATATGGAAGAGGCAAATAGATTAAAAGAAAAATATCAGTCAGATAAATTAACTTTTTCTGGACTTAAGCAATTTATTGATGGAGTCGTTACTAGTCACACGGCTTATTTACTTGATAGTTATAAAGATCGTCCAGAGACGGCAGGGGATCTTACGAAGAAGCCTGAGGAAATCAAACAATTGGTTAAACAGGCAGATAAGCATGGATTTCAAATTAGATTTCATGCGATTGGAAATGGAGCTGTCCGCTTAGCGTTGGACGCTTTTGAGGAAGCTAAAAGAGAAAACGGTCAAAGAGATTCCAGACACGTCATAGAACATGTAGAGGTACTCCATCCAGATGATGTTCAACGTTTCCAAGAACTAGGGGTAATTGCATCATTTCAGCCGTCCCATGTTGCCTTAATGCCTAAGGAAGCATATACAAGCAGAATAAGTGAACAACAACAACCTTTATATTTTCCTGTAAAGACGATTATGGATACAGAAGCTACTATCACTTTTGGAACGGATTTCCCAGTAGCACCTTTAAATCCTTTGTTAGGAATCTATCATGCAATGACAAGAATAGATTTAAATGGTCAGTCATGGGAGGAATCTGAAAAGATAAGTCTTGCGCAGGCTATCAAGGCATATACCACAACTCCCGCATATGGCTCATTTAGGGAAAACGAGCTGGGCACCATTGAGGAAGGGAAATTAGCAGATATGGTTGTCTTAAATAAAAATTTATTTGAAAATTCAATCGAAATGATACCAGAAACAGAAGTGATTATGACAATAATGGATGGAAGAGTTGTTTACGCAAGTGAAAAGGAACTTGCTAAATAATAGAAAGGTGGAAAAGGAGGGAGTTTTTCTAAAAGCGTTTTGAGGTGAAGTGACCGGATAATGTAAGAAAGATAAAAGAACATGTAAATGGTGAAATGTAGGTGAGATGGAGATAGTGCATAGGTTGCCTATCCCCATTTTTCCTTACAGAACGTTTTACATAAGGCTGCATCATCTTTATTAATGTCTTTTGCAATTGCACCTAGTGATATCGAGGCAACAAAATCGAAAGTGGTCATTTTTGAAATGGTTTGTTTTCCTAAAATTTTAGCCCTTATCAATAATAAGCAGAAGGCGCCGATACTTCTAAGGATTACTTCCAAAACATCATGCATCTGAAATCCTCCGTTTCTAAATAATGTATTTAAAAAGTGCCTGAATATATTGTGGACAAGATAAAAAAACGATTTCATAAGAATTAATTATATATGAATATACTCGGAGTATTATCGTCTTAGGTGGAATAAAACGGTAAAGTCATTTAGTTCTTAGCAGATTGAAGTAATAGTCTGAAAATTCCTATTCCAATGTGTTATAATATAATAGAATCAAAATGAAAGGGAGAGGGGCAGATGTCTTGCTAAAAACTATCATCACCCCACGCGTCAGTGAAACAGATGGTGTAGGTCATATCAATAATACAACCATCCCCATATGGTTCGAAGCCGGCAGAAATGAAATTTTCAAAATGTTTACTAGTGATTTAAGTTTTGAAGATTGGCGTTGTATTATTTTAAACATGAACGTGGACTATTTGAAACAAATTTATTACGGAAGAGATGTAATCATAAAAACGCACGTCGAGAAAATTGGGAATTCTAGTTTTACTTTGTATGAAGAGATGTTTCAAAATGAAGAACTCTGTGCAAAAGGAAGAGCTGTATATGTCAATTTTAATCGTAAAAAGCAAGCCACAGAACCAATACCAGATGAAATTAGACTGCAACTAGAAGAGCACTTAATACAAGAATAAAGAAAACGTTTTATTAGGGGAGGTTGCCAATATGAAAGTAAGAACAGCTGTATTACGTGAAATGGGGAAGCAATTACCATATGCAGAAAGTAAACCTATTCAAATAGAAACGCTTAATCTTGATCCACCCGGACATGGGGAAGTGCTTATTAAAATAAAAGCTGCTAGTCTCTGTCATTCTGATTTATCTGTTGTGAATGGGAGTCGACCTAGACCATTGCCAATGGCTTTGGGACACGAGGCATCTGGAATTGTGGAGCAAGTAGGGGAAGGGGTAGATGATTTAGAGGTTGGCGATCACATAGTATGTGTATTTGTTCCTAGCTGTGGTCACTGTCTACCATGTCAAGAAGGGCGCCCAGCTTTATGTGAAGAAGGAGCAAAATCTAACACGGAAGGTACACTGTTAAACGGTGATATACGTTTACATAATGAGGAAGGAAAAATTAATCATCATTTAGGTGTTTCGGCATTTTCTGAATATGCGGTTGTATCTAGGAATTCCTTGATTAAGGTGGACAAGGATATTCCTTTTGAAAAAGTAGCCTTATTTGGATGCGCTGTCATTACGGGGGTAGGAGCGGTAATTAATACTGCAAATATTAAACTAGGTAGTACAGTTGCAGTTGTCGGTTTAGGGGGAGTTGGTTTAAGTGCGCTTATCGGTGCTATTGCTGCAGGTGCGGAACGAATCATTGCCATTGATATTAATGACTCTAAATTGGAATTTGCTAAAGAATTGGGAGCGACGGATACATTTAATTCCACAGATATGGATGTAATTGAAAAAGTACGTGAAGCAACTGGTGGAGGAGTGGAATATAGCTTTGAAACTGCTGGAGCCGTTCCCGCAATGGAAGTAGCCTACGGAATTACGAAACGTGGCGGTACCACCGTAACAACAGGACTACCAGATCCAAAACACCATTTCTCGTTTCCATATGTGAGTTTAACTGCGGAAGAGAGAACTTTGAAAGGTTCCTATGTAGGTGGTTGTGTCCCGAAAAGGGATATTCCGAAATTCATTAACTTATTGAAACAAGGGCGTTTACCTGTAGATAAGCTAATGAGTGACATGATCGAGCTGGATCAAATAAATGAAGGATTTGATATGTTGGCAAAAGGAGAGTCTAGTAGGATAATAATTAAATTATAGATGTTAGAAAAAGAGTTTTTATTGATATGGTGAAGAATGAAACCCGAATAATGGACACCGATAAAAAGTGTCTGATATTCGGGTTTTTCTTATGTACATGAATGCTGATATTCTGAGTTTGAATGCTGAAATCTCTCGTATGAATCTTGATATCCCGAGTGCGAACGCCGAAATCTCTTGTATGAGTGCTGATATCCCGGGTCCAAATCCCGATACCCATCACGTGAATCCCGATATTCAGTAAATGAAACCCATTTTCTACTCAACGGCAATTCCATCTTTGTGCTTTACATAATTATTCAACATTTTGGAAAGATAATATACAAATTATTATCTTGATTAGGAGCTTTTGGTATATGAGGAAATGGTTAAGTAAGAAGAAAGAACCAATGGAAGTAGAGAATATACCTTCAGATTTGGCTACTCCCTTACATAAAGACATTGATCAAACGATTGAAAATGTGAAGTCTATACTTGGGAATAGCTCGGATTTTGTAGTAAGGGAATTTAAAATCGGTTCGACTCAACTAGTAAAGGTTGCTTTACTTTATATGGATGGCATGGCTAGTAAAATGTTCATTCAAGATTATATTACGGAAACATTGATGATTGATTTACGTCTAACTGATTTACCAACTGGAAATAATGCAGATAGCTCCGGAAAGGGATCATCCCCAAATCAAGGAAATGTACGGAAAAAGGCAAAATGGATAAAGCCAAAAGTTAATCCTCAAGAGAGTGATCTTTTTAAAGTGATGAAAGATCAAACGTTAGCGAATAGTGAGGTGGAGGAGTGTAAGGATTATCAAGAGCTATTTAGTTTTATTCTTGCTGGGGATTCGATTATTTTAATGGATGGGTATGAAACAGCTTTTGCTATTGGTTCAAAAGACTATGAATCGAGATCAGTAGAAGAATCATCCTCTACAACGGTTATAAGAGGACCGAAAGAAGGTTTCACTGAAACGTTAAGAACGAATACCTCCCTTATTCGTAGGAGAATTAAAGATCCGAATCTCTGGATCGAAAGTAAAGTCATTGGGAAAAAAACACAAACAGACGTCGCTATCTGTTATATGAACGGCATTGTCAGTGACAAGATTGTTAAAGAAGTAAAAAAGCGGTTAGATGCAATTGATGCGGATGCTATTTTGGAAAGTGGTTATATCGAAGAATACATACAGGATTACCCCCATTCCCCGTTTCCAACGGTGTACAATACGGAAAGGCCGGATGCGATTTGTGGGGGGTTACTTGAAGGAAAAGTAGCAATCATTGTGGATGGTACTCCCTTTGTATTACTTGTTCCTACGTTCATAGTAGACTTTTTTCAATCTAGTGAAGATTATTATCAACGAGCGGATATTGGCTCGCTCTTACGACTATTACGTTATTTGGGATTTTTCTTAGCTCTGTTAACACCATCTATATATATTGCCTTAACAACATTTCACCAAGAAATGATTCCTAATCAACTGTTAATTAGTTTAGCGGCACAAAGGGAAGGGGTCCCATTTCCAGCATTCGTAGAGGCCTTAATCATGGAGATTACGTTCGATATTTTACGTGAGGCTGGTACACGAATGCCCAGAGCGGTAGGGTCTGCTATTTCAATTGTGGGGGCTTTGGTGTTAGGACAAGCTGCTGTAGAGGCAGGTATTGTTTCGTCAGCGATGGTTATTGTTGTATCATTAACCGCTATTAGTAGTTTTGTTTTTCCTAGTCCTGATTTATCAAGTTCTATTCGGTTATTGCGATTCCCTTTTATGACTTTAGCGGCAATGTTTGGATTACTTGGCATCATTATTGGAGTGATTATTATGGTTATGCATTTGGCGAGTTTGCGCTCCTTTGGAATCCCATACTTATCTCCAATGGGGCCATTGATTTTACAAGATCAAAAAGATGCTTTTATTCGTTTGCCGTTATATAGATTAAGTACGAGGCCTAGATTAATGAATCAAAAAAATATTGTTCGAGAAAACACGGATAAACCTTCGCCAAATAGAAAGTGATGGTGAGTGACATTGAAGCGAATGATTCCAATTAGCATCATCCTATTCATGATCATAATTTTATCCGGTTGTTGGGATTCCAAAGAATTAACCGATATATCGATTGTCACGATACTAGGTATTGATAAAGAAGATGATAAATATAAAGTAACCGTACAAATATTAAACCCAGGTGAAATTGCTGGGGATACGGGAACGACTCAACCTGCTGTTAATACGTACACAGAAACTGGAAATACATTAATAGAAGCAATCAGAAGATTAACTAGTATTGCCCCTAGAAAAATATATTTAAGTCATTTACGAATTGTTATTTTTGGAGAGGAATTTGCAAGAGAAGGGATTGGAGGAGTATTAGACTTTCTTTCGCGAGATCATGAGATGAGGACTGACTTCTTCTTCGCAGTAGCCAAGGATTACGCAGCGGAAGACGTGTTGAAAATTTTAACTCCTCTTGAACAAATTCCTGGAAATAATATATGGGGGATGATCAAAACCTCTGAAAAAATTTGGGCGGGGGTTACTTCCGTAAACATTGATGATTTAGTTTCTTCTATTACTTCCAAAGGGAAAGAGGCTAGCATTACAGGACTTAGTATTACTGACGACCCAGAGGTTGGTTCCAAACTAACTAACTTAGAGAAATCTTTACCATATACGAGGATTGAAACATATAACGAAAGTGCATTTCGAAATGATAAATTGGTGGATTGGTTAACGGAGGCCCAAACAAGAACGGTAAACAACATTAACGGTAAGGTTCAAAGTACGGTAACTACCATTCCTTGTGGAAAAAACGGGGACTTGAGTCTAGAAGTGTTTAATACCAAAGTGGAGAAGAAAGCGAAAGTTAAAGGTGATACTCCGAAAATGGAAGTGAATATAAGAGTTGAATCTAATATAGCGGATGTATCTTGTACGGTAGACCTAACCGATCCAAATGAAATTACCAAGTTAGAGAAAAAGCATGAAAAAGATATAGAAAAAACTACGAGAGATAGTATTAAAGAAATACAGGAAATGGGTGTAGATCTATTTGGTTTTGGCGAAAAGTTTAAAATGAGTAATTTTAAATACTGGAAAACAGTTGAGGATGAATGGGATGAAGTCTTTTCAGATCAATTAGAAGTGGATATAAATGTGGATGTTCAAATCAGAAGAACTGGGACGACCAATCAATCCTTTTTTGAAGAAATAGAAGGTAATATGGATCAAGAGGAGGAGTAAAGTGGTTAAGGCAATATTCATTATCATTTTAGCTGGATTGATTTTTAAACTGGATAAATATTTAATAAAAAAAGATTCAAATTCCATGAAAGATAAAATATTTCATCTCGTTTTTTCTGTTATTGCCTTTAGTATTACTCTTCTCTATATCCTTGATGTCCCTCTTCTAAATCCAACAGAGGGATGGAAATGGATTTATGAACCGCTAGCCACCCCTTTACGGAAATTACTGGAAAGTTATTTGTAAAAGGTCACATAATGAGCTAAGAATGGATGGTGTAATATTGCTAGAAAAAGGAAGAATTAGTGCCAGACAATTCATGTTATTAGTTTTTATGTATTCTTTAGGGACAAGTATTATTGTAAACCCATCCTTAACCGCGTATTATGCGAGTATGGATGCTTGGATTACATGCATTATCTCATCCATCATTGGGGTTGGCATTGTTTTTTTATTAATCCGAGTTTCATCAATGGATGAAAAGAAGAATTTATTTGAATTAATGGAATTCGCATTGGGAAAATTTATTGGTAAAGTCGTCATTTTACTGTTTTTATTCTTTATGTTATTTCTTACTGCAACCAATTTACGACAAATTGGTGACTTTATGACGACTCAAATTATGGTAGATACTCCGATTCAATTTATTATGTTACTTTTTGCCTTAACTAGTTTATATGGAATAAAATTAGGTCTAGAAGTGATTGGTAGAAGTTGTGAAATCTTTTTTCCTTATGCTATTGTTTCGTTAATTTTGTTAATAGTTTTAGTATCTCCTGAAGCAGATTTTACTAAGATTAAACCAATTCTGGAAGATAGAGCGAGTGCAGCATTTGCTACCGTCATTCCAACTTTAGGAATCCCGTATTTCGAACTCATTGTATTTCTCGCTATTATTCCATATGTTAATGCCTTTAAAAAAGCTAAAAAGGGATTTTATATTGGCACGATAGTTGCTTCTTTTATGATATTGCTAATTACTCTTATGTGTTTAGCTGTATTAGGAGCTGAATTTACCGGCAGACAAGTTTATCCGACATATATTTTAGGTAAAAAAATTAGTATTGCCAATTTCTTAGAACGAATCGAGATTTTGGTTGCAATTGCTTGGTTCTTCACAATCTTTTTTAAAATTACTGTAAACTTTTATGTTCTTTCCTTAGGCTTTAGCCACTTTTTTAAGTTGAAAAATGTCTCAACCCTTTCTACTCCATTAAGTTTTATACTGATTATTCTTGGGTTAATATCTTACCCGAATATTATTTATTATCAAGAAATGATTGCGTATTATTGGGTGTTTTTCGCAGCTACAATGGGACTATGTCTTCCGTTGGTTATTCTGATAGTAGGAAAGATAAGACAAAAAAAGAAAGAATAAAAAAATAGCATCTATTCTGTTTATATGTAAATGATAATATTATTATTGAGAGAAAATTCCGTTATTATTACGATATTGTTCAAAAATATTGCAACCTAATTAGTTGACTAAATGGCAAATATATACAATAATAAGTATTGAATTAAAATTATTATAAATAAATATTTAGGAGGATATAACTATGGCATTAATTGGAAAAGAAATTGAACCATTCAAAGCACAAGCTTATAAAAACGGAGATTTCATTGAAGTTTCTGAACAAGATTTTAAAGGACATTGGAGTGTTGTTTGTTTCTATCCAGCAGACTTTACTTTCGTTTGCCCAACAGAATTAGAAGACCTTCAAAACGAATATCCAAAATTACAAGAGCTAGGTGTAGAAGTATTCTCCGTATCAACTGATACTCACTTTACACATAAAGCTTGGCATGACCATTCAGAAGCCATTGGTAAAATCACTTACGCTATGATTGGTGACCCTTCTCATCAAATCTCTCGTATGTTTGAAGTATTAGTAGAAGAAGAAGGCCGTGCCGATCGTGGAACATTCATTATCGATCCAGATGGCGTTATTCAAGCAGTTGAAATCAATGCTGAAGGAATTGGTCGTGACGCATCTGTTCTTATTGATAAAATCAAAGCCGCTCAATATGTACGTAACAATCCTGGTGAAGTTTGCCCAGCTAAATGGAAAGAAGGAGAAGAAACTCTTAAGCCAAGTCTTGATTTAGTAGGTAAAATCTAAGGGGAGAGCGATTATAATATGTTAGATGCAGAAATAAAACAACAGTTAGAGCAGTATCTAGGCCTTTTAGAAAATGATATTTTACTAAAAGTTAGCTCTGGTTCTGATAAAGTATCTAGAGAAATGCTCGAACTAATAGATGAATTAGCTACTATCTCTACTAAAATAAAAATAGAACATACACAACTAGAAAGAACGCCAAGCTTCAGTGTGAATCGTATTGGGGAAGACACTGGAATTACTTTTGCTGGTGTTCCGTTAGGTCATGAATTTACTTCACTTGTGTTAGCATTACTTCAAGTAAGTGGCCGTACACCAAAAGTAGAACAAAAAGTAATTGACCAAATTAAAGCAATTGAAGACGAATATCATTTTGAAACATATGTCAGCCTTAGCTGTGAAAAATGTCCTGTTGTGGTACAAGCACTAAACATTATGAGTGTTCTAAACCCTAACATATCTCACACCATGATTGAGGGTGGAGCTTTCAAAGACGAAGTAGATAGTAAAAACATCATGGGAGTGCCAACCATCTTCTTAAATGGGGAATCCTTCGGTAATGGACGTATGGAACTTGAAGAGATTCTTGCCAAACTTGGTAGTGGTCCGGATGCATCAGAGTTAGAAAATAAAGATCCATTTGATGTGCTTGTTATAGGTGGTGGCCCAGCTGGAGCTAGTGCTGCGATTTATGCCGCACGTAAAGGAATTCGTACAGGTATTGTCGCTGAACGTTTCGGTGGCCAAATCCTAGACACAGCAGCTATTGAGAACTTTATTAGTGTAAAACATACAGAAGGAACGAAACTCGCTGCTAGCCTTGAAGAACATGTGAAAGAATACGATGTTGATATAATGAATCTACAAACGGTTAAAAACATCGAGAAGAAAGATAATTTCGTTGAAGTAGAATTGGAAAATGGAGCTGTTCTGAAAAGTAAAACGGCTATCCTTTCAACAGGAGCTAAGTGGCGTAACATAGGTGTCCCAGGTGAAAAAGAATATGAAACTAAAGGGGTTGCCTACTGCCCGCACTGTGATGGTCCGTTATTTGAAGGTAAACATGTAGCTGTTGTTGGTGGAGGTAATTCTGGTATCGAAGCTGCAATTGACTTAGCGGGTATTGTCAAACATGTTACGGTACTAGAATTTTTACCAGAGCTTAAAGCAGACTCCGTACTTCAAGATCGTCTTTACAGTCTACCTAATGTTACTGTTATCAAAAACGCAGCAACAAAAGAAATTACAGGTGATGAAACAGTAAACGGTATTAGTTATGTAGACCGTGAAACAGAGGAAGAACATCATATTGAGTTAGAAGGAGTATTCGTACAAATTGGTTTAGTGCCAAGTACAGGATTCCTTAAAGATAGTGAAGTTGAACTTAATAAATTCGGTCAAATTGTTGTAGATAAGACAGGCGCTACAAATGTTCCTGGAATCTTTGCAGCAGGTGACTGTACAGATAGTGCATACAAACAAATTATCATTTCCATGGGATCAGGTGCAACAGCCGCTTTAGGTGCATTTGATTATATGATTCGGAATTAAATACTTATAAAAAAGTCGTTTAACTGTCATTTTTGATGGTTAAACGACTTTTATTTTTTTACCTATTCGTTATGTCCCTGTTACTTGGCTTAGTAGCAGGGATATTTTTTTTCAAGGGAAACTTATTAAAAAAATTATGTACGGGCTAATGATTGGATTTCTCAGAAGTGGTTTATTCGACCAATCGAAAAGGATTGCGAAAAAATAGATATATAGTAAAGGAGGGGAGGATTTGAATGCCTTATAATATTCAGAAGAAAATCATCCCGGGGCTAAACCAAAGAAGTTTAATCGCTCCTAACTTTATAGTTGCTCATGATTCTGGTAATCCTAGCAATGTCACACCAGGTTCTTTGGAAAGAGAAGTTAATTTCATGACTAGAAATTGGAAAAACGCTTTTGTTTCCCATTGGGTTGGCGGTGGAGGAAGAATTGTTCAAGTAGCTGAAGTGGGTAGATTACAGTATGGAGCTGGTCCGAAAGCCAATCCCTATGCTTATGCTCAAGTAGAATTAGCGAGAACAAATAATATAGAAACGTTTAAAAAAGATTACGCTGCATATGTATGGTTATTACGAAAGCTTGCTAATGATGCAGGAATACCGATAAAGTTAGATACTGGTTCAAGGGTTACAGATAAAGGGATTAAAACACACGATTGGATAAGAAGGAATATTGGTGGTACAGTTCACAGTGACCCATATGCTTATCTAGCATCCTTTGGCATTTCTAGAGCACAGTTCAAAATGGATGTTGAAAAAGGAACCGCAGCAGTTAAACCAACAGGACAGTCAAATGCTAAATCTCAAACAGTTACTGCTCCCGCTCCTAAAACAAAAGCTAATGCTAAATCTCAACCAGCTACTGCTCCTGCCCCTAAAGCTAAAGCTAATTTAACTGTAGACGGTAAATGGGGTCCATCAACTACGAGAGCATTACAAAAAGCATTAGGCACAGTCGTAGATGGTGTGATAAGTAAGCAGTTGAGAAATAGCGTGACAAATGCGTTATATGGCGGTGTCACATTTGGTTCTGGCGGGAGTTTAGTTATTAAAGCGTTACAGAAGAAAATTGGTGCTAATGCAGATGGTTATTTAGGACCAGAGACCATACGAAAATTACAAAGATATCTCGGTACCCCGGTTGACGGCGCCTTAAGCAGACCATCTTCATTAGTAGTAAAAGAATTGCAACGAAGGTTAAATAAAGGTACTTTTTAAATGAAATGGAGATAGAGGTACAACTCAAATAAATTTTGTTAAATCCCCGGTTTGGAAACCGGGGATTGGTTTTTGGCATTTATTCGACCTTATCAGAGATAGATTTTCCAGCAAGCTGCATAATAATCATATCGTCCATCGGTGGATTGTGTAAACCAGCACGTACATCACGATAATAACGTTGGAGATCACTTTTTTGTGATAAGCTTCTTGCACCAACAATTCTCATCGCTAAGTCAACTACTTCCAAAGCTTTATTAACAACTGATAATTTAACGGCACCCAATTCGGGTCCCATCGTTAATCTTGTAACCTCATCACTTTCATCCCACTTATTGGCAATCGAATAAAGGAAGTTTTTAGATTCTAAAATCAGAAGTTCCATCTCACCTATTTTTTGCTTAATATTTGGCAATTCCGATATGGTGCCTTTAATGCTATTCGGTGAATATGTTGTAGCAAATGTAATGGCAGACTCTTGTGCAGCTTGTGCGATTCCAAGATAGCATGCAGGTATATGTAATAGCCATCCAGCAGGTTTTTTCTTACCTGGAGTTAACTTTTGTACAAGATCATCTTCGTCTACATGAACGTTCTCTAATACTAAGTCATGACTTCCTGAACCACGCATTGCGATAGAGTCCCAGGTTTCATCTACTTTCACTCCTTTTCTCTCTCGTTTGATTAAGAAATTCCCTACCTCATCCGTACCATCAATTGAAGCACTAACAACAAAATAACTTAAAATTGGAGATAGTGTTGTGAATGTTTTACGACCGTTAATTGTCCATCCTGAACTATCTTTTTTTGCATACGTTTCGGGTTGGCCACCGCGTGTAGGACTTCCGGTAGCTGGTTCAGATGCAGCATTATTAAGTAATGCACCTGACTTAAGCACATCTTGAGCTACCGAAGCATACTTATTTTCATCCCATGCTTGGGTTTCACCAAGGTGTTTCATAATGCCCATATGCCAACCGATGGAAAGGGCTGTCGAACCGTCTGCTTTTCCAATTATTTCTTGATATCTTAGCATTTCATATAATGAGATTCCTAACCCACCATATTGCTTAGGTAATGTTAGTGCTGGATAACCAATTGATTTCAGGTCATTAAAGTTATCAAAAGGGAAACTGGCATTTTCATCATGTTCTTTTGCCCGTTCCTTAAAAGGTTTCACTGTTTTGGATAATAAATTTATTCTTTCGTCCATACTGCTTAGTTTTAATAAATTCATCATATCCCTCCATTTTGTGTTAATTAATCAATTTAGTTGGAATTATAGTTTATTATTTCACCACTTTGAAGAAATCTCAAACTTTTTGTCTAATACAATAAATTGTATAATAGCGAATATTTTAATCAAAAATCAAAACCAAGTTGACAGATAGTAATTATGTGTTTAGAATAAATTACAATATTGAAATATATGTAAAGAATACATATTAAGATAACTTGAGTGGGTCACTAAATGTTTATGGAGGTGAGTACACATAAAATGCTATTATTAAAAAATCTGCAAATATCTTTTAATGATGAGCAAGTTTTAAAGGGGATTAATTTAACCGTAAACAAAGGTGATGTTGTTACATTAATTGGTCCTAGTGGTACAGGTAAAACAACATTATTAAGATGTATTAATTATTTGGAAAAACCCGATGATGGAGAAATAACATTAGGAGATGTTCACCTAGACTATAAATCCATTCGGAAAAAAGATATTTTAAAAATCCGTCGGAAAACGGCGATGGTATTTCAACAGTACAATCTTTTTAAGCATAAAACAGTGATTGAGAATGTGATGGAAGCGCAAATGGTCGTGCAAAAAAAATCAAAAAAAGCTGCCTATGAGAAAAGTATGGAGGAATTGGAGAAGGTTGGTTTAATAGATAAAATAAATGCTTATCCTTCTCAACTATCGGGTGGCCAGCAGCAAAGAGTTAGTATTGCAAGGGCATTAGCTGTAGAACCCGAAGTCATCCTATTTGATGAACCAACATCGGCTCTTGATCCCGAATTAGTTGGGGAAGTTTTAAAAGTAATTGAAGCCGTTGCCAAATCAGGAATAACCATTGTGCTAGTTACACATGAGATGTCCTTTGCGCAAAATATATCAACAAAAGTTGTTTTTATGGATAAAGGAAAGATAGTAGAAGAGGGGACTCCAACAGAAATTTTTAACCAATCATCAAATGAGAGAACAAGGGAATTTTTAAATCAATTTTATACTAGAAAGAACTAAAAAGGGAAGGAGAAGTGGGTTTTATGAAAAAGGTATTTGTTTTTATAGGATTGGTGAGCTTAATTTTTCTACTTGGTGCTTGTGGAAGTGATGGTGCTTCAGGAGACGGAGGTTCTGAAGCGGGAGTTAGAACAATTGAGGTGGCCGTACCACCTGCAGCAAAGCCGTTAAGTTATACGGAGAATGGTGAACTAACTGGTTATGAAGTTGAGATATTGCGTAAAGTAGATGAAAAATTACAAGATTATGAGTTTCATATTGTAGGAGTTGGGGATAGTGCCGCAGAGGTAGGATTAGACACAGGGAAATATGATTTAATCGCACAAGGCTTGTTCTTAAGTGAGGAACGTGAAGAAAAATATTTAATACCTTCCGAAAGTAATGGGGCAAGTTTGATGAAGATCTATACAAACGAAGAAAATAAAGATATTGAAACACTTGAAGACTTAGTTGGAAAGAATATTTCTCCGCCTAACCCATCTGGAGGGGTTTTTAACTTTTTAACTGAATATAATGAAGAAAATCCGGATAACCAAATTGAATTTAAAACTTCAGACAGTGGTATTTCCTATGCGGATCGATTGAAGGAAGTTGAATCTGGAAAATATGATGCTTTAGTTTTACCGTCCAATTTAGGTCAAAATGAAATTATTGAACAGGCTGGGTTAAAAATTCATACAACAGAGCCAGTAAAAATATTTCCAACTTATTTTCTGATTCATAAATCCGAAGAGAATGAAGCGTTGAATGAGGAAATTAGTAAAGCGCTAGCGGAATTGAAAGAAGATGGCACACTATCTGAGCTATCCGTAAAATACTATGGGGAAGATGTATTTCAATATGAATGATGCGAATTAATGGAAGGGAGGAGGAGTTACTAAAATGGATATTACCTTTATGTTGGAGATACTCCCCCAATTTTTAAGCGTCCTTCCGATAACATTATTAATTATTGTTGTTTCAACCATATGTGGTTTTCTGTTAAGCGTTTTGGTCGTAGCAATTCGAATTAAGAAAGTCAGGTTGCTTAACCCCATAATGGGAATGTACATCTCTTTCACAAGAAGTACCCCAATCTTGTTACAATTATTTTTAATTTATTATGGTTTACCAGTAGTATTAGCATTAATGGGAATTCATATTAATGATATGAACCCAACGACTGCTTCTATAATTACTCTAATTATTTATAATGGTGCCTATATGTCGGAGGTTGTTCGCCCTGCTTATTTAGCGGTAGAGCGTGGTCAACATGAGGCAGCAGATAGCTTGGGATTTTCGCCTTTTAAGAAATTATACCGTATTATTATTCCACAAGTAGCCCCAATAGCGCTCCCGGGGTTAGGTAATGCTATTATTTATTTAATCCATGATACCTCTTTGATTTTTGCAATCGGTGTAGTGGATATAATGGGGCTTGCTAATATTATAATTTCCAGTAATTATGGAATGAACCAAATTGAAATTTATTTATTAATTGCAATTATTTATTGGATCGTTTCCATGTTATCCGAACAAATGATTAAATATTTAGAGAGAAGAAAACAAAGACTTCCATATAATGGGTCAACGAAGGAGGTAGCCTAATTAAATGTTTCAATTAGATGTTTTAATTGAAGACTTTTTCAGCATTTTAAAGGTTGTACCTCAAACGTTGCTATTGGCAGTTATTATCCTAATACTATCCCTATTTATGGGGGGATGTCTGGCTCTTATCCAACGAAAGAAAATACCAATCCTTTTTACTATTATTACAGTAGTCCAATCTTTTTTAAGGGGTACGCCTAATGTTGTTTTATTATACTTAGGATATTATTCTTTACCTTTTATCGTTCAATATATTGTATCGTTGATGGGTATAGATTTTAATCCTCATCAGTTAGATCCTGTCATAACAGTTATTGTCGTATTTTCTATTAGTTTTTCAGTTTTCCAATCAGAAACAATAAGAGGTTCCTTGCATTCGGTCGAACGCGGGCAGATTGAAGCAGCGCAATCTTTTGGATATGGTTTCTTCCATACGCTATGGAAGGTAATTATACCACAAGCCCTTGTTGAGGCGCTCCCTGATATTATGAACTCGTTTTTAGTTATTATAAAAGCTTTATCCTTGGCGTATTTAATATCGGTTGTAGATATTTTTGGACAAGCAAAATTGTTAGGTGCTTATAATTTTAGCTACATCGAGGCATTTGTTGCTGCGGCTTTCGTCTATTGGATTTTGTGTTCTATTTTCACCTTGTTTATTAATAAATTTGAACTTCGATTGAGGAAGGGGTATTAAGCAAAGTCTGAAGCTCTGTATAAGAGATTCGGACTTTTGTTATTAACGGAGATAATTTGTGCAGCTTGCTAAGGTAATCTGTCAAATTAGTAACTAATATTTTTAATAAGTAATTGAAATATCATGCTAATATTACATTACAAAGAATTCTAGCTAAATGGCGTGGCGTTAAAAAAGAAGTATCAAGGAGGAGCAAGAATATGAGGAAGGATAAAATAAAAGGTTTAATGATTTTAGGTGCGTTGCTAGGAGTTATTGGACTGATACTTATTTTTTTTAGTGATGATTTTGGAACAACCTTAACTAATGGTTTGTTGGCTACTTTAGATAACATTGACACAATGGATTATGAATTTAAGGTAAAGGCGAAGACAAATAATTTTTTAGTGACTGGTAGCATTCTTTTTGGAATTGGACTTTCTACTGTGGTTTTTTCCTTTTATAAGTCGCTAAATATAAATAATAGGGAATAACACTAATTCACAATTGGTGCAAGTAAAGCAAGGTAATCCGAACCGGGCCGTTTGTTTCTATTTCACAATATTATTGAAATATAATACTAGAAAATTTTATTGGAAGAAGGAGGTATCAATATTGAAAGAAGATAAACGAATTTTGTATTTCAATATGGTTTTGGGGACAATTGGAACCATACTGATTATTTTAGCTGCAATAAGGTATCTGATTAAAGAAAATGATAATACAGGATACGCACTTATAATTTTTGGCTTTATATTAACGATTGGGTATATTAATTACTTGGAAAATAAAGCAGGGATAAGTAAAAAATTGACCTGGATTAGGGTTATTATATCCCTAATTTTATTTTTTTCCTTTTCATATTTTTTATATTACTAGTTATTCCTTATTTAATTATTTGGTGTAATCCTTAGATAAGGAGTCATAAATTGGCAGTTTAGTAGAGTGGCTTAGTCTATTAGATTATGTGGTCTATTTTTACCTTGTTTATTAATAATTTGAACTCCGTTTAAGGAAGGTGTATTAGAAGAAGCTGGGAAAAAACTCCAGTAAATAAAAATTAAGGCGTTGGAGTTTACACTAAAAAAGTGTAGACCCCACGCCTTTTTTTAACGTTATTTTAGTAACCAAAAAGGACACCTTTTGATAAAATTAAAGTGAGCAAACAATAATTTTGGAGGTGTCCTTATGTTTAAACATTATACCATGAACCAAGTAGTTTTGCCACTAGATTTAGAAATTAAATTGAAAGAAAACGATATTGCCTTTGCGATCCATGATCTTGTCGAGAGTATTCCGGAAGAGGCTTTCGAGGACTTCGTACGACAAACCGGGCGTCCTGCGTACCATCCTCGTATGATGTTGAAAATCATTTTGTGTGGGTATACGCAATCCGCGTTTTCTGGTCGTAAAAAAGTACGGTTTAGCCATCATTCCAAACGAACAGACAGGTACGGATTCACCAGTGAATTTAAAGTGTAAAAATGTGAGGACTATTTGGGCTGTCCACTCCGCGATTTATGCACGAAAGCAAAAGAAGGGAACAACCGAACGGTCTACATGAATGAAAAGTGGGAGTTCCAAAAAGAATATGTACGCACGAAGCTTTCAGACGAGAAAACTGGTGAAATTTACGGAAAACGTAAATTGACGCAGAACCAGTGTTTGGTTTTCTGAAGGCTAATTTGGGTTTTACCCGTTTTTCCTTTAGGGGAAAACAGATGGTGAAAAATGAATTAGCATTTGCATGGGTGGCGGTTAACTTGAGAAAAAACGCCGCCATGGACGGTAAAATAGTGGCGGAAGATGGAAAAAAACACAAAAAAGGTTCCAAGTAAATTTTTTATTGCTTGGAACCTTTTTATTTTACTTTTTTTGGCTAGTTATGTCCCAGTCTCATTGTTTTTAGCATGTATCATTTTAATTTTGATTAGACTTTCTATTTAATTTAAAACATTATCACAGTATGAACTCTTTAAACGAGAAAAGCATCTAGTAAATGCCTAATTTGATCATCTAATTTTTTTAATTGAACAATTTGATACTTACTTTTCAGGCATAGTGTATGTATTGGCTGTATGAGTTGCGGAATATTGATTTTCTCCTTGTATTCCGGCACTCATTGACGTATGTGTTACTGTATCATCATTTTGTATTATTTTCTTTAATAATAAAGTTCGCAAAGGATAAAGCTTTTATAATAACTAAAAACAGGCTCATTATATCAGGGAGGGCTTCAACAAGGGCTTGAGGTACAATTACCTTCCTTAACGTATGGAAGAAAAATATATCCTAAAGATTGCACCGCTTCAATCTACCCACGTTTGACCGAATGCAAGAAACCTCTTATTGTTTCTGATTAAAAACTGAAAAGCTAATAAAAAACACAACAATCACTATTATTACACGATCTAATTGAATAAAATGAATCTGGTTTCTTAAATAATCTACTGGCAACATTCCATAATAGTGAAACTTTAATTTTTCTAATTCGTACATAAGGTACGTTGATTAATAAAAATGATGGAGGTGTCAAAGATGTCCAAAGAAGTTATTTTCATCTTAGTTATAGTATCTATGGCAATATGGGTTACGGTGTCTCGAGAATCTGTAAAATCTTCAAAAGAGATAAACTGGCGAAAAATGATAACTTTATTGTTTGCAGGATCTTTATCTACATTAGTTATAATCATTATGCATTTTCAAAGCCTGCTGTTTTAGTTCCGGTACTGGTGCCTTAAAGAACGAATGAGTTATCGATTAGACAGCTTCTATTGTGCTAAATGGCAGGTTAATAGGATAAGAGGTGTTAAAATGAACACAAAATATTATTGGAGAGAAGGATTTAAGTAATAGCGAAGTATTATTAAAAAATAGCAATCTGTATAATGGTCTATGGCTTTATTGAAAAATATAGATTTAGAACTTATATACATATATTATGGTGGCACATTCATTGGCGATGTTTCTTTCTAAGATATTAGCTTAAGATGTAGCTGTTTTCTCTTGATTTTTAGGTTTTTATGGACTTATTCAGCTTATTCTATTTATTATATTCTTGATTTTAGATTTCCAACAGGTGAAGAAAAAACTTAATAGTATTGCAGTAATTTTTAAGAGGGTCTTGTTAGAAAAAATAGTTTTTTAATTTAACAATGTTCCTGTGGCGTTCTATTTTTACTAAGACAGTGGGATAGTTTAGTAAATTGATTCTTTCTTTGGGAGAGGGGGATTCCGGTGGAGTATAATATAAATTCGCAAAGGATATCAATTTTTAGTACTATATTTATTATTATATTGTGGGATGTATTGTCAACTTATTACGGACGCTCTTTATCGCTATTCTTATTCATTTTATTAATCGCAATAGGGTTAGCTTCTTTTCGTTTTAAATTTACCATCCACACCGACCATTTAATATATGAAATATTATTATTTAATAAACCTATCATTCAAAAGGAAATTTACCCAGGCCAAGTAAATCAACTGAAATTGATACGTGTCGGGTGGGCTAAAAAGTCTGCAATTATAAAGGTGAAAAAAGGAATCAACATTAGATTATCTGTACTTGAACCTCAAGAAGCGTATGAACATTTAATTGGATTTGCAGAGAAACACGATATAATGATATTTAAAACGAAGGACTATTTAATTTTGGAAAGAATGAAATAATACTCGGTATTCAACTATCGGTGCAATTGTTGAAACATAATTCACTATATGCTGCAAGTAAAACAAGGCGATCTAAGCTGGATCGTCTTTTTCTATTTCAAAAAACTAATACTATTTTTGGACTATAAAAAAAGCCCGTACCCCTTGATTCACAAGAGATTCAGGCTTTTGTTTCAGATGATTCCAACTGGACTCGAACCAGCGACCCCTACCCTGTCAAGGTAGTGCTCTCCCAGCTGAGCTATGGAATCGTTGTTAACCAATATATTCAATATAATCTGTTTTTAGCAATCTGTCAATCTTTTACACTGTTGTGTATGTGTCAAGTTTTTCTCGGTGTGTCTTTCACACCAATATTTCCGGCACTCTATTTTTGTACACTTTTTCGGCTACCGCGCGACCCTTGTCGCTTGCTGTCCCCAATTTTTAGGTAACGTTCTAAAAACCAAGAACCTTACCTAAAAATCAGGGTGTTATCTAAAACTTTTTATTAACTGTCCAATAGCTGATGAATGAGCTGTATTTAGGCTTATTTTACCTTGTTTTGCTCCAATTGACGGCTGGGTTTCCTGGCGTAGAAATTCAGTCATACGAACCACTTTTTTCACGTCTCGTTGTTTTCTTACACTTCGCCTTTGGTCTCTCAAATAGACGGATCGTAATGTTTTATTTAGAATCCCTTGTTTGATCTTCACCATTGCCTCACTACCTTCTAAACTCCAATGCATTCCACGCTTTTTCATTCGGAATGAAATATGTCGTTGGTTGGATTCCATTGCACCCATGCCCCTTGCCTCTTTTGGTGGATTCTCAACTTTTTCTCTCCAATCAAAAATTCGATCCCAATTACCGCCAATATATCTACGAAAATCCTCGGCCTTTTCTAACTGCTTATCCGTTTCTAAAGTGCTCTCCAATGTATCCATCCAACGTATGAAATCATCCAGTTCGTGTTCTTTGATTGCCTTTTGTACACCTTCTTTAAACTCGCTCTTTTTAACTCCAAAAGTTCGATTCAGTGCTTTAGAAATGTGAAAGGAATCCAATTGATTTAAAACAGGATAACTAGACTGTGAGAAAGCCTCTTGAAAACGTTCTGCCGTATAACCGGGACCACCATCACTATTGGTGACAACTTGAGTGTTTTCTAAGGAATAATGATTAGCTGTATACGCCTGGACTTCTTTCCAAAAATCATTCGTTGGTTTGGTTGTCATGATGACCTGTGGATTCTTTAGGGAAATACGCTTCCCATTTTTACTCCAACCTTCATGAATGATCGCATGATGGACTTCATGACTTGTCTTTTTCTTTGTTCCACGCACAAATACACCATCTGCCTCGGCAAATAAAAAATCCAACTCATCTCCCTTTGGTAAATAAGCAGCTTCCTCTAATTCCGCTAACATTTCTTCATCAGCTCGCGCTTGTGCCTTCCCAACACGTTTCACAATACTTCCCACAGTTGTATGACTAAGAGTTACTGCGGTCCATTCACCTAATATGCGTGCCGTTTCTCGGTACGTACTCTCACTAGCCAACTCTGCCACTTTTACTTCAACTAAAGGACTATGTCGCTGATATTTTCTAAATCCAACCCACTCATCAAAAGGATAATGCGCTTTCCCATTGATATCGTGCATTAATGTATGCGTAAAACGAACTGCCCCAAAGATAAACTGAATTGTCTTTTCATCTTCTCGTTCAACCGTCCAACCCTTACTTTGCATTCTTCTTTTTATCGTTTGATTAAGTTGTGTAAATACGCTCCCCATCAGTTTAGTAAGGAGATCATATACATAAATTTGAACATGTTCCTCAAAGTCAATTAAATCATTTGTATCCTTTAATAATTCGCTGATTTTTGATATAATTGTATTCATGAAAAGGCCTCTTTCAAATGTATTTGCCGGTCAGCATACATTTATGATAGAGCGCCTTTTCTTTTTTTTCTAGAATTTTGTTTCAAATCCCCGAGAACTATTTTACACATAGCACTGTTGTTTTATCACCCTTTATCATAGGCGTTCATACTATTTACTGGGAGGAGGATTGTGATTAATGACTAATGATCGAAAAAATAAGAAGGATGAACAATTGGAAATTTTTCGTGTCCATGATAAAGGGGAAAAATTAACAACAAATCAAGGACTAAAGGTGTCTGAGGATGAATTTTCGTTAAAAGCAGGTGTACGTGGACCGACTTTGATGGAGGACTTTCATTTTCGTGAAAAAATGACGCATTTTGATCATGAAAGAATTCCTGAACGAGTAGTACATGCACGTGGGTATGCAGCGCACGGAGAGTTTCAAGTTTATGAGAGTATGAAGCAGTATACAAGAGCAAAGTTTTTACAGGATCCAACTGTGAAGACGCCGGTTTTTGTCCGTTTCTCAACGGTAGTTGGAAATCGTGGATCGTCGGATACGTTTCGGGATGTGCGTGGGTTTGCAACGAAGTTTTATACGGAAGAAGGAAATTATGATTTAGTTGCGAATAATATGCCCGTCTTCTTTATTCAAGATGGAATCAAATTTCCTGATATTGTCCACGCCATTAAACCGGAGCCACATAATGAAATGCCACAGGCTAGTTCTGCACATGATACGTATTGGGATTTTGTCGTCGCGAATCAAGAGTCGGCCCATATGACGATGTGGCTTATGTCTGATCGTGCTATCCCTAGAAGTTTCAGGATGATGGAAGGTTTCGGCGTTCATACTTTTCGTTTTGTGAATGATGAAGGGAAAGCACACTTTGTTAAGTTCCATTGGAAGCCTACATTAGGTGCACATTCTTTAATCTGGGATGAAGCGCAGGAAATAGCGGGTAGGGATCCTGATTTCCATCGTCGTGATTTATGGGAAAATATTGAAAGGGGAAATTATCCTGAATACGAATTAGGGGTTCAAATTATTGAAGAAAAAGATGAATTTAAATTTGATTTTGACATTTTAGATTCAACGAAACTTTGGCCAGAAGAAGATGTACCGGTGAAAATCATAGGTAAAATGACATTGAATCGTAATGTCGATAATGTATTTGCTGAAACAGAGCAAGTGGCCTTTCATCCCGGTCATGTCGTTCCAGGAATTGATTTCACCAATGATCCATTATTACAGGGACGTCTTTTTTCTTATACCGATACACAACTAATCCGCCTTGGTGGTCCTAATTTTCATGAAATCCCGATTAATAGGCCGGTTTGTCCATTCCATAATAATCAGCGTGATGGGTATCATCGCCAAACGATAAATGTTGGGAAAGTAAGCTATCATAAAAATACGTTGTGGGGAAATACACCTGCTGAAGCAAGTGTGGCAGAAGGTGGATTTAAACATTATGAAGAAAAAGTAGAAGGACGAAAAGTTCAGGCGAGAAGTGAAAGTTTTGCCGATCACTTTTCTCAAGCCACATTGTTTTGGAATAGCATGAGCGATGCGGAGAAAAAACATATTATAAACGCGTTTCAGTTTGAATTAGGTAAGGTGCATAGTGAATCTGTGAAGCAGCAGGTTGTTGATATGTTTGGCAATGTTAATTTGCAATTAGCTACGGAAATTGCCACGTATTTGGGGTTAACACCGCCTAAAAGCGGGATTTCGAACATAACAAAAACATCCCCAGCTTTGAGCTTGGAAAATACGAAGAAAACAGTAGAAACAAGAAAAGTAGCTGTAATTCTGACAGATGGATTTCCTGAATCGGATGTGTTGTTTGTATTAGATGCATTAAAGTCATCTGGAATTCAACCTGAAATCATTAGCGAAAACTTTGGGAAAGTAGTAGGTAATAAAGGTACCGAACTTGAAGTAGATAATACGTTTGAAACGACGAATTCAGTATTATTTGATGCGGTATATATGATAAATGGAAGTAAAACAAGCAAAAAGTTTAATAAAGATGCAGCATATTTTATTGATAAAGCTTTTTCTCATTATAAGCCGATTGGGGCAACTCACGAAGGTATTAAATGGTTTGAGGTAAATCACTTTGTTGGAAATCCTGGTGTCGTGGTAGGGAATGATATGAGAAAGTTTTCAAAGGAATTTAAAGAGGCAATAGCGGCTCACCGTCATTGGAATCGTTCTGTTGTTTAACGCACTTCCGAAAGAAGTCTCCCTCTTCAAGCGTGTGAAGGGCGTAGCCCAATGATAAGGGGGAGATGAATTTCGGTTGGGCGACAGCCCCAAGGCTTTTTCTTTTGCCTTTATTGTTCATTAAGGTATAATCAGTCTTATAAAACATAAGGATTGATATAAAAATGAAATTAGATAGTAATAACCATTCAGTGTTCTCGATGTATTATCATCTTGTGTTAGTCGTGAAGTATCGTAGAAAAGTAATAGATGATACCATTTCAGATTATGCCAAAGATAAATTTGTGACATTGAGTGAAAGGTATAATATTACATTAGTTGAATGGAACCACGATATGGACCATATTCATATTTTGTTCAAAGCACAACCTAACAGTGAATTATCGAAATTCATCAATGCCTATAAAAGTGCCAGTTCAAGACTTATCAAGAAGGATTTTCCTCATGTTCGTAAAAAATTATGGAAAGAAATGTTTTGGTCAAGAAGTTTTTGTTTGTTGACGACTGGTGGTTCACCAATTGAAGTGGTGAAAAAATATATTGAAAATCAAGGGATAAAGTGAGGTGATTTGATATGGCTAAACAAAATAAAGCGTACAAGTTTAGATTGTATCCAACAGATGAACAGGCTTTGATCATACGCAAAACGTTTGGATGTGTCCGTTTTGTCTACAACAAGATGTTAGCTGAACGTAAAGAGACTTATGAGTTATTAAAAGAGGATAAAGATGCCTTAAAAAAGGTGAAGAACCCTACTCCTGCCAAATACAAGAAAGAGTACGAATGGCTAAAGGAGGTAGATTCATTAGCGTTAGCGAACGCACAACTAAATTTGGATAAGGCATATAAAGCATTCTTCAAGGGAAATGCCAAATTCCCGAAATTCAAAAGTAAACGACACAGGCAAAGCTACACAACAAATGTTGTAAACGGTAATATTCAGTTATTGGATAGTCATATCAAATTACCTAAACTAAAAATGGTCAAAATCAAGCAACATAGAAAGATACCATCAGAATACAAAATCAAATCTTGTACCCTATCTATGACCTCATCAGGAAAATACTATATTTCTATTCTTACAGAGTACGAGAAGGAGATAGAAAGCAAAGAAATTGAAAAAGTAGTCGGGTTAGATTTTGTGATGGATGGGTTGTTTGTCGATAGCGAGGGTGAGAAAGCCAATTACCCTAAGTTTTATCGACAAATGCTTGATAAATTAGCAATGGAACAACGTAAACTTTCGCGTAAAAAGAAAGGCTCTTCTAATTGGAATAAACAACGTATTCAAGTAGCTAAAATCGGGGAGAAGGTCGCCAATCAACGGAAGAACTTTCTTCATCATAAGTCGAAAGAACTAGTAACTAACTATGATGCTGTTGTGATTGAAGATTTAGACATGAAGGGGATGTCACAAGCACTAAAGTTTGGTAAAAGTGTCGCTGATAATGGGTGGGGGATGTTTACTTCTTTCTTACACTACAAATTAAAAGAACAAGGGAAACGACTTGTCAAAATAGATAAATGGTTCCCCTCTACAAAAACCTGCTCGAAATGTGGGGCAGTAAAAGAAATCAAATTATCAGAACGCACTTATCAATGTGCATGTGGACTAAACCTTGATAGGGATTACAATTCAGCACTCAATATCAAAAAAGAAGGCATTCGATTGTTAGAAAGTGCCTGATAAAAAAATAAACTCTTGGAACAAGAGGGTTAGCTTGGTCAAATTCGTCAGCTACCAAAAGTGGCGATTACCCAAGAAGCCCCCACTTCAAGCAACCCGTAAGGATGGTAAGAGGGGGTAGTTCACTGAGTTTAGAATTATATGTTAATCATAAACGTTTAAGGAGAAGGCACCATCATTGTTGGATTCAATCCAACTATGGGTGGTGCATTTTCTATTTAGCGGGAAGGAAATCTTTCCCGTCTAGAGCTTCGATTACTCGTTCTACCGTAAAGATTTGAATAAGTGCATTTAAGGTATATGTCTATAAAGCTTGGCAAATACCAGTTTTTCAAAAAAATGAAATGTTAGATTCTGAAAAGCTCGTCTAATTTTTTATCACCCGCATACAATATTTTGAGGTGAAAAAATTGAGAGAAGCGCAGGTAGACAAATTACATATCTTATTAGTGATGTTCTTCATTAGTTTAATCATGAGTATCCAATCTCCAATTTTCACTCCTTATGCAGCGATGGTAGGTGCGTCAGGTGTATTAATTGGTATTATGCTTAGTGTTTCACAGTTGGCAAATTTAACTGGAAATTTGATTGCTGGTCCTTTGGTTGATCGGTTTGGAAAGCGAATTTTTATTACTCTGCCTTTACTTGTGTCTGGCATTTTGTTCATCGCCCATGGTGTTGTTGGTGATACGGTTAGCTTGTTAATGCTTAGGGCCATGAATGGATTTTCGTTAGCGTTTTTAATTCCAGCAGCAATGGCATTACTTTCGGGATATGCCAAAAATAGTGTACAGCAAGGAAAAAACATGGCAATTAATGGAATACTAGGAACGATTGCTAGTATCGTAGCTCCTGTAATCGGAGGACAACTAGGTGTGTCGATAGGGTATGCCAATACGTATTTCGTAATAGGTTCTGGATTAATTTTAACCTCTATCTATACGATGAAATTTATAAATGAAAGACAAATTGTTATGATGAAAAGGAACTCAAAAACAGTTTTGAGTCTGTGGGATGTTTTAACTACACCGGGTCTTCAGGTTGTATTTTTGACTGGATTTGCGGTGATGTATATTCATGGGGTCCTTATTTATGAAATTCCTTACTTAACGGTAGAAAAAGGTTTATCTACTGCGGTTACTGGACAATTATTTAGTTATTTTGGTATTGGAACGTTTATATCCTTATCATTGCTTTTTATTAATAGGTTCGACCCTGTGAAGCGGTTGATCCTCGGGTTATTTGGAATGTGTATAAGTTTGTTTGCACTATTTAATTCTCTTCTATCATTAAGCATATTGGTTTTCCTTATTGGTGTCTTTTTTGGAATTATGATGCCGGCGATGGCTACTGCATTAACGGATGTTGTTTCAAGTGAAGGGCATGGGAGAGCTTTTGGCGTTATGTCAGCAGTTTATTCGTTAGGGATGATTTTCAGTACCTTTTTTACAGGTATTATTCGTAGCTTTATTTCACCTTATTTTATTGCATTTTTGATAGGAATGGTTGTTTTGACACTGATTGGTTATTCAAAACTGCAATCTCCAAGTCCAACGAAGTCTTATTAGGAAGGGGAAGGGAAAATGAAAAAAATACTTCTAGCTATTGGGGTTATAGCAATTCTTGGATTTGTTGCTTATTTAGAAAAACCTGAAAATAACTACCATGGTTTCGTTCCTGATTTACACGTCGATTCAACACCTACCATTCGCGAAGAAATCGAAAAGGAAATTGAGGAGGAATCCATTGAAGCTTATGCTCACTTGGAACAAGAAAGTACTCCTGCCATGTCAAGTGTGGAGCTTGAATTGGTAGATACTTATGAAGAGGATGGCTATATGGTTGAAAAATATCGGAAATATGAGGTGTATAGAAATGATGATGGTGTTATTGTGAAAAAAGAACCGACTTCAAACTATGAATTTTTAAAATATAAAATAGACGAATCGAGTGAGTCTATGGGAACACATAATTAAAACTGGCTAAGATAGATTGGCCAGTTTTTTGGTTAGAAAAGAAGAAATAGCATAAACTATAAAAAAGAAGGTGACTAAAGTGGAAGAAAATAAAGAAAAATATACGGTTGCAGGAACTGATATTGAAGAAGTAAAAAGAAAGAATGCGGAATCTGGACTATCCTATAATGAGGTAAAGGCATTACTAGCATCAACAGGAGGTCTAGAAACATCCGTTTACAGTAATACGGATGTAGAGGAAATTAAAAAGAAATTGAACTCTGATTAAAAAAGAATAAGTGATAGAAAGGGAGCCGATACATGCATTAGCGTTTGTTGGCTTCCTTTCAGTAGGTATGAATTACCTTGTTTTATTTATCCACCTAAACGGGCAGTAAGACTCCGATCTTAAGCTTTTGGGAAAGGTGGGAAATCATCAGTGGGGGATGAAAGAAACCCCACACCGATGGTTAGTCTTCTTTATACTTCCACCTTAGCTAAAATGGAAAATACCTGTTTTAAGTCTTGAATTAAATCTTCTGCTTTCTCAACTCCAACTGAAAAACGTAATAGTCGATTATCTACTCCTCGTTCTATGCGTTCTTCCAGTGGGATATCAGCATGAGTTTGAGTTGCTGGATAAGTAATAAAGCTTTCGACGCCACCAAGACTTTCCGCGAATGTAATAACTTGAAGATTTTGTAAAAATGTATCCACCCATTGGCTTTCTTGTAATTTGAAGGAAAGCATACCGCCTTTACCTGGATAATATACGTCACTAACCAAGGCTTCGTTCTTTAAATAAGAAACAATGCTTTTTGCATTTTCTACATGTTTATCCATCCGTAATGAAAGTGTTTTTAATCCTCTTATTAAGAGCCAACAATCAAAAGGTGAAAGGACAGCACCAGATGCATTATGGATGAAGGATAATTTTTCACAAATTTCATTGCCTTTTGCAACAACTAAACCAGCTAATACATCGTTATGTCCCCCGATATATTTTGTCGCACTGTGAACAACAATGTCTGCACCTAAGTCAAGAGGTCGCTGTAAGTAGGGGGTCATAAACGTATTGTCTACAATCAGTAAAAGATTGTGTTTTTTGGTGATAGCTGCAATCTGGGCAAGGTCAATTTCTTGCATTAATGGATTCGTTGGCGTTTCGAGAAATATGGCTTTTGTATTTTCGGTGATTAATTGCTCGATTTGCTGATTGTTTTCAAAATCGGTGTATGTCGTTTGAATATGGTATGTATCTGCGTAATGTTGAAGCAAGCGATAGGTACCACCGTAAATATCTTTAGGAACAATCAACTGATCCCCAGGTTTAAACAAAGAAAGAACGAGCTCGATTGCTGCCATGCCAGAACTACATGCAAATCCGCTATCTCCATTTTCTAGATCAGCAAAGCCCTCTTCCAATATGGTTCTTGTAGGATTTTTTGTTCGGCTGTAATCGAATCCAGTTGATTGGCCTAGTCCTTGATGTTGGTATGCCGTCGATAAATAAATAGGTGGATTGACAGCCCCCGTTGATTGATCACTCTTATTGCCTAATTGAACCAATCTCGTTTCTATACTTTTGTCTGACATTTTTTCATCTCCTTATAAATGAGTGGACCCTGCAAGGAAGCCCTATTGTTTCATCGTAGGATAATCAATAGTAATATTACGTTAATATTCGTTTGCTAATTACTATTTCCTGATCTTATTTTTCACATGAATCAAATGCTAAAATAAAACCCTCTTCCTATAGATAAGAAGAGGGTTGATGCACAATGGCTATTTTCTCTTCTTATCTACAAGCATGATGCTCCTGGAATTGGCACAGTTCTCTGTAAAGTCTGTTGCCGAGGCTTCAAAGGGCCAGTCCCTCCACCTCTCTGGATAAGAAATTTGGATATTCAGTTAAATATTAGACTACACGTATTCGTATTAATTGTCAATAAGAATTTTGGTAATTTTTTGTTTTTTACATAGAAGGTTTTTACATAGAATCATTCTTCATAAACATAATTTCCCTATTACACGGACAAAGTCATCATTTAGTAGGGAGGAAAAGTCCGTGACAAGAGTTCTCACGGACAAAGTTAGCACCCAGCGCAGTAAAAATGTCCGTGAAAAAGCTATCATGGACCAAATCACATTTCAATATCTATAAATGTTAGCAAAGGAAGTATATCTCGTTCGTCAACCCTATATAGTTAACGGTTGACAATTAGAAGAAAATAAAATATCATATTTTCAGAATATAAATTTAATAGAGTCCATTTTTATAGGTCTAGGGAGGAGATTTTTATGAAATTAAAAGCTGTCGATATTACGCTTGCGGGTCTGTTCGCTGCTCTTATGGCTATTGGCGCTAATATTACTGCATTTATCGTTATTGGAGGAGTTCCTATTACGTTAACTACTTTCTTTTGTATTTTGTCAGGTCTATTGCTTGGAAGTAGGTTAGGAGCTATTTCGATGACGGTATATGCCTTGGTTGGGTTAGCAGGGGCCCCTGTTTTAGCACAATTCTCGGGAGGGCCATCTTCGGTTATATCCCCTACGTTTGGATTTGTAGTATCTTATATCATTGTTGCGTATTTAGTAGGGAAAATAACGGAGAAGAGAGCTACAAAAGCAAATTTCGTATTTGCTTCCATAGTTGGTATGGCAATTAACTATGTATTTGGAACGACCTGGATGTACTTTGCATATCAATTATGGTTTGGTGCACCTGAAGGATTTAGCTATGCGGTGGCGTGGTTATGGATGTTAGCACCACTTCCAAAAGATATTATTTTAACTATATTGGCTGGCGGATTAGCATACCGGATTTATGGGAAAGTTTATAAATCTAGAAATTTAAGTAGTACAAAGACTGCTTAATGGTTTATTTGTAGAGAGATATTTTATAAGAGAAAGGGGTATGGGGAATGGTAAATGATTGGTTTGGAATGGCAGAACGTGTCATTATGGGGGAGGAAATTACAGACGAGGAAGCATTGTCCATTTTAGATAGTCGAGACGAGGAACTTTTGTTATTATTACAAGGCGCTTATAAAATAAGACATCATTATTATGGAAATAAAGTAAAATTGAACATGATTATTAACGCAAAATCTGGGCTTTGTCCAGAAAACTGTGGGTATTGTGCCCAGTCTTCTGTTTCGGAAGCACCTGTAGACAAATACACTTTTGTAAATGAATTATCATTACTAAGTGGTGCAGATCAAGCAACTAAATTAAATGCTGGAACATATTGTATCGTTGCAAGTGGTAGGGGACCGAGTAATCGTGAAGTGGATACTGTAGCTTCTGCAGTTAAAGAAATTAAGCAAAGATATGATTTAAAAGTTTGTGCTTGCATGGGTATATTGAAGCCTGAACAAGCAGAGAAATTAAAAGAAGCTGGTGTGGACCGTTATAATCATAATATCAATACATCTAAAGCGCATCATCCAAACATTACAACTTCTCATACGTATGACGATCGTGTAGATACAGTTGAAACTGCGAAAAGTGCAGGAATTTCTCCTTGCTCTGGTATTATTGTAGGGATGAAGGAATCAAAAGAAGATGTCATTGATATGGCAAGAAGTCTAAAGATTATCGATGCGGATTCCATTCCGGTTAACTTCTTACATGCAATTGATGGAACTCCATTAGAAGGAACAGAAGAACTGGATCCAAGATATTGCTTAAAAGTATTAGCATTGTTTCGTTATATGAATCCAATGAAGGAAATTCGTATTTCTGGTGGTAGAGAAGTAAACTTAAGGAGCTTGCAGCCATTAGGGTTATATGCAGCTAACTCTATTTTTGTTGGTGATTATTTAACAACAGAAGGCCAAGAAAGCACTGCTGATCATAAGATGATTGAAGATCTAGGTTTTGAAATTGATTATAATGAAGTACCTGAAAAACAAATATAAACAGTGATCAAACCTGTCTGGATAGACGGGTTTTTTAATTCCCTAAACTCTTGATAACCTAAATAAAGCAATTTTTAGAAAATAGGCTTGCTTTTCAATAAAACAGTGTTATAGTGTTTATATAGATATACACACCTTAACACTTAAATACATTGGGAGGAATTTTTTATGAAAGCACTTTGGGGATATGTATTAGTTTTTATTTTAGCAGCGGCACCATTTTTTGAAGCATATGGAGTGATTCCAATTGCCATTATTTCGGGATTGTCCATCGTACCCGTAATGATTATTGGGTTGGTTGGAAATTTGTTAACCGTATTACTTCTTATTATGTTCGTCAATCAGTTTAAAGCTTGGAGAAGTAAACGTAGAAAAGATAAGAAGCCAAAAGAAAGTAAACGATCCGCTAGAGCACAAAACTTGTGGAAGAAATATGGGTTGCCCGGTTTAGCAATGTTCGGTCCATTAGTTGCCGGAAGCCATTTAACCGCCTTAGCTAGTATGACATTTGGTGGAACGAAAAAGAAAACATTCATTTGGATAACGATTAGTATTACGACCTGGAGTATCGTTTTTACTGTTTTATTATATTTCGGTATCGACTTTATTGGTTTAAAGGACAAAGGCATTATTAATTACTTTAATGGAAATTAAGAAGGGGTGAATGAAATTGTTTAAAGATGCATTTTGGTTGGTTAAGATGGAGTATAAGCAACAATGGATAGCGGTTATTTCAACGTTTATCATGTGTTTAATTGTTGGTCTTTTTATGGGAACATTTCTTTCGGGATTTACTAGTTTCCACTTTGAAGTGAACTCTACTTCTTTTGATTCATATTTCCTTGACTTTTTGTTTTTAGGTTTAGCACCTTCATTTGCAACTTTATCTATGGCCAAACCATATTTAAGTTATCGAGTAGCGAAGCATAATCCTTATGGAAAACGAATGGCAGTACTTCGCTCTTTACCTATTTCCGTCTCTGTTTTAGCTTTGAGTCGGACATTGTTTATGCTATGTACTCTTGTCATCATGTCGTTTGCGTTTTTCGGAGCAATGAGCATCATTATTCTTATATTTTCAAATAACATTTTAGAATGGATGACGATTGGTGACTATGTTATCTTTGTTTTCGTTTGGTTTGGATTTATGTTAACAATTGGTGGGCTTAACCCTTATGTCGAATATGGGATGAAGGGTAAAATGTTGCATTTTATACCTTTCATCTACATGGGCTTTGTTATTATTATAGAAATCATCTTTTTCACGTTCTTTAATCAAAGTGTTATAGAAGCTATATTACAACTTATCAAAAGTTACGGATTCATTGTAGCTATCGTTTCCATCCTTATTGGAATCGTAAGTTGTTATGAATGGAATAAAATACTCAAAAGGCGTTTAGAAAAACGTGATTATATATAGAAGGGAGTGGATTTTCGCATGAAGATACCAATCCATGTCTCTGATGAAAGTAGAGAGCCAATCTATCATCAAGTCGAAACCCAAATTAAAACACTAATCGTTAGTGGTCAACTGCATCCTGAGACACCACTTCCTTCGATAAGAGCCTTAGCAAGTGATCTAGGCTGTAGTGTGATTACAACAAGAAGAGCGTACCAAAATTTAGAGGTAGCTGGTTTCATTAAGACAGTACAGGGAAAAGGGACGTTCGTTCGTGAAGTGAAAAATGAACATATGGAAGAGACGAAACAAAAGGTTGTACATGATGCATTTGAAAAAGCTGTAGAACAAGGTATACAAGTAGGCTGTTCGGAAGAGGAAATTAATCATATTTTTTCAGATGTTATGAAGAAAAACTTTAAGTAATGAGGGATAAATATGCAAACCAAAGTTTTAGAAGTTACAGGCTTAGAGAAACGTTTTAAAAAATTCCATTTAGGTCCAATGGATTTCGAACTGGAGCAAGGAATGATCGTTGGATTAGTAGGGGCAAATGGTTCGGGAAAAAGTACATTCCTACGTTTATTGATGAAACTAATGAGAGAAGACGGTGGAGTAGTTAAAATTTTAGGAATGAATTGGAAGGAAGAGGAGGAAGAAGTAATATATAAAAAGAAAATTGGTTATGCTGGGGAATTATTAGAGTCTTTTGATTCTACAACTATAAAAGATATAAAGTTTTTTATTTCCCATTTTTTCCCGACTTGGAATGAAGAAAAGTTTACAAGGTTGGTGGAACGTTATCGTATTGATATAGATGAAAAATTTAGTAAATGCTCTAAGGGAACCAAGAAAAAGATTGATTTTATTTTTGCAATGGCACATGAACCCCAATTGCTTCTGCTTGATGAACCAACGTCAGGAGTGGATATTGTTTCTCAAAAGAAAATGAAAGAAGATCTTATTCGGTTTATGGAAGAAGGAGAAAGAAGTATTGTTCTTGCGACTCATACGGTCGATGAAATTAACCAGCTTTGTGATCAAATCATGGTGATGGATCAAGGACGAATTACACAGTCCTTTTACAAAGATGAAATTCATGATCATTGGGGAAGGGTATGGGTTTCTCATATAACAAATAATGTGAAAAACCATCCTAACGTCATTCGGTTTGAAGTTAACCCAGCCCAAATTGTTACGAATCATGTAAGTAATGTAGAAGATGTCTTGCAGGCTGAACAAATAACCATTAATCAAACCCAGCGTCTTTCCATGGAAGAAGTTTTAGAATATTTGATTGAACAAGAATAACCGCTTATTATCTCCTATTCTTAAGATAAGGTGAATTTAGAGGGATTTAGATAGAAGTTTTACAGCAAAACAGATAGAATGAAAGGAGAAGATAAGGTAGAGGAGTGTTTTTGTGGAGAGAATCAGTATTGCCATAGATATGGATGAAGTACTTGCAGATACTGCCAAAAAGGTTTTTCAAACTGCAAAGAAACTAGGTCTTCCAGTAAGTGAAGAAGGGTTGCGGGGGAAAAGTATTTGGGCATCATTAACAGAAGAACAGTTAACGGTGCTTGGTCAAGCAATTAATACAGCTGGATTTTTCCGTGATTTGGAAGTGATTGATTCGGCCATTCCGGTTGTAAAAGAATTATCCGAGCATTATGATATATATATTGCAACAGCTGCAATGGAGGTCCCATTTTCCTTTATGGATAAATATGAATGGTTAAAAGAGCATTTTCCATTTTTAGATCATAATTATTTTATTTTCTGTGGAAACAAAAAGGTTGTCCATGCGGATTATTTAATTGATGATACAGTTACGCAACTAGATAATTTCACGGGAACCGGAATATTATTTGAAGCCTATCACAATGAAGATATGAAAACAAAACATGTCCATGTTAGTGGATGGAACGATGTGCGTGAGTATTTTAAAAAGCTAAGAGAGTCACAAAACTAGTAAACAAAAGGCGCAAATCAAATGGTTTGTGTCATTTATTACTTAGCAAGAAAAAAGGAGTATAATCGAATGGATTGGTATGAAAAATTAAATACGTATTTTCCTGTCAGTGAAATGAAATCAAAAGTACAATTAGACGCCTTATTGTTAGAAAAAGGTGAGCATTACATTAAAGATGAAGGAAAATACCACATTGTCATGTATGCAGAATTTGATACTTTTATATTTATAGATTTTTTATGGGTTTCAGAAAAAGCAAGGGGTAAAGGGATTGGTCATCAATTAATGGAGAAACTTAAAGCCAAAAATAAAACGATCATTCTAGAGGTGGAGCCAATAAATGAAGAAGAACCGGATACGGAAAAGAGGCTCCGGTTTTATAAAAGAGAAGGTTTTCAATATGCGAAAGCAATCACCTATCAATTTCATTCCTTTGTATCAAACGAAGAAATTATGATGGAAATTTTATATTGGACGAATGATACTACTTCAGAAATGACAGTCTATGAGAATATGAAGGAAGTTTATAACCAAATTCATATTTATAAAGTAGAAAATATATATGGGGTAACGCCAAAACCTGTTTCTGAAGTTTTACATTTTCAGAAATGATGGCTAGGTTTCAATAACAAAATCCCCTCATTCACGAAGTTCGGAATGGGGGGATACTATTTCTAATTGGTTTTTATTTAGAGAAGATTGAAATTAGGGAGTTCCAAATAGACTTTATAAAGGTAATGAAAGAATTGATCATGTTCTGTCCTTCTTCTGTTTGGGCAAATTCTTCCACCTTATTTTTTGCTGTATTGATTGTGTCGCTCACCTTATCCCAGTCAATATTTAAACCTTTTAACTTATTGAATAAAGAAACCAGCTGATCCAATTGTGCGTCTGTAAGGTTGATACCTAATTCTGCTGCTAGACGTTTAATCATATCACGAATTTCAGCTTCTGTTTGAGGATTTTTTTCAGCCATTTCTTCCTTAATTAAGTTCATCAATTCTAATGCTTTGTCTTCACCGATATTTTCATCCTTGGAAAGCTCAGAAGTCACTACCATTTCTTCATTAGCAGCTTGCTTTACATCTTCGTCAATTTTTTCACCAGTGGACACTTCATATGCTTTAAGAATTCCTGTTAATGCACCTGTACCTGAAACAGAGAATGGTGCGGTAACATAGATTTGTGCATCTGTAACTCCTGCAGTTGCAAGAGGATTGATATACATTTCTTCTGTAATATAATTAATATTCTTTGTTTCCACTGCTAAGCCTGAATCGGATTGTCCTAATGTAATTCTTGCAGAGGAGATAGCTCTAGATCCAATTTGGCTTGCAGGAATATAACTGCCTAAATATTGGTGTTCTTCCTTATTGGTGACATAAACGATTTCAACATCATTTTCGTTTTCTATTCCCATGTCTTTAAGAACCGTTTGCTTTTGGTCAGCTGTTAAATCTTCACCTAATGTAACGATAACATCTCCTGGAACTGCATCCGCATGTACAGTTGTTATAAAAACCGAGAACAACATAACCATTGCTAGAAATGATATCCCTATTTTGTGTATTGTTTTTTTCAAAAGAATAGCATCCTTTCTTTTAAGTATTTCTTAAAAGCTATCGTATCATATAAATTATAAATGTAACCCAATAAAAAGGAAAATTTAAATCACGTTTCGTTCGACAGGTTTTCCAACGCGTAGTCCCCATACAACTTTAGACGTATAGTAAAATACATTTCAGGGGTATTCTTTTTGAATGCTTTTTCATATATTCTTGAATCAAGGTCAAAAAATTGCAGAGAGGTAGTTGATTGATTTGAAAAAAGTAACGGTTATTGCGATTGTGTTAATCGGAGTTATGGCGGTTAGTATTACTCAATTTTTTTCAAGAAATGGATCAGGTCCAGAACAATTAGAAGTATCGGAGAACTTTGTTGGTGTTCATGTCAAAGCACACAATGCTGCGGTAGAGATTTTTCCATCTGATAGTAAGTCAGCAGAAATAGCAGTTTCGGGGAAAAATAAACATGATAAGCTTGAAGCAAAGGTGAAGAATGATACGTTAATGGTCGAATTAAAAGATAAGCGGTTTTTTTCGTGGTTTACATTTGACTGGTTTAACACTTTTAAAACTTCCACACTTACCCTTTATTTACCTCGGAATATGTATGAAATGATTAAAGCAGAAACCGATAATGGTCTTGTTAAATTGGAAAATATAAATGCGAATGATATTTATGTAGAAACAGACAATGGAAAAATAGATTTAAGAAATATAGAGAGCTCATATCTTTCAGCCGAGACAGACAATGGTACGATTGATTTGGATCATGTGGTAGGAGAAATTTCAGGTACTACGGATAACGGTAAAATTATTTTTAATACCGATACCTTGGATCAAATGATTAATTTGGAAACAGATAATGGAGCAATTAAAGTGTATACAGAAAATGATCCGACGAATACCACATTTAACATTAATACAGATAATGGAAAAATTTCGGTTTTCGGGAATAGTAACTATGATACAGTCATTGGAGACGGTGAGAATCTAGTTAAATTAAAAACAGATAATGGAAGTATTACTGTGGAGAAGAGATAAGTTAAAACTGCTTGAATACTGAAAAAGTCGGATGTACTCTTAATCAGAGCAATCATCCGACTTTTTATTCTTAAAACGCCCAATTTCCTTTCCTAAAGATAGGTTTTCTTGTTCCGTCTGGTAAGATACCATCAATATCCATTTTCTCTGAACCAATCATGAAATCAACGTGGGTTAAGCTATCATTCAGACCATTATCTTTTAACTCTTCTTCACTCATTTCTTTTCCACCTTCTAAACAGAAAGCATAGCCCTTTCCAATTGCGATATGATTGGATGCATTCTCATCAAAAAGGGTTTCAAAGAAAATTAAATCCGTATCGGAAATAGGAGAGTGATGGGGAACGAGCGCCACTTCACCGGTAAAATGTGAGCCCTCATCTGTTTCAATTAGATGCTTTAATGTGTCATATCCTTTTTCCGCTTGATAGTCTACAATTTTTCCATCTTTAAATGTTAAGGAGAAGTTTTCAATCAAATTTCCGGAATAACTTAAAGGTTTTGTTGCTGAGACGGTTCCATTTACTCCTGTTTTCAAAGGAGCGGTAAATACTTCTTCCGTAGGTATGTTCGCGACAAAAGGAGTTCCTTTCTCATTTATACTTTCCGCACTTATCCAAATATGTTTCTCAGGTAATTCGATAGTTAAGTCCGTTCCATCAGCTTGATAGTGTAGGGCTTTGAATTTTTGTTCATTTAAATAGGTAGCTTTGGATTCCAACGTATCAATGTGTTCTTTCCATGCGTTAACAGGTTCTGAGAGATTAGCGCGTGTCGCATTGAATATAGCGTCCCACAATGCATGGACAGCTTTTTCACCATCTAACTCCGGAAATACCTTTTTGGCCCATGCTTCATTTGGAACAGATACAATGGACCAGCTTATTTTGTCACTCATTTCGTATTTCGTAAAGGTAGCAAGGGCTGTAGAAACTGTTTTAGAGTTGGTTTGAATTCGTTTTGGATCGATTCCATTCAGTAAATCTGGATTGCTAGATAAAACAAAAAGGAATGCGGCATCGTTTTCCGCTAGATCGATACGATGTTTAGCTAAGTATTTTGGATAGGTTTCAAATGTTTCATCTGGTGCCAATTCAAACTTTGTTCGAGTCAATACATCATCAGACCATTCGTGAAGTACATTAGCAGCCCCTTTTTCATACGCTTTCTTCGTTAACATACGAACAAAATCAATAGCCGAAATTGGTGCTGAGATAACCAATGTTTGCCCTTGTTGAACATTAGCACCTACTTCAATTGCAAGGGAGGCGTATTTCTCTAAATTCTCATTAAACGTAGACATCATTTTCAATTCCTCCATTTTTATAAGTATAGATATATGTTACCAAATTCACTAGAAAATATCACATCTGTAACAAACATACTCTTATGCTAAAATAAGGTTAGTTAAGGTATTGAAAGGAGTGATGGGTTTGGCTAATATTTACTGCCCGCTATGTGGAGAAGAAAATAAATGTATGGCACGTACGTCAGAGGATTGCTGGTGCACTTCGGAAAAGTTTCCAAAAGGAATATTTGATTTAGTACCTGAAGAAAGTTGGAGAAAGCATTGCATCTGTAAAAATTGTTTAGAAGCGTATAAAGAGAAAACCAGTATCATGAGGGATAAAACTACATAAATGTGTTAAGAAGGTTGAAAAAAGAAAGGTGATGTTTAGGACACCTATTCTTTTTTCTAAAAAAGTAATTAATTTTTAAAATCGTTTAATCGTTCAAATGTTTCTAATAGGAATTGGTAAAATACTTCCTCAGTAGGTGACAATTTTCGTTCGTTTGAGAAAATGACCCCAACGGTTCTAGTTAAATTTGCATCAGAAATGGGTATCATGACAGTAGGACGTGGTGTATTATCGATTAAAGTCATTTCTGGTATTAATGCAACGCCGAGGCTTGCGGAAACTAATCCTTTTAATGCATGTATGTCTTCTCCTTCAAATGCAATCTTCGGAGAAAATCCTGCATTATTACAAGCTTGTATCACTTGATCACGAAATACAAATGATTCAGATAAAACAACGAAAGAGTCATCCTTCAATTCTCGCAACATGATGGAGTCCCGCTCTGCCAAAGGATGATGACTTGGTAATAATGCAACAATTTTTTCCACGAAAAGAGCGGTTCCTTTAATTTTTCCGCCTCTATTTTTGGGCATCGGTGCAACCATCGCTAAATTGTAATCCCCTTTTTGAACGCCTTTAACGAGATCTTTATGGGCAGCACTAATCATTTGAAATTTCACTTCAGGATAACGCATACGAAAGGAATGAATGATGGTTGGGATTGTATGGGCGGCCATACTCATAGGAAAGGCAATTCTAACAGTTCCTTTGTCAGGGCTTAAATATTCCTTGACTTCTCTTTTTGCTTCGTCCATCATGTTCATTACTAAATGCATCCTGTCATAGAAAATTTTACCAATTGTCGTTAATTTTACATTCCTACCTTCTCGAATGAAAAGTTCTATACCAAGTTCTTCTTCTAAATTAAAAATCTGTCTGCTAACAGAGGATTGTGCAACATGTAAGGCATTAGCAGCCTCTGTAACATGTTCGCGTTTGGCAACTTCAAGGAAATATTGGATTTGTCTAAACTCCATTTTTTCATCACTCCGTCTATTCATGCGTTATATGCATTAATTTAATCGAAAATTTATATTGTATCTATTAATGGTCATATTATAAAATATAACTATGTTAAAAACTTAACTTATATTTAGGGGCTGATTGCAAGTGAAAGTACTAGAAGATATGAAAGAACCACAAACCCAGAACGTTAAAAAATATGTTGAACATGTTTTTGAAATGGTTAAACAGCGTAACCCTCATGAGGAAGAATTTCATCAAGCAGTTAAAGAAGTCCTTGAATCTTTAATTCCTGTGCTTGTGAAAAATCCGACATATATGAAACAATCTATCCTTGAACGTATTGTGGAACCTGAACGTTTAATTTCCTTTAGAGTACCATGGGTAGACGATAAGGGCAATGTACAAGTTAATCGTGGTTTCCGTGTTCAATTTAATAGTGCGATTGGTCCTTATAAAGGTGGATTACGGTTCCATTCATCTGTAAATGCAAGTATTATCAAATTCTTAGGATTCGAACAAATATTTAAAAATGCTTTAACAGGGCAACCAATTGGCGGCGGAAAAGGTGGATCAGATTTTGATCCTAAAGGAAAATCTGACATGGAAATCATGCGTTTCTGTCAAAGTTTTATGACGGAATTAAGTAAGCATATAGGTCCTGATACAGATGTTCCGGCTGGAGATATCGGTGTTGGTGCTAGAGAAATTGGATATATGTTTGGTCAATATAAAAAATTAAAAGGCGCATATGAAGCCGGAATTTTAACAGGTAAAGGTGTCGGTTACGGCGGAAGTTTAGGTCGTAAAGAAGCAACAGGATATGGTGCCGTTTATTTTGTAGAAGAGATGTTAAAGGATCAAGGATTAAGCTTTAATGGAAGTACCGTTGTGGTATCTGGGTCTGGTAATGTTTCTATCTATGCCATTGAAAAAGCAATGGAGTTAGGTGCAAAAGTTGTTGCATGTAGTGATTCAAGTGGGTATATTTATGATCCAAATGGAATTAATCTTGATACAGTAAAACGCTTGAAAGAAGTAGAAAACAAACGAATTTTTGAATATGTTAAAGAGCACCCAGAAGCTACGTTCCAAGTGGGATGTGCGGGTATTTGGACCATTCCTTGCGATATTGCGTTACCTTGTGCAACTCAAAATGAAATTGACAAAGAAGCCGCGGAACTATTAATCGCAAATGGTGTAAAAGCGGTAGGTGAGGGTGCAAACATGCCATCTACGTTAGATGCCATTGACGCATTCTTAGAAAACAATGTATTATTTGCTCCTGCAAAAGCAGCAAATGCTGGTGGAGTTGCAGTATCTGCTTTAGAGATGGCACAAAACAGTTCACGAATCTCTTGGACAAAAGAAGAAGTAGATGAAAAATTACAAGATATTATGAAAAACATCTACAGCCAAAGTATGGAGGCATCTAAAGAATACGGTACATCTGGTAACCTAGTAGTCGGTGCAAATATAGTTGGTTTCGTTAAAGTTGCAGATGCAATGATTTCTCAAGGCGTCATTTAATTTAAAACGGAAAAGCACATTTATGATAGCAGGTTGTATGGAACGAAAAACGTCCATACAACCTGTTTTTTGGTATATAATGGAATCTAGAGGAGGGGATCGTTCATGTGGGGGAAGGTTAAAAATTTTTATTCACCATGGATTGATGTTTGTTCTTTCTTAATTCTCATTATTACGGTATTTTATTCCATTTACTATTATACACAGCTTCCTGATGAGATTCCTACGCATTTTAATTTAGCTGGTGAACCGGATGCGTGGAATGGGAAAGGAACCCTCATTGGTTTCCTGGTTCTATATGTTTTTTTATTGTTTCAATGTTTTGGTTTAAACTATTTTTTATTTATTAAACAAGAAGATCCAAAAGAAGCACTGCATTTTATCAATCTTCCTTTTGTGAAAAAGGAAAAATTAACGGAAACACAATTAGATAGAGTAGTTAAATATTCTTCAAGAATGTTAGCTGTAATGAATTTGTGTATCAGTATATTATTTGCGTTCATACTCTATGGGATGATTCAGACAGCCATTGGCAATCGAAATGGGCTCGGATCGATAATTATAATTGTAGTCGTGTTGTTAGTTGGTGTTTCGATCTATTATATTTGGAAGATGTACCGAGAAGTTAAATAATATTTAATAGTTTTGAAACATATTATACAATATTACGTAAGGATGAATGTTAGATTAATAAGGGGGAAAATTATGAAACCAATCACGAAAAAACGTATGAAAGCTTTTTTAATTGATCTGGCCATTTCCAGTACAGTAACTGCGGGAGTGGAGTATGTTTTACGTAAAAAGATTAAAAACGAAGCGTTTCATGCTTTAGTGACACCCACAGTAGTATTATGGTCGCTTGAATACGCACAACTTCGTAAAAATGGACAAACATATGGGTATAAGAAGATGGGATTGGAACTTGAGAATAAAGATGGTTCCGAGCTAAATTGCAATCAAATTATGAAACGTATGGCTTACAGAGACTTTTGGAGTACGATTGATTATTTAAAAGGTCCAAAAGCATTTGAGGAAGAAGAGGGAAAAATTCTACCACATGATCGTTACGTTGGAACTATTGTAAAAGAAAAATAATTCGAATGAGTCAGCTTCCTAATATGGGGGACTGACTCTTTTTTCTTAATAAAAACTTAACATTAACCTTGAGCAAATTATGATAAGATAAGTTATTCCTTCCGTTTTATAGTGATAAAGTGAATTTATTCGAAATAAAATGATAGAAGAATCGTAATAGAATACACATAGAGAGACGTAGGTGCAAAATGAAATGGAAAATTGGATAACGGAAATTATGAATGAATTTGGTTATATGGGAGTAATGTTTCTAATTGCTTTAGAAAATATCTTTCCTCCGATACCATCAGAAGTAATATTAACATTTGGTGGTTTTATGACAACTACTACGAACCTAACTATATTCAAGGTTGTTCTATCCGCAACTGCTGGCTCCGTCGTAGGGGCTATCGTTTTATATATGATCGGTTTACAATTAGATGTAGAAAGGCTAGAAAAGATAGTTGATAGATGGGGGCATATACTCCGTCTTAAAAAAAGTGACATTCATAAAGCTGATGCATGGTTTGATAAGTATGGCCCATGGGCAGTGTTTCTATGCCGATTCATTCCGCTAATACGAAGCTTAATTTCAATCCCGGCCGGAATGTCAAATATGAATGTTGGTATATTTCTTATCTTTACAACGATAGGTACGTTTATTTGGAATATTGTATTAGTTAATTTAGGTGCATCTCTTGGGAACTCATGGGATGTAATCGTGTATTATATGGATATTTATTCTAATATAATTTACGCAATTCTATTATTACTTTTTATTATTTTTGTGTTTGTCTTTGTGAAAAAAAGAAGATAATAGAAACGTAGTGGGAGATAAATAGTCTTTCACTACGTTTTTTATTTAACAAAGTACCGTAATTATTCATATATAATAGTACGTATTCAAAAAGGAGGATGAAAAGGAACGTGTTGGCTAACTCGCGGCGTCCTGAGACTCCAATTACTCGTCCCACCGTAATGATCTGCTACGACGCTACCCCTAGCACAAGGGCATTTCATTTTCATCGGACTTTTTGAAAAAACTCTAATAGTAGAAATTTAAAATCTATAAATAATTATATAAGTTATGATATGATAGTACTGTAGAAGATTAGGTGTTTACGAGTTTAATGAAAAATTCCGCTATACATCTAAAATTGAAAAAATTAGGGGAAAAGGTTGATAAGTATGGGCAACAGAGATAATAAAACTGACGTCATTTTAATTGGCGCAGGAATTATGAGTGCGACTTTGGGGACATTTTTGAAAGAATTAGTTCCGGAATGGGACATTACAGTGTTCGAAAGTCTATCTAAACCTGGGGAAGAGAGTTCAAATGAATGGAATAATGCAGGGACAGGGCATGCCGCTTTATGCGAACTCAACTACACAGTAGAAAAACCAGATGGTTCTTTAGATATTAGTAAAGCGATTAAAATTAACGAGCAATTTCAAGTTTCGATGCAATTTTGGTCTTATCTAGTGAAGAACAACCTAATTCGTAATCCACAAGAATTTATTATGCCATTGCCTCACATGAGTATGGTGCAAGGGGAAGAAAATGTAACTTTTTTAAAGAAACGTTATGAAGCGATGTCAAAAAATCCTTTATTTGAAGGAATGGAATTCTCTGATAATCCAGAAAAACTTAGTGAATGGATTCCTCTCATTATGAAGGAACGTCAGACTAATGAACCAATTGCTGCAACTAAAGTTGAATATGGAACGGATGTTAACTTTGGAGCATTAACACGTTTACTCTTTGAACATCTAAGTGCTCAAAATGTGAATATTCAATATAGACATCGTGTTAACAACATGAAACGTACTAGTGACGGGTTATGGGAACTTAAAGTAAAAAATCTTGATAGCGGTAACGTAGAGCACCATAAAGCAAAATTTATCTTTATCGGTGGAGGTGGAGGAAGCTTACCTCTTCTACAAAAAACACGAATACCTGAAAGTAAACATATTGGTGGATTTCCTGTAAGTGGACTATTTATGGTATGTAATAATCCCGAAGTGGTTGAAAAACATCATGCGAAAGTTTATGGAAAGGCAAAAGTTGGTGCGCCACCAATGTCAGTTCCGCATCTTGATACAAGATTTATCGATAATAAAAAATCATTATTATTTGGCCCTTTTGCGGGGTTCTCACCGAAGTTCTTAAAAACAGGATCCATGTTCGATTTAATATTATCTGTTAAACCTAATAATGTGTTAACGATGTTATCTGCAGGTGTTAAAGAGATGGCATTAACCAAATATTTAATTCAACAAGTCTTGTTATCTAAGGAAAAACGAATGGAAGAATTACGTGAATTTATTCCTACTGCTAAATCAGAAGATTGGGATTTAGTTGTTGCAGGTCAACGTGTTCAAGTTATTAAAGACACGGAAGCAGGCGGCAAGGGAACATTACAATTTGGAACTGAAGTTATTACTTCTTCGGATGGTTCTGTTGCGGCATTATTAGGTGCATCACCTGGAGCTTCAACAGCTGTTCACGTCATGCTTGAAGTCTTAAGTAGATGCTTTCCTGAACATATGAATGAGTGGGAAGTGAAAATTAAAAAAATGATTCCTTCATTTGGAATGTCTTTAATGGACTATCCAGAACTTTTACAAGAAATTCGCCAATCCTCCGAGAAAGCGCTTGGATTAGATAAAAAAGAATTAGTATTGAGTTAATTTTTCATAAGTTAAAGAATCTTTAATCAAGAATTAAAGGTTCTTTTTTTTACCCTTTTTAGCATCGGCTCCAAATATATCCAGCATAAATAACTCATAATACCCAAAAATAAGTTTATCATCATCTCTAAAATTTAAACGTAAAGGGGAAATTAAAAACATGCTGGATCAAAAGACGATTGAAATAGTAAAATCGACTGCACCGGTTCTAAAGGAACACAGTACAGAAATCGGTAAAAGATTTTATAAATTATTATTTACAAAAGTTCCCGACTTATATAACCTTTTTAACCAGACAAACCAAAAAAGGGGTATTCAACAGGAAGCTTTAGCTTACTCTGTTTATGCAGCCGGTGAGCATATAGATAATTTAGATGCCATAAAACCAGTTATTACAAGAGTGACGGAAAAACATCGTGCCATAGGAATTAAACCTGAGCAATATCCAGTTGTAGGAGAAACCTTACTTGAAGCGGTGAAAGATGTACTTGGAGAAACAGCAACAGAAGAAATTTTAATTGCTTGGGGTAAAGCGTATAATTATATTGCCGATGCTTTTATAAGTATTGAAAAAGAGCTTTATGAAAAAGCTGAAAGTGCTCCTGGTGGTTGGGAAGGTTACCGGGAATTTGTAGTAGATAAGAAAGTGGATGAAAGTGATATTATTACTTCATTCTACTTAAAACCAAAAGATGGCAAACCAATTGCTGATTATCAGGCAGGTCAATATCTAACGACAAAAGCGGAAATAGAGGGAGAAAAATACACCCATATCCGCCATTACAGTTTATCTGATGCTCCTGGGAAAGATTATTATCGAATAAGTGTCAAACGAGAAGATTCAGTCAACGGTCAACCTGAAGGGATTGTTTCTAATTATTTACACAATAACATCCAAGTTGGGGACATTTTACAGTTTTCCGTACCTGCAGGAGACTTTATTATAAGCCCGTCTAATAAGCCCATGGTTTTATTAAGTGGAGGAATTGGGGTTACTCCGCTTCTTAGTATGTTAAATACTACGGTAGAAAAAGAGCCAAATCGTGATATTACGTTTATTCATGCTACTCAAAACAGTAAAGTTCATGCCTTCAGAGAACATTTGTCGAAGTTAGCTAAAAATAATCATCGTGTCCATTCTTACGTTGTTTATGATTCACCAACGGAAGAGGATAAACAAGAAAAACGTTATGATAAGGAAGGTCACGTTGATTTGGACTGGCTTAAAAAGGTCTTACCATCTAATGATGTTGATTTTTATCTTTGTGGACCATTACCATTTTTACAAGCAATGGTTCGATTACTAAATCAATGGGGTGTACCTAAGGATCAAATTCATTTTGAGGTATTTAATCCTGTAGCAATATTAGGAGATTAATTTAAATACTCACGCGTTTTCAGAAGAAAAAACGTGTGAGTATTTTTACGTTTTTTTATTATTTAACTTCAAGGACTTTCTTCATTGCTCTTATCAAACCAAGTGTTTCAGCCTCTCGTTGGGCAAGCATGATTAATAGGTCACCATGTGTTTCAATATATCCGTGTGGGGATTTGAATTTAACGTTAGATTTCCAAAATAAATCATCGTACTTATTGATTCTTTCTTGTTGCTGTATTAAATCTTCTATTAATTGTGATAAGCTAGGCGGTTCTATTTCCCAATCCTTTACCTGAACATCCGAGCTAAATAATTCTGCATATTCTTTTGGTATTTTTTGAGATTTCTTTTGACTTACGAATAATAATTTTTCATCCATATATAAGATATTGCCGATATGCCAGCGAATGGTTTTGTCGAAGTACTCGGAAGTTTTATCTATGATGTCTTCATCTAAATCTTGTATAAAAGTAAGTAGAGAAGTTCTAGCTAAATTAAACTGTTTTAATGACATTTTTCTTTCCTCCTAATCCATCTTTCCTTAGTATAGTGGAATCAAAAAGTAAATGAAAGAAATTTGCAAAACGAGTAAAATGGGTGCACATATTTTTGTCTGAAACATATATTGGTTATTGTGTGAGAATTCAATGGAAGGAAGAGAGAAATGAATAAAGAAGAAAAAGTAATCCTAGGGAAGAACGAGATTAATAATGGGGGATATCAGGTTATTGAAGTAAATATGTCTGATACGAATGAAAATCTTTATGCGGTATGTACTCCGGTAAAACTTTCATAGCCAATCCCAAATAAAACCATCTCTTATGTAGGTATACATACAGGAGATGGTTTTTTAATGTTATTCTTCATCATCTAAAAGAGCATCAAAGGCTTCGGATACTTTTTCAAATTCTTCGTCTGACTCAATGGCTGCTATATCCCCATCTTCGTCAATCTTAAGGAAGAAAATATCGATGTCTTCTTCCGTTTCTTCTTGTACATCATCTAAAAAACTAACTGCAACATAGTTAGTTCCTTCAATGGTCACTTTCGCTAAAACTTCGACAGAATTTTCTTCTTCTGATTCGTCCACAATTGTAAAGATTTCTCCAACCGTAACTTCTTCCATCATACAACCTCCTCTTTCTAAGTCTAGTTTACCATTAAAAAAGGAAAAACATACCATAAAAGAGAAGTTATATATAAACATTCACAATTATGTAAACACCATGTTTCATCAAGTGAAACGTGGTCATATACTTTAACTTGTTTGTTCGAAACGAAGAGATGCTATATATTTATTGATTTTTTTATCTAGAATTTGAATTCGACGGAGCGCAGTGTCGTGATCAATTTGGCGGTAATGGTGATTGCCACCAGGTTCTTCATCTGCTTCATCGGCCAGTGCGACCACTTTTTGTAGAGGGGTAAGTTGTAATTCCCCTTCTGGCAAATACGAGTCTGTGTGAAGGAGTACCGCCAGGGCAATGGCTTTCGCATTTTGAAGGTCTTCTCCACAACGTACGAGAAGTTTATGAGCACGAGCAGCACCTTTTATGGCATGAATATCATTTTCCTTATACAATTGATAATCCCACTCACCGTCTTGATACCATTCGTAATGACCGATATCGTGAAGTAAGCCAGCTTTCGTAGCGAGATCTGGGTTTACACCGGATTCACGAGCAATTTCAAAGGCTTTTTCAGCAACAGAAACTGCATGTGCCATTCCAGAACGACCAACATATTTTTGAACAATAGGGTGGATATAAAGCGTTTCTAACGTCACATTTCGTATCATGATACTCCCCCTTTTCATCTAATAATTTACGTTTCTCAGAAATGTATATTGTTAAATACATTACCACGATTTTCGGCGAATTTCAATGGCTATTGGTGGATTTGTAAAAATAATGGATTGATTTTTTGTAATTAATGAATCACGGCCAAAGTCTCGTTCATTTTACAGGCAAATGTCCGTGGCAGCGGATATCACGGCCAAAGTCTCATTCATTTTTCAAGCAAATGTCCATGAGAGCGGTTATTATGGACTAAGTTAAACTTGGACGGTCACTCATCGTATTATGATGGTGAACATAAATCGAAAAAAATTCAAAAAGGTTCGTTGGGGAATCCAACATTTTTTATCCTACAAAAAACTAACATTATACGATTAGCATAACTCTAGCTTGTTATTAATTGGTATTGTTTGAAGTATAGTAAAATATATTTAAATAACTATTCAAAGAAGTAGGGATCAAAATGATGACATCGGAATTATTGATTGACACAGATGCATGTTATCGACAGATGGAAGAGAAGGCTCATGCATATTTCGAAACGCTTTCTGAACAGCTTAGAGAAAAGACATATATAAATCAATTAACGAACGATATCCATTTATGGAAAAAGAATCATGTCCATTCATTTCCGTCCCTTTTTTTCAATAGAAAAAGAGAACGTTATTCAAGGGATTACCATCGATATATAAAATATCTGCATCATACTGGTAAGCTAGAAAATTATCTTTACCGGAGTATTTCCTATATTTATATGCGTGATTTGGGTAAAGCACTTGATTCTACAAAAACACAAAATCGTATACAAAAATCTGTTAATCAACTGAAAAACCATCTAGTAAACTCCCTTACAGAAACGAAAATGGAATCATATAACCTTGCTGGGTTATTTCGCTGGTCACAAAATGAAGGGGTAGAATCCAGTTTTATTTGGTTGACGGATAAATTAAAGACAGTACGAGATCAAATTCCAGAAGGCTTAAATTCAGATGAGGCCCAACGAAAGCTAATCAAAATAATTGTTGGTGTCGTTATGCATGTTTTAGAAGAAATGGATGATGAAATTTCACCTAAGGACAAATCGGTAAGACTGGATGAGGCTATAAGACTCGGCTATTCTTATGGCCTTACTTACCCTTTTATCGATGACCTTCTAGATTCCAATATTTTGTCTCCAAATGAAAAAATCCGTTATACCAATTTAATCCGTTCCGCTTTAACTACTGGTGTTGTACCGGATTTGGATGATTGGAGTGGGGAGAATAAGGAATTCATTCAGTTTGTCCATGCAGAACTTCGAGATGCATTCGAATATATAAAGTCCCATCAACGACTTGAAACAACCGAAGTTTTTTATAAAGATTCCTACGTTTTTTTTCAATCACAGGAAGTGGATCGTAATAAATCTATGGAAAATCAAAAACTTACAAATGAGGAGATTTACATTCCAGTTATTTTAAAATCTGCGGCTTCCCGTCTTATTGTACGTTCGATTATTAGTGCCCCAGAGGATGAAGGGTTTGAAAGCCGGACCTTTTATTATGGATTATATAATCAATTAGCCGATGACTTTGCCGATATGTTTGAAGATGAAAAGACGGGATCCGTTACCCCATATACGTATTATTTGAAATATTATCGTACGCGTGGAGATCTTATAAATCCATTTGAATTGTATTGGACAGTCATTTCCTTTTTAATCCACGAGGTTTACCAGTCTGATCCAAAAACATGCGAAGTGATTTTAAATCGTGCCATTAATGGGTTAAAACGGTTTAAGAGAAAATGGGGGACTCAAAAATACGAAGAAATAATGGGCATCCTTACTTCTGAAATTCAGTCTTTTAATGGTCTTATACAAAAAATGGTTAAAAAAGCCGATGATGTTGATTTCTTTGATAAACTTTTACGCGATCATATGATTAATCATTTTCGGAAAGAGCGGAAAGAGCGAGAAGATTTTATCGAAATGACGCGAAGCATTCGTGAAAAAATCAATAATTGCTTACAACTAAAATCTCATAAACAAGTATTTTTATCGAATGATCATATTCTGGACGCGGTAAATTACAGTTTAGGCGATGGTGGTAAAAGGTTAAGACCTATTATAACTTGGATGATGGCGGTTCATTGCTACCATATGGATGAAGCGGATATTTTTCCATTGTTACGGTCATTGGAGTATTTGCACACGGCATCTTTAATTTTTGATGATTTACCTTCCCAAGATAATGCCTCTCTTAGGCGAGGGAAGCAGACGTTGCATGAAGTATATAATGTTGCTACCGCAGAATTATCCGGGCTTTTTTTGACTCAAAAGGCTGTAGAAGAACAGACAACGTTACAACGTTTTAATTCGGAAAAAGTGCTCGAAATGATTCATTATTCGTCTGGTGTTATAACAGATATGTGTAGGGGTCAGGCAATGGATTTAGAGGAAAAAGATAAAATATCGTTAGAACAATTAAATAAGATGTGTTTTTATAAAACGGGTATAGGATTTGAGGCCTCACTCATCATGCCAGCTATACTTGCTGGGGTAGACGAAGAAGAAAAGAAAGCATTGAAAAAATTTGCTTATCATACTGGCATTGCTTTTCAAGTTAAAGATGACTTATTAGACCATCAAGGAAATACCATATCACTTGGTAAACCAACGAACCTTGATGTAAAAAATAATAAATCAACATTTGTTACCGTTCTTGGTAAGGAAGAAGCAAAAAGAGCTATGTGGGAACATTATTGTTTAGGATTAGATGCTTTACAAGAAATTCCTGGAAATAAAGCTTTTTTAAAGCATTTCTTAAGTTATGTGGTGAATAGGGATAATTAAAGGACTAAGAAATCCACCCCTTTAGAACAGAGGAGTGGATTTTGTTTAGACTTGTTTTCGCTTGATTGCCCCTATGATGATCACGATGACCGTAAGACCAATTAAAAAGAAAAGGGAAAGGACGTTATTGGTTTGAAAGATGGCCCGTACCATTTCTTCTTTTATAATCATTTCTCCGCCAGTCCAAGCGAGTAGGGCAGCTCCAATGAATACTACAATGGGGAACTTTTGAATAAGCTTTAAAATAAGTTCGCTCGCTGTTAGTATGATAGGAATGCTTAGAATAATTCCAGCAATAATTAGTAGTAAATTACTGTCAGCAATTGCAGCAATAGCTAGTACATTATCTAAACTCATGATAACATCTACAAAAATGATAATCGAGATGGCCTCCTGCAAGGAATTTCCGCTTTTTATTTGATCGGTTTCATGTGAATCTACCATTAGTTTATAGGCAATAAAAAGTAAAAGTATTCCACCAATCAATTGAATAAATGGCATCTCCAATAAGTGTATCATTAAGAAAACAAATAATGTCCTTAAAGAAATGGCACCTAATGTACCCCATTGAATGGCTCTCCCTTGAAGTTCTTTGGGAAGATTTCGACTAGCCATCGCAATGACGAGGGCATTATCTCCGCTTAGAAGGATATTAATAAACAGAATTTCTAAGATTGGTTGAATAAATTCCATGTTTTGCCCCCCTTGATTTCAAGCTTAACAAGACGAAGCTTGTCCATTGGTCTATAATTAAAAATTATGAGTAGATTAATTTGAAAAGAACTTTTTTTGATTGATATCTTGAAAAAAACTAAAAAGGGATTTCACATAATATGTGGAATGTATTAACTAGGTATATCTTTTAAGGAGGACGTTTATGGTTGCAATACCAAAACCAGCATCTACGGTAGTTTTAATGGATAATGAATCGAGGATCTATTTAACGAAAAGACCGAAGACGATGAAGTTTATGGGCGGATTTTATGTGTTTCCTGGTGGTGGAATGGACGATGCGGATCAACTTGTAAATGAGAAATATGTGAAGAGTGAATCTAAAAATGATTCTCTTACTATGGGTCATTACATAGCCGCTGCTAGAGAGCTGTTTGAAGAAGTCGGGATTTTGTTAGGGAATAAAGAAGATGGATCCCCTGTAATTTTACCAAAGAAAAAGGAACTAATTTATCGAAATCAATTAGTAAACAGAGAAATAACATTTGGTGAGATTTTAGAGAGGGAAGAAATATTTTTTCATTTAAAATGTTTATCGTATATTGGTCAATTGGTTACCCCTAGTCAAAGTCATATCCGCTTTGATACTCGCTTCTTCTTAGTGATGCTTCCTCAAGGACAACAGCCTCATCCGGACCGTTCCGAAATAGATGATGCATTTTGGATTGCCCCTGAAGAAGCACTTGACTTATTTGAAAATAAAAAATTAAAACTATCCGCACCAACCATTCTAACGCTTGAAGCCGTAATAAAATACCTAAATGGTGAGAAACTTCATATATCTGCTTCCGAAATTGATTTATTAAAAATGAGGAGAAACATAACTGGATTTTGATTCATCATATTGAATCAAATCCTCTTTTAAAAGTTTATCCAGATGTGCTTCTATCGTTTTCTGTGCAACTGGGAAAACACTAGGATGAATACGATCTTGATAAATTATCTCTGTCAATTCTTTTGAAGTGATTTGTTGATGTTTTTCCAATAAAGTTAATAATTGTTGTTCACGGTGTAACCTACGCTGGATGACAAAATCAATATGTTCATGTGGTTGGTGTACCCATTTACCATGACCTGGACCAATTTTTTCTATTTTTAAATTCCTTAATCGCTGAAGGGTTTGCAAATAATCTTTCATATCTCCATCGGGTGCTCCAATCCATGTGGTTCCTTCTGCAACAATATTATCTCCAGCAATAAGAATTTGTTCTGATGGTATATAAAGACTCACATGCCCTAACGTGTGACCTGGTGTATGCATCACGATGATTTCTTCCCATGGAGAAATGGCGGATAATACTTGTTCCTCTTCTTTTTCATGACAAAGTATAGTTGGCATCCAATGAATTAACATGCGTACTCCCGGTGCATGGTCTTGGTGAGCATGAGTTAGAACAATTCGTTTTGGTCTCGCAAGTCCATGTTTATTGATTTCCCATTCTAATAATTTTCTCGTATCCTCTGTATCGTAACCCGCATCCACTAAAATAGATTCTTCTTCATTTCCAATGAGATAGGAGTTCGTTGTAGTATGCGGCAATAAAGTCGGGGTTGGAATCGGAATGCGGATTACTTTGATATTGCTTTTTCTTTTCACTAGATCCGTCCTTTCAACAAATTCAATACATCTTTCTATTTCAGTATAATATGATGTGTGTGGAATTTTAAGACTTTTTTTTAAAGTGTAGCTTTAAGCTTGATAAGATGAATCGTATTTCTAATACTAGCAGTAATTTTTCGTTCATGATACATTGGTATAAAAACCTTCAGAAAGGAGCAACCACATGCAACTAAAATTACAATCAAGGAAAATCAAAGAGCGATGTGGTACAGTGTCCTTTAGAAAAGGGGAGGCGTTTTTTCGGAACCGAAAAGTATTGATCGACGAAGAATCGAAAAACGAGGTTAAAGCTACAGTAGAGGGTGTAGAGGATTTTCACGTTATTGTTCGTAAAGAAAATGGACAAATCCATGCGACTTGTAGCTGCCCTACCTTATCTTCTTTCCAGAAAGATTGTCAACACATTGCGGCAGTGTTGATTGCTTTGCAATATAATGAAAACCATAAAGAATCGCAAAAGAATGAAATACAGTCAGACATTTCAGATGAAATAATAAAAATATTTCAAGATAATCCAAAAATGAAGAGTGGTACTCAGAACTATTTTGAAAATAGAATTGAAATCTTCCCGACGTTTTTTTGTAAAGCTGTTCGAGGAGATCTTAATTATGACATGTTCGCAATGGAGATTTCCATTGAATCTACAAAAATTAAAGATATTCGTGAATTTCTGGACAAAATGAAAAGAGGGGAGTCCTATTTCGTTTCACAACAATTTACTTACAATCCGACAAAATATTGTTTTGATAAAGATTCGGACATGATTTTGCAACATCTCATTCGGGTGATGGATGACGAAAAAATATATCGGCGTGCATTACCGAGTAATAACGAGAGTAATCTTCCCAAACACCAAATTTTCATTCCAGTCTCCTTATGGGATACCCTTGTCCCACTATTGGACAGTTTGAATCATGTCACATTGGAATACAATCAGCAACATTTTCTTGGGTTACATCAATCTGATGAATTGCCTCCACTCGTATTTGAATTTGGTGATGAAGTAAATGGATTTTCCTTAAAAAATTAGTGGGTTACAGAAAGTGAAACTCATGACAAAATATAATACGGTTTTATATCAAGGAAGGGTTATTCGAATAAATTCCATAGATATGGAACGGTTGGCAGAGCTTGAGAGAATGCTAGAGTACTCTAATACGGATAAAATCCTCATTGGCCCTAACAAAATCTCATACTATATGGAAAAGTTGGTTCCTGTTTTAAGGAAATTAGGTGAAGTTCACTTATCTGGGTCCATTACAGACCACATTGAAAAGAATCCACTAAAAGCAAAATTGTATTTAGATCGTTTAAAAAACCGATTATTGGTGGGGTTAGAATTTCATTATAATCATGTTGTCATTAATCCATTAGAGAAACATGAGAAGCAAATTGGTACGGTCATTATAAGGGACACGGAGAAAGAACAAGAAATACTTCAGCTCCTGGAAGAGGAAGGCCGATTAAATCAAACAGAGAGCGGATATTATCTTCATAATGAAGAATTAGAATATCAATTTTTGTACCATGTATTACCGAAATTACAAAAACTAACCCAAGTTTATGCAACTACAGCAGTAAGAAATCGAATTTTTCGTAAAAACTGGAAGCCAAAAATTAAAGTTAAACATCGTAAAGAAAGGACGAATTGGCTTCATTTTACTTTTGATATGGATGGAATTCCACAGAGTGAAATAAAAGATGTATTAGAAGCATTGGAAGACAAACGAAAATACTACCGATTAAAAGACGGTACCTTGTTTTCTTTAGAAACGAAGGAAATGGAGGAAATCCAACGCTTTTTACGGCAAGCTCCGATTCAAGATGATGATCAATTAGAAAAAGGACTTGACGTTCCAATCGTTCAAGGTTTGCGACTTTTAGATACGGTAGAAAGTGATGATACCTTTTCCTACGAAGACTCGTTTCGTGATTTTTTACAGAGAATTAGTAATCCGGATCTAAATGAATATAACGTGCCAGAGAATCTCGCGGGAACATTGAGAAATTATCAGAAACAAGGATTTAAGTGGATGAAAACGATGGCGAATTTCGGTTTTGGTGGTATTTTGGCTGATGATATGGGACTTGGAAAAACGGTACAAAGCATTGCATACATTTTATCGGAACTCCCGGACATTCGAAAAAGGAAGTTTCCTGTACTAATTGTTTGTCCATCCTCTGTTACGTATAACTGGCTTTCTGAAATAATGAAGTTTTCCCTCGAACTAGAAGCAATTGTCGTTGATGGAAAGAAATCAGATCGAATGGAAATTTTTCATAAAAGAGATCAAGTAGATGTCCTCATAACGAGTTATCCATTATTGCGTAGTGATATCCGAATGTATGAGAAGGAAAAGTTCCATACCATCTTTTTTGATGAAGCACAAATGTTTAAAAATCCCCTAACACAAACCGCTCGTTCTGTAAAAAAACTAGAAGCTGACCATCGTTTTGCATTAACAGGAACCCCAATGGAGAATGCACTTGAGGAACTGTGGGCGATTTTTCATGTTGTTTTTCCGGATTTGTTTTTAGGGTTAAAGGATTATAGTAAATTAACAACAAAACAGATAGCAAGAAGGATTCGACCATTTATGTTACGAAGGGTAAAAGAAGATGTGTTAGACGAATTACCTGAGAAAAAGGAATCTGTACAGTTTTGTGAGTTATACCCGGAACAAAAATCATTATATGCAGCATATTTAGCAAAATTACGACATGATACATTTAAGCATTTAGATAAAGATACGATTCGAAAAAATAGGATTAAAATTCTTGCTGGAATTACTAGATTACGGCAAATTTGCTGTCATCCAGGATTATTTGTTCATAGATATGAGGGGAATTCTGCTAAATTTGATCTGCTTATGGAAATTGTAGCAGATGCAAAACAATCTGGAAGAAGGGTTTTAATTTTTTCTCAATATACAAAGATGTTAGAGCTTATTGGTAAAGAGTTCGTTACTCAAGAAATTCCTTATTTTTACTTAGATGGTCACACTCCCTCAAGCGAAAGAGTAGACTTATGTAATCATTTTAACAAGGGGGAGCGAGACTTTTTTCTAATTTCGTTAAAAGCGGGTGGAACGGGATTAAATTTAACAGGTGCGGATACGGTTATTTTTTATGATAGTTGGTGGAATCCTGCTGTAGAGGAACAAGCTGCTGACCGAGCACATCGTATGGGTCAACAGCATACGGTTCAAGTCTTGAAAATAATAGCCAAAGGAACCATTGAAGAAAAGATGAACGACCTACAGGAAAGAAAGCGTCATTTGATCGAAGAAGTAATTGATCCAGAAGATCGTATGTTGCAAACTTTAACCGATGAAGATATTCGTGACTTACTGAAAATATGAATAAATTATCCTTGAAAAACTCATGTTAACATGAGGAGGTGTTGTTCATATGGGTAGAGATCGTCAAGAAAAAAAGCTAAAGCAAAGCGGTAGAGTAGAATCGGACCGTGATGTGGGACTTCGTTATAAAGGTGCAACAAAAATGTCTAGTCCTGAAGAAGCAAGAAGATTAAATGATGGGCATAAGTAAAAAGGGTAAGTCTCTCATGAACACATGGGAGACTTTTTTCTATTCATAATTTTAGTTTCACTGAATACATATGGAAAAGGAGTTCATACGTTTAAATTATATCGTTATAGTGAGGGATGAAGATGTCATTCGATCAGCAATTAAAGACGAAGTCCTACTACAAAACTTATTTGGAAAAAAATGATGGGAAACATGCTTTACTAGTTTTAGGGGAAAAATATGTAGCAGAAAGGCAAAAGGAAGTTTTTGATCTATCGGAAATTCGTTTTGCTCAAGGGGAAGTATATTATTTAAACAAGGATTATGAAGCAGCGATTTTTAAGTGGGAGAACGTGTTTAATGAGTTACTTCCTTGGGCCCAAAAAAATATAGCGGACGCTCATTTGCAATTAGATTTTTTAGCTATTGCGGAAGAATATTATAAGGAAATTCAAACCGATTCTAAGGTATTGCAAATGGAAATCTTATTGCAATTGTTTCTACTTTATGTTAAGCGTGGCCGGCTGCTTGAGGCAAAAAATACGATTCGAAAGGCCTTGGATACAGATCCTGATTATCCAGGAGTAACCAAAAGAGCAAGAGCATTTTATGAGAAAGAGGAAAGTTGGCAGGATGCGTTATATCTAGCAGAAAAAGAAGCCATTCGTACAAAGTCTCTACATTGGTTTCGTGTATTGAAGACTTACGTGGAAAAAGGGCTCGTAAAGGATAAGGAACCAAATTATTTTCATCCTATATTAGCTGAAGTTTATACGGTTGATAAAGAGTGCTATGAACAGTTGGTTGTTGCGCTTTGGACGCATTATAAACAAACAAAGCAATATTTATCATGGCTGCTTGAAATGAGTAAACTATCTCCAAACATTGATCCGGGAGTGGAATATGAGTGGAGGCATTTACCAAACCTTTATAAAGAAACAATTACAGATATAACGAGTGGTGACTATACCGTTAAAGAAATATCTGAAATCGTTCCTAGCTTAATCCTTACTTGGTTTCGAATTGCTAAAGGTGAGGATGCAAAGCTTGCTGCATCAGCTGTAATAGCATGGGATGAAATGTATCCTTTTCATATGGATAGAATGGGCGTTGAAAAGGCTAAGAATTTATTGCTCCATCATTCTGCCGATTCAACCCAAATCTTATATAAAGCAGTGAAACTATTCGAATTAATGGTTAGATGGGCAAAAGAAAAGGGGATTGTTTTAGATTCACACTTAACGGAGAAAATGAAGCGACAATTGGATTTACAACATTATTTTGTTCTTTTAGGTGGAAATAAATCGTCTTTACTAAGTAAATGGAAATTAAACAAAACATCTAGTTCGTTACCGCCAATAGAAACAAAGAAAACGAATAATGGACTTATTCTTTGTCAAATGTCCATGTTGAAAAATAATGAGATAAATATATTGGAATCAGCTGGTCTTTTAGAACAATCCTTAGCCGATTTTGCAATATACATTGTCGAAAATGAAACGGATATTGATGAGGCTATGCATATACGAAAACAAGTGCCAGAAATCAATTTTCAATTTTTAATAAATAATGGATTCAAAGACGCGGATTTAACACAAAAGATAAAAATAAAGTTTTCAAATTCTAGTGTTGTGAGTCTCCCTCAAAAAAACAATGATCAATGGGCGGAAATTATGTCATCTATAAAATTACAAGATTTAAGGGTAGAAGAAGAAAGGGCAACTAAAACATTGTCGTTTCTGAAAAGGTTTCTTCGATTTTTATTAGATAAACAGAAGGAATTAGAGGATAACTTTCTAGATACAATTGGGAGAAACGAAGAAATCGTGGATAATTTATATGAAGCGATTCGCCAATTGAATGAATTGCAAAATGAAAAGATAGATATATTAAAAAATAATTATCGTTTTATCAAACATGAAATAAGAGAAAATATGTTAAAAGGAGTTTCTGAAATATTAAGGGGATGTGCGGATTTAGTTTCAAAAGATAGTGACTTTGAACAAATTCATGTAAAATTGAATGAGGAAATGAATCGAAGGGTAAATGATTATGTGAATGAAGATATTCTCCAAGTGTTTCATTTAGCAATGGATGAATGGATTAAAGAGAGTGAAAGGGAGCTTAAGGATTCGAAAAGCAGTTTAGATGAAATAAGGACTAATTTTAATCAAATGTTTGGGAAAGAGAAAGTAGTATTTGATTGCGATTTACGTGTACTAGATGACTGGGCTCGTGATGTAGACCGAATTTGCCACGGAAATATACAATTGGAAGAAGCCAATATAATCATGCGGTCAGGCTCTTCACAGTTTTTAATAAAAGGGGCAGGAAAAGTTTTTGGATCCATTCCACAAAAAAATAAACATCTCATTTTTAAGAAATATAGGGAATTTATAGAAACGAAAGATTATAGTGACATAGCCAAGTCGATAACGGATCGGTTTATGTTACAAGTTGATCTTTTTGAAAAATCCATCCAACGTGACGTAGAAATGTTTTTTAACAACGCCTTTAATAGTTTGGAGGCAGTTTTAAAAGAAGTGGAAAAGGACCTGACTGAAGAAAAACAATTATTATATGAAATGAGCAATAATCCAGAAATTTATCGAGATCCAATTGCAATGTTTGATTTCAACGTTCGTCAATTTCATATTTTGTACGGGGTTATTGAACCAGTACATGGATATTAATAGAATGAGCGAAACGAACACATTCGCTAAATGACGAGCAGATGTGTTCGTTTTCTAATGTGTCTTTACCTATGTTACAATTAAAGCATAAATAAATGCCTAGCGAAACGGTTAATAGGGGTGCGTGTATGGGGACATCGGATAAAGAACATATTCTCCAATCAATTCCTAATAGAGAAAAAGAAACCTATTATCGATTAACAAAGCTAAACATAAAGGAAAAACATTTGATGTGGGAATTAATTCGAAATACGAATATAGAAGGTGTTACTGTATATCGGGGTACAAAAGAAAATTTACATCATTTATTTTTATTACAATTAGTAACAACGAATCCGTTATATAAAACCAAGGGAGGAGAAATTAGTTTATTTATTCTTCGGGACACTCCATATCTACTTCGTTTACTGCGGAAAATAGCCAGAAGGGATAGGGAGGATAAAACATGATTCTCAGGTCGAAAGTTTAAAGGGTAATCATAGGATATTTAAATATTTTTACATTTTTTAATGAAATGTATTGACTTATTTCAAAAGTCGTTTTATCATAGATTTTGCTGTTGAAAAAAACTTTACATAAGCTAAACGAAAATATAATAATAAAAAGTGTTGACTGTTAAATCTGTTTATGCTAATGTTTATAAATGTCACATTTGGTTTTCTAGTGATGATTCATGAAAGATTACAGTCTAATTATTCCACAGTAGCTCAGTGGTAGAGCAATCGGCTGTTAACCGATCGGTCGTAGGTTCGAATCCTACCTGTGGAGCCATTACGGAGAAGTACTCAAGAGGCTGAAGAGGCGCCCCTGCTAAGGGTGTAGGTCGCGATAGCGGCGCGAGGGTTCAAATCCCTCCTTCTCCGCCATAGTTCCTATGGCCCGTTGGTCAAGCGGTTAAGACACCGCCCTTTCACGGCGGTAACACGGGTTCGAATCCCGTACGGGTCACTATTTTATTAAAAAAGACATGTTAAGTTCGTGACGTCCCATCGTAACTCATGCATTAGCACATCCTGTACTTCGGAGGATTAGCTCAGCTGGGAGAGCACCTGCCTTACAAGCAGGGGGTCACAGGTTCGAGCCCTGTATCCTCCACCATTAACATCTAAATTCAATATTTTTCACATCGCGGGGTGGAGCAGTCTGGTAGCTCGTCGGGCTCATAACCCGAAGGTCGTAGGTTCAAATCCTGCCCCCGCAACCAAAAGTTTATTTATATATTTATGAAAATAGCAATACGGTTAGTTTTTAAATTTCAGGAATGGTCCGGTAGTTCAGTTGGTTAGAATGCCTGCCTGTCACGCAGGAGGTCGCGGGTTCGAGTCCCGTCCGGACCGCCATTTATAAATTTATATTGGAGGTATACCCAAGTCTGGCTGAAGGGATCGGTCTTGAAAACCGACAGGCGGGTCAAACCGCGCGGGGGTTCGAATCCCTCTACCTCCTCCACTTATAAGAAATGGCTCGGTAGCTCAGTCGGTAGAGCAACGGACTGAAAATCCGTGTGTCGGCGGTTCGATTCCGTCCCGAGCCATCTCAAATGAATATTAAAGGGGTATAGTTTAATGGTAAAACTACGGTCTCCAAAACCGTCAATGTGGGTTCGATTCCTACTACCCCTGCCATATTCTAATGGCGGTCGTGGCGAAGGGGTTAACGCACCGGATTGTGGCTCCGGCACTCGTGGGTTCAATTCCCACCGATCGCCCCATAATTTTAATATAATTTTAATGATTGGGCTATAGCCAAGCGGTAAGGCATCGGGTTTTGATCCCGTGTATCCTAGGTTCGAATCCTAGTAGCCCAGCTTATTCGGGAAGTAGCTCAGCTTGGTAGAGCACATGGTTTGGGACCATGGGGTCGCAGGTTCGAATCCTGTCTTCCCGACCACTAAATATATGTTTTGGGGCCTTAGCTCAGCTGGGAGAGCGCCTGCTTTGCACGCAGGAGGTCAGCGGTTCGATCCCGCTAGGCTCCATCTTTAATATGGCGGCGTAGCTCAGCTGGCGAGAGCGTACGGTTCATACCCGTGAGGTCGTGGGTTCGATCCCCTCCGCCGCTATTCATATTAAGGACCCTTAGCTCAGTTGGTTAGAGCTATCGGCTCATAACCGATCGGTCGCAGGTTCGAGTCCTGCAGGGTCCACCATTTCTATTAATATATCTTTTATAGTTTTGTGGGTGTAGTTAAATGGTATAACCTCAGCCACGAGCGACACTTCTACCGAATAATCTACGAGTTACCTCGAAGCATTGACTTCTTTGAATAGGCTTGTAGATGGAGAGGCATGTTGGTCGGGATTGAATCTAAAGTACAAATTTAATTAAATTTTGCGGGTGTAGTTAAATGGTATAACCTCAGCCTTCCAAGCTGATGTCGTGGGTTCGATTCCCATCACCCGCTCCATTACTTTTAAAATGGGCCTGTAGCTCAGCTGGTTAGAGCGCACGCCTGATAAGCGTGAGGTCGGTGGTTCGAGTCCACTCAGGCCCATCCAATGAATTTAAGTTGGATGATCCTAAAATATCTTTTAAGAAGTTGTTGACAAAGATATAGCGATTATGATATATTATTAAAGTTGCTTATTTGAAGCGATAATAAAATTTGCTCTTTGAAAACTGAACAAAACAACCAGTATGTTAAGATAAAAGAAACTCGTTTTCTTTTAAAATAGAAGGTAACACTTCTAAAAGCTAAGAGATAGAATTAATTATGTTAATTCTAAACAAACTTTTTTGGAGAGTTTGATCTTGGCTCAGGACGAACGCTGGCGGCGTGCCTAATACATGCAAGTCGAGCGCTGGAAGCTAATTTCATCCCTTCGGGATGAAATTAGTGGAAAGAGCGGCGGACGGGTGAGTAACACGTGGGCAACCTACCTATAAGACTGGGATAACTCGCGGAAACGTGAGCTAATACCGGATAATACTTTTTATTGCATAATAAGAAGTTTGAAAGGCGGCGTAAGCTGTCACTTATAGATGGGCCCGCGGCGCATTAGCTAGTTGGTGAGGTAAAGGCTCACCAAGGCAACGATGCGTAGCCGACCTGAGAGGGTGATCGGCCACACTGGGACTGAGACACGGCCCAGACTCCTACGGGAGGCAGCAGTAGGGAATCTTCCGCAATGGACGAAAGTCTGACGGAGCAACGCCGCGTGAGTGAAGAAGGTTTTCGGATCGTAAAACTCTGTTGTTAGGGAAGAACAAGTCAGGTAGTAACTGACCTGACCTTGACGGTACCTAACCAGAAAGCCACGGCTAACTACGTGCCAGCAGCCGCGGTAATACGTAGGTGGCAAGCGTTGTCCGGATTTATTGGGCGTAAAGCGCTCGCAGGCGGTCTTTTAAGTCTGATGTGAAAGCCCACGGCTTAACCGTGGAGGGTCATTGGAAACTGGAGGACTTGAGTGCAGAAGAGGAGAGTGGAATTCCATGTGTAGCGGTGAAATGCGTAGAGATATGGAGGAACACCAGTGGCGAAGGCGACTCTCTGGTCTGTAACTGACGCTGAGGAGCGAAAGCGTGGGTAGCGAACAGGATTAGATACCCTGGTAGTCCACGCCGTAAACGATGAGTGCTAGGTGTTAGGGGGTTTCCGCCCCTTAGTGCTGAAGTTAACGCATTAAGCACTCCGCCTGGGGAGTACGGCCGCAAGGCTGAAACTCAAAAGAATTGACGGGGACCCGCACAAGCGGTGGAGCATGTGGTTTAATTCGAAGCAACGCGAAGAACCTTACCAGGTCTTGACATCCTTTCGACCTCCCTAGAGATAGGGATTTCCCTTCGGGGACGAAAGTGACAGGTGGTGCATGGTTGTCGTCAGCTCGTGTCGTGAGATGTTGGGTTAAGTCCCGCAACGAGCGCAACCCTTGATCTTAGTTGCCAGCATTAAGTTGGGCACTCTAAGGTGACTGCCGGTGACAAACCGGAGGAAGGTGGGGATGACGTCAAATCATCATGCCCCTTATGACCTGGGCTACACACGTGCTACAATGGATGGTACAAAGGGCAGCGAAACCGCAAGGTCAAGCAAATCCCATAAAACCATTCTCAGTTCGGATTGTAGGCTGCAACTCGCCTACATGAAGCCGGAATCGCTAGTAATCGCGGATCAGCATGCCGCGGTGAATACGTTCCCGGGTCTTGTACACACCGCCCGTCACACCACGAGAGTTGGTAACACCCGAAGTCGGTGAGGTAACCTTTTGGAGCCAGCCGCCGAAGGTGGGACCAATGATTGGGGTGAAGTCGTAACAAGGTAGCCGTATCGGAAGGTGCGGCTGGATCACCTCCTTTCTAAGGATATACGAAAAGCGGAAGTACCCGGTTAGCGACGTACAAACTAGACTGAGCCGAAGGAGATAAAGGAAACACGATGAACGTAAGTGAATCGATGTTGACTTATCGTGCGGAGGTGAAGGAAGTTTGCTAGTCGCTGGGTGCTGCAGCTGGACATTACGGAACATCCTAATTTGGATGAAGCATACTGTGTTGTTTGGTTCAGTTTTGAGAGAGCAAATCTCTCTGAAACTTTGTACCTTGAAAACTAAATAAGAGTAAACAAGACATCAAATTTTAAAGCGATAAAACGCTTATTCATTGTAAACTTAGTTAAGTGAATAAGGGCGCACGGTGGATGCCTTGGCACTAGGAGCCGATGAAGGACGGGACTAACACCGATATGCCTCGGGGAGTTGTAAGTAAACATAGATCCGAGGATTTCCGAATGGGGAAACCCACTGTTCGTAATGGAACAGGACTTATGTCTGAATACATAGGGCATAAGAGGCACACCCAGGGAACTGAAACATCTCAGTACCTGGAGGAAGAGAAAGCAAATGCGATTTCCCAAGTAGCGGCGAGCGAAACGGAAACAGCCCAAACCAGAGAGCTTGCTCTCTGGGGTTGTAGGACACTCCACAAGGAGTTACAAAGAAATTCTTTAGATGAATCAACCTGGAAAGGTTAGCCAAAGAGGGTAACAGCCCTGTAATCGAAAAAGAATTTCCTCCGGAGTGGATCCTGAGTACGGCGGAACACGTGGAATTCCGTCGGAATCCGGGAGGACCATCTCCCAAGGCTAAATACTCCCTAGTGACCGATAGTGAACCAGTACCGTGAGGGAAAGGTGAAAAGCACCCCGGGAGGGGAGTGAAAGAGTACCTGAAACCGTGTGCCTACAAGTAGTCGAAGCGCGTTCATGCGTAACGGCGTACCTTTTGTAGAATGGACCGGCGAGTTACGATTGTATGCAAGGTTAAGTGGAAGACACGGAGCCGTAGCGAAAGCGAGTCTGAATAGGGCGATTTAGTATGCGGTCGTAGACCCGAAACCGTGTGATCTACCCATGTCCAGGGTGAAGGTCAGGTAACACTGACTGGAGGCCCGAACCCACGTATGTTGAAAAATGCGGGGATGAGGTGTGGGTAGGGGTGAAATGCCAATCGAACACGGAGATAGCTGGTTCTCTCCGAAATAGCTTTAGGGCTAGCCTCAAGATGATGAGTACTGGAGGTAGAGCACTGATTGGACTAGGGGCCCTCATCGGGTTACCGAATTCAGTCAAACTCCGAATGCCAGATACTTAAACTTGGGAGTCAGACTATGGGTGATAAGGTTCATAGTCGAAAGGGAAACAGCCCAGACCACCAGCTAAGGTCCCAAAGTATACGTTAAGTGGAAAAGGATGTGGAGTTGCTTAGACAACCAGGATGTTGGCTTAGAAGCAGCCACCATTTAAAGAGTGCGTAATAGCTCACTGGTCGAGTGACTCTGCGCCGAAAATGTACCGGGGCTAAACGTATCACCGAAGCTGTGGATTGTTCTTACGAACAATGGTAGGAGAGCGTTCTAAGTGCTGTGAAGTCAGACCGTGAGGACTGGTGGAGCGCTTAGAAGTGAGAATGCCGGTATGAGTAGCGAAAAAAGAGTGAGAATCTCTTTCACCGAATGCCTAAGGTTTCCTGAGGAAGGCTCGTCCTCTCAGGGTTAGTCGGGACCTAAGCCGAGGCCGAAAGGCGTAGGCGATGGACAACAGGCAGATATTCCTGTACCACCTCATGACCGTTTGAGCGATGGGGGGACGCAGTAGGATAAGGAATGCGCACGGATGGATGTGTGCGCCCAAGCAGTGAGAAAGTCAGGTAGGCAAATCCGCCTGGCCATTTCAAGCTGTGATGGGGAGGCCTTCTGGCCGAAGTTCCTGATTTCACACTGCCGAGAAAAGCCTCTAGCAAGGTCACAGGTGCCCGTACCGCAAACCGACACAGGTAGGCGAGGAGAGAATCCTAAGGTGAGCGGGAGAACTCTCGTTAAGGAACTCGGCAAAATGACCCCGTAACTTAGGGAGAAGGGGTGCTCTACGGAGTAGAGCCGCAGTGAATAGGCCCAAGCGACTGTTTAGCAAAAACACAGGTCTCTGCGAAGCCGAAAGGCGAAGTATAGGGGCTGACACCTGCCCGGTGCTGGAAGGTTAAGGGGAAGAGTTAGGGCTTTTGCCCGAAGCTTAGAACCGAAGCCCCAGTAAACGGCGGCCGTAACTATAACGGTCCTAAGGTAGCGAAATTCCTTGTCGGGTAAGTTCCGACCCGCACGAAAGGTGCAACGACTTGGGCACTGTCTCAACGAGAGACCCGGTGAAATTATACGATGCGTGAAGATGCGCATTACCCGCGACAGGACGGAAAGACCCCGTGGAGCTTTACTGTAGCCTGATATTGAATGTCTGTGCAGCTTGTACAGGATAGGTGGGAGCCTTAGAAACGTGAGCGCCAGCTTACGTGGAGGCATCCGTGGGATACCACCCTGGCTGTATGGACCTTCTAACCCAGGACCGTGATCCGGTTCGGAGACAGTGTCAGGCGGGCAGTTTGACTGGGGCGGTCGCCTCCCAAAAGGTAACGGAGGCGCCCAAAGGTTCCCTCAGAATGGTTGGAAATCATTCGCAGAGTGTAAAGGCAGAAGGGAGCTTGACTGCGAGACCTACAAGTCGAGCAGGGACGAAAGTCGGGCTTAGTGATCCGGTGGTTCCGCATGGAAGGGCCATCGCTCAACGGATAAAAGCTACCCCGGGGATAACAGGCTTATCTCCCCCAAGAGTTCACATCGACGGGGAGGTTTGGCACCTCGATGTCGGCTCATCGCATCCTGGGGCTGTAGTCGGTCCCAAGGGTTGGGCTGTTCGCCCATTAAAGCGGTACGCGAGCTGGGTTCAGAACGTCGTGAGACAGTTCGGTCCCTATCCGTCGTGGGCGTTGGAAGTTTGAGAGGAGCTGTCCTTAGTACGAGAGGACCGGGATGGACATACCGCTGGTGTACCAGTTGTTCCGCCAGGAGCATAGCTGGGTAGCTACGTATGGAAAGGATAAGTGCTGAAAGCATCTAAGCATGAAGCCCCCCTCAAGATGAGACTTCCCATCATTTTAAATGAGTAAGATCCCTCAGAGACGATGAGGTTAATAGGTTTGAGGTGGAAGCGTGGCGACACGTGGAGCTGACAAATACTAATCGATCGAGGACTTAACTAAATTCTTTTCATGTCTTGATTTACTCTTATTTAGTTTTCAGGATACAAATCCTAATTGAATATCAATTGTCTGGTAGCGATGGCGGAGAGGTCACACCTGTTCCCATACCGAACACAGAAGTTAAGCTCTCCAGCGCCGATGGTAGTTGGGGGTTCCCCCTGCGAGAGTAGGACGCCGCCAGGCAAATAAAAAACATCTAGGATAATCCACCTAGATGTTTTTTTGTTCCATAAAGAAAGATCCGATAAATCGACTAACCATTATTCGGGGATGAAGGAATCCCACTGCTGGAAGTCTTCTTTATAGAAATACGAACTCAATAAATGCAAGTTTGTTAAATATTAAGATATGGTTATGTTATATTAAAAGAGAATTATAAGAAGAAAAAAGATGGTGTTATTTATCCCACTTAAACGGATGGAAGTCTTCTTTATAAAATTAATTTGGACAAATAACTCTTTTTATTTTAGGTATAGTTTAGTGCTAGGCTTGTTAATTATTGTCCTTCTTTTGACACATGACCAAGTAAATAACTTCCTTTTTTTAGTTATAATATTAATAGGATGATCTCTAGGATTACTTGTTTTTTCGACCATACAAAATTAAAACGTAATCTTTGGATATCCCATACATCCACGGTTTCCTGGAATCATTCTAGTTATATAAAAAAAGAAAACATTGAATGATTTTACATAAGTACGGTTTCAGGGGGGATTAAATGAAAAAAATTATATTGGTAATTATTATTGTAGGGATGCTAGGATGGGCTGTTTATGACTTTGTTATAAATCGTGATTCAACGGAAGTCGGTACATCTGTAGGAGATATGGCTCCAGATATCGAATTGACAACGTTAAACGGAGAAACGGTGAAATTATCTGATTATCGTGGAAATAAGGTATTTGTTAATTTTTGGGCTACGTGGTGTCCACCATGCCGTGCAGAAATGCCAGACATACAGAAATTTGATAACGATGAAGATGTTAAAATTTTGGCAGTTAATTTAACATCAACTGAAAAGAGTGTTGATGATGTACAGAAATTTGTTGATGAGCTTGGTTTGACTTTCCCGATTTTAAAGGATGAAAAGGGAAAGGTAGAACAAATGTATAAAGTAAATGCTTATCCAACTTCTTATCTTATTGATTCTGATGGAGTGATAAGGAAAGTAGCCCTAGGAGCAATGAATTATGAAATGATGGTTCAGGAATTTGAGAAAATTAAATAAAATCTGGTGGTTTCCTTCCCGCTAAATAAAAGCGTCCTTTTTGCTTTGAGAAACAATTTAGTTTATTGTAAATAGCACGGATTAAATTAGAAAATCAAAAAATATAAAAGACATTATAAATAGAACGGAGTGGCTTTAATGGCATTACAAGTATCTAAAGATGCAGCAAAATGGTTCATAGATGAAATGGGATTAGAAAAAGGGGAATTGGTTCAATTTTATTTAAAAATATATGGCGGTATTCCTACTGTGCATTCGAATTTCTTTCTAGGATTATCAGTTGGAGAAAATGGAAAAATTGCTATAAAAACAGAAGTAGAAGGTATTACTTTCTATATTAATGAAAAAGACGCTTGGTTTTTAGATGAATATAATATGAAAGTGGAGTTAGGAAAGGAAGAGCCTGAATATCATTTTGAAGAAAAATAAAAGTTTTTGTTATTAATATGATAAGGTGAGAAAACCACGGACGGGTTTGTGGTTTTTTCTTTTTTTAAAATATTTCCTGGGCATTTATTTTGATTTATTTGGTATGATTAAGAAAAATGGATTTGCAAGTCTTGGGGTGAGGTATGAATAGATTAAAAGATAAAATAATAGTGATTACAGGGGCGTCATCAGGTATTGGAGAAAAACTCGCTATAAAGGTAGCTGAAAAAGGAGCGCATCCCATTTTATTGGCAAGATCTGAGGTGAAATTAAAAACAATCTCTGAGAAAATTAAAAAAGAAACTTCGGTACAACCTTACTATTTTAAACTTGATGTTAGTGATAGGGATGCAGTAGAAAGGGTATTTGTTGAAATAATTAAAGATATTGGGAACATCGATGTGTTAATAAATAATGCTGGATTTGGTGTTTTTGATGCTTTTCATGAGGCTAATTTAGACGATTTGGAAAAGATGTTTCATGTTAATGTCATTGGATTAATGAATTGTACAAAACAAGTAATTCCTAGTATGATTGAACGCAACATGGGCCATATCGTCAATATAGCGTCTCAGGCAGGTAAACTAGCGACGCCAAAAACAAGTGGATACGCAGCTACAAAACATGCCGTTCTCGGTTTTACCAATTCGTTAAGGCTTGAACTTAGGAAAACAAATATTCATGTATCTGCTGTAAACCCTGGGCCAATCGAAACCAACTTTTTTGAAAGTGCGGATCAATCCGGAACTTATGTAAAAAATGTGAAAAAATATATGTTGCAAGCGGACACGGTCGCTGAAAAAATTGTATATTTAATGGAGCGACCAAAAAGGGAGCTAAATATTCCTTATTGGATGAATATAGGAAGTAATTTATATAATATGTTTCCGCGTCTAGCCGACAAATTGGCAGGCCCTTTTTTAAATAAAAAATAAACGCATGCAATATTAAATGAAGAACTCTAAATTATGCTTGTTTTATATGTGGTTATTTGATACATTGGTAGTAATAATTAAATAAACTCTTATTTTATACTTATTAAAGTAAGGTAGAGGTGCAAAGACCATCAGTACTTATGTAGAGGAGAATGAGATCTGACGAAACATAAGGAAAGGGGAATTTGCCGAAGCGGAGGGATTCTCATTATCCCAACGTTGGGTCTGTATTGAAGAAGTACAGAACTGTCATATAGGGGACTATATGGGGGGCTATCTAGCTAAGAACTTTTACTAAAAATGTTCTAGCAACAACGAGCTCTCTAAGAATTCGTTGTTGCTTTTTAAATGAGTCCTCCACACTCGTACGGCCGAAAAATAAAAAAGAGGGTGTGAAGTTTATGAATTTTGGTAATGTGTTAACGGCAATGGTGACTCCATTCAATCAAAATGGAGAAATCGATTATGAAGCAACAAGAACTTTAGTAAATCACTTAATTGAAAATGGTTCTGATGGGTTAGTTGTAGCTGGAACAACAGGTGAATCCCCCACATTAACTCATAAGGAAAAACTTGATTTATTTAAGTTTGTAATGGAAGTGGTAGAAGGGAGAGTACCTGTTATTGCTGGAACAGGTTCAAATAATACTAGCGCATCCATTGAGCTAACGAAAGAAGCTACGGAACTTGGTGTAAACGGAATTATGCTTGTAGTTCCTTATTATAATAAACCATCACAAGAAGGTATGTATCAGCATTTTCGTGCTATTGCAGAAAGCACAAAGCTTCCAATTATGCTATACAATATCCCTGGACGAAGCGTTGTAAATATGGAGCCATCAACGGTTATTCGCTTGGCTCAAATTGAAAATATTGTATCTATTAAAGAGGCAAGTGGAGATTTAGATAATGTATCTAAAATTATTACAGATGCTCCAGACAATTTCAGCGTTTATACTGGTGACGATAGTATGACTTTACCGACATTGTCTGTAGGTGGAGCTGGTGTAGTGTCTGTTGCGTCTCATGTAATTGGTAATGAAATGCAAGAAATGGTAACTCGTTTTAAAGACGGCGATGTAGCTTATGCAGCATCTCTTCATCGTCAGCTTTTACCATTAATGAAAGCATTATTCACTTCACCAAACCCAACACCAGTGAAAGAAGCATTAAATCATATAGGTGTACAAGTTGGCGGTGTGAGATTACCATTAGTACCTTTAAACGATACGGAACGTGCTGCTCTTTATAAAGTGATAACGAGTCATGAGGAAAGAAAAGCAGTAGGGTATTAATTTTAAGTGGGAAAGAACAAGCTTATTCGCTTGTTCTTTTTTATATGCCTTGATTTTTCCCACCTCAAGCTTTTGGGGAACAAAGAAGGTAGGTGGGAAATCAACCGCCCGTATAGGTCCGATAAGTGCGACTAATTATCTGTAGGGGATGAGAGAAAAAAACCAACTGATGGAAGTCTTCTTTATTTAATCCGTTGAAACCAATGTTGACGTAATGGAACCAATTTGGTATGGTAATGGAAACATAATGGATTTGGAAAGGTATGATTGATTTGGAAGATTTTAATCATGAAAGATTTGGAGTGTTTTTATCGAAAATTTTACAAGAAAGAAATTTATCGATAAGAAAATTGAGTAAGCTATGCGGTATAGATCATGCTACCATTTCTAAAATTATGAATGGGAAACGTAAAATTAACTTAAAACATTTGGAGAAGTTTTCTATGGGGCTAGATATAGAACTCCCTACTTTAATAAAAGCTGCCGGTTATAATATGGCGACGAAGGAAGAAAAAGCTTCAGATATTCAAGTTGCATTAGAAAAAATCCAACAATTAATAGAATCTTCTAACCTGTATCATGAAAATTTCACATTGGAAAAAATGGAACAGGAAATAGTTAACTATAAAATTTATAGTCAGACAGATGAAGGGAAAAATACTATATTTAATCAATTTAATGAAAAACTAAAAAAAACAGGCGGAATTGGTCCGTTTATTGAAAATTTGAAATGGATGTATCATAGATTTATAGAGGAAAATGGAACTTCATTTCAAATCGGGTTAATGGGTGGTGCTCTACTCTATTTTATTGTTACAACCGATTTACTTCCTGATTATCTATTTCCAATCGGCTACTTGGATGATGCACTTGTCGTTCAAACCGTTTACCAGCAATTAAATATGAAAAGTTAGAAGGGCGAAAACAAATAACATGTGGGAAAAGCATATGATGAATTATTTGAGAAGTATGCACTTGCTCTTAACGCAATGAAGTTAATTTCAAATATTAGTGTACAGTTACAATTCAACAATTATATGTTTAGTGAAAGTATTGTTCAGGAGAAAGGAAACTACCAATGAAATCCATGTTAATCCGAAAAATAAAACAATTTGATTACTCATTAATAATAATTACTTTACTTTTAACGGGTTTTGGATTAATGATGGTATACAGTAGTAGTTATGCCGTTGCTTATATCCATTATGATAACCCTACATATTTTTTTACAAAACAATTGAAATGGTTCATCATTGGATTATTTTTCTTTATAATTGCCACCTTTGTACCCTATCGTATCTATAGTAAACTAAGTCCATTATTAGTAATGGTATCAATCGTAATGCTAGTAATGGTGTTAATACCTGGACTGGGAACGGAGAGAAATTATTCTCAACGATGGATTCAATTAGGCCCCATTTTGCTTCAGCCTACAGAATTAATCAAATTATTTATGATCATGTATTTTGCTTCTTTTTACGCTAAAAAGCAAGAGACGATTAATCAATTTAAAAATGGGGTTTTGCCGCCTTTAATTATATTAGGGATTATTTTTCTTTTAATCTTAAAACAACCTGATCTAGGATCCGCGGGACTTATTTTACTTGCTTGTTTAACGATTGTCATATGTTCAGGAGTAAAGAAAAGACATTTATTCATGCTTGGAACTGTCGGGCTGGCAGGTATCATTTATTTTTCCATTACTTCTTCCTATCGTATGCAAAGAATAGTCTCATTTATTGATCCTTTTGCAGATCCTTTCGGTGAAGGGTATCAGTTAGTAAATGGTTATATTGCTATTGGGACAGGGGGAGTAATGGGAAATGGTTTAGGTAATAGTATTCAGAAGTTAGGATTCCTACCAGAAGCCCATACTGACTTTATTATGGCAGTAATTATTGAGGAACTAGGTGTTTTGGGATTGATTATAGTTATTAGTGCATATATTTTCATTATGTTCCGTGGTGTACAGATTGCAAGAGAATGTAAGGATAGGTTTGCCAAATTACTTGCAATTGGAATTACCTTTCAAATTATAGCTCAAGCATGTATAAATTTAGGAGCTGTTTCTGGACTACTTCCAATAACTGGCGTAACATTACCTTTCATTAGTTATGGTGGGTCTTCCTTAGTTATTACAATGGTTTCTTTAGGAATTTTGATTAACATATCATCCTATAGGGAAAATACTAAGTCAGTCCCAGCGAATCGAGAGGCGAGAATGATTCACCAAGTATGATAAAAGGTATTTTAGCCATAATATCTCTTGGGAGGTGTTTTGGATGGCTAATAAAAATAAACAAAATAGTTTTAGCGATGAGCAAAGAGTGAGAAAAAATTTATCTAAGGAATTTGATCATGAATTTGCCAATGAACCATTAACAGCAAATGAAAAGTATAATAATAAAAAGACGAAAAAACGCCAATAATTATCGCCTATCCCCTTTGACCAAAAGGGGTTTTATGTTTTTAAGATACTTTATTTTATGGACGATTGATGCGATAAGTTATAAATTGGAAGGAATTCAAACGGAACGTGTAGAAATTTAAACATATAGGAAAAGGAGGGGGGTTTTAAAAAATGAAAGAAGTACATAATATATTTCCTATCATGGTGGATGCTCCAGCCAATTTGAAAACAGTAAATTTTTATATAGTGAAAACAGAGCAATCATTAAGCTTGGTCGATGCCGGATTTAATAATAAAGAGTCTTACAAAGCATTAGAACTTACATTACAGGAAAATGGCTTTTCTACAGGTGACTTAACAGAAATTATTTTAACCCACAATCATTATGATCATGTCGGGCTAGTAAATCCAATTACTAGAAAGCATCCAATTCCTGTATATGCGCATAAGGATGCTATTCCACGATTGAAAAGAGATCCTCGTTTTTTAGAGATGAGAGTAGACTTTTATGCGAAATTATATGAAGAAATGGGTTGTGGAGACGCAGGAGATAAACAAATTTCCTTTTTGAAAAAGTCTATTGAAAGAAATAGCAATCAGCAAGTCGAGTCTGAAATTATTCCAATAGGTGCTAAACATCTTCATTTTGATGTTATAGAAGTTCCAGGGCATGCGCCAGACCAAATTGCATTACACAGTTTAGAAAACAAAGAAATGATAGCAGGCGATTTAATGATCGAACATATCTCAAGTAATGCTCTTGTGGAGCCTGATTTTAATGGAAAAAAACTCCCGACACTACTTCAACATAAACAATCCCTTGAAAAGGTTCAAAAGTTGGATATAGAACGAATCTATTCAGGACATGGAAATATCATTCAAAATCCCAGTTCATTAATAAGGAAGAGAATAGATGGTATTGAGCTTAAAGCAGAAAAAATAAGAAAAGTAATAGAAGAAGGGACAACAACTGGAGACGAAATCGCAAGGAAGTTTTATAAGAAAAGCTATCATAGTCAATTTTCTTTGGTAATGTCCGAAATCATCGGTCATCTTGATTATCTTGAGATAAGTGGAAGAGTATCAAAAGAAATGAAAAATGGAATATGGCATTATTATATAGAAAAATAATATAGTGCAAAAAAATGGATTCAACAATTGGAATTGTTTGTAGTAGCTCTAGTATAATAGAATTACAAAAGAATTTTAACAAGATGAAGGAGTAATCGTTATGTATAGAAAAGTGGAAGACTTTTTATTAGATTGGTCACATGCATCTCATGGTACCATTCAAGTTCTTGAATCATTAACAGATGATACATTAGGACAGGCTATTGTCGAAGGTCATAGTACATTAGGATGGTTAGGCTGGCATTTAGCAACAGCTCCTGCGTATTTCTTAGGGTTAGTTGGGTTAAACGTTGAGACAGGAGATCCTCAAGCTGTTCCTCATAAAGCTAGTGAAATTGTGGAGGCATATAAAAAGGTTGCTTTAGCGGTTGAACATGAAGTAAAAGAAAATATGACCGATGAGAAATTTGCCGAAGAAGTCGAAATGCATGGACACACATCTCCAAGGGGTGCAGTATTAAGACTTTTCATTGATCATCAAACACATCATCGTGGACAAATGACTGTGTTACTTCGCCAGGCCGGTCTACCGGTTCCCGGTGTGATGGGGCCTACAAAAGAAGATCGTGAAAAAGCCTAGTCTCCTCAAGTTTTCTTTATCCCACCTCAGGTAGGTGGGAGTGTTATTGTCCGTAAAGGTCTGATAAGTGTGACTAACCATCAGTAGGGGATGAAGGATCCCCCTTTCTGCTGGAAGTCTTCTTTATAAAAGTGCTTGGAAAACAGAAGGAGCTGGGACAAAAGTATTTCAGTCATGAAAAAACCGAACTTTCACCTGAAATTCTAATTTAGAGTTTCCTAATAGTTTGTTTTTTTATTATATTGCTTCATTAAATTAGAAAATATTCGGCTTTATGAATAGCAATTTAGGGGTACAGCCAACATTTCGGAAATTTTGTACGCTAAGCAAATTTTGACACAAAAAAAGCCAAATACCTGTACGTTAAGGAATTTGGCTTCAGATACAGATTAAATTTTTTTTAAGGGTCTTAGCATATTAGCTGGTAACCTATTTGAATCAAACTTATATTCGCCAAGAAGATTAATATGTTCCCAACCTAGAGGTGAAATATGTGGGAGTAATTCTTCTTTTAAGGCATCATGTTTCTTTAATTCTTTTGTTGCTTCACCCAAATACACTGTATTCCAAACGCTAATTGCATTTATTAATATATTTAAAGCACTAGCTCTTTGTAATTGATCTTGCATGCCACGTTCTCTGAATTCCCCACGTTTACCAAAAAATAAGGCTCTAGCCAATCCATTCATGGCTTCTCCCTTATTTAACCCACGATGTATCCTTCTTCTTAATGTTTCATTCGTAATATAGTCAAGAATAAAAATTGTTTTTTCAATTCTTCCAATCTCTCGAAGAGCTGTGGCAATTTTGTTTTGTCTTGCATACGAACCTAATTTCCCCATCATTAATGATCCAGAAACTCTTCCTTCCCGAATTGAATGGGCCAGCCTTAATACATCATCAAAATTTTCTTTAATAACCTTCGTGTTAATCTTTCCCCGTAGTATGACTTTTATACTCGGAAAATCATCAGGAGACGTAAGGGTATATAATTTTGCGTCGCTTATGTCTCTCAATCTTGGAGCAAAGCGAAATCCTAATAAATGACTTAATCCGAAAACTTGATCCGTATAACCAGCTGTATCTGTGTAATGCTCCTCAATTGAAAGGTCGGATTCATGGTGTAATAATCCATCTATCACGTGTACGGCATCTCTCGCATTCGTGTTGATTACCTTTGCATAAAATGAAGAGAAATGATCACTTGTAAATCGATAAATGGTTGTACCTTTTCCCGTTCCATAATGTGGGTTTGAATCTGCATGTAATGATGATACACCGACAGGAACACGCATACCATCTGAAGATGAAGTTGTTCCATCTCCCCAATATGAAACCAAAGAAAGACGGTGCTGATAATTTACTAACGTTGCTTGAGCACGATTCATCGCATCTTCATGTAATCTCCATTGCATAACATTAGCCATCTGGCGATATGATATATCGGGAGTAGCCTCTGCCATTTTAGTTAATCCAATATTTGTACCCATAGCCATTAACGTTGCCATTATAACAGATTTTTCCTCACCTTTAGGTGCTTGATTGGAAGAAGCGTGAACAAAGGACTCCTCAAATCCAGTCCATTCAGCTACTTCCATTAATAAATCAGTGAGTTTAACTCTTGGAAGCATTTTATAAAGAGATAAGCTAAAATTTCTAGCTTCTTCAGGTGTATCTGCTTGTAATCTCTTAACATGTATCTTTTGTTTTTTTATGTTGATACTTTCGATATTATCAATATTTTTGGAAATCCATTTAAGTTTCGTATTTAAAGTTTCATATCTTTCTGATATATACTGATCAAAATTCACATTAACAGCTATATTAGTCCCTTGAACTTTTGCTTTTCCCCAATCGTCTTTTGGCACTAGATATTCTTCAAAATCCTTATGTAATCGACTACCTTCAACCCAAACATCACCAGAACGGATATAGTTTTTGAGTTCTGTTAAAGCAGCCATTTCATAATATTGACGGTTAATGTTTCCTTCATCATCAAAGACATGCTTTTGCCAACGTTTAGGAACAAAATTCAAAGGCGAGCCTTCAGGTACTTTCCTTTTTCCAGAATTATTTAACTCACGTATAGTGCCTAATGCTTTTAATAAAGGTTCTGCTGATTTAGTAGATTTGAATTCTAAAGAATCCAATAGGCTTGGAGTATATTTCCTTAAATAGTTATATCGTGTTTTTATTAAATCAAGATAATCGTAGTCCATTGGTCTTGATAATAATTTAGCTTCTTCAATCGATTCTACAATTTTTTCCCAAGGCATTACCTGCTCTAATGCCAAATAAGGATCGATCCCTTCCTCTTTGGCTTTAATTAAAGCCGTTCCTATATCTGCATAATGCACAACTTTTTCATTTACTGACTTTCCATTTTGTTTTTGCATTTCTTCTTGACTTTTTCTACCTTTTGCTTGTAACACCATCATTTGTCTATCATGAATCTCAATGGCATGATCAGTTAAGTCTTGGGAGAGAGTGATTAAGTGAGCAACTAATAATGCATATCTTTTATCTTCTTTAAATCTTCTAAAAGAATGGGGTTCATATCTCGCCCCAATTCGTGCTAATTGTAAAAGTCTATTGGGGTGGATTAATCCCGTATCAGCTGCAATGTTCATTTCTTTAATGTACTTTAATCTTTTTATTACCTTTAAAAAAGAATACGGTGACGACTGTCCGGGAATTTCTCTAAGCCAAGCTAATTGAGTTTTATTATTATTTACCGTTAAATCAATCAGTTTTTCTAGTTCACGTTTATTTCTTTCAGAAAGATTACTTATTAGTTTGGCATATATTTTTTTCTCTGCACGTGTTCTAGCTAACCAAACCATCCTCTCGATTGTTGGTATTGCAGGAAGGATTATTTTTTCCTTTCTTAATAAATCAATCGCAGTGCGTACTAGATACAAAGCATTTCCATTTTCCAACGCATCCTTTAAAAGAGTACTAGAGATCTTGCGATAATCACCGTTATTAAAATCTCTATATCCATACACTTCTAAATGCTCACGCCTAGTTGTATCACGTTGAGCATATGAAGAATAAACTTCTGGATGCACATTAATTTGAGCAGTTACATATTTAATAAGGTTATCGGGTATTTCTAACACATTAGTTAAATGACAACCGGGGTATCTAAGAATGCATAATTGAAGTCCAAACCCCAATCGATTATGATCTCTTCGATGACGATTTATAACTTCAATATCATAGTCTGATAGACTGTAATAAGAAGTAAATTCAAATTCTGATAAATTATTAAGGTTTAATATTTCTTTTCGCTGTTCTGGTGACAGCAATTCTTTCACACTCAAGTTAAATCAATCCTTATAATTAATTTTGAAATTCCTTAATTTCCCTATTCAAAAATTCTGAATCATGTTCTGATAAGCAGTAGTAAGAAGCAAGCTCCCATTCGCTTAGGAGGGATCATTACCTCTTGTCGTTGGTCTATTGTAAGAATTTCTTTTCCATGCAAGATTTTCACGCTTTTCTTTGGTTTTCATACTCCTTTACCCTTCGATAAAAAGTATTAGGCTTTAAATTAAGACGCTTCATTCCTTCCGTCGCAGTGATTAATCCAGACTTCCATTCCGAATACACTCGAATGAAGTCCTCATTAATTTCGTACTTACGACGCCCGAATCGTACACCGTTATTCTTGGCCACTTCAATTCCTTCTGCCTGACGCAGCTTATTTTTTTTACGTTCTTGCTCAGCGACATAGGAAAGTAAACTTAAAAATTGGTCTTCCATTAATTTTCCAAGATCGCCCATAGTTCGAAATTTCCTACTATCAAAAAGGGTTTCATTTTCTAGGACTACAATATCTGCATTCAGCTCCCGAGTAATATACTTCCATTCCCGAATGATACCATCGTAATCCCTTCCTAATCGGTCCAGTGCATCAAGGTACAATAAATCCCCTTCCCGAATAATTAGAAGCATCCCTTGATACTGTGGTCGGTTAAAATCCTTTCCACTTTGCTTGTCAATAAAGATATAACGTTCTTCAATTCCAAGCTCCCGAAATTTTTTAAGCTGTCGTTCCGGGTTTTGGTCCTTAGCTGAAACACGAGCATATCCAATCTTCAAAATTAATAACCCCTTTCTATAAAACTATTTATCAATATATGTCAAAAAGTATATCAATAAATTGAAATGTTTCAAAATTAAAAAACACACTTTATGACACGGTAATATTAACTGTTTTCTAACGTGTCACAAAGTATGCTTTTTGACAAAAATTATTAAAGGGGGTAGCGTTGGTGGGACCCCGTACTGGGGAAACGTAAAAACAGGAGTAGCAAAAGCTACTCCTGTTTTTTTAAAGCATCTACAAGTTGCTTAGCGTCCAACATTGACATGCCTTTTTCTTCTCTTAGATACTTTATAGTCTTAATGTCACCAAGAGTTTTCAATTTCTCCTGTGCTAAGGCAATTAATTCATCATTGTTTTCACTAGGCTTTGCAGTTTCCTTTCTTAAAACTTTAACCTTATTAGTTAAAACAACAATATAAATTAAGAACGCTACATTAAGAATGAATGATGTGATTAAACTCCAGATCAAAATGATACTCCTATCATTTTAAAACCCACATTCATTCCTTACGTTTGTAAAACCTGATAATTCCGCAATAAGGGCTGAGGGAGTTGCTACTTTTTCACCTGCTGTTGTAGCACCTACCAGTAGTTTTGCAGTTTCCCATGCTCCTTCCAATGCTTTAACATATTTCTTTATCTTAGTAAGTCTTGCAATCGGTATTGCATTCATAACAAGCAATTCGCTAATTGCCAAACTACAACTCCATACACTTTGTGTGCGAATTCTAGGTAAGGTCTCCATAAAATATTTTTTGATTTCTTCTGGGGATCCTTTTTCCAATAATTCATCAGGAATATGCTCGATAGCATCTAGCGCCGGTAAAAGTTCATCTGCGGTTGCTCTGCTCATTGGTGGGTTTTTTAGATTAACATTGCTTTCTACACTCTTAATTATACCACCTTCCAGTAATTTTTTTTCAATGTATGATTCATTCCTGAAAGTTACTCTTGTTTTCCGAAGAAATTATTCCCTCTTAAATAGTAAGTAAGATATATTGTAAAGTATAGAAAAATGTGTAAATTTAGTGTAGTATTTTAATAGTGTAAGAGAAAAAAGAGAGAAGAGGTAAACCTATGGAAAAACTTTTAAGGAAACTCGGGTTAACGATCATGGTAAGTGTTCTGTTATTTAGTGGTGTATTAGCATTTGCACCAAATGTATTTGCAGCAGAAGGAATTAATGAAGTTTATGAAGAAGGAGATGCAGTATGGGAAGATAACTATGATGAAGAGCCAATAAACGCCGCTGAAAGATATGCCTCTGATAGATATAGTGCAGAAGAGATAGCTATACTTTCTCAAATTGCTTATGAAAAATCTATTAATGAGAGTGAGGCTGGCGAAGGGAAAATCGTTCCGTTTGGAGCTAAATCAAAAGCTGTTATAAAAGTTTCTCAGTTACTTTTAAAAGGTGGAGATGAAGTTATTGATGCAGCTAGAGCCTTCAAAATTATTGATTCTGCCACTGCAAGAACATTTAAAAGCAATAGTGTAAAGATAGGGAATTTTTTGAAGAAGTTTGAAAATGCAGGGGCCAACGAAGCTAATGAAGTTCGTACTCAGCTTCCTGTATGGTTTAAAGATAACACAAGGGTTAGCAAAGGAGTAGCTGAAAATATATCAATCGCTGTAGCTTGGGCAATTCGCGGTGCTGATTGGTTATTTTTTTAGGAGTGAAATAGTATGGAAAATGAAACTGTTAGTGAATGGTTAGGAAGTAAAGGATTATCTAATACTGATATTGATTTCATTGAAACAATTTTGACTTTCACATCCACAGCAATTGTACTAGAGTCTAAAACAGAAGATATTAACAAAAAATTTCAAGCGACTTTTCCGGAAAAGAAAGCAAAAATCATGCCTGATTTAACCTACCAACAGTTTGAAGAAATATTACAAGATAATGGTTTGTCAGTCAATTTAAGCGAACTGTTGAAAAGGTTTAGCTCACAAGGTATTTGTGTGGAACTCTGTGAAAAATTGTTAAGAAAACAAGATGATAATTAACGGGATTAAAAATCTAAAAAAGGAAGCAAAGCGCTTCCTTTTTTTGTTACATATTCTAGCCTATCTTAGGCTAACTAGGGATACCAACAAAACCGATATGAACATTTTACTGTTGGACCCCTTAAAGTAAGGAAAATCGAATTTTATCATGTCGAAATTTGCTTAGCGTACAAAATTTCCGAAATGTTGGCTGTACCCCATTTAGTAATGTCCCAGCCATTTCCTAAACCCTTTTTCCGAATATATTTAGATACCCCAAATTATACGAAAATACAACTATTATAATAAATCCCCCGACAATAAAGGAAAAAAAGATCCAGTCTTTTTTTTCGATGGTCATCTGATGATAGTGGGTACGATCTGTATCTCCAGTAAACCCCTTTGATTCCATAGCAATAGCTACTCGTTCCGCCTTGCGAATCCCATTAGCTAGTAGCGGAATTGCATATCTACGGAATTGATTTATTTTTCCTTTTAACCCTTTTGTTCTTCCTACACCACGGATGCGATGTGCCTGTCTTAATATCTGTAATTCCTGTTGAAATAAAGGTAAAAACCGATATCCAGCTAAAATACCATATGTGATTTTAGGTGGTACTTTACATTGTTGCATAAGGCTAAGCATAAATTTAGTGGAATCCGTTGTTAAAGCGAATAATAGAGACAATGCCACAAAGCAAAGAGACCGAAGTGCGAGACTAGTCCCTGTAAGTATACTGCCAGTAGTTATTTCAAACCTCCATAATGTAAACATAACTTCTCCATAGGAAAAGGTTTGATTTGTATAAAGAATCGTCATCCAAGCAAAGCTTAATGCAACGAGAAAGAACGGACTGAAGAATTTGAGCCATTTTATAACCGAGATATCCCCCATAGTAAAGGTTACGAATAGAATAAATATAAAATAGGAAAGTGGTGTAAATACATCAAAAGTAAAACTAAGTAAAATGCCTGGTATTAATACCGCTATTGCCTTTATAGATGGATTAATAGACGAGATCATTAAACAGCACCTTCTTCATGATTGTTTCGGATTCGATAAGGCAAGCGTAATCTTGCTTTTTTCAAAATCTTTTCCTGTTGCCAGAGCTTTTCAGGTTCGCCATTATAGACAATGTTCTGTTTGTGTAATACAATTGCGCGATTTGTTATATCCACAATGTCCATATCATGGGTAACAAAGACAATGGTTGTCCCACTTTCTCTTAGTCGTTCAATCATGTTCATGAATTCCCTTGTTGTTCGAGCATCTTGACCAAACGTTGGCTCATCAAAAAATAAAATATCTGGTGTCTCATCCACCATTGTTGCAACACTTAAACGTCGTTTTTGCCCACCGCTTAAGGAGAAAGGATTACTAAATCGATGTTTTTCTAGGTGAAATTCCCTCATAAGTTTGGTTGCTGTAGAATTTATTTTTTTCTCCGAATATCCATTTAATTTCAAGCCAAATGTTAACTCCTCCAACACGGTGTCCGTAATAAATTGATGTTCTGGATTTTGAAAAACGTATCCCATTCGTTTTCTAAGTTCTTTTTGGTCCCAATGTTCCATTGGTTTATCGAAAAAGTAAATATTTCCTTTAAATGGGGTTAATAATCCAGCCATTAATTGTAGTAGTGTAGACTTACCAGCTCCGTTTTCTCCAATAATTGCGATGAATTCCCCGCTCCGTATGTTTAAATTTATTTCATTCAAAATGATTTGTTTCTTTCGATAGAAACTCATGTCTTTTACAGTTAAAATCACATCTTCTGAAGGGAGGATACGATGGTTGAAGTTGCGAAAGGAATCAGCAGTATTGGAAAATCGTTTTGGTAAAAATACGCCTTCTTGCTCCAATAATGTTTTCTTTTCCATAAAGATAGAATTCACATTTCCATCCGCAATCAGTTCGCCACTTCTTCCCATCACAAGGACTCTGTCTACGATATCTAGCCAATCATCTGCTTGATGCTCAATAATAAGAACGGCTAATTGATGTTTTTCCTGAACACATTTAATTAACTGAATAAACTCAAGACTAGAAACAGGGTCCAAATTTGCTGTAGGCTCATCTAAAATTAACATATTAGGTTCAAGCAGAAGAACAGATGCTAGGGCGATCTTCTGCTTTTGTCCACCTGATAACTCATGAATTTTTCTATTCTGTAACCCATCCATTCCGACTAATTTTAATACCTCCGAGATGCGCCGAGCCATCTCGGAAGGAGGGGTCTTAATGTTTTCCAACGTGAACGCGAGTTCATCTTCTATTGTAATCATACAAAATTGGCTTTCAGGATCCTGAAAAACAATCCCGATTTCCTGATTTAATTCTCCTTTTTTGAAATCACGTATGTTTTTTCCACGATAATAGATTTCACCGGAAGAAACACCTTCAACGGCATCAGGGTACAATCCATTTAAACAAAGGGCGAGGCTGCTTTTCCCAGAACCGCTAGACCCCATAAGAATAGTCGTCTCATTTTTATTCAACGAAAATTGGATTCTATTAATTATTGGTTGGTCTAAGCTTTCATAGTCAAATGAAAAGTTTTCGATAAGAAGTAGAGGTCTACGCTGCTCCTGTTTCACGTCGTTTTTGCAGCTCCTTTCCTAATGCATATCCACGTAGTACATCTGTTTTTGCAAGTTGATCACTTATCCATTTCCCTAGAACCCCTGCAAGGAGTGCTCCGCTGATTACACGCACAACTAATGTAGCAACAAGTAACCATGGTGTTAATGTAATGTTTCCAGCGTAAAATAGGTGCCATACAAAACTAATCAGCGCTGCGGACATACCGGAAAATATTAACACGCGTAATCGATAATCTTTCCATTTTGTCAAAGCAAATGCGAGTTCTGCACCTGCACCTTGGACCGCAGCAGAAAGAATAAGTCCCGGTCCTGCAGTAGTTCCTAGTAACACTTCGGTAATTCCTGCAATTACTTCTGCGGTAAAGGCAACTCCTGGTTTACGCAATATGTAAGCCGCCACGATAGAAACAATAAACCATATTCCAAAAATAATCTCATAACCAAATGGAGCTAGACCAAATGGGGCAAGAATATTTTGGATAACCTGACCAACTAAGAAAAAGGCTAAATATATAATCCCAAATACGACACCTAATATGGACATAAGAACTATTTCTTTTAATTTCCACTGATTTGTCATTTTACAAACTCCTTATGCTTGATTCGTTGGACTATTCGCAGAAAGACTAAATGTCATCGTAACATGAGAAACTTGATCCTGAATAAGTTTAAAAGATTCATATAATGCTTGAAAGAGATTATGCACATCTCCATCCAATCTTGTAGCATAATGGGTAGATATTACTTTAACGTTACGGTGTTTGGATAAATCGATTTGTTCATAGATTTTATCCATATAATCTTCTCTTCCTAACGGATAAAGAGAAAATTTACAACCAGCGACTTGGGAGATGGACTTCACCTTTTCTTCGTTCAACGGGGTATCTGTTTCATCCATGTACACATCGGCATCTGAATCCCCCGGGCAACCAATAGAAAAGGTTCCGTTCATAGCAACATGCTCTCCCGTTTTTGCTGCATGAAGGAAAATGGCCTTTGTTACATCAAAAACATGAACCATTTTCCCCCGAATACATGTGCTCACATCATCTGTATTCTTCCATACTTTTGATGTATCGACCTCTTCCAGTGTTGATAGAATAATATCTACAAACCGGTCACTCATCGGATGTAGACTAAACTGACATCCTGCAATTCTACTTGTCCCACAATAGTTGCTCATAAAATCTCCTCCTAAAATAATAATAAAAAAACTGCACTCCGTATGGGAATGCAGTTTACATGTATGTATTTAAGTTTCATTGAATCATACAGTGAACCGCACTTCCCCACGCTAGTATTATCTAGATCGGGTAATAAGGGTCAGATTTCTCTTCTCAGCCACACACCGTAGCTCCCCTAGTGCTAACTTTCGGATATGCAATTTTTCTTCTATTATGAATAAAACATACTTTATGATTTTTCACTAGCGTTGCATAAAAAATAATTATAGAAGTCAACCATTTAATTTGTGTCTTTGATTTGAATGTTGAAATTTTCTGATATATATTATATTTAATTTATGAAAAAAAGATAACAGGGATCTAAAGGTAGTCCTTCATCCATTTTTTGAATATTATATAATATTTTTAAATAATCGGGTCATAGGTTAAATCGTCTAAGAGCAAAACATCTCCTAATTCGTATTGTGCAACAGTTACTTGAAAGACCTTTTCGTGATCAAGCCTTCGTCGGCCACGGGATGATCGCTCAGGTTCCTTGAATACTTTAGAGATAAGGGTTGTGATGGAGTGAGAACAGAAATCCCGTATCCAACGCAACATTTCCAGCAAGGTCCCTTTATAGCCAATTTTGTTTTTCATTAAAAGGGTTAAACAGAAAGAAATCATTGCCAAATAGATTTGATTATATACCGCATTTTCGCTTTTTCCATATAGTTTTTTAATAACCATATGCTGCTTGACCCATTTGAAAAATAATTCTATCTGCCAGCGGTTGCGGTAGAGATCACTCATTTCCTGTGCACTGACTTTAGCATCATTACACACAATTCGAATCTGATTTCCTTTACTGTCTACAGTTTCAACGAGTTGCAGCGGGTTCTTCATCTTTCCGATCTTTACTACCGCATGACGGGTGATCGGTGAAGAGGAATCAATCGGTAATTCCTCGATGACATGTACGACCGTGTTCGTTTTAATTCGTGTGACAAATCGAATACCTTCTGCACAGTAGGTATCAAACTTTTTAAAATTGAAATAGCCTCGGTCAAATACATGAAGAACGTTTTTATCTAATACGATTAATGAATCTAGCTGTGTTTCATCTGCAGGTCTTGCAGGTGTGAGAATGACTTCATTTGGGTAAGAAATGCCCTCGCAAAAAGTAATGGAAGTATGCATTTTCACACCCGATTTTGTATCTCGAAAATCTGCCCATTCATATTGACTAAGGCACATCGAAATCGTTGATGAATCAATCAGATGAAGCTTTCCAAGTGCTTTGCCTGCCGTTTTTGGTCCAAGTATATGGTGAAGTTTTTGAATTAAATGATGTAGGATAACCTGGAAAATCTCGGATGGTATATCCCCATTTTTTCGGGAAAGCTGTGATTTACTAATGCTTTCTATGCCAACTAATCTTTGGACAGTTTTCTTGCGTTTTATCGTGTCACTTATCCGCTGAAGGTTATCTAGTTGCTTCAACTGCGCATAAATAAATGTATTCATAAATGTAAGTACATCAAGCTTTTTGACATATTTATCAATTTGAGCGTGATCAAGCATTTTTTGTATTACTTTCGAATCTAATGGATGAATGTATTCCTTGAATACAGTTTTTATGGTATGATTGTCCATGTGAGCTCCTTATAGTTAGGGATTTGGACAGGACTACTATACCCTAATTATAAGGTTTTTTTATGGATTTTTATAGTGAAAATTCCTATTATTAATAATATTGACACAAAAGGTTTCGCTTGACTTTTTCCTGAAAACTTTATGCAACACTAGTGATGATTTTTGTAAAGGGCTCATCTGTTGGTAAATAAAAAGGTGGGAGACTATCCCACCTTAAACGTATCGTTATCCGCTTCTTTAATAAACAAGCAAGGTTCCCCTGGTGAGACCATTGTTAAATCATGCATGGCCCTAGTGCATGCTGTATAGAATAACGCTCGCTCAGATTCCCGATTGTATTGATTACTTGATGCATCTGGAATAATAACTGCATCAAATTCAATCCCTTTTGCTAAATAGACAGGAAGTACCAAAATGCCTTTTTCAAAAGAAAAAGTTTCTTCATTAATTGGATATAAATCAATTTCTTTCCGTAGTAATTCATAAATCTGATTTGTTTCCTCCATTGTTTTACAAATTAGTGCGATGGTTTCATGACCATATCTACGTAGTTTTTCAATTTCCAATAACAATGTTTGAACTAAGTTATTTTCAGTTTGAAGCAGGGTAGGTTTTTTTCCTTCCCGTTCAAAAGGTTCAATAATGGAATGACCGGGAGCAAAGTGTTTTGAGAATTCTACAATTTCTTTTGTTGATCGATAACTTTTTGTTAAGGTAATTCGTTCATGGTTACTTTCCACCGCATCCGGGATAAGAGGATTTTCACTTGTCGTATGAGCGTATATTCCCTGGTTAACATCGCCTAGAAGTGTCATTCTCGTATAAGGGAAAATATGTCTTATAAATGCAAATTGGAAAGCAGAATAATCCTGTGCCTCGTCAATAAATAAATGACGTATAGAACGGTCTGCATCGTGTCCAAGAATTTTTCCTTTGAAATATACATATGGTGTAGCATCTTCCCACGTTAAATAGCGCTTGTTTAAATGTTTTACAGTAAATGTAGCGATTGTTTCCCAATTCTTTGGTTTTAGATTTGGTTCCCATTTTTCAAAAAGGTTCCTGTACGTGGCAAGCACATGGACAAACTTCAATCGTTTAATTTGTTTTTTAATTGGGGCAAATGCCCGCTGAATCACTTCTTTACGCAAAAACATTTCTTCTTGAAGCGGGTCATCTTCATCACCATACATATCCTGACTATAAGTGAATGCCTTCTGGTAATCTTCTTTGTCTAATAATTGCATTTCTTCCAAAACCCAGTCTTCAGAAACTTCCTTTTGTTGGATATGACGAATTTCCTTTAAAAGCCATTTAGAAACAAGTTCCAATTTATTTGGAATAGAAATGCTAGAATCAAGTGCATAAAAATATCGAGTAATTTCCTCTTTTGATAGGATAATTTCGTTTCTAAATTTAATGTTTTTAAAAAGAATTCCAGTATGGTTTAAATAAGAAATATAGGAATCAATCATCTGTTTAAAATATAAGCTTGATTTATAGTCCATATTTATAACTCGTATATCGTTTTTATCCTTATGTCGTTCTGTAAGGGTGTACTCGATTTGTTCAAAAGGAGATTCAATTTCAATGTTTTTTTCAATCCTTTTTCTTAAAAATTGTAAGAAGGTAGATTGGCCAATATTTGTCTCTCCTAATTCCGGAAGTACATTGATGATATAACTTGAGAATAGTGGATTTGGTGAAAGAAGGAGAAGGTCATTTGCATTTAACTCTTCACGAAAACGATACATTAAATAGGCTACGCGCTGTAATGCGGCTGACGTTTTTCCACTTCCAGCCACTCCTTGCACAATTAAAAGATTACTCCGTTCGTTACGAATAATTTTATTTTGTTCCTTTTGGATCGTTGCAACGATGCTTTGCATTTTTGTGTTAGCACTATTACCAAGAGCATGCTGAAGTAGGGTATCTCCGATTGTGAGGCCGGTGTCAAACATACCTTTCATCTGACCTTGCCTAATAATATATTGCCTTTTTAATGTTATTTCACCATTTATGGTATCTTCCGTCGATTCATATTGAGCAGGTCCTGGAGCGTAGTCATAATACATGCTTGATATAGGTGCACGCCAATCATATACGAGAAAATTCTCATCCTTTTCATCCATCAGAGAAGCCTTACCAATGTAGATTTTTTCCTCTTCCTTTGTCTGGTTTTCCTTAAAGTCAATTCTGCCAAAATAAGGTGAGTCTTGTAACGAATCTAATGTTTTTCTCTCATGATCTATATTTCCATGTGACCGTTCACGTTCAGCTAAAAATTCAGCTTGCTGTTTTAAACTAGCTTGTGTTTCAATTATATCGTCTGGTTCGTCTAGGTTTACCGTAACATCATCCCAAAAATCCTTTCTAAGATCGATAATACTCTCTCTTAGACCCGAGGCTTTCTCCTTCAGTGCTATTTTTTTCTTTTTAATAACCTGAATGACGTCTTCCAATCTCTGCCTTTCAGCTAATTCATCTTTTATTTGATTTTCCGATTCCTTATTCATTTCAATCAACCCCGTTCAAAAGCGATATAATATATTCTTATTGTTATTAAAAGACATTTATAATATGAGTCGAAAAAAACGTTCATTATTTTATCCCACCTCAAGCTTCTGGGGAAACAAAGAAGGTAGGTGGGAGATCAATTGTCCGTATACTATCTATCAGTGGTGGATGAAGGAAATCCTCCACTGATGGAAGTCTTATTTATTAGTATTACCCCATTTGAAGGAATTTCTTTTTTTAATATTTGTTGTTTAGGAAAAATAAATGTCCAAGGTATACTTGTTTCTTTTTCAATAACTAATCTAGGAATGGTGAAGATATGCCCGGCAATTAATTCACCATTTGCATGATACTGAATCGTGTCATGGTGAAAAGTGAAATCCGAATTGGAGGTATTATGAACGAGAACCGTTACTAGTAATTCCCCTTTATGATTGATTGCATGTCCCAAAGTGGTAAATTGTATTTTTTCTTCCTTTGAAAGATTCTCTTTTACCCTTATAAATTCCTGCTTTATTTTTTCTCTGTCTTTATTTGCTATCGTTTTGTCCCAAGCCGCTTCAAATTGTAATGTCTGAGTCACGATGATAACCTCCAATTGTATTTAAACGTATACCCATATCATACAGGATTAAACGGGAATTCCAAAATAGCTAAACTCATCCTAGCATTTTTAAAACCAGGCTATACTAATCTAATTTGAATTTGAAAAATGGTATAATAGAACGAAGGATTTATAGTTTATCCTACCTCAAGCTTCTGGGGAAACAAAGGAGTAGGTGGCAGATCAACTGCCTGAAAAGGTCCGATAAGTGCGACTAACCATTAGTAGGGGATGAAGGAAAAACCCTACTGATAGGAGTCTTCTATATTAATGAAAATATAAAACTAAAAAAATGAATGAAATATATGTTAAATGAGAATAGAAGGGAGCATGGATAATAATGAAGTTTTTTCATACGGCAGATTGGCATCTTGGAAAATTAGTTCAAGGGGTGTATATGACGGATGATCAGCGTTTTGTATTAAAGCAGTTCGTTGAAGCGGTAGAAGAGGAAAAGCCCGATGTGGTTATCATTGCAGGTGACTTATATGATCGTGCTGTACCTCCAACTGAAGCTGTCCATTTATTGGATGAAGTTCTTGAAACGATTGTAATAAAGCTTAATACCCCTGTCCTTGCTGTTGCGGGTAATCATGATAGTCCAGGTAGATTGAATTTCGGCAGTAGTATCATGAAGGAAAAAGGATTTCATATCATTGGTAACTATACAAACGACTTCACTCCAGTTGTTTTGAATGATGAGCATGGGGAGGTACATTTCCATCTTGTTCCATATTGTGACCCAAGTGTCGTACGAACAATTCTTGAGGACGATGAAATACGAAGTCATGATGATGCAACAAGGAAGACTATCGAGCATATGAACGATTCATTAGACCCTAATGTACGTCATGTGTATGTTGGACATGCTTTTGTTACACCATTTGGAGAAGAACAAGAGAATACAAGTGAATCAGAAAGACCCCTATCTATAGGTGGTGCGGAATATGTAGATGCTCACCATTTTAAAGCTTTTCATTATACAGCTTTAGGCCACTTACACCAAGCGCACTACGTAATGGATGAAACGGTTCGTTATTCCGGATCGATTTTAAAATATTCGATTTCAGAAGAAAATCATAAAAAAGGCTTCTTAGTGGTTGATATGGATAAAGATGGGAACGTAAGTCTTGATAAGCGTCTTTTAACTCCAAGAAGGGATATTCGTACGGTGGAAGCAACGATGGAAGATTTACTAAAACATCCGGTGAATGAAGATTATGTATTCGTACGTTTACTAGACACAGCTCCGGTATTATCCCCAATGGAAAAAGTACGCTCCGTTTATCCGAATGCGATGCACGTAGAAAGAAAGAATGTCTCTTCTGGACTCTTTCCAAATGAAGAAAGGGAATATGTCGATCGTAGTAGTTTGAGTGACTTTGATCTATTTCAAGCTTTCTATAAGGAAGTAAAAGGACAAGAACCTTCAGAGGAAACGGAAAAACTATTTAAAGAAGTGTTAGACGAAATGTTAAAAGCGGATAGTGAAAGCCAAACGGTCAAAAAGAGAGAGCCAATTAGAAACTAATGGAAAGAGGTTAGTCATACAATGAAACCACTAAAGTTAACGATGACGGCTTTTGGCCCTTATAAATATAGTGAAACCATCGATTTTACAGAATTGGATCAAAACCATTTATTTGTCATATCTGGAAACACTGGTGCTGGAAAAACAACCATTTTTGATGGTATTTGTTTTGCGTTATATGGTAGTGCAAGTGGTTCAGATCGTGAAAACCAGACAATGCTCCGTAGTGATTTTGCGGAAGATAATACGCATACTTCTGTTGAGCTTATATTTGAATTACATGGTCGAATCTATCGTATTTTACGTCAATTAGGCCATGTTAAAAAAGGAAATAAGACGAAAACTGGGGATAAATACGAGTTTTATGAAATTATAGGAGATAAAGAAATTCCTTGTGTCGATCGGCAAATCGTTTCAGAAATTGATAGAAAAGTAGAGACTCTTATCGGATTAACGAAGGATCAATTTAAGCAAATCGTGATGTTGCCGCAAGGGGAATTTCGTAAATTACTTACTTCAGAGACAGAAAATAAAGAAGAAATATTACGTCGGATTTTTAAAACAGAATCTTATCAACAACTAGTAGGGCAACTAAACGAAAAGAAGCAAACTGTTAAACAATCATATAATCAAGCAAAACAAGCTATCGATCATTATATTCAAGGTATATCATCTAATCTACCAAATCGAGAGGATTCCTTATTATTTCAAGTAATCTCAGAAGAACATTTCAATGTTAATCAAGTTATTGCTGGCTTAAAAGAAGAGATGGAATTTTACATTAAGCAAATAAAAAACGATCAAAAAGAGTATGATGATGCATATGCCATGCATAACAAGAAACAATCTGAGTATTTTCAAGCAAAAGTAATAAATGAACGATTCCAAGAGTTAGATGAGAAAAAGGCTCGACTACAGCAATTAGAAGAAAAGAAACCTAACGTTGAAATAAAACAACGTGAACTAGAAGTGGCAGAACGAGCAGCTGCAATTGAAATATACGAAAAGCAAGTGAATGATTGGCGGCTAGATGAAGAACATAAATCGAATCTTTTGAAACAAGCAAAATTGGCCAAAAGTAAATCTACTGAACAATTCGAACAAGCACGTGACGTATTTCGAGAGCAGGAAGCTAAAAAAGACGAACGTGAACAAGTAACTAAAAAACTGGATCATCTTAAAGATATTCTGCCAATGGTGCAAGAAATGGAAAAAACGAAACAGCATATTGATGGACTTAAGAAACAAGTAGAAACAGCCTCTATTAATCTTGAGAAAGTTAATAAAGATGTTGTTCAAAAGCAAAAAATGAGTGATGATCACTACCAAAAAATAAAAGAACTGGATGAAAAAACAACTCTATTGCAAGATAAACAGGAAAAATTATCGGAATTAAAGGTGAAAGGACAAGCTTTATTAGATTACAAAAAATTACAGAAGCGAATGAATGAGTTGGAAGCGGATGTTGTTAATAAAAAGCAGGCCTATGATCAGTTAAAGCAAATCTATCAAGAACAGGAAGAAATATGGTTAAATAACCAAGCAGTTGTTTTGGCAGAGCATTTACATGATGGGGAAGCTTGCCCGGTTTGTGGAAGTAAGGAGCACCCACAAAAGGCTGTAAATAGTGGGAAAGTTGTAACTAGAGAAGAGCTCCAATCTTTGAGAGTAAACCTAGATAATTCAGCGGAGCTTTATCGAAAAGCGGATGGAGTATTAGCCGCTAATAAAAGCAATATGAAAGAAATGGAATCCGAATTACTGGAGCAATTTAACATTCCAAAAGAAGAAGCTATTCGTATTTATGATGAAGTGGTTATAGAAGGTAAAAGGGTAAAAGAAGAGGTAGATCAATTATTAAAGTTAGCTGAGGAATTAAGAAGTTTAAGATTGAATCATGAAAAAGAATTAACTGTTATCAGAGAGCTTCAAACGAAAAAAGAAAAGCTAGATCATATTCATGCACAGTATAAAGAGGAATATAGAACAGCTTTAACTCGCTATGAGGAAAGATTAAATCACGTTCCCGAAGACGTAAGAAATCTAACTGTTTTAGAGAGTGAAATTGAAAAAACGGCTAATCATAAACAAAAATTAGAAAAAAGTTGGGAATTAGCTCAAAAGCAGTTAGAACAGGCAAAAGAAGAGGATACTAAGACAGATGCTAATTTGCATCATGCGATAAAACAACTAGAAGAAACAAAGGAGAAAAAGCAGAAAGCTGAAATTGAATTTAAAACGAAACTGGAAGAAGCGGCTTTCGCTAGTTTAGAAGCGTATAAAAATGCAAAAATGTCCGAAGTTGAGCAACAGAAATGGAAAGTTGCCATTCAGCAATTTAATGAAGAATTATCAACCGTAAAATCCCAGGTTCATGAATTACAGCTTTCTTTAAAGGATAAAAGAAGGCAGGATTTAATCCAGTTGGAGTCACAACTTGAACAGCTGAAACAGCAATATGAAAATAAGCTAACTCGTTTAAATCTTTCCAAGGAATATTATCAAGAGGCAGATAAATTAATAATTCATATTTTAGATGGGCATGAGCAGGTAGTTAAATTTGAAAAAGATTTGTCTATGATTACGGATTTGCATGACATGCTACGTGGACAAAACGACAAGCGGATCTCATTCGAACGTTATTTGCAGATTGAATATTTGGAAAGAATTATTGAAGCAGCAAACCATCGATTAAAACGGTTATCCAATGGGCAATTTTATTTAATTCGCAGTGACCGCCAAGAATCCCATGGAAAACAAAGTGGACTTGGACTCGATGTTTTCGACACGTATACTGGACAAACCCGGGATGTCAAGACATTATCAGGTGGGGAAAAATTCAATGCTTCCTTATGTCTTGCATTAGGAATGTCAGATGTCATCCAAAGTTTCCAAGGGAATATTTCCATTGAAACCATGTTCATTGATGAAGGTTTTGGGTCATTAGATGAGGAATCCTTATTTAAAGCCATTGATACCTTAATTGAATTACAACAAACCGGTCGCATGATTGGGGTTATTTCTCATGTTCAGGAATTGAAAAACATGTTTCCAGCCGTTTTACAAGTTGCAAAAACAAAAGAAGGTTATAGTAAAACGAAATTTGTCTTGAAATAGAAATATAATTTAGTGACCCTTTTTCAGTCATGTGATATACTACAAGAAGAATTAAATGAGAGGACTGATGGGTGGACAATGAAAAATTAATCTTATTTTAAACGTTTGAAATGAAATAATTTTGATTTCAACCAGGAATAAATAGGATTAGTCTGCCCATTTATAATCGAGCGTTTCTATTTTACATAATAAGTAGATTTATCCCATCTAAACGGGAAGTAACACTCCCTCCTCCAAGCTTCTGGATAAACAAAGAAGTTAGGTGGGAGATTAACTGCTCATTAGTGGGGGATGAAGGAAAGCCTTCGCTGATGGAAGTCTTTTTATTTGTTATGTAAAGGCATGGCTAATCCTTCCAATGATATTGGGAGGATTTTTTCAATATTTTAAGTTAAATGATAAAGCTTTATATGGTGGAATCCTCCCTTACAAGGAAAGGGACGATCGTATGAGAGAAATTTTGAAATTAACGAATGTGACATATGAAATAAAGGATACGGAAATATTTAAAAATGTAAATGCTATGGTACACGAAGGCGATATTATTGGTGTGATTGGAAAGAATGGTGCTGGTAAAACGACATTACTTGAATTAATACAAGGTGAAATTCAGCCAACAAAAGGGCAGATTACCTTTATTCATAAAAATATAAGAACAGTTATGGTGGAACAAGAAACGAAATCTTTTTCCGCTTATCATTCATCCCCTTCTGAGGCAAAATTATTAAGTTACTGGAATGTACCGGAAAATGACTTTAGGCAATTAAGTGGTGGAGAAAGATTGAAAGCACGACTAGCAAATGGTCTTTCAAAACAAGCAGAGCTGCTATTATTAGATGAACCTACGAATCATTTAGATGAAGAAAGTATGGAATTATTAAAACAATACATGCAAGATTACGAAGGTACTATTATTTTTGTTTCCCATGATCGTCATTTTATGGATGCTGTTGCAACGAAAATTTGGTCTTTAGAAGACAAATTATTAACAGAGCATTCTGGGAACTACTCAGGTTTTATAGAATATCGCAAAGAGAAAAGATTATCTCAGCAACGTGCATATGAAAAACAGCAAAAAATGAGGAAACGGATTGAGGGACAAATGAACGAATTATCTTCTTGGTCCACGAAAGCACATGCTCAATCAACGAAACAGGAAGGTCCCAAGATGGGTTCTAAAGAATACCATCGTAAAAAGGCAAAACGAATGGATTCCCAAATTAAATCCAAGCAAAAGCGACTTGAAAAGGAGTTAGATAGAGCAAAGGTTGACTTTGTAAAACCTGAATATACCGTTCAATTTTCTATGACTGCAAACACGAAGGTTGGGAAGCGTTTTTTAGAGGTGAAAAGTCTATCAAAATCTTTTGATGGGAAAACACTATTTACAGGTGTTCATTTTTATATAAAATACGGGGAAAAGGTGGCACTTATTGGCCCAAATGGAAGTGGAAAGACGACATTACTGAAAATGATAATGGGAACGGAACAAGCTGATGGAGAAATATGGATTTCCCCTTCTGCAAATATTGGATATTTGACCCAAGAAGTTTTTGATTTACCCCTTGAAAAAACGCCAGAAGAGCTATTCCATACAGAAACATTTGAGAATAGGGGGAAAGTCCAAAATGCCATGAAGCATTTAGGGTTTGAAGCATCGCAATGGAATGAACCGATTAAGTTCATGAGTATGGGGGAACGAGTGAAGTGTAAGCTTTTGGTCTATATATTAGAAGAGAAAGATGTGCTTATCTTGGATGAACCCACAAACCATCTTGATTTACCTTCTCGAGAACAATTGGAAGAAACGTTGGCACAGTATAATGGCACATTAATCGTTGTTTCTCATGATCGTTATTTTCTTGATAAAATAACGGATAGTCAATTGATTATTTCGAATCAACGTGTTCATAAGAAATTAACTAATGAATCAAAGGAACCGGAAGATAAGGCTGAGTTGGTATTAAAATTAGAAACAGAAAGACAAGAAGTGTTGGGAAAACTTAGTCTTCTAACCCCCAATGATTCTTCCTATCCAGAGTTAGATGAACGTTTTAAAACGTTAACGAAGAAAATTCAGGACCTTAAACATGAATAACAAAAAGGATTAGAGAAGTCCTCCTTCTCTAATCCTTTATTGTTTATCTTGCTCTTTTAAAGATTTTATTTCATTCTCGATACGATCTAAACGGTCTAAAATTGGTTGTAATGCTTCTTGAAGCATGATACGTAATCTATCTGCTTTTTCGTTTTCCATTTTTTATTCCTCCATTGAATGGGATTTGATATATAATATTTCCTATGTTCAATATTATTATATCAAATGATACCTCTAACTATTGTGATATATGTCACATGTAACCCCATTTCATCTATTTAGCAAAACGATGGTTCCCTATAGTAACGGTTGTTTCTCTTGAAAAGATCCACTTACTTGTGGAAGTTTTCGGATTGTAGAAATAGATGGATCCATCGCTTTGCCCGCGATATGCAATGGCTTCATTTACTGCTTTCATATCTTCATCTGTATAATTGCCATTAATTTTGCCGTTTTGTACGGGTGTAAACGCGTAAGCCCCACCTACTTTTTCATAAATAACCTCCCGAATCGTATCAGGGAATTCTTTATGATCCACACGATTTAAAACAACCGTAGCAACACCTACTTTGCCAGCATACGGTTCTCCTTTTGCTTCTGCATGAACAAGCTTAGCCATCAATTCTTTGTCTTTCAAAGGAATATCGTCTGGAACTTGGATGGTTTCTCCGGCATATAAAACATTACCAGAACGTTTATTGGCAATTTGTAAGTTTGTTATCGTTGTACTAAACTTCTTCGCAATAGAATGGAATGAATCTCCTTCTTGTATTTTGTAAGAAGCAGCATCTGCACTCATTGGTATCGTAAATAAACTAGCAATCATTGATATAGTTAATAGAAGTTTCATAATCCTATTCATCTTATTCATACTCCTCCTATTTTTCTAGAATATATACTAGATTACTAGTTGTAATATAACTTCGCATGATCCAAAAAATTCCATGAGAAATGGATTGACTCCTATTCTAGTACTGATCTATAGTAGGGGAGGTGTTGGAAGTTTCATCCAGTTCGATATCATTTCCATTGATTGGAATGTCAGGAATTTTCCGTTTGGAATATAACAAATGTAATAAAAATGTAATATTACATGACTTTGGTTTACACATATTTATTTAAAGCTATAATGTTAATGGACAACTGAAGGAAGGAGGCAATTGTTATGTCTCTTGAGATGACAGAAAATGAAACAACACTTGCGATTATTCAAACCTTAAAGGATAGGAAAAAGGAACAATTTTTATCTATAATGGATGAATTGCAGCCATATGACATCGCACAACAATACTTGAATTTACCGAATAAGCATAAAAACAAATTTATAATGTATCTCCCTACAGAGCAATTGACCTATATGATTCAAGAACTTGATAAGGAAGACCAGTTGCTTGTTCTAGAAAAATTAGGGATTGAGCGTTCCACTCAAGTCCTCGATTTGATGGATAATGATGATCTTGTTTCTCTATTAGAAGAATTAGAACCAGAAAAAGTCGAAGAAATTCTTTCAGAAATGAAGGAAGAGGAATCCACGATTGTTCAAAATATGATGAAATATTCTCCTGAAACGGCTGGGAGAATTATGACCAACCTATATGTATGGATTCCCAAAACATATACAGTACGTGAAGCAGTTGATAAGCTAAAACACTTTGCGGAACTAGCGGAATACTTGAACTATTTGTATGTGATAGGTGAAAAAAAGGAATTAGTAGGAGTTGTATCGTATAAAGATCTACTTCTTGCTGACATGTACGAGAAAATAGAAGATATTATGTTTTCCCGTGTAGTGACAGTAGACGTCCATACTGACCAAGAAGAAGTAGCAAAATTAATCAATCGATACGATTTTATTTCCATACCAGTAATTGAAGAAAATAATAAACTTGTCGGTGTGGTAACAGTAGATGATGTAATGGACATTATTTATCAAGAGGCTAATGAAGATATTGAAAAACTTTCAGCATCTGGTAAGGCGATTGATTTTAATACCAAACCATTTGTTGCTGCATTCCGAAGACTTCCTTGGCTTATTCTCTTATTATTTATTGGAATTGTCTCAGGAAGTATTATCGCTGGATTTGAAGAAACGTTGGATAAAGTAGTTGCTCTTGCATTCTTTATGCCAATGATTGCAGGAATGACAGGGAATACGGGAACACAATCCTTAGCAGTTGTAGTGAGAGGACTTACAAAAGATGATTTGAATGTTAAAGAAGTTATAAAATTAGTCATGCGTGAACTATGGGTTGGAATTATCATAGGTGTAACGTGTGGAATTCTTATTGCGATAATTGCCTTGTTCTGGCAGGGGAATGCAACATTGGGTTTAGTTGTTGGTGTTTCTTTATTAGTTACGTTAATTATTGGTACTTTATCGGGAACGATTATTCCGCTTATTTTATATAAGTTTAATGTAGACCCTGCCGTTGCATCAGGGCCACTCATTACAACCATTAATGATATTATTTCTCTTTTTGTGTATTTTGGCATCGCAACGATGTTTCTTTCTAAATTAATGTAGAGAAGTGGCTTGATTCAGTATGATCAAGCCACCTTTTAATTCTCCCATATTTTCTTTAATGTCATACGAAACAATGTGTCTAATTTATTGGTTACTTGTATTTGTTTCGTTTTCATATGTGAGACAGACTTATCTAGAAAATCTAATTCCCTGCGTATAAATGATTGAAGCTCTCCAACTGGCAGATTCGCTTCCAATAGTTGCTTTGTTTTAACTTCCCTTAAACATTCTATAGCATTTTTTTCAGTTGGCGAAAGTAAATGAACAAGTGCTGTAAGATGAATAGGTGGAAAGGTACTATAAGTTATAATCCATTTTGCTATCAAGATTGGCCTAACAATTTGAATATAAAGTTTAATGGTATTTGCGGTTGTTTCGTCTAATTTACGTAAATTGCTCTTTGCCATATTTATATAATGATGGACACAGGGCTTTGGTTGAAAAAGTTGTGATTGAAAATCCATCATGTCTTTAATAGTATCGGATGGTCCAACATAAACAATTGGACTATTTAACCACTCTAGAAGCCCGGGGTTTGATTTCCGGAAAAGTCTCAATGCTTTTGTAAGTTCCCAACCATGTAAATCAAGGGTAGAATGCATTGGGACTTCAATAGTATCCCTCTTCTTACCAATTCCAACTGGATCGATACTTAAATAATAATCGGTAGGATGAATATAAATAAAGCGGACATCATAGTCACTGTCAATTGCATGTAACCCCCAGGCTCTACTACCAGCCTCACAAGCATAAAGTACTTTAATATTTTTTTCTTTCTCTATCTCCTTGATTTTTTTTATAATAATATCCTTCATTTAATTAACTCCCTAGATGATTGCTTTTTTCTATTATGATTAAAATAACATACTTTATGGGCTGGATAGAAGTGAAGCATAAACGGGATTGTGGGCAGAACACGCCACTCTAATAAATATGGTAAGAAGTTCAACATATGTAATTTGCAGAAGGGGGCAAATAGTTTGACTATTATATCGAATTTCAGTATAAATGATGTTACGGATTAGGATAAGGGTTAAAGGAGAGGTTAGAGGAATGTCAATAGAAAGTGTGAAACGTCATTTTAAACAATTTAATCGAGAACAAGATATATTAGAATTCGATTCGTCCAGTGCCACTGTCCAAGAAGCGGCTGATACAATCGGGGTGGAACCTGCAAGAATTGCAAAAACGTTATCCTTTAGAGGAGAAGAAGAACAGGCTATTTTAGTTGTGGCAGCGGGAGATGCTAAAGTTGATAATAAAAAATTTCGTAAAACGTTTGGATTTAAAGCAAGAATGCTATCCCCAGAACAAGTATTAGAACAAACCGGACATGCAATTGGCGGTGTTTGTCCATTTGGTTTGAAAAATGATTTGGAAGTGTATTTAGATATATCCATGAAAAGATTTGACACACTTTATCCAGCGTGCGGAAGTACAAATAGTGCAATTGAATTAACAAACGATGAAATATTCACTTATTCCCACGCAAAGAATTGGGTAGATGTCTGTAAAGGATGGGAAGAAGAGGAAAAGGGAATGGAAAAAGTAGTTCAAGAAAACCTTGGTAAATAGCTGAATTAGTAACTCAGTTCTTAACGTGACTGGGTTATTTTTTTTACATAAGTATATGATTCTGCTTTCATTGACTTTCCTTTTGACAATCGGTTATACTTTATTCAACAATGTTGAATAATAATAAACGCTAGTGAATATACTGTAATACTTAAGGTGAAATGAATGACTAAGACCTATGTAACACCAATTGCCTGATGACCTCATAACATAGAATATCAATGGAATGTCAACATTTTAAGTTATGAAAATGTTAAAAAACAGGAGGCTTAATGATGGGGAAGCTCCCTAAGTTTGTACAAATTAAGGAAGTTGGGCCACGGGATGGTTTACAAAATGAGAAAAAATGGGTATCTACTGAGTCCAAAATTGCTTGGATAAATATGTTATCAAATACAGGGATAAAAGAAATAGAGTTTAGCTCATTTGTTAATCCAAAGATGATTCCAGCACTATCAGATGCACGTGAGGTTGGAAAACAAATAAGTCGAAATCCGAATGTCGTTTATTCTGCTTTGGTTCCAAACCAAAAAGGATTAGAATATGCACTTGAAGCAGGAATTGATGGCGCATCTGTTTTTATGTCAGCGAGTGAAACACATAATCAAAAGAATATAAATAAAACGATACAGGATACGTACCCAGTGTTAAAACAAGTAATAGAAGAGGCGAAAGCAGAGGGCAAACACGTTACGGCTTATATATCAACTGTATTTGACTGTCCATATGAAGGGAACATGAAACCAGATGCTGTAATTTCAATATGTGAAAAATTACTAGAGTACGGTGTTGATGACCTTTCGTTGGGGGATACCATTGGTTCTGCTGTTCCATCACAGGTAGAAACATTACTGGATGACATATTGAAAAGATATCCTACTGAAAAAGTTATTCTCCATTTTCACGATACGAGGGGAATGGCTATCGCGAATATTATGACAGCTATGAATTATGGAATTTATCGATTTGATAGTTCCATTGGAGGATTAGGTGGATGCCCTTATGCACCAGGGGCAGCAGGGAATGTTGCGACGAATGATGTGTTATATCTCCTTCATAGGATGGGGGTTGAAACCGGTATTAACGAAAAGAGAATACAAGAAGCATCCTTGTATATTCAAAATCAATTAGGTAAGATTTTACCTAGTAGATCATTATTGGCAAGTGGTCTTTAAATGAGAGGAGATGTTATTTATTTAAGCGATAAATAGCATCTTTTTAAATGCGTTTAATGAAGCGTGTTGTATGAAGTTTCTTGACTATGAATCAAGTACTATTCTATGATTAAAACATTGGTATTCGTAGGGATTAAATGGAAAGGACTGAGTCTCTATCGATTTAAAAAATTTGGGTCATAAAATAAAAGAATTAAGATTACGTCAAAAGAAAACACAACAGCAAATTGCAGACGAATGTGGAATATCTAAAAGCATGTTATCCAAAATTGAAAACGGACAAACTGCTTCTGCTGTAGCTACTTTATCTAAGATAAGTGAAGCATTACATGTTTCGTTATCATGGCTTTTAGATGATAAAATAGAGGATTCATTAGTTTTGCAGAAGAGATCACAAAGGAAATCCCAAATTGGTGATGTACATATGGGGTATTCCTATGAGCTATTAGCAAACCGTTCTCAATTCAGTAGTATTGAACCAACCATTGTTCATGTCACTCCTAAACATAGAAATTTACGTACGGAGACTTATACCCATTTACAAGATGAGTTTATATATATCTTGGAAGGGTCTATCTATCTATTTTATGATGGGGAAAATTATTATATGGAAAAAGGGGATAGTGCTTATTTCAAGGGGGAAAAACCTCATCTCTTTGTGCCAGTCAATGATGAAGAAGCTCAGGTTTTAACATGCTTTATTAGCATATAGTTGTTGTTAGAATTTTGTTTTACCAAGTTACTAATGAATTAGGAATTGTAGAAAAATGTCGAATCTTCATTGACAGTTTTACTAACTAGCCGTATAATAAATTTTAACTTAATCTCATGTTTGACACTAAAAATCGCCAAAAACACTGCTAAATCAATGTTTATGGCGATTTTTTTAAGGCATAAAACTGCGTACTATTTTTCCCTTTTGGTTTGTTTAAAAATTTTTTTCATATTTTTTTGAGTAACTATTTCGTAGTCAGTTCTAAAGCCAAATGCATCATGTAATGCATCCGTAATTTCTGTTCGAGTATATACAGGTATGTATCCTTCTCCATCCAATTCTAGCATGTTCATATTTCTTAACGTACTAATTAATTCAGGACATGTAAATCTTTCATCCAACTTTTTTTCTAGAATGCGATAGATCAATAAGGACAAAAAGCATGTTAGAAAATGTGCCTTTATTCGGGTTTCTCTTTGCAAGTAAACTGGTCGAGCCTGGAATTCACTTTTTAGTATTCGGAATGTCTCCTCAATCTCCCATCGCCCATGATTTATCTTAATTATTTCCTCAATAGTTGATTCTAGATTGGTACATACGGCATAAAATCCATCATACATGGATTCGTTATCAATCTGTTTCTGATTCAGAGTTGCTTGCGTCTTATCCGCAATTTCACCATTGTCTGTTACATGTGTCGCTTTAATGAATCTCTTTGGGTCATTCTGATTATGTTTATTCAACGAGCTTGGATTTTCCATCTTTTTCTTCGCTCGTTCAACTTGTTTAGCTCGAATGGATGATTGATAACGCTGATAAACAGGGGAGTAGGTGACAATTAACTTTTGTTCTAGATCATTTTCCTTGATCCAACGCTCTTTGTAGTACGTTCTCTGGTCATTTTCGAGATTGCGAATGTCATTCAAATTTATCTTTTTATTACTTCCTGGTATTCGCCACCCTTCAGGATCCAGAGACCATTCCTTCAAAAATTTCTTCAGTTTTTTGATAGACTGCGTAGTTACAAAGGCGCGTTTTCCTCGAGTATTATATATCCGATTCTTATTTGAAGATAGACCGGCATCTGTACATACAACAAATTTTGAAAGGTTAAAGTCCTTTAAAATACGACGTTCCAACGGTTTCAAGGTTGTTTGTTCATTTCTATTTCCAGGTGTCATACTAAAAGCAAGTGGAAGGCCTGACCCATCCATGAACAGTCCCATTTGAACAATTGGGTTGGGGCGATTTTCTTTAGAAACTCCATATTGTTTTAAACCGTCTTCTTCTTCGATTTCAAAGAAAAAGTTTGTGCAGTCATAATATAGAATCTGTGTGTTTCTATCCACTACATTTAGACTGTTTTTATACACCATTTCCTCTATGTAATCTGATTGCTCGGCGAGGACACCAAGTGCCCGATAAATTTGATGTGACTGAAAATGTGCAGGTTCAAGTAAGTCTTTCGAATGTTCAAACGTTCCTTTTTTAGAGGTCGGATGTAGAATCCGTAAATAAAGAAGGCGCGAAAGTATTTCATTCAGATCATATTTGAATTCATACTCCTGAGATATCTTCTGGCAAATTTTATCCAGTTTTAACCCATGGTAAATAGATTGTAAAAAGAGGTAACCAGCATTAAATAGCGTCTGTTTATTCAATGGTATTTGCTTGGCAGGACTGTATTTGGTGACGATTTTATAGTTTCGTTCCTTTTCTTCCAGTGTTAACTTTTTAGCGTATTCTTTTGCCCAGGTATAGGGATCCACACCAGGATGCTTTTCTAAAATTTCTTTGTCATTTCCCAAGGCTTCAACAACTTTGGTTGTCCTTTTATTGCCCCGATAAATATCTTTAATTACAAAATAAGACTTGGAATTTTTAGAACGACTCACTTTAATACGCATAAAATTACCCCCAAAGCAGCTAATGTTACCTTAATTATAGTATATTACGAAATGTTACGCAATAAAATTATGAAAAATTTGACAAAAAAATAAAGCCGTACCAAGGCTTTTGCGCGTTTTTTTTATTTTAGGGTGTCAAACTCCCGAGTTTTACTAACTAGCCGTATAATAAATTTTAACTTAATAATTTTCATATAACTTATCAAGAGTGACCGAGGGATTGGCCCAATGACGTCCGGCAACCCCCTTATGGGAAGGTGCCAAGTCCAACAGAATGATCACATTCTGGAAGATAAGCGGAAGATACATTGTTTGTGTCGATGCTCCTTTCAGATGAATGGAGTATTTTTTTTCGTAAAAATATGTCATATTGGCTGTAAAAAGAGCGAGGGGATATAGATGATAAACATTAATCATTTGTCAAAGGTATATCAGACGAAAAAAGGAGAAGTTAGTGGCGTTAACAATGTTTCACTAACCATTAATGAAGGTGAAATCTATGGCATCGTTGGTTATTCTGGTGCTGGTAAAAGTTCCCTTGTACGATGTATCAATTTATTAGAACGTCCAACTAAAGGAAATATAACAGTAGACGGTGTTGATTTAACTAAATTAAAAAGTGAAAAGCTGAGACAAGCTAGATTAAAAATCGGTATGATTTTCCAAGACTTTAATCTGGTTAGTCAAAAAACGGTTTTTGAAAACATTGCTTTTTCGCTAAAAGCAGCAAAAGTTCCTTCCAATCAAATTGCGTCAAGGGTAGAGGAATTATTAGCGATGGTTGGGTTAAGTGATAAGCGGGATGTTTATCCAGGCCAATTAAGTGGTGGACAAAAACAACGGGTTGGGATTGCTAGAGCACTTGCTAATGATCCAAAAGTTCTTTTATGTGATGAAGCAACATCTGCCTTAGATCCTACAACAACGAAATCGATTCTTCAATTATTAAAGAAGATTAATAAAGAGATGAATATTACGATCGTATTAATTACACATGAAATGGACGTAGTAAAGGAAATATGTCATCGAATGGCGATCATGCAAGCTGGAAAAGTCGTTGAAGAAGGTGATGTGTATGAAATCTTTGCAAGTCCTAAAAATGAATTAACGAGGGAATTTATTTCAAGTGTTATTTCATTTGATTTACCAGCTCCCGTACTAGAAAAGGTGACGGGTACATTAGTGAAAGTTATTTTTAAAGGGGAAATTGCCGGGGAAAGTATTATTTCCGACATGGTACAGAAATTTAAAGTGAAAGGTAATTTTTTGCATGGATCTATCGACTATATTCAAGACGCACCGCTAGGAATTTTTGTCATGGAGCTTAATGGGGAAAAGGATGAAGTAAGCAAGGCGGTCCAATATATTGAAAATCGTTCAGCACATGTGGAGGTGATAAAAGATGGAATTTGATGTGAATCATATTATCGAATTAATTCCCGAGCTAAACACTGTGTTTCTTCAAACACTTTATATGATATCAGTTGGATTACTTGTAGCAGTGATTTTCGGATTGCCAATTGGAATTTTAATATTTGTAACAGATAAAGGACTATTCTTGCAAAACAGATTTGTAAATCAGATTGTAGGATTTATCGTCAATATGATACGGTCCATTCCATTTATCATTTTATTAGTGGCACTTATTCCATTAACAATTAAACTTACAGGTTCTACGATTGGACCAAAAGCTGCATCGGTTCCATTATCGGTTGCGGCTATCCCGTTTTTTGCGAGATTAGTAGAAACATCCCTTAGAAAAATTGAGTATGGTGTGATTGAAGCCGCTATTGCAGCTGGGGGTACACCATGGATGATTATTAAAGATGTATTGTTACCTGAAGCAAAATCTGGGATTATCTCAGGGATTACGATTACTGTTGTAAGTTTAGTTGGTACATCAGCTATGGCTGGTGTTGTCGGTGGTGGAGGAATTGGAGACCTTGCCATTCGTTTTGGATACTACCGTTATGATGACACCATCATGATTACTACCGTTGTTATATTGATTGTACTTGTTCAATTAATACAGATTATTGGCGACAAAATTGCCAAGGCTGTTAATAAATAATATAAGGGAGAAGGAAAAGAAAAATGAAAAAGAAAATTTTTATACTAATCGCTCTAATCGCTATTTCTTTGCTTGCTGCTTGTGGTGGCGGTAATGGTGAAGAAAGTTCTAGCGATAGTTCTACAGGGAATTCAAAAGAAATTAAAATTGGTGCTACTCCTGGCCCGTACAGTGATATGGTAAATAAAGCGTTAAAACCAGGCCTAGAGGATTTGGGTTATTCCGTAGAAGTGGTTGAATTTAGTGACTATATCCAACCGAACAACGCATTAAATAATGGTGATATCGATGCAAATCTATTCCAACATACTATCTATCTGGAAAACTTTGAAGCTGAGAATGATATGGATTTATCCGCATTGAAAATTGTTCCAACTGCACCAATGGGAATATTTTCTAACAAATATAATTCTATAGATAAAATAGAAGATGGTGCAACTGTTGCAGTTCCTAATGACCCAACGAATGGGGCTAGAGCATTTAATACACTTCAAGATGAAGGATTAATTAAACTAGATGAAAATGCTGATGAATTAACTGTTTCAGAAAAAGATATTAAAGAAAATCCGAAAAAACTAGTATTCCAACCAATTGAGGCTGGTCAATTACCTCGTGCAGTTGATAGTGCTGACTTAGCAGCGGTACCAGGTAACTATGCTTTAGCGGCAGATATGGATTTACTTGATGCTTTAGCATTAGAAGATATGTTAGATCAATATCGAAATGTTATAGCTGTTAAAGCTGAAAATGAAGATAGTCAACTAGCGAAGGACCTTGTTCAGGTAGTAGAATCAGACGAATTTGAAAAAGTGATTGATGAGGAATTCGAAGGGTTTGGAAAACCAAGCTGGATGACTGAGTAATGATTATTCTTATGGTTAAGAGTGAGGGGGCTTAAGCCTTCTCCTTTTTCATATACAAAGGAGAGAGCATAATGACAAATACAATATCTGTGCATGGAGCACCAAGTGAATACATATTAGAAGAAGGAATTTTAAACGGATTAGAAAATAAATTAATCGAGCGTGGATTTCGTAAGGTACTGATTGTTCATGGAACCAAGTCTTGGGAAGCTGTTAAGCCTTACTGGAATTCTTTTTCAGAAATTTCAAGTGAAGCATACCTATATCATGGGGAATGTTCCTTAAATGAAATCGATACCTTATCTAACGTTATAACGGAAGCGGAAGTGGATGCTGTCATTGGTGTTGGGGGAGGAAAGGTTCTTGATCTTGTAAAATCTTCAGCCCATCTCACACATACCCCATATGTTTTAATCCCGACACTTGCATCAAATTGTGCTCCTTGGACACCGATTAGTGTGATCTATGATGATGATGGTTCCTTTGTACGTTTTGATTTATACCCTGAAAATGCAAGTCTCGTGTTAATAGAACCACAGATATTATTACATGCACCACTTGATATGTTTATTGCAGGAATCGGGGATACCCTAGCAAAATGGTATGAAGCCGAAGTACAAATAGGGAAAATGAATACAAAATCAGCGGCGTTGGAAATTTCTTATCATGCTGCGAAACTGTGTAAAGAAAACTTGCTTGAGCATTCAGAACATGCGATTGAAGCGGTGAAGAGTGGTGTCTTGAATGATGATTTTATTAAAGTTGCTGAAACCATTATTATGATTGGTGGAATGGTTGGAGGATTTGGTGATCATTATGGAAGGGTTGCTGGTGCCCACGCCATTCATAATGGATTAACTGCTCTCGAGGAAACACATCAAGCGCTTCATGGTGATAAGGTTGCATATGGTATTTTAATCCAACTCATTTTAGAAGATAAATGGAAGGAAATCGATGAGATATTACCATTTTATCAAAAATTACATTTACCCAATTCACTTAAATATCTAGGTGTACAAACAATAGATGAAGAGAATTTAATTCAAGTTGCTGAAAAAGCTGTTAAACCAGAAGAATCTATTCACGTCCTACCTGGAGCGATTACAAGCGATTCAGTTGTACAGGCAATGATTCAACTGGAGGAAAAAGTAAACGGCGTAACCGTTTCATGATGAAAAAGTATACTTTCGGAAAAACAGGTGGAGAATCTAGATTCTTCACCTGTTTTTTGTTATGCGCTAAAGTAGCAGCTTTGTCTGTGGGAAGGGTATCAAGGACAGAACTGCATTCAAAAAAATTTGAAATGTCCGTGAGGGTATCACGGATAAAACTGCCTTCAAAATAGTTCATAATGTCCATGAGATGATGATATTGTATCTATAAAGTAGACAATTTTAGAAAGTGTCCTATTCATTTGATAATCTTATATATAGAATTAGATAGAAAATAGGGGATGAATATGACAAGACAACTAAAAAGATACAGTTATGAATTAAAGAAAAAAGTGGTTGAAAAGTATTTTGAGGGGTATGCAATCCGAGATTTGATAAAGGAATATAACATTAGTGCACCTCGAGTAGCGAATCGGTGGGTTAATAAGGTACGTGAAGGAGGTTATGAAGCGTTAAAAGATACAAGAGGTATGAAAAGCATAGGTAAACAGAAACGAAAAGAAGAGGAAACCAAAGATGAGCTTATCGAACGACAAGCATTACAAATCGAATATTTAAAAAAGCTTTTGGAGCTGGAAAGGATGTGAGAAAGCAGAAAGAGGTACAATTTGCCTTTATAGAAGCAAATGAGAAAGATTATCCTGTTACGATGTTAGTGCAACTGACTGATGTATCACGATCTGGTTATTACAAATGGAAAAAACGTGGAGGGGGTAGTGTGCAGGCACAAAAGGACGAAGAATTATACAACTATATCATCCAATTACATCATAAACACCGTGGTACATTGGGAAGAAAAAGAATGAAAATGGCATTAAAGGAGGAATATGACATTGAGGTTGGAGAGATGCGTGTCTCTAAAATCATGCGGAAATATGGTATTCGTTGTAAGATCCGCCAAAGGCGCTTTGTTAAGCGTAACGAGATAAATAAAAAAGTACCGAATATATTAAATCGAAACTTTCAAGCAAAGAAACCCGGAATGAAGTTTGCGATTGATATTACCTATTTACCAGTGATAGAGGGGCCAAACAAGAATCTTTATTTGTGTGCGATTAAAGATTTATTTCATGACGAGATTGTGGCGTATTCTATTAGTCAACGTCAGGATATAGAGCTTGTATACGAAGCGTTAGATCGTTTAAAAGAAAAAAAGTTTGTGAAAGGTGCCATTTTACATAGTGATCAAGGCACACAGTTCACAAACGCTGGTTATCAAATGCGTGTCAAAGAGATGGGCCTCACCCCATCCATGTCCCGCAGAGGCAACTGCTGGGACAACGCATGCATTGAAAACTTCTTTAGTCATTACAAGTGTGAAATAGAATGTTTTTTTGAAAACACAGAGACTGTATTCGAAGTTCAAAATGCGGCAAACCAATATATCCATTACTTTAATCATAATCGAATCAACACAAAATTACAAACGAGTCCTGTAAAATATATCAAGCGTTACGCAAGCTAAAAATGCACCGCAGGGAACCACAGCGGAGCTGCTTGCCCTTGCCTGGCATGCCTCTTCTTAGTGATTCGGTGTGTTGGGGATAGGGGCCCCCGACCAGCGAGAACTTAGAAGAGATGGTTCGTGGTACGCTCTGTGTGCGAATAGGGAGCTTTAATAGCTTTATTTTTCCCGATTCGCCACTTTATTCACCACCACGAACCCAAATGCCTGGCAAGGGTGGCGTATATGATCATAGCTCAAACTATCGGAAACAAAGGTATTGTGAAAAGTTTTTTGAGACACTTTGGTACTGTCTACTTGACAGAAGCAGGTGTATGAGCTATCACGGACAAAACTGCATTCGAAATAGCCTGAAATGTCCATGAGAGGTTGTCACGAACAAAGTTGCATTCAAAATACCTCGAAATGTCCGTGATAGTACCAACCAACAGACAAAGTACCCACCCCCCCACACAAACCCCCCTACTGAATAAAGTTTCAAATTACCAAAAAAATGAATGAATTTCACAAGTGTGCGGTAAATCACATGAAAGTTGTGATTTGGTTCACTTTTCCCTCTATCATTTCAATCTACAATATAGATAAGAGGATAAGGGAGGGATTAAAAGTGGAAAGAAATAAAGGTGTTATTCCGAAAAATGATCTCTATAAAGATGAAAATTCATTAAAAGGTGCATTATTTTCTTCTATTGTATTTGTTGGTGGAACGATTGTAGCTTTTATCGTCTTACTCATCGTTTTTTATATGATTCGAATCTAAATGAAGGAGGTTAACCTGATGAAAATGCATCGTGCTGAAGAAATTTGGTTAATTGTTGGTGTAGCTATTCTTGTGCTTTCCATGGTGTTTACTGGATACCAAGCGTTTGCCCAAGGAATGGCACCACCAAGTAATACGGAAACATTAGATCCACAAAAGGTAGATGAACATGCTCCATTTGATAATCCAGGTGTGTTTGAAATAGGAGAAAATGAATATGAAGTAGTTATGACACTACAAGCATTTAGTTTTACTCCAAATGAAATTGAAATACCAGCGGGTTCTGAAGTTCATTTTACGTTAACTTCTAAAGATGTCGTTCATGGCTTTCAAGTTGCTGGAACGAACATTAATGCAATGGTAACGCCAGGTTATATTCAACGAATCTCGCAAAAATTCGATGAACCTGGTGAATACCTTGTACTTTGTAATGAATATTGCGGAGCAGGTCATCAGTTGATGGCAACGACGATAACCGTTAAATAAAGGAGGGGAAGGGATGGAATTAGTGGAAAAACGTAATCTTTCAAAAAAAATAAACTATGTTGCTGGATTTCATCAAGATGATGCTCGACTCAGCTTAACGTATCTCGCAGTAGCATTTCTCGTATTATTAATTGGAGGTTTTCTAGGTTTATTTCAAGGATTAAATCGAGCAGGATTGCTGGAGTTACCAAGTTGGTTTGACTACTATCAAACGCTAACAGCACATGGCATTTTATTATTATTAGTCTTTACAACATTATTTACAGTCGGCTATTTTTATGCAGCTCTATCCCATACGTTAGGCGGCCTATTACCTAAAGTTCGGAAAATGGGTTGGATTGCATTTGGAATGATGATGATTGGGGTTGCCTTTGTTGCAACAACTATTGTTATGGGGGATGCATCCGTTTTATATACCTTTTATCCACCAATGCAAGCTTCCCCGTGGTTTTATATTGGTTTAGTTTTTGTTGTTCTAGGTATTTGGATTGCTGCATTTGGAGCGTTTATAAATATCGCCAATTGGAGAAAAAATCATCGTGGAAAACATACTCCATTATTAGCATTTTTTGCAACTGGTGTATTTGTACTACTATTTTTCGGAAGTATTGGAGTAACTGTTGAAGTGTTCATGCTTATTCCATGGGCTTTCGGTTGGACGGAAACCGTCAATGTTATGCTTAGCCGTACGCTGTTTTGGAGCTTTGGTCATACATTAGTTAATATTTGGTATTTAACTGCTATTTCAGCGTGGTATGTTGTTGTACCAAAGGTTATTGGCGGTAAATTATTTAGTGATGGCTTAACTCGATTAGTTGTTATTTTGTTAGTTATATTAAATATCCCAGGTGGGTTTCACCATCAAATTATTGATCCTGGTATTACAGAAACTTGGAAATTTATTCATGTATTTATGAGCCTATCAATTGCATTTCCATCCTTGATGACGGCCTTTGCAATGTTTGCTGCATTTGAACGGACAGGAAGAAAAAAAGGAGCAAAAGGATTATTAGGTTGGTTCAAGAAATTACCTTGGGGTGATGTCCGCTTCTTAGCACCATTTATTGCGATGGTTGCATTTATATTTGGTGGTGCAGGTGGAATTGCACAAACAAATAATCAGTTAAATCAAGTTGTCCATAATACGTTATGGGTAACGGGTCACTTTCATTTAACAGTTGGTGTTACAGTAGTTCTTACCTTCTTTGGAATCGCCTATTGGTTAATTCCACATCTTTCCAAGCGTGAATTAACACCGCGAATCAATCGATTAGGTATTTATCAAACCATTATTTGGACAGTTGGTATGATCTTTATGTCTGGTTCTATGCATTGGGTTGGATTATTAGGGGCGCCTAGAAGAAGTTCTTTTTCTACTTATGGTGATCAAGCAACTGCTTTAAGTTGGGATCCGTATTTGTTCTTATTAGCTATTGGAGGAACACTACTTATCATTGGAGTTATCCTCATGTTTTATATCGCAATCCACTTAATGTTCTTTGCACCAAAAGGAGAAACTGAATTCCCGATTGCGGAAGCTGAAGAAAATGTAATGCCGACTCCAAAATGGACAGAGCGCTGGGGGTTATGGATTGTTATGTTTTTGGCAATTGTAGCTATGGGATATGTAGTGCCATTAATGGATATTATCGTTAATGCACCACCAGGATCCCCGCCATTTAGGACTTGGTAAACAAACATTCTTCTTTTTAAAGAGTGAGGATATGAGGTTGGAACATAACGAAATGTTTAACTCAAATGACGAAGAATCCCACAGAATTAGCGGAGTATATTTCCGAAGCGGTTTATCTACTCCATAACTTCTGTAAAGTTCGGATTTCTCTTTTTATAAAACATTTTTGTCCCAACCTCTCCATTTTTATAAAGAGATAAAGAAAGATAAAATTTTGAAGCATTAATTTCCTTAAAAAATATAGGGTGTGATCGGATGATCAAAAATAAAAATACAATATCCTTATGTGTAGTTGTCTTATTTGGAGTTGTTCTGTTTTTTATTGAAACAGATGGATTTCAAGCTTTTACTACGGAATCGGCAAGAACCATGAAATTGGTAGAGGAACAACCGGTATTTCCAGATGTAACATTAGAGGATAGTAAGGGAAATATATACTCCTTTTCTGAATTCAAAGGGAAATACGTAATGATAACATTTGTTTACACAACATGTACATCTGTATGTCCAGAATTAGAGATGAATCTATTTAATGTCTATGATCAAGTACCAGAAAAATATATAGGGGAAGATATTGTATTCTTAAGTATTAGTTTTGATCCTGAGCGTGATGATGTTGAAACCTTAGAAAAGTATCGTCGCCTTTTTGGAAGTGACGGGGAAACATGGCGAATGGCAAGAGTACCAAATGCTGAAGAATTGCATAGTTTACTAGATGAATTTGGCGTTATTGTTATTCCCGATAATCAAGGTAATTTTACTCACAACTCTGCCTTTTATCTTGTCAACCCACAAGGGAAATTAGTAGATGTAATGGATTACCAAAAGGTGGATGAAGCAGCAAGCAAGCTAATGAGCATTCTTGAAAATGAGGTAGGTGATAAGTAATGAAGCAAGCTATATATGGTTTAGTACTGTATCTATTTCTTATGCTCCCACCGGTAATTACATTATCTGAATCTATTATGGTCGTCCATATGCATATGCAAATACCGCTTCTCGTAATAGTTGGAATGCTATTTACACCGTATTTAAAAGATAGATTTCCTAATGTTTTTGAGAACTGGAATTATAATGGAATACCAGGAATCATGCTATTTATGATTATCGTAATCTACTGGATGATTCCTCGTGCGATGGATGAAGCACTTGCGATATCAACTATTGAGATTTTTAAATTTATCAGCTTGCCATTTTTAGCAGGAATACCTTTACGGGATAGCTGGAGTAATCTTAATACTTTAGGAAAAAATATCATTTTTATTTGTTTGATTTTAATATCAAGTGCTATGGCTTGGTTATACATCGCTATTCCTACACAAATATGTAACAATTACCTCATCGTAGAACAAAAAGCACTTGGCTGGACATTTTTACTAATAGGTTTATGTCTCTTCATTTATTTTGTTCAATCTCTATTTATAAAAGATTATAGCCTAGAAGAAAGTGAAAATGAATAAAGGTATACCATTCCTTTTGGATTGGAATACCTTTATTATTAAAACAATTCTTCCTTTAATCTCTTTGTATCAAGAACGGTTCTTCCTTTTGTATCCGTAAAAACTAACTTTTTCCTCTTTAATTGGGTTAATGTTCTACTAACCGTTTCACGACTAGAGCCTATCATGTTAGCAAGATCTTTATTGGTAAACTGTGTTAGCAGAGTAATTTCTTCATTTCCATTCATTCTACCGTGTTTTTTCCCTAACCGAATTAATAATAGGATGATCTGTTCATATGTATTGCGAAGAATCTTATCTTCTAATCGATTTTGTAAATCTACAATTTTATCACCTAATACTCGGAAGATTTTAACACTGACCTCAGGGTTATTAATAAGAAAATCTTCAAATAAATGAATGGGAATATAGATTAAATGAGCATCCTCCATTACTTCCGCATGTGCAGGGTAATTATCATTTCTAAAGAATCCTTGGTGAGGAAACATTTCTCCAGCACTTAAAACATTAATAATTTGCTCTTTTCCATGGATGTCTGTTCGATAAATTTTAATCTTACCTTGATGAATAAAATAAACATTCTCTAATGGATCCCCCTGCATAAATATGTGTGTTCCATGTGGGTAGTTACGATTTCTTGCTAATTCAACTACATGATTTATTTCGTGATCCTCTAAACTTTTAAAAAGTGGGAAACGCTGTAGTAATTTTTTTATCGATTCAGGATACATTTCACTCCACCTTTCTATGTCAAATTTTATCTCACCTTAAGCTCCTGGGGAACAAAGAAGGTAGGTGGGAGATCGACTGCCCGTAACCATTAGCGGGGATGAAGGACTCCCCACTGATAGAAGTCTTCTTTATAAATATCCTATCACGAAGATAATTCTTATGTTGTGAGAAATATCATTCTATATTAACCGTGAGTAAAATCACGTTTCATAAGTGCGTTTTGTCACAATGAATGGAGCTATTATATTGTATCTTAAATTTATGCCACCCTAAACGTGCAGTAAGACTCTCACCTAAAGCTTCTTGGGAAAGAAGGAGATCAACTGCCCGTAAAGGTCCGATAAGTGCAACTAACCATCAATGGGGGATGAAGGAGCCCCTCACCGATGGAAGTCTTCTTCATAGGAGGAGTACCTAAATTCCAAAATTAGTTTACTCCAAAATATAGCAAATGATTATGAAAAGAAACGGAGGGATTCACATGAACGAAAAACACTATACCATTAAACTTCATGCACCAGACATTGAACCAAAAATTCGACATCCCAAAATATTTGAAGCGTTTGACCAATTAAAATCTGGTGAAATAATGCATCTGTCCAATGACCACAATCCGAAACCATTATATTATCAATTTTTAATGGAAAGAAAAAATCAATTTAGTTGGGAGTATTTAGAAGAAGGCCCCGACTTGTGGCAAGTGAAAATTAAGAAAAAATAACACCGAATAAGTCCTTGAGTTAGACAGGGACTTATATTCACAGATACGTGTAACTAAAGGATGGGAAATTATGTTTAATAGAGATTATAATCAAAATCCATTTATTGTAATATGGGAATTAACACGTGCATGCGCATTGCATTGTTTGCATTGTCGTGCAGAAGCTCAACACCATAGACATCCACTCGAATTAACTTTTGAAGAAGGAAAGAAATTAATTGATGATATTTATGACATGGATAATCCCATGCTTGTGTTCACAGGGGGCGATCCACTGGAGCGGCCAGATGTATTTGATATTGCAGAACATGCCATTAAAAAAGGTGTACGTGTTTCCATGACGCCTTCCGCAACACCAAATGTTACCAAAGAAGCAATGAAAAAAGCAAAAGATATTGGTCTTGCTAGATGGGCATTTAGTATCGATGGTCACTGTAAAGAAATCCATGATCACTTTCGTGGGACTGAAGGATCATTTGATTTAACAATGAGAGCAATTCAATATTTGCATGAACTAAAGATGCCTTTACAGATTAATACGGTTATTTCTAAATATAATCTTGATTATTTAGAGGAAATGGCAGAAATGGTCGAGAGCCTAAACTGCGTATTATGGAGTGTGTTTTTCCTTGTTCCGACAGGTAGAGGAAAAGAATCAGATATGATTTCTCCTGCAGAACATGAAAAAGTGTTTAGATGGTTATATCAATTATCCAAGCGAGTTCCTTTTGATATTAAAACAACCGCTGGTCAACATTACAGACGAGTAGTGATCCAACAAAAGATGCGTGAACACAAGGGAATGAGTGATAAGGAACATATCTTTTATGAAGATGCTGTAAATCAGGGAAAAACCGGACAGATTGATGGATTAGGTCGTGCACCTAAAGGAGTAAATGATGGGAATGGATTTGTATTCATTTCTCATATTGGCGATGTATACCCTAGTGGATTATTGCCAATTAAGGCAGGAAACGTTCGTGTTAACCCACTACAAGAAATTTATAGAGAATCCGAGGTATTTAAAAATCTTCGAAATCCAGACAAATATAAAGGGAAATGTGGGGTTTGCGAATTTAGACATGTTTGCGGTGGTTCAAGATCTAGAGCATATAATGCAACAGGAGATTATATGGAAAGTGAACCGTACTGTGTATATATACCTAAAGTAATGAGGAAAAAAGGCAAAAGGTAAACGGAATAAGATAAGAAAAAATGCGACTTAATATTCAAGTTAAGTCGCTATTTTTATTTCGTGAAATTTGTCGAATTCCCTGAGATATTCAAAAATGAATTGAGAAATGTCTTCTTATAAATAACTTCTTTTTTTGTATAAAAAAGGAAAAGGAAACTCATAATGGATTATGTATATCATTTACGTGATTAATCTAAAGGGAGGGAAGCATATGTCGGGTAAGGGATTAAAGCATGTGGATAGTCATTCCGCTATACATGAGGCGGCTTTAGAAGAGGCAAGGGAACTTAATGGAATCCTTGGTAAATTAGTAAACAATAATCAAACGGACAAGGCGTTAGAAATTGCATATATAGCTGTTGAACATTGGGAGACAAGAACATTACGTCATGCAGATGCGGAAGAAGAAGGGTTATATAAGGAGCTTGTAGAGGAATCTCCAGAATTAAAAAATGACGTTGTTGCACTAACTAGGGATCATGACATATTACGTTTTTTAGTTAAAGAAATTAAACAATCACTTGAAACGGAAGGATTTAATCAAGGTGTTCTGGAAATGCTCCACACTTTAGTACATGTTGATGCCTTTCATAATCAAGAAGAAGAGAGAATACTACCCCACCATTAGGCCGTAAGAGGTGATAGTTTTGAGTAATAAAACGAAAAAGAGTCAAAATCAAGTACGGTCATTAATTTCGGTTTCCCCTAAACTTTATCGGTATATTACATCTGAATTAGAAAAAAGATACCATATTCATTCCTATGACCTTCAAGCAGGTGCAATCACAAAAGAAAATGGAATCCATCTCTTTGTAAGATTTGGTGAGCATTACAACAATGAAAAAGATCAATTTCTAACGAATGAAATGTTAGAAGATGAAAAAGTCTTAGAATCATTCGTGGAAGAAGTTGGGGAAGCGTGTAAGCAAGTGATGATTGATGACTATTTTAATAAAATGGCACCTTAATTGTTTTAATTTTGCTTAAAATAACCGGCACTCCATATGAAGGAGGAGAAAAAATGTTTTTATTCGAAAATCAAGCTGATTTTGTCCAGGATCGTGAAGATTTGTTGCAAGTATTGCGAATGCGGTTTGGTGATATAGCTCCTGGTATAGTTGAAGCCATTTACATGATTGATGATTTAAACACGATAGAACGTTTAATCCTAGTTGCCGCAAACGCACCAACTTTAGGGATTTTTTTAGAAGAAATGGAAGCGGGAGAAGGGAATTTCCGAATGGTTGGTGAACGATTCAATCCAATTGAATCCATGCTTGGAGGAGGCTATTCTAATGGCGAAAAAAAATAAATTACTTGAACATTTCAAGTATATTAAACGTGGAAAAAAAATTAACGATGGTTGGACGGAGGAAAGTCCACGTTCAAGGGATGCCGAGGATATTTATCGTCGCAGATGGGCACATGATAAAATTGTGAGATCTACGCATGGTGTAAATTGTACAGGTTCATGTAGTTGGAAAATTTATGTGAAAGACGGGATTATTACATCCGAAACGCAACAAACGGATTACCCATCTACAGGTGATGATTTTCCAGAATATGAGCCACGTGGCTGTCCAAGGGGTGCCAGTTTCTCATGGTATACATATAGCCCAGTAAGGGTGAAATATCCATATGTTCGTAGTGATCTATATGAATTATGGAAATCTGAAATAGCTGTAGCTGAGAACCCTGTAAAAGCATGGGAAAACATTCAAAATGAACCTGAAAAGCGTAAGAAGTATGTAAAAGCACGTGGAAAAGGTGGATTCGTTCGTGCAGATTGGAAAGATATCTGCCAAATGATAGCTAGTTCCATCATTTATACGATTAAAAAGTATGGACCAGACCGGGTTGTAGGATTTAGTCCAATTCCTGCAATGTCCATGGTCAGCTATGCGGGGGGAACAAGATTTCTTTCTTTAATTGGTGGTACCATCCTGAGTTTCTATGATTGGTACGCAGATCTTCCTCCAGCTTCTCCACAAGTTTGGGGCGATCAAACAGATGTACCTGAAAGTGCTGATTGGTATAATACGAAATATTTTATTATTTGGGGTACCAATTTACCGCAAACGCGTACGCCAGATGCTCATTTTATGGTAGAGGCAAGATATAACGGAACAAAAGTGGTTGGGGTAAGTCCGGATTATGCAGAGTATGAGAAGTTTGCTGATATGTGGCTTCCCGCTAGAGCTGGTACAGACGGAGCTCTTGCGATGGCAATGACACATGTTATTTTGAAAGAATTTTATGTTAACCAACAGACACCGTACTTCATTAACTATGTTAAGAAATTTACGGATCTGCCATTTCTTGTTATTTTACGTGAACATGGAGATGAGTATCGTACCGATCGTTTCTTAAGAGCATCAGATTTAAATGGTACGGAAAAATTAGGTGAATGGAAAACAGTGGTTTGGGACGAACAAACAAACCAAATGGAAATTCCAAATGGCACCCAAGGCCATAGATGGGACAATGGTAGTAAGTGGAATCTCGAACTCCAAAAGGAAGACGGTTCCATAATTGATCCAAAATTGAGTTTCATTGATGACTCAGACGAGGTTACCCAAGTTTCATTTCCTTACTTTGCGGAAGAAGAAGGTGGAACTGTTCATCGCGGTGTTCCAATTAAATATGTAACGGATATAAAAGGGAACAAATTAAAGGTTACAACTGTCTATGATTTAATGATGGCACATGTTGGTGTGGATCGGCATCTTCCAGGGGATTATCCTACAGATTATAATGATCCGAAACCGTATACTCCAGCATGGCAAGAGAGCATAACAGGTGTAAATAAAAACCATGTCATTAAAATAGCAAAAGAGTTTGCGGACAATGCTGCCAGAACGAAAGGTAAGTCTATGATTGCAATGGGTGGTGGAACAAACCACTGGTATCATAGTGACCAAATTTATCGTTCCATTTTAAACTTGATTCTCTTAACCGGTTCCCAAGGTGTGAATGGTGGTGGCTGGGCCCATTATGTTGGACAAGAAAAAGTACGTCCTATAGAAGGTTTTAGCGTGGTTGCTTTTGCGAATGATTGGGGAGCTACACCAAGACATCAAAACGGAACATCATTTTTCTATTTTGCAACCGAACAATTCCGTTATGAAGAACAGGTTGAAGAAAAGGAAACGAATTGGGGAAGTAAGTACTCATATATGCATCCGGCAGATATGAATGCTCTCTCTGCTAGGTTAGGATGGCTACCATCGTTCCCACAGTTCTCACAAAACTCTATTGATATTGTGAAGGAAAGTAGAGAACAAGGGGCGAGTTCAAATAAAGAAGTTATTGATCATGTCGTACAACGAATTAAGTCTGGAGATTTGGAATGGGCCATTGAAAATCCGAATGACCCTCGTAATTTCCCAAGGGTTTTCTTTAACTGGCGATCAAACCTTCTTGGTGACAGTGGAAAAGGTCATGAATATTTTGCTAAACACCTTATTGGTGGCGAAAACCAGGTTATGACCGATACAAAGAATTCTTGGCAACCAGAAACGGTAAACGTCTCTGAGGAGGCTCCAGAAGGGAAAACTGATCTTTTTGTTGCGATAGATTTCCGTATGACAAGTTCAGGATTATTCTCAGATATCGTCTTACCAGCAGCCACATGGTATGAAAAATTTGATATTAGTACGACGGACATGCATCCATTTATTCATCCATTTAATGCTGCCATATCACCACCATGGCAAGCGAAAAGTGACTGGAATACGTTCCAGGAGATTGCTAAAGAATTTTCTAATCTAGCAAAAGAACATTTACCAGAAACAGAAGAATTGATGATGAAACCACTTGCACATGATTCACCTGATGAAATCGCTCAAGTTCACGGTAAAATTAAAGATTGGCGAAAGGGCGAAGTGGAAGCCATACCTGGAAAAACGATGCCAAACTTGCACGTTATTAAGCGTGACTACCCAAGTACCTATGAAAAAATGACAACTATTGGTCCCAATTTAAAGAACGGTTATGGTGGAAAAGGCGTCAAAATACCAGGTGAAAAGGTCTTTGAGGAGCTTAAGAGTAGACTCGGGGTTTCCAAACGCGAAGGTATTGGAAAAGGAAATCCAGATCTATCAACAGATAAAAAAGCGATTAATGCGATTTTATTAATGTCTGGTGCTTCTAATGGAAAACGTGCTGTAGAGGGCTGGAAATCGATGGAAGCTAAGACAGGTCAGAAGTTAACTGAAATTGCAGAAGCAAGAGAAGAAGAAGATTTTACCTTAAAAGAAATAACTGTCCAACCACGAACATCGATTTCTACCCCAATGTGGAGTGGGATGGAAAAGGATGGAAGACGCTATTCGCCATTTACAGTGAATACGGAATACAATCTTCCATGGCACACACTTACAGGAAGACAAAGTTTCTATTTAGATCACGAGGTGATGTTAGATTACGGTGAGGGGCTTCCATTATATTTACCACCATTAAATAAAGGTCCATTTATTAAAACAGATAAAGGTGTAGAAGAAAATGGAAAGTCTATTACGGTTCGCTATTTAACCCCACACCAAAAATGGGGAATTCATACGATGTTTACGGAAGCAAAACACATGGCACAACTATTTAGAGGCTGGCAAGTTGTTTGGATGAATGAAGAAGATGGACATTCTATTGGTATAAAAGACAATGACTTTATTGAAGTGTATAACCGAAATGGAGCAATTGCTGCCCGTGCTGTTCTGACGTATCGTATTCCAAAAGGTATGGTTTATATGTACCATGCGCAAGATCGAACAATGGGGGTGCCTGGAACTGCCGTTAATAAAAAACGTGGTGGAACCCATAACAGTGTTACGAGAATCACATTAAAAGGAACTCATATGATCGGTGGTTATTCACAATTGAGTTACGGCTTTAACTATTATGGTCCAACAGGTCATCAGCGCGATACGATGGCTATAGTTAGGCCGCTTAGGGAGGTTGATTGGCTTGAGAATTAAGGCACAAGTTGCCATGGTTATGCACTTGGACAAGTGTATTGGATGCCATACTTGTTCTGTAACCTGTAAAACAACGTGGACAAACCGTCCTGGGACAGAGTATATGTGGTTTAATAACGTGGAAACAAGACCGGGTCCAGGGTATCCGAAAAGATGGGAAGACACGGATCGCTATAAGGGTGGATGGAAATTAGAAAACGGCAAACTTAAGCTACGTGCTGGAGGACCGATTTCCAAGCTTGCCAATATTTTCTACAACCCAAATATGGCTGAAATGGAAGATTTTTATGAGCCTTGGACCTATGATTACGATAATTTAATTCATAGTCCGAAGAGAGAGAATCTTCCTGTTGCGAGACCTTATTCGGAAATTACAGGTAAGTATATGGATAAGCCAGAATGGGGTTCAAACTGGGATGATGACTTAGCAGGGGGAAGTGAAATTGTTCCCCTTGATCCAAATGTAGAAAAACTGCAAGAACATATTAAAATGGAATACGAAAAAACATTTATGATGTATTTACCAAGAATTTGCGAACACTGTTTAAACCCATCATGTGTTGCTTCGTGTCCTACAGGCGCTTTATATAAACGTGATGAAGACGGAATCGTATTAGTAGACCATGATGCATGTCGTGGCTGGCGTTTCTGTCAAAATGGCTGCCCGTATCATAAGGTTTACTACAATTGGAATACGCATAAAGCAGAAAAGTGTAATTTCTGTTATCCAAGAACAGAAGCTGGATTGCCAACTATTTGTTCTGAAACATGTGTTGGACGAATTCGATATATCGGAGTCGTTCTATATGATGCAGATAAAGTGAAGGAAGCTGCTTCAGTTGAAGACCCACAAGATTTGTATGAGGCACAACTTTCTTGTTTCCTTGATCCTTTTGATCCAGAAATTCAAAAAAAGGCTAGAGAAGCTGGTATAAATGATTCTTGGCTAGAAGCGGCTAAAGAATCTCCGGTTTATAAAATGGCGATGAAATGGAAGATTGCTCTACCATTACATCCAGAATATCGGACAATGCCAATGGTTTGGTATGTTCCTCCATTAAGCCCAATCATGAACCACATTACAAATGAGGAGGAGCTAGATACGGACGGTTATATTCCAGCAGTAGACCAAATGCGTATTCCTATAGAGTACTTAGCATCCATTCTAGCTGCAGACGATAAAGAAGTAGTTCGAAAAGTGTTATTGAAATTGTCTGCTATGCGTGTCTACATGCGTGGTAAAACTGTTGGTGGGATTGACGAATTTCGTCAGAGCGAGTTAGTCAAAGCGGCGAACACTTCTCCAGAAGAATTAGAAGAAATGGCCAGACTTTTAGGTGTGGCAAAATATGATGAGCGGTATGTCATTCCAACTGGACGAAGGGAAATGGATGATGATCTTTATTATAAACAAGGAACATGTAGTTTAGAGGATTTGGCGCCGCAAGAAGGGGTTAATCCAAGATTCGGCATGATGAAAGTGAGAGACAATCTATGAACGAGAATAAAAGAGTCATTCTAGTGATGGCTTCTCGATTACTTGGATATCCTAGCGAAGATTTTCACATACTAATGAAGGATATGGATGAACTCATTGATGAAACGATTAATGATGAAACGGTAAAAGAAGAATTAAAAAATTGTTATGCACCGTTAGGAAAAGTGAAATCCATAGACGTTCAAGAATTGTATGTTGAAACCTTTGATTTAAAATCAAAATTAGGTCTCTATTTAACTGCTCATGAACTAGGGGATAGCAATAAGCGCGGAGCTGCATTAATTAAGTTACAAAAAATAATTAGTCAAGCAGGCTTCGAAAGAGTAGGAGAAGAATTGACAGATTACATTCCAATGTTGCTGGAGTTTCTCGCATTATCTCCAAAAACAAAGGAAGTGGAACGTTTAGAAAAACGCATTTCAGTAGCTATTAACTACATGCTAGAACACATAGAGAAGGAAAATCCATATGCTGGAATTCTTTCTATGTTAATGAAGTACGTATTCTCACCTCCTACTGAAGAGGAAATGAAGCAATTAGAAGCAGGTAGAGAAGAAGCAGACTTAGAAGAACTACCATACCCTATTATGTACAAATAAACCTAATTATTTCAAAAGGTTGTTTTAAAGAATAAATTTCACTAGGATCTTTACATCTACTCTAATTGGTAGAGGTATCCATTTAATATAAAGGAGGGAGATAGATGGCCGGAATTTTTTGGTGGGTCATATTCCCGTATATTGCACTAACCATCATGATTTTAGGTCTCCTTTATCGTTTCACGTTTAGACAACTAACATGGGCAGCACCATCAACCAATTTTCTTGAGAAAAAGTGGTTGCGCATCGGATCACCTTTATTTCACTATGGGATTATCTTCGCGTTTATTGGACATGTCATGGGGATGGTCATTCCAATGGAGTTCTACCAAGGAATTGGTATTTCAGACCACTTATACCATATTGGAGCTATGTGGGGTGGTGGTATAGCTGGATTAATGGTAGTAGTAGGGCTTGTGATCTTATTAATTAGAAAAATTACCATTGATCCAGTTCGGATTAAAGCAACGTTTGCTGATTTTTTCTCTGTTCTTGCTTTACTATTTGTAGCTGGTACTGGAACATATATGTCAATTATTTACAATACTACTGTAGTTGCATATGAGTATCGGGCAACCATTGGACCATGGTTTCGTAGTTTATTTGTTTTTATGCCTAAGTATGAATTAATGATTGGGATACCATGGATTTTAAAAATCCATGTAGCTTCGGCATTTGCTTTCTTTGCAACAATCCCATTTACACGCTTAGTTCATATCTTTAGTTTTCCAATAAGATATCCAGCGAGATCACCACAACAATACCGATCAAGAGATAACTATAGAGGACAACATAACTAAAAAACAGGGAAGATCTTTATCATAGAGATCTTCCCTTACTTTTTTTAGGTTCGCAATAGCTGAGTAATTTACCCAAAAAACTACCATTTCCAAACAAAAATCCTGAGTTAATCAAAACTCAGGATTTTTGTTTATCGTTATTTTCATCAGTTTTCTGAGAGGAGATATCATTAAATACTCCGACATAATGGATAATATCACCAACATTATTTTTAACAGGACTAATGGATAAAAGTTCTTTATAAACTTCACCATTTTTACGTTTATTAAAGATTTCTCCTTCCCAGAAACCTTTCTCATGAATGGATTTCCACATTTCTTGATAAAAAGTTTTATCATGTTTTCCAGAGCTAATAATTTTAGGAGTATTTCCAGCTACTTCTTCTTGACTATAGCCCGTAATTCTAGTGAAGGCAGGGTTCACATGTTGAATGATTTTATTTTTATTTGTGATCATCATACCTTCAGCAACGCCTTCAATAATTTTTCCTTCCACATTTACACGATCTTGATAAAACATAAAGATAACAATCACAAAACTTACTAGAGCAAATTCAGACATTAACATAAAAGCAATGGCATGATGGCCAGTTAGATTACTTACTGCTGTAAGTAATAATGGTGGGAAAAATCCTCCAATACCACCCATCGCAGAAACGATACCATTTACGATACCTGCTTGTTCGGAAAAGTAGAGAGGAACTAATTTAAAAATCGTACCGTTTCCTAAACCTACTGTAACAGCTACAGCTAATGCTCCAACAGTGTACCAAGCAATTCCTGGAGAGAAAGAAAGTAAAATTCCGGAAAAAGCAACACCTATAAAAACAAACATTAGAATAATGAAAGCATTAAATTTATCAGCTAATAGTCCTCCTATTGGTCTTAACAATGTAGCAATGATAATAAAGATTGCTGTCCGAATCCCAGCATCAACTGGATCTAAGCCAAAGTTATCTACTAAAAAGCTTGGGAGGAACATTGTAAAAGCAACAAATGCCCCAAATGTAATGAAATAGAATAAGCTTAAGAACCATAAAGTTGCATTTTTATATACGCCTTTAATTTGTTCCATCATTGATTTTTTCACTTTGGTTTCTTTTCTATCACCAAAAATGAAAACTAAAGCAGCAAATAAAAGTAATATGATTAGGAATATACGAATGGTTCCTTGCCAGCCAATAGATTCAGCAAATATAGGGGCTCCAAACGAAGTAATCGCAGTACCAATGTTACCTATACCATAAACCCCATTGATAAATCCATGTTTTTCTTTTGGGTAATATTTAGGAAGCGACGTAACCCCGATGGAAAACACGGCCCCACCAATACCAAGTATGAGTCCTCCAATTACTAAGTCTAAAAAAGAGTTAGCAATACTTAGATAGAAGACAGGAAATAGTAAAATAAGAAAACTGATTAAAAATATAATTCTAGCCCCAAATCGGTCTGCATAAAAACCAATTGGAATACGCATGAATGATCCTAATATGACAGGTATTGCCGTTACGATGGATGCTTGTCCGGACGTTAATGGAATATCCGCTGTAATGTAGGGCATAAGTGATGAAATTAATACCCATACCATAAATCCTATAAACAAGCTTGATGTTTGCAAAGTTAATTGCAATCCAGGTTTTTTCATAATACATCCTTCCTTCTTATAAATAATATTCATTTAACCCTAGTGTTTGTTTATGACTACAGTTTAATCCTTTCTTTTTTGTTATTAAGTGAAAAACATCACATAATTTGTGACGTTTTTATGAATAAACGATTATGTACAAATTTGACCAAAATTTGACAGTAAACAAAGGTGTGATGTTTTTCACAACGTGGAATAAAATGAAATGCTTTAATGTACGTAGAAAGAATGAGTATTTTACTGGAGGGATCACAATGGGGAAGAAGCCGTCTCCACTTTGGCAACGACTAAATTATTTAAAACCAAAAGAAACGTATTCTAATAAACATAGTCAATTACAAGAAGGTAATCGAGATTGGGAGAACGTTTATCGCAGAAGGTGGCAACATGATAAAGTCATCCGTTCAACACATGGTGTGAACTGTACTGGTTCATGTAGCTGGAATATTTACGTGAAAGACGGAATTGTTACATGGGAAGGTCAAGCATTGGATTATCCGACGACAGGACCTGACATGCCAGAATTTGAACCCCGCGGTTGTCCAAGAGGGGCCAGTTTTTCTTGGTATATTTATAGTCCATTACGTGTGAAATATCCGTATGTTAGAAAAAGATTACTCGACTTATGGAGAGAAGCTTTAGAAGTACATGACAATCCACTAGAAGCTTGGAAGAGTATTGTAGAAGATAAAGAAAAAGCTAAATCCTATAAGCAAGCAAGAGGAAAAGGCGGATTAGTTCGTGCAGATTGGGAAGAAGTAACGAAACTTATAGCAGCATCTTGCCTTTATACTGTTGTGAAATATGGTCCGGACCGAAATGTTGGTTTTTCACCAATTCCAGCGATGTCTATGCTTAGTTACGCATCTGGCAGCCGGTTTATGCATTTACTAGGTGGGCAAATGTTAAGTTTTTATGATTGGTATGCTGATTTACCGCCAGCATCTCCGCAAATTTGGGGAGATCAAACGGATGTTCCTGAAAGCTCAGATTGGTTTAATTCTAGTTATATTATGACATGGGGTTCTAATGTTCCACTAACACGTACACCGGATGCTCACTTTTTAGTTGAGGCAAGGTATAAAGGAACAAAAGTTGTCTCAGTTAGTCCAGACTATGCAGAATCAACAAAATTTGCTGATGACTGGTTATCTGTTAAACAAGGGACAGATGGTGCAGTGGCAATGGCGATGGGGCATGTTATTTTAAATGAATTCTATCATAAAAACATGACTCCTTACTTTGAAGATTACGCTCTGACATACACAGATTTCCCATTTTCCGTTCGATTAAAAAAAGAAAATGGAGCTTTTACTGCAGATCGATTTTTACATGCAAAAGATTTAGGAATTGAATCTGAAAATAATGAATGGAAACCAGCGATGTACAACAGTCTTACTGAAGGATTTTCCATTCCACATGGTACGATGGGCTCTCGTTGGGATGAGAAAGGAAAATGGAATTTAAAACTAATTGATGAAAATACAAATGAAAAAATTAAACCTATTTTAAGTTTTCTTGGAATGGAAGATGAAGTTGTTCTCGTAAATATGCCATACTTTGATGCGGAAACGAGAAAGGTTTTATCTCGTGCAGTTCCGGTTAAAAAAATAGAAATCCAAGGAAAAACCGAATACATTGCAACTGTTTACGACTTAATGCTAGCGAATTATGGAATTGATCGGGGCATTGGTGGAGAGGTTGCCGCGTCTTATGATGAGGTCGCACCATTTTCACCAGCATGGCAAGAACAAATTACTGGAGTTGATCGAAACTTAGTCATTAAGATTGCTCGCGAATTTGCTCAGAATGCAATAGATACTAAGGGTCGTTCCATGATTATTATGGGAGCCGGAATTAACCACTGGTACCATTCCGATACGATTTACCGTGCCATTGTTAACCTAATACTTATGGTTGGAGCACAAGGTGTGAATGGTGGTGGCTGGGCCCACTATGTAGGACAGGAAAAATTACGTCCCGTAGAAGGATGGTCTACCATTCAATCTGCAAAAGACTGGAGCGGACCGGCGAAATTTCAAAATGGTACTTCTTTCTTTTATTTTGCCACAGATCAATGGCGTTATGAAGAAACACCAATTAGTGAACTTACAAGTGCAACGGTTGAAAAGTCTAGGTATGAACATCCAGCAGACTACAATGTTTTAGCTGCACGGTTAGGATGGTTACCTTCTTATCCTACATTTAATAAAAACGGAATTGATTTATACAACGAAGCGGTGGAAGCAGGTAATGAAACCACCGAACAAATTGGAAATTATGTTGCAAAACAATTAAAAGAAAAGGAATTACAATTCGCGATTGAAGATCCAGATAATCCGGTGAACTTCCCGAGAAACTTATTTGTTTGGAGAGCAAACTTAATTTCAAGTTCCGGAAAAGGGCATGAGTATTTCTTGAAACACTTACTTGGAGCTCAACATGGTGTACTAAATGATGATGAAGACAGTATCCGCCCAGAGGAAATTACATGGCGGGAGGAAGCCCCTGAAGGAAAAGTAGATCTTCTTATTAATCTTGATTTCCGGATGGCAGGTACAGCTTTATATTCTGATGTTATTTTGCCAGCGTCTACTTGGTATGAAAAACACGATTTATCAAGTACAGACATGCATCCATTTGTTCATCCATTTAACGCAGCCATCTCATCTCCTTGGGAAGCGAAATCAGACTGGGATATTTTCAAAGCATTAGCTAAAGGTGTTTCTGATTTAGCGGAAGAAATCGACATGGATATGATAAAAGAAATTGTTGCTACTCCATTAAATCATGATACGAAAGCAGAAATGGCACAACCATATGGGGAAATCAAAGATTGGTCTAAGGGAGATTGCGAACCAATCCCAGGTAAAACCATGCCACAAATCCATGTAGTGGAACGAGATTATAAAAATATTTATAACAAAATGATATCTCTTGGTCCTAATATTGCAACAGGGGCGTATGGCGGTAAAGGAATCAATTGGTCCATGGAAAAAGAATATGAACAAGCAAAACGCACATTTGGCACCATTGATAATGGTTCTATTGCCGATGGTTGTCCTAATATTACGAATGCAAAAGACGCATGTGATGCTGTTTTAATGCTCTCATCAACAACAAATGGAAAAGTTGCTGTCAAAGCATGGGAAGCTTTAGAAGAAAAAACAAACCTACAATTGAGAGATTTGGCTGAAGAGAGAGAAGAAGAATTATTTACGTTTGAAACGATAACCGCCCAACCTAAAACGGTTATTACATCACCAGCATTCAGTGGATCGGAAAAAGGTGGAAGAAGGTACTCTCCTTTTACAACCAATATTGAGAGAATGATTCCATTTCGAACCATAACAGGTCGTCAGTCTTACTTTGTCGATCACGAAATGATGAAAGAATTTGGTGAGTCGTTTGCAACATTTAAACCAATTTTGAATCAGAAACCATTTAATGCCAAACGCCCTGATGTGGAAGGGAAGGAAATAACATTAAATTACTTAACCCCACATAACAAATGGTCCATCCATAGTATGTACTTTGATGCACAGCCAATGTTAACACTATTCCGTGGTGGGCCAACCATTTGGCTAAATAAAGATGATGCGGCTGAAATTGATGTAGAAGATAATGATTGGATTGAATGTTTCAATAGAAACGGTGTTGTCGTAGCAAGAGCGGTTGTTTCTCACCGCATCCCTAGAACGATGGCATTTATGCACCACGCACAGGATCGTCATATTCATACACCAGGAACTAACCTAACGAAAAACCGTGGTGGTACACATAATAGTCCAACTCGTATTCATGTTAAACCAACTCATATGATTGGTGGTTATGCACAATTAAGTTACGGATTTAACTATTATGGACCAACAGGAAACCAACGAGACCTAAATGTAGTAATCCGTAAAATGAAGGAGGTAGATTGGCTTGAGGATTAAAGCGCAAGTCGGAATGGTAATGAATTTGGATAAATGTATTGGTTGTCATACATGTAGTGTGACATGTAAAAATACATGGACCAATCGTCCGGGTGCAGAATACATGTATTTTAATAACGTAGAAACGAAACCAGGCGTTGGTTACCCAAAACAATGGGAAGACCAAGAAAAATATAAAGGTGGCTGGGAGCTTCATAATGGTGAATTACGGTTGAAATCAGGCTCTAAAACGAATCGATTAATGAATTTGTTTTACAATCCGAATCAACCAGAAATGGATGATTACTATGAACCATGGAACTATGATTATGAAACTCTAACAAACAGTAAGGAAAGAAACCACCAACCTGTTGCCCGTGCAAAATCAGCTATCACTGGTGAATTCATGGATCTTGAATGGGGACCAAACTGGGAAGATGACTTAGCTGGAGGACATATTACTGGTTTGCGTGATCCTAACGTTATTCAAATGGAAGAATCTATTAAAACAGAATTTGAAGAAGTATTTATGATGTATCTTCCACGTATTTGCGAACATTGCATTAATGCACCATGTGTGTCATCTTGTCCATCTGGTGCCATGTACAAACGAGATGAAGATGGTATTGTACTTGTTGACCAAAATGCCTGCCGTGCTTGGAGACATTGTACAACTTCTTGTCCATATAAAAAAGTGTATTTTAACTGGAAAACAAATAAAGCAGAAAAATGTACCATGTGTTTCCCAAGAATTGAAAATGGTCAACCAACGATTTGTGCAGAAACTTGTGTGGGTCGTATCCGTTATATCGGTATCATGCTTTATGATGTAGATCGTGTATTGGAAGCGGCGTCCGTTGAAGATGAAAAAGAACTGTACAATGCTCAATTAAACATTTTCCTAGATCCAAACGATCCAGAAGTTATTAAGCAAGCGAAGAAAGATGGAATTCCAATGGACTGGATTGAAGCTGCACAACAATCTCCACTTTATAAAATGATTATTGATTGGAAGATTGCTTTGCCATTACATCCAGAATATAGAACGATGCCAATGGTTTGGTATATTCCACCATTAAGTCCTATTATGAACATGATTGAAGGACAGGGAAGTACAGCTGATACTGCTGATATTTTCCCAGCAATTGATGAAATGCGTATTCCGATTGAATACCTTGCTAACCTGTTGACTGCAGGAGACACAGGCCATATTCGTACGGTACTTAAGAAAATGGCAGTGATGCGCAGCTTTATGAGAGCAGAACAGACTGGTAAAGATTTTGATAAAGACATCATTTCAGAGCTTGGTTTAACGGAAAAAGCAATCAAAGAAATGTATCGTTTATTAGCTATTGCAAAATATGATGATCGATTTGTTATTCCCAAGAGTCATAAAGAAGAAGTAGCGGATCTATACGTAGAACAAGGCGCATGTGGCTTAGACTTTGCTGGGGGACCAGGAAGTTGTGGTGTATTGCATTAATTATTTGAAGGGATGATAGAAAACCCAAATTCTATCATCCTATCTATAAGAGGAGGTTTGATGATGAACTCATTTAACTATCAAATGATTTCCTTTCTTTTATCCTATCCAAGTGAAGAACTAAAAAATATGTTACCTGAACTTAAGAAAGAAATAGAAGAGACCGAAGAAGACTGTTTTAAGGAAAAGGTATTGAGTTTCATTCAAGAAATTGAAGGTAGATCATTAGATGATTGGGTGACCCATTATATAGAGCATTTTGATTTTGGAAAACTAACGAACCTTTATGTGACCTATTTAAAATTAGGCGAGCAAAGAGAACGAGGATTAGAGCTATTAAAACTAAAAAAATATTACGAGGCACATGGTTTTGACGTAACAGATAAAGAATTGCCAGATTATTTACCACTCATGTTAGAATTTTGTGCTCATGTTCCTGTGGAAATAAGTAATGAATTGCTTCAAATGCATGATAAAGCAATAGCTGAAATCCACGGCAAATTAAAGGAACAAGATAGTTTCTACTCTCTTTTATTTGATGCGCTCGAGCTTACGTTTTCAGCCCAATATTAGGAGGGGATAAAGATGGATCTGCTATTATGGGGAATATTTCCTTATATTATATTAACTATTTTTATTGGTGGACATATTTATCGTTATCAAAAAGATCAATTTGGATGGACAACAAAATCAAGTGAATTTTTAGAGAAAAAACGTTTAAGAGTTGGTTCACTATTATTTCATTGGGGAATAATATTTGTATTCGGTGGTCATGTGTTAGGATTAATTATACCTGTAGGATTATATAATGCTTTAGGAATTACGGAGCATATGTATCATATGGTAGCCATAAGCTTTGGAGTACCAGCTGGAATTGCTGCTTTTGTAGGAATTTTCCTTTTAACCTATCGTCGAATGAGTGTGAAACGGATAAAAGCGACTACTTCGCCGAGTGACTGGGTATCATTGTTTTTTATTCTATTAGCCATTGCAACTGGACTTATTGCGACTACTTTTAATGTTGATCCTAATGGGTTTGACTACAGAACAACGATTGCACCTTGGTTGAGAGGTTTATTTATTTTTAATGTACAGCCCGAACTAATGGCAACTGTACCTATTTGGTTTAAAATACACATCTACTGCACATTTGCATTATACGCTGCTTGGCCATTCACTAGATTGGTGCATGCATTTAGCTTCCCAATTCGTTATTTAAGCAGAAGCTATGTTATCTATAAACGAAGAATCCCAACGAATAAAGAAAGTTATTGATAAACTAAAAAGAGGTTGGGACATAACGAAATGTTTAACTCAAAAATCGAACAATCCCACAGAATTAGCGGAGGAAATATACGTAGACTCCTGCGGGAAAAAAGGCCTGGGTGAGACCCCGCAGTGCGTTAGCGCGAGGAGGCTCACCAGCCGCCCGCGGAAAGCGAAGTATATTTCCGGAGCGGTTTATCTACTCCATAACTTCTGTAAAGTTCGGATTTTCCTTTTGATAAAACATTTTTTCCCAACCTCGAAATACTATTATTGTAATTCATTAAAGGAAGATTCTCATGAGTAAATGGTTTTATTGGAATACAGCATTATTGGTCATTGTAATCGTTCGAGTGGTTACGTATTTTTCATTTCCTAAATTAACGTTACCAATTATTTTCGGATTGATTGGTTTTTTATTTTTCTTATTTAACTGGACGAGAAATGCAGTATTTTCCACGATTCGAAATGTAGATGATCGGAAAACGAAAATTAAGCTGGCTAATTTGTCTAAAAAAGTGATGCCTTTTCACCGCTATACAGGGACGATTGCGCTTGTCATTATTATAATTCATGTTTTCTTTATTGGATATTGGTACGGCTTTTCATTTACCAATATTAAAATGATTTTTGGATTATTGGCGTTGATTAATTTGATTTTTATGGTCATGACTGGTTGGTGGAGACTAATGAAACCAACCGGAAAATTACGTAGAATTCATTTACGATTGGGAATCTCTTTGTTTTTCCTCATAACACTGCACGTGTTATTTTAATATCCCCGGATTAAGAATATATAGACAGGAAGTGATAAAGTATGATCATGAAAATAGATTCTCCCCTCGATTATTATGAAGACATTAGAGAAACGATTATTGATGGCGATACAGAAAAGGTAAAAGAAAAAATAAAAGAATTGGAAATCCATCTCGAGCAGCAAAATTTAACAGTCGAAGAGCAATTCTATGCTTTAAGCACGTTAGGTAAATTTTATTGTAAAGTTAAAAATTATGATAAAGCAGGGGACTATTGTCGCAGGTCGCTTCGTTTGTCAAAAAAAATAGAAAATAACCATTTAGAAATGATCATTGATACATACTTGGATTATGCTTATTTAGAGATGGAGTATGGTCAAGAATCTAATGCACGAATGGAACTTGCTAAATTATTAGCGGTATTAGATAACCATGAATATCGAGATCCGTATACGTATGGAACGATTTTCAGCAGTTTAGCTAGAGTTTCTTTAATGGAAGAAAATATAGAGAACGGAATGAAACAGTATGAAAAAGCAGTGAATTACTTTAGAGAGTCATTAACTGAAACTCATCCCGTACTGTTATCAACTATTTATGAATTATCTGACATATATATCAAAATAGAAGATTATCAAAGTGCCTTAAAGCTACACAAACAATTGATGGAAGCTTATCAAATGAATAATAATAAACGTTTAGAGGCTAGGGAATTATTAAAAATAGGTGAGATTCACTTTTATATTGATCTAAAAGAAGCAAGAAAAATAATTACAGATGCAATTAAGTTAATGGCCAAGTTACCTGAAGAAAATCCTTTAGACATGTCAAAAGCGGTTTTAATGTTAGCAGAAATTGATGAAAATATGGGGAATTTCCCCAGAGCAATTAATTATTACAAACAAGCACTGAACGAATTATTAAAAATATATGAAGAAAGTCATTTCATGATTGTTTATATTTATTCAAAAATCGGTACTATTTCTATCCGGACGTTTAAATTAGATCAGGCAAAGGAATACCTGGAAAGAGGATTACCATTATCTAACGCGTTTCCCAAAATTCGCATGCAATTTCTATACGCATTAGGAAAAATATACTCTGATAAAAAAGATTATGGTGAAGCACAGAAAGTATTTGATGAGTTTTTACAAAGTTTGGAACAAGAAGGGCGTAAAAATTCTATAGCCTATGGAAATACGTTACAGGCAATTGCATTTAATCATTTAGAGCAAGAAAATGTAGAACTTGCTTTTACGCATTACCAAGATGCACTAGCAATCTATGAAAAGATTCCGAACTGTAGAGACGAAAAAGGGCTAACATATATTCGATTAGCATACTGTTATGAAAATCTACCTAATCAAGATTTGAATAAGGCGGAGATATGTTACGTAAAAGGATTTAATATGATAGAAAAGACTCGTAATCAAGAACTGTTAGAAGAATCTTTAGCAGGAATCATCGAATTTTATAACAGAAATAATCAGCCATCAAAAAGAAAAATGTATGAAGATAAATTTGTGAAATTAGTAAATAAGAAAAAATGACATATTCATGAAATAAGTTCTATATTAATCATAATGATGTATTAATAGACTAAGTGACATTTTTAACAGATAAGCCAGATACAATAATATATACTATTCTTATGATAGATAAAAGGAACCACCCCTAAAAGGAGAGATCCAAAGTGTCAGTTATTACAGATAAATTCGGTCGCCCGTTAAAGGATCTTCGTATCTCTGTTATTGATCGTTGTAATTTTAGATGCACCTATTGTATGCCGAAAGAGATTTTTGGCAGGGATTTTGTATTTATGCCTAGAGAACAATTATTAAGCTTTGAAGAAATAGAGCGGTTAGCTAAAATTTTTGTAGATCTAGGTGTTAGAAAAATTAGATTAACCGGTGGAGAGCCCCTTATGAGAAGGGATTTGCCAACATTAATTAGTAAATTAACCAAAATCGATCAGTTGGAAGACATCGGATTAACAACAAATGGTTCTTTATTAGGTCATTTAGCTGAAAAATTAAAAGAAGCTGGACTTAAGCGTGTCAATGTAAGTTTGGATGCATTAGATGACGAATTATTCAAATCTATTAATGATAGTGGTGTAGGACCGGAACGTGTTCTTAAAGGGATCCAGAAAGCAAAAGAAGTTGGACTTGAAGTGAAAGTGAATATGGTCGTTAAAAAAGGAATGAATGATCACCAGGTTGTTCCTATGGCGGCTTATTTTAAAGAACAAGGAATCACATTAAGATACATTGAATTTATGGATGTCGGACAAACAAATTCCTGGGATTTTAGTAAAGTTATTACGAAAAAACAAATTTACGAACAGTTAAACGAACAATTTGACTTGGAACCAGTTGATCCGGATTATCTTGGTGAAGTTGCTAAACGTTATCGTTATGTAGGAACGAATACAGAAGTAGGTTTTATCACTTCTGTTTCGGAATCATTTTGTTCTACTTGTACAAGAGCAAGAATTGCAGCGGATGGAAAAATGTATACTTGCTTATTTGCTGAAAATGGGTTTGATTTTCGAGAGCTTTTACGTTCGGATAAATCGGATCTGGAGATTAAAGATGAAGTGATACGTATATGGAATAATCGTACGGACCGATATTCCGATGAACGGACAGAAGAATCAGCAAAAAGTAGAAGCAAAATTGAAATGTCTTATATTGGCGGATAGAAAGGGAACAAGTAGATGGAAAGATATTCACGGCAAATGTTATTTAAGCCAATTGGAAAAGTAGGACAACAAAAAATATCCGAAAAACATGTGCTTATTCTTGGTTGTGGCGCTCTTGGTTCCGCAAACGCAGATAACTTAGCTCGTGCTGGTGTAGGTAAATTAACACTGATTGATCGGGATTATGTGGAAATAAGTAATTTACAAAGACAGCAACTATATACAGAACAAGATGTCTACAACCAAATACCAAAAGCTATTGCAGCAAAGAAAAGATTACAAGAGATTAATTCAGAGATTGACATAGAAGCACATGTCATGGATGCCTCGGTAACGTCTCTGGAACCTTTATTAACAGGTATCGATTTGGTTATGGATGCAACCGATAATTTTGATACCCGGTTTTTACTTAATGATATGTTACAAAAGTATTCTATTCCCTGGATTTTTGGTTCATGTGTAGGAAGTACGGGAATGAGTTATACGATTTTACCTAATCAAACACCATGTCTAAGATGTTTACTAGATGCAATTCCCGTTTCCGGAGCTACATGTGATTCAGTCGGCATTATTTCACCTGCAGTTCAGATGGTAGTTGCTCATCAAACAACAGAAGCCCTAAAAATTTTAATCGAAAATCAAAAATCTCTACGTACCTCACTAGTTACTTTTGATTTATGGAATAATCACTACCATATGATGAAGGTAGATAGGGCGAAAAAACAGACTTGCCCAGCTTGTGGAGAAAATCCAAATTATCCAGCTTTAGATTATCAATCTACAACCAAATCAGAAGTGCTTTGTGGAAGAAATACAGTTCAAATTAGGACATCCCAAAAGCAAAATTTAAATCTATTAAAAGAACGTTTGGAAAGAATTGCGCCAGTAAAAGTAAATGACTTTTTAATTTCTATTGAATATGAGTCTTATCGACTTGTTTTCTTTCAAGATGGTAGAACGTTAATACATGGGACCAATTCTATTGAAAAAGCGAAAAGTATCTATTATCAGTTAGCAGGATGAAGGTGAATAACGTGGTAGAAAGAAGAAAACCAATAAAAGTGAATGAAGCTATTTCCCGAGTGATGAACTTTGCAACAAGTGGAAAGGTAGAATATGTTCCGATAGAAGACAGTTATGGCCGTTTTTTAGGAGAAGATTTAATCGCCGATCATCATGTACCTCCATTTGATCGTTCCCCATACGATGGATTTGCTATACGCTCTATAGACACAATAGCGGCTTCCAGTGCCAATCCCATCGAGTTAGAAGTAGTTGGAGAAATTGGTGCAGGAAGTGTTTTTGAAGATACAGTAACGGAAGGTCAAGTGGTTCGGATCATGACAGGTGCACAAATTCCCGATGGTTGTGATGCAGTTGTTATGTTTGAAGTGGTGAAAGAGTTTGAGAATGATCATAAGTCTTTTATCCAATTGAAAAGAAATGTGAAGTCCGGTGACAATATTTCTTTTACCGGAGAAGATACGAAAAAAGGAACATCTCTTGTTAGGAAGGGTACCTTTATTAATCCTGGTATTGTTGCGTTACTTGCGACATTCGGTTATAAAAAGGTTCCAGTAAGTAAGAAACCTAAAATTGGAATCATAGCTACTGGAAGTGAATTATTAGGTGTTGATGAGCCGTTACAACCAGGAAAAATTAGAAATAGTAATGCTTTCATGGTTCAATCACAAATTATTCGTGCGGGTGGAGAGCCTATCTATTTTGGTCAGTTTAGTGATGAGTTTGAAACATGCTTTAACCAAGTCGCAAATGCTCTGAGTCAAGTGGATATTTTAATAACAACAGGTGGAGTATCTGTTGGTGATTATGATTATTTACCGGAAATATATAACAAGCTACATGCCAATGTTTTATTTAATAAAATTGGGATGAGACCAGGGAGTGTAACAACGGTTGCTGAAATAGAAGGAAAGCTATTATATGGTCTTTCTGGAAATCCTTCTGCTTGCTATGTTGGTTTTGAACTTTATACTCGACCTATCATTCGAACTTTCTTACATCATACAAATGCATTTTTGAAAAAAGAAGTTGCCATTCTTGGGTCTGATTTTCCTAAGCCCAATCCATTTGATCGTTTTGTTCGAGGTCATTTAACTTATGAAAGTGGTCGTTTAGTTGCAACACCGGTCGGTTTAGACAAGTCAAACGTTGTTTCCTCTTTAGCTGAAGCTAATATTCTTATTGTCCTACCAGGGGGGACACGTGGATATGAGGCTGGAATGGAGGTTTCTGTTATATTATTAGAAGACCAAGAAGGTACTACAATGGAAAAATTTACAACAATGGATGTAAATACGAGAAGGAGTCAGAGAAAATATGACTGATTCATTATTTGAAATCGTTGAAGAGCCTATTGATGTAGAAGCGATTATTGAAAAAGTGAAAAGAAGAGAAGCAGGGGCTATTACTACTTTTATGGGTACTGTACGTGAATGGACGAAGGGAAAGCGTACCGTCTATTTGAAATATCAGGCGTATAAACCAATGGCAGTAAAAATGCTTACTAAAATCGGTGATGAAATAGAAGAAAAGTGGCCCAACACAAAGGTTGCTATTACTCATCGTATTGGGCATCTAGATATTTCTGATCTTGCAGTCGTCATTGCTGTGTCTTCTCCACATCGAAAAGCAGCATACGAAGCAAATGAATATGCCATTGAACGCATTAAACAAATAGTACCGATATGGAAGAAGGAACATTGGGAAGATGGCGAAACATGGATAGGAGATCAATTGGAAACCGCTGTCTACCCAAGCGGAAGTCCAAATATAAAGGATGTGTAAAGATGATTCATATTTTATTATTTGCTGATTTACAAGAAAAGGTAGGGAAGGATCAACTGGAATTGGAGGAAGAATCCATCTCAGTTAAGGAGTTAAAAAAGAAAATAAAAAATGAATATGGTCTATTACAATTAGACCAAGTAATGACGGCAATAAATGAAGAATATGCAATGGAAAGTGATATTGTTAAATCTGGAGATACAGTTGCATTTATTCCCCCAGTTAGTGGTGGTTAAATGTTTGTTTTACAAATCGTCGGCTATAAAAATAGTGGAAAAACGACCTTAACAACAAAACTTATAGAGTATTTTACATCGATTGGAGTTCGAACAGCATCGTTGAAACACCATGGCCATGGTGGGGTACCAGAAGGAATAGGTAGTACAGATAGTGAAAAACATCGGAGTGCTGGATCTTTAATTGCAGGTGTAGAGGGAGATGGGTTATTTCAATTATCCAAGAAAAACTGGAAACTAAGTGAAATGATTGAAATTTACAAAATCATGCAGGTAGATTTATTATTAATCGAAGGATTTAAAAAGGAAAAATATCCAAAAATCGTGCTAATAAGTCAAGAAGAGGACATTAGATTAGTTGAAGAAGTTAGTAATATTAAGGTCGTCATCAGTAGAATTCCTTTAACACAGAATTTCTGTCCTTTTCCTTTATTTCATATTACAGAGATGGAAAGGATTTACCAATGGATATGGAAAGAAATGAGATTAAAAGAATAAAAAAAGAAATAACATTTTATACGTTAGGAAGTATAAAATGTTAGCGGGAAGTGAACCGACAAAGTAAAAATGTTAAAAGCCTAAGTATAAGAAAAACTAACACATTCGCTAAAGAACTAGTGAATGCGAGTTTTTCTAATCTCTTAATTAATATTGCATATTTCGATTGGGCAATTTTCACAGCCTATTTTTGCTCGTAAATAATCGATATCTTTTAATAGTATTTTACCACTTTTATCCATTGATATAACATCTAATTTTCTTAATTCAACAAGCATTCTATTGACACTTTCCCGAGTTGCGGCACAAAATTTAGCTAATTCTTGATTAGTTAAAACTAGATCAATTAATATTCCTTCGTCCTTTACAACTCCGTAACTATTGGAAAGACGGATAAGGGTGGAATATAAGGCACCTTTCTTCCCGTTTAATAATAGATCCCTTATTTTGGACTGATATTTTCTCATGTGATTACTGGTCCATTTTAAATATTCAAACGTTAACTCATTATTGGTCATAAGTGCCTTTTCTAACATTTCTTTCTGTATAACATGAACCTCACCACGTTCCATAACTTTTGCACTTAGTATATATTTGGGGTCATTACAGAATAAAGTTAATTCACCAATAATATCGTTATGTTTACAAATTCGTAAAATCATTTCTTTACCATCGGCAGTTAACTTTGAGATTTGGACGAGTCCTGATTTAATGATAAAAATTTCTTCTGCTTCGGTACCCTCATGGAAAAGATAGGTTTCCTCATCCATCACCTTTTGGGTACTGATGGAATTTAATAGTGCCCGGAGATCTGGAGAAATTAAATCTTCTTCCGTTTTCGCATCTAATAACACACTTGTTTGCAAATCTTTCATCTCCTTTGATTGCAAATGGAACGTATGGAATCATTAGTCTGCATAACTAACAATTTCCTACCATTATTTTATCATTGAATAAAAATGATTTTGGAACTTTTCGGTTACGAATTTGTGAATCTTTTATATGGAATGGGGTTTTATTATGAAAGATAAAATAATAGGTATTGTACTTTCTGGAGGGCAATCAAGAAGATTTGGTTCTCCAAAAGCTTTTGCGAGGAAGGATGGAAAATATTTTTATCAATACTCTATTGATGCTTTGAGTAGTGTTGTGGATTCTTTCGTATTGGTTACGAACCCAACCCTAATAGGTAAATTTCTTTATGAGCAAGAAGTGAATTTTGCTATAATAACAGATAAGAAGGAGTATGAGGGATTAGGCCCCTTAGCAGGTATTTTTAGTGGAATGGAATATATACGAGGGGATTGGTATGTGATCTCTCCCATTGATGTTCCCTTTATTAATGGAAATATATTCCAATCATTACTTTTACATAGGGACAAAAATATTGACGCCATAATCCCAGTGGTTTCGGGTAAAATTCAACCACTCCTTTCCATCTATCACTATCGTGTGAAAAGACTTATTCAACTTCAACTCAAGAGTAATACATTATCTGTTCAAGAGCTATTAAAAAAATGCAGAGTAAAGTATGTTTCGATGGAGGAAGAAAAGGCTTTTTATAATATAAATAGAAGATCGGACTATGAGAAATGGATTGAAACTGAAGAATAAAATGAGGATAGGGAGTGTTCAAGATGCTGGCAGATCATCGGAAACATGCATCACAACATATTTCATGTGCTGTCATTACGGTTAGTGATACAAGAATTAAAACTACGGATAAAAGTGGTAAAAAAATAAAGGAATTTTTACAAAAATATGATCATCAAGTCAATCTTTATCAAATAGTACCTGATGAAGGTGATCAAATACGACTAGCTGTGGAAAAAGCGATTTATAGTGAAAAGATAGATGCAGTTATTGTAAATGGAGGGACAGGTATCTCTCATCGTGATGTAACCATTGAATCGATTGAGCCATTATTTGACAAACAACTGCCAGGCTTTGGTGAATTATTCCGATATTTAAGTTTTCAACATGATATTGGCACAGCGAGTATTCTATCTAGAGCAACTTGTGGCGTTGCGAATCATTGTGTTATATTTTCAATTCCAGGATCGACCGGTGCGGTTACACTAGCAATGGAACAAATCATCTTACCTGAGTTAGGGCATATCGTTAAAGAGATTCATAAAGATATAGGTCGTTAAAAAGGAGCCGCAACATGAAAAAATGTAGCATACTTATTTTGATTATAATAATGGTTGTCTTGTCAGGATGTTCATCTGAAGAGCAAGACAGCGATGGGAAAATAGAATTAACGATCTCGGCTGCTGCTAGTTTAACTGATGCTCTACTGCAATTACAAGATACATTTGAAAAAGAGCATCCCGAAATTCAAATTTCATACAATTTTGGTGGTTCCGGATCCCTACGAAAGCAGATTGAACAAGGTGCACCAATAGATTTATTTATATCGGCATCAAGTATCGATTATGAAAAATTAGTAGAACAGCAAAGGGTAATGGAAGGGGAAGCTATCCTTTCCAATAATCTTGTACTTATTTCGGAAAATGAAGCGGAAGTATCATCTTTTGATTCATTCTTAGCAGGTGAGGGGACTATTGCGATTGGCACGCCAGAAGCAGTTCCAGCAGGTACATATGCACAAGAAACTTTAACAAACTTAGGAGCATGGGACACATTAGAAAAGCAGAATCGTCTTGTTACAACAAAGGATGTATCCCAAGTTCTCACATTAGTTCGTGAAGGTGCAGCAGATGTAGGTATTGTATATTCAAGCGATGTAAATCGGGCAGATAACGTTCATATTTTACAGGAATTTGACAAAAGTATTCACTCACCAATCAAATATTATGCTGCAATTATTGACAATGGCGAAGAAAATGAAGCTAAATTAAAAGCAAAAGAGACCTATTATCAATTTATATCAAGTGAAACAGCTAAAAAAGTTTTTGAAGAGTATGGATTTCAATTTACAATAAGTGTTCAAAAATGAGGATGAAAAGGACCGAATAGAGTAGGTGAAAGAGAAATGCAATGGTCATGGCAACCCGTTCAATTATCATTTTATGTAGCAAGCGTAGCAACAATAATTGCATTTCTATTAGCTGTCGTTTCAGCTTTTTGGATGATACAGAAAGACAGGAAAGGCAAGGCAATTATAGAGACGATATTCTTCTTGCCATTGGTATTACCACCAACAGTTATTGGTTTCTTTCTCATTGTAATATTTGGTAAAAACAGTTGGGTAGGACAAGCCATTGAGACGGTAACTGGAGGTAGTGTGTTATTTACTTCAACAGCAGCTATTATTGCAGCTTTAGTAGTTGCTTTTCCTTTAATTTATCAATCTATTAAGACAGGTTTTTTGTCAGTAGATCAAACTATTATTGGAGCAGCCAAGGTGGATGGAGCAAATGATTGGTCCGTATTAATTAGGATTATTTTGCCTTTGTCATCTCGCTCCATTGTCACTGGATTGGTGCTTGGCTTTACAAGGGGATTTGGTGAGTTTGGTGCGACATTAATGTTTGCAGGAAATATACCAGGAAAAACGCAAACTATCCCGACAGCTATATATCTTGCAATAGAAACTGGAGCTACAAGCATCGCCTGGTACTACGTTCTTGTTAGTATAAGTTTTTCATTTGTATTGCTTTTGATCATTAATCGAATGAAATCAGATCAATTATAAAAGAGGTTGGGACATAACGAAATGTTTAACTAAAATGACGAACAATCCCACAGAATTAGCGAAGTATATTTCCGGAGCGGTTTATCTACTCCATAACTTCTGTAAAGTTCGGATTTCTTTTTTTATAAAACATTTTTGTCCCAACCTCTTTAATTATTTTTTCTTTTAAAATTTCCGCTTTTCCCCCCACTTTTTTCAAGAAGGTAGGTTTGTCCAATAATCATCCCTTTGTCAACGGCTTTACACATGTCGTATACAGTTAATGCAGTAACAGAAGCTGCTGTTAATGCTTCCATTTCAACACCTGTACTCCCTACTGTTTTTACTTCGGCATTAATCATAAGTTCGTATGTATCATTTTCGATGTTAGTCCATTCAAATGATAAATCCACTCCACTTATTGGAATGGGATGACACATCGGTATTAAAGTAGATGTTTGTTTTGCGGCCATTATACCTGCAACTTGAGCGACAGACAAAACATCTCCTTTTTTATTTTTTTGTTCTGTGATATTTTCATAAACGATTCTTTTCATTTGGATACTAGATCTAGCAATGGCTTTTCGTGCTGTTTCTTTCTTATCCGAAATATCAACCATTTTAGCCCGGCCATGTTCATTAAAATGTGTGAAATCTGTCAATTTTGTCACCTATCTCTATTTAAGATTCGTATATTAAGTTTAGCTTAAGAAATGTTGAAATTCAAATAGATAATAGAAAAATGTATGTGTCAAGTTTTTCTCGGTGTGTCTTTCACACCAATATTTCCGGCACTCTATTTTTGTACACTTTTTCGGCTACCGCGCGACCCTTGTCGCTTGCTGTCCCCAATTTTTAGGTAACGTTCTAAAAACCAAGAACCTTACCTAAAAATCAGGGTGTTATCTAAAACTTTTTATTAACTGTCCAATAGCTGATGAATGAGCTGTATTTAGGCTTATTTTACCTTGTTTTGCTCCAATTGACGGCTGGGTTTCCTGGCGTAGAAATTCAGTCATACGAACCACTTTTTTCACGTCTCGTTGTTTTCTTACACTTCGCCTTTGGTCTCTCAAATAGACGGATCGTAATGTTTTATTTAGAATCCCTTGTTTGATCTTCACCATTGCCTCACTACCTTCTAAACTCCAATGCATTCCACGCTTTTTCATTCGGAATGAAATATGTCGTTGGTTGGATTCCATTGCACCCATGCCCCTTGCCTCTTTTGGTGGATTCTCAACTTTTTCTCTCCAATCAAAAATTCGATCCCAATTACCGCCAATATATCTACGAAAATCCTCGGCCTTTTCTAACTGCTTATCCGTTTCTAAAGTGCTCTCCAATGTATCCATCCAACGTATGAAATCATCCAGTTCGTGTTCTTTGATTGCCTTTTGTACACCTTCTTTAAACTCGCTCTTTTTAACTCCAAAAGTTCGATTCAGTGCTTTAGAAATGTGAAAGGAATCCAATTGATTTAAAACAGGATAACTAGACTGTGAGAAAGCCTCTTGAAAACGTTCTGCCGTATAACCGGGACCACCATCACTATTGGTGACAACTTGTGTATTTTCTAAGGAATAATGACTAGCTGTAAACGCCTGGACTTCTTTCCAAAAATCATTTGTTGGTTTGGTTGTCATAATAACTTGTGGATTCTTTAGGGATACGCGCTTTCCATTTTTAATCCAACCTTCATGGATCACTGCATGATGTACTTCATGACTTGTTTTTTCCTTAGTCCCACGCACAAATACACCATCTGCCTCGGCAAATAAAAATTCCAATTCTTTCCCCTTTGGTAAATAGGCAGCTTCCTCTAATTCAGCTAACAATTCTTCATCAGCTTGCGCTTGTGCTTTTCCTACACGCTTCACCATACTTCCCACTGTCGTATGACTAAGATTCACGGCAGTCCATTCACTTAATATGCGTGCAGTTTCTCGGTACGTACTCTCACTAGCCAACTCCGCCACTTTTACTTCAACTAAAGGACTATGTCGCTGATATTTTCTAAATCCAACCCACTCATCAAAAGGATAATGCGCTTTCCCATTGATATCGTGCATTAATGTATGCGTAAAACGAACTGCCCCAAAGATAAACTGAATTGTCTTTTCATCTTCTCGTTCAACCGTCCAACCCTTACTTTGCATTCTTCTTTTTATCGTTTGATTAAGTTGTGTAAATACGCTCCCCATCAGTTTAGTAAGGAGATCATATACATAAATTTGAACATGTTCCTCAAAGTCAATTAAATCATTTGTATCCTTTAATAATTCGCTGATTTTTGATATAATTGTATTCATGAAAAGGCCTCTTTCAAATGTATTTGCCGGTCAGCATACATTTATGATAGAGCGCCTTTTCTTTTTTTTCTAGAATTTTGTTTCAAATCCCCGAGAACTATTTTACACATAGATAGAAAAATTCTTGTTTAACCCACCTCAAGCTTCTAAGGAAACAAAGAAGGTAGGTGGGAGATGAACTGCCCGTAAAGGTTACCTATTCCTTATAGTCGTTACTTTCCCTATTTTCCATCATTAGAAAAGGAAACCAGTTGGATGGTTTCCCTTCTTAAACAATATTAAATGATAGAATTTACAGCCAAGCTGCACCAACGATTATTAGAAGGATAAATAAAACAACGATTAACGCAAATCCGTTTCCGCGTCCATAACCACCATAGCCGTAACCACCGTATCCGTAACATCCACATCCGAAGCCCATTATTGAATTCCTCCTTTTATTTATTTAAGAAACCATCCTTATTTTACTTTAGCAGGCAACGTAAGCTGAGCCCACAATAATTAATAGTATGAACAATACTACAAGTAAGGCAAAGCCTCCACCATAGCCACCTTCAACATTACTCATTTAAACATCACCTCCAAAGTGATTTACAATATTACTATATGTGTCGGGCGTTTGTATGATATGGGTATACGTCTAGATTGGGGTAAATTGGGCACGTGTAAGGATGAGATTCCTAAGTTGAAATGGACAAAATCTTTGTTGAATCCATACGTACATGTCTTTAATAGCTATGTTGTATTTTTGAACGTCCATTTATCTGATTAGTGAGCCTATAACAATTGCTCCTAAAACACATATAATACGATAAGTCCTTCTAACATTAATGAAGAGGTTGATGAAATGAATTTATCCGGATTCGAATTCTTATTGTTAGCATTGGCAACATTTCGATTAACTAGATTGATTGTTTTTGACAAAATAACCACATTTTTAAGATCGCCATTCTTAGAAGAAGTGGAGGAAGTAGAAGGGGATGGAACGGTTGTAACATATATAGAAGTTAAAGGTAATGGGATTAAGAAATGGATAGGGGAATTACTTAGCTGTTATTGGTGCGCTGGAATATGGTGTGCAGTTTTACTATTAGTGTTTTATGATGTTTGGCCAACAGTTATGGAATTTATCATTATCGTTCTTGCAATTACTGGTGCGGCAGGTTTTTTGGAATCTGTAGTAAATAGACTCACAGATTATTAAAATTAGCAGGGAGGTATGGAAATGAAAGAGAAATACCAATCAAAAAAGGAATTAAAAGGAGCAACGTATTCAAAAAGAAAGAAAAAGTCAGGTTGTGGCTGTGGGAGAAAAAGGAAAAAAAGACGGTAGTATATAAATGTAGCATTCAACATTGATCATTCCATAAAAAAATAGGTATTCCTTTCATAATAGGGAATACCTATTTATTAATCCTTGTTTTTATTTGAGTGGATAATGGATTCACTTATTTTATTAGTCAAAATTAATATTTTCATTCCTTCTTCTCCGGGCACATTAGGTTTTTGATCATTTTTAATGCAGTTAATGAAATCCAGCAACTGTACGTTTAATGGTTGTATGGAATGGTCAAATTGAATAGTTTCCATAATTGGTACAGAAGCGCTACTGGTATCCTCTTGAATAGAGCGAGAAATCTTCATTACATTATTTAAAATATCAGTCTCAAAGAGAGCGTCTTTCGTGAGAACTTTAATTGTTCTAATTTTTCTACTAGATTTAAAACTGGCTGTTAAGTGAACTATTACACCTGATAAGGATTGAGCTATAGTAACAGCGTGTTCGGGAATGCCATTTATCACCTTTCCAACGGTATACAACTCACCATAGCTATCTGTAAGGAGTTCATCCAATATATATAAATCATGGATCATTAAATCCTTAACCACATCAATATCTTTTAATCTATCATCATATGGACTCATTCTAAAATGCATAATCTCTATAATTTCTTCATTTTGTAATTTATTTTTAAGAAATTGTATTAATGGGTTATATAGTTCAATATGTCCTACTTGAAGTTTAATGCCAGCTTTTTTTGCCCGATCAATCAAGTCTCTTGCTTGATCGACTGTACTAGTAATTGGTTTTTCCATCAACATGTGTACGTTATGCTCAATACAAGATAAGCCGACTTTATAATGAAATTCTGTAGGTACAGCAATACTCACAGCATCGACTGCACGGAGAAGGTTATTTAAAGAATGAAAAGGTTTAACCTGATACTTATTAGCGATCTCATTTCTTTTCTCTTCATCTGTATCGTATATGCCCACGAGTTCGCAATCGTTTTGAAGGGATAAATAAGTTTGAACATGATTCTCACCCATTTTACCGATTCCAATTACGCCGACTTTCATGCTTAACCTCCTCATAATTGAACTCCTAATGTATATTATGATTTATTCAATAATTGATATGGACGTTAGTAATGAAAAGATTTAAGTTTGGCTTTTTAACTATTAATCATTTAGAAGGTGAATGTATGATTCATATATTATTTATTGCTGAAGATACATCCCAACTCTTGAATAAAAATTTTTATTATCTTGAACAGGAGCTTGTTAAACTAGCACATGTCACATTCTGGAGAAAAAATGGACATATCAGTTCTATTCTCAAAAAATTATCTATCCGACCAGATTTTATTTTAGTATTAAATGATATAGGCAAAAAATTCTCCCCCCGAATTAAGGGGTTAGCAAACATTGACATTCCCGTAGGACTATTTATTAATGACGTTCATCGATTCACAAATCTTCGGAGAAATTTTATTTCCAAAAATAAAATACCTTTTCTATTTACGATAGCTCGAGATAAATTCATCGAAATTTACCCAGAATTTCAATATAAAATGGAATGGTTTCCTCATTTTGTGAATACAAAAATTTATAGGGATTATCACGAACAAAAGAATATTCATCTATTAATGATGGGGGCGGTAAACGATATTTATCCATTAAGAAAAAAAATACGTAACACATATAAAGAAGACTCTAATTTTGTTTACCATAAGCATCCGGGATATAAGTCATTTAATGAACAGGAAGAAACCCAACATTTTATTGGCTCCTATTACGCTAAGGAGATAAATCGAGCCAAGATCTTTTTTACATGTCCATCAATATATTATTATCCTGTTAGGAAATATTTTGAGGTTTTAGCATGTAATACGTTACTTTTAGCACCTACATTCAAGGAACTGGAGGATCTTGGTTTTATTCCGGGTACACACTTTGTTCCAATCGATGAAAACAACTTTGCAGAGAAGGCTGCATACTATTTAGAGAATGAAACTAAACGACAGCAAATTGCTGAACAAGGCTATCATTTTATTTACGAAAACCACTCCGTTAAAAAAAGAGCTCGGCAATTAATTAAAAAAATGGAAAGCATTGTTTTTAAATAAGGGGGATTTACTTTGTCCGTCATTCCAGAAACTGTAAAGTTAGGAAGTCATGTCGTTATAGAAAAAGGTGTGACAATTGGAGAAAATGTCGTAATCGGTCATCACACCACTATATTACAAGGCACTAAAATCGCTGATGATGTTGTTATTGGAAACAGCTGTGTATTAGGTATAAAACCGGCGGTCAATAAAAGAATGAGAAAAATTTCACAGGAAAATGTTTCATTAATTATTCAATCAGGGACTAGAATTGGAAATTTGACTTCCGTTTATTCAGGGACACATATTGACAAAAATGTATTTATTGGTGACCATGCAAGCATTAGAGAGAATGTTTTAATAGGGGAAGGAACTGTTGTTGGAAGAGCAGCTATTGTAGAATTGAATTCAAAAATAGGGAAAAATTGCACCATTCAAACACTTGCATATGTAACTGGGGATACAACGCTGGAGGATGATGTTTTTATCGGACCTTGTGTCTCGATGTCGAATGATAAGTATATGGGGACTAAACCATACTCTTTAAAAGGAGCATATATCGAAAAGGGAGTAAAGATTGGGAACAATGCTTCACTACTTCCAGGAATTAAAATAGGCAGAAATACAATAGTAGGTGCTGGTTCCGTTGTTACTAAAGACTTAGAAGAAAATATTACTGTTGTTGGCGTTCCTGCTCGAAAGATTAATTCCTAGAAGGGGGGATTTATCGTGAAAATTGTAACTGTAGTTGGAGCAAGGCCACAATTTATAAAAGTTTCCATGTTATCAAGATTATTCCAGAAAGATCCTAACATAAAAGAAATATTAGTTCATACAGGACAACATTATGATGCAAATATGTCCGATATTTTCTTTGACCAGTTGAAAATTCCGAAGCCAGATTATAATCTAGGGATTGGATCTGGTACTCACGGGAATCAAACGGGAAGAATGTTATCAGAAATTGAATCTATTTTATTCAAAGAAGAACCTAATATCGTTCTTGTTTATGGGGATACCAATTCTACCCTTGCAGGTAGCTTAGCGGCTTCAAAGTTGCATATACCAATTGCCCATGTAGAGGCAGGGCTGCGTAGTTTTAATAAAAAGATGCCAGAGGAGATTAACCGACTTTTAACGGACCATCTTTCTACATGGTTATTTTGTCCAACGAAAAGTGCTCATAGTAATTTAAAGAGGGAAGGGATAAAAGATAGGGTCTTTATAACAGGTGATATTATGTATGATGCGGTTCTTCATTTTAAGTCTGAAGCTTTAAAACATTCTACCCTTTTTAGCAGGTTGAATCTTGACAAGAAAGATTATTACCTTGCTACCATTCATCGTGCGGAAAATACGGATAGAATGGATAGACTTCAAACATTGTTGAAGGTACTGTCCCAATTAGATAGGCCTGTAGTACTTCCATTGCACCCACGAACAAAGAAAAAGATAGAGCATTGGAATTTGGAATCCATGATCACAGCCTCCCATATTCATACGATTGAACCCTTGAATTATTTTGATATGCTTGCTTTAGAAAGCGAAGCAAAGATGATATTAACTGATTCTGGAGGTGTTCAAAAGGAGGCTTATATGCTTCAAGTTCCTTGTATCACGTTGCGGGATGAAACAGAATGGATTGAAACGGTGGAAGCAAAATGGAATAGTATTGTTGGTGCGTCTGATCACCAGAAAATTTTAAAAGAAATATCAGCTAAAAAGGAACCAGATTCCTACCCAATGTTATTTGGAGATGGAAAAACATCGGAAAAAATTTATAGGATAATTCGTGGGGGGTAAAAAGCTCCCCCCACTATTATAGAATGAATGGGCTATTACCATTTATTAACGATTCATAGACATTTAACAACCTTTTTTCCATGTGTTCCCAGCTATATAAGTTTTCCACTACCTTTCTCGCATTTACACTCATTTGTGTTAGTTTTGCTCTATTTTTATTTAAATATAGAAACGCCCTTGCGTAGTCTTGTGCTGTCGCTTTCGGTTTATTGATAACAAGCCCACACTTATGTGTTCGAATAAATTCTTCCATCTCATGGCATTTATTAACAACTACAGGGATTCCATTGTTTAAATAACTAAAAAATTTATTAGGTAATGCATAGGATCGATTAAGGGATTGGGATAAATCATCAAAATCAATCCAACCAATATCAACATTCTCCATATGCTTTGAAATGGAATGATAATCAACCCAACCTGTTAACTCTACATGTTTCTTCAAATTATCTGGGACAGTTAAGGAGTGTCCATGTAATACACCGCCAATTATTTTAAAGTTAAAGTCGGTTTGCTTTGAGCATATATTTGTAATATCGAATATTTTATCCCTGCTTCCTTTTTTGTTATCTGCAATATGACCTTCATAACAAACCGTAAGTTTGTTATTCTTGTAATCTTTAGGTTCAAATGGTTTGGCAAGAGGAGGAGAATTGTAAATAATTTCAACCGGAAGCAATGGATTTTTTGAAAGATACCAGGATTTGATGGAGTGAGATACCGTTATAAGTTGATCGATTTCTTTAATCATGGTATTTAGTAACTTTAACATTGCTGTTTTCCTTTTTTGTGGAATGGTTTTATTATCTAATGGATCCGGAATTAGGTCGTGACTATCGTATATTAATTTTACTTCTGTATTGTGTAATTCCTTCATCTTTCGTTTGATGCCAATACCTGCATATAATGAACCTAACTCATGGGCGTGATAAATATCTGCTTTTTCTTCCAGTCCGAGTTGTGTTAGTGGATTTTCGAATTTGGTATGATTACCATGATCTATGTGGCTTTGCATTTCGATGGGGGAGGGTTTAAAAGATTCTATTTTATAGGTAACTATTTTTATATCTTCGTGCATAAAACTTGGTTGTAAGAAACGGTCATTAAAAGGAGCCTTATCGATATCAAATAAATTCCCTTTAACCCTAGGTACAATCATTGTTACGTCATAACCATTCTTTTGTAACGTTTTGGCTTCCTTTTTAAATATTCTAGAATCTAAAAAAGAATGGGTGTGTACTAACATACATACTTTTTTCTTCATTTTTATCCTCCTTGAATTACTTAGAAGTAACTACTTATAGGGAACTGTTTCCACTCCCTTATATAATGGATTGCTACTCCATGAATCTACATATTTCTTCCATTTGTTTATATAATGTAATAATCTTTTGTCTTGCGTGACATTATAAAATTCTTCAAGTCTATTAATGTGTATGAAGTGATAAACATTATGCCATTTATTGCCAAATTGTTTAAAAGTAGTGGGATTTCCTAGCGCCTCTAAGTGTTGCCAAGGTATTTTAACCTTGATGACATTTTTTCCTTTTTGAATTGGGATTTTATCTAGCACCATAGATTTGTCAGGTTTCAAAGTTTTAGCAGAATACTTTGGTTTTATCATAGAGAGAGTCAACAATCCTGCGTTTTCGCTAACTAGATGAATCGTAATTTCGTTTGTCTCAGGATATGAATATCTGCTTAATAATACATTTAATAATGCGGATTGATTTTTGGTGAAAATCTTCTGTCCTTTTTTTATCACTGAATTATCATGAATACAATTCATATATTTTTTTTATCATCAACTAATAATTCAAATGTCCCTTCCCCAGGAATGTTTAAATGAATTCCTTGTAGCTCCATATTACCTGCAGTTGATTGAATCTTAATAGTTGTACTGCCGTTTAATGTATATCTAGAATTTGCGAATTGTGGTGCATCATATAAAGGGAGTAAGTTAGCTAATGTATTTAGATTTTTATTCCAAAATTTAGTTGCATCTTTGTCTTGTATGATATCAGCATATTTTTTAATAGAAGATATCGCTGACAGCCACCCGTTTAGAACATAGCCATTTGGCTCCATAGGGTATTCCTGTATACTTGGCCCGTATAAGGAATGATGAAAGACCCCACCTTCAGTAACTGGAATTTTTAAGCTATGGTAAACCTTTTGGGCTGCATCTTTGTATTTTTCTTTATTTGTTGAGGCATAAAGTTGTGCAAAGACTTCGGCATAGTATGATTGTGTTAAACCAGAATAATAATCTCTATTCATAGAGTTAAAGGCAGAGTTTGATTTGTACCAAAACACCAATGTATCTTTAAAACTTTCCATTCTATGAATAGCTGCATCAGCAACTCTCATCGCTGCTTTTTGATAGTTGATATCTTTCGTTTTTTTGAATTGAAACAGGTAGTCTCTTATGACATATACTCCATAAATCGGATGACAAGCAACCGTTTCTCCTAAATCCTTCCCGGGATACCCATCTTCCATGAATTTAATTTTATAACGGTGATTGCTAACTGTTTTTAAACGTGTAGTAAAGTTTGGCATTTTCATTTGTTTTTTAATCCTCCTAAAAGTTAATTCTGCTTCTGCATCTTATTCAAATATAGTCTTAAGGTTGAGGGCATATATTGTTAAAACCTGTTTATTAGCATGTAATGGATGTTAAAGCATAACCATTCTGAAGTTTATATGAATAATCAAATAAACTGCTTAATAGTATTATTTGAGCAGTCATTAATGAAAATAGGTAAACTATGGTTTCTTGAAGGGGGATAAAATGGGGAAAAGTGTTTGTATTTTAGTATCCGAACACCCTTTTTTGGATGCCCGTATATACAAGAAGGAAGCGAAGAGTTTAATGAAAAAAGGCTATGTCGTAACCATGATCGTACCTAGGAAGGATGGTTTCCTTTTTGATATAAATGGTGCTATTTTTAAGGATCGTTTTCTAGAAAAGACGTTTATATATGAAGGGATTAAGATCGTAACTTATGAACAAATAACTTATGAAAAGCATTTAAAGCATTTAGGAAATAATTTGCAATCTCGAAGTCATCACCGTTTCAAAGATTCATTGTTCCAGTTAGGAGTTGAGCAGAAAGCGGATATTTATCATGCACATGAGTTTTTTTCATTGTATGCGGCTATTGGAGTGAAACGGGTATTAGCTGGTAAGGGAAAACCATGTAAAGTTATTTATGATAGCCATGAATTAGAACCAGACCCTTTAATAGATCAGTCACAAAATAAAAAGAAAGTGAAAACAGAAATGTTAAGAGCGATGTTAAGAGAAACGGATTATGTCATTACTGTATCACCATCTATTCAATCATGGTATCGTTCGATTGACTCTAATCTCCAGGTAGAAGTCATTTATAACTCTCCGCCACTAGCCCCTAACTATGAACCGAGAAACGTTTCCCAATCCGGCCTTCTACTAGCCTACGAAGGTACTTTAAATAAAAAAAGGGGAAATTACCCAAAATTATTAAAGTTATTGGAAATGAGTAATAAAAAGATTGATTTAAAAGTAAGAATTATTGGAGGGAAGAAAGAGTCTGATAAAGAACTCATTCAACAAATTCCAATTCATTTAAAGGAAAAGTTAGAGTTTTCTGGTTGGGTTAATTATGATTTAATTCCTCATTTTATGAAGGATGTTGATTTAGGTTGGGTAGACGTAAATGCAGCGAATTCTTTAAATCATAGATTTGCCATGCCGAACAAGTTCTTTAGTTATTTAAATAATGGTGTTCCAATTTTAGCTAATCAGGGCAAGGATATAGAACGATTTGTTGAAACATACCAATGCGGTCACATCGTTAAAAAACTATATGCTACTGCTGAAGATTATTTTCAAGCTCTTCTGATGCTAAATTCCAATAGAGAGAAAATCCAAAGTATGGGTGTAAATGCACGAAGGATAATGGAATCAACGTACAGTTGGGAGCATATGGAGAAAAAACTTTTTGCAATTTATGACAAATTAATGAAAGATTTATCTCAATTAAACGGGCAGTAAGACTCCCGACTCAAGCTTGTGGGGAAACAGTAGGTGGAAGTCTTCTTTAAAAGTTAAGCTAATAGATCTTAGCCAATTTTTTCTAAACCATACAATAAGTCCAATCCGTTCAACAACTCATTTAATAATATAAATACTATAAAAATTAAAATCAATACGAAGGAGGCTAACCTATGGAACCGTTGGCAGTAGTGACGGTTGTTGGACTAGGAAAGATTGGACTAACTTTAGCAGCTGTATTCGCCAATAATGGATATAGAGTTATAGGTGCAGATATAAACCAAAAAGTTGTTGACACGGTTAATCAAGGAAAATCACATATAATGAACGAACCAGGTATAGAACAACTTGTTTATAACGCTTATAAGAAACAAACACTTAGTGCGACAGTTAATACATCTGAAGCAGTCAGTCAATCAGATATTATTATAGTTATTGTTCCGGTATTAGTTGATGAAGAGAATCATATTGATTATCAATATATTGATTTGGCTGTTCAGGAAATAGCTAAGGGAATGAAGAAAGGTTCTCTATTAGTTTTTGAAACAACTCTTCCACCAGGAACAACGAAAAATAGATTTGGAAGGAAAGTAGAAGAAATATCAAAATTAACGATGGGAAAAGATTTTCATTTAGCTTATAGTCCTGAAAGAGTTTATTCAAACCGAATCATACAGGATTTGAACGTTTATCCCAAAGTGGTGGGAGGAATAGATGAAAAAAGCCTTGAGCTTGCTAAAAACTTTTATAAACGTGCTTTAGAATGTGAAGTAATGGAAGTAAGTTCTTTAGAGACTGCTGAATTTTCGAAAGTCGCAGAATGTGTGTATCGTGATGTAAATATTGCACTTGCCAATGAATTAAGTTTATTTGCCGAAAAGCAAAACGTTCAAATATCAGAAGTAATAGAGGCTAGTAATAGTCAACCATATTCCAATATTCACTCTCCAGGAATTGGTGTTGGGGGGCATTGTATACCAATTTATCCATATTTCTTCATTAATAAAGGTCTAGACCAAGGACTGACTCCTCTTTCAAGACAAATAAATGATCATATGGCTCATTATGCGATTTCCAAAGTTGAAAAAGAGATAGGGGAATTAGAGAATAAAAATGTTCTTATTTTAGGATTGGCTTATAGGGAAAATGTAAAGGAGACAACAAAATCTACTACATTACTATTAATAGACCAATTAAAAGATAAAAATGCAAACGTATTTGTAAATGATCCACTGTTCTCCGATAGTGAAATTGAAAGATTCCATATCAACCCTTTGTCACTAGACTCATTAGATATATCTAAAATGGATGTTGTCATCCTTCAAGCTTTCCATCAAGAATATGAAAACTTAGATTTTAGAATATTTAATAATTGTAAAATTATAATGGATGGTCGGAATAAACTGGATAAAAATAGCATATCGAAGTTGGGAATTACGTATCTAGGAATAGGGAATGATGGTTAAATGTCAAACAATAACTTTAAAAAGATACCAATGATTGATTTAAAAGAGGAATTAAAGCTAATGAGAACACCTATTTTAGAAATGATGACAGAAGTCTTAGATAGTGGGGTTTATGTACTAGGGGAAAAAGGAAAACAATTAGAAACAATTATTGCATCATACGTTGAGGCTTCTTATGGGCTCGGTACAGCAAATGGTACGGATGCTTTATTATTGGCTCTAAAAGCATTAGATATCGGTCCAGGAGATGAAGTTATTACAACTCCGTTTACTTTTTTTGCCACCGCAGAGGCGATTGCGGAGGCAGGGGCTACACCTGTTTTTGTTGATATTGAAAAAGAAACATACAATATGAATCCTTCTAATATTGAAAAAGTAATAACCAAAAATACAAAAGCAATTCTTGTCGTCCATCTGTTTGGAAAAGCCGCAAACATGAAGGAAATAATGAGGATAGCTAATACTCATCATTTGAAAGTAATAGAAGATGCCTGCCAAGCTATTGGAACTGAGTCTAATGGTAGGAGGGTTGGAGCAATAGGAGATGTTGGTTGTTTTTCTTTCTTTCCATCAAAAAATTTAGGAGCGTTCGGTGATGCGGGGTTTATAACAACCAATCATAAACATATTTATGAAAAGATTAAAAAGATTAGAGACCACGGAAGTGAAAAAAAATATCATCATTCAACTATCGGTATGAATAGTAGATTGGATGAAATCCAAGCGGCTATATTATTAGTCAAATTTAACTTCTTAGATATTTTTCTGCATAAAAGAAAAGAAGTAGCTAGAATGTATACAGAAAACCTGCCTTCCTATTTAACAACTCCGTCAATAGCTAAAAATCGGGAACATACTTTTCATCAGTATTGTATTGAATTAGATGAAAGGGATGAACTTGCATCCTATTTAAACGACTCTGGAATTGCCACCGCCATTTATTATCCGATTCCCCTTCACCTTCAGAAAGCTTTTGATTATTTGAATTATAAGAGTGGAGATTTCCCAATCGCAGAAGAAACAGCTGAAAGGATATTAGCTCTTCCTATTTCCCCTACATTAACATTTCGAGATCAAAATTATATTATTTCTTCCGTGGAGCGTTTTTTAAAAAGTAAATAAAAAAATACTCAAGTGAACTGCCTCTGTCATGTAGATGGGGAATATTCACTTGGGTATTTTTTACATGATTTATTTATATTATAGTGTTTTAATAAAATCCTTCCATTTGGAAAGATTGTTTTTAGTGATACTTTCACTGTGGTCTCGCACATTATATACAGTAAAATCCTTATATTCGATTCGAGAACAATTAATTAAGCGGTTTAAAACACTCACATCTTCGTAAAGATGGCCATTTTCGAAATCAATCACTGGAAATCCTCCAACTTGCTTTAATGTAGAGCTTCGATAAATTCTTGGTCCAAGTGGAAAGTGATAATTTAATAAATCTTTTCGTTTAATAACTGGCATGCCTTTAGCAATCCTTTTATAGAGGACATCCCTGTTTGTTAATTGCTTCCACTTTCTAAGATTACCGTACAATACCGAAATATCCTGATCGAGATGTATTAAATACTTTTTAATCGTGGAAATGGCATCGGGATCAAGCCAGTCATCTGCATCAAGTTCTAAAATAAAATCAGATGTTATGTTAGGGAGTATATGGTTTAATGCTTGGGCTTTCCCTTTATTTTCCTGGTGAAAAATATTAACCTCTCTTTTATCGTTCCATTTTTGAATTTTTTCATAAGAGGAGTCCGTGGAACCATCATCGATGATTAAAATTTGTTCGGGTTTTTCATTTTGAAGTAGACAGGATGTAATAGCGGTTTCTATATACTTTTCCATATTATAATTTGCAATAACGACAGCAAGACTTGGATTATTCGTTTCAGTATCTTTTTGATACTTTTGTATAAACTCGTTTTTCACAATTTGATTTTTAGAACTATCATTTCTTGCCTGTTTTACAATGTTTTTTTCAACATATCTATAAGAACTGTTGATGTTGCTGAGCCAAGAGGGTAGCAGTGCCTCTTTAAAGGGGATAGGAAAAAAAGGTTGCTTTTTTAAAAACAAGGTGCGGATGAGTACAGGTTGATGGATGTTATTATGATCAATCGTTTCCATTACTTCCTTAGTTTGTGGAAGGTTAAGGCTATGAACTTTTAAAGTTGGAGAAACATATTCTGTATTTTGGAGGAAGAAGATGTAGGTACTTTCAATTTGATTAATAATCTGATTTATTGTTTTTCTTAAGTCGTGTTCTTTGATCGCTATAAATTCAATTTTCTCTATCCAGTTATAGGTATGATCGACAATTGATTTCTTTTCTTTTAAAACAATAATAGATTTAAGTCTAGTACGAATAGTATTAAGGGAGTTTATTGCCCTGTGCAAGAAATTTGGGTTGGTATAGTTAATTAAAATTGCAGTGATATCTTTCAAATCAAACCCTCCATTTATAAATTAAAAGGAATACACCGTATGAAATCCGATGTATCCCTAAAATGATCATTTATTAAGCAGCCTGAGGAAAGCGGACAAAGTTAATTGCACCTAGTGACAAATAAATTTTTATATTGCCGCCATAGCCATCATTCACCTCAAGAACGAGAACTAGTTCCGGAGTAACGCTTGACAGGATACCTTCTACTAAATTATTATCGGTAGCTATTTCAACCGTTGAACCAATTCGATTGGCTAATTCGGCAGCGAATGTTTCTTGGAACACTTAAATCCCTCCTTATAATTCGTTAACTAGTTCGATTTTGTCAATACGGGCTAATACTCTATCACCAGTGTTTTCCAACATGACAATATAGTCGTCTAGAACTTGAAGCAATGTGCCTGTTATTGTGCCAAAAGGAGTAGTGATTTCCACTAACTCATTCACTAAAGATGACAATAATTCTGTAATTGTGCTTGGCGGTGTTCCTGGCTCGTTATCTGGTGGGGGAGTATTACCATTATTACCACCCAAACTAATACCTAAATCTAGACCTAGATCTAGGTCAAAATCAACTAAACCTAACGTATCTGAAATTAAGTTTTGGTTCAATTGACTAATCAATTGCAATAAAGCTCTTTGACGGTCTGTTAGAGGCATTTATCATCATTCCTTTCCATTAAAGTTTTGGTTAAAGGTTGTAGACAGAAAAAGAACATGCTAAAGAAAAATTTGATAGTGGGGGAGTAGGTGTTAGTTTTTCTATTCCCCTCTAGATAAGCTCCATTTTATAGAACGTCTAATAGTAGAACAATCGCAACAAGAATTTGAAGTAATAGTTGAATATTAATTGCTACATCTGTATCTTGAGTAGTGATTTCTACGTTTACTGATTTTTCAACAATTGTTTTCTGTCTATTTGCTTGCCTTGTCTTAATCACTTGTTTAAGATCATCGAAGACTTGCTCAGCTCGGTTTGAATCAGCAATAGTAATATTAAGAACTATTGCAATGGCAACTTGAATACCAGCTTGTAATGAAATAGCTGCTTGTGTATCAGTTGTTGTAACATTAACCTTTTCGGAATCTTTAATAATGATCCATTCATCGGAAACTTGTTGTGTCTTTGCTAACTGATCTGAATCTTTTTCAATTGTAGCATTATCACCACCTGTAGTATCACAATGATCTAAAGCTCGCCATTCTTTCAATCTTGACATGTTGTTCACCCCTTTTTAGTAATTTATAAGATATCCACCAATACTACTAACGTCAGTAATATTTGTAGTAATATTTGAACATTGATAGCCACATCTGTATCTGTTGTAGTAACAGTAGCATCTTTTGTATTGTAAATATAAATTTTTTGTTTATTTGTTTGTTCAATATTAGATAGTTGTAACAGTTGATCAGAAACATGATCACTTCGATCACTATCGCCTATTGTGATACTTACTACAATAGCAATTGCCAATTGTAAAGCCACTTGAAGTGAAACAGCTGCTTGGGTATCTGTTGTATTTATTGTAATATCACAGGATTCTTTCACCCATATTAATTCAGCGGATTCCTGATCCATAAAAGAAAACTCACCGGATTCAGCCACGACTGTAGCCTCAGGGCTATCAAAAAAATTACCCTCTTTATGAGTTTCTTCATCCATTGGTTCAGAATAACAGTGGTGGTTGGAATGACAATCGTTGTCATCCAAATAAAAATATCTAGTGTTACTTCTGTCTGAATCGGATTTTCTAAAAACTGTCATACTAACACTCCTTTCCTTATTTATACAATACTTTATGGTCTTTTTACTAAGTAGGACTGTACAGATTCACTAGAGAAATATAATTTAATAAATAAGCCTACCAGCTTATGCCCTAGCTAATATCTTGAATTGTATACTAATTTATTTATGGTCTTATTTCTATGAGTTGATATTAAATTAAGGAAGTTAATACAAAGTTGGCAAAAAAATATCCCAAGTGAACATTCACACTTGAGATCTTCTGTCATTTAACTCATGATTTCCTTGCAACATGCAGCTCATTTATTTCATTTAGGATCCATAAACAAAAATTCAAATAGGCACCAATAGACCTTTTGTGCTATTCTTTTGTTTCATCATTATTCTTATTAAATTGTTCAACCTGTTGTTTTAAGTCTTCAATCATTTCTTTGATCATTATTTTTTGTTCTTCCGATATATTTTTCTTAATTTCTTCCTTTTGAATGTCATTTTTTCTAAATATATTATCAACCATTACCTCTACTACTTTCTGTGGCATTTTAAAATTCTTAGATGAATCACTCATAGACATTTCACCCACTTTCCTTGAATAGTTTCACTTTATACTATGTGTATATTCATTAAATGACTATGTGATTGTCTATATAATTGTTTACAATCAATGGTACAATCCTTGGCTTAGAAGGGATTGTTTTTAAATATGGAAATACTAGTTCAGACTAGTGAATTGACGGTTTTATCCTTTGTACTTCACTTCCTTTTTTGATAAAATAGTTATAGGAACATACGTTTTATTTCGGTACCCAAGAAACCCTTACATCAAATTTTGTAAGATTCATACCTGAACATAACTTTTCGGAATTTTTAGTTATGGTATAATAATTATAGAATAGGGAGAGTGTAGAATGTCAGAGGGGATTTCATATCAGAACAAAGATATTTTGTTTAAGTTTTTGAGTGAACTGTATGAGAATGTAACTCTTGATGTTTTCGGATTGGATGACATCCCGAAAATTAAGGAATTGTTGCCAAACGAGTTTCCTGAAGTAACAGCAGATGAAAAACGTGCAGACACCGTTTTCCAACTAGAAGATGGTTCAATCTTAATGTTGGAGTATGAAAGTAACAGTAGGTTTGTTGAAAATCATTTAAAGTATGTTCGATACGTACACAGAATTTCACAAAGGTATCTTCAAAAGGAAAATGACATTAAAAAGGTACGCATTGTAGTAATTTATACAAGCGATGTAGTAAAGGTAAAAGAAAAGTTAGACTTAGGAGATTTACAAATCGCCTCGAAATCCGTCTTGCTATCTGAGTATAATGGCGATGCAATTATGGAAAAAATAGTGAATAAGATAAGAGTAGGTGAACAATTAACGCATGAGGAATTGTTCAAATTCAGTATTCTTCCGTTAATGCACAGTGTAAGAGAACGTGATGAATTAATACATGACTCCATTGAGTTAGCCAAGAAAATAGACAATGAACAGCAGCAGGTACAAGTTATTGCAGGAATCTTAACTTCAACGGATAAGTTCATTGATGATGAATATGCCAGAAAAGTAAAGGAGTGGTTAAAAATGACAAAAGTAGGTAGGGCTTTTGAAGAGGAAAAGCAAGAGGCTGTGAAGAAAGCGGAGAAGGAAGCTGAGAAGAAACAAGCAAAAAGAATAGCAAAGTCTCTATTAGGAGTACTTAATGATAAGTTAATTGCCGAAGCCACTGGGTTGGATATTGAAGAGGTCAAAAAGTTAAGAGAAGTATAGAGTATATGATTCGAAGAGCAATTCAATCCGGTTGCTCTTTTTAATCGTTTAGGAAATTATAAAATTCGCTGCATGTGGACAATTATTCAGAAAAGGCCAAGTCCGGCTCCAGCGCCCAGCGACTAGCGAGACTTCCTTCACCTCCGTGCGATAAGTCAACATCGACTCACTCCGTACGTCGTGTTTCCTTTTCGCTTCCAGCATAAGATTCACTAAGATTTTACATTCGTAAAATCAAGTTCATCTAATCTCCTACGGCTCAGTCCAGTCCGTACGTCGCTAAACGGGCGCTTGCGCCTTTGTTCTTGTTTAGGAAACTATAAAATTTCTTGGTTGTGGATAAGTTTATGTTAAAATTTAACTATTACTGATGGAGAGAACAAAGATGATGAAAAAAGGTACAGGTGTTATAAAAGAAATACTAAAAGATCATTTTGCAGGATTTTGGGATTTGCACGATAGAAGGTTTCCCGAATCTTATCGTAATGATATAAAAGAAACTGTTGAGAAGACCATCAAGTGTGGTACCCGTGATATGGGCTTTGCACGTTATGAATGCTTAGGTTGTGAAGGTAATTCCTTACCTAAATTTGTATGTTTCACTTGTAAAAGTAGACTCTGTCATCGTTGTGGGAAAAAATATACGGATGATTGGTCGGATAAACAACAGGAAATGATTTTTAATGTACCTCATCGTCATATGGTATTTACTATTCCTCAAGAATTAAGGAATGTGTTCTTTGAAGATCGTAAAAAGCTTAATGAATTAAGTAAACAGGTGGCGGAAGTTTTTCAATATCATAATTATCACAGAAGTAAAAAAAGAGGATTACGCTCGGGTATTATTACAGTAATACATACTTTTGGACGTGATTTAAAATTCAACCCCCATATACATGCATTGGTAACAGAAGGGGCATTAGATAATAAGAAAGAGTGGGTATCAAGTGGATATATTCCATATGAGTACTTAAGGAAATCATGGCAAAAAGTAGTGTTAGATTTAGTGAAAAAATGGTTTCCTGGGAATCAAAAAGTGAATGAATTGGTGAATGATTTATACCAAAGATACCCTAAGGGATTTTATGTAAATGCAGAAAAGAAAATAACAAACGCCAAAGGAGTAGCACGGTACATTGGGCGATATTTAGCACGACCAGCAATTGCGGAATACCGTATCGTAGAATATGACGGAGATACGGTCCATTATTGGTATGAAGATCATCGTACTGGTAAAAGAGTAGATAAAAAGATCCCCGTTTACAGGTTTATATTTGAAATACTACAACACGTCCCTCCTAAGCATTTTCGTATGGTTGGTAGATATGGATTGTATAGTAGAAGATCCCATCGAAAAGCACAACAAATATTAAGTTTATATGCGTTCATGAGGACAAAACAAATTTCATTATTACTGGAGACGAAAAGAAAAAAGAAAACATACCGTCAACGAATGATGGAGTCATTTGAAAACGACCCATTTCAATGTCCACATTGTGGAAGACAAATGGACCTTGTAGGAATATGGCATAGTGATTACGGATGGATTTATTACTACATGGAGGAAGTAGAAAAGGAGAGATGTAAAAAATATGGTATTGTCCAACAAAAAAGGACGGGATAATTCGGCAGAAAACTTAGGGTGGTTAAATGAAGACGATCCCTTTGGTTTGAATGAAGAAATAAAGATGGTGATTTTTAAATGTATTGATTGTAATAAAACCGATGAAGTTCCTGAATATATTATCGGTGAATTTAGTGTGGATAAAAAAGAGGGAGAAGAAGTAGAATTACATTGCCCCTACTGTAATGGCACCATGTTAGAAGCGAGAAATATCCCAAGTGATTAATTCTCACTTGGGACGTGATAAGGCGCGTTAGCGCTTTTGTTCTTGGCTTTATTGCGTTTTTGTTGAAATAATATATCTATCCGAATTAGACTTTTTTCTTTCATCAACCTCCACTTTAATAATCTGTTTCATTCTGCCCACCACGATATTTTGGTTCTGGAACAAGTGAAAAAAGTAACATACAGATAAATAATGCGATGTTTCCTTTAGGCGTTAGCTCCAACTCCGGGAATAAAACTGAAATAACGATAGGGTACAGGATGAAGACGCTACATAAAGTTATTAAGTGACTGGCAGTACCGACAACTTTTCTATTATATTTATTAACTGGTGCTCGATATCGGAAAATGAAGAGAATCATTCTAGCTAAATATGTAAAAAAGGTGGACACACGAGTTTTTACAAGAATCCCGCTGCTAACAAAGAACATGAGCATATAAAGAACCCCATATGTCAGTGAAAATAATAATAATGCACGATCTTGAGTTGCTAGCAAATGAACAGGTTCACCATTTGTAAAGAAGAGAGGGGTACTGGAAAAATACGGATGAATGAATATGATAATACCTGCTGCCATACTAATAAGGAAAGTAAAAATGATTAACATGATTAAATGGAGAAGAAGAAACATGGACTTCCCAAAGAATTTAAAAAGTGCAGTAAGCAGAGAAGAACGTCTAACAATCGCTGCTCCGGCTACTAAAATAATGACTACAAGAAAAAATATACCGTAATTTATTAGTGTCTCAAACAATTATTTTCCTCCTCTGATTTGATTTAACTATATGTACGGTATAATTTAAAGGGGCTTTTATACTATTTTCCGACTAGGGTAGGGGGACAGACCCAAAAGATATATGGTGGTTTTCATGTTTTTATAAGGAAAATACACATACCCAAGTCCTCAAAATAAATTAAAAGAAATACGTCTGGAACTCGCCTTACTGTCTGAGTATGATGGCGATACAATTATGGAAAAGTTAGTGAATAATATAAGAGCATTTGAACAATTAACCCGTGAGGAATTGTCCATATTCATGACTCAATTGAGTTGGACAAGCAAATAGCAAATAGAATAATTATTGCAGGAACTTATCTTCAACGGATAAATGATGAATATGAAAGAAAAGTAAAGGGGTGGTTGAAAATGACAAAAGTAGGTAGAGCTTTTGAAGAGGAAAAGCAAGAAGCGGTGAGGGAAGCGGAGAAGGAAGAAGCAAAAAGAATAGCCAAGTCCTTGTTGGATGTACTTTCTCTTGAACTAATTGCTGAAAAAACAGGTTTAGACATTGAAGAAGTGGAGAAGTTAAAAAGAGCAGAAGATAACCTTTATTGAAGAGCAATCCAATTTAATTTGGTTGCTCTTTTTAATTGCCATTAGTACTGATGACGACACATGAGGCATTCAGTTTGATTGTATAATTTAGCTTAGTAACAGCAACGATAACTATAATTATAACGATTTTTCTATTTTTAAACAAAAAGAAATAGCTATCCTCCGTGACAGGAGTTCTCACGGACATATGAAGCGCAAAAAAAGGAAATTTATCCGTGAGAGGAGTTGTTATTGTATCAGTAAAATAGACAATTTTAGAAAGTGTCCTATTCATTTGATAATCTTATAGTAGAAAAAGATAGAAATTAGGGGATGAATATGGCAAGACAACTAAAAAGATACAGTTATGAATTAAAGAAAACAGTAGTTGAAAAATATTTCGAGGGGCACGCGATCCGTGATTTGATAAAAGAATATAACATTAGTGCACCTCGAGTAGCGAATCGTTGGGTTAATAAAGTACGTGAAGGAGGTTATGAAGCGTTAAAAGATACAAGAGGTATGAAAAGCATAGGTAAACAGAAACGAAAAGAAGAGGAAACCAAAGATGAAATTATCGAAAGACAAGCATTACAAATTGAATATTTAAAAAAGCTTTTGGAGCTGGAAAGGATGTGAGAAAGCAGAAAGAGGTACAATTTTCCTTTATAGAAGCGAATGAGAAAGATTATCCTGTTACGATGTTAGTTCAACTGACTGATGTATCACGATCTGGTTATTATAAATGGAAAAAACGTGGAGGGGGTAGTGTTCAGGCACAAAGGGATGAAGAATTATACAACTACATCATCAAATTACATCATAAACATCGTGGTACGTTGGGGAGAAAAAGAATGAAAATGGCATTAAAAGATGAATATGGCATTGAGGTTGGAGAGAGGCGTGTATCCAAGATCATGCGGAAATATGGTATTCGTTGTAAAATCCGTCAAAGGCGTTCTGTCAAGCGTAACGAAATAAATAAAAAAGTACCTAATCTATTAAACCGCAACTTTCAAGCGAAGAAACCTGGAATAAAGTTTGCGATTGATATTACCTATTTACCAGTGGAAAAGGGACCAAACAAATATATTTATCTGTGTGCGATTAAAGATTTATTTCATGACGAGATTGTGGCGTATGCAATTAGTCATCGTCAAGATATAGAACTTGTGTACGAAGCATTAAATCGTTTAAAAGAAAAAAAGTTTGTGAAAGGTGCCATTCTACATAGTGATCAAGGCACACAATTCACAAACGCTGGTTATCAAATGCGTGTCAAAGAGATGGGCCTCACCCCATCTATGTCTCGCAAAGGCAATTGCTGGGACAACGCATGCATTGAGAACTTCTTTAGTCATTACAAGTGTGAAATAGAATGCTTCTTTGAAAATGCAAAGAATGTATTTGAAGTTCAAAATGCGGCAAACCAATATATCCATTACTTTAATCATAATCGAATCAACACAAAATTACAAACAAGTCCCGTAAAATACATCAAGCGTTATGCCAGTTAAAAATGCATGCAGGGAGCCACAGCGGAGCTGCTTGCCCTTGCCAGGCATGCCTCTTCTTGGCGATTCGTTGTGTTGGGGATAGGGGCCCCGACCAACGAGAGCTTAGAAGAGATGGTTCGTGGTACGCTGTGTGTGCGAATAGGGAGCTTTAATAGCTTTATTTTTCCCGATTCGCCACTTTATTCACCACCACGAACCCAAATGCTTGGCAAGGGTGGCGGATATGATAAGAGCTCAAATATTTGGTAAGACAATGTATTAGGTGAAAATTTAGAGACACTTCAGTACTGTCTACTTGACAGAACCAGGTGCAAGTTCTCACAGACATTTAAAGCAGAAAGAAGGAATAATATGTCCGTGATAAGCAAAATATCAGGATTCACGTTGGAGATATCAGCTCTTAAGCCCGTTATCGGGACTCATCATCGAGATATCAGTATTCATGGGTAAGATATCGGTATTCATCACCGAGATATCAGCATTCAAAGAGGACAGCCTTAAGTGCAAGGGGAGTCAATGGGGAAAAAAACCGGGATCAATTGTTTGAACATGAAAATATTAGTACAAACTAGAAGGGATTGAATACTGTGATGTGGAGGGAAGGATATGTCTAAAGACAGCAAAGAAGAATCAATGGAAACTTTTGTAAATCATGCATTACGTGGTAAACCACACCTTGATATTGATAGAGCAATTACAGAGACAAGGAATAAAGAAAAACAACAAAACAGAACGGAATGAAGCGTATGAATGGTAGGGTAGGAGATTGGTATTTCGCCTATCGTCTACGGGTAATGTTTACGGATTAATGAATTAGGGTAATAAATGAAATGTCAACAATTATTTTAAAGTATCATAAAATATTAAGAAACATTTGACAAAAATGTGAACAAATAGGATAATAAAGGAAAAGGAGGGATTAGATTATGAAATCTAATTTACGATTACTCAGTGCGGCAAAGGTTATTTGTGGGGCATTAATTACAATTGGGACACTTTTATTTCTATATGGTTTTGCAAACGGTTACTCAAATGTGGCCGGAGTAGGGTATGGTACGGTAATGGGAGGAGTTTTTATTTTTATCATGAGCATATTTCTAGTTGCAACAGAGGAAATGCTAAAAAGAAAGCGGAGCGGAATATAAAAAGGACCATCCAAAGTTTTGGATGGTCCTTTGTTCATAGGGAAGTGATTTTGCCCTCTCTGCCTTATTTCTAAGTCTTACATATAGCCCCAAATCATTGTGAGTAGGGAACCGAAAACCGTAACTAAAGCAATAGCAATACCATAATAAGTAGCTGTATAAATGGAAGATTTATCCTCACTCTCCCCAGCATGCATGAACAGTACTAATTGTACTCCAGCTTGAATGAATGCTGTTACAAGTAAAATGGTCATCGCAACATTAAATGACATATCTAAAAAATAAACACTTAGTGCGATTACTGTGAGTAACAGTGAAAATATGAAACCATTAACTTGCTTCAATGGAAATAATTCTTTCATCTTACATCATTCCTTTCAAGTAGATGAAGCTGAAAATAAAGATCCAAACAACATCTAGGAAGTGCCAATACAATGAGAAAATAAATGATTTATTTGCTGTTTGTGGATTTAATCCACGTTTTTTAATTTGCATTAAAATCATAGTTCCCCAGAATAAACCAAATGTTACGTGGGCACCGTGTGTTCCTAAAGTAGTTAGTAATATCGCTGAGAACCCACTTGTTTGTAAAGTTAAACCAACGTGATAGTAATGAGTAAATTCATAGATTTCTGTTGCTAGGAATATTAAACCAAGTACAAGTGTTATTCCTAAAAAGACTAACATTGCTTTTTTTCGATCTATACGCATTGCATGGATCGCTAAACCAATTGTGAAACTACTAGTTAAAAGAACGATGGTTTCAAATAATACAGGTGTGATTTCAAATATTTCTCCACCAGATGGTCCATTACCATAACGAGATTGGTAAACAAAGTAAGTTGTAAAAAGGGTAGCGAATAACATGATTTCTGCACCTAAGAATATCCAGAAACCAAGAATATTTAAGCGATTTTGTTCAGTGCTATATTCTAGAGGTTGTGAATGATCTAATTTCATTTGTCAGCACCTCCAAACTTTTCTTCTGTTTCTTTAATTTCTTTAACGGATATATGGAATCCGTGATCCTTTTCAAACGTACGATATGCCATACAAGCAAATATACCTATTGCTGAAAGGATAACCCCTGCCCAAATAGCGAAAATAAATGAGAAACCAAATATAAAGAATAATGCTCCCATTATAAATGGTACACCGCTCTTGTTTGGCATATGAATTTCTTCCAAAGGTTTATTAAATAACTTATGACCATGTTTTTTATAATCCCAGAAAGCTTCAGAAGATTTTACTTCTGGTGTAATTGCAAAGTTGTATTCTGGTACTGGATTATGTGTAGCCCATTCTAGTGAGCGTGCGTTCCATGGATCTTCACCAATATTTCTTGGCGCGTAACGGAAGCTATAGTATACGTTATAAACAATTAGAATGAAGGCAACGGCCATTAATCCTGCACCAATAAATGAAACCATATTTAATGGTCCGAATCCAGTAGCTTCTGAATAAGTAAACATGCGTCGAGCTTGACCATCTAATCCAGTAATATACATAGGGAAGAACGCTAAGCAAAATCCAATTGTAATAAACCAGAATGCCCATTTCCCAATTTTTTCATTAAGCATGAAACCGAACATTTTTGGCCACCAATACGTGAAACCGGCTAATACAGCAAATACAACCCCAGGAATAATTGTATTATGGAAGTGTGCTACTAAGAACATCGTATTATGATATTGGTAGTCCGCACTTGCCATACCAAGCATTACCCCGGTAGCTCCACCAATAGTAAATAGTGGAATAAAAGCGATAGAGTATAACATAGGTACAGTAAATCTGATTTTCCCTTTCCACATGGTTAAAAGCCAGTTAAAGATTTTAATCCCGGTTGGAATAGCAATAGCCATTGTTGTAATCGAGAAAATACTATTTGTTAATGCATCATGTCCCATTGTATAGAAATGGTGTACCCATACTAGGAACGACATAAAGGAGATAAGGACCATGGATCCAACCATAGATTTATATCCATACAGATTACGTTCTGAGAAAGTTGATATGATTTCACTGTAAATACCAAATGCTGGCAAGATTAAGATATATACTTCCGGATGTCCCCAAACCCAGAATAGGTTGGCCCACATCATATCCATTCCACCATTTATCGTTGTAAAGAAGTTAGTACCAAATTGTCTATCAAACGTACCCATTAGAAGTGCAATAGTTAGTACTGGGAAAGCAAACACGATAATGGCGTTTGTTATAAGCGTTGCCCATGTAAACATTGGCATCTTCATTAATTTCATACCAGGTGCTCTCATTTTCAGAATCGTAACAATAAAGTTAATACCTGTCATTAATGTTCCGATACCTGCAATTTGTAACGCCCAATTATAATAGTTAACCCCAACAGAAGGGCTAAATTCATTACTTGCTAGTGGATAGTAGTTCGTCCAACCAGCATCAGGTGATCCTCCAATGACAAAAGAAAGATTAAATAGCATTGCACCAAAGAAGAATAACCAAAAACTAATAGCGTTTAGTCTTGGAAATGCTACATCACGTGCACCAATTTGTAATGGAACGACGAAGTTCATCAAACCAATAACAAAAGGCATTGCCATAAAGATAATCATAACTACTCCGTGTGTAGTAAATACCTCATTATAGTGTTGTGAATCTAAGAAGGTATTATCAGGAACAGCTAATTGTAAACGCATCATAACAGCATCAGCACCACCACGGAATAACATTAGTAATGCTGAGATAATATACATGATACCAATTTTTTTATGATCAACGGTCGTTAACCACTCATTCCATAAATATCCCCATTTTTTAAAATAAGTAATCCCAACCACAATAGCTATACTTACGAGACCGATTGCTACCATGGAAGCATAGATCAATGGACTTGGGTGATATAGGGCAAATCTTTCAAAGAACTCCATTTTGTTTTTCTCCTTTCGAGATCATTTATCTAACAGCTTGACCTGCATGTTCATCTTCATGCTCAGATTGATTGTCGTCATGATGATGTCCTGTGTATTCATCATGCTTCGAATCACTGTCACCATGATGATGCCCTGCATGCTCTCCTTCAGGTGCTGGAGAAAATTCCAAATGCGTACCGGTAAAGGCACGTTTACCTAAATGTCCAGGTTCAAGTAACTTATTAAATGTATCTTCCGTAATTGGTTCTTCATTTTGATGAATATCTTCTACCCATTGATCAAAATCCTTTTGTGTTAAAACTGTTACATCGAATTGATGATCAGCAAATCCTTCACCACTGAAGTTTGCATTTCGTCCCCAATATTCACCAGGATTATCAGCAGCTAAATGCAAAGTAGTGACCATGTCAGCCATGGCATACTTTTGCCCCCCAAGTTGCGGAATCCAAAAACTAGTAATTGGTCCAAATGAATAAAGCTTGAATTCAACAGGACGATCTTCTGGAATAAATACATAGTTTAATGTTTCAATATCCTCTTCCGGATAACTAAAATGCCATTTCCAGTTTGAAGAAGAGGCATAAATGACTAATGGTTCTTGATCATTATATTTCTCCGGAGTTGCTTCAACCTCATATGTTGTCTTAACCGTAATGATAGACAAGAAAATAATAATGATAATAGGAAAACCAACAATTATACTTTCGACTATCGGATTACCTTCAATATGAGGTGGTTCGTAATCATCCCTTTGTTTGGATGAACGATACTTGATAAGTACTGTTATTAAAATTGCCATTACAACAATAAGAACAATCGACATAGTTATAATGGATATCCAAATAACATTAGTTTGTGTTTCAGCTTGTGGTCCTTGTGGATTTAAAGCTAATATAGGTTCACAACCAGTTAACACTGTTGCCATAGTGAAAACTAACGTTAAAAAAATCCATTTTAATTTCATATAGATACCCCTTTCTAGAGTTATTCATTTAGTTTTTCTTAGATGATTTATTCCTACTAGCATTACATATAATAGTATTATAGAAAGTTATTTACAATGGTTTGAGATAAACTTCACAAAAAGTTCAATAATCTATGTACTTTTTTTGGCAGATTTCTGGCTTCATGTAACTAAGCAAATGATGAATAGTGGATGAAGCTTAAGCTAGTCTCATAATGAATATAAAATGGACAATGTGAAATAGGGATTATAAATTGGTAAATAAAACCAGTTGTTCATCATTGAGCAAATTTTAAGGTGGGTAATGATGAAAAAAATCAAAATAATCTATTTTGCTAAATCTTAGTAACAAAAAAAGCCTGGAAATTCCAAGCTTTGTAAGACTTTTTCTATGTTAACTTTGTATTAGCTCTAATAGAACCCCGCCAATTATTTCTCCTGCCGTTCTTGGCGCAGTCTTTCCAGGTAACCCCAATGCATGAATGGTTTTAATCCCTTTTTCATTAGCATAATCAAAATCTGTTCCACCGGGTTTGGATGCAAGATCAATGATGAGGGTGGAGGATGTCATTTGATCTATGATTTTTGGACCAATGATGGAATGGGGAACCGTATTAATGCAGATATTCATATTCGATACGATATTTTCTATCCTACTGGTCTCAATGGATTTTAACCCCATTTCCGCTATGCGAGCAAAATGTTCTGACTTTCTGGCAGCAACCGTTACTTTCGCTCCTAATGCTGCAAAAAGGCGAGCTACCGTTATTCCAACTCTCCCAAAACCTATTACGAGAACTTCAGATCCGTGTATCATTACATCCGTTTCTTCTATTGCAATTTTTAATGTAGCTTCAGCGGTAGGGATTGAATTATAGATGGCAATATCGTTACGAGCAAATAAACGAACCATTTTTCGATTACTTGAGTGCGTTATTTTATCTAAAAAGTCGTTGGATATTCCAGTATAAATCGTACAATGGTCAGGTGTTTGTTGTAATTGTTTTTCTGTTAATCTAATCGATGTATTAGAATATGTAGCTTCTATTTCACCATCTTTATCTGTTCCGGATACGGGGAGTAAAATCGCATCCATGATACTAAAATCAATTTCTGATGTTTCTAGATTATGGATAGATGGATCCTCGAAAGATAATTTGTTAAATCCATTTAAAAATATATTCATATTATTGGAAGCTAATATATTTATTACTTCTAGGTAGCGGTTATCGCCACCTAAGATAAGAATGTTTAAGCCAGATTTCAAATGTATCCTCACCCTTCTCTAGTTTAATAGAATTTATATTTATTCCACCAAAACGGGCAATAAGATTACCACCTCAAGCTTCTTGGGGAGACCAACTGCCCGTAAAGGTCCGATAAGTGTGACTAACCATTAGTGGGGGATGAAGGAAAATCCCCACTGATGGAAGTCTTCTTTATATCTTAAAATAATAATCTGTCTCCGTTAAGTATTAACTCAGGTAGAAGATAAAAGAAAATCGACTGAATAAGTATCACTTTTTCCATTTTATCTTTTTCTATCTTGTCTTATGACAAAATTATAATGGAATGAATATAATATTGTAAGAATAGATTGTTTCCTTTTGGATAGGAGGAATGAATGAGAGATGGAGAATATGAAATGGCAGACACCAGAAGAATTACGGAGTTTGTTAGCGGAGCTTGTTAGCTGGAAAAGTATGACATTATCAGAAGGGGAAAGACAGTTTCCTATTAAATTACAGGCAAAGCTACAGGATTTGACTTATTTTCAAAAAAATCCGGAACATCTTAAATTGCATGATGCCGATCTACGAAGAAAGTTTCTAACTGCACTTTATAAACATCCAAAAGCGAAAAAGACGATTTGCTTCATTAGTCATTTTGATACGGTAAATACGGAAGAATATGGAGATGATGAACCGCTTGCAACACAACCGGAGGAATTAACGAAGGTTTGGAAAGAACGAACGGATCATTTACCTAATGAGGTTATTCACGATATTGAATCTGGTGAATATTTATTTGGACGGGGCACCATGGATATGAAGATGGGACTTGTGATGCATATGCGTATAATTGAAAAAGCAAGTGTAGAAAGTTGGCCAATTAATCTATTGTTGCTTACTGTACCTGATGAGGAAGTAAATTCATCTGGAATGCGCCATGCGGTTCCGAAACTAATCGAGATGCAAAGGAAACATCATTTAACATACAGTTTGTTTTTAAATAGTGAACCGGTATTTTCCCAGAATCCAAATAACGATCATCACTATTTTTACACAGGTTCCATTGGGAAAATATTAGCGGCTGCATTATTCTATGGGAAAGAGACACATGCAGGCGAATCATTAAAAGGGATGACCTCACCGTTTATAAGTTCTTATTTAACGAGAGAAATGGAATGGAATGCTAGTTTTCAAGAAACGGTGTTTAATGAAAAAACTCCTCTGCCAATAACTTTACAACAAACGGATTTAAGGCTTTTATATTCCACTCAAACCCCTTATCGTTCTTCCGCACTATATAATATTTTTGTATTTAGAAAAAATGCATCAGAAGTTTTCGAACAGTTCGAGCAAGTAGCGAAACAAGCGGCAAAAAAATGTAATAACGATTATAAAAATATATGTAAAGCTAATGAAACTGAGCCCATTGGCGAAGTAAAAGTTATTAAATATAAAGATTTATTACAATATGCCGAGAAAAAGTTTGGTACCGAATTCATTAAAGATATTAAATCTGATATTTATTATCACGAGGAATGGGATGACCGGGAAAAATCACTCCGTATTACGGATCGATTGATGATTCATTGTCAAGAGTTGGCACCGGCTATTGTTGTATTACTTGCTCCTCCGTATTATCCGGCAGTTAATTCGTCTAATCATCCATTAGTCAAGAAATGCTCCGAATATATCATACAGAGGGCAAAAGAAAAATATCAACTAACGATTAGTCAAATCCATTACTTTAATGGTATTTGTGATTTAAGTTATGTTAATTATAACGGTTCTAAGGGAGGGTGGAGTGCATTTGAAGAGAATACGCCAGTTTGGGGAGATACGTATTCTATCCCCTTTGAAGATATGCAAAAACTGCAAGCTCCTGTATTAAATGTCGGTCCTTTCGGCAAAGATCCACACAAACGTTCGGAACGTTTGCATATACAAAATGCCTTTGTAGAAACTCCGGATTTACTGGAAGACATGATTAAAATGATCATAAACGAAAAAAGTATTGATAAAGATAAAGAAAATATCAAAAACTAGCAATCCCTTGACCCATAAGGGATTGCTAGTTTTTGATTATACAGAATTATTTAAAAAACATATTATTTGATACTATATCTTAGTATTTAATAGGTTTTGGCATGTATTGTTTATGAATGGTAGCGCATGATGTTTAAACACATCTTATCCAATTTTATCTATTTTGACGAAACATTTTTTACCATTTAAGCTAATTAACGTATTGAATAATAAAAACTTTCTCGGAGGTGAAATCATTAATATTTCAGAAGTAGTGGATAGATTGAATATAACGACTACGGAATACCACTTCCGTAAGCCAAATAAAGATGACGGGGCTTCTGTTTGGGAGCTTGTTAAACATACTGGAAATTTAGATCTCAATTCTTCTTATAGCTATTTAATGTGGTGTGAGATTTTTTCCGATACTTCCATTGTAGTGGTAAGAAAAGATGCACAAAAAGTCGTTGGTTTTATTTCTGGATTTATTCATCCAGAAAAGGAAGATACGTTGTTTATTTGGCAGGTTGCAGTTCATGAATCTGAACGGGGAAATGGATTGGCAACCAAGATGTTGTTACAGTTACTTGACCGTGATACAAGTGAAAATGTTCACTATGTTGAAGCGACCGTATCACCGTCAAATACTCCTTCAAAGCGTTTATTCTTAGGCCTTGCAAGAAAGTTTGAGACAAATTGGGTAATTAGTGATTACTTTACTTCGGATGACTTTCCAAGTTTAGAACATGAAGAGGAACTATTGTTTAAAATTGGACCGTTTGAAAAATAAAAATTAAAAATACGTGTTCAAAAAGGAGGATGAAAAGGACCAAGAAGTTCGAGGCGGCGTAGCTCTGAGTAGCGGAACGTATGCAATTAATACATGAGCAGACGCTCTTGCACGCCGGAAAAGTGGTTTTCTTTTCCAAGGAACGGAAAAGCAAGCCAACTAGAAACATCGACGTGTCATTTTCACCGGACTTTTTGAATAACCTTGAAAAGGATGAGATAATGATAATGACGACTGCTGTAATAAACAATAATAAGATGGAAACATTTGAGAAATTGGAATCTGCTGTTAGGAGCTACAGTCGTGGTTGGCCTACAGTATTTGAGAAGTCAAAAGGATATAAACTATGGGATGTAGATGGAAAAGAATATATCGATTTTTTTGCCGGGGCAGGTACATTAAACTATGGGCATAATGATACGAAAATGCAGGAAAAAATTATTGAATATATTCAACAAGATGGGATCCTTCATAGCCTCGATATGGGAACAACTCCAAGAAAAGAATTTTTAGAAACCTTCCAAGAAGTCATACTTACACCTCGAAACCTCGATTATAAAGTTATGTTTCCTGGCCCAACTGGAACCAATTCAGTAGAAAGTGCATTGAAGATAGCTAGGAAAGTTACAGGGCGCGATACGGTAATAAGTTTTACAAACGCGTTTCATGGAATGACAATCGGATCATTATCGGTGACAGGTAACTCTTTTAAACGCCATGGTGCTGGTGTACCGCTCCACCATACGGTATCAATGCCTTTTGATGATTATGTGGAAGATCAAAACTCTATTGCATATATTGAAAGATTTCTAGAAGATAGTGGTAGCGGTGTTGCATTACCTGCAGCGATTATTTTAGAAACGGTGCAAGGAGAAGGTGGAATTAATGCTGCGCGTATGGACTGGCTGAAGAAAATAGAGAGTATTTGTCGTCGTTGGGATATTCTATTAATTGTCGATGACATTCAAGCAGGATGTGGAAGAACTGGTACATTCTTTAGTTTTGAACCAGCTGGGATTAAACCGGATATCGTTTGTCTTTCTAAATCAATCGGCGGCGTTGGACTACCGATGGCACTAACACTGATTAAACCTGAATATGACAAATGGGGACCTGGCGAGCATAACGGAACTTTCCGCGGTAACAACCTAGCATTTATCGCAGCAAAAGAAGCACTTAGATTTTGGGAAACGGATCAATTCTCCAGCGAAATACAAGATAAAGCAAAATTGTATAAAGTGAAAATAGACAAGATAATCGCCAAATATCCTGAATTAAATGGGGAAGCTCGCGGGAGAGGTTTAATGCAAGGAATTGCGGTTCATGTTGATGACCTCGCTAGTAAAATTTGCGCAGAAGCATATAAGCGTGGGCTAATTTTGGAAACATCTGGACCAAATGATGAAGTTGTTAAGTTCCTTCCACCTCTTATTATTGATGAAGAAGGGATATTGAAAGGGATGGCAATTCTAGACGATAGCATTGCTCAAGTTCTATCTAAATAATCCCCCGCGTAGGATATATAATAGAAAAGGAGATGAACCATATGATCGTAAAATCACTTGAAGATATTATAGGAACAGAAGCTGAAACTAAAGGGGAAACATGGGCTAGCCGCAGATTTGTTTTAAAGAAAGACGGTGTAGGTTTTAGTGTGACGAATACAGTTATTGAAGCTGGAACAGAAAATTACTTTTGGTATAAAAACCATATTGAAGCCGTTTATCTTATTGAAGGTGAGGGTGAGATTGAAAAAGTAGAGACAGGGGAAGTGTGGCAACTTAAGCCACATACGATGTATCTATTAGATCAGAATGATAAACACATAGTACGTGTTAGAAAGAGAATGCAAATGATTTGCGTATTTAATCCACCTTTGGTAGGGACGGAAACGCATAATGAAGAAGGATACTATCCACTATTAACGGAATAGGGCATAGAAAAGAACAGGTACACGGTGTATCTGTTCTTTTCTATGAAGTAAAAAAGTATAAAAATTGAGCTTATTAAATTCTGTCTTAGGGAAGGCCACGTCCAGCTCCAGCGCCCAGCGACTAGCGAGACTTCCTTCACCTCCGTGCGATAAGTCAACATCGACTCACTCCGTTCGTCGTGTTTCCTTTATCTCCTACGGAAGTGGAATGTCCGATTAAAACCGCCGCTTTGCGCGGCAATATCGGACCACCTGGCATGGCCAGGCGCAGTCCGTACGTCGCTAAACGGGCGCTTCCGCTTTTGCTCTTTAAAGATTTTCAAGTTCTTCAAGTTCCTTCTCTACTTCTTTTTTTATCTTTTCAATACATTCTTCTGTTGTTTTGCCGAATACCCGTTTTCCGTTTACCATGGCATATGGTCTCATTGCACACATTCCACAATAATTCATGCATTCATAACTCATGACGGCAACTTCGGGACGGTTAAATACTTCCTCTAATTCTTCAGAAGAGAGTATATTGTAATCACATACTTCAATAATGATGAATCCCATATTAAACACGCTTTCCTTACAATCCAACATTTTTTCATTATGGATTTTAAATTTTAATTCTTCATCTATCTTACATAATGATTTGGACTTGTACAACTAGTTGAATTGGAGAGATGTTACTTTGTATCGGGATACATTTCCCTTAGAAATCGAATAGATTGTTGGATTAATTTCTTTAACACTTCCACATCAATGTCTGTGATTTTATTTATATATACACAAGATTTCCCCGCTTTATGTTTCCCAAATTCCTGTAGTAACACATCCCGTTCGGTATCTCCGGTAGCAAAATATAAACTAAAATTGGCTTTGCGCGGTGAAAAGCCAACTAAAGGTGCATCGCCTTCATGGCCGGTTGCATATTTGTAATGATAAGATCCGAAGCCAATGATACTGGTTCCCCACATTTTTGCTTTGTATCCGGTCGTTTCTGTGAAGATATCTAGCAAACGATAGGCATCCTCACGTTTTTTTGAATTCTCGACTTGTTCAATAAACTCAATTACACTATTATCATTTTCTTTTGTCTTTAATTCATACATTTAAATCCTCCTTTAATCAGATTTTTTAATAGATTTGTTAGTTCTTTTCTATACCTTCTGTGAGGACGTGGAATCTTAAATTTCTTCCCATGGTATTTACTATGTTAAGTCATCTATGAATGGTTTGTCTATTTTTGGTATATCCAATACCGAGTTTCTAATCATGCAAAATGGCCTCCAATTTTTTTACTACGTTCAAGGGTTACGCCAGCAGCTGTATAACTAGAAGCACGAAGAATAGCAGTAGAACCATATTTGTCACGAATCGCATCCATGACATATCCAATATCCGTCTTTTTTGAACGGTCTTCAAATAAATCGAGTTGGGTTTCTGCTTTATTAGAGAGGTTATCTAACGTAACGTAGACATGACGAATATTACTAAAGCCATCGTAAAATTGATGAAAAAGCTGCATACAAACATGATGAACATCCATTGTCACATTTGTCGGAATCTCGATTGATTTGGAACGAGAAAATCCGCCTCCACCTGTATCTTTGGAATAAGAGATGCCTAGGTGAATGGTTTTTCCTACCTTGTCAGCAGTTCGGGCTCTTCGGCATACCTCTTCACATAAATCAAGAATACATGTAGAAATTTCTTCCTTTGTATAATCACGTAATAAAGCAATTCCATGACCAAACCCTTTTTGTTCTGTTTTCGTAAAGTTTCCATACACGGGACTTAAATCAATTCCCCAAGCATGAAAGTATAACTGTTCCCCCATAATCCCAAAGCGACTTTTTAAGTGGTCTAAACTATAATTGGCAAGTTGACCGAGAGTAACAATGCCCATTCGATTGAGATTGCGTTTCATTCTGCTACCAATTCCCCAAATTTCTTCAACAGGAAAGGGCCAAAGTTTTTCTTCTACATCTTCATATTTGCATTCGGCAATCCCGGATTTTTTCCCATGAATATCCATCACTACCTTAGCAAGAAACTTATTATCACCAATTCCAATAGAAGAAGTGATTCCAAAATGATCGAAAATATCTTGTTTGATCTTTTTTGCTACTTCCCAACGATCACCGAAAAGCTTTTTCAATCCATTTACAGTAACCCAAACTTCATCCACAGAGTATTGATGGATGGCTTCTTTCGGAACATATTGGTTAATTAATTTTGTGATTTCAATAGAAACATGGAGATAATCTGCCATATGTGCAGGAACAATATGAATATCTGGATCTTTCGGTAGTTCAAAGTAGCGGCTGACATTGCTGATACTATACTTTTTTTTCAAAGTTGGAGAAGCAGCCAGTACAATACTGCCCGAACGATTAGGATCCCCAACTACTGCGAGTAAGGTAGTCATTGGATCAAGTCCTAATTTAATTGCTTCTACACTAGCATAGAATGAACGCATATCAATACATAATACATCATTCCGAGGATAAGGAGAGTAATCCATCATCTTCACCGCCTAAAGTTATGAAACGTATGTTCTTATTTTAGGTAACTTTTTTAAAAATAGCAATGGGAATTTATTCCGGAAAACTTTTATCCCTAGAAGCTTGAGGTAGGAGTTTTACTGCCCGTAAAGACGATAAGTGCGACTAATTATTAGTGGGGGATGAAGGGAGATCCCCACTGATGGCTTTATCACGTATTAATGAAAAGGAGGTATAACTAGGAAAAATTAAACCACTCTAAGGGTGAAGGAGGTAATACTTACATGACACAATTAAGAAATATGATGACGCAAAATGTAATGACCGTAAATGAATCACAATCGGTACAAGAGGCAGCTGCTATTATGAGCCAGTACAATATTGGAGCGGTACCTGTTGTTAACAGTGGAGGTCAAATGGTAGGGATTGTAACGGATCGTGATATCACTTTACGTACAACAGCACAAGGACAAAATGCACAAACGCCGGTTTCCGAAGTAATGACAGCGCAACAAATGGTAAAAGGTACTCCAGATATGGATGCAGACCAGGCTGCAGAGTTAATGTCACAGCAACAAATTCGTCGATTGCCAATTGAGGAAAATGGTCAGTTAGTTGGAATGGTAGCATTAGGAGATTTAGCAGTTCAGAATCAACATGCTGATGAAGCTGGACAAGCGCTAGCAAGTATTTCTACCCCGTCTTCCCCACAACAATAAAAAAATACGGGGATGCTGAAGTCGCATCCCCGTATTTATTACATACTAGTAACCACCAACATAGGAAGTTCCAACGATAATTAAAAGGATAAATAGAACTACAATTAACGCGAAGCTACTACTTCCGCCATAACCGCCGCTGTAACTCATAATCTCACCTCCATTTACAATAATAGTATATGGATAAGGCAAAAGAGAGTAAGGGCAAGAAAACTAGTCTCATAAAAAGGGGTTTTTCCACTATCCCAGGCCGCGTCCCCGAAGCGCCCGGCAATCGGACCACCTGTTATTGCGGAGTGCAGTTTGTATGTTGCTACGAAGCACAGGAGTTGCGTCAGGACGTCGCGTTTTTAGCCTGTAAGGGCACTTACGCCTTTGTTATGAAAAGGTGACTTCTAATTTTCCGATGGAGGAGTAAGACGCTTCGTATTTACCAACTTGTACAGGTAAAGGTGAAATAAAGGTTCCAGAAGAAATCATCATTCCTTTTTTTAGTGTTTTATGATGACTAGCAAGCTTTTTAACTAACCATGCTACAGCAGATACCGGATTATCTAACACTGCTGAAGAAACACCCTCACTAATTTTTTCACCATTGTGGAACAGTTCCATTTTAATATTAGCTAATTCATCCAATGAAGGTGGCGTAACTCCTTCAGAAACAACCACAAGTCCTGTTGCTGTATCATCGGAAAGTAGGTCAGCTAAAGAGAAGTTAGGGAACCAATCTATATAGCGTGAATCAGGAATCTCAAGTCCAGCTGCTATCTTACTCTTATTAAGAATTTCTTCTTCTGTTGCAGTAGGGGATAAATCCTCTGTTAATATAAACACTAATTCTGGCTCAACTAATGGTGCAAATAAATTAGATAAGGAAATATTGTTACCGGATTCGACAATATTGGAAGTGAGTAATGTTCCGTATGCCGGTTCATGAGTATTTGCTATAGCCTGTGTTTCTTTACTTGTCATACTAATTTTATATCCGATAATTTCCTCGTTATGTACTTCTTGAATTCTCTTCATTAACTCATCTTGAACAGCATATGCAGTATTTTCATCTAAAGTATAATCATTTCGAATAAACTCAATTGGAGTTTTTGTTTCACGAGCTTGGTAAATTTTTGTAACGATTTCTTCTATTATATTGTAGTCCATATGAAACACCCCTTTTTTGTATAAATTAATGATAATATAATCAGCCAATTCTGTAAAATCCACATTTTCCCCCTAATGTTCTAATTTTGCGGAATAGTCATATACATATAAATATCGAGTTTAAGTTTAAAGCTTTTTATAAGAAAGGATGATAGAATACATGGATAAGTCACCAAGAGATAACAATAAGTTTGATAAAGATAAAAAACAGGAGCAGTTGGAACAGTATAGAGAGAAAAACACAGGTAAAGGCGAGAAAATGACAGATGACGCTGGGTTTAAAATTTCGAACGATCGGTGGTCCTTAAGAGCCGGAAAGCGGGGGCCGACATTATTTCAGGACTTCCATTTTTACAGAAAACAGTCACATTTTAGTCGGGAACGGATACCAGAAAAAGTTGTTCATGCAAGAGGTGACGGAGCATATGGGGAATTTGAGTTATACAAATCCATGAAACATGTAACAAGAGCACACTTTTTGCAAGAACCTGGCACTAAAACACCTGTATTTGTCCGATTTTCCAACTTTATAGGGAGTAAAGGGTCCAAGGATACAGCCATTGATATACGTGGTTTTGCAACCAAGTTTTACACACAAGAAGGAAATTATGATATGCTGGCACTCTCATTTGCTATCTTCGCTATTATGGATGCCATGAAATTTGCCGATTTTACCCATGCGGTCAAACCGAATCCAAGGACAGGTGTCCCACAAGCAACTGTTGCGCACGATAATGCCTGGGATTATATCTCCAATAATCAGGAAATTGCCCATTTTATTATGTGGCTTATGTCCTATCGGGGCCGTCCAAGAAGCTGGCGGATGATGGAAGCTTGGCCAGTTAATACGTTCCGATTTATCAACGAACAGGGCAAATCAACATTTGTTAGATATGTATGGAAGCCTGTGCTTGGTGTCCATTCATTATTATTGGATGAAGCGAATACCATTGGAGGGGTCGATCCGGACTTCCATCGCAGGGATTTACATGAGGCTATTAAGCGTGGAGCATACCCCGAATATGAACTAGGTGTGCAACTGATTGCAGAAGAAGATGAATTTAAGTATGAATTTGACATTCTGGATGATACAAAATTTTGGCCGGAAGAGGTCATTCCTGTTGAGATAATCGGTAAAATGACGTTAAATCGTCTAGTTGATAACCATTTTGCAGAAGAGGAACAGTCTTCATTTGATCCAGCAACTGTTGTTCCAGGAATTGATTTCACCGATGATCCTGTCCTACAAGGTAGATCATTTGCCTACCGAGATACAGATTATCATCGACTTGGTACGGCAAATATAAATAATATACCGGTCAACCAGCCTATCGTTGAAAGAAACTTTAACCAACGCCAAGGAGTTGCGCGTCATCGGATTGATGTTGATTCCGTAAATTATCATAAAAATTCACTAGCTAATAATACGCCGGCAGAGACCCCTCCCGAAGAAGGTGGGTATGCACATTATCCGGAGAAAGTTGAAGGACACAAGACGAGAGAACGTCCAGGTGAATCGTTCTATGATTTCTTTTCACAACCAAGACTTTTTTGGAATAGTATGAACCCAGTTGAAAAACAGCATATTGTAGAAACCTTTACTTTTCACCTTGGATATGTAAAAAGTAAATCTGTTAGGCAACAAGTTGTGGATATGTTTGTCAACGTTGACAAAGGGATGGCATGTCAAATTGCAGATAATATTGGTGTTGAACGTCCAAGCGGGACCAATGTACCGGTTACTAAAAGTTCCCCCGCTCTTACTCGGACGAAGTATTATGCATATACCCGAACAGTTGCTGTTTTGATTGGTAATGGTTTTAACGGGCAAGAGGTAACTAATGCGCTTAATGTATTACGCAAATATGGGGTTTGGGTGGACATTGTAAGTGAAAATCTAGGTACAGTTATAGGGGATGATGGCACAAAAATTAACGTTGATAAAATATTTACCTCAACATATCCTGTTTTGTTTGACTCTATCTATGTCGTTGGAGGAAATACTAAAAATCAAGAAAAATTCAACCAGAGTGTTATGCATTTTATAAATGAACAATATAAACACTATAAACCAATTGGTATTGCAACGACTGCTCAGTCTTATATTCAACCATCTGATAAAAACAATTTAGATGGAGTAGTATTTGCCTCAAATAATCCAAACTTCGGAAATGATTTTGTCGAAGCAATCGCAAAACAACGCTTCTGGAATAGGAAATAAATTATAGAAGGGATATGATTATTCATTTCCCTTCTTCCTCATTATATTAAAGATATATCTACTAAAATATTATCCTATCCTAAAATATGATAGAATGGTGTGTAAATTTATCTGAATATCTTCATGGAATCTTCCAAAGTCCTCTCTTTTAAATCCATAAAAATAATAGAATCAGGTGATACTTATGAAATTAATACTCGCAGAAAAACCCTCTGTTGCTAAAAATATAGCGGATGCTTTAAAAATAAAATCGAAAAAGGACGGCTATTTTGAAGGCAATGGCTATTTAGTGACCTGGGCATTCGGCCACTTGGTAGAGCTTTATGATGCAAAGGATTATGATAGCAAAATGGCTCGCTGGAAAATGGAAAACTTTCCATTTATCCCTAATGAATTTAAATATAAGGTGAAAAGTAATCCAAGAGATAGAGAAAAACCAGATAGTGGAGCAAATAAACAATTAAAACTAATCCATCAATTAATACATAGAACAGATGTAGAAGCAATTATTTCAGCGTGTGACTATGACCGAGAAGGACAGTTAATAGGCGATAGTATTATATACCGTGGGGGAAGACAGTCCAAACCGGTATATCGTTTACTATTAAATGAATGGACACCGAATGAAGTAATAGAAGGATTGGCAAAAGTAAAACCAAATCAAGCGATGAAAGCCCTAAGAGATGCTGGGATAAGTAGACAATGGGCGGACTGGGTTATTGGAATAAACTTAACTTCTGTAGCAACATTGAAATATCAAAAAGGCAGAGGAAAAGCACTAAATATTGGTCGAGTATTGTTACCCACGTTAAAGATTATTTATGATCGTGATAAAGAAATTGAAAAATTCGTCCCAGAAAACTACTTTAAATTAGAAGCCACTTTTCAGACAAATAATAGTGAAGAATATAAAGGAATTTATAGGGAGAAAAAAGAAGATAAGTTTAAAGACAGGGAGTATTTAGAAGAAATACAAAGAAATCTTCTAGGTAGACAAGCTACTATTGTAGATAAACAAGTACAGAGGAAGAAAGAGTTTCCGCCATTTCTATTTAATCTTTCCAATTTACAAGGACATATAACGAATAAATATAAAGGTTGGACCTCTGATAAAGTTTTGAAAGTAGCACAATCACTCTATGAAAAGAAGTTAATCACATATCCGCGGACAGCAAGCATCGCACTAGAAGAAAGTTTAGTAGGAAAGACCGCTCAAGTTTTAAAAGTACATACAGAAAATTTGCCATATAAAGATGAAATAAAATTTGTCAAATCAAAGAGAATTTTTAACAATGCTAAGGTGGAAAGTCATAGCGCCATTATTCCTACTTATCTAAAGCCTAAACGTATGACACAAGATGAATCTATCGTTTATTCTGCTATATTAAATCGTTTTATCATGCAGTTTATGCCCGTCGCGGAATATGAAGAAACGACTTTAACCATGAAAGTTGATTCCAGTCCATTGAATGGAGATTTTCACTCAAAAGGAAGGGTACAACTTATAGATGGATGGAAAAAGGTAGAAAAAATGGAATCAAAAGATACCTTATTACCACATGTACAATTAAATGAACAGGTGCATATAAAACATTCAGAGGTTACCAATCATGTCACAAAACCACCAAAACCCCATACAGAGAAAACACTTCTTCGTGTAATGGAGACATGTGGAAAAAACTTGAAAGAGGAAAGTGACGAACTTCTTGGCAGTATTTTGAAAGGATTTAGCATTGGAACCCCGGCAACAAGAGCTGAAACGATTAAAAAATTAAAAGATGTAGGGTATATTTCTAATTCTGGGAAAAATTTAAGCTGTACGGAACTCGGTGTGAAATTGGTAGAAACTTTTCCAGTTCAACAATTATTTGATTTGGACTTTACTGGTAGATTAGAAAAAGTTCTTTCAGACATTCAAAGAGGGAAGGCGAGTAAACAGGAATTTTTAAGCACCGTTTTCCAATTTACCATAAATTCCGTAGAAACAGTTAAAAGTGCTGAAGACATAATCATTCATGAAGTGAAAAGTAAAAAGGTGACTAATGAAGTACTTGGTAAATGCCCAGAATGTGGAAATGAAATTATTGATGGATATAAAGGATTTGGATGTAGTAATTGGAAGAATGGATGTAAATTTATCATATGGAAGAATGATAAATTTTTACAAACGATGAAAAAGAAGCCAACAAAAACGATGGTAAAGCAAATTCTGAAAAATAATAAAGCATATGTAAAAGGATTAACGAGTAAAAATGGTAAAAAATTTAATGCGTATTTAAGCTATGAAAAAAATGCAGACAACGATTACTATAGTTGGAAAATGGAATTTAAGAAAAAATAAGGGAGCTGACCTTGGTTATTTTCAACCTATAGAAAATAGTCATAATGCTTGTTCATTTCACTTATAATAATGTAGTAATGTATTCTTTCTCAATCTAATTTTAATCCTTCTAGTATATTTAGACTTATTTCGACAACTAGTCCTTATTACTGTGGTTGCAACATTTTTAGTAGTTAGGTAATATTGGACAAGAACATAGTTTGCAGACTTATTAGACTGAGGGATTTTATCCCATCTAAACGAGCAATAAGACTCCCACCTCAAGCTTCTAGGGGAACAAAGAAGGAAGGCGGGAGACTGACTGCCCGTAAAGGTCCGATAAGTGCGACTAACCATCAGCGGGGGATGAAGGAACCCCCCACTGACGGAAGTCTTCTTTATTGGAGGGAGAAAATGTTTAATAAAAAAATGGTATCCATCTGTCTCATATGTTTATTATTCTTAGGTGCATGTAACAATGGAGAAAAAGTTAATACCGCAATCAAAAATCCAAATAACGAAACTAATAATAGTCAAACCGAGGTAAAAGAAGAAAAAGGCAATGAACAAGTAAATGAAGAGAAGCATGAGAATGACCCGGGTATAGAGACTTCCTCAGAAAGTGAGTCAGTTTCTAAAATAAATTCTTTAGAACAGATGAAAGAACAAAAATCAGGATCATTAGTACAAGATGCTACGCCCCAATTTGAAGTAGAAAATTCGGCTATTGAACCACTAAATTCTAATCAAATAAAAGCAATGATTGAGGAACTAGAAAAATTAACTAATGAAACAGCGGATGCAACGGAGATTTATAATAAAATCGTTCAATTACTCCGTTCCCCTAATTATAAAGAAATAATTAATAGAGCAGAGAATTTTGAGCCAAGATTTGATAAACCATTTATGCCAAGCGTTAGTGAGGAAGATAATAATGATGTGCAGTCTAATCGTGGAAAGGCTATCATTCTATTAGATGCAAAATCTAGCATGCTTTTATCGCAAGATGGTCAGTTAACATTAGAAACCATTAAAAATTCTATTACTCGATTTGCAAAAATAATTGGCCAAAATAATGAGGTTTCCTTAATTGTCTACGGTCATAAAAATAATAATTCGGAAACCGATCATGTACAAGCCTGTAATGCGGTTGAAGAAATGTATCCGATGGGGGCCTTTGATGAAGAGCAATTCAAACAATCATTAAGAACGATAGAAGGTAATGGTGAATCTCCGTTGTCACAAGCTTTGAAAAAGGCGGAAGAAATTAGCGGAGAGGAAGATGAAGAAGTTTCTATTTATGTGATAAGTAACGGTGCGGAAACATGTAATGGAGATCCAGTTAAGGAAATTAAAACGTTTATGAGTAAAAATGTAGATAGATCCGTTCATATTATCGGCCTTGAAGTTGATGAAGATGCAGGGGATATGCTGAAGGAACTTTCCATTTTAGGAAAAGGATCCTACTATTCCGTAAAAAATGAAGAAGAGTTAAAGAATATCATTGGTGAGAAATGGCTAAAAAACTACATTGATTTAGCTCTTGCTCATACCAAAGCACCAGGGCCATGGGAAATATTAGATGAATATAATCGATTTGATGAGGACTTAAACCAAATTAGAGAAGTTATTAAAACGGAAAAATCAAGATATGACCAAGCCGTTCAAATTCTAAGTTTGGAAAAATTCGTTGATCAATCAATTGTTGATCAAGTGTCTGAGCTCATTATTGAAGAATATCGTAATAAGTTAGATATTATCAGTGAATTTCGTACAAATAAACTTGAGGAAATCGATCAAGAAGCGAAAGACATTAGAGATCAAGTAGAAGAATGGAAAGAACAAATGCAACAATTAGAAAACTTGGCGTTCGCTCAACCTAATAGCGAACACCAAGTTTTTTAATCTTTTTTTGGAAATTCACTGAGAAAACACTCGTTTATCACGTGTAACCCCCCCACTGATGGAAGTCTTCTTTATTAGCCTATTGGTGAAAAATTTGGTATTATATTAGATGTGAATTAATCATATCTTAACTAGCTGGCTTATTAAAATGCAACTCTTGGGACCCTAACTACTAAGTTCCATCATCAAAAAATGTAGTCTCGGCGGAATTAGCACGTTCTATGTTGTAAGTCCCTAGTTAGAAATTCGATTCAATTAAGAATTGTGAGTTGTGATGGGGTGGCTAGTGGGGTTCTGATAAGTTTCACTTGATTATACTTTACTTTTTATTGTATAAGAGGTTTAATGTTACGTAGAGATAAATGTGTGAAACCTTATACATTTAACTTTACTAAAAGTACATATTAAAGATTAAGAAAGGTGATGTTTTAAATGAGTAAACCTAAAGTGGTCGTACTAGGTGCTGGTTATGCAGGACTAGTTACAGTAAGACACCTAACCAAAAAATTATCACAAGAAGAAGCAGAAATTGTTCTTATTAATAAACACAATTATCACTACGAAAGTACTTGGTTACATGAAGTAGCAGCCGGAACTCTTACTCCTAACCAAGCTCGTTTTATGATTAGCGATGTAGTAAATCCAAACCGTGTTCGTTTAGTTTACGATACAGTTGTTGAAATTAATAAAGATGAAAAACGCGTTGTCCTAGAAAATAGCGAAGTTACTTATGATTATCTAGTTATCGCATTAGGATTTGTAACAAATACATTTGGAATTAAAGGAATGGAAGAAAATGCATTCTTCATTCAAGATATAGATTCTAGTCGCTTAATTGCAGAGCATATTGAATATCAGTTCGCAAAATATAGTGCGGGAGAAATCACTGATGACGAGGCTTTGAACATAGTAGTCGGTGGAGGCGGTTTCACTGGAATTGAGTTTGTTGGTGAACTAGTAGAAGAAGTACCAAGACTATGTAAGAAACATGATATTCCACGTAACAAAGTACGTATTATTAATGTGGAAGCAGCTCCTTCTATATTACCTATGTTCGATAAAGATTTAGTATCTTACGCTATTCAATCACTTGAATCTCGTGGTGTAGAATTCCGTATGGGTGCTGCAATTTCTGAATGTACACCTGAAGGATTCATTGTTGGTGAAGATAAAGAATTAATCAAAGGTGGAACGGTTGTTTGGACTGGTGGCGTAACGGGTAGTCCAGTACTAGGTAAATCTGGCTTTGAATTAGTGAAAGGTAAAGTGAACGTTGATGCAGATCTTCGTATCCAAGGGGAAGAAGATATCTTTGCTTTAGGAGATTGTTCATGGGTAATGAACAAAGAAACGGGAAGACCTTATCCTCCAACTGGCCAATTAGCAACTCAAGAAGGTGTTGTAGCAGCTGAAAACATTGCGGCATTAATTCATAATGCACCGTTAAAAGACTTTGTCTTCAGTGATAAAGGTACCGTTGCTTCACTTGGTTTGACTGATGGAATCGGAAATATCTTCCAAGGAACTAAAATAAAAGGTAAATCTGCTGCAGCTATGAAGAAAGTCGTTGATGACCGTACATTGTTCCTAGTCGGTGGAGCAAAAACAGTAGTGAAAAAAGGTAAATTCCGTCCTTTTTAATAAGAAGGTAGACAATTGTTTGATGGTATAAAGTTTAAAAAAGTATTGCTCTAAAAGGGGAGGTAATTTTTAAATGAAAAACTTCTTATACGGTATATTACTTGTGCTTGTTGCATTGGTAGGGTATAGAGTAGCAAGTGATTGTTTAGAAGACAAAAGAGACTTCTATTAGGAATAAAGCCATTTAGCTAATTTAGCTAAGTGGCTTTTTTTACGAAGACTCACTCCATACGGTGCTAAATGGGCGATTGCGTTTTTCTTTTTACATGTTTCTGTTATTTTGCCTCATAATAAATGTGAGGTGAAAAAGATGTTGTTTTTAGCTTTTATTTTTGCTTTAGTTGGTCATCCTGTCGCATCGGATTCAGAAGACTTTGAGTTAAAAAAGAATAATGAAATATGGTTAGAAAAAGCGGAAATTCATCAGTATGAATTGACTAACTTTGATTCTATTTTTTTGGATATGAATAAACTGGAATTATTAATGGAGAACTTAGAGTCTAAAGTTTATAAAGAACCAACGAATGCAAAATTTGGGAAAAGCAATGAAATAATCGAGGGGAAGTATGGGCTAACGTTGGATAGAAATAAGTTTCTGGAGAATTTTCTTACTCATTATTATAGTTCTACCGATAAAAAGTTTAAAGTTCCTTTAAGAGAAATATATCCTAAAGTGGATAGTGGGTTACTAAAGGAAATTAGTGCAAAAAAGTTAGGAAGCTACGTTACTTCATTTAGTAGTAGTAATAAAGAAAGGTCTCATAATATTTCATTGGCTACAGAGGCAATTGATAATATTGTTGTTTTTCCAGGAGAGACTTTTTCCTTTAATGACATTGTTGGTGAGCGAACAAAAGAGAAAGGGTATAAACGTGCACCTGTCATTGTGAGAGGAGAATTATCGGAGGATATTGGAGGGGGAATTTGCCAAGTATCTTCCACACTTTTTAATGCTGTTGATTTAAAAGGTATACAAATAGTTGAACGTTATGCTCATAGTAAGAGAGTACCATATGTTCCGCCTGGAAGAGATGCTACCGTAAGTTGGTGGGGACCAGATTTTGTATTTAAAAATTTATATAATGATCCTATTCTAATCCGTGCGAAGGCTAGCAACGGTCAAATGATTGTAACGATATATTCTACAGAGTCTGCAGAAAACTTTACAGGCAATTAAATGGAGAAAGAACATCTAGTTGTTTACACTGGTTGTTCTTTTTTTGTTAAACATGATTTCCTTCCTTATTGGACTGTAGCGTTTTGATTTATTTACGCATAGGCTATAGCACATTAAGGAAAGGAAGGGGATTAAATGGATTTAACTTTAGCTCACTGGCTATACGGTATATTTACGATAGTTATTATCGTTACCATGATATTTAGAAAAGGCGTTGTTTTACCAACGATTTTAGGAACCTTTATTATTGCATGGGTTTTTACGGGGGACATCATTGGTGGATTTAAAGCCATTTTCCAAGCCAATTTAGTTGCAGCTCAAGAGTTATTTAACATTTTCTTAATTATTATGTTCATGCTTGCACTCCTTAATTCACTACGGGATTTAGGTGCGGATAAACGAATGATTCAGCCCATTCAAAAATTAATGGTCAATGGTCATGTTTCTTTCTTTGTGTTGGCGGTTGTCACTTATGTCATATCCTTATTCTTTTGGCCAACTCCGGCTGTCCCGTTAATCTGTGCATTATTAGTACCGGCAGCAGTTCGTGCGGGATTACCAGCAATTATTGCTGCAGTATCTATTGCCATAGCAGGACAGGGAATGGCCTTATCTTCTGACTATATTGTTCAAGTTGCCCCAAGTCTCTCGGCTGCATCTGGCGGATTAGATACATCCATAGTTGCGGATAAAGCTCTTATTTTATCGCTAATTTCTGGAGTTTTAGCATTAGGATTAGCTTATCTTTTCTATAGAAAACAAATCCGATCGAAGGACAATGAAAATATTCAAAATGAATTAAGAAATTTGCAAACATCGGACGAAACAAAAAATGTGGCTAAGACTGTGAATCTTAAATTATGGAGTAAGGTTTTTGCAATATTTGTACCAATTGCTCTTCTCTTAGTGCTTATTGTTATGTTAGTGAATAAGCTTTCTTCCGGTAATGGAGGATTAGTAGGAGGAGATGGAGCTGCTTTTGTTGGTGGTGTAGCTGCTATTTTATTGCTAATGTCAACTCTTGCTTTCGGTAAATCAGAAGCATTAAATTATATTAGTAATCATATTACGGACGGTTTCGTATTTGCATTCAAAGCGATGGGGCCTGTCATCCCGATTGCAGGTTTCTTCTTTCTAGGTAGTGGGGACTTTTCCGGAGCTATATTGGGAGTGGAAAATGGGCCTTCTTTATTATTTGGATTAGTTGAAGCCACGCAAGAATTCCTACCACAGAGTGCATTTTTTGCTGGGTTTAGTATCTTAATTATAGGTATTATTACTGGGCTAGATGGATCTGGTTTTTCTGGTTTACCATTAACTGGTGCGCTTGCAGCAAGTTTGGAGAATGGTTCTATCGATGCAACAACATTAGCAGCAATTGGTCAAATGGGTGCAATCTGGACTGGAGGAGGAACCATCATAGCATGGTCATCTTTAATTGCTATAGCGGGACTATGCGGAGTTTCCGTAATGGATTTAGTACGGAAAAACTTTTTACCAGTAATTATTGGCTTGATTGTTTCAACAGCTATAGCTGTATTCCTATTAGGATAATCTAATCCTTTGAAACATATAAATGTTAACAAGACTAATAGGAGAGTGGAAAATGACAAAAAATACGGGATCCATTGTTCATGAATCACTTGATGCTTTATTTGAGGATAGTACTTTTTTGCCGGAATTACAGAATGAAGAGAGGGAAAAAGCGTTACGGTCCATTCGTTCTATTCTTTCAACGCCAAATCATGTGTATAAATCGTTTTTAAGATTGCCATTAAACAATGGAGAAATAGTTCGAATACCTGCTTTCCGTGTTCAACATAATAATATTTTAGGAGCTTACAAGGGCGGTATTCGATTTCATGAGACAGTAAATGAAGATGAAGTAATAAATTTAGCAACCTTAATGACGTTGAAAAATGCTGTCCATGATGTTCCTTTTGGGGGAGCAAAAGGTGGAGTAATAATTAATCCCAGAAATTTTGAAAACGAAGAACTTAATTTAATTTGCAAAAAGTATGTTCGTTATTTTAGTGATATTATCGGACCTGACAAAGATATTCCGGCTCCGGATATGGGTACTAGTGAAAGAGAAATGGATTGGATGATGGCAGAATATAAAAGTATTCATCTGGGTGAAAGTTATCTTGGAAGCTTTACAGGGAAAAGTATTGTAAATGGCGGTTCACTTGGAAGAAAGACAGCAACTGGTAAAGGCGTGTATTACTCTTTTCGCTACATGTTGTATGACTTTTTAAATCAAAATAAAGATTGGCTTGGAAGTCAAAATAATCAATATGCTAACAAACTTATAGCTTTAAAAAATAAGCCATTAAACATAGCTATTCAAGGTTTCGGAAATGTAGGATCCATTATCGCTTCTGAAGCTTTTAGATGTCAGTATTTAGAAAATAAAATTATTGCTATAAGCGATCGAAATGTTACGTTGTTTCATTCTGGTGGATTGGATATAACTAAATTAATAAACTATACGCAAGGAAATTATGGGGATCTTCCAAAGAATGAGAAGGAATTAGAAAAAGCAAATATATCAGCTAAAATAATGCCTCGGGATGACTTGTTGACATTAGATGTAGATGTCCTCTTTTTAGCTGCACTTGAAGACCAAATTCATATTAACAATATGAATAATATCAAGGCAAAGGTAATCGTTGAAGGAGCAAATTCACCTATAACTGGTAAAGCGGATCTTTTTCTAAATAAGAAGAAAAAAATTATTATCCCTGATATTTTAGCAAACGCTGGTGGTGTTATTGTTTCTTACTTTGAATGGATGCAAGGAAGAGATACAAAATTTTACACGGAAGATGAAGTAAATAACCAATTATTTGAGAAAATGAAAAAGACCTTCGAGATTGTTTATCCCAAATATTTTAGTGATCATTTTTCCTTAAGAGAAAATTGTTATATTCAAGCCGTAATGAAATTATCCATTGTACTTTACAAACAAGGAAAGTTATATTAAGCATTCCAAAACAGTTCCATTATGGGGCTGTTTTTATAAAAGATTCTGAATTGATGATATTTGCCAATGCTAAGTTACGGAAATGAAAGGCCCTATTGGTTAGGTACTAGAAGTGGTATTAAAGGCTGATAGTTTGAATAGATACATATATATATAAACATGTAAGGGAGACGATGGTATGGAATATTTACAAAAAATGCCAGGGAATTGGGAAAGTAGCAATTCATTTCTATGATTAATATAGAAAGTGGAGAGACACGATGGTTGCTCTCCACATTGTATTCATCCCATCTAAGGGCGGTTCAAGCTTCTGGGGAAACAAAGAAGGTAGTTGGGAGATCAACTGCCCGTTTAATTCAAATATTTTTCGATTTTATCTATAGCAGCTTGTAATTTTTTACTATTCGTTTGATACAATGTTTTAGATTGCGGATTTTCAGTGGCCAAAGCAAACAATTCCAAATCTGCTTGACACTTCTTCATGGTGGCTAATAATAATGGTTTTTCATTTGGACTAGGCACTGCTATTGTGTCATCAAATAAATCAACATACAATTGTCCATCTGTATCTGCTTGGCCGAGAAATACATTTTCAATGCTTACGTTGAGTTTTTCTAATTCCGTTTCAAGCCATGCCAAATTTAAGTTTAAATTAGCTAAAGACTCATATAATACTTTCCCGTCCATAATAACCGTTTGGGGTTCCTTTTGAGGGGCTAATTTTATACCTAGATCCTTGGCTGTTAATGGACGATTTTCTCTTTTTGGCAAGACATTTAGAGTTCCATCAGGCTCCAATACAGCAAATTCTACGTCAGCAGCAAGAAATACATCTTTGTCTCGAAGTTTTTCTAGTAAATCATCTGTAGAATAGCCCTGTTTTTTTAGATTATCCTCCATTATTTTCCCGTCCTGAATAAAAACAGTACTTTTGCCATATGTGAAATTACGGAAAACTTTACTTTTTAAAGCGATTTTCTGAACGGCATATGGAACAAAAAACCAAATAAGCATTGCGATAATGGCATAAATAATATGAGAATTAGGATCAAATGTATGAATAGCAACAATTCCACCTAACACGACACCTGTTACATATTCAAAAACATTCATTTGGGATAATTGTTTTGATCCAAGTATTTTCGTAATCGTGAATAAAACAACCATAAGAATAAGCGACCTTAATATAACCTCTAACCATTCAGGAAAATCCGGCATATGACGTTTCTATCCTTTCCTTTTATAATTACTTATTGTATTGTGGTTCTTCACGTGTGAGGTGAATTACTTGCTGGTTCAAACTTTCTTTAACTTCAGAAATGATTTGCTGTGCTTCATTAAATGCTTGTTGGGAATCTACATCCTGTGCTTTATTTGCAAGAATTTGAAGTGTTGCTTCTATATTTTTAACAGATGCATAACATCCTTTTACTTCTGAACCTACTGTCATAAATGAATACTCCCCTTAAAAAATAATAAATCTAGCCTTTTGGACGAAATAGTAATGCACCAATAACTCCAAATATTATTGCTGCAGATATACCTGAGCTTGTAACTTCAAACATTCCTGTTACGACACCGATTAATCCGTGCTTCTCAGCTTCTTCCATAGCACCGTGAACCAAGCTATTACCAAAACTTGTAATTGGAACTGTCGCGCCTGCTCCAGCAAAATCAATTAGAGGTTCGTATAAGCCAATCCCATCTAAAACAGCACCGATTACAACAAGGGTAGTTAAAGTATGTGCGGGACTTAATTTAAATGCATCAAACATAATTTGTCCAATCACACAAATAAGTCCCCCGATAATAAATGACCAAAGGAAAATCATAAAACATCACTTCCTGACTCGATAGAAACTGCATGTGCGATACCAGGTATGGAATCGCCTTGATTGACACTAAGTGGCGAATGTAGGGCACCGGTAGCTACTACTAAAATACGATTTATTTTTCCTTCTCTAATCATTTTTACAAAATGTCCGTAAGCTACTATTGCCGAACAAGCAGGTCCACTTCCTCCTGCAAAAACTGGTTGATCCTCTTTATAAATGGTTAGTCCACAATCGACGTATTTTTCTTCTGGAATATTAATTCCTCTTTTATGAAGAAGATCCAATGAAACTTCTCTCCCGATACGAGCCAAATCTCCCGTAATGATAAGATCATAATAAGAATGATCAATATTTCTTTCCTTCAAATGTGTTTCAATTGTATCGACTGCAGCAGGTACCATGGCTCCACCCATATTAAATGGATCTGTCATTCCTAAATCGACTACTTTACCAATGGTCGCTGATGTAATAATAGGACCATTTCCTTCTTTTGCAACTAATGCACATCCTGCTCCTGTCACGGTCCACTGTGCTGTAGGTGGCTTTTGTCCTCCGTATTCTGTCGGGTAGCGAAATTGCCGTTCAGCAGAAGCATTGTGACTAGAAGTACCGCTAAGAATATAATTAGCTCCATTCCCATTAATAATGGCAGCGGATAATGCTAAACTTTCCGTAGAAGTAGCACATGCATTAAATAAACCTAAATAGGGGAGTCCCATTGTCCGAGCAGCAAATGTAGTCGGAGTAATTTGGTTGATAAGGTCTCCACTTATAAAAAAATCGACCTGTTCTTTCTCAATAGAACTTTTTTTAATAGCAACTTGACAAGCTTGTTCCATTAAAACTTGATGCGCCTTTTCAAATGAATCTTGATTAATCCACATATCTTCATGCAAAATGTCAAAGGCATATGGAATATTTCCTTGTGCTTCAAAAGGTCCGCCAACCGTACCAGTTTCAATAATTCTAGGTTTATTATGAAAAATCCAAGTTTGATGTCCAGTGAGCATTATAATCCACCCCATTGAATAAGAATGGTTTTAATCAGTGCAACAATAAAGGCAGAAAAAACACCGTAAACAATAACAGGTCCAGCTAACTTTAACATGCTTCCTCCAACACCTAATATAAAACCTTCTGTACGGTGTTCGATAGCAGAGGAAATAACAGCATTACCAAACCCTGTTACGGGAACAGCGGTACCTGCACCGGCAAATTGCCCAATGTGATCATACACGCCAAAACCAGTTAATAGCATCGTAATAAATATTAACGTGGCAACAGTCGGGTTTCCTGCTGTTTGTTCGGTAAAATCAAAAAAGTAAATATAAAACGTTGTTATGCATTGTCCTATTAAACAAATGGTTCCTCCGACTAAAAAGGCTTTTATACAATTCTTGAAAATAGGCCGCTTTACTTCCCTATCTTGCTGAAATGATTGATATTCCTGGGCTTGAGGAGGTAATTTTTTTTTCTTCTTATCAGACAATTTAATCCCTCTTTCTTAAAGATTTTCTTTTCTTATTATGTTTTCTCTTTAGATAATTTAGTAATACGATCAATCTCTTTATTTAATTTAGTTGGTTCGATTTTATCCGATTCGATTTTCTTTTCCAGTTCATCTAATTCCAAAAATATTTTCTTATCTACCGTAAGTTCAACATGAAAGTCTTTAAAATGTTTTTTTACTTCTTTTGTTAACTCTTTTTTTATTTTCTTTAATTGAAATCGTTTATTGTGCTCTATTTCTACTGCAATAATTAAATCTTTATCAGTATTTGCAGCTTTTATCCCAGTAACTTCATTATGTTTTTTTAATATTTCTTTTGCTTCATTAGAAGGTTCTTGATCTATCATTTGGCTTGAAGAAATATTTTTAACCTCTACTTTTTGATCATGGTTATTGGTATTTTTTACAGGAGAGTTATTTTGACATCCAAAAAGAATAAAACAAGTTATTATAATAAAAATCGTTTTATAAATTTTTTTCATTTTCTTCAGTCCTTTTTTCAAGAATATGTAAGAGGCTGGTAACATCCAGCCCCTTTTAATATAAATTGAGTTTATTGTTTATATTGAGGTTCTTCTTGTTCAATCTGTTGCATCCTAGGTTGTACACTATCTACAATAGCCTGAGTTTGTTGGGCTGCAGCCTGATAAATCTGTTTGGCTTGTTTATTATCTGTTTGTAATGCAAATTGTTCAAAACTTGCTTGAGCACTTTTCAAACCAGCAATTGTTTGTTTAACTTGAGTTCCTACAGTCAAAGGGATCCTCTCCTTTAAAAAATTATCAAGTGTAGTTTTTGTTATATGTTATTGAAATATACTTCTACATTTTTCCTTCTGAACCATGTTAAAATAAAAAAATGAAACATTTTGTCTTTTCAATCGTATTAAGATAGGGGAAAGTAGGTGGGGACAATAGGGTTGAAAAAGATAGGGGTTATTTGTTTTCTTATATTTGCTTCAATTTTTATGCTAATTTCTCTATACGGGGAAGAAGAAGGGGTTTTAGAGAAAGAAAAAGTAATCGAAAAAAAGGCCAATGACTTTGTTATACATATGAAAGTGGAAAGGGAAAAGAGTGGTATAGAAGTACATCACTCCCTGCAATACATAGGAGAAGGTGCGGTGGAAATTTTACATCAAACCCCATTAATTTCTGTTTCTTTGCTTGATAAAAACCATGATTTTACAGGAAGTTTAATTCAAAAGAAGCTGAATAAAGGTAATATTTATTATCAAGAGTCAAAAATCTTATCTCCAATAGATGTAAAGGGTGAGTGTAATTTATATGTAAGAGCAAAGTTTCTTGTAAATAACAAACTTGTCAATATTGACCATGTGGAACCATTAATGTTTAACTGAAAAAATTCAGAGGGATTCTCTGAATTTTTTTAATGGAGATGGAGGACCTCACTAAAAAGTCTTCTTTAATATATTTTTTCTTAAAATAATTTATCTGTTGTAATTCAAATAAATTTTGGTAGACTTTAACTATTAAAGAAGTAACTGGAGATGATGAATTCTAATGAAGACATTTAAGTTAAAAATGTTATTCGTTCTACCAAATAATCTAGAGCAAAAGGAAATAAAATTATTAGATGGCCTTATTATAAATAAGGAAGATGATTATTATCCAAATCAGTGGTTAATTGAAGCTTTTGTAAGTAAAGACTATACCACCTATTTTGAAAAAGTAATGAACATAGAAGAACTCTTGTTAAAGGTAAAAATAAGTAAAATAGAGAATGAACCTGTTCTTTTTAAATCAAAAATTATTGGGATTAATAAAATAGGTGAAAATATCAATGTATTGTTTAAAGGGAATTTGGAAAAGAAAAAATAAAGGGCTAGGAGCATATCATGAAATTACATCACAGTCGTTTTCATTGGATTAATAAACTTACACCGGTACAAATATTGATTACCTATTACATATTAACTGTGATCATTGCAACAATTTTATTATCTTTACCGATATCCCATAAGGATGGGGTTCATATTCCGCTCATTGATGTTTTATTTGTTGCGGTCAGTGCAGTTAGTGTAACAGGTCTAAGCACTATATCCATAGTAGATTCATTAAGTGTAACAGGTATTTTTATACTAACAGGTATTTTACAGTTGGGTGCCGTTGGTATTATGGCTATTGGAACACTTATTTGGTTATTAATTGGGAAAAAAATTGGATTAAAAGAACGCAGATTAATTATGACAGACCAAAATCAAACAAGTTTCCAAGGAATGGTACGTCTTATCAAACAAATCATTTATGTATTACTTATCATTGAGTTGATTGCTTTTTTAGTTCTAGGTACTTATTTCTTACAATACTTTCCATCTCCTAAAGAAGCTTTTTTTCATGGTTATTTTGGGACGGTAAGCGCGATAACGAATGGTGGATTTGATTTAACTGGTTCATCACTTATACCGTATAACCATGATTACTTTGTTCAATTTATTAATATGTTACTAATTATTCTAGGGGCGATAGGTTTCCCTGTTTTAATTGAAGTTAAGAAATACATTTTTGCGAAAAAAGAGCATAGAAAAACTCAAAGATTTAGTCTGTTCACGAAAATTACGACAATAACATTTTTTATTTTAGTTGTAGTGGGAGCAGTTGGAATATATTTATTGGATATGAACCATTATCTTGCTGATAAAAATTGGCATGAGTCCTTTTTTTATTCTCTTTTTCAATCTGTAACAACACGAAGTGCGGGATTGTCTACAATGGATGTAAGTTCCCTTACGGAAGAAAGCCAGCTTTTTATGTCCTTTTTAATGTTTATCGGGGCTTCACCAAGTAGTGCTGGCGGTGGTATTCGAACGACGACATTTGCGTTAGTAATTATCTATATTATTGCTTCCGTACGTGGTGAAAAAAATATACGAATTTTTAATAGGGAGATTTATGAAGAGGATTTGTCTAAAGCAATAACCGTAACAATTATGGCGGGGTTTATTAGTTTCCTATCCGTACTAGTAATTTCAAAGCTGGAACCATATTCGTTGATCCAAATCATTTTTGAAGTCACTTCGGCATTTGGTACGGTTGGCTTATCGATGGGGATTACACCTGATTTAAGTACAACGACTAAGATTATTCTTATGGTATTAATGCTTATTGGTAGGGTTGGGATTTTTACATTTCTAATTATGTTTAAATCCAATAAGAAGAACAGAACCTTCCGCTACCCTAAAGAAAGAATCACTATAGGATGATTAAAATAATAAGCTTGTGCAAATAGCACAAGCTTATCGTTTATATGATTTAGCAGTAAAATGCTGCGCCAACGATTATTAAAAGAATGAAAAGCACAACAATTAGCGCAAAGTTAGAACCATATCCACCATAGCCGTAACCATAGCCTCCACAATAGCTCATGCCAACACCTCCTAAAATGTTTCAATATACTATATGACCCATAACTGAAATTGTCTGGACGTTTGCCTAATTTTTTGTAAACCTTAAAAAAGCCAAAACAAATTTTTAAAATAAATGGAAAATTTTTAAGAAGACTATTACAATTGATATAATGGATTGAATAGTAATGAAAAATATTTTTTGCTTTATTTAGTGTAAGGAAATAGTATATGATTGGCTTAGAAGATAGTTAGTACTATTTCTACAATTGTTGAAAGGGGGGCAACATAAATGGGTGGCTTAGAAGTTCTATTTGGTGTAGTTTGTTTTGGAATACTAGCATTAAATATTGGTTATTGTATTTTAGATCATGAAAAATAAATGATTAGGAAGGGATAGTCGAAAACTATTCCTTCCATTAATTCTAATTATTTACCTCGTTCTTTTCCATTCGCTAAAGGGATAAATGATAATTTCCGACTTACCGATTATCTCACTTTCTTGGATTAATCCTAATCCGTTTCTACTATCTTTACTTATTGCACGATTATCCCCCATTACAAAGTAACTGTCTTCCGGTATGGTTTCTGGACCAAAATTATTTGTCTGAAGTCTGGCTTCCTCAGATAAAAATGTTTGGTTATATCTTTCACCATTAATATATAGTTCACCTTCATTGATTTCTATCGTTTCTCCAGGTAATCCTATGACTCGTTTCACATAATTTTTCGTAGGTCTTTGAATTATTACGATATCTCCACGACTAGGTTCATCTATTAAATAGATAAGTTTATTAAAAATAACCCTTTCTCCATCTTCTAAGGTGGGATCCATACTTTCCCCTTCCACGATAGAAGTGGCGAAAATGAAAGTACGTAAAAAAAATGCGATTATGATTGCAATTACAATCGCCTTTAACCATTCAATCCATTCATTTTTTTGCTTTTTACTTTTATTCTTCAAAACGTACATTCCTTCCAACTACATGTATATTTACCATAGTAGCACAGTCTAAAAATAGAATCGACAATTATTTCTTAAAGTACGTGTTCAAAAAGGAGGCGAAAAGGATCGAGGTCAGCTAAAAACGCAATATCTTTAACGGAATGTATGCAGTCAATACGTGAGCAAGCGGAACTTAGTCGAAGCTCCTTAGTTTCGAAATTTCATTTTCACCAGACTTTTGAACAACCTCTTAAAGTTATAATTGCTTGTCAATCGCTTATTAGCTATGCTAAAGTATAAAAGAATTATTTAAAGGAGGATATCTAGCCTAATATGAATAGCACTGAAAACGTTTTAGTTAAAATTGAGCATTTAAGAAAAAAATTGACCCAAATTGCCATGAATAAGGGGTTTACCGATAGGGAATCGATTGCCTTAAGTCAGGAATTAGATCATTTGTTAAACGTATACGATAATTTAAAAAGTGATAATGGAAAAAAAGATGAGGTTAAATAGATTTACTTTTTTAGTTTAGATATCCAACAAATGATGATTTTTATTACTTAACTATACAATCCTCGACTTAGTAAGTTCCTCCTTGACCTCAAAAGAAAGCACTTCTAAATTAAAGTCTCATTACCAAAAATAAACCATTATGTGTAATGGTTTATTTTTCCATCAGTATATTATGCTTCATTGGTATTAGTATGAACGTTTTTCCTATAAAATTCCCTGATTTCTAAAACCACCTTTTTGCGAATTGTAAAATTTTGATAAAATGTTCAAATAATTTAGATTAAAATAATTAGAATTAGGGTATAATAGAATCAGAACATTAAAGGAGTGTAACATATGAGACCGAAAACATTAAATTTTGAGCAACTAGTGGAACAAAATAAACAAGAATTATTAGATGATGAAAAAAGAATACAACAAATTGAATTACGTTTGGAGAAAAAACACAAAGAATTACTGAAATCAAAACGTAAACGAAACCAGGATGAAATGAAAGTATAATAGATATGAAAACAGGGATAGGAAAGCTATCTCTGTTTTTTGCGTTTATTCCACCTTAGAAGTCTTCTTTATGGATATAAATTTCTACTTATAAGTCTATTAAATTAACGACAGAATGTGAAATAAATTCAAGGACCTTAGGTTGGCTAAATGTATGTTGCCCCTACAAGGGAAACCAACGTTAGCTACAATATCTGTTTATAGCCAGCTATCCTTTAATTCGTTTCCTATCCGTCGAGGTGTCATTTTCAACGGACGTTTCGAAAATCCTCTTAAATCAATAAGTATAGCCGTATAGTTTATTTTAATTTAGGCAAAGATGTATGCAAATAGGGAAGGGAGGAGAGTAGGTTGAGAGAATTTATTTTTAGTTTCATAAAATTTCATCACCTTGCTGCTTTGGGATTAAATAATGAGTTTTTTTATTTTATTTTAATGTGTATGGTACTAATTATTATTTACGTGATCATCCATCCTTTCATACAATGGATTATACTTCTAAAATTAAACCATTTATTAAGTTATATTATTAGTAGTCTGTTTGTATTTATTGCAATATGCTTAATGATATTTTTTATTCCTAGTTTATCCGAGTCGAAAACAATAGTGATACAGATGATTTTACAAGTCTTTGCTTTTTTTGGAGTGTCATTAATTATTTTCTATAGCATACGCAAATTGATTGGTAAGACGTAATACTTTAGTAACTATTTTAATTCACTTAAACGCAATTTTTTCGTAAAAAAGCAAAATAAAAAAACTACTTCATTCTTATGTGAGAACTTCGTAGTTTATTCTTGTAAATTAAAACTTTCTTCGTGATGGATGAATTGGTGGCCATTCCATTTTTCCGAGAGAAGAAGGGGTATAGTAAGTAGAAGTGTATCTTCTATTAGAGCTATCTTGTTTTTTAACCGGCTTGTAATTTATATAATTATAAACAATTTTTTTGGCTTTTGATAATGACATTTTAGTTTGGGGATTCCGATAATTTTGATCCAATGAACCAAGATGCTTGAGTCCTTTGAAGTCTTCTTTAGTTGGGGGGATATGAAAATAATAATCGTCTACCTTAACTAATAAAGTAGAGTGTTGATTACTTAATTTGGGATGATCAGAAAAATGGAGTCCCATTTTAATAGCCTTTTTTTCTTTTAATAATTTGTTAATGGTTTCTTTTTTTATATAATACAAGTGCTTTGGTTCTGGTGCGGTTTTGGCATGTCTATTTATTATAAATAGTGCCTTTGCAATTTCTTTTAGTGAATCATCCTTTTGATCCATATTACAATTTCCTCCTTTCCACTGACTTTTATTCTATCGTATCGTAAAGCTTGTCTATAAGCAAGAAAAATGGGGCTGGAATATAAATTGAAAATGATTTGATTTTAGTGCAAATCATGTAAATAAAACAGCATAAAATCAAAGTTTATCCAGTCAATTTCATGCTGTTTTATTTTAGAAAGGTTTTCTCCCAGCCTCAAATATCCTAATTTAGCTCTTTTAAATCTGCAACTATCGAATCTATCTCAGTTGCATCTACTCCACTATAATTTTTAATAACTTCACCTTCAGGGCTAACTAGAAAAAAGGAAGTACCGTGCATTACTTGATCATCTTCCTTTGGTTCGACAACTAGATTTTTAAATGATTTAATAGATAACTCCTTAATTGTATCAAAATCATAGCCTGTTAAGAAGCTCCAATTCGTAAAGTCTGCCTCATAACTTTCCCCATATTGTTTCAATACTTCTGGTGAATCAAATTCTGGATCAACACTAAAGGAAACTAATTTCACATCAAGATTCTCTTCTTTTAGTTTAGATTGGAGTTGGGACATGTTGTGTGTCATCGGAAGGCAAACGGTTGTACAATTTGTAAAAATAAAATCTGCAATCCACCATTCTCCCTCTAAATCTTTAAGTGATAAACTTTCATTATCTTGAGTAGTAAAATTAAAATTAGCAACTTCCTGTGACATATTTGTTTCTATAGGATATCCTCCGCAAGCTGCTAGGAAAAGAAATAAACTTAGTGAGAGAAATTTTAGGAATTTCATTTCACCACCCCTTTTGAATCTTTTTTTAAATAGCAAAATTTGCCTATTATTTTAATTGTAATATGATATCAAAAGAAAAGCAGGATATGTTTTGAAATATTTATGACAATCCTATCGTAATTAGGAGTGTTTTAAAGTAAAGATATGAATCTCAGGCTTACACAGGAATCGGTAGGGGAGACGCGTCGTTCCAATTCCGCTATTAACGTATAGTGTAAACGTATCCTTATTAAGCATATATTTCCCTTTAACATACTTTTCTGCGTAATCAGGAGTATATAGATCACCAATCCATGGTAATCGAACTTGCCCACCATGGCTATGGCCGGATAATTGAACATCGATCGGGTACTTGGATGCAATGTCAGCATAGTCAGGTTCATGTGCCAATAAAATGGTAAATAACTCATGATTCACTTGGTTCAATGCAACCGTTAAATCCGGCTTTCCTAACATGACATCATCTATACCTGCTAATATAAAACGGTCGGCTTCTTTTTCTATAACGGTGTGGCTATTTTGTAATAAATGAAAATCAGATTCTTTCATTACTTTTTTAATTATTTCCGTGCCATATCCTCCGTGATCGTGATTACCATATATCCAGAATTTACCATAAGGTGCGTCTAATCGTTTAAGTTTCTCTTGAATGGAAGTGTATGCATCAAATTCATTAGGATTGTCTACAAGATCACCTGTAAAAACAATAACATCTGGATGATTTGCGTTAATTTTTTCGATTAATTCGGAAAGCTGATCGACTGTATAATGGAAACCAATGTGGGTATCAGAGAACTGGGCAATTTTAAAATTATCAAAAGATGGAGGGATTTTTTTTGATTGAATGAGTTCATGCTGAAATTTAATCATTCGAGGCTCCAATTCTTTTGCGTAAAAATATCCACCACCACTTAAACCAAATAAAGTGATGAGACTTCCTATCCCTCTTTTTAAAAAAGTCCGTCTATCCATAAAAAATCCTCTCCATTAATAAAAATACTAGCTAAAGAAATAATTAAAAATTGACTTTTTACCTTTTTCTGATAAAATAATTATGTAATGTGTTTTTTCTAGTGTGATAGCAGGTAGGAAAGGATAAAACTTTCTTCCTGTCAAGTGCAACAAAGGCATCCGCTAAAGCATAATAGCGAATAACTACAATTGTCTATTCTAACCTAAGATGTGGATTGTGTCATCTGTGGGTTCCTTTTTAGCAGGTAAGAAGTATAAAAATCTTTCCCATCTGGGGTTCCGATTACTCACCGTAAAAATTTTCATAAGTGTAACAAAGACATTTGCCAAACCTAAAGCAAATATTCTAATACTCATCTATTATACACCTCGTCAACTCTCTACTTTTATTCATTAAACTTCAGATTAAAACCCATTTAAGTGAAATAATATTTTTAAAGCTTAGGAAATGTATGCTATTATTTATTGTGTTACACTTATTATAGAGGAGAAAGCGCCTACACATTTTAGAGACATATTATATATCTATATTTAGTGTGTGTAATTTAAGAAGTTAAGTAATCATTAAACTTAAAAAAACAGATCGTTTGTTAAACACTTAAGAAGGGATGTTTATGCTATGAGTATGTTACAAGAAGATAGAAGATTATCAGATATTTCTGTTGGTGATTTAATGATTTCCTCCGAAAAGGTCGCCCACGTACAGGTAAATAATCCTTTGGAACATGCTTTATTAGTATTAGTGAAATCCGGTTATTCAGCTGTCCCTGTGCTGGACACGTCTTATAAATTAGTTGGGATAATTAGTAAAACAGCCATATTAAATCAAATTTTAGGAATGGAACGATTCGAAATTGAAAAGCTATCAGAGTTAAAAGTGAAGGAAGCGATGAATGACAACCTTCTGACCTTAAAAAAAGAAAATAATTTATTAGATGGATTAAATGCTACAATCGATCATGCTTTTATATGTGTAGTAGATAAAGATAATTATTTCGACGGGATTTTAACTAGAAGAGCAATTTTAAAGCAATTAAAAAAGGAAATTTATGTTACAAATATATTTAATAAATAAAAGAAAAGCTCATGCTCTTTTTTTATCCCCCTAAATGGGTAGTAAGATTCCCATGGAATTCTTCTTTATTAGCAGATGGGAAAACATATAAAACTTTCTTTCTGCATAAGTGCAACTAAGGCATCAACTAATACTAAGTGAATGCCTTAGTTTTTAATATGCAAGGAAACCTTACATATTTCTCCGGTATTTGGGTCAAACTACATATGTAAATGTATATGTGAGGAGGAAAAACGTATGGCACGTATTGGTGTAGAAGAAACACTATCAGATGTAAAAGCGGCATTGATGGAAATGGGACATGAAGTTGTAGATCTTAGAACTGAATCTGATGTAAATGGGTGTGATTGTTGCATCATATCTGGAATGGATAAAGATGTTATGGGAATGGCGGATGTTGTTACAGAAGCGTCTGTAATTAATGCACAGGGTTATGCTGCAGAAGATATTGTTCAAATGGTAAATGAAAGATTACAATAATAATTGTATTCAGTAACATCGCTTTGTAATGTAGTACTCCAATTAAAGTATGGGGAAGAGGGTAAATTCCTTCTTCTCTTTTTAGTGTGGTAAAATAGAGAAAATAACTAGGGCAGAAAATTTTCGTGTGATGAGATTAAAATCACGTGTTTATTGGCTGTAAGTCCACTACTTGAAGAAGTCGAGTTAAATAAAGATATCTAAAATGAGGAGTGGGCAGCCGGTAACGCCCTGAGAAGTTCAACTAACATTCAGTGGGGTATAAAAGGCCGAATAAAATCATGACGTTCTGAGCGTCGAAACTCTTTACTGAATGAGTTTCACTTTATTGGAGGATTTTTATGAAAAAGAAAGAGTTTGCAGTAATTGGATTAGGGCGGTTTGGTGGTAGTATATGTAGGGAACTAAGTTTTGAGGGAATGCCTGTTTTGGCAATAGATATTGATGTTGAGAAGGTTAATGAGTTTAAGAATATTGCTTCCCATGCAGTTATTTTAGATTCAACAGATGAAGATTCTTTAAAAGACATAGGAATTTCCAATTTTGAACATGTTATTGTTGCAATTGGTGAAAATATCCAAGCAAGTATATTAACCACGGTAATATTAAAAGATTTAGGTGTTAGTAGGGTGACGGTAAAAGCGCAAAATGATTATCACGAAAAAATCTTGCATAAAATTGGTGCAGATCGAATTGTGCATCCTGAACGTGATATGGGAAAACGCCTTGCGCATAATTTCATATCAAATAATATACTTGATTATCTTGAATTATCAGACGATCATAGTATTGCTGAGGTAAAAGTAGGAAGAAAAATGGTGGGGAAATCACTAGCTGAACTAGATATTCGTGCGAACTATGGTTGTAACGTTGTTGCAATTAAAAAGGGGAATGAGATTAATGTCTCTCCTCAGGCTAATGAAGCCCTACAAACGGACGATATCCTTATTGTAATTGGAGCTGATAATGATTTGTCTAGGTTTGAAAAACATCTAGTAATTGATTAGTAATAATAAAAGAACTGTAACCGGTCGTAATAAATAAAAAAGGCATTGTGAAGAATCACAATGCCTTTTTACTATTTAAACTTCCATAATAATAGGTAATACCATCGGTCTGCGTTTTGTTTTTTCATATAAGAAAGGTGCAATTGTATCTGTGATTTCATTTTTAATTTCAGACCATTGATTTGTTTTTCTTTCCATTACCTTATCTAAATGTTTGGATACTAATTTCTGTGCTTCATTAATTAAATCTTCGGATTCTCTCATGTAAACAAAACCACGAGAGATAATATCTGGACCTGCAGCAATCTTGAATTCTCTCATATTAATACTTACAACAACGATTACTAGTCCTTCTTCAGATAAAATCCTACGATCACGTAAAACAATGTTACCAATATCGCCAATTCCACTACCATCTACATAGATAGATCCAGATGGAATCTTGCCAGCAACGGATGCATTTTCTTTACCTAATGCTAGTACATCTCCGTTATCCATGATAAAACAGTTGTCTTCTTCCACATCACAAGAAACAGCTAATTTAATATGTTCTCTTAGCATTCGATATTCCCCGTGAATCGGCATGAAATACTTCGGTTTTATTAAACGGAGCATTAATTTTTGTTCTTCTTGGCTACCGTGACCAGAAGTATGGATGTTATTTAATTTTCCGTGAATCACTTCTGCTCCAGCACGATACAATTTATTGATAATTCTTGAAACACTCACTGTATTTCCAGGGATTGGTGAGGAAGAAAATACAACGGTGTCTCCCGGTATTAGTTGAATTTGACGATGTGTACCATTTGCAATACGAGATAATGCAGCCATGGATTCACCTTGGGAGCCAGTACAAAGAATAGTGACCTCATTTGCAGGTAAACGATTGATTTGATTACCATCAATAAAAGTTTCTTTAGGAACTTGAATGTAACCTAATTCTTGACCTAAGTTTATTGCGGATTCCATACTGCGCCCAAAAACTGCAACTTTTCTATTATGTTTTACAGCAGATTCAACAACCTGTTGTAAACGATAAATGTTTGAAGCAAAGGTTGCAAAAATTAAGCGCCCATCTACACGACTAAAAATTTCATTAATACTGTCTCCTACAACTCTCTCGGACATGGTAAAACCAGGTATTTCACTGTTTGTACTATCCGATAATAGACAAAGTACACCTTCTTTTCCAATTTCAGCCATTTTCGTAAGGTTAGCCGGTTCTCCAACAGGGGTAAAATCGAATTTAAAATCGCCTGTGTGTACGATATTCCCTGGGGGAGTCTTTATTAAGATTCCAAATGCATCTGGAATACTATGTGTAGTACGGAAAAAAGTTACAGAAGTTTTACGGAATTTAATTATATCATCTTCTTGTATGGGTATTAATTTTGCATTGCGTAATAGACCATGTTCATCTAATTTATTTCGAATCAATCCTAGTGCAAGTTTTCCAGCATATATAGGAACATTCACTTCTCTAAGAAAATACGGAATTCCCCCAATGTGATCCTCATGACCATGAGTAATGAATAACCCTTTAATTTTATCTTGATTTTGTACAAGGTAAGTGAAATCGGGTATTACATAATCAATTCCAAGAAGTTCATCTTCAGGAAATTTTATACCTGAATCAATGATAATAATTTCATCTTGGAACTGTACCGCATACATGTTTTTACCTATTTCACCTAACCCACCGAGTGCGTATATTGCTGCTTGATCGTTTTTGACAAATTTCATCCGTTACACATTCTCCAATTTAAAGTGTTCGGATTGTTTTTCGTATTCAAGATGTGCTGGGTCTAGTGCATGAATATGTTCTACATTAATTTTATAGCCTTTTTTTATTAATTTATCGCGAATCTCACGTACAGATTCTCCTTCTACATACATACTTTTTGTACGTTCACGAACTGGTATTTCATCAGGTGATTCCTGATAAAGAACTTTAAATATCATGTTTTCTCTCCTGCCTTTAATTAGTATTGTTTATTCCGTTCTGTATTTTTCTGTAATGTTTTCCGTATTTATTAATAGAGTTTTTGATAATCCGCAAAAATTTGATTGGTAAAATTTACTGGTAGTCTTTTTTAAATGTTGTAGGTACACGTCCTTCTTTCTTTAAAAATTCCTTCCATCGTTTCTTAAGCTTTTCTTTAAGGCGTTTTAACATGACTTAACACGTCTCCTTTCAAAAGAAGAAAAGCAAAAAACTTCTACCGTTCCAATCCCTCTTAATCTTTAGTATAGTATGTTTTGGGAAATATTGAAATAAAAATCCATCATTTCTTTAAAAATATTTTCGTAGGTAGGAAAGTATAAAGATCTTTCCTATTTACATAATGGCAACTAAGGCATTCGCCAAAAGACATGGCGAAGCCTTAGTTTTCTTATCATTAGGAGGGTTTTTCCTAATTTTATCGTTAACAAACGAACAGATTTTATACATAAAAAAATAGTGTCGTCTCGGACACTATTCTGTAGTTTATTCAATTGCAGTGGAATTATCTGGTATTTTTAATGGATTCTCTTTATTAATACGATCGAAGAACATAATTCCATTTAAATGATCTATTTCGTGTTGGAATACAATTGCAGGATATCCTTTTAATCTTAATTTAACCGGATTATCATCCATATCTACCGCTGTAACTGTTACTCGACGATGTCTTGGCACGTAACCTTCAACAGGACGATCAACAGATAGACATCCCTCGCCAGCTGCTAAATAAGCACCTTCAACAGAATGACTAATAATTTTGGGATTGGCTAAGCCATAGCTGTATAATTTTCCATCAACGTCCTCAAAATGAATAGCAATTAAACGTTTTTCAATACCTAATTGTGGAGCAGCTAAACCAACTCCTGCCCTTAACTTGTATTTAGTTGCTATTTCCTCATCTTGACTATTTTTTAAGAATGTAATCATTTCTTTTAATAGTTGTTTGTCCTCAGGGCTGAGGGGGATAGAAACTTCTTTAGCTTCTTTTGTTAGTGAAGGATGACCTTCACGTACAATATCTTTCATGGTTATCATATTAAAACTCCTTTAGATAAAAATGGATAATAAGTATTGTTAAACTATTTCATTTTATTATATTAACATATTCATGGAAAATAAATCATATTATTAGGACAAGCTAGAATTGAGATGTAACGTGCATTTTTTACATTATACGGTAGAAAGTATAAGAGAGTACCTGTTTTAGGAGGTGACTATTGTTGTTTCGTATAAGAAAAACTATTATTTTTTTTAACCTGTTCATTTTAATAGTTCTTTCTGCATGTAATCATACAACTGCAGAGGAAGAAATATATACATATTTAGAAGAAGCAGTTCGTATTGAGTCTGAATTTATAGCTCAACAAAATAAAATAACAAATCTAGAAGCTGAAGAACAAAAAATCTACAATCAAATCATTGATTTGGGAACGGATAACAAAATTGATGAAGTAAAAAAATTAGCAAAGGAAGCTATAGATAACATTAACAAAAGGTCAGAACTGATTGATATGGAAAAGGAAAACATGGAATCTTCCAAAGAAGTGTTTCAGAAAACGGAAGATTATATTGAAAAAATTAAAGATCAGGATGCAAGGAAGGTCGCGGAAAAATTATACAATAAGATGGAAAAGCGATATTCATCTTATAATGAATTAAATAAAACCTATATTGTATCGTTAGAATTAGAAACGGAATTGTACGAGATGTTACAGAAGCAAGACTTGAAGCAAGAAGATCTAACCAAACAGATTAATAAAATAAACAAGGGATATGAGAAGGTACTAGACGCAAATGAGAAATTTAATACATATACAATTAAATATAATGAACTGAAAAGGGAGTTTTATACGTTAGCAAATATTGATGTGACCTACGAAGAACCAACAATAGATGAAGAGATAGATAAAAAAGGCAACTAAAATTTTGGTTGCCTTTTTTATTTGCCTAAAAGTAGTTAGATAAGTAAGTATTGTCAGATAACTGTCTTCATATAAATTAGTACAGTTGTTTCGCTATGTTATAACAGTTTTATAGGGGTAGAGGATTGAAAATTACACTTAGTTATCTGAATACAATTAAATAAATCAAAGGAATTGACCTTTATAAAATTATAATATATATTTAATTTAGTTATTGATTGTACCAGTTTTTTATTGGTTGTTTTTTATAACAGAGTTACATACGGGCAATACAATGAAAAGATTTTACTAACGTGAAATAGGGTACAAGAAATATTAATAAAGGAGTACATTTTTCAGTTTTTTGGTAAAGCTAAAACTGAAAATAAAAATATTGGGTTAAAGAAAGGAAGAGGTGAACTATTTTGAAACACGTATTAGAAAGTGTTGAAAGTTTGTTCGAGACGTTCCAGATCCTTAATGAGGATGGAGAATTAGTAAATAAAGATGATATGCCTGATCTTTCAGATGATGAGTTGAAAGAATTGATGCGTCGTATGGTTTATACACGAATTCTGGATCAGCGTTCTATAGCTTTAAACAGACAAGGTCGTTTAGGTTTCTATGCACCGACAGCTGGACAAGAGGCTTCTCAATTAGGAAGTCAATTTGCTTTAGAAAAAGACGATTTTCTTTTACCGGGATATCGTGACGTTCCACAATTAATTTGGCAAGGACTTCCATTATATCAAGCATTCCTTTTCTCTAAAGGTCATTTCCATGGAAATCAAATGCCAGAAGACCTACAAGCACTAAGTCCACAAATTATTATTGGTGCTCAATATGTTCAAACAGCTGGAGTAGCATTAGGTATGAAGAAACGCGGTGCTAAAACAGTTGCTATAACATACACAGGTGATGGTGGTACATCTCAAGGTGACTTCTATGAAGGAATTAACTTTGCGGGCGCTTTTAAAGCTCCAGCTATTTTCGTTGTGCAAAATAACGGATTTGCTATTTCCGTTCCTAGAGAATTACAAACAAATGCAAAAACTTTAGCACAAAAAGCCGTTGCAGCAGGTATTGAAGGTATCCAAGTTGATGGTATGGACGTTCTAGCTGTTTATGCAGCAACTAAACATGCAAGAGAACGTGCAATTGCAGGAGAAGGTCCAACATTAATTGAGACACTTACGTACCGTTATGGTCCACATACAATGTCTGGTGACGATCCAACACGTTATCGTTCTGAAGAATTGGATAACGAGTGGGCGAAGAAAGACCCATTAGTACGTTTCCGTAAGTTCCTAGAAGGTAAAAAATTATGGTCTGAAGACGAAGAAAACAAAGTAATTGAAGAAGCAAAAGAAGATATTAAGAAGGCTATTAAAGAAGCGGAAAAATATCCTAAACAAAAAGTAACGGATTTAATTGGAAATATGTTTGAAGTATTACCTTCCAATTTACAAGAACAAATGGAAGAATATAAAGAAAAGGAGTCGAAATAAATCATGGCACAAATGACAATGATTCAAGCAATCACTGATGCAATGCGTACAGAATTAAAAAAAGATGAAAATGTGCTTGTATTTGGTGAAGATGTTGGTAAAAACGGTGGGGTTTTCCGTGCTACTGAAGGACTCCAAGATGAATTTGGTGAAGACCGTGTATTCGACACACCACTAGCTGAATCAGGAATTGGCGGGTTAACTATTGGTCTAGCTACCCAAGGATTTCGTCCAGTTCCGGAAATTCAATTTTTCGGTTTCGTTTATGAAGTAATAGATTCTATTAGTGGGCAAATGGCGCGTATGCGTTATCGTTCAGGTGGAAGATGGAATATGCCTGTTACAGTTCGTGCACCATTTGGTGGTGGAGTACATACTCCTGAATTACACGCGGATTCTTTAGAAGGTTTAATGGCACAACAACCAGGATTAAAAGTAGTTATTCCTTCAACACCGTATGAAGCTAAAGGTTTACTAATTTCTGCAATTCGTGATAATGATCCAGTCATTTTCTTAGAACATATGAAATTATATCGTTCTTTCCGTGAAGAAGTTCCTGAAGAGGAATATACAGTTGAAATTGGAAAGGCAGATGTAAAACGTGAAGGAAAAGATGTAACACTTGTTTCCTATGGTGCAATGGTTCATTCATGCCTTAAAGCTGCAGAAGAACTTGAAAAAGATGGAATTTCTGCAGAAGTAATTGATTTACGTACGGTTTCTCCTATTGATACGGATACAATATTAGAATCTGTTAAGAAAACAAATCGTGCTATCGTAGTGCAAGAAGCACAGAAACAAGCTGGTGTCGCAGCAAATGTAGTTAGTGAAATTCAAGAAAGAGCAATTCTTCATTTAGAAGCACCGGTATTACGTGTTACTGCTCCTGATACAGTATATGCATTCTCTGATGCCGAAGAAGTATGGCTTCCAAATCATAAAGACATCATAGAAAAAGTAAACGCAGTAATGAATTTCTAAAACTAGGAGGTACAAAATAATGGCATTCGAATTTAAATTCCCCGATATTGGAGAAGGAATTGCAGAAGGTGAAATTGTTAAATGGTTCTTTAAAGAAGGGGATACAGTAAAAGAAGACGACGTTTTATGTGAAGTACAAAATGATAAAGCAGTTGTTGAAATTCCTTCCCCAGTAGATGGAACTGTTCAAAAAATTCATGTAGGAGAAGGAGAAGTAGCAACAGTAGGTAATATATTTGTTACTTTCGATGCAGAAGGATATGAAGGTGGAGAAGAAACTGATTCTCAAGCTCAATCAGAATCCACTGGTTCAAGTAAAGGAACCTTCGAATTTAAATTCCCTGATATTGGAGAAGGAATTGCAGAAGGTGAAATTGTTAAATGGTTCTTTAAAGAAGGCGACACAGTAAAAGAAGACGACGTTTTATGTGAAGTACAAAACGATAAAGCAGTTGTTGAAATTCCTTCCCCAGTAGATGGAACTGTTCAAAAAATTCATGTAGGAGAAGGAGAAGTAGCAACAGTAGGTAATATATTTGTTACTTTTGAAGCGGAAGGATATGAATCAGCAGAAACTTCAGCAGATTCTTCAGCGGAAACTAATAAACCACAAGCTAATAATACAAGTGCTGCCAGCTCAAATGATGATGGCAAACGTGTGATTGCAATGCCATCTGTAAGAAAATACGCTCGTGAAAAAGGTGTTAATGTTAAAGAAGTTGCTGGATCTGGTAAAAATGGACGTATATTAAAAGAAGATATCGATGCATTCTTAAATGGTGGTCAAGCAGCAACATCAGCTCAAGCTTCAACAAATGCTCAAGAAACTGCTAAAGCTGAAAAAGAAGAAGCTAAACCATATGTACCAGCTGGTGAAGAATTCCCAGAAACTCGTGAAAAAATGTCTGGTATTAGAAAAGCTATTTCGAAAGCGATGGTTAACTCTAAACATACTGCACCTCATGTTACATTATTAGACGAGGTAGATGTTACAGAACTTGTAGCACATCGTAAGAAATTCAAACAAGTTGCAATGGATCAAGGTATTAAGCTAACTTACTTGCCATATGTAGTAAAAGCATTAGTATCTGCATTAAAACAATATCCAAGCTTAAATGCATCTATTGATAATACTACTGATGAAATTATTCAAAAACATTATTATAATGTGGGAATTGCAGCTGATACAGAAAAAGGTCTTCTAGTTCCAGTTGTTAAAAATGCTGACAGAAAATCTATTTTTGAAATTTCTCAGGAAATTAATGAATTGGCAGATAAGGCAAGAAGTGGTAAACTAGCACCTGGGGAGATGAAAGGGGCTTCTAGCACAATCACTAATATTGGTTCTGCTGGTGGACAATGGTTTACTCCAGTTATTAACCAACCTGAGGTAGCCATTTTAGGTATCGGTCGTATTGCGGAAAAACCAGTTGTCAAAAATGGTGAGGTTGCAATTGCACCAGTACTAGCATTATCTCTATCATTTGACCACCGTATTATCGATGGTGCAACAGCTCAAAATGCTCTTAACCAAATGAAACGTTTATTAAATGATCCACAATTAATCATGATGGAGGCGTAGGTAAAAATGGTAGTAGGAGATTTTCCGATAGAAGTAGATACTTTAGTAGTAGGAGCGGGTCCTGGGGGATATGTTGCTGCTATTCGTGCTGCTCAATTAGGACAAAAAGTTACAATTGCTGACAAAGGTGCACTTGGTGGGGTTTGTCTAAATGTTGGATGTATTCCTTCAAAAGCTCTAATTCAAGCTGGCCATATGGTTGAAAATGCTAACGGCAATGCAGAGATCGGTATTACAACTAAAAATGTGGATGTTGATTTTACTAAAGTACAAGAATGGAAAGGTACTGTAGTCAATAAATTAACATCTGGTGTTCAAGGTCTTCTTAAAGGAAATAAAGTTGATATCGTTAAAGGTGAAGTTTATTTCGTAGACTCTAACACAGCTAAAATTATGGATGAGAAGAGCTCTCAAACATATAAATTCAACAACTGTATTATTGCAACAGGATCTCGACCAATTGAAATCCCAAGCTTTAAGTTTTCTGAACGTGTTCTTGATTCAACTGGTGCTTTAAGCTTAAAAGAAATTCCTAAGAAGTTAGTAGTTATTGGTGCTGGATATATCGGCAGTGAATTAGGTACTGCATATCTAAACTTTGGTACTGAAGTTACATTCCTTGAAGGTGCTAAAGATATCTTAGGTGGATTTGAAAAGTCTATGACACAAGTTGTTAAAAAAGGCTTGAAGAAAAAAGGTGCTAACATTATCACTGAAGCTATGGCTAAAGGTGTTGAAGAAACAAAAGACGGCGTTAAAGTTACGTATGAAGCTAATGGAAAAGAAGAAACAATTGAAGCTGATTATGTATTAGTAACTGTTGGTCGTCGTCCAAATACTGACGAAATTGGTTTAGAACAACTTGGTATTGAACTAACTGATAGAGGTCTTATTAAAGTTGATAAACAATGTCGTACGAATGTAAGCAACATATATGCAATTGGTGATATTGTACCAGGTTCACCATTAGCACATAAAGCTTCATATGAAGGAAAAGTAGCTGCAGAGGCAATTAGTGGAGAAAAATCCGAAGTAGACTATATCGGTATGCCTGCTGTTGCATTCGTAGAACCAGAACTAGCTTCTGTTGGTCTTTCTGAAGATGAAGCAAAAGAACAAGGTTATGATGTTAAAGTTGGTAAATTCCCATTTGCTGCTAATGGACGTGCGTTGTCTTTAAATAGTACAGATGGTTTCTTGAAATTGGTAACTCGTAAAGAAGATGGATTAGTTCTTGGAGGTCAGATTGCTGGACCTAATGCAAGTGATATGATTTCTGAAATTGGACTTGCAGTAGAAGCTGGTATGACTGCTGAGGATTTAGCGTTAACTATCCACGCTCATCCAACTTTAGGTGAAATAACAATGGAAGCTGCTGAAGTAGTACTTGGAACTCCAATCCATATTATGTAATTAATGAAACATAATTAGTCAAAATGACCTAAAATGGTTCTGATTCATCGTAAGGCAATGATCAGAACCATTTTTCTTTGCTTTAATAAGAAAATATCTATTATTTGACCCTTATGTAAATCAACCTTTAAAAATTTAAGGAATGGTTTCACATTAATTGTGTGTAAAAGGAAGATGAAATGGACTAAGGTCGGCCAAATATGCAACGTTCTATTGCAACGCTGCCCTACATAGGGGTAAACCCGGCGTTAGCCGTAAAAGCTAGTTAGTCTTCTTTAATTCGCTTCCTGTGCGTTGCAGTTCGGTGTGGTCCTAAAAAAAGCCTCTCCGATTCCGTATTTCTAGATAAAAAGTGTACTTCTTTTCCAAGAAACGTATACGTGAATAGCGAACCTGCATAGGATGTGCCGACTTCTATGTTGTCCACAGGACGTTTGCGGACATAGTAAATTCCACTATTGGCAACGAACTTCTTTGGGGAAGGCCGACTAAAAGTGTTTTTGAACAAACTCTTTAAGCATAAAATAAAAGCGTGGCACTTCCTCAATTTATATTGAGTGGTGCCACGCTTATTATAAACTCACTAGATTTTGTCCCATTTTTTATTTCATATTCTTTTTAATTTCTCTAATAAATTTTTTCTTTCTAGACAATTCTATAATCTCTGCTTCTTCATTAAAAGCTTTAATCAAAGAAATTACAATTAATATCATAATGATTGAAAAAGGAAAAGCAGCTATTATTGATGCGGTTTGTAATGCACCAAGACCACCTTGCCACAGAAGTACAGCTGCAGTTGCTGATTGAATAACTCCCCAAGTAAATTTCACTTTATTGGATGGATCTAAGTTTCCGCCTGTTGTTTGCATACCCAGAACTAATGTTGCAGAATCCGCCGATGTTATAAAGAATATGGCGATTAAAATAATACCTAATATGGATATAAACGTTTCTAAAGGAAGGTTTTCAAGCACCGCAAATAAAGCGACTTCTTCACCACTGGTATTAATTTCTTCTATGATATTTGTTCCCTGAAAGAAATCTAAGTGTATAGCTGTGCCTCCAAAAACGGTAAACCACAATGCACCTAAAATTGTTGGGACTAATAAAACTCCTAAAATAAACTCCCTTATTGTTCTACCACGGGAAACGCGAGCGATAAAAGTACCAACAAACGGTGCCCATGCTATCCACCATGCCCAGTAAAAGAGTGTCCAATCATTTGTCCAGGCCATGTTTTCTTCATTAAAGGGAGACATTCGTAAGCTCATACTTGGTAAATCTTGAATGTAACTACCTAATGTTGTTGTAAAGAAATTTAAAATAAAATTTGTTGGACCAAGTATAAGAATAAATACTAGTAGAAGAAATGCAAGGATTAAATTAAGATTACTTAAATATTTGATTCCTCTACCAAGCCCACTTAAAGCAGATGCCATGAATAGTACAGTAACAATGAGAATAATTATTAATTCTAAAAAGATAGTTTGATCGATTCCAAATACATATGATAAACCACCACTTATTTGTATAGCACCAAATCCTAAAGAAGTAGCTACACCAAATACTGTGGCAAATACAACAATCGTATCAATAACGGTACCCAAAGTTCCTTTGATTCGGTCCCCAAATATTGGCTCTAATACTGAACTTACAACAGCGGGCGATTGCTTTCTGAATTTAAAGTAGGCTAAAGCTAAAGCCACTGTAGCATAAATTGCCCAAGGATGAATTCCCCAGTGTAAGAAACTATATTTCATTGCTGTATGTGCTGCATCAATCGTTCCACCTTCTCCATACGGTGGGTTATAAAAGTGAGAAAGTGGCTCAGCAGCCCCCCAAAAGACTAAACCAATTCCCATACCAGCACTAAATAACATGGCAAACCAAGTTAAATAAGAAAATTCTGGTTTATCCTCTGGTCTACCTAATTTAATCTTTCCATATTTAGAAAAGATTAAATAAATAGCGAACACTAAAAATGCTGTTGCACTAATTAAATAGAACCAACCAAATTGATCAACGAGAAATGCTTGTATAATAGATGTAACATGATTTAAATTTCCCTTTGGTAATGTTTCTTGGGGAATAACACCCCAAATAATAAATAAGGCTACGATAATTACGGATATATAAAAAACCTTCGTTATACTTCTTTTTTTCATTCAATTCCTCTCCTTATTCATATCTGTACTTACTTTACCCGTATTTTACTAATCCGATTCAGTCAAATTAAAGATTGCACCTTGACTAATGTACATGTTTTTTAGGTGAGTTGTAAAATGAAATGCATAAAAAAATATAAAATTGCAATAAAAGATAATTCCATAAATCCCCAAAAAAATTCATTAAGGAAAAGGGATAATGATCAAAAAAATAATTATGTCATACTATTTAGTCTTGACCGCGGTAATGTGACATATTATAATGTACATAAGGTATAACATAAAGGAAAGGGAGATGGCTTAAATGGGTACAATCGTTTGTAAAGAATGTGAAAAGGTTATTGAAACATACGAAGAAGAAAAGGTAACAACTCTTTATAGTACATGTCCTACATGCAATAAATAAATATTTTTGCAAAGAGAGCATTTTTATAATAAAAATTCTTACACTCATTGTTTAATGGGTGTATTTTATTGTGAATATTTACACCGTTCAAGTTAAAACGAAGGAATTTTATTTAGTGATCCCCTCGTTACTAATTAATCTTAATTAATAGGCTTTCACTTTTTTATCACACGAAATGATTCCAGTGTTTCATTCTTGTAATCTTTGTACAGGTAGGCCGTCCCGTTTATTTTTTACATATAATTAATATTTACCTTCATGGTTGAAAACACATTTTTTCATTTGTAACTAAGGTATTATAGCAGAATTAGTAATTTAATTTTTGTACAGTAAAGTTATAGTGTTAGCAGGTATCTAAATAAAAATGTTAAAATTTATATAGATTAAAAATACGAGGGGGAATAGGCATGAAGTTTCAAACCCGGCTTACAGAATTATTAAATATAGAATATCCAATTATTCAAGGAGGCTTAGCTTACCTGGCTTATTCGGATTTAGCTGCAGCTGTATCTAATGCTGGGGGATTAGGGCAAATAACTGCAATGAGTTTGGGTAGCCCAGAAGAATTACGTAAAGAAATTCAAAAAGTTAAAACACTTACAGATAAGCCTTTTGGAGTCAATTTTGCTATTGGACAACATGGAAGACGTTTCGATCACATGGTAGATGTCGCAATTTCAGAAAAAGTTCCGGTTATTTCTGTCACAGGGGGAAATCCAAACGAGCTCCTTGATATGGTTAAGGGTCACAATATTAAAACATTAGTATTAGTGGCGGCGAAACGGCAGGCTAAAAAAGCAGAAGAATTAGGTGCAGATGCCGTGATGGTAGTTGGCCAAGAAGGTGGTGGCCATCTTGGGCGTAGTGATACAGGAACACTTGTGTTAACTCCAGATGTAGTGGATCATGTATCTATACCTGTTGTTTCATCTGGTGGCATTGTGGACGGAAGAGGATTAATGGCAGCTTTAAGTCTTGGAGCAGAAGGAATAGAGATGGGGACAAGGTTTATTGCAACGAAAGAATGTGTTCATGCTCATGAGCGGTACAAACAAGCTATTTTGCAAGCAGATGATAATAGCACAGTTGTTATTAAACGGTCAATAGGTGCCCCAGCAAGAGCACTAAAAAATAATTGGACGGATAAAATTTTAGAGATAGAAGAACATAATGATGGATATGAGTCACTTAAAGATTATATTAGTGGTACAGCAAATAAACGCTTTATTTATGATGGGGACAATGACAATGGTTTTGGTTGGGCAGGTCAGTCCTCTACAAGAATTAAAGACATACCAACGGTTGATGAACTTGTACAAGGTATTATAAAAGAAGCAGAACAAATCGTAGATAAATGGAAGTGAGAAGGGGGCTATATAGCTCCCTTTCCACATTAATTTGTTTTTAGTGATGACTGATAAAAAGGAATTAAATTTTCATAGGTCTCTTTCGTAAATTCAAATAATTTTTCCCCGTTTGTAACCTGTTCATCACTTGGAGAAAGGTGCCGCCCAATTAAAAATTCACCCTTTTTTACATCCCGAAATCTTTCAAGATGTTTTATATCTAGTTCAGTAATAGGAAAAGATTCTTTTTTTGTATGATCTAGTGAAATTACATAATCGTTTGGGAGTTTTTTTAAATCGTTAAACTGGTTGATAAACGATTGTGCAATCTTTTCTTTATCTGGTAGTTCATAAATAAAAGCGAGCCAAACAAATAGATGGTCATCAAATAGCCCTAATTGAAAATGAGGGTGTTTTTTATACCCCCTTTTATTATTTCCTATGGCTAACCAGGTATCTTGTGGCGGGTTTACCGTCCTTCTAGCATGCTTGGCGATATGCAAAAACATTTCATTTCCCAATTCGGCTGAAAGAACGTCAACTAATTGACTACCAATTAATTGAAATTTCGGCTGTATTCGGTTTTGAATTGCTTCCATTCTAGAATCTAAGCCGTCAATATGAAATGTTTCAAAGTCTTCTTTGTTAAATCCTTGTAATGACATTTTAATCATCCTTCCAATAAATTAAATATTCATTCGATTAAATTACAATCAACAACTTTTGAATAGGTTTCACTTTATTATAATAATTATTATTAAGTAATCATATAATGAAGTCAAGTATCGCAAATTTCGAAACAGAAGTTTCCTAAGACAACTAGAGGAAATACTTATTATAACCATCCTCTTCTGAAAATTAAACGAACCAATTATCATCTTAGACATAAAATATATAAAGTCGGAAGTTAATGGAGCTAATAAATTAACTGAAGGGAGAGGCTCTTTTGAAGTTCGTGATGGAAATTATTAAGAGAGAAGAAGCAAAAGAAAAATTGCCGGTTATAAAAATGGAAATTGATTACGAGCTAATGACACTTTATGATGCTATTCAAGAAGATGACCAAGTGCAAATTATAAAGTCAAAAGAACGATTAACATTTTTGGTAAAACAATTAACGGAAATAAAAAAGTACTAGAAAACTAGGCATTCGCTATTAGGCTTTAGCGAATGCCTTAGTTATACCTATGTTGGAAGAAAGTATATGTTTTTCAATCTGCCAGGTATTCTTTATTGTTTTTTTCTATCAAGTGGACTTGATGACTTGACTCCTTGGTTTTGATACAATAAACGTATATTGTAAAAATGGAGGATTTACTATGAACCATGAGATGCTTGAAGAAATTTACACAAATGCAAAAAAATGGGTAGAAGAAGCCGGGGAAAATATTCGTAGCAAAATTAATAATCCATTAACTATTGATACTAAATCAAACCCAAATGATCTTGTTACTACAATGGACAAGGAAACAGAATTATTTTTTGTTTCTAAGATAAAAGGGACTTATCCTAATCATTCTATTATCGGTGAGGAAGGCTATGGCGATGAATTAACTAACTTGGATGGAACAGTTTGGATAATAGATCCCATTGATGGGACTATGAACTTTGTACATCAAAAACGTAATTTTGCTATCTCGATAGGAATTTTTCATGATGGTGTTGGTGAAATTGGCTTTGTATACGATGTTATGAATGATGTTTTATATCATGCAAAAAGAAATCAAGGAGCATATAAGAATGATACAAAATTAGAACCTCTTAATAAGGAAGTAGTTTTAGAAAAGGCAATAGTTGGAATGAATCATTTTTGGCTCTGTAATAATTTGACAGTAGAAGTAGAAACCATGCAAAAATTTGTAAAACATGTAAGAGGAACAAGGACATATGGTTCAGCTGCTTTAGATTTCGCTTATTTAGCTGAAGGTATAACGAATGGCTACCTTTCTTTAGGTTTAGCACCATGGGACGTTGCTGGAGGAATGGTAATTGCTGGAGAAGTAGGAGTAGTGACTACCAATGTAGATGGAACACCTTTGGATATGTTAAATAAAAGTACAGTGGTAGCAAGTAATCAAGCTCTCCACTACCAAATTATCCAATTTATAAAAGAAGGAAGGAAGTGACTATTTTACGTCACTTTTTTCCTTCCTTTTTAACGATAGGCCGTATCCCATTATAATAAATCCCAATAAAATAAATAAAAGTATAACCCATATATTTCGATAGGTAATCGAAATAGCAGCTCCTATAAATGATGCTACAACCAATAATGCTAGCGTCAACATTTTTCCGTTAATATTTTCCATCAAGACACCTCTATTTCGTTTCTATTATAACTTAAATCATTATAATTTTCAAAAATCCACTTTCTATACGATGTGTCAAAAAAGAGAATAAAAAAACTTCTACGTTACCCAAAGGACGTTGGCAACGTAGAAGTTAAAGGAAGGCCGACTAAAGACGAGCTTTGCGCCCAACTCAATATCCTTATTAAATTCACTTTCTACTAGCATGATTATTAAAGGTTTAGTATGATAAGATAGTAAAGGTATGAACGTTAAAGTGGGGGAGACAGATGGATAATTTTAGTTTTTTTGTATTTGATATGGTACTGAACCAATATGGGGTTGAAAACATATTTTGGATATTTTATGTACTAAATTTAATTCTTTCCGTTATAGCATATAAATTAGGCTTTGCTAGAAAATTACCGCTTCTACAATCCGTTATTGTGTACATACTTTTATTAGTCGGTGTATATATTCTGACGATATTCAGTACGGTCATGAGAATGCCTAGTGTTGAAAGCTTGATAGTCATTAATTTAGTGTTAGCGATTTATCGTACTAGACTTCACTTTCAGCGTAGAGCTAAAAAAGAAAATGCTTCTTAAATATAGAAAAAGCGCCTGATCAAAGGCGCTTTTTCTATATTTAAATGAAAGGGTCATGTTGTTTATTTTCTTCAAATAGATAAAATCTTCCCGTGGCATGACGTTCTTTTGTCTTTTTATCTATTCTTTCACGGCAATCTGGACATAAATACATATAGGTTCTACGATTTCTTAGTTTTTTAGCTTCTTTGGTATTATCTTGTAGGCTATCTATTTTATCACATAAAGTACATTTAACCTGCATATTCTCACCTCAAACCAATCCATAAATTTTGCAGGGTGGGATGAATTTTCACCTTAGACAAATTGTTAGTAGAAATCCTCTTTATTATATCATAAAAATACAATGTTTTTAGAATGAAAATGGGGGTATATACTAATAAAGAGACTCGGAGGTGATAATATGAAAAAAATTTTTATGTATACAGCGTTAGGAATAATGGGTGCAGCAATTGGAGTGATTGCTGTTCAATGCTACTTAAAAGGTTATCAAAATAGTGATAGGGATAGTAATTCAACTTTTGAGAATGCTGGTGTTCCTGATCAATCGCCAATTGTTAATGAAACCCAACTAGAAAATTCAAAAATGGTTTCTGAGGGTTCTCAATTTGGAGTCCACTACTATAATGAAAATAAAAACGACTAAAGAGGGGAGTTAACTTTTCTTTAGTTTAGTATAAAAAAGGCATTCGCTCACCTAATAGCGAATGCCAACCCTCTATTTGTTTAGATTATGATTAGATTGTTCTTTTTCAATTTCTTCTAATTGTTGTTGTTCGTCTTCAGGAATATTTTCTTTGTTTTGATCAGGTTCCTCTGGTACATCGTCTCTTATAGGAACATTAGGCATATATCTACCAACGATTGCTGATAGTTCATCGACAAATCCTTGAACAGGGTGACCTTGTCTTATTTTCTCGGCTATACCTTTTAACCTCTCTGTAACATCTGCATCAGCAACAACTACAGCTGTTTTTCCGTAAGGATCATGATATAAAGACTCCAAAACAGTATATTTAATTGTTCCAACTCGCGATCGATCTAAATCTTTATCTACATCTATTCCCACTACCGCATATGGACCTGCAACAACTGTCGTTGCATCGTTAACGTCCGGAACTCTGCTAGCAACATTTGATAAATGTGTTGCTATTTCTGCATTTGATAAATCTTGTAAATCATGTGGGCTTGAGTTTTTTACTTGCACAAATTGATCATTTGTTTTCCTTGATTCTAAAGAGCTTTCGTCATTTTGTCCAGCACATCCCGAGAAAATGAACATCGTTAAAAGCGAAATAATTAAAATGAACTTTCTATTTATAATCATTTCATTCCTCCTCAATCTTGCGTTATGCTTATTTTGGATGGAATAAAATAATTTATACTCGGTACATGAAAAATCTTGCTATTTCAAAAAACTTTACTAACTTTTAAACAATCCCTAATGCAAAAAAGCTGCTATACATATAGCAACTTTTATAACAATTAATTAATTTTTATTTTTTTAATGTTTTTAATAGGATCATTTTTATTCATTCCATTACCATAGATAAAGTAAACAGGTCCATCTTTTTTAATTGGCTTACCATCAATAGCAAATAAAAAATAACCATTTACTAGTTGATCTATATCGATAGTTACTAACTCTTGATTATCCTCAGATAGAAAAGTGGCACTTTTTGCAGAATCATTAATTTCCGCATTTTTTACGAAATCGTAAAGAGGCATAACATAGGAATTTTTAAGTATTTCTTCACCTTCCTTTTTGGTTAGGCCCTTATTAACAGGAGGTACTTTCGCATTTGATTGAAATACTTCTCTGTTATATCTCTCGGCTAACTTTTTGGTATTAGGGATATCTTCCTTTGATTTAGTATTTTTCGTAAATGCTTCATCGAGCAATACTTTTCGTTCGTCAAAAATCCAAACAGTTGGATCTAAGGTAATGGAATAGGAAACATTTCCTATAATTGGTACGATCATTTTGTTCTCTCCCCCTCATTTATGTATCTTTATTAAGAATAGCAAAGAAAATTATATTTTTCACCATAAAAGAAGACTTTATTTTATTTGCATTTTTTGAGTGCTAGCTTTAATATAATATAAGAAAAGTCTCTAGCGGGGGGGATAATTTTGATGCCTGAGGTTACTGTGAATCACCGCGATAAAGCCCATGCTCTTCTTAAGGCTGATGCTGAAAAAATTTTAAGACTTATAGAAGTTCAGATAGAAAATTTAACAATGCCACAATGTCCCGTATATGAAGATGTTTTGGATACTCAAATGTTTGGTCTTTCAAGGGAAATTGATTTTGCAGTACGTTTGGACTTAATAAGTGAGAATGAAGGAAAAGAACTTCTGGAAAATTTGGAAAAAAAATTGAATATACTCCATGAGGCTTCTCAAAATTCATTATAGTTATTTTGTTCCATAGATCTAAGAAAGAAAACGCAAAAACTTTGCCCACATTATAGTTATTGGCAAGGTTTTTTTGTTTCTTTACAATTAATAAAACAGTAGGTTGAAAACTTTTATTCTTCAATAGATTTTACATAAATAACATTCATGTGGTAAACTATTAAAAATATTTCTATTTTCATCTACTATTTAAAATACATAGATTAATAGGGAGTAGTAAGATGATAAAAAGAATTAAAGATTATGATTACACACTAATCATTGCCCCATTAGTATTAGCAGCATTCGGACTTGTCATGATATATAGCGCTAGTATGGTTACAGCGGTTGTAGAAGGTTTTAAGAGTAATCACTATTTGATTAGACAAGCCATTTGGTTTGCTTTTGGATTATTGGGATTTGTATTTACCTCGATTTTTCCATATAAAAAATATCAGAAATTAATGAAACTGATTATTATTTTAGTAATTATTCTTCTACTAGGATTATTCCTTTTTGGAAGTACGGTAAATAATGCTAGATCATGGTATAACTTTGGACCAGCCAGTTTCCAACCTGCAGAATTTGCAAAATTAGCTTTAATTATGTATCTAGCATCAGTATATTCTAAGAAACAATCTTACATTAATGAGTTTTACAGAGGAGTATTACCACCATTAGTAATGACTGGTATTATTTTAGGCTTAATCGTTCTACAACCTGATATTGGAACAGCTGCTATCATTTTCTTAATAGCGTGTTCTGTCATATTTAGCTCAGGAATAAGGTTGAAACATTTGTCCATTTTGATAGCCATCGGAATTGGAATAATCTTATTAACCATTCCGTTTATGGTATCAGAGGAACGCTTAGCTAGATTTACAGGAGCTTACCAGCCATTTCAAACTCCTGATACCGATGGATACCACTTAATTCAGTCTTATATAGCAATTGGAACAGGTGGGTTAACAGGAACTGGTTTAGGTCAGAGTGTTCAAAAATTGGGGTATTTGATGGAAGCCCATACGGACTTTATCATGGCGATAGTAGCAGAAGAGTTAGGGCTTATAGGAGTTATTATCGTAATCGGTTTATTAGCTATCATTGTTTTGCGAGGTATATTTATAGCTAGAAAATGTAGTGATAGCTTTGGATCGTTACTCGCAATTGGAATATCTTCCATGGTAGGTATTCAAGCTTTTATTAATTTAGGTGCAATTAGTGGCCTTCTACCTATAACAGGTGTTCCTTTACCATTTGTAAGTTATGGCGGATCTTCTCTGTTAGTGATGTTAATTTCGATGGGAATATTAAACAACATTGCGATGTCTGTTAACAGGGATGGTTACCAAACAACTATTAAACATAAATAAACAGGAGGTATATTATGGGAGAAATCAAAAGAATTAATAAAGTACTAGTTGCAAACCGTGGAGAAATAGCAATTCGTGTATTTCGTGCTTGTACAGAATTAAATATTCGCACAGTGGCCATTTACTCAAAAGAAGATACTGGATCTTACCATCGATTTAAGGCTGACGAAGCGTATTTAATCGGAGAAGGTAAAAAACCAATTGATGCTTATTTAGATATTGAGGGAATTATTGCTTTGGCCAAAAAAGTGGATGTAGATGCAATCCATCCTGGGTATGGTTTCTTATCGGAAAACATACAATTTGCTAAGAGATGTGAAGAGGAAGGGCTAATCTTTATTGGACCAAATAGTGAACATTTAAGCATGTTTGGGGATAAAGTTAAAGCAAGGGAACAAGCTGTAAACGCAGGACTCCCAGTCATTCCTGGTAGTGATGGTCCCGTTCAAACATTGGATGAAGTAGTTGAATTTGGAGAAAATCATGGGTATCCAATTATCATCAAAGCTTCACTTGGTGGTGGCGGACGTGGAATGCGTATTGTTCGGAATGAGAAAAGTGTCAAAGAAGCTTATGAACGCGCTAAATCAGAGGCGAAAGCGGCATTTGGTAATAATGAAATTTACGTAGAAAAATTAATTGAAAATCCAAAGCATATAGAAGTTCAAATTATTGGAGATCAACATGGAAATATTGTTCACCTATATGAAAGGGATTGTTCAGTACAACGTCGCCATCAAAAAGTTGTAGAAGTAGCTCCAAGTTTATCCTTATCAGAAGAATTACGTCATGAAATTTGCGATGCTGCAGTGCGATTAATGAAAAATGTAAATTACATTAATGCTGGAACCGTTGAATTTCTTGTAACGAACAATGAATTTTATTTTATAGAGGTTAATCCTCGCGTTCAAGTAGAACATACAATTACGGAAATGATTACTGGTATTGATATCGTACAAACTCAAGTAAGAATTGCTCAAGGCTACGAGATTAACAGTAAAACGGTTGGTATCCCACCACAAGATGAGATCCGAACTAATGGTTATGCAATTCAATCACGTATCACTACAGAAGATCCGTTAAATAATTTTATGCCTGACACTGGAAAAATTATGGCGTATCGATCTGGTGGGGGATTTGGTGTAAGACTGGATGCCGGTAATGCTTATCAAGGTGCAGTTATTTCCCCTTATTATGATTCTTTACTTGTGAAAGTTTCTACACACGCATTGACTTTTGAGCAAGCTGCCCATAAAATGGTTCGAAATTTAAAAGAATTCCGAATCCGTGGTATTAAAACAAATATTCATTTCCTTGAAAATGTAATTATGCATGAAAATTTCTTGTCTGGTGAATATGACACGACGTTTATTGATCATACACCTGAATTATTTGTTTTCCCTAAAAGAAAAGACCGTGGAACGAAAATGCTTTCATATATTGCACATACAACAGTAAATGGTGTAGGTGGAAGAGAAAAACCAAACTATCCAGCGTTGAAAATTCCAAAAGTAAAAAATGCAAACGAGGAATTTTTTGGAACGAAACAAATATTAGATGAGCAGGGTCCAGAAGGTCTGGCGAAATGGTTGAAAGATCAAAAAGAAGTGTTGCTAACAGACACTACATTTCGTGATGCTCATCAATCGCTTTTAGCAACAAGAATTAGAACAAAAGACATGTTGGATATTGCTGAACCAACCGCTAAATTATTGCCTAATTTGTTCTCAGTAGAAATGTGGGGAGGGGCAACATTCGATGTGGCTTACCGTTTCTTAAAAGAAGATCCATGGCATAGATTATTAAAACTGCGCGAGAAAATGCCGAATGTTCTATTCCAAATGTTATTAAGAGCAAGTAATGCAGTGGGATACAAAAACTACCCAGATAATGTGATCAGCGAATTCATTCAAAAGAGCTCTAGTGCGGGAATAGATGTATTCCGTATTTTTGATAGTTTAAACTGGATAGAAGGTATGCGTTTAGCCATCGAATCCGTTAGGGAAAATAATAAAATTGCTGAAGCTACTTTATGTTATACAGGTGACATATTGGATAAAGGTAGAACAAAATATGATTTAGATTATTATAAAAATATGGCTAAAGAACTTGAAGCTTCTGGAGCACATATTCTAGGTATTAAAGATATGGCGGGATTATTAAAACCTGAGGCAGCGTATCAATTAATATCTACATTAAAAGAATCAACGGATTTACCTATTCATCTTCATACACATGATACAAGCGGCAACGGTATCTATACTTATGCACGTGCCATTCAAGCGGGAGTTGATGTTGTAGACGTAGCAGTTGGTTCAATGGCTGGGCATACTTCTCAACCAAGTGCACAAACCCTATATCATGCACTTGAAGGTACAGACCGTCAGCCAAAAATTAATGTAGAAAACTATGAAAAACTATCAACTTATTGGGAAGGTGTTCGTGGATATTATTCAGACCTTGAAAATGGTATGAAGGCTCCGCACACTGAAGTTTATTTCCACGAAATGCCTGGCGGTCAATATAGTAACCTACAGCAACAAGCAATAGCTGTTGGTTTAGGAGAACGTTGGGATGAAGTAAAAGCAATGTACCGTAATGTGAATGATATGTTTGGTGACATAGTGAAAGTTACACCGTCCTCAAAAGTGATAGGAGATATGGCTTTATTTATGGTACAAAATAATTTAACGGAAGATGATATTTTTGAACGTGGAGAGTCAATTGATTTTCCTGATTCCGTTATTGAATTTATACAAGGAATGATTGGTCAACCATATCAAGGTTTCCCTAAAGAATTACAAAGAATTATTCTTAAAGGCAAGGAACCAATTACAGTAAGGCCTGGTGAATTATTAGACCCAGTTGACTTTGTAGAAATAAGAAATACTTTATTTAAAACTTTAAACAGACAAGTAACCAGTTTCGATGTGATTTCTTATGCCCTCTACCCTAAAGTATTCATGGATTATCAAAAGTTCTATGAAGAATATGGTGATATGTCCGTGTTAGACACTCCAACTTTCTTTTTTGGAATGAACTTAGGAGAAGAAATAGAAGTAGAAATTGAAAAAGGAAAAACCCTTTTTGTTCGGTTAATTTCTATTTCTCAACCGGAACCAGATGGGACTCGTACTGTATACTTTGAGTTAAACGGTCAACCAAGACAAATTAATATCAAAGACGAAAATGTACAATCTTCTGTCGCAACAAGAGCTAAAGTAGATAAAGGAAATGAAAAACAAATTGGTGCGACAATGCCAGGTACGGTTTTAGAGGTTAGCTGTTCAAAAGGAGATCATGTTGACAAAGGTGATAACTTACTGACAACAGAAGCGATGAAAATGGAAACAACAATTCAAGCGCCATTTAGAGGAGTTATTAAGGAAATTCATGTTGGAAAAGGGGATAGCATAGCTGTCGACGATCTTCTAATAGAATTTGAATAAAAGTATGTGTTCAACATCCTAAAGGTAGAAAAGGAAGCTTCCAAATGGAACGCTTCCTTTTCTACTTATTTTATTCCACCTAAAAGGGCAGCAAGACTCCCACCTCATGCTTCAGGGTAAATAAAGAAGGTAGGTGGGAGGATAGCTGTGAGCCAAACCATCAGTGGGGGATGAAGGAAACCCCACTGATGGTTGTCTTCTTTATAAAGTTTTAATTGCAGATTGTTGATATTTATTGTTTTCTTTTTTTAACCTTACTTTCTCTGCTTTGGCGCTTCTGCTAGAAAGTAATAGAAAATAACTTAACATACCAAAATAACAAGATATAACAAGTGCATGCATTAAAGCAACTGCAAGGTTTAGTAGAGTAAAAATAATCATAGCGCCAAAAAAGACTTGTAAAGTAATTAAAGAAATGGTGATAATCGAACCCCAGTACATGACGTGATTTGATCTATAACGTTTTATCAATTTGATAAATAGAGCAATGGTCCATATAAATAAGATTCCTGCCATGAAACGATGACCCATTTGTATCCATTGCTGGAAATTGTAATCCGTATAGGAAAAGGGCGCATTGTTATTACAGAATGGCCAGCTACTACATACTAAATTTGAACTTGTATGTCGTACTAACGCTCCTGAATAAACAACTATGAGGGAATAAGCTGTAAGTAAGTAAATTTCAATGCGATTTTTTTTCTGTATAGCTAACGTTTTTGTATCCCATTTCTTATCGATTTCAAAAATTAGTAACATTAGTAGAAATACTGCTGCAAAAGATATTAGTGAAATACCAAAATGAGCCGCTAAAACAAAATCAGACTGCCCCCACATCACTGCCGCTGCTCCAATTAGAGCTTGTAATAGGAGAACGAAAACAGAAGTAATGGAGAGAAACTTCACTTCACGAATAGTTCCGAATTGTTTCCAAGCAAGAATTGCCAATGCAACAACTATAATTCCTACTCCTCCTGAAACTAATCTGTGACTTAATTCAATAATCATCTCGAAATGGGACTCAGAAGGTATTAGTTGTCCTTCACATAAAGGCCAACTGTCTCCACAACCATCTTCAGATCCCGTTTTTGTTACAAGTGCTCCACCTAGTAATACTAGCAGCATACCAATCGTCGCTAGTACAGATAACCATTTCAAAAGTTTCATCATAATATATGTATGCCTCACTTTGTGATGTATAGTATAAATACAATCCTCCTAATATTAATATTATCATCATAAATAATCCAATAAAAGCTCTTACATCATTAATATAACACGACAAAATCCTATTTTCACTATGTAAAATGTAAAAAACCTTGCAATATTGTCTAGAGTTTGCTAGAAATAGATTAGGGAATAATTGCTAATACAGTATATAAGTAGTAAGGATACATAGTTTCATTGAATATTCACAATGTTTTGCTAAAGTTCGAATTTTTGTCACACTTTCAAGGCGTACACCGTGCTAAGATAGTAGTCAGTATGGGTTTATGGATTATCTTATCTTTTCGTGATATTATTTCATTAGTCGTCCTTTTTAATGGATTCCGAGAATTTACAACATTGACATTGTGATAAAGGGGGTATAGGGGTGTATGAATAAAGCGGGTGCGCCGTACAGAGAAATAATACAAGATTCAACAGTATCTACAAGACAAAAATTCAAGACATTAATTACAGAAATAAAAGCCTTAATTAAGGTTGGAATCATTAATTCCAATTTAATTACTACTTTTACTGGAATATGGTTAGCAATTTATTTTACTGATTCTTCCCTTAAGTACCATTGGGATGTTATAGCTTTGACCCTACTGGGAAGCGCTTTAGTTATAGCGGGCGGTTGTATCGTTAATAATTGGTTCGATGTAGATATTGATCCAAAAATGGAACGAACTAAAAATCGTCCTACGGTAACTGGATTCTTTTCGCTTAAATCCGTACTAATAATAGGACTTGTAACCACAACTATTGGTTTACTTCTATTATCTTTTACAACGATAGAGGCGACCCTTTTTGCTTTCTTTGGTTGGATTGTGTATGTTATCTTTTATACAATGTGGTCTAAAAGAAAAACAACGTTAAATACGATTGTTGGTAGTTTTTCTGGAGCTATGCCCCCACTTATTGGATGGGCTGCTATAAGTCCAGAATTCCACATTATTCCTTTAGTATTATTTTTAATTATGTTTATTTGGCAGACACCACATTTCCTATCTTTAGCGATGAAGAAGACGGAAGACTATAAAGAAGCTGGAGTACCAATGTTACCTGTCGTTTATGGATTTGAAATAACGAAGCGACAAATTGTGATATATACTCTTTGCTTATTACCATTACCTTTTTTTATGACATCACTAGGTATGGTATTCGTAGTAATTTCCACGCTATTAAATATTGGGTGGATAATCATAGGTTTTAAAGGATTTTTTGTCAAAGATGATTTAAAGTGGGCGAATATGATGTTTATATATTCTTTAAACTATTTAACAATTGTTTTTTTACTAATGATTATCGTAACTTTACCAATTTTTAATTAGCTCTACCTTGTTGTTTAAAAAATTTTATAAATGTATCAGACATAAGGAGAAAGAGAGGTATGAATACATGAGTCATTGGATGGGAAAATTGAAAACTTTACTAATGTTAAGTTTTACAGCAATTGTTTTATCAGCATGTGGTAAAGAAAACTTAACAGCTCTAGATCCAAAAGGATATGGAGCAGAAAAATCAATGGATATCATGATTCTTTCTATCGTTATCATGACTGCGGTATTTATAATTGTAGCAATTATTTTTACGATAGCTGTAGTTAGATTCCGCGAAAAGAAAGGGAGAGAAGATTATATCCCTAAACAAGTAGAGGGAAATCACACTTTAGAGATTGTCTGGACTGCAATACCGATTGTTTTAGTATTTGTATTAGCTATTCCAACAATTATCACTATTTTTGATTTAGCCGATACTGCAGAAGCTGAGAGTTCTATAAAGGTTGAAGTTACAGGTAATCAATACTGGTGGCATTTTGATTACAAAGGTGAAGAAATTCAAACAAGTCAGGACTTATATGTTCCAGTTGGGAAAAAAGTATACCTAGATATTCAATCATCTGATGTTATCCATTCATTCTGGGTACCAACTATTTCTGGGAAAATGGATGCTAACCCTGAGAACGTAAACACAATGTTTATAGAAGCATATGAAGAAGGGGTATATTGGGGTAAATGTGCGGAGCTTTGTGGCCCATCACACTCATTGATGGACTTTAAAGTTGTTGCAGTTAGCCAAGATGAATTTGATCAATGGGTTGAAGATATGAAGAATGTGAATCCAGAAGAAAAGCCACAAGATGCGGTTGCATCCGAAGGACAGGGTTTATTTGAAGCTAATAATTGTATGGCTTGTCATGCAATCGGTTCTTCACCAGTAGCAGTTGGTCCGAATTTAACTAACTACGCAAACCGTACTGCAGTTGCAGGTATTTTAGAACCTACAAAAGAAAACTTAGTAGACTGGATTATGGATCCTGAGTCAATTAAACCAGGAAATAAAATGACTGGTAATTACCCTGAAGTTTCAAGAGATGAAGCTGAAAAAATTGCTGAATACTTAATGCAATTAGACCATTCAGATGTGAATCCTGAAAGTGCAGGCGGAATTATTGACTAAAGTTATTTGGGATGAAAGACATACAAAGGGAGGTTAATGTTTTGAGTATAGCATCTACTCAGAAAAAGGGCTTCGGTGCTATTTTATGGGACTATTTAACAACAGTTGACCATAAAAAAATCGGTAATATGTATCTAGCGGCGGGTGCATTCTTTTTCCTGCTCGGAGGTATTGAAGCTCTAATTATACGGATTCAACTAATTAAACCAGAAAATGATTTTATTAGTGCAGGTTTATACAATGAAATGATTACAATGCATGGTACAACTATGATTTTCTTTGCGGCCATGCCTATGTTATTAGGTTTTATGAATGGTGTTATGCCACTTCAAATTGGGGCGCGAGATGTTGCGTTTCCATTCTTGAATTCACTAGGTTTTTGGTTATTCTTACTTGGTGGTATTTTAATGAACCTAAGTTGGTTCTTTGGTGGTGCACCTGATGCTGGTTGGACTGGATATGCTCCATTGTCTACTTCCTCACCAGGTCACGGTTTAGACTATTATGTTATGGGTCTGCAATTATCTGGTGCCGGTACATTAATGGGGGGAATTAACTTCCTTGTTACTATTGTTACTATGCGTGGACCGGGAATGACATACATGCGGATGCCGCTATTTACTTGGACTACTTTTGTAGCTAGTATTCTTATCCTATTTGCGTTTCCAGCATTAACTGTAGGTTTATTTTTACTTCAGTTTGACCGCATGTTTGGATCAGCATTCTTTGATGTTGCACTTGGTGGTAACTCTGTTATTTGGCAACACTTATTCTGGATTTTTGGGCACCCAGAAGTTTATATTTTGATTCTACCGGCTTTCGGTATCTTTAGTGAAATCATTCCGACATTCTCTAAGAAACGTTTATTTGGATATTCATCAATGGTATTTGCGACATTCTTAATCGCGTTTCTAGGATTTATGGTTTGGGCTCACCACATGTTTACAGTAGGTCTTGGTCCTGTAGCAAACTCTATTTTTGCGGTAGGTACAATGGCGATTGCAGTACCCACTGGTATTAAGATTTTTAACTGGCTTGCAACCATGTGGGGTGGAAGTATTAAAATTAATTCAGCAATGTTATGGGCATTAGGATTTATTCCGTCATTTACTATTGGTGGGATGACTGGGGTAATGCTAGGTGCTTCGACTGCTGACTTCCAATACCATGATACCTATTTCGTTATTGCCCATTTCCACTATGTTATCGTAGGTGGGGTAGTATTCGGTATTTTAGCAGGTTTACATTATTGGTGGCCAAAATTTTTCGGTAAAGTGCTTAATGAAACTATGGGTAAGATTGCATTTTGGTTATTCTTTATTGGTTTCCATTTAACTTTCTTTATTCAACATTTCCTAGGATTAATGGGTATGCCTCGTCGTTATTGGGTGTTCCTAGAAAACCAAGGATTGGATACAGGAAACCTTATCAGTACAATTGGTGCATTCTTTATGGCTGCTGGTTCAATAGTATTTATTATTAATATTATTTACACAACAGCTAAAGGAGAAAAAGCTGCTAATGACCCATGGGGTACAGGTCGTACATTAGAGTGGGCTATTTCATCTCCAGCACCAGAATATAATTTTAAACAATTACCATTAGTTCGTGGTTTAGATCCTTACTGGATTGAAAAAATGGATGGAAATACGAAAATGACTCCAGCTGAACCTCTTGATGACATTCACATGCCTAATGGTTCTATTTTGCCGGTAGTCATTTCAATCGGATTCTTTATAGCTTCCTTTGGATTTATCTATCAAGTCGATAATAAATCTTGGCTAATTGTTCTATTTGCAGGTATGGTAATTGCAATAGGCTCTATGCTAATAAGATCTTTGAAAGATGATCACGGTCATCATATTCATAAAGAAGATCTAGAAAAGGAGGCAGATTAAGATGAGTCACGATCATTCCTTGAGTCCAGAAATTCATGATCCAGCTAAGGCTACTCATGAGGGGAAACATAAGTATCTTGGATTATGGTTTTTCCTTGGTGGTGAAACAGTTCTTTTTGCTAGTTTCTTTGCAACCTATTTGGCGTTAAGAAACTCAACTGCTGGTGGACCTTCTTCCCAAGAACTATTTGGTTTAGAACTTGTATTTGTTATGACTATTCTCTTGTTAACAAGTTCTTTAACTAGTGTATATGCTATATATCATATGAAAAACCATGATTTCAAAAAGATGCAATTATGGTTTGGAATTACTGCATTACTTGGTCTAGGATTCTTAGGTTTTGAAATTTATGAGTTTACACACTATATTACTGATTATGGTTTTACATTCCGCTCTTCAGCATTCGGATCAGCGTTCTATACATTAGTTGGATTCCACGGTGGCCACGTAGTATTTGGTCTTAGCTGGTTAACAGCACTAATGGTTCGAAATGCAAAAAGAGGGTTAAGTCTTTACAACGCTCCAAAATACAACACGTTCGCTATCTATTGGCACTTTATTGATGTTGTTTGGGTATTTATCTTTACAGTTGTATACTTGATGGGGATGGTGAGTTAATTTATGACAGGTGCAAATATCAATAAAATTAATTCCTTCAAAAAGCAAAAGCAAAAAGAAGAAATGAAACATCAAGTAATAACTTTCGCGTTAATGATTATCTTTACTTTAGTTGCTTTTATTGCAGTCGGAGCAGGAATGAATAAGACATATGTAATACCACTTATTTTGATCTTAGCTCTAGTACAAGTTGGATTCCAATTTTATTATTTCATGCATATGAAAGATAAAGGTCATGAAGTAATTTCTTCCTTGATTTATGGTGGTATTTGGATTGCGGCTGTAACAGTTCTTACCTTTACTACAATTATTTGGTGGTAAAAACCTATATAAAAAGATCGGGATAGTGTTCCCGATCTTTTTATTATCTTTAAATAACTTTTAAGTTAAATTCAAATCATTTTTTATGTTATTTGTTTGTATTTCTTCACAAATTTAATAGGTTTATATGAAATGGATACTGTATAATGAAGATAAAACCCTTATGGAGTGAATGCTTATGTGGTTAGAACTGCAGATATTTGGTTTCAGAGCGCTATGGAGTCCCTATTTAATGTTATTTCTTATCAGCCTTGCCTTAATCTATTATTTCGTTACTGGACCATATCATGAGAGATTTGGGGGGGATACTAAACCTACAACAAGTCAGCAATTTTCTTTTTATTTAGGTTTAGTATTGATATATATTACAAAAGGCTCGCCCATCGATTTATTATCGCATATCATGTTATTAACACATATGATACAAATGGCTGTATTCATCATATTTGTTCCTATTTTGATTATTAAAGGTTTACCAACATGGATTTGGAAAAAAGTTTATGAAGCGAATATAATTGGTAATATAATTCGATTCTTAACAAGACCTATTATCTCTATGTTATTTTTTAATGGTCTCTTTAGTATCTATCATATTCCAATTGTATTTAATTTTTCTAAATCAACACCAGTTGCCCATACGCTGATTCATTTAATTCTATTTTTTGCAGCGTTTATCATGTGGTTACCATTATTAAACCCTGTTAAAAAATATGACCATTTAAAACCATTACTTAAAATAGGGTATATCTTTGCGAATAGTGTATTAATCACTCCTGCTTGTGCGTTAATTATTTTTGCGTCATCCCCATTATATGCAGCATATTCGAGTGAAGGCGCTTGGTTAACAGCATTAAGCTTATGTGTTCCGACAGATGTGTTAAATGGTATTTCTTCCTCATTATCTGGACCAGAGATGTTTTCACCATTAAGCACTATGATTGATCAACAATTTGGTGGAATTATTATGAAAGTTATTCAGGAAATTGTATATGGTTCTGTTTTAGTTAGTATACTCTTAAATTGGTTTAAATCTGAAGGAACTAAAATTGATCCATTACCAAGTAACAACTCTAGTATAGAAACACATTAAGCAAATATATTCTATGAGAGGAGATTAGAGAAATATGCCTTTTTTACCAACGATAAGTACGTTTTTTATTGTATTAAGTGCGATTTTTATGGCTTTTGGTTGGAACTTTATTGCTAAAGGGAAAGAGAAAGCACATAAAAAAACGATGATTGCAGCTTCAATTAGTGCGTTATTATTTTTTATTATTTATATGTCTCGAACGATTTTTTTGGGAAATACCTCATTCGGAGGGCCTAAAGATTTAGAAATATATTATACCATCTTTTTAATTTTCCATATTATATTAGCAACGACTGGAGCAGTTTTTGGGATTATTACTTTGACACTTGCTTTTAAGCGAAATATCACGAAACATAGAAAGATTGGACCATATACTGCTATTATTTGGTTCGCAACGGCTATTACAGGAGTAATGGTTTATCTATTTCTATATGTTTTTTGGGGTGTTGGAGAAACTACAAATCTGTTTAGAGCAATTTGGGGATTTTAGAGCAGGCTCTGGAGCTGGTAGATGATTTAAAAAGCTAAATTATATATTTTCTTACTTACATAGAAAAAGGTGAGAACTTTGTTTAAGTTCTCACCTTTTCTATTAATCCTTTTTGTAAGGTTCTAAATCCGAAGCTACTTTAGTAAGCAGTGTGTTTGCACGCTCTACAATGTCAGAGGGGAAGTTTTCTTCTTCTCCATATTCGATACCATGTGGGTAATAATGTTTACCTAATAGTGGAGTAAGCAATTTAATTACAGCGTTTCCACTATCGACATCTCCTTCTAGTGCATAACCTTGAATACGAATATAGTATGTAATATTCTTTTCTTTTGAACCAATTTTGTAATCATACGTTACACGTTCATAATCCCATTGACCAGCGCGAATAAAGGCATTTTTACCTGTAAGATGATCTAAAGGTTTTAAATCTACAACCATATCATCAATACCAGTATTTTCAATTCTCATTTTATTCACCTCCATATAGTCCTCATTAACTTATAATAGTACGAAAACGCTTAAGATGCAATTGATAATATTTTTAATAATGGAATATTGATATAAAGAAGACTTCCATCAGTGGTTTTGCTTCATTCCTCACTAGACGGTTAGTCGCACTTTACGGGCAGTTAGTAACCATCTACCTTCTTTGTTTCCCTAGAAGCTTGAGATGGGTTAAATGGAAGAGGATTATAGTAAAAATGATAGAGAAAAAGAATGAATCACCTCCAATGAACATAGAATGAATTATAAATTCTCATTTGGTAAGAGAAGAGGGGGACATCCAGTGCGGGTTTTCAAAGGAATACTTATCATTTCTATTTTAGCATTTATCATGATTTTTTTTATGAACTCCTATGAAACTTCCTGTCAAACAATTGAAAAAGTAAGTGATCATTCTAGTAAAATGATAAAACTTCAATCAAAGTCAAAGACAGATAGTGATTTTAATAAAAGTATGCTTGGCTGGATAGGACTCTCAAAAAGTGAATTATTAAATGAGTTTGGAGAGCCCGAACGCAAAGATCCAAGTGCCTATGGTTATGATTGGTGGGTCTATCAAAATGGTTATTCAGAGTATCTTCAATTTGGAATATTAAACGAAGAAATTATTTCGGTTTATATAATAGGTGATCAAATGGAATATGATTCTATATCTATTGGGGAAGCGTATAAAGAGTTGTCTGATAAACACGGCTTTTCAAATGAAGTGGAATACAGCGACTCGAAATCTTCCTATTTATTTCGTTTGACGAAAGAGGATTTAGAAACAAGCCCATTAGTAAAACTATCAGATGATACGTTTATGCAATTATATTTTGATACATTTACTAAAAAGTTGTCATCTATAAGGATTATGAAAGCGGATGTGTTATTAATGCATCAACCATACGAAATTGTTTATCGTGGGAGTCTACCTGAAGCCCCTAAATTAAATGACCAAGAATGGGAAAAGGTTGAAAACGGAATGGAAAAACAAGTATTTGATATAACAAATGTGATGAGAGTAAGGCAAGGTAGTAAACCATTAAAATGGGAAAATACAGTTAGAAAAGTAGCATATGATCATAGCAAAGATATGGCGGAAAATAATTATTTCTCACATTTTGGATTAGATGGTGAAGGGTTAAAGGAAAGATTAGCAGAAAAAGAGGTATTTTATTTATCTGCAGCTGAAAATATTGCGGCACAATATACAGATGCTCCGGCAGCGATGGAAGGTTGGCTGAACAGTGAAGGACATCGTGAAGCATTGTTAAGTGAGGACTATACGCATATTGGGGTTGGGGTATATCGTTTATATTATACGCAGAATTTCCTAGCGCAAGCTTCATAGTTAGTTTTTATTTTCGCACAGATAAGGGAACAAAGCATAATTTATATAGTATAAAAGACTATGCGGAGGTGTGAAATTATGGAGAAGGAAGAACCTAAATTGCATCCATCTGTCGCTTCATTTAAAAGCTTTATTAATGATAAACCTTTACTACTCAAAGAGATAAGAAAAAGCGGCAGGTCATGGCAAGAATATTATGAAAAGTGGGTTTTACTAGGAGAAGAAGACCCCTTCTGGCAACAGTATGAAGAAGAACAGGATACAGATAACAGTTCAAAAAGTAAGGATTCAAAAGATAAGTCGGAGTCGAAAAACTTTGAATTAATGAACCAAATAATGAAGCTAACTGAGAATATTGACATGAATAAAATACAAGGACAGGTAGCGAATCTAAGTAAAACAATTGGAGCAGTCCAGGAATTAGTGGACCAATTTCAACAAACGAAAAAACAACCACCGCAAAAATCCCGGCCTTTTAACTGGTTTCAAGATTAAGGAGGGATAATAATATGGATCCAACTCTTTATCAATATCTCTCTAATAGGGATGATTTACTTCATTTTAGAAGGCATAATCCAATTTGGTACCGTTATTTAATGAGGGATCCCAATTGCTTAGATGAAATGGAAAAAGAAGCAAAAAAGTTTTACGGAAAAACATTTCCTCAACGCATTGAAAAAATCGGAAATAATGTTCAAATGATCAATATGCTTGCACAATTTGCTGGCTTAATGAAGGATTAAAGGTCGGTAGAAAATTTCGAATATGTTTTCAGACGGATAAATAAATGATAAAATAATTCTGGAGGTGTTTGGATGATAGCAACTTTGGAATATGTAGAGATTCTAGATCATTCCGAAAAAATCGGAAAGATGGTACTAGATTCTGAAGTGATGGAGGATTATAAGAAATCACGAGTTGCTCTTGATGAAGACCAAGAAGCGCAAGCGCTAATTAAGGCTTTTAACGATATGAAAATCCATTACGACGATATTCAACGGTTTGGAAGATACCATCCAGATTATAATGAAATAATGAAAAAAGTTAGATCCACAAAACGTAAAATGGATATGAACGATAAAGTTGCCAAGTTTAAAATTGCCGAACGCAACCTACAAAAATTACTAGATGAAATAAGTCAATTTGTTGCGCAAAGTGTTAGTGCACAAATCAAAGCACCACAAGATGGCGCTGCATTAACAGACAGTGGTTGTGGGCATGGTGGAGCATGTGGGTGTAGCTTATAAATTATATAGAATTAGCCTTCAGTTATACTGAAGGTTCGTTATTTATCTCACGTAAACGGGCAAGTAAGACTCCCACCACAAGCCTTCTGAGGAACAAAGAAGGTGGTTGGGAGTCAACTGTGCTCGTAAAGGTCGATAAGTGCAGACTAACCATCAGTGGGGATGAAGGAAATCCCCGCTGATGGAAGTCTTCTTTATTATTTTTTTATACATAATCATAATATTATTTAGTGAGGATCAGAACATGAGGATTAATCGACAAGGTTTAATTGTTTGGTTTCAGCATATGAAAAATTTAAAACAAATTAAAAGACACGGTAATTTAATTTACGCTTCAAAAAAATTAAAATATGCGGTTATTTATGTTGATCAAGCAGATATCGAATATGTTGAAACAAAATTATCAAAACTACCCTTTATATCAAAGGTAGAAAGATCTTATAAGCCATTTGTTCGAACCGATTATGAAAATGCTAAACCTGATAAAGCAAAACAATACGATTACAAGATGGGAATATAGTTTAATAAAAGAGGCTGGGCGTAACAGCTTAAAGTGGTCTTTTTGAAGAAAAGATTAAAAAGCTATATTTCTGCTAAAAAATAAACCTGCAGAAACTCTATGTTCTGCAGGTTCCCTTTGTTTTTCAATGAAAAACAAATAGGCAAAGGGAGAGGAGAAACCGGAGGAAGAACTTATGGGGAAGTTTAAGTCTTCTCCGTGTTTGAAACAACCAATTATTAGTTGTATCAGTATGTATTATGTACATATGAGTTTTATATTATACATGATAAATATAATTTGTTAATTGTTTTCAGGGTGCTATTTTTATGGTAGGATTAAAACGAATAGTTACTAGGTTGTTCTAATAGAGGTGTGTACAACATGAGAGTTGTTGCTGGGAATTATAAAGGAAGGCAGTTAAAAGCTGTTCCAGGTAAATCTACAAGACCAACTACAGACAAGGTAAAAGAAGCTGTTTTTCAAATACTAGGACCCTTTTTTGATGGGGGAAGTGTGTTAGATTTATTTGCGGGAAGTGGATCATTAGGGATAGAGGCTTTAAGTAGAGGGATGACAAAAGGAATTTTTGTAGACAAGCATCCTAAAGCAATACATACAATAAAAGAAAATATTAAGTTATTAAAGTTAGATGATATGGTAGAAATTTACCGTACAGATGCATTTAGAGCGTTGAAAGCAGCGGCAAAAAGAGAATTGGTATTTGATTTAGTCTTATTAGATCCTCCCTATGGAAAAATGGATTATGTGAAATTAATAAACCAGCTATTGGAATACAATTTAATAAATGATAATGGTATTATTTATTGTGAACATGAATGGAATGAAAATTTTTCAGATATAGATTCTTCTTTAGAGATGATAAAACAAGATAATTTTGGTGGAACAATTGGAATAACTATCTATAAAAAAAGATGAAGTAAAAATAATAGGGGGTTATATGATGGGGAAGTTAGCAATTTGTCCGGGGAGTTTTGATCCGATTACTAATGGTCATTTGGACATTATTGAAAGAGCTTCAGGGATTTTTGACCAAGTAATTGTTGCAGTATTTAATAACGAAGCAAAGTCACCGTTGTTTTCGGTTCAAGAGAGAATGGATTTAATAAAAGAGTCAACCAGTTATCTACCTAATATTTCTGTCGATTCTTCTAGTCATCTCTTAATGGATTATGCAAAAGAAAAAAATGCAGATGTTGTAATTAGAGGGCTACGAGCGGTAAGTGATTTCGAATATGAAATGCAAATTACATCAATGAACAGAAAGTTAAATCCAGAGGTAGAAACTTTATTTGTGATGACAAATAATCAATACTCCTTCTTAAGTTCCAGCATGGTTAAGGAAATCGCAAAATACCATGGGGATATTTCGGGTTTGATACCTGAAGTTGTACAATCGGCACTTAGAGAAAAATTCAAAAAGGGATGAAAGGATGTTGTGTTCATTTACGCAACATCCTTTTTTGCGCTCCTTTTGAATATGATTAATACTGCAATACCTAAGAATACCAATGTAATAAAGGGACCGGTGTCTTGTATTGTATTATAAACCGTAACCCATACATTATCCGATGCGGCCCCTGATACAGGCATATCTTTCATCTCTACAACTTGTCTATCAAGATAAAGTGGTTTATACAGAATGATAGCAAGTAGACTAGCGATAGTACCGTGGAGAATACGAGCGAAAAAATATGGTGAGAAACTAATATCTGTTTTTGCTAAAATACTAGCTACTTGCGCTTGTATGGAAAATCCGTTAAATCCTAGAATAAAACTGATTAAAATAGCTTGTTGAAATATAGAATCCGTTGTTATTTTAGAAATCATATCAGCACCGATAGTTATTTCAAATAAACCAGATAGAAGGGGTAATCCATAGTCTACCGGTAAAGCAACAATACTTAGTAAACTACCTAAAATACTCGCAATGACGGATGAAACTCCAACAAGAAAAAGAATCTTAATAAGGACAGAGAATAATACGATAAAACCACCGACCATAACTAAGGTTTTAATGGAATTTAAAACCGCATCCCCTAAGATTTCTCCGAATGGACGCTTGTCCCTTACCCTTGTTCTATGCATTTCTCTAAACGCCCTTTTAAGCGATACGGCTTGTTTCTTATCACTTGTGTGATGTTTATCATTTCTTTTGTAAAAACGCATGATAAATCCAACTATGGCATTACCGAAATAGTGACATGTTGCTAATAATATACCTAACTTTGGATCGTGAAAAAAACCAACAGAGAGAGCACCGAAAATAAATAATGGGCTTGAATTATTCGTAAATGACACAAGTCGTTCTGCTTCCACTTTACTAATTTGGTTTTCTTCTCTTAAGCGTGCTGCTATTTTAGCACCTGTTGGATAACCACTTGCCATTCCCATCATCCAACCAAAACTTCCTACTCCTGGAATGTTGAAAAGAGGGCGCATAATGGGTTCAAATAATACACCAACAAATTTTACAACACCGAATGAAATAAGTAATTCTGCAGCAATAAAAAATGGCAAAAGAGAAGGAAAAACCACTTCCCACCACAGATTTAGACCACGGATACTAGCTTCTAAAGCGGGGTCGGGAAATCTGATTAATGAAAAGGTTATAAAAACTGTTATTCCAGAAAATAATAAAGTTTTAAAGATTGATTTCAAGTATAATCCCCCTAGTTACTTTCCCTTTTGTTGACGGATGGGAAAGTATAAAACTTACTTCCTTAGACGGGAAAGATTTTTATACTTTCCTACCTTCTAAAAATGCATAAGCGCAACTTCCACTTTTCTGTACATAAGGATTGGACAGTAGTAGAATAATTCTAAATGAAAATCTTAAAGAGGTTGTTCAAAAAGTCCGTTGAAAAGGACACTTCGTTTCTAATGAGCTTCGACTAAGTTCCGTCACGCCCTTGAAAAAGAAAACCACTTTTTCTGCGTGGAGTCACAGGACAGGACGTTGCGATTTTAGTCGAACTTGGTCCTTTTCATCTTTCTCTTTGAACACGCACTTAAAGTTTTGAGGTATTAAATTTTAATTTTGTACAAGTCTATACCAATATACGCACATACCTGCCATATTTATGCCATACACTTTTATAAAGAGATTAATTAGGAGATAAAAAAATATAATCTTTTATCGTTAGCATAAGTACAACTAAGGTACTTTTAAGTCTAATCGTGAGTGCCAGGTTTACTGAATAAAAGCAGGTATATATACTTGTGATACGAATGGAAGGGGACAGCCGTTAGAATGAATTTTTCTAGAAAAAATGTTATTAGTTTCATCCTCGTTATTTTAATAGCTTATTTTTTGGCTTCTTATAAACTGCCTTACTATATTCAAAGGCCAGGTGGGGCGGATGCCTTAAACCCAATCGTTAAAGTCGAGGATGGTTATGAAAGTGAAGGGGACATGCATCTGGTTACTGTTAGTGGTCTTCAGGCTACTCCTATTCAATATGTACTTGCTAAAATAATGCCAAATACTGAAATTCTTCCATTAGATCAGGTCTTTCCAGAAGGGATTTCACAAAAAGAATATATGGAAGCCCAGTTACAAGTGATGGAGAGTTCACAAGAAGCGGCTACAGTAGTTGCTTATACTGCATCTGGAAGTGATATTACGATAGAATACAATGGAGTGTATGTTGTTTCTGTTGTAGAAGGAATGCCGGCGGATGGGGTTCTGCAAATGGGAGATCGTATTATCGGAATAGATAATAAGCCAATTAAGGAGGCAAACGATTTAATTCATTATGTAGAGCAAAAAAAGGAGAATGATGTAGTATCTATAAAATTTGTTCGAGATGATAAAACGTTGACGAAAGACATAACCTTAAAGAATTTTGATCAATTGGATGATAAAGTAGGGGTAGGAATTAGTTTGGTTACAGACCGAAACGTAACAGTAGACCCTGATGTGCACTTTGCTAGTGGAAACATCGGTGGCCCTAGTGCAGGATTAATGTTTTCTTTGGAAATTTACGACCAACTTACGGAAAAAGATTTAACAAAAGGATATCAGATTGCTGGAACCGGAGAAATTGACTATGATGGAAATGTCCATCGAATAGGCGGAATTGATAAGAAAATTGTTGCAGCGGATAGAGAAGGGATTGACATCTTCTTTGCTCCAAATGAACATGGAGCAAAGTATTCTAATTATGAAATTGCTAAGAAAAAAGCAGAAGAAATTGGAACAGATATGAAAATTATTCCAGTTGACACATTCGACGACGCTTTATCTTATCTAGAGAAATTAAAATAAAAAGTAGGCTAACTTTTTGCAGTTAGCCTACTTTTTTAAAATAATTGGTGCAGTAATTTCTTGATGAAATAAACGATTTCTCGGATTTGTTTGTAAAACACTATAATAAGCCCTCGTAGCCCTCTCCTCCATTATGAGCATAGGATCTGTATTTTTTTTAAATCCGAAAATAATAGGTATAGAGATTTCTTTTCTTTTCTCATTTAAATAAGCTTGTCCATTCTTTGTTAATCCAAGAATGCGGATATAAGGAGGAGTGCTATTTAACGATTTTAGAACTTCCTTTTTTGTTGTATTTGTCAAAATGTGCGTAAAAATCCGTTGAATTCGAGTCCAAGTATAGCGTTTAGTTTTAATTAATTCAATCCAATGATGTATTGAGGTTGCCTTGGTAGCTGTTTTCATAATGCGGTGCTCTATCCCTTCGTTGACACCATGGATCTCTTTTAATTCTTCCGATGACATCGTAAGGACACGGTATAGAAGAAGTTGAAAGTAATCTTCCCAAGTATGCCATAAACCAGAACTTTCTTTATATTGGAGAAGCTGTTCAATGGTTGCTTCAGGCATTGTATTTTTTACAGATGAATCGATTTGATTGTTTTCTGTAAGGTTCTTGCGTATACTAGTAGCACTGGCAATTTTATCAGTAATTATTTGATCGTGAAATTCATTTTTTGTTCGTTGAGTGGTGAATGGTTCGATAGCAAGTTTCTGATCCATAATTGTTTTTACATAACTGAATCCTAAAATATTATTTGGCTTCGCTAAATCCAACTCTTTTGTTGTTAAACCAATACGCTGATAAGCCAATTTACTAGCTTCTGGAAATGCTAGCCCTGCACTTAGGCCTAATTTTAATTCCTGCTGAAATATCGGTTCTTTTTCTTTATAGTTTTCATAGGCTTCTATAAAATAAGATATATTACCAGATTCACTTCCAAAACAAATATTAGAAACTCCTATCTCATTTAGTAACTGAACCGCACCACTAGCAAAAATATCACTATTTTGTACAGCGTAGGCATAAGGAAGTTCGATGACAATATCAATACCAGTACGAAGAGCCGCTCTTGTTCGGTGAAATTTATCAATAATTGCGGGTTCCCCACGCTGAAGAAAAGAACCACTCATAACTGTAATCATACAGTCAGATTTTGTAACCTTTTTTGCTTGATCCATGTGATAGACATGACCGTTATGAAAGGGGTTGTATTCGACAATTAAACCGCATGCTTTCATTAATCCCACTCCCGAATAGTTTGATAAACATTGTAACAAAAAAAAATCATTAATGCATCCTTACTCTAATATTCTTTGCTTTTAAAAAAGTGAAGTGATTACATCATTATAAATAGGGAATAATATAATCGGTGTAAAGAAAAACATATTGACAAAATCCTTTTTTTCTTTTAAAATTACTCTTGTTGCCTTGAGGTGAAAAAAATGAAATTTACTTTAGGTGAAATTAGAAAACACGCGAATCAAAAACCTTTCACATTTGATGATCATGTGGATGTTTCCGAACTTAAAACAATGAATAATGATATACGAAATATTGATTCTGTTCATGTTTATGGAGAATGTGTAAGAAGTGGTGGTGAACAATTCATTTTTACCTTTACGATTGAGGGAGAAATGATTTTACCAGATGCTCGTACACTAGTTGATGTTACCTATCCTTTTAATATAAAGGCAACGGAAATATTTACAACAGCTTCATATATCAGTGCAGAAGACGAGGATTTGGAAATCCATCCAATTACGGGAGAGTTGATTAATTTGACTCCGTACATAAAGGAGAACATCTTGTTAGAAACGCCGTATAGGGTTTTTTCTGATCAAGAAGTAGATGATTCTTCTTTAAGTGGAGAAGGATGGGATTTTCTCTCGGAAGATGATGAGAAAAGTAAGGTTGATCCACGTTTTCAAAAATTGCAATCATTACTTGATAAAAAAACGAAAGAAAATTAATTTCTTTTTCCGTTAAAGGAGGTGTAAGTCATGGCAGTACCTAAAAGAAGAACTTCTAAAAAGGTGAAGAATCAACGTCGTACTCATAAAAAATTACACGTACCTGGCATGGTAGAATGCTCAAATTGTGGTGAATTAACAAAACCTCATCATGTTTGCAAGTCTTGTGGACATTATGATGGAAAAGATGTTGTTAATGGCTAATCGTTAAAAAACAGATCACACATCGTGGTCTGTTTTTTATTTTTTGTAAATTTACCATATGAATATGTTAGGTTGTACAATAAATGACGTTGGTGGGAAAAACTCACCTACGTCATTTTTGTGTTTATAAATAGAAAACAAGTGAGATTCCCTGTAGAATTAAAGTCGCTGAAAACCATTCCTAGGAGGGAACTCACTTGTCTATATCAAATGATATTAGAAATATGTTAGATATTCAAGATAAAAATATTTATATGAGCGAAAATGCAGTAACGTATGGCAAACATAAAGGGAAGTCTTGTAAATTTATTAAGGCGAAATTAACATATGATGCAGATCAATGCCCAAATTGCCAGGTGGAGAAAGTAGGCTCTTCTATTTATAAAAACGGAACACAATTATCTCGTATTACCATTCCGACCATGGGAGTTTATCCAACATATTTATTATTAAGTAAGCAGCGTTTTATGTGTAAACATTGTGGTGTTAGTTTTACTGCACAAACAAATATCGTAAAGCGTCATTGTTTTATATCCTCAAATACAGAAGCCCAAATCATGATTAAATCAGCTGGAGCGCAGTCCGTTAAAGATATTTCCCAGGATTGTGGTGTATCTGAGGCAACTGTTCAGAGAATCATTAATAAAGAAGCAAATAAATATAAACCGCATTATAAAGCCCTACCTAAGCATCTATCGTTTGATGAATTTAAGTATGCCAAGGGCAAGATGGCTTTTGAATATATCGATGTTGAAACGGGTGACATCTTAGACATTTTAAATAGTCGTGATAACCGGTCTATTACAGATCACTTCATCACAAATTATAGCTTATCAGCTAGACAACGAGTAGAAACCGTGACAATCGATATGAACGCAGGTTATGTAAGTTTGATAAAAGAGATGTTTCCAAATGCAGATATTATTATTGATCGTTTTCACTTAGTTCAACTCATATCAAGAGCGATGAACAAAACGCGTGTTAAAATCATGAACCAACTCAGAACATCTAATGGGGAAGATCAGAAAAAGTATCGCCGCCTTAAACGTTATTGGAAGCTTTTACTGAAAAAAAGATCGAGTTTATCTTATACAGAATATAAATATTACGGCTTATTTGGCCAACGTCTTGAAAGTTCAATAGTGCAAGAAATGTTGGATTATAGTGAGGAACTTAAAGTCAATTATGGTATATATCAGGACCTGTTGGAGGCAATTGACGAAAAGGACTATCATGCATTAGAGAACACATTAAACAAAAAGTGTCCAACCCAGTCATCAACCTATTTAAGAACAAGCATTAAAACATTAAGAAAGCACTTGCCCTATACGAAAAACAGTTTTCAATATACGTATAACAATGGGCGAATTGAAGGTATTAACAATAAAATCAAGGTACTCAATCGGATTGCATATGGCTATCGGAATTTTAAGCATTACAAAAACCGAATAAGATTACATTTTAAACTGAAACCCGTAGTAAACAAATCACACTCTAGAGTAGCATAGCTTCCCTAGAGTGTGATAATCAAATACATATTAAAAGTCGACTAAAATACAGTACCAACGTCACTTGACGTAGAGCCATATGTTATTAAATAAGTTCCATGTTATATGGTATTCTAAACATAATAAATACGCTTTATTTTGGGGGAATACTATATGTTTGTGGAATATCAAAAAAAGAAGGATTATGGTGTAATCTATCTTAATAGACCGGAAAAAAGAAATGCTATATCAAAAGAAATGGCAGCGATGCTCGGTACTATACTTGATAAAGCTAAAAAGGAAGAAATTAAATTTTTGGTTCTGACATCTAAGGATAATAAGATGTTTTGTGCAGGTGGGGATTTAACATATTTACATGGTAACTTAAGTCGGGAAGAAGCTTATGCAAGGTTAAATCCTATGAAAGAAATACTATACAAAATTGCTTTATTTCCTGTACCTGTTATTGCATTATTAAATGGTAACGCTTTAGGCGGGGGATGTGAACTAGCTACGGCTTGTGATATTCGAATTGCGAGAAAGAATACAAAGTTTGGTTTTATTCAAGCAAATTTAGGTATTTTACCTGGATGGGGAGGGGGAACCCTTTTATATCATAAAGTTTCCTCATCATTTGCTTTAGAATGGTTAACAGAAGCAAGAGTAATGGATTGTCATTTATTAGAGAAGAAAGGGTGGATCAATAGAGTAGTTAACGAACATGAAATAGATGATATGGATGTCCTATTAAAAGACTACATTTCCAAATCCTATCGGCAAATGAGATTACTAAAAGATCAACATATTAAAAGTTGGACGAATCGTAATTTATTTTTTGAAATGACAGAAGAAGTTAAGAAAACCGCTATGTTATGGGATTCTGAAGAACATAAACAAGCTGTAGAAAAATTTTTATTACGTAAATAAGCAAACAGTTATTCTAGTACTCCTATTTTTTGCATACATTTTATAGCAAAGAAATAAGGAGGGGTGTTATGAACGAAACACGTCAAGATGCATGGACAAATGATGAAGATATCATTTTAGCGGAAACGGTATTACGTTATATTAGAGAAGGTAAAACACAACTAGAAGCTTTTAAAGAAGTTTCTTCTCAATTATCGCGTACACCTGCAGCGTGCGGGTTTAGATGGAACGCAACGATTCGAAAGCATTATCAAGAAGCGATAGAACAAGCTAAAGAAGAAAGAAAAAATGGTTTAAAAAGCGATGCTTCTTCAGCTAACAAAGGTGAAGCAGATACAATCGAAACCGCTATTTTATTGTTAGAAAAAATGAAAGCGAACTTTCAAACGGAAGATAATGTGGCAAAAGAAAAAAATGAGAAACTTGTAACACAACTAGAAAATGAAAACAGACAATTACGAGAATATCTCAAACGCTATGAGGAAACAATTATCCAATTGGGTAGGATCATTTCTGAAGTTAATACTTTTAGAAATAATAAAATATGAATATATAAATTAAGACATGAATGGGGTGACATTCATGTCTTAAAAGATTAATTTTCTATTTGTATTTCTCTTTCTTTCCCTTTTTCTTTAACCCCATCTGGTAGCCAAATAAGTGGATTCTCACCTAAATCACGATGCATGTCGTAGTGTGCTTTTTGGAACCCCATTTTCTCCCAAAAACCTTGAGAATTAATTAATGGATTTGTTTTTATTGGTAAATGAAAGCTTTTAGCAAATTCAACTAAAGCTTTACCGTACCCCCTACCTCTATAATCTGGAAGTACTTCTAATTTCCAAAGTGTAAGATAGTCCTGTGGGGGCTCAAAATAGTGGTCATATTGTTTGTCCATTTCATATAGACACATTCTAGCTGCAAGATTATTCGCATAGTATATGCCATAAAAAGGTGATTCGATATTATTCTCTATAAATTTATTTTGTAATTCTTCGTGCATGGACAATTCCTGATTTCCATATGCCTTAAACCGTTTAAACATATCAAGTGTCTTGTAGTTAATTAACAAACGTTCCACCTTAATATTCTCCATAAAACTTCACTCTCCCAGTCATATTTTATAGGATATTAGAAAATTTCTCGTTATTAGCGCATGCCTTAGTCGTAATTATACAGGAGACCGTTTTATTTCCCTGCTAAAATTAAATAGTGATTTATCATGACAATTTGGTGTAATGGCTAGAAAATCCATAGAATTAATTGTAGGGCTTACAGATTGGGTTCTTTATCTAATCCTATACTGTTATTATAATATAAAAGTGTTAATTTTTAAATAAAATTAATAATATAGTAAATTAGCTAAATAGTACGTCTCGATAAATTATGAGTTTTTTTTCTTAACTTTTATGATAAAGTATTATCGGGTAATTGAAATAATAATTTCATGTCTTTACTGTGTGGAAGTTTTGTTGGATGTTCTTGAGGGAAGAGGGTAATCTTATTAATATTATTATATATTTGTTATCATTCTTTATTACGGTTCCAATCATAGCTACTCTGACTTTATACATGATTGTTTTAAAGATACGGCGATCATCTAGAATGGCAGTTCATAAGGCTGTTAGTTGGTCGACCATTTTTTATATATTATCCGTATTTATTCTTATACAATATCTCTTTAATGTTTCTATAACAGGTTTTGTACTCATATTTATGATTATTGTATTAACCATTATTATCATTTATCAATGGAAAACAAATGTGGATATTAAAATAAAGAAGGCTTTTAAAATATTATGGAAAATTTGTTTTCTCCTATTTTTTATCCTTTATATTTCTTTCACTATTATTGGATTAATAATGGAAATCGTATGATAAAAATAAGTTTTATCCCACCAAAACAGGGAGTAAGAACCCTACTGGTGGAAGTCTTCTTTATGGGGTTTTGCATTCTCAAACAGATTAAATGAAAAAGAGTGGAGAATTGGGTAGAATGTATGAAGTGGAATAACTAGAAAAAGGAGAACAATAATCTATGCGGATACATCCAATAAAAAAAATGGGTTCTCAGAATAAGTTAATTTCTGATTATCGATTGGGAAAGCAAGAAATAATGGATTTCTTTGATTATATTCCAAGTGGAGATTTGGAAACTAGAGTAAAAGAATTACGAGAACGAACTTTTCAGAGAGAATCCTTGCAAGAAGTATTACATAAATTGAATAAAGCCTGGGATGCGCCAAATTCCACTTTACATAATATTAATCGATTTTCAAATAAAGATAGTGTTGTTGTTATAGCTGGTCAACAGGCTGGATTATTAACTGGTCCGATGTACACCATTAATAAAGTAATCTCTATTCTACAGTTAGCTAAGCAACAGGAAGAAGAATTAAACATACCTGTAATACCTGTATTTTGGATCGCCGGAGAGGATCATGATTTTGATGAAATTAATCATATATTTATGCAGGAAAAATCCCGTTTAAAAAAACTAAAGGTGGGGCAAGAAAATATAGATAAGTGCTCTGTGTCAGAAATACAATTGGAGAAAAATATAATTCGTAATTGGTTGGATAATGTATTTTCTTATTTAAGGGAAACAGAGAATACAAAGGACTTATATCATTCTATTTTACGATGTCTCGATCAATCAGAAACTTATACAGATTTCTTCGCTCGGTTAATATTTAAACTTTTCCCAAGTGAAGGTCTTGTATTGATTGATTCACACCACCCATTAGTTCGAAATTTAGAAAAAGAATATTTTGAACAAATGATTCTAAAACAACAAGAAATCAGTAGTGGGGTATATGAAATATTAAATAAGTTGAGAAAAAAAGACTATCAAGTTCCGTTAGAAGTAGATTTGAATAGTGGAAATTTATTTTATCATCATGATAAAGAACGAATTTTATTATTTAGAAATAAAAATGGTGGCTGGATTGGAAAACAGAATGAAATTGAATTAACAACTGAGGAATTAATTAATATAGCGACTAGCCAACCGGAAAAACTAAGCAATAATGTCGTGACAAGACCGCTTATGCAGGAATTGCTATTTCCATCTTTAGCGTTTATTGGTGGGCCAGGAGAAATCAGTTACTGGTCTGCACTTAAACCGGTATTCCATGTTTTTGGAATTAAAATGCCACCTGTATTCCCACGGTTATCTTTTACCTATATTGAACCTAAAGTTAGTAAAATGATAGAGCATTATACGATTACTCCTGAAGAAGTAGTGAATAACGGGGTTCAAGATTATAAGAGGAACTTGATTGATTCGCAAACAAATCCTCCGATTCATGAGTTAGCGAAGGATATAAAAGCGACGATTGAAAAGGCACATCGCCCCCTTAGGGATTTAGCTAAGGGAATACGGGCAGATATTGGAGAGTTAGCTGATAAAAATCTTTATTATTTACAAAAAGAAATCTCATTTATAGAGGGTAGAATGGTAAGAGCGGTTGAAGAAAAATATGATAAAGAACTAACGGAACTGGATTATATTAATGTGCATCTTTATCCAGATGGTTTACAAGAACGTATTTGGAATCCACTACCGTTTATTAATAAATTTGGTGTAGATTTTATTAAGAAAACAATAGACAGTCCCTGTTCTTTTTTACATGATCATTACTTAGTTTACCTATAGGTGCATGTTTAAAAAAGAGGATGAAGAGGACCGAGGTCGGCTAAATGCGCAACGTCTTTAGGCTCCGACTGTCAAGATTTGTTGCAACATTGCCCCTACACAGGGGTATGTCATTTTCACCGGATTTTTGAACGACCCCTATAGTGGGAAAATCCCCCCCCCACTATCCACCACCAAAACCATAAAAAACACTAAAACCTTGTCATTTATTGAAATGACAAGGTTTTTTTATGGTTGGTTTACATGGAATAGCAAGGGAGAGAAAAAATATTTATGATTTTATATAAATTAGGTGGTGAATTGTGGGGGGATGTGGTAATATAAAAAATATGAAAGTGGGGCGTACTATATGTTCATGGGTGAATTCCAACATAACATTGATCCAAAAGGGAGAATTATCGTCCCATCTAAATTTCGTGAGGATCTTGGAGAATCGTTTGTTGTAACCCGTGGACTTGATAAATGTTTATTTGCGTACCCAATGGAAGAATGGAAGGTTTTAGAAGAAAAGTTAAAAAAACTCCCATTAACAAAAAAAGACGCTAGGGCTTTCACTCGTTTTTTCTTTTCAGGAGCGGTTGAATGCGAAGTTGATAAACAGGGAAGAATAAACATTCCACAATCTTTACGGAAATATGCAGCCTTAGAAAAGGAATGTGTAGTCATCGGCGTATCGGACCGTATAGAATTTTGGTCAAATGATAATTGGGAAGAATATGTAACTAATTCTGAGGAATCATTTGGTGAAATTGCCGAAAATCTTATGGACTTTGATATCTGAGTCTTTTTAGATTAGGTTGGGCGAATGCCTTAGTTGACTTATGAAAAGCGGGGGTTACTATGTTTGAACATTATAGTGTATTAAGAGATGAATCTATTAAAGGATTAGCAATTAAAGAAAATGGTACATACATAGATTGTACATTAGGTGGCGGAGGCCATTCAGAACAGATAGCTTCAAGGCTAAGTGAAGAAGGATTGTTAATTGCTTTCGATCAAGATCAGGATGCCCTACAAGCTGCTAAACAGCGATTACAGAAATACCAAAATAGAATATTGTTCATCCATGCAAATTTTAAAGAAATGGAAGAAAAATTAAAAGAGCATCATATTGAACATGTCGATGGTATTTTATTTGATTTAGGTGTATCATCCCCTCAATTAGACAGGGGAGATAGAGGATTTAGCTATCAACAAGATGCAAAGCTAGATATGAGAATGAACCAATCAGCTGAACTTAGTGCCTATGATATCGTTAATTATTGGCCTTATAATCAATTAGTCTCCATTTTCTTTCGTTATGGCGAAGAAAAATTTTCTAAACAAATTGCTCGTAAAATAGAGGAATCTCGTAAAATTAAATCGATTGAAACCACATATGAGTTAGTCGAAATTATAAAAGATGCCATTCCCGCGCCAGCGAGGAGAAAAGGCGGACATCCGGCAAAACGGATTTTTCAAGCTTTGCGAATAGCGGTTAATGATGAGCTAGAAGCGTTTAACAGTGCGATTCATCAAGCTGCAAAAATAATAGATATTGAGGGACGGATTGCGGTTATTACGTTCCATTCATTAGAGGATAGATTGTGTAAACAAGCATTTAAGAAATGGAGTACTCCGAAACCAACTCCTAGGAATTTACCTATTATTCCGAAAGAATTTGAAGCACCTTTTAAGCTTGTTACTAGAAAACCAATTGTAGCAGGTAACGATGAATTACAAGAAAACAGAAGATCACGTTCAGCTAAACTAAGGGTTGTAGAAAAGGTTAATCCATGGAATGAAGAATTTATATATAAAGAAGGGTGGAAGAAATAAAGATGAGTGCAAATCATGCTCGTAATTGGCAACAATTTAGCCCGCAGCAAACTCCAAATAAGGAACCAAAAACACAAGTAAAAGTTCAGAAAAAGAGTTGGATTACAAAGGGAGAAAAAGTTATTTATTCGATTGTTATCTTATGCTTTATAGTTTCCGGAATTTTTATGGTTTCATTTTCATCCGCCACTGATTCGTTAAACAGAGAAGTAATAGCATTAAAACAAACGGTAAAGCATCAAAAAGTAACAAATGAAGGATTAGTATTTGAAAAGAAAGAACTTAGTCGTCCTGAAAGAATCTTAAAAATTGCTAAAGAAAAAGGATTAAAAATCCAAGACGCAGATGTGAAACAAGCTCAAGCTTTAAACAACTAAGGGGATTTTTATGAAAAGGAATAAAACGACACACTTCATGACCGGCATGTTAATTATTTTTTTTACAACTATATTTATTATCCTGACTGGAAGATTTATGTATATTCAGGCAACAGGTGAAATTGATGGTGTGTCCTTAAAGGAATTTGCTGAACAAAAACGAACTTCTTCTTATACGATTCCAGCAGAAAGAGGGAAAATTTTTGATAAAAATGGTATGACGCTTGCTTATGATATGCCAATCTATCGAATGTACGCTATTGTTCGCAAGGAATACTCCGAGAACTCCGAGGATCCTAAACATGTTGTAGATCCTGAAAAAACTGCAAAAGTTCTAGCTCCAATTTTAGATGTTGATGAGAGCACCATACTTAAACCAATTAAGAGCGGAATAGAAAAAAATAAATTCCAAGTAGAATTTGGTAAAGTCGGAAATGAAGTATCACAACATGTAAAAGAACAAATAGAAAAATTAGATTTACCTGGAATAAATTTTGAAGAACATTCAAAACGCTATTATCCTAATGGTACATTTGCTTCCCATATTATAGGCTTCGCTAGAGAAGAAGAATTTGAAAAGGATGGACAAGTTACTAATGAAATTAAGGGAATAGCTGGAATGGAGCACGAAATGGATGATCTATTGGAGGGGAAAGATGGATATATTTCCTATCAACGTGATAAATATAATAAAAAATTATTAAATCCTAATGAGGTTATCAAGCGACCTGAAAATGGTGATAATGTTTACCTTACAATTGATCAAAAAATCCAAACATTAGTAGAAGATGTATTAACTCAAGTTGAAGAAGAGTATAGTCCTGAGCGAATCACTGCAATAGTCATGAACCCCAAAACCGGTGAAGTACTAGCAATGGGGAATCGACCAAGTTATAATCCAAACAACCCTGCCGATGTTGGGAACTGGTATAATGATGCAGTTTCAACACCTTATGAACCTGGTTCTACTATGAAAATATTTACATGGGCCGCTGCCATTGAGGAAGGCGTTTATAACGGAGAAGAGGGTTTTGCCTCAGGCAGTTATCAAGTAAATAAAAAGACCACACCTATTAATGACCATAATAACGGTAAAGGTTGGGGAACCATTTCTTATGATGAGGGATTTGCTCGTTCATCTAACGTTGCTGCAGCTAAATTGGTATGGGAAAAAATAGGACCTGATAAGTTTCTGAAATATTTACATGCATTCGATTTTGATAAAAAGACAGATATTGATTTGCCGGGTGAAGTAGCGGGAAAAATACTTTATAACTGGCCACTTGAAAAGATCACGACCGCTTTTGGACAAGGTTCCACTTTAACTCCAATACAACAAATGAAAGCTGCTACGGCAATTGCTAATGGCGGGAAAATGCTTCAACCATATGTAATTGATAAAATAGTAGATTCTACATCCGGAAAAGTTCTAGAACAGAAGGAGCCAACTGTTGTTGGTCAACCGATATCAGAAGAAACAGCAACAGAAGTTCTATCTTTAATGAATTCTGTGGTCAATAGTGAACATGGTACAGGTGAAAAATTTAAATTAGAAGACTATACAACTGGTGGTAAATCAGGAACTGCTGAAATCCCTAATCCAAATGGTGGTTACCTAAAAGGAAAAAACAATTATATTTTCTCTTTTCTTGGTATGGCACCAATTGATGATCCACAATTAGTAATGTATGTATCGGTGAAACAACCGGAATTAGAACCCCAAGAAGTTGGATCTGACCCTGTATCATTCATTTACCGAAATGTTATGCAAAACAGTCTACATTATTTAAATATCAATCCTGATAAAGAAAAAGAAGAAACAGAAGAATCCTTAATTAAAACGAAGGTTCCAAAAGTAATAGATGAAAATACTAAAGATGTAGAACAAAAATTGGTTGACAGTGGATTGCAGGTGACAGTAGTTGGCGATGGAGATAAAATTGTTTCTGCCAACGTACATGAAGGTGATATGATTATCCCACAAGAAAGGGTAATTTTAGTAACGAACCAACCTAAAATGCCTAATATCACAAACTGGTCCAATCGTGACGTTTCACAACTGGCTGATTTACTTGAACTCAAATTAGAAACCTTTGGCAATGGTTATGCCACATCTCAGAGTATTGAAAAAGGTGCTGAAATAAGTAAAGATGATTATTTAGCTGTAGAATTAAGTCCTCCGGGTCAAGATGAAAACAGTGAGAAACAAAAAGAAAATATAGATACAGAAGAACGAATTGAATAACTATCGTTATTGAACAACCTCTTTTAATATGTACAGTGTTCTATTTAGTTTTTTAAAATCATATAGTTGATACAAGCCTACCTATGAAAAGGGGATTTAGAGAAATGAAGCGTGTATCCACTGTAACAGTTAGAAAACGAATAGTCACTGTATTTCTTTTTGCTATTTTCATTTTAACTATTATTGTTATCCGATTGGGTTATGTTCAATTTTTTTTAAGTGATGAATTAGTTGGACAAGCAACGGATTTATGGACAAGGGACATTGTTTTTGAACCGGAAAGAGGATTAATTCTTGATAGCGAAGGGGAAGTTCTGGCCGAAAATGTCACTGCGCCTTCTGTTGTCGTAGTCCCTAGGCAAATTGAAGATGCAGATTCTACCGCTGAGAAAATAGCAAGTATTTTAAATATGGATAAAGACACCGTGTATAAATCCATAACTAAAAATGCATCAAGTGTAAATTTACGCCCTGAAGGTATTAAAATATCAACAGAGCAAGAAAAAGCAATCCGTAACCTAAACCTAAGTGGCGTATATCTATCGAAAGATTCAAAACGACATTATCCGTTAGGGGACGATTTATCACATGTTTTAGGATTTGCAGGAATAGACAATCAAGGGCTTATGGGATTAGAACTTTACTATGATGATAAGCTTAGTGGTGAAAAAGGCAATCTTTCTTTTTATTCGGATGCTAAAGGGAGGAGACTAGAGACGTTAGCTGATATATATAGTCCTCCAACAGATGGGTTGCATTTAAAGACAACTATTAATTCTAAGGTACAAACCATTATAGAAAGAGAACTTGATCTTGTAGAAACAAAATATAGCCCAGATTCCGCAATTGCCATAGCAGTTAACCCTAAAACGGGTGGCGTACTGGGGATGTCGTCAAGACCTAACTTTCACCCGGAAAAATATAAAGAAGTAGATCAATCGATATTTAATAGGAACTTACCTGTTTGGTCTACTTATGAACCAGGATCCACTTTCAAAATTATTACATTGGCTGCATCTTTGGAAGAAAAATTAGTTGATTTAGATAAGGATGAATTCAATGATAATGGTTCTGTGGAAGTCGGAGGTGCTACGATTCATTGCTGGAAAAGTGGTGGACACGGCCATCAAACTTATTTAGAAGTTGTACAAAATTCTTGTAACCCCGGTTTTGTAAATTTAGGTCAAAAATTAGGAACAGAACGATTGTTTTCCTACATTAAAGATTTTGGTTTCGGCCAGAAGACTGGAATTGACTTACAAGGGGAAGCATCGGGTATTTTATTTAAACCAGAGAATGTTGGCCCAGTTGAGTTAGCTACCACTTCTTTCGGTCAAGGAGTTTCCGTAACACCTATTCAGCAAGTAATGGCTGTTGCTGCAGCTATAAATGGTGGTTACTTATATGAACCATATATAGCGGATGAATGGATTGATCCTAAAACTGGAAAAGTTGTAGAAAAAAAGGAACCAACTTTAAGAGAACAGGTTATATCCAAGTCTACTTCTGAGGAAGTGCGTCGTGCTTTAGAAAATGTTGTTGCTAAAGGCTCAGGTAGGCCAGCATACGTGGATGGATATCGGGTTGGAGGTAAGACTGGAACAGCGCAAAAAGTAGGTCCAAATGGCGGTTATTTAGAAAACAATTATATTGTGTCTTTTATTGGATTTGCACCAGCTGACGATCCAGAAATAGTAGTTTATGTTGCAGTAGATAATCCTAAAGATACGATTCAATTTGGCGGTGTAGTGGCAGCGCCAATAGTTGGAACCATTATTGGTGATAGTTTACGTGCCATGGAAGTAGAACCGCGTACTGGTGGATTAGACAAAGAATATCAGTGGCCTGAAGAACCAGCAGTTGAAGTTCCGGATTTAATTGGGCGTACGAAGGGCGACTTAATGGAAATGATGACTAATCTCTCAATAGAGACGAGTGGTTCTGGAGACGTAATTATTGATCAAGCTCCGAAGGCCGGAACGAAATTAGAACCAGGATCAACAGTTAGGATTTATTTAAGTGATGAGGAAAAAAATCGTGAAGAAGAATAATATTTGTTATAATAAATTAATATGATTTCCCATTTATTTTGTTTTTATTCTTTTTGATTACAATAAATGGTGATAAAATAATTTTTTTAGAGGGTGCCAACACCCTCTAAAAAAATGTATGGAATAACGTACATATATTTGGGATGTTATTATCTCTTACGTAGGATACTAAAACTAAAAAGGATGTTACGAAAAATGTATTTAAAAGATTTGCTCACGACTATACCGTTTTATCAAACAGAAGTTAATATTGATGGTATTGAAATAACAGAAATAGAAATGGATTCTAGAAAAGTGAGTGCTGGGAATTTATTTGTATGTATTTCAGGGTTCACGGTGGATGGACATGACTATGTTGAAGAAGCCGTAAATAATGGTGCAGTTGCAATTATTGCCGAAAAAGAAGTAAAAGCAAATGTACCTATTATTATGGTTAATGATACTGCAAGAGCTTTATCTATGCTTGCGGTTAAGTTTTATCATTATCCAACTACAGGACTTTCACTAATTGGTGTGACAGGAACAAATGGAAAAACTACTGTTACGTATTTACTAGAAAAAATATTTAACCATGACAAGAAGAAAACAGGCATAATTGGAACCATTCAAATGAAAATTGGTGAAAATGCTTTTCCAACTCAAAACACAACACCAAATGCTCTTGAACTCCAACGTTTTTTTAAGAAGATGGTTGATGAAGATGTGAATCAAGCCATAATGGAAGTGTCTTCTCATGCACTTGATTTAGGTAGAGTTCATGGGTGTGATTATGATGTTGCCATATTTACTAATTTGTCTCAAGATCATCTTGACTATCACAAAGATATGGATGATTATTTACGTGCAAAAAGTCTCTTGTTTAGTCAACTAGGAAACAACTTTAATCAAGAAAAGCAAAAATTTGCCATTATTAACGCGGATGATTCTTCTGCTGGATTATTAAAGAGAAGCACTGCACAACCTATTTTAACCTATAGTTGTCGTCAAGAAGCTGATATAGTTGCTAAAGATATCCAGCTAGATGCAGCAGGTACGTCGTTTTTATTAGTAACTCCGATTGGTGAAGTTGTAATCAAGAGTAAATTAATTGGGATGTTTAATGTCTATAATATGTTAGCTGCTACTGGGGCTGCAATAGCTAAAAATGTTTCTTTAGAAGTGATCAAAGAAGCATTAGAAAGCATAAATGGAGTCGATGGTCGTTTTGAAGTAGTTGATGCAGGGCAAAACTTTACGGTTATTGTTGACTATGCACATACACCCGATTCATTAGAAAACGTATTACAAACTGTGAAAGAATTTGCGGAAAATGATATATATGTTGTTGTAGGTTGTGGTGGAGACCGTGATCGAACGAAGCGTCCTTTAATGGCCAAGGTTGCCATGGAATACTCGGATTTTGCAATTTTTACATCCGACAATCCAAGAACGGAAGACCCTGTTTCCATCTTAAATGATATGACGAAGGGGTTAAACGGTGAAGATGAATATGAAGTCATCGTGGATAGAAAAGAAGCAATTAATAAGGCGATTCAGTATGCGAAGGAAAATGACATTATATTAATTGCTGGAAAAGGCCATGAAACCTATCAACAAATTGGTCATACCAAGTATGAGTTTGATGACAGGGTTATAGCAAAAAGCGCAATAATCGCTAAGGGGTAATGCATATGTTGTTTACATTAGAAGATTTGTCCAAATGGTTTCCTAAAAATCAGGGAAACATAAATAAAGAAACAGCTATTAAAGAAATAACAACAGACAGTAGAAAAGAAGTCAAAGATTCCTTGTTTGTCCCGATTGTTGGGGAACACTTTGATGGTCATCAATTCGCAGAACAGGCGGTTGAAAATGGTGCCGTTGCTTTATTTTGGAATGAGGATAGGGATTTACCTTCTACTCTACCTAGAGATTTTCCGGTATTTCTAGTGAAGGATACATTACCTTCTTTACAGAAACTTGCAAGTCTTTACCGTGATCAAATCAATCCAATAGTTGTAGGTATAACGGGTTCGAATGGTAAAACGACCACAAAAGATTTGGTGACAACTGTTTTGAAATCTAAATATATTACTCACTCCACAAAAGGTAACTATAATAATCACATTGGTCTCCCGTTAACTATTCTTTCCATGAGCAGGGATACGGAAGTACTTGTATTAGAAATGGGAATGAGTAATTTTGGTGAAATAGATTTATTATCCCAAATAGCAAGACCTAATTTTGCTATCATAACGAATATAGGGGAATCCCATATTGAATTCCTCGGTTCTAGGGAAGGTATTGCAAAAGCAAAAATGGAAATTATTAACGGTTTGCAAGATAATGGAACCATCATCATTGATGGTGATGAAGAGCTCCTAAAATCACTACATCAAAAGCCTAAAGTTATTAAATGTGGTTTTAAAGAACGTAATGATTTTAAAATTGAAGATTCCAAAGTAACTTCAAAGGAAACTATATTTAAATTATCAGATGGAGCCACTTACCATATCCCGTTACTAGGGAAGCATCATGCGAAGAATGCATGCTATGCCATTGCATTAGCATACTGTGTTGGAATTAATGCGAAGCAAAGACAACAAGCGTTGAAATTCGTACAACACACTTCTATGCGTTTTGAATTATTAAAAGGTAAAAACGAAGTATCAATTATAAACGATGCTTATAATGCATCCCCAACTTCCATGAAGGCTGCTATTAAAGTTGTCAAGGAATTGAATGGGTTTAAAGATAAGGTTTTAGTTCTTGGGGATGTCCTTGAATTAGGGGAGTTTTCCAAATCGTTACACGAAACTGTAGCGGAAGCAATTGGTGAGCCAATTACTACAGTATTTACTTTTGGTACGATGTCAAAGGTAATTTCAGATAAAGTTAAAAAAGATAAAGGTAATAAAATTAAAACCGCCCATTTTGACACAAAAGAAGAATTAATGGAAGCATTACAACCATTTTTAAATAATCAATCATTAGTATTATTTAAGGCATCAAGAGGATTAAAATTCGAATCCTTTGTAAATGAGTTAATTAATTAATTTTTAAAGTGCGTGTTCAAAAAGAAGGATGAAAAGGACTTCTACGTTGCTCGCGGGACGTGGACAGTCTTAGTAGAATTTCCACAATCGCCAACGGACTTCTTTAAAGGAAGGCTGACTAAAGATGAGCTTTGCGCCCAACTCACGCCTTCCCATTTGCACGAGGCATGTCAATTTCACCAGACTTTTTGAACAACCTCTTAAAGGTAAAAAGATCAAGTTTTAGTTTGGACGGTCCATGTAAGAGGAGGAAACACAATGGATTTAACAGGAATATTTGTAACGATAGCAATAGCATTTCTAATTACCGTCCTTTTATCTCCCATTTTCATCCCATTATTAAGAAGGTTGAAATTTGGCCAAAGTATACGAGAAGAAGGACCTAAATCCCACATGGTAAAGACAGGTACCCCTACAATGGGTGGCGTTATGATTGTATTGGGTATTGTCATAACTTCCATTATTATGGTATATAAAGTACTTGGAAATCATGTTGGTTATGAATTTTGGCTCTTAATTTTTGTATTGCTTGGCTATGGAGTATTAGGTTTTTTGGATGATTTCATTAAAGTTGCGATGAAGCGTAATTTAGGTCTAACTTCGAAACAAAAAATGTTAGGACAAATTGTTATTGCACTTATATTTTTCTTTATACTCAAAGGACAAGGATTTTCTACAGACATTCAAATTCCAGGTACAGACATTCAGTGGGATTTTGGTTGGTTTTATGCAATTTTTATTATTATTATTTTAGTTGGAGCTTCTAATGCTGTAAACTTAACAGATGGATTAGATGGTTTATTAGCGGGTACTGCGGCGATAGCCTTTGGGGCTTATGCAATACTTACACTTATCATAGGTGGATTTACGGAGGTTTCCATTTTTTCTCTAGCAGTTGTTGGAGCACTTCTAGGTTTTCTAGTGTTTAATGCACATCCAGCAAAAGTATTTATGGGTGATACTGGTTCATTAGCATTAGGTGGAGCTATTGGAGCAATTGCTATATTAACAAAAACAGAAATCTTGCTTGTTATTATTGGTGGAATTTTCGTATTAGAAACTTTATCTGTTATTATTCAAGTAATTTCATTTAAAACAACTGGTAAAAGAGTATTTAAAATGAGTCCATTACATCATCATTATGAATTATTAGGCTGGTCCGAATGGAGAGTTGTAACAACATTTTGGTTAGTTGGGCTTGTTTTTGCTGTGCTTGGCGTATATATTGAGGTGGGCTTAAATTGAAAAAAGTATTGGATTTTCCTTATTCAAATATTTTAGTCTTAGGACTTGCAAAAAGTGGAACGGCAGTTGCTAATTTATTGTTGAACCACGATAAACGTGTTCGTATTAATGATATGAAAACAGAAAAAAATGATCCAATAATAAAGGAATTAAGGAATCTTGGTGCAGAAGTAGTAGTAGGTTCACATCCATTATCCGTATTGGATGGTATAGAAATCATTGTAAAAAATCCAGGGATTCATTATGATAATCCAATTATTGTTGAAGCAAGGAAAAGAAATATTCCTGTAATCACTGAGGTAGAAATTGCGTATATGCTTGCAGGTGATTCTATTATTGGAATTACTGGTTCCAATGGAAAAACGACAACAACAACTTTAATAACTAAAATGTTGGAAGAAAGCAGAAGACCAGTTAAAGTTGCTGGAAATATTGGCGTTGTTGCATGTGAAGTCGCCGAAAACCTTGAGGATGAGGAAACATTAGTATTAGAATTATCATCTTTTCAGCTACAAGGTGTTGAAAAGTTCAAACCAAATATTGCAGTATTATTGAATATATTTGAAGCACATATAGATTATCACAAAACATTTGACAACTATAAACAAGCGAAATTTAATATTTTCAGAAACCAAACAAAAGAGGACTTTTTAGTATATAATGCTGATGATACAATTATTACTTCAGAAGTGAAAAACCTTAAATCTACGCTCGTTCCATTTTCCATAAAAAATAAAATGGAAAATGGGGCATGGCTAGACGATACATTTATTTATTTTAAAAATGAAAAAATAATTTCACGAAATGAAATTGTTTTAGTTGGTGATCATAACCTTGAAAATATTTTAGCTGCAGTCGCGGCAGCGAAACTTAAAGGTGCAACAAATGAAGGAATTATCAAAGTTCTTACTACATTTCAAGGTGTTAGGCATCGATTACAATTTGTAGATAATATTCATGGTCGTTTATTTTATAACGATTCTAAAGCAACCAATATATTAGCTACTCAAAAGGCTTTATCTTCATTCGAGAGGCCTGTCATTTTACTTGCTGGTGGGTTGGACAGAGGAAATGAGTTCGATGATTTAGCTCCCTATTTGAAAAATGTAAAAGCTATGGTTGTATTTGGTCAAACGAAAGATAAATTAAGAAGAATAGCTGAAGAAAATGGCATTTCAACTATTTTACAAGTGGAAGATGTCAAAGAAGCGGTCAGCAAAGCTTTTGAAATTTCAAATGAAAAAGATGTTATACTATTATCACCAGCTTGTGCAAGCTGGGATCAGTATCGAACGTTTGAAGAAAGAGGAGACATGTTTATACAAGCCGTGCATAAACTAGTTTAGAGGGGCTTGTATATTAAATTAATAATAAGAATGTTCAAAAATGCCCCTGTCTATATTTTAGTCAAAGGGGTGTTTTTTTGTTTAAAAAACGTCTAAACGATCAAAGTAAACCAGATTACATTCTATTATGGGTTATTATAGCACTGTTAATTGTCGGTGTAGTGATGGTTTACAGTTCGTCCCATGTTTGGTCAGAGTATAAGTTTGGTGATGGGTTTTTTTACTTAAAACGTCAGTTATTATTTGCTGGTGCGGGAGTTTTCGCTATGTTTTTCTTTATGTTTATACCTTATAGCACTTGGAAAAACTACTCGAAAATTCTATTAATTGTATGCTTTGCTTTACTAATACTTGTATTAATACCAGGAATAGGATTAATTCGTGGTGGAGCGCAAAGTTGGATTGGAGTTGGGGCATTTAGTATACAGCCATCTGAGTTTATGAAACTAGGATTAATTATTTTCTTAGCTAATATGCTTGCCACGAAACAAAAGTACATTACATCTTTTAAAAAAGGCTTCTTACCATCTTTATTATTAGTTTTTACAGCTTTTGGTTTGATTATGCTTCAACCAGATTTAGGGACTGGAATGGTACTGGTCTTAACCTGTATGATTATGATTTTTGTGTCAGGTGCCAGACTATCTCATTTTATTGGACTAGCTGCTTTAGGAGTATTAGGATTGGTTGGATTGATTGCTTCAGCCCCATATCGAATTAATCGAATAACAGCTTTTTTAAATCCTTGGGAAGATCCATTAGGTGATGGGTTTCAGATTATTCAATCCCTCTATGCAATTGGGCCTGGGGGGTTGATGGGACTTGGATTAGGGAATAGTTTGCAAAAATATTTCTATTTACCAGAACCACAAAATGACTTTATTTTTGCTATTGTGGGAGAAGAATTAGGATTTATCGGCGGCACCTTTGTTATTCTATTATTTTTACTCCTTTTATGGAGAGGGATTAAAGTTTCATTAGAAGCTCCAGATCTTTTCGGAAGATTATTAGCTTTAGGAATTGTCTCGATGTTAGCTGTACAAGCAATGATTAATATAAGTGTAGTAATTGGATTAATACCTGTTACAGGTATAACATTACCTTTCCTTAGTTACGGAGGGTCTTCATTAACTTTAACCCTTTGTTCCGTTGGAATATTATTAAACATTAGTATTTATTCTAAAATATAGTGGGAATGGCAAAAATGGAAAATATTACCCATTAAATATGAGAAAAAACTTGCTAATCTAATGCTTGGACACTATATGTTTATCTATATTTTATGATATAATTCATGTAACTGAATAAAGGCGGCATAATTTATGCCGTTTTATTCTTTTAATTTCTGAAAAAGGAAGAAATGGGGATGAGTAATAAAAATATTGTTTCAATTGAGGATCGAATTCCCAAATTAAAACAAGCCCGTAAGAAAAAAGCTAACCGACGTTTGATTTTTTATCTATCAATCTTTTTCTTCTTGATTTCAATTATTGTTTATTTGCAATCACCATTAAGTCATGTTAAAACAATAAATGTTCAAGGTAATGTGCATACAACGGATGAGGAAATAATAAACTTATCTGAAATTACTGCTAAAACGAATATTTGGATGGTTAATTTTGATGCCATTGAAAAGGCAATAAAAACAAATCCTATCGTTAATGAAGTAGAAGTTAATCGTAAGCTTCCTTGGACTGTTTCAATTGAAATAACAGAACATAATGTAGTTGGTTATGTAAAAGAAGAAAGGAAATACTATCCAATTTTAGCTAATGGGGTATCATTGAAGCAAGAAGGACAGGATACATATCATGGTAACTCACCAATGTTAATCGGCTTTACAGAGGATGAGTATTTACAACGGATGGCTGAAGAATTAAATAAATTACCCAAAAATATAACAAATCTCATCTCTGAAATTCATTGGGAACCAACTGACAATAATAAAAATAAAATCCAACTTTTTATGACAGATGGATACATAGTTGATGGAACGATTCGAAATTTTTCTGAGAAAATGGTAGTTTATCCTTCGATAGTTTCTCAATTAGAACCAGGTGTTGATGGGATTATCCATATTGGTGTGGGTGTATATTTTGAATCTTTTAATGATGAGTCTGAAGAAACGGATGAAACAGAAGAATAAGATTCTATTTTGTACACTAAGAATGAGCGATTGTGAGTTTTTCTAAAAAGCCCAAAGTAATTCTAAAAATTTGATTTAACGAATAATCTTTCAATCTATTAAAATATATGTATATAGGAATATTTTTCTTGAAATTTAAAGGAATCCAGTTTTTTTTGTGGAAATAGTACCTATATATATCTATTTTAGTCGAATGAACAAAGGCGGAAGCGCCCGTTTAGCGACGTACGGACTGGACTGAGCCGTAGGAGATAAAGGAAACACGACGAACGGAGTAAGTCGATGTTGACTTTCACCGCAAGGGTATAAGTGCGACTAAGCCTCTGGTTTCACCATCGGCAAGTCTTCTTTATCGTACGGAGGTGAAGGAAGTCTCGCTAGTCGCTGGGCGCTGGAGCCGGACGTGGCTGTTCTTTAACAACTAGTTATCCGCAGTCATAAATTTTATAATTTCCTAAGCAATGAAAGTAGGATTGTATGAAATGTACAATTATATGATCCATTTTGTATGGATGTGTTGAATTTGGAGGTGCCTTTCTTTGAATAATAGTGAAATACTAGTAAGTCTTGATATAGGAACATCAAAAATTAAAGTTATAATTGGAGAAGTTTTAAATGATTCTTTAAATATTATTGGTGTAGGTACAGCAAAATCTAATGGAATGAAAAAAGGTGCAGTTGTTGATATTGATCAAACAGTGCAATCCATCAGAAATGCTGTCGAACAAGCTGAACGCATGGTTGGCATGCATATCGAAGGGGTTGTTGTTGGTATAAACGGAAACCACATCGATTTACAGCCATGTCATGGTGTTGTAGCGGTTCAAAGTGAAGATCGTGAAATTACGGATGAAGACATTAGAAGAGTAATTGACGGTGCACAAGTAGTTTCCATTCCACCAGAGCGTGAGATTATTGACGTCATACCTAAGCAATTTATAGTAGATGGATTAGACGAGATTACTGATCCAAGAGGGATGATCGGTGTTCGCTTAGAAATGGAAGGAACGATTATTACTTGTTCAAGGACCATTTTACATAACATTCTTAAATGCGTGGAACGTGCTAATTTAGAAGTATTGGATATTTGTTTACAACCTCTTGCCACTGGTACGATAGCACTTTCACCCGATGAAAAAAATATGGGTGTAGCTTTAATCGACGTTGGTGGTGGTTGTTCTACCATTTCCGTTTTTGAAAATGATTATTTACAAGGTTCAAGTGTTGTTAGCCTTGGTGGAAATAATATTACCAAAGATATATCCATTGGTTTACGTACTACGACTGAAGAGGCTGAAGATGTTAAATTAAATTATGGTCATGCCTTTTATGATGATGCACAAGAAGATGAAACTTTTGAGGTTTCTGTGATCGGAAGTAATCAAAGAGAAACATACAATCAGCTGGAAATTTCTGATATGATAGAAGCAAGAATGGAAGAAATTTATGCTTTTGCTGAACGTGAAATTCGTAAAATGGGATATCAGGAACTACCGGGAGGTTACGTGTTAACTGGAGGAACAATGGCAATGCCAGGTGTATTGGAATTAGCTCAGGATTTATTCCATTCTAATGTTCGTATTGCAATTCCGGATTATATCGGTGTTAGAGAACCCCAGTTTACAGCTGGAGTAGGAATTCTACAATTTGCTTACCGAAACGCAAAAATTCAAGGTAAAGAATTATACCCAGCTGTTCGAAATGACATGGACGAGCCTAGTCCTAAACGTCATACGAAGCAAGCAAATACTGAGCAACCGAAAAGGAAAGAGAAAAAAGAAAGTGGGAAAGTTAGTAGTTTATTCAAATGGTTTTTTGATTAAACTCTTGAATGTTTAAATCTATAAAACTCGTGAGATTTGCGTAGAAATTAGGAGGAACGAAAATGTTAGAGTTTGATACAAATATGGATGAATTAGCGACGATAAAAGTTATCGGTGTCGGCGGCGGCGGTAATAACGCTGTTAACCGAATGATTGAACACGGTGTGGAAGGTGTTGAATTTATAGCTGTTAACACAGACTCTCAAGCACTTAATTTATCTAAGGCCGAGTTAAGAATTCAAATTGGCGGTAAACTTACTAGAGGATTAGGAGCGGGTGCGAATCCTGAAGTTGGTAAGAAAGCAGCTGAAGAAAGTAAAGAACAGATCGAGGAAGTTTTACAAGGTGCGGACATGGTATTTGTTACTGCTGGTATGGGTGGTGGAACAGGTACAGGTGCCGCTCCGGTTATTGCACAAGTTGCAAAGGATTTAGGAGCTTTAACGGTTGGAGTTGTAACAAGACCTTTTTCATTTGAAGGCAGAAGACGTTCGACCCAGGCGATTTCTGGTATTGAAGCTCTAAAAAATGCTGTTGATACGTTAATCGTTATTCCAAATGATCGTTTGCTTGAAATTGTTGATAAAAACACACCTATGTTAGAGGCTTTCCGTGAAGCTGACAATGTATTACGACAAGGTGTTCAAGGGATTTCAGATTTAATTGCAAAACCAGGTTTAATTAACGTTGACTTTGCAGATGTAAAAACAATTATGTTCGATAAAGGTTCGGCATTAATGGGGATTGGTATCGCAACAGGAGAAACACGTGCAACAGAGGCTGCGAAAAAAGCAATTTCTTCACCTTTATTAGAAACTTCAATCGATGGGGCACACGGTATTTTAATGAATATTACTGGTGGAACAAACCTAAGCCTATATGAAGTACAAGAGGCCGCTGATTTAGTAACTTCTGCTGCGGATAAGGAAGTAAATGTTATTTTTGGTTCCGTTATTAATGAGAATTTAAATGATGAAATTGTTGTTACAGTAATTGCAACTGGTTTTGATGAGTTGAATAAAAAGCCAGAAATGCCATCTAAGCAACAACGTCCAACCTTAAATCAAAAACAACATGCAGCAACTAAAGAAGAAGCGCCTATCCAACAACAACAGCAACAACAAAGAGAGCAAGTTCAACGTCCAAGAATCCAAGAAGACGATGAACTGGATATACCAACATTTTTAAGAAATCGAAATCGAAATAGAAGATAAATTCCCTATAAAAAAAGCAGACGACTTATACTCGTTTGCTTTTTTTATAGGGAAATTTAGCTTATTAGATCTATTCTTAAGAAATGCTACGCCCAGCTCTAGCTCCAGGGACTAGCAAGATTTTCTACACCTACATACATCGCTACGAAGCACAGGATGTGTGAGTACAGGTGTTGCGTTCTAAGCCTGTAAGGATGCTTTCGCTTATGTTCATTCAATAAACTTTCCTTCGACATTTCTTTTATCCCACATAAATGGGCAGTAAGACTCCCATCTCAGGCCTCCAAGGAAACAAAGAAGGTAGGAGGGAGACCGACTACCCTTGGATGAAGGACCCATATGCTCCTTCTAAACCTACTTATTTCATTCCTCCGACAAACTTTTCGATAACTAGTTAAAATTAGCTTTGTTCTGCATACAAGAAGTGACAGACTTTGCTTAATATATCAGATATACTTTTCAGTAAATCTAACCAATTAGAACATACAAAATTAAATGTTAAGGAGAAACCATCTTTTATAGAAGGAAGAATAAAATGGAAATATATGTAGATGCGGTTTGGGCACTCAACTTCTGTTTAGATTTCATGTTACTTTTATTAACTAAAGCCCTAGCAAGAGATGATACTAAAACAAGACGAGTTATTCTTGGAGCATTCATTGCTTCTTTAATTGTTCCAATAACTTTATTTTATCCAAATTCCTTTATTACTAGTTTGATTGGAAAAATTATATATTCTCTTCTTATTATATTTTGTTCTTTTGGTTTTATAACAATTTATCGTTTTTCTAAACTAGTTTTATTGTTTTATTTTACGACCTTTGCTATTGGAGGTGGACTTGTAGGGTTACATTTTCTATTTTCTAATCCAATATCCATGTCTTCTAGTGGATTCATTACGTATAACAATGGTTATGGTGATCCGGTAAGTTGGCTATTCGTGTTCATTGGGTTCCCTTGCGTATGGTATTTTACGAAGAAACGTATGGACAAGCATGCTTCTGAAAAAATTCGTTATGATCAACTTTATTCTGTATCCATTAAAATGAAGGATAAAAGCTTTTCGACTATGGGATATATTGATAGTGGAAATCAATTAGTAGATCCATTATCGAAAAAGCCAGTTATTATTTGTGATCAAATATTTTTAAAAAAATGGTTTACAGAAGAAGAATGGCTTAGTTTGAAAAATGCGTATGAAACATTTGATATGGAAAAGATTCCTAAAGATTGGGAAAGTAGTATTCAAGTTCTTCCTTATCAAGGAGTACAAGGGAATAATATGTTTCTTTTCGCGTTACGACCTGAACACTTAATTGTGTATTATGGAGAACAACAAATTAAAACTCGCAAACTATTAATTGGGATTCAATTTGCGGAGCTTACGAAGGATAATAGTTATCATTGTTTACTTCATCCTCAAATTATTCAATTAGCTACCATTAATACTGCATAAAAAGGGGAGATAAGGTGTGAAATTTTGGAAGCTACGATTACATTTACGATTAAAGTGGTATAAACTACTGATTCGTTTGGGGCTTAAATCAGACGAAATCTATTATATAGGAGGAAGTGAAGCACTGCCACCACCCCTATCTAAACAGGAGGAGCAAGAATTACTTTTGCTATTACCAAAAGGGGATAAGTCAGCACGTTCTATTCTAATAGAACGAAATTTACGATTAGTCGTGTATATTGCCAGAAAGTTTGAAAATACGGGCATAAATATTGAGGATTTAATCAGTATAGGTACTATTGGACTGATTAAAGCAGTTAACACATTTAACCCAGAAAAGAATATTAAATTGGCAACTTATGCATCGAGATGTATAGAAAATGAAATTTTAATGTATCTACGTAGAAACAATAAATTAAAATCAGAAGTTTCTTTTGATGAACCTCTTAATATTGATTGGGATGGAAATGAATTATTATTATCCGATGTTTTAGGTACAGACGATGATATTATTACAAAAGGTTTAGAATCCGATGTTGACAAGACCTTATTGAAAACCGCTTTATCCAAACTGAATGATAGAGAGAAACAGATTATGGAGTTGAGATTTGGATTAATAGGAGAAGAAGAAAAAACACAAAAAGATGTTGCTGATATGTTAGGGATTTCACAATCATATATTTCTCGTTTAGAAAAGAAAATAATTAGGAGACTGAAAAAAGAATTTAATAAAATGGTTTAGCCTTATTTCACAAAGGTTTTACAGTAATTGGTATTTATTTCAAAAATCTGTTACTGCATAAAAACCCTCCCTGGGGGAGATACTGTCCTTGAACAGCATCACCATCTGGGAGGGTTAACATATGACTAGACATAAAGTTGAGATATGTGGTGTTGATACATCCAAGTTACCAGTACTCACCAATGAAGAAATGAAAAAATTATTCATCAGAATGCAACAAGACGGAGATATTTCCGCACGTGAAGAGCTAGTAAATGGAAATCTCAGATTAGTACTTAGTGTAATACAGCGGTTTAACAACCGTGGGGAATATGTAGATGATTTATTCCAAGTAGGTTGTATTGGATTGATGAAATCCATTGATAATTTTGATTTAGGACATAATGTAAGATTTTCTACCTATGCTGTTCCCATGATAATCGGAGAAATTAGAAGATATCTCCGAGATAATAATCCAATAAGAGTATCAAGGTCGTTAAGAGATATTGCCTATAAGGCTTTACAGGTTAGGGAGAAGTTGATTAATAAAACTTCAAAAGAACCTACACCAGCAGAAATTGCCGAAGAAATGGGTATCCCACATGAAGACATTGTTTTTGCTATGGATGCAATTCAAGACCCTGTGTCATTATTTGAACCTATTTATAATGATGGAGGAGATCCGATATTTGTAATGGATCAAATAAGTGATGAAAAAGATAAAGATTCTACATGGGTTGATAAGCTTTCATTAAAAGAAGGTATGCATAAACTTAATGAAAGAGAAAAAATGATATTAAATAAACGCTTTTTTCAAGGTAAAACACAAATGGAGGTTGCTGATGAAATTGGTATTTCACAAGCCCAGGTATCTAGGCTAGAAAAAGCAGCCATTAGTCAAATGAATAAACAGATGTTTGAAGGATAAAAAGGGAGAGGTTTAATACCTCTTCCTTTTTTGGCAGGTAGGAAAGTATAAAAATCTTTCCCGTCTACATAAGTGCAACTAAGGCATTCGCCCAAAAGCATGGCGAATGCCTTAGTTCTAATGGTTTAGGGAAAATAACTTACTTATTGTTGGAATACCAAGTCACCTTCGTCTTTCGCTGAACGATGCTAGTTTCCTAAGAGCTTTTTACTTATAGGGCAAGTTTTCTAATATAAATACTTGTCAGTGCATATAGTGTAATAAGGTGGGTGATTTGTATGGTTACTTTAACAGAATTACAACTAAAAGAAGTCATTCTAATGGAAGACGGGCGAAGGTTGGGGAATATAGCGGACCTTGAAATTAATCCTAATACCGGGAAAATTGAGGCAATCATTTTATTTGTAAAAGACAAAAAAGGTAATTTTTTTAGTAAATCGGATGAACTTATCATTGCATGGAATCAGATTGTTCGTATCGGAACAGATGTTATATTAGTTAGAGAAGCAAATGGTCCGCTTTTACTAACCCAATGACATTTAATAGCAAACTTTTCAGTAAGATATGATAAAATATAACAAATAAAAGATTTCGGGAGGATAATAATGTCTGAAGTTTTTCAACAAAAAGACCAATCTTTTTTACAAATTGAAAAATGGCGTCAATTAAATGAAAAATTAATAGTAGGTTTTACAACTAGAAATGGAGGAGTAAGTGATCCTCCATTTCAGTCACTTAACCTTGGATTGCATGTTCCCGATAATCAAGAAGATATAATAAAAAATAGGGAAACTTTAGCTAATAAGTTAAACATACCTCTTGAAAATTGGGTTGCTGGTGAACAAGTACATGATACTGCAGTACAATTGATAACAGTAGACGATAAAGGCAAAGGATCACGTGATTATTCTAATTCGATTCATGGGGTTGATGGATTAATTACTGGTCATAAAGGTATTCTACTTACCGCATTTTTTGCTGATTGTGTCCCACTATTCTTTTTTGATCCCGTTACTGAAATGATTGGGATTGCACATGCTGGATGGAGAGGGACAGTTAATGGAATGGCAAGGTCAATGGTACAAGCCATGAAAGATCAGGGAGTCAATGAATCGAATCTCTTAGTTGTAATTGGGCCATCTATTTCCCAAGAAATGTATGAGGTAGATGAAAAGGTTATAGACAACATAGAAGACAAGATTCGCCAAAAATGTGTAGTACCTAGTAGAAATAAACGGTATTTATTAGATTTAAAGAAATTAAATGTAGAAATCCTTTTACAAAGTGGCGTATTACGTCATAATATAGATGTGACAAATTATTGCACTTATAAAGATAAATCGTTATTTTTCTCTCATCGAAGGGATAAGGGAAAAACGGGGAGAATGTTAGGTTTCCTTGGGATTATATCTTAATACAAGAGAGATCCTTTTTGAACACGTAATACTAGGGGGATTATGGATAACAATGGATGTAGTTTCAAATTTAAAAGAAATTCAAGAAAATATAAAATTGGCTTGTGAAAAAAGTAATCGGAAAATAGATGAAATAACGGTTATTGGTGTAACGAAATATGTTACAATAGAACGAGCGGAGGAGACAATTGACGCAGGAATTAAAAATCTTGGTGAAAATCGTAATGAAGGATTTATAGAAAAGCATGAAGTCATTGGCAAAAAGGCTACATGGCACTTTATTGGAACATTACAAACTCGAAAAGTAAAAGACATTATTGAAAAAATAGATTATCTTCATTCGCTTGATCGTCTATCTTTAGCAAAAGAGGTAAATAAAAGATCCGAAAAACCTGTGAATTGTTTTGTGCAGGTGAATGTTAGCGGCGAAGAGTCTAAACACGGACTAGCACCTGAAAACGTCTTAGACTTTATTGAAGAAATTAAAAATTACGAAAACATCTATGTCGTTGGCTTAATGACCATGGCACCTCATATTAAAGACAGAGAAAAAATAAAAGAAGTTTTTAAACGGTTGGCAAAATTAAGGGATCAAATTAGTCAGAAAAATTACTCACACGCTCCTTGTCATTATTTATCTATGGGTATGAGTAATGATTATGATATTGCAATTGAAGAAGGTGCAACCCATATAAGAATTGGAACGAAATTAGTTGGAAATTGATTTAAAAACATTGGATAGAGCTTGGTGAATACGATAAGCATTAAGATAGTTTTATACTTTCCAATCTGCTAATAATAAAATGGGGTGAAAGGCTTGAGTATTAAAAATAAGCTGAAAAGTTTCTTTGTAGAAGAAGACTACGAGTACGAATATGTAGACGAAGAGGAAATTCCGGAAAATAAATTTGTGGAAAAGCAAAAGAAAAACCAAAATGTCGTTAGTTTAGCAGCTATTCAGCAACCTAATTCTAAAGTAATTCTTTGTGAGCCGAGAACATATAACGAAGCACAAGAAATTGCAGATAATATTGTAAGTAAACGTGCTGTTGTAATAAACTTACAAAGGGTTGATCGAAATCAAGCTAAACGAATTGTGGATTTCCTAAGTGGTACTGTTTATGCTTTAAATGGAGATATTCAAAAGCTAGGTTCCGAAACATTCCTATGTACACCTGAAAATATTGATGTATCTGGCACGATAACAGATACTTTAATTAATGAAGATGACTATGATAAAGGATGGTAGTAGATGTATCAGTTGTTACAAATTTTAAATTTAGCCCTCAATATATATAGTTGGGGAATTATTATTTATATTTTCATGTCCTGGTTTCCAGGGGCAAGAGAATCTACTTTTGGGGAACTCCTAAGTAAAATTTGCGAACCTTATTTAGAAGTATTTCGAAGATTCATACCACCGCTTGGGATGATAGATTTTTCACCGATTATCGCAATCTTTGTTTTGCATATGGCTAGAGTAGGGTTATTTGAATTCTTTAGAATGTTCGTATTCTAAAAAGTAAATGATGTGATTTTAGGAGTTTACAATGGATATATACCAGCATTTTCGAAAAGAAGAACATGGATTTATCGATCAAGTCCTGTCATGGAAAGAGCAAGTTGAAAGAACATTTAGCCCAAAATTAACAGATTTCCTTGACCCTAGAGAACAACAAATTATTGAAATGCTGATCGGAACGAATCATGATGATTTGAAATTGTCATTTTTCGGTGGCAGTAATCATAATGAAAGAAAACGAGCGATTATTGCTCCATTTTATGAAGAAATTACACAAGAATCTTATCAGCTTAGTCTGCTACAAGCTAACTACCATGAAAAATTTATCACCCTGGAACATCGCGATGTAATGGGAACATTTTTGTCATTAGGCATTAAAAGAAAAAAATTAGGTGACATTTTTGCAGGGAATGGAAAAATTCAAATTGTAGTAGCGAAAGAAATTTCTACATATGTTCTAACAACTTTACACTCTATCAAGAAAGCTAACATAACGTTTGAGGAAATTCCGTTAATTCACTTCATTCAAATGAAAAACGAATGGACTGAATCCGAAAAAACGGTATCCTCGTTACGTTTGGATGCAGTTTTAAAGGAAATTTATCATATTTCTAGGAAAGATTCAGCTGAATGTATAAAAAAGCAACTTGTTAAAGTGAATTATAAGGTTGTGGAAGAAGTTAATTTTCCATTACAAGAAGGTGACTTAATTTCACTCCGTGGTAAAGGTAGAAGTAAGATAGTAAAAATGAATGGTCAATCAAAAAAGGAAAAATGGAAAATAACGATTGCTATTTTAAAGTGATTTTATATTTTTTTGCAGGATAAAGGAATTTTTTGTCGAATAATAAAACTAGATTAAACTATTTTTAGTAACGTATTTTATTTACTTTAAGGAGGTGGCCAATGTGCCATTAACACCACTAGATATTCATAATAAAGAGTTTACAAAAAGTTGGCGGGGTTATGATGAAGATGAGGTCAATGAGTTTTTAGATCAAGTTATTAAAGACTATGAAATGGTTATTAGAGATAAAAAAGATTTACAGGAAAAGCTAAACCAATTAGAAGAGAAATTGGGTCATTTTACTAATATAGAAGAAACCTTAAATAAATCCATATTAGTCGCTCAAGAAACAGCTGAAGAAGTAAAGAACAGTGCTACCAAAGAGTCCAAATTAATTATTAAAGAAGCAGAAAAAAATGCGGACCGCATAATAAACGAAGCACTTAGTAAATCACGCCGAATCTCCATCGAAGTGGAAGAACTTAAAAAACAGGCTAAAGTTTTCCGTACACGATTAAAGATGTTAGTTGAGGCGCAATTAGAAATAGTTCAAACCGACGATTGGGACAAGCTTTTTTCAGAGGAAATGAGCGAAGAGCTTGAATTAGTTGAAAATAAATCTTAAATCTTGACGAATAAGAATATATTACATATAATTCTTAAAAAGGTTTTAAAAATGTGTGTTCAAAAAGGAAACTGGACTTTTTGAATAACCGCTAAAAAAGTTGAAATACGTTGAAGGAGACAGTATAAAGGCAAAATTACTGTTTAGCGATCTAGGGATGGTGGAAGCCTAGAGAGTAATGCTTTTAGAACATCACTCCAAAGTATCCATTATGAAACAAAGTAATTTTGGACGTGTTATTCCACGTTACGGAAATTGAGTGAATTTAAAATAACGTTTATTTTAAATTTATAAGGGTGGTACCGCGAGTCTTCTCGTCCCTTTTTGGGATTTGAGAGGGCTTTTTTTAACAGGTAAGAAAATTAATCTTTCACTATGTATAATTGAATTAGGACATTTGCTAAAGTTTATTTCTTTTCAGCAGACAAACTAAATAAGGAGGAAACCAAATGGATTACAAAGAAACGCTATTGATGCCGAAAACAGCATTTAAAATGCGTGGAAACTTACCAAATAAAGAACCTAAAAGACAAGAACAGTGGGAAGAAAATAACATATATGAGAAAGTACAAGAAAGAACGAAAGGAAGACCTTCATTCGTTTTACACGATGGCCCACCGTACGCTAATGGTAACTTACATATCGGGCACGCGATGAATAAAATCTTAAAAGATTTTATTATTCGTCATAAATCCATGACTGGCTATCATGCACCATATGTCCCAGGATGGGATACACATGGTTTACCTATTGAAGTGGCTTTAAGTAAGGGTAAAAAAGTAGATCGTAAAAAATTAAGTACCGCCGAATTTAGACAAATGTGTGCAGAGTACGCATTAAGACAAGTTGATGGGCAACGTGAACAATTTAAACAATTAGGTGTTCGTGGGGATTGGGATAATCCTTATCTGACCTTAACAAAAGATTTCGAAGCGGCTCAAATTCAAGTATTTGGTGAAATGGCTAAGAAAGGGTATATTTACAAAGGATTAAAACCTGTTTATTGGTCCCCTTCATCTGAATCTGCTTTAGCCGAAGCAGAGATTGAATACTATGATAAAAAATCACCTTCTATCTATGTTGCTTTTACGATTCAAGATGGGAAAGGCGTTCTTGAAGAAGGCGATAAAATTGTTATCTGGACAACTACACCATGGACCATCCCTGCAAACTTAGGTATTAGTCTCCATCCTGATATAGAATATGTTCGTGTACAAGTTGGAGACAACCGCTTCGTTGTTGCACAGGAATTATTAGAAACCGTTGCAGCAGAACTTGATTGGGAAAATCCAGAAGTTGTTAAAACTTTTAAAGGAAAAGATTTAGATAGAGCAGTAGCTAGACATCCGTTCTATGATCGTGATTCTATTGTAATGCTAGGTAAACATGTAACAACTGATGCAGGTACAGGCTGTGTTCATACTGCTCCAGGCCATGGGGAAGATGACTTTTATGTTGGTAAAGAGTACGGTTTAGAAGCTCTATCACCATTAGATGATAAAGGTGTATTTACGAAAGAAGCGCCTGGATTTGAGGGATTATTTTACGACGATGCTAATAAAGCTGTTACCGAGAAACTTGAAGAGGCTGGGGCTCTATTAAAACTAGGATTCATTAAACACTCGTATCCTCATGACTGGCGTACGAAGAAACCTACTATTTTCCGAGCAACATCACAGTGGTTTGCATCGATTAAAGATTTCAGACAAGATATTTTAGATGAAATCAAGAAAATTAACTGGTACCCAAGCTGGGGTGAAACAAGACTTTATAATATGGTCCGTGATCGCGAAGACTGGTGTATTTCTCGTCAACGAACATGGGGTGTACCAATTCCAGTATTTTATGGGGAAGATGGGACACCGATTATTACGGACGAAACGATTAATCATGTTTCTAAATTATTTGCTGAACATGGTTCCAATGTTTGGTTTGAAAGAGAAGCGAAAGATTTACTTCCAGAAGGCTTTACATCCGAACATAGTCCAAATGGTAAATTTACGAAAGAAACAGATATCATGGACGTATGGTTTGATTCAGGTTCTTCTCACCAAGCAGTTTTACTTCATAGAGAGGGACATAGAAGACCAGCTGATGTTTACCTAGAAGGTAGTGACCAGTATCGTGGTTGGTTCAACTCGTCTATTTCTACAGCTGTTGCAGTTACTGGACATGCACCATACAAAAACATCGTAAGTCATGGTTTTGCTCTTGACGGGGATGGACGTAAAATGAGTAAGTCTCTTGGTAATGTTATATTACCGTCTAAAGTATTAAAACAATATGGTGCAGATATTTTACGTCTTTGGGTAGCATCTGTAGACTACCAAGCTGATGTACGTATTTCTGATGATATATTAAGACAAATCTCTGAAAGCTATCGTAAAATCCGTAACACGTTCCGATTCATGCTTGGCAATTTAGCTGATTTCGATCCTAAGACTGATCTTGTTCAAGAAGAAGATTTAGAAGAAGTGGATCGTTATATGCTAAACCGACTACAGAAATTAATTTCCTCAGTTCGTGAAAGTTATGATAGATTCGAGTTTTCTCCAATCTATCATAGTATTCATAATTTCTGTTCTGTTGAATTAAGTTCTTTCTATTTAGACTTTGCAAAAGATATTTTATATATCGAAGCGAAAGATAATAAACGTAGAAGAAGTTTACAAACAGGTTATTATGAAATTCTTAAGTCTTTAGTTCAACTACTTTCACCAATTATCCCGCATACAGCGGATGAGGTATGGGAATTTATTCCTGGAGTAGAGGAAGAAAGTGTTCAATTAACGGATATGCCTGAGCCAAGAAAAATTTCTAATTTCAATGAAGAAAAATGGGATCAATTTATGAAGATTAGGGATGATGTACTAAAAGCTTTAGAAGAAGCTCGTAATAATAAAGTGATTGGTAAATCTTTAGAATCTAAGGTAACGATTGTCCCGAAAGACAACGAAACAAAAGAAGTATTAAATTCTATGGAACATTTACATCAACTGTTAATTGTATCAGAGGCAGTTGTTGCAGAATCCGCTGAAAATGCGAAGGAATATCGCTATACGGATGTTTTTGTTGAAAAACATCCTGCAGAAACTTGTGAACGTTGTTGGGTTTCCTCGGACACGGTTGGCGAGGATCATGATCATCCACATCTATGTACGCGTTGTGCAAGTATTGTTAAAGAGAACTATAGTGCATAAAGGAAATAAAAATACTCTCCATTATGGAGAGTATTTTTTAACAGTTAGGAAAGATATAAAAATCTTTACGTCTATATAAGTATAACTAAGGGACCTAACCTAATAGTGAATGCCAAGTTTTCTAATCCTATTCGACGATGGTTCTCTCACACTTGAAAATAAATGGATTAACATATAAGATGAAAAAGAACTTTGTATAGAATCGAGGGATGATGAGATGTATTGGTATTACATCATAGCTCTTTTCCTTATTGGAATGGATCAATTAACAAAATGGCTTATAGTTCGATCTATGGAAATCGGTGAAAGTATACCTATCATCGATGGCTTTTTTTACCTTACGTCACACCGAAACCAAGGTGCAGCCTGGGGTATCTTACAAGGGAAAATGTTGTTTTTCTATATTGTAACAGTAATTGTCATTATCGCTGTCGTATATTACATGAATAAATTTGCTAAAACTGATAAATGGTTAGGATTAGGGTTAAGCTTTATATTGGGTGGAGCACTTGGTAATTTTATTGATCGCATATTTCGAAAAGAAGTAGTAGACTTTTTTGATTTTTACATAATAAATTACAATTTTCCAATTTTCAATATTGCAGACTCGGCACTAACAATCGGTGTTATTTTTGTTATTATTGCTACGATTCTTGATGAAAGAAAGAAAGGAAGAACAAATAAATGAGTTCTTTTCGTCATATTATTACAGAAGAGCAAGCTAAAAAAAGAATAGATAAAGTTTTATCTGAACTTAACCTTGAAAATTCGCGTTCCCAAGTACAGTCCTGGATTCAAGATGGTTATGTAAAGGTGAACGGGATACAAGTAAAAGCAAATTATAAATGTCAACTTGATGATGAGCTTTCATGGGAAATCCCTGAAACAGAACCGTTAGAGTTAATACCAGAAGATATTCCTTTAGATATTATTTATGAAGATAGTGATTTGCTTGTAGTTAATAAACCAAAAGGAATGGTAGTCCATCCATCTGCTGGTCACCAAACAGGTACACTCGTTAATGCACTCCTTTATCATTGCCAAGATTTATCAGGTATTAATGGAGTAGAAAGACCAGGTATTGTTCATCGTATAGATAAGGATACAAGTGGTTTATTAGTAGTAGCTAAAAATGATCTATCCCATACTAATTTATCCGAACAAATGGCTTCAAAAACGATTAAACGTAAATATGAAGCAATCGTACATGGCCAAATCCCACATGAAACAGGTGTAATAGATGCACCGATTGGTCGAGATCCTAAAGATCGTCAGAAAATGGGGGTTGTTGATAAAGGAAAACCAGCTGTTACCCATTTCACAGTACTTCAAAGCTACCCAGACTATTCCCATATTGAATGTCAATTAGAAACCGGTAGAACACACCAAATACGGGTCCATATGAGATATATTGGTTTCCCGCTTGTAGGGGATCCAAAGTATGGTCCTAGAAAAACATTAGAAACAGATGGTCAAGTTCTTCATGCCAAAATTCTTGGGTTCCAACATCCAAGGAAGAATGAGTGGATGGAATTTGAAGTGGAGCCGCCAGAATCCTTTATAAAAGTATTACATTATATTGAAAAAATATATTGACATGTTAACTAAAGTTTGAAATAATAATAACAGTTAAATAAGACCTTTTAACAATAGTCCTGTGAGGCTAGAAAAGGAATCGTGAATCATAGACAAGTGTATTCATTATAAAATGGATAAGTCTATCGAAGTGAATCCTTTACCTCATGGTAAAAGGATTTTTTCGTTTCCTAGAGTACAAAAGGGAGTGAGTTATGTTGAAGAAAAAAGCAGATATTTTAGATGAAGCTGCGATGAATCGGGCTTTGACTCGGATGTCCCACGAAATACTAGAAAAGAATAAAGGTGGAGAAGAACTTATACTAGTAGGGATTAAAACAAGAGGAGTTCCAATTGCTAAGCGACTTCAAGATAAAATAAAACAAATTGAATCGATTGAAGTTCCAGTGGGCGAAATTGATATTACCTTATATCGAGATGACTTAGAAAAGGTTTCAACGAATTCCGATCCTGAAATTAAGTCAGCAACGATTGATGAAGATTTATCTGGAAAAAATGTAATCTTAATTGATGATGTTTTATACACGGGGAGAACTGTACGGGCTGCGATGGATGCAGTTATGGATATAGGAAGACCTGCTTTAATTCAGTTAGGGGTATTAGTAGACCGTGGACATCGAGAGTTACCAATCCGAGCTGATTATGTAGGAAAAAATATCCCAACATCAGAAAAAGAAATTATTGTTGTACAATTGAATGAAATCGATGGAGATGATCGAGTATCGATTTATGAAAAATAAAGAACAAAGGCGCAAGCGCCCGTTTAGTGACGTATAGACTGGACTGAGCCGTAGGAGATAAAGGAAACACGGAGAGCGTAAGCGAGTCGATGTTGACTTATCGTACGGAGGTGAAGGAAGTCTACTAGTCACTGGGCGCTGGAGCCGGACGTGGCTATTTCTGTATCTAAGTTATCCACAGCCACAAATTTTATAATTTCCTAGACAAGAACAAAGGCGCAAGCGCCGGACGTGGACTTTCTTAAAAAAAGAAATAACAAGCTGAATTTTATACTTTTTAATTCAATGAAATAAGTCAACTTTTAATTAAATCCAGAGAGATTTAAAAGGTTGTATGTAGTGGTGTGCTTTAAATATGATTTTTTGGCATGCTTACCTCTTTGCAACCTTTATGCAAAGAGGTTTTTTTATTATGACTTTAGTCCGTTGAGTACGCGGCAGCGTGCGAAACAGAAAACCACCTGCTATGCGGGTGGGTAACAAGTGGTTATACCAAACAAAAAACTCACTTTCTTCTATAATAGAGATTGTTCAAGCCTCTAAATATAGAAAGGAAAGTGAGTAAATTGGCCAATAAAGCAAATAGCTTGGCACACACAAAATGGTTGTGTAAATACCATATTGTGTTCACTCCAAAGTATAGACGAAAAATAATTTACAATCAATATCGAAGGAGCATAGGCGAGATACTTCGAACACTTTGTAAATATAAAGGGGTAGAAATAATCGAAGGACATCTTATGCCAGATCATGTTCACATGTTAGTGAGTATTCCACCAAAACTAGCAGTATCAAATTTTATGGGATATTTAAAAGGAAAAAGCGCTCTAATGATATTTGATAAGCATGCAAATTTAAAATATAAGTTTGGAAATAGACACTTTTGGGCTGAAGGATATTATGTAAGTACAGTTGGTTTGAATGAAGCTACCATTAGAAAATACATTCAAGAGCAAGAAAAACATGATATTGCACTTGATAAATTAAGTGTAAAAGAATATGAAGACCCTTTTAAGGGTGGCAAGAAATACTAACACTCCTTCAGGGGTTAGCAAAAGAGGCAACGACAATGAGGCTTGAATGCTATATGAAAGCCAGCGCCTTGAGACGCTGGTCGGTAGTATAGGCTTATAGCCGTTGTGCAAACCACCCGTTGGACGGGTGGTCATGATTGATTGGAAAACTTAAATGGGGTGGAATGATGAAAAACTTTATTTCCGTCAGTGATTTAAATGAGGAAGATATTTATAAACTTTTAATTAAAGCAGAGTATTATCGTGAAAATGATTTCTCGTTAGCGGAGCAACTATTTGTAGCGAATTTATTTTTTGAACCAAGTACAAGAACGAAAATGAGTTTTACGGTTGCTGAAAGAAAATTGGGTTTAGAAGTACTGGATTTTCACTCTGAATCTTCAAGTGTTCTAAAAGGTGAAACACTTTATGATACGGCAAAAACGTTTGAGTCGATAGGTGCCAACATGTTAGTAATAAGACATCAGTCAGATGATTGGTCAAAGGAATTAAAAAACCTTTCCATTCCAGTGATTAATGCCGGTGCAGGTAAAGCAGATCATCCGACACAATGCATGCTAGATCTACTTACCATATACCAAGAATATGGAACTCTTGATGGACTAAATATTGCTATCGTAGGCGACATCAAACATAGTCGAGTTGCTAGATCAAATGTTTGTGCTCTGCAAAAATTAGGAGCAGAAGTTTACCTTTGTGCAGCCCCTGGTTTTGAGGATGAGGAATTAGAAGTTCCTTATATCTCTCTTGATCAAGCAGTTGAAATTTGTGATGTCATTATGTTACTAAGAATTCAACATGAAAGACATCTCCATAAAGCTGAGACATCAAATTATTTAGATATGTATGGTTTAACCAAAGAGCGAGAACAAAGAATGAAGAAACATGCTATTATTATGCATCCAGCACCGGTTAATCGAGGTGTGGAAATAGATACCGACTTGGTAGAATGTTCTAGATCGCGTATATTTAAGCAAATGACTAACGGGGTATATGTAAGAATGGCTATTATGATGCATTTATTAGAAGAGTGGGGGACAATCAATGAAAATTATTTTAAAGAATACCAAACGTTTACTGCCATCAAATGAATTAGAGAACTGTGAAATTTTAATTGAAGATAACCAAATTAAAGAAATAAATTCTACAATATCAGAAGTAGCTGATCGTGAAATTGATGTTAAAGGGAATTTAGTATTACCAGGTTTTATCGATGTTCATATTCACTTAAGAGAACCAGGTGGAGAGCATAAAGAAACCATTCTAACTGGTACAAAAGCTGCAGCACGAGGTGGATTTACTACTGTTTGTTCAATGCCAAATACAAATCCAGTTCCAGATGATGTAGATACAGTTAATGCTCTTTTTGAAAAAATAAAACAAGATGCACAAGTTCGTGTACTACCTTATGCTGCAATTACAAAGAACTTAAAAGGGGAAGAGTTAGTAAAATTTGAAGAACTTGCTGAACTAGGTGTATTTGCCTTTACGGACGATGGTGTAGGAATTCAAACCGCGGATTTTATGTTACAAGCTATGAAACGTGCTAAAAAAGCAGGACGTGCCATTGTAGCCCATTGTGAAGATAATTCTATTGTGTATGGCGGAGTTGTTCATGATGGAAAAGTAAGTAAAGCTCTTAATCTTCCTGGAATTCCATCTTTAAGTGAATCCGTTCAAATAGCTCGAGATGTTTTATTAGCTGAAGCAACAGGTTGCCATTATCATGTCTGTCATGTAAGTACGAAAGAATCTGTACGGGTGATTCGTGATGCCAAAAGAGCTGGAATTAATGTAACAGCTGAAGTGTCACCACACCACCTTATTCTTAATGAAGAACATATTAAAGAGGATTCTGGAGATTTCAAAATGAACCCTCCACTACGCGCTAAAGAAGATCAACAAGCATTACTAGAAGGGTTGCTAGATGGGACGATTGATTTCATTGCAACAGATCATGCCCCACACTCAGCTGAAGAAAAAGCACAAGGCATGTTAAAGGCTCCATTTGGAATTGTAGGGTTGGAAACAGCATTCCCACTACTATACACCAATCTCGTTCTAACAAATAAAGTTACTCTTAATCAATTAGTAGATTGGATGACCATTAAACCTGCTGAAGTGTTTGGCTTACCATACGGAAGATTAGAAGAAAATGCTATTGCAGACATCACTGTAGTTAACTTAGAAAAAAATAGTGTAATCGATAAAAACACATTCTATTCAAAAGGAAAGAACACACCATTTCATAATTGGGAAGTAAAGGCACAACCAATTTTAACCATGGTTGATGGAGAAGTTCGTTATATCGATGAGGAGGAGATACAACATGGCTAAACGACAATTAGTATTAGAAGACGGCTCATTCTTTATAGGAGATGGTTTTGGTAGTGAATGTACACAATCAGGAGAAATTGTGTTCAATACTGGTATGACCGGATATCAAGAGGTAATTACCGACCCATCCTACTGTGGGCAAATTGTTACCATGACATATCCACTTGTAGGAAACTATGGTATTAATAGAGACGACTTTGAAACAATCACTCCATTCATTCATGGATTAGTTGTAAAGGAAGTAAGTACATACCCATCCAATTTCAGAAATGAAGAAAGCTTAGATCATTTCTTAAAGGCCAACAACATACCTGGAATTACTGGGGTGGATACTCGCAAACTAACTAAAATTATTCGCAAGTATGGTACGATGAAGGCCAAAATTTCTGATATGGGTAAGTCGATAGAAGAAATTGTTAACGAACTTAAAGACACAAGTTTTCCTACTGACCAGGTAAAACAAACTTCTACTATAAAACCTTATGTTGTTCCTGGACGTGGCATGAGAGTTGTCATGGTTGATTTTGGTGCAAAACACGGTATTCTAAGAGAATTAACGAAACGAGATTGCCATATTACAGTTGTTCCTTATAACTATAGTGCGGAAAACATCTTAAGATTAAAACCGGACGGAATTATGTTGACAAATGGTCCTGGAAATCCAAAAGATGTTCCAGAAGCTATTGAAATGATTAAACAAGTTATTGGGAAGATACCAATTTTTGGAATATGTTTAGGTCACCAACTGTTAGCACTTGCCAATGGTGCTGATACAGAAAAACTTAAATTTGGTCATCGTGGGGCAAATCATCCGGTTAAAGATATACTTAGAAATAGAACATACTTAACATCACAAAATCACAGTTATGCGGTGAGAGCAGCCTCTCTAGAAGGTACTGGCCTAGAATTAACACAAATAGCGTTAAATGATAATACGGTTGAAGGGATTAAGCATAGTCTATATCCAGCATTTTCTGTTCAATATCATCCAGAAGCTTCACCAGGACCAGAAGATACAAACTACTTATTTGATGAGTTTTTAAACATGATGCAAGAGAATCACAAGAAGAAAGAGGTTGAAGCATATGCCTAAAAATACCGCAATTGAAAAAATCCTAGTTATTGGATCAGGACCGATTGTCATTGGTCAGGCAGCGGAATTTGATTACTCTGGAACACAAGCTTGCCAGTCTTTGAAAGAAGAGGGTTACACAGTAATTTTAGCGAATTCCAATCCGGCAACCATCATGACAGATAATACCGTTGCGGATAAAGTATACATGGAACCTTTAACGGTTGAATTTTTGACAAAAATTATCCGTAAAGAAAAACCAGATGCTTTGCTTCCAACTTTAGGAGGGCAAACAGGTTTAAACCTTGCGAGTTCCCTGGAAGAATCAGGGGTTCTCGATAAATATCATGTGACACTCTTAGGTACTTCACTCGAAGCAATTCAGAAAGCTGAAGATCGTGAACAGTTTAGAAATTTAATGTACGAATTAAATGAGCCAGTACCTGAAAGTAGTATCGTTCATACGGTTGAAGAAGCATTAGATTTTGCAAGTGAGATAGGCTTTCCATTAATCGTTCGTCCTGCTTATACCCTTGGTGGTACTGGTGGCGGTATGTGCTACAACGAAGATGAATTAAAAGAAATTACAAGAAATGGTCTATCCTTATCGCCAGTTAATCAGTGTTTAATAGAGAGAAACATAGCTGGTTACAAAGAAATTGAATATGAAGTGATGCGGGATAAAAATGATCAGGCAATTGTGGTTTGTAATATGGAAAATGTTGATCCAGTAGGTATTCATACAGGAGATTCCATAGTTGTTGCACCATCACAGACTTTAAGCGATCGTGAATATCATCTACTTCGAAATGCGTCTCTTAAGATAATCCGTGCATTAGAAATTGAGGGTGGATGTAATGTTCAATTAGCGCTAGATCCAAATAGCTTTAATTACTATATTATTGAAGTGAACCCTAGAGTAAGTAGATCTTCTGCACTAGCATCAAAGGCTACAGGTTATCCAATCGCGAAAGTAGCGGCGAAGATTGCAGTTGGTTATACACTAGATGAAATAATCAACCCGATTACAGGTACAACATATGCAATGTTTGAACCAGCCTTAGATTATGTGGTTTCTAAATTACCTCGTTTCCCATTCGATAAATTTAACACTGGTGATCGAAAACTAGGTACCCAAATGAAGGCAACTGGGGAAGTTATGGGGATTGGTCGTAATTTTGAAGAATCTTTATTAAAAGGAATTCGTTCATTAGAAAGTGGTACAGAGGAACTTTGGTTAAGAAGTTTAGTTAATGAAGAAAATGATGTTCTGGTGAAACGTCTTAAAAAAGCAGATGATGAAAGAATATTTGTCATTGCTGAAGCCTTCCGTCGTGGAATGACTGTTGATGAACTCTTTAACCTTACGAAGGTTGATCGCTTTTTCTTAGAAAAACTTAAAAATCTAGTTGAATTCGAAATGGAAATAAGGGAGAATCGATTCTCTAAAGAAATTGTTCAAAAGGCAAAAGAACTTGGCGTAGCTGATGCACAAATCGCAAGACTATGGGATGTTTCCCTTGATGAAGTATACGAATTTAGAGTAAAAGAACAAGTGACACCGGTCTATAAAATGGTAGATACATGTGCAGCGGAATTCGAATCTGAAACACCGTACTTCTATAGTACCTATGAAGAGGAAAATGAATCTATCGTATCCGATAGAAAGAAGATTCTTGTGTTAGGTTCTGGACCGATCCGTATCGGACAAGGTATAGAATTCGACTACGCTACGGTTCACTCCGTACTAGCAATTAAAGAAATGGGTTATGAGGCAATTATTATGAACAATAATCCAGAAACAGTTTCAACAGACTTTAGTGTTTCAGATAAGTTGTATTTCGAACCATTAACATTAGAAGATGTTATGCATGTTGTGAACTTAGAAAAACCTGAAGGAGTTATTGTTCAGTTTGGTGGACAAACTGCGATTAACCTTGCAGCTGGACTTAAAAGAAGAGGCGTTCAACTACTAGGAACTTCACTTGAATCCATTGATTGTGCAGAAGACCGTGATAAATTTGAGGAACTTCTTGATGATCTTAACTTACTTCGTCCAACAGGTAAAGCTGTTCGTAAACTTGATCAAGTTATTGACGTAGCAAATGAAATTGGCTATCCTGTATTAGTTCGTCCATCATATGTAATTGGTGGAAGTAAGATGGAAATTGTTTATAGTGATGAAGAACTTCAAAACTATTTACAAAAATCTGATAAGGTCGACCCAGAACATCCTATCTTAATTGATAAATATTTAACAGGTATTGAAGTAGAGGTAGATGCTATCAGTGATGGCGAGACTACGATCATTCCGGGTATTATGGAACATATTGAACGTGCTGGCGTTCACTCTGGTGACTCGATGGCAGTCTATCCACCACAAAGACTTAGCCAAACCGTAAAAGAAAAATGTTTAGCAGCGGCGAAATTAATTTCGGAAGCTCTAGCGGTAAAAGGACTTATCAATATTCAGTTTATCATTCGCGGTGAAGATGTTTATATTCTTGAAGTTAACCCTAGAGCAAGTAGAACTATTCCTTTCTTAAGTAAAATAACTGGCGTAACCATGGCAAATATTGCTACTAAATGTATATTAGGAACTAAGTTAGTAGATTTAGGATTTGAGACTGGCATTCTACCGGAACAAGATCTTGTTTCAGTAAAGATTCCTGTCTTCTCATTTGAAAAACTACGTAGTGTCGATACCATCTTAGGGCCTGAAATGAAATCTACTGGTGAAGCGATTGGGTATGATAAGACATTGGAAAAAGCATTATATAAAGGTTTAATCGCTTCCGGAATTAAGGTACCACAAGAAGGTGGAGTGCTTTTAACCGTTGCCGATAAAGATAAGGAAGAAGTTCGAGAAATTGCTGAACGATTTAATCAGCTTGGATTCCAGCTTTATGCAACGAAAGGAACAGCAGGGTATTTAGGGCAATTTGGTATACCAGTGACGAAGGTTGAAAAGGTTGGTTCTAATCAGCCGAATGTTCTATCTACCATCGAAAGTGGACATGTACAATTTGTTATTAATACGTTAAACTCTGGTAAAAAAACACGTTCCGATGGATTCTTAATCCGTAGACAATCAGTGGAACACGGTATTCCATGCTTAACTAATTTAGACACGGCAAATGCCATTTTAAACGTGATTGATTCGACAACTTTTAGTGCTAAACCAATGACTGGTAAAGAGGCAGTGATACTATGATTAGCAAGCAACGTATGAAAATTGTTTCCACTAATCAAATTGCAAAAGACACGATAGAAATGGTTTTAAAGAATAGCTACATTAGTGAGAATGCCATTCCTGGACAATTTATTCATATTTTGGTAGAAGGTCATACACTTCGTAGACCAATATCGATAGCCGATGTAGATAAGGATAACGAAACGGTAACCATTCTTTTTAAAAAGTTAGGATCTGGAACAGAAAAATTGTCCGAGTCGAAAGCTGGAGACTTTTTAAATGTTCTAGGCCCGAGTGGCAATGGATTTGAAACCAGTACAGAGGGAATTCATACAGTGCTATTAATAGGTGGAGGGATTGGAGTCCCTCCTATGTATTACTTAGGAAAGTCCCTAGCTAAACAAAATATTCATGTCATTTCTGTTCTTGGTTTTCAATCGAAAGAACATGTATTTTATGAAGAGAAATTTCAACAATTTTCTCAAACCTATGTCGTAACAAATGATGGTTCTTACGGTGATAAAGGATTTGTTACAACGGTCATTCCCCAAGTTGAACAATTTGATCGTTACTACTCTTGTGGACCACTTCCTATGTTAAAAGCAATAACCAATGAACTCTCAGAAAAGGAAGGATTCATTTCATTAGAAGAACGTATGGGATGTGGAGTTGGAGCATGTTTTGCTTGTGTGGTACCTACTAATACTGAAAAAGGCTATAAAAAAATCTGTAGTGATGGTCCTGTATTTGCAGCCAGGGAGGTTATATTATGAGTCTATTACAAGTGAACTTACCTGGACTTCATTTGAAGAACCCTATCATGCCAGCGTCAGGCTGCTTTGGTTTCGGTAGAGAATATAGTCAGTTTTATGATTTAAGTAAATTAGGTGCTGTTATTATGAAGGCAGCTACAGGGAGTGAGAGATTTGGTAATCCTACTCCACGTGTTGCTGAAACAGCATCAGGGATGCTTAATGCAATCGGGCTTCAGAACCCCGGAGTAGAGAAAATTATTGAAAATGAAGTAACATTTCTCTCTCAATATGATACGAGTATCATTGCAAATGTAGCTGGAAGTACGATAGAGGAATACGAATATGTTGCCAGAACATTTAACAATACTAAGGCTGTTCATGCACTTGAATTAAATATTTCTTGCCCAAACGTTAAAGAAGGCGGTATCCAATTTGGAACAGATCCCAAGATGGCAGCCAAAGTAACAGAAATCGTTAAGAAAGCTAGTAATCTTCCTGTATACGTTAAATTATCGCCAAATGTAACGGACATTGTTGCGATGGCAAAAGCAGTAGAAAGTGCCGGAGCGGATGGGTTATCTATGATTAACACATTAACTGGTATGCAAATTAATCTTGCCTCTAAAAGACCGATAATTGCTAATAAAACAGGTGGATTATCTGGCGCTGCCATTAAACCTATCGCTATTCGAATGATTTATGAGGTAAAACAGCATGTCCATATTCCAATCATTGGGATGGGTGGTATAAGTAGTGCAGAAGATGTTTTAGAATTTTTATTAGCGGGGGCGAGTGCTGTTGCTGTCGGAACTGCTAATTTTTCTAATCCTCTCATTTGCTCAGATATCATTGATGAATTACCTACAACATTAGAACGATACGGTTTTGACGCTGTAGAGGATGCAATTGGAAAGGCGGTTATGAATGAGTAATCAATTAATTTATATTGCACTAGACTTTGAAAACTGGAATGAAACGGAGAAATTTCTAGTAAATAATGATCTAACAGGTGTTCCGGTTAAAGTAGGAATGGAATTATTCTACCGCGAAGGCCCAGCTGTTATAGAAAAACTAAAAGAAAATAACCATCCCATTTTTCTAGATTTAAAATTACACGATATACCGACTACTGTGAAGAAAGCGATGCACAACTTAGGGAAATTAGGTGTAGACATCGTCAATGTTCATGCATTAGGTGGAAGTGATATGATAAAAGCTGCGAAAGAAGGTCTTTTAAGTAGTAATACAGAAACTAAATTAATTGCAGTTACCATTTTAACTTCCATGGATAAACAAGTATTGAACAATGATCTTCTTATTCCTGGAGATGTATTAAGTAATGCGATGCATTTTGCAAGCTTGGCTAAACAAAGTGGAGCGGATGGAGTTGTATGTTCGGTTCATGAAGCAAACGACATCAAAAAACAATGCGGGAATGACTTCTTGACAGTGACACCAGGGATTCGTTTAGAAAATACAGATGTGAATGACCAGAAGCGAGTAGCTACTCCTTCCTATGCGAAGGAAAATGGAGCTGATATATTAGTCATCGGAAGAAGTATTACCAAAGCCCGGAACCCCCGTGTTGCGTACGAAACAGCATTAAAGGAGTGTGGATTAACATGACATTAAGTCAAGACCTAGCGCGTGATTTATTAGAAATGAAAGCAGTACAAATTAATCCGAATGAATATTTTACTTGGACTTCAGGTATTAAGTCACCAATTTATTGTGACAACAGATTAACGATGTCTTATCCAACCATACGCAGAAAAATTGTAGAAGCATTTGTTCAAAAAATAAAAGAAATGGATGAACAACCCGAAGTTATTGCTGGTTGTGCTACGGCAGGTATTCCACACGCGGCTTGGCTAGCTGAAAGACTTGATCTTCCAATGGTATATGTACGCTCTAAGCCAAAAGGCCATGGGAAAGGTAATCAAATCGAAGGAGAAATTAAAGAAGGACAAAAAGTATTGGTCATTGAAGATCTAATATCAACAGGTGGTTCTTCCATTGAATCAGCTAAGGCCCTTGAAAAAGAAGGGGCTAAGATTTTAGATGTATTTGCCATTTTTTCCTATGGTTTGAAAAAAGCAACACAACAATTTGAAGCTGCAAACCTTTCTTTTTCAACGATTACTAATTTTGACGAATTAATTGACGCGTTAGTTGAAGATGATAAACTAAATAATCAACAAAAGAAAGAATTACTAGAGTGGCGTGATAATCTATAATAATCAGCGTTCATGGGACATTGTCACATGAGCGTTTTTTTATTGCGATACTATGTGTAAAATAGTTCTCGGGGATTTGAAACAAAATTCTAGAAAAAAAAGAAAAGGCGCTCTATCATAAATGTATGCTTCCCGGCAAATACATTAGAAAGAGGCCTTTTCATGAATACAATTATATCAAAAATTAGCGAATTATTAAAGGATACAAATGACTTAATTGAGTTTGAAGAACAAATTCAAATTAGTATATATGATCTACTTACTACACTAATGGGGAGCGTATTTACACAACTTAATCAAACGATTAAAAGAAGAATGCAAAGTAAAGGTTGGACGGTTGAACGAGAAGATGAAAAAACGATTCAGTTTATTTTTGGGGCGGTTCGCTTTACTCATACCTTGATGCGCGATGTGAATGGAAAGGCGCATTATCCTTTTGATGAATGGATTGGATTTAGAAAATATCAACGACATAGTCCTTTAGTTGAAGTAAAAGTGGCAGAGTTGGCTAGTGAGAGTACGTACCGAGAAACGGCACGCATATTAGGTGAATGGACCGCAGTAACTCTTAGTCATACAACTGTGGGAAGTATTGTGAAACGTGTTGGGAAGGCACAAGCGCGAGCTGATGAAGAAATGTTAGCGGAATTAGAGGAAGCTGCTTATTTACCAAAGGGAGATGAGTTGGATTTTTTATTTGCCGAGGCAGATGGTGTATTTGTGCGTGGAACAAAGAAAAAGACAAGTCATGAAGTCCATCATGCGATCATTCATGAAGGTTGGAGTAAAAATGGGAAGCGTATTTCCCTAAAGAATCCACAGGTCATCATGACAACCAAACCAACGAATGATTTTTGGAAAGAAGTCCAGGCGTATACAGCTAATCATTATTCCTTAGAAAACACTCAAGTTGTCACCAATAGTGATGGTGGTCCCGGTTATACGGCAGAACGTTTTCAAGAGGCTTTCTCACAGTCTAGTTATCCTGTTTTAAATCAATTGGATTCCTTTCACATTTCTAAAGCACTGAATCGAACTTTTGGAGTTAAAAAGAGCGAGTTTAAAGAAGGTGTACAAAAGGCAATCAAAGAACACGAACTGGATGATTTCATACGTTGGATGGATACATTGGAGAGCACTTTAGAAACGGATAAGCAGTTAGAAAAGGCCGAGGATTTTCGTAGATATATTGGCGGTAATTGGGATCGAATTTTTGATTGGAGAGAAAAAGTTGAGAATCCACCAAAAGAGGCAAGGGGCATGGGTGCAATGGAATCCAACCAACGACATATTTCATTCCGAATGAAAAAGCGTGGAATGCATTGGAGTTTAGAAGGTAGTGAGGCAATGGTGAAGATCAAACAAGGGATTCTAAATAAAACATTACGATCCGTCTATTTGAGAGACCAAAGGCGAAGTGTAAGAAAACAACGAGACGTGAAAAAAGTGGTTCGTATGACTGAATTTCTACGCCAGGAAACCCAGCCGTCAATTGGAGCAAAACAAGGTAAAATAAGCCTAAATACAGCTCATTCATCAGCTATTGGACAGTTAATAAAAAGTTTTAGATAACACCCTGATTTTTAGGTAAGGTTCTTGGTTTTTAGAACGTTACCTAAAAATTGGGGACAGCAAGCGACAAGGGTCGCGCGGTAGCCGAAAAAGTGTACAAAAATAGAGTGCCGGAAATATTGGTGTGGAAGACACACCGAGAAAAACTTGACGCATACTATTGCGATATTGAAATTGGATTAAGTGAAACATATCCCATATAATTAGTTCTAAATAATACGATTAAAGGATAGACTGCTATGAAAATAGAAGATTATGAATTACTGTTAAAGTTGAATGAAATTGGAACGATTAGAGGTACAGCTAAAGTAATATTAGTTTCACAACCAGCTGTAACGCAAAGGCTTAAATATATGGAAGATTATTTTGGAGAACAAATATTCATTCGTACATCTAAAGAATTGTTACCTACACCAAGTGGTGAGATTATATTAAATTATGCGAAAGAGATTGTTGACAATGAAAAAAAATTAAAAAATGAATTAGCCAAATCCAGTCATGATGTCCAAGGAACATTATCCATTGCTTGCTCTTCCCTTATAAGTCAACGTTTTTTACCGGCTATTTTAGGAGAATACATAACAAAGTATCCAAAAGTAACGATTGATCTAGTCACAGGGATTAGTGAAGACATTATGCGAAACTTTAAAAAATACCATGTAAGCATTATTCGAGGTGAAAAGTTAAAAAATAGTACTTGTATTCATTTGTTTTCTGACCCACTTTATATTTTTGATACGGAAGAATTCCCGAAAGACAAATTAAAGGAACGCCCGTTAATCTCATTTAATAGTGATGATAGTATGCATGATCAAGTGGATAATTGGTTATATTTTCATCAAGATAAAATTAAGCCATTGAAAATGATGACAGTGGATCAAATTGAAACGTGTAAACAGTTTATGAAACAAGGTATTGGAATGGCCGTATTACCAGAGAGTGTTTCGGATTCAATGAAAGATGAGTATCCGCATGTCCCATTGGAAGTAGACGGGAAGCCGGTTACACGTGATACATGGATCTGTTTTCAAGAAGGGGTAAGGAAATTACCACAAGTGGATCGTTTTATTACTGCCTTAACGTCTACAAATTTTTTGTAGATCGGGAAGTGTAAAACTTTCTTCTTGCCATAGCATTCTAATAAATAAGCAAGCATTCTTTATTAGAATGCTTGCTTATCAAGCTCTTAACCCATTAACAATATCCTTCGATGGTGTTACGAATAACGTTTTCTGATTTTCATATATAACAAAGCCTGGTTTGGCTCCGTTTGGTTTTTTAACATGTCTTACCTTCGTATAATCTACAGGGACGGTAGAGGAATTCTGAGATTTACTGAAAAATGCTGCAATGACGGCTGCTTCTTCCAACGTTTTTTGACTAGGTTCAGATGAACGAATAATCACATGGGAACCAGGGATGTCTTTCGTGTGAAGCCAAATCTCATCGCGTCGTGCTAGTCTTATTGTTAAGTATTCATTCTGTTTATTATTTTTCCCTACAAGGATTTCCGTACCGTCGGAAGATATATATTTTTCAGGAACTGGTTTAGACGGCTTGTTTTTCTTCTTATCTTTCTTTTGTTTCTTTAAATAACCTTCTTCTCTTAATTCCTCTCGTATCTCTTCAATATCTTCTACACCTGCAACATCCATCTGCTGAAGTAATTGATCGAAGTAAGAAATTTCCTCTTTCGTTTTTTCAATTTCTTTTTCTACAACATGTTTAGATGTTTTTAATTTATGATAGGTCTTGAAGTAATTCTGCGCATTTTCACTAGGTGTTTTATTAGGATTTAGGGGAATTATCCGTTCCTTTTGTTCAGGATCATAATAATCTAAAACTTTTACTTCTTTATCCCCTTTAGAAATAAGATGCATGTGGGCTGTAAGTAATTCTCCTAGTCGTTGATACTCTTCAGCATTCTCTGCTTTTTTAATGGTCTTTTCATGCTTCTTTAATTTTCTCTCATTTTTGTTTTTTTCATTATGGATAAATCGATATAAATCCTTTGCTTGTTGTTTTACTCGGTCTCGCTCTGCTTTACCGGAGTAAAAGGCATCGAGCATTTTGTTTACATCTTTAAAATACTCTACATCTCCCGAAAATGACGAGATAGGGATAACGTGAAAGTCTTCTTTATTGTTTCGATAAATGGCAGGTACATATTTGTTCTCAATTAATTGTTCTTTGATCTCGTTAAATTTATCCGTATAAACTGAAGTGGAACCAAAGCCAATTCGGTGTAGTAGCTCTTTAGCTATAAAAGGTGAAAACCCTTCTAGTGTTTGAACAAATTGCATATCCATTTTTCCAGCATTAAAATCTAAACGTTTTATGAAATCTTCACTACTAATCTCTAATGGATTCATTTTATTTTGATCAGGAGGTAATATATATTTTTGTCCTGGCAAAATGATTCGGTGTCTATTTTGTGAGATAGGGATATGTTTCAAACTATCCAAGATATGTCCTTTTTCTTTATCGACAAGCATCACATTACTATGCTTACCCATTAGCTCAAAGATGAGTAATTTTTGACTAATATCGCCAATTTCATTTTTAGATTGTATGGTAAACGTTATAATTCTTTCCATACCTTTTTGTTCTATTGCTTCAATGATTGCTCCCGATAAATATTTCCTTAATATCATACAAAACATGGGTGCTTCTTTAGGATTTTTGTAAATATCTTCCGTAATATGAAAGCGAGCATAAGTAGGGTGAATGGATAATAATAATGAATGATTTTTACCCTTACTACGAACGGTGAAAACAAGTTCGGTTGGAGTTGGTTGATATATTTTCGTAATCCTTCCAGGAATAAGATCCTTTTTAAGTTCCTCTGTTACAGCTCTAGTGACAATACCATCAAATGGCATTTCATTCACCTCCCTCAGCAATTATAGCATTTTTTGGGACAAGTATGCATAGATATCAAATAGAGGTTGTTCGAACACACATTGATAGAACTATGAACAAATGGATGAATTTCATGTACTATAATGATCGCGGAGGAATGAGGATGAAGTGGTATCAATTAGATGTAGAAAAGGTAGAACAGAAGTTACATGTTTTATCAAGTAAAGGATTAAACAAAAAACAAGTTGAGGAACGTCGGAAACAATATGGTGAGAACGAGCTTAAATCACAAAAACATACACCAAGATGGCTTATTTTCTTAAAGCAGTTTCAAGATTTTATGGTCATTGTATTGCTTGCGGCGACATTGATCGCTGGTTTACTTGGTGAATACGTCGATGCTATTGCGATTATGATCATTGTATTAGTAAATGGGCTAATAGGCTATTTCCAAGAGCAAAAAGCAGAAAAATCATTGGAAAAACTCAAGGAATTATCTGCACCAATGGCAAATGTTCTAAGGGAAGGAAAATGGGAGAAGATTCCTTCAAGAGAGGTAGTAGTTGGAGATATTGTTCGAATGAATAGTGGGGATCGGGTTCCTGCAGATGTACGAATTACGAAGTCAAATAGCATGGAAACAGAAGAATCTGCTCTTACTGGGGAATCACTCCCAGTTGTTAAGCATGCCACAGCCATTCGGAAAGACCACTTAGACGCTCAAGACCAAACAAATATGGGATTCATGGGAACGCTTGTAACTAGAGGGTCGGGAATCGGTGTTGTTGTTGGTACAGGTATGAACACCGTTATGGGTCAAATTGCTTCATTAATGGCCAATACGAAGAAAACCCCAACCCCATTAGAAAGAAGACTAGCGGAATTAGGTAAAATACTCATAGTGGTAGCACTATTGTTAACCGCATTAGTTGTTGTATTAGGGGTTCTTGAAGGAAAACCAACATATGATATGTTCTTAGCCGGTGTATCCCTTGCAGTTGCAGCTATCCCAGAAGGTTTACCTGCAATTGTGACGGTTGCTCTGTCATTAGGTGTACAAAGAATGATTAGAAAAAAAGCTATCGTAAGAAAATTATCTGCTGTAGAGACTCTAGGTACAGCCTCCGTTATATGTTCTGATAAAACAGGAACGATGACAGAGAACCAAATGACTGTAAAAGAATTATTCTTAAATGGGAAACATATATATGTAAGTGGTGACGGTTATGATATCCATGGAGATTTCTTTTTAAATAATAAAAAGGTAGAAAATGATTATCCGAATTTAAGAAAAATGCTATTATATGGAACACTGTGTAATAATTCTTCTTTAATGGTTAAAAAGGGGAAATATTTTATAGATGGTGATCCTACAGACGGAGCATTATTAGTTGCTGCTAGAAAAATAGGGTTAAAACCAATTGATGAGGAAAAATTTAAAATTATAAAGGAAATTCCCTTTGATTCCGATAGAAAAAGAATGAGTGTCATTGTGGAAGATGAGAATGGAAAGCGATTATTAATTACAAAAGGTGCACCAGATGTATTGCTACCTCGAACTTCTTTTCAATTAAAAGATAAAAATAGAGAAGTTCTAAAAAAAGAAGATAAAGTGAAAATTGAAATGGCCATTAAAGATATGGCGAATAACGCATTAAGAACAATAGCTATTGGTATCCGACCCTTAACCACAAAAGATACACTAGATGATGCGTTTTTAGAAAAGGAATTAACATTTATTGGTCTTTATGGAATGATTGATCCACCAAGAAAAGAAGTGAAAGCTGCGATTGAAGAATGTAGACAAGCCGGAATTAAGACAGTTATGATTACTGGAGATCATGTAAATACAGCAAGTGCTATTGCTAGAAATTTAAATTTGTTACCAGAAAATGGACTAGTTTTAGAAGGGCATCAATTAAATCAAATGTCTGTAGAAGAATTAGAAGATATTATCGATGATACGTATGTATTTGCTAGAGTAACCCCTGAGCATAAATTAAAAATTGTTAAAGCCTTTCAAGAGAAAGGTCATATTGTAGCTATGACTGGTGATGGCGTAAATGACGCACCAGCAATTAAAGCTAGTGATATTGGCATTAGTATGGGGATCAATGGTACGGATGTAACAAAAGAAGCATCCTCCCTTGTTTTAATGGATGACAACTTTGCTACTATTAAATCAGCCATTAAAGAAGGTAGAAATATTTATGAAAACATAAGGAAGTTTATCCGTTATTTATTAGCTTCCAACGTCGGGGAAATATTAGTGATGTTATTTGCTATGTTACTCGCATTACCACTACCTTTAGTACCGGTGCAAATTTTATGGGTGAATTTAGTGACAGATGGACTTCCGGCGATGGCGCTTGGACTAGATAAAGCGGAAGAAAATGCAATGAAACAACCGCCACGAAATCCAAAAGAAGGAGTTTTTTCAAGGGGATTAGGTTTCAAAATAATTAGCCGAGGGATATTAATTGGTTTGGTTACATTGATAGCCTTTATGGTTACGTATCAAAATACTCCTGAAAATCTGGTATACGCACAAACCGTTGCATTTACAACTTTAGTTATGGCACAATTAATCCATGTATTTGATTGTAGAGCGGAGAATTCTATTTTTGATAGGAATCCCTTTGGTAATATATACCTTGTTGTGGCGGTACTATCATCTATTTTACTACTATTAGTTGTTATTTATTGGGAACCATTACAACCTATTTTCCACACTACAAGCTTACCGTTAAAAGATTGGTTATTAATCGGTGCACTTAGTGCAATACCGACTGTGTTATTTGCTTTCAAAAGATCAAATAAAGAATAAAAGAAGGGTTCGAGAAATCTATTATTTTCTCGAACCTTTTCTATTGAATACAAATATCCTGTTTTCATATTTATTCTGCATTATGCTATAATAATTGAGAGTGAAATAATTTAAAAATGTACGATACATATTTTATTTATTTTTTTATTAACTATTGTATAATAAATTATCACGTTTTGACTGGCTGGGTATCTACATAGAAGGATATAGGGGGAAAAGTTTTGAGTTTAAGCTTGATTAATATTGGATTTGGAAATGTAGTTTCGGCAAATCGAATTATTTCGATAGTCTCACCTGAATCTGCACCCATTAAACGAATTATTACGGTAGCAAGAGAAAACAATAAGCTAATTGATGCTACGTATGGTCGTAGAACGAGAGCAGTTATTATTACCGATAGTGACCATGTAGTGTTATCTGCCGTTCAACCCGAAACGGTTGGACAACGTGTGATAAGTAATGATGAAATTACTGAGGAATAATTTCTGTATTTGATATACTAGAGGATGTTCAAAGAGCCCGGTGAAAATGACATACCCCTGTGTAGGGGCAGCATTGCAATAGGACGTTGCGCTTTTAGCTGACCTTGGTCCTTTTCATCCTTCTTTTTGAATACTCATTAATAGGAGGAAATGTTTTGAAAGATGAGAGAGGAATTTTATTTATTCTTTCAGGCCCATCTGGAGTTGGGAAGGGAACAGTAAGAAAAAGACTATTTGAGAAGGCAACAGACCTTAAATATTCTATTTCCATGACAACAAGAGAAAAAAGACCAGGAGAATTTGATGGTGTTGATTACTTCTATAAAACAAAGGAAGAATTTGAAAGTTTAATTGAACAAAATGAGCTTTTAGAATATGCTAAATATGTTGATAACTATTATGGAACACCGCGTAAGTATGTAGAGGAAACGTTAGAAAAGGGCTTCGATGTTTTTCTTGAAATTGAAGTTCAAGGTGCCTTACAAGTTAAAAAGAATTTCCCAGAAGGTGTTTTCATCTTTCTTTTCCCACCAAGTTTAGATGAATTAAAGAATCGTATACTCGGTCGTGGTACAGAATCCAATGACCTAGTGTTAAATCGATTAAAGGAAGCCAGGAAAGAAATTGAGATGATGGATGCGTATGATTACGTTGTTGTAAACGACCAAGTTGATCATGCTGTGGAAAAAATCAAGTCTATTATTCAAAGTGAACATTTAAAAAGAGAACGAATTGCGAAACAATACAAAAAAATACTGGAGGATGATCAAATATGATGTTAGAACCGTCTATCGATGTTTTACAGGAAAAAATAAAATCAAAATATAAACTTGTCATTTTATCAGCAAAACGTGCTAGACAAGTAAGCGAAACGAAGGACCTACAAGTAGAAAATCCTAAATCTGATAAGTATGTTGGAATGGCGCTTGAGGAAGTTGTTGCAGGAAAGTTATACCTAGAAGAAGGTAATGATTAATATAGATAGCCCTCGCAAATTTGCGAGGGTTTTCTATTATTTGCAGCGAGGAACGGAAAACTTTCAACATGTTCGTTTATCAGGATCACGTCCAGCTCCAGCGCCCAGCGACTAGCGAGACTTCCTTCACCTCCGTACGATAAAGAAGACTTGCCGACTGGTGAAACCAGAGGCTTAGTCGCACTTATACCCTTGTGGTGAAAGTCAACATCGGCTCGCTTACGCTCACCGTGTTTCCTTTATCTCCTACGGAAGTGGAATGTCCGATTAAAACCGCCGCTTTGCGCGGCAACATCGGACCACCTGGCATGGCCAGGCGCAGTCCGTACGTCGCTAAACGGGCGCTTACGCTTTTGTTCAAATAATTTATCTCTTATGGTATAAATAAGGTAGAGAATGTCGAATTGAACGCTTTAGAGGGGAGAATTATATGGTGAATCAAAAGAATATTTTATTATGTGTATCAGGCGGAATAGCTGTATATAAGGCATGTGCACTTACAAGTAAGTTAACGCAAAAAGGTGCTAATGTGAAGGTAATTATGACGGAAAGTGCGAGTAAATTTGTTTCACCGTTAACGTTTCAAGCACTATCTAGAAATCCAGTTTATACAGACACCTTTGATGAAAAGGATTCAGAAAAAATCGCTCATATTGATTTAGCTGATTGGGCAGATTTGATTCTTGTTGCACCCGCTACTGCAAACATAATTGGGAAAATAGCTAATGGTATAGCAGATGATATGTTAACCACAACATTATTAGCATCTCATTCACCGATTTATGTTGCACCGGCAATGAATGTACATATGTATCAGCACCCAGCTGTAATGGAGAACATGAGAAGATTAGAAGAATGGGGATATCATTTTATTGAGCCTGGTGCCGGTTACCTCGCTTGTGGCTATGTTGGGAAAGGTAGATTAGAAGAGCCTGAAACGATAATAAAGGTTTTGGAAGAACATCAAAGCCATAACCTATTATTATCCGGAAAGAGAGTTCTAGTATCAGCAGGTCCAACAAGAGAAAAAATTGACCCTGTTCGCTTTTTTACAAATCGTTCAACAGGAAAAATGGGTTTTGCTATTGCGCATGTAGCAGCTGAAATGGGAGCTGAAGTAACACTAGTTACTGGACCTACTGAGCAAAAAGTGAAAAATAACCGAATAACGAGAGTAGATATCGAAACTGCAGAAGAAATGTATCAAAGAATGCATGAGTTTTTTTCAGAAAGTGATATCGTCATTAAAGCAGCAGCAGTTGCAGACTATCGACCGAAAACAGTATACAGTCAAAAAATGAAAAAGCAACCCGGTGAATGGAATATGGAAATGGAAAGAACAAAAGATATTTTAAAATCCTTAGGAGAACGGAAAACGAATCAATTTTTAGTTGGCTTTGCCGCCGAAACGAACACCCCTCTAGAATATGGTTTAAATAAATTAGAAAAGAAAAATTTAGATGCTATCGTCATCAATAATGTAGCAGAAGAGGGTGCAGGTTTCGGGGCGGATACGAATATTGTTACCTATGTAAACAGATTTCAAGAAAAAGAAGAACTAAGTATAGCTTCGAAAACAGAAATAGCAAGAAAGTTATTTATTTTGATCGATCGTGATTTAAGGGCTGATAACTAGTGAATATAGCGAAAGTGATAGTAGATGTACCATCGAGCGCCATCAATCAAACTTTTGATTATTCTATTCCAAAAAGGTTTCAAGAAGTAATAAAACCAGGTATGCGAGTGATTGTACCATTTGGACCTAGGAAAATTATGGGTTTCGTAGTTGAACGTGTATCGGAATCATCATTTGATAAATTGAAAGATATTGTTGATGTACTAGACATAACTCCTGTATTAACGAAAGAATTACTTGATTTAGGGAAATGGGTTGCTAATAATACATTAAGTCTTTCCATTACTGCATTACAGGCAATGTTACCACAGGTATTAAAGTCAAAGTATAGAAAACAATTAATTCGAGAAACAGATGAAGTCTTAACTCCAGAACTGGAACATTTATTTGCTGGCAGAGGCTTTATTGACTACGAAGAATTTGAACATGCTAATATTAGTTATTATCAATTGCAAAAAGCCATTCAAGAAGGGGACATATCCATTGAATATCTTGTTGAGTCAAAGATAACAAAAAAACAAATAGTAATGGTAAAACCTTCCAAAGAATCTTATTTACTAGAAGAAGCTATCATGGACATTCCTAAAAATGCAAACAAGCAAAAACAAGTTATTTCGTATTTTTTAGAATATCCAAAAGCCGTTTCACAAAAAGAATTAATAAATAAAGTAAAGACCACTTCTAGTACGATAAAAAATTTAGTTGATAAAGGAATTTTAGAAACATATAAACAAGAAATTTTTCGTAACCCATATAATGATGATGCGATTAAACATACAACACCATTACCATTAACAGAAGAACAACAAAATGCGATTGAACCTATTCAGGCGTCTATTAATGAACATCAACATGAAGTATTTTTACTGCATGGGGTAACTGGTAGTGGTAAAACAGAAGTATATTTACAAGCTATTCAAAACGTAATAAGTAAAGGGAAAGAAGCGATTGTACTTGTTCCTGAAATATCATTAACTCCGCAAATGGTAGAGCGTTTTAAAGGACGCTTTGGTAAAAATGTAGCTGTCATGCACAGTGCTTTATCCGCTGGGGAAAAATATGATGAATGGCGAAGAATTCATCGGAAAGAAGTACAGGTTGTAGTCGGTGCTAGGTCCGCGATTTTTGCTCCATTTGAAAATCTTGGAATTATCATCATTGATGAAGAACATGAAACAACGTATAAGCAGGAAGATCAACCCCGCTATCATGCAAGGGATGTTGCAATTGAGAGAGGAAAGTATCATCAATGTCCAGTTGTCTTAGGAAGTGCAACACCGACATTAGAATCCTATGCTAGAGCTAGTAAAGGGGTATATCAATTAGCTACACTTAGTAAACGTACAAATGATCAGCCGATGCCAAATGTTGATATTATCGATATGCGTAAAGAGCTTCATGCCGGAAACCGTACGATGTTTTCTAGAAAGCTAATGCAAAAAATGGAACAATGTATTCAAAAAGGAGAACAAGTCGTGCTTCTATTGAATCGAAGAGGTTATTCTACCTTTGTTATGTGTCGTGATTGCGGACATGTTATGGAATGCCCACATTGTGACATTGCGTTGACTTATCATAAAAACTCCAATCGGCTAAAATGTCATTATTGCTCCTATGAGACAAATCTTCCTGCAAGTTGCCCAGAGTGTACAAGTGATTCCATCCGTTATTTTGGAACAGGCACACAAAGAGTAGAGGAAGCATTAGGTAAATTGTTACCAGAAGCAAGAATTCTGAGGATGGATGTTGATACAACGAGAAGAAAAGGATCACATGAAAGATTGTTAAAACAATTTGGCGATCGAAAAGCTGATATTTTATTAGGTACACAAATGATTGCTAAGGGATTAGATTTCGAAAATGTTACATTAGTTGGTGTTCTTACGGCGGATTCTATGCTTCATTTACCAGATTTCCGATCCAGTGAAAGAACTTTTCAACTTCTCACTCAAGTTAGTGGTAGGGCTGGAAGGCATGAATTAACAGGTGAGGTTCTTGTCCAAACGTATACTCCTGATCATTATAGTATAGAACTTGCGAGTGTTTACAATTTCCATGATTTTTATAAAAAGGAAATGTCGATGAGAAGGAAATTCAAGTATCCACCGTATTTTTATCTCGTGTTAATTACGGTCTCGCATGAAAATAACGTGTTAGCAGTACAAAGGACGCAAACAATCGTTCAGATGTTGATGAAGTCTGTGAAAAGAAATACAGTCGTGTTAGGACCGACACCATCACCAATCCCACGTATCAAAGATAGATATCGATATCAATGCATGATAAAATACAAAAATGAACCAAATCTACGACCGTTATTAAATAAAATAATGGAATATTTTTCGGACGATGTAAGAAAAAATAATCTTTTGATTACAGTTGATTTAGAACCGTATCATTTTATGTAGATTCCCTTAAATGCGTGTTTAAAAAGTAGGATTAGAGAAAGAAGGTTTAACAATGAAACGAATTGTATTTATGGGTACTCCTGATTTTTCGGTACCAGTATTAAGGTCTTTAGTAGAATCAGAATATGAAGTAGTTTTAGTCGTAACCCAACCGGATCGGCCTAAAGGGAGAAAGCGAGTCATTACTCCTCCGCCTGTAAAGGTTGAGGCAGAGATGCATCATATCCCCGTATTTCAACCGGAAAAACTTAAAGAAGAATTTAAGAAGATTTTATCTTATGAGCCTGATCTTATAGTGACAGCAGCATATGGCCAAATATTACCAAATGAATTATTAGAAACACCACCATTCGGTTGCATTAATGTACATGCATCTTTACTACCAGAGTTGCGAGGCGGAGCACCGATTCACTATTCCATCATCCTGGGAAAACAAGAGACAGGAATAACCATTATGTATATGGTAGAAAAACTAGATGCCGGTGATATTATTTCTCAAGTGAAAGTTCCAATAGAATATAAGGATCATGTCGGAACTTTACATAATAAGCTTTCTGAAGCAGGTTCTCAATTATTAATGCAGACTTTACCTAATATTTTTTCAAGAAGTATTCATCCAATTAAACAAGATGATACGAAAGCTACGTTTGCTTCTAATATAAAACGAGAACAAGAAAAAATTGATTGGAATAAACCAAGCATCGAAATTTATAATCAAATTCGTGGTTTACATCCATGGCCAGTAGCTTTTACGACGTATCAAGATGAAAACATGAAAATTTGGTGGGGAGAACCAGATCGTACTGAATATAATGGTGAACCTGGTGAAATAGTGAAAGTAGAAGAAGATTACTTTACTGTTGTTAGTGGTGATGGTCGTGGTATACGAATTACGGAAATTCAACCAGCTGGAAAAAAACGTATGCTAGTGAAAGACTATCTTCGTGGTGCAAGTGATCGAATAAAAACAGGGATCATTTTAGGTGATTAAATGAAAAATTATCTACTTAGAAATTCTATTTTAGACTTACTAATTCGGACTGAAAAAGACCAAGGATTTAGTCATTTATTAATTGATCATGAGATTAAATCTAAACGAATGAATCCGAAAGATGAAAAGTTACTAACGGAAGTTGTATATGGAACGTTACAAAGAAAAATATCTCTAGATTATTTTATAGATCACTATATAAATTCAAAGAAAAAACTGGATCTATGGGTAAGAATGCTTTTACGAATGTCTATTTATCAAATGGTTTATTTAGATAAAGTTCCAGATCACGCTGTTATACATGAGGCAGTGGAAATTGCGAAAAAACGTGGTCATAAGGGGGTAGCCGGTTTTGTGAATGGTATTCTTAGAAATATCCAGAGAAACGGTATACCTGATACTACTGACATTCAAGATCATGCAAAAAGACTTTCGATAGAAACAAGCCATCCTGAATGGCTTGTTAAACGCTGGATTTCAGAGTATGGGTACGAAACTACGGAGAAAATGTGTCAAGAAAATGTTGCAAAACGCCCACAATCTGTTCGCATACAACCATTAAAAATAACACGAGAAAAGGCCATTGAAACGCTAAGTGAATTTGGCCTTGTAGTGGAACCTTCCATTTTATCTAAACAAGGAATCATTGTGAAGAAAGGTAATGTATTAACTACCGATTTATTCAAAGACGGCTATTTAACGATACAAGATCAGAGCTCGATGCTTGTTGGAGAAATGCTCGATGTCAAACCAAATATGAACGTATTAGATGCTTGTAGTGCACCAGGTGGAAAAGCGACACATATTGCTGAAAAGATGGAAAATGAAGGAATCGTTTATGCTTATGATTTGCATAAGAAAAAAGTTAATTTAATAGATGAGAAAGCATCTACTCTTGGTCTTTCCATTATTAATGCAAATCAGGCTGATGCCAAAAAATTAGGTGAAGTTCATGAACCGGAAAGTTTTGATCGGATTTTAGTGGATGCACCATGTTCTGGTTTAGGTGTTATGCGTGGTAAACCAGAAATTAAATATAATAAAAAGGAAGAAGATATAACCAATCTCTCTAAAGTACAACGTGAGATTCTAGATAGTGTTTCTCCATTGTTGAAAATTGGAGGATTATTGATCTACAGTACATGCACAGTGGATACAAGTGAAAATGAAAATGTTGTTAAAGTATTTCTAGAAAACCATCCTAACTTTAAAGTAGACGAAACATTTTTCGATGATTTACCAGATGAATCAAAAGGCTTAACCGGAATTTCCGAGTATGGATTTCAGTTGTTTCCACAAGATTTCCAAACAGACGGATTTTTCCTCACTCGTCTTAAAAAAATTAATTAATTTTGTTCTTTTATGTTGGGATTTGTGTAATACTTGGAGTAATAGAGTGTTCAAAAAGGGGATAAAAAGGACTTCTACGTTGCCCACTGGATGTGGGCGGTCTTAATAGAAGTTCCGCTTTTGCCAACGAACTTCTTAAAGGAAGGCCGACTAAAGATGAGCTTTGCGCCTAATTCACGCCTCCCCTTTTTTAGTCGCATGTCATTTTTATCGGACTTTTTGAACAACCTTTAATCGGAACGTTTTTAACTCTTTATGCTTGGGGGTATTTTATGAGAGGAACATTCTTAACTGACAGGGGTAGGGTAAGAAGTCACAATGAAGATGCCGGTGGAATATATTATAATTCTACAAATCAACTATTAGCAGTTATTGCTGATGGAATGGGTGGGCATCAGGCTGGTGATGTCGCTAGTAAAATGGCTATAACCCAAATAGATAAACAGTGGAAGAATACAAAGAAATTCGAAAAACCTAATGAAATCGAGGAATGGTTACAAAATACGATTCAAGAAATTAATAAAGCTATTTATGAGCATGCACAGAACAACCAAGAGTGTGAAGGAATGGGGACAACTCTTGTTATCGTAGTTCACATTGACGAGTTTTTAACGGTTGCTCATATTGGTGATAGTAGATGTTATCTGCTTAATCAACATAAACTAAAACAAGTAACAGAAGACCATTCACTAGTCAATGCTCTAGTTCAGTCTGGTCAAATATCGAGAGATGATGCTAAACATCACCCGAGAAAAAATGTTGTGTTAAGAGCGCTAGGTTCAGAATTACAGGTTGATGCTGACATAAAGACGATTTCGATTGACGAAAATGAAAAAATTTTACTTGCGACAGATGGACTAACTGATAAGATTCTTGATGAAGAACTGTTTGAAATTATTAACAAACATGACGATATCCATTTGGCTTGCCAAGAATTAATTGACTTGGCTAATAATAGAGGTGGCGAGGATAATATTTCTCTAATTCTTCTTTCAAATCATACATCTTTGAAAGAAGGTGAGAATGAATGAGAAGTGGTCACCTTTTAAATGAGCGGTATGAAATAAAAAATAAAATTGGTGCTGGTGGAATGGCCGATGTATATTTAGCTAGGGATACTATTCTGGAACGTGATGTAGCCATAAAATCTTTACGTTTAGAATATGCCAATGATCAAGAATTTATCGCTCGTTTTGATAGGGAGGCTCAATCTGCCACCAGTCTTTCTCATGAAAATATCGTAAGTATTTATGATGTAGGGGAAGAAGATCATTTATTATACATGGTAATGGAATACATAGATGGGATGACATTGAAAGAATACATACAGCGCAATGGTTCACTCGACGTAACGGAAACATTGGATATTATGAAACAAATTACGTCTGCAATTGCTCATGCCCATGCAAATAATATAGTCCATCGAGATATTAAACCACAAAATATATTAATCGATAATTTTGGCAAGGTGAAAGTAACTGATTTCGGAATTGCAATCGCATTAAGTGCGACATCACTTACCCAGACTAATTCCATACTAGGTTCGGTACATTATTTATCTCCCGAGCAAGCACGTGGTGGTATGGCTACTAAAAAGTCGGATATCTACTCATTAGGAATAGTAATGTTCGAAATGTTAACAGGGAGATTACCATTTTCTGGACAGTCTCCCGTATCGATAGCTTTGAAACATTTACAGAGTGATACACCTTCTGTTAGGAGGTTTAATCCAGATATCCCTCAAAGCGTTGAAAATATAGTGTTAAAAGCAACTGCCAAAGATTCCTTTCATCGGTATGAGACGATTTACGATTTGGAAACGGCAGTAGAGACTGCACTTGATCCGGATAAAATGAATGAAGCTCCCTATACTCCACCCGTAGAGGCAGGAGATGAAACAAAAGCGATACCGATTATTACAGATGACCACATTCAAGGTAATAATGATGATGAAACAATCATCCATACAAACGGTTTAACGAAAAATCATCCGGAAGATACTCCAAAGAAAAAGTTAAAAAAGGGAGATAAAAAAGCCAAAGGAAAGAAAAAGAAAAAGACGAAACAAAAGAAAAAGAGAAGAAAATGGCCCATATTTCTTTCTATATTTATAATCCTTTTAATTGGTGTCATTGGTTTGTTTTTCATCCCAGGTCTATTTCAACCAAAGCAAGTCGATGTACCTGAGGTAAAAGAAATGGAATCAGATGAAGCGAAGGATTTATTAGAAAATTTGAATCTGGTAGTCGAAGAAGAAATGGTTAGTTCAGAAGACATAGATGAAGATCTTGTTGTAAAAACAAGTCCTAGTGCTGGAAGAACTGTAAATGAAGGTTCTAATGTTACACTTTATATAAGTACTGGTAAAGAAAAATTTACTTTTGAAGACTATGTTGGAAAAGATTATAGTCAGGTTAAACGAGAGCTTGAAGTAGCTGGATTTGAAAATTTTATTCCATATGAAGAATACTCAAGTTTACCTCAAGGCCAAATAATCACACAAATATTCCCTAATCCAGATAGTGAAGTAGTACCTAGTGATACAACGGTGAGGTTTGAGGTAAGTTTAGGTCCCGAACCTGTATACTTAGGTAATCTAACAGGATTAACGGAAGCGGAAGCAAAACAAGAATTAGAGGATAATAACTTACAAATGAATAAGGTTGAAAAAAATTCCGATACAGTTGAAGCCGGTTATGTAATAAGTCAAGAACCGAGTAAGGGAACAAGTTTACAGCATGGTGATACGGTAAATGTATATATTTCTACTGGACCAGAACCAAAACCACCAAAAACAGTTTCAGTTAAGGTACCAATAGAGTACAGCCATTCCGAGTCAGAAGACGCTGATTCTGAATCGGAAGAAGAAGAAAAAGAAGAAAAGGAAAAAGAAAAAGAAGAGCCTTCAGAAAAGGTTGTAAGAATCTACATTGGTGACGCGGAACATAATATTTCAGATTTATATGAGGATAAAGTAATAACTGGTGATGATGAAGTATCATTTACAGTAACGATAGCACCGGATAGTTCAGCGGAATACAAAGTGATGTTAGAAGATGAATTAATTAAAGAAGAAAAATTAAACTATGAGGATGGTGAATAAATGGCAGAAGGCAGAATTATTAAAGCTTTAAGTGGATTTTACTATGTTAAATCGAACGATAATCTTTACCAATGTAGGGGAAGAGGGGTATTTAGAAATAAAAAAATCACCCCTCTAGTTGGCGACATGGTAGAATTTGAAATAAATGGTCCTAACGAAGGATATATTATGGAAATTAAGCCCAGAAAAAATGAACTTGTTCGTCCGCCAATTGCGAATATAAACCAAGCTATTATCGTTAGCTCTGCCATAGCACCGGAATTTAGTACTAAACTTTTAGATCGGTTTCTAGTACTAATTGAATTTAAAAATATAAAACCGGTTATCTTTATTACAAAGATAGATTTATTGTCCGAGGAAAAGTTGGAAGAACTAAAAAAATATAAGAAAGTTTATGAAAACATAGGCTACCAAGTGGAATTACTTTCAACAAAGGACTCCAACTATTCCCCCAATATTGGATTATATTTGAAGAACCATATAACTGTTATTGCAGGGCAATCTGGTGTGGGTAAAACCTCATTAATCAATTTATTAGATTCAAGTTTATTGTTAGCTACTGGTGAAATATCGGAAAGTTTAGGAAGAGGTAAACATACAACTAGGCATGTGGAATTATTAGAAGTAGAAGGCGGATTAGTTGCAGATACCCCAGGCTTTTCCGCTCTTGACTTTAATGAAATTGAGCTTGAAGAATTACCAGAACTATTTCCAGAAATGAGAGAACGAAGAAGTAATTGTAAATTCCGTGGTTGCTTACATCATAGGGAACCAAAATGTGCTATTAAAGAAGCATTAAGCAATGGTGAAATTGAAGAATTTCGATATGAACATTATTTAGACTTTTTAAAAGAAATACAAACGAGAAAGCCGAGGTATTAATTATGACAAAAATTGCTCCATCCATATTATCAGCGGACTTTTCAAAATTAGGAGAAGAAATAAAAGAGGTGGAACAAGGAGGAGCTGACTATATCCATGTAGATGTAATGGACGGTCACTTTGTGCCTAATATTACAATTGGTCCATTAGTGGTAGATGCTATTAAACCTATAACAAATCTACCACTAGATGTCCATCTAATGATCGAAAATCCGGATTTGTATATTCCATCTTTCGCAAAAAGTGGTGCATCGATTATTACGGTGCATCAAGAAGCATGCGTACATCTACACCGTACAATCCAATTAATAAAAGATCAAGGCGTGAAAGCAGGGGTTGTAATCAATCCCGCAACTCCAGCTGATGTTATTTATCCTATTCTTCCTGATGTGGATTTAGTTTTAGTTATGACAGTTAACCCTGGGTTTGGTGGGCAATCATTTATTACTAACACATTAAGTAAAATTGAACAAATTGCTAAATGGAGAGCTGAATTAAATCTTAACTTTGAAATTGAGGTTGATGGTGGTGTCAATGTTGAAACAGCAAAATTATGTACAGATGCTGGAGCAGATGTACTTGTAGCTGGAAGTGCTGTTTTTAATCATCAAAACCGAAAAGAAGCCATTCAAAATATTCTTCAAGTAACTAAAGGTTAATGAACATGACTGCTAAGATAGGAATTGTAGGAAACGGTCCAATCGAAACATTACCAGATTTAAAACAATATAAGGACGACGTGGATGTGTGGATTGGTGCCGATCGTGGAGCTCTCTATATATTAAATCATGGTATAAAGGCATATTATGCAGTTGGTGATTTTGATTCCGTTAATGAGGAAGAAAAATTAAAAATCAAGGCGAATGCGATTGTTTATGAAGAATATCCTGCTAGGAAGGATGAAACAGATTTAGAGTTAGCAATACAAAAAGCCTTTGATAAAGATCCGTCTACTATTTATTTATTTGGATTTACTGGTGGAAGATTGGATCATGAATTAATAAACATTCAATTATTATATAGAATCCGAAAAAAGGGAATTCGGGCAATGTTAATTGATTATTTAAATGAAATGGAATTAACATTTCCGGGAGAACATAGTATAAAAAAGGATCTAAGATATCGATATATATCTTTTATTCCATTTTCTCAAGAAGTAGAAGGGTTAACACTAACCAATTTCTACTATCCTCTTCAAAATAAAACAATCCATTGGGGTTCGACTCTATGTATTTCTAATGAGCTTATTTCAAATTCTGGTACTTTTTTTTATGAGAAAGGCATATTATTAGTTGTAAAGAGTCGCAGTGCAATTCCTGAATAAAATGGAATTGTCATTAGAGGAGGGCACTTATGAAATTTTATACTATAAAACTCCCGAAATTCATTAGTGGAATTGTGAAAGTAGTCATAGGTATTTTTAAAAAAGATTAATTATAAGGATTGCTTTTGCCTTAAAAGGCAAGGGCTCTTTTTTTGTGTGTTGTGATGATTAATCATAAAAGGTAAAATAAAAAGCACCCTATGGATGGGTGCTTTTTATTTCACTAATGTAAAACGTATATTAAACGCGTTCAACTTTACCTGATTTAAGTGCGCGAGCAGATACATAAACTTTTTTAGGTTTTCCATCTACCATAATACGTACTTTTTGTACATTAGCTTTCCATTTACGCTTATTGGAATTCATAGCGTGAGAACGTAGGTTCCCTGTGCTAGTTTTACGTCCAGTTACTACACATTTTCTAGCCATGTTATTCCCTCCTTACTCTATAACATGTGACATTAATACTTATACAATTTATCATAAGTAAGAAAAGATTGCAATTGGTTATTTTAGAATAGTTAGAGTCATTCTTTTAAAATAGGCTAATATATAGTATACTTTTCATATATTAGCAGGGTTTAAGGAGGATTTTTATGTCCATAGAGCTAAATACGAATGATGGTCAAGTTACGATTACGAATGAGGTAATTGCGACAATTGCTGGGGGAACCGCCGAAGAATGTTATGGTATTGTCGGCATGGCCTCAAAAAGTCAAATTAGAGACGGAATAGCTGAAATACTTAGGAAAGAAAATTATTCTAAAGGTATAATCGTTCGTCAAGAAAACGAAAAATTACATATAGATATGTATATTATAGTTAGCTACGGAACCAAAATATCCGAAGTTGCTAGTAATGTACAGTCTCAGGTAAAATACGCATTGAATCAGTCGCTTGGTCTATCCATTGACTCTGTGAATATTTACATTCAAGGAGTCCGGGTAGCCCGAGATTAGGTTCTTTAAGTAGGAGGAAGTATTGTGACATTTGAAAAAATAGATGGCGTTATGTTAACAAATATGATTTTAACTGGAGCACATCATTTAGCCAATAACGCCAAAATGATTGATGCATTAAATGTATTTCCAGTACCGGATGGTGACACTGGAACAAACATGAATTTATCCATGACTTCGGGTGCAAATGAAGTGAAAAAATTAAATAGTTCCAATGCCTCAGAAGTTGCGAATGCATTTTCCAAAGGGTTATTAATGGGTGCTAGAGGAAATTCTGGGGTAATTTTATCTCAAATTTTCCGGGGCTTTGCAAAAGGGATGGAAAAAAAGGAAACCCTTACTGCTGAGGATTTTGCAATGGCAGTTGACTTTGGAGTGAAAACTGCTTATAAGGCAGTGATGAAGCCTGTAGAGGGTACCATTTTAACGGTAGTTAAAGATGCTGGAAAAAAGGCAGTAGAGACAGCAAAAACCGAAACAGATATTATCCAATTAATGGAAGTTATTTTGGAGGAGGCTAAGGCTTCCTTAAAGCGAACTCCAGAACTCTTGCCTGTATTAAAAGAAGTTGGTGTTGTTGATTCAGGTGGACAAGGTTTGGTAACTATTTACGAGGGATTTTTAGCCGCACTTAAGGGTGAAGAATTACCCGAAGGACTTTCTAATATCGATATGGAAGAAATGGTTAATGCAGAGCATCATAAAGTGACACAAGATTTTATGGATACTTCTGATATTAAATTTGGTTATTGCACGGAATTTATGGTGAAGTTTGAAGAAGAAAAGTTAGCTGAAAATCCATACAATGAAGATGAATTTCGAAAAGAATTAAGTGAAATTGGTGACTCTTTATTAGTTGTTTCTGATGAAGATATTGTAAAAGTCCATGTACATTCTGAAACTCCGGGGACTTGTCTTACGTTAGGTCAACGATATGGTAGCCTCATCAACATGAAAATTGAGAACATGCGTGAGCAGCATAGTGCAATTGTTGGAGATACGCATAAGAAAAAGGTTGCAGAAGAAGAAAAGAAAAAGTATGCTATCGTAACCGTTGCAATGGGTAAAGGGATTAAGGAACTTTTAGAAAGCCTTGGTGCTACCGTTGTTATTGAAGGTGGACAAACGATGAACCCTAGTACCCAGGATATAGCTGATGCGATTAAACAAGCAAATGCTCGGAACGTTATAGTCTTACCGAATAACAAAAATATTAGAATGGCTGCGGATCAGGCTGCTGAATTAGTAGAAGAAACGGTTGCGGTTGTACCGACAACAACGATCCCGCAAGGTATTAGCGCCATACTTGCATTTCATCCCGAATCAGATATCGAAACAAACCAACAAACAATGGATTCTGCTAGACAGCAAGTAAAGACCGGTCAAATTACTTATGCAGTTCGAGATACTCAAATTAATGGCATTACAATTGAAAAAGATAACTTTATGGGTATCATTGACGGAGATATTAAATCTTCTCATCCTAATAGAGAAGAAGCACTAAAACTATTGTTAAAAGAAATGATATCAGATGATGATGAAATAGTAACCGTGTTATATGGGGAAGATGTTCAATCGTCTGAAGTCGAGAAGCTTGTGGCATATATTGAAAGTGAATATGAGGATATTGAAGTGGAAGTGCACAAAGGGGATCAACCTATCTATTCCTATATTTTATCAGTTGAATAAATAAAACACCAAATTTTTGTACGAACCCGAAACTATAGTTTTGGGTTCGTCGGTTTGGTGTTTTTTATTTTTGAATCTCTACATGGTGATTCTGCTACTTTTTGTTATAATTTAATCTAAAGTTAAAAACGATTTTAATAGTTATTAATAGAAAGAGTGATTAATTTGCTTGATGAGTCTATTACAGAACTAACTGGAATAGGTGAAAAATACGCTGAGGAATTGGCATTATTAAATATTTATACCATAAGAGATTTATTAGAATATTTCCCTTATCGATATGATGTATTTGAAATTAAACCGCTTATTGAACTCATTCATGAGGACAAAGTGACGATTGAAGGTACCGTCATACATGAACCAAGACTTCAAGTTTATGGCAGAAAAAAATCACGACTTACGTTTACTGTTGAAGTAGAAGGTGTAGCGGTTAAGGCAGTAATGTTTAATAGAGCTTTTGCCAAGAAACAAATACATTCAGATGCCACTGTGACGTTAACGGGAAAATGGGATGCCCACAGGCTTCAAATAACTGTCAGCAATTATAAAATCGGACCAGCTAATCAAGATGCAACCATTCAACCTATGTATTCACTAAGAGGGAAGCTTACGAATGCAAGAATAAGAAAAACCATTCAATCTGCAATGGATTATAAATGGAATGAAATAACAGAATTTATTCCAGAGAGATATTTAACTTCCTATAAACTTCCTGAACGAAAAACTGCGATTAAAACAATGCATTTCCCACCGAATCGAATAGCTTTAAAACATGCGAGAAGAAGATTTATATTTGAGGAATTTTTACTTTTTCAATTAAAAATGCAATTATTACGTAAAATCAATCGTGAAGCTTCTATAGGAAACGCACAAAGTTACGATGAAAAGGAAGTTGAACAATTTATTCAAGGTTTCCCTTTTACCTTAACAAATGCACAAAGGAAGTCTTTAAAAGAGATATTAAAAGATATGAAATCCCCGTACCGTATGAATCGTTTATTACAGGGAGATGTAGGGTCAGGAAAAACGGCTGTCGCAGCTATCGGATTATACGCAGCAAAGACAGCGGGAAAACAAGGAGCTCTCATGGTACCGACAGAAATTTTAGCGGAGCAGCATTATGAATCCTTACTTGAATTATTTAAGGATAAAGCCAATATTGCGTTGCTAACGGGATCCGTTAAAGGTAAGAGAAGGAAGGAAATAATATCTGCATTAGAAGAGCATAAGATAGATATTTTAATAGGGACACATGCGTTAATTCAAGAGGATGTAAATTTTTCTGATTTAGGATTTGTTATTGTTGATGAACAACATCGTTTTGGCGTGGAGCAACGTAGAATGTTACGAGATAAAGGACTTAAACCTGATGTTCTTTTCATGACTGCTACACCAATTCCTCGCACGTTAGCCATAACGGCTTTTGGGGATATGGATGTCTCCACTATTAATGAAATGCCAAAAGGAAGAAAGGAAATTGAAACATACTGGGCGAAAGACAATATGTTCGAGCGAGTGTTACGTATGATTGAGAAACATGTAGCATTGGGAGAACAAGCATATGTTATTTGTCCACTTATTGAGGAATCGGATAAGTTAGATATTCAAGATGCGGTCGACTTATATGAGCAATTAACGGAATTTTTTCCACCTGAAGTTAAAGTAGGGCTGATGCATGGACGATTAAAATCGGCTGAAAAAGAAGAAGTAATGAAACAATTTGCCGACAATGAAGTACAGGTATTGGTATCGACTACAGTTGTTGAGGTAGGTGTGAATGTTCCTAATGCTACGATCATGGTAATTTATGATGCAGAACGTTTTGGCTTATCGCAATTACACCAATTACGCGGAAGGGTTGGTAGAGGAGATAAACAAAGCTATTGCATTTTAATTGCTGATCCAAAAGGAGAAGTCGGTAAGGAAAGAATGAAAATTATGACCGAGACATCGAATGGTTTTGAATTATCAGAGCAAGATCTTAAATTAAGGGGACCAGGTGACTTTTTTGGTAAAAAACAAAGTGGTATGCCCGAATTTAAAGTAGCGGATATGGTACATGACTTTAAAGCCCTTGAAACAGCACGCTCCGATGCACAAGAAATTATTGAGAATAATCTTCTATATGCTGATGAGGAATATTATTATTTAAGACAACTATTAGAAAAAGACCCCTCATTTGCAAATATATTAGATTAATAACATTACTTGCATAAATGTTAATGGTATAATATATTACTATTAGTACCAAGTCATAGAATGAGTCGGAAATGTGAAGTTTGCTGGCCGTTGTAGCCGGAGGGAATAAAGCTAATAGATTGAACGGTGCGTGATAGGATGAAGCGATCAAAGTCAGAACGACAAAAATTATTAAAAGAAAAGATAGAGAAAACACCATTTATAACGGACGAGCAATTGGCGAATTACTTCTCAGTTAGCATACAAACCATCCGGCTAGATCGGATGGAGCTTTCGATTCCGGAATTAAGAGAAAGGATAAGAAATGTAGCAACGAATCAATGGAATGAGACTGTAAAAGCACTACCACTTGAGGAAGTCATCGGAGAAGTAATTGATCTAGAATTAGACAGAAGAGCTATATCTATATTAGATATAAATAAAGATTTAGTATTCTCAAGAAATAAAATAGCCCGTGGTCACCATTTATTTGCTCAAGCCAATTCTCTTGCTGTTGCACTAATTAATGATGAACTAGCACTCACTGCAAAGGCTGATATAAGATTTACTAGGCAAGTAAAAGAAGGCGAACGAGTAGTGGCAAAAGCAATGGTAGAGGGGAACCAAAAAGGGCTAACAAAAGTTAAAGTAAATAGTTTTGTAGGAAATGAAAAAGTATTTACTGGAATATTTCATATGTACAGATCTACGGATAAAGGAGAAGACGATCATGAGATTAGCAATTGACGCCATGGGAGGAGACCACGCTCCGAAAGAAATAGTTTTAGGAGCTATGGAAGCTGTCTCTGAAATAAAAGATCTACATATCACATTAATAGGGGATGAAAAACAAATCAATCCACTATTAACGAATCGTGAGAATCTTGATATTATCCATACAGAAGAAGTTATTACTGGAAATGACGAACCAGTGAGAGCGGTAAGACGAAAGAAAAATGCTTCTCTTGTTTTAGCTGCAAAGGAAGTAAAAGAAGGACGTGCTGATGCATGTATTTCTGCTGGAAATACTGGTGCATTAATGAGTGCGGGGTTGTTTGTCGTAGGAAGAATACCTGGAATTGATAGACCTGCATTGTCACCAACATTACCAACTATAGATGGTAAAGGATTTCTACTATTAGATGTAGGTGCAAATGTAGATGCTAAGCCACAACACCTTGTACAATATGCTATTATGGGTTCCGTTTATGCTGAAAAAGTGCGTTCCATTACTAACCCCACTATTGGATTATTAAATGTTGGTACGGAAGATGGAAAAGGCAATGATTTAACTAAAAAAGCATTTGAACAATTAAAGAACGCACCTGTCAATTTTATTGGAAACGTGGAAGCACGTGATTTACTTGACGGGGTAGCAGATGTTGTAGTTACAGATGGGTTCAGTGGGAATATCGCCTTAAAAACAATCGAGGGAACAGCAAATAGTCTTTTTACAATATTAAAAGATACGATGATGTCTTCTTTTAAAACAAAACTAGGTGCAGCAATTCTAAAAAATGATTTACGTGGTTTGAAAGGTAAATTAGATTACTCTGAATATGGTGGTGCAGGTTTATTTGGCCTAGCAGCTCCAGTTATAAAAGCTCATGGTTCTTCTAAACATAGAGCAATTGTAAGTGCTGTAAAACAAGCGAAACATATGGTGGATCATCATGTAACAGATACTATCAAAACAACGGTGGAATCAATGGAATTTGAGAAGGAGTGAAAAAAATGAAACGTGTTGCTTTTATGTTTCCAGGTCAAGGTTCCCAAGATATTGGGATGGGAAAAGAATTTTATGATACATATCCAGAAGTTCAAGAACTTTTTCATAAAGGAAATGAATTATTAAATAAAGATATTACCAAATTAATGTTTGAAGGACCGAAAGAGACGTTAACGGAAACGGAAAATGCTCAACCTTCATTATTGCTTTCAAGTATTGCTGTACATCAACTGCTTATTAAAGAGGAAATTGAACCTGTTATGACAGTTGGACATAGTTTAGGGGAATATAGTGCATTAGTTGCTGCAGGAGCAATAAGTTTTGATAATGCATTACCACTTGTTGCCACCCGAGGGAAATTAATGGAAAATGCCTTTCCAAAAGGCAAGGGTACCATGGCAGCTGTATTGGGCTTAAACGAGCAGGAAATCGCAAAGGCAATACAATCTATTACAGATGAAGTAGTGGATATTGCAAATTTAAATTGTCCAGGACAAATAGTTATTTCTGGTTCGAAGGAAGGAATTGAAGAGGCAAGTAAATTATTAAAGGAAAATGGTGCGAAGAGAGTTTTACCTTTAAATGTTAGTGGTCCATTCCACTCCAGATTAATGAAATCCGCGAACGAGGAATTCTCTAACTATTTAAATCAAATAGAATTTAATGATTCTAAAATTCCAGTTTACGCTAACGTTTCTGCTAAACCAGTTTCAAAAAAAAATGAAATAAAAGATCTTCTTATTAAACAATTGTATTCTCCTGTGAGATTTGAAGAGTCCATACGTAACATGATGGAGGAAGGAATAGATGCATTTGTGGAAGTTGGAAATGGCAAGGTTTTAAGCGGCCTTTTGAAAAAAATCGACCGGAAGATACCAACTTTCTCAATACAAGATATCGATTCAATGAATAAATTTATCTCATGGTATAAGGAGGATAACTAATGTTAAAAGGCAAAAATGCTTTAGTAACCGGTGCATCTCGAGGTATTGGAAGAGCAATTGCACTTGAACTAGCGAGGAAAGGTGCAAATGTTGCTGTGAATTATGCTGGCAGTGAAGAAAAAGCGCAACAAGTTGTGGAAGAAATTGAAAGCTACGGTGTAAAAGCATTCAAAATCCAAGCGAATGTTGCGAATGAATCGGAAGTTAAAGGCATGATAAAAGAAGTTACCAGCCAATTTGGTAGCCTAGATATACTTGTAAATAATGCTGGTATAACAAGGGATAATCTTTTAATGCGAATGAAAGAAGAAGAATTTGATGATGTCATTACTACAAACTTAAAAGGGGTATTCTTATGTACGAAAGCCGTAGCTAGACAAATGATGAAGCAAAGATCTGGTAAAATTATTAATGTTGCTTCGATTGTTGGTGTATCTGGTAACCCTGGACAAGCTAATTACGTGGCTGCTAAAGCAGGAGTCATCGGTTTAACAAAAACAACTGCGAAGGAATTTGCTTCACGTAATATTCTAGTGAATGCTGTAGCACCTGGATTTATTGCAACAGATATGACAGATCAATTAACAGATGAACAAAAAGAAGGAATGTTAGGGTTAATTCCTTTACATAAATTAGGACAACCTGAAGATGTTGCGAAAGTAGTTCGATTCCTTGCTTCAGATGATGCAAATTATATGACAGGTCAAACGCTTCATATTGATGGCGGAATGGTTATGTAAATTTCTTGAGTTTTTACTAGTAATTTATTTTATGGATATGATATTATACAATTTTAAGAAAGTCTTTTGAAATTAAAAATTTAGCTAAGAATAAGTTTTGCTAAATTAATTGATACTATTTGAAGGGAGGTGAATAGTAATGGCAGATGTGTTTGACAGAGTTAAAGCAATTATTATCGATCGTCTTGATGTAGATGAAGAAAAAATCACGCTAGAAGCATCTTTTAAAGATGACCTAGAGGCAGATTCACTAGACGTTGTTGAGTTAGTAATGGAACTTGAAGATGAGTTTGATATGGAAATTGCTGATGAAGAAGCTGAAAAAATTAATACAGTAGGGGATGCTGTTAATTACATAAATAGTCAACAGTAAACAATCCTAATAATAGGAAAGTCTCGCAAATTATTGCGAGACTTTCCGTATCTACTTCTCAGAGGTGAAAATATGGAACAACTGGAAAAGCAATTAAACCTGTCCTTTCATGATCATGATTTAATCAGGCAGGCTTTTACACATTCATCGTATGTGAATGAGCATCGGAAGGAAGTATTTTCGGATAATGAACGGTTGGAGTTTTTAGGGGATGCTGTTCTTGAACTAGGTGTGTCTCAATACTTGTATCGAAATCATGAACAAATGCCAGAAGGTGAAATGACGAAGCTAAGAGCTGCGATTGTGTGTGAACCATCTTTAGTAGGATTTGCACAAGATCTTCATTTTGGGGATTATTTGCTACTAGGTAAAGGGGAAGAGCAAACTGGTGGAAGAGAACGCCCAGCAATTTTAGCCGATGTATTTGAAGCCTTTCTTGGCGCGTTATATCTCGATCAGGGATTTGATATAGCTTTAGATTTTCTAAAAGAACATGTTTTTCCGAAAATAAAAGCTGGTACTTTTTCGCATGCGATGGATTATAAAAGCCAATTACAAGAATATATTCAGCAATATAAAAACAGAGTTATTGAGTACAAAATAGTGAATGAAAAAGGACCCTCACATAATAAAGAGTTTATTGCTAATGTATTCATTAATAATGAAGTTGTTGGCGAAGGAATTGGTAGAACCAAAAAAGAAGCAGAGCAAAGAGCAGCAAAGATTGCACTGGATACTTTTAATGCTTAGTAGAAAAGCTGTTATTCTGGGAATAACAGCTTTTTGCTATTTCTTATTTCTTTCTTATAGAGCCCAATTCTTCGACAAATGCTTGCGTCTCTAACGTACTAAGTTGTCCTTTTTTCTTAATGATATCGTACATTAGTTTCAGATCATCATATTTATTAATATCATAATCCTCAGCATCTAGTAACCCTCGATTTACCACATTTAATTTATCTGCTAATTCATCAAGAAGAATTTTAAGATTCTCTTGTGATGCTACTTTTAAATCCATTTGCAATCCCCCCATTTTAGATACAATTGCTAATCTGCGTTATGTATTGATTCCATACTTCTTTATGTCACTAATTTTATGATAAGATAAATGCGACAAAAAGCCAATGACTTTTTATCAAGTACGATAAAAAATCCGCCTTAGTTATCTGAACCCTCTATTATAATTATAACTTGGTGTTATTCCTTTTATTTATGTTTAATTATAAAAAATTGTTATTTCAATTATGGCTACGCTTGCAGTAAACTAAAAATAACCAATTTAATTAGTGTTCTTTACTTTAAAAGATAATTATTTAGCTAACTTTACAACCAATCAGCAATTAACTTTAGGACTATTGGCTTTTGCTATATATCTATGGGTTATTTTTCTAATAGCTATGTCGTAGTCTGAATTAATAGGTATCGCACTAGTTCAATTGGCCTAGTATCAAGTGTGTTTTTAACGTTTGTCGCTATCCTGGCAACATTTTTTATTGGTGAAAATAGGGTGATTTAAAAGGAGTAGATTAAAAAATGAGTCAGTACAAAATTGGCGTTCTATATGGTGACGGAATCGGTCCAGAAATTGTAGATTCAACTGTTGAGATAGTTAACGCAGCTTGCAGGCAGTTAAAGCTGAATGTTTTGAAGTTTCAATACCTCCCTATTGGCTGGGAATCTATTGATAAATTAGGTCATCCGGTACCATCTTCGACAAAAGAAGCATTAGCTGAGCTAGATGGTTGGATTATGGGTCCCCATGATTCAGCTTCCTATCCTGATAAATTTAAAGAGATAAGAAACCCTAGTGGAGAATTACGTCATTCCTTTGATTTGTATGCGAATATTAGACCTTCGAAATCAATTCCAGGTGTAAAAGGTTTGGTAGAAAATGCAAATCTAGTTATTTATCGAGAAAATACGGAAGGGTTTTATCCAGATCGCAACATGTATTCAGGAGTTGGGGAGTGGAAAATAACGCCGGATGTAGCTGTGTCCACCGGGGTCTTCACAAGAAAGGCTATTACAAGAATTGCGAAGGCAGCCTTTGAAGCGGCTATGAGTAGAAGGAAAAAAGTGACGATTGTACATAAAGCGAATGTAATTAGATTAGGAACCGGTATGTTTAAAGATATTTGTTTGGAGGTTGCAAAAGATTATCCAGATGTTCAAGTGGATGATTATCATATTGATGCAATGACGGCTCACCTTGTAAGAAATATTTATCAGTTTGATGTTATTGTAACAGAGAATATGTTTGGAGATATTTTATCAGATTTAGCGGGAGAACTTGCAGGTAGTTTGGGGTTGGCACCATCCATTAACACGAATAGCCAACAGGTAATGGCTCAAGCTGCTCATGGATCTGCACCAGATATAGCTGGTCAAAATAAAGCCAACCCTGTCGGAATAATCCTATCAACCGTAATGTTGCTTCAATGGCTTGGTGGCCGACATAAAGATGATAAGTTAATTGAAATTGCCAATCTAATAGAACAAAGTATATTTACAGTTATGGAAGAAGGAATAAAGACGGTTGATTTGAATGGAAAGGAGACGACAACTTCTTTTACCAAAGCCGTTATGAATAAGATTCAACGACAATAGTGAGAAATTACTACATAGTTATATACTTCCATACCAATACTACTCCCTAAAGCAACAAAGTAGACCACTTAAAAAAACAGGTCTAGAATATAACATATAGGGTGGTATCTACCCTAAGAAATTTGCACACATTCATGAGAGAAGGGTTTTTATGGTATTTAAAAATGTAACTGTCGCTGGTAGTGGCGTACTAGGTAGTCAAATTGCTTATCAAATTGCCTTTAAAGGTTTTAACGTAAGCGTATATGACATTAATGATAAGGCTATAGAGACAGCAAAGGGACGAATTGAAAAGCTTAAAGATCGTTACAAAGAAGATCTTGGTGCCACTGATGAGCAGGTAAATCAAGCATATAAAAGTATGAACTTTTATTCGGATTTAGGAAAAGCTGTTGAACAGGCGGATTTGGTAATTGAGGCTGTTCCGGAACTAACGGATATTAAAATAAATTTCTACCATCAATTAGCAGAGGTTGCTCCAAAGCATACGATCTTTGCATCAAATTCTTCGACAATGCTTCCGAGCCAATTCGCTGATGCAACAGGTCGTCCAGAGAAATTTTTAATGCTGCACTTTGCAAATGAAATTTGGAAAAATAATACCGCTGAAATTATGAAGCATGAAGGAACGGACATGAAGGTATTTCAGGATTTAGTGGATTTTGCAAAAGAGATTGGTATGATTCCACTTCCAATTTACAAGGAGCAGCCTGGCTATATCTTGAACTCCCTATTGGTACCATTCTTGGATGCAGCTCAACAATTGCTAGTCAATGAAATAGCAGATGTTGAAACAATTGACAAAACGTGGATGGTTGCAACAGGTGCACCGAATGGACCATTTGCTACTCTTGATATCATTGGGATTCGTACACCATATAACCTATCTAAAGCAAAAGGTGAAGCAGGAGACGAAAATGCCAAGAAAGTTGCTGAATATTTAAAGGTAAATTATTTGGACAAGGGTAAACTTGGTGTTGAATCAGGTGAAGGCTTCTACAAATATCCAAACCCAGCTTATAAAAATGAAGATTTCTTGAAATAGGTATTAAAAAGCGAAACTTATTCCCAAGTAGGGATTAAAAATATAAGTAATATGATTAAAAAGCTTCTCGAAATACGAGAGGCTTTTTTTACTTTTAGAGGAATATAGTAATAGAGTACAATACAAATATGCCTAATTCATATGTTTATGGTAAAATAAATGCGGTAAAAAGCCAATGACTTATGTGAAAGAACGAAAAAAGGTTCTTTTTATTTAGATATAGGAGAATGATTATGTATTTAAAACGGTTAGAAAGTGTTGGATTCAAATCATTTGCTGAACGTATCAGTGTTGATTTTGTTCCAGGTGTTACTGCTGTCGTTGGTCCTAACGGTAGTGGTAAAAGCAATATAACAGATGCAATCAGATGGGTGCTTGGAGAACAATCGGCAAAAACGTTACGTGGATCCAAGATGGAGGATATTATTTTCCAAGGTAGTGATTCAAGAAAACCGTTAAATGTAGCTGAAGTAACATTAGTTTTAGACAATCAAAATCATTCATTGCCATTAGATTATGATGAAGTTAGTGTAACAAGAAGGGTATATCGATCGGGTGATAGTGAATTTTATATAAATAAACAATCATGTCGTTTAAAAGATATTATAGACTTATTTATGGATTCTGGTCTTGGCCGTGATGCTTTTTCCATTATTAGCCAAGGAAAGGTAGAAGAAATTTTAAGTTCCAAAGCGGAAGAAAGACGAACTATTTTCGAAGAGGCTGCCGGGGTCTTGAAATATAAACAGAGAAAAAAGAAAGCAGAATATAAATTAGCTGAGACCCAAGAAAATTTAAATCGTGTGGAAGATATTATTTATGAGATTGAACAACAGAAAGAGCCCTTATGGGAACAAGCTGAAAAAGCAAAAAATTACATGAAATTAAAAGAAGAACTGAAGCAAGAGGAGATATCTCTTTTAATTACCGAAATTGAAAAGCTACATAATGAATGGAAAGCATTGTTGGATATAATCAATGAGAAAAAAAATGAAGAAATAAAGATGAAAACCTCCATTCGTCAAAAAGAATCCCAAATTGAAAAACAAAGACTACAAATAAATAAATTAGATAAAGAAATTGAAAATAAGCAAGATGAATTACTCCAGACTTCAGAGTTGCTCGAAAAATATGAAGGGAAAAAGCAATTATTTAACGAACGTTCGAAACACTTTGATGAAAATAAGCAAAAGTTAGAACGATTAAAAGAAGAAACAGCAGAAAGTATTAAGAATCTAGAAAAGGAATTATTAGAAGAACAAGGGAAATTAACTAACCTTTCAGATTCCAGGAAAAAAGCGAAGCAACAAATACAACAGTTACAGGAAAAATTGGCAATAAGTGAAGAGTCCATTTCTGATCAGATTGAAGGTTTGAAGTCAGATTATATTGAGTTTCTAAATAAACAAGCAGCTATCAGAAATGAAAAGCAATCCATTAAACAACAAAAACAACAAATATTTGGGAGGAAGGATAGACAAGCCTCAAGGTTTAAAGATTCATTGAGGCAAAGAGAAGAACTTTCGCTAAAGAAAGAAGAAACGGAAGCCAAATTAATTCAACAAGAGAAATTATGGACAACCATTCAAGAAGAAACGACCGATATTAAATCGAAGTTGGAAAAAGAAAGGAATTTATTTCAGGAATCACAAACAAAGCTTTATCAAGGTTATCAATATATAGAAAAGTTGAAATCCCAAAAAGAAATGCTTGAAGAAATGAAGGAGGACTTCCAAGGTTTTTTCCAAGGCGTAAAGGCAATTTTAAAAGCACGTGAACAAAAACAGTTAGAAAATATCCATGGTGCAGTCATTGAATTAATTGATGTTCCAAAGAATTACATTACAGCTATTGAGACCGTGCTTGGTGGTCAAGCTCAACATATTGTTGTGCAACATGATCTTGCAGCTAGAAATGCAATTCAGTGGTTAAAACAAACGAATAATGGTCGTGCTACTTTTCTCCCACTAGAGTCAATTCAAGAACGTTTCATAACGAATGACGTGCTTTTACAAATTAACAAACACCCCGGATTTATCGGTGTTGCTGCTAATCTCGTTCAAGTAGAATCTCTTTATCGTAAAGCCGTTAATCATTTAATGGGGCATGTAATCATATCGAAAACATTAAAAGATGCCAATGAAATTGCTCGAATGATCGGGCGGAGATTTCGGGTTGTAACGTTAGATGGCGATGTTGTGAATCCTGGAGGTTCGATGTCAGGCGGTGCGCTTAAGAAAACGAATCAATCTTTATTTTCTAGAGATAAAGATATAAAAGAATTAAATGAAAAGATAAATCAATTTCAACAAAAAATTACCTTGTTTGAACAAAAATTGGCTAATCAAAAAGAAAAAATTTCCGATCTAGAAAACCAATTCAAGACCAATGAAGAATCATTAGTACAAGAACAACAATCATTGCAAAAACTTCAGTCCTATTGTAAAGAATTAGAACTGAAATTGGATTCCTTAAATAACAATCTCTCTATATACGATCAGGATCATAAACAATATATTCATGAGAGTGAACGGCTAGAAAAAAGGGATAAAGAACTGACAAAAAAATTGCATGATATTAAACAGGAATTGGAAGAAATTCAAAAGAAGATGGATCAATTAAGTGAAGAAGAAACACAACTTAGAGATAGTAAAGAGGTAATGCAACAAGAATTACATCAATGTCAAATTTCTTTAGCAGAACAGGAAGAAAGGATAAAAAACCAGAAAGAAAAGGTAAAATCTGTAGAAACAAGGATAACGGAGTCTAATAATTTGCTACGTTCTTATAAAAAGGACCTAGATAATTTATACGAAATGGCTTATATTGAGGAAACGGAAGAAGAAATTGATCAAAAGCTGGAATTAAATCGCAAGAAAAAAGAAGGATTAACCAATCTTATTCAGGAAAGACGTTTACAACGCGCACAATTAACACAGATTATCCAAGATGAGGAAAAAGAATTAAAAGAAGAAAATAAAAGGCACCAAACTTTTGCTCAAGAGATACAACAAAAAGAGGTTCAAGCAAATCGTCTAGACGTCGATTTGGAAAATAGGTTAAACCATCTACAAACCGAATATACGATTACTTTTGAAAAAGCATCACAACTTTATGAAAAAGTAACAGATGTGACGGAGTCAAAAGCCCTTGTAACTGATTTAAAGGCAAGAATAGAAAGATTAGGAACGGTGAATTTAGGGGCAATTGACGAGTACGATAGGATTTCTGAACGATATGAGTTTTTATCTGGCCAAAGGAATGATCTTGTAGAGGCAAAAGAAACGTTATATTCTGTTATTTCGGAAATGGACGAAGAAATGATAAAACGATTTGATGATACATTTTCTAAAATAAAAGAAGAATTTGCGGTTGTTTTCCAGCAATTATTTGGTGGTGGTCATGCGGAATTAAAATTAACCGATCCCAAACATTTATTGGATACAGGTGTGGATATTATCGCCCAACCACCAGGGAAAAAACTACAAAACTTAGGGCTTTTATCTGGTGGAGAGCGATCTTTAACTGCTATAGCTTTATTATTTGCTATATTACGAGTACGTCCAGTCCCTTTTTGTATACTGGATGAAGTAGAAGCTGCTTTAGACGAAGCTAACGTTACTCGTTTTGCAAAATATATTAAATTGTATAGTGAAAATACACAATTTATTGTTATCACTCATCGTAAAGGAACGATGGAAGAAGCGGATGTCCTTTACGGAGTAACAATGCAGGAATCAGGGGTTTCTCGATTGGTTTCTGTAAGACTTGAAGACACGAAGGAATTAATTAATTCTTAAGGAGGTAGTTCACAATGGGTTTTATGGATAAGTTGAAAACTAAGTTTACACAAAATAAAGAAACCAAAAAAGTAAGTGAAAAATATAAAGAAGGTATGAAAAAAAGTAGAAATACTTTTTCCGGTAAGATTAACGACCTAATTGCGAGATATCGGAAGGTAGATGAAGACTTTTTTGAAGAATTGGAAGAAGTGCTTATTACTGCAGACGTAGGAGTTATGACAGTAATGGATCTAATTGACGAATTGAAAATGGAAGTGAAACGTCAAAATATAAAAGATACAAGTGAAGTGAAGAATGTCATTTCAGAAAAATTAGTTGAGATCTATCATGGCGACGATGATGAAGAAATAAAAACATTAAACATTCAAGAAGAAGGCTTATCCGTAATTTTAGTAGTTGGTGTAAATGGTGTAGGAAAAACAACTTCTATAGGGAAATTAGCAAATCAATTAAAACAGCAAGGGAAAAAAGTTGTGCTTGCAGCAGGGGACACTTTTAGAGCTGGTGCTATTGAACAGCTTGAGGTTTGGGGAGAACGTGCTGGTGTTGATGTCATTAAACACAGTGCGGGAAGTGATCCTGCCGCTGTCGTTTTTGATGGTATAAAAGCTGCCAAATCAAGAAATGCAGATGTTTTAATTTGTGATACTGCTGGGCGGCTTCAAAATAAAGTTAACTTAATGAACGAGCTTTCTAAAGTTAAACGCGTAATAGAACGTGAAATTCCTGGTGCTCCACATGAAGTGTTATTAGTTTTAGATGCAACTACAGGTCAAAACGCGTTAAATCAAGCGAAAACATTTTCTGAAGCAACAGATGTAACTGGAATAGTTTTAACGAAATTAGATGGTACTGCAAAAGGTGGTATTGTACTTGCAATCCGTAATGAACTAAACATTCCAGTAAAATATGTTGGACTTGGAGAAAAAGTGGATGACCTTCAGCAATTTGATGCTAATGCATTTGTCTACGGGTTATTCGCAGATATGTTAGAAGAAGAGGAAGAAGAGGAATAACTAGGTAGGAATATAACTATGTGTAAAATAGTTCTCGGGGATTTGAAACAAAATTCTAGAAAAAAAAGAAAAGGCGCTCTATCATAAATGTATGCTGACCGGCAAATACATTTGAAAGAGGCCTTTTCATGAATACAATTATATCAAAAATCAGCGAATTATTAAAGGATACAAATGATTTAATTGACTTTGAGGAACATGTTCAAATTTATGTATATGATCTCCTTACTAAACTGATGGGGAGCGTATTTACACAACTTAATCAAACGATAAAAAGAAGAATGCAAAGTAAGGGTTGGACGGTTGAACGAGAAGATGAAAAGACAATTCAGTTTATCTTTGGGGCAGTTCGTTTTACGCATACATTAATGCACGATATCAATGGGAAAGCGCATTATCCTTTTGATGAGTGGGTTGGATTTAGAAAATATCAGCGACATAGTCCTTTAGTTGAAGTAAAAGTGGCGGAGTTGGCTAGTGAGAGTACGTACCGAGAAACTGCACGCATATTAAGTGAATGGACTGCCGTGAATCTTAGTCATACGACAGTGGGAAGTATGGTGAAGCGTGTAGGAAAAGCACAAGCGCAAGCTGATGAAGAATTGTTAGCTGAATTAGAGGAAGCTGCCTATTTACCAAAGGGGAAAGAATTGGAATTTTTATTTGCCGAGGCAGATGGTGTATTTGTGCGTGGGACTAAGGAAAAAACAAGTCATGAAGTACATCATGCAGTGATCCATGAAGGTTGGATTAAAAATGGAAAGCGCGTATCCCTAAAGAATCCACAAGTTATTATGACAACCAAACCAACAAATGATTTTTGGAAAGAAGTCCAGGCGTTTACAGCTAGTCATTATTCCTTAGAAAATACACAAGTTGTCACCAATAGTGATGGTGGTCCCGGTTATACGGCAGAACGTTTTCAAGAGGCTTTCTCACAGTCTAGTTATCCTGTTTTAAATCAATTGGATTCCTTTCACATTTCTAAAGCACTGAATCGAACTTTTGGAGTTAAAAAGAGCGAGTTTAAAGAAGGTGTACAAAAGGCAATCAAAGAACACGAACTGGATGATTTCATACGTTGGATGGATACATTGGAGAGCACTTTAGAAACGGATAAGCAGTTAGAAAAGGCCGAGGATTTTCGTAGATATATTGGCGGTAATTGGGATCGAATTTTTGATTGGAGAGAAAAAGTTGAGAATCCACCAAAAGAGGCAAGGGGCATGGGTGCAATGGAATCCAACCAACGACATATTTCATTCCGAATGAAAAAGCGTGGAATGCATTGGAGTTTAGAAGGTAGTGAGGCAATGGTGAAGATCAAACAAGGGATTCTAAATAAAACATTACGATCCGTCTATTTGAGAGACCAAAGGCGAAGTGTAAGAAAACAACGAGACGTGAAAAAAGTGGTTCGTATGACTGAATTTCTACGCCAGGAAACCCAGCCGTCAATTGGAGCAAAACAAGGTAAAATAAGCCTAAATACAGCTCATTCATCAGCTATTGGACAGTTAATAAAAAGTTTTAGATAACACCCTGATTTTTAGGTAAGGTTCTTGGTTTTTAGAACGTTACCTAAAAATTGGGGACAGCAAGCGACAAGGGTCGCGCGGTAGCCGAAAAAGTGTACAAAAATAGAGTGCCGGAAATATTGGTGTGAAAGACACACCGAGAAAAACTTGACACATACGGAATATAATCCTTGACAGACAACCTTGTTAAAGTATGATATTATGTTAAGGAGATTCACTTAACAAAGGGGTGACGTTTTGATAGAGAAAACAACCCGGGTAAATTATTTATATGATTTTTATCAAACTTTATTAACTTCAAAACAACGAAACTATATGGAACTATACTATTTGGAAGATTATTCTCTAGGTGAAATTTCTGAACTACATCAAGTTTCTAGACAAGCAGTTTATGATAATATTAAGCGAACTGAATCAATGCTTGAGTCCTATGAAGAGAAACTTCACTTATACGAACGTTTTTTAAAACGGGCTTCTATATTAGAAAAAATGGAAGAATATACTTCGGATGAAAATATACTATCTTTCATTCAGCAATTAAAAGAATTAGATTAGGGGGAAACCTTCTATGGCATTTGAAGGATTAGCCGACCGTCTGCAAAGTACGATGAAAAAAATTACCGGTAAAGGTAAGGTTTCAGAACAAGATGTTAAAGAAATGACTCGCGAGGTACGCCTTGCATTGTTAGAAGCAGACGTTAACTTTAAGGTTGTGAAAGACTTAATTAAACGAATTAAAGAACGTGCTGTTGGACAGGAAGTGATGGAAAGTTTAACTCCTGGGCAACAGGTTATTAAAGTTGTTAAAGAAGAATTAACGAATTTAATGGGTGGAGAACAAAGTAAGATTGCAGTAAGCGACCGTCCGCCAACTGTTATTATGATGGTAGGTTTACAGGGGGCTGGTAAAACAACCACTACAGGAAAGTTAGCTAACCATCTTCGTAAAAAACATAACCGTTCTCCGCTGCTCGTAGCATGTGATGTGTACCGTCCAGCAGCGATTAATCAATTAGAGACGCTTGGTCAACAATTAAGTATGCCAGTTTTTTCTATGGGAACAGAAGCTAATCCTGTAGATATTGCTACAAAAGCAATTGAAAAAGCGAAAGAAGAACATAATGATTATGTCATTATTGATACTGCTGGCCGTCTTCATGTCGATACTGATTTAATGGATGAACTGCAACAAATCAAAGAAAATGTCAAACCAGATGAAATTTTCTTGGTAGTAGATGCCATGACTGGACAAGATGCGGTTAACGTTGCAGAAAGCTTTAATGAACAGTTGGACATAACTGGTGTAGTATTAACGAAATTAGATGGGGATACTCGTGGTGGTGCGGCCTTATCTATTAAAGCTGTTACCGATAAATCAATTAAATTTGCCGGTATGGGTGAAAAATTAGATCAGTTAGAACCATTCCATCCTGAACGAATGGCTTCTAGGATTTTGGGAATGGGGGATGTACTTTCCCTTATCGAAAAAGCACAAGCAAATGTTGATGAAAAGCAGGCAAAAGAATTAGAAGAAAAAATGCGTACCATGTCATTTACTTTTGACGACTTTCTAGAACAAATGGGGCAAGTAAGAAATATGGGGCCATTAGATGAACTTATTAACATGATCCCAGGTGTAAATAAGATGAAAGGTCTTAAAAATGCCCAAATAGATGAGAAACAGCTCTCGCAAGTAGAAGCTATTATTCAATCTATGACAAAAAAAGAAAGGCAAGAACCTAGCATTATTAATGCTAGTCGTAAAAAAAGAATAGCTAAAGGATCCGGAACTACCGTATCTCAAGTTAATCGTCTTTTAAAACAGTTTAATGAAATGAAGAAAATGATGAAACAAATGACCAACATGCAAAAAGGCAAAAAAGGCAAAGGATTTAACCTTCCGTTTATGTAGAAAAAGCATATGCCGACGTTGGCCGGGAAAGGTCGCATTTAGTTGGCCTTCCTTTATTACTTTGAGTCGATGTTGACTTTCACCACAAGGGTATAAGTACGACTAAGCCTATGGTTTCACCAGTCGGAAAGTCTTCTTTATCGTGTCATGAGGTAAAGGAAGTCTCGCTACGGCTTTAGCGCTGGAGCTAGATTAGAAAAAGCAGACGCGCTCGGAAATTTGATTTATGGATTGTTACTTTATATAATGTAATGGAAAAACACTTTACAGACAAAAAATTATCTGTTAGAATCATATCTTGTGAATAACATTAATGGAGGTGCTATAAAAAATGGCAGTAAGAATTCGTTTAAAACGTATGGGATCTAAAAGAAATCCTTTCTATCGTATTGTTGTAGCAGATTCACGTTCTCCTCGTGACGGACGTAATATTGAACAGGTTGGAACTTACAATCCGGTTGCTAACCCAGCTGAAATTAAAATAGATGAGGATAAAGCACTTGATTGGATGAAAAAAGGCGCTAAACCAAGTGACACAGTTCGTAATCTATTCTCACAACAAGGCATCATGAAAAAATTCCACGAACAAAAAAACTAATAGTAAAGTAGTGTGATATCATGAAAGCCCTAATAGAATCGATTGTTACTCCGCTTGTTGATAGCCCTGAAGATATTGTTGTTACAAAAACAGAAGAAGATAGTAAGATTGTATACCATCTTACTGTTCACAAAGACGATGTTGGTAAGGTTATTGGCAAGAACGGGCGTATTGCAAAGGCGATTCGAACAGTTGTATATGCAGCTAAAACAGATGGGAAAAAACGCATTTACTTAGATATTATGTAATCGAAGGGAAAGGAACCTGTTGGTTTTACTTTCCCTTTTCTGTATTATTTTTAAGAGGATGTTCTAAAAGTCCGGTAAAAATGACACTTTGAATTTCTTTGTTGGTGATCATGGATTAAAGGAAGGCCGAATAAAAACAGCCTTTGTGACTAATGTCGGCATACCTAAATGTAGGGGCAGCGTTGCAACTTGTGTAGAATCGGCCCTTTTTATCCCCCTTTTTTAACGCGTATTGTAAGAGACCTTTTGTGAGAGTGAGGAAAATAATGAAGATAATAAAAAAAGTCCTAGTCAAACAAATAGTCACTGAGAAAAGTAGAAAAAAATTATTGAACCAGTTTAATAAGCAAAAAATGCGACTTGAACAAGAGTGTCAACAACTTCTGTTTGAAAAAAAGAAATTACAAAATAAACCCGGCGTTTCCAAACAAGATGTAACACGTAGATTTCAAAATGAAATTACGAAACGCAGGGAAAAAATGGACCTAATTGATTTTAAAATAGAACAAATGGAGATGCTTGAACTAGGTGTAGAAATAGTAGAAGACGAAGTTGAAGCTCTTGTTGAGGTTACAAAAGGAATGAATTGGGAAGAAATAATGAGCGAGCAATCCATTGTGATAAAAGATGGCATAATTGTTCGTATTGATAAATAGAGAAAGAAGAGTGATAATATGACAATAAACATGTTTAACGTTGGAAAAATTCTAAATACTCATGGTATCCGTGGGGAAGTAAAAGTTTTGCGGATTAGTGATTTTGATGACCGCTTTCAAATAGGTAGTACTGTCTACTTAGATAAAAAGGATGGGGAACCATTAGAATTAGTCATTGATGGACATCGTATACATAAAGGGTATGATCTTTTACAATTCGAAGGGTATCACAATATCAATGATGTGGAGAACTTTAAGGGGTTATATTTGAAAATATCTGAAGAGCAATTGACAGAGTTAGATGATAATGAATTTTACTATCATGAGATTATTGGCTGTGATGTGCATACTACAGATAATCAGTATATTGGTAAGATAAAAGAAATCTTATCACCTGGAGCAAATGACGTATGGGTTGTGAAACAGCCAAAAGGAAAGGATATTTTAGTACCTTATATAAAAGAAGTAGTGAAGTCTGTCGACATAGAAGAAAAAAACGTTAGGATAGAACTAATGGAAGGATTGCTAGATTAATGCACATCGATATTCTCACATTATTTCCCGAAATGTTTACAGGGGTTTTTCAGAGTTCCATTCTCAAAAGAGCAAGTGAACGAGGTCAGTTCAGCTATCAATTGGTGAATTTTAGGGATTATACGAAAAACAAGCATAATAAAGTAGATGATTATCCATATGGTGGTGGCGCTGGGATGGTTCTATCTCCACAACCTGTTTTTGATGCGGTTGAATCACTCTCAATAGCTACAGAGGGAAAAAAACCACGTATTATATTAATGTGTCCCCAAGGCGAACCTTATAACCAAAAAAAAGCGGAAGAATTTGCGAACGAAGATCATCTAATATTTATTTGTGGGCATTATGAAGGGTATGACGAAAGAATTAGAACACATCTTGTCACAGATGAAATATCGATAGGGGATTATGTATTAACAGGTGGAGAACTAGGCGCAATGGTAGTAGTGGACAGTGTAGTTCGTTTATTACCTGAAGTATTAGGAAATGAAAAGTCGGCAGTTCAAGATTCATTTTCTTCTGGTTTGTTGGAGCATCCACATTATACACGTCCAGCGAATTTCCGCGGTTTGGAAGTCCCTGATATTTTATTATCAGGTAATCATGCAAAGATTGAAAAATGGCGTAAAGAACAATCATTGAAAAGAACGTATGAACGAAGAAAAGATATGCTGGAGTCTATTCAGTTGTCTGATGAAGATAGGAAACTATTAAATAAAATAAAAAATGAAGATAGTTAAAACAAGACTTTAAATATAGTTGAACAAATGGTTGCTTTATGTTATATTAATGATTGTGCTTAAGTTCGTTTAAGCCGTAAAACGATGTTCCGCTGTTCTTAGAGAATGATGAACATTAGTTTGGAAGGAGAGTTTAGAATGCAACAATTAATTGCAGACATTACGAAAGATCAATTACGTACAGACCATCCTGATTTCCGTCCTGGAGATACTGTTAAGGTTCACGTTAAAGTTGTTGAAGGAACTCGTGAACGTATCCAGGTTTTTGAAGGTGTTGTTATTAAACGTCAAAACGGTGGAATCAGTGAAACATTTACAGTAAGAAAGATTTCTTACGGTGTTGGTGTAGAACGTACATTCCCAGTACATTCACCTCGTGTTGATAAAATTGAAGTAGTTCGTCGTGGTGTAGTACGCCGTGCTAAACTTTACTACCTACGTAATTTACGTGGTAAAGCTGCACGTATTAAAGAACGCCGATAATAAAGATAAGCCCACGCGCCCACAGGCTTTAGCGCTGGAGCTAAACATCTAAAAACTGTATACCAGTAATAAAAAAAGAACTTGAGTACTTAACCAAGTTCTTTTTTTATCCCACCTGAAAGGGCAGTAAGACTCCCGCCTTAAGCTTTTGGGGAAACAAAGAAGGTAGGTAGGAGATCAACTGCCCGTAAAGGTCCGATAAGTGCTACTAACCATCAATGAGGGATGAAGGATACCCCCCACTGATGGAAGTCTTCTTTATTAAAAACAATGAATGGTTTTTATTATTTAGTTCATTAAATTACGTGGATTATGATAAAATATAGTATAAAGAGATTGCGTGACGTGGAGGAGAACGCATGGCGAATAAAAAGAAAGAATGGTTTGATTGGTTAAAAGCATTATTACTTGCATTGGGCTTGGCACTTGTTGTACGTATGTTTTTATTCTCTCCAATAGTTGTCGATGGACCGTCGATGTTGCCAACCCTACATGACAAAGATCAAATGATAGTCAATAAAATAGGGTATAAAATCGGAGAACCAGAACGTTTTGATATTGTAGTATTTCATGCGTCTGCTCAAAAAGACTTTATTAAAAGGGTAATTGGTTTACCTGGTGAACACGTTGCTGTTAAGGATGAGGTTTTATATATAAATGGTGAGCCTGTTGAAGAACCATTTTTAAGTGAACAAAAAAGAAATTTGGGACCATATCAAACCTTAACAAATGATTTTACATTGGAAGAGTTACCAGGAGAGTTTACAACTATTCCAGAAGGTCACGTGCTCGTGTTAGGGGATAATCGGGGTAACTCAACAGATAGCCGAATGTTAGGGGTTATTTCGATGGATCAAATTGTAGGAAAAGCAAGTTTAATTTATTGGCCTCTGGATAGAATGCGAATCGTAGGAGAGTAGGACTTTTATGACTATACAATGGTTTCCAGGACACATGGCAAAAGCGAAACGGGAAGTAGAGGAAAAATTAAAACTAGTTGATTTTGTAATAGAATTGGTTGATGCTAGAGCACCATTGTCTTCACAAAATCCAATGCTTCGACAGGTATTGCAAAATAAATCTAAAATGATTGTTATGATGAAAAAGGATTTAGCTGATACGAAAATTACAGAACAATTCTTATCTTATTTTCAAGAACAAGATATACCAGCAGTAGCCGTGGATGTAAATGAGAAAGAGGATATAAAAAATGTTATTCAACTTGCCAAACAATTAGGGCAAGAAAAAATAAAAAAATTAGAAAAAAAGGGAATTAAGCCTAGGCCGGCAAGAGCGATGATTGTAGGAATTCCAAATGTAGGGAAGTCGACACTCATTAATCGACTTGCGAACAAAAAGGTCGCGAAAACAGGAGATCGACCCGGCATTACGAAACATCAATTATGGATTAAAGTTAAGAAAGACTTTGAGCTCTTAGACACTCCAGGAATTCTCTGGCCTAAATTTGAAGATCAAACAGTTGGCTATCGTCTGGCGGCAATTGGGACGATTAAAGATCAATTATTATCTCTACAGGATATAGTTGCTTTTGTTATTACCTTTATGCAAGAGCACTACCCGAATCGACTTATGGAAAGATATCAAATTGAACAGGATATGGATGATATGTGGGATATCTTTGTTAAAATTGGCAAACTTCGCGGAGCATTAGAAAGCGGTGGAAATGTAAATTTTGACAAAGTATCTGATCTTGTTTTAAGGGATTTAAGAACAGGAAGACTTGGTAAAATAACGCTTGAACGGCTATAAACATTTAAGTAATCTATTTGAAAATGACATCCATCTAGATTTGATGGATGTTTTATTTTGCGGGTAGGGAAATATTTGGTGAGATAAATCCTTCTCATCTGGGGTCTTCAATACTCGACCCACCGTAAAGATTTGTAAACTAAGTTATTCGCCGAGCCGGTATTCTAAAAAACAACATAGATAACGAGAGAGTAAGGTGTATTCATGAAAAAACAACCTATTTCAAAGCTTCAAAGCTTATTTAGACAAGGTTTAATAACTGAGGAGTTAGTGAGCGAATTAAGATTAGATGAACGAAAAGGTGTTCAAAATTTAATAAAGGGTTATGAAAAACAGAAACGTAAGGAAATGGAATTAGAAGTAAAGTATAATGAAATGTGTCAAATAGAAAATAGAGCTCGATCACTTGGAAAACAATATATAGCGGGTGTTGATGAAGCTGGAAGAGGCCCATTGGCGGGTCCGGTCGTTGCTGCGGCTGTTATACTACCATTGGATTTTAAATTACTTGGCCTAAACGATTCCAAACAACTTAATGAAGTAACTAGGGAAAAATACTATAAAATAATAATTGAAAAAGCGATAAGTTATGGTGTTGGGATCGTGGATAATAGAAAAATTGATGAAATTAATATTTTTGAAGCTACCAAATTAGCGATGACGGAAGCTATAAAAAATCTTCATGTTTCTCCTGATCATGTATTAATCGATGCAGTAAATTTGAAAAATCTCACGTATACGTATGAATCAATCATAAAAGGGGATGCAAAAAGTGTATCTATTGCTGCAGCAAGTATTATAGCAAAAGTAACGCGTGATCGAATTATGAAAGAAATACATAGAGAATATCCCGAGTATGACTTTGCATCAAATATGGGGTATGGTACTAAAATTCATATGGAAAAATTAAAGGAATTCGGCGCAACTCCATTTCATCGTTATACATTTGGACCAGTGCGGAATGCGCTCAATGTGAAGGAGGGAGTTACAGCTGAATATAAATAAAGTATTAGGAAAACCTTTTTCACAGTCTTCGTTTAATAACCCGGAATTAAATCAAGGCCAGATAGTAAGAGGGAAAGTTGCCAAATTGTTTCCGAACAATATGGCCCAAATTCAATTAAAGAATCAAACTGTTATAGCGAAACTTGAAATACCATTAGCGATTGGGGACCATTATCATTTTCAAGTTCATCTCTCTAATCAAGTGCTTTACTTAAAGGTAATTGGTAAAAAGTTAAAAAATCAATCTAAATTAGATATCCCCGCTTTATTGAAAAGTTTAGGTGTAAAAAATTCAGAAGCTAACCGATTATTTTTACAAAAATTGATGGTAGGCGGAGTCCCGTTTGAAAAGACACAATTGATGCAAGCACTAAAATTACTAGATACATATAAGAATAATGAACAAGTGCAAGATGTATTAAAAGAATTAATTCAACGTAGATTGCCTTTAACGGATTCCATATTTAAAGCGATCTATTCTAAGAATACAGAGAGTCAATCCAAGCTTATTAGTAATTTAATAAATGAACTTCAAAAACAAGAAAACTTTACCGATACTTATACCATGTTACGAAATTTTATCAAACCAGGTCCAATGCAAAGTAACAACTATTTTGAAGCCGAACCTAAAGAGCTTTTCCTTCGTCATCTTCATCAGTTTTTAGCAAATAGTGGATTAGACTATGAATATACGATAAGAAATCAAGGCGACATTACACAACCATCTATTAAGAGTTATTTATTACAAATGTTATCAGTGGACGGGGAGCATCAAATCCATGCTGAAAAGCTTCTTCATTATTTGAATGGAATGCAATTAAACACCATACATGAAACAGACAATTTCATCCAAGTTAATTTTAATTTGCCTGGTGAAGTATTAGGCTTGAATGAAGATTTAAATTTAGAACTAAAAAGTAAAAAGTCTGAAAAGGGAACGATTGATCCAAATTACTGTAGAATCTATTTTTATTTAGAACTAGAATATCTACAAGAAACCATAATCGATATGCATATACAGCAAAGAAATGTAACTATTACGGTGTATAATAATGTAGAAGGTCTAAAACAGGAAACTATCCCTTTACAAAAACGATTAAAATCTGGATTAGAAAAGTTAAATTATCATTTAACGAATGTTTTATTTAAACCAATACCATTTGAATCTAATATTTCAAGTACTGCTCTTAATAAAGATTATAATATTTCCAATTTTACAGGAGTTGATTTTCGAATATGACGAATAAAAAAGCAGTATCCTTAAAATATAATCGAATAGAGCATTCGGCTCCTGTAGTTACCGCAGCTGGAAAGGGGGCAATTGCAGATGAAATTCTTGAAATTGCAACTAATAATCAAATTCCAGTAGTAGAAGACATCGCATTAGTAGAATTACTGTCAAAACTTAATATAAATGAGACAATTCCAGAAGAATTGTATGAAGCAGTGGCAGAGGTTTTTGCGTTTATATACAATACTGAACAAAGTATTAAACAAAATAAATGACAATTTTGTGATAACTTAAGATTGTTTTTCTTGTTTAAATTATAATTTTTATATACAATGAAATAGCAGTAATTATATTAGGAGGATGAACAATGAACATTCACGAGTACCAAGGTAAACAAGTTTTACGTGAATTCGGTGTAAAAGTTCCCAATGGACACGTAGCTTATACAGTGGATGAAGCTGTAGAAGCAGCAGAAAAATTGGGCAGTGCTGTAACCGTTGTCAAGGCACAAATTCATGCTGGAGGCCGCGGAAAAGCTGGTGGAGTTAAAGTAGCTAAAAATTTGGATGAAGTTCGTACATATGCAAATGAAATTTTAGGAAAGACATTAGTTACTCACCAAACCGGACCAGAAGGAAAAGAGGTTAAGCGCCTTCTTATTGAGGAAGGATGCGATATCAAAAAAGAATACTATGTTGGTGTTGTTTTAGATCGTGCTACTTCTCGTGTCGTTATGATGGCGTCTGAAGAGGGTGGAACGGAAATTGAAGAAGTTGCTGCAGAAACCCCTGAAAAGATTTTTAAAGAGGTAATCGACCCAGTTGTTGGACTAGCACCTTATCAAGCTCGTAGACTAGCATTTAACATAAATATTCCAGATGAACTAGTTGGGAAAGCTGTTAAATTCATGACGGGTTTGTATGATGCATTTATAGCAAAAGATTGCTCCATTGCGGAAATTAACCCATTAGTTACAACTGGTGATGGCGAGGTACTTGCATTAGATGCTAAATTAAACTTCGATGATAATGCTTTATATCGTCAGCCTGAAATTATGGAATTACGTGACTTAGAGGAAGAAGATGAAAAGGAAATCGAAGCTTCTAAATATGATTTAAGTTATGTAGCTTTAGATGGAAATATCGGTTGTATGGTAAATGGTGCTGGACTTGCTATGTCAACGATGGATATTATTAAATATTTTGGCGGCGAACCGGCAAACTTCCTTGATGTTGGGGGCGGGGCAACTGCTGAAAAAGTAACAGAAGCATTTAAGATAATTTTATCTGATCCTAATGTTAAAGGTATTTTTGTAAATATCTTTGGTGGAATTATGAAATGTGACGTTATTGCTGAAGGTGTTGTAGAAGCAACAAAACAAGTAGGTTTAGAGATTCCTTTAGTAGTTCGTTTAGAAGGTACAAATGTTGATTTAGGGCAGAAAATATTAAATGAATCCGGTTTGAATATTACTTCAGCAGATTCCATGGCTGATGGTGCGCAAAAAATTGTAGCAATGGTGAAATAAATTTGATAGAAAGGACGTACAAAAATGGGCGTATATTTAAATAAAGACACGAAAGTAATTGTCCAAGGAATTACTGGTGGTACTGCTAGATTCCATACAAAACAAATGCTTGAATACGGTACGAAAATTGTTGGTGGTGTAACCCCTAAAAAAGGTGGTTCAGAGGTAGACGGTGTACCAGTTTTTAATACATTACAAGAAGCGGTTGATAAAACTGGAGCAACAGTATCTGTTGTTTATGTACCAGCACCATTTGCTGCAGACGCAATTATGGAAGCGGTTGATGCAGAATTAGATTTAGTAATCTGTATTACAGAGCATATTCCAGTATTGGATATGGTAAAAGTTAAGCGTTATATGGAAGGTAAGAAAACTAGATTAATTGGACCAAATTGTCCAGGTGTAATTACTTCTGATGAATGTAAAGTTGGAATAATGCCAGGATATATTCATACAAAAGGACATATTGGTGTAGTTTCACGTTCTGGAACATTAACATATGAAGCAGTGCATCAATTATCTCAAGCTGGTTATGGACAAACCTCTGCGGTTGGAATTGGTGGAGACCCTGTAAATGGTACAAACTTCATCGATGTGCTAAAAGCGTTTAATGAAGATCCAGAAACGGAAGCGGTTGTTATGATTGGTGAAATTGGTGGTACTGCAGAGGAAGAAGCTGCAGAGTGGGTTAAGGCAAATATGACAAAACCTGTAGTAGGCTTCATTGGCGGTGCAACAGCTCCCCCAGGGAAACGCATGGGACATGCTGGAGCGATTATTTCTGGAGGTAAAGGTACCGCAGAAGAAAAAATCCGTGTTATGAACGAATGTGGAATTGCTGTAGCCGATACACCTGCTGTAATTGGTGAAACAATGATTAAAGTCCTAAAGGAAAAAGGCCTAGATCAAAAATGTAAGACACACTAGAAAAGCGAAAGTAGCCGTTTAGCGACGTACGGACTGCGCCTGGCCATGCCAAGTCACGCTAGTCGCTGGCTACTTAAGCTAGACAAGAAAAGTGGTATTAATATAATAGAACCTAAAAGAATATTCTTTTAGGTTCTATTAACTATTAAAAAAATTACATACAGGACGTGATGAATTGAATAATGTTCGACTCCGATTGATTCATATCTCCAGATGTCGCGGCATAACAAGAAGAATAATCCGCAGACTTCTTCATATCGATTCCACGTTAAGTGGCGTCTACCAATTAACCCCTCATGATATATCAAAACAACTTCGAATCCCTCTTAAAAATGCGACATTATTTTACCATGATCTTCATCAAAATATAGTAAGAAAACAGTTAATAGAAGATTTAAGATTATATAACATTATTACGATAGTTGACGAAATTTATCCTGCTATGTTAAATACAATAAAAGATGCACCGCTCGTTTTATATGCTAAAGGAGATTTATCCTTACTACAATATAATCAAAAGTTGAGTGTGATAGGTACTAGAAATCCATCTAATAAGGCTATGCTTAAATTAGAACATATCGTCAAGCCATTGGTTAAGGATAATTGGTTAATTGTTAGTGGTTTAGCAAAAGGCATAGATAGTTTAGCTCATCAAACTGCTTTAGTTAATCATGGTAAAACAATTGCGGTATTAGGAAGTGGATTTCATCATATATATCCAAAACAGAATACAAACCTATTCCATCAAATTGCCAAATACGGATTAGTTTTAACTGAGTATCCACCAAATATTCCACCTGCTAAGTACCACTTTCCAGAACGAAATCGGATTATAAGTGGACTTAGTTTTGGGACTTTAGTAATTGAGGCAATGGAAAGAAGTGGAACCTTAATTACTGTAGACCAAGCTCTAGATCAAGGAAGAGAAGTGTATGCTGTACCAGGGTCTCCAACCGTTCCCCAGACAAAGGGTTGTAATCAAATGATTCAAGACGGTGCTAAGTTAGTTCAATCCCCTGATGATATTCAAGAGGATTGGGACTATTTATCTCACCTAAACGGGAAGTAAGACTCCCAACCTGTAAAGGTACGATAGGCGCGACTAACCTTCAGCGGGGATGAAGTACCCCCATCAATGGAAGTCTTCTTTATCAAAAAATTATGATTAAAAAAGAAAAAACAGTAACAGTTTGTTTGACAAATTCATTATAACTATTTAGTATTAGTGAGGATTTAAAATTATTTTGTAAGGTAATATAATTCCCTTGAAGTATATAAAATAAGATTACTAAGTAAAAGTATATTTCACATACTTCTATAAGGCTCCATAAAGAGAAAAATTCAAAGATATTGCCAACCTCATCTTAGGAGGATCATAGATGAAAGATTATCTTGTTATTGTAGAGTCACCTGCAAAAGCGAAAACAATTGAACGCTATTTAGGAAAAAAATATGAAGTTAAAGCTTCTATGGGCCATGTCCGCGATTTGCCAAAAAGTCAAATGGGTGTAGACGTAGAAGAAAATTTTAAACCAAAATATATTACAATACGTGGTAAAGGTGATGTGTTAAAAGATTTACGAAAGTCAGCAAAAAAGGCTAAAAAAATATATTTAGCAGCCGACCCGGATAGAGAGGGAGAAGCAATTGCTTGGCATTTAGCACATATCTTAAATGTAGATGAAAACTCAGATTGTCGAGTCGTATTTAATGAAATTACAAAAGATGCTATTAAAGAATCATTCAAACATCCACGTTCGATTGATATTGATCTAGTCAATGCGCAACAGGCTCGACGTATTTTAGACCGATTAGTTGGTTATAATATCAGCCCAATACTTTGGAAAAAAGTAAAGAAAGGGTTAAGCGCAGGCCGTGTACAATCAGTAGCAATGAAACTAATCGTAGATCGTGAGAAAGAAATTGAAACATTCGAGCCTGAAGAATATTGGTCGATTGAGGCTGAATTTTTAAAAAATGAGACAGTGTTTGAAGGCCAATTTTATGGTGAAAATGGTAAGAAACAGGAATTAAAAACGGAAGCCGATGTAAAAGAAATTATAAACAAATTAGATAAGAAATTTACAATTGAAAAGGTTACAAAACGAGAGAGAAAGCGCAATCCAGCTCAACCTTTTATTACTTCATCCCTACAACAGGAAGCAGCGAGAAAGTTGAATTTCAGGGCAAAGAAAACAATGATGATAGCTCAACAATTATATGAAGGGATAGATTTAGGTAAGAAATCTGGAGGAATCACTGGTTTAATTACGTATATGCGTACTGATTCTACTAGAATTTCGGATACTGCAAAGTCGGAAGCCTATGATTATATAATAGAGAAGTTTGGGAAGGAATATCATGGAGGAAATAAACCTAAAAAAAATAATGAAGGTGCACAAGATGCCCATGAAGCTATTCGTCCGACTTCAGTAAATAGAGATCCAAAATCATTAAAAGAAATACTATCAAGAGATCAATACAGATTATATAAGTTGATTTGGGAACGCTTTTTAGCAAGTCAAATGGCTCCTGCTATCATGGATACAATGACGGTTCATTTATTCAATAATAAAATAGAGTTCCGTGCAACAGGTTCAAAAGTTAAATTTAAAGGTTTTATGAAAGTATATGTTGAAGGAACAGACGATAATAAAAAAGTAGAAGAGAAATTTCTACCAGATTTATCGGAAGGCATGGTTGTGGATTCGAAGGAAATCATACCAAATCAGCACTTTACTCAGCCCCCTCCACGTTATACAGAGGCGAGATTGGTGAGAACAATGGAAGAGCTCGGTATTGGTAGACCTTCCACATATGCACCAACACTAGATACCATACAACGTCGTGGATATGTTACGTTAGATAATAAACGATTTATCCCGACAGAACTTGGTACAATCGTTAATGAATTAATGGAAGAATTTTTTCCCGAAATAATCGATGTTGATTTTACAGTAAAAATGGAAGGTGACCTAGATTCCATCGAGGAAGGAAAACGTAACTGGGTTTCTACTATTGATGAATTTTATAAAGATTTTAGTAAGAGATTAGAAAAAGCCGAAAAAGAAATGGAAAAAATAGAGATAAAAGATGAACCAGCTGGAATAGATTGCGAAGAATGTGGTCACCCAATGGTATATAAGATGGGGAGATATGGAAAATTCTTAGCATGTTCGAATTTCCCGGATTGTAGGAATACAAAACCAATATTGAAAGAAATTGGTGTTAAGTGTCCGAAATGCGAGGAAGGAAATATAGTAGAACGAAAATCTAAAAAACGAAGAACTTTTTATGGGTGCGATCGTTTTCCTGAATGTGATTTTGTATCTTGGGATAAACCAATACAGAGACCGTGTCCAAAATGTGAATCACTATTAGTGGAAAAGAAAAATAAAAAGGAAACACAAGTACAATGTACAAATTGTGATTATAAAGAAGAAGTTCAGAGTTAGTATTCAGGCTGTTCACTACAAGTGAATGGCCTTTAACATTGTAATAAATTAAATTCCTAAAAAAGGAATAATTTTTTACGTTTTTGGCTATAAAGGATATTAATTCACATAATTTTCATTTTCCTCATCTTTCTAAAAAGATTGAATTGTATTTTATTGACTATGTGAAAAAGAATGCTATAATTATCAATTGTTGATTGCATAAATAAACAAATTGCATGACAAATCAAATAATTGTGTTATAATCAATTTGTGTTAAACCATTCAGAATTTTACTTCAATTCAGTTAAATTGGTTGCAATCAAAAAGTACTTATGATATGCTTTTAAAGCCAAATGGGGTGAATGGAATGCCGGAACAGAATTTTGTGAAATACTCCAAAGCTTTTATGGAATATTTACAAATTGAGAAGAATGTTTCCCCCTACACTATTATGTTTTACCAAAAAGACATTGAAATTTTTTTTGCCTTTTTAAAAAGAGAATCCATACATGAATTGGAACAGGTCGACTCAACTGTCATTCGACTATTTCTTACCCAACTTTATGAAGAACAACTAAGTAGGAAATCAGTTTCTAGGAAAATTTCTTCATTAAGAAGTTTTTTTAAATTCCTAGAAAGAGAAGGGTTAAACACGGGTAATCCATTTTCACTCATTACATTACCAAAAGATAAGAAAGCTGTTCCTACCTTTTTATATAAGGAAGAAATGGAAAAATTATTTGAGGTAAGTGATTTAACAACACCGCTGGGCCAACGCAACCAGGCATTAATCGAAATATTATACGGAACAGGTATCCGTGTAAGTGAGTGTCAAGGGATTTCATTGAAAGACATTGATTTTTCTATTGGAACCATCTTTATTAGAGGAAAGGGAAATAAAGAACGTTACGTTCCATTTGGAAGATTTGCAGAAATTGCCCTTGAAACATACTTGAACGAAGGTAGGAAGATTTTGCAAGAAAAGTCGAAAAATGAATTTGATGCTCTATTTTTAAATGCAAAAGGAACTCCCTTAACTGCAAGAGGAATAAGAGTTATATTAAATAAAATGGTTGATGATGCTGCATTGACGGTTCATGTTCATCCTCATAAACTCAGACACACATTCGCAACACATATGTTGAACGAAGGTGCAGATTTACGAATTGTTCAGGAACTTTTAGGACATGAGAGTTTATCGTCAACACAGATATATACTCATGTCACAAAAAATTACTTGCGAGATGTTTATATGAAAAGTCATCCGCGAGCAAAAGATTAAAAGAGGTGAGATGAGTGACTATTGAAATGCACGCAACAACAATTTTTGCAATTAAGCATAATGGTCAATGCGCCATGAGTGGAGATGGCCAAGTGACATTAGGTAATGCAGTTGTGATGAAACATAAAGCTAAAAAGGTAAGAAGATTATTTAATGGGCAAGTCTTAGCAGGATTTGCAGGTTCTGTAGCTGATGCCTTTACGTTATTTGAAAAGTTTGAAGAGAAATTACAAACATATAATGGAAACTTAACACGTGCTGCGGTAGAGCTAGCTAAGGAGTGGCGTAGCGACAAGGTATTAAGAAAATTGGAAGCAATGCTCATTGTCATGAATAAGGATCAAATGTATTTAGTATCTGGTACTGGTGAAGTTATTGAACCAGATGACGGGATTCTTGCAATTGGTTCAGGTGGTAATTATGCCCTTAGTGCTGGAAGAGCTTTAATTAAGTATTCTGAAGGGTTAACAGCAAGAGAAATTGCTCAAGCAGCACTTGAAATTGCTGGAGAAATCTGTGTGTTTACGAATGATCAAATCACTTTAGAAGTACTTGAATAGAAGGGGGCCATCTAAAGTATGAGTATCCGTTATACTCCTAGAGAAATAGTGGACCAATTAGATAAGTATATTGTAGGACAAAAAAATGCTAAGAAATCTGTAGCAGTCGCCTTAAGGAATCGTTTTAGACGAATGCAATTAGAAGATTCGATAAAAGATGAGATTGTGCCAAAAAATATTTTGATGATGGGTCCTACCGGGGTTGGTAAAACAGAAATTGCAAGAAGACTTGCTAAACTTGTCGGTGCACCTTTTGTTAAAGTAGAAGCGACTAAATTCACAGAGGTTGGGTATGTTGGAAGAGATGTTGAATCTATGATTCGGGATTTAGTTGAAATGTCTATTAGAATGGTAAAAGAAGAAAAAATGAATGAAGTTAAAGATCAAGCCGAAAGAGAGGCTAATCGCAAACTTGTTAAATTACTTTTACCACAAGCTAAAAAACAAAATACAATAAAAAATCCTCTTGAAATGTTTTTTTCAACACAATCATCGGAAGAAGAAAGTGATAATAGCGAGAAAGATGAAGAGTTTAATCATAAAAGAACACAAATAGAACAGAAACTAGCGCTCGGTGAATTAGAGGATCATATAGTAACGGTGGAAATCGATGAAATGCCGCCTTCCATGTTTGATATGCTTCAAGGTTCGGGGATGGAGCATATGGGAATGAACATGCAAGATATGTTTGGGCAATTTATGCCTACCAAGAAAAAGAAACGAAAACTCCCTGTGTCTGAAGCAAGAAAAGTATTAACGAATCAAGAAGCACAAAAATTGGTTGATATGGAAGAAGCGGCACAAGAGGCAATTGAACTAGCAGAGCAGTCTGGAATTGTTTTTATCGATGAAATTGATAAAGTTGTTGGTAAGGACAATAGTTCAGCAAATGTTTCAAGAGAAGGGGTTCAACGCGATATTCTACCAATTGTCGAAGGGTCTACTGTGATCACAAAACATGGCGCGGTAAAGACTGATCATATTCTTTTTATAGCTGCAGGTGCTTTTCATATGGCAAAGCCATCCGATTTAATACCAGAGTTACAAGGAAGATTTCCGATAAGAGTAGAATTAGAGAAATTGTCTGTTGAAGATTTTAGACGTATCCTTACCGAGCCATCCAATGCATTAATCAAGCAATATCAATCTTTATTGAAAACGGAAGGTATAAATGTAATATTTACTGACGATGCTATTATTAGACTGGCAGAAATTGCATTTCAAGTAAACCAAGAAACCGATAATATTGGAGCAAGAAGACTTCATACAATCTTGGAAAAATTACTAGAAGATTTATCTTTTGAAGCACCAGATATAACGATGGAAGAAATTAAGATTACACCTAGTTATGTTGATGAAAAACTTAAAACAATAGCTGAAAATAGAGATCTTAGTCAATTTATATTATAGTTTAAAGAATGAAATGGAGGATTTACAACATGAAACTATTAGATCGAGCAAGAAAAATCAATGCAATGTTACAAAAAGCAACTGGAAAATCTGTTAATTTTAATGACATGTCCGCATCTTTAAGAGATGTAATTGGTGGGAATGTTTATATCTTAAGTAGACGTGGGAAATTACTTGGATATGCAGTAAACCAAGAAATGGCTAATGACCGAATGAAAAATATGCTAGAAGAAAGAAGATTTCCTGAAGAATACACTCAAGGACTTTTCAGTATTCATGAAACAACAGCAAACTTAGATGTGAATAGTCAACTTTCTGTATTCCCTGAAGAAAATAAGGAATTATTTAAAGATGCATTGACAACAATTGTTCCTATTATTGGTGGTGGAGATCGTTTAGGCACATTAATTCTAGGTAGAGTAAATGAGAGCTTTAATGATGATGATTTATTGCTAGCTGAATACGGAGCAACAGTTGTTGGTATGGAAATTCTTCATGAAAAGACTGAAGAAATTGAAATGGAAGCAAGGAGTAAAGCTGTTGTACAAATGGCTATTAGCTCATTATCCTATAGTGAGTTAGAAGCAATTGATCATATCTTTGAAGAATTAAATGGTATGGAAGGACTTTTAGTTGCAAGTAAAATTGCTGACAGAGTAGGTATTACTAGATCTGTAATAGTTAACGCACTAAGAAAATTAGAAAGTGCTGGTGTCATTGAGTCACGTTCATTAGGAATGAAAGGTACTTATATTAAAGTATTAAATGATAAATTCTTAGTTGAGCTCGATAAATTACGTTCAAGATAAAAGCTAGGTTTCCAACCTGGCTTTTTTTCGTCAGGAAATTAGAAAATTTGTATGGCTATGGATAACTTAGATACAGAAATAGCCACGTCCGGCTCCAGCGCCCAGCGACTAGCGAGACTTCCTTCACCTCATGACACGATAAAGAAGACTTGCCGATGGATGAAACCAGAGGCTTAGTCGCACTTATACCCTTGTGGTGAAAGTCAACATCGACTCAAAGTATTAAAGGAAGGCCGACTAAGTGCGGCCTTTGCGGCCAACGTCGGCATACCCCTATGAAGGGGCATGTTTCCTTTATCTCCTACGGCTCAGTCCAGTCCGTACGTCGCTAAACGGGCGCTTGCGCCTTTGTTTTTGAAATTTTCCAATACCCTTCTGTTTATAATCTCCAAGGAATTTAAAATGATACCCCAATTTTAAACCTCTGTGTTGTTATTGTTATTATTATTCACATAAAAGTCACATTTCTGTTCATGCAAATTTCGACATTTTATGTATCGTTTTTTAATTAAATAAGTTAAAATGATATAGGTAATAAGTATTAGTGAAAAATTATTACTTTACATCAGGTGTTTTAAAAGTTTATCACATCTAAACGGGCTGTAAGACCCACCTCAAGCTTCCGGCGAAACAAATAAGGTAGGTGAGGGATGAAGGAAAGCCCCTACCGATGGAAGTCCGTTATCTATTTTGTGATTAAACTCCCAACTAATGGTAATTAATACAAATAAATTTTTTCACTTTGGAGCAAAAAATGTCGAAATGTAGTGACTTTGACCTCTGAATAAATTAAAATGTTCTAGTGTAATCATTTAGTAACATATTTGTAAAATATATTTATAAGTAATAGGGGGGATACCGGTGGATTTATTTGGAAGTACTATTCGTACGTTAGAAAATTCACTTGATTATGCATCAACCAAAAATCGAGTCATTTCTAATAATATTGCAAATGTCGATACGCCTAACTATAAAGCAAAAGATGTAGTTTTTAAAAATATATTAGACGATGCCGTTCAATCAAATTTAGAAGCTAAAAAGACAAATGATAAACACCTTTCGTTTCATTCGGAAAGTAATTCTACATATCGTGTCATAACAAAAAATAACACTATTTATAATCACAATGGTAATAATGTGGATATAGATAAACAGATGAGTGACTTAGCCAAAAATCAGATCTATTATAATAGTTTAGTTGACCGTATGAATGGCAAGTTTAATAGTATTAGAACCGTAGTAAGAGGTGGAAATTAATTATGTCGATTTTTGATGCTTTGAATACGAGTGCAAGTGCATTAACGGCACAAAGATTACGGATGGATGTTGTTTCATCTAATATCGCTAATGCGCAAACAACTCGTGCAAAAATAAATGAAAATGGGGAATATGACCCTTATAGAAGGAAAATGGTCGTACTTGAATCAGATAAGAAAAGTTTTCAACAATACCTTGAGAAAGCATCAAGAAATAACAATTCTTCCTTAGGTGTAAAAGTTTCCAAAATAGTTGAAGATGAAAAACCGTTTAAATTAGAGTTTAATCCAAATCATCCTGATGCGGACGAAAATGGTTATGTACGGTTGCCAAATGTTGATCCACTTCAAGAAATGGTCGATTTAATGAGTGCAACAAGATCTTATGAAGCAAATATAACAGCCGTTAATTCTAGTAAAAGCATGTTAATGAAAGCTTTAGAAATCGGAAAATAAGAAATAAGGAGATTATGGTATGAATCCGGGAATTGATTCAATTGGTATGAATGTAAATTCAATACCAACAAAAAAAGTAGGTTCATCTGTAGAATCAAAACAAAACTTTGCAAATGTATTAAAAGGTGCAGTCGATAGTTTGAACAAAATTCAAATTGAATCAGACAAGAAAACGGAAGCTCTCGCAAGTGGAAATATCGATGACCTACATGATGTGATGATCACAGCACAAAAGGCGAGTATCACTTTAGAAACTACAGTGCAAATTCAAAAAAAAGTGATAGATGCTTATAACGAGATTATGAGAATGCAAGTCTAATTTATTTCTAGAGGATGTTCAAAAAGTCCGGTGAGAATAACATGCCACTATGTAGGGGCAGCGTTGCAACAAATTTTTACGGTGAGACGAGTAGTCGGAGTCCCAGAGCGTTACGACTTTAGCCGACCTTGGTCCTTTTCATCCTCCTTTTTGAACACGCACTACTAGTTAATTTTTTTTGCGCTTTAGTTAGGGGATATTATGAATGAAAGAGAAGTTATTAAAATGGAAGGATTCAACTGTTTCTTTTTGGACAAACCGTTCTAAAAAACAAAAGATAATCTTTATTAGTTCGATACTATTGCTGATTATTATTATTGTTGGAACGGTGTTGCTAACTTCTAAGACAAAGTACGTAACATTATATAGTGATTTGTCATTACAAGAAGTGGATCAAATTAAAACAGAATTGGATTCAAGAAGTATTCCATATGAATTGTCAAATGGTGGGACCACCATTTCGGTTCCAGAAGAACAAGGTGATTCATTACTAGTTGATTTAGCCGGGCAAGGGATACCTAATAGTGGGAATATAGATTATTCCTTTTTCAGTGAAAAATCTTCTTGGGGTATTACGGATAATGAGTTTGATATTATGAAACTTGATGCAATGCAAACGGAACTTGCTAATTTAATGAAAAGTATTGAAGGAATTAATGACGCTAAGGTTATGATTAATATTCCGAAAGAACCTATTTTTGCAAGTGATACAGTTGGTGAAGCTAGTGCATCTATAGTTTTAAATACAAAACCAGGTTATCAATTTCAAGGAAACCAAATAAATGCACTATATAATCTCGTTTCACAGGCTGTTCCTAATTTACCACAGGAAAACATCGTTATTATGAATCAGTATTTTGAGTATTATGATCAAGAATCACAAAGTCAATATCTAGCACAAGATGCACATACATATCAGCAGAAAGTGAAACATGATGTTGAACGTGATATACAAAAACGTCTACAACAAATGCTCGGTAATATGGTTGGGATGGAAAATGTAATAGTTTCGGTGACCGCCAATATAGATTTTACTCAAGAAAATAGAACTGAGGAATTAGTAGAGCCAGTAAACATTGATGATATGGAAGGCCTTCCTGTTAGTATGGAGACCATTAAAGAATCTTATTCAGGTGATGGTGCACAAGGTGGTGTTGCCGGAACCGGGGATGAAGATGTAACCAATTATCAAGCAAATGAAGAAGATGGAAATGGCGACTACGAGATGGACAAGGAAACAATTAATTATGAGTTTAATCGTATTCGCAAAGAGATTGTAGAAAGTCCATACAAAGTAAGAGATTTAGGTGTTCAAGTTGCGGTAGACAGTGTGAAAAACGTCACAGGTAAGCCTGAATATTTATCCCAACAAGAACAGAATGCTGTTCAGGATGGGATTTCATCCATATTAGATTCCATTGTATCGACATCTATTGATGAAGAATACGGGGAAATTGATCCAGATGAGAAAGTTTCAATAGTATTTCAGGAATTTACCGATGGGTCAACAACTGAAGATGCTGTGAAACCAACCATTCCTATATGGATGTATATCGCTGGAGCTATATTACTGATTATTATTTTAATCCTAGTTTTTATGTTATTTAAAAATAGAAAAACGAAAGATGAATTTGAAGAAGAAGTAGAAGATACAGTTATCTCTCAAAGTATAAATGAAATACCAGATTTGGAACATGAAGTGGAATCAGATTCAGTCGTTAGAAGGAAACAATTAGAAAAAGTTGCAAAAGAAAACCCTGAAGAGTTTGCTAAATTGTTGAGAAGTTGGATCGGTGAAGATTAGGAGGGAGATTATGGTTAGATCAAAAGACGTTGTATTAACAGGAAAACAGAAAGCTGCAATTCTTTTAATCGCACTCGGTCCTGATGTGTCTGCTCAGGTTTATAAATACTTAACAGACGAAGAAATTGAAAGGTTAAGTTTGGAAATTTCTTCTGTAAAAAAAGTAGATCCGAATGTTAAAGAGGACATAATCGAACAATTTCACCAAATAGTTGTTGCTCAGGATTATATTTCGCAAGGTGGGATTGGCTATGCAAAAACTGTACTGGAAAAAGCATTTGGTAAACAGGAAGCTTCAAACATCATTAATAGGCTAACATCATCGTTACAGGTCAGACCTTTTGATTTTGCAAGGAAGGCTGACCCACAACAACTTTTAAACTATATCCAGGGTGAACATCCGCAGACTATAGCATTGGTTCTTTCCTATTTAGATTCGGAACAAGCGGGTCAAATACTATCCGCATTACCGCAGGAAATGCAGGCTGATGTGGCGAAACGAATTGCAACGATGGATTCTACCTCACCTGAGATCATTAACCAAGTTGAACAAGTCCTAGAGAGAAATTTATCCAGTACTATTACAGAAGATTATACACAAACTGGTGGAATTCAAGCTGTTGTAGATGTATTGAATGAAGTAGACAGAAGTACTGAAAAAACAATTCTCGATGCTTTGGAGACACAAGAACCAGAACTTGTTGATGAAATTAAGAAACGGATGTTCATTTTTGAAGACATTGTTATACTTGATAACCGCGCAATCCAACGTGTGATTCGTGAAGTAGATGATGAGGATTTAAGATTGGCATTGAAAGTTTCTAGTGAAGAAGTGAAAAATCTAATCTTTTCTAATATGTCCCAACGTATGGTGGAAACATTTAAAGAGGAAATGGAATACATGGGTCCTGTTCGATTACTTGATGTAGAAGAAGCACAAACTAGAATAGTCTCTACTATTAGAAAACTAGAGGATATTGGCGAAATTGTTATTGCACGTGGTGGAGGAGATGATATCATTGTTTGATTCACAGAAAATGAATCATTCGCCAGCACAAAAACGGGTAATTAAAATCAAATCACATGAATTTTTTAAGACGGAAGAACACGTGAATAGTGGGCTCTCAAAACAAGATGAGCTGGATAACATTCAAAATGAAATTCGTTCAGCCATGGAGCAACTAAATTTGTTAAAGACCCAACAAGCTAAACAAATAGAAACGACAAAAAAGGAAATTGAAACCGAAAAAAACAATTGGCAACAAGAGAAAAATGAGTGGATTGAAAAAGCAAAAGAAGAAGGATATAAGAGCGGCTATTCCGCAGGTGAAGAACAGGCTTTACGAGAATATCGGGATTTAATTGACCAGACAAATTCTGTTATCAAACGTGCAAATGAGGAATATCATGCAATAGTTGCGAAAAGTGACGAATCTATTCTAAATTTAGCTATTTATGTAGCGGAAAAAATATTAAATCAGAAGATAGAAGAAGACTCAAATGCATTTTTTGATATTATCAAAATCGCAATAAAAGAATTGCAGGACCAATCGGATATTTCTATTTATTTGCATCCAAATAAATATTCATTTGTTTTAGATCATAAGCAGGAATTAACTCAGCTTTTAGAAAACAATTTGAAACTATCTATTTATGTTAAAGAGGAATTGGATGTAAATGCATGTATTGTTGAGCATCCCTTTGGTCAAATCGATGCAAGTATTGATACGCAATTAAGTCAAATAAAGCAAATATTACAAGATGTTGTACAGGAGAATGGTCATGAATGAGGCTCAACTTTACTCAGCAATTGATCAGGCCGTTCCATATAAATTTTATGGAAAGGTGTTACGTGTCGTTGGGCTAATGATAGAATCACAGGGACCGCATGCTAATATTGGTGATGTTTGTCATATCCATGTGATGAAGGGGAAAGCTCCTATACTTTCAGAGGTAGTGGGGTTTAATAATGAGAAGATTATTTTAATGCCTTATTCCGAAGTAAATGAAATTGGCCCTGGTTGTTTAGTAGAATCAACTGGAAAGTCATTAACAGTTAAAGCAGGAAGTGATTTAATTGGTTCCGTTGTTGACCCATTAGGATATCCTTTAGATCAAACTCCGCTTCCCAAAGGGTTAACTAGTATATCAACCGATCAGACCCCTCCTAATCCCATGCTTCGCCCTCCTATTTCTGAACCAATACAGGTAGGAGTTAAAGTGATAGATTCTTTACTGACAGTAGGTAAAGGACAAAGAATCGGTATATTTGCAGGAAGTGGAGTTGGGAAAAGTACATTACTAGGTATGATAGCTAGAAATAGTAAGGCAGATATTAATGTCATTGCTCTAATTGGGGAGCGTGGGAGAGAAGTTAGGGAATTTATTGAGAAGGATTTAGGCCCAGAAGGATTAAAACGATCTATTGTTGTAGTAGCCACTTCTGATCAACCTGCGTTAATGAGGATCAAGGGGGCTTATACTGCTACAGCAATTAGTGAATATTTTAGGGATCTTGGTTACCAAGTTAATTTAATGATGGATTCTGTAACACGTGTAGCGATGGCCCAAAGAGAAATTGGGCTTGCAGTCGGTGAACCTCCAACGACGAAAGGATATACACCTTCTGTTTTTTCCATTCTACCAAAACTCTTAGAACGGACTGGGACAAACGCTTCGGGCACGATTACCGCCTTTTATACGGTACTAGTTGATGGAGATGACATGAATGAACCAATCGCTGACACGGTGAGAGGTATTTTAGATGGCCACTTTGTAATGGATAGAAAAATTGCTGAACGTGGTCAATACCCAGCAATAAACGTTTTGAAATCTGTTAGCCGGGTGATGAATCAAGTTACTACGAAAGAACACCAAAGAAATGCAAATCTATTAAGAACTTTCATATCAAGTTATGAAGATAATGTAGAATTAATCAACATTGGTGCATATAAACCGGGCACAAATAAAGATATCGATCGTGCAATATCTTTATATCCAAAAATTCAAGCATTTTTAAAACAAGATGTCGAAGAAGTCATTTCTTTAGAAGAAACCATTCATTCTATGGATAGCTTGTTAAACGGAGGATGAATAAATGGCTAATACAATGGTTCTCACTAAAATTTTACAACTTAGAGAAAATGAAAAGAAAATGGTTCAGAAAGATTATACCCAGTCAACGGAAAAATTTGAATCCGTAGCTATGGATTTATATCGTTTATTGAAGAAAAAAGAGAATGCTGAAAAAATGTATGAAGATTACATAAACGCTAGTGTACCTTTGCACCAGATTAAACAGATTTCCTTTTATATCGATTCTATAAAAGATGACATTCTTGCCTTTCAACAAAAGGTCAATAAAGCAAGAAACGAAATGGAATTAAAACAAGCTGAATTAACAGACGCTCATATTGAAGTGAAAAAGTTTGAAAAGTTAATAGAACGTCGAACAAACGAGGAACGTCATTATCTTAAAAAAGTAGAAAATGCGTTTATGGATGAAATTTCATTAAATCAATTTATGAACAGTAAAAATAGGTGAGTTCATGGCGAAAAAAGAAAAAGATAAAAATAGAAAGATAAATCCATTTCTTTGGTTCTTATTTGCAGTAGTTATACCAGTTGCCGTAGTTATTTCTATAGTACTAGTTATTCTAAATATAGCTGGATTTAATACATTTGACTGGTTAAAAGAAAAAGGCAATAATGTCCCCATTGTTTCTAATATGATAAGTAAAGATGATGAGGAACCACAACAATCCACAGAAATGCATTTACAAAAAGTAATTGAAGAAAAAGATAAAAAAATTGAAGATCTAAATCAAAGTATGGATGATCAGGAAGCACAAATCCAAGAGTTAGAAAGAGAAATTACTCGATTAGAAAAGAATGATTCGGATACTAAAAATATCCAAGAAACAAAGGAATTGGAAGAGGAAGACTCCAATAAAAAAGTAAAAACAGTGGCAAAATCATATGAGAAAATGGCACCGGAAAAAGCGGCTGAAATATTGGAAAACATGAGTGATCGATCTAGTGTTGTATCCATTTTAAATGCAATGTCTAATGATTCTCGTGGCGAGATATTACAAGAGATGGACCCTAAAAAAGCTGCAGAAGTTACCAAGAATTTAATGGAAAATTAATAATTTCCCTATTGAAAGGAGGTGAAGTAATGAATACCGTTGGCACTTCTATTCCTTTGTTGGATAAAGTTATGGAACCGATGAATCAGGGGAAGTTTACCGTTACGGAAAATCCTTCTTTTGAACAAATTCTAAACAATCAAGGTCCCGATATAGGTGATTTGGATAATACAAATGTTAATGGATTAAAGTTAGAACAAGAAGATAACGTGTTAACAGACGAACAATCTTCTTATGAGCGGGATAATCAAGAGGAAGTTTCGCAGGAGAATGAAAAACAACCAGTGAATCAAGAAGAGCTAATGGATTTTTTACAGAACATGAACGAAATAGAAGAACAAAATCAAATCATACATAACCAGCTTGCTATGTTGATAGATCAAATTTTGGAAAAACCTGAAACAGTTGATCATGTATTGATAAGAGATGTACTTCAATTCATTAATAAACTAGAAGAACAAACGCAAGAGACAAATAATGGTTTCCAAAGTGACTATACACATTTAACTACAGATGGTGCCTTTATCATGCAAACTGAAAGTAGCCCACTGATAACCAATGGTATGAATAAAGAAACACTAGTAGAAAACAAAGGTACTTTGAAAGATATTATTTTGGATTTTGATAGTTTAATAAAACAAATTAAAAATCCAGATGATTTACCAAAAATTTCACCTAAAGTGTTAGAACTTTTAAAGGACTATTTGAAACTGGATAAATCAGGCGAAAACTTAAATACTATTCTTCAACAAAGTAACGTCGACAATGAAGAACAAATCATTTGGAAAGATTTAATCGATTCATTTTCTAAAAGGGAATCAATGAAACAGAAGTACAATGATCACTCGGAAGTTACGAGTAAAGATGTAACAAAATGGTTGGTAAAATCGTTTGAGAAACATAATCTGCTAGAGCAGGTTTCAACGAATCAAATTCATACTGGTACCCCCTTATCGAAAATAGAGCAGCATGTGATTCATTTAAACAATAATCAAGATAAAACAACTGTAAATCAACAGTTACTCAAACAATTTGAATCCATTATGAAATCAAGTCGATTTTTAGCTACTCCAAATGGGACGAATCAGCTATCTATTAGATTAAACCCTGAAAACTTAGGGGAACTGAGAGTAAGACTGATGCAAATGAATGGAGAAATGACTGTTAAAATTGTTGTTTCTACTCAAGTTGCTAAGGAAATGCTTGAATCTAATATGAATCAGTTAAGGAATATGTTTCTTCCGCATCAGGTAATGATAGAAAAACAAGAGTTACATACACAAGGAAATATGATGCAAAGGGAATCTAGCTCCAATCATCAATGGGAAGGAAACGGTGAACAACAATCTAATCACTCGAATCAAGAAAGAAACCATACTTCCGAAGACGACAAGGAGTTAACCTTTCAAGACCTTTTAATGAATGTCAAAGTATAGGGGACTTAAATAATGAATAAAATCGACCCATCATTATACCTATCTAACCAAAATACAAGTAGGGAACCAAAACCTACTATAGATAAAGATGGCTTTTTAAAAATACTGATGACACAATTACAAAATCAAGATCCAACAGCTCCAATGAATGAAAATGAAATGGTTCAACAAATGGCTACACTGACTTCATTGGAACAAATGATGAATATGTCTAAATCCATTGAGTTACTTGTTAATAGTCAGGTCGAATCACCGGTTACCCAATATAGTCACTTGATTGGCAAAGATGTAACCTACCTTTCTAGCGGAGAGGATTCTGAAACTTCCCGCGAAGAAACTGGAAAAGTTATTGCAGTGAGCCAACGTGATGGTATTGCAATATTGGAGTTAGATAATAAAGAAAAAGTTGAAGTAACTAAAGTTTCAAAAGTTAGTTTAAATTGATGTAACAGATGATAAACAAGTAATAGGGGAAGTGATAAAACTGGATCATCGAGTTCATCAAGTACCATCACATTATGCCCTACATTTTCCAGTAGGAGAAAAGAAAGTATCAAATAATGCTATTCATTCTTTTAAGGATATTTTAGCGAATGAACAAAAATTAAAAATTAGTAAACATGCCAGTCAACGATTAACGGAGCGAAATATCAATATAGAAGACAAAGAGTGGCAATTGATAGAAACGAAAGTGGCAGAAGCAAGAAAAAAAGGAATAACCGATTCATTGGTGGTAACGAACCAAGCTGCTTTACTAGTTAGTACAAAGAATAATACGGTAGTTACCGCAATGAACAGAGAAGAAGCAAATCATAAAATATTTACTAATATTAATGGAACGATTTTAATAAATGGATAGGCTGGACCCATATGGGGGGCCAATAGCTGTTGAATGACAGATACAGCTAATTTTGAAAGGGGAAAATAAAAAATGTTACGTTCAATGTATGCTGGAATTTCAGGGACGAAAAACTTTCAAACTAAATTAGATGTGATAGGTAACAATATCGCCAATGTAAACACTGTTGGATTTAAAAAAGGAAGAGTGGCGTTTCAAGATATGTTAAGTCAAACAACAAAAGGAGCCGAGGGCCCAACTGGTGCAAAGGGTGGTATTAATGCATCGCAAGTTGGATTAGGTGGGCAACTAGGATCAATTGATAATATCCAAACTCAGGGGTTCCGTCAAATTACGAGCAATCCATTAGACCTTGCCTTGGAAGGGGATGGAATGTTTGTAGTTGAAGGCAATGGTACTACTTACTACACACGTGCAGGAAATTTTTATTTGGATGACGAGGGATTTATTGTTGATGCGAATGGAAATTATTTACAAAGTGTGGACGGGAATAATATTCAAATACCAAATGATGCACAAAGCTTTAGTATTCAAAAAAATGGGGTAGTTAATTTTATCAATGCACAAGGTGGAACAGAGACTGCTGACACGATAGGAATTGCGAATTTTTCCAATCCGGCAGGGTTAGAAAAAGCTGGGAGCAATCTTTATCTAAATACACCAAATGCTGGGTTTAATGGTATAGCGACACCTGAAACAGAAGGAACCGCATCTATCATAAGTGGTTCATTAGAAATGTCCAACGTTGATCTCGCTGAAGAATTTACAGAAATGATTACGGCTCAACGTGCTTTCCAAGCAAATACTAGAATTATTACAACATCAGATGAAATTTTACAAGAACTTGTTAACTTAAAACGATAATAAGGAGGTAGGTAGAGACTATTAAACTATGTCTCTACCACCGTATATGATTGAATTAATACGTTTAAATGGGGATTCATTTAATCTGAATGCCATGCTAATTGAACAAGTAGAATCGTTACCTGACAGTACGACCATTACACTAATTAATGGTAAAAAATTAGTTGTAAAAAATAATAAAACCGATATTGTCCAAAAGGTAACTTCTTTTTACCAGACGATAGGATTTCAATTTCCCGCGAAAACAGGTGATAGAAATGAGTAAATTAGTGAAAACGATGCTAACATCTTTAGCTATATTATTGATAGTTGTGATTGCAGGTTTTGTTGTCGTAATAAATGTAACAGATGCTAATGATCAATCTGAAGAGTTGGGTATCGATAAAATGGTTGAATATTCCTATCAAACACCTGAGATTACAACAGATTTATCAGATGGTAGTTTTGTAAGAGTGCAATTTCAAATCGTAACAAACAATAAAGACGCCAAAGAAGAAATAGAAAAACGCGACTTTCAATTAAAAAATATATTAATCAAGGAGCTCGCAACAAAAACAGAGAAAGACTTTAAATCTAATTTGACAGATATAGAATTACAACTAAAAACTAAATTAAATGAAGTAATGACTGAAGGAGAAGTTATTGACGTATACACAATAAACAAGATCTTGCAATAACTCCACTTTGGAGGTGAGTGTCATTATGGAAGAAATTCTATCGCAAAATGAAATTGATGCACTACTTTCAGCCATAACATCAGGTGAAATGGATGCAGAACAATTAAAAAAAGAAGAGAAGGAAAAGAAAGTAAGGGCCTATGATTTTAAAAGGGCATTACGCTTTTCAAAAGATCAAATCCGAAGTATTTCACGAATCCATGAAAATTACGCTAGATTACTGACCACTTTTTTCACAACTCAGTTGAGAACGTATGTAAATATCTCTGTTACATCCGTTGATCAGGTACCATATGAGGAATTTGTTAGGTCGATACCAAGATTGACAGTTTTGAATATTTACAGTGTAGCACCACTTGATGGTAAATTAATTGTTGAAATAAATCCTAACATAGCATATGCGTTAATCGAACGAATTTTAGGTGGAAAAGGAACGGCTTCGAATAAAAATAGTAGTTTTACTGAAATAGAAAAACTACTACTTACCCAATTATTTGAAAAAGGGGTATACTGTCTTGCTGAAGCTTGGAATTCCATTGCAGAAATCGATCCAGTACTGGAAGATTTTGAAGAGAACCCCCAGTTTATTCAAATGGTTGCACCAAATGAAACGGTGGTGGTTGTTTCCTTAACAACTACTGTTGGGGAATCAAGTGGTGTTATTAATATTTGTATTCCTCATGTTATTTTAGAACCAATCATTCCGAAATTATCGGAACATTATTGGATGCAATCTCATCAAAATACGAGAGACGATGAGGCGTACCATTTATTGTCAAAACAAGTACAGGAAGCGGAGGTATTAATTACTTCCATTTTAGGAAATGCAAATATTACAATTGATGAGTTTTTAAAATTAAAGAAGGGAGATGTCATAGCGTTGAATACAGCTATTGATGATCCTTTAACTTTAATTATAAATAACCAACCTAAATATTATGTTCAACCTGGAAAACATAAGAACAAAATGTCTGTGCAAATATTAGATGAAATGATAAGGGGTGAATAAGGGTGCCCAATGATGATGGAATGTTAACACAAGAGGAAATTGACGCGCTTTTAAACATTGGTTCACAAGATGAAGCACAAGATTCTCTTGAAAATAAAACAGAAGAAAAACTATCAAATATTGAGATTGACACGTTAGGAGAAATAGGAAATATTTCATTTGGAAGTTCTGCTACTACTTTATCTACACTCCTAAATCAGAAAGTAGAAATTACTGTACCTGAGGTTTCCATTATAAATAAAACGGATTTAGCCAATTCTATAACGTTTGAACCTGTTAGTGTTCAGGTGAACTATATAGAAGGATTAACAGGAAAAAATGTATTCATTATTAAAGCACTTGATGCAGCTATTATTGCTGATGTAATGCTAGGTGGGGATGGTTTAAATCCAGAAACTGAATTGAATGAAATCCATTTAAGTGCGGTACAAGAAGCGATGAATCAAATGATGGGTACTGCAGCTACTAGTATGTCGACCATATTTAATACGAAGGTAGACATATCACCACCGTCTGTAATAGATGATACAGTGGATCAGAAAGATATTTTTCAAGAAGAATCCTATGTGAAGATTTCATTTACATTAAAGATTGGGGATTTAATTGATTCTAATATGATGCAGTTAATGCCTATTAGTTTTGCAAAACAAACCGTATCGCAGCTATTAAATGATTCTAATGAAGCTGAACCGGAAAGTGCTGACTTACCTGTACTTGAAAATAATGAATTAGATCATAATGAATTAGTTCATAAGGAACAACCCAATCAGAATCATTATTCAGAACCAGCTTCGAATCAATCGGTACAACAACATAATCCGCAATTTATAGGAAATAGTATGGTACCTGAACAATCTCAAGTTCAAGGAGCTTCTTTTTCAGAACTTGAAAAAGTTGATTTGAATCAAAATGAACATCGAAACTTGGATATGCTTATGGATATTCCGTTAAATGTAACAGTTGAACTGGGAAGAACAAAGCGTGCCATAAGGGATATAATTGAATTTAGTAAAGGATCCATCATTGAACTAGATAAATTGGCTGGAGAACCAGTAGATATACTTGTTAATAATAAGCTAATTGCGACAGGGGAAGTTGTTGTAATAGACGAGAATTTTGGTGTAAGAGTTACAGATATTGTAAGCAAAACGGATCGATTAATGAAATTAAAATAGGAAAAGCGGAAGCGCCCGTTTAGCGACGTACGGGCTGTACTGAGCCGTAGGAGATAAAGGAAACACGACGAACGAAGTGAGTCGATGTTGACTTATCGTACGGAGGTGAAGGAAGTCTCGCTAGTCGCTGGGCGCAGGAGCTAGACATCTTTTAAGATAATAATTAGGAGGAAAAAATAATGAGTAAAAAAGTACTGATCGTTGACGATGCAGCGTTTATGCGTATGATGATTAAAGATATCTTAACGAAAAATGGTTTTGAAGTAGTGGGAGAAGCTCAAGATGGAGCACAGGCTGTAGAAAAATATAAAGAATTATCTCCAGATCTAGTTACAATGGATATTACAATGCCGGAAATGGACGGTATTACTGCTCTAAAACAAATTAAAGAAGTTAATCCAGAAGCAAAAGTTATTATGTGTTCCGCAATGGGGCAACAGGCAATGGTTATTGATGCAATTCAGGCTGGTGCCAAAGACTTTATTGTAAAACCGTTTCAGGCAGATCGTGTAATGGAAGCAATTCAAAAAGTGATAGGTTAAAAGAGAGTGAGCAAGTTGGGTAAAAATTTCCTATATGGTTTTCTAGTTTGTTTTATATATTTTACTACTGCATCTCCAATGGATGTTATCGCATCTCCTGATAGCGTAATGGACTGTATAGCTGAAGAGAATTGTGATGAAGAGAATAGAAACGTAGAACCTCCAGAAAATGAAAAGATATTTTCGGAGGATTCTAATCAGGGATTAGTTCTGTTTGATTTAATAAAAATGGTTTTTGCATTAATTCTTGTAATAGCCCTTATTTACATTGTGTTAAAGTTTTTAAATCAGCGGAACAAATTAACTCCAAAAGGAAAAATGGTAGAAAACTTAGGTGGTATATCGTTAGGACAGAGTAAATCAATCCAAATTATTCGGGTAGGACCTAAAGTATATGTAATTGGTGTAGGTGACGATATTAACTTGTTAGAAGAAATTACAGATGAAGAAGTAAAACAAGAATTAATAAACAATATGAATGTGACGAACGACACTATGGCTCGTTCGTTGTTACCATCATTCAAATCTAACGGGGCCAATACCAATCATAAAAAAGATTTTAAAAGATTATTTTCAAATGAACTTGAAAAATTGAAACAAAATCGAAATGACTTGATTCATAATCAAAAGGAAGATAAACATGAGTAATTTTATAGATATGTTTTCAAGTTCTGACCCGACGAATGTCGCTACATCTGTAAAGCTAATTTTATTATTAACTGTTTTGTCCCTAGCACCGGCAATATTAATATTAATGACTAGTTTTACTAGAATCATTATTGTTTTGTCCTTTGTCCGAACATCACTTGCGACCCAACAAATGCCACCAAATCAAGTATTAATTGGGATTGCATTATTTTTAACTTTTTTTATTATGGCACCGACTTTTCATGTAGTTTATGAAGATGCTTTAGAACCTTTATTTGATGAGGAAATAACATTAGATGAAGCTTACACGAAAGCTAGTATCCCATTAAAGGAATTTATGGCAAAACAGACAAGGCAGAAAGATTTAGCATTATTTTTAAATTATACAAATGCAGAAAGACCTGAAAGTATAAAGGAGATTCCTCTTACGACTTTAGTACCGGCGTTTGCCATCAGTGAGTTAAAAACAGCTTTTCAAATGGGCTTTATGATTTTTATTCCATTTCTAATTATTGATATGGCAGTAGCTAGTATTTTAATGTCGATGGGAATGATGATGCTACCACCAGTAATGATTTCCTTACCGTTTAAAATCTTATTATTTGTACTTGTAGATGGATGGTATTTAATTACGAATTCATTGCTACAAAGTTTTTAAAAGTAATTTACATTGAAAGAGGCACAGAAGAATGAGCAGTGAACATGTAATATCATTGGCGGAAAATGCAATTTATACATTATTACTAATCGCAGGACCGTTATTGATTTTGGCTGTTGCAGTTGGATTAATCATAAGTATTTTTCAAGCAACAACGCAAATTCAAGAACAAACCTTGGCATTCGTTCCAAAAATCATAGCAGTATTAGTAGGGTTAGTTTTTTTGGGACCATGGATGCTTAATTTAATCGTTGATTTTACTGTTAATATTTTTCAAAATTTAAATCAGTTTGCAGGGTAATGTATGTTAGGAGAATCTATAGTTAGTTTCCCAATATTATTGCTTTTATTTGCACGTGTTTTTTCTTTTTTTGTAACGATGCCATTATTTTCTTACCGAACCATACCTTTCCCATTTAAGCTTGGATTTAGTTTCTTTTTAGCGTTAATTATGTCTTATACAGTAGATAGTCCTACTATCATAATGAATCATACGTATGTATTTTTATTAATGAAAGAGGTTATGGTCGGTTTATTAATTGGTCTTATTGCTTTTATTATTATTTCTGCTGTACAGGTTGCTGGGGGATTTATTGATTTTCAAATGGGATTCGCTATTGCCAATGTGATGGATCCACAGACAGGTGCTCAGAGTCCTTTAACCGGGCAATTTTTAAATATTGTATCACTCCTTTTTTTATTATCCGTAAATGGTCATTATCTGATTATTGATGGGATAGTAAATAGTTATGAATTTATCGGTATCGATCAATTTATTCCATTTGCTAATAAATCGATAGCCGATTTTGTAATTGATAGTTTTAATACAATGTTTCTCATTGCCTTCCAAATGGCTATTCCCATCGTTGGTTGTTTATTTTTAGTAGATATAGCATTGGGAATTGTTGCAAGAGCTGTGCCGCAGCTTAATGTATTTGTAGTCGGACTTCCATTAAAAATTCTTGTTAGTTTTATTGCTATTTTTGTGTTTTTAAGCTTATATTACACACTTGCTAAAAAATTATTCGAATTAATGTTCATTACCATGAGGAATCTCATGAAATTATTTGGGGGTGGCTAGTTTGCAAATGAGATTAGACTTACAATTTTTTGCAGGAGAAAAAACAGAAAAAGCCACTCCGAAAAAAAGACAAGATCAAAGAAAAAAAGGTAAAGTTTCTAAAAGTCAGGACGTTAACACAGCCCTACTATTGTTGTTTTGTATAATTGGTTTAATTGTTTTTGGTAATTACATGTTAGGTCAAATGTTGAATTTATACGAGTATACTTTTACAGAATTAATCAATTGGAATATTACAGAAGGAACGACACAACGATTATTTACTGGTGTCGTTCTAGAAGCAGGAAAAATAGTTGCTCCTATAATGGTACTAGGTTTAATAGGTGGATTAGTTGCAAACCTATCACAAGTTGGGTTTTTATTTACAACAGAGCCACTGAAATTTGACCTGAAAAAAATAGACCCTGTTCAAGGGGCAAAACGTATCTTTTCCATTAGAGCACTAGTCGAATTACTAAAATCATTATTGAAAATAACATTCATTGGTTCTATTACTTTTTTTATCATTTGGATTTATAAAGATGATATGCTAATGACCGCATTTTTAAATGCTCATGGTGCATTAACTTTTTTCTCTAAAGTTACGATGACAATGGCGATTGCAGCAATTATTACATTACTGTTTTTGTCCATATTTGACTATGCATACCAAAGATTTGATTACGAAAAAAATATGAGAATGTCAAAACAAGATATTAAGGACGAGTATAAAAATATGGAAGGGGACCCTTTGATTAAATCTAAAAGGAAAGCCATTCAAAGAGAGATGGCGACCCGAAGAATGATGAGTGAAGTACCAAACGCGGATGTAATTATTACGAACCCAACTCATTTTGCAATTGCAATTAAGTATGACGAAAAAATTGCAACAGCACCATATGTTTTAGCAAAAGGAACAGATCAAACGGCATTAAAAATTAAAGAAATCGCGAAGGAAAATAATATACATATGGTTGAAAACAAACCATTAGCACGATCCTTATATAAAGTGATTGATGTTGGGGATGTCATACCCGAAGCGTTCTATCAAGCTATTGCAGAAATATTAGCTTATGTGTATCGAGTAGAAAAAAATGTTTAATTTGAGGAGAGACCATCGTGAAAGTTAGAGATTTATCTGTATTAATAGGTGTAATAGTTATTATTGTTATGTTAGTAGTACCTTTACCTGGTGGTCTATTAAGTGTACTTCTTCTATTAAATATTTCATTATCCCTAATTGTCATATTAGTTGCTATGAATACAAAGTCCACGTTAGAGTTTTCTGTCTTTCCAACATTACTCTTATTATTAACCTTATTTCGTTTAGCTTTGAATGTTTCTACAACTAGATCTATCCTATCTGAAGGTGAAGCAGGAGGAGTTGTCGATACGTTTGGGTCATTCGTTATTGGGGGTAATCCTCTCGTCGGTTTCGTTGTTTTCATTATCTTAGTAATTATTAATTTTTTAGTTATTACAAAAGGATCTGAACGTGTTTCAGAGGTTGCTGCACGTTTTTCTCTTGATGCTATGCCGGGAAAACAAATGAGTATTGATGCAGACTTAAATGCCGGGCTCATTTCGGAAAAAGAAGCAAAAGAGAGACGGGAACAAGTAGAAAAAGAAGCAGACTTCCATGGATCCATGGATGGAGCTAGTAAATTTGTAAAAGGGGACGCAATTGCTGGAATTATTATCGTTATTATAAATATCTTATTCGGTATTATTATTGGAATCGTTCAAATGGGTATGCCATTCGACGAAGCGATCAATACATTTACGCGTCTTACTGTTGGGGATGGATTAGTTAGTCAAATACCTGCATTATTAATATCTACCGCAACAGGAATTATAGTGACCCGTTCTGGAGGGAAAGATAATTTAGGTTCAGAGGTAACAACTCAGTTATTTCAATATCCGAAATTATTATACATAGCAGCTGGAGCTATCTTTTTATTAGGTTTGACTCCAATTAACTTTTTTCTGACAACAATCATTGCAATTTTGTTAGCTGGTAGTGGATATGTTTTAGAAAATCAAACAAAGGAAATGGAAATTCCAGATGTAGAAGAAGATGTTCAAGTAGAAAGTAACGAGATGAAAACCCCAGAGAATGTAATGAATCTGTTAAGTATGGATCAAATTGAATTTGAATTTGGTTATGCCCTCATTCCTTTAGCTGATGCAAATCAAGGTGGAGATTTACTTGATCGAATTGTCATGATTCGTAAACAACTTGCTTTGGAGTTAGGAATTGTTATCCCGGTTGTTCGGATACGTGACAATATTCAATTAGCACCGAATGAATATCGATTGAAAATTAAGGGGAATGAAGTGGCAACTGGCGAAGTATTATTGGATCATTACTTGGCAATGGCACCCGGAATTGATGAGGAAGATGGCCTGGAAGGAATTGATACAAAAGAGCCTGCATTTGGTCTTCCAGCAAAATGGATTAGTGAAGAGTTAAAAGATGAGGCTGAATTATCGGGTTATACAGTCGTAGATCCTCCTTCCGTTGTGTCCACACATATTACAGAAGTAATCAAACAACATGCTCATATATTGCTTGGAAGACAAGAAACAAAACAATTAATCGATCATTTGAAAGAAAGTTATCCAATATTGGTGGAGGAAGTTACACCAGACCCACTATCAGTAGGGGAAGTGCAAAAGGTTCTTGCTAAATTATTAAGGGAAAATATTTCGATACGGAATTTACCTATTATATTTGAAACACTGGCAGATTTCTCTAAAATGACGAATGATACGGAATTATTAGGAGAATATGTCAGACAATCTCTTTCCGTTCAAATTACAAAACAATATACAAAAGAAGATATGTCGTTAAATGTTGTTACTGTATCTGGAAAAGTAGAAAAAACAATTGCCGAGCATATCAAACAAACAGAGCATGGAAATTATTTATCGTTAGATCCTGAAACACAACAGAATATTATTTCTTCCATTCATGAACAAGTGGAGAAATTATTACTTCAGGAAGAAACAGCTATTGTCCTTTGCTCACCAGCCATACGTATGTATCTTAAACAATTATTAGATCGATATCTACCTCATGTCGTAATATTATCTTATAACGAATTAGAACCGAATGTTCAAGTTCAAAGTGTTGGAGTGGTGAATGTCGCATGAAAATAAGAAAATATATCGCGCCAAATATAGCAGAAGCAATGAAACAAATACGAAAAGAATTAGGTACAGATGCTGTTATTTTAAATTCTAGGGAAGTACTTCAGGGTGGATTTTTAGGCTTCTTTAAAAAAAAGAAGATAGAAGTCATTGTAGGACTAGATCCTAATCCAATAACGAATCAGCCGAATCAAGTAAAGATAGAAATGCCTTCAACGACACAACAAGAATCTGCTAATAACAGGAAGAATTCTTCGGGTCAGGATGTTTTACATGAAATCCAACAGGTAAGGAAGTTTGTTGAATTACAATCTAGAAATCAAAACGCCGACAGCTATCCAATCGAATATGAACTACTTTACCAACATTTACTTAATCAAGAGGTCAAGGCCCAATTTGCAAAAAATATAATCAATACCATGTTAGATCAACATCAAGATAAAAACTTAACAAATAACCAAATCTTAGAAGAGTTTAAAAGAATCATAACGAAGTCACTTCAAAAGTATTCATTTAATGGGATAACTACAGGTAAAAAAATAATTCAATTTATTGGCCCAACCGGTGTAGGTAAGACTACAACCTTAGCTAAGATTGCCTCCAACCTCGTTTTAAAGGAAAAGAAAAAGGTTGCATTCATTACGATGGATACGTATCGGATTGCGGCAGTAGAACAATTAAAAACATATGCACAAATTCTTCATGTTCCTTTAGAGGTAGCTTATACAGCGGAAGATTATAAACATGCAATTAATAAGTTTGATTCTTATGATACGATTCTAGTCGATACAGCTGGTAGAAATTTCAGAGAAGAAAAATATGTGAAGGATTTATTAAATAATCTAGATGCCAATATAGAAATGGATACTTTTTTAGTCTTGTCGTTAACGGCTAAACCAAAGGATATATTAGAAATATATGATCAATTTCAACATATACCAATGAAAGAAGTCATTTTCACAAAATTAGACGAGACAAGGCAATTTGGAAGTCTTTTGAATATTTGTATGGAAAAAGAAGTTGGGATTGCATACATGACGAATGGTCAGGATGTTCCAAATGATATTTTAGAAGGAAAACCGCAAAGAATAGCTGAATGGATTGTTGGAGAATACAATGAAGAATGACCAAGCTACTCAACTAAGAAGAAAAATAGAAAAGTTAAATAATCCTAGGCAGGCAAAGACTATTTGTATCATAAGTGGTAAAGGTGGAGTAGGCAAATCTAATTTTGCTGTTAACTTTGCATTGGATTTAATTTATAACGGAAAAAAAGTATTAATATTTGATTTAGATGTAGGCATGGGAAATATTGAAATATTATTGGGAAAATCAGCAAAAAAGAATATCAATGATATGTTTAATGGAAATGACTCCATTCATAGTATTATCGAGGTCTACAAAAATGGTCTAGCATTTATTGCAGGGGGATCTGGATTAAATGAGCTTTTCACATTAAACGATCAAAAGAAACAATTTTTTATTAATCAATATAACGAACTTATTCATAGTTATGATTATATCATTTTTGATATGGGGGCAGGAATACATTCAGATAGTTTGTTTTTTATTTTGGCAGCGGATGAGTGTATTGTTGTTACAACTCCCGAGCCCACCTCTATTACGGATGCTTACAGTATGGTTAAACAAATCATCAATAATCGGGGTAGGATGCCAATAAGAGTTATTATGAATCGATGTCCATCGCAAAAAAATGGAGAACAAATGTTAGAGCAATTTAGGAAAGTAATTCAACAATTTTTGCAAGTAGACATCTCAAAAATGGGGATTCTACCAGAAGATAAAGCTGTGACATTAGCTGTATTCCATCAAGAGCCTTATATTTTTAATGAAAAATTACCAATTACGAAAGCATTAAAGCAAATAACGGCTAATTATTTAAATAACACTTTTACATTAAATTCGATACAACCAAAATTTATACAAAAGTTAAAACAACTACTGATAGAGAGGTAGAATAAATGGAGCAGATTCGAGTCATTGTTATTGATGATTCTGCATTTATGAGAAAAATGATTACAGATATTTTATCAAGTGATGAAAGAATCGATGTTATATCTACTGCAAGGAACGGTACAGATGGGATTAAGAAAATTGAACAATTTTCTCCAGATGTTGTCACAATGGATGTCCAAATGCCAATCATGGATGGAATTCAGACTTTGGAAGTATTAATGGAAAAAAAACCCATACCAGTCATTATGTTAAGTGGGGAGACAGAAGATAATCGATCTCGCGTCTTAGAGGCAATGGCAAAAGGTGCTGTGGATTTCATTACAAAGCCCTCAGGTCCTATTTCTTTAAATATGGACTCTATCAAAAATGAAATAATCTCGAAAGTAGTTGCTGCTGCATCCATCAGAAAAATAGATATTAAGAAAATAGAAATTGAAAAAAAGGTTCCAACTATAGAAAAAAAACCAAATAAGTACTTTGATAAAAAGACCGTTGTTGCTATCGGTTCATCTACCGGGGGTCCAAGGGCATTGGCGCAAGTAATAAGTAATCTACCAGGTAATTATTCTTTTCCTATTTTTATTGTACAGCATATGCCAGCGGGTTTTACTAAGTCGCTTGCTAATAGACTTAATATGAATAACGATATCTATGTCAAAGAAGCAGAAGATGGGGAACAAGTAAGGTCAAAAACAGTATATATTGCACCTGGTAACCAACATATGAGAATCAGAAAAAGAGGAGAAATATTAACTATTCAATTGTCTGAGGATTCTCCAAGAAATGGACATCGCCCATCCGTTGATATTTTATTTGAATCACTTGCTGAAATAGAAGATATCGCTAAAATTGCAGTTATTTTGACTGGGATGGGAAGTGACGGAACGAAAGGAATTCTAAAATTAAAAGAAGTGAACGAAAATACTGTAGTTATTGCAGAATCAGAAGAAACAGCAATTATTTATGGAATGCCAAAAGCGGTTGTCCATTCGAAAAAGGCGAATTTTATTTTACCAATAAATGAAATTGGGAAGAAATTACTAGACTTACAAAATGGAATGGAATAAAGCAGCCTTTAGGAAGTTTGCTAGTTTTATATAAAATTATATATGTATAAAAGGGGAAATTTAGCGTGACTAATTCAAAGGTAAGAAAAATGATTGTATTTCAGTTAAAAGAAGAGGAATATGCGGTTAGTGTTCAAGGGATAGGTTCGATTGAAAGGATGATTCCTATTACTAGAGTTCCACAAACTCCCGAACATGTGAAAGGTGTTATCAATTTACGAGGTGTCGTTACTCCAATTATAGATTTGCGTTTAAGATTTGGTTTTGAAGAGGCAGAAATCACTGATGCGACTCGGATTCTTATAGTTTACATAAACGGAATGGAAGTAGGTCTAATTGTGGATTCTGCAAATGATGTAATAGACATTCCTGAAAATATGATAGAGGTAAATCCAGAGGTTATTGGTTCTATTGATGTGAATTATATTGAAGGAGTAGCAAAAATAGATAATCGTTTATTTATATTATTGGATTTACATAAAGTATTAAGTCTTGAAGCACTAGAAGAAATAGTGGAAGGGTAGTAAGTATGGAGTATTCAAATTTATCAGGAATGCAATTAGACGCTCTACGTGAAGTTGGAAATATAGGAGCTGGAAATGCTGCTACATCTATGTCTATCTTACTTGATAGAAAAATTGATATGAATGTTCCATCAGTTAGCATAGTGGATTACAATGACATGATGGAAATAATAGGCGGCCCAGAGGAATTAATAGTTGCGATTGTTTTTCAAATTAAGGATGAATTTCCGTGTACAGTTTATTTTATACTTTCTGTCGATGAAGCGGAACATTTAATTCAAGATTTGACAGGTAACAAGGATTTCACCCTAATGAACGACCTGTATCATAATGAATTAGCGATGTCTGCACTTAAAGAAACTGGAAATATTGTAATCGGTTCTTATCTATCCGCATTATCAGACTTTATTAAATATAACATGCATCCCTCCATCCCTTATTTAAGTTTCGATATGGCTGGTGCAGTATTAACCGCAGGATTACTAGAGATTTCTGAGGTTTCTGATTATGCCATTGTCATTAATACTAGCATTTTAAGTGATGCTTCAGAAAATATTCAGGGTCATTTTTTTCTATTACCAGAACCCGAATCATTAAGTAAATTATTCGAAGCTTTAGGTATTGAAAATGATTAAAGAGAAGAAAATAGTTAAAGTTGGGATTGCTGATTTAAATATCGTCACACCACCGGATATTATCCGTACAGCTGGATTAGGTTCTTGTGTTGGTGTCGTTATATATGATAGTTCTAAAAAAATAGCCGGTCTTGCACACGTACTGTTGCCAGAATCAAGTTTAACGCAGCAAAGTGATTTCAATAAATATAAGTATGCAGATACTGCTGTTCCTATATTAATTGAGAAATTACTAGCTAATGGGGCTCGAAAATATGCCCTTAAAGCAAAAATGGCCGGAGGAGCACAAATGTTTCAATTCGCAAGTAATTCCAAAACAATGAGGATTGGCGCACGAAATATCGAAGCGGTTAAAGAACAACTTACTCATTTTAACATACCCATTATTTCATCTGATGTTGGTGGAAATGTTGGAAGAACGATAGAGTTTGACCTAGTTAGTTGTCAGTTGAAAGTCCGAAAAGTGAATCAGGAAACAGTGTTTATATAATTAAAAGATAAAGGGGAACTCGTAAAAGGGGAGTTTAAAACTATGTATCATAATCCATCTTCTCTTGAACAAGATTTATGGAATAACTGGATAAACGATAAAAATAGTAAGAACGCAAATGAGTTGATTCATCACTACGAGTATTTAGTTCATTTTCATGTTGAGAGAATGTGTATTCATCTTCCTAAAAGTATTAATAAAGAAGATATTAAAAGCCTTGGTTTCATTGGATTATACGATGCTTTAAAGAAGTTTGAACCAAATCGGGATTTGAAATTCGATACATATGCCTCTATTCGGATTCGCGGATCTATTATCGATGGATTAAGAAAAGAGGACTGGCTACCTAGATCGTTAAGAGATAAAGTTAAGAAAGTAGATCAAGCTACTCAAAGTCTCGAACAAAAGTACCAACGATCTCCGAATCCAGAGGAAATTGCTAAGTATTCAGGATTAACTGTTGAGGAAGTAGAAAATACGATAAAAGACTCACTGTTTTCTAATATTTTATCTATTGAGGAAAAATCAAAAACAGATTATGTTCAAGAAACGGGGATTGGGTATTCAATTGCAGATGATTCTTCACAATCACCCGAGTCTAAAATTTTACAAAAGGAATTAGAAAAAGAGTTAAAAGAAGGAATAAAAGAATTAAATGAAAAAGAGCAGCTAGTAATTAGTCTATTTTATTTTGACGAATTATCATTAACTGAAATCGGACAGGTTCTTGAGTTAACGACTTCTCGTATATCCCAAATTCACAAAAAAGCAATAGTTAAATTACGAAAAACGTTAAATAAATTAAAATATTTATCCCATGTAAATGGGCAGTAAGACTTCCCCCAAAAAAGTTTCTAGGGAAGTAAGGAAGATAGGTGGAAGATTGCACTGATGGAAGTCTGCTTTATTGTAATAGGTTCTTGAATTGACTCAAAATGTGTTAATAGAAAGGGATTTTTATGGTTTCATTTTTGCTAATTATTAGCTTTTTACTTCATATCATATCAATCTATGCAATTTATATGTTAAATAAACAGTTACAAAAAAAAGAAGATACAATTGAAATTGCACAATTATTTGAAGAGTATTTACAAGAGATAAAAAAGGAAAATGACCGTTTACAAAATGATCTAATAAGGTACACTCATAATAAGAGTGATAAACCGATTGAAACAGTTGAGAAAGAAAAAAAGGTTGGTAATCTTGTAATGAACGATGCAGAAGATAAATGGCTGAAGAATGTTAATGAGGTAAATGATTCTGTAGAGTCTTCATTGGAAGGTAAAGTATTACAGTTGTATCACCAAGGTTTATCGATAGCCGATATAGCCAAAAAATTGGATTGTGGGATAACAGAGGCTGAACTTATTATTCGTTTTCACGATTAGAAAAAATGGCTTCCCCTAGAATGCCTTAGTTCACTTATACAGGTGGAAAAGACTTATATCCCAGCTCAAAGCTTCTGAGGAAACTGCCCGTAAAGATCCGATAAGTGCGACTAACTATCAGTGTGGGATGAAGGAAAACCCCATTGATGGAAGTCTTCTTTATACTTTCTAACGAAAAAAATAGGATTAGTCTTGATAACGCAGGAATGATATGGTATATTAATTTTTGGTGTAAATGCTCATGTTTTGTTGAAAAAATATTGAGTAAAAAAACACACGTTTAGTAATTCATATAAATGGTGCCACATCAACTGTGTGGTGTTTATGTGAAGATGATCTAAACGGAGGAAAAAACCATTAGGAGGAAATTTATATGTCAGCAATATCTATGAAGCAATTATTAGAAGCTGGTGTACATTTCGGACATCAGACACGCCGTTGGAACCCGAAAATGAAAAAATACATTTTCACAGAACGTAACGGTATTTATATCATTGACCTACAAAAAACTGTTAAAAAGGTTGATGAAGCTTACAATTTCGTAAAAGATATCGCAGCAAATGGCGGTACAATTTTATTTGTTGGTACGAAAAAACAAGCTCAAGATTCTGTACGCGATGAAGCTATTCGCTCAGGAATGTTCTATGTTAACCACCGTTGGTTAGGTGGAACGCTTACTAACTTCCAAACAATCCGCAAACGTATTAACCGTTTGAAAGATATTGAGAAAATGGAAGAAGATGGTACATTTGAAGTACTACCTAAAAAAGAAGTTGTAAATTTATTAAAAGAAAAAGAACGTCTTGTTAAATTCCTAGGTGGAATTAAAGAGATGAAGAGTCTTCCAGACGCTCTATTTGTAATCGATCCTCGTAAAGAACGTATTGCAATCGCTGAAGCACATAAGTTAAACATTCCAATTATCGGAATTGTAGATACTAACTGTGATCCTGATGAAATTGATTATGTAATTCCAGCAAACGATGATGCAATCCGTGCTGTAAAACTATTAACTTCAAAAATGGCTGATGCTATCTTAGAAGTGAAACAAGGTGAAGTTACAGAGGAAGCAGAAGTAGCGGAAACTGTTGAAAAGGCAGAAGAAGCTGTAGCAAATCAAGAGTAATTTTAAAAGGTGAGGGTGATAAGAGGAATAAGAGCCTTTTATCACCTTTTTTAAAAAGGTTGTTCAAAAAGTCCGGTGAAAATGACACTTCGGCCTTTCTTAGGACGTTGCGCTCTTAGCTGGCCTCGGCCCTTTTCATCCACCTTTTTGAACATGCACTTAAAAGAAAAAATAATATAATTATGGAGGAATAATCATGGCAATTACTGCGAAAATGGTTAAAGAATTACGTGAAAAAACTGGTGCTGGCATGATGGATTGTAAAAAAGCACTACAAGAAACAGATGGAAATATGGATAAAGCAATTGACTTTCTACGTGAAAAAGGGATTGCTAAAGCTGCTAAAAAGTCAGACCGTATTGCTGCTGAAGGGTTAACACATATTGAAGTGGAAAATAATACCGCAGTTCTTCTAGAAGTGAACTGTGAAACAGACTTCGTTACAAAAAACGATCAATTCAAAGATCTTTTATCAGAACTTGGTAAACATATAGTTAAACAACAACCATCTAGTGTTGAAGAAGCACTTGGACAAAAACTTCATGGTGAAGGCGAAACTTTAGAAACTTATATCAATACTGCAGTATCTAAAATTGGTGAGAAGATTACTCTAAGACGCTTCACTATCTTTACTAAATCAGATAATGATGTATTTGGTGCATATCTACATATGGGTGGACGCATCGGTGTATTAACTGTTCTTGAAGGAACAAATGATGAACAAGTAGGGAAAGACATCGCTATGCACGTTGCGGCGGTTAGCCCTCGTTATGTATCACGTGATGATGTTAACAAAGAAGAAGTTAATCATGAACGCGAAGTATTAAAACAACAAGCATTAAATGAAGGAAAACCAGAAAACATTGTTGAAAAGATGGTAGAAGGACGCCTTGGCAAATTCTTCCAAGAAATTTGCTTGTTAGAACAAGATTTTGTTAAAGACCCAGATCAAAAAGTGAAGAAATATGTTGCTGACAAAGGTGCTACCGTTAAAGAGTTTGTACGTTACGAAGTGGGCGAAGGTATTGAAAAACGTGAAGAAAACTTCGCTGAAGAAGTAATGAATCAAATGAAAAAATAATGAACAAAAGCGCAAGCGCCCGGTTAGGGACGTACGGACTGGACTGAGCCGATGTTGACTTTCACCGCAAGGGTATAAGTGCGACTAAGCCTCTGGTTTCACCAATCGGCAAGTCTTCTTTATCGTACGAAGGTGAGGGAAGTCCGCTAGTCCCTGGGCGCTGGAGCTGGACGTGACTAATAACAAAGTTAATGATTATCATCTAAAATAAAATAAAAATAGGGAACTTAGAAGTTCCCTATTTCACCATGTTTAATAAAATATAATAAATGTTTTCTTGGAGGTTATTATGACAACAGCACGATACCGAAGAATAGTATTAAAACTGAGTGGTGAAGCATTAAGTGGAGAACAGGGGTATGGAATAGATCCTAAAGTAATTCAATCTATTGCTAGCCAAGTCAAAGATGTGGTTGAATTAGGTGTAGAAGTAGTTGTTGTTGTTGGTGGTGGAAACATTTGGCGTGGAAAAGTAGGTAGTGAAATGGGAATGGATCGTGCTACTGCTGATTATATGGGAATGTTAGCTACAGTAATGAATTCACTTGCATTACAGGATGGATTAGAAACAATTGGAATTCCAACCCGCGTACAAACATCCATTGAAATGCGTCAAGTCGCTGAACCATACATACGAAGAAAAGCAATTCGCCATCTCGAGAAAAAACGTGTTGTCATTTTTGCGGCAGGTACCGGAAATCCTTATTTTTCAACAGATACTACTGCAGCACTTAGAGCTGCAGAAGTTGAAGCAGAAGTTATTTTAATGGCAAAAAACAATGTTGATGGTGTATACACAGATGATCCTAAAATTAATAAGGATGCAAAGAAATATGACACCCTTTCTTATTTAGAAATGTTAAATGAAGGCCTTGGGGTAATGGACTCTACAGCTTCTTCATTATGTATGGATAACGATATCCCATTAATTGTATTTTCTATTACGGAAGAAGGAAATATTAAAAAAGTTGTTCAAGGTGAAACAATCGGAACAATAATAAGGGGGAAATAAGTATGTCAGATACGATTATGAGCACAATGCGTGAAAAAATGAATCAAGCAGTTCAATCTTACTCAAAAAGCTTAGCTACAGTAAGAGCAGGGAGAGCAAACCCAAGTCTACTTGACAATGTTTTTGTTGATTATTATGGTGCCTCAACACCACTTAATCAGCTAGCAAATATATCGGCACCTGAAGCAAGAATGCTTGTTATTACTCCATATGATAAATCTGCACTATCCGATATTGAAAAAGCTATTCAAAAAGCTGATTTAGGTTTATCTCCATCAAATGATGGAAATATTATTCGAATTAGTATCCCGCCATTAACGGAAGAACGTCGTAAGGACTTAGTGAAAGTAGTTGGAAAATACGCAGAAGAATACCGTATTCAAGTAAGAAATATACGTAGAGATACGAACGATCAATTGAAAAAGCTTGAAAAAAATGGTGAACTTACTGAAGACGAATTAAGAGGTCTACAAGATAATGTTCAAAAAGAAACAGATAATCAAATCAAACGAATAGATCAGCTTACTAAAGAAAAAGAAGATGAAATAATGGAAGTTTAAATCTTTCGTTATGAATCTTTCATAACCTTGTAAAAAAGTGTAAAATAAATTAAAGCCCTCTTTTATAAGGGGGCTTTTGTATTCGAGTTGCTTTTGGTTAATACTATAGAAAGTTATAGCTACTATCCATTTACCCCACCTAAACGGGCAGTAAGACTCTCGCCTCAAGCTTCTGGGGAAACAAAGAAGGTAGGTGAGAGTCTTACTGCCTGGAAAGGTCCGATAAGTGCGACTAACCATCAGTGGGGATGAAGGAAACCGCCACTGATGGAAGTAGTCTCCTTTATCATATTTTATATCCTAATGGTACGTAATATATTTCCTTTTTTCCTCATAACAATAGTAAAAGGGATGTATGCAATAACAATATTCGGAGGACTAACCATGTCTATGAGAATTCCTTTTTTAAAAAAGAAACAAAAAAATGAAAAACAGGATAAAATAGAAAATGTACCAAAACATGTTGCTATAATTATGGATGGGAATGGTCGTTGGGCTGAAAAAAAAGGTCTTCCGCGTGTTGCCGGTCATAAAGAAGGCGTACATGTAGTTAATAAAATAGTAAGGGCTGCATCAAATGCAAACATAGAAGTTCTTACCTTATTTGCATTTTCTACTGAAAACTGGAAAAGACCAAAAAGCGAAGTTGATTTCTTAATGAAGCTTCCAAAAGAATTTTTACATGTATATTTACCTGAAATTATGGAGAATAACGTGAAAATTAACACAATTGGCGATATAGAAGAATTACCTAAGCATGCAAAAAATGCTTTTGAGTATGCAATGGAGAAAACAAAAAATAATGATGGCATGATATTAAATTTTGCATTAAATTATGGTGGCCGGTTTGAAATTCTTCAAGCAATCAAACATTTAGTAAATGATATGGAAACTTCTAAAATCTCAAGTGAAGCTTTAGACGAAAAAATATTTTCACGATACTTATACACAAATGATTTTCGTGATCCTGATTTATTAATTAGAACTAGCGGAGAAAAACGTTTGAGTAATTTCTTATTATGGCAGTGTGCATACACTGAACTTTGGTTTACTGATGTACTTTGGCCAGACTTTGATGAGCAAGTTTTTCACGAAGCGTTAAATGAATACCGACAGCGTCAAAGAAGATACGGTGGATTGTAGGATGGTGACTAATAGATGAAGCAACGAACAATTACAGCAATATTAGCACTAATAGTTTTTATCCCATTTATTATTATAGGTGGTTTCGCATTCGAACTTTTTGTTTATCTACTCGCTACAATTGCATTGTTTGAATTAGTAAGAATGCGAAAAATTGGGGGATATATGGTTCCATCCATATTAGCAGTGCTACTATTATGGATCTTATTATTACGCGACTCCCTCTTTTTGTTAACAGATTTTTCGAAATTTGAATGGGTAACAATCATTATTTTACTATTACTTGCTTATACTGTATTAGTAAAGAATAAATTTACATTTGATCATGCAGGCTTTATTCTTTTGGCCACTTTCTATGTTGGAATTGGATTCTACTACTTGATTGAAACTAGGGACGGTTCTGGTATAGTTGGATTAAAAAATATTTTCTATGCCTTTTTAATTGTTTGGTCTACAGATACTGGAGCTTATTTATTTGGACGAGCATTTGGTAAAAGAAAGTTATGGCCAACCATTAGCCCGAATAAGACTATTGAAGGTGCACTTGGAGGAATCGTACTTGCTATTGTGATTTCCGTTATTTTTCACCTAATAACACCATTTCCACATTCATTACTTGCTGTTATTTTGGTAACCATTATCGCTTCTATTTTCGGTCAAATTGGGGATTTAGTTGAATCGGCCTTGAAACGAATTTATGGAGTAAAAGATTCCGGTAAAATTTTACCAGGGCATGGTGGAATATTAGATCGTTTTGATAGCTTACTTTTTGTTATTCCTCTGTTACATATCATCCAATTTTTTTAAGGGCAAAAGATTCAACAAATTGCTTGTTTCATGGTTTAGGAAATTACAAAATTTGCTGCATGTGGATAATTATTCAGAATAGGCCACGTCCGGCTCCAGCGCCCAGCGACTAGCGAGACTTCCTTCACCTCCGTACGATAAGTCAACATCGACTCAAAGTATTAAAGGAAGGCCGACTAAGTGCGGCCTTTGCGGCCAACGTCGGCATACCCCTATGAAGGGGCATGTTTCCTTTATCTCCTACGGCTCAGTCCAGTCCGTACGTCGCTAAACGGGCGCTTACGCCTTTGCTCTTTCTTAAACTTGAACAAACCTCTATAAACAGTTAAACTTATTTAGATAAAGATAAGTCATTTAGACTGGAAAAGGATGTGCTTTTTTTGACCACTGTTATTGCGTTTATCTTTATGTTTGGCTTACTTGTGTTTGTACATGAGTGGGGACATATGATTTTTGCTAAGCGTGCAGGAATGCTTGTTCGAGAATTTGCAATCGGTTTTGGTCCAAAAATATTTTCATTTACAAAAAATGAAACATTATATACAATCCGTTTGATTCCAGCAGGTGGATATGTACGTGTTGCTGGAGAAGATCCAGAAATTATTGAATTAAAACCAGGTCACCATATAGGACTTGAATTTAATGAGTATGGTAAAGTTGACAAAATAATCGTTAACAATAAATCAAAGCACCCCAATGCGCGAGTTATTGAAGTTGAGCGTATTGATCTAGACCATGAATTAATTATCGAAGGTTACGAAATGGACGAGGACGAAAGACTTGTATTTAAGGTTGATCGGAAGGCATTTTTTATCATGGATGAAAGAAAAACGCAGATTGCACCTTATGATCGCCAGTTTGCTTCAAAAAGTGCTGGTCAAAAAGCGATGCAATTATTTGCTGGTCCAATGATGAACTTTATACTTGCCATTATTCTTTTCTTAATCATCGGACTAGTTCATGGTGTTCCGGTAGACGAAGCCAAAATGGGTGAAATCCAGCCTAATACACCCGCGGAACAGGCGGGCTTAATGGCCAATGATGAAATTATTAAAATTGAAGATACCACGATTACTACATGGGAAGAGTTTACAACTATAGTTAGAGAAAATCCTGGTGAAGAACTATCTATGACTGTTCTTCGTAATGGAGAAGAAAAGACTCTTAATATTGTACCTAAAGAAGGAGAGGCCATAAATGAAAAAGGTGAAACTATCACTATAGGTCAAATAGGGGTTCGTCAAGCTTTTGAGAAATCCATGATTGGAACGGTTAAATATGGCTTTGAACAAACATATACAATTACTAAAATGGTATTAACCAATTTAGGTATGTTAATTACTGGTCAAGTTCCTTTAGAAATTCTTTCAGGGCCGGTAGGAATCTATGACGCTACAGATCAAGTTGTTCAAAGTGGATTTATCAGTTTAATTATGTGGACAGCTATGCTAAGTGTGAACTTAGGTATTGTTAACTTAGTTCCACTTCCAGCACTTGATGGTGGACGTTTATTGTTTGTAGGAATCGAAAAACTTCGAGGGAAGCCTGTTCCACCGGAGAAAGAAGGAGTTTTCCACTTTATTGGATTTGCTCTCTTAATGTTACTAATGATTGTAGTAACCTGGAACGATATACAACGATTATTTCTTTAAAAGCGTAAGCGCCCATAAAGGCTAAGAACGCGACGTCCTTTCATAGCGAGCGTATGGACTGCGCCTGGTCATGCTAGGTAGTCGATGGTTACACCAGTCGGCAAGTCTTCTTTATCGTATAATAAGGTGAAGGAAGTCTCACTACGGCTTTAGCGCTGGAGCTAGACATCTTTAATAAATGGTGAACGGAACCCTTGTCTAGAATTTGGCAAGGGTTCCGCATAATTTACAAGCTATTTTGGAATAAATCACCAGTTTAAATTTGTACAACTTCTTACCAACACCTGTTTTTAGGGGGATAAAAATGGATATATCCAAACAAGAAAAAATGAACTTATTATTAAAGCAAATACAGATAACTGATGAGAAAATGTTAAATTATTTCTCTAATAGTTATTTAGAGAAATTAGAAGTATATAAAAAGTCAAAAATATGGCATTTCTATGTTCATTTAAATCATATTTTGCCTCCTTATATATATCAAGTATTTATTGCAAAACTAAAACAAACATTCCAACCAATAGCTGAAGTCGAATTATCAATTAATACAGAAAACAAAACTTGTGATGAAAATATAGTTATTGGCTACTGGGAATATTTCATTACATCTATAACGAATTTATCTCCTGCTTACAAAGACCTAGTCCAAAATCAAACGCCAACAGTAAACAATAATAAGATTATGTTAACTGCAAGGAATGATGCGGAAGCTCACGCATTAAAAAAACGATTAGATGATAGTTTCAAATCTTATTGTAAAAAAATAGGAATGGCCATGTATACAATTGAAATAGAAGTAAAAACGAATTTGGCCGACATTGAAAAATTTAAAGAGCAAAAAGCATTAGAAGATCAGCAGTTAGTTTTAAAAACCGTAAAAGAAAAAGAAAAGCGGGATAAAGAAAAGGGAAATCAAGAGGAAGCTTTACCTTTAATGATTGGGTATAAAATTCAAGACGACCCTATTCCAATGGAAAGTATTCTTGAAGAGGAGCGCAGGGTAGCTGTTCAAGGGTATATCTTTTCAACCGAAATACGTGAATTACGTTCAGGACGAAGTCTTTTAATTGTTAAAGCGACTGATTATACAGATTCTCTAACGATTAAAATGTTTTCTAAAGGGGACGAAGATGTAGATAAGTTTAAAACTGTAAAAGAGGGAATGTGGGTTAAAGCAAGAGGTAGTATTCAAACGGATATGTATACAAATGAGCTAGGGATGATGGCAAATGATATACATGAAATTACGGTAGAACCGAGGAAGGATTTATCTGCTGAAGGAGAGAAACGTGTTGAACTTCATGCTCATACGATGATGAGTCAAATGGATGCTGTTGTTTCACCGCAAGCCTTAATATCTCAAGCGGCTAAATGGGGTCATAAAGCGGTAGCTATAACAGACCATGCCGGTGTACAAGGATTCCCAGAAGCATTCGCAGCCGGAAAGAAAAATAATATAAAAGTATTATATGGGGTAGAAGCTAATTTAGTTGATGATGGGGTTCCAATTGCATATAACGAGAAAGATATTGACTTAGAATCAGCAACTTATGTAGTTTTTGACGTAGAAACAACAGGACTCTCGGCGGTCTATGACACTATTATAGAGCTTGCAGCGGTGAAAATAAAAGACGGGGAAGTTATAGATCGTTTTGAAGCTTTTGCAAATCCACATCATCCTTTATCCGAAACGACCATAAATCTAACAGGTATCACAGATGAAATGGTTCAAAACGCTCCTGATATTGATGAAGTATTGAAAGACTATTATGAATGGATGGGTGATGCCATTTTAGTTGCGCACAATGCTAGCTTCGATATGGGCTTTTTAAATCAAGGACTTAAAAAGATCGGATATGATGAAGCAGAAAACCCTGTTATAGATACATTAGAACTTGCTAGATTTCTATTACCGGAATTAAAGAATCACCGGTTAAACACGATTAGTAAACATTTAGATGTTGAATTAACACAGCATCACCGAGCAATTTATGATGCTGAAGCAACAGGCTACATTCTTTGGAAACTAGTTAAAAAATTACTTAATAAAGAGATTGTTAATCATAATCAGTTAAATAACCATATGGGTGAAGGAAATGCTTATCAACGTTCAAGGCCATTTCACTGCACGATTTTAGCTAAAAATGAGTTAGGGTTAAAAAATCTTTATAAATTAGTTTCATTCGCTCACATTGATTATTTCTATCGTGTTCCTAGAATACCTAGATCTGTGTTACAAAAATATCGGGAAGGCCTTTTAATTGGAACTGCATGTGATAAAGGGGAAGTCTTTGAAACCATGATGCAGAAATCAGAAGAAGAGGCAGAAAATGTTGCTAAGTTTTATGATTATATAGAAGTTCAACCACCTACGAATTATATTCATCTAATTGAAAAAGAATTAGTACAAAACGAGGCACAAATTCTCGATATTATATCGAAGTTAGTAAAATTAGGAGAACGAATGGATAAACCTGTTGTTGCAACAGGGAACGTTCATTATATGGATGAGCATGATAAAATATATAGACAAATTTTAATTAAAGCCCAAGCGGGAAATCCCCTTAATAGGCAAACACTGCCAGATACTCCTTTCCGTACAACCGTCGAAATGTTAGATTGTTTTCGATTTTTAGGGGAGGAAAAAGCGAAAGAAATCGTTATAACAAATACGAACGCGATTGCGGATCTTATTGAAGAAATTTCTCCTATAAAAGATGGTTTATTTACACCAACTATTCAAGGAGCGGAAGAAGAAATAAGAGAACTTTCCTATGGGCGTGCAAAGAAAATATACGGCGATCCGGTTCCAAAAATTGTTAGTGATCGATTAGAAAAAGAATTGGATAGTATTATTGGTAACGGATTTGCTGTTATTTATTTGATTTCTCAAAAGCTAGTTAAAAAATCCTTGGAAGATGGATATTTAGTAGGTTCCCGTGGGTCTGTAGGGTCTTCTTTCGTAGCAACTATGACTGAAATTACTGAAGTTAATCCACTTCCTCCACATTATGTTTGTTTGGAATGTCATTACAACGAATTTATTAATGACGGAACCGTTGGTAGTGGTTTTGACCTACCGGATAAAGCTTGCCCAAACTGTGGACGTTCTTTAACAAAAGATGGACAAGATATTCCATTTGAGACATTTTTAGGTTTCAAAGGGGATAAAGTTCCAGATATTGATTTGAACTTCTCAGGTGATTATCAACCAAGGGCACATAACTATACAAAAGAATTATTTGGTGTAGATTATGTTTATCGTGCGGGGACAATAGGAACGGTAGCAGAAAAAACTGCCTATGGATATGTGAAAGGTTATGCTTCAGATAATAATATTGTTTATAAGAATACGGAAGTCGATCGTCTTGTTAAAGGCTGTACAGGTGTAAAACGAACAACTGGACAGCATCCAGGTGGGATTATCGTAGTTCCTGATGATAAAGAGATTTATGATTTTACGCCTATTCAATATCCGGCAGATGACCGAAATAGTGAATGGAGGACGACACACTTTGATTTCCATTCCATTCATGATAACTTATTAAAATTAGATATACTAGGGCACGATGATCCGACCGTTATCAGAATGCTGCAGGACTTAAGTGGAATTGATCCGAAAACAATCCCAACTGATGATAAGGAAGTAATGAAAATATTCTCAGGTACAGAATCATTAGGGGTTACTCCTGAACAGATTAATTGTAAAACTGGTACACTAGGTGTTCCCGAATTTGGTACAAAATTTGTTCGACAAATGCTTGAAGATACGAAACCATCTACTTTCTCAGAACTATTAATTATATCTGGTTTATCCCATGGTACAGACGTGTGGTTAGGTAATGCGCAAGATTTAATTAATGAAGGTATTTGTGAACTATCTGACGTAATAGGATGTCGTGATGACATCATGGTTTATTTAATGCACAAAGGGTTAGAGCCTTCTTTAGCGTTTAAAATTATGGAATTTGTTCGTAAAGGGAAAGGTTTGCAGGATGATTGGATTGTTGAAATGAAAAAACATAATGTGCCGGATTGGTATATTGATTCTTGTAAAAAGATAAAATATATGTTCCCGAAAGCCCATGCGGCAGCTTATGTTTTAATGGCGATTCGAATTGCCTATTTTAAAGTACACCATCCGATTTTATTTTATGCTGCTTATTTTACGGTTAGAGCAGATGATTTTGATTTAGAAACGATGGCCAAAGGATCAACTGCTATTAAAAGTAGAATTGATGAAATTGCTGCAAAGGGCAATGACGCATCCCCGAAAGAGAAAAACTTAATGACAGTACTGGAAGTGGCGCTTGAAATGTGTGAAAGAGGATTATCCTTTAAGAAGGTAGATTTGTATAAATCTAGTGCTACAGACTTTTTAGTAGACGGGGATAGTTTAATTCCTCCATTTAATGCGGTTGACGGTTTAGGAACCAACGCAGCAATTAATATCGTTAAAGCAAGAGAAGAGGGAGAGTTTCTTTCTAAAGAAGACCTTAGGGAAAGGAGTAAAATCTCTAAAACGGTTTTGGAATATCTTGATAATCAAGGATGTTTAGAAGGTATGGCAGAAAAAAACCAATTATCCTTATTCTAAAGATATTTACAGTTGGTGTAAAAGTACCAAAAAATGTAAGGAAATGCTAATTCTTGCATGAATGTTATTTTTATGATATATTTTTATTGGTAAGTAATGATACGAAATGTTAAAAGAGTGGGCGAATGCTCACTCTTTCTTCATACCCATTCCACATGAACTCGATTCCCCCTTGCCAAGCACTTTTGGGCAGGGGTTTTATATTGAATAGATAGTATTCGGGTGAATCGTTCATAATAAGAAATAAACAGTTCAGCGTAAAGGAGGATTACGATGAGTTCAAAGGTCATTCAAACAACAGAAGAATTAGTATTGCCAATTCTCCGTAATAAGGGTTTAGAATTAGTTGATATAGAATACGTCAAAGAGGGAAAGAATTGGTTCCTTCGCATATATGTTGATAAACCTGGTGGGGTAGACATTACTGAATGTGGAGAAGTATCTGAACAATTAAGTGAGAAATTGGATGAAGTAGATCCTATAAAAGATCCTTATTTCTTAGAAGTTTCTTCTCCAGGTGTAGAAAGACCATTAAAGAAGAAAGAGGACTTTGAGAACAACATTAATCAAAATATAAATGTTAAACTTTATGAACAGATTGATGGAGAGAAAGAATATGAAGGCACCTTAAAAGCTTTCACTAATGATATTTTAACCATTGAGTACAAAGTAAAGACAAGAAAAAAACAGGTAGAAATACCATATGAAAAAGTTGCTAAAGCTAGGCTTGCAGTAGTTTTTTAAAGGGGGATTAGTAAAGTGAGCAGTCAATTGTTTGACGCATTGAATAGTTTGTCCGAGGAAAAAGGAATTGATAAAGAAATTCTGTTAGAAGCACTAGAAGCTGCTCTTATTTCTGCATATAAGAAAAATTTCAAATCCGCTTCCAATGTGAGAGTCGAACTAAATGAAAATACAGGAAAAATGGCCGTTTTCTCTAGGAAAACAGTTGTAGAAGAGGTTGAAGACCCACAACAAGAAGTTTCATTAGAGGTTGCCAGAGAAATCGATCCTAATCATGAAGTGGACGATATTATCGAAGTTGAAGTTACTCCAAAAGATTTTGGCAGAATCGCGGCACAGGCAGCAAAACAAGTTGTTACACAAAGAGTAAGAGAAGCAGAACGTGGTGTCATCTTTTCTGAATTTGTCGATCGTGAAGAGGATGTTATGACAGGTATTATACAAAGAAAAGATTCACGCTTTATTTATGTGAATTTGGGTAAGATTGAAGCTAAATTGGCTGAAACGGAACAGATACCTAACGAGGAATATAATATTCACGATCGGATAAAAGTGTTTGTGACAAAAGTTGAAAATACAAGTAAAGGTCCACAAATTTTTATTTCTAGATCTCATCCCGGGCTATTAAAAAGGTTATTTGAGATGGAAGTGCCCGAAATATACGATGGAACGGTTGAAATTAAGTCTGTAGCTAGAGAAGCAGGAGACAGATCGAAAATATCAGTTCATGCACAAGATCCGGAAGTAGATCCTGTAGGGTCATGTGTAGGTCAAAAAGGGCAACGTGTTCAAGCAATCGTTGACGAATTAAAAGGTGAAAAGATTGATATTGTGCAATGGTCAGAAGATCCTAAGGTGTATGTATCAAATGCATTAAGTCCTTCCAAAGTGATAGAAGTGTTAGTTGACGAAGAGGAAAAAGCCACGACAGTGATTGTTCCCGATTATCAATTGTCACTAGCTATAGGGAAACGTGGCCAAAACGCAAGGCTTGCAGCTAAATTAACCGGTTGGAAAATCGATATTAAGAGTGAATCAGAGGCTAGAGAAGAAGGTATTTTGTCGGAAGTAGAAGACGCTTATTCCAACGATGATGAAGATTTGTTTGAATAAGGAGGGGACACTCGGTGAAAAAAAGAAAAATACCAGAAAGAAAATGTGTTGTAACTAATGAAATGAAGCCAAAGAAGGAACTCATTCGTGTCGTTCGAAATAAAGATGGGGAAGTTTTTGTGGATCCTACAGGGAAAAAGAATGGCCGAGGAGCTTACTTAACAAAGGATTTAGATGTGATTATAGAGGCAGAAAAATCAAATGTTTTAAACAGACACTTAAACGCAGAAGTAGATTCATCTGTGTTTGTAGAACTTAAAAAAATGGTAAAGAGCAATGAAAAGTAATTATTTAAACATACTTGGGCTAGCATATCGTGCAAGGAAATTATCAATAGGTGAGGAAACAATTATTAAAGATATTCAAAGCAATCGGGTAAAGTTAGTTTTACTTGCAAATGATATCGGTCCCCAAACGAGGAAAAAAATAACAGATAAATGTAAATTTTACAAGGTACCATATGAATTGGTGGATAATCGAGAAACATTATCCAATGCAATTGGAAAATCCCAAAGAGTAGCAATTGCAATTTTAGATAAAGGTTTTGCCAATAAAATTAAATCGTTGCTCGGGTAATTAATTTCGGGGGTGAACGTATGAGCAAAATTCGTGTATATGAATATGCTAAACAAAATAATACAACTAGTAAGGATGTTATCAATTATCTAAAAGAGTTAAATGTGGACGTAACGAACCATATGTCTACTATTTCGCTAGATACTGTGACACAATTGGATAAGAAATTTGGATCGAAACAAAATCAAGGGAAACAACAAAAGGAAGCTCCTAAGCAAAAATCTGAAGGAATGAATTCAGGAAATAAAAAACAATCTGATCATAATAAGTCAGACAAACAGAAAGCCAAAAATCATCATAATAATAAGCCTAAAAATAAGAATTTTAAAGGTCCTAAGAAGGGGAATAAGAACAATAAGCCAGCAAATTATCAGGAACCTGTCAAAAAGGAAACTCCTGAAAAAATTACTTATAGTGACACGTTAACTGTAAGTGATTTAGCTGATAAGCTTAATAAAGAACCAGCGGAAATCATTAAAAAATTAATGTTTTTAGGTGTAATGGCGACTAAAAATCAAGATTTAGATGATGATGCAGTAGAACTTATTTGTAGTGAATTTAATGTTGAAGCTGAAAAGGTAGTTATTTTAGAAGATACAGATCTTGATAAATACATCATGGAAGATAAAGAAGAAGATTTAATGGAAAGGCCTCCTGTTGTTACAATTATGGGACATGTTGACCACGGAAAAACAACAACACTAGATTCCATACGAAATACAAAAGTGACCGCTGGAGAAGCTGGGGGTATTACACAACATATTGGTGCATACCAAGTAGAGGTTGGGGGTAAAAAGATAACATTTTTAGATACACCTGGTCATGCCGCCTTTACTAGCATGCGTTCAAGAGGTGCACAGGTTACGGATATCGCTATTTTGGTTGTAGCTGCAGATGATGGTGTCATGCCACAAACGGTAGAAGCAATTAATCATGCCAAGGCAGCCGAAGTACCAATTATTGTTGCAGTTAATAAAATGGATAAGGAATCAGCAAACCCTGATCGTGTCATGCAAGAATTAACAGAGTATGAATTAATACCTGAAGACTGGGGCGGTAGTACGATCTTTGTTAATATCTCTGCGTTGAAGAATGAGGGTATCGATGATTTGTTAGAGATGGTTCTTTTAGTATCGGAAGTTGAAGAATTAAAGGCTAATCCGAAAGCTAATGCTACAGGAACGGTAATCGAAGCGGAGCTAGATAAAGGTCGTGGAAGTGTTGCAACTTTACTTGTTCAAAATGGTACCCTCCATGTTGGAGATTCACTAGTTGTAGGGAATACTTTTGGTAGAGTTCGTGCCATGATTAACGATACTGGTAAACGTGTAGAAGTAGCTGGTCCTTCTATGCCGGTAGAAATTACAGGTTTACAAGATGTACCACAAGCTGGGGACAGATTCGTAGTATTTGATGATGAGAAAAAATCTCGTCAAATTGGAGAAGCGCGTCAACAGGAAGCTATTGCAGCTAACCGTAATGAACAGACTAAAGTTAGTCTAGATGACTTGTTTGAACAAATCAAACAAGGTGAAATGAAAGAATTGAATATCATTATAAAAGCTGATGTTCAGGGTTCTGCAGAAGCACTTTCTTCTTCACTACAAAAAATTGATGTAGAAGGTGTTAAAATTAATATCATCCATACTGGTGTTGGTGCTATTACGGAATCAGATATCATCTTAGCTTCAGCATCGAATGCGATTGTAATTGGTTTTAATGTTCGTCCTGACGCGAACGCAAAAGGCTCAGCGGAAAGAGAAAAAGTGGATGTTCGATTGCATCGCGTCATTTACAAAGCAATCGAAGAAATTGAATCTGCTATGAAAGGTTTACTCGATCCAGAATTTGAAGAGAAAATAATTGGCCAAGTAGAAGTCCGAGAAACATATAAGGTTTCAAAAGTTGGAACAATTGCAGGATGTTACGTGACAGATGGTAAAGTTACTAGAGATGCTGGTGTTCGAATTATTCGTGATGGAGTTGTCCTATATGAAGGTGAAATTGATACATTAAGACGATTTAAAGATGATGTTAAAGAAGTTGCAAAAAATTATGAATGTGGAATAACAGTCACCAATTTTAACGATATTAAGGTTGGGGATACTATGGAAGCTTTTGTAATGGAGGAAATTAAACGTTCATGATTTTATATGCGGAAGTCGAATGTATCATGTATGACGGACATTCACTGAAACATAAACGGTCAATTATTAAAAAAATAATTGCTAAACTTAAAAAAGATTTTAATGTCGCTGTTACAGAATTAGATTATCATGATTTGTGGCAGCGCACTAAATTAGGAATAGTTACTATTTCAACAAGTTTGACAAACGCGGAACAAATCATTCAAGAAGTGCTACGTGTAATTGACACGTTTCCAGAGTTGGAACGAACGATTACGAATGTAGAAAGAGTTTAAGTATGTGTTCAAAAGGAGGGCAAAAGGACCGAGTCGGATAAAAGTTGCAACTTTCTGGAGCTTCGATGATTAGCCCTACCGTAAAGATTTGTTGCAACACCGACTCCACTATTGCCAATGATTTTCTTTAAAGGAAGGCCGACTAAAGATGAGCTTTGCGTCCAACTTACGCCTCCCCCTTTTTAGTGGCATGTCATTTTTACCTGACTTTTGGAACAATCTCTTTTAAGTCACTTCTTTAATAATGGGTTTTTCACGAGGTGAATTTAATGGCTGAATTACGAGCAAATCGTATTGCGGAACAAATGAAAAAAGAATTAGGTGAAATTCTTACAAGGAAAATTAAAGACCCAAGAGTAGGTTTTGTTACAGTGACCGATGTAGAAGTAACCGGAGATCTTCAGCAGGCAAAAGTATATATATCTGTTTTAGGGGACGAAAAACAAAAAAAAGATACTTTACTAGGACTTGCTAAGGCGAAAGGATTTATTCGTTCTGAAATCGGTAAACGAATTCGATTAAGAAAAACACCGGAAATTTCTTTTGAATTCGATGAAGCATACGCCTATGGTAATCATATTGAAAAATTATTACGTGATTTAAATAAATAGTAGATTTTTAACTATTGGAAATCTGACTCGGGAAATGAGTCAGATTTTTCCATAGGAAGATCAAAAGCGAAAGCGCCAGTTTAGCGACGTACGGACTGGACTGAGCCGTAGGAGATAAAGGAAACATGCCCCTTCATAGGGGTATGCCGACGTTGGCCGCAAAGGCCGCACTTAGTCGGCCTTCCTTTAATACTTTGAGTCGATGTTGACTTTCACCACAAGGGTATAAGTGCGACTAAGCCTCTGGTTTCATCCATCGGCAAGTCTTCTTTATCGTGTCATGAGGTGAAGGAAGTCTCGCTAGTCGCTGGGTGCTGGAGCTGGACGTGGCCTTCCTTATGACAAGATTTAATAAGATAAATTTTAATTTTTACCCAATAACAAAACCTTTGATATTCAACATGAATGGAGTTGATGACGTGGATGGTATCTTATCATTATGGAAACCGCGAGGAATGACATCACATGATTGTGTCATGAGATGCAGAAAACTTTTTAAAACAAAAAAAGTAGGACATACTGGGACTTTGGATCCGGAGGTGGATGGTGTTTTACCCATATGTATTGGCAACGCTACAAAAATTGTGCCTTTTTTAACCGATACAAAGAAAACATACATAGCTGAAGTAAAGTTAGGAATAGCCACGGATACAGAAGATGCCCAAGGAACAGTACTGGAAGAAATGGAAGTATCCGAATCACCAAGTACAGAAAGCGTTCGTAATGTCTTGCTTTCATTTCAAGGTTCTATTACACAAGTTCCTCCAATGTATTCAGCAGTTAAGGTAAACGGAAAAAAGCTATACGAATATGCAAGAGAAAACAAGACGGTGGAACGACCTAAGAGAAAGATCACCATATTTGATATTGAATTATTAGACAAGAAGCATGACTCTTTTAAAATAAAAGTAATTTGTTCAAAAGGTACATATATCCGTACTTTATGTGTTGATATAGGTAAGAAATTAGGATACCCTGCACATATGTCAGATTTAACTAGAATAAAAACGGGATCTTTTTCAGAGAAAAATTCAGTTGATTTTGCTATTATAGAAGAAGCAGTAATGAAAAATGAAGAAAGTAATCTACTATTTCCAATAGTAAAGGGATTAGATCACCTAGACACACTTTATGTGGATGAAACGTTGGAGAATAAAGTGAAAAATGGACAAAAACTTCCGATTCCGGAAGTCCTACCAAAGACCAATCCTTTTATGGTAATACATAAGAATAAATTACTCGCAATCTATCAAATACACCCTGAAAACAAAAATCAAATTAAACCCATCCGTGTTTTTAATGGGTAATAAGTGCAGGTGAAGAATATGAATATCTATGAATTGAGTTTTCCCCATTCTTTAATAAAGGATGATATTCCAGATACAGTATCTGCGATTGGCTTTTTTGATGGTATACATAGGGGACATCAAAAAGTAATAAATGAAGCAATCAGGCGAGCAGAAGAAAATAATATGGAAAGCGCTGTTATAACGTTTCATCCACATCCTTTAGTTGTTTTAAAAGGTGAACATCATGTTAACTATATAACACCATTGAAAGAAAAAATTGAAATTATGAAAGGGTTAGGTGTGGATCGATTATATATTATCGATTTTAATAAGGAGTTTTCCAAGTTATCGCCACAAGAGTTTGTCGATCAGTTTATTATTGGTTTAAATATTAAACATCTTGTAGCAGGATTTGATTATACTTTTGGCCATAAGGGTAAAGGGAATATGGAGAATATTTCGGAATATACGCGGGATAAATTTTCCTATACTACTGTGGAAAAAGTTTCTTTAGATCATGAAAAAGTCAGTTCTACTAGAATTAGAAAACTGTTAAGAGAAGGCAATATTGAAGAGGCTAATGAATTACTTACACGTCCTTTTAAATTAAGAGGGATTGTAATTAGGGGAGATCAACGTGGTAGGGAAATTGGCTTTCCTACAGCGAATTTACAAGTTGATAAGCAAGCATTGTTGCCTAAACCGGGCATTTATGCTGTAAAGGTGCTATATAAGAATGAAACCTATTTTGGCATGGCTAGTATAGGCACAAACCCAACGTTTACAGCTGAAAGGGAAGATTTGTCTATAGAAGTTAATATTTTAGATTATAATAATAATTTATACGGTCAAGAATTAACAGTAGAATGGTACAAGTATATGCGGGAGGAAGAGAAATTCGATAGTGTAGAAGCGTTAATAGAACAAATCAAATTGGATGAGGTTAATATTCGACGTTTTTTCTCTATTTAATGATTTTTTCCCTTGCAATTTTTAATGAAAGACGTTATGCTTAAGAACGTGAACCATCCCTTGGCAAATCGTAACTCCGACGTTTGCTAGGAGATTGGGGATATGAAATAAATATTTAGGAGGTGCCCAAATGGCAATTACACAAGCTCGTAAAAATGAGATCATCAATGAATACAAAGTTCATGAAACTGATACAGGATCTCCAGAAGTGCAAATCGCTGTACTAACTGAAGAAATTAACACGTTAAACGAACATTTACGTATTCATAAAAAAGATCACCATTCACGTCGTGGTTTACTTAAAATGGTTGGTAAACGTCGTAATTTATTAAACTACCTAAGAAATAAAGACGTTACTCGTTACCGTGAATTAATTAAAAGACTCGGTTTACGTCGATAATGAATTTACAGAAGCAGGAGCAATCCTGCTTCTTCTATTATCCACGACTTTTTTAGCAAGTAGGAAAGTATAAAATCTTTCCCGTTTGCATAAGTGCAACTAAGGCGTCGACCAAAAGCTTGTCGAACGCCAAGTTTTCTAACATTTACATAATATAAACAGAACCTGTAAACGCCTATTATTTAATAATGCGTTCAAAAAGGAAGATAAAAGGACCAAAGTCGGCCAAGAGTGCAACGTCCTGGGGCTCCGATTACTCGCCCCTACTGTAAAAACACTTGTTGCAACACCGACACTATTACGAACTAGAAACGTCAAAGTGTTATTTTCATCAGACTTTTTTGAACAACTTTTAATAGGGGATAAAATTTACATTTATGTTTATAAACTATAAAATGAAGGTAGAATGAGCAATGAAAGGAGTACTATATGAAATGACAGATGAAAAATATGTGTTCTCCACTGAAATTTCGGGTAAAAAGTTTACCGTTGAAGTAGGAGAACTGGCGAAACAAGCAAATGGAGCTTGTATGGTTCATTATGGCGATACTTCCGTATTAGCTGTTGCTACAGCATCAAATGAACCAAAAGATTTACCGTTCTTTCCATTAACGGTTAACTATGAGGAACGTTTATATGCAGTCGGTAAAATTCCAGGTGGTTTTATCAAACGTGAAGGAAGACCGAGTGAAAAGGCAATTCTTGCTTCTAGACTAATTGATCGTCCAATCCGCCCTATGTTTCCTGATGGTTTTAGGAACGAGGTACAGGTAATAAGTACGGTTATGAGTGTTGATCAAGATTGTTCATCAGAGATTGCAGCTATGTTAGGGTCATCTATTGCACTATGTGTTTCCGATATCCCATTTGAACAACCAATCGCTGGTGTCCATGTTGGACGTGTCGATGGTGAATTCATTATTAACCCAACAGTAGAACAAGATGCGAAGAGCGATATAGATTTAACAGTTGCGGGAACAAAAGACGCGATTAATATGGTAGAAGCTGGTGCAGATGAAGTACCAGAAGAAGTAATGCTAGATGCAATTATGTTTGGTCATGAAGAAATCAAACGATTAGTTGCATTTCAAGAAGAAATTATTCAAGCAGTTGGTACAGAAAAATTTGAGGTTAAATTATTTGATACCGATGAAGAACTAAGTGCTAAAGTAGAGGCAGAAGCAAAGGAAAGCCTATTACAAGCAATTCAAGTAAAAGAAAAACATGCTCGAGAAGAAGCAATAAAACAGGTTAAAGATAGTATTCTTGAGGGTTATGATGAAGATGAACCTGAAATTTATAATCAAGTTAAAACAATTCTAGATAAATTAGTTAAAGCTGAAGTTAGACGCCTAATTACGGTTGAAAAAGTTCGACCAGATGGAAGAATGATTGATGAAATTCGTCCACTTTCTTCACGTGTTGGTGTTTTACCTAGAACGCATGGTTCTGGATTATTTACACGTGGACAAACACAGGCGCTAAGTGTATGTACTCTTGGGGCTTTAGGTGATGTTCAAATATTAGATGGGTTGGATTTGGAAGAATCCAAACGCTTTATGCATCATTATAATTTCCCACAATATAGTGTAGGGGAAACAGGACCAATTCGTGGACCAGGTCGTCGTGAAATTGGACATGGTGCATTAGGTGAAAGAGCATTGGAGAAAGTTGTCCCATCTGAAAAAGAATTTCCTTATACGATTCGTTTAGTATCGGAAGTACTTGAATCCAATGGTTCTACGTCACAAGCGAGTATTTGTGCAAGTACATTAGCGATGATGGATGCAGGTGTACCAATCAAATCACCAGTTGCAGGTATTGCTATGGGGCTCGTGAAATCAGGTGAGGATTATACGATTCTTACTGATATTCAAGGGATGGAAGATGCACTTGGAGATATGGATTTTAAAGTAGCAGGAACAAAAGATGGTGTAACTGCATTACAAATGGATATTAAGATTGACGGATTGTCCAAAGAAATCTTGGAAGAAGCTTTAACTCAAGCTAAAAAGGGTAGAATGCAGATTCTAGAATCTATGCTCGCCACTATTAATCAACCAAGAGAAGGACTTTCTCGATATGCACCTAAAATTCTTACTATGTCTATCAATCCGGATAAAATTCGTACGGTTATAGGTCCTAGCGGAAAACAAATCAATGAAATCATTGATGAAACAGGTGTTAAGATTGATATTGAGCAAGATGGAAATATCTTTATTTCCTCTACTGATCCTGAAATGAATGAAAAAGCTAAGAAAATTATAGAAGATTTAGTTCGAGAAGTTGAAGTCGGACAAATTTATTTAGGAACTGTAAGACGAATTGAGAAATTCGGTGCGTTTGTTGAACTATTCAAAGGAAAAGATGGATTGGTTCATATATCCGAACTTGCGGAAGAAAGAACGAATAAGGTAGAGGATGCAGTGTCCGTTGGTGATAAAATATTAGTAAAAGTAAAAGAAATTGATCGTCAAGGCAGAATTAATCTTTCCAGGAAAGCAGTTTTAAAAGAAGAAAGGGAAAGAAAAGAAAAGGCGAATCAATAATAGTAAGAGAAAGAAGCTGTATGAGCAGTTTCTTTTTTTATGCTTTAAATATCATCTTGTAACTTAATCATACCTTGTCCCCCTTATGCATACATTTGTATAAGAAGGAGGGCAAGGACGATGTACCGATACCGAAAATACATAAATTTATGTCTATTCATTATTATAGTGGCGTTATCTTACAACAGCATTAATAATCCAATTGAAATAAATGAAGAGGTGACAACAACTCTCTCTCATGCAATAAAAAAAGAAGATTCCTTATATATGGAGATTGAAGAAAAAAGCAAAGAATTTGAGCAACCACCAGTTGATGCATATATAGATGACGTGTGGAAAAAGACCCCAGGTAGAAACGGGATTAAGGTGAATATAGATAAATCATATGAAAAAATGAAGGATAAAGGTGTCTTCGATGAATCACTTTTGGTTTATAAAGAAATTCCTCCTAAAGTTAAATTGGCAGATTTACAAGCATCTCCAATTTATAGAGGCCATCCTGAGAAAGAAATGGTCTCATTTTTGATAAATGTTTCATGGGGAACGGAATATATTCCAGATATTTTAAAAACGTTAAATGATCATAAAGTGAAAGCAACCTTTTTTATTGAAGGAAAGTGGGCAAAAGAAAACCCTGAATTGGTTAAAATGATTGATGAGCAGGGACATATCATTGGTAATCATGCCTATAATCATCCAGATATGGCGACACTGTCTAATCAGAAAATAGTGGAGCAAATAACACAAACAAATGAAATCCTAACAGCAATCACAGATAAAACACCAAAATGGTTCGCCCCACCAAGTGGAAGCTTTAATGATCAAGTTGTACAAAGTGCCTTTAACCTAAAAATGGAAACAATTCTATGGACAGTAGATACGATTGATTGGAAGAATCCTTCTGTAAATGTTATGATTAACCGAGTAAATAGTAAAATTCATCCAGGGGCAACCATTTTGATGCATCCGACATCTGTAATCGCAAATGGACTAGATGATTTAATTAAAGTGATTAAAGAGAAAGAGTATCGTATAGGTACTATTGAGAAATTATTAAGTGAAGAAAGGTAATCAAAACGCATTAGGAGGACGAACTTTGATACAAAGACATACATGTAGAAATGGATTAAGAATTGTTCTAGAAAATATACCTTCCGTACGTTCTGTGACAATTGGAATATGGGTATTAACTGGTTCGAGAAATGAAACGAAGATGAATAATGGCATCTCACATTTCTTGGAACATATGTTTTTTAAAGGAACGGATACAAGATCTGCGCAAGAAATAGCAGAAGCTTTTGACTCTATAGGCGGTCAAATCAATGCCTTTACTTCTAAAGAATATACTTGCTTTTATGCGAAGGTTCTAGACACACATAAGGATTACGCATTAGAAATATTAGCGGATATGTTCTTCAATTCTTCATTTGATGAAGAAGAAATGGAAAGGGAAAAGAAAGTCGTTTATGAAGAAATAAAAATGTATGAGGATACTCCCGATGATATCGTACATGATTTATTAGCTCGAGCGTCATTTGGAGACCACTCATTAGGGTACCCTATTCTTGGTACAGAGGAGCATTTAAAATCTTTTTCACCTGAAGATTTACGAAATTATGTAGAACAACGATATACACCTGATAATGTAGTAATTTCTGTAGCCGGTAATGTGGATGAAAGCTTTATTAACAATATAGCTTCTTATTTTGGTAAATTTGAACGTAATGTAGGGAAAGAATCGCTTGAAACACCAACTTTTTTAGCTAATCGGATTGAAAGAAATAAAGATACGGAGCAGGCACATTTATGCTTAGGATTTAATGGATTAAAATTAGGTGATGAAAATACGTACAGCTTAGTTGTCATGAATAATGTTCTTGGTGGTAGTATGAGTTCTAGGCTATTCCAAGATGTTAGAGAAAAACAAGGTCTTGCTTATTCTGTCTTCTCTTACCATTCAACCTATTTAGATAATGGACTTCTAACCATTTATGCAGGTACTGGAAAAGAACAGCTACCATTACTGCAAGATACAATCAATAATACGTTAGAGTTATTAATTAAAGATGGTTTAACTGATAAAGAGTTAAGAAATAGTAAAGAGCAGCTAAAAGGAAGCTTAATGTTAAGTTTAGAAAGTACCAATAGCAAAATGAGTAGAAATGGAAGAAATGAATTATTACTTGGAAGACATAGAAGTTTAGACGACATGATTAAAGAAATTGATGCAGTAAGTCATGAGTCGATAAGAAAAGTGATTGATTATACGTTTCGTAATTCTCAATCAGTCGCATTAATTGCACCGGAAATTTCATAGAAAACGAAGGCATTCGCTATTAGGCTGCGAATGCCTTCGTTGTATTTATGTGGAAATGGATTCATTCAGCCTTATAATATGTGTTTTGCTTACATAAAAAGGACATACGACCATCCGATGATACATATAAATTTACTATATATCATCGTATGGAGGTTATTTATATGCGCTTTAAAGATATTAGCAGTAAGGAAATAGTTAGTATTAACGAAGGGGAAAGGTTAGGAATACTTGGGCAAACTGATTTGGAAATCAATGAAAAAACCGGTCAGATTGAAGCTTTCATTATACCAACTTATAAATGGTTTGGATTGAAAAAAGAAGGGGAAACAACAAAAATTCATTGGAATGAAGTAAAAAAAATTGGCGAAGATATGATCATGGTTGAAATGAAAAATGATAAGTTTTAATGGAAAATAAAAATATAATTGTTATGGTCCATAATCAAAAGGAGATTATGGTCTTTTTTTGGTTTTTTAGCTATGGACGAATCACTCTCATTGCAGAAAGACATAAGCTATAAAGAACAGATTTAGGATTAGTTATGTATGGAGGGTAGAAATAATCATGAGTCGAATAATTGCTGTAATTGGTGGGGATGCAAGATATATAGAATTAATTAGGCAATTAGAACTAATGCCAGAAACAACTATTATTCTTGTGGGTTTCGATAATTTAAATCAAAGTTTCACAGGCTTAAAACAAACTCAATTTGATGAATTAGAATTAAATACATTGGATAGTGTTATTTTACCAATAACTGGAACGGATTCTAAAGGAAACATTGAAACAGTTTTTTCTGATCAAAAAATAAAGTTAACTCCTGAATGGTTCGGACAGCTACAAAAAACAACAAAAGTATTTACCGGAATTACAAATGAATATTTGAATCATGTTACAAAAGAAGCTGGGATAGAGCTTTTTCCATTGTTTAATAGAGATGATGTCGCTATCTATAATTCAATACCTACAGCAGAAGGTGCAATCATGATGGCGATTGAGAATACAGACTATACGATTCATTCCTCACGTGTACTCGTAACAGGGTTTGGTAGGGTTGGTCAAACTGTAGCAAATCGATTTTCTGCATTTGGTGCGAAAGTTTCGGTTAGTGCCAATAATATTAGAGAATTAGCAAGAATAACAGAAATGGGCTTAACGGCAATTCCAATTGATAAACTCCATGAACACACTAATAATTGTGACATAATAATAAATACTGTACCGGCATTGGTCGTTGATCAAAAGGTAATACAGCAATTACCTTCTCATGCAATTATTATAGATCTTGCGTCAAATCCAGGAGGAACAGATTTTGAATATGCAACAAAACGTGGTATTCAAGCAATTTTAACTGGAAGTTTGCCTAGTATTGTAGCTCCGAAAACAGCTGGAAGAATTCTGGCAGATGTTATTAAACAAATATTATTAAACGAGGGGAGTTTATCATGAATTTAAAAGGGAAACGTATCGGTATTGGATTAACTGGTTCACATCACACATTTAGTAAAGTGTTTTTGCAAATTGAAAACTTAGTAAATAAAGGTGTTGAAGTCATTCCAATTGCATCCTATACCGTACAGAGTACTGAAACTAAATTTGGTAGAGGAGAGGACCATTTAAATAAATTAGAGGAATTAACTGGTCAAAAAGTAATTACTTCTATGCCCGATGCAGAGCCATTAGGACCGGATAAACCACTAGATTGTATGGTGATTGCACCACTTACCGGAAACTCCATGGCAAAACTTGCGAATGGGATTACTGATAATCCCGTATTAATGGCAGCAAAATCCACTATCAGAAATCAAAATCCTGTCGTTCTATCCGTTACTACAAATGATGCCCTCGGATTAAATGGTATCAATTTGGCGCGATTATTAAATAGTAAATTTATTTATTTTGTGCCATTTGGTCAAGATAATCCTATGAAAAAACCAAACTCCTTAGTAGCGAACCTTGACTTATTAGAGGATACAATCAAATCCGCTTTAGATCGTGAACAACTTCAACCTATTATTATTCCTTTTTAATAAAAAAATATGTTAAAATAATAAATTAAGAGATTTAATTTTTAGCAGTAAAAAAACTGCAAACTTTTTATCTTCATGAGTATAACGAAGGCATCGCCAAAATCTTGTCGTGCCGAGTTTTCTAATAAGATTAAGGGGAGAGTTTTAAATGTCAGAAAAAACAGCATATAATGTAGCAGTAGTTGGAGCAACCGGTGCAGTAGGTCAAAAAATAATGAAAATATTAGAAGAAAAAAAGTTTCCTTTAAATAAATTAAAGCTTTTGTCTTCCAAAAACTCAGCTGGGAAAGAACTTACATTTGCTGGTAAAACAATTATAGTAGAAGAGGCAAAACCGGAGAGCTTTGAAGGAATAGATATAGCGTTATTCTCTGCAGGGGGATCTGTTTCGAAACAATTAGCTCCAGAAGCTGTTAAAAGAGGAGCAGTGGTAGTAGACAATACTAGTGCATACCGCATGGACGAAAATGTACCACTAGTTGTACCAGAGGTGAATGCAGAAGACATTAAAGAACACAAAGGAATTATCGCAAATCCGAACTGCTCCACTATTCAAATGGTAGCAGGTTTGAAACCAATTAAAGACCATTTTGGATTATCTAGAGTTATTGTTTCCACCTATCAAGCTGTTTCTGGAGCAGGTGCAAAAGCAGTGGCTGAATTAGAACATCAAGCAAAACAATATCTGAACAATGAAGAAATGGAAGCAAATATATTACCTGCTGGTAGTGACAAAAAGCACTATCCAATCGCATTTAATGCATTACCACAAATAGACCTTTTCCAAGATAATGGATATACATTTGAAGAGATGAAAATGATAAATGAAACTAAAAAAATTATGCATGAACCTAACTTATCAGTAGCAGCTACATGCGTGCGATTACCATTTTTCACGTCTCATGCCGAAAGTGTATATATTGAGGTAGAAAAAGATGGAGTAACTGTCCAAGATATTTGGAGAACTTTTGAGAATGCAGAAGGAATTATTTTACAAGATGATCCCTCTACACAAACGTATCCTACTCCTTTAAGTTCAGCAAATAAAGAAGAGGTTTTCGTTGGTCGAGTAAGAAAAGACTTAGACAATGATAAAGGATTCCATTTATGGATTGTATCTGACAATCTTCTTAAAGGTGCTGCTTGGAATACGGTACAAATAGCTCAAACATTAGTGAAAAATAACTGGCTATAAGTAGTTTATTAGAGGTGTTAAGATGCAGATTTTAGTACAAAAATTTGGCGGTACTTCTGTACAGTCTGAAGAAAATAGGAAACATGTTATCAAGCATATTAAAAATGCATTAGTGAAAGACTATAAACTAGTAGTTGTTGTTTCTGCATTAGGAAGGAAGCCAGATCCATATGCAACAGATTCACTTTTAGAGTTAGTGGGTTTTCCAGCAACGAATAGTTCAGATCGTGAAATTGATTTACTTATGTCCTGTGGGGAAATTATTTCTTCTGTTGTCTTATCCAATGAATTAAAAAAACAACATATTAATGCAATTGCATTAACGGGCGCACAAGCAGGTTTTATTACGAGTGAGGACTTTACACAAGCAAAGATTAAAGAAGTAAAACCAGAAAGAATTTATAAAGAGTTAGAAAATAATGATGTCGTTGTAGTGGCAGGCTTTCAGGGACAAACAGAAATGGGAGAAATTACTACCATTGGCCGTGGAGGTAGTGATACTTCTGCGGCTGCCCTTGGAGCGGCATTACAGGCAGAGATGGTTGAAATATTTACGGATGTTGAGGGTATTATGACAGCAGATCCAAGAATAGTTGAAAATGCACATTCTTTAGATGTCGTTACTTATTCAGAAATTTGTAATCTTGCCTATCAAGGTGCGAAAGTAATTCATCCTAGGGCGGTAGAAATCGCCATGCAAGCAAAAATCCCATTACGTGTTAGATCAACTTACTCGCTTGAACCTGGGACATTAGTAACCTCATCTAGAGTGAAGGAAATGGGTGTTGATATTCAAGATCGTTTAGTAACAGGGATAGCCCATATGTCTTCCATTACTCAATTAAAGGTTCAAACCAAAGAAGAGGCATATAGACTTCAATCGGATGTATTTAAAGCGATGGCTGAAGCGGGAATCTCAGTCGATTTCATCAATATTTCACCAGCAGGGGTAATTTATACAGTGCCAAATGATTTAGCAGATAAGGCAGTTTATGTACTTGAAACATTAGGGTTTAAACCGGAAATCACAAGAAATTGTGCCAAAGTTTCGGCTGTGGGCGCGGGCATGACTGGAGTACCTGGGGTTGCAGCTGAAATCGTTCAAGCATTAACCAATGCAGGTGTACAGATTTTACAGTCTGCCGATAGTTACACAACAATTTGGGTTCTTGTTCATGAGAAAGATTTAAAAACTGCTGTGAATGCCTTACACGATGTTTTTAGTCTTTAATAATATGTAAAAGTCAACAGGATCTTCTTCAATATTATTAAGAAGGTGAAAAAATGAATTTCGGTCAAGTGTTAACTGCTATGGTTACGCCATTCGATAAGGATGGTAAATTAGATTATGGCCAATTAGAGGATTTAATTAACTATTTATTAGAAAATGGTACTGATGGATTGGTTGTTGGCGGAACTACTGGTGAATCACCTACGTTATCCGTAGATGAAAAGATGAAATTATTTCGTCATGTAGTAAAAATAGTTAATAAAAGAGTTCCTGTTATTGCGGGTACCGGAAGTTATAATACGAAGGAATCAGTCGAATTAACGAAGCGAACAGAAGCATTAGGGGTTGACGGTTTCTTGCTTGTAGCACCGTATTATAATAAACCTAACCAAGAAGGTATGTTTCAACACTTTTCCCAAATTGCAAAAGAAACAACACTGCCTATCATGCTGTATAATATTCCGGGACGTTCTATCGTAAATATGGACGTAGATACAGTTGTAAGGTTAAGTGAAATAGATAATATCGTTTCCATTAAGGAAGCAGGAACTGATTTAGATCAAATCTCCGAAATTATTGAAAAAACAAATGATGACTTTACTGTTTATAGTGGTAATGATAGTTTAACTTTACCTATGTTGTCTATTGGGGCAACTGGTGTTGTTTCCGTTGCATCCCATATTATAGGAAATGAAATGAAAGAAATGATTAATCGGTTTTTTAATGGTGATATAACACATGCAGCTACCATGCACCGTAAATTATTGTCGGTAATGAATGGATTATTTACGTCTCCATCCCCAGCCCCGGTTAAAGCAGCCTTACAAATGAAAAACATAGAGGTTGGTGGCGTTCGATTACCATTAGTCCCATTAAATGAAGAAGAAAGAAACGAACTAAATACACGAATAGAAAATATCGGCTTATAAAAAGCCGATATTTTTTTGCATATGTACATAAACTTTCTATCTTATAAATTTCTGCATTGTAATACAAAATTCGTTCATACTAAAGTTAATATAAGCTTTAGGGAGTGATTGACAGATGAGTAAAGAACAAGAAGAAAAAAAGGATGAGCAATCGAATGCCTCGTCTTTAGTACAAAAAATCCAGTCATTAGGACAAACAAACGTTCCACAGGCTCCTGATTCGAATATTCATGTTTTATCTATTATTGGTCAAATAGAAGGTCATGTTCAACTTCCACCACAAAATAAAACAACGAAGTATGAACATATTATCCCCCAATTGATTGCGATTGAACAAAATCCGAAGATAGAAGGTGTCGTAATCTTATTGAATACGGTAGGAGGAGATGTAGAAGCGGGTTTGGCATTATCTGAAATGATAGCATCTATGTCAAAACCAACCGTTTCAATCGTTTTGGGCGGCGGTCATTCCATTGGTGTGCCAATTGCGGTTTCCACGGATTATACCTTTATCGTGCCAACAGCAACCATGACTATCCATCCGGTAAGGTTGACTGGTCTCGTTATCGGTGTTCCGCAAACATTTGAATACTTAGATAAAATGCAAGATAGAGTGATTCAGTTTGTTGTTAATCATTCTAATATTAAAGAAGAGGTGTTCAAAGATCTTATGTTTGCCAAGGGGAATTTAACTCGAGATATTGGAACAAACGTTGTTGGAGCTGATGCAGTAGAATATGGGTTGATTGATGAAGTTGGAGGAGTCAGTAACGCAATGAGAAAATTAAACGAGCTCATCGACAATAATCGGGGAAATGAAAGTCAGGTGATACAGTGATTTTGTATACACCTTTATCGCAATCAGACATCTTTCCACCTTCAGATGAGAGTTTTAAGAATAGGGAATGCATTTCATATGAAGGAAAAATGATGATAGCCGAAAAGAACGTGGATGGTTCCTATCAACTAGTACAATTGTTATCCACTGATCCGCAAGATTTCCTTAAATATTCACCCGGATCTATTCTACACTAGCCTTTTAAAGCATGTTTTTCAATTTTCCACTGATAATAGACTTTATGTTATAATATAGTTAATATAATCCTTGCCAAATTTGGCAAGGTTTTCCTTTATCCCACCTAAACGGGCAATAAGGCTCCCACCTCAAGCTTCTGGGGAAACAAAGAAGGTAGGTGGGAGATCAACTGCCTGTAAAAGTCCGATAAGTGCGACTAACCATCAGTGGGGGATGAAGGAAAATCCCCCACTGATGGTTAGTCTTCTTTTTAGAGAAGTTGGTATGGTGGAAATAGTGAGGTGAAAGAATGAAAAAAAAGAAGGGAAAGAAACGGAAAAATTCAAATCGCAAAAAGAAATTGCAAAATGAGTTGCTAGGATTATTGTTTATTGCTTTAGCAATCTTCGGAAGTGGAGCAAGTGCAATTAGTGATGGGGCCATTCCTGGTGGATTAGAATATTTATTCCGATTCTTTCTAGGAATCTGGTATTTTTTAGCTTCGGTATTTTTACTGATAATTGGTATTTTTCTTATGGTAAAAAGAAGGTATCCATATTTATTTCATAAAAAATTCGTTGGATTTTATATTTTATTTGCAGGGGTCTTGTTAATAACGCATATACAAACTTTTGAGCAGTTAATGCTGCAAAATGTCTCTATAATTGGCTCAACCTGGAATCATTTTTTACAATTTATTAATGGTAATGGGACTGCCGTGCAAACAGGTGGGGGAATGATAGGTGGATTGCTCTTTACTTTTACAAACTATTTATTTTCATTAGTAGGGGCGAAAATTGTTGCTGTCTTCTCTATCATCATTGGTATTGTATTCTTAACGGATATATCTTTAGGAGATATTTTTTCTAAATTAATAGGAAAATGTAAGAATATGTTTGTACGTTTTGGTGAAGGAATAAAAAATGTTAAATTGAAAAGAGATGAAGTGAAGGCAGAAGATAGTGTAACAGAGGCAGAAATAGTAGATAATCAACAGGTAAATACAGAGGAACCTGAAATAACAGATTTTACAGATGTTGCTTATCAACCCCAAGAAACAAATGATGAAATAGTAAATCAACCGAGTAAAAAAGAAGAGACTCAACTTAACCATACAGATGAAGAAGAAATGGATTACTCCATGTCGATACCGATGACTGAGACGGAAAACCATGAATATATTTTACCATCTCCAGATTTACTAGCGGAACCTGCTCATAATTCGCAGTATCAAGAAAAATCACAAATCCAAGCAACGGTAAGAAAGTTAGATCGTACATTTAAAAGCTTCGGAGTTCGGGCAAGAGTTACGAAGGTAAATGTAGGTCCTGCGGTTACAAAATATGAAATATCACCTGAAGCAGGTGTAAAGGTTAGTAAGATTGTAAGTTTACATGATGATTTAGCACTAGCACTAGCCGCTAAGGATTTACGGATTGAAGCTCCAATTCCCGGAAAATCAGCTGTCGGAATTGAAGTTCCTAATCAAGAAGTTGCAATGGTGTCGATTAGAGAAGTGTTAGATAGTACATGGAACAACAAATCTTCTAAACTACTAGTTGCATTAGGAAGAGATATTTCAGGGGATGCTGTTGTTGCTGAACTAAATAAGATGCCGCACCTACTCATCGCAGGTGCTACCGGAAGTGGTAAAAGTGTTTGCGTAAATGGTATTATTACTACCATTTTAATGCGGGCGAAACCACATGAGGTTAAAATGATGATGATTGATCCGAAGAAAGTGGAATTGAACGTATATAATGGAATACCACATTTGTTAGCTCCAGTTGTAACAGATCCGAAAAAAGCTTCAAAAGCCTTAAAGAAGGTCGTATCGGAAATGGAGAGAAGGTATGATCTATTCTCCGATACTGGAACTAGAAATATAGAAGGATATAATGAATATATTCGTAAGTATAATTTATCATCCGAACAATCACAACCACACCTCCCATACATTGTTGTGATCGTGGACGAACTTGCCGATTTGATGATGGTTGCTTCGAATGATGTGGAAGATTCTATTACAAGATTAGCACAAATGGCAAGGGCTGCTGGTATTCATATTATCATTGCAACCCAAAGACCTTCTGTAGACGTTATTACTGGGGTTATTAAAGCGAATATCCCTTCCAGAATTGCTTTTAGCGTTTCCTCGCAAACAGACTCTAGAACCATATTGGATTCTGGAGGAGCAGAAAAGCTTCTTGGGAAAGGCGATATGTTATTTTTACCAGTTGGTGCTTCCAAACCAAAAAGGGTTCAAGGGGCATTTTTATCAGATGATGAGGTTGAAAGAATTGTGGATCATTGTATTGATCAACAAAAAGCATCTTATCAAGAAGAAATGATCCCCGATGAAAATGATGAAGTTCATACTGAAGTTGATGATGAACTTTATAATGATGCGGTACAACTTATTATTGAAATGCAAAGCGCAAGTGTTTCTATGTTGCAAAGAAGATTTCGAATCGGTTATACAAGAGCTGCAAGACTTATCGATGCAATGGAAGAACGTGGCATTGTAGGGCCTTATGAAGGAAGTAAACCAAGAACAGTGTTAGTTTCTGGTACTCAGGAAGAAAAAACGTCTTAAATGTATAGAAATAAATGATTCAGCAGACTTGTACATTCGCAAGTCTGCTTTTTTTACCGTATAATGGATGATAACTGGAAAAAATGTGCAATATAGAAGTATCAAGGAAATTTTTTTTGGGAGGTTCATTTATGCAAGATATCACGGAAAAACGTTTGAACGAAAATAATATAGAGTTTCATTTTATTCAAAGTAATAAATATAAAACGATTAACATCGTAGCAAAGCTAAAAGCTCCTTTAGAAAGAGAAACAATTACCAAAAGAGCATTACTTCCCTATATATTGAAGCAAGGAACGAAATCTTATCCAACTCGAAAAGAATTACAATTAAAATTGGATGATTTATTCGGTGCAATCCTATCCATTGATGGAGGCAAAAAAGGAGAAAATCATATTTTAACCTTTAGATTAGAACTAGCGAATCCAAAGTTCATCCCTGAAGAGACTTCTATTATCAAAGAAGGTATTGCTTTATTAAGCGAATTTATGTTCCATCCAAAAAGTAAAAATAATGCATTTGATGAGGCTATTTTTAATCGAGAAAAAGATACATTAAAACAAAAAATAAGTGCAATTAAAGATAATAAAATGCAGTATGCAAATATGCGTTTAATCGATGAAATGTGTAAAGATGAACCTTATTCATTACATGTTCATGGCTATGAAGAAGACTTGAATTCGTTAACAGCTGGAGATCTTTATAGTTATTATCAAAGCTTACTTCAAGATAATCAATTGGATATCTATGTATTAGGAGATTTTAATGAAGAAGAAATAAAAAACGAAATTATTGCTTCGATGAATCGTAGTTCCGTAAGCTTACTAGATAGACGAGAGACAACGAAGAAGGAAATTACGGAACCGCAAGAAATTATCGAGAAACAAAATGTCCAACAAGCTAAATTGCATATTGGTTATCGAACCAATACGTATTTTAAAGATGAGGATTATTATGCTCTGCAAGTGTTTAATGGAATTTTTGGTGCGTTTCCTAGTTCTAAACTATTTATCAACGTTAGAGAAAAAAATAGTTTAGCCTATTATGCTTCCTCACAAATGGAGAGTCATAAAGGGTTGCTTTTTGTTTTTAGTGGTATTGCTCCAGAAGATTTTGAGAAGGCAAGAGATATCATTAGAGAACAATTAACGGCGATGAAAAATGGAGATTTTACAGAGGAGCATTTATCAGAAACAAAAGAATTAATTTGTAATCAAATGTTAGAGACAATGGATCACCCACAAGGATTTATTGAGCTTTTATATCAACAGGTAGTTGGGGAAAAAACTATAGATCCGGATGAAATAATCAGTCAAATTAAAAGTGTAACGAAAGAACAAGTTATACAAATTGCACAAAAAATAGAAGAAGATACAGTTTATCTTTTAACGAGTGAAGGAGGCCAAGAAAATGAATAAACAAACGTATAATGATATCGCTGAAACACTCTATACTGAGAAATTAGATAACGGTTTAACTGTATTTTTATTACCGAAACCCGAAATGGCTAAAACATATGGGATTTTTACAACTAATTATGGCTCGATTGATCAGACCTTTGTTCCCATTGGGCAATCCGAAAAAATAACGGTTCCTGAGGGTATCGCACATTTTCTGGAACATAAATTATTCGAGAAAGAAGATCATGATGTATTTGCTGACTTTGGGAAACAAGGCGCTTCCGCTAATGCTTTCACTTCGTTTACCAAAACAGCATATCTATTCTCTGCTACTAATCATATCGAGAAGAATGTAGAGACCCTAATTAATTTTGTGCAGGATCCTTATTTTTCTGAACAATCGGTTGAAAAGGAAAAAGGTATTATCGGTCAAGAGATTAAAATGTATGATGATCAACCAGATTGGCAATCGTTTATGGGAACCATTAAAGCGATGTTTAAAAATCATCCAATCAATATTGACATAGCTGGTACAGTAGAATCTATTAGTAAAATAACAAAGGATGATTTGTATACTTGCTACTATACATTTTATCATCCAGAAAATATGACGTTATGTATTACAGGCAACTTTAATCCTGAACAAATGATGAATTTAATTAAATCAAACCAGGCTTCTAAGGAATTTAAGAAGATGGATGAAATTAATCGTTATTTACCGAATGAGCCAAAAGAAGTAGCCATGAAAGAACATCATATTAAAATGCCCGTTTCTGTACCTAAATGCACGGTTGGAATAAAAGAATCATCAGAAGAGATTAGTGGGGAAGAATTTCTGAAAAAAGATTTATTACAGAATATGATTGTGGATTATTATTTTTCAAAAGGTGGTTCTTTTTATCAAGAACTCTATCAAGAAAAATTAATTGATGATAGCTTTTATTTTGAAACAACATTAGATAAAAATTATGGATATACTTTAATAGGTAGTAATAGTGATGAACCACAAGTGTTTTCAAATAAAGTGAAGGAATTGTTATTATCTACTCGCGATGAAACATTAAGCGAGAAAGATTTTAATCGTATGAAGAAAAAGAAAATTGGCAGGCTGTTGCGTTCTATGAATTCATTGGAATTTATGGCAAATAAGTATACGCATTATCATATATCAAAAGTAGATTTATTTGATATCATCCCAACGATTCAAGCGTTACAATTAGAAGAAGCAAATCAATTTTTAAAAGAATGGATCGAAGAAGAACGTTTAGCAGTCTGTACGATTTCTGCTGAGTAGGAGTAGAGTATGGGGAAGAATGTTTTAGTTATCGGTGCTAGTGGGGATATTGGTCAAGCGATTGTGGAACGTTTAGCAAAAGATGGATATCAATTGATTTTACATTACCATAAAAATTCAGAAGCGATGACGGAGCTACGTAGAAAGATTAAAGACAAAGGTGTCCTTAGTGTTATTCAAGCAGATCTTAGTAATGAAAAAGAAACGAATGAATTTTTAAACCAGTTAGTCTTTCGAATTGATATCGTTGTTTTTGCAAGTGGCAAAGCTGAATTTCGTTTATTTCAAGAAACGTCAGATACATTAATGGACCAAATGTTAAATCTTCATGTTAAAGCTCCGTGGAAAATTACAAGGCAGGTATTGCCAAATATGGTTCAACAACATTTTGGTAATATTATTTTTATTACATCGATTTGGGGTAATGTAGGTGCAAGTTATGAGGTTGTGTACTCTTCTGTTAAAGGGGCACAAAATAGTTTTGTTAAAGCTTTAGCTAAGGAAGTGGGACCGAGTGGAATCTCAGTAAATGCCATTAGTCCAGGTTTTATTGATACGAAAATGAATCGCTCCTTATCAGAAGAAGAAAAAGCCCAAGTCATATCGGAAATTCCTGTAAATCGTGCTGGTTTACCAAGCGAAATTGCGCATGCTGTATCTTTTTTATTAGATGAAAAATCCAGTTATATACAAGGTGAGATTTTAAATATAAATGGTGGTTGGTAATGTATTCATGTATAAATGAATTTTAAATTCACATACTATATCCGTAATAAACTCGTGGAAGGAGAGAAATAGTATGTCAATTCTTGAAAACTTCGATACATGGAAAGGCTTTTTAGCAAATCGCTTAGAGCAGGCTCAGCAACAAGGGATGAATCAACAGACAATAAACAGTATTGCTGCAGAAGTTGGCGATTATTTAGCTGAAAACGTGGATGCCAAAAACAAGGAAGAAGCTGTTCTAAAAGAACTTTGGAATGCTGCTTCCGAGCAAGAACAGCAAGCTATTGCTAGCACGATGGTAAAGCTAGTTCAAAAATCAAATTAAAGTTAATTTAATTAGAAGCTGTATACTTAACCGTTACAGCTTCTTTTAGTAATTGTCTGGGAAATTATAAAATTTGTATGGCTGTGGCTAACTTATATATAGAAAAAGCCACGTCCGGCTCCAGCGCCCAGTGACTAGTAGACTTCCTTCACTTCCGTACAATAAGTCAACATCGGCTCGCTTACACTCACCGTGTTTCCTTTATCTCCTACGGCTCAGTCCAGTCTATACGTCACTAAACGGGCGCTTGCGCCTTTGTTCTTTAATAAGGAATTTGGTAAAGTTTACATATTATGCTTTTCACTTGCGACAAAATCATTTATGATAGTATTTAGTATTGTATAATGTATCATAAAGGGGCTTTCTATGGATAAAGAATGGTACCTTGAATATGAAATTCAAACAAATAGACCAGGGTTGTTAGGAGAAATATCGTCATTATTAGGTATGTTATCCATCAATATTATGACAATAAATGGTGTAGAAAATTCTAGACGGGGTATGCTTTTAGTTTCAGAATATGATGAAAATATTGCACGTCTGAAAACCGTCTTACAAATGATTGAAACAATAAAAATTACCAAGATACGTAAACCTAAGTTGAAGGATAAATTGGCTGTCAGGCATGGAAAATATATTCATACAGATAGAGATGACCGTAAGACTTTTCGTTTTGTGAGAGATGAATTGGGCTTATTAGTCGATTTTATGGCAGAATTATTTAAACAGGATGGACATAAATTGATTGGGATTCGCGGTATGCCTCGGGTTGGAAAATCAGAATCTGTAGTGGCCGCAAGTGTATGCGCCAGTAAACGTTGGTTATTTGTTTCTAGTACAATGCTTAAACAAACAATACGAAATCAATTAATAGAAGGGGAATATAGTACAAATACGATTTATATTATGGACGGTATTGTCTCAACTAAGGCTAATGAACAACATTGGCAATTAATTCGAGAATTGATGCAATTGCCGGCAGTGAAAATAGTAGAGCATCCGGATATATTTGTTCAATCAACAGAATATACAATGGAAGATTTTGATTATATTATTGAATTAAGGAGTCATGAAAACGAAGAAATTACGTATGAAAAGTTTGAGAATCAACCATTTCATGGCGGAAATGGATTTTCCATGTTCGATTTTTAAACTTTTGTGATCAGACTTCGGATTAACCTATAGTTAGAACGGAAGGTGTTTTTTAAATGGACATAGGGGCAAGGCTGAAAGAGGCAAGAGTCTCTAAAGGTATGTCATTAGATGAACTACAAGAAATAACTAAAATTCAGAAGAGATATTTAGCAGCAATTGAAGAGGGAAAACTTGAAATACTTCCGGGTAAGTTCTATGCAAAAGCTTTTATAAAGGAATATGCAAATGCTGTTGGAATTGATCCGAGTGAATTATTAGAAGAGCATAAAGAAGAAATTCCTGAAACAAAAGAGGAATCTCCCCCGGTAGAATATAGTCGAATGCAGAGGGCTAAAAAAGAAAGTGTAGAGAAAAATTCAAAACTCTTCTCCATATTTCCAGCTATTATCGTTATTTTATTAATTCTTGCTATCGTATTCGTAATTTGGTTTTTTAATGGCAGTTCGAGTAAAGGGGATAATGCTGCAAAAGAAGAGAAATTAGATGATACAGAAATTATCATTAACAATCCGAATGATAAAGATAAAGAGAGTTCCGCAACAGAAGATAACAACAAGAATGAAAAATCAACAAATTCAGATTCTAAAGAAAAACAAAAGGATATGAAACAGGAAAATGAATCTCAAGCGGAACTAACAGTTGTAGAAGCGGGAACAGGATCTAGTCCTAAATCTACTCTTGAATTATCGAATGCAGGAGATGAAATTAAATTAGTTTTTGAGACAGATTCAAGAACATGGCTTGATGTGAAAGGTGATCAAGATCAATCTTTATATAGTAGTACTTTTGAAGCTGAGAGCTCACCACTCGAATTAGATTTAAGTGGGTCAAGTCAAATTTACCTAAACATCGGAAATGCCTCCGATTTAAAAGTCACCATCAATGGTATAGAATTAGAATATCCGGTAGATGCTAACCAATATGTGCATCAACAATTATGGATTAATATTAACGATCAAGAAATTGAATAAACATAGTAGACCCTTCCAGTTATCTATGTGGAAGGGTTTCTGTTTCTTTAGTTATAAAAGATAGAAGGGAAAAAAACATGAATTTACCAAATAAACTTACATTATCTAGAATTTTAATGATTCCTATTTTTATTTTACTACTTAGTTATCCATTTGAATGGGGAATATGGGATATAGGATATAGTGAATTACCTGTAGCTCATTTCATTGCTGCACTGATTTTTATTATTGCATCCACAACGGACTGGGTGGATGGTTATATAGCAAGGAAGCATAATTTAGTAACAAACCTAGGGAAGTTTTTAGATCCATTGGCAGATAAATTACTTGTTTCTGCAGCGTTAATTCTTCTTATTGAAATGGGATATGCCCCTGCATGGGTTGTTATCATTATTATTAGTAGAGAGTTTGCCGTAACAGGTTTGCGTTTAGTAGCAGCTGGTGAGGGAATTGTTTTAGCTGCAGGAAGCATGGGTAAAATTAAAACAGCAACACAGATGATTGCCATAGCAATATTATTATTGCATAATTTTCCATTCTCGTATTTTGGATTACCAATTGGTATAATTATGTTATATATCGCATTATTTTTCACTGTTTTATCGGGTATTGATTATTTTATAAAAAATTGGCATGTAATGAGGGATTCTAAATGATGACAAATGTTAAAGCTGAAATAATAGCAGTTGGAACAGAATTACTTTTAGGACAAATAGCAAATACAAATGCACAGTGGTTATCAAACCAACTTGCTTCTTTAGGTATCAATGTGTATCAGCATGGAGTAGTAGGCGATAATTTAAATCGTGTACAGGAAGCATTTGAACAAGCACAAAAACGATCAGATATTATTATAGTTACTGGTGGTTTAGGGCCAACAGATGATGATTTAACGAGAGAAGCTTTTCAACTGATGACAGAACTTGAATTAGTTGAACATAAACCGTCTATGGATAAAATTCAATCATTTTTTGAAAAAAATAATACGGTTATGACACCGAATAATAGAAGACAAGCACGAGTGTTTAAAGGAAGTCAGGTTCTTTTTAACAGGAAAGGTATGGCTCCAGGTATGATTGTTAGTCATGAGTCAACCACGTGGGTTTTCCTTCCAGGTGTGCCAAGGGAAATGAAAGGTTTATTTACAGAGGAAGTTTTCCCATATCTTCAAAAGTTAACCGGGAATACTGAGGTCATTAAGTCGTTGGTATTGAAATTCTTAGGCATTGGAGAGTCAGAATTAGAACATAGATTAAGCCATTTAATCCAGGCTCAGAAAAATCCTACTATTGCACCGTTAGCTCAAAATACTGGTGTCGTTATTCGTTTAACCGCAAAAGAAGAGACTGAGGAACGGGCAGAACGATTATTAGAAGAAAGCAAAAGGCAGATTCTCCATGAAGTTGGAGATTATTTCTATGGAATTAACGATGAGACGATCGAAGAAAATATTATTTCGTTGTTAAAAGAGAAAAAGATGAAAATTGCTAGTGCTGAAAGTTTAACGGGTGGGATGTTTTCGAATAGACTTATTTCGGTAAGTGGTGCTTCTAATGTATGTCGCGGAGGAATTGTTTGTTATGATACGAATGTGAAACAAGATGTGTTAGGTGTTTCCAAAGAAACTATTCAAAATAAAGGTACGGTTAGTGAAGAATGTGCGTTAGAGATGGCAGAACAAGTTTCTAGTAAACTGGATGCCGATATTGGAATAAGTTTTACCGGGGTTGCTGGTCCTGATGAAGTAGAAGGCAAAAGTGTAGGTACCGTTTATATTGCACTTACAACTAGTAATGGAGAGAAAAAAGTAGAGAAATTTATATTTTCTGGTGACAGAAATGCAATTAGAAGAAGAGCGACTTTAAAAGGCTTAGAAATAGTTTTCCACTTTCTAAAATTTTAATTTTGCAAGAAAAGTTAATAGATTTGATGTTTTCTAGTAGTACAAATCAACTTTTCTGGATAATTTTGACTACCAAAACATAAGAACATTTATTCGATTCTTTCTTGGCAAAAGCTAAAAATCATTGTATGATAGTAGTAGTAATTTAAGGAGGTAGTCTCGTTGAGTGATAGAAAACAAGCTTTAGATATGGCTTTAAGACAAATAGAGAAACAATTTGGAAAAGGCTCGATTATGAAACTCGGTGAACAGGAATTAGTGAAGATTGCAACTATTCCAAGTGGTTCCCTAGCATTGGATGTTGCATTAGGTATAGGCGGTTATCCAAGAGGTAGAGTAATAGAAATATATGGCCCAGAGTCTTCTGGTAAAACAACTGTAGCGCTACATGCAATCGCAGAAGCGCAAAAACAAGGCGGACAAGCAGCTTTTATCGATGCAGAGCATGCTTTAGATCCAATTTATGCACGTGCATTAGGGGTAAATATCGACGAATTATTACTTTCACAACCCGATACAGGTGAACAAGCATTAGAAATCGCTGAAGCGTTAGTCCGTAGTGGAGCGGTAGATATTATTGTTGTGGACTCTGTTGCAGCACTTGTGCCGAAAGCAGAAATTGAAGGTGAAATGGGAGACGCCCACGTTGGCTTACAAGCTCGACTGATGTCTCAAGCATTAAGAAAACTTTCTGGAGCGATTAATAAATCTAAAACAACGGCTATTTTCATTAACCAAATCCGTGAAAAGGTTGGTGTTATGTTCGGGAACCCCGAAACAACACCAGGTGGACGTGCGCTTAAATTTTACTCTTCTGTAAGATTAGAAGTTCGCCGTGCGGAGCAGTTAAAACAAGGAAATGAAATTGTTGGGAATAAATCAAGGGTTAAGGTAGTTAAGAATAAAGTTGCTCCTCCATTTAGACAGGCAGAAGTAGATATTATGTACGGTGAGGGAATTTCTAAAGAAGGAGAAATTCTAGATATCGGTTCGGATTTAGATATTGTTGAAAAGAGTGGAGCTTGGTATTCTTATAATGGTGAACGTCTTGGTCAAGGGCGTGAAAATGCAAAAATATTCTTAAGAGAAAATCCAGAAATGATGGATGAAATACACCTAGCAATTAGAAACCACTATAATTTAGATGATACGGATCCCGAAGATGCGGAACAAGTAGGTCAAGAAAGTCTAGATGTTTAATCCATTGAAAAAGGTCTTTACGATAAAATTCGTAAGGACCTTTTTTGGTTAAAATGTATTAAGTTATTTCTTAAGGAAATATATGGATTTTTTTATCGTGTTTTTATGACGTTTTCTTGACATTTATAATACAGGCAATTACAATTGTACTGTATAATTTTATAATTTTTATAAGATTAATTGTTAGATTATGCATCTACATGTTACATGCCGACAATATGAAAGTTAAACCTATGGCAATAGGAGGTGAAAAGATGGACCTTATTTATGTAATCATCTCCATTTTGCTTACTCTGATCGTCGGTATTGTTGTTGGTTATCTGATACGTAAATCTATTGCAGAAGCTAAGATTTCTAGTGCGGAAAATTTAGCTAAACAGATTGTAGAAGAAGCACATCGGAATGCGGAAGCCTCTAAAAAAGAGGCGCTTCTTGAGGCGAAAGATGAAATTCATGAACTTCGCCAGCAAACAGAGGAAGAACTCAGAGAACGTCGAACAGAAGTACAAAGGCAAGAAAATCGTCTGTTGCAAAAAGAAGAAAGTCTTGATAAGAAAAGTGAGACATTAGACAAACGTGAACTGTTGTTAGAGGGTAAAGAACAAAGTCTAGCAGACAAACAACAACAAATTGAAGAAATGAAAAGCAAAGTGGAAGCTATGAAAGAACAGCAGCAAATGGAACTTGAGCGCATTTCTGGATATACATCAGACCAAGCGAAGCAGATTATTTTAGAGAAGATTGAAAAAGAAGTAAAACATGATTCAGCAGTCATGATTAAAGAAGCTGAGAATCGTGTCAAAGAAGAAGCGGACAAAAAGGCAAAAAGTATTTTATCGCTTGCTTTACAGCGCTGTGCTGCAGACCACGTTGCTGAAACAACTGTATCTGTTGTAAACCTTCCAAATGATGAAATGAAAGGACGTATTATCGGGCGCGAAGGTCGAAACATACGTACACTAGAAACATTAACTGGTATTGATTTAATAATCGATGACACACCAGAGGCAGTAGTTTTATCTGGTTTTGATCCAATTCGAAGAGAAATTGCTCGTATTGCATTAGAAAAACTCGTTCAAGATGGACGTATCCACCCAGCAAGGATTGAAGAAATGGTGGACAAAGCAAGACGTGAAGTTGATGAATATATACGCGAGGTTGGAGAAGAAACAACATTTGAGGTTGGCGTACATGGTCTACATCCAGATTTAGTGAAAATACTTGGTCGTCTAAAATATCGTACAAGCTATGGTCAAAATGTGTTGAAGCATTCTACTGAAGTTGCGTACCTTTCAGGGTTGCTTGCTGCTGAATTAGGCGAAGATGTAACGTTAGCAAGAAGAGCAGGACTTCTACATGACATTGGTAAAGCAATAGACCATGAAGTGGAAGGCAGTCACGTAGAAATTGGCAAAGAATTAGCCATTAAATACAAAGAACACCCTGTTGTCATTAATTCCATCGCTTCCCACCATGGTGATGAAGAGGCTACATCTATTATTGCTGTATTAGTAGCCGCTGCCGATGCACTGTCTGCAGCAAGACCGGGTGCTAGAAGTGAAACACTTGAAAATTACATTAAGAGATTAGAGAAATTGGAAGAAATCTCTGAATCATTCGAAGGTGTAGAAAAGTCTTTTGCAATTCAAGCGGGTAGAGAGATTCGGATAATGGTTAAACCTGATGAAATTGACGATTTAGAATCCGTTCGTATTGCTAGGGATATAAGAAAACGAATAGAAAATGAGCTCGATTATCCAGGCCACATTAAAGTGACTGTGATAAGAGAAACGAGAGCAGTAGAATATGCAAAATAACAAAAGTAGCCATATTAAGTGGCTACTTTTGTTTTGCGTTGAAATAGTATAAAATCTTAACGTATCAAACAATGGTTTTTCTAATCGTTTTAAATAAATAGAAATTAAATTTTTTGACTTTGAAAAATGATTATGAAAAACTATAAGTAATAGATAAGATAGGATGATAGCAGAATGAAAATATTATTTATTGGAGATGTCGTAGGATCTCCAGGAAGAGAAATGGTTAAAGAATATTTACCAAAATTAAAAGAAAAATACCGCCCCCATTTAACCATTATAAATGGTGAAAATGCCGCTTCAGGTAAAGGTATAACGGAAAAAATTTATAAACAATTTATGGAATGGGGTGCCCAAGTAATTACGATGGGAAATCATACTTGGGATAAAAAAGAAATATTTGAATTTATTGATGATGCGAAATATATGATTCGTCCAGCTAATTTTCCCAAAGGAACACCTGGTAAAGGGATTATCTATATGAATGTAAACGGGGTGGAAGCTGCGATCATTAATTTACAAGGAAGAACTTTTTTACCAGCAATTGATGATCCGTTTTTAGAAGTAGATGAATTAATAGAGGAAGCCAAAAAGCGGACTAATATTATATTTATTGATTTCCACGCGGAAGCAACAAGTGAGAAACAGGCAATCGGCTGGTATGTGAATGGAAGTGCAAGTGCAGTTGTAGGTACACATACTCATACACAAACTGCAGATGAACGCATTTTGCCACAAGGTACCGCATATATTACTGATGTGGGAATGACGGGTCCATATGATGGGATTTTAGGTGTGGATAGAGATGCGATCATAAAAAGATTTTTAACATCTTTGCCTGTCCGCTTTGAAGTAACGAAAAATGGAAGAACACAGCTAGGGGCAGTAGTGATAACAATAGATAATCATAGCGGTAAAGCAACGAATATTGAACGGATTTTAATAAATGAAGATCATCCGTTTTTTGGCTGAAAATTTCTTTTAAAAATTCCACTAGCTTCGTAAGGCTTTTCATGGGATGGGCCATCTGATTTATGGAATCTTTTGAAAAATTGATGCATAATAGGGAATAAGCTAACATCTCCACGAATATAGTATCAGTAGAACTATAATAGCAAATGAAGGAGGTACTAGTCATGGAAGTATTAAAAGTTTCAGCAAAATCAAGTCCAAATTCAGTAGCAGGTGCACTTGCAAATGTATTAAGAGAACGTGGTACAGCGGAGATTCAAGCAATTGGAGCAGGTGCTCTTAACCAGGCAGTGAAAGCTGTTGCTATAGCAAGAGGATTTGTTGCACCGAGTGGAGTAGATTTAATTTGCATCCCAGCCTTTACAGATATTATGATTGATAATGAAGAAAGAACTGCGATTAAACTAATTGTAGAGCCTCGATAATGGTTTTTTAAACCCTCCCTTTCTTATAAATTAGGGGAGGGTTTTTATTTGCTCATTATATTTTTTATTGTTAAATTTAAGAATAGGGGTTATACTGTAAAATTGTAAACTTATGTATATTTAATTCCGTGTTCAAAAGGGAGGATATAAAGGACCGAATCGGCTAAAGTCGCAACGTCCTGGGGCTCCTATTACTCGTCCCACCGTAAAGATTTGTTGCAACATCGATGCTGTTATCGCCAACGAACTTCTTTAAAGGAAAACCGACTAAAGATAAGTTTTGTGCCCAACTCACGCCTCCACTTTTGAAGGGGCATGTTATTTTTACTGGACTTTTTGAACGACCTCTTTAAGTCCTATGAAAGGAGTATAACTATGAATGAAGAGCAACGTAAAGAACAAGCACAAATAAAACAAGTAGATTCAGTGGATCATAGTAATCAGGACAATATAGAACGTATTAAGAACACTTCAAGTGAGGAAATGATAGCGAAATACTTTCAAACAAGTTATCAACCTCCTGATATAAAAAAAGCTAGAAAACGGTTTAAAGAAGACGTTAAATTCCATTACGATTTCTCCATTCCAGAAGATATGAAAACAATTGGAAAAGGTAAAAAATTCCTCATTCGTACATATGGTTGTCAGATGAACGAGCATGATACCGAAGTAATGGCAGGTATTTTAAGTGAAATGGGATATGAGTCAACCTCAGAAACAAATGAAGCTGATATTATCCTATTAAATACATGTGCAATCCGTGAAAATGCTGAAAATAAAGTATTTGGAGAAATTGGACATTTAAAACCACTTAAATTGGAAAAACCAGATGTTATTCTAGGTGTATGCGGTTGTATGTCGCAAGAAGAGTCCGTTGTAAACCGTATCATGAAGAAACATCCTCATGTCGATTTAATCTTTGGAACACACAACATCCATCGCCTACCAGACTTAGTTAAAGGAGCAATGTTTGGCAAAGAGCAAGTTGTTGAAGTTTGGTCTAAAGAAGGCGATATTATTGAAAACCTTCCTAAAGTAAGAAAAGGTAAAATTAAAGCTTGGGTTAATATTATGTATGGTTGTGATAAATTCTGTACATACTGTATCGTCCCAATGACGCGTGGTAAAGAAAGAAGTCGCCGCCCGGAAGACATTATTCAGGAAGTTCGTCATTTAGTTGCGCAAGGGTATCAGGAAGTTACATTACTGGGTCAAAACGTAAATGCGTATGGAAAAGACTTCGAAGATATAGAGTATACATTTGGTGATTTAATGAATGACATTCATAAAATTGACATTCCACGGGTGCGTTTTACTACCTCCCACCCAAGAGATTTTGATGATCACTTAATTGAAGTGTTAGCTCAAGGTGGAAACCTTCTTGATCATATTCACCTTCCAGTCCAATCAGGAAGTAGTGAAGTATTGAAGAAAATGAACCGTAAATATACGCGTGAAGAATATTTGGAATTAGTACGTAAAATACGAAAAGCAATCCCTAATGTAACACTTACAACTGATATCATCGTTGGCTTCCCTAATGAAACAGATGAACAATTTGAGGAAACGATGTCGTTAGTGGAAGAAGTAGGTTTTGAGGCTGCTTATACATTTATTTATTCTCCACGTGAAGGGACACCAGCCGCACGTAAAAAAGATGATGTCCCAGAAGAAGTGAAGAAACAACGTCTATACCGTCTAAATGAATTGGTAAATAAACAAGCAGCAGAATCCATGAAGACGTATAAAGATAAAGTAGTTAAGGTTTTAGTAGAGGGTGAAAGTAAGAAAGATCCCGATGTATTAGCAGGATATACAGAAAAGAATAAGTTAGTAAACTTTAAAGGTCCGAAATCTTCAATTGGTAAAATAGTAGATGTTAAAATTACGGAAGCCAAAACGTGGTCGTTAGATGGTATAATGGTGGAAAATACAATTGAGGTGAACTAATGTGGCTACCTATACACGTAAAGATGTACTAGATGAAGCAAAAAGGCTAGCAGAAATGCTGTCAAGCACAGATGAAATAGAAAGATTTAAGCAAGTAGAAGCTAAATTAAACGAAAATCAAAAAGTACAGAAGCTCATTCAAAAAATAAAAACGTTACAAAAACAAGCAGTAAATTTCCAAGCATATGGAAAACATGAAGCGCTAAAAAAAGTAGACGAGGAAATCGAGCGTCTACAAAATGAAATTGATGAAATTCCTATTGTTCAGGAATTTAAAGAAACTCAAATTGTAGTAAATGACGTTTTACAACTTGTTTCAGGAACTATTGCAAGAGAAGTTACGAATCGAGTGATTGAATCAACTGGTGGGGATATATTATCTGGCGAGACAGGTTCGAAGGCGAAAAATAAAATAGGTTGTTCTCATTAAAATAAAAACCAAGCATAATATTCTTGCTTGGTTTTTATTTTTAAAAAATGATTTCGGGAATTAAACGGTATGACCGGATCATATTAAAATGTTAATTATAATATACATTAATCGGTTTAACCTAGGTAATCTTGGTCACAATAATAACGGAGGATGATTATTGTGATATTTATATACAATGACTACGGAGGAACACACACTACATCGCTCGCTGCAGCATACCATCTAAAAAAACTTCCAACAGATAGGAAACTAACAAAAGATGAAATCGTTCATGTAGATTATTTTAACAAATTAACAAAACATGATTTGGGTAAATTGATATTTCATGGGATTGATGAAGAAGGAAACAAAGTTTATACTTTAGGCAGGAAAAATAATAAGTATGTTGTTCCCGCGTTAAAGTCTTTTATTGAGTTGCTGCAAGAAAAATATGATTTTAATGAGAAAGTAATATTTTCAAACACTTCACCGACTGTACCACTTGTAATGTCAATTGGAGGCTTTTTTCTCGGGGGATAAACATGGAGTTTATCGGAAATCCATTACTTATATTAGGAGCCAAACAATGTTGTAATCGTATTAATAGTTTAGTTGAGCAAACCAAAAAAGAAAGTATTGCAAGAACTAGTAAATTAATCGTTTTAGATAATAAAGCGTTTAAATAAAGAATATAAAAAGCAATTGTTAAAATAGGCCCCTAGCCGTTTGTAGGGGCCTATTTTTTATCCCATCTAAACGGGCAGTAAGACTTCCACCTTATGCTTCTGGGAAAACAAAGAAGGATCAACTACCCGTAAAGGTCTGATAAGTGCAACTAACCATCAGTGGGGATAAAGGAAAACTCCACTGATGAAAGTCTTCTTTATAAATGATTTATTGCATTTAAACAATATCATGCACTTTAGGTATTTGTCTTGCATAAAATGACAATGAAAAAAGAGGAGGTAAAAGTAATTATGACTTTTCTTGATAAAGACTACAGACAGATTATCACGAAAGCAGTTATTGGAAAAGGACGTAAATTCACACAAGACTCTCACTCCATTACCCCATCACATAGACCATCAAGTATTTTAGGATGCTGGGTTATCAACCATTTATATAATGCAAAACAAAAATCAGAGGATACGGTTGAAATAACAGGAAGCTATGATATCAACGTTTGGTATTCGTATAATGATAATACGAAAACGGAGGTTGTAACGGAAAGGGTAACGTATACAGATATTATTCCACTTTCCATTAAAGATGAAAATATGCTAAGTGATGAGTGTGATGTTTTAGCTAAAGTGGTACAACAGCCTAACTGTTTAGAATGCAAAATTACAAACAAAGGTCACAAAATTGTTGTTGAGGTAGAGCGAGAGTTTGTTGTGCAGGTAATTGGTGAGACAAAATTATTTGTTAAAGTAGATCCTAAATGGAGCTATGACCATGATGATCATGATGACGATGATTCATGGGACTATAAAGTAACAGATGATGAATTAGAAAGTGTAAAACCCGACTTTTTAAATAAAAAGGATTAAGAGCAAAGGCGCCGAATCCGGACGCGACCATTCCTTAAAAGAAATTATTCAGCAAAAAATACGAGGGAATTTTTCCCTCGTATTTTTGTTTCATTTACCTTTGTCGAAATAACTCAAATTTATGCTATAATATTTGTAGTAAATATCGGTTTTTTTGGAGGATTTTTATGACTAAGCTGACACCAATGATGGAACAATATATGAAAATAAAAGCAGATTACAAGGATGCTTTTTTATTTTATAGACTTGGCGACTTTTATGAAATGTTTTATGATGATGCATTAAAAGCAGCAAGAGAATTAGAAATAACGTTAACGAAACGTAGTAATGGAAAAAACGAACCAATTCCAATGTGTGGCGTTCCTTATCATTCAGCTGAGGGATACATTAAGACATTGATTGATAAAGGGTATAAAGTAGCAATTTGTGAACAAGTAGAGGACCCTAAGACAGCCAAAGGAGTCGTTAAACGAGAAGTAGTTCAATTGATTACTCCGGGAACGGTTATGGAAAGTAATATGTTAAATGAAGGTGAAAATAACTATATTGCTAGTCTATCACATTTTGAAGATGGCTCGTTTGTTATTGTATATAATGACCTATCTACAGGAGAAAACCAGATTGCAGAGATTACACAAGGTTGGGATGCGGTCGTTCATGAATTATATAACCAACCGATAAGAGAGATTGTTGTGTCCTCCAATCTTCCTGAAAATCTACAAAAGCAATTACAGGATAAATTAAATGTAACATTGTCTTATCAAAATGAAGTTACTTTTAATGCGGAATATCGGGATTTAAGTGAAAATTTAAATGACAAAAAACTCATGAAAGCTTTTAGTCGATTATTGAATTATATCCAATATACACAAAAAAGATCTCTTGACCATTTAAAAAAAGCAGAAGTGATTCAACTAAACAATCATCTTTCTTTAGATATGTATTCGAAGAGAAATTTAGAATTAACAGAAACGATTATTAAAAAGGGCAAACACGGAAGTCTACTATGGGTGTTAGATCAAACTGTCACCGCTATGGGTTCTAGAACGTTAAAAAAATGGGTGGAAAGACCCTTATTAAATCAAAATCAGATTGAAAATAGATTAGACGTGGTGCAAAGTTTTTACAACGGTTTTATGGAAAGAGATTCCATACGGGAAATCTTGAAATCTGTCTATGACTTAGAGCGATTAGCAGGTAGAATTGCTTTTGGGAATGTAAATGCTAGAGACTTAATACAATTGAAACAATCATTGGAGAAAATACCAGAATTAAAATTAGTTTTAAATCAATTTCATCAAGAGCAAATTAAAAATCTAGCTAATCAATTAATTTACCCTGAGTACATAGTAGACTTGTTGGAGAAAGGTATAATTGATGAGCCCCCAATATCAATTAAAGAGGGTTCTATTATAAAAGATGGATATAACCAAACACTTGATTCTTATAGAGATGCTTCCAAAAATGGTAAGAAATGGATAGCGGAATTGGAACAAAAAGAAAAACAAGAAACGAATATCAAATCATTAAAAATAGGATTTAATAAAGTATTCGGCTATTATATTGAGGTAACGAAAGCAAACTTGCATTTACTACCTGAGGGAAGATATGAACGTAAACAAACCTTAACCAATGCAGAAAGATTCATTACCCCAGAATTAAAAGAAAAAGAAGAATTAATTTTAGAAGCAGAAGAAAAAAGTGTCGATTTAGAATATCAATTATTTGTAGAAATAAGAGAGAAGATAAAAGAGCATATTCCTGAATTGCAACATATTGCAGAGGTGGTAAGTCAAATTGATGTACTACAAGCTTTTGCTACGGTGAGTGAAAAGAATAATTATAAACGACCAACTTTTGATGAAAACGAGCTTTCTATCCAGAACGGACGACATCCAGTTGTTGAGCAAGTCATGAAAGAAGGAAATTATGTTCCAAATGATATTCAATTGGATGAAGAAAAAAATATGTTATTAATTACGGGACCAAATATGTCTGGTAAAAGCACGTACATGCGTCAGCTAGCTTTAACAGTGATTATGGCTCAAATAGGTTGTTTTATTCCAGCGGACGAAGCAAAACTGCTTATTTTTGATCAAATATTTACTCGAATAGGTGCTGCGGATGATTTAGTATCTGGGCAAAGTACATTTATGGTAGAAATGCTTGAGACTAACCACGCGATAAGTAACGCAACTGAGAAAAGTTTAATCTTGCTAGATGAAATAGGGCGTGGGACTAGCACGTATGATGGTATGGCTTTAGCGCAAGCGATTGTGGAATATATTCATAATCATATCCATGCTAAAACAATGTTTTCTACCCATTACCATGAATTAACTAGTTTAGAAAAGACATTACCTAGATTAAAAAATATTCATGTTCGAGCTGAAGAATACGAAGGTAATGTTATATTTTTACACCAGATCAACGAAGGTGCTGCGGATAAAAGTTACGGAATCCATGTTGCTAAGCTAGCTAACTTACCAGAGGACTTAATAGAAAGAGCGAATGTTATTTTACAAGATTTAGAGGCTGGGAATAAATCACAACCAACATTGGAAAACGAACAACAAGGTCAACTTTCCTTTTTTGAAGAAGATGAATCAGAACCAAACGCAAAGAAAGAAAATAATTCTACATTAGAGAGCAAGATTATTAATGCTTTAAAAGAAATTAATTTATTTGATTTAACACCTATGGATGCGATGAATGAACTATATAAGCTTCAGAAAGAAGTAAAAAAACTGTAGAGAAATAATAGTGGTTCTTGCACGCCCGGAAAAGCGGTTTTCTTTTTCAAGAGCGGTGAGTCTTGCCAGTTAGAAACGTCGAATGTTATTTTTACCTGATTTTTTGAACCAACCTTATTAGAAAGGATTTTGCCTTAATGAAGATCGTACAAATGTCTGATGCATTAGCAAACAAAATAGCAGCTGGGGAAGTAGTAGAAAGACCAGCATCTGTCGTAAAGGAATTAGTAGAGAATAGCATTGATGCAAACAGTACATGGATTAAAGTCGATATTAAGGAAGCAGGACTAGAAGAAATTAAGGTTACCGATAATGGGGATGGAATGTCAGAGGAAGACAGTGAACGTGCATTCCTACCTCATGCAACAAGTAAAATACAGAATGAAAGTGATCTATTCCATGTAAAAACACTAGGATTTCGCGGAGAAGCACTAGCTAGTATCGCATCCGTTAGTAAGTTAATTGTAAAAAGTTCTGAAGGGGATAAAGCGGGCATTCAATTAATACTAGAAGGCGGAAAAATTATAGATAAAAAGAAAAGTGATGCAAGAAGAGGTACGGAAATTACTGTAAATGATTTATTTTTTAATACACCCGCACGGTTAAAATATATGAAAAGCCTTCATACAGAATTAGGTCATATTACGGATTTGTTAAATCGATTAGCTCTTTCACATCCAAACATACGATTTGAAGCAACACATAATGGGAAAGGGCTTTTTAAGACTGCTGGTACAGGTGATCTACTTCAAGTTATTTCACAAGTGTACGGTATGAATGTAGCGAAGAACATGTTGATGGTTAAAGAGGAAAATTTAGATTTTCATATCGAAGGCTTTATTGCTAAACCGGAAATTACTAGGGCATCAAGGAATTATATATCAACCATTATTAATGGGAGGTATATTAAAAGCATTCCATTGAATCAAGCAATTATTCGTGGTTATCATACATTACTTCCAATTGGCAGATCGCCGATAGTGGTACTATCTATTAATATGGATCCTATTTTAGTTGATGTAAATGTACATCCTACGAAACTTGAGGTACGCTTTAGTAAAGATAAGGAACTCTATACACAAATTGAGGAGCTTATCCGTCATAAATTTAGAGAACTTACGCTAATTCCGGAAATGACAGAAACCAGTAAGCCGAAACCAAAAGAAAAAAGCTATCAACATTCCATGGATTTTAATAGTTCATCTTCCGTGATAGAATACAATGATAGTGTCAGGGAAACTATCGGTAATTGGTCGAAACCCGCCGACGTGGAAGAGGACGCTTTGGAGGATAATCTCACCCCAACTAATTCATCTAGTCCAAAGGAAGAGATTTTTACAAGCTATGAAGTAAATAAAGATGAAATAAAAGATGAATATAGAAATGAAGAACTTTCATTTAAAAATGTCTCCAAACAAAGAGTCCCAATGATGTATCCTATTGGTCAGTTACAAGGAACATACATTTTAGCGCAAAATGAAAATGGTCTATATATGATTGATCAACATGCGGCGCAAGAAAGAATCAAATATGAATTTTTTAGAGATAAACTAGGTAAGCCTGCAAATGAATTACAAGAATTATTACTTCCGATGACATTTGAATTTTCAAAGCAGGAATCACTTTTTATCGAACAATACAAAGAAGAGATGGAAAAAGTCGGGATATTTTTTGAAGCTTTCGGCAATCAAACATATATTATCCGATCCCACCCCAATTGGTTTCCAAATGGATTTGAAGAAGAAGTCATTCGTGAAATGGTAGAACAAATTATGAATGAAGAAAAAATCAATGTAGAATCTATTAGAGAAGATGCGGCGATCTTAATGTCATGTAAAAGGTCAATAAAGGCAAATCATTATTTAAATCAAGATGAGATGTTTCGTTTATTGGAAGATTTAAGAAATACGACAGACCCTTTTACTTGTCCACATGGTAGACCGATTATTGTTCACTTTTCTACTTATGAGTTAGAGAAGATGTTTAAGCGAGTTATGTGAAAATGTATAAATTTCCCACTCTATTGGCAATAATAAAACCAAAAGGGGTGTGGAATTTGGAAAATAAAAATCAAGAATTAATTAATTTCCTTAATCAAGAGCTATCCAATTACTTTGTATTATATGTAAAGCTTCACCGATATCATTGGTTTATACAAGGGAGACATTTCTTTACACTTCATGAGAAATTTGAAGAAATGTATGAAATGGTAGCAAGTGACCTTGATGAAATAGCGGAACGAATCCTAGCAATAGATGGGAAACCACTAGCAACCATGTCCAAGTATTTAAAAGAAGCTACATTGACAGAGGCAAATGCAGATGATAAGGAAAATGAAATAATCAATCAATTAATTCGAGATTATCAACAAATTATTGGTGAAATTAAAGAGAGTGGCTTATCATTAGCTGAAGAACAGCAGGATGAACCGACTGCCGATTTATTAATCACTATTCAAGGAAAGTTAGAAAAATATGTTTGGATGTTAAATAGTTACCGGGCATATGATTATAAATGAATAAATAATAAAAATAGGGGAAGACTCATGAAAAATACCGTAATTTCTATTATGGGACCAACCGCTGTCGGAAAAACCAGTTTAAGTATTGAGGTTGCTAAGCGGTTTAACGGAGAAATAATAAGTGGAGACTCCATGCAAGTTTATAAAGAGATGAATATTGGGACGGCTAAGATAAAGAAAACAGAAATGGAAAATATTCCTCATCATATGATTGATATAAGAGAGCCTGATGAGGAATTTTCTGTTGCTGATTTTAAACAACATGTACAATATTATATTGAAGAAATATCGAATCGTAATAAATTACCAATACTCGTTGGCGGTAGTGGCTTATACATTCAAGCCGCCTTATATAATTACCATTTTTCCAATCAAAAAAGAGATGAAGTTCTTACACAAAAGTTAGAAAAAAGAATAGAAGAAGAAGGACCAATACCTGTATATAATTATTTAAAAGAAATTGATCCTGTCCAGGCCGAAAAAATTCATCCAAATAATTATAGACGTGTTATTCGTGCTTTGGAAATCTATGAAACAACTGGAAAAACGATGACAGAGTATCAAAAAGAACAAACGCTTGAATCACCATATCATTTGATTCTTATTGGTTTAGAAATGGATAGACCCGAATTATACGAACGAATTAATCATCGAGTTGACAAAATGCTAGAAGAAGGTTTAATTCAAGAAGTGAAGTTATTGATAGATAAAGGTTATGAAAATTGTCAATCAATGAATGCGATTGGATATAAAGAATTGGTTCCATATGTTCGAGGAGAAATTTCATTAAATGAAGCAGTTGAAACGCTTAAAAGGAATTCGAGAAGGTATGCTAAAAGGCAGTATACATGGTTTAAAAATAAAATGAACATAAACTGGTATGATATGTCAGACTTAAATAATAAAGAAAAGTTTCATATAATTTTAGATGATATAGCAGGAATTTTGCATAAAAGGTAGAACTTATTAATGTATAGATAGAATAGAGGAGGAAGCACGATGGCACAATCTGTTAACATTCAGGATCAATTTCTAAATCAATTAAGAAAAAATCATATTTCAGTAACAGTTATTCTAACAAACGGTTTCCAATTAAGGGGTATTGTAAAAGCATTTGATAATTTTACAGTACTGGTAGAATCAGAGGGTAAACAACAATTAATTTTTAAACATGCAATCTCAACTTTTGCACCAGTTAAAAACGTTTCACTTGATAAAGAATAATATCCAAACGGGCAAAAATAATTGCCCGTTTTTAATTTGCGATTAAAGATTCTGATATACTGGGCGTTTGTCACAATTTCTTAAGAAGTGAGTATACTAAAAGTGACAAAAGGGGTGATCGTGTGGAGTCGCAAATAAATCGTCATAAAAATGGTCAAATAAATATAGTTTTACATGAAAATAAAAGGTTAAAGGCCGAGTATGGAACAAATATCAGACATAAGCAAAATAACCCATTTAAAAATATAGATAGTGAATTCCAGGCATTTATTGGAATGGATAAACTGAAATCCACAGTGAAAGAAATTTATGCTACATTAGTAATTAACGAAAAGCGAAATGAATTAGGTTTAAAAAATTCAAAACAAGTTCTTCATATGCTTTTTAAAGGAAATCCTGGTACTGGAAAAACGACAGTTGCCAGGAAATTGGCTAAGCTTTACTATGATATGAATTTACTTTCTAAAGGCCACTTTATCGAAGCAGAACGTGCGGATTTAGTTGGAGAATATATAGGCCAAACCGCACAAAAAACACGTGCCATTATTCAAAAGGCAATGGGTGGAGTGTTATTTATTGATGAAGCTTATTCACTTGCCCGGGGTGGTGAAAAGGATTTTGGGAAAGAAGCGATTGATACGCTTGTAAAACATATGGAAGATCACCAAAACGATTTTGTACTTATTTTAGCTGGCTATCCACAAGAGATGGACAGATTTTTGCGATTAAATCCCGGATTAAAATCTAGGTTTCCATTTATTTTAGATTTTGCTGACTACGATGTTAATGAATTGATGGATATTGCTAAACAAATGGCTGCAGAAAGAGAGTATAAATTAACAAAAGAGGCGGAATGGGAACTACGTAATTATTTATATAAAAAGATACAAGAAAAATCACGAAATTTTGCTAACGCTAGATTTATAAGGAATGTGATTGAACATTCTATTCGAATGCACGCAATGAGATTATTGGAGCAAGAACGTTTTACAGCCGATGATTTAGTTTATATCACTGCAAAAGATATGCAACTGAATGAGAAATCCTAAAAAATATAACCTCAGTATGAACTGGGGTTATTTTTGTATTATTATCGTATCTATGATGTAATAATAAGTTAAGGTTAACCTAAGTATAATTCGCTTATAAGAAAGAGGTTTAATGAATGCCAGAAGAAAAAATTTTAATTATTGCGGTCAAAAAGCCGACACAAAAGGATGAGCAATTTCAATCTTCATTGGAGGAATTAATTTCCTTGGGAAGAACAGCAGGCGGAAACGTTGTAGAAACTATTACGCAAAATAGAAATAGAATCCATCCTGCAACATATATTGGCGAAGGGAAAATGGAGGAAATAAAACAAGAAGTAGAAAAATTGGACATTGATTTAGTTATTTCCAACGATGAACTTTCTCCTGGTCAATTACGAAATTTATCTAATTTTTTAGGTGTGCGAATCATTGATCGAAGTCAGTTAATTTTAGATATTTTTGCAAGGCGTGCGAAAACGAAAGAAGGTAAATTACAAGTAGAGTTAGCACAATTAGAATATATGTTGCCGAGATTAGCGGGACATGGTGTGGAAATGTCACGTCTAGGTGCCGGAATTGGTACGAGAGGTCCAGGAGAAACCAAACTAGAAACAGACCGACGCCATATTAGAAATAGAATCGTGGATATAAAAAGGAAATTAAAAATTGTCGTTCGTCAACGTGAACAATATAGAAAAAGAAGAAAAACGAATGAAGCTTTTCAAATAGCAATTGTAGGATATACGAATGCAGGAAAATCTACTATTTTCAATCGCTTAACCAAAAGTGATTCGCTTGAAGAGGACAAACTGTTTGCTACGTTAGATCCTTTGACAAGAAAAATTAATTTTCCATCAGGTTTTGAGGCTTTAGTAACGGATACCGTTGGGTTTCTTCAAGATCTACCCACTGCATTAATTGCTGCTTTTCGTTCGACGTTGGAAGAGGTTAAAGAAGCGGACTTTTTAATTCATGTGGTGGACGCTTCACAGGAAAATCAGGAAGAACAACAGAGAACGGTGATGAAATTATTAGAGGAATTAGACTCCCATACGATTCCAATGCTCACTGTTTATAACAAAAAGGATTTATTAGAAACTGAATTTTTCCCAATTCATCACCCTAACATCTTAATTAGTGCTTATAATCATGAGGAACTTAATCAAATGTTAGTGCGAATTGAGAAAATATTAATGGAACAATGGAAAAGTTATAGTATTCAAATTAATGATGGAAATATGTTAGCTAAACTAGAACGTGATACAATAATAACGGCTAAACAGTTTGATGAACAATCCAATAAATTTAATGTTAGTGGATATATTCGGGCCAATCATCCATTAAATCATGTAATGGATTAAAATAAAATATTGGCAAGTTTTAGGTAAGGAGAATGGAGAAATGTTAGAAACACTAGTGAAACAAGCAGAGAAAGATTGTGAAGGTATTCATAAAAATATTCAGGAAATAGTGGAAGTGAATCAAAAAAGGGTGTTAGACGCTTTTGTAAAACATCGAATAAGTGATAGCCATTTCCAGTCAACAAGTGGTTACGGATACGATGATATGGGTAGAGAAGGATTAGAAGCGGTTTATGCTGAAGTATTTGGTGGAGAAGATGCACTCGTTAGACCGCAAATTGTTTCGGGTACACATGCTATAACTACGGCACTTTTTGGTCTATTACGCCCCGGAGATGAGCTTATCTATATTACTGGAAAGCCTTACGATACATTGGAAGAGGTAATCGGTATTAGGGGAGAGAATTCGGGTTCTTTAAAAGATTTTCATATCGACTATAATCAAGTATCCCTTACAAGAGAAGGAGGGATTGATTATGTTGGAGTAGAAAAAGCTATATCTGAAAAGACAAAAGTAATCGGTATACAGCGTTCAAAAGGATACGATGATAGACCGTCTTTCACGATTGCGGAAATTGAAGAGATGGTTCAGTTTGTCAAAGAAATTAATCCAAACTTAATTGTATTTGTAGACAATTGTTACGGGGAATTTGTGGAAGAAAAAGAACCCCTTCATGTTGGTGTAGATATTATGGCTGGTTCTTTAATCAAGAATCCAGGTGGCGGAATTGTCAGAGCGGGCGGGTACATAGTTGGAAAGCAAGAATTGGTTGAAAGCTGTGCGAATCGTTTAACGGCCCCAGGTCTTGGTAAAGAAACAGGTGCAACATTTAATATGCTACAGGAAATGTTTCAAGGATTCTTTCTGGCCCCTCATATCGTGGGAGAATCACTAAAAGGCGCTGTATTCACGTCAAGATTTTTAGAATTAGCAGGCCTTCAAACAGCACCTAATTATTTAGAAAAAAGAACGGATCTCATTCAGTCGGTAACATTTGAAGATGCGCAGCAAATGATCTCTTTTTGCCAAGCTATTCAGCGGAATTCACCAGTTAATTCTTATGTTACTCCATATCCAAGTGAAATGCCGGGATACGATGATGAGGTTATTATGGCAGCTGGTACTTTTATACAAGGGGCTAGTATTGAACTTTCTGCAGATGGACCAATAAGACCCCCTTATACAGCTTTTGTGCAAGGAGGTCTAACATATACTCACGTGAAAATTGCGATCATTGAATCTGTAAAAAGTTTAGTGAAAGCAGGGCATTTAATCGTAAAATAAACTTCATGTAAGGAAACCTAACATTCGATTGACACTAAACCTTACATCGTTTATACTTTAGTGAGTATTGGGGGTTATTTTATTGAATGATAAAGAGCGTCGTTCAATGCCTTTGTTTTCAATTGGTATCGTTATGAAATTAACGGAATTAACCGCTAGACAAATACGATATTATGAGGAGCATGGATTAGTTTTTCCAGAGAGAACAAAAGGGAACCAACGATTATTTTCTTTCAATGATGTGGATAGACTATTAGAAATTAAAGATCTTCTTGATAAGGGATTAAATTTAGCGGGGATTAAGCTAATGGTTGAAGAATCATCAAAAGAAGAGAAAGAAAAGAATGTAAAATCAAAGGATAACGATTTAAGTTTGAAAGAGTTACGAAAGATCTTAAGGAATGAATTGAAACACCCAGATAGACTCGGGCAAGTAAATTTAAGGCAAGGAGAGCTTTCAAGATTTTTTTCTAATCGTTAATGGTAAGTTTGTTTGAATTTTATTTGGCTAGTTATTATTTAATCTATTAACATGATGTAGGAGGACAACAGATGCCAAAATATACAAGAGAAGATGTAGTGAGACAAATTAAAGAAAATAATGTGAAGTTCATACGTTTACAATTCACAGATATGCTTGGAATAATTAAAAATGTGGAAATACCTTTAAGTCAATTAGAAAAAGCGCTAGATAATAAAATGATGTTTGATGGTTCATCTATTGAAGGCTTTGTACGTATTGAAGAATCGGATATGTATTTATACCCTGATTTAGATTCGTTTGTAGTTTTTCCGTGGACTTCTGAAAAAGGTAAAGTAGCACGTTTTATTTGTGATATTTACAAACCAGATGGAACACCATTTGAAGGGGATCCAAGATACAACCTTAAGCGCAATCTTAAGAAAATGGAAGAACTTGGTTTTGATGCTTTTAATATCGGTGCAGAGCCAGAATTTTTCCTATTCAAATTAGATGAAAAAGGGAATCCATCACTAGAATTAAATGACCAAGCAGGTTACTTTGATTTGGCTCCCACGGACTTAGGGGAAAACTGTCGCCGTGACATCGTTCTTGAATTAGAAGAAATGGGATTTGAAATTGAGGCTTCTCACCATGAGGGTGCACCAGGACAACATGAAATTGATTTTAAATATTCTGATGCTGTGAAACATGCGGATGATATACAAACTTTTAAATTAGTAGTTAAAACAATTGCTAGAAAACATAATTTGCATGCAACATTTATGCCTAAACCACTTTTCGGAGTAAATGGATCTGGAATGCACATTAATATGTCTTTATTTAAAAAAGGTGAAAATGTTTTTTATGACACAAAAGGGGATTTGGAGTTGAGTGAAACAGCATACCATTTCATGGCGGGTATTATTCAACATGCTACAGCCTTTACTGCGATTACAAACCCAACGATCAATTCCTATAAACGTTTGGTTCCTGGTTATGAGGCGCCATCTTATGTGGCATGGTCTGCATCAAATAGAAGCCCGTTATTACGTGTTCCGAATTCAAGAGGATTAAGTACGCGTCTTGAAGTCCGCAGTGTAGATCCTTCTGCAAATCCATATATGGCATTGTCCGTATTATTAGCTGCTGGACTATCAGGTATTGAAAATAAATTAACTCCTCCTACAGCAGTTGATAGAAATATTTATGTTATGTCGAAAGAAGAACGTGAAGAAGAAGGAATACTAGACTTACCAGTAACACTAAAAGGTGCATTAGATCTCTTGCAAAAAGATGAAGTAATTGTCGAGTCTCTAGGTGATCATTTATTTGAACACTTTGTTGAAGCGAAAGAGATTGAATGGGATATGTTCAGACTCCAAGTTCATCCTTGGGAAAGAGAACAGTATATGACTATATACTAATAGATAAAAAAAGAGAATCCGCGGATTCTCTTTTTTTGTCTTAATGTACATGTCGATACAGGCCGATAACCTTACCCAGTATACTTACATTTTTGTATAGTAGAGGTTCCATTGTTGCATTTTCTGGTTGTAAACGAATGTGATCTTTTTCTCTAAAAAATCGTTTTACGGTTGCTTCATTTTCCTCCGTCATTGCGACGACAATATCGCCATTATTAGCATTATTTTGTTGTTTAACAATAACCATATCCTTGTCTAAAATACCAGCCTCTATCATACTTTCTCCATCAATAATAAGGACAAATAAATTATCATCAGGACTTGCTGTTGAAGCTGGAATTGGAATATATTCTTCTATATTTTCAATTGCTGTAATTGGTACACCCGCTGTGACTTTCCCTATGACGGGTGCATAACGAGCTTCATCTTTTGGAATATTACTATCTTCTGATTGAGCTAAAATTTCAATTGCCCTAGGTTTAGTAGGATCTCTTCTAATATAACCCTTGCTTTCTAATCTTTCTAAATGGCCATGAACGGTAGAACTTGACGCAAGCCCTACCGCTAAAGCTATTTCCCGAACGGAAGGTGGATAACCTTTTTTAGTTACTTCATCTTTTATAAAATCAAGAATCATTTGTTGTCTATTAGAAAGTTTTGTCATCTATTACTCACCTCGCACATAATATTTTAATAATGATAGTTTACCATTATTAACTAATTTAAGCAAACACTCGTTCGAACAAATAGTTGACAAGACCGTATGTTCGTGTGATAATAGATCTAACAAACGAACAAAGGTTCTGTTATTAGGTAGGAGGACAATTTATGTTTGGGAAGATAACGAAAACGGATCTTTTTTATTTAATTTCATTTGGTTTAACGTTAGGATTTATATATATTTCTATTATAATTAGTGTATAGGTAGGTAGTGGTCAATGAAAGCTATTATATATTGTCGTGTTAGTACAGATAAAATGACACAAGAAACGTCGCTAAGTCGTCAAAAAGATGAATTACTTAAATTAGCAGGTAGATATCAAATGGAAGTTATCGATTGTATAGAGGAAAAGGCTAGTGGATATGAAATAAACAGAGATGGAATTTTTGCGATGTTAGAATTTTTTTCTGAAGAGAAAGCAGATTGTTTATTGATACAGGATGAGACTAGACTAGGAAGAGGAAATACGAAGATTGCATTATTCCATCAACTACATAAGTTAAAAATACCTATTTACACTGCCATTCATGACGGAGAATTAGAATTGTCAGAATCGGATTCTATGGTTTTACAAATAGTGGGTATTGTAGAGGAGTATCAAAGAAAGATTCATAATGCTAAGATAAAAAGAGGAATGAAAAGGGCAATCGAAAAAGGGTACAATCCCTCTAAAAATCTATCAAATCAACATAAAGCAATTGGTAGAGAAAGATTAGAGTTTCCGATTGAAGAAGTAGTTAGATTAAGACAAAATAATTTAACCTTTGAGGAAATTACAAAAACACTTAATGGGATGGGTTTTCATGTATCCAAAGCAACTGTTCATAGAAGATATCAAGAGTACCAAAATACTTGAATATGTTCATATGGAATAGTAAGATTTATGGCAAGAACTTACTTAAAAGTGCGAGTTCAATAAGGTTCTTGTCTTTATTTAAATAGAAAGGAAAACATTTTATATGCTTTCAAAAGAAAAATTAAATCGTATCAATGAATTAGCTAGGAAATCAAAGAGTACAGGACTGACTGAGGAAGAGGCAAAAGAGCAGAAAGAACTTCGTGAAGATTATTTAAAAAACGTCAGAAGCTCTTTTAAAAATCATATGAAATCAATGACGGTAATCGATCCTAAAGGAAACGATGTAACTCCGAAGAAAGTTAGAGAGCTGCAAGAGAGAAATAGAAAACATTAATCATTCGATAGAGGGAATTAGAAAGAATAATTTGTTTGAGAAATAAACTAACTTCACTTGTGACATACTAACATAGAATATGTTGGAGACATTTTCATTAGTGAAAGGAGTTAAATATTTTGTCAAACGTGGAAAAATTATCAATTAACACGATTCGTACATTATCTATCGATGCAATAGAAAAAGCTAATTCCGGACACCCTGGGTTACCTATGGGAGCAGCTCCAATGGCATATACGCTATGGACAGATTTTATGAACCATAATCCAAAGAACTCAAAATGGTTTAATCGTGATCGTTTTGTATTATCGGCGGGTCATGGTTCTATGCTTTTATATAGCCTACTTCATTTATCTGGATATGATGTTTCTATGGAAGATCTCAAGCAATTTCGTCAATGGGGTTCAAAAACACCTGGGCATCCCGAAGTTCATCATACTGATGGAGTAGAGGCAACAACAGGGCCTTTAGGACAAGGAATTGCAATGTCTGTAGGGATGGCAATGGCAGAAGCGCATTTAGCTAGTAAGTTTAATAAGCAGGACATAGCTATTGTGGACCACTATACTTATGCACTTATTAGTGATGGGGATTTAATGGAAGGCATCTCCCATGAAGCTGCTTCATTAGCTGGTCATCTTAGATTGGGGAAACTGATTGCGCTGTATGATTCAAATGAAATCTCATTAGACGGTGATTTACATAAATCATTCTCTGATAATACAGAACAGCGTTTTAAAGCTTACGGTTGGCAAGTTCTTCGGGTGGAAGATGGAAATGATATTAAACAAATTCGAAATGCAATAAAAGAAGCACAAGCAAATAAAGAACAACCAACTCTTATTGAGGTAAGAACTGTAATTGGATATGGGTCACCAAACAAATCAGCATCTGCTGCTTCTCACGGAGCTCCGCTTGGTGTAGACGAAGTTAAATTAACAAAGGAATTTTATGAATGGACCCATGATGATTTTCATGTACCTGAAGAAGTTTATGCTGATTTTAATGAAAAGATTGTAAAAAATGGTTCAAATAAAGAAGCGGAATGGAATGAATTATTAAGTTCTTATAAAGAAAAATATCCTGAATTAGCTAAGGAGTTAGAGTTTGTTCTAAATGACAAGTTGCCAGATGGATGGGAAAAATCTCTTCCCGTATATGAAACAGGTTCATCTCTTGCTTCACGAGCATCGTCAGGAGAAGTATTAAATGCCATATCAAAATCTGTTCCTCATTTCTTTGGTGGTAGCGCGGATTTAGCGGGTTCAAATAAAACATATATGAACGATGAAAAAGATTTCTCAAGGAATAATTACTCTGGAAGAAATATTTGGTTCGGAGTACGTGAACATGCTATGGGAGCTGCTTTAAATGGGATGGCTCTACACGGTGGTTTAAAAGTATATGGTGGTACATTCTTTGTATTCAGTGATTATTTGAGACCATCTATTCGCCTTGCATCCATCATGAATACGCCTGTCACTTATGTATTTACTCATGATTCTATTGCGGTTGGCGAAGATGGACCAACACATGAACCAATTGAGCAATTGGCGTCCTTAAGAGCTATGCCTGGATTATCTGTTATTAGACCCGCAGATGGGAATGAGGTGCAAGCAGCATGGCGTTTAGCGCTTGAATCAACTGACAGACCAACAGCACTTGTCCTTTCAAGACAAAATCTTCCTACACTGAAGGGAACGAAAGAAGCCGCATATGAGGGTGTGAAAAAAGGTGCTTATATTGTAAGCAAGGCCGAAAATGAAACTCCTGATGCGCTACTTCTTGCAACTGGTTCAGAAGTGTCACTTGCAGTTGAAGCTCAAAAGGTTCTTAAAGGAAAAGATATAGATGTAAGTGTTGTAAGTATGCCATCATGGGATCGATTTAATGAACAGGATGAAGCTTATAAAAATGAAGTGATTCCTCCACAAGTAAAAAATCGTGTTTCTATTGAAATGGCATCTCCACTGGGTTGGCATAAATATGTTGGAGATAATGGGATTGTGTTGGCTATTGATAAATTTGGTGCCTCAGCGCCCGGGGAAAAAGTAATCGAAGAGTATGGGTTTACAGTTGAAAATGTAGTGAAACATGTGGAAGCACTTGTCAAATAATATTAAAGAGAAGGTTCTTGCGGAAAGGGCCTTCTCCCTGATAATTTTCCGTTCCATTTTATTTTCGAATACCTCTTTAAACAGGTTGATCAGGAAATAGAATCCTCATAAATATAGTATTTCTAAATAAGTTACCCCCTCGACAAAACTAGTGATAGTTTGCATCTTAATGTGACAGAATTCTTATCGCTTGATCCGTATAATAGGATTAAAGGGAGGCATTAAGATGTATGATTACTCTATTTATTGGATTAAACAAGAAGTAGCAAACCATTATTTCCATAAAAGTGATATATTGTACCGCTTCTTCGAGGAATATCGTTATAATAAAAATCGAATAGATTTAAGAAGGCAATTTTTATATATTACAAAAAGTATCGAAAAAGATATCTTTATTTCTATATTAAAATATAATTTGAAAGATGACGTTCATATAAATCAAAATGATTCTATTATTGAATTATATAATAATAGATACTTTATTTCTTTACATATTGAACAAAAACAATTAAAATTTCGAAGTAGATCACTTCAAGATGCAGAAGAAATATTATTTCCTATATTACGGCTAATCCATCCACTATTTTTTGTTGTAGGACATACAAATCAAAAGTACGGCTGGATTTCTCCTATTAGATTCCCAAGAAATATTGAAAGGAATCAAGTATTGTATTCTTGTCGTTGATTTAATATACTGTATAAGAGACAACACGAAGGAGGAAACTTATCATGGCTACTATATGGGTCGTACTAATTGCTATAGCAGCGTTAATAGCTGGTGTTGCTCTTGGTTTTTTCCTTGCAAGGAAATATATGATGGATTACTTGAAAAAGAATCCTCCGATTAATGAGCAAATGCTTCGTACGTTAATGATGCAGATGGGCCAAAAACCATCGCAAAAGAAAATTAATCAAATGATGCGTGCAATGAACAATCAAATGGATAAGAATTAATTGATCATTTTAGATTGAAAGTGTTTATCCCACCTAAACGAGCAGTAAGACTTCCACCATCCACCATAAGCTTCTGAGGAATAAAGAAGGTGGGTGAGATATCAACTGCCCGTAAAGGTACGATAAGTGCGACTAACCATCAGTGGGGGATGAAGGAACCCCCACTGATGGCAGTCTTCTTTATCAGCGTCAATTATCCTAATACTTTTTGGACTTATTTGGTTAATTTTTTAAGAGAACCACTCTTTCTTTTTAAGTAAGTAGAAAGGGTGGTTTTTAATATGTATATCGTTAGTAAATACCAAGTTTTCAAATATTTATCCTTGTTTTGTCATATTTGACTACATTGTTACTGAGACAATTTGATAAACTAATGAAAAGGAGGATTTTTCTATGTCGGAAATTAATGTTTTCCTTGCTTTCGGTGCGGGGTTTCTTTCGTTTGTTTCACCATGTGTTTTACCCTTATTTCCAGTGTTTTTATCGTATATTACCGGAATGAGTGTAAGTGAAATTAAAGATGAGAATAAAAGGTTAAACAAAAAGGCCTTTATTCATACAATCTTTTTCTTATTAGGATTTTCTAGTATTTTTATTATGATAGGTTTTACTTCAACCTTCATTTCTGATTTTCTTTTAACGTATCAGAATATCATTAGACAAATAGGTGCTATTTTAATCATCTTTTTTGGATTAGTAATCGTGGGAGTTTTTAATTTTAAGTTTTTAATGCAAGATAAAAAAATCACTTTTAAAAATCGTCCAACTGGATTTTTGGGTTCGTTCATTATAGGAATGGCATTTTCTTTAGGTTGGACACCATGTACAGGCCCGATATTAGCTATTGTCCTTTCGCTTGCTGCAACAAATCCTGAAGTTGGATTAATTATGATGGTAGCTTATATATTAGGTTTTTCAATTCCTTTTCTATTTTTAGCTTATTTTATTGGAAAACTAAATTGGATTAAAAAACATAGTCAACGATTAATAAAGATTGGTGGTTATGTTATGATATTTATTGGTATTGCACTTTTTTTTAACTGGATGACGAAACTCACTGCATTTTTGGCTGGAGTTTTTGGCTTCACAGGGTTTTAAAGGTTTTTATCACGTGGTATAATTTGTACGAGCTTTAAGTGCCTTAATAAGAAGATTTCTAAATCTAATGAAGCATGGATGGATTGGGAGTCGGTAAAGTCTAATATTCAAAGGGCATGGATGAAAACTTCACTAAAATAGTTCTGGTAATGATGAATACGTTTCAAAATATGCGAAATAAAACAAAGTTATCTAATATTACGTACGTTTTAGCTTAAGAGGTCATATTAATACTAAGAAAGCTTATTTATGAAAGCTTCGAGAGAGTGATGCTTTATGTCTATATTTTGGTTGATTTCTAGCACTATCGTTTTTGCAGGAATGGCCGTGTTTATGATTTTCATTCGATTAAAAGCTGCAAAAAGGCCAGCTTCTATAAAAAAAATAATTTTACCACCAATTATGATGAGTACAGGGGCTTGTATGTTTATCATTCCAGAATTTCGTGTGGAATGGCCACAAGTATTAGAAGCTCTAATTCTAGGAATAATTTTTTCTATATTTTTAATAAAGACTTCCAAATTTGAGGTGAAAGATTCTGAGGTGTATTTAACTCCGTCTCGAGCGTTCCCATTTATTTTATTTGGATTGCTTATTGTGAGACTAGTTGTTAAATTAATCATTGGAAGTTATATTTCATTTGGAGAAACGACAGGAATGTTCTTCTTATTGGCACTTGGGATGATTGTAACTTGGAGAATTGTAATGCTTTTTCAGTTTTTAAAAATTAGAAGAAGTATCGTATAAAAAAGCGACTAACTTATTTGTTAGTCGCTTTTTTATATTTTTCTTCCCAATTGTCTGCGTAGTCTTTTTTAGACAAATGAAATAGATATTCGTAAGGTTTAACATCTATTTCTTTTTCTTTTAGTTTTTTTCTTAAGAATTTATGATCGCGCTTTGGGGTTGCTAAGATATAGCCTTCTACTAAAACATCTTGATCAATAATATTTTTTCCTTTTTTTAATGCTACTTCTCCAATTTTACTTGCAATACTCTGTTTTGCCACATCACGAAACAGTTCAGGGACAGGAGATACTAACTCATTTAATAAATCTTTTTCTTCTTCCTTCCACATATGTTTTGTTTGATTGAGATAATGTAATTCCCAATCCATTATTGATTTTCCATCTGTTTTTGGCAGTTGTTTCAAAAATTTGCGAAACATAAAAAATCCACCAATTCCAAGCAAAGTAATAAGCAGAACACCCCAACCAACTAATAGTAATCCCATAATTTCACCTTTTCTTGAATATTTTGTTCATTAAAAAAAATGAAGAAAGTGTATAAATTTTAAATACTTATTTTACTTTTAAAGGAAATATAGTATCATTACTTAATAGTACGAAATGACAAAAGGGTTTACAAATATAATTATAATATTCATAAATAAGACAAACAAGTATCATATTCGATAGATTCCTTCATATATATAAAAGAGAGATGTAAAAATAAAGGAAGAAGGGGAGGTTGCAATGGGTATTGAAAATGCGATAACTAACAAGCTAGATACAAATTCCTCAATGTCAAATGATAATACTAAGGTAGAAAATCAAGAACTTATTTCAAATTATTCCATGCTACCCTTATCAATATTTGATTGGATTGAAAGTAATCAAAATCAAATTATAGTCGTTTGTGATGAAAGAGGGAAAATTATTTTTGTTTCTAGCTCCGTTGAAAAATTATTAGAATACAACACAAAGGATGTATTAGGTAAGTATTGGTATCAGTTTTTAACGCGTGAAGAAAAGTGTTACATATCTGCTAACTATGAAGGAATTGAAAATAGGGAGCAAGCATTCATAATTAGTTTATACCACGAGAACGGAGGGAAAGTGATAACAGAATGTAGTCTTTGTAAGTTTGTGGAAGATCAAAAAATCTATTATGTTTCTCTATTGAATGATATTACGGAGCAAAAGGAAGCGGAGAAATTACTCATTCGATCGGAAAAGATGTCGATAGCAGGTCAACTTGCTGCTGGCGTTGCGCATGAAATACGAAACCCTTTAACATCCATAAAAGGCTTCTTGCAGTTATTGCAAGCGGGAATTAATCGTAACGAAGAATATTATAAAATTATGATTGAAGAAATAGAGAAGATGGAAAAAATCACTTCGGAATTGCTATTTATATCTAAACCACTAACTGATCTTAAACGACCGGAATCCTTACAAGAAATGGTCAATGACACGGTTAATCTTCTACAGACACAAGCCAAACTTAAAAATATCCAAATCATGGTGGAGCAACCAATTGTAGAATCCATTTATTGTGATAAGTCACAAATCAAACAAGTATTTTTAAATATCGTAAAAAATGCGATTGAAGCAATGGAAGAGCCTGGTAAAATTACAATTAGTGTTCAGAATACAAATGATTACGTCAATATACATATTTCAGATGAAGGTCCCGGAATCCCAGAGGAAATTTTACATAAATTGGGGGAACCTTTCTTTACAACGAAGCAAAATGGAACTGGACTAGGCATTATGATAAGTAAAAATATAATGGAAGATCATCATGGTTCATTGGAAATCTATAAAAATAAAGAAAAAGGTAGTACTTTTAAATTAAGTTTTCCAAAAGAATTGAAAAAGATATCTAATGATGTACCCTAAAGAATAAAGCTAGCTTTAGGGTGTTTTAATTTATCCCACCTAAAGCTTCTGGGGGAATAAGGAAGGGTAGTCTTCCGAGGTGGTATTAAAGAAAGTGAAAAAAATTATGCAAAGTGATAAGTTTTTCTTATCACTTTGCATAATTTTTTTATATAGGTTGACAAGCAATAAATATTTGTCTAATTGTCGTTAATCCGATAAGATAGAAATGTAAATAGATTTATATGATTATAGTTTGTAAGAATTTCATGTTTTCTTATCAAATGAACAAACTAGACAACGCGACAATTTAGAAAGGGGCAGAGATATGGGGAAAGACAACTTCAACTCAAAAAAACAGTTTAATTTGAATGGTAAAAAGTATAACTACTATGATTTAAAAGCTCTTGAAGAAGCAGGATTAGGTAGTATTAAACGTCTACCGTTTTCTATTCGTGTGTTATTAGAATCAGTTGTTCGCCAATTTGATGGACATCAGATTAAAGACGAACATGTAAAAGCGCTTACGAAGTGGGGGACCAAAGAAGGTGAAGGTGTAGATGTACCTTTTAAACCTTCCCGTGTAATTCTTCAAGACTTTACTGGTGTTCCAGCTGTTGTGGACCTCGCTTCCTTAAGAAAAGCAATGGTTGATTTAGGTGGTAAACCAGAGGAAATCAACCCGGAAGTACCAGTAGATTTAGTAATTGACCACTCCGTGCAAGTAGATCAATACGGAACTGCTAATGCACTTAAAGCAAACATGGATTTAGAATTTGAGCGCAATGCTGAACGTTATGAGTTTTTAAACTGGGCACAAAAAGCATTTAATAATTACCGTGCTGTACCACCAGCAACTGGTATTGTTCACCAAGTAAACTTAGAATATCTTGCTAACGTTGTTCATGGAATTGAAAACGAAAATGGTGAATATGATGCATACCCAGATACACTCGTAGGTACGGACTCTCATACTACTATGATTAACGGTTTAGGAGTACTTGGATGGGGTGTTGGTGGTATTGAGGCAGAAGCAGGGATGCTCGGACAACCATCTTATTTCCCATCACCAGAAGTTATTGGGGTTAAATTTACTGGAAGTTTCCCAAATGGAACTACAGCAACAGATTTAGCTCTTAAAGTAACTCAAGTATTACGTGAGAAAAATGTAGTAGGTAAATTTGTTGAGTATTTTGGACCTGGTTTGAAAGATATGCCACTAGCTGATCGTGCAACAATTGCGAATATGGCTCCGGAGTATGGTGCAACTTGTGGTTTCTTCCCTGTAGATTCTGAAACATTGAACTATTTACATCTAACAGGACGTAGTGAAGAACAAATTAACCTGGTTGAAAAATATTGTAAAGAAAATAACTTATGGTATTCTCCAGATCAAGCTGATCCAGAATATACTGATATTGTGGAAATCAATCTGTCTGAATTAGAACCGAACCTTTCTGGTCCTAAACGTCCACAAGACTTAATTCCTTTATCTCAGATGCAAAAAGAATTTAAGAAAGCAGTAACTGCACCTGAAGGTAACCAAGGATTCGGTATGGATAAATCAGAATTCGATAAAGAAGTAACAATCAGTAATCCTGATGGTTCTAAATCTGTTATGAAAACTGGTTCTATTGCAATTGCTGCAATTACTTCTTGTACGAACACATCTAACCCATATGTCATGTTAGGTGCTGGATTGGTTGCTAAAAAAGCTGTTGAAAAAGGGTTAAAAGTTCCTGGATATGTGAAAACATCTCTAGCTCCAGGTTCTAAAGTAGTTACTCGTTATTTAGCAGATGCTGGATTACAAGTTTATTTAGATAAGTTAGGTTTTAATTTGGTTGGTTACGGATGTACAACTTGTATCGGTAACTCAGGTCCATTACGTGAAGATATTGAGAAAGCGATTCAGGATAATGATTTACTTGCTTCTTCCGTATTATCAGGTAACCGAAACTTTGAAGGACGTATTCATCCGTTGGTAAAAGCTAACTATCTAGCTTCTCCACCACTTGTAGTTGCATATGCGCTTGCAGGAACGGTAGATATTAACTTAGCAAAAGATCCTATCGGTCAAGACGCTGACGGTAATGACGTTTACATGAATGATATTTGGCCTTCCATGCAAGAAATCAAAGAAGAAGTAGCAAAAGTTGTAACGCCAGAAATTTTCCGTAAAGAGTACGAAAATGTTTTCGATTCCAACGAAAAATGGAACGAAATTGCTACAACGGATGAACCATTATTCGAATGGGATGAAGATTCAACTTATATTCAAAATCCACCATTCTTTGAAGGTTTATCTAAAGAAGCTGGAACAGTGGAAAATTTAAATAATTTACGTGTCGTCGGTAAATTTGGTGATTCCGTAACAACGGACCATATCTCTCCAGCAGGTGCAATTGCTAAAGATATGCCAGCGGGTAAATACTTGCAAGAAAAGGGTGTTTCACCTCGTAACTTTAACTCTTATGGTTCTCGTCGTGGTAACCATGAAATCATGATGCGTGGAACATTTGCAAATATTCGTATTCGTAACCAAATTGCTCCTGGAACGGAGGGCGGCTATACAACTTATTGGCCAACCGAAGAAGTAATGCCTATTTATGATGCGGCTATGAAATATCAGGATGCTGGTATCGGTCTTGCAATTATAGCTGGTAAAGACTATGGCATGGGATCTTCTCGTGACTGGGCAGCAAAAGGTACAAATCTCTTAGGGATTAAAGTTGTTATTGCGGAAAGCTTCGAACGTATTCACCGTTCAAACCTAGTAATGATGGGAGTTCTTCCATTGCAATTCCAAAAAGGAGATAGTGCTGAGAAATTAGGTTTAAGTGGTAAAGAAACAATTAGTGTGGAAATCGGCGAAAATGTTAAACCACATGACCTAGTGAAAGTAACGGCAGTAGACGCAGAAACTGGTAAAGAAACTACTTTCGAAGCAATTGCGCGCTTTGATAGTGAAGTGGAAATTGATTACTATCGTCACGGTGGAATTCTTCAAATGGTATTACGTAATAAAGTTGCTCATGCACATGCTTAATAGGTATTTTAAAACACTCATACACAGGTTGTATGAGTGTTTTTTTAATATCAAAAGGAGCGTTTATCCCTCCTTAAGCTTCTAGGGAAACAAAGAAGATAGGTGGAGGATGAAGGAAATCTTCTTTTTTGGGGTTAAGTTCAAGTAAAAATAAATATATTAATTTTAAAGACAATTATAAAATTAAAAAGAAATGGCTATACTTCTATTTAATAGGTTGGAAGTATCAAACTTTCTTCCTGTATAAGGTCAACTATGGCGTTCACTAAGACTTTTGGGAGAATGCCAAGTTTTCTAAAAAGAATAAAGGGGTGAATTGCCATTTCTTTGAAAAAGAAGCTGAATTTTGAAGAATTGGTTCAGCAAAACCGAAGACAAATATTGGAAGATAAAGAGTTGTTAGATAAAATTGAACAAAGGTTAGAAGACAAATATAAAGAAGCAAAGTAATTTCCCCATCAGCCCCATAAAAAGGGCTTTTTTTGGTACCACCCCCAAAAGTTAAAGTAATAGTCAAACTTCTGGAAGTGGTTTCATTACATCTCTTATCCCACCTTAACGGGCAGTAAGACCCCCACCTCAAGCTTCTGAGGAAACAAAGAAGGTAGGTGGAGGATCAATTGCCCGTAAAGATTCGATAAGTGCGACTAACCCTCAGTGGAGGGGTGGAACCCCCCCACTGAGGGAAGTCTTCTTTATAGCGTTTCTTTCTTATGATTGTTATACAAATCTTTACATGCTTTAGGTGCTGTCCAAAACGTTGTGATTAACAAGAAGACAACAGGTACAGCTGTCACCACAATAAAGGATTGTAATGCATTGACACTTCCTTCGCCAATTGTAACTAAAACAATGGCAACTAGACCCATAACCAACGCATAAAAAGCTCTTAGCCAGCTTGGGGGATCCCCGTCACCTGTAATTGCCATAGAAATCGATAAAGCCATGGAGTCTGCTGTTGTTAATACGAAAATAACAGTAGCTAGTAGGAACAGGCATCCAAAAATCATTTTAAATGGTAATTGTTCCGTAATTGCTATCATGGCAGCAGGTGGCCCCGCGTCAGCTAATGCTGTTGATATAGAGCCAGGAAGATTTAATTCATGAAAAATTCCTGTCCCACCAACAACAGTAAACCAAAAAGTTGTAATAATTGGTGCGATGATTGCGACTGCTAAAACAAGTTCACGAATAGTACGTCCGCGTGAAATTCGAGCTGTAAAAACGGCCATGATAGGGCCATATCCTATAAACCAAGCAAAGAAAAAGACGGTCCACAAGCTAAGCCATTCTTTATCACCACGAAATGTGTTGAACGAAATAAAATCATTTATATAAAGACCAAACGCCTCAAAGAAATTATTAAAGATGAAAAATCCTTGACCGAACAATAGAATTCCAATGATTAATCCTAGTGCCAAGAGAACATTAAAGCTGGTTAAAAGCTGAATTCCTCTATGGATACCTGTTACAGCGGAGATAGCCGCGCCAACAACGATGACGATAATAATTATAATTTGAATGATTAAAGTATTAGGTAAACCAGTTAATGAATTTAATCCATAGCCTGTTTGTAAACCTAAGAATCCAATCGGTCCAATGGTTCCAGCAGCAACAGCAATAATGGAAAACGAATCAACAAGTGTTCCTAATATGCTTTTTTGCATGATTTTTTCGCCAAAAATCGGATATAACAATGATCTTGGTTTTAATGGCATGCCTTTATGATAATGGGCGTACATTAATACGATTGTACCTAATGTTCCGAGAATCGCCCATGATAGGAAACCCCAGTCGACGAAACTCGTTGCTAAAGCAGGTACAATCACTTCGAGTGTTCCATTTTCAATTCCTGAGAAATGAGGCGGTACAGTTATAAAATGGGATAAAGGTTCTGCAGCGGCCCAAAATATTCCACCGCCAGCTAAGAGTGTACACATAATCATACAAATCCATTTAAATGTACTCATTTCCGGTTTTTCCATATTACCTAGACGAATTTTTCCATATTTAGAAATTGCTAATCCTAGAGCAATGAAAAATGTAACTAATACAGTTAGTTGATAAATCATTCCAAAATAAGTAGCGGATATTCCAAATAAATAATCCACCGTATCTGCAACAAAGTCAGCATTAATAAACGCAATTATCACAAATAGTATTAGTGCACCACCACTTATAAAGAACGTTGGTAAATCTAGTGAAGCTGTTTTTCTTTTTGAATCTTCCATTATTGCTTTTCCTCCATCATGTTGTTTGTACTCTTGTCAGTTAGATGTTTGTTTATCCTCCTAAGCAAATTTTTATCTGCTAACTTAACAGAAAGTCCATAAAAATAAAATGATGGAATTATATCTCAATAACTGAAATATAATTCCACCGTTCTACACAATAAATTACTTTCTTAGCCTTGTCAATTTAAAATTCCTGTTTTTTCTACAATAAATTGCTTAATTTGAAGTGGGTTTTCTTCTTGTATTCACATTTCTTAGGTGTATGAAGCGCAACAGTTCTTACCGAAAAAATTCGTGTATAGATTATCTGTAGACAATAATACTAATGGATGAAAGGAGAGTGCTAATGATGCCTAAAAAACAACAATTTCAACCAAACCCAGACGATCGTAGTGATAACGTGGAAAAACTACAAAATATGATTGAAGATACGATTCAAAATATCGAGAAATCTGAAGAAACTCTTGAGAATGCAAGTGGCGAAGATAAACAACAAATTATGTCCAAAAACGAGCGAAGAGAAGAAGCCATAGAAGGATTTAGAGAAGAAATTAAAGATGAATACCAATAGTTAAATTTTTACGAAGGCACCTTTATTACGGTTAAAGGTGCTTTTTATATGTAAAGAATAAATTCACTTTCATATTTAATTCATGATAAAATAATTTGGAAAAGAAAACCTAATTTACTGGAGTTATTTTTTAATAAAAGCTTAGCATTGTATATAAAGGAGAATAACATATGGCATTTGGTATCAACAAAGAGGAACTAAAAGCTTGGAAGAAGACAGTGTCAAGTGGAAACATTGGTATTTTAACACATTTCTGGATGGATGATAGATTTCCGGATAGTTATTCCGTGACAAAAGTTGGTTGTACGAATATAGAAAAATTAACGAAATGGGGAGAACGATATGGATTAGACCCAAGATGGATACATAGAGATGAAAGATTCCCGCATTTTGATTTATTTGGGGAATATCAGAAGCAAGTATTAATGAACGAAAAACAGTGGGATCAATTAAAACGATTCAATTTAGATGAACAAAAATAAAAAAGACGATATAAAGGAAACTTATTTTTTCCTCTTATATCGTCTTTTTAAAGGACTTTCTATTTTTTCTGGGACATAGTCTACTCCGCCCGGGTGAAAGGGATGACATTTACTGATTCGTTTGATACTTAAATATGCTCCTTTTATCACTCCGAATTTTTGAAAGGCTTCTAAGCTATATGCTGAACAAGTAGGATAAAATCTACAAGTTGAAGGTGTGAAAGGACTAATGGCCTTTTGATAAAATTTAATTAAAAACATAAAGATGTATTTCATTACATTTCACCTGATTTATACATTTATAATTACAACATTACATCCACTTTATTTTAGGTTCTGTTCCATTTTTAATTCGTTTTAAATTTTCCCGATGTCGATAAAACACGAAAATAGTTAGAATTGATATAACAATAATTAAACCGATATCTTTGAAAAAAATGGATACTAATATAGTAACCACACCGGTTATCATGGAAGATAAAGAAACATATTTAGAAATATAAAGTGTTATAAGGAATGTTGTAACCATGATAATGAATAGTAAGGGATTGATGCCAAGTATAATTCCTGCTGAGGTTGCAACAGCTTTTCCACCTTTAAATTTAGCAAATAATGGATATGTATGACCAATAACTGCAAAAATACCAATAATTAGTCGATTTATTTCCGCATCAAAGAATAAAGGAATAAGAACGGCAATCGTTCCTTTTAATATATCAGATAGAGTAACTATAATTCCTGCTTTTTTACCTAATACGCGAAATGTATTCGTAGCACCTAAATTACCACTACCATGTTCACGAATATCTATTTTAAAGCCTAATTTTCCAACGATTAGAGCAGAGGGAATTGATCCTAGCACGTAAGCTATTAGTCCAAATAACACATATTCCATGAATCAGTCCTACTTTCCGTATGAAATATTAATTTAAAGCTAATCTTATTTTAGCACGAAATAGTCATTAATAAAGAGAAACTTTAGTACAGATAACGTAATGCCTGGTAAAATCACTATAAATACTGTCAAAAAGAAGGATGAAAAGGTCGAACAAATGCGACATGTCATTTTCACCGGACTTTTTTGAACAACCTTTATAGGGATGGAAATTAAATGAAAAATGATAGGTAACTATGCTATAGTAAAAAGGGACAACTATTAAGATAAATGAATGTAACTAGGAAGACAAGCATTTTTTTAAATATTTTATATAGGAGGATTATATAATGACGTGGGAAAATCCATCAAAAGAGGAACTAAAAGAAATTTTAGAAACTAAAAAAACAATTGCCGTAGTAGGCCTATCTGATAACCCTGAACGTACCTCATATCAGGTTTCTAAAATAATGCAAGAAAATGGATATCGAATTATTCCAGTAAATCCAACAGTAGATGAAGTTCTCGGAGAAAAAGCTTATGCTTCCTTAACAGATATACCTGAGGAATTTGACATTATCAATGTTTTTAGAAGACCAGAACATTTACCAGAAGTTGCAAAAGAAGCTGCCAAAACAAATGCACGTATATTTTGGGCTCAACAAGGAATCGTAAATCAAGAAGCATATGATTATTTAAAAGAGCGAGATTTTACCGTTATAATGGATTTATGTATTAAAGTCGTTCATGCTGTATTGGTCACAAAATAAAGAAAGAAAAAGGATGACTTCATTTATGTCATCCTTTTTTTATGCATTAATAAAAATAAAGAAGACTCCATTGGTTGAGGGGTTCCTTTTTCCCTACTAGTCGAAATTAGATTTTACACGAATTGAGCAGGCTTACAATCATTTTCGCAAGATTAATTCGGATGGAATATGCATGAAACATGAGTTTATAGTATACTTGTAATCACGTTCAATTTAAATGTTAATATTAAAAAGTAATTTTTACCCAAATTTACAACACGAAACATTTGTTCTATTATAATGTATAAGAAATGCGTGTTCAAAAAGGAGGATGAAAAGGACCAAGATCGGTAAATGCGAGTTCCTTAGTACCGAAGTGTCATTTTCACCGGATTTTTTGAACAACCTCTATAAGAATGTTCCAGATTTTGAGGGGAGAGAAAATTTATTGACTAAGCAATCTACTCAATATACAGATGATTCTATTCAGGTTTTAGAGGGCCTAGATGCTGTACGTAAAAGACCAGGAATGTATATTGGAAGTACAGACTCTAAAGGGCTTCATCACTTGGTATTTGAAATCGTTGATAACGCCGTTGACGAGGCTCTCTCAGGGTACGGTGACGAAATAGATGTAATCATTCATAAAGATAATAGTATTTCAGTAATTGATAAAGGACGAGGAATACCAACTGGCATGCACCGAACCGGTAAAACTACTCCAGAAGTTATATTTACCGTGTTACATGCTGGTGGGAAATTTGGACAAGGTGGATATAAATCCAGTGGTGGTTTACATGGAGTAGGTGCTTCTGTAGTAAATGCCTTATCGGAATGGTTTGAAGTAACGATTTATCGAGATGGACAAATCTTTTACCAACGTTTTGAAAAAGGTGGAAAACCAGTTGGAACACTTGAGAATAAGGGAACCACTAGGAAAACAGGGACCACGATTCACTTTAAACCAGATCCAACCATTTTTTCGACTACTACGTATGATTATGAGATTCTTTCAGAACGTTTACGGGAATCTGCTTTTTTATTAAAGGGACTTACCATTAAACTAAAAGATGAACGGAATGAAGGAAGAAATGATACGTTTCTTTATCCAAATGGAATCGAATCATTCGTGGATTACTTGAACGAGGAAAAGGATACATTACACCAAGTTGTTTCATTTGAAGGTGAAGACCAAGGGATTGAGGTAGAATTCGCCTTTCAATTTAACGATGGTTATACAGAAAATATGTTATCATTCGTAAACCATGTTCGTACGAAAGACGGAGGAACTCATGAATCAGGCGCAAGAACTGGTATAACGAGAACCTTTAATGATTATGCTAGAAGGGTTTCTTTATTAAAAGAAAAAGATAAAAATTTGGACGGATCTGATATTAGAGAAGGCATGTCTGCTATTATTTCTGTTCGAGTTCCTGAAGATAAGTTACAATTCGAAGGGCAAACAAAAGGAAAATTAGGGACAACGGAAGCAAGATCTGTAGCTGATGCTGTTGTTTCAGAACATCTAGCTTATTTCTTAGAAGAAAATGCTGATACAGCTAGTATGTTAATTAAAAAAGCCATTAAGGCTAAAGAAGCAAGAGAAGCGGCGAGAAAAGCTAGAGAAGAAGCACGTACAGGTAAAAAACGTAAACGTAAAGAAACAATTCTTAGTGGAAAGCTGACTCCCGCACAATCGAAGAACCCAAAACGAAATGAACTTTACTTAGTGGAGGGTGATTCTGCTGGTGGATCCGCGAAACAAGGTAGAGATCGAAAATTTCAAGCAGTACTTCCACTAAGAGGTAAAGTTATTAATACGGAGAAAGCTAAGCTTCAAGATGTATTTAAGAATGAAGAAATTTCAACGATCATTCATACAATTGGTGCAGGAGTCGGTACAGACTTTAATATAGAAGATGTTCAATATGATAAAGTAATCATTATGACAGATGCCGATACGGACGGTGCCCACATACAAGTTCTTTTACTTACCTTTTTCTACCGTTATATGCGCCCATTAATTGAGGCAGGTAAAGTATATATTGCATTGCCACCACTCTTTAAAATATCAAAGGGTAAAGGAAAGAATGAAAAAATAGCTTATGCCTGGAATGAAGATGAAATGAAAAACGCTGTTCGAGAATTTAAAAACGGCTATATGATTCAACGATACAAAGGTTTAGGTGAAATGAACGCGGATCAGCTATGGGAAACGACCATGTCTCCTGAAACCCGTACATTAATTCGGGTATCAATTGATGATTTAGCTCGTGCAGAACGACGTGTAACAACGTTAATGGGAGACAAGGTCGAGCCGAGAAGAAAATGGATTGAATCCCATGTAGAATTCGGTTTAGAAGAAGCTGATACGATATTGGAAAATGATAAAATTTCAAGGAATTAAGGGGGGATTGTTTTGTCAGAAGCAGAACAATTTCTAGATCTTCCATTAGAAGAAGTAATTGGTGACCGCTTTGGAAGATATAGTAAGTACATTATTCAGGATAGAGCACTACCTGATGCAAGAGATGGATTAAAACCAGTACAAAGAAGAATTTTGTATGCCATGCATGTTGAAAAAAATACCCATGATAAAGCATTTCGAAAATCTGCCAAAACGGTTGGTACGGTTATCGGTAATTACCATCCACATGGAGATTCATCTGTATATGAAGCGATGGTTCGTCTAAGTCAAGACTGGAAAAATCGAAATGTGCTTATTGAAATGCATGGGAATAACGGGAGTATAGACGGGGATCCACCGGCAGCGATGCGTTATACAGAAGCGAGACTTGCGGCTATATCTTCTGAATTGTTGCGTGATATTGATAAAGAAACAGTAGAATTTATTCCTAACTTTGATGAATCTACTGAAGAACCGGTTGTACTCCCAGCTAAGTTTCCAAACTTACTTGTGAATGGATCGACAGGAATATCAGCTGGATACGCGACAGATATACCACCGCATAATTTGGCAGAAGTAGTAGATGCGGTTATTATGAAAATTGATAATCCTTCAGTAACAGTAGAGCAACTAATGACTGCAATCAAGGGACCTGATTTTCCAACAGGTGGAATTATTCAAGGTGTAGAAGGAATTAAAAAGGCATACGAAACAGGTAAAGGGAAAATTGTCGTTCGTGGAAAAACGAAGATTGAATCCATTCGAGGAAATCGTGAACAAATTGTCATTGATGAAATTCCTTTTGAAGTAAATAAGGCAAATTTAGTGAAAAAAATGGATGAATTGCGCCTAGATCGAAAGGTAGAAGGGATTGCGGAAATCAGGGACGAAACAGATCGGACTGGGTTAAGAATCGTTGTAGAGCTAAAAAAAGAGGTAAATAGTGAAGGAGTCTTGAATTATCTATTCAAGAATACAGACCTACAAGTTACCTACCACTTTAACATGGTTGCCATCGAGGATCGTACACCAAAATTACTTTCCCTTCCACAAATTCTAGATGCATATATTAACCACCAAAAAGATGTCGTTACAAGACAAACAAAATTTGATTTGAAAAAGGCAAGAGATCGGGCGCATATTGTGGAAGGTTTAATCAAGGCCATATCCATTCTCGATGAATTAATTGCTACCATTCGTGCATCTAAAGATAAACAAGATGCGAAAAGGCAAATTATTGCTAAATATGATTTTACGGATGCACAAGCCGAAGCAATCGTGATGTTACAGCTATATCGTTTAACAAATACGGATATCACACAGTTAGAAAAAGAAGCAGATGAATTAAAAAATGAAATTAATCGATTGGAAGAGATTTTAAACAGTGAAAAGAAATTATCTCAAACAATCAAAAAAGATTTAAAAAATATTAAAAAGATCTTCGCTGATCAAAGAAGAACGGTTATAGAAGATGAAATTGAAGAAATAAAAATAGATATTGATGTGATGGTGGCAAGTGAAGATGTTCTTGTATCTGTGACAAAAGATGGATACATAAAACGTACAAGTCTTAGATCGTATAGTGCTTCAAATGGTGAGGATTTTGCTATGAAAGATCGAGACCATATCATAAGCTTACTCGAAATAAATACAACAGATCAGATATTAATTTTTACAAATAGAGGTAGATATCTATCCATCCCTGTTCATGAATTACCTGATATTCGTTGGAAGGACATGGGTCAACATCTTTCTAATTTAGCTACATTAGAAAAAGATGAACATGTTGTCCAATGTATCCCAATTCGTGAATTTACAGATCAAGCGTATCTAGTCTTCTTTACGAAGAATGGAATGGTGAAGCGTAGTGAATTAAAACTTTATAACGCACAAAGATATTCTAAAGCACTCATTGCTTTAAACTTAAAAGGTGAAGATGAACTTGTAAATGTCTTTGAAACGAATGGCTGTTGTGATGTCTTTATTGCTTCCAATAAAGGTTATGGATTATGGTATCATGAATCAGAAATAAATATAGTTGGCCAAAGAGCGGCAGGAGTAAAAGCAATACAATTAAAAGATGACGAATATGTAGTAAATGGTCAAGTATTTGATGAATTATCTGAACCATCACTAGTTGTCGTTACGCAACGTGGAGCATGTAAACGAATGAAGCTTAATGAATTTGAGAAAACGAGCCGTGCAAAACGTGGTTTAGTTATGTTAAGAGAATTAAAGAGTAAGCCGCATCGCATAAAAGGTTTCTTTGTTGTACATGAAAATGAGAGCTTAGAATTTATGACAGAAGATGGAGAAATGCATCGCGTCTATCCGTTAGAGTTAACAACGAGTGATCGATATAGCAATGGATCCTTTATTATCGATAGTGATAGACATGGAGAAGTAACAGAAGTATGGAAAGAATCTGCGTATCAAGTACCATTTAATGAATCAAATGAGTAAGTCTGTAATATGATTTAATGTAAGCCTCAGTCTATAATGTATGAAATGAGGTTGGGACAAAAATGTTTTATCAAAAGGGAAATCCGATCTTTACAGAAGTTATGGAGTAGATAAACCGCTCTGGAAATTCTGTGGGATTGTTCGTCTTTTGAGTTAAACATTTCGTTATGTCCCAACCTTATTTTGAATAAAAGGTAAAGAGGTGCATAGTTATGGACTTTGAGTTAACGAAAGAGCAAAAGATGATTCAATCCGTGGTTCGGGAATTTGCCGACCGAGTTATCCGTCCGAGGGCAATTGAGATTGATAAAGATGCGAAGTTTCCCTTAGATATTTTTCAAAAAATGGGAGAGCTAGGATTTATGGGGATTCCTTTTCCTGAACAATATGGAGGATCAGGAGCAGATACCATTTCGTATGCCATTTGTGTAGAGGAAATTGGAAACGCTTGCGGTAGCACTGGACTTAGTTATGCCGCTGCCGTATCACTTGGAGCAAGTCCATTCTATTATTTTGGGACAGAGAAACAAAAACAAACATATTTAACCCCACTTGCGGAAGGTAAATATTTAGCTTCTTTTGGACTAACGGAGCCAAATGCAGGTTCGGATGCAGGTGGAACAAAAACTACCGCATACTTAGATGGAAATGAATATGTCATCAATGGAGAAAAGTGCTTTATCACAAATGCTAGCTATGCTGAATTATTAATTGTTACAGCAGTGACTGGAAAAAATGAAAAAGGAAGAAATTTAATAACTGCTTTTATTGTTCCAACTAACACAGATGGAGTATCGATTACAAGTGATTATGATAAGATGGGTGTCCGTGGATCGGATACCGCGCAAATTGTATTGGAAAATGTTCGAGTATCGAAAGAGAATATATTAGGAAAACCAAACAAGGGATTCAATCAATTCCTGCAGGCGTTGGATGGGGGAAGGATTTCGATTGGAGCACTTGGATTAGGTGTGGCCCAGGCATCTTTGAATAGGGCATTACAATACGCAAAAGAAAGAAAGCAATTTGGAAAACCGATAGTCAAATTTCAAGCCATTCAATTTAAATTAGCGGATATGGCAATGGAAATTGAGCTTGCTAGAAACATGGTATACAAGGCAGCATGGTTAAAAGATAACGGTAAACCTTTTGGTAAAGAAGCGGCTTATGCCAAGTTATTTGCAACGGAGACTGCATTTAGAACTGCGAACCAAGCAATCCAAATACTTGGAGGAAACGGTTATATGAGAGAGTATGAAGTAGAGAGATATTTACGAGATGCTAAATTATTAGAAATAGGAGAGGGAACGTCAGAGATTCAAAGATTAATTATTGCTAGAGAATTAGGTTGTTAGAACCATATGATGCAAGATATTTTACTAAGATTTCTTACTACCATTAACCCACTAAATGAAATAACTGCTCATAGTAATTATAGAGTTACCCCACTATATGATCCCATAATTGATGTAAATGAGAAAACGAGAGATGTTTCCTAATAACTCTCCTAAAGTCTGTTCTTAAAATGGAGTAGAAATAATAAAAATGTAATACAACGACTTCTTTATTCGAGGAGGAATAGGTGTGCACGAATTAAAAGCGATGATGGCTGGAAGTGTTTGGGAAGTTTATGTAAAGGTTGGGGATAAGGTTGAAGAAGGTCAAGATGTCGTTATTTTAGAATCAATGAAAATGGAGATTCCAATTGCCTCCGATGTATCAGGGACGGTCAAAGAGGTTAGAGTTTCTAAAGATGATTTTGTAAACGAAGATGATGTCTTGGTTGTATTAGAGTGATAAATAGTCGCTTTTGTTTTCTGAAAATAGTAAAGTGCGTTCCTAATTTTGATAGTGAAGATTGATAAATAAAAGAAAAGAGGATGGGTAATGATTGAGCTTGAGATAAAAGATGAACATATTGCTTTAATTACCTTAAATCGTCTAGAGGCAGCAAATGCATTGTCGACGTCTTTTCTTGACTTACTCAATGAGAAAATAAATTTAATTAACAAGAATCCAAACATATACTGTGCCATCCTAACAGGTGCGGGTGAAAGAGCTTTTTGTGCAGGTGCTGATTTAAAGGAACGGAAGAGTATGACAAATAGTCAAGTGATCGACGCGGTTCATTATATTGGTGAAACAATGTCAAAAATAGAGAAGCTACGTATGCCGGTCATTGCGGCTATAAATGGAGTGGCTTATGGTGGGGGTCTCGAACTTGCCTTAGCTTGTGATTTACGGATTGCAAGCTCCCATGTAAAGCTAGGACTAACTGAGACATCGCTTGCCATTATTCCAGGAGCTGGAGGTACACAGAGGTTGCCAAGATTAATAGGGAAAGGACAGGCTAAACGACTTATTTATACGGCAAAGCCAATCACTGCAGATGAAGCGTTATCGATTGGTTTGGTAGAACAAGTTGTGGAGAAATATGAACTGCTTACTACCGCTATGTTATTAGCGAAAACTATTTCTAATAACGGACCAATCGCTATACAACAAGCAAAACTGGCAATGGATAAAGGGGTGGAAACAGATTTAAATACCGGACTAACGATTGAGTATTTAGCCTACCGAGAAACCATTCCCACAATAGATAGATTAGAAGGATTAAAAGCTTTTGCAGAAAAACGAAAACCATATTATAAAGGGAAATAAGGAAAAGGAGGTTAGAACCTGTGTCTGGAACCGAAGATTTCAAACAAATGAAAGAAAGAATAGAAAGAGGAGGTTCTGAAAAATATCATAAGGCAAATGAAAATAAAGGGAAATTGTTCGTTCGCAAACGTCTGGAACTTTTATTGGATGATGGGATAGATGTAGAGGATGCCTTCTTTGCGAATGGCCTTGACGGAAATTTCCCTGCAGATGGAGTAGTTACAGGGATAGGACAAATAAATGGTCAAAAGGTTTGCGTAATGGCAAACGATTCTACTGTCAAAGCAGGGTCATGGGGAAAAAGAACGGTAGAAAAGATTTTGCGAATTCAAGAAACGGCTATGAAATTAGAAATTCCGATTTTCTATTTAGTAGACTCGGCTGGTGCACGAATCACGGATCAAGTCGAAATGTTTCCAGGTAGACGAGGTGCAGGACGAATTTTTCATAATCAAATCAAATTATCCGGCCGTGTACCACAAGTTTGCTTATTATTTGGTCCATCGGCGGCAGGTGGGGCATATATCCCTGCTTTTTGTGACGTCGTTATCATGGTAGAAGGGAATGCGTCGATGTATTTAGGCTCTCCGCGAATGGCTGAAAAAGTAATTGGAGAAAAAGTGACGTTAGAAGAAATGGGTGGGGCAAAAATGCATGCGAGTGTTTCAGGGGTTGGGGATGTATTAGTTCAATCAGAAGAAGAAGCCATTACATTTGCACGTAACTATATAGCCTATTTTCCAGCTAATTTCAGGAGTAAGCCTACAATGAAACAAGCGATTGAAGTAAAACCATATGATAAACCTATATCGGAATTAATCCCTAAAAATCAAAATACACCGTTTAATATGTATGATTTAATCAATCGAATTATAGACGAAGATAGTTTTTGTGAGATTAAAAAATTATTTGCACCGGAACTAATAACTGGACTTTCACGGATAGGTGGTCGAGTAATCGGTGTGATAGCGAATCAGCCTCGTGTAAAAGGTGGAGTTCTGTTTACAGATACAGCTGATAAAGCAGCTAAATTTATACAATTATGTGATGCGTTCCATATTCCACTCCTTTTCTTAACAGATGTTCCGGGATTTATGATAGGGACAAAGGTAGAACGACAAGGAATTATCCGTCATGGCGCAAAAATGTTATCCGCTATGAGTGAAGCTACTGTTCCTAAGATATCCGTTATCGTAAGAAAAGCGTACGGAGCGGGATTATATGCGATGGCTGGTCCTGCTTTTGAACCAGATTGTGTGCTGGCTTTTCCCCGTGCGCAAATTGCGGTTATGGGTCCGGAAGCGGCAGTAAATGCGGTATATGCGAATAAAATAGCACAACTTCCAGAAGAAGAGCAATTAGCATTTATAAAGGAAAAGCAAGATGAGTATCGTGAAGAAATCGATATTTATCGACTAGCGTCGGAAATGGTGATTGATGATATTATTCATCCCGACACATTAAGAGAAGAGTTAATGAAGAGGTATTCCATTTATCAAGATAAAAATGTCCGATTTACAGAAAGAAAACATGGTGTATATCCAGTTTAATGGAAAATGAACACAGTAAAGGTAGCCTATTTTTGGTTACCTTTATTAAGTTTGCGATAATTATATTATGTAAACAAAGGTGAAGTTTTAACGCACTTCCGAAAGAAGTCTCCCTCTTCAAGCGTGTGAAGGGCGTAGCCCAATGATAAGGGGGAGATGAATTTCGGTTGGGCGACAGCCCCAAGGCTTTTTCTTTTGCCTTTATTGTTCATTAAGGTATAATCAGTCTTATAAAACATAAGGATTGATATAAAAATGAAATTAGATAGTAATAACCATTCAGTGTTCTCGATGTATTATCATCTTGTGTTAGTCGTGAAGTATCGTAGAAAAGTAATAGATGATACCATTTCAGATTATGCCAAAGATAAATTTGTGACATTGAGTGAAAGGTATAATATTACATTAGTTGAATGGAACCACGATATGGACCATATTCATATTTTGTTCAAAGCACAACCTAACAGTGAATTATCGAAATTCATCAATGCCTATAAAAGTGCCAGTTCAAGACTTATCAAGAAGGATTTTCCTCATGTTCGTAAAAAATTATGGAAAGAAATGTTTTGGTCAAGAAGTTTTTGTTTGTTGACGACTGGTGGTTCACCAATTGAAGTGGTGAAAAAATATATTGAAAATCAAGGGGCAAAGTGAGGTGATTTGATATGGCTAAACAAAATAAAGCGTACAAGTTTAGATTGTATCCAACAGATGAACAGGCTTTGATCATACGCAAAACGTTTGGATGTGTCCGTTTTGTCTACAACAAGATGTTAGCTGAACGTAAAGAGACTTATGATTTATTAAAGGATGATAAAGATGCCTTAAAAAAGGTGAAGAACCCTACTCCTGCCAAATACAAGAAAGAGTACGAATGGCTAAAGGAGGTAGATTCCTTAGCGTTAGCGAACGCACAACTAAACTTGGATAAGGCATATAAAGCATTCTTCAAGGGGAATGCCAAATTCCCGAAATTCAAAAGTAAACGACACAGGCAAAGTTACACAACAAATGTTGTAAACGGTAATATTCAGTTATTGGATAGTCATATCAAATTACCTAAACTAAAAATGGTCAAAATCAAGCAACATAGAAAGATACCATCAGAATACAAAATCAAATCTTGTACCCTATCTATGACCTCATCAGGAAAATACTATATTTCTATTCTTACAGAGTACGAGAAGGAGATAGAGAGCAAAGAAATTGAAAAAGTAGTCGGGTTAGATTTTGCGATGGATGGGTTGTTTGTCGATAGCGAGGGTGAGAGAGCCAATTACCCTAAGTTTTATCGACAAATGCTTGATAAATTAGCAATGGAACAACGTAAACTTTCGCGTAAAAAGAAAGGATCTTCTAACTGGAATAAACAACGTATTCAAGTAGCTAAAATCGGGGAGAAGGTCGCCAATCAACGGAAGAACTTTCTTCATCATAAGTCGAAAGAATTAGTAACTAACTATGATGCTGTTGTGATTGAAGATTTAGACATGAAGGGGATGTCACAAGCACTAAAGTTTGGTAAAAGTGTCGCTGATAATGGGTGGGGGATGTTTACTTCTTTCTTACACTACAAATTAAAAGAACAAGGGAAACGACTTGTCAAAATAGATAAATGGTTTCCCTCTACAAAAACCTGCTCGAAATGTGGGGCAGTAAAAGAAATCAAATTATCAGAACGCACTTATCAATGTGCATGTGGACTAAACCTTGATAGGGATTACAATTCAGCACTCAATATCAAAAAAGAAGGCATTCGATTGTTAGAAAGTGCCTGATAAAAAATAAACTCTTGGAACAAGAGGGTTAGCTTGGTCAAATTCGTCAGCTACCAAAAGTGGCGATTACCCAAGAAGCCCCCACTTCAAGCAACCCGTAAGAGTGGTAAGTGGGGGTGGTTCACTTTAAGTTAGAATAACAATTCTGACTAGTATTCACCAATTATCTTCCGTATAATAGTTGGTAAGTTAAGATTAAGGGAGAAGGCATTCATGAATAGTTTGAAAGTGAGAGATAAATCGATAGAAATTAAGTTGGAACATCTTACAGCATTGTATCAATTGTTTCATGACAATGGTGATTTTGCAAACGCGGAAAAAGTATTAGATTTATATAAGAAACTAATAGCTAACGAACTAGTTGTCAGTTTCGCGGGGCATTTTTCTGCTGGGAAGTCCTCGATGATTAATGCTTTGATGGGGGAAGATATTTTACCAAAAAGCCCAATACCTACAAGTGCTAACGTAGTCAAAATTAACTCTGGTGGTGGGTATGCACGAGTACATTTACACAATGGCGATATTTTAGAATTCGAGGAACCTTATGATATGGATATGATCAAGGATTACTCGAAGGATAAAGACACGATTAAAAAAATAGAGATAAGCACGAAAAAACGCATTTTACCAGAACATTTCTCTGTGATGGATACACCAGGAATTGATGCGGCTGATGATGCGGATAGAATTATGACAGAGTCTTCCTTACATTTGGTAGACGTTATGTTTTACGTGATGGATTATAACCATGTTCAATCTGAAGTGAATTTACAATTTCTACAATCAATCCAGAAAAAACAAATTCCATTTTATGTCATTATTAATCAAATTGACAAACATGATGAAACTGAATTATCTTTTCAACAATTTAAACAAAGTATTGAGCTAACTTTCCAACAATGGAATGTGCTACCTGAAAACATCTTTTACACATCTTTAATAGATAAAGATGTCAAACATAATCAATTTAAAGAAGTTCAGGAAACTATTTCAAATATAATGAATCAAAAAACGCGAACGATTCAACATTCTGTACATCAAGTACTTGAAAATCATCGAAAATATTTAAACCATACATATGAAAGCAAATTAGATGGAAAGGTTAATGAAATTGATTTGAACGATGGTTTAGAGGAAATGTATGAGCTAAATTTAAAGTTGAATCATCTTCAAAATGAAGTTCCAGAATTCGAGAGTAAGTATAATCAGGAATTAAAAAGTACATTAAATAACGCTTATATCATGCCGGCAGTATTACGAGATAAAGCACATGACTTCCTAGAGTCACAGCAGAGTAATTTTAAAATTGGTTTATTTGGTTCAAAGAAAAAGACTTCGTTTGAGAAAGAAAAGCGTTTAGCAGAATTCTTACATCCTTTACAAGAAAATATAGAAGCTTCTATACAGTGGAAACTAAGGGAAAAATTTGCTGGGCTTATCAAGGAATATGAAATTACAGAGGAATCTATTAAACAACATATCCAATCACTGAAACTAGATTATGGAGAAAAAGATTTAATCCAGTTAATAAACACGGGTGCAAAAGTGAATGGAGATTATGTTCTTAATTACACAAAAGAAGTTGCAAATGACATAAAAACAAAATATAGGAAAAAAGCAAGCCAGTTATTAACTGAAATAAAACAATCTATAGAAAAGAGAAATAGTGAAAAAGAAAGCAAACTAAAAGAACGACTGTCGAAGCTTGAATATATTCGAGATTACAAAGAACATAAAGATCACACAGAGAATAAATTAAAAGAAAATTTACGTAGATTGGAAGAAATACTCGAAAATCCTGCACCAAGTCAATCAGCTTGGGGTCATGTAGAAGATGCATTGAATCAACGGACAGAAAAAATGAAGAAGGTTGAAGTTCCAAAAACACTATCTATTGAAAAAACTAAAATCAAAAAAGCTGAATTACCAAAGGGAGATAAAGGTAATAAGAAACAATTAGCTACAGATGAAGTTGTAATTAGTATTGAAAACGTGATTCAAACGATTTCTAATCTTCCGGGATTTGATACCTTGCAGGAGGATTTATACGAGAAAAAAAGACGATTATCTAACCGTTCGTATACGATTGCATTATTTGGAGCGTTTAGTGCAGGGAAATCGTCCTTTGCTAATGCTCTGATTGGCGAAAATGCGCTACCGGTTTCACCGAATCCAACTACAGCTGCAGTCAATCGAATATGTCCGGTAACTGATGATTACCAACATGGAACAGTTGTTGTCAGGTTGAAAGATAAAGACACATTAATGAATGATTTATTAAAGATAACGAAGAAATTTAGTCCAAAAGAAACTGATTTACTGTCTTTTATACAATGGGTTAAAGACGAAAAGGTTTATCAGAGTCCTAAATTAAATAAAATGTATCAATCTTATCTTTTAGCTTTGGTGAATGGCTATCCATATATAAAAGAATATATTGGAAAAAGACAAACGATTACATTAGAAGAATTCGGTTCTTATGTTACCGATGAAACAAAAGCTTGTTATATCGAGTCGATTAATCTCTATTATGATTGTGCTTTAACTAGGCAAGGAATCACACTTGTTGATACACCCGGAGCAGATTCCGTAAATGCAAGACATACGAATGTTGCTTTTGAATATATTAAACATGCTGATGCGATTCTTTATGTAACCTACTATAATCATGCGTTATCCCGTGCGGATCGAGATTTTCTCATGCAGTTAGGTAGGGTAAAAGAGGCATTTCAGTTAGACAAGATGTTCTTTATTGTTAATGCGGCTGACTTGGCACGTGACGAGAAGGAGCTTTCTTTAGTTGTTCAATATGTGGGCCAGCAACTACTAGAACTTGGAGTAAGACTACCAAGATTGTATCCTGTTTCTAGTAAACAATCACTGAAAGAAAAACAAAACAACGATCAACTAAACGAACAAATGGCTACTTTTGAGGACTCCTTTTATCGATTCATTCACTACGACTTAACGGCGCTGACAGTAGATTCAGCACTTTGGGATATGCAAAGAACCTATCATAAGTTAGCTGACTATATTGATTCGATGAATTTAGATGAAGAATCCAAACGGAAAAGGAAAGAAGAACTTCATTCGAAGAAACAAATACTGAAGGAACGATTGGTAAATATTGAAACAACTACCCTAAGTGATCAGATTCGTGATAAAATGGATAAGCAACTTTATTATGTGTTAGAAAGATTACAGATCCGCTTCCATGATATGTTTAAGGAACATTTCAACCCGACTACTGTAACCGAATCTGGTCGAAAAGCAGTCGGACAGTTAAGGAATAATCTTGAAAATTTAATAGAATATGTTGGATTCGAATTATTCCAAGAGCTCCAAGCAGTCTCATTGAGAATGGAAGCTTATATACTTAAGCAGGGTAATGATTTTTATCAGTCGATTAAGAAACAATGTATCGATATGGATCATTTATTTGAATTACCGAATTGGCAAGATGACGAATTAAAAACGCCCGATTATAAAGGAGCGTTTACCGATATCGATTTGGGCTTGTTTAATAAGGCGATCTCTTCGTTTAAGGGAACGAAAGCTTTCTTTGAAAAAAATGAAAAAGAACAGATGAAAGAAGCGATTTTCGACCAACTGTCACCATTAGCAAAAAATTACATCGAAGAAAATAAACAAGTAATGTTTGCTGGTTTTATGCCACAATGGGAAGAACTAGTTGAAAAAATGAAGCAACAAGCAATTTCAACAAATGATCTTCAGGTGAAAAACTATGAAGATATGATGAGTACAGAAGTAAATATTTCTGAGCTTAAAGAAAAACAAAAAATCATGGAAACGGAATTAAGTAAACATGGTACAGAGGAAGTGTCCTAATTGAAAAAAAATCAGGTTTTATTAGTAGATGGAATGGCTTTACTATTTCGTGGCTTTTTCGCTACTTCATTTAGAGGGAATTTTATGTTAACTAGTAAAGGTGTTCCTACTAATGGAATCTATCAGTTTTTACGCTATTTACTTGATGCGGTCGATAAATTTGAACCAACACATGTTGTATGTTGTTGGGATATGGGAAGTAAAACCTTTCGTACGGAAATGTACGCTGGATATAAAGCAAATCGTGATGAACCGCCTGTAGAATTAGTTCCACAATTTGATTTAGTTAAAGAAGTGGTAGCAGCATTTGATATACCAAATATCGGTTTAGAAAGTTTTGAAGCGGATGATTGTATTGGAACATTGGCACGTAGCTATGCAAACGAAGAAAATGATGTCCTCATCTTAACAGGGGATCAAGATATTTTACAGCTTGTTGATGACGGAATTCATGTTGCTATTATGAGAAAAGGGCAAGGGAATTATGAAGTATTTACAATGGATAATTTCTACGATAAAAAAGGGATTCATCCTAAACAAATTATCGATTTGAAAGGTTTAATGGGCGATACTTCAGATAATTATCCTGGAGTAAAAGGTATTGGGGAAAAGACTGCACTAAAATTACTCCAGGAATATGAAACCATCGATCAATTATTAGCAAATATGGATCAATTGTCTAAAGGAATTCAAACAAAAATTAACAACGACTTAGAAATGCTTCATTTATCACGGGAACTTGCCGGAATTAAATGCGATGTCCCTATCCAATGTTCACTTGATGAAGCAATCTGGAATATGAATGAAACAAAGGTCCAGGAAAAATTTGCCGAATTAGATTTTGGTCATATGAATAAATTGTTAAAAGTTATGGCTTAAGTATGACTTTAATACAATGATCTTTTTTATTATTAAAGATATCGTACGCTTTTTCTGCTTGATCAAGTGGAAGCTTATGCGTAATAATATCTGTCGGATCAAATTCTTCAGCGACTATCTGGTGATAAAGCTCTTGCATGTAACTACGTGCAGGGGCTTGTCCCATTTTTAAGGTGATATTTCTTGTAAAAAATGGACCGAGTGGAAACATATTATATAATCCACCATAAACTCCTGTAATTTGTATCGTGCCAGCTTTTTTAACAGCTTTCGTGGCAATTTGAAGTGGGCCAATGGTTCCGCCTTGAAGCTTCAATTTCTGACCGACAAACTCTAATGGTGACTTTTTACCATCCATTCCAACACAGTCAATGACAACATCTGCTCCGCCTTTTGTTAATTCTTTCAATGTTTCACCCATATCCTCATCTTTTGTGAAATCAAATACTTCCGTTTTATTTACCTTTTTCGCATGGTTGATACGGTAGTCGATATAATCGATGGCAATGACTCTTTCGGCACCTTTTTGCCAGGCGAATTTTTGTGCCATTAATCCGATTGGTCCACAGCCTAAAACAATAACCGTGTCACCTTTCTTTACCCCTGCATGTTCAACACTCCAGTAAGCCGTTGGCAATACATCTGATAGAAATAGCAGGGATTCATCCTCTAATTCACAATCCTCGGGAATGACAAACGGGGTATAGTTAGCGAAAGGAACTCGAAGATATTCTGCTTGTCCTCCAGGATAGTTTCCGAATTTCTCTGAATAGCCAAAATAACCGCCAGAATCATAGTGCGGATTGGAGTGATCGCATTGACTTTCTAGATGGTTATGACAATAAGGACACTCACCACATGCTACGGTGAAGGGAATAACGACACGGTCACCTTTCTTCACTCTAGTAACTTCTGGACCTACTTCTTCTACAATCCCCATTGGTTCATGACCAATCATATAGTCTATTGGAAGAGGAAAGTTTCCTTGATATAGATGTAAATCAGAACCACAAATAGCGGTGGAAGTAATTTTTACAATAATATCTTGAGGATCCTTTATAATAGGATCAGCCACTTTTTTAACCTCTACTTTATACTTTCCTTGATACGTAACAGCTTTCAATGTTGTACCTCCTATTTTCTTATTAGAGTTTGTTTAAAAGGAAAAAATATACTTTTTGGAAGGACTGCAAATTCCAAGTGGTAATATGATTAATAAATGTACAAAAACATAACAAAAAATCATGGAAAAAGGTGCATGTCTCATTCATCGGTGCATATAATGTAGTAAAATAATCCCAAACGCTTGCAGACGTCAAAATGGTGACGGTTGCAGGCGTTTTACTTTTTCAGCGATATAATTAATGATGAAAAATTCTACGTAGATGTTATACTAGAATAGTCAATTTAATAGTAAATAGAAGGGAACATCTACAATAGCACCATTGTGGGTGTTTTTCGTTACATACCAAAGTGGGACTGCGAACTGTCGCTTTGATTCGGGCAAATAAGGAGTGGAACGAGATGAATAAGAAGGATATTGCAAATATTCGTAAACAATTTAAATTAAATAATGATCTATTAAAAATTCATGAGATATTTAATGTGTATATTATGAAAGAATCCAGTGATATCTATCATTATCAAAGTATGCCTTTTGAAATGTTAGAAGAGGAACAAAAAGAATTATTCATGGGTAACTTTAAAAAAATATTGTCAGGCCAATTGGATGAAAAATTATTTGAGTTAAAGTTCCAACGTGATGTTGAAGATAATAGTCAATTGATTCTACACCAAGGTTTAATAAGTAGTGAAACGGAAGATTGGATTGCACAAATGCTTCTACTTGTAGAAAAAATGTTAAAAGATAAACAATATGAAATGGATATTGTTGTTACTTTCATTCGCGGGGAATATATGAAACCGATGAAGCGTCGTAGTGAAGAATCGGAAGAAAGTGAAAGAGATACGGTTTATTCCCATCCCTTTATTTTATGCAGCATGAATAAAACACAGGATCCGAAAAAAGAATTACTTTTCGACTACGTTGAAAAGGAGTTTAAATATAATTTTGTCGTGGATCCAATTATCAATCTGAAACAACCAGTATCGGGATTTCTATTCCCATGCTTTACAGATAATGCAGCGGACGTGAATCATGTCCTTTATTCTGCTGGAAAAGCATATGAATTGAATTATCATTTCATAGAAGAGGTATTAAATGCCGAAGAAACGATGACAGCAGAAGATGATAAAATAGTTTTTGAAGAAATTGTGAAAAAAGTTGCTGGTCCCCAAATCGATACAACCACATTATCAAATATGTACGACGAAATTAATCGTGTTATAGAAGAAAATGAAGAGGAAGAAGAACCTAAATTAGATTACAAAGATGTTGAAAAAGTCCTAAAAAGTAGTGGAATAGAAAATATTGATACAGAAAAGGTAGAAACTGCATTTAAGACGGTGATTGATGATAATAGCTACGAAATAAAAGCAAGTAATGTGGTACCAAAATATACTTCAAAATCAATCAAAGTAAAAACAAAAGTAGCGGATCTTTCTATCAGTCCACAAGAATTAAGACATGTACGCCAAGTCCACTTAAACGGAAAGCTATACCTTATGATTGAACTAGAAGAAAATACAATGATTGAAGGATTTGAAATGATTCCAGAGGCGTTGTTTCATAAAGTAGAAGAGGATGGGAATTAATTCATAATTAGTTAATAAAAAGCGCGTCCCTTTAAGTATCAAAAAAGTTACTTAGAGGGATATTTTTATATTTGAGCTATTATTGTAGTCTATTATTATGATTGTTAAAAATCGTTACCGGTTTCAACTCCAGCCGGCTAACATTCTTAGCTCCTGACCGCTTGCAATCTATTTATCCGCAACGTCTTCACAATCCCTATAATTAGCTTATCATGACACGAAGAATAAATAATAGATTTAAAACTTATTTAGGAAAAAGGAAAAGTTGAAACTTTTTGTATGTCCAAATCACTCTAATAAGTGAGAGGAGGGGGTGATGACAATATGAAACACGATCTACATACTGTGAAAAGGGCGATTAATGGCGACGTTGAAGCTTTTGAAGAATTGCTCTTTAAAGAAGAAAAAATGCTATATTACAAGGCGCTTTCTTACGTTGGTAATAAAGAAGATGCTTTGGACGCTATTCAGGAAACATCGTACAACGCATTCCTTGCGATAAGGAAATTGCGAAATCCGGAGTATTTTTCAACTTGGCTTTTTAGAATTTTAATACGTGAATGTTATAAGCTATTAAAACAACGTGACCAAATGATTCCTTATGAGGAAAGCGAATTATTGAAAAGATTAGATAGCAAGCAAGAGGAAGAAATAGATTCTTTTCATTTAAGTGAGGCATTATCGAGGCTAAAATCATCCTATCAAACGTCTATCATTTTATTTTACTATCATGATTTGTCGATTAAGGATATTTCCGAAGTGATGGAAAAGCCGGTTAGTACAGTAAAAACGTACTTACGTAGAGCAAGGAAAAAATTAAAAAGTGAGTTAGAAAGGAGTTATCCATTAAATGAAAAAGTCACATGAGCCGTTCGACGATTTTCCGAAAGAACAGGTACGTTCCGCGATTCGTTCAGGAATTATTCGAGCAGAAGAACAAATAACTACGCCTCATATTAAAAAGAACAATGCAAAAAGAAAACTAGTTTATGCTTTCTGTAGTGTGGCAGCTGTCATTGCGATATTGGTTGGCTCCTCTTACTTTTCGCCTGCTTTAGCAAGTAGTTTGTCGCAAATTCCGATTATCGGTTCTATTTTCGCAAATTCCGATTTAATCGGTTTACAACAAGCGCAAAAAAAAGGGTTAACGAATGAAATTGGGGAGACACAGACAGTAAATGGAATAGCCGTTACGCTTGATGAAATTCTATATGATCAGAATAATATTACTGTTGGTCTTTACATTGAATCTGAAAAAGAACTTGATGAATTATATTTTGGAGCTGGGATGGACTTTACGATCGACGGTAATTTTCCTAGTGGATCCACTGGTAGTTACGGCGAAAATATTCTTTCACCAACTACTCGAACTGCCATTCAAGAAATAAATGTGACTGAAGAAATGCCGGAAAACTTCGAACTTGGATTAATATTACATGGAGAAAATGGAGAGAAGTGGTATTTTTCCACTCCTGTTCAAAAAATAACCGACATTAATAAAATAGCTGTTAATCATTCACAATCTGTTGATGGGGTAGATCTTAAAGTATCGGAATTATCTATAAGTCCAACCGGATTAAGTCTATCTTATGAAAGTTCCGAAGACGAAACAGATTTTGAATTAAGCCGCGGGGGAAATATAGAATTTAAAGTAGTGGATCAGGATGGAAATGAAATTACAGGTCATTCTGGTGGGGCGTCAGGTGAATTGGTTAAGAATAAAATAGTGTTTAAGAGTAATAAGCATTTTGATCCCATTGATTCTAATGTTTCTGAATTGACAATCACTCCCTATGTAGTTATTCCGTCAGGCGGGGGAGGAGTAGAAGTCGATGAAAATGGCAACGAAAAAGAGTTAGAATATAAAGGAGATATGATACAGCCGGTTGAGTTTGAATCTTTTAAAGTGAGAATTCCACAGTAAATGTATTGATTAAAGAGATTGCAAAGCCCTATGTATTTGGAAATCCCAAATACATAGGGCTTTTTTTACCAAAACTCTATCCTTCATTTTGCTGTAGTTCTTCCATCTCTTTCGGTTCGGCACGGTAAACGACAAACGCTAGAATAATAGCCAAGATGGACATAACAAATGCAATTAAATAGACAAGTTCAACACCGACTACCATCGCTTGGTTTATAACGGCAGAGTCTTGTGGATTACTCGCCGTTTGTAAATAATGAAGCTGTCTTGCGTTCATAATACTGATAAAAACAGAAACCCCAATCGCGCCAGCAACGGGCTGTAATGTAGTCATGATAGCAGTACCATGTGGATACAAATGTTTTGGTAGTTGATTTAACCCATTCGTCTCAGCGGGCATCATAATTGCCGAAACAGATAACATAATAAGGATATATCCAACGATTACTACCCACAATGAAGTATGAATCGTTAATCTGCTCATCATAAACATCGTCCCGCATAAAACAAATGTAGCAGGAATCATTAAAACACGAGGTCCAAATTTATCGAAGAGGTGCCCCATAAATGGTGACATGAGTCCATTTAAAATACTGCCAGGCAATAAAACCAAACCAGCTGTTGCTGCAGTTAAGGCTAACGGTCCCTGCATATAGATTGGTAAAATGATCTCAGAAGCAAACATCGCCATGATAATGATTAAAAACATCAAAACCGCGTGTGTATACATCGGATATTTAAAAACTCTTAAATCCATGACAGGCTCTTTCAATTTTAACTGCCTAAATGAGAATAAAACTATTCCAATAAACCCAATAATGATTGCAATATAAACATTTGGACTAAGGAAACCAGCTTCACTTTCTCCAACCGCACTGAATCCGTATACGATTGATCCAAACCCGATGGTCGAGAATACGAGTGATAGTATATCAATCTTTGGTTTCGTAACCTCCGATACATTGATTAAATATTTATATGCAAAGGCAATGGAGAATAGGGCGAATGGGATAACTGTAATAAATAAGTAACGCCATCCTAAATATTCAACAATGATGCCTGAAAGTGTAGGACCGATAGCAGGAGCAAACATAATGACCAGACCTATTAACCCCATAATTTTCCCACGTTTATGTGGTGGATAAATTAGTAAAAACACATTGAAAATGATCGGCATTAGTAATCCGGTTCCAACTGCCTGGATTAACCGACCAACTAATAAAATCGGAAAAGTAGGTGCTATTGCGCTTATTGTCGTCCCAATCGTAAAGACAGTCATCGTTCCTAAAAATAATTGTCTTGTCGTGAACCATTGTAGTAATAAGGCAGATACTGGGATAACAACGCCCATTACTAGCATAAATCCTGTTGCCATCCATTGTACAGTAGGCAAGGAAATATGAAATTCCTCCATCAAGGTTGTAAGTGCAATATTTAATAACGTTTCGTTTAATATTGCAAAAAAAGCGCCAATAATTAAGGAAAGCATAATTGGCATCACTTTAACATCTGGATTATCCGCCAGATATTCATATTTCTTTGTCCCGTTATTTTCTTTCAAATAGAAAAACCTCCATCTATCTTTTTATTATTCATTAGAAATGAAACTACATCTATTGTGATATCTAGAAAAATTAGCGGTCTCAACGGTTTAAATCTTTTTATTCCTAATATAACTTAACATGAAATGAACCTAGATTGATAGGGATTTGTGAAAATATAAGGAAAAGGATTTAGGTTGTTTTTGATCGTTAAAGAATCATTAAATTTATCAACTGTATTTAATAAGATGATTTAATAATAAATCAACAGGGCATACTATATTATTATATAAAGCAGGAGAGTATTCAATTGAGAACAGACGAAAAAAACATATCAGTCTTTGCCCTTGGCGGCTTAAATGAAATTGGGAAAAATATGTACGCTATTGAATATGGAAATGATATCGTAGTCATCGATTGCGGAAATAAATTCCCAGATGAAAGTTTATTAGGAATTGATCTCATTATCCCTGATATGTCTTATCTTATAGAGAACCAAGAAAAGGTAAGAGCTTTGATTGTCACACATGGACATGAAGATCATATTGGCGGCATCCCTTTCTTCTTGAAAAAAATGAATGTACCTGTTTATGCCACAAGATTCACACTTGGAATCATCGAACTTAAATTAAAAGAACATAGAATTTTAAGAGAAAGCAAACTTTATGAAATTAACTCAGATTCAAAGGTCGAAATTGGTGAGATGACTATCAACTTTTTTAAAGTAAATCACAGTATCCCGGATTGTTTAGGAATTGTGTTTGATACGCCTGAAGGTAGAATCGTACATACGGGAGACTTTAAGTTTGATTTGACCCCTGCTAATCGGGAACGTCCGGAGATTCACAAAATGGCGGAGATTGGGAGCAAAGGAGTTCTGCTACTTCTATCCGAAAGTACGAACGCGGAGCGCGGCGGATATACTCCATCAGAGCAAATGGTCGGTGAAAATTTGGAAAGTATGTTTATGAAAGCTAAAAGAAAAGTGATTGTTTCTACTTTTGCTTCCAATGTCAGTCGTATTCAGCAGGTTGTCCATGCCTCGCAAAAAACGAATCGAAAAATTGCCTTGCTTGGTCGTTCCATGGTAAATGTCGTAAGGGTTGCAAGGGAAAGAGGTTATGTAAATATTCCCAAAGGTATGTTAATTGAAGCGGATGAAATCAATGAATTCGCCCCGGAAATGGTGACGATTCTTTGTACAGGTAGTCAGGGAGAACCAATGGCTGCACTTAGTCGCCTTTCAACAGGTAATTTTCGCGGTGTAGAAATTCTTGCGGAAGATACCGTCATCTTTGCCGCAGGCCCAATTCCCGGAAATGAAAAGAATGTCACCAGCATTGTAGATAACTTATATCAACTAGGAGCTAATGTCATTTATGGATCTGGAAGTAGTTCAGGAGTGCATGTTTCTGGACATGGCTATCAAGAAGACTTAAAGCTTATGTTGACACTTATGAAACCAACGTATTTTATTCCAATCCATGGGGAATATCGTATGCTACACCATCATCAAATGCTCGCTGAATCTGTTGGTGTTGATGCAGAAAATATATTTATTTTAAAAAATGGCGATGTTGTAGATATGGAAAACTCCATTGCTCGTAGTTCAAGATCTATACCAGTGGGCAGTACATATGTCGATGGGATAGATGAAGGAATGATGAAATTTGTATTACAGGATCGTAAGCGAATTTCAGAAGATGGAATGCTCATGATCATTCTTCCGATGAGTAAAGCAGAAGGGGAAATGCTTGCAGAACCTGAAATAGTTTCTCGAGGATTCCTAGATGATCATTTCTCAGAAATAAGAAAAGGAATCAACCAGATTATTAGAGATACTATTGAAGAGCTTCATGAGGCCAATCGATATTCATGGAATGCGAAAAAGAAACAGATTAAGAAATTAGTTTGGAAGTATGTAAAAGAGAAAACGAAAAAAGAACCAATGATTATTCCTATTTTGATTGAAATTTAATAAAATGTATGATGTCTTTTCTATATGTCAATCAGTTAAGGGACCATCTTTCTAATCAATGCTTCGGGTAACACCGAAGTATTGATTTATTTTTTATCCCTCCTAAATAGGCAGTAAGACCCCCACTGATGGAAGTCTCCTTTATGTAAGCAAATCATTTTGTGATTAATCAGCAAACAGTGTTGAGCGCTTTCACTTTAGTTCTTAACATGCACAATGGTATAATGTTGTTGTGATATTGACGTAAGTTTAATTATCATCAAGAGCATTGGCTAATAAAGGGAGAAGACAATTTTGAGATACATAGTTTCTAAGGCTTTGAATAATAATGTCATTATTGCTTTAAATGAAAATAAAGAAGAAGTCGTTTTAATTGGAAAAGGTATTGGATTTAATAAAAAGAAAGAGGATGTCATAAAAGAAGAAACGGTAGAAAAACTATTTGTGTTACGAAATAAAGTAGAGCAGGAGAACTATTTAAAGTTACTTCCTAATATGGATGAATCCATTCTTGAGGCTATTATCACTGCAACAGAAATGATTAAACGTAAATCTAACGTACTACTAAAAGAAAAGGTGCATGTTGCTTTGACCGATCATATTCTGTTTGCGCTTACCCGTCTTCATCGAGGAATGGAAATAAAAAATCCATTTCTAGCAGAAACGAAAGCCTTGTATCCTTTTGAATATGAAATAGCTGCAGAGGTGGTCGATTATATGAACCATACACTCGACATTCATCTGCCTGAGGGAGAAATCGGATTTATTGCTTTACATGTCCATAGTGCAATAACCGATAAATCATTATCAGAGCTTAGTACGTATTCTAATTTAATTTCGCAAATAGTGGAAACCATTGAGGAACAACTGGATATTAATATAGACCGCGAAAGTATTGATTTTTTCCGTCTAATTAGACATGTTCGCTATACGATTGAACGTGTGTTAAAAGGAGAAAAAATGGAAGAACCAACAAAATTAGCTAACCTATTGAAAAGCGAATATCCAGTGTGCTATAATCTTGCATGGAAGCTTATTAAAATCATACAGCAAACCTTAAAAAAACCTGTTTATGATGCGGAAGCGGTTTATTTAACCATGCATCTGCAGCGTTTACTTGTAAAAAAGAATTCATAATTTCATTACGTGTAACTGATTCGATCAGGCATGAGTAGAGATTAATGAGGAAAGAGAGATTGGGTAAAACTAACCCTATCGCTTATTTTCCCATACTCTATTCATGCCTTTTTTATTTGCAAAATAGTTTGGGTTGCTGTAGAGAAATAAGTTCAAACAAAAAGAGGAGGGTGTTTTATGTTTAAACAAGCTTTTGGTGTTTTACAGAAGATTGGAAAAGCACTAATGCTTCCAGTTGCTTTACTTCCAGCTGCGGGACTATTACTTGGTTTTGGTAATGCGGCGCAACAGGAAACCATGCTTGAATACTTGCCATTCTTACATGCAGATTGGATTCAACTTGTTGCAACTGTGATGGAAGATGCAGGTAATATTATTTTTAGTAACTTAGCTTTAATTTTTGCTGTCGGAGTAGCGATCGGCCTTGCTAGTGATGGGGCTGCTGCTCTTGCTGCTTTGGTTGGTTACTTAGTACTAAACCAGGTGATGGGATCCTGGCTTGGTGTGACACCAGAGATGATTGATGCCGATCCCAGCTTTGCAAGTGTATTAGGAATCCCGACATTGCAAACTGGTGTATTTGGCGGTATTATCGTTGGTTTGATCGCAGCATTTTCTTATAATCGATACCATAATATTGAGATGCCATCTTTCTTAGGATTCTTTGCCGGAAAGCGGTTTGTACCCATTGCAACGGCTGTCTTTTCATTTATTGCTGGTTTAATTCTATTATTCGTATGGCCACCTGTGCAAAATGCAATGAATAGCGCGTCCTATTGGTTAATCGAAGAAGGAACCTATTTTGGTGTATTTTTATTTGGTTTTATTAAACGACTACTTATTCCATTTGGTTTACATCATATTTTTCACGCGCCATTTTGGTATGAATTTGGTTCGTATGTAACTGCTGCAGGTGATACAGTTCGTGGAGATATGACGATATTTTTCGCGCAATTACGTGATAACGTTGACATTACAGCGGGTAATTTCATGGCTGGGGAATATCCCATTATGATGTTTGGTCTTCCTGCTGCCGCACTTGCGATGTACCATACGGCAAGACCTGAGCGGAAAAAGTTAGTTGCAGGATTACTTGCATCAGGTGCACTAACATCATTCCTAACTGGTATTACGGAACCACTTGAGTTTTCGTTTATGTTTGTATCACCATTATTATTCCTACTCCATGCTTTCTTAGATGGACTATCATTTATGATTATGACGTTCTTAAGCGTAAACATTGGATATACCTTCTCTGGAGGATTTATCGACTTTGCTTTATTCGGAATCTTACCAGGCAAAGAGCCTTGGTGGCTTGCTATTTTAGTTGGTATCGGATTTGCGGTCATTTATTACATCTTGTTTAGATTTTTCATCAAGAAATTTAATCTAATGACTCCTGGTCGTGAAGCAGTTGAAGATGAAAAAGCAGAATCAAAAGGTAATGCTGGAGATTTGGCTTTTGATGTTTTAGAGGCGATGGGTGGACAAGAAAATATTACTCACTTGGATGCATGTATCACAAGACTCCGTGTTTCTGTCCATGATATTCAATCGGTTGATAAAGATGGATTAAAAGATTTAGGGGCTGCTGGTGTCCTTGAAGTTGGCAATAATATTCAGGCTATCTTTGGTCCACGTTCAGAAATTATTAAAGGACAAATGCAAGATATTATGTCTGGGAAAAAACCTCGTCCGGCAAAAGAGGTAAATCAAGAGTCAGAATTAAAACAACAAATCGAGGAAGTGAATCCAGAAGCACTACAAAATGAAATAATCGATGAAGATATTATTGCTCCGATTAAAGGAGAGATTGTTCCGATCACAGAGGTTCCAGACCAAGTATTTGCTGGAAAAATGATGGGTGATGGATTTGCAATGAAGCCAGAGGAAGGATTGATTGTATCACCTGTTAATGGAACCATTCTTAATGCATTCCCTACCAAACATGCACTTGGGATTAAATCCGAGGGTGGGCGAGAAATTCTCATTCATGTCGGGCTTGATACCGTGAATCTTCATGGGGAAGGCTTTGAAATGTTAATAAAAGAGGGAGATGTGGTAAAAGCTGGACAACCTCTATTAAAAGCGGATCTACAATATATTGGTGATCATGCGAAATCAACAATTACACCAATCGTATTTACAAACCTTAAAGCCGGGGAAAAAGTGGTTATTGAGAAACAAAGAAATGTCGAACGAGAAGAAGAAAACATTATAAAAATTGAAGAATAAATTGGGATGAACAGGATCCCATTCCTATTAACAAAGACGGTTTCTATAGAGTGTATTCTGTAGAAACCGTCTTGTCTTATATTGGAAGAAAAAGGGATTTAAAAAATATATTCATTTAACAATTACCACTTTGTTACAGGCTCCAATTAACCTGAAGCCATAAAATAAGAAAATTAGTTTAAAAGGTGATTGACATTTCAAAAAATACTATGTAAACTAATAAATACAATTAAACCGCTAGGAATAGTAACTTATCTAGAGAGGTGGAGGGACTGGCCCAACGAAGCCTCGGCAACAGACTTAATAAGAACTGTGCCAATTCCAGCAAGTATTTAACTTGATAGATAAGAAGAGCAAAGTGAACCTTGTTGTTTCACCCTTTTTCTTCTTTAGAATTGGGTTTTTTCATGCTGATTGGGCTACCAAAGGCATGCAATGTTTAAGCTCTTCATTTAGGAAATCAAGTAATAGAAGAAAACAGAAGTTTAATGATTATGCTATTTATCCCACCTAAACGAGCAGCAAGACTCCCACCTTAAACTTCCAGGGAACAAAGAAGGTAGGTGGGAGATCATGCACGTAAAGGTCGGATAAGTGCAACTAACTATCAGTGGAGGATGAAGGAAAACCCCACTAATGGAAGTCTTTTTTATTTCTCATGACATTTCTTGAAAAAGGGGGAAAACAGTTTGGATAAGATTGATGATGTACAACTCAATCATATTTTAACTGCATTAAAAGAATTAGAATATGGATCAGTAGTTATTACAGTCCATGATGGAAAGATTACTCAAATAGACACAACCGAGAAAAAACGCTTTTCCTTAACGAAAAATCGTTCTTAAGGTACTTGATGTTGTGAAGGGGCTATGGGGCAGCTGGGAAGAGTATATATAGGCACTTAGTAAACATTGAATTTATCTATGTTTACTAAGTGTTTTTTCGTTGTAGTGTAAATCCCTCTTTTTTTACTATTTCTAAAAATTATTTTAGGAGATATGAGACACCGTGGCTCCGCGCTACCTTAGAATACCATGTAGATATTTGTAAAATTTTTAGTAAAGTTCAAAAAGTATATTGCCAAATTTTGGTTAGATACTATAATATTGTTATCAGTATTACGATTTTTTTACAAAAATATTACAAGATAGGGAGAAAGATATGTCGAAGAAAAAAATTTGGATTTGGGTGAGTATTGGTGTTGTAATACTTCTGCTTTCAGGGGGAACTGGTTTATTCTTGTTACAGCGTTCAGCAATTGCTGCTTTTGGTAATGAGGAGTTCGAACCGTATGGGGAAAAAGTAGAACTTCTAATGGAGATGAACGAAGATATGTCTTTATATACTGCTTTTTCCGGTAAGGTAGAGGCAGAAAAGATGGAAAAGGTATTCCCTGATCCGGAGAAAGGTACGGTTAAGGAAATTTTTGTTTCAGAGGGAGAAGAAGTAAAAGAGGGCACTAAACTATTTGAATATGAATTGACAGATGATTTAACGGTGGAAAAGGATCAAAAACAAGTAGAGTTAGAAATGGCATATGTGGAAATTAACCACTTGAAAAAACAAAAAGAACAGTTGGAAAAGAGTATCAAAGGAGCTTCTAGTAATGTAAAAACCTCGGAAGAAATTGGGGAAGAAGGGGTAGACGATAAAGCGTCATTGGAATCCGAACTAGAGCAAGTAAATTTTGATTTAAGAGTGAATAACCTACAAGCAGGGCAAATCCAAAACGAGCTTGATGCATTGAAGAAGAAAGTAGATTCCCCAATTGTTGTTAGTAAAGGTTCAGGGGTTGTCCAATCCATTAATCAGGATTTAATAGAAGGGGCTCCGTATGGACAAGAAGGTGGAAGCCCTGGTCCGCTAATCACGATAGTTAAGACGGGAGCTTACTTAATAAAAAGTGAAGTAAATGAACTATTACTCGACACAATTGCTGTTGACGATGAAGTTCGTATTACAACGAAAAATGGAACTGATGGTGAATGGATTGGTAGAATTGTAGAGATAGGGAAGCTTCCTGTAGGTAATGACGAAGAAAATGTGGACGAATATTATGAGGAAGGTAATCCCCAAACCTCTAAATATCCATTTACTGTATTATTAGAAGAACATGAAGGTCTTGAAATTGGTTTTCACGTTAATCTAGAACCGGTAGGAGCTGAAGGTGAATCAGCAGGTGATACCATTGTTATTCCGATTGATTATATTGTGCAGGACGAAGAAGAACCGTATGTATGGGCTGTCGATACGGAGACGAACGAAACGTATAAGCAAGTTGTAGAAATGAATGTAATGGATGATGGTTTTTTTGTTGAAGTTCCATCAGGATTAACACTAGAAGATTATATTGTATATCCGGATCCTTCCGTAAAAGAAGGAAAGAAGGTTGAGATCATTGACAATGATACGTTTGAAGAATTTGAGTAAATCTTACAATTTGGGTAAGGAAGAGATTCCGATTCTAAAGCGAATTAGTTTAGACGTTGAGGAAGGAGAGTTCCTTGCAATAATGGGACCATCTGGTTCAGGGAAATCAACGTTAATGAATATTTTAGGTTGTCTTGACCTTCCAAGTTCAGGAGATTATGAGTTAGAATCGATGAATATGTTAACTGGACATGCAAATAAGTTAGCAGAAATTCGTAATCAATTTATCGGTTTTGTTTTTCAATCATTCCATTTATTGCCACGCTTAACTGCTTTGCAAAATGTGGAACTACCATTAATTTATAGTGGGTTGAAGAAAAAGGAGCGAAAAGAAAGAGCAATGGATGCTCTAAAAAAGGTAGGATTGGAAGATAGAGCCTCATTCAGACCTCCGCAATTATCAGGTGGACAGAGACAGCGTGCTGCCATTGCACGGGCGATTGTGAATAAACCCAAATTTATATTAGCCGACGAACCAACAGGAGCGCTCGATACAAAAACCGGAGAGCAAATACTTTCCCTTTTTAAAAAATTAAATGGGGAAGGGGTAACCATCATTATGATCACACATGATGAGGAAGTGGCTAAAAAGGCGGATCGAATTATTTATATTCGCGATGGTGAGTTATTTAAAGAGAGGAGCGAAGACGTTCATGCTTGAAAACATTCGTATCTCCTTTCAATCGATATGGGGTCATAAACTCCGTTCGTCTTTAACCATGCTTGGTGTTATTATAGGAATTGCTGCAGTTATAGCGATTTTTGCTATTATTCAAGGAAGAAGTGAGGACTTAAAAAGTAACCTAATTGGAATGGGAAATAATACAATAAATGTTGTCTTTGAAGAAGAAGATATGTATGGTGAAGAAGGTATGTGGGGAGGAGAAATGTCTAATCGGAGTGCCCCTCCTATTAAACAAGAAGCAATTGAAGAAATTCTTACATATCCGAACGTTAACGGCATGTCTATCTATTATGAGGGATGGCAGGAGGCTTATCATTTAATAAATGTTACCCACCCAAGACTATTAGGTATTGATGAAAGGTATCTTGATCTTTTCCCAACTACTATGGTTGAGGGAAGGGAATTTACTGAATCAGATTTTGCTTCATACAATCAAGTTGCTCTAATCAATGAGGTGGCAATGAGTGAATTATTCCCTGAAGGTGATGCTCTTCATCAAACCATCGACATTGGTGGCATACCATTTAAAGTAGTGGGAATATTTTCCGATGCAATAGAGGATAGCGATTGGTACTATCCCGAGTCAACCATTTATTTGCCAACTACAATCTGGCCATTGTTAAATGGGTTTGATGCGCCGATGCAGGTTGCCGTACAGGCAAGTTCTTCAGAAACGATTCAAGAAGTCGGAACAATGGCAGCCGATCGCTTAAATATGGATTTACCTCCATATGAAACGGCGATTTATCAAGTTGCTGACTTTGAAAGAATGATGGAGGAAATATCACAATATGATCAAGCTTTTGCCTTTATCCTTGGTGGGATAGCAAGTATTTCATTACTGGTAGGTGGAATTGGTGTCATGAATATTATGCTTGTTTCCGTTACAGAACGAACAAGGGAAATCGGGATCAAGAAGGCATTGGGCGCAAAACGGTATGTTATTTTAGCTCAATTTCTAACGGAATCCGTTGTTTTAACAAGTATTGGTGGTATCATTGGTATTCTTTCTGGATTAGGAATTGCTAAAGCCATATCGATATTTGCGAATATGCCATACTTTGTTTCGGTACCAGCAATTATTGGTTCCTTTATTTTCTCCATGTTAATTGGTATTATTTTTGGAATTCTACCATCTATTAAAGCTTCGAAGTTACAGCCGGTTGAAGCATTGCGTTATGAATAGGATTAGCGAAGTTAGGTGAAAAAGGTTGATTTACACTACAACTTTCTGACAAAAAGATAACAGCCATAGAACCAGAAATTATGAGGGTTCAAGGCTGTTTTTTATTCATTTTAACTGCAAAACACAGGTGATGGTGATTTTTAGGGGAATTTTACGTTTTCTTATTGTTTATATAAGTATATAGTTATATACTTATTAAGTAATAAACTTAGAAGGGGAACTGAATATGCCACAAACAAGTATGGAGATCGAGAAAGCCACAATAATTCTGAAATTACTTGGTGATAAAACAAGATTAACCATGATGAAATTAATAGATGATGAAGCTTGTTGTGTATGTGAATTGGTGGAGATCTTTCAAACTAGTCAACCCTCCATTAGCCAACATTTACGTAAATTGAAAGACTTAGGATTGGTTAAGGAAGATAGAAGAGGACAATGGATCTTTTATTCGGTAGATAAATGCAATAAGTATTATCCATTTATTAAGCCAATTCTTGATCAAATTCCTAGTCAAGAATATAAATTAAAAGAGCTGGAAGAAAAAGGAACACGCATTTCTTGTTGTTAGAATTGGAGGTATTATTTTGTCAGTAACGCTTTTACTCGCAATATTAATCTTTGTTGCAACCATAGTCCTAGTAATATGGCAGCCAAAAGGTTTAAATATCGGCTGGTCGGCAATGGGTGGTGCTGTGATTGCTTTACTGGTAGGAGTAGTAGGATTTGGTGATGTAATCGAAGTAACGGGAATCGTTTGGAATGCCACTTTAGCATTTGTTGCTATTATTCTTATTTCTTTAATACTAGATGAGATTGGATTATTTGAGTGGGCAGCATTACATATGGCGCGAATTGCTAAGGGAAATGGGACAAAGATGTTTGTTTATATCAGTATCTTAGGTGCAATTGTAGCAGCCTTTTTCGCAAATGATGGTGCAGCATTAATTCTTACACCAATTGTACTCGCCATGGTAAGAAACTTAAACTTTAAAGAAAAGATGATCTTTCCATTTATTATGGCCAGTGGATTTATCGCGGATACGACTTCATTGCCGTTCATCGTTAGTAATCTAGTGAATATCGTATCGGCAGATTTCTTTGGAATAGGTTTTGTAGAATATGCATCGAGAATGATTATTCCTAACCTATTTTCACTTGTAGCAACGATTACCGTATTGTTCATTTATTTTAGAAAAAGTATCCCAAAATCGTATGATGTTTCTAAAATAAGTGAACCGAAAACTGCCATTAAAGATGATAAAATGTTTCAGATATCATGGTATGTTCTAGGATTACTACTTGTCGGTTATTTTATAAGTGAATTTATTACGCTTCCTGTTTCTATTGTTGCTGGGGTTATTGCTATATTCTTTATCCTTATGGCAAGAAATAGTAAAGCTGTAAATACGAAAGCAGTGATAAAAGGAGCACCATGGGATATCGTATTCTTTTCCATTGGAATGTATGTGGTCGTCTATGGATTAGGAAGTGCCGGGCTTACATCTGCTTTAGCAAGTATCATTCAAATCGTAGCGGATCAAGGTTTATTTGTAGCAACGGTTGTTATGGGATTTATCGCTGCTTTCCTATCATCCATCATGAATAATATGCCAACCGTTATGATTGATGCTTTAGCCATAGCGGAAACCAATACTTCTGGTGTATTAAGAGATGCCTTGGTTTATGCGAACGTGGTTGGATCGGATTTAGGTCCCAAAATTACACCAATAGGTTCGTTAGCTACATTAGTTTGGCTTCATGTATTATCCCAAAAAGGGGTTAAAATTTCATGGGGTACTTATTTTAAAACAGGAATCATTTTGACGATCCCAATATTATTTATCACACTAATCGGCCTATATTTAACGTTACTAATTTCTTAACAGAGATGATACTACGTCGTAATGAAAAGGAGAACCGATATGTTTAAAAGGTCAATTTACTTTTTATGTACAGGAAATTCATGCAGAAGCCAAATGGCAGAAGGATGGGCAAAAAAATATCTTGGTGATGAATGGGAAGTTAGAAGTGCGGGTATTGAAGCACATGGACTTAATCCCAAAGCGGTAAAGGCAATGAATGAGGTTGGAATTGATATTTCTAACCAACATTCAGAAATGATTGATACGGAGTTTTTAAATCATGCAACGCTAGCAGTTACATTGTGTGGAGATGCAAAGGACCGCTGTCCGATGACTCCTCCGCATGTGAAAAGGGAACATTGGGGTTTTGATGACCCTGCCAAAGCAGAAGGTACGGAAGAAGAAATATGGGCAGTATTTCGGCGCGTTCGTGATGAGATAGGTGAACGAATGATACGATTTGCGGAAACTGGGGAATAAACAATAATTAAGCCTGTAAGTCTAGAGGTATACAAAAATAATCAAAAGCACTCAAAAAGATTGTAAAACCAATCTTTTTGAGTGCTTTTATAATGATTACATTGACATTATTAGCATGTAGGCGGAAGCGATTTTGTATTAAGAATAGATTGTTTAAATGCTTTTTCATCCTTTAGTCTACGATGGCCCTTAACTAAAGTCAGTACCCTTGATATCCTTTCGCAACTTTATGCTTCTATTTTATTATACACATTCTTCCAAATCTCCCATGGATATTTTTCTGTTGGTGGAGGGGAAAGGACTTCTACCATTTCTTTCTTTACTGGATGTTCGAACCGTAATGAGTGTGCCCAGAGTGCAATTTGCTGTCCAGGTCGATTTACGTTTTGTCCATATTTTTGATCTCCGTATATCGGCGTTCCATTTGCAGAAAGCTGGACACGTATTTGATGTGGTCGCCCAGTGTGAAGTTGAACGGATAGAAGACTTAATTTTTTTATTTTGGCAATCGTTTTATAGTCGAGCTGCGCCTTCTTTGCGTTTTTATGATTGGCTGCTACCGTATACACTTTGTTTTCACGGTTGTTCTTCACAAGGTGGTGTTCCAGTAATGCCTGATCTTTTTGTGGCACGCCCCGTACAACAGCCAAATACGTTCTTTCCATTGCTTGCCTCCGGATTAAATCCGACATGCGTGAAGCAGCTTTTGATGTTTTCGCAAAAACCATCACACCACCAACAGGACGATCCAAACGATGAACAAGACCAAGATAAACGTTTCCCGGTTTTTGATATCGAATTTTTAAATCCTGCTTCAGCATAGAAAGAAAGTCAATATCCCCAGTACGATCTCCCTGAACAGGTATGTTTATTGGCTTCTCCACAAGTAATAGATGATTATCTTCATATAAAACTGAAATTCTCACACATACCAATACTCCCTTAACATGATGACTCGTAATCTATTTATTCCACCTAAACGGACAGTAAGACTCCCATCTCAAACAAAGAAGGTAGGTGGGAGATCAACTGCCCGTAAAGGTCCGATAAGTGCGACTAACCATTAGTGGTGGATGAAGGACCCCCCTCTGATGGAAGTCTTCTTTATTTTAACTACATAACATCTTAAACGATGATAAGCATATTGCATATAACTCTATTATGAAAGGAATCTATTGTCAAAGGTTCTGATTGTTTATATGAAAATATCGGAAATTAATTTATTGAGCAATTCTTTTGAAATCTGATAATTATTTCGTCCTTGGTGGTTGCTGTGAAGTGTATAGCGAATGTTCGTATTCGTGTGGATGAAAAAGGAAGAGTTCTAGACAAAAATGATTCTCCAATCCGCGGGCTGCTTGCGGCAGGAGAAATGATTGGTGGCATATTCTACCATAATTATCCAGGTGGATCCGGATTAATGTCAAGTGCGGTATTTGGTAGATTATCAGGACAATCTGCAGCAAATTATGTTCTTGAGACAACGGAGGTAGCTGGTAATTAAAAATGGAAAAAATAGAAGTCCCATAATCAACCTTTTATTTAGTTGATACAAAAGAAAGTAGCGATTGTCTAATGTTGAATATCACTGAATGATAAATCTAAAGCATTTCCCGTTAATTTGGGAAATGCTTTTAAATGCTTGTCTTGCATTTTCAGCGAGGATCTGTTGAATGAGGTAGTACAACATGAGGGGTTATCATCGTTGTCTGGAAAGTTCGCGAAGTTTTCTCTCGTGTTGGGCATTTTTACTCAACAAATAATCCGTGGTTTCTTGTGTTTCTGTCAATTCTACTCGAATTCCATCGACCTTTTTTTCAAGCCGATCAAAGCGGTTATTCATTTTGGATTCCAGGTCAAATATAGAGTTCTCTATTTTAGAATTCATTTCATCAAATCTTTTCTCAATTTGTTTGGAATGAACTTTTAATGCATGTAGAATTTCCTTTAGTACGGTTTCTTGTTCCATTTTTATACCTCCTGTTAAACATTATAGATAAGGGGGATTCATTAGATTTTCTCATTAATAGAATGGGATGATTTTAAACCTTTAACTAACATTATCAGCATATTACCATAGAGAAACCTTATGTGAAGATCTGTTGAACGAAGTAATGCAACATGAGGTGGTTATCATGGTTGTCTGGAAAGTTCGCGAAGTTTTCTCTCATGTTGAGCATTTTTACTCAACAAATAATCCGTGGTTTCTTGTGTTTCTGTCAATTCCACTCGAATTCCATCGACCTTTTTTTCCAGCCGGTCAAAGCGGTTATTCATCGTAGATTCCAAATTATCTATCCTGGATTCGAAGTTATCCATTCTAGATTCAAAGTTATCCATTCTAGTTTCAAAATTGTTCATCTTAGAATTCAATACATCAAATTTCTTCTCAATTTCTTCGGAATGAATTTTTAATGCGTGTAGAATTTCCTTTAACATAGTTTCTTGTTCCACTTTTTCACCTCCTACTAAACATTATAAATGAACTTGGACATCCTGTGAAGTAGTGAAAGAATTATGTATGTATTTGTTGATTATGTTTGTTTTTATAGTTTTTGTATAAGGTAAAAAAATATTCAAACCTAACCTTTAACCTTAAAGTAATCTCATTAGAATAAAAACATATAACTACACAAAAGCTAAAAATATAAAATCAAATGAAAATGGTCTCGAGAAGTACAAAAAATAGCTTGCTAAAATTAAAAAGGATGTCGTGATATGTTTAATTTACGTGGGGATGCACATAAAATTTACCTTCATTTAAGAAAAACGCCTCATCAGATTCGGGAGACAAAATATTTAAAAGAAATTGAAGAAATCCGTACGTTTTATCAATCCATAGAGACGGACGTATTAAAGTTAATACACTATCGTATGATCAAAGAAAAGAATGGCTCAGGAATGATTCCTATCTTTGTAACCGCCATACCATGGCTACTCTTTTTATTCTCCACACATTTAGAAAATTTTCTTTTTCAAGATGGTAGTATGCTTTGGTTATTCTTCAGCTTAATTTATTTACTATTTTTAGTAATAACTGTGATTTTACACTTTCGTGAGAATGCTTGGGCTGCCTTTCATATTGAGATTATTCAAGACATTATAAAAGATAGAAATGAAGCAGGTGTTACGGGTGGGTGATAGCAAGATTATGTAGGATGGTTTCGGTGATTATGTCCTGCTAGATCCAAAAGCATGAGACTTACTTAAAAATTGTCTCATGAAGCGGATTCATTCAACTCAATGATACATCCGCCTTTTGTATTCTTCCCCGTAAATTTTAATGTATAATAACGTCGTTCTGCTTCAAATGAAAAGCTTCCCGATTGGCTATCATAAAATTCCTTATGAAAATAATGATTCATTTTGATATCCTTCCATTCTAGGATGAGAGATCCGGCTTCAACGGTAACATCATATGATACAGTAACTTTACTTCCTTTTTTCACCCAGAAACGATAGTAATGATAACCATTATATTTCTTATAAGATGCACGAAAACGATTTTTCGTTTTTTTGTTATATAGGATAGATATGTTTGTCTTCTTATTGATAGTATTCCTTTTTTATAAAGGACAAATAAAATGGTTAATATAATGACGCTTGGTATGAATTCCAGTGTAATCACCTCCTAGGGATAATGGTTGCTTTATTATGATAACAACATTACTGGCTTTAAGTAAATATGGTATATTATGGTCAATTCAAATAAAAAGCTATCATAGACAGAACTGAGATAGGTTCTATCTATGATAGCTTTATTAATGAGTTGAAACGCAATAGAAAGCTCCAGACAATAGCGTGGATGTCCTATTGTCTTATTTATAAAATATTTGTAGCTCCACCGTCGATGACGAATTCTGCTCCTGTTGAGAAGGATGAGTCGTCTGATGCAAGGAATAGCACTAATTTTGCTACTTCCTTAGGATCTCCCATTCTACCTAACGGGTAAGTGGCATCCAATTCTTTTTTGGATAATTTTGTGGCTTCTGACGCGTAATCAGCCATAGCGGTAGTGATATAACCAGGATGAATCGAGTTAATACGGATTCCTTTACCTGCATATTCTGCTGCTGCGTCTTTTGTCATTACACGTACGGCACCTTTGCTTGCTCCGTAAAGTAGGTGACCAGCAGATCCTCTAAGACCAGCGATTGAGGATGCGTTGATAACAGAGCCAGTATTATTTTTTTCCATTACCGGAAGTACATGTTTTAATCCTAGGAATACACTTGTGACATTAATCCCCATTAATTTATTCCATGTATCTAATTCAATTTCCGGAATTGGTTTGATAATATAAATACCAGCATTATTAAATAAGACGTCAATTTTATCGAACGTTTTGGTCGTTTCAGAAACAACATTTTTCCAATCTTCTTCTTTACTAACATCGTGTTTCACGAATAGTGCATCTTTATTAATCTCTTTTATCTCCTGTAATACTTTATTACCTTCATCTTCGCTAATATCTACCTCCTGTTTAAATCTTGGTGTTAAAGAAACTACTTAAATTATCTTCCTAATTTCAAATAGGCGTCAAGAAATATGAACCTTTAGAATGTAACCCGTAACCAAAACTGAAATTTATATTTCTTGAGTTGACGATTTTATTATTTGTCTGACTTATAGAAACATACGTATTTATCAGTAATAAAAACTTTGAAATAAAAACCACTTGAATTCCCCTTATGCTTTGTGGTTAATGAAATAAAACTTTTTATTTTACACCATCATAAAACGTATTGTCAATAAAGAGTTTGTGGTATTTTCGAAAAAATGTTATAATAAATCTTAACATCGATTTTTCCTTTTTAAACGGAAGAAAAGAAAAATTTAATAATAATTGGCTGAGCTTTAAAAGTAAGTTAGTTGATTGGAATTATCAACTTAATTTCTTATATGGAACCGAGTTTTTATACTGCGAGGGAGGATTAAATAATGAATTTAATCAATAAGAAAGTTACACACGAGCATTTTGGCATGGGTAGTATAGTTAAACAAAGTGATTCTTTTATTGAAATACATTTCGGAACGGAAAATAAAAAGTTTATTTTTCCCGATGTATTTGGAAAACACCTAAAACTCCATGATAAAAGCGCTGCTCATTCAATTGAAAAAGTTATACAGAAAAAGGAAATAGAACGGAAACAGGAAGAATGGAAGAAGGAAGAAGAAAAAAAACGAAGGCGTGAAGAACAGGAACTTCGCTTGGAACATGAAAGACTTATGAAAAATCATAAACTTCATCCTCAATCACAGATGGTTTATTGGTGTGACACGGAAGAACAGAATAGTTCCCTATCTGAGTGGAAGGTTTTTTCAGGCGAAATAAAAAGTGGTGTTAACAAAGGGAAACCAAACAAACCTAATCGTATGCACCAAAATAGTGCTTGCCTTTTAACAGCAAGGGATTCTAGCATGCCCGAAAAAGACAGACGTATCTTAGGTGTCTATATGGTAAATGAAGATTTTATCGGTAAGCTTTGTGAAGATGGATATATTCCCGCTCATTCAGAATACAGACTAAAGCTTTCAGAACAGGAATCAGATCAGATGCTCTTTTGGAAATATTATGTAAATGAGAAATTCCCCCACAAAATGACATGGAATACAGGTAAATACCGTTATTTTGATAATTTATGGATGGCTCAAATTTTGCTTGATATGGTTTCTTTGAAAAGTGACCCAAAGGAACAAGAGCTGGCACAACGCTTTTTTGAACATTTTTGTAAAATGAATCAAATAAGAGGCCAAGAATTACCAAAGCCTAATGGCGCATTAATGCGTATTTAGAGGTTAACCAAAGAGTAAATGAAGGGGGGGATATGTCACCCATGTATAGGGGACTGACATCTTTCCCCCTTCACTAATATGATTCGCAAATAATACTTTGGTTTGACTAGTTACAAAAAGGGAATGACGGTGTATTTCGAATGGTTGTGCGATCAGTCCCATTACATTTATCCGTCTTTTCCTTTTCATCATTTTTTCTTTAATGGCTACCTGCATATCCGTTCTCCATGATAAGCTAATTTCCTCGCCTAAAGTTATAAAATCCCAATTCTCGTAAAATGTTTTTGATTGATGAATGATGTCTTTTACACTTAGGCCCCTAGTTCCATTAACTACAAATACCATCTTGCAAATTAGATTAAGACATTTCCAGTTTATGCTATAATCTAGTAAGAAGATTCCTGTGTGCGAATGATCCATGGATAGTAAAGGAGAACATGATGACAATTATTGATAAATTAAAATTAACTAAGTATAAAAATATGGCCGTTCTTAATCAACCAAGTGACTATGACTTATTTAATGGGTACAAGACATCATTATCGAAAGAGCATGATGCTATTTTTGTTTTTGTTGAAACTTTAGATGAGATGGTAAATTATACAGAACGCATTATCAATGAGGGACAATTGCTTGAAAAAGGATACCTATTTTTTGCCTATCCAAAAAAAGGGAACAAACGGTACGATACATTTGTCCATCGAGATGATATTTTTCCAGCGATGAAAGTAACGGAAGATGGATATGTTGAAAACAGCGATATGAAATTTTCACGAATGGTCAGTATGGATGATGTATTTACGGTTGTTGGATTAAAACGGGAAAAAAAGAAAGTGAAAAAGTCCCTTGCTCCCAGTCAGTGCGTAGCAGATTATGAGGATAATGTAAAAGATATCAAAAAGCTATTAGCAGATCATCCAAATGAATTAAAATTTTATCAGGAACTTACACCAGGTTATCAAAGAGATTGGGCACGTTATATCTTTTCAGCAAAACAACAGAAAACACGTGAAAAACGACAAGCACAAATGGTCGATATTCTTTCCCTTGGATATAAATCTATTGATTTATATCGCCAAAAAAGAAATAGGTATTCAATTGGTGACTAGCAAATGAAACGCACTTCCAGCAAGGATATGGTATAGATGCAGATGGAAATATAGTTTTAGATATTCACAAACTAGTTGTGAACACAAAATAGTAGATTCTAATGAAACATTTTAAAGGATGTATTATTCCAAGAGAATCACTTTCATTGAAATACCCCTATGAATTCATTTAAAATGAAATTGAATCATTTTATATAGGAGTGGATACAAGATGGCTAATATATGCTTTTTACTTGCTGATGACTATGAAGACTCAGAGATGAAGAGCCCTTATGATGCAATGAATGAAGCGGGTCACAAAACCGTTATTGTAGGACTTGAAAAAGGAGCGGAACTTAAAGGGAAGAAAGGAACTGTATCTTATACTTCTGACCTTTCCATAAGTGAAGCGAAGGCTGACGATTACGATGCGGTTATTATTCCTGGTGGATCAGCTCCTGAAGCACTACGAGTTAATGACGAAGTAGTAGAATTCGTAAAACAAGCAAATGAACAAGGTAAAGTGATTGCCGGTATTTGTCATGGTCCACAAGTCATGATTAGTGCAGATATTCTTAAAGGAGTAAATGCAACTTCATATCTTGGAATCCGTGATGATCTGAAAAACGCTGGATCTGACTTTTTAGACCAAGAGGTAGTGGTGGACGGAAATATTATTACTTCTCGTACACCTCAGGACGAGCCAGCATTTATTAGAGAAATATTGAATAAATTATAAGATGGTTTTATTTTGGGGATCCCTTCTAGTTTTGGAAGGGGTCCTTTTTAAGTTGGGAACAATGCCTGGAAGAAGGAATGGATTTTCTACTGTTTGAAGCGGGACGCAAGGCTTCTAAACATTAAGTTAAATCAGCATTAAAAATCCCCATCATGTTGTTACAACAACATGATGGGGATTTTTGTTTGTCTTTTGGAAAATGCAATTTCCGGATTTTCGTAACTTTGGGAGATCCCGAGTTGTATTTTTTGGTGGTGTTGACAAAATGTCAACACCATTGTAAATTGATAGTAGATAAGATAGTTAGAAAGGGAAAAGAATATGGTAGAGAAAAGCAATGAACTGGGTCTGCTACTAAAGGAATTGCTTAAGAAGCGATCTTTATCTATGAGAAAATTGAGCCAATTGACGGGGATTGATACTGCGGTTATTTCGAAAATTATCAATGGAAAACGAAAAGCTACCTTGGATCATTTGCAGCGGTTTGCGGACAAGCTTGACATTTCCATCTTAAGATTATATGAAGCTGCTGGATATCCTGTCTATCAAAACCATTCAGATCTTAAGGAATCCATTGTACATATACAAGCAATTTTGGAAAACACTAATTTAGTAGATAAAGAGTTTCGTCTAAATGACGTAAAAGAAGAATTAGAAAAATACCAACAATTATCGTTAAAAAAGGAGGGGGATGAAACCATCCTTGGACAATTTGAAAAGAAAATGGAAAAAGTGGGGAGCATCGGACCATTTATTCACTCATTAAAGATGATGTACAAGCAATTTTGCCGAAAAATGGGGACGAAGACGGAGCTTACTCTAATAGGCGGAGCGCTTCTCTACTTTATTGTTAACGTAGACTGTATCCCAGATTATCTGTTTCCGATTGGGTTTATAGATGATGCCATTGTTATCAATTGGGTCATGAATGGTTTATCGATGAAAAATGGAGGAATATGAAAAAACTACAGCACAAAAAAGGATTGGAATAAATCATGAGAAGTAAAAAACATAATAAACGAAAAAGCAGGATTTTTAAGATAGCAGTTGCATTGTTAGCAATGATAGTAGTAGCGGTAGGGTATTTTGTTTACCAGTATAACGAAGGGGTGAGCATGGCAGATCCGATGGAAGTTCAGAAACAGGATTATGAGTTCAACGGGCAGAAAAATCTTGACAAGGTTAATGTTCTATTGCTTGGAGTTGATGCCCGCCCCGATGAAGGTAAATCTCGCACGGATTCTATAATGGTAGCGCAATACGACCCAAAGGAAGGAACGGCAAAACTCATCTCTATTATGCGGGATATTTACTCAGAGATTCCCGGTTATAAGAATTATAAAATCAATACCGCGTTTTATCTCGGTGGACCAGAATTGCTACGTGAAACCTTGAAAAACAACTTTGACTTAGATGTGGAATATTATGCGATTATCGATTTTACGGGATTTGAAAAAATGGTCGATGTTCTTGCGCCTGATGGTATTGAGATTGATGTAGAGAAAAATATGTCTGCTAATATAGGTGTTTCCCTAGATTCTGGCTTACAAAAGTTAAATGGAAAGGAATTATTAGGATATGCCCGTTTCCGTAAAGACGCAGAAGCTGATTTTGGTCGGGTGAGACGTCAACAACAGATTATAAATGCCATGAGCAACGAACTTCTAAGCACTAATGGTGCATTAAAGCTACCAAAGCTAATTGGTACTGTTCAACCATATGTTCAAACGAATTTTCAAAGCGCTGATCTATTTAATCTTGTAAAAGACATTGCACTAGAGCCACCTCAGACCGTAGAAACATTAACCATACCCGTGGAAAACTCTTATACAAATGTAAGATATGAAGGGGTAGGAATGGCATTGGATATTGACTTTGAAGAAAATAAAGAGGTAATTAGATCCTTTTTAGAAGGGGATTCAACAGGCATAGTATCAGGAGAAGATGCCGTTAGTGAAGGATAAAAAATAGAAAGATATGATTCCTGAATTTTTGATAGGAATCATATCTTTCTTTAGTTACAATAAAAGTAGGTGGCTATAATGATACAAAACAAGGTTGGGTAATCTTAAATCCTTAAACCTTGATAAAGTTAGAAGGACCTGCTCTTTGTTTTTTTAAAAAATTTATTCCCCCAGAGAATCTAAGAAACGCTTTGATATATCTCCGTTCGCATCTAGAAATTCATTTGCATTTGCACTATTTAGATCTAGGAATAAATTGGAATAGTCTACATTAACATCAAGAAAGTAATTAGCAACTTCTGCATTATAATCTAAAAAAACATTAGGACCAATGATCCCCTTACTTTGTAAATATTCTACAGCTTTAGCTAAATTTGTATGTTCACGATTTATTAGTATGCCTTGCTCATTATACCAATTATTTAATTGTTCATTAATTGTATTATATAATTTTTCAATGGTTTCATTTGAGTCTTTATGCCATTCGGACCAAATCTCTGACATGTCGACCGTTTGTTCAAATTCTGATACTAGATCTGCTTGGCTTGTTGCATTAATATAACGTCCTTGTGAAGCATCTGCCATTTCCTTTAATTGAGTAAGACCTTCATTATCTACTTGGTAACCGATAATATTGACCACAGGTTCTATATTTGAATCCGCAAGAGATTTAATTGCTGCAATAGGATCACCTTCACATGTTTCTACCCCATCACTTACTACATAAATAACATTTGTATTCTCTTTGCCATCATATTTTTGGAACCTTTCAGTAACCAATTCGATTGCCTTTGCCATTGGAGTCCACCCAGCTGGTTCAAATTGATTCAAAGCTTCTGTAAATTCACCATTATTGTAAGTGGAAAGAGGATAGACTTCTTCCACAGTGGAACATGATTTCTTCTTATCGGCGTCACTACCAGTTCCTTCATGTCCATATACATAAAGAGAAATATTCGCTTTCTCGGGGAGGTCTTGGACGAATTGTTGAATTGCTTCCTTTGCCAAATCCATTCTAGTCCGATCATTTTCATAGTTTCCCATACTTCCACTAGAATCTAATAAAAGAGCGATATTATAATTTTCTTTAAGCTGGAATTCTTTATTTCCTGCAGTTGGATTGTCAAATTTCATAGAATCCCATTGATCAATAGGAACATTCACTGGCTTTAGATCTTCTTTAAATAATGTCCAAAGATACCGTTTCCACTGTTCCAATTCTTCCTTCGAACTATCCGAAGTTAATTTTGGAAATGAATCTAAAACTTCGATAATCTCATCCTGATCTGTAAATTCAACCCCAGCAAATTGACCTATTATTGGATATTCTATGGACTCTTCAAAAGAAGTAGGAATTGCTGGGGCATTTTTAATTTCTAAGTTTTCCTCTTCAGCCGTTTCTTTAGAGTCCCTAGAATTATTTTCATCTACTGTTTCCACTTGATTTTCGCTTTCATCCTTTGCCGCGTCCGTATATTCTGTTTTCTGATTTGCATCTGACTTCGGTACTTTGTCAGTAGAACAAGCCGAAAGGAATAATAGAAATAGGATAGCTAGATATATGATACTATTAAACTTTTTTCATCGGTTCCTCCTTAGTATTCATTTACTAGATTACGTTCCATACCTCATGTTAATTTATTATTATCATATGGTAAATAGGACGGATTACTTAAGGATAAGTTTTTTTGGGTAAATAGTATTATAGTTGGCGAAGGGGGATTTTATCATCCAAGAAGTATCATATTAGTAGTGAGTTTTTAAATAAATTAAGTAGTGGGAGCATTCATTTTAGGGATAGAATATTCAAGCAAGTGGTACAATAGAATAGATAAAATAGACAAAAGTTAGGGGGAAGGGAAATGTCATCATTGATTGTAAATACGACGTATGGTCAAGTTAAAGGGGAAAAGGATGGAAATATTTATGTGTGGAAGGGAATACCTTATGCACAACCACCTATAGGGTCATTACGTTTTCAACCACCTGTAGTGCCAGATTCGTGGGATGGAGTTCGAGATGCTACCCAGTTTGGCCCGGTTGCACCTCAGCCAGAAAGTGAAATAATGGAAACCTTAGGGAATGACTCTGTTAATTCTAGTGAAGATTGTCTGAATCTTAATATTTGGTCTCCTAGTATAAATAAAGATAAGCTCCGTCCTGTTATGGTTTGGATTCATGGGGGAGCTTATATGAATGGTTCCGGTTCTAGTGGGTTGTACAATGGAACTTCTTTTGCAAGTTTGGGGGATGTCGTTGTTGTTACAATCAATTATCGATTAGGGATTTTAGGCTTTCTACATTTGGGTGAATTGGCTGGTGAGGAGTATGCAACCTCAGGAAATTGTGGGATCCTAGACCAGGTTGCTGCATTGCAGTGGGTTCAAGACAATATTGCAAGTTTTGGAGGAGACCCTAACCGAGTTACTATTTTTGGAGAGTCAGCTGGAGCGATGAGTGTTGGCGTATTATTGGCCATGCCATCAGCAAAAGGGCTTTTTAATCAAGCTATTTTACAAAGTGGTGCTGCGAGTAATACTATTCCATCATCTCAGGCCACAAAGGTAGCGGAGAGAATTTTAACCTCCCTTGGCATTGAAGATAATGAAGTTTTCAAATTGAGGGATATCCCAGTTGAAAAGCTTATAGAAGTATCAAGCACGCTTCCAATGATGAAGCTTGTGCCAGTTGTTGACGGAGTATCATTACCAAATAACCCGGAAGAAGCTTTGAAAGATGGATTTGCGAAGGACATCCCTATAATTATTGGGGTAAATAAAGATGAGTATCGTCTATTTACCTACTTTGATCCTAGATGGAAAAATGCCGAGCAAAGAGAAGTAGAGCAAATTTTTGAAAGCACATTCGGAACTGCCATGCCAGCTATTCAAAGCCAGCTTTCGGAAAATGATACTTTGGATCAGGATTTGTACGATAAGTTAATGACAGCGCAAATTTTCACGAATCCAGCCCTAAAACTTGCGGAATATCAGGTAAGGCAGGGTGCACCTACTTATATGTATCGTTTCGACTGGGAAAGTCCTGTCGCAGGTGGTGCATTAAAGGCATGTCACGCACTAGAAATTCCATTTGTATGGAACAACCTTAACGAACCTCAGACCAACCAGTTAACAGGTAATTCTCCAGAACAGAAGGGGATTGCAAAACAAATGCATCAAGCGTGGATTGCGTTCGCTCATTCAGGCAACCCGAATCACGAGGGAATTCCGGACTGGCCAGAATATAATCTAACCAAACGAGAAACTATGTTGTTTAATGAAGAAAGTAAGGTAGAGAGCAATCCTTTTGGCGTGTAATTGGGGGGTTAAATCGGTGTTGAAAAAAATATATTGATTATTTTATGCCCTTTTTGTCTCTCGACAGAAAGGGCGTTTTTTTCTGAAAATGCTATTTAAAATCAAGTACAATTATAGAGGAGAATTTGGTATTTTTTTGTACAACTTTATATTCTTAAGAAAGTACCGTCAATTGTTTCATATCCTGTTTTAAATTGTTATAAACAGATTTGTAAACTTTATAATACTCATTGTATGTTTGGTGATTCTGTTTATTTGGTATAATTTTTTCATCCAAAACTTGCCATTGCTTCACATCTTCATAAGATAGTAGACCCGTTCCAATGCCAGCAAGCATGACATCACCCATGTTTGCTTCTACATCATTTACGGGACAGACAACTGGGTAGCCAGTCACATCTGCAAAGATTTGTCTCCATAGTTTGGACTTTGTCACACCACCGGCGAGTAATATATATTCGCCAAGATCTTCTCCGGTAGCTTCCATTGCATCTCTTAAAGAAAATGCAACTGCTTCCAAAAATGCACGGTAAATATGTGCCTTTGTATGCGCCAATGATAGGCCTACGATGGTTCCTTTTGCATCTGAATTCCAAATAGGACTTCTTTCCCCCATAAAGTAGGGGAGTACGATTAGCCCCTCACTGCCAGCTGGAATGTCTGCTGCCTGTTCATTCAGAATGTCATACGCTTTTTTCCCGCCAGCCTTCTCCAACTCCATTTCATATTGACACATGATTTGACGGAACCATTTTACAATTGCTCCGGCTGTGTTTGCACCAGCGAAGTAATAAGACAATCTTTTGGCATCATATAAGTATGGCCAAGCAATCAAATCTTTTCCTTTCACTGGTTTATCAGAAATTAATGCTGCGCACATAGAGGTTCCAATAGCTGCAGCATAAATACCGGATTCAAATACACCAAGTCCGATATTAGCGGCACCAGAGTCAATACCACTCGCTATCACTGGCATTCCTTCAGAAACCCCTAATTCTTCCGCAATTTCTTTTGTAATTCCACCAACAATATCGGTTGATTCCACAATTCTTTCTGGCATCATCGAAAGAGGGATTCCCATTGCGTCCATCATTTCTTTAGACCAGGATCTGTTATTCATATCAAAAATGCCGCCAATATTTCCTGCAGAAGAATAATCAATAACAATTTCACCAGTAAGTTTATAAATTACATAGTCATTTGGTGGTAGAAAGAGTTTTGTTTTCTCCCAGTTTTCCGGTTCATTCTTTTTCATCCATAACATTTTCGTGTAGCCATAATAAGGATCGGCCCCATTATGTGTGATTTCTCGTAGTTTTTCTTCACCGATATTATCTAAGACCCATTGTGTTTCTTCATCAGCTCTCCGGTCCATCCAAATCATACACGGTCTAACCGGTTTCATTTCTTTGTCCAATGGAATCCCAGAACCACCATATAGACCACTAATAGCAATGCCGCGAATTTTCTCTGCCGGTATTCCTGATTTTTTAACCGTGTTTTTAATAGATTTTTTAGTTGCATCTAGCCAGACATCTGGCCACTGCTCAGCCCATAGATGTTTTGGGGTTAATACATCATATTCTTGTAAATCTTGAGCAATTAGATTTCCCGCTGTATCCATTAAGATTGTTTTAGTACCAGATGTTCCAATATCTGTTCCGAGTAAGTAGTTCATCATAATCCTCCTATTCTATTAAATACAAGTAAACGCTCCATCTACTATAAAGTCTGAGCCAGTAGTAAAGCTACTCGTATCTCCTGCAAGATAAACGCATATAGATTGGAGTTCTTCCGGTTTGCCCATTCGGCCAAGCGGTGCCATTTGATTCCATTGTTTAATCAAAGGTTGTAAATCCGGAGAATTTAATGTAAGTTCTGTTCCGATATATCCTGGACTAATTGAATTTACACGTACATTTCTATCTGCCCATTCCACCGCAAGAGACTTAGTTAATTGTATTACTCCTGCTTTAGAAGCGTTGTAGGAACATTGTGGTTGTGGAACGTTTACAATATGTCCTGACATAGAGGCTGTATTAATAATGGAACCCCCACCTTGTTTTAGCATGACTTTTCCAGCTGCTTGTGCAGTTAAAAATACACCTGAAAGATTAATATCTATTACTTTCTTCCATTGTTCAAACGTCATTTCTTCCGCTGGAACATTCATACAAATTCCCGCATTACAGAAAGCAACATCTAAACGACCAAATTTATCTAATATTATGTCAATCATCGCATTTACATCATCTGGATTTGTTACATCTGCTCTGATAGCGATCGACTTAATTCCGTGATTTTTTTCTAGTTCTATAGCAGTCTTTTTTGCTTCATCTATATCTAGGTCGATGATGGCTATATCTGCTCCTGCTTCGGCAAATGCAGTTGCAACACTTTTACCAATGCCTCTAGCGCCACCTGTTACAAAAATTTTCTTTCCATCTAGCCGCATTTTCTCAATAATCCCCATCTTTATGTTCCTTTCCCTTTTGTTAATTATTTTTGTAAAATGGTTTTATAAAATTCATTTATATAATAAGGTTTTTTTCTAGGATAGTCAATAAGTTAAATCCCATGAATTCTGAAGAAATTGTTTTTGCATAGTCTAATATGATATATTTTAAACGGAATTAAATTAACGTATTTTATAAAATTATTTTATGTAATGAGGTATGTTCATGGATAATAACATCACTTTTAAAGATATTAAGAGAAGTAATTACTCATCCATTTACCATCTTATTTATCAAAAAGGGAAAATTTCTAAACAAGAAATCGCGAATCAACTTCATTTGAGTTTACCAACTATCACTCAGAATCTAGTACGGTTGGAAAAAGAGAAACTGATAGAGAAGAGTGGATACTTTCAATCTTCTATTGGTAGACGCGCAACTGCTTACGGGATATGTACTCGGGCTAAAATTAGCATCGGGGTGGAAATCCAGAAAAAACATGTGAAAATTTTAGCAATCGATTTGCGTGGAAGCGTATTTCAGCAAACGGAACTATCCATTCATTATTCTAATGTCGACCGTTATTACAAGGAGGTGAGCGAGGCTGTACAAGCTTTCATCACAACACTTGATGTGGATCAAGAACAGGTTCTCGGTATTGGTTTTGCCGTAGAAGCTTTAACATCAAATGATGGACAAAAAATAACTTACGGAAAAATATTACTGCCTACAGGGTTAGAAATTGATGCATTTTCCCAATATCTCGATTATCCTTGCGAGCTTGTTCATGATGCCAAATGCGCCGCAACAACAGAGTTGTGGGTAAGAAATGATATTGGCGATGCTGTTTATTTGTCTATTGGTATACATCTTGGGGGTGCGATTATTATAAATGATCAACTTTATATGGGGAAAGACGGCCACAGTGGTACAGTTGAACATATGATAATTAATCCCGAAGGCCCTCCTTGTTATTGTGGAAAAAGGGGTTGCATGGAAACCTACAGCTCTATAAGCGCGCTTCTAGAGGATGATGAATCATTAGATTACTTCTTTCAACAGGTACGTTCTAATGTCCCTTCTTATGCGGAAAGATGGAATGTCTTTTTAGATCATTTAGCGTTGTCAATCAATAATATACATCTTGTTATTAATCGAGAATTTATTTTAGGTGGCCATCTTTCTCCATACTTAAACGAAGAAGATATGGAAATTCTTCATGAAAAAGTTAACGAAAAAACGGCATTTCCAACGAATGAGCCATTTATTCATATTAGCCGTTCACCAGCAATGGGAGTTCCCAAAGGTGCTGCCATACCATTTGTTCAAACATTTTTGGATTCGATCTAATTGTGTGTGGATAATCATTTTGAGGAAGATACTTAGTTACTCCTAATCAGGAATTTCGGTATGTATTTGGTAAAAGTACTTATCAGAATTTTCTAACCTATCATTGACATATGTACACAATGAATATATACTCCGGATATATATTTACTGCGTAGATAAAGGGTGGGGGTAAAATGGACGTTATATTAGAATACCAGTGGGAAGTTTTTATCGGAATAGAAGTGCTATCATTAGTTTCCCTTTTGTTATTTGGGGTTGTTCGCTATGTATTTAATAAACAGAAACGAAGCTTATCCTTTTTATTTTTGTTTGTGTTATTGCTATTTCTAGAAGCTGCTTTGGCAATTTTTATTTATAGGGAAACTGGAGAATTTTCTACATTCCAAATCGTCATTACGATATTTGTTATATATGCCTGCACGTTTGGGATTAGTGATTTCAAGAAGCTAGATCGTTGGATGCGTTTAAAAATAGGAAATTGGCGAGGTACAGAGCTACTGACGGAAAAAGATAAGTACGTGATGAAGAAACAAAAAGATCCAAAGTATATTGCTAAGAAATATCGATACAGTTCTATGATCCATTTCCTGCTTTTTGTAATTGCGCAACTGATATTTTTGTCTTATAGCCTAGATAGTATGGAACAAGCAATACCATATTTAACAGACTTATCATGGATAGGTACAGAATATGTTGAAGAAACACCATATTCCAATGAAACCTTATATGGGATTTCGATGGTTTGGGGATTAGTTTTTATTGTTGATTTTATATATTCATGGTCGTATACCATCTTTCCATCCAAGCAGAAAGGTGAATAGATGATAAAGTTTCATGAAAAAGCCCTCTGCCGCATATGAATGCAGACAAAGGGCTTAAGCACCACCATCGTATGATAGAAAATTCCGGGATTCTGTTTTTATTTTCCTAGGCTCTCTTTTTTGCCGGATATCCAATAAGTATAGCGATGATTCCGCAAACTCCTATAAGAATTGGATAAAAAGAGTATTGCATAATGCTCACTGGTGATATTCTGGCTACGCTTGCGGCTGCCAAAAATTGAGCACCGTATGGCAGAAGGCCCTGGATTGCACAGGCAAAAATATCTAAAAGACTTGCGGATTTTCGTGGCTCAATTTCATACTGCTCTGCAATATTTTTTGCGAGTGGGCCAGCAATTAAAATAGCAATCGTATTATTAGCAGTCGACAAATCAGTTAGGCCCACGAGACCGGCAATACTTAATTCAGCACTCTTTTTCGATTTAATCTTCCGTGTCACAAGGTGAAGAAGATAGTCAATTCCGCCGTTAAATTTAATTACCTCTACCATTCCAGCTATTAATATGGCAAGAAAGGCAATTTCGTACATACCTGCCATTCCTTCACCAATCTTCTGCAAAAAGCTCATGACATGATAACTGCCATCCGCTAAGCCAACAGCCCCTGTAAGAGCAATCCCTGATGCCAAAACAAGGAAAACATTCATACCAGCTAACGCAAAAATAATAACTAAAACATAGGGGAGGATTTTTACCCAATTGTAGCTTACATGCTCTACTGATGTCGTTTCACCCATGGTAATTACCCCTAAAATTAGGCATGTTACAATAGCTGCTGGTAATACAATCCAAAAATTCACCTTAAATTTATCCTTCATTTCTGCACCTTGTGTACGGGCGGCAGTAATGGTTGTATCGGAAATAAAGGATAAATTATCGCCGAACATGGAACCGCCAATAATGGCCGCCATTACTAAAGCCATAGCAAGATCGGTTTGCTCGCTTATTCCAACCCCAACTGGTGCAAGTGCAACAATCGTTCCCACCGAAGTACCCATGGATAAGGAGATAAAGCAAGCAATAATGAATAAGCCTGCAACAAGCAGATTCTGAGGAATGAAAGATAAAGCAAAGTTAACAGTGGAATCCACTGCGCCCATGCCTTCTGCCGCCTCTGAAAAGGCCCCAGCCAAGAGGAAAATGACAACCATCAGCATGACATTTAAATTTCCTGCGCCTTGGCAGAAAATATCAACCTTACGTGCAAACGGTTCTTTTCGATTCATTGCTAGAGCCACAGCACCTGAAATGGCGATGGCGACAATGACGGGAAAGGCATAAAAATCACCTGTAATTATCCCTGAACCTATAAATAAAATTAAAAAAACAACAAATGGGATCAGTGCCCATGGATTTCCTTGCTTCATTGTCTACCTCCAAAGTAAAAACGGGACACATCTTTTATTCTTCTCTGCCCCGAAAAAAAGGCCTCATCTTGGAACAACGAGGCCTTTTATCTATAAAAAACCTTATTTTTTGTCACATGAATAAAGATTACATGATTTTTATTGCTTTATCAACAATGGGAAACTAAAGCGTTCTTATATAAACTTGGATAAATAATGTATCAAATAAGATTGTCTGAATGGACAGATAATGGAGAATTAAAAGAAATAACCTATTTGATTGTAATTCTTAAAAGTATTTGTTGCTGAAGATTTATCTTATGTTATATTGTTAATGGATAGTCTATATTGGAAAATGTGAAGCAAAAATTACAGCTCCTCTTTTCCTTTTTTAAATATACTTGGGAGAGTGAAAATGATGTCCATCACGTTGAGTCAAACGAGAATTGAAAAAGATCTTTTAGGGCCTAGGGAAGTTCCAGCTGAAGCTTATTACGGAGTTCAAACCCTTCGTGCGGTTGAAAATTTTCCTATTACAGGATACCGTATTCATGAAGAATTGATTGCGACAATGGCCATCGTGAAAAAAGCTGCAGCGCTTGCAAACATGGACGTGAAGCGCCTTGATACTACAATTGGGGAAGCAATCACTAGGGCAGCGGATGAAATGATTAACGGTAAGTGGCATGATCAAATCATAGTTGATCCGATTCAAGGTGGGGCAGGGACCTCCACCAACATGAATATAAATGAAGTCCTTGCTAACCGTGCACTTGAATTAATGGGGTATGAAAAAGGGGATTATTCCCATTGCAGTCCGAATACACATGTCAATATGTCGCAATCGACGAATGATTCCGTACCATCAGCGATTCATATTGCTGTACTTCGACTATTAGAGAAGTTATTGGAAACGATGGAGGATATGCATTCTGTATTCCAACTGAAAGCCGAAGAATTTAACCATGTCATTAAAATGGGACGCACCCATCTTCAAGATGCGGTGCCAATAAGACTCGGTCAGGAGTTTGCAGCTTATAGTCGTGTAGTGGAACGCGATATAAAACGGATTAAACAAACGCGCCAGTATTTATATGAATTGAACATGGGCGCAACGGCTGTCGGTACCGGTTTAAACGCAGATCCTCGTTATATAAAATTAGTTGTATCACACATCGCCGATATTAGCGGTCTTCCGGTAGTTGGCTCCGAACATCTTGTTGATGCAACGCAGAATACAGATGTATTTACAGAGGTTTCATCAGCATTGAAAGTTTGTATGACTAATATGTCAAAGATAGCGAATGACTTACGTTTAATGGCTTCAGGTCCAAGAGCCGGTTTAGGTGAAATCAGTTTACCTGCAAGACAGCCTGGTTCTTCTATCATGCCTGGTAAAGTAAACCCAGTTATAGCGGAAGTAATTAATCAGGTGGCGTTCCAGGTCATAGGTAATGACCAAACCATCAACCTTGCATCTGAAGCAGGACAGTTTGAGTTGAACGTCATGGAGCCTGTACTCGTATTTAATTTATTGCAATCAATTAGTATCATGAATAACGCTTTCCGTACTTTTACAGACAATTGCTTAAAAGGAATAGAAGCCAATGAAGCAAGATTAAAAGAGTATGTAGAAAAGAGTGCCGGAATTATTACTGCGGTTAACCCTCATATTGGATATGAAGCAGCATCCAACATTGCACGCGAGGCAATACTAAACGGGACTTCTATCCGAGAACTATGTTTAAAATACGATGTATTAACAGAAGAGGAATTAAATTTGATATTAAATCCAGATGAAATGACACATCCTGGAATTGCTGGTGCCGAATTATTGAAGTAAAATAACCTTTCAATGAGTTTTATATTAGATATATACCAGGTAAAAGGTCCCCTACTATATGAATGGTTTTGTATAGTAGGGGACTTTTTTTCGTGTATTTCCATTATAGTCTTTTTTACTAACTATTTTTTATAAAATAATGAAACCTCTGTTCATATTATTCGTATTAAAGTTGAATCCATGGCAATGGGAGGAACTAGTTTTGATTGAAATGCGTGAAAAAGAAGATCTGAAATACTCAAACGATATTCCGGGATGGGCAAGAATTGTTCAAATGATTATATTATGGTTCTTATATTTGATCGGAATTACAGCATTTGGCTTCGGGATTTTATTAATCTATTGGCAACAATGGTTTGGCGTAATTGCTTGTTTTGCTGTGAGCGGTTTTATTTTATGGGCTAGCTCTATTATTAAAAAATCCAACAAGATGTATTCCGACATTGACCTGAAATGCGAATTGCAAGAAGAAGGTTATTATACATACGTTCAGAATAAAAAAAACAAGAGAGGAGTGGAAACAATTCGTTCCATTCGAACAAATGCAAGAAGTATTGATCGCTCGGACAACCCGTTATCAGTCTAAGGGCTCGGATCAGCTAGGTTATTGGGGCTAAAATGATTATGAAATGGACGGATGAGCAGGGACACCCGCAATATTCCTTATTCGGTTTGGAAGATTCTAAAAAAATGGAAGAATGGGTCCAGCGATTTAACGCACTTCCGAAAGAAGTCTCCCTCTTCAAGCGTGTGAAGGGCGTAGCCCAATGGTAAGGGGAGATGAATTTCGGTTGGGCGACAGCCTCAAGGCTTTTTCTTTTGCCTTTATTGTTCATTAAGGTATAATCAGTCTTATAAAACATAAGGATTGATATAAAAATGAAATTAGATAGTAATAACCATTCAGTGTTCTCGATGTATTATCATCTTGTGTTAGTCGTGAAGTATCGTAGAAAAGTAATAGATGATACCATTTCAGATTATGCCAAAGATAAATTTGTGACATTGAGTGAAAGGTATAATATTACATTAGTTGAATGGAACCACGATATGGACCATATTCATATTTTGTTCAAAGCACAACCTAACAGTGAATTATCGAAATTCATCAATGCCTATAAAAGTGCCAGTTCAAGACTTATCAAGAAGGATTTTCCTCATGTTCGTAAAAAATTATGGAAAGAAATGTTTTGGTCAAGAAGTTTTTGTTTGTTGACGACTGGTGGTTCACCAATTGAAGTGGTGAAAAAATATATTGAAAATCAAGGGGCAAAGTGAGGTGATTTGATATGGCTAAACAAAATAAAGCGTACAAGTTTAGATTGTATCCAACAGATGAACAGGCTTTGATCATACGCAAAACGTTTGGATGTGTCCGTTTTGTCTACAACAAGATGCACCTGGTTCTGTCAAGTAGACAGTACTGAAGTGTCTCTAAATTTTTACTCAATACATTGTCTTACCAAATATTTGAGCTCTTATCATATCCACCACCCTTGCCAGGCATTTGGGTTCGTGGTGGTGAATAAAGTGGCGAATCGGGAAAAATAAAGCTATTAAAGCTCCCTATTCGCACACACAGCGTACCACGAACCATCTCTTCTAAGCTCTCGTTGGTCGGGGCCCCTATCCCCAACACAACGAATCGCCAAGAAGAGGCATGCCTGGCAAGGGCAAGCAGCTCCGCTGTGGCTCCCTGCATGCATTTTTAACTGGCATAACGCTTGATGTATTTTACGGGACTTGTTTGTAATTTTGTGTTGATTCGATTATGATTAAAGTAATGGATATATTGGTTTGCCGCATTTTGAACTTCAAATACATTCTTTGCATTTTCAAAGAAGCATTCTATTTCACACTTGTAATGACTAAAGAAGTTCTCAATGCATGCGTTGTCCCAGCAATTGCCTTTGCGAGACATAGATGGGGTGAGGCCCATCTCTTTGACACGCATTTGATAACCAGCGTTTGTGAATTGTGTGCCTTGATCACTATGTAGAATGGCACCTTTCACAAACTTTTTTTCTTTTAAACGATTTAATGCTTCGTACACAAGTTCTATATCTTGACGATGACTAATTGCATACGCCACAATCTCGTCATGAAATAAATCTTTAATCGCACACAGATAAATATATTTGTTTGGTCCCTTTTCCACTGGTAAATAGGTAATATCAATCGCAAACTTTATTCCAGGTTTCTTCGCTTGAAAGTTGCGGTTTAATAGATTAGGTACTTTTTTATTTATTTCGTTACGCTTGACAGAACGCCTTTGACGGATTTTACAACGAATACCATATTTCCGCATGATCTTGGATACACGCCTCTCTCCAACCTCAATGCCATATTCATCTTTTAATGCCATTTTCATTCTTTTTCTCCCCAACGTACCACGATGTTTATGATGTAATTTGATGATGTAGTTGTATAATTCTTCATCCCTTTGTGCCTGAACACTACCCCCTCCACGTTTTTTCCATTTATAATAACCAGATCGTGATACATCAGTCAGTTGAACTAACATCGTAACAGGATAATCTTTCTCATTCGCTTCTATAAAGGAAAATTGTACCTCTTTCTGCTTTCTCACATCCTTTCCAGCTCCAAAAGCTTTTTTAAATATTCAATTTGTAATGCTTGTCTTTCGATAATTTCATCTTTGGTTTCCTCTTCTTTTCGTTTCTGTTTACCTATGCTTTTCATACCTCTTGTATCTTTTAACGCTTCATAACCTCCTTCACGTACTTTATTAACCCAACGATTCGCTACTCGAGGTGCACTAATGTTATATTCTTTTATCAAATCACGGATCGCGTGCCCCTCGAAATATTTTTCAACTACTGTTTTCTTTAATTCATAACTGTATCTTTTTAGTTGTCTTGCCATATTCATCCCCTAATTTCTATCTTTTTCTACTATAAGATTATCAAATGAATAGGACACTTTCTAAAATTGTCTACTTTACTGATACAATAACAAGATGTTAGCTGAACGTAAAGAGACTTATGATTTATTAAAGGATGATAAAGATGCCTTAAAAAAGGTGAAGAACCCTACTCCTGCCAAATACAAGAAAGAGTACGAATGGCTAAAGGAGGTAGATTCCTTAGCGTTAGCGAACGCACAACTAAATTTGGATAAGGCATATAAAGCATTCTTCAAGGGAAATGCCAAATTCCCGAAATTCAAAAGTAAACGACACAGGCAAAGCTACACAACAAATGTTGTAAACGGTAATATTCAGTTATTGGATAGTCATATCAAATTACCTAAACTAAAAATGGTCAAAATCAAGCAACATAGAAAGATACCATCCGAATACAAAATCAAATCTTGTACCCTATCTATGACCTCATCAGGAAAATACTATATTTCTATTCTTACAGAGTACGAGAAGGAGATAGAAAGCAAAGAAATTGAAAAAGTAGTCGGGTTAGATTTTGTGATGGATGGGTTGTTTGTCGATAGCGAGGGTGAGAAAGCCAATTACCCTAAGTTTTATCGACAAATGCTTGATAAATTAGCAATGGAACAACGTAAACTTTCGCGTAAAAAGAAAGGCTCTTCTAATTGGAATAAACAACGTATTCAAGTAGCTAAAATCGGGGAGAAGGTCGCCAATCAACGGAAGAACTTTCTTCATCATAAGTCGAAAGAACTAGTAACTAACTATGATGCTGTTGTGATTGAAGATTTAGACATGAAGGGGATGTCACAAGCACTAAAGTTTGGTAAAAGTGTCGCTGATAATGGGTGGGGGATGTTTACTTCTTTCTTACACTACAAATTAAAAGAACAAGGGAAACGACTTGTCAAAATAGATAAATGGTTCCCCTCTACAAAAACCTGCTCGAAATGTGGGGCAGTAAAAGAAATCAAATTATCAGAACGCACTTATCAATGTGCATGTGGACTAAACCTTGATAGGGATTACAATTCAGCACTCAATATCAAAAAAGAAGGCATTCGATTGTTAGAAAGTGCCTGATAAAAAAATAAACTCTTGGAACAAGAGGGTTAGCTTGGTCAAATTCGTCAGCTACCAAAAGTGGCGATTACCCAAGAAGCCCCCACTTCAAGCAACCCGTGAGGGTGGTAAGAGGGGGTAGTTCACTCAAAACAATATCCCAGTCTATAGCTCAGCGGTAAATGTTAATAGGGTACAGCTAGAAGATTACAAGAATGGTTACGATGATTTGCCGAAGATGCCATATGATAGTGACAGAAGTTCATCTAGGATTGGCACGATTCGCTATAGAGACTTAAAGCCATGGCTTAGTTCGGAAATGAAAGAGAATAAACGAAACAAGGAAAAAATGCATGATAAGAAGTTCTTCAATCCTATTTTGCTTGCACTGATCATCGGGAATTTTCTTATTGCGGTGAATTGGATGCCATCATGGCAGTTGGATGATGGCATGTTCGGTGATGAATCTCCATCTTTTTTAATAAATATAATAAACTTTATGCTTCTTATAATAGTTGGGGCTTATTGGCGTGAAAAGGTGAGATGGTATCGTTCTTTAAGAGATGTCGGGCTTCTTTTATTTGCGCACCTGTTAGGCGGGGCGTTTTTGCGATTGTTTCAAACGGTTCCAACTGGGATGTTCGATGCGATTATCGTTGATGGATTGACGCTAGCTTTATTCAATGGAATTTTCTTTATCATGTTCAGAACTCTACGAAAGTTGTTGTAAAGACCACTCCTCAAAAATAGGGTAGAGTTCGGGCACTAGAGTGATAGAATATGACTAACTGACCCAATAGCCGCAACAGTCGGTTTGAATAAAGGGGTACACCATGATGAATTTCATATTGGTGAAGCAACTGTAGGAATATTGTGCTGAGGGAAAATATCGTGAGCCATGCTTCCTTCAAATTAAAAAAATGAATATATATTACCTAATGTATAGGAAAATGTAATGGAAGAGGTGCAAAATGAATTTAAAAAATAATCACATGAATAATATCTATTGTGTTGGTCGTAATTTTGCTATGCATGCTAAAGAATTAAATAATCCAGTACCAACATCGCCTTTCCTTTTTTTAAAACCATCTCATGCACTTGTTGAGGCAAATGGTGAAAAAATTGTGCTGCCTAAGGACAAAGGAGCCATTAGGTATGAGACGGAATTAGTTTTAAAAGTTAGCAAATCTTATAAAAGAGGTATTACAGTTGATGAGCTAGTCCATTCCATGGCTCTTGGGCTTGACATGACACTAGTAGATGTTCAAAATGATTTAAAGAAAAAAGGCCAGCCTTGGCTATTGGCTAAAGGATTCAAAAATTCAGCAATTATCACTCCATTTATTCCCTTTCCGGGTGTGGAAGATTGTAAAAAAGTAAACTTTAGTCTAGAAAAAAATGAGAAGACCGTTCAGGTTGGAAATATAAAGGATATGATCTTTGATTTACAAACGATTGTTGATTTTGTAGGTCTTGAATTTGGTTTAGGGGAAGGGGATATTATATTCACCGGAACACCTCAAGGGGTAGGAAATGTCGAAAATGGGGATAAATTAAAGTTGTTTTGGGATAAGGAAATATTAGGTGAGTGTACAGTTGCACTTGAATAGGGTTTTACTTTTCATTCGCTAGTATAATGTGAATGCTTTGTATCGTTTTTGCAGATGGTTATAAATGGTGTGGAACAAGTCATCATGGTAAACATCTATCCGGAAAACGGGAAATAGACCCGGTCTTCCGGAGTTCATTTATTTTTATGTTTGAAAGTTCTTTTAGGGACTATAAACCTTATTTAAATAGTATAGGTATTGATCATATGAAATGGAACTTTGATTATGGAGTATAATGGGATGCAGAATTTTGGGAGTTATATAAGCCCGTGGCAGGATCGAATATTTTGCTAAATGTTTAAACGATGGTCTTGTGACAAAATTTTTCAGATAGGCTGATAGATTACTTCCTGGCCTTCTTGTCTTGTTTAAAAATTCAATCATATGTTCAGCGCTCTCTATTCCTACTCCGTGTCCGAAATATGTGTCATTTCCAAGAACAACGGCATTTTCTCCTCTCCACCAAGGCGTTTCCGGATTATAATCTGGATTATTAAAGTAGACGACATCTCCAGGTAAGATATAATTCGTTATCATGTTGTGTATTCCAAGATCGGGATCTGCATGCCAACTATATAAATAGAGATTTCGGAATAATTGATTAAATGCATTTTCATCCATACTATTTAGAACGGCATGGTAATAGATAATCAATATTGCGGTAGCACATTCAAATGCATATAGTGAACTATTTTGGTAGATGTCTCGAATCGCATCAGATGGTTTTACACCATCCCTTAATTGGAATCCACCAGCATTTGTCAATAGCCAATATTCGGGATTACAACGAGATTCTACTAGTAGTGAAAATGGTGAATTGCCTTGATTCATGGCTTTTGCACTTACTATGATGTTTTTTCGCAACTTAATTTCAAACAAAAATTCATCTTTGGACTGATACGAATAAACAATGGGATTATCTTGCATTAGCCGAATGATTAACCTTTCAATGTCATCCGTTTGCCACATGTCACTTTGTTGAAAATCCATTCCTGCTAGTTGTATCAATAATTTTTCCTCCTATCTAACCATCATTAGTGTTTTTACCAGCATATTCGGCCTTCTTTTGGATGTGTATTTCTACATCCGAATATAAAATTTGGACTTCCCAAGGGGCGCAATCTTAATACATATGGAGCTTTTTATGATATTATTGTGTTTAATTCGTGAATGGTATATCTTATATTAGTTATGTATTCTAAAAAATTGTAATCACATAAAAAATAAATAATGATGTGGGGGATTATTGTGTCAACGGAGAATGAACTAATTAATAAATCCTATTATCAAACGATTATAGATAAAAACAAAGAAGAACACCCAATCAAGCTTTTGGGTGAAATGTACATGGAGGAAATGCAAAAGGAACGGCCAGAGCTATCCGCCATTCGTTTTGCTCAAGGGGAAGTTTACTTCTTGAATAAAGATTATGAAGCGGCAATTTATAAGTGGCAATATCCTTTAGACGAACAATTCATTCCATGGGCTCAGAAAAATATAGCAGATTCACATATGGAAATGGGCTTATTGGATCATGCAGAAAAATATTATATGGAAGTTCAAACGGAATCCGTTAAGTTGAAATCGGAAGTCTTACTGCAGCTATTTTCTCTGTATATACAACAAGGTCAACTAGAAAAATCTGTTGATACGATTAAAAACGCTGTTACGTTAAATCCGGATTATACCGATGTAACAGAAATAGCCAAGACTTATTTTGAGGATATCAAAGATTGGGATAGCGCAGTAGAGCTTGCAGTTAATGAGGCAATACGAACAGAATCTCTTTCATGGTTTGAGATTTTAGAAGGGTATGCTAGGCAAGGTTTTACATCCAACATGGAACCAAACTATTTTAATGATGTGCTAGCAACATTATTACAAATCGACAAATATCGTTTTGAAAGTCTGACTGAAGGATTGTGGATCAGTTATAAGCAAAGTGACTTTTATATCCAATGGCTAGAAGTGATTAACCAACTTCTCTTGAATCACAGCATGGAAGCCTCTTATACCTGCAAGAAGCTCCCGACCTTATTTGAAGAATCGTATTTCTATTTAATTAGCGGAGAGTTTTTAATAAAGGATATTTCGAATTTAGTAAACAATCATTTAGCGAACTGGATAGAGTTGTCTTCTGGTTCTGATACCTTACGTTCATCAAGCGCAGTCCTTGCCTGGGAAGAGACTTTTCCATCCGAAATTGCTGCCACAGTGATTAATGAAGCTGAACACCAATTTGAAAATTCAACTCCTAACCCAAATGGCAGCCAAGAAGGAATGGAACTTTTCAATTCTATTAAAACATGGGCGGAGAGAGAAGGTTTGTTAGAAGATTTATCTGAATTTATGAAGCCTATGCTAGATGAATTCAACATGGATGTGGCAAGTCCGACCAGAATACGGAATTTGATTAAAGCTGCGATCGAATTTATGTTAGAACAAAGGGTAGAATTGGAAAATGTTATTTTGGAAGAAATTAATTGGAACGAAGAAGTTTTAACAGAACTGTATGATATCGAGCATCAGTTAGGTGAGATGGAAAAAGAAAAAGCCAGCATCATGACAGAATCGTTCCATAAATTAACAAATAAATTAACCAAGAATATTAAGGTTGAATTGCCCAAAATCCTTCGAAATTGTTCCGAATTAGTGAAGGAGGACAGTGACTTTTCTAAAATCCATATGGAATTAAATGAAGAAATGAATAGACGGATTACAGACTATATGGAAAAGAATGCTATACCTGAGTTTAAAGATAGTTTTCAAGCATGGATAGAGGATTGCGAAAGAGAGTTCCAGGACAGCCAGAATAGATGTAATGCCTTTAACGATAGTATGAACCAACAATTTAATGAAGAGAAGCTAACATTGACAGGTGACTTTAAGGTATTGGATGACTGGCAACGAGATATAGACCGTATCTCAAGGGGAGTACTACGGTTTGAAAAAGTAAATATATTGTTGCGCAATAATCCTTCCCAGCTGTTATTAAAAGGTGTGGGAAAACTTTTAGGATCGATTTCGAAAAATAATGATATGCTCCATACTAAATATAAAAACCATATTGAAAATGTGGATTATAGCGAAATAACAGGGGAAATCATTAATTCATTCATACAACAATTAGAATTGTTTGAGGAATCCATTGAATGGGATATTAATCGATTTTTCTCCAATCCACAAAAAGAGCTTCATAGTTTAATAGAAGAAGTGCAGATGGATATTGAAAAACATAACGATTCCTTAAATAAGATGCGCGAAAGACCCGAAATCTATCGAGACCCGCTTACCTTGTTTGAGTTAAAATTACGTCAATATGAGTTGATGAATATGATTAGTTAATTAGATTTTGAAAAAAGTTAATGAGACATGAAGCCCTAGATTTTTTTGAATAAATCTAGGGTTTTTTATACTGTTTCATGTCTTGACATCTGGAACATCTACACTTGGCGAGCAATAAACTACTTATAATAATACGTGAAGGTGTGGGAACATGACAAACAGCTTAAAAACAAAAACGATCATAATATTTAGCGGATACAGGCGAATTAAATTAACCGTTCATGTTGCAGACACTCCAGGAAAAATAGAAAAAGGCTTAATGTTTGTTGAAAGATTACCCGAAAATGAGGGGATGTTATTTGTGTTTCCAAGAGAAATATATGGTGGCTTTTGGATGAAAAACACATTCATTCCTTTATCTATTGCTTTTGTTGATTCAGATGGGGAAATTCTAAAAATAATGGATATGGCGCCTTGTATAGGAGATATATGTCCTATCTATGATCCACAAATTTCTTATCATTATGCCATTGAAGTGAATTGGGGATGGTTTGAAAAGAACCGAATCAAAGAAGGGGATTATGTGAAATTTGATGGAACATTAATGAGCTAGGGATTAAGATGAACCAGAATATGAATTCGTTTTTAATAGAGGTTACCAAAGCGGTTAGTACCAGTTACGGTTGGATAATGTAGATAGAACTTTAGAAGATAATAAAGATAAATAAGGGTAGTTTTGAATAACCACCCTTATTACTATTTAATTTTTAGATGAACGTAGTCTAGCTGCCCGAATGAAATTTCCGACCTTTTCTAATATAACATCAAGGGTATTATCCTCTTTTATTAAGTCATAGTCTGTGATGTCTATTCTTAAAATTGGACAAGCATTGAAATTACTTATCCAATCTTCATAACGATGGTACATTTCTTCCCAGTAAGAAGTAGGGGTGCTTTTCTCCATTGTCCTTCCACGTTCATTAATTCGCTCTAATATTACCTCAAAAGGACCTTCTAAATAAATAAGTAAATCAGGATGGGGGAAATAAGGTGTCATTACCATGGATTCGAATAATTTAGTATACGTTTCATATTCCGTCCTAGACATGTTGCCATTTTCATAGTGCATTTTTGCAAAAATCCCTGTATCTTCATAGATGGAACGATCCTGTATAAATCCTCCACCATACTCAAATATTCTCTTCTGTTCCTTAAAACGCTCTGCAAGAAAGTAGATTTGTAAATGGAAACTCCAGCGTTTAAAATCACTATAAAAGTTTTCTAAGTATGGATTTGTTTCAACTTTTTCCAATGATGTTTTAAATTGAAGTGCATTGGCTAATGCTTTTGTCATGGTTGATTTGCCAACGCCTACTGTACCTGCGATAGTAATGACGCTATCACCAGGTATTTGGTACTTTTCTCTAAGATTCATCCGAATCCCCCTTTATTATGCTAATTTTCTAAGTTGTTCATCGACCATTTGTATAATTTCTTCTAAATCACTTTGATATTGAACAAAGTCCATTATATCGCCATCAATTCGGATAACGGAGAGATCTGAATGAGATCTTTCTAAATAATTGATATAGTCCTCATAATCCGATGACAATTGTTCAAGATAGGATACTTGTGTATTTTTCTCTATGGTTCTACCACGTCTCTTTATTCGATTCATAATAGTATCGATACTAGCGTGTAAATAAATGATCATATTAGGCATTGGCATATCTTCGGTTAAAATTTCATAGATCTTCTCAAATTTAATCATTTTGTCGGAGGATAAGGTACGCTGAGCGAAAATCATGTTTTTGAATATGTGATAATCAGCCATTACAGGTTTCCCCATCGACAAATATTGTTGTTTAATATCCTCTAATTGCTTAAATCGATTGCATAAGAAAAACATTTCTGTTTGAAAGCTCCATGCTTCCATATTCTCATAAAACTTATCTAAAAACGGGTTTTCCTCTACTATCTCTTTTAGTAAATGAAAATTATAATGACTAGATAGCTTTTTAGCAAGTGAGGTCTTTCCAATTCCAATGGGTCCTTCAATTGTAATAAAGGGTATGTTGGCCATGCTAATCCTCCAATCTACTTTTACCATTGCCTCGTTCACAACTTACCATTCTAACACAGGTATAGGAAGTTTTTATTTTTTTGTAATTGGAAGTTTTATGCAAATTTTTCTACACTCTCTTCCGTAATTCATTATAATGTGAGATATTACTTAATGTAATATAAAAGATTGATGTTCCACTTAGTGATTTACATACATTATTAAAAAGGGCAATTATGAAATTGATTTAATTTGTGTCGGATGTTTTATCAACAAGAAACAGACTTAGATGGTACTATTAATTAATTTAAAAAATACAGTATCTTTTTAGAGTGATACGTGTTATACTTAGAGTAACTTAATTGTTCGTGTTAGCAATACAGGACCTATGTCATATCTTTACAACGTATATCATCGTCTTGAATTAATATCAGAACAACCAAAGTAATAAACGTGCATGATGCACAATGGAGGAATTTCATATGAACACAGGTTCAGTAAAATGGTTTAATGCAGACAAAGGTTTCGGTTTTATCGAAGTTGAAGGTGGAGACGATGTATTCGTACACTTCTCAGCAATTCAAGGCGACGGTTTCAAAACGTTAGAAGAAGGTCAACAAGTTTCTTTCGATATCGAAGAAGGTAATCGTGGACCACAAGCAGCTAACGTTGTTAAATAATCATTTATAGTAAAAAGCTCTTCTGTAACCTAAACTAACTGAAGTGACACTTAAAAGTTAGACATGGTTATTTCATCAGTTAATTGCTCAAAATGAGTTCGGTAGTATACCGGACTCATTTTTAATTTTGCCTTCTTTTCTAAGACGGAACCTGTTCCATCCAACTCGTAAGCAACCTACGTAATATTCGCATTCTTCTGCTGCAATAGATATAGACTCTTTGATGCGAACCATTACAAAAAACCTGAAGTATTACATCAACATATCATTTTTAAGTTAAAATGGCTCCAAGTTAAATAGGGTTTATGCTCATCATTGTAGATGATAACTCTTTTTTATACGTTTCACAGGAGGACAGGCAGAACCTTTGACCAATAAAACTTATTCTTTTACGATGAAATACAAGGAGTGAAGTAGAATGACAACTTATTTAAAACCATTTACATTTCATAACGGTGTCGAGCTTCGTAATCGCTATGTGATGGCGCCGATGACGACATATTCTGCTAATCCAGATGATACGGTGTCGGACGAAGAATTAGCGTATTATGAAGAGCGTTCATATGGAGTAGGGGCCGTGATTACGGCATGTACATATGTAATTCCAAGCGGTAAAGGCTTCCCGGGCCAATTCGCGGGACATACGGATGCTTATACTGATAGTTTACGTAAAGTAGCACAGGCGATTCATAAAGGTGGCGCTAAAGCGATTTTACAAATTTACCACGGAGGTAGACAATCGCCTCGTGAACTTGTGCCAAATGGCGATGTTGTCAGTGCAAGTGATACGATAGCGGCAGATGGGGGAAAGGCGCGCGCATTAACGGTTGAGGAGATTCAAGAAATTGTGAAAGCATTTGGTGAAACAACGCGTCGTGCCATTGAAGCAGGCTATGATGGCGTTGAAATACACGGTGCAAATACGTATTTACTACAACAATTTTTCTCTGGCTTCACTAACAAACGCACAGATGAATATGGAGGTACGCTTGAAAACCGCATGCGTTTCCCATTAGAAGTAGTAGCGGAAGTCAATCGCGTAAAGCAACAATTTGCAGATGATTCATTTATCGTTGGCTATCGGTTTAGCCCAGAAGAGTCGGAAGAAGATGGTATTACGCTTGATCATACGGTACAGTTAGTAGATCGCTTAGCGAATGAGCCACTTGACTATTTACACATTTCACTCGGAGATTTCCGTTCCTTAGCACGCCGTTACGAAGGTGAGAAAGAAAATCGCATCAAAATCATACATCGTGTCATTGATGGTCGTGTACCGCTTATTGGTGTGGGGGCCATTCATTCGAAAAAAGACGCACTAGAAGCTATGGAAACAGGTGCAGAACTTTTAGCATTGGGTCGAGAATTATTAATTGAACCGCATTGGGTTGAAAAAATGAAGGCAGGGGAAGAAGTCATGACAGAAATGGATATGACACGTGATCATGTCATTCCCGGACAAATGATGCGCATGATGCAATCACGTCCTGGCTGGGTACCTGGTGTTAAATAGTTTACAATAATAAAATTGCCTTCCAAAAGGTATACCCTGGGAGTTAGAATGAAAAAATCTAATTCCTGGGGTGTTTTTTCATGGTTAAAAATGTAAAGTAATATAAAATTTATAAAAACTTACTATAAGTAGTGTAAGATAAAGATTAAAGGTTATTAATACTTGTATGGTAATTTGATATAAATAATTGGGGGATTTTACATGGACATACGGGATCTGTTTGAATTAGAGAATGACACATCCTTTCAACAACTTAATCAACAAGTGAATTCGTTTAATGTATTAAAAATTTTAAAATTGGAAAACCACGAAATTCGTCATTCGAATGTATTAGCATGGTTATTAAGTCCAAAAGAAAATCATGGGCTTCAAGATTACTTTTTACGTAAAATGATGGAACATCTTATGCTAATCGATGAGAATTACAATAATACGATATATGAAGCAGTTGGTAGATTCCTTCATTATTCTTTAGTGGATAGCTATGTCTATCGGGAGGTTAAAACAGATAACAACCGATATATTGATTTAGTGATTATTAATCAACAATTGAAGTTTGTCCTTCTGATAGAAAATAAATTTTATTCTACGGAATCAGAGAATCAATTGGATGATTATTTAAACTATATTCAGGATTACTTTAGTGACTTTACCGTTATCCCAATATACCTAACGCTTGATGGGGAAGAACCATCCAATGAACAATACTTTATTCTAACCTATGAGCGAATTGAAGCGATTTTACATACGTTACTTATGTCTTTTCAGAATCAATTAAGTAATCGTGTCTATACATTTATTGAAAATTATAATCAACTATTAAGGGAACGGTATAATCCAAATCAAGATCAAATCGTAAAAGCTATAGAAATATACCGTAATCATAAATCGATCATTGATGCGTTATTCCAGAGAATTTCGTCACTTCCTAATGGATTACTATTTGAATCTGGCTATCCATTTGAATTCATGACGAAATATAAAAATACCATTCAATATATTTATAAACATGGTCAAAACATTTTATCTTATAGTTTTGAGCAATTTATTCATCAACAGTTTAATAAGGAAGTTCTTTATCACGCTCATCCTACAGTCCCACATTTACTACCTCCTGAATGGCATGCTGTTAGTAGTATTTCATTAAAGGAAGCAAACTATTGGTTAGGAAAAGGACTCATTGTTTGGTTTGAACAGACAAAGGACAATCGATTACGTCTTATTGCAGAAATAGGGCCGATGGAATATACGAAGCGACTTTGGCTTTTGGAGCAGTTAGAAAAAGTTGGAGTATCTATTAAGAGTAATTCGAAATTAGAAAAGGCACGTTATACAAGGTTTTTCTCTCAAAAAATGGATATAAACAAGTGGGATGATATGGAAGAACTCACACGAGCAATGATAGATTTATATGATGGACCTAAGTTTGCGATAATTCGAGAACAAGTAGCCACTATTTTAAATAGTAAAAATCAAGTAAAAGATAAAATAGCAAAGCGTGTAGAAACTTCCGTCATAGATAAAACAAATGTCCATGTCCAACAATCTTTTGAAAATTGGATGTTTTCGAAAGGTTTCCATGAAAAGCATTACCGGGTATCTACACGGAATCTATCTTTTAAAATCCCATTATTTGATTCGTTCAAAGGGATACTGGGAGAAACAAGAGAAAAATGGTGGTGGCATAATGGTCCATTTTTATTTTGGATAAATGTTAAATCAGATTCTTTGTATTTTACGTTAGAGATAGGTCCTATTGAATCGGATAAACGTGTTCTCTTGATGAAAAAGGTCAAAAAAGAGGGGATAACATTTAATAAAAAAGGACTTATGCCTGAAGCAAAATACACCCGTATTTATACGGCTACGGTACCAATGGTAGATCTGAAAGAGTCGGACCTATTGAATATTTTCGATACATTATATGATGACAACAATCTACAGGAAATACTAGAAAAACTTCAAAAGATTTATGATGAATGGGTTATTGAAATGGTAGATTAATAGTCTAGTAGATGTGAATATGGAAGGTAGACATACATGATAGATGGATATCAAGTTTTCGTGGAGAAATTTCATATTAGTGGTATTAAGGAGAGGACACCTTACTTGGTCACATTAAACTAAGTCAATTGAATCAATCCACATTTAAAAGGAAATATATTTTTGTTTTAATGATAGACTATGCTCCACGAACGGTAGAACTATTTCATAATCTTTTTATTGAAAACCCCTACAATATGATACTATTGAACTAGTTAATTAGTTTATTTTTTCATTACAGGGAAGTTGCTGTTTAAACAGTGATTGCTTTTTATTTTAGTAGATTAATAGCATCGATGATTGTAAAATAAAAGAGACTAGATAGTATCTCTAGTCTCCTCCTTTTTTATAAGCTCAGCCCTGCCTAAACGGTAGCGGGGAAAAGCTGATATACGAACATTGTATTAGCAGCTCTGCCAATTCGGTAGCGGAGAAACTAATACATCTTAAATAATATAATACACAAATAATATTATTTAGTCAATTAATGAATTTCTAGGAGATTAAGCTATGAACTACTTGATTTATTTTGATGAATCTAATAAAATTGACCAATTTAGTAAAGAATTCTCGTATTATGGAGCTTACGGTGGAACAGACAGAGCTTTAGCTAACATAGTAAAAAAGTGAATCGGATTAATAAAGAGTGTAATTCTAAAAGTGAACTTCATTTTAGGGAATATACCAAGGATAGAAATATAAAAAAATATTTTAAAACTTTACATACTGTAATTAACGAAAATATAAGAATAAATATTTTAATCGTTAACAACGAAGATGCGTTTAAATCTGCAAACAAAATCGAATTAAATACTGAAGAATTAAGGGAGTTGTTCTATATAAAAATTCCCGAACGATTATTTTATGGTCTAACAAGGGACGTTTCCCATTTAGAAAATCCTGAGCAATTGGTTAATGTTAAGATCAAAATTGATCTAAATTATGAGTATGACAAGATTGATTTAAACAAAAAGCTGATAGAGCAAATGAACGCACATGCTGCTTATAGAAATAAAAATTATCGTGTCAGAAAAGTAGTCTCTCATGACTCCGAGAAATCGATTCCTTTACAAATAATTGATACTTTCATAGGCATTGTTGTATTTCTATTAGAAAAGAGTTATTTAGCCGATTCTGATGTTTCTATCATTAAAAGCGATTTGATTTTTAGATTTTTAATGGAAAGTAATAACTTGGTACGTTTCCAAAATCAAATAAGATTGTTCGAATGGACTGGTAATGAAGATTTAAAAGAAATTAATATATCTGAGCATCTCTCGCCCTTCATGGTATATAAAACAAACTTTGATATTCAAGAAATTACCAAAATTCAAGAGGTTTTAGTAAAAAATCCAAGTATAAAGACTAAAGAACTCAGAGAAACCCTTGGTTATCCCAATACGATGCTACGATTATTACTTGGATACAGAGACCATATTACAGGGGTTGGAAGAAATACGTTTCTATTAAAATAAGCTGTCGACATACTAATAATATGTTAAGTGAAAGGGTAGTATCCTTTCATCATTTGAAGGAAATTTTGTAAGTTGTAGGATGAATATAGTAACTCAATCAAGAATTTTGCATTTAAAGAAGTTTTATGGACCTTGCTCTGATACTTCATTATGACGTATTTCAATTTATATATCTTGAATACTGGAAGACTTTCATACTTGAGAACTAGTTGTTGATTAAGAATTCATGGATATTAAAGAATGGTTCTAGGAGAACGGGTAGTGTAAGTTGTTTTTTCGATTGGAGTATTAACTTGTGCTAGTTTTAACAAATTGAGCAATAAATATTCACTTATTTGTATGAAAATAACTGATATAATTTAATTGTACTTATTATTCTGCATCATTTATTTAAGTTCAATCCAATTAAAAGGAGACAACAATGAAAAAAGATATACACGTAGTCGGTGCAATAATAGTAAATAATGGTAAAATCTTATGTGCGCAAAGAGGGCCAACTAAATCACTTTCATATAAATGGGAGTTCCCGGGTGGAAAAGTAGAAAAGGGAGAAACACCCCAGGAAGCATTGCAACGTGAAATTAAGGAAGAAATGAAATGCAACATAAAGGTTGGACAACAGGCTGAACATACTGTTTATGAATATGATTTTGGCATTGTACATTTAACCACTTTCTATTGTGGACTTATAGACGGAATACCTAAACTAACTGAACACGTTTCAATCAAGTGGCTACCACCACAAGAACTTAACTTTCTTGATTGGGCACAGGCAGATATCCCTGCTGTAGAAAAGGTAATAAGTAATTTTACATAAAGGTTATATATTAATTTCAATAAATGATGATTTTTTAACTAAGAGGTGTACGTTTTGCTAAAACAAGGAATCTATGAAGAAATAATAAATAAGCAAATCAAAAATGAACTTTCCTCCCTAAATACCGACTCATTTGAAATAGAAAAAGGGAATCTAGATGTAGAAGAAGCTCGAAAATTCTTAGCCTCTTATATATCTAATGTTACAAGAAAAGCACTTCATTATGTGCGTGACAATGAATTGGATGACAAGGAAGCAATTTTGAAACAGATTGCAACATGTAACGAAATTATCATGACGTTAAGTAGTACACTTGGGGATGAAGAGTTAGCAAAGATGCAGATTGATGAGGCAGGGGAAGTACTTCAATCTATCTATTCTAAACTTAATTCAGTAAAAAGCATAAAGAAAGAAAAAACAATCCGTCCGGTAACATCAATTGCTGAGAGTTCTCTATTTACTGGGGCTAGTCTTGAGCCAAATATGCTTAATGAATTAAAAAAAGAAATTCTTTCATCGAATGAAATTGATTTTCTTGTTTCTTTTATTAAATGGAGTGGTATTCGCTGTATTATTGATGAATTAACTACCTTTACCGAAAATGGAGGAAAACTTCGGATTATCACTACATCCTATATGGAAGCCACTGATTATAAAGCAATCATGGAATTGAGTAAGCTTAAAAATACGGAAGTTCGAATTTCTTATGATATAGAACGAACTCGTTTGCATGCAAAGGCATATATGTTTAAACGTGATACAGGATTCACCACCGCATACATAGGATCATCTAATTTATCTAATCCAGCCTTAACATCAGGGTTGGAATGGAACTTGAAGGTTTCGGAAAAAGATTCATTTGATATCATCAAGAAATTTGAAGCCACTTTTGAAAGCTATTGGAATGATGGGGAGTTTAAGCTGTTCAACGAAAAAGATGAGGCAGATAAACAACAATTAAAAGAAGCATTAAGGAAGAAAACAGTTCATGAGGAAAATGACTTTCATTTTTCATTTGATATTCAGCCTTACTATTATCAAAAAGAGATGCTAGAAAATCTACAGGTGGAGCGAGAAGTTTTTGGCAGAAATAAAAATCTACTTGTTGCAGCTACTGGTGTTGGTAAAACAGTAATTTCTGCATTTGATTATAGGAGATTTGCTAATAAGGATTTAAGTAATGCTAAATTACTATTTGTAGCGCACCGTGAGGAAATTTTAAAGCAAAGCAGGGATACCTTTCGGGCGATCTTAAAAGATTTTAATTTTGGAGATATGTTGGTTGGGGGGAATACACCTGATTCTTTTGACCATCTTTTTGTTAGTATCCAAAGCTTTAATAGTATGAAATTGTATGAAAAGATATCGAAGGATTTTTATGACTTTATTATTGTAGATGAGTTTCATCATGCTGCAGCAGAATCTTATCAAAAGTTACTGAGCCATTTTGAACCGGATATTCTTCTAGGCCTTACTGCTACTCCAGAACGAATGGATGGGAAGGATATAACAAAATATTTTGATGGTCAAATTGCTTCTGAGATGCGACTGACTGAAGCAATTGATCGTAAGTTATTAAGTCCTTTTCAGTATTTTTGTGTGAGTGATACGGTGGACTTATCTACTCTAAAGTGGACTCGTAAAGGATATGATTTACGAGAATTAGAGAATGTGTATACCAATAATAAGATCCGGAGTAATCAAATTGTAAATAGTTTATATAAGTATGTGACAGATATCGAGGAAGTAAAAGGCTTAGGATTTTGCGTGGGGGTAGAGCATGCAGTATACATGGCTCAATATTTTATTCAAAGGGGAATTCCATCAATTGCCTTACATGGTGGTTCGGATAAAAAGGTAAGAGCGGCAGCAAAAGATCAATTGATAAAAGGTGAGATTAAGTTTATCTTTGTCGCGGATTTATATAATGAGGGTGTCGATATTCCTGATGTAAACACGATCTTATTTCTTCGTCCTACAGAAAGTTTAACGGTGTTTTTACAGCAACTTGGACGTGGTTTAAGGTTGGTAGATGGGAAAGAGTGTTTAACGGTGCTAGATTTTGTGGGACAGGCCCATAAGAATTATAGTTTTGAAGAGAAATTTCGCGCGTTAATTGGAAAAACAAAACATTCCATTAAACATTATGTGGAAGAAGGTTTTTCAGTACTACCTCGTGGGAGCTTTATTCAACTGGAGAAACAAGCGAAAGAATATATTTTGCGAAATATCAAGGCAACAGCGAATACAAAGGTAAACTTGATTAATAAAATGAAGTATTTTGAACAAGATACAGGTCTTGAATTAACGTTTGAAAACTTTTTAAATCACTATCATTTATCTGTCTATGACTTTTATGGTAGAAGTGGTGACCGATCTTTTCAACGCATGTTAGTTAGTGCAGGCATTGCGGATGACTTTTCCTGTGAAAATGAAGAGAAAATAACAAAGCGACTACCCAAATTATTTCATTTAAATTCAGAAAAACTACTAAGATTCTTCATGGATTATGTAGAAACACAAGGTGATTACCTACCAAATGGTGAAGAAGAAAGACTGATGCAAAATATGCTTTATTATACGTTTTATCAGAAAGAACCGGCGAAAGAGGGCTTTTCTTCTATACCAGAAGCTTTGAAGTCTATTCTAAAAAATGAGCATATGAGAAGAGAAATTTATGATTTATTGGAGTTAAATTATAAATCAATCAAGAGCATTGAGATACCGAATGATATTAATTTTATAACTCCATTAACGGTACATTCCGTGTATTCCAAAGAACAAATCATGGCAGCACTTGGTTATTTCAATGAGGAAAAATGCCCGGCATTTAGAGAAGGGGTAAAATATTTTAAGGATAAGCAGCTAGATGTGTTTTTTACTACGCTTTACAAGTCCGAGAAAGACTTTTCACCTTCTACGTTATATGAAGACTATGCCATTAATGAAAGGCTATTTCATTGGCAATCTCAAAGTACGGTATCAGAGCAAAGTCCAACAGGTCAACGATATATCCATCATCGAGAAAGAGGAAGTGAGATTGCTTTATTTGTTAGGGAGCATAAGCAAGAACACGGCTATACGTCGCCATTTATTTTCTTGGGAACATGTGATTATATAAGCCACACAGGGGAGAAGCCGATTAGTTTTAAATGGGAGTTACGGGAGGAGATGCCTCCTTGGTTGGTGATGAGGGCGAATAAAAGTATTGTTTGAGGTTTTATTCTTTGTTGCATTTTATTTTTGGTAGGGTGAACCGTATCATAAATAAAAATTTAAGGTCAGAGCCCCCATCATACTAAAACTTTAGTTATGATGGGACACTGACCTTCTTTCATGCCCTATGCAATAGTTGTCTTTCTGTCCAATAACCTCACCAATAGCCTTATACACTTCAAAAAAAATCCACCCAAAATAACCCAATCAATCCCCCCTCAACCCAAATCCTTTCGATTATGTAAATGAAAGGAGGTTGATATCATGGAACGCCGTACAATGACCGTAAAAGAAGTAGCCACATTTCTAGGTGTACACTCCGATACAATTTATGATTTAGTGCGAGATGAAGAGATTCCACACTTCCGAATTAGAAGTAAGATTTTATTTTTGCCGGAAGTAATTGAGAAGTGGATTCAGGAACAAGGAAAGTAAGAGGGAAGGTGCTACGTACAAGGCACCTTCCGAAGTAAAAATAGGAAAGGAAGCAATAAACATGAACATGTGGAAAGAGATGAATGCTTTTCGGGATTGGTTATTATTAAATGAAATGTCCAGCAGCGCAATTGTATTATGGTATAGCCTATTTACCATATGGAATAAGGCTGGCTGTCAGAGTAAATTTAGTATACCTAATTCCATTTTGATGAAATTAACGGGTCTATCAAAGCAAGGATTAATTAATGCGAGGGCAACGCTTGTACAAAAACAATTTATTCGTTATGAAAAAGGAAAAAGGGGATGTGCACCGATTTACTCCTTGAATTCATTGGTCAATCCAGTTGACCCATCTGAGTACCAATCCTCTACCCAATCACCTGCCGAATCGTTGCCCTTAATAGATGATTTAAGAGAGAGAAGAAGAAGAGGAAGAAGAATTGCGTCAGAAAAATTGCTTGTTACATACGAACAAAACTTTGGTAGTCTTCCCCCGATTGTCATGAAATCTCTGCATGATTGGTGTGACGTGTTAGGCGAGGATATTGTGATGGAAGCCATTGAATTTACTGTGAAAAAGGGAGGACGTACGTTTAGCTATTTGGAAAAAATCTTAGAGCAATGGAAAGATGCAGGATTGAAAAGCAGGGAGGATGTACGACATTACATAAAAAGACCAAAGGGTAAAAACACGGTCTTATTTCAAGCTAGAGAGATGCCGAAAAAATCGGAAACGTTATTTGATGAACTCAGAAGAGAGGGGGAACTCGGGTGAAACGGGAAGAGGCGATCGATGTGCTGGAACATATTGCTGCGATGTATCCCAAAGTGGAAATGAGTCGGAAAAAGGCAAAGGTTCTTCTTCCTGCTCTGATGGAAATGGAATATGCCGGTGTGATGACGAAACTAAGGAAATTTACTACGAAATATCCATATCCGCCGACCATTGCGGAGATTGCAGCTTATCCGAAAATGCCGAATGAACATTTGGAGAACATGAAGAAATGGCAGGAGGAAGCTAATAAGGTCTCGGAACAAACGAAGCAACAGTTTCGCATACAACTGGAAAAATTGATGATACAAAAGGTGAACCATGAAAATTACAAATTATGAAGCAGAGGCAACGTTACTTGGAGCGATACTGGTAGAGGGCACATTGTTTAATGACTTGGAATTGGAAGAAGAACATTTTTACGATGCGAGGCACCGAAGAATTTTTCGGGCGATGAAGGAGGTATTTGAGAAAAAACAGCCGATTGATATCGTGACCGTGACAACAGCCTTACTGAATGATATTCATCAGATTGGTGGCACCCTTTATCTGACAGAGATGGCGGAATCTGTAGCTACCCTGGCGAATTTCAAGCAACATGAAGCATTAATTATTGAGGCATATCGCATGCGGAAAAGCAGGGACCTTGTGAAGGGGTACGTGGAAAATCCAAGTGACGAAGCGATGGACGTGCTACTAAAGAAGTTAACGCATTTTCAAGATTTAGGGATCAGCCAAAAAGAAAGATCAACCTACGATTACTTGATGGAAATCAGCAAGGATATGACCGAGAAAACGATACAGACTGGTTATATGACGTCATTATCGAATTTTGACGATATGACGGGAGGCTTACAGAAAGGCGATTTGATTATTGTGGCAGCAAGACCATCCGTTGGGAAAACAGCCTTTGCCTTAAATCTAGCTGCAGGTCACTGTAAAAATAAGGGTTCTTCCCTTGTGATTAGCTTAGAAATGGGAACCAAACAACTGTTGGAGCGTATGATTTCTGCTGAAGGGATGATGGACGGGAGAAAGTGGCGAAACCTATTATTCTCAGAGGAAGATTATGAAAAAGCATTTCGGGCTATAGGTACGATTGCATCTTGGGATTTAACTATTTTTGATACAAGGCGAACGCTTTCGCAAGTTCGTTCAACGATTCGGAATGCGGTTCAGAAAGATCCAAATGGACATCACCTTGTCATCATCGATTATTTGCAACTCATCACCCCAACTACTATTCGAAAAGATCGTCGGGATTTAGAAATCGGCGAGATTACCAGAGAACTAAAACTCCTCGCAATGGAATTAAAGATACCGATTGTCCTCCTATCCCAACTTTCCCGTGGTGTCGAATCCAGACAAGACAAACGTCCGCTTATGTCTGATCTTAGAGAATCTGGAAACATTGAACAAGATGCGGACGTTATCGCCTTTCTTTACCGGGATGATTATTATAATCGAATGTCGGAAAGTCCTACGATCACAGAGGTCATTATTTCGAAGCATCGAAATGGACCGACTGGAACAGTGGAGATGGAGTTTTGGAAGGAGTATGGGAGGTTTGGGGATGTGAGAGATGTACAGGGGACGCATGAGAACATTGAATCGAGAAGAGGGAATGAATTTAGTATGGAATTTTAGCTGGTAATAGGGTATAGAATAAAATGTGTAACATACATTCATTTTAGGACAACTAAAAAGAATCCATTTTGAAAAAAGATTGATCAAAGTGGATTCTTTCCTTGTAAATTAGTATGCATTTTTTATAAAAGAGTTTGATCATTTGTGAAATTTACAGGTATCTATTGTACTTTTTCCAAAATACCTGGGTGCAAGCTCTTTACACTGGCTTGTCCCGCTAGCCCCATGGTTAAATCGAAATCCGCAAGCATGTTTTGGAGCACTTCCTTTACTCCGGATTGTCCGCTCACTGCTAGGCCGTACATGGCAGGCCGCCCGATCAGTACCGCATTTGCTCCAAGGGCGAGTGCTTTCATAATGTCGGATCCCCGGCGAATGCCGCTGTCCATGAAAACGGGAACCTTTCCGTCAACGGCTCCGCAAATAGCAGAAAGCACATCCAGGGCTGCAATAGCGCCGTCGACTTGCCGTCCGCCGTGGTTAGAGACGATGATACCGTCGACTCCTTTTTCAAGAGCGAGTTTTGCATCATCCGGATGCAAGATACCCTTCAGGATAATTGGCAACTTTGTGTGCTCTTTCAGGAAATCAATGTCTTCCCATGTCAGGCCGGTATTCCCAAAAATGGTTGTCCAATGCATGATTGCGGCTGTCGGGTCTGCCTCTGGCGGCGCATCGAGTTTTGAACGGAATGCCGGGTCGGTAAAGTAGTTACCTACACCTTCTCCGATTAGAAACGGCAAATATGCATTCTTTAAATCATGTTCCCGCCATGCCATCATCGCTGTGTCAAGTGTGACGACAATTGCCGAATACCCCGACGCCTCAGCCCGTTTTAGGAAACTCGCGGTGACATCTTTATCACGCCCCCAGTACAGCTGGAACCAGCGAGGCGCATCGCCGACCGCTTCGGCAATTTTCTCCATCGGCACTGTTGATACAGTACTTGCGATGAAAGGGACACCTAGCTCAGCACAAGCTTTTGCTGAAGCGATTTCTCCGTGTTCATGGATGATGGATTGGACGCCGACGGGAGCGAGCAAAACAGGGAATGGAGAGGTTGTACCAAACAGTTCGACGGACAGGTCACGTTTGTCCACATTCCTTAACATGCGTGGAACAATACTCCACCTATTAAAGGCGGCACGGTTATTCTGCTCGGTCTGACCGCTTCCCGCTGACCCAGCAATGTAATAGTAGGGGCCGTCTTCAAGTTTCTCGCGCGCTTTTTTCTCCCATTCCTCAACCTGTATCGGCAACCGGTCCGGTCCTGGCCGAATCATATTCATATAAATCTTGTATTGCACGTTATTTCCGATGTTTTGCATTCCATTCTCCCCCTTCTTATGTTATCTATATATATTCATATTTAAATTATAATATTACTTGCTCAATCCTTGACCGGGGATCATGGTATTATCATTCCGATGTGTTGTTCACAAAACAGTTCGTAAAACAGTTTCCGATCCCTATAACTCATAAAATACGTTTTAGTTTTTATTCCCATTTGCATTTCCAGCCCACACCTACTAATCTTAAAGATACATCCATCATAATTTCAATATTTTAAGGAGCACACAGTATGTCAAAAAAAAGATCCAACTATCGAAAAGATGCCAAAAATATAATCATTGAGGTAAAAGAACCCGATGAATTATTATCCTTTTTATTAAAGGTAATGTCTAATCGAAGTAGAAATTCAGTAAAGTCCATCTTGGCTAGAGGTCAAGTAACGATTGATGATCATATCGAAAAACGGTTTAATTACCAATTAAAACCCGGTCAAACGGTCACGATTTTAAAAAATAAAGCAGCAGTAAAGCAAAATGTGTTAATTGGAATGCAGATTCTTTATGAAGACGAGGATATTATTGTCATTAACAAGGAAGCTGGATTATTATCGATTGCGACGGAAAAAGAAAAACAGCAGACGGCATTGCATCAATTAATGAAATATGTGAAGAGGGAAGACCCTGAAAATAGAGTTTTTGTCGTGCACCGCTTAGATAAAGACACATCAGGTGTGATGATGTTTGCAAAGAGTGAGCATGTGAAAAGGAAACTACAGGATAATTGGGCAAAGGCCGTTAAAGAGCGGACATACGTGGCTTTAGTTGAAGGTAGGTTTACAGAGAAGGAAGGCTATATCACGTCCTGGCTAAGAGAAACGAAAACACATCTTATGTATTCCAGTCAAACGCCTAATGATGGTTTACTTGCTAAAACACGCTATACGTTCATTCAGGGTAATGCAGATTTTTCTTTATTAGAATTGAATCTTGAAACTGGTAGAAAAAATCAAATTCGAGTCCATATGCAAGATCTTGGGCATCCGGTTGTTGGTGACAAAAAATATGGATCTAAGGAGAGGAATGTAATTGGCAGACTCGGTTTACATGCGAAGACCCTAACCTTCCAACACCCAACAACAAATAAAATTTTAACATTTAAAGCTGATGTGCCAGCATCTTTTTTAAGTAAGTCTAAATAAACGATTAGCGGGGGAACAGTTTATCTGTTTCCCTTTAACTTTTTGGGGTCACATTCAAGAAAAAAGGAAATACAACATAATAATCCCAACCACTCCGTAAATACTAATCAATATGCTATAGTTAAAAAGCCTTGGAACAAATACAATGGCATTACTATAAGAAAAGAGACGTGATTAGCCATGCCTGATTTTTTACAACTAGGTATTCGAAAAGAGATAAACCATACATTAAAGTCATTAGGAATAGAAGCTCCTACCTCCATCCAGGAACGGACGATTCCATCCGTACTGGAGGGGAAGGATGTTATTGCAAAAGCACAAACGGGAACAGGAAAGACGTTGGCTTTTGTTCTTCCTATGATTGAAAAGATTGATGTGCACAAGTCGGATGTTCAAGCACTTATTTTAACCCCAACAAGAGAATTGGCTCAGCAAATTTCAAAAGAGATAAAAAGAATGGTTGAGAACGTAGAAGGCATACATACGTTAGCTGTGTATGGTGGTCAAGATGTGGAGCGTCAATTAAAAAAGTTAAAAGGGGACAGGCATATTGTCGTTGCAACTCCTGGTCGGTTATTAGATCATATTCGCCGTGAAAGCCTTGATCTTTCAACGGTTCAGATGCTTGTGTTAGATGAAGCTGACCAAATGTTACAGATGGGTTTTCTTCCAGAGGTAGATGACATCATCCATGAAACACTTTCTACCAGACAAACCATGTTATTCTCTGCGACTATCCCAAAAGAAATTAAATCTCTTGCCAAAAAATATATGGTCGAACCAGAATTTATTGAAGTGAAAGCAAAAAAGGTGACGGTTGAAGAAATTAAACAAGTTGTGATTGAAACAACGGAACGGAGAAAACAAGCAACTTTATTCCATTTAATCGAAGAACATCGACCGTTTTTAGCGATCATATTTTGTCGAACCAAAATTCGTGCCAAAAAACTTCATGAAGCTTTGATTGCTAATGGGTATAATTCAGATGAGTTGCACGGCGATTTATCCCAGTCTAAACGTGAAAAAGCAATGAAACGTTTTCGTGAGGCGAAAACTCAGTTTTTAGTTGCAACAGATGTTGCGGCAAGGGGACTTGATGTCGAAGGGGTGACACATGTTTATAACTATGATATTCCCCATGATGTGGAAAGTTATGTTCACCGAATTGGACGTACTGGCCGTGCAGGTGGCGATGGGGTTGCCTTTACCTTAATGGCTCCTAAGGATCTAGAGTTCCTACGAATGATTGAAAAAGGGATTCATCAAAGATTGGAAATACAAGTGATTAAAGGAGTCAGAATCCCTGATCGTGAGGATTATCAAAGAGCAAGCCGTGAACAAGTAAAAGAAGCAAAACGCTCCGATGATCGTAAAAGAGACGGAAGGAATCCTACCACGCGTTCTTCCAATAGAAGACCTAATAAGAATCGACAAAAAGGCAATTCAGGTACTACAATAAGAGGTAGAAAACGTACACGCTAAAGCATACGAAATGGAGTGCTTCACCCAAAATGCACTAAAGTATTACTGTACAATCAAATACAGGAGGATACACCAATGTTACATAAACGAATGAATCAATACCTTTCATCATTGATGAGTGAAGAGCAACAAGCTGCACCTTCTTTAAAGGTTGAAATCTATCAAGAGGAAAAAGAGTATATGGAGGAACATGAATTAATTTCAAATGACGTTACATTCATAGAAAAAGATCCTACGACACGTTTCCAAGATGCATCCATTGAAAGATGTGATAAAGGAACAGAAGAAACTCTCTCTGAAGAATCATTCGCTTTTTTAGAACAGCCGATCGACTACCTTCAAAAACACAAGAATGAATTTTTATACTTAGAATCTAAATGGTTGAAACTAATCGGCGTCGATGCGATTTCGTTGGAAGTAAGTGATGTATTTGGAACATATGACGTCATGGTAGGATTGCAGCTGCAGAAAAAGTTTGAGATATCCCTTAAAGAAAACTTAAGTAAAGAATTACATGGAGATGAAGCAAGATTTGAATTGATTTTTAATCAAACGGATGGCTTGTTTGATTTGAATTTTGCCTTGAATTATGTGAATGGGTTTAATGAGGGGATGTCATTAGAGGAAGCCTATCTGTTAATTTATCGCTTTCTATTTAAACTAGTAGAAAGTGTGGAAGAAAGAAGCAAAGACATGAATTAACTGTTATATCGCATTTCCTTCTATACAAAAAAAGGATAAAAATTAGCGTACCTACTCAAATGTATTTTATTAGAAAAAGGGTCTGAGCCCAGATCCATTTGGTCAAGGGAAAACTAGTTAGATAGGATTACATTCTGCCGCGAAAGAAATTAAGGATCATTAAATGACTTATTAAGTACAACAGCAACAGTGAGGACAGGTAACTCATCCCAGTTGAATGGGGTAGGTACCTGTCCTTGTTCCTAATCACTTTTCTATCGTATCGTTTTTCTTTCTTGGTTGATTGGTATCCGGGACCTCTAGTTGTTGTAGCTGATAATCGTACTCGATCGTTCCACCACCAAGACCTTCATTAATCATTCGGTCGACCTCAAGCATATAGTCCATGTCTTTATCATTTTCAATATACATATCCACCATCTCCTTTGATTTCAATATATGAAACTTTCTCATTTTCGTCCTAGATGCCATATCAAAGGATAAGCAGAAGCCTTTTTGGGTATTCAGTTTCTGAAGTGAGTTAAACTCAATTGTATTTTTTGTTACGGCAGTTGGAACAGCCATTCTATTCTTGGCTAAAACTGATTAGAAGATAGCATGATTTGTGGAACTAGATAAGGATATTCCAAAAGGGAAGGCCACCACTATCAGTTATCACTGATACTAGGTGGCCTCTTAAATGGTTTCGATTCTCTAAGAAGGCATGCCAACTACTGATTTAATTTCTAAATATTCTTCTATACCAAATGCTCCCCACTCACGCCCGATTCCAGATTGTTTATAACCTCCAAAACAAGCTGCGAAGTCAAAAGGAGCACCATTGACATTAATAAGACCAGCCCGGATTGAAGTTGCGACTTTCCGCACTTTTTCTTTGTCCTCACCAACGACATATCCGGCTAATCCATATACCGTATCATTAGCAATTTCAATCGCTTCATCAAGATCGTCATAAGTTAAGATGGACATGACTGGTCCAAAGATTTCTTCTTGGGCGATAACCATATCGTTTTTCACATTGGTAAAGACGGTTGGTTTGACATAGTATCCTTTTTCCAATCCCTCTGGTTTACCAGTACCGCCAATTAGGAGTGTTGCACCTTCTTCTATTCCTTTCTTTATATAACCTTGTACACGATTGTATTGTTTCTCGGAAACGAGTGGTCCAAAGAAATTAGTAGCATTCTGTGGATCACCAAATGGAAAATTAGGTAGGACTTCCTTTACTGCATCGGTGAATTCATTTATCTTTGACTTTGGAACGAGTGTACGTGTTGCTGCTGAACATACTTGACCGGAGTTTAAGACAACATTCGTAACCGCAATTTTTGCTGCTTTTTTCATGTCGACGTCATCAAGTATGATAAGTGGTGATTTCCCTCCAAGTTCGAGCGCCACTTTTTTAATATTTTTTGCGGCATTTTCAGTGATCTTTTGACCAACTGGACCGGATCCGGTAAAAGATACAAAGTCAATATCAGGATGAGAACTGATCCCATTTCCGACGACTTCACCTGTACCATTTACAAGGTTAAAGACACCTTTTGGTAAACCAACCGCTTGAAAAATCTCAGCAAGTATAATTGCTGCAAATGGTGTAAGTTCTGATGGTTTTAACACGACTGTACTTCCGGCAGCAAAAGCACTAGCAAGCTTCGTTGATGGCTGGTTCGTTGGAAAGTTCCAAGGAGTAATTAGTCCACTTACACCAATTGGTTCTTTTCGAATGACCGTATTCCCACGTCTCTCGGTGAATTCAAAGCTTTCTAGCTCTTTTGCAGCTTGTCGGAAATGGGATAACCCCAAGACGTAATGCGTATTTTCACTTATGGAAATAGGGGCTCCCAATTCTTCCGTAATGACTTCCACGATATCGTTTTTGCGGTTCTCATATTCATCGGCAATCCGATTTAATAGGTCAATGCGTTCTTCCTTTGTTGTCTGAGAAAATGATGGGAAGGCTGCGCGGGCTGCAGCAACAGCTTTATCTAAATCTTCTTTTGTTCCATCACTAATTTGACCGATTACTTCTTCTGTTGCCGGGTTGATGACATCAACCGTCTTTGTACCGGTAGACTCCACCCATTCACCATTAATAAAATGTTTTAAAAATTTACGCATGCTAGATACCCCTTTTCATAAAATTGATTTAGACTGTTTCATTTTGTTAGGTGTTTTTCAACATCTATAACTAAAGAAAGAGTCCTGCGTTTTTTATAAAAACAGAATCCTCCGAGTGTATGAACCATGTAGTTATTAATGATTCTATTCTAGTAGTAAGGCAAGTATTCCTATGAAACTCATAAGGCCGGAATAGCTTAACGGAAAATGAAAGTAAGTTTGAAGCTACCTTACTAGTCTTTCATCTGTCTTCAAAAGAATCTATTGTAACGCAAGTTCGTTTGGGGATATCGGTTAATCCCAAATCAGGAATGAGAATCGTTCAGCTCCTACATTTTATAGTAGCTCCAGGTTCTCCATGTTGTTTCAATTGCAAAGAAATTGGTTAGTATGATCATAAAGGGAGGTTTTCATATGGGTTCAATCTCAGTACTAGGTGCAATCGTTATCCTTACTGGGTGGTTTGCGCTTATTGAATACGATCAATTTCCTGAATCTAAACGTACAGAGATTTTAGAACGAATTAAAGGAAGTCCCGTCGCTATCATTGTAATCGCCTTAATGCCTGTTGGGATCCTCATCAATATGTTAGGAAACTTTATCGGCTCTCTTTGGATGGTCATCATCGGGGCAACCATGATATTTATACAAAGCATCATCGTTTCCCTTTTATTCTGGAGGCGAAAACGTTGGAAAAGTATTGTGCTGCTTATTACGATGATTTTACTAGGAATTATCCTCTATATGCCATTCTTCTTTCATTTAAGCTGAGGTTGTTTTATTGTATTTAGGTAAAAATTCTTTCTTCAAGGAACTAAAGAGGCCGTAGCCTAATAAATAGATGGTCATCCGTGCTGTTCGGAACAAGGGGAACGGTTCTAATGCTTCCATTTCTGTCGGAAGTATTAGAACCGTTCTTGTGTTTTATAACAGATTCTGGTTTATAATTTCTAATAAACCAAGATAATTAAACGCATTCCTTTTTCTGCAGTAATTGTTTTCACTTTTTCTAAAATGAATATTGACAAAATTGTAAAGCTGTTATATATTATCATCATAAACTTATAACTGTTATATAACAAATAGGAGGGGAAATAATGGAAAACATTTGTGTTGTAGCATACCGTGGTTACTTGTCGATTTGCGAAAGATATGGCATGAAGTCCGTTAGCTTTTATCATTTTATAGGTCAATTAACAGAAGAACAAATCAACGAGTATAGTAAGTTGGCAATTTAAGAAAAGGACGTGTTGAAAACGGAACTCCCATTAGAATCAGAAGTCGAAGTCAAATAAAACCCCTACTTGTCATGTATGAATACAAGTAGGGGTTTTTAGGTGGATTAAAAATAGTTACATATTTAAATGATGACAGGATCTTCCTATACTGCTCATAAAACCCCTTTGGACAAAGCATAATCCAAAGGGGTTGTAAAAAAGACACGACGTTTATAAAAAAAGATGCGAAATTTTGTTACAATAAAAGTAAGCATTATTCCATTAACGAGCCAAATAGTTGAGGTTCAGAAGTGGGGAAAGGAGAGGTTAATTTGAATAAGGTACTCTTTTTCTTTTGTAATTTAGCAATTTTTCTCGGAATTCTTATATTATTTACGACAAGCATTTTGAATAAGGTATTTCCTATGTTAGGATATGTTGCTTTTCAAGCTGCAGCGACAGGAAGTTACTCTCCAGATGACTATGTAATGAACTTTATTGCAATAAACCTATTCGCCATTTTATTGATCGTAATAGGCTTGGTAATAGGTTATATGATTTATAAAAAAAGTTTGTAAAAATTTAAGGCTTCGTATTCCAATAATTGGTCTATTTAACGGAGTTTACAATACATATACCTTTACGTTTTGGATTTATTTTAGAATCAACAAAGTAACAAGTGTTTAATTAACGGGCGTGATTTTCGAACAAAGATTTGCGCTTGTTCGGATAATCGGGCCATTATAAAATATAAAGGGGGCTAAATGATGTGGATAATATTAGGGGTCATTGCTGTAATAGCAACTTTTATAAATCTTTATATGTACGGAACAGGAAAAGATTATAAATTGGCAATGGCAGTGGGATTATCATTTACAGCGCTAACACTTGTCGCAGAATACAGGATGGTGTCCGATTGGGTAAAGGTGGAGGATTGGTCTGCATTATTAGATGTGGTGCCTACCATGGAGACAGCATTATGGGTTTTGACGATTCTATCCATTTTATTAAATATAACTCCTATACTTTTAGAGTTGAAAAATAAAAGTTAATGATTTATACATACTTCAACAAACGGGCGCAATAACAGAATAAGCATTGCGTCCTTCCTGAGAAATCGAGCCAGATTGTGGCGTAGTTGAAACCTTGCTTAAAATTTACCGTAAGTGAAGCAAAGGGGCACCTATTTTCAACATAAGGGTCATTTAACGGAATAAAAGAAGGAGAAAAAGAATAATGGATTCTCGTAAAATTAACTTATCAGAGGAAAAAGAAACTCTTCTGATCACTTTGCAGGCAAAGGCTCAGGACAGCCGTTCAAAAAATCCAATTCTTGATGATAAAAAGGCAGCAGAGATCCTTCACATGATTGATTACGACTTTGAAAATGTCAGCCATTTTGGGAACGAAATCATGGTCATAAGAGCGAAGCAATTGGATACATGGCTGCAGATTTTTATAAAAAAGTACCCTAGCGCAACGGTGCTTAATCTTGGTTGTGGTCTGGATACAAGAATAGCAAGAATTAATCCGCCGTCCATGATAAATTGGTTTGATGTGGATTTCCCCGAGGTTATCGAATTACGTAAGTCCTTTTTTAAAAGTCAAAAAGGCTACGTAATGATCTCATCTTCTATTACGGATTTAAACTGGCTAAATCAAATTCCAAAGGACCAACCAACCATAATCCTTGCAGAGGGTGTGTTGGAATATCTTACTGAAGATGAAGTAAAAGAACTGCTTAACCTGATAACAAGTAATTTTCCACAAGGACAGATCGCTTTTGATGTAATGAGTTCCTTTGCGGTAAATTCCGGAAAAGACCGCCTAAAAGAAACAACAGGAGCTGTACACAAATGGACAGTGGATGATATTAATACCGTTGACCAATTAAACGCCAAACTAGAAAGAAAGGCAGCCTTGTCTATTTTTAGATCAAAATACATTCATAAACTTCCATTAAAAACTCGCTTACTATATTTTGTTTTGGGCATGATTCCAAGTTTCAGAAGTATGATGAAGTTACTTTTATATAAGTTTTGATGTGGAAAGCGAATTCCAAAATTTCTTTCCAAACATGAGATTGAACTTCTTCGAGATAGATGGAAAGGAATTTTAAATAGTTGATGTTCGTATACGAAGCCCTTTGCGTAATAAAAGGTGTGTATTTTACGTACTAACTGAAAGAATAACAGGAGTGACTATCGAAAGGAGAAATAAAATTATGCATGATAAAAAAATACAGAACCTGACCACACAGCAATACGGGTTGCATTGTGGCGTGTTTTGCATGTACAGGTCGATTCACCACCGTATGTGCTTGAAGATGAGGTCGGCTTACAATTGATTGATCCTGACAATGAATGGCGCCAAAGACCCGACATGGATCAAAAGTTTTCTAGGGGGTTCCGTGCTTCTATTGTTGCCCGTGCCCGTTTCATTGAGGATCTGATTACCGAACAATCCAATCACAATGTTACCCAGTATGTGATTCTCGGCGCTGGACTAGACACCTTTGCTCAGCGTCGAACGGAGATTGCCTTCCGAATCCAGGTATTCGAAGTTGATCAACCCGAAACACAAGTTTGGAAAAGAAAACGCTTGGTTGAACTTGGCTTTGGTATTCCTAATTGGCTACACTTTGTTCCAGTCGACTTCGAAGCAGGTCGGTCATGGTTAGAGCAACTAAAGGTATCGGGTTTCGACATGAATAAGCCAGCTGTAGTCGTTTCTACAGGGGTTACACAATATCTTACCAAGGAAGCAATCACAGCGACATTACGTCAGGTTTCGAAGCTAGCTCCTGGTTCCACGCTGGCTATGACATTTTTATTGCCGTTTGAGTCAACAGAGTCCGAGGAACATTCTGAAGTTGATACGGCGAAGGAAGGTGCGCAAGCAAGTGGAACGCCTTTTATCAGCTTCTTCACGCCACCAGAAATTATAGAGATGGCTCGCAAGGCCGGTTTACAAGAAGTCCGATATGTATCTTCAACTGATCTTAATGAGCGCTACTTCACCAATCGCACCGATGGTCTTCATTTGCCAAATGGAGAGGAATTTTTAGTGGCAACTACTTAACAAACGGGCGCAATAACAGAATAAGCATTGCGTCCTTCCTGAGCAATCGAGCCATATTGTTTAATAAATGTTTGGGGTGATGCAGTTGTTAGTAAAGGGACTAAATCATTTATTGTTTTCTGTTTCTGATTTAGAACAATCTATAAAATTTTACCAAGATGTCTTTGATGCAAAATTGCTGGTTAAAGGGAGAAGTACTGCCTATTTTGATTTGAATGGAATGTGGTTGGCGCTTAATTTAGAGAAAGATATTCCCCGTAATGAAATAAACCAGTCATATACTCATGTTGCTTTTACGATAGAAGATACCGAGTTTTATAATGCATATGATAAATTGGAGAAATTGGGAGTAAATATCTTAACTGGACGTCCTAGAGATAAAAGAGATAAGAAATCCATCTATTTTACTGATCCCGATGGACATAAGTTTGAATTTCATACTGGTTCCTTGCAGGATAGAATAAATTATTATAAGCAGGATAAACCACATATGGAGTTTTACGACTGAGTAGTATCATCGGCAAATGGGCGCGATTACTTAACAAGCAGTTGCGTCCATATTGCACATTAGGGCCATTACTGAACGATCTTTTGGACATAGTAGAGGGTCGAAACAATTCCAGGGACAGAAAATTATGGGGGAGATAATATGAACATTGAACAGACACTTTATGATGCAGCAATTGATTTAATAAAAAACAGATATCCTTCCGGTTGGGGTGGGGCAGCAGCAATGTATACTGAGGGTGGTAAGATTCTAACAAGCGTTGCACCAGATGTAATCAACGCTTCAACTGAATTATGTATAGAAACGGGGGCAATTCTCGAAGCACACAAGTTAAATGAAAAGATAACACATTCTTTATGTGTAGTACGGGATGATGAAAATTCTAAGTTTAAAGTACTAACCCCTTGTGGAGTCTGTCAAGAAAGACTGTATTATTGGGGAGCCGATGTCAAAGCAGCAATTACTTCCGAAGACGAGAATTTAACATTTAAAACCCTAAAGGAAATACAGCCATTTCATTGGACAAAAGCCTATGATGAAGCAGAGCTATATGCTGAATAAGTTCGGCTAATGGACGCCTATACCAAATAAGGACAGGCGCCTTATCTGTATTTTCGCTATTACAAAAGGAGCGTATTTTATTATACACATTTCTATTGTTGAATAAGGGATGGGTAATAAGACCATATTGAAATCAAATTAATTGATTCATAGTGTGGGAGTGTGAAGACATGTTGTTGTCGGAAGCCGGGAAAGGTACCAATCCGATAAAATAATAGAAGGTTATTCTCTTCTTACTTTAAAGATGTATGGCTTTCAATGTGATCTTTTAACGTTATTTCGTGATATTAGAATGAGCGATATTACAACAGATAATTTGAAGCAATACTTGGGGGAGGCTACAGAACATTTAAAGCCGTACAGCTTGGGTCGTCGTGTACGTTTTGTTCTGCGACAAGCGGGCCATTTAATGGCATAATTCGGTACGTTAAATGTAAAAACCTTTTGACATAGGCGAAGTTTTTCTGTAAGGTTAAATGGAAAGAGTTTTTGACATTATTAAGAGGTGATTACATTGGATTTTATCAGAATAGCCGTACCACTTTTAGTCGGCTTAATTATTTTCTTTATTATCGGTTGGGTTACTGGTACAGATGAATATGGTGGGGTTGAAACAAAGGATGATGAGCGTTCGCAATTGATTAAACAAAAAGCGATTGTAAGCAGTTGGTTATTACTCCTTATGTTTTTCGTTATTAACTTTGTCTTTGATTTCTTCAATTTAAATGATGAGCGTTTAGCATTGGTTCCGTTTGTCTATCCAGAATTACTTTATTTGTTGATTGCGGTTATTAGCTATTTTGTATATTACTGGATTTATAGTCGACGGATGAGTAGCAATGAAAAATAAAATTTTAGAACTTCGCAAGGGCAAAGGATTTACTCAAGATGTACTAGCAAAGAAGTGCAATGTATCAAGGCAAACAATTAATGCTATTGAAAATGACCGATATGACCCTACCCTACAACTTGCATTTAAAATAGCGAGGGTACTCAATACAACAGTTGATAACGTTTTTAAGCCATAGCTTGTTTCTTCTAGAAAGTGGCACGATTGTTTAATATCAAAAGTGTAAAATGATCAAACTTTTTTATAACAATAGAACAATATATCACAAAGGAAGAATCCTTTTTCCAAATGGATTCTTCCTGTTTACGGTAATATAAGGGCTTGTGAGGTATTTTAATTAAACTTTATTTCAAAGCAACATTATTCTCACTTGTTCATGAGTTCGTCATCTGCCCCTTCTGCCAATGAGCCAGTATATCAAGGTATGTAGGTTTAGTCCCACTTTATCGAAATGAGCGAGCGATCTGCCAACTATTTACGATAATACTCCACCAACTCAGGGTATTGCTTTAATTCCTTTTTTCCCTTTTCACTCAGTACATAAATTCCTCGTTTAACCCGAATAAACCAACCATAATAGTTTTTACTAAGTATCGATTGTGTTTTCTTGCCTGTTCCCATTTGCAATAACTGCTTTGGGGAGAGTTCCCCGTGTTCCTCTAGGTAACTAGCGATTTGAATGCAGTTTTCCCGATAAGCAGTCATAATTTGTTTTCTGCTAGAACCACCAATATTATAGTCCGCACTTCGACCATTTATTTCTTTTATGATTGCTTGTCTAAGGTATTTGGCTTTCCCCATGCTAATCGGGCGGTGGAAAGGGGGTGGCTCTATCATGATTTCCACCCGTTTTTGTTTTTCTGTAAATGAAACGAGAATTAACCCTAACTCTAATCTCCGTATTAAGTGACACGTGTCCCGCCATTTTTTGGAACGAGGATTGTGTTTTTTTGGTTTCGGTATGGCCACATATACATGCTCAGACACCCGTTGTCGTTTCGTTGCTTGAATAAGCAGGTCTACGCTTAAGTTTAGTTTTAATTCCACAAGTATAAGTAGGTCGTCTTTAATGACCGCCATATCACAGTCTTTTACCTCCCCGTACACTTCGAATCCTTTACGCTTAAAATACTTGTTAATCGGTTCATACAAATCCATCTCTTTCAATTTCACTTTTCCCAATGATAGCACCGTCCAGTTTTGAAATACTAGATTTAATTTTATCATATTAGACGATAATTTCCCTTTAGATGATATTAGTAAATTACCTGTACCATTCGTCCCCAATGTATTTTTATTTTTTCTCTCCTGCTTTAAAATGGCTGGTAATCTTCCAGAAGGAGCTGTCATCGATATACCGATACCATCGGGTGAGGAAGTATTGATTGCTACTTTATCCCAATATGGAACGATTGGTACATTGTTATTTGTATTGGCATTGATGAATGTTATTTCTCAGGAGCGTCAAACTGGGGCAATCGTTTTTGTGGTGGTGCGACCTGTAAGTGCATTCCAGTATATAGTTAGCAAATACGTCGCACAGCTATTTATTTTACTAGTAGCCTTAGCGGCTGGTTATCTCTTCACTTGGGATTATACAAATATCCTATTTAACTATGTTCCATGGACCTTGATGCTTGCAAGCTTAGGATTTTATAGTCTTTGAATTGTTCTACTTACTGCAGTTACTCTCTTTTTTGGAACAGTGTTATGGAATGGTGGCGGTATCGCTGGGGTGAGTATTTTGTTTTTAGCGATGCTTAGTTTGCTAACTACCTTGTTTCCAAATATATGGAGTGGAGCCCAAGTAACTTGAGTACAGAGGCCTCGAAAATTTTACTAGAAGGAGAATGGGTAGTTCTTCTTTACTCGTGTCTGTTAGTACGTTGACATTATCTATTCTATTTTTAGGATTAGCAGTTTATCTGTTTAAAAAACTTGTTCGTTTTGGAAACTAAGATTTATCTGTTAATTCTAGGTAACGCGTTAGCAATGCGGGGTTTAACACTCATATAGGGATAGCTCACTGACCCCAATTTCCCACAGTGAGCTAAAACTTTAACATACTGGGAGCAGGTACCAAATTTTGACTACATAAAGGAATGATATTGGAGAAATATAATTTAGACTTATATAATAGAGTGGATTGGTAAATTTATATATACAAAAAGGAGTTGATTGTTTTGGTACAATCTTTAACAGGGAAGGTAGCATTCATAACAGGTGCAGGAAGAGGGATTGGAAAAGCGACTGCGATCGCACTTGCGAATGAAGGGGTTAACCTTGGTTTACTTGGAACAACTGAATCAAATTTAAAGCAAGTAGCAAGTGTTGTGGATGAACTAGGAGTAAAAGTTGCTTATACAGCAGTGGATGTTTCAAACTTTGAGCAAGTTCAACAGGCTATTGAGAAGATAACAAATCAATTAGGCAAAGCCGATATTCTGATTAATAGTGCGGGAACGAGTAAGTTTGCATCCCTTTTAGACATGGATCCAGAAGAATGGAAAAGGATCATAGACGTGAATTTAATGGGTACCTATTATGTTACACGGTCCGTTCTTCCTCAATTCATTGAAAAAAATAGTGGAGACGTAATCAATATTTCCTCCACCAACGGCTTGAATGGGGCGGCAACATCAAGTGCGTATAGTGCTTCAAAATTCGGTGTCATTGGATTAACTGAGTCATTAGCACAAGAGGTCCGCAGAAATAATATCCGGGTAACGGCTTTAACTCCGAGTACAGTCGCAACAGACATGGCAATTGAATTAAAACTAATTCCTGAAAACGACGAAAAATATATGCAGCCAGAAGATATTGCTGAACTGATCGTTTCCCAATTGAAATTAAACCAACGTGTCTACATAAAATCAGCTAGCATATTGGCTACAAATCCATTTTAATCATAATTAATTCAAATGCCTGCCCCGTCGGATAAAAGTATTACACGCCCGAGGGGGAAAGCACAAAAGTTGATTATAGACTTTAAGCTACAGATTTCAGGATCAGTCCCCCCATTCACTACATTTTACCAAAGTGAGGGACTGCCCCTTTTCATTTGTCCAAACCAATCCAATATCTGATAAACTAATGTTAATGAATAATTTTAGGTGATAGGATGATAAATGTAGTAAGAATCTCAAAGGTTCTGACCATTACCGCCAAAGATAAAATTTGTTTTCAGGAAAAAACCATTTGTACGAGTATAGATTGTCCATTTGTAAATGGGTTTTATGACCGGTTTTTGCAGAGGAAGTATCAAGAGTGGTTGCCTTATGAGTGGTTGCAATATAGGAGTGGCGTGTGAAGGTTAGGTATGGATCATTTGTTAATTAACAACTATTATTATTTGCATAAAAAATCGGAGGGGAGAAGGCTTATCTAGTCCATGGATCTTCACTTGATACGATAAAATAGATTCGTGTTTTATTAGAACATGGATATTAACATGAACAGATAATGGATTTATTAGGTTAAATGGAAGTATAAAACGTTAAGGGTAAATGAAGAAGAGACGAATGAATTTTCCTCCATTACATCGATGAGTTTTATCTGAGGAATTTCTAAGATACAAACTTTTTCGAGTTTGAAAAGAAAATCAAAAAAATCACCCCCTTTTATTTATTTTTTAGTGGAAGACCAAAAAACAAATATCTTAACAATATAAAAAGAGAGGGAATCTAATAATGTTTCAAAAATGAATGAGATATAGAGGTCTATTACAACAGATTAAGTACGAAGTTTAAAATGGCCATTAAGAATGTTCCAAAAGTACATAAGAGGGCTAATAAGGCGATTACATCACTTAATTTCACAATGATACCTCCCCTCTATTAAATGGTAATGCTGACACTTTAGTTGATGGAACCTTCTGAATTTTGTAATTATTATATACCTGTCCTAAAATTTTATCATAGTTAATTATCTTTTTCAATACAATAAGCCTTTTTTATTACAGATTTTGGAACCGATTTAATAAAGAGGAGGGTACAAGATGTTTTTTATGAAAAACTTTTAAAGCTACCACCTAACATGTGACGGTTATTTAAAAGAATAACATTTATGGTACTATCATATTTATATCTATTATACTATATTGAATTTTAAGTATATTAAGAATATAGTTAAATTGTCTTATAGTTTTAATAGATTGTCCTTGATATAATGGGATTAGAAGGTAAAGTCTAATTACCTTCCATTATTTAGTAGTTGTTGACTCTCTTGGAATAAGTATTTTATTCATTAAAGGAGGAGAACAATTTGACAAGACGAAAAAGAGTTTGGTATGAAGCTGCGGGTAGAAGTTTAGACTTAGGATTGGTTGAGCAGTTAAGAATTAATCGAAGAGTTGATCCGAATGAGACAGATAACGAAATCCCTGTCATTGTTTATTTGAAAAATAGTTGTGAAAAAGGATTAAAAGACGACCTCTATAATACTTGCAACGTAGATTCCCACAATAAACTTGAACGAGAACTCCCCATTATTCATAGTATAAAAGGAAAATTAACCCCTGGAATGATAAAACAAATTAAAGATCATGATGCCGTAGATCGTATTTTCTATGACCGAGAAGTAACTGCTTTTTTAGATATTGCAAGCAAACAAATTGGAGCCGTAAATGTTCAAAATCAACTTCATTTCACTGGAAAAGGAGTAACGATTGCAATAATTGATACAGGAATTTATCCGCATGAAGACTTTACCAACCCATCTAACAGAATTATTGCCTTTAAGGATTTTATAAATGGAAATGAAGAACCTTATGATGATAATGGACATGGAACTCATTGTGCTGGTGATGCAGCTGGTAATGGGTTCTTATCTAATGGGAAATATATCAGCCCAGCACCAGAGGCCTCTATTATTGGGGTTAAGGTATTAGATAAAAATGGTAGTGGTAGATTATCTTCTATTATCGAGGGCATTGAGTGGTGTATCAATCATAGAGATGAACACCAAATTCATATTATTTCCCTATCATTAGGGGCACCAGCATATGATTCTTTTAGAAATGATCCACTTTCATTGGCTGCCCAAGAAGCATGGAAAGAAGGGATCGTGGTTTGTGCTGCAGCTGGAAATAGTGGCCCTTATCCATACACCATTAGTACTCCAGCTATCAATCCATTTATCATTACAGTTGGATCTACGGATGACCAAAATACCCTAGAGCGTGCGGATGATGTGATAGCAGATTACTCAAGCAGGGGACCGTCCATAGATTATTTTGTAAAACCAGATATTTATGCACCCGGTACGAATATCATTGCACCTCTAGCTCCGAATTCTGTAACAGAGTCACAATTACCAGAAATGATAATAGATGAGAATTATATACAATTATCTGGTACATCCATGGCAACGCCAATTTGTGCAGGCGTCATTGCTCTCATGTTAGAAGCAAATCCAAATCTTAGTCCAAATGATGTGAAAGCTATATTAAAGGAAACTTCACAGCCTACTCTTAATGACACTTGGGGGAATATCCATGCAGAACTAGCTGTTGAAAGGGCAAAAGCTTACCAAGTAAGAGTCCCTCTTGAAGCTATTCAAGGAGAGTAAATCAATATTGGTATCATGATTTTAGAAATGGAAAATAGATAACGTAGTTTTTTTACTAGGACAAGTTCAACAACCCCCAGCTATAAAAGTTGGGGGATTTTACAGTGTATATTTTTATAACAGCTTCGGTCTTAGAAACATTATACCTAGATGAAGGGGACTTTAAAGGTGTTTAAATAACTATAAAAATCATGGTGAACAAAATAGCATGCCTTGAAAGAAAATTCTTCCAAACATGCTACGATCCATATATTTTATTTGTCCGTTTTTCATTATAAGGCTCTTGGATTGGAAACAGTGTGATAAATTATGTGTTCAGTGTTCCGCGACCCTGATTACCCTGGCTTCTTTTATATAGATTTGAACCAGATTCATAGTATTCTCGCCACTTTTTATTTTCCTCCTCTAGTTTTTTGTTTTCATTCAACAAATTTTCCAATTCCCCCAAAAGGGAAAGATTCATCTCAGAAGCTCTTTTAATTGCATCTTTCATTTTTTGCCGATCTTGTTCATTCATTGTATTCCTCCTCAAGATACGTTATTTAATCATCATTGAGTTGATATATCTGTCGTTTATGGCTGTCTAAATCACAGTTGATAACTCCTACTCTATAACCGTATCATAAGATTACATTTTTTTAGCAGTTGTCATTAATTTGTAAACGAAGCGTATCCTCCTTATCATCTCAAAGTCTATTTCGTTCACTAAATGAAATCTAGTAATCAAAATGCTTATGTAAGAGTATAAAATAGTCCAACCGTTGCTAGGAATAACCGCGTTGTTCCAGGCATCTAGCGACTTTGCGAAATTCTTATAAAGTTTCATTTTATTTAATAATTTGTTATTCCTTCTTAAACTCTATGTTATCGAATTGAGATTTTCATATGTTAATTTACAGATAGTCAAAAATATGGTGAATAAATCTTTCGCCTTTAACTAGTAAAAAGAGGAGGAATAATGATGGCACAGTCCAATCAAACAGTAGGGAAATATGTACTTTCTATAGCATTTGTAAGTTCTTTGGTTTTTACTCCAGTTCTTAGCGGAAAGGTGTTTGCCAATGCTGGAGCAGACGCTTCGGAGGGAGATATTACTATTAGCGAGAGCAACCTTTCTAATATACAGGAGCAAGAGGTAGCATCATCAAGTGAGGGGACATTAATTCAGCACGGTGATGTAGGTGCAGCAGTAGAGGATATACAGAAAGAACTTCAAGAACAAGGTTACTATACATATACGATTGACGGTATTTTTGGTTCTATAACGGGACAAGCAGTAAGAGATTATCAAGCAGATCATCATTTACAAGTGGATGGTATAGTAGGTCCAAATACTTTAGAAACGATGGCGTTACCAGAAATGGAATCTTCCGAAGATAACTTAACGATAACGGAAATTGACTCTTCTGAAGATAATTTAACGGTTACGGAGTCTAGCTCTGAGGATGTTTCTAATATAAAATCTGATATTGTTGCTGTAGCGAAAAGTGTTATAGGTACGCCTTATGTATGGGGAGGAACAACTACGGAAGGAATGGACAGTAGTGGTTTTATTAATTATGTGTTTAATCAAGTAGGCATTGATGATATTTCACGCACTCATCGTGAAATGTGGGAGAACGATGGTAACTATGTAGATCATCCTAGTATCGGGGATGTTGTATTTTTTGAAGGTACTTATGATACAGAAGGAGCGTCTCATAGTGGAGTCTACATCGGTAATAATCAAATGATTCACGCTGGAGATGACGGTGTAAGTGTAGCAGATATCAGCATCGATTATTGGCAAAGTCATTATCTTGGTGCCAAATCTTTTACTGAATAATAGATTCTAACGTTAAAATACAAGTACAAAAATGGTACTTGTATTTTTTCAGTATAAATATCAAAATGGACTGAATGGAACATTACAAAAATATTTCTAATGATGTTATAAACTTTTCAAGCAACACAACATTTTGGCTAAAAATATCCTTCCTTACGTCTAAGAAAAATCCTTTTTAAGTTAGAATACATCCTTGGTATAACAATAGTCGTTCATAGATATGGATCCATTGATCTATTAAAAATTTAGGGAATAAAAGAATCTAAAGATAATGGTCTTTTTGTATGATAAAACGTCTCAATTCTGTTACAAATCTTAAGAAAACCCACATAAGGTTTCATTTTCGTAAGATTTACTATATAATTCGTACCAGATGTTTTTTTAAAATAATTATGCTTCTAGCTTAAGGAAGGAGATCGATGATGAAAAAAATAATGTTAACATTACTAACTGGTCTAATGGCTGTTGCTTTAGTAGCATGCGGAGGTAACGAAGAAGGCAAAGAGGATAAGAATGATAATAAAGCCAAAACAGAGGAACAGCAGAAGGAACAGGAAAAGCAAATGGAAGAGATGCAAAAGAAATTAGATGCACAGCATGTAGATGAAAAGAAAACTGTCGCCATCGTGAATGATAATGAAATTCTAGGAAGTGACTATAATAGCACCTTAGCCTCTATACAACAACAAATGTTGCAAATGGGAGAAGATCCGACTTCTAAAGAAGCATTAGAGCAAGTAAAAGACCAAACAATTGATAGCTTAGTCGGACAAACTCTTCTTCTACAAGATGCAGATAAAAAGGGCTATAAAGCTTCAGAAGCAGATATTAAAAAACAGCTGGACGAAATGAAAAAACAGTTTGAAACAGAAAAAGAATTCGAGGACGTTCTTAAAGAGTCCGGCATGGATATGAAAACATTTGAAACTCAAATAGCTGATAATATAAAACTTGAACAGTACGTTGAGAAAGAAGTACCGACTAGCGAAATAACCGATAAGGAAATTGAAAAAACGTACAAACAATTATCGGAACAAGGAAAGAGCACTGGACAAGAAGTTCCAAAGCTTGAAGAAGTAAAACCGCAAATCGAACAATCTCTCAAGCAGCAAAAGCAACAGGAAAAAATCGCTCAGCAAGTTGATGAGTTAAAGAAAAATGCGAACATTGATATTAAGATTTAAGGTGTTACACATCAAAGGAACAGCCACTTGTGCTGTTCCTTTTTGATCATTTATTATCCTAATAAAGCTGCGCCCTCTAATATGGTACGGTGAACCATTTCATACCTAACTTCAAACTTTAAAATGATAGAAGTAATAACCCTAGTAATTAATATAGAGTTATTACTTCTATTGATTTTTCAAGATGTTATAATAGAAATGTGAATTTTTCAAAGGTAGAGAGAAACATTTCAAATAGGGATATAAATCCAGCTTCTATAATACTTAAAAAAGTTAAAATGGACCTACTTCTTGCAACTAAGCAGGTGAAAAGAGACATAAAATTATGCAAACAAGCTTTCTATCTGAAAAAATAAGATGGAATTTTATACATCTATTGTTATTATAAAAAGCATAGGAGAGAGAATATGGCACTAATTAATACAGAGAATCTAAAAAGAAAAGAAAAAAACAGAAACAATGTGCATACGGAAGTAGATGCAACTTATACTAGTTTTATAGATGAAAATGGTAATAAGTATTTTCAAATCGATACGTATAGTTCTTCTGATGGCAAAACACAAGGGAAGATTAGTCAATCTATCCAATTAGATAGAAATTCGGCAATTGAGTTAATGAAGTTACTTAAGAAGGAATTGGATATATGGAAGATCAGCAAAACAGATTGATTAAATTGTGACCAAAACAAATAGCACAAGGAAAACCGAAACACGGCAACATAATTTAAACAAACATTCCCCTTATCCATTGGTAAGGGGTTTTTTCTTGTAACAGGGTATGCATAATATATTAGAGAAGAGGAGAAGTGTTCGAATTTTTAGTCAAATATAAGTTTCTATTAAATACGGCCTAAGCGATTCCGAATAATAAAGCTCCCCATCCTTCGTAACGACAATACCTGCTACGTCTTGTATTTGATTTAACGTATGAATGATTTGGCTAGGGGACTGCCCAAATAAGCGACTCGTCCATATTTCTCCATAGACTGATTTATTGGATACAATAGTTAAACCAGCAATTTTCGTTTGAATCGGATATCCAGTAGTAGAGTCCAAAATATGATGGTATGTTTTGTTATTCATCGTAAATGTTCTTTCGTAAACGCCAGATGTAACAACAGATTGATTGAAAGCTTTTAAAACGGCGATATAATTTCCGCGTGAAAGGAAGGGGTGTTGAATTCCGATTCGCCAGTAACCATCCTTCTGATTAGGAGAAATTCCATATGTCATGACATTTCCACCTAAATTAATTAAAGCGGATGTAGCATTCATCGCTTCCAAATCTTGAATAATGAGATCTGCAATAAATCCTTTTGCTAATGCACCTAAGTCGATAAACATTCCGGTATGTTTTAAAAAAACGGTTAGATTTTTATCATCCAGAATAATGTCCTTTGCATTTGTTTTGCTAAGTAAAGATTGGATATCTTGGTGTGATGGAACCTTTGCATCTTCAAACCCAATACGCCAAGCTTGAACAAGGGGACCAATGGCAATATTTAATGAACTATCTTCAGCCGTGCTATGTTTTTTACCTATTTTAATTAATTCGTATAAACCTGGATTTATTTTCACAGGTTGAATTCCTGCATTTTGGTTAACTTCCATTAGTTCTGAAGTAGGGTCATTCGCGCTAAAACGTTTCTCATACTCTTTCAATCGTAGAATAATTTTATCCAAAACGAATTCTGCATATTCATGTTGAATAGCTAAATGGATAACGGTTCCCATCATTTGTATGTCACGACTTTGCATTGCCATACTATCACCCTTTCCAGTTAGAAAAACAGCTCTAGCTATAAGATATTTGAACTAGACTCGAAAAAGAGGCCATCACGACCTCTTTTTATTAGCCTTTAACCGTTGCACTAGATACAGTATCTACTTTAGTAGTTGCCCCAGATACTGCATCAACATTGCCGCCAGTTAACTGTTGTCCTGTTTGTTCTAAATACCAATCAATCATCGGTTTAATATCTTGTACATATTCGTTGATTCCAAGATAATTACCATCTTCATCACGAATGGCCTGGTAGCTATGAACGACATACTTATCTGGTCCGTGTGTTGGTACATGGGTTCGTACAACATCTTGTTTCCCATTACGTAATTGTTGAATGACCCAAGCAACGCTACTAAAGGCTCTTTCTGGGTGACATTCTGCTAACGGATTTCCTACTTGTCCTGGTCTACGAGTTGCTAACATGTCTTCAGCTTCAAGCTTATGGTTATAGTATAAGAATTGATTATTACTATCCGCATAAGTTAATTCAGCAGGCATGGAATTTAAAAAATGATTTAATTGATTCACGGTTAAAATACCGCGATTTAATTTAACATAGGTATTGCCTTCTACCGCTTTCGTTGCTTTAGCAGCTTGTTCCACCCAGTCATCGGCTGACATGTCAATCCCTTCAATCGTTGTATCAATGGATCCTGTAGCATATAAATCTTCTGTACTTGATACATCTTTCATCCCTTCAGGAGAGTTAAGAACGTTGACAACGTTGATAAAGCGAATAAATTTCTTGATACAACTTTCTAGAAATTGGGTGGTTTGTGGATCTTTTAGGTTCTCATCTTCATCAAATGCCTTATGCACTTCCCCTAACAGAAATTCATTTCCCGGCATAACGACTGCATTCACACCAGGCGCATCTAATATTTGTCGTAAATGTAGTTGAGATCTTGAAGATCCCTGGACATCGTAAGAAGCCCCCACAATCATGACCGGTTTTCCATCAAGCGGATGGATTTTAAAGGATAACCATTCGATGACGCTTTGTAAGGCAGATGGGACGGAATGATTATATTCGGGTGTAGCAATAATAACGCCATCTGCTTCCGTAATTTTTTTATTAAAATGTTGAATGGGTGCACTATTTGTTTGATCATCGGATTGATTAAACATTGGAATATCTTTAATATCTAAAACTTCCACATCCACTAACGTTTTAAACTGCTTAGCGATAAAATTTAACAATAGACGATTATATGAAAAATCAGCATTTGATCCAACGATTCCAACGATTTTCATGTCTATACCTCCTAGTTGATTAATTACCCTCCCAAGAAAAGTTCTGTGGCATAATTCGTGCTTTCAATTCAGGCGCATCCAATATTTGTCGCAAATGTGCTTGTGAACGGGAAGAGCCTAATCTTCCATATGAGGCCCCAGTGATCATAACAGCTTTATCAATAAGTGGCTGCGACGTATAGGACAACCATTCGAGAGTGCTTTTTAATGTCGCTGGTATGGAATGGTTATATTCTGGCGTACTGATGATTACACCGTCTGCTTGCGTAATCTTATCCGCAAGTTTTTGTACTTCAATAGGCGCTTTCTTATCTGTTGGCTTATTAAAAGCAGGAATGTTCTTTATTTCACAAATTTCAATGTCAGCTTTATCCGTAAAATGTTTTTGAATAAATTGTAGCAATAAACGATTAGTGGAACTATCTGAGTTTGTTCCTACTATACCTATAAAATTCTTCATGTTATTGCTCCTTTCTTATGAAAAAAGTAATGTGAAATACTTCACAATTGAATCTTAATAGGTTTCGATAAAAAATACAAGATTAATATGTTACGAAAATGTTACAAGATAGAATTTCCTTTGGATGGCAGAAGTGGGGTAGTTTCGAATGCACTAACAGAGGCATGGTTAGATCAACAGCATGAGAAGGAATAGTAGGGCCTGAGGAAAGCAGAGTAATCATTTTCCAAGAGATAGTCCTTAACCATCTAAAGTAGTATAGGAGCGAAGATTAGACTATGAAAACTACAAAGTAAGATGCTAAAGAATAATAATGTTATGGAAAAATATGCTAAAATATTTTAGTATAATGATTTTTTTCTTAACTATGGTTTATTTAAATAAGTTTAAAATTAAAAAAGGAGGGAGAAGGTAGGGATGGAAAATAATAAAAAATTATTATTTACAATTGTTACTTTATTAATAGTCATATTAGCTGCTTGTGGAAACTCAAATGCTGAAGTAAATGAAAAATCGGACACCGAATTATCCGACGGAATGAATGATTCATCAAATACGGATTTAACAGAAAATACTGCAACCGAATACACCGATACAGACGCCAAAGATACAGAAACTAATGATACAAAAGAAAAAGTGGATGCATCAAACAATGCACCTATTAAAGAGGAGAGTATTTCTACTACCAATACTCCGGTGAATCTTAAGGAAGAGTATTTAACAAAATTGAGTGATGCTAAAAAGGAAACGGATGAAATGAAAGCAGAAGATTCATCAACGTACGCTATGAAAAAGGTGGAAAACGATAGGTACGATGTTTGGGATGAATTGTTAAATGAAGTTTATGAAGTTCTCATGGAGCAACTACCTACTGAAGAGGTGGACCATTTAAGAAATGAACAACGGGATTGGATAAAGTATAGAGATGATTCTGCCAAAGAAGCATCTCTAAAATATAAAGGTGGCACACAAGAACACTTAGAATATGTGGCTGTGCTAGCGAATCTTACGGAAGAAAGATGCTATGATTTAGTTGAGAATTATATGAAGTAATTTAGTTAAATATTATCATTAAAAAATAGTTCGTGTTCAGTGTGCCGATGGCTAAGATAATTAAATTGCCAGCCTGGTGATATACTCGAATATGAAGAAAAAACTGACATATAGCAAAAGCGATTGTTATATGTCAGTTTTAGTTATGGACTGTTCAAATAAACACGTTCGAATTGGGAATTTACCTAACATGGATTTCGTAATCAACCATATAAACGTTCAAAAAAGTTGGTTGAAAAATATGATGTTTTTTATAAGCACATCGCTAAAACAATTCTAGGATTCTTTTGATCAAACCTTATTATAAAATCACATCTGACCCTAGCTTATCAACCTATTACAAAGTGGGTTTTCTATTAATTACCTACACTAACCTTCAAACTTTCAAAAACATTAACCGCCGCTTGTGCTACTTGAATATCATGTTCTACACTACTTCCACTAACACCTACAGCCCCGACAACTTTTTCATTCTGAGTCAGTGGGATTCCACCGCCAAATAGTACAATTCTTCCATTATTTGTTGTATTCAATCCATAAAGTTCTGCATTCGGAACAGTCGCTTCAGCTAAGTTAGCTGTTGGCATTTTCAGTGCAACAGAGGTCCAAGCTTTATTTTGGGCGATTTCAACACTTGCAAGCCAAGCATCATCCATGCGATGGACAGCAATTAAATTTCCACCTTCATCCAAAACAGAAATGACCATTTGTATGCCGAGTCTTTTTGCTTCCTGCTCCGCACCTTCAATTAGCTTTTTTGCTACTTCTAAATTTAATTTACCCATGATTAAATTCCTCCCATCTAAAGTCAGTATAATTAACGGATTCCTGATCCTAAATTATCGGATTATTATATATGAATAACGGATTCTCGTATACGAGTCTCGAATGATTACATACGATTAACGAACTACTGTTTTACAAGATAACGATTTTTAAACTTCTTGATTGAATGCGATACAATTCTTTTATTTAATCAGGTTATGTGGATCAATAACGAATTTTCTTGATACGCCACCATCGAATTGTTTATAGCCATTCGGGGCGTCGTCTATGGAGATAACCGTTGCGTTAACAGCTTTCGCAATTTGTGCTCTACCACTTAAAATGGCTTTCATTAGATCGTGATTATATTTCATTACCGGTGTTTGCCCGGTTACAAATGTATGTGCTTTTGCAAATCCTAGACCGAAGCGGATTTTAAGTGTGCCTTCTTTTGCATCTGCGTCCACTGCACCTGGATCTCCTGTTACGTATAAACCTGGAATTCCTAATCGTCCACCAGCTCTCGTTATGTCCATAATGGAATTTAATACTGTAGCAGGAGCCTCGCCAGCATTTCTGCCATGTCCGCTCGCTTCAAACCCAACGGCATCTATTGCACAATCTACCTCTGGGGTACCTAATATTTGTTCAATTTGTTCTCCAAGATTATCATGTTCACGTAAATTCACTGTTTCGCAGCCAAAACTTCTTGCTTGAGCGAGACGTTCCTCATTTAAATCACCAACAATAACAGCCGAAGCTCCTAATAGTTGTGCGGAATGTGCAGCAGCTAAACCGACTGGACCGGCTCCAGCAACATATACCGTTGACCCAGTCTTCACTCCCGCACTGACTGCACCATGGTATCCAGTGGGAAAGATATCCGAAAGCATGGTTAAATCAAGGATTTTTTCCAATGCTTGATCTTTGTCAGGGAATTTTAATAATTGGAAGTCTGCGTATGGTACCATGACATATTCAGACTGTCCGCCGACCCAACCACCCATATCTACATATCCATATGCTGAACCAGGGCGATCGGGATTAACGTTTGTACAAATATGTGTATCTTGTTTCCTACAATTGACACAACGACCACATGCGATGTTGAAGGGAACGGATACGATATCTCCTTTTTCAATAAATTCAACATCTCTACCAACTTCAACGACCTGTCCTGTAATTTCGTGACCCAACACTAATCCACTTGGCGCTGTAGTACGTCCTCTAACCATGTGTTGATCACTGCCACATATGTTCGTTGAAATCACCTTTAATATGACACCATGATGACACTTTCTTCCGACATTAAGTGGATTGACTCCTGGACCATCTCGAAGTACTAAATCCGGATAACCAATATCCCTTATCTCAACTTCACCTGGTTTAACATACACAACTGCTTTGTTACTCACTAAAAAACCCCCTTAAATAAACTGTTATTAAAAACGCTTAAGTTCAATTTTTGTTTAAACCTATCTGTTCCATGAAATGTTTTAAATAATAACAGTTTTTAAGATATTTTGTTCCCACCATCAATATATATATCTAGTAGCTAAATTTAATAACCACTTTATGAAACTATCTTTACTTGATTAGGAGAATACTTCTTGAAAAAAAGAATAAAGAAGGAATTCTTCTTGACATTTGTATAGACTTTAACAGAAAAGAATGTTGATTTAGTAAATGCTATTTTATTAAATATGGAGGGATTGACGTGGGGGAAACAAAACACACTGGTCCAGTTAAACTACCAAGGAAACCTGATCCATCACTTTGGGTTAGTAAAGTTCCATTCGGTCTTGGGAAGGTGAAGCCACATCATATTCGGGATACCATGAAAGTAGTTTGGGAAAATAAAGATAATCTAAGGTTTGCAACGAGAATCCTTACACAAGGAGTTTGTGATGGATGTGCCCTTGGAGTATCAGGACTCAAGGATCAAACGTTAACAGGACCACACTTATGTACCACCCGCTTAAATGTCCTACGATTAAATACAATGCCTGCAATGGAGGAAAAATACGTACATGCGGATGTTGCTGATTTACGCAAAATGAGTAGTACGGAATTACGTCAATTGGGGAGAATTCCGTATCCACTTATTCGCAAACCAGGGGAAAAGAAATTTAGTCGAATCAGCTGGGATGATGCGTTGGATAAAATTTCGGATAAAATGAAAATGCTAGATCCGAAGAAATTCGCTTTTTATACAACGTCAAGAGGAATTACGAATGAAGTATATTATACACTAGGGAAGGTTTCCAGATTTCTTGGTACGAACAATGTGGATAACGCATCACGTATTTGTCATTCCCCATCGAAAACAGCATTATCTCGTTCGATTGGTGTTGGTGCATCCACTTGTAGTTATAAAGATTGGATTGGTACAGATGTCCTCGTCTTTTGGGGTTCTGTTGCTGCAAATAATCAACCAGTCTCAACGAAATATATGTATGCGGCAAAGCGTAAAGGTACGAAAATTATTATCATCAATCCATATCATGAGCCTGCCATGGACAATTACTGGGTTCCATCGATTGCGGAATCTGCTTTATTTGGAACGAAAATAGCGGATGATGTTTATCAAGTAAATATTGGTGGAGATATTGCTTTCATGCATGGAATCATGAAGCATTGGTTTACGATGGAGGAAAGTGTTCATGGCTCTGCAATCGATCATGAATTTGTCTCCAAGCATGTGAATGGACTGGAGAGTTTGAAAGAAAAAGTAATGGCTTATGAATGGGATCAGCTAGAAAAATCATCCGAATTAACGAAAGAACGAATGATGGAATTAGCTGAACTTCTAGCTAAATCAAAATCCGCGGTATTTGTTTGGTCGATGGGATTAACACAACATCGATTTGGTACGGATAATATATCACAAGTAGCCAATCTCGCCTTGTTAAGAGGTTTCTTAGGAAGAGAGCATTGTGGTTTAATGCCAATCCGTGGACACTCTGGCGTTCAAGGTTCAGGGGAAATGGGGGCAGATCCATTTGTCCTCCCTGGTGGTGGCATAGATGATGCAAATCGAAGCCGTGTAGAGACGATTTGGGGGTTTGAAATTCCAAAATGGCAAGGCGATATTGTTGGTGTTTCTTTAGAGAATGCCCTTCTTCCAGACGATCATGAACGAAAACTTGAGCTCTACTATTTATCTGGTGGTAATTTGCTGGAAACCATGCCCAATCCTGATTTTGTGAAGCAATGTTTAGAAAATATAGATATTCGTGTTCATCAGGATATTATTTTTAATACGTCGACACTTGTAGATGCAAAGGAAGCAGTTATTGTATTGCCGGCAATGACGCGATATGAGCAACCGGGCGGAGGTACATCTACTTCTACAGAAAGGATGGTATATTTTTCTCCGGAAATAAAGGGACCACGTATGGAAGAAGCAAGAGCAGAGTGGGAGATTTACGTTGACCTTGCCAAAAGGGTAAAACCAGATAAAAAACATTTGATTGACTTTAAGGACCCATTTGAGATTCGAGAGGAAATAGCAAAGGCAGCACCAAATTATGATGGAATTCAGCATATGCAAAGCAGAGGATATGTCTTTCAATGGGGTGGTTTATGGTTATGTGAAGGTGGAATATGTCCAACACCAGATAAAAAGGGAAATCTCATTACCGTTGAGATACCTGAACTTCGTAAGCCAGAAGGACACTTTTATGTGACATCAAGACGTGGAAAACAATTTAATTCTATGATTTATCATGAAACGGACCCATTTAACGATGCAGACCGCTATGATCTCCTTCTAAATGAAAAAGATGCAGCAGCATTAGGTATAAAAGAAGGCGATCCTGTTGTCGCTTTTAATCAATATGGTACATTTCATGGCCGTGCAAAATTTGTAGAAATTAAAACAGGAAATGTTGAAGTACACTGGCCAGAAGGAAATGCACTGATACCTAAAGGTGTCTACGAAAAATATGCAGGGATACCGGAATACAATACGGCTGTTATCTTGGAGAAGGCGGAAACATATTTTGCACATAAAGATACGAAATATGCAGAAAAGAGAGTAGAGGAGCTTGAGATGGATTAGGTTAGGTGAAATAAAATGAATAATAAGAAGGAGAATGGGTGGGAGGTCATACGATTTAATGGAGATTCAAAGTCCACCCAGCAAGAAGAGGTTGCAATCGAAAAGCCTTTTACCATTATGCTCAATGGGGAGGAGTTTGCGACTATTGTATGTACGCCAACGGATCTACAGGATCTCATCGTTGGATTTCTTGCGGCAGAAGGGGTTATCCGTTTCTATGATGAAATAAAATCAATCTCCATTGATGAGAAACTTGGATTTTCCTACATTCAATTAATAAAGAATTTAGACGGTTTACAATTGGATCACTCCAAACGGTTCATCGGTTCTTGTTGTGGAAAAAGTCGACAATTTTATTTTAAAAACGATATTAGGACAGCAAAGACCATTATGAGTCAACTAATAATCTCAGTGAGACATTGTTTCCAATTAATGAATGCACTTCAAACAAAATCCAAACAATTTATTAAAACGGGCGGAGTGCACAATGCTGCACTAGCAACACAGGATGAAATTATTACCATCCGTTCTGATATTGGTAGACATAATGCGTTAGATAAGCTATATGGGCATGTTATCCAAAATAAAATTAGGCTTGGTGATAAATTAGTTGTTTTTAGTGGTAGAATTTCTTCAGAAGTATTACTGAAGGTTTCTAAAATGGGAGTGGGAATCCTTATTTCTAAATCAGCACCGACTGATCTCGCATTACAACTAGCAGATGATTTAGGTATTACAACCATTGGTTTTGCACGTGGAAATCGATTAAACATTTATACGCACCCTCATCGAATTATGGAAGCAAAAAATACGTGAAGAAGCCTAATTGGTGCTTTTCCAAAAGACGGAGAAGCGCCCTTTTTGTGAATTTATTAACGGGCAGTTTAACGAAAAAAGTAACCAAGCAACAATAATTTAATACTTACCATTCCAATAAGGAAAAAACGAGTGCTCCTTGCATTTAAAGGTAAATTATTTAACAAGATGTAGAATAAAATGGGGAAATCCTCCTTAATGAAGGATTTCCCTATCATTTTTAATCGATGATTGGTGAAGTCAAAATAATCATTGCGAATGATAATAAAATTAAATAAATTAAAGAATAACGTAAATTCATCTGTGCCCATTTCTTCACATCTTTAGCTCGTGGTCCTTTCAACGCAAGAATAATCCAACCAATGGTTAAGAAAACAGCAAAGACAAGGAAAAAACAGCCTAAAGAAGCAGTCAAAAAGAATGGGAATGGTAACAATGCAATAACATAAATTATAATTTGTCGAATGGTGACATCAACACCGTAAACAACTGGTAGCATAGGCACCCCGGCACGTGTATAATCTTCCAACCTTTTTATAGAGATTGCGAATGTATGTGGAACTTGCCAAATGAAAAGAATACAGAAAAAAACGATTGGAACGATGTGACTTGCTGGCGCTATCGCTGCCCAACCAATTAAAGGTGTAAATGCTCCGGAAACACTACCTACTATTGTATTCAAAGTAAATTTTCGTTTTGTCCAAAATGTATAAAGAACAACATAGACAAACCAGCCTAAAAATGAATAAATAGCTGCTTCAAGTGTTGTAAATAGCATGAAAACTAGTCCAATGATCGATGTGATGATTCCCGACCATAAAACTGCTTTTAAAGAAAAATTCCCATTAACTGTCGGTCTATTTTGTGTACGAACCATTTTTCTATCCAAATCGACTTCATACCAATTGTTGAGAATTAACGCTCCAGAAATGACAAGTGTACTGCCAAACATGGTTAATAGAAAAAGGCCCCAATGATCAATAAATTGTTCCCCATTAAAATAAAGTGCTAACCAATAGGCTGTAAATACAGGCAGTACATTGGCTACTAACACTTTACCTTTTAATAAATATTTGATATCAATTAATAAGCTAAGGAATTTAGAAGAGCTCCCCGCTGTTGTCTCCGATAGTAATTGTCCGTTTTTCATAAATATCCCCTATTTTTATCGTGTTTAAAGTGAATGAAATAATACAAATACTGTTTAATTATACCATGAAAGATTTATCCTATTGTGACCAAAATTTGAAATAATCGTTTCAAAAAGTTAATGGAACTTTTTAAAAACGAGGGGGAATTAAAATAAAATTATTTTTCGCCACATTACTTATATTGTTCGGTGCATTTTTGATCGGGCTAAGGACAGTACCGTTAATGTAAACGATGAGTACAGTAGGATATAATAGTACAAGTATGAAATAGTATGAAAGAGAGTTGATTTTGATATGGATACTCAAGTAACTACGAAATTTAAAATATATAAGTCAGCAAATGAGGTGTTTGAGGCTTAAAAAAAGATGACCCTGAAATAGTGAATAAAATGTTAGGACAAAAAGAAGGTTGGGTATATGTGTTATCTTGTTTAAAGGGCTATTTAGAAAATGGAGTTAATAATTTGAGAGCATCACTAATTCATTAGTAAACCAACTAAAAAATAGTCATTTAGTTTTTTTAGAAACAAATATGTTAGTATAAAGTTATCAGGAAATTAAGCTAATTAGCAGAATGTATTCGTTGCCTAGTTTTTTACATTTTGCGGAAGATTACAAGAACTAAGTAGATTAGGTATATTAAACGTCAATACATAAATATAATAAAATAAAGAATAGGAAAAGGGGGATTGAAAATGGATGTAAGAGAACCAATTGGCAAATTACAAGTTCCCGAAAAAGTAACTTTCGAAAATATTCAAGAATGGTTAAAGCAAATCGAAACATACACGATTCGATTAAGAGAAACAGTCGACTCATTAAGTGATGAGGAATTAAGCAAAACTTATCGTGATGGTAGCTGGACAGTTCGTCAATTAGTTCATCATATTGCTGATTCTCAGTTGAACATGTATCAACGTTTGAAACTGGCTTTAACGGAAGAGAGTCCAACAGTACCAGCTTTTGATGAAGAAAAGTGGGCTATTCAACCGGACACAAAACTTCCCGTAGAATGTTCTATAAAAATGTTGGAAGGCATAAATGAGCGCATCGTATCTTTAGGTCACCATTTAACCGAAGAGCAATTAAATCGAACTTTTGTTCATCAGGAAAATGGTCCAATAACGGTTGCAGCAAAAGTTGCAAAATTAGCATGGCATGAAGAACATCACTTAGCCCATATAAAAATCGCATTATCAAAATAACATACTATTCATGGAATTGGTTTATCAAATCTCGATAAGCCAATTTTTTGAAATCAAGAAAGAAAATTGATAGTTTCTATGAAATAATAAAAACTGGAAATTAAACTGCACTACAATGATGTTATCGTATATGTTTCGGCAATCCATCTCTGAAACACAATAATATAAAATATAAATTACGCTTTATATGTAAAGAAAAGTTGTTTTAATAATTTTCTTATCCGGCTCCAGTGCCCAGCGACTTCCGAGACACAAAACGGGCGCCTAAGCCTTTGTTCTTATTGGAGTGATTTTTATGTGTGAATTGAATAGCTTATTTCGTAAAAGAATCGGTATTTCCCAAAACAAGAATATTACTTTTGAAAAGTTGGATTATATTCTTGAACAAACGGCAATAAATATCCCTTTTGAGAATTTATGTATTATGGAGAATAAAATAAGTGATATCAATAAAGAAAACTTAATTAATAAAATACTAGTCAATAAAGAGGGAGGTCTTTGTTATGAATTAAATTCGATTTTCTACTTTTTCTTAATCGAAAATGGATTTGACGCATCCCTAGTACGTGGAGTGATTTACGATAATATCAATGAAACGTATTCAACCATTGGAAGGACTCATGTTGCAATTCTTGTAACCCACAAGAACCAAACATACTTAATAGATACTGGATTTGGAGGAAATTTACCATTAAAACCCGTTCCTATCACTGGGGAACCTGTCACATCCAATAATGGAGAATTTCGAGTGAATAAAGGGGATAGTGAGTTTGGGAATTATGCACTTGAAATGAAATTAAAACATAAGGACACGAATTGGAAAATTGGATATGCTTTCGATTCTAAGAAGCTTATCAACGATGTATCAGAATTTAATGAAATTCAAACAATCATCGCCAAGCACCAAGAATCTCCATTTAACAAAAAGCCTTTAATCACTCGACTGACTTCTACGGGGAATTTAACTTTAACCGATACTTCCTTCACACAATGGATAGATGGAATAGATACAAAAGAGGAAATCGATCATGCTAAGTTTAAAGAACTATTGAAAAAGCATTTCGGGATATAATTTAAGTAATAAAAGGCTACCTCACCAATGGATGATTAATAGTAGCCTAATGGAGGAGTGGATCTATTTCGTTTAATCTATTGTATTTTCAGACGTTTGAGCTTTATGTCCTTTTATAATACGGTAGAATCCGATTACTAACAATGGTAGTCCAAATACAACTAACATGGCATATCCTAGGATTGTATAACCAGTTCCAACAAGGTCATTGATTCCGACACTGGACAGCATGGCGGAAAGGACAAGGATAATAATTGCAATGATACCGTTCATTCGCCTAGTCATTGGCTGCTTTCCAACTTCTTTAAGATTAGAGTTGATCCGGTTGATAAAGGCGTGAATCAGCCCTGTTGCGGTTTCAATCAAGGTCCAGCCAACGACAACACCAAATATGATGGCAATCCATACGCCATATCCATTAAGCATATGCAGCCATGGGACCTCCGCATTAAATACTTGTTCATTCGGATAATAGCCCATCAGAGCAACGTAAGTCAAAAACCACGGAACGGTCATCATTGTCCCAGCAATGATGGCACTAATTAACGTATCTTTCATTGTTTTTTGCCTACGGAGTGTAAATAATGCTGCTGGATAAACAGCAAGGTTGTAACCAACATAGATAATACCTGCCCAAAATACAGATCCCATTGAAAAGTTAGTAACAAAGCTTGTATCACCTGATGCAAAGACTTCTTTGATTTCCCCCGATGTCGATGAAATGACAAGGATGGCAAAAAGAATGTAAGCACTAAATAATGCAATAGTACCAATCGTTTTAAAGCGTTCAATTATATTTGCACCGTAGAAGTTTAAAAGTCCAGCGATAATGGCAATAATCGCGACTCCTATCCAATAATTTAGTCCAAGAGTGCTGTGAAGGATAGATCCGGTTGCAGCGATAACGATAGAAATCATTAAAACAGCCAGTAACAAATAAATAATATCAAATAAAAACCAAAAAGGACCTAAAAGCCGTTTTACCATACTTCGATAGTCATACGCTCGAAATCTACGTGCGATTTCAAACATTAAAAATGCCATTAACGCAAATCCGATTATAATAATTACTCCCGCAATCCAGCCATACGCACCAAATCTAGCCCCATATTGAACCACCTCTCGTCCAGTTGCATATCCACCTCCTATTAACGTGGACTGTAGGACGATTCCGGGCACCATGTATCTGCCAAATGCCCCTTCAAAAAAGCCTCTATTTTCTTTACTTGCCACTATACTCGCCCCAATCATTCTGTTTTTAGAAAATTATTAATATTTATGTAGGAAAGGGGACGGTTATGACTTGTATATTTTTTGATGTTATAAACTTTCTCGAAAATAGAAGTAGCCTTGATGCATATTATCATCAAGGCTACTCCGATTTTTGAATGGCTTATTTGCTTTTTATAAGGATTAAAAAGGGTGTTTGGAATCCATTAACATCCACACCATTTTACTCATGTTTGAAAATGCTCATGATTGCTTGAGAAATTTCAATTCCCTGAAACGTGAAAAGTGTTAAAGCTGTTACAGAGAATAACCCCATCATAATAAATCTCATCCACATTATTTTATCCTCCTTTGAATTAGAAATATAAAGGTTTCTTATTCAAAGGAATGATCACATAGTTTAATTGATAAAATATGGGTGTAAATAATATTTTTCTCCTTATAGGGATAATTAAAAAGTTCAGGGACTGATTAAGAACCATGTGTATTAAAGTAATAGATATTAGAGTAATGAAGTGTACAATTTTATCTGTACCACCATTATCAATGGATAAATGTTCAACTGAAATGCTGTTTTCCATAATACTGTTTTGATCTGTATTAGCATGATTGTGATCATGTATCAAAAATAACTGAGAAAAGGGGAGAAAAAGTAAAAGAATCATTACAGCTATATGCTTACCCATCATCTTCACCACCTCTAAAGGGTCACTACTATATGCAAAAATAAAAAATCTTAGCATCATATATAATTATTATTTTATACAGCTAAGTACTTGTATTATTCATATTCAATTTAATTTTATTATTTATTATGCTATTTTATCATATTTATGATTTTTATGGTAACGTAGCTATCATAAGTAAATATATATTGGCCATAAAGAACTCTTCAAAGATATAAGACCACTGAAAAAACCCCTAAAAAATAGCCTTAGAAAAAGAAATAAAAACCACTTATTCATTCTATTTTAGGTTCTTTGTCGTATAAGTGACCGTTTGCTACGTTTGAACCGAATTTCGGGCACTCATTGAGATAGTAATTGTTTTTCGAATGCTGAGAAAAAAACAGATTCTCCCCATAAAAAAAGCATACCAATCTCCTTGAATTTGGTATGCTATCTGACCTAATAAAAGCAACGCGCTAAAACTCCTATGCTTCCTCATCATCTTCCAAAGATATAAACGGATTTTTTAATCTGTCTACCTTTAGGGGAGCATATCTAGCTCATTTATTATTTGTAAAAATACTACTTAAACTTCACCTGAATTTATCCCACCGTAATACGTCTTGCTCTCACCACATACACTTGATTTAGAACAAGAGCTCCAATTAACTGGATAACTGTTTTTGCAATAACCTGCCCTAAAATCGCTGCTGGCACAGCTTCCCATGGGATAAATCCTGCACCGATTGGACTTAATCCAACGATAACGAAAACAACGGAATCTAGTAATCCACCAACAATTCCGCTATAAAATACACGCCATGCGATTGGTAGTTTTAATCTAGTATAAATCTCTGTATCTGCTGTTTCAGAAATAATAAAGGAAAGTGCGGAGGCTGCGACAATCATTAGGGTATCGCCAAGTAAAGAGGACACCGCACCGGATAAGATTAATGCTGTCAAGATAAATAAATAGGTCTTTTTTCTTCCGTACTTGTTTTGCACCAAGTCACGAAATATAAAGGTCGCACCTATTAAAAATGTTCCCATTGGAATGATGAAAATACCAATCTCGAGGGGCATGATTGCCGCGGTTGTCACGTTTGCCGTGACAATGGAAATTAAATATAAAAAAACGCGCAACATATTATTTCTCTCCCTTGGCCAGTAAGTATTGCTCTAAACCATGATTACGGAGCTTACACGCTGGACACTCGCCACAACCATCAGCCTTTATTCCGTTATAACATGTTAAGGTTTTTTTCCGGATGAAATCCATTACACCTAACTCATCAGAAAGCCTCCAAACATCCCTTTTATCCAACCACATTAGGGGAGTATGGATAACAAAACCCTCATCCATTGCTAGATTCAATGTCACATTTAATGATTTGATAAAACTATCTCGGCAATCTGGATAGCCACTAAAATCTGTTTCACTAACTCCTGTCACAAGATGCCTTGCACCAACTTGCTTTGCTAACACACCAGCGAAGGATAGAAAAAGTAAATTTCTCCCTGGTACAAAAGTGTTTGGAAGCCTAGTTCCATCACCATCAGCTATCTCCATATCGTCCCGTGTTAAAGCATTGGGTGCTAATTGATGTAGAAGCGACATATCTAAAATATGGTGTTTGACACCGAGATCTTCTGCAATTTCTTTGGCGCATTCGATTTCTAATTGATGTCGTTGGCCATAATCAAAGGTAACTGTTTCGACCTCTTTAAATTGTTCTTTTGCCCAGAATAAACAGGTCGTACTGTCCTGCCCTCCGCTAAAAACAACAATGGCTTTATTCTTTTCCATGTAAAAACTCCTTTTCAAAAAGAAAAAACAACACTAAGATGGGTTGTTTTCTTAGTTTTTTATAGAGGGTAGCTAGAACCTCTACCTATTTAACGATTATCTATATTTTCCGGATTAAGATCATGATTCATCAAGCGATGCATAGCCATTTCCTCATACTTTGTCCCTGGTTTTCCATAATTACACCAAGGGTCAATAGAAATACCGCCACGAGGAGTGAATTTACCCCAAACCTCAATATAACGTGGATCAAGTAATTCAATTAGATCATTCATAATGATATTCACACAATCCTCATGAAAATCTCCATGATTTCTGAAACTAAATAAATATAATTTCAATGATTTACTTTCTACAATCTTTTGATCAGGTATGTACGAAATATACATCGTCGCAAAATCAGGTTGCCCTGTAATCGGACATAAACTAGTAAACTCTGGACAATTGAATTTTACAAAATAATCCCGATTAGAATGGATGTTATTTACGGATTCTAATACTTCAGGTGTATAGTCCGTTGCGTAATTCGTTTCCTTATTACCAAGTAGAGTTAAATCCTTCAAACCTTGTTTCTCGCTTCTTCCAGACATAAAAAAACCTCCCTGTAATGTTTCCGAACACTACGGAGAGGTCATAGCAAACTATGATTCTAACAAAAAAGCCACATCCAATTATGGACATGGCGAATTGTCATTGTATCCATAGTTTTTTATAGAGGGTTTCAGCTATGAACCTCTTCCGATCAGTTGTTCAATTCTTACTTATCATAACCTTAGAAGGGAGATTATGTCAATATGGTTTATTTGTTCGGTTGCTTTTTCGGTCATGATGAAACCAAGGGGAGCTCACTTTAAATTCGCATCAGGGGTTATTGAATTAGTCGAAAAAACATTATAATATGAATAATATCAATTTATATAAATATTATTATAAATTAAATAAATTGAAAAATGGTGTAAAACTTACAAGGTGAGAGGGGCAGCAAAATGGAAACCGTACTAAATGCTTTAAAAAGAAAACTATCTGACGAGCAAATTACGACGAATCAAACGGTAAGAGAATTACATAGCAGGGATGAAACATATCATCAAACAAGTCTTCCAGATGTGGTGGTATATCCAAAATCGACAAAGGATGTAAGCCATATTATGGAGGTTGCACAAGAGTTTAAGATTCCAATAACACCATTTGGAGTTGGGACCAGTTTAGAAGGACATGTTATTCCATATCAACATGGCATCTCCATTGATTTTTCTTTGATGAATAAAATTATTGAAATAAAGGAAAGTGACTTACTTGTCACGGTTCAGCCTGGTGTGACTAGAGAACAATTGAATAAAGAACTCAAAAAGTATGGGTTATTCTTCTCGGTCGATCCAGGTGCAAATGCAACTATCGGAGGAATGGCGGCTACGAATGCTAGTGGAACTACGACAGTAAAGTATGGGGTGATGCGCGATCAGGTGCGTGATATCGAAGTGGTTCTTGCCGATGGAAGTGTGATACATACAGGGAGTTTAGCAGCTAAATCTGCATCGGGTTATCATTTAAATGGATTATTTGTTGGTTCAGAGGGAACGCTTGGCTGTTTCACGGAGATAACATTACAAGTATATGGCATTCCAGAACATATGGTTGCTGCTCGTGCAACATTCCCAAGTTTCACTCATGCAATTGATGCTGTTACTTCGATTATCCATGCAGGGGTACCGATTGCACGAGTGGAATTTGTGGATGAGGCTTCAATGATTCAAATTAATAAATTTAGTGAAACAGATTATCCAGTAGAACCAACCCTTTTCTTGGAATTCCATGGTAATGAAGCCGGTTTACAAGCGGATGTTGATTTCACTAAGGAAATCATGAAGGATAATAAGTGTCAGGAATTTATTTTTGAAACCGATACTGCAGCACGTAATCATTTATGGCATGCCCGCCATAATCTAGCCTATGCCTATGTCCATGATTATGTTGGCAAGAAGATGATGCTTACGGATGTTGCCGTTCCCATATCCGAGTTAGCAAATGCGGTAACTTTTGCCAGGAAGGAGTTAGATAAATTAGGAATTCCGGGTGGACTCGTAGGTCACGTCGGGGATGGCAACTTTCATTCATTGATTATGATTGATATGGCAAATACGGAAGAAGTACAAAAAGCGAAAGAATTTAATGAAAAGATTGTGCTTTATGCACTACAGCGTGGTGGAACATGTACTGGAGAGCATGGTGTAGGCGTTGGAAAAAAACAATACCAGCAGCTGGAGCATGGAACAGCACTCGGAGTAATGAAACAAATTAAAAAGGTACTAGATCCAAATAACATTTTAAATCCTAATAAAATTATAGATATAGAATAGGGGGCAACAAGATAAATTGAGTTTGTCTAATAGGATACTTACTATACGGTAGCTGAAGTTTCATTCATAATAAAAAATCACTTGTTACAAATACACATACATTTTAGTCCACATCTATTATAGGTGTGGACTATTTTATCCCACCTAAACGGCAGTAAGACTCCCACTCCAAACTTTTGAGGAAACAAAAAAGGTAGGCGGGAGATCAACTGCCTGCTATCAAAAGTTGCTTGGTTCCCTGCAATAAAAAATGGCATTAGGTGAAACGGTTATGTTAAATTAAACTTAACTTATTTAATGGAACTAGGAGAAATTCAAACATGGAAAAAATCATGATTGTTGAAGATGATTTAAAAATTGCAGAATACCTTTGCAAGCACATAGAAAAGTACGGATATGAAGTGATCATCGCTAAAGATTTTGAAAATATAATGGCTACTTTCCGTGATGCTCAGCCTAATCTTCTTTTACTAGATATTAATTTACCTAGTTTTGACGGATATTATTGGTGCAGGCAAATTCGTAAAGAGTCTATTTGCCCCGTAATTTTCATTTCCGCACGTACAGGGGAGATGGACCAAGTAATGGCAATAGAAAATGGTGGGGACGATTTTATTACGAAGCCTTTTCATCCTGATATTGTCATGGCAAAAATACGAAGTCAAATGCGACGTGCATATGGAGAATATGCGGCAAACTATAAAGAGAGAGTACTTATTCAAGGAGACTTAACCTTATATCCTGAACGACTTAAACTACAATTTAAAAATGAAGTCACAACATTAACAAAGAACGAAACCGATATTATTGAAAGTCTGTTGGAACGATATCCCCGAGTTGCTGGTCGTCAAGATTTATTGGCGAAACTTTGGGATGATCAAACATATGTCGATGAAAATACGCTGAATGTTAATATTGCCCGAGTTCGGAAAAAGTTTCAAGAATTAGGAATGAACGATGCTGTAGAAACCGTTAGAGGAGCAGGATACCGTCTACGTATTACATGGGAAGAGGAGAAGGCATGAGATTATTTCTTCGTGAGCATTTTTTACTCATTGTGATACTGGTTATCCAAGTTTTCATAATACCTATACTATTTTGGTTAGATGGTTACAGAGGGCTAAGTGTAAGTATTTATGCTGTTTTTTTATCCTTAGTATTCTTAACAGCAGTTTTTATCTATCGATACATTAGTAGAAAAAAATTCTATCAAAGGTTACAGAATTCAATAGATTCACTGGATGAATCTCTCGAGACCACCGAACAAGCCCCAATATCAGAAGCGCTTGATCAGTTACTTCGCGCTCAGTATCGTTTATATCAAGAAGCACTTCAAAAAGCAGAAGACAGACAGGATGAGCATTTGTTATTTATGGATCGTTGGGTACATCAAATGAAGACACCCCTTTCTGTGATTGAACTAACCGCACAAACACTAGATGAGCCAGAATCGTCTAGCATTCGGGAGGAAACGGAGCGAATGCGAAATGGATTGAATACTGTGCTTTATATGGCAAGACTTCGTACGATTGCGGAAGACTTTCATATTAAGCCAGTCCTCCTATCCAAATTAATACATGAAGTGAATCAAGAAAACAAACGCTTTTACATTCGTAATGAAGTGTACCCACAATTGAAGGAAGATAAGCTTGGAATAACAGTGGCAACTGATGAGAAGTGGCTTTTCTTTCTATTGACGCAACTAGTACATAATGCTGTTAAATATTCTACTGGAAAAACAAATCGAATCGTCCTATCTCTTTATGAACGTTCGGGGGAAGCAGTACTGGAAGTAAAAGATTTTGGCATAGGTATCCCGGTTGTGGATCAGAAGCGTGTGTTCCATAAATTTTATACTGGGGAAAATGGTAGAAAAAATCGGGAATCAACAGGGATGGGGCTTTATTTGGTAAAGGAAGTTGCAAGGAGGTTAGAGCACGCTATTGAATTGGAATCCAAAGTTGGTGAAGGAACGACTGTTCGGATTGTTTTTTCGAATACACAAAACCTTACATAGATGTAAGATTCATGAAAGCATAATCGATAGTTTATCGTGAACCTTCTAGGCTATACTTCATATAGAAGCTTTCAGAAGAGGAGAATGATTATGCTTGAACTAACAAATGTAAGTAAGGTTTATGAAGGCAAGGTAGCTTATCGTGCCCTTACAGATATCAATTTAGAAATTGAAAAAGGTGAATTTGTCGCCATTATGGGTCCGTCCGGTAGTGGGAAAACGACATTACTAAATATTATTTCCACAAACGATGCACCATCAACGGGGGAAGTTAAAATCGAAGGAACTAATCCACATAAGCTAAAGAAAAATGATTTAGCCAAATTCCGTAGAAATGAACTAGGATTTGTCTTTCAGGATTTTAATTTACTCCATACATTGACTGTCGAAGAAAATATTGTACTACCTCTTACACTAGAGGGGACTCGTGTTAAAGAAATGAAGGAAAAAGCACGTGAAATTGCAGAGAGTCTTGGGATTACAGCAATCATGAACAAACGTACTTACGAAATATCCGGAGGTCAAGCACAACGAGTAGCAATTGCAAGGGCGATGATTCATCGGCCTAGACTACTGTTAGCCGATGAGCCAACTGGGAACCTAGATTCGAAAGCATCAAAGGATGTCATGAAAATGCTTGTATCCATCAATGAAAAGGAAAAAACGAGCTTGTTAATGGTAACACATGACCCACAAGCGGCAAGTTATTCCGACCGCGTTATTTTTATTCGTGATGGTAAGCTCCATTCCGAAATTCATCGAGGAGAGAGTAGACAAGCATTCTTCCAGAAAATAATTGACATGCTCTCGTTGATGGGAGGCGATGGCAATGACTTTTCGTCAGTTCGCGTTTAATAATGTGTTACGTAATAAACGATTGTACATTGCGTATTTTCTTAGTAGTATGTTTACGGTGATGGTATTTTTCACTTTTGCCATTTTTGCATTCCATCCGGCGTTTTCAAGTGGTACCATCAATAAGAATGCTTTATTTGGTATGGCTGTTGCTGGAGGAATTATCTATGTATTTTCCTTCTTTTTCGTCCTATATTCGATGAGTTCTTTCTTACAATCAAGAAAGAAGGAATTTGGCTTATTAATGATGCTTGGGGCTTCGGATAGGCAAATTCGTCTGATGGTATTTCTAGAAAATATCTTAATTGGATTAATGGCTACTATCGGCGGAATCCTGATGGGCTTAGTATTTGCAAAAGCTGTTTTATTAATTGCCGAAAATGTATTAATCATTAGTGAGTCACTAAATTTTTATTTTCCTACACTTGCCATGGTTGTGACGTTTATTAGCTTTATTTTTCTATTTTTTTGTATATCCCTTTTTGTTTCGTTTATACTTCGTACGAACAAACTTATCGATTTAATTAAAGGGGATAAACAGCCTAAAAAAGAACCGAAAGCTTCTGTTATCCTATCCATTATAGCAGCATTACTACTTATTGTTGGTTATGGCACAGCTCTGACTGTTAAGGGTGTTTCGGTAGTTTTTGCAATGGTTCCGGTTATTATCGTTGTTACACTTGGCACATACTTGTTATTTACACAATTGAGTGTGTATATGATACGTCGATTGAAACACAATAAATCTTTCTTTTGGCGGAAAACAAATATGCTACTGTTCTCAGATTTATCTTTTCGAATGAAGGATAACGCAAGAACGTTTTTTATGGTAGCCATTATATCAACAGTTGCTTTTAGTGCAATTGGCTCATTATATGGGTTTCAGTCCTACCTTACCAAAGGAATAAAAGACGTTAATCCGTATAACATTACCTATTCGCCATGGGCGGATGATAGTAAAGAAGTTATCGAGAAAGATATTAGTACCGTCAATACGATCCTAAAGGAAGAAAATATTGTTGCGAAGATGGAAAAAGTAGAGTTGAACTATTTTAAGACTCCAGCACGAGATGATGGTGTATTGATTGCGAAAGCTTCTGATTATAACCGTTTTGCGGCATTAATAGGGGATAAGCCGCTTGATCCAAACGAAAAGGAAGCAATTGTGGTGGAACAGAGTGGTGCACTACTTACTCAAGGTCCTAAAGCAAGTGAAGCGTTGAAGGAGTCTAAGGTTGAATTAAATAATGGAAAAGAAATACAACCGAGCACCGTCGTAAAATCTGAAGTATTGTCAGAATTAAATGGGTATTATGTTGTAAATGACAAAGTCTATGATCAACTTGGCACACCGGTAAATAGTAATCTAAGTATTGTATGGAAAACGAAGGATATGACTACAGATCAAGTAGTTGAAATGGGAAGAAGATTTGATGAACAACTGTCTCATAAAGCATTTTCCACTGATTACACGATTTATGAAATTAATAAAGCGTATGGACCGATATTATTCATTGGTTTGTTTATTGGTATTGTGTTCTTCGTCTCTGCAGGAAGCTTTCTTTATTTCCGATTATTTACAGATATAGATGAAGAAAAGCGGAAGTTCCGTTCTATTGCAAAAATTGGATTGACACAGTCAGAGTTGAAAAAAGTAGTGAATAAACAGATTGCCCTGTTATTTTTCTCGCCAATTGTTGTTGCATTAGTTCACGGTGCCGTTGCACTTACGGCTTTATCTCATTTATTTGACTACAATTTAACGATAGAAGCATCTATCGTATTAGGAAGTTTTGCTTTTATTCAAATTCTGTATTTCTTAATTGTACGATTCTTCTATGTAAAACAAGTGAATAAGGCGATCTTCTAAGTAAAGTGAAAGCAAGAAAATTAAAAAGCACCTACAAACGTTGATATAACAATGCTTGTAGGTGCTTTAATTTAATTTTCGTCTCCATTTTCAATTTGAATAACAATTTTTCCTTTAGCATGGTGAGTTTCACTTAGTGCATGTGCTTCAGTTAACCCTTTTTCAGAAAAAGGAAACTTGTGTCCTATGATCACTTTAACTTTTCCTTGCTTTAAGAGTTCAGCAATCTCTGCTAATTGTTTTCCATTAGGATTGAGCCAAACTAGACCAGATTTAATGTTTTTCTGATTTGCCTTTTCCTTATTAGGTTCAGAAACAATGGATGCTAACTTTCCACCGTTTTTTAGGACGGTAAAACTTTTTTCTTGAATCTCTCCACCAAGGGAATCTAGAACAAAGTCAAAGTCCTCTAATACCGTTTCAAAATCTTCTTTTTTGTAATCAATCACTTCGTCAGCACCCAGGGATTTTAAAAATTCAACATTATGTGTACCTGCTGTTGTCGCAACATAGGCACCAGCATTTTTTGCAAATTGAATAGCGAATGAACCTACCCCGCCAGCACCTGCATGAATAAGCACTTTATCTCCACTTTTTACTTGGCCAAAGTCGAATAAACATTGCCATGCTGTTAATCCTGCAAGTGGTACGCAAGCCGCTTCTTCAAAACTTACATTCTCAGGAATTCTGGCAAGCAAGTGTGAATCAACAACGGTGTATTCAGCATAGGTTCCTCTGTTTGTTGTTTCAGGTCGAGCAAATACTCTATCTCCTATTTTGAATTCCGTAACATTTTTTCCTACTTCATCTACCACTCCTGCGGCATCCCAACCCAAAACAATGGGAAAATCAAAAGGAAGACTAGATTTTAAATAACCTTCTCGAAGTTTCCAGTCGATTGGATTAATCGATGTAGCATGTAATTTAACAACAACCTGATTATCTCCAGGTTGTGGCTTTTCTATTTCTCTTTCCTTTAATTGTTCTTTCCCACCATACTGGTCAATAACAATTGCTTTCACGTTTATCACCCTTTATTTCACTGAACATACTTCTACTCAGTTTTAATTTCTAATAGAAAGTTATTATTTCCTATATACTATTATAGTATGCTAATTGCTTAATTGCTTTTATTTTGCACTAAGTGTTTCCACTATGAAAAAGGTCAGTTTCCCACGGTGTTAAAGTGTTAGTGTAGCGGAGGATTGACTAAGACTTTTTCTCTCTTGATCAACATATGGATTCGTAGCATTTATAGAGGGGCATCATCATTTGTTGTAAAATAGACTTATGATAAGCCATCTAAATCCTGTCATGGTTAGTGTGGTGGCTATGTATTAATATTTTGGGAGGTATTTATTTTGGAATTAAGGCAATTAGTTTATTTCATAGAGGTGGCCAAACATAAGAATATAACGAAAGCTTCGGAGGAAATGCATATTTCTCAGCCAGCTTTAAGCAAGTCTATCATTGCTTTAGAAGATGAGCTAGGTACACCGTTAATTATCCGTACGAATAAAGCCATTGAATTAACGGATGCTGGTGAAGTTTTATTAAAATATGCTGTGAAAATGACAAGTGTATTGGACGAAATGTACCAGTCGATAAGTGATTTGACAAATCTTTCTATAGGACAGATTAACATTGGACTTCCCCCTTTTATCGGAAGTTTATTTTTTCCAAAGGTGCTGGCCAAATTTCACCATACTTATCCTAATATCAAATTAGATATTACCGAATATGGCGGTGCTAGAGTAGTTAAAAGTGTTGAAGAAGGGGAAATAGAGCTTGGAGTAGCGGTACAGCCCTTAGATGAACAAGCGTTCAATGTTTACCCAATAGTGAAAGAGGAAATGAAGCTAGTCGTCCATAAGGATCATCCGCTTGCATTAAAAGAAGAAGTACATATAAGAGATTTAAGAAATGAAGAATTTATTTTTTATCATGAGGAATTTGCCTTAAACGAAATTATTCGCAATCACTTTTTAATAATGGCAGGTTATGAACCTAAAATTCTCTTTAAAAGTACGCAGTGGGATTTAATGTCTGAGATGGTTGAGGCGAATCTAGGGGTGACTATTTTGCCACAGTCGATCTGTAACCGCCTATATGCCAAGGATATTGAAATCATAAGTCTTAGACCAACTATTATGTGGAGATTAGCTGTTATTACGAAGAAAGGTCGCTATATTTCCAATGCTGGAAGAGCGTTTATTGATTTTATTTTGAAGGAACCATTATAACTAAAAGTTATGAAAGGTATTCTGGATATGTATTTCACAAATGGGACATATCGGAGTAATATGATTCTTAGTTAATATGAATTTATAAAGAAAGGCTGTCATTCATGTTGAAAATAGGAGTCATTATTTTACAAGTGTGTTTTTTACATGTTTTTCTTTTTTTAGGAATGGCACTGAAACATATTCTTCCTCTGCCAATCCCTGCTTCTATGTTCGGATTGTTCTTATTGTTTCTAGCTCTCTACTGTAAGGTGATTAAACTAGAGTGGGTGGAACAAGGTGCCAAGTGGCTAATGGCGGAGTTGTTACTATTCTTTATCCCTTCTGCAGTAGGAATTGTCAATTATGAACAAATTATAAGTATACAAGGTTTAGAAATTGTCGTCTTAATTGCCATTAGTACAATGATTGTTATGGGGATGACTGCCATAACAGCAGAAAGAATTTTAGCAAGGAAACGAAGTGAACGGCATTGATGATGATTGTATTTACTATTTTAACGTATTTTCTTTATTTATTTTCTAAAAAGGTTTATGGCAAAATACCATTTCCTATTTTTCAGCCATTATTACTAGCTCCAATATTATTAATCATGTTGATTACCATCATGCATGTATCTGCTAATCAGTATTTAGAGGATGCGAAATGGTTATCGCATATGCTTGGTCCGGCTACCATTGCTTTTGCTGTGCCTATATATAAACATTTCTCGACTATAAAAAAATATATGGTTACCATCCTAATTAGCATTACGACTGGAACGCTTGTAGCAATTTTTTCAACTTATTTATTATCAAAATTAATTCATTTGAATTCTGATTTTCTTATTTCGATTCTTCCAAGATCAATTACCACTCCTATAGCTATAGAAGTATCAAAGGAAATTGGTGGCTTACCGACGTTAACGACGGTTTTTGTTATTATAACAGGTGTTATGGGTGGAGTTGTAGGTCCAGCTGTTCTTAAATGGCTTTCCATCAAAACACCGATTGCGAAGGGGTTAGCATTAGGAATGGGAGCACATGGTGTCGGTACCAATAAAGCAATGGAATACGGGAAACAGGAAGAGGTATTTTCTTCCATTGCAATGATTTTTGCAGCGTTTATTACCCTAGGCTGGGGGACATTGTTCATTCTCTTTATCTAGGAAGTAAGATATTTATAACTTTAAAATAACTACTAACATCGATTGTAAACAAGATAGTCAACTATCTATATTTGGGATCAATTTCCTACCATACTAAAATCTTAGCATGGCGGGAGCTGATCCTTTTTTATAACTATCATCGTAATAACGTTTGCTCAACCTCATCTAGACCATCGCGATATCTCTTCACTAATTTATATAGTAGCAAGAAAAGAAGAAGAGAAGTAAGTTTTCAATTAATAATTAATCAGTCTTCTTAATCCTATTTTTGCAAAAATGGGTAGTTCAATTATGATATGTTATAATACTGTTGAGATAAAGTGATGATTAAAAGAACAAATAACCTTTTGAAATAACAATTAAAATCAATCGCGGGGGTGTTACCATGTCGGACTCCATAGAACAAATCAATGTACCTGAACGATTCTTAACGGAATTAACAAATTACTGTTCCAACAATAACAAAATTGAAAAAGTCCTTTTGTTTGGCTCAAGGGCCCGTGGAGATTTCCAATTTAATTCAGACATCGATTTAGCCCTTTATACTACTGATATCACACACAGTGATCAAAACATGATAGAGTATATGATTCAAGAAATACCTACTCCTTTAAAAATAGATATTGTATTTATGGATCGATTATTAAAAGAAGAATTGATTAAGAATATAAAACGAGATGGGGTGATTTTATATGAGCAAGGAAAGGCTGTACGAAAAGCTTAAGGATTTTGAAAAGGCAAGTTCTCGACTAAACGAGGCGGTGAATTTGGATGCTGAAAATGATATTATTGTAGATGGCGTTATTCAACGTTTTGAATTCACCTTTGAATTAAGCTGGAAATTAATGAAGATATTCCTTGAATATACTGGAATAAGCGATATAAGAAGCCCAAGGGGAGCAATTCGTGAAGCTTTCTCCTATGGATTAATAAAGGATGGGGAAAGTTGGATTGATATGTTGATAGATCGAAATAAAACCTCACATATTCACGACGAAGAAGAAGCAAGATTAATATATGAAAAAATTACAAAAACGTATAATAAATTGCTGTTAGACTTTTCTAGATTAATGGATGAAAAAATAAAAGAAATATAATCATAGCGGGATAGCGAGGAATAGCTCTCCCGTTTTTTGTTTTCGAAAAAGGAAGGAAATGAAGTAATTTTAAATAATCTTAAGGAATTCTATGTATAAGAGCGCATTCCCTATACAGTATAAACTGTATACTTAATTTAAACGGAATTAAGTAATTATACGGTTTGGTTTGTCTTTGTTAAAGGTTTATTATAATTACGTAGCAAAAAGGTTTGCTAATCAATATAAGTTAAGAAAAAACAAAAGGGAGAGAAAAAATGAATAAAATAAAAGGAAAAATGATATTTTTAGTTTTCGGATTATTAACACTACTAATAGTTGCAGGTTGCGGTTCAGAAAATGAAACAAGTAGTGATGATGGATCAGATACTAGCAAGAATGAATCAAATGCAACGGAAGATATGAATTATAGTGAAGCAGTTGATTACACCATCACAGGTATTGAACCAGGTGCTGGAATTAGTGTATCAACGGAAAAGGCGTTAGAAGAATATGATTCATTAAAAGGCTGGAATGTGATGTTTTCATCGACAGCGGGATTAATTTCAGAACTGGACACAGCAATACAAAATGAAGAACCAATTATCATTACCGGGTGGAATCCGCATTGGATGTTTGCGAAATATCCAGATTTGAAATATTTAGAAGATCCTAAAGGTGTATATGGTGAAACAGAAAAGATTAAGACGCTTGCAAGAAAGGGTCTTAAAGATGATATGCCGAATGCCTACAAACTACTGGATCAATTTCATTGGGAAGTAGAAGATATGGAAAGCATTATGAATGAAGCACAAGAAAGCGGAGAAGAAATAGAAACGATTGCCGAAAAATGGGTGAAAGAAAACCAAGACAAAGTGGATAAGTGGAAAGAAGGTGTAAAAGAAGTAGACGGTAAATCAATCGAATTGATATCAACACCGTGGGATTCCGAACGCGCATCATCCGGAGTGGTAAAAGCTGTATTGGAGCAACTTGGCTATGATGTAACCGTAACACCAGTTGATGTTGCTATCATGTTCGAATCGATTGCCAATGGAGATGGTGATGCAACACTTGCAGCCTGGTTACCATTAACACATAATGATTTTTACGAAAAATATAAGGATGAAATCGATGACTTAGGTGAAAATTTAAACGGTGCAAAGATTGGGCTTGTTGTTCCAGCCTATATGGATATTAATTCCATTGAAGACCTTCAGCCAAATGAATAATATACGATTATACCAATCCAAGATGCGGTTTTTAAGCATTAGGAGTAAGTGATAGGGTAGAATTAATCGAAAAGGAAAACAAAACACATAAGGATTTAAAAAAGAGCAAAGCAATAAAATAATAAGGACTGAATGGTGCTGTAACACCATCCAGTCTAAATAGTGCAAAAGCCCTTCAAGGGGGCGACTCACGATAATTAGAGAAATAACTACTAACAGGCTCATTGGGTGGTTATTTTTTTGAGTAAATGACAGCAGAATAGCCACCATGACATTCTGTAGATTATTCGAGAGTTAATACATTTTAACCACAAAAATGAAGAAAATAAAAAAGGCTACAGGCGATTCACCTATAGCACGTTAATATATCATTCCATATAAACTTTCAGAGGAAATTTATATTTTATTTACACTTTCTGAGTTAACCCTACTAAACGCTGTGCGCAAGCTTTTACTTCTTCCATACCTGTAGTAATGATTTCTTGCGCTTTATCCGGCATCGCATTATGGCCTTCAATAATTACTTCATCGATGATATCCATACCAAAAATACCGCTGAATACATTACGCATATAGTTAACAGACATGTCCATTGTAGCAGTTTCTGGTGTTGAATAAACACCTCCACGGGCGTTTAGGAAGATTGCCTTTTTATCTGTCATAAGTTGAATCATATTACCTTCCGCATCATATTTAAATGCAAATCCTGAAGAATAAACATAATCTATGAAAGTGTGTAACTTAGCAGGGATTGTTAAATTCCATAACGGGAATGCAAATACTACAACGTCTGCAGCGGATAGAACATCCATTGCTTTTTGTTTAGCCGCCAAAAGACGTGATTCATAATCTGTTAATTCCTTATTGTTTTGTACTTTACCGAAAGCATCGAATAATTCTTGGCCGAAATAAGGCATATCTTCTTCAAAAACATCATAAATGGTTACGTTTACGTCTTTACCTTCCAATTCAGCTAAGAAAGTTTCGTACATTTTACTAGAAATTCCCTGTGAAGCTGGGCGATTATTTGCTTTTATAACTAATACGTTCATTAAGAGCCTCTCCTTTGTTAAAAAATATAATTATACGACAGTGTATCTAATAGTTATTTATCCGTCGTTATATGAACTAAAGGGTTATAATAACAAAGAAAAGTTATTAGTACAACTGATTTACTCAATAAGTTTTTAATATTTTGTAATATTTATCCCACCTAATCGAGAAGTAATACTCTTATCTCAAGCTTCTGGGGAAAACAAAGAAGATAGGTGGGCGTTTTTCAACTAGTTTAAATTTGTTTCAATCCAAAAATTATATATACTTAAATCATTACAATTAATAAAAGTAAGGGAGAAACTTATATGACAAAGGAAAATAAAAAAGAGTTGTCACTAGAACAACGTGAAGAATTACTCCAAGTGTTGAAAGCTCGTTTTGAGAAAAATATGAACCGCCATGAAGGCCTTGAATGGTCTGATATCCAAGCAAAGCTAGATGCAAATACGGAGAAACTGTGGTCACTCCATGAAATGGAAAGGACTGGCGGTGAACCGGACGTTGTTGGTTACGATGAAGCAAGAGGCGAATACATTTTTTATGATTGTTCAAAAGAAAGTCCTAAAGGTCGTAGAAGTGTTTGTTATGACCGGGAAGCGCTGGAATCAAGGAAAAAACATAAACCGGAAAACAACGCTATGGATATGGCAACTGCTATGGGAATTGAACTTCTAACGGAAGAACAATATCGAGCGTTGCAACGGCTTGATAATTTCGATATGAAAACATCGAGTTGGATACAAACACCGTCCGATATCAGAGAACGAGGTGGTGCTCTTTTTTGTGATTATCGCTATGGCCATGTCTTCGTGTATCATAACGGTGCGGAATCTTACTATGGTGCTAGAGGGTTCCGTGGATCTTTAAGGGTCTAAATTTTGAATCCATTTTTCCGCTATCAGGCACTTAATAAATGAAATCCAATAGTGATGTAATAAATCGACTAATTTATATACAAAATAGGCCAGAGTTTGAATCTGGCCTATTTGCTTTATTGGGTGCTTCACACTAGGTGAGAATTAGCTACGAGTATTCCTTGCATTCGATCTGCCTTTTGCTCGTCGTTGCTCATCTGGTAGCTTGGCTTTATTTGTTTTCACCTTATCTGTTTTTCCGTCTTTAACCATGTTCATTCCTCCAATATATGATATGGTACGGTTTTTCGGTTCATGAAATATGCATGGAAAGTTGGGTTAGATACTGCATATTTCTTCAAACACATTAATATTTAACCGAATACAACCATTATTACATTTACCGGAATGAAAGTAATTATTCATTGAAGGAGTTTCACTGACAGTCGGTGAGTATAGATAATGTAGTAAAGGCATTATGGACCTTTACGATATTGTACAAATTATACAGTTAGAGCTGTATTCTTTAAATTTTTTCTTTAATAGGGTATGCTTAAAGTACCAATATAATTATATGTTGAAGGAAGGTAATACAATCGTTGATTCAGAATTAACGGTCAAGCGTAACTTAGCAATCATGTGGTTTGCTAATTTTTTTATTGCCGGAAGTATGACAATGGTTATTCCATTCCTTTCCTTATACATTGAATCAATGGGAAACTTCTCTGATTCATATGTTCAAACATGGTCAGGATTAACTTTCGCGGTTACCTTTGTCACAGCATTTATTTTTTCACCGATTTGGGGAAGATTTGGTGATAAACACGGAAGAAAACCGATTCTCATTATATCTGCTATAGGAATTGGCGTTTCTGTTTTTCTAATGGGGTTTGCTACAACGGTTTGGCAACTTTTTTTATTACGGCTTTTTATGGGAATTGTAACCGGCTTTATCCCAATGTCTCAAGCTTTCATTTCAACACAAACACCTAAAGAAGTCGCTGGTAAAGTACTTGGAACATTGCAAACTGGAAATATTACGGGCTCATTAATGGGACCAATGCTAGGGGGAATACTTGCTGATACGTTTGGTTTTGCTGGGACATTTAAGTGGATTTCATTAACAATCTTTATTTCAGCCATTCTCGTAGCTTTTGGAATAAAAGAAATCAACGTTAAACTCTCAAATGATGCAAAAGATTATAAATCTTACTCTAGTAAAGAAGTAATCCTATATATATTACGTAGTCCTGTACTACTCGTTGTTTTGCTCTTATCTACACTTGTTCAAATCGCACACTTTAGTATTCAGCCCATTCTTTCCTTATTTGTTGCCGAAATTCATGGCCCTGAAAGTTTGGCATTCTTTGCAGGCTTAGCCTTTTCAGCCGCGGGCCTGGGAAATTTACTAATGTCAAGACGTTGGGGGAAATATGGAGATAAGCATGGACATACTAAGATTCTAATCATTTTACTTTTTGTTGCAGGAATGGTTTACTTACCAGGTGCATTTGTAACGAATATATGGCAACTTGTCATTTTACGATTCTTATTAGGTGTATCCATAGGTGGTATTGTTCCAGTTCGAATGGCTTACATACGAACTGCAGCACCACTTTCCATGCAAGGAGAAGTAATAGGATACAATACTAGTTTACGATTTTTAGGGAATATCATTGGACCTGCACTTGGTGGATTTTTGGCTGCAATCAATGGGTTCTCTACAGTATTTGTTGTAACGAGTTTACTTCTTATTGTAAGCGGAGTGCTCATGCTTGTTACATGGTATAAATTCGAATACTTGGCCGAACAGGAACAGTCCTTTCCTACGCGTTCTAGACATTCGCATTAACAGAGATATAACTGTAAAATTACACTAATTAGCATATCAGTATTGAATCGTTATTTGAACGTTCTAAGATTTTAGCTATAACTATTTTGAATTTTTGATGAATATTTAGATAGGGGATTCCCCCTATCTATTTTAATGCACAAAACAGAATAAAAAGACACTCACATTGCAAATTAACCTGGATTAAGCAATTGAAGTTGTTCCATTAAAGTTACATATCTTCATTATCTTTATCATTATTCTTAGGATTATTAATATCTAGCTCAATATTATTTTTTCCTAAAAGGTCCACAAAGGTCTCATTAAGATTTTCTCCATAGAAACCTTTGTTTAATTCAAGAATTCCTTGTTCTGGTTGGTTTTGTTTTTTCTTCATTTGAAAGTATCCCTCCTTACCATTAATTTGTCCAAGAAACACGTATCCTATGTTTTAAAATCACTACTGATGTGTAACAAGGCGTTTTCACATATCTTTCACATATAATCTATTGATTAGCTGTCATGCTACTGTTACATTGTTGTTAGGGTGCAAGTCCGTATCCTTAAGTTGAATGGAAATGACCCGTGTTCTAGAAAACATCATTAGACAAAGTAGTGGAGGTTATGAAAAGTGGGGAGAAGAATTTTAATATTGATTGTGGCATTAACAATGGCTGTTTTAGCTGCATGTAATAATGATAATGATACGGATCAGTCGCAGGAATCAGAAGAGCTAAAAATGCTTGAAGTTGATTTCGAAGTAGTTGATAAGGCTGATGTAGGTGAAACAGTAGAATTGAAGGCAATCGTTACATATGGGGATGAAAAAGTGAAGGATGCGGATGAAGTCACTTTTGAATATTGGAAACAAGGAAATGAAGAGGATAGTACTAAGATTGAAGCTAACAATAATGAGGATGGTACATACACAGCACAAGTATCTTTTGATTCAGATGGAGTTTATGAAATGTATGCCCATACGACGGCAAGAGATTTGCACACGATGCCGAAAAAATCAATTACCATTGGAGACGGAGCAAGTTCCAATCACGAGGATGAACATCAACATGATGGAGAAACCCATGAACATTCTGGTCATGGGGAAGGTCTTGATATGCACTTTATAAAACCAGAAAATACGAAGGTAAATGAAGAAGTAAAGCTTACTGTAAATTTACAGATGAAGGATGAACCGTTTGAGGGCGCTCGTGTCCGATATGAAATTGTTAATGACAACTCGGATATACATGATTGGGTTGACGCGGACGAAACTGTTTCAGGTGAATACACTAATTCCTATTCGTTTGCTAAAGAAGGAATGTACAAAATAGTCATTCATGTTGAAAATGACGAAGGTCTTCATGAACATACAGAGCATCAGATCGAAGTGAATAAATAGAAAAAGAGGGAAGGGAGCTACTCTTCCTTTTTATTTTGTCAAGCATTTGAAACACACATAGCCGTCATCTGTTTTCTTTTTGGCTTCTCATATAATAAGGATATACAAGACATACTAATGATAGGAGTCCGATTTCTAACCAATAATTAAATGGAGTGAGTGATAATGCCATATCGAGAGCAGATTCCAATTGATAAAGGTTTTGATAATACATTAGCTATGTTGAAAGATGGCTATTTATACATATCAAATCGAAGAAAACGTTTTGGAAGAGATATGTTTGAAACTAGGTTGCTAGGTGGACAGAAGACTGTTTGCATTGCTGGGGAAGAGGCCGTTAAAATTTTCTATGACGAATTAAAGTTGAAAAGAAATGGAGCCGCTCCCAAAAGATTACGGCAAACTTTATTCGGTGAAAAATCGATACAAACAATAGATGATTCCAGTCACAAACATCGAAAACAATTATTTTTGTCACTAATGACGGAGAAACGACTACAAGATGTTGTAAGGATATTTAGAGAGGAATGGACATCAACGCTTGATGTGTGGATTCATAAGGAAAAGATTGTTTTATATGAAGAAGTAACAAACATATTAGCTACGACAGCTTGTAAATGGGCAGGGGTTCCATTACCCCAAAATGATATCGCCATCAGAGCAAGACAATTGGAGGCGTTATTTGATTCCGCTGGATCTGTTGGTCCACGACATTGGAAAGGGAGACAAGCTCGGAATACTTTAGAGATGTGGTTGCAAAACATAGTTAAAGATGTTCGTAAAGGGAACCTTGATGCACCTGAAGAAACAGCCCTACATCGTATGACTTGGTATCGGGACACACATGGAGAACTTTTAAATCCCGAGGTAGTAGCTGTAGAGATCCTTAATATTATACGTCCAATTGTTGCTATTACTATCTATATTGTTTTTGTTGCATTATCCTTAGTTGAAAATCCGAAAGAAAAAGAAAGGCTATCCCACGCCAGGGAAGATGTTTATGAAATGTTTGTACAGGAAGTACGCCGCTATTATCCATTTTTCCCATGTGCAGTAGCTAGAGTACGTGAAGATTTTCTATGGAAAGGACATGATTTTAAAAAGGGAAACCTTGTTCTGTTAGATATTTATGGGACAAATCACCATCCTGATATATGGAATAATCCAGAGCAATTTAATCCTGAACGGTTCAAAGATAGAACAGAGAATCCCTATGATTTTATTCCTCAAGGTGGCGGAAAGTATGCTAAAGGTCATCGTTGTCCTGGGGAAGTATTGACTATTGAAATAATGAAAACAAGCTTAAACTTGCTGGTGAATCATATGGATTACAATGTACCAGACCAAAACCTAAGTTATAGTATGAGGCGAATGCCGAGTTTACCGAAAAGCAGATTTATCATGAATCAAGTGAAGAAAATTTAATTCAAGGTATGGCTACTACAAGAGAAAACAACCATTAGCCAAAAAACGTGTATTCGGAAAATCCGAATACACGTTTTTGGCTTATTAGCATTGATAAAATATCCTGTGTTTTTTTGCCTGTAATGACGATAGTGTGATGTTATTAAAAATGGGTTTACATAATAGTGTTCCTTAAAACTTCTTGAAAAATATGTCTTTAACCATACTTTAATAGGGTTATCATCTAAGCATGTCTCCATAACACGAATATAATATATCGACAAAAGAAAAAGGAGGGAAAGCTATGAGCAAAGTATGGAGAAACCCAGATTTCTTCGGGGACGATGGAAGGCGATCTGGTAATTCAGAGTCAAGAAGTAATTCCAGAAGTAGTTCAAGAAGCGATGTAGATAACGAACTTGATTTTAGAAGTGACATTGATTCAGACAATGAAAATGAAGTCCAAGTTAAAGATAAGAATACTAACATTGCTAAAGTAGTAAAGAGTGGTAACTCAAGAGTAGATGTGGATATTCACGTAGACAGTGATTCTCGTGCAAGAGTACGCGCTAGATCCGAATCAGATTCCGATCAGGAGCAAGATCAAGATCAAAATCAAAGATTTGATATCTAACTAAATTTCAGAGGGGTACTTAGAAAAAGTATCCCTCTATCGATATGAGGTGTTAAGAAAAGTGGAAAAACGACTTGAAAATAGGTTAAATACACTGATAGATAAAAGCGGAAATTCAGATGTAGATCTAGTTATAAATATAGAAACAAAAGCTATTGCATATAGTATTTTATGCAGTATTTATGCTAAAGGTGAAATAAATGAAATGGAATTGGAAAGGGCAGTAAAAAAACTAGATTCTTTAATTGAAAGAGATCAAAGAAAACAAAGGGAAAGAGACCATGCACTTGAATTTAAAAATAGAGATTTTCAACAGCGAATTTCAAGAAGAAAATGGATATAAAATTTTCTTCTATATTTAGAATTAGTTATTTAGACACTAGATGTACCTATATAGAATACTTATTCGGTACAGTGAAAAATAGAGTAAGTAGCTAACGTCTCGTTTGTACTTACCACAGGGAATATTGGAGAAAGGACAAATAAGTATAATAGTTATCAATGAAGTGTTTTTATCTGATTCATATTTTAAAGATCGTAAATCCACGTTAAGGTGCCTAGCCCCACTGCTGAACTATAATAAAGCAGTGGGGCTAGGCACTTTTTTCATCACTTAAGGAGCAGGAGATTCCCTCAAGACCTGTGACGTATAAAACCCTGAAAAAATACAAGCTTGGCAGGTATATCATGTAATTAATGAATACGATAGCCCCTTAATATAATAAAAAATTACCCAATATGTTAAAATATAAGAACATACTCTATAAAAATATTTAATTTCCTAGTACTAATGATATTCTATTAACCAATTAGGAGCCTATAGGGGGGATGAATCATAATGAATAAGAAATATTTGGATTTACTTGCAGAGAAATATGATAGTGAGGAGAAAGTGATTAATGAACTAATTAATCTGGAAGCCATTCTTAATTTACCAAAAGGGACAGAGCACTTTGTAAGTGACTTACATGGGGAGTTTCAATCCTTCCAACATGTTTTAAGAAATGGTTCTGGTAGAGTAAGGGAGAAAATTGTAGAGCTATTCTTTAGCGTTCTATCAGAGGAAAAAATTAATGAATTGACAACATTGGTTTATTATCCTGAAGATAAGCTACAATTAATAAAACATAACTTCGGCAATAATGAGGAGTTACACGACTGGTATGCAGAAACCATTAAACATTTAGTCAAGCTTATATCTTTCGCTTCTTCAAAATATACACGTTCGAAATTACGAAGAGCCTTACCGAAGCAATTTGTATATATCATTGAAGAGTTACTATATAAAACGGAAGATGAACTATTAAATAAGGAACCTTATTACAATATCATTGTCGAACGAGTAATTTCTCTTGGCCAGGCTGATAAATTGATTATTGGGCTTGCTTATTGTATGCAGCGATTAGTAGTGGACCATCTTCATGTAGTTGGGGATATTTATGATCGTGGGCCGCAACCTGATAAAATTATGGATACATTGATTGATTATCATTCAGTTGATATTCAATGGGGAAATCATGATGTATTATGGATAGGTGCCTTCTCAGGTTCAAAAGTTTGTCTCGCTAATATTCTCCGCATTAGCGCTAGGTACGATAATTTGGATATTATTGAAGATGTGTATGGAATCAATTTAAGACCTCTTCTTAATCTTGCGGAAAAGTATTACACAGACAATCCAGCTTTTAGACCTAAGGTACAGACAGGTAAAAAAATAACCGATCAAGAACGTTTACAAATCACGAAAATGCATCAAGCCATTGCGATGATTCAGTTCAAACTGGAAATGCCTATTATTAAAAGACGTCCATTCTTTAACATGTCAGAAAGACTTTTGCTTGAGAATATTGATTATGATAAAAATGAAATAAAGATTCAAGGGAAGACGTACAAACTTGAAAACACCTGTTTCGCAACCGTTAACCCCGATAATCCAGAACAACTTATAGAAGAAGAACAAGAAGTGATTGACAAACTATTATTCTCTGTTCAGCATTCAGAGAAACTAGCAAGACACATCCATTTTCTTATGAAAAAAGGTAGCCTCTATTTAAAATATAACGGTAACTTATTAATTCATGGCTGCATTCCTTTAGATGAAAAGGGAAATATGGAAGAAATGGTAATTGAAGATACTACATATGGCGGTCGTGATTTACTTGATATTTTTGAGTATCATTTACGATATGCATTTGCTCATCCAGAAGAAACAGATGATCTCTCAACAGATATGGTCTGGTATTTATGGACTGGAGAATATTCATCACTATTTGGAAAAAGAGCCATGACAACCTTTGAACGATATTTTATAAAGGACAAAGAAACCCATAAAGAAACGAAGAATCCATATTACTATCTACGTGAAAATGAAGATATTTGCCGTAAAATTTTAACAGACTTTGGGCTTGATCCAGATCATAGTCATATCATAAATGGCCACACACCTGTAAAAGAAATTGAAGGGGAAAACCCAATTAAAGCAAATGGGAAGATGATTGTCATTGATGGGGGCTTCTCTAAGGCTTATCAATCTACAACAGGAATCGCTGGATACACGTTACTTTATAATTCATACGGTATGAAACTCGTTGCTCATAAACATTTTAATTCTAAAGAAAATTTATTAGAAAATGGAACAGATGTTTTATCCGTGAAACGGGTAGTGGATGAAGAAGTGGAACGGAAGATGGTTCGAGAAACGAATGTCGGACAGGAATTGTTAGAAGAAGTAGCCGCACTGAAGAGTTTGTTGGAGTATCGATATATGAAATAAAATAAGAGTGAAGACAATCTGCCGATGGTGGATTGTCTTTTTTCGCATCAGTAGGGTATCAAGGAAATCTCGCTAACGGAAGTCCTTTTTATTAATATTCCAATAATTTTAACATTTCACTTTACCAACATTAATAAAATTTGATAAAGTAGAGAAGAGAATGTTAATTAAGGGAAATTTAAATAAATTCGGAAAGAACAAGGGGTGAAGGGTTTGACGATTTATTTAATAAGGCACGGGGAATCCGAACATAATGTAGATTATACGATAATGGAACACATTCATGATTCGGAGCACAATTTAACAGAACTTGGGCAGAAGCAGGCAAAAGCTACAGCTGATTTTTTGAAAAACGTAGTAAGTGAAAAAACTATTTTATATAGTTCACCTTATGCACGAACGATGCAAACCGCCAAAGCCATACATGCGGAACTACCGGGTGAAGTTCCTTTTCTCCAAAATCCATTAATACGCGAGTGGGAATTAGGAAACTTGCTTAACATTAATAATCGTACACCACAGCTAAAGAAGGAATTTAAAGCTTCTGGTTCGTTTTTCTATCGCTATCCAAATGGAGAATCAATGGCAGATGTCTACCTTCGTGCCACTATGTTTTATAATACGTTTCTTCAGCGAGTCAAGCAACAAAATCGTTATGAAGATGTGATCATGGTAAGTCATTCTGCTTTCATGCATGCATTTTTGACGTTTATGATGCAGTGGCCAATCGATAATAAAGCAAAACCTAAACCGTTTGATAATGCATGCGTTATTGCCATAGATGAGGTGGATGGAGATTACCAATATAAACAAATTTTTGCACCTAAGATTAGTGTGACTAATTAAAATTAGTTATAGAAAAGACTGAAATTCTTAACTTAAAATTTCAGTCTTTTCATTATTATCAAGAAGGCTCTACTTAATGATTCCTTGTACAGCAAGACCAAGTACTAATCCTAGAAAGATAGAAGATAGTGTACCTAATAAGAAATATTCCGCCCAGCTTCTATCTTCTAACTGTTTGAATCGTGCAATTGACTTGGCAGCAATAATAAAGGCAATAGACGAATAGGAGCCTATCACGGTTAATATAATAACAAGCAATCTTTCTATGTAGCCGATAAGTTTCCCACGCGATCGAAGTGGGGAAGAGTATGTAAAATAATGATATTCCTCCGTAAAGCTATTTTCCATCTTAGGTTGACTTTTTTCTGTTGTATCATTCATTTGATGTCTTAATGTTAGTTCACCTTCAAAATTTACAAGTTCTGAGGGCAATGAACCAACTATAAATTTAACGATATGACCGCTGACACTTGTTGCTAAAATATAAATAATAGAAATAAATAAAAATGTATTAAACGGGCTTAAACCGTTTGTCCCATATAAGTCTAGCAAACTAGTCGTCATTTCTGCGACTTTCATACGAAAGAAAAGGAGGCATGCAATGATGATCATCATTGCATGTAATACTTGATCTAATAGAAAGTATCTCAGTCTTATAATATGATCCGTTGGGCTTCTTTTAATGGAGTCTACTAGCTTTATTTTTAACATATCAATCAGGAGATGTGTGATAATAATAAAAATTAAAGGTAGAATAAAATACATTATTATATTTTGAAACTCATATTGATAACCCCATATAATAGCAAGTACCATTCCAGTTGTTAGTAAATGGTGAAATATATGTTTCTTTAAATGTTTTATTTTATTTTTTACCATTTGATCCGTTTGCAACCAAAAGTCAGCTATTAAATGTGCAAGTAGTAGTAATAGTACAGTCATGATAATCTCCCTTCTTTAGGAAAATAATCCTGTAAATGGTTTAATACATGCTGTCGAATGGTTGTTTGCAGCTTATCAGTTAGATGATATTTATCATGTGCTTCTAATGAATCCAGTACATTAACAATGTCATAAAAAGTGTTTAAGATGACTTGCGTTTTACCTTTTTTCATATGATTTGATATAGTAGCTGTTGTTCTATCAAGATATTGACTTATTTTATTTTGTTGACCGAGGATTAAATACAAAGAACAGACGAGAGATTGTATTTGAGTTTGTTCGTTAATTTGTTCTTGCTTTAGGGTTAAACTCGTATTTATTAATGTTTCGAACTGTTTGCTAAAAACAGTGAATCCTTGTTCATCTGATAAACCAGGTAATTCAAAGCGAAATAGCAATCTGTTCTGTTGTTTTTTTAGATAATCATTGGCATTTCTTGCATGTTTCATTAATGGATGAATCCAAGTTTCTATGTTTATAGCATTTACATTCTCTTGGATATTGCCAAACGATAGACCAAAATAAGGTTTATGATTTGCATACTTCCAAATACGGCTTATATAGAAGGCAAGTGTATATGCCGATGCATAGCCACTACATACCACGGCCAATTCATCACCAGCACGATGACTGATCTTGGTCACAACAGTATCTTTTGTCCAATCTGCAATGCTCATTTTTAATTGCTGCAGATATTCACTTAATTCATTACCGATATTTTCTTTAGATGAATTACTTACATCCATGATAAAGACGGAGACTCCATTTAACATGTATAAACAGTTCCTTTCTTATCCAACGTACAGAGGAGTTTGATTATATAATCGAATATAACAAAAGTTAGATGAAATAGTCAAACTTAATATAAGTTAGATGATTTAGACTAAAACATACTATGGTAAAGTAATTAACTCAAGTTTTGGAGTGAAAAATTGGTTAAAAGCAGCAACAACAATATGGAGCTTATCACCATTCTCTTTTCTAATTGCCATGGCAACAGTTCCGATACCCCATTCCAAGCCAAAAATAGCAACCATAATTCTCTATGCGTAAGTAGACATTATTGGTTTATGCATTAGGGTGAAGAAGGTAACCGATAGAATAATTCAATTCGAAATAGGAGTTAAAGTTTAATTAATAGAACTTAAGAGGTGGTCTATAAATGAACATTAATTTTGGTTTAACTGCAGATGATTACAGTAATTATAGAGTGCAGTATCCAGAGAAGTTGTTTATTAAACTTCAAGAGTTTGGGTTAGGAGAAAAAGAACAATCACTACTAGATATTGGTACGGGAACAGGTTTTCTTGGTAGAAAATTTGCTGAAAAAGGTTTAGAAGTTACAGGTGTTGATATTGCCAATGAGCTTTTAAATGTGGCAAAAAAGTTAGATAAAGAGCAGGGTTTAAATATCACATATGTCAGTTCAAAAGCAGAAAGTTTGCCTTTTGATGAAAATAGTTTTGATATTGTTACTGCGGCACAATGTTGGCATTGGTTTAATAGTGTAGAAGTTTTACATGAAATCAATAGGGTACTTAAAAAAAACGGAAAGTTAATCATTTTACACTTAGATTGGTTACCTATTAAAGATAATGTGGTCTCAAAAACTGAGGAATTGATACTTCAATATAACCCTAATTGGGCAGGTAATGGCGGTAACGGAATGTATCCAGATTGGTTAACGCAGGTATCAGAAGCAGGTTATAGAAATATTGAGACCTTTACATTTGATTTAGATGTAAATTTTAGCCATGATGCGTGGAGGGGTAGGATTAGAGCTAGCGCAGGTGTAGGTGCAAGCCTAAGTGATGAAGGTGTGAAAAAGTTTGACAGGGATCTTAAGAAGTTACTTAATAATGAATTTCAAGGGAATTTAATAATTCCCCATAGAGTCTTTTGTTTAGTTTGTGAACGCCCCGATGTTTGAATACTTTTAGAGCAGTTTAGAGGATGCAAAAGATAAAAACTATTCAGGGACTTAATGGTATTTTATGTAACTTAATTATTCTAAAAAAGTAATAAATGTATATCTTAACCCGTAAAATTTACAGGAGGGGTTTATAGAAGAAAGAAAAATTTTAACGAGGGAAGTTTAAGCAGAGTTTTATACATCTAGCCAGAAAGTATATGAAAACGCATACAACCCTTGACTTCATTTTGACAAATTTTAATTTTAAGGAGGCGATTGACAATGGTATTGAATCAACATAATACTAATGTGTTTGATGCTGTGGTAGTTGGAGCGGGTTTTTCTGGATTGTATATGCTTCATCGATTACGGGAGGCAGGTTATTCGGTTCGCGTTTATGAAGCCGGTGAAGATATTGGGGGAACCTGGTATTGGAACCGCTACCCCGGTGCGCGTTGTGACATCGAGAGTATCTACTATAATTATACTTTTTCAGAAGAGATTTTGAACGAATGGACTTGGTCTTCCAGATATGCTGAGCAACCGGAAATACTAAACTATATAAATTTTGTAGCGGATAAATTGGATTTGCGTCGGGACATTCAGTTCAATACACGGATCACAGCTGCCCGCTACAATGAACAAGACCGTAACTGGGAGATTGGAATGGAAGACGGCACGCAAGTCACTGCTGAGTACTTTATTACGGCATTAGGGTGCCTTTCTGCCTCTAACATACCAAAATTTAAAGGGTTAGACAGCTTCAAAAAAGAGGTATATCACACAGGAAGATGGCCGCAAGAAAAAGTAGACTTCAGTGGTAAGCAAGTTGGTGTGATTGGAACCGGATCAAGTGGAATTCAAGCAATTCCGGTTATTGCCAAAGAAGCTGGTCACCTCACCGTGTTTCAGAGGACTCCGCAGTATAGCTGTCCAGCGCAAAATCATCCGTATGATTCCGAAGTAATCAACGAAACAAGGAAAAATTACGCAGAAATTAAACAACTTATGCGTTACTCGATGCACGGAGTTCCATCCGCACCTCGGATGAAATCAGCCCTGGAGGATTCCCCAGAAGAAAGAGAGCGTCTATACGAAAAGGCATGGCAGGAGGGTGGATTATTTACCCTAACCTATAACTATAATGACATTGGAATACTACCTGAAGCAAATGAAACCGCCGCAACCTTTATCCGCTCTAAAATTAAGAAAATTGTCCAAGACCCAGAAGTAGCACAAAAACAAATGCCAACCTATTACTACGCTACAAAACGCCCCATTATTGACACTAACTATTTTGAAACCTATAACCGAGAAAATGTCTCCCTTATTGATATAAAGGCAGAGCCTATTACGGAAATTACCCCAAATGGGATCAAAACGACAGATAGGGAATATGAATTAGACGTCCTTGTGTTTGCAACTGGCTTTGACGCTATGACAGGTCCTTTGTTTAAAATTGATATTCGTGGGAAGAATGATGTGTCGCTTAAGGAGAAATGGAAAGATGGTGCTGATTTAAAGACTTATCTTGGCCTGTCCACTTCCGGTTTCCCGAACATGTTTATGTTGACTGGTCCTCAGAGTCCATCAGTCCTAAGCAACATGATGGTTTCCATTGAGCAGCACGTAGAATGGGTTGCGGATTGCATTGATTACCTTCGTGAACATCATTTAGAAGCATTTGAGGCTACAATAGAGGCAGAAGAATTTTGGAGCCAGCAATGTCAGGCAATTGCCGACATGTCTCTGCTAACCAAAACAGATTCATGGTATATGGGAGCCAATATCGAAGGAAAACCGCGGAGATTTCTCGCCTTTTCCGGAGGGGTAGGGCTTTATCGTTTAATTTGTGATGATGTAGCAGCTAGGGGCTACGAAGGTTTTACATCCCTATTATCTTCCAATGGAACTGATGAAAGTTTAGTTAAAGAGGGATTTTTTAAGGCCGATATTGACCCGCAAGCTTGGTTTGTTTTAAAACAATTGGAGGCTACAGGAGCACCGCCAATGGAGTCACTTACACCAGATCAAGCGAGAAAGTCCGCTGATTTTCAATTGTTGGCAGGAGCTCCAGAAGAGGTAGAAACAATAATAAACAGGACGATTCCACTGGCTGACGGAGAAATTACTGTTCGGATTTACACACCAGCCAGTGAAGGCCCATTGCCAGCATTGGTGTACTACCATGGCGGCGGCTGGGTTATCGGCAATTTAGACACCGTCGATGTGCCTTGCCGAATGTTAGCAAACAGAGCCCGTTGTGTTGTAGTGTCGGTTGATTACCGTTTGGCACCAGAGTACAAATTTCCGACGGCTACTGAAGATGCATATGCGGCCGTAAAGTGGGTGGCAGAAAATGCTGAATCAATTCGGGTAGATCCTGACCGTATTGCCGTTGGTGGTGACAGTGCAGGTGGAAATCTCGCGGCAGTTGTAGCCTTGATGGCCCGAGATCGGAAAGGTCCTTCGCTTGTATATCAAATGCTAATCTATCCGGTAACCAATCATTCCTATGACACAGAATCTTATAACGAAAATGCAGAAGGGTACTTTTTAACAAAGAATACAATGGTTTGGTTTTGGAATCACTATTTACGTGATGAGCAGGACGGCAAAAATCCATACGCTTCACCATTATTGGCCGATGACGTAAGGGGACTGCCGCCAGCTCTGGTAATTACGGCAGGATATGATCCATTGCGTGATGAAGGAGAAGCTTATGCGGAACGCCTAAAAACAGCAGGTGTACCAGTTGAACTGACGCGCTATGACGGAATGATCCACGGTTTCTTTTGGATGCCAGGAGTGCTTGCCGAGGCGCATTACGGGATCAACCAGGCGGCGAATGCTTTAAGCCGTGCTTTTCATGTGGTGTAAATGATCTAGATAGATTCCGAGTTTTTAGGAGGTTAAATACACATGTGAATATCTAAATATTAAATACTTAGACGTAGGTGTTAGCGGCATCTACGTCTTTGTTTTATGTTACTCATATTGTAGTACAATTATCACGATAATCAACATAGATCCATATTTGCACCAATAGATTTATGTGTTTCTTGATGTAATATAGCTGAATAACTTAAGTGATATGATATAAGTGAGTATATAAAGGGAAATATTTAAACTAATGTGGCAGTTTAGTGTAAGAGCAATATATTATAAATAAAGGGTTTTCATATTCATCTAATTAGATTATAATCTAATTAGTGTAGGAGGGATTATTATGCAATTAGATCGAATCGTTAATTTTCATAAAACAATTGGAGACAAAACTCGAATCCGCATTATTAGCCTATTGAAAGCAGGGCCACTACATGGTCAAGCAATTGCAGGCAAGTTAGGGTTAAAGCCGCCGACAATTTCTCATCATTTATCAAAATTAAAAGAGATTGATATTGTTTATCAACGGCGAGATAAGAATACAATTTATTTTTATTTAAACAAAGATAAACTTGAACGAATGGCGCTTGAGATCATCCGAATCGGGGATGAAGAAATGTGTGAAAGATTCGATATAACAGATGAAGAAAAATCAAAGGTCATTAAGAACTTCATAGATGGTAATGGAAAATTAAAGGCGTTGCCTGCCCAAAGAAAAAAGAAGCTGATTCTTTTAGAATATATGTTGCGTGGTCTAGAACATGGAAAAGCGTATAAAGAAACAGAAATCAATGAATATATTCAGCAATATCATCAAGATTTCGCAACGATTAGGCGTGAATTTGTAATGGCTCATTTTATGTATCGCCAAGATAGTATTTATGAACTAAATCCAGTTGAAATGTGGCCTGTATAATCAGGTCATTTTTTTGAACATCTAATTAGATGGATGTCTATTTTGTTGGAGGGGATATTTTGCATGGTTTTCAAATATTGAAAAAGGAGCCAAAATATCAAATTATATTTTGGAGTTCCGTGTTGAATGGTATTGGGGGACGATTCGCTCAAGTTGGTTCTTTTGCGCTGCTTTATCTATTAACTGAATCTGGGGTCGCTTTAGGGATACTTATGGCTCTCCTTGTCTTACCAACAATTATATTCGCTCCTATTAGTGGATACCTGGCCGATTGTTTTCATAAGGCGAAGCTGTTATTTTGGACAGACCTTTTAAGAACACCATTCGCATTACTCCCAATCTGGGCAGCAATTACAGAACAGTTGGGCTTGTTGTATCTTAGTACATTTATTATCGCTAGTGGGCAGGCAGTTTATAACCCAGTTCGATTTTCGATTATTCCCGATATCGTTGAAAAAAAATTTAGTTTCGATTAATGGTTTAGAGCAGAATATTGTAGGGGTAACACTTGTTTTTGGCTCACTTCTTGGAGGTATAATCGCTTTTTTATCTAATGTGAATGTTTTATTTTTCTTCCATGCGGCATTTCTTTTTTTAGCAGCAATTTTAATGTGGCGTTTAACAAGATGTGACATTAATAGGAGTTCGAAAATTGAAGTTGTAGAATCTTCATTGAAAGAAAGTGGGTTTCTTATAATAAGAGTTGCTTTATTACGCGTATTTTTGATGGTCATGCTACTCATGCCCCTTGCAAATGGTGTTGATAATGTAATATTTAACTTAATTGTATTAGAGGTTTTTGATAAAGGAGATTTAGGAGTTGGTTTAATTTATGCAGCCTTAGGAATGGGGTTTGTCTTAAGTTCAACAATGGTTAAGTGGATTCGTGGAAAATATATTGCGATAGGGGTTTTAATGATTTTACTGGAGGGCGTAGGTCATTTATTACTTAGTCAATCATTCTTTTTTGTGCAAGCTATAGTGCTTGCCATTTCAATAACTTTTGTAGGTGGAATAAGCAATATATGCTTTGATACTGTTTTGATGAAAATACTACCTGCTTCCAAACGGGGATTTCTATTTGGTGCTTTAACTATGTTTCAGAATAGTTCAATGGGAATTGCAATGATTGGAGCAGGGTTTTTAACGGAATGGCTTCCTCCTTTGCAAAGCTCTTTTCTTGTTGGTGTTACGTATATTATATTTGCATTAGTCTTTATGTTGGTATTTAGAATTTTTAATTTCCGTGCATCAATACGAAAACTAAAAAGATCAGATATCAGATAGCCATTAAGTTTTTAACTGTCATAAGCATTCCTAGCTTCTATCCCAAATTAAAGGAACATATGTATACGTATCAGATTCAACCAGAAGATACACTTTTATTTAGATTGAAAGGTCTTCCATCGAGAGCAAAAGCGTTAAATCTCCTTACCAACCGTCTTTGTAAAGAGTTGGAATGAGAGGGAGGAGAGAAAATCACACCACCATAGATTCATGGGTAACGTTTTCCACCATTTTGGCGGAAAAAGGCGTAGAAATGACAGCAATTAAATTTTTATAAGGGTATAGTAAACAAGATAATCTCAAGTATTATGCTAGAAAACAAAATCGTCTGTTAGGTATTTTAAGATTTGAGATCAATCATATGAAAAAGAATTAATGAAACATGTACCGCAAAAACAAGCACTCACAGAAAATGAAAACAAATTACTTTACTGACAACAGGAACTAATTAGTACAGTATCAAAAGTTAGAAGGACGCTGTATTAGTTAGTTCCTAATAATTTTTATTATAGTAACTAGTAACTCAGAGGAGTGAGATATTTGTTCGGTACGCTTTCATTTTTATCGGGTTTACATAATCTTTATTATAGGAAGTCATGTTAAAAGCCAAAAATCAATCTCAAAATAAAAGTATACTTAAGATAGTGAGATAAAATTTAATTTTTTTATGAATATATAATTCTGTTTCTAGAAGAAATTTATTTAACAATTTAGATCAATCCTGACGTTTAAGAAAATTTTTCCTTCCCAATCGACACAAAAGTAAATATATTTCACTATTTTATTCAAATCATAACGTCTTACACAGTTGAATTCCATATTTATAAAAATAAAAAAAGCCACATACTTTTTAGTAGTGACTTTCCTCAAATTATCTATTCTCAAAAAATTTACGGTTTAATTCGATATATTCCGTTTCAGCTTCTGGGACCTCATCTTCCATGAAAATTGCCTCGACAGGACAAACAGCTTCACATGCGCCGCAATCTATACATATATCAGGATCGATATAGAACATATCTTCTCCTTCTTCAATACAGTCTACAGGACAAACTTCTACACATTCTCCAGCTTTTTCGGTTTTACATGGTGATGTTATAATAAAAGCCAATACAATCTCCTCCTACCTTCATTGCAAAATACGATTCTCCATTAGATAGTATAACTTATTTCTACAATAAAATAAAAGATTCATCTTTCAATCAATTATTTAATTATCCATAAATAACGCAAATAAATACCCCCAACAGTTAGAAGTGAATCTAACTGTTGGGAGTTCCCATACTATTTTACTTCTTTGAAATACTCTCTTAAATAACCGCCAATTCGATTGCTATTATCTTTTATAAAGTAAAATTCATCTGTCTCATTTTTCACATCGTAGATTTTTCCAGGTGTCAATTTATTATCAACCATAAATTTCTTTGCATTCGCGTGTACACATTCTATTTGTTTTATTGTCTCGTTATTTTCCCATTTTAAATGCATCATTTTTTATCACTCCGTTACTAGTTAACATAATAAAGTTATGGTAAACTTATATTTTTATTCAAATAAATACAGATAATTTGCATATCCTTTTTCTTTCATTTCTTCTTTAGGGATAAATTTCATCGCTGCAGAATTCATGCAATACCGTAATCCTCCAGTCTCCCTTGGCCCATCTTCAAATACATGTCCTAGATGTGAATCAGCTTTTCGACTGCGGACCTCCGTACGTATCATACCATGTGATTGATCGAGATGTTCTGTTACTTGATAAGAATCAACTGGTTTGGTGAAGCTTGGCCAACCACATCCCGCATCATATTGATCCTTAGAAGAAAATAGCACTTCACCTGAGATGACATCAACGTATATACCTTCTTTTGTGTTATTCCAATATTCGTTTTGAAAAGGTCTTTCCGTTCCGTTTTCTTGCGTTACATGATATTGAATTGGGGTGAGCTGTTCTTTCAATTTAGATTTATCTACGCTCATGCCCCATGTTGACTTAATGTAATCTTCTCTTCCAGATCCTTTTTTGTATAATCGATAATGGAAGGATTGCTTTTTATAATAATCTTGGTGATTCTCTTCTGCAGGATAGAATGGTTTTGCAGGTAAAATTTTTGTTACAATTGGTTTAGAAAATTTCCCACTTTCTTCAAGTGCCTGCTTAGAACTCTCAGCAATTGCCTTTTGTTCATCATTGTGATAGAAAATTGCAGTTTGATATGATTCTCCACGATCATTGAATTGTCCACCTGGATCTGTTGGATCAATTTGCTGCCAAAACGTATCAACAAGTCGTTCATATGGCATGATGGCTGGATCAAATGTGATTTGAACAGCTTCTACATGTCCTGTTGTATTTGAACAGACTTGTTCATACGTAGGATTTTCTATATTTCCACCTGTATATCCAGAAATTACACTTTCTACACCGGGTCTAGTATCAAATGGTTCAACCATACACCAGAAGCAACCACCAGCAAAAGTCGCCTTTTCTATATTTGAAGCCATCTTCGTACCTCCATTTTTAGGATGTTTATTTCTATTCTTCCTTTTTTTATAGAAAAATGCAAGCGCTCTGCTTAAATAAATAATTTTGGTGTCGAAAGGCCTTTTTCCTCTTTAGAACTTTGTGATATAACCTCTTCATTACTTTCCGATTTTTCTTTTTCTGTACTAAAAGAATCATCTGCTAATTCATCAGAATTTAATTCTATATTTCCTTTCTTATTTTCTTCTTTATCGTCATCATTTTCAGATGCATCTTCTATTTGATCTATATCTTTAAATGCTTTCATCATACGGTACATCGCTGGGAGATTTTTAATCATTGGTCCATATTCCTGAACGATTGGGGCCGTGGACTGAACGACATTTAATACTTGTTGAATATTTCCTAAGGTTTTTGAAAGCCCCCCTCCCGCTGATATACCTCCAGTTCCGAACTGTTGCTGCGAACCTAATAGACGTCCCAATAAATTTGGTTTTGCATTGTTAGTAGGAACTGATCTTGATCGAAGTCCGAATCCTCTATTTGGAGGTTGTGGTCTGCCGAAGCCTAATTGATTCCGGGGTGGTGGCATCGGGTACCTATATTGTTGTCTTTGAGTTGGAAATAACATATTGATCCCCTTCCCCATTGCTTGATATCTAACTTTTTTAGATGTTAAACCTGAAAAATTTTATTCTTATATCTAACCTATTTTACGATAAATGACTATAAAGTGTGTAGGCTAAAGAAAACATAAATCACTTATAAAATGATGAAATATTCTATTATTTCCTGGGTAAGCGCAATAAGCTACAAGAAATTTAAATTTCTTTAATTGTTTTGTGATATATTGCTGTTTTTTGACATATTAGGTCGATTAGAGATCTTATTAAAAAAACATTCAGTAGGCTTAATATCGCTACTGAATGTTTTATCATTATCTTTCGGTATAAGCATCCCAAAGCTCATCAAATACGATAAGTGCGTTTGGGAAAGGGCTATTCCATTCAAGATAGTTGCTTATTTCATGGTAATCAGAAGAATGCTTAGGGAAATTATGGTCACGAAAAGCCCAGTCAGCTAAATTACTCTGGTCATCAGGAGTTTTCTTACCTCTATAAGTCATTAAAAACTGGTAAAATGAACGCATATATTTCCCCCTTCCTAATAAACGTTTCCAGATTTCATATATTCTTCATGCTTTTTCTGCTTGTTACGAAATACTCGACTACATAAAGTAATGCTTATTTCATAAATTAAGATGAGTGGCACGGAAACCAATAGTGGTAAAAAGAAATCTGGTGGTGTAATCATCGTACTAATTACAATCAATAGAAAATAAGCATATCTTCTTGTTTTTTTCATGAAATCTGGAGTTAAAATTCCCAAGTTAGTTAAGAACATAACAACAATTGGTAATTCAAATAACGCTGCTAACGGCAATGTAACTCGTATTAAAAATTTAAAGTACCCATCAACCGTAAACATGATATCAAACATTCCATTGTTTAAATTCAAAAGAAACGGAATAATAAAATGTGTGAAAAGAAAATAACCGAAAACCATTCCCGCTACAAACAAAACAAAAACAGCAGGTATGTAAGGGAGTGTAACCTTCCTCTCACGTGGTGTCAATCCAGGTTTTACAAACGCCCAAATTTGATAAGCAATAATTGGCAATGTTCCTGCAAGAGCGATTACACCAGCAAGTGAAAAATAGATCCAGATAATTTCTCCAGGGCTTATGGCTGTTAATTTAAAATCAAGTTCTTTAGCAAAAAACCAATAAATATCTTCAATATAGATAAAACCAGCAATAAAAATGACAATAAAAAATATTCCCGTGAACATGATCCTATTTCTTAGTTCAGATAGATGACCAACAACGTCCATGTCTCTTTCTTTTTTATTTTTATGGTTTTTTCCCATATTAACACTCCTTCTATAAGAACAAAAGAAGATGTAAGGTCAGGGCCTTACACCTTCCACATATATACCTATATGCTACTTTTTCGCATCATCGCTCATGTCTTGAACTGCTTTTTTAAACTCTTTTAAAGTTGAGCCAAAAGCCTTTCCAATCTCAGGCAATTTGGAAGGACCAAAAACAACTAAAGCAACAATTAAAATTAGAATTAATCCTGGAAACCCAATACCCATTATAAACACTCCAAGAGATTATTTATCATCTTTATCTGTAACAATAGCTTTCACTTCGTCGATTTCTTCTTTGGCATCACTAGTCAAGTCATTTGCGGATTTCTTAAATTCTTTTAGTGTTTCCCCGGCAGCCTTTCCAATCTCAGGCAACTTTTTTGGCCCGAAAACAACTAAAGCAATAATTAAGATTAAAATCAAACCTGGAACTCCAATAGCTCCTAAGCCCATATTGACACCTTCTTTTGTTAGTATACTTATGTAAACCTTTTACTACTTTTATTTAATATTACCATGTTAGCCTTCGAATAGACAAGCATAACTCATTTTCTTCTATCATATTGTAAGAAATAATAGTCATAAGGGTTTTTTTCATCCTTATCCCCTTTAACTTTAGTAGTTAAAACCCAGTCTGAATCAGAAAACGCTGGAAAATACGTATCACCAGCAAATTCTTCTTCAATCCATGTAATATACATACGATCTGCTAAGGGCAGTACTTGATTGAATATATTTCCCCCACCAATAACAAAAAACTCTTCATCTGGGTTTTCTTTATTCCATTTTACTACGGTATCAATGTCCGTTACAACTTCAATATTCTCCGGAAAGCGAGAACCCTTCTTTGTTATAACTACATTCCTACGATTTGGTAAAGCTTTACCAATGGAATCAAATGTCTTTCTCCCCATAATGATTGTATTGCCGGTGGTTTTTTCTTTAAAGAATTTTAAATCCTTAGGAAGATGCCATGGTAAATCATTATTGGCGCCGATAACGCGATTTTTATCCATAGCTACTAATAGTGAAATCATCAAGATCACTCCTGCTAGTCTATATTTTATACAGCAATTGGCGCTTTTATCGTTGGATATGGATTATAATCGACTACTTCGATATCGTCGACTTCATAATCAAAAATAGATTGTTTTTCCTGATTAAGTTTTAAAGTTGGAAAAGATTTTGGTTCACGCTCAAGTTGAGTTCGGACTTGTTCGACATGATTGGAATAAATATGAGCGTCTCCTAACGTATGAACAAACTCTCCCACCTCTAGATTACACTCTTTAGCAATTAGATGGGTTAGTAGTGCATAACTAGCAATATTAAATGGAACACCTAAAAATACATCTCCACTTCTTTGATATAGCTGACAGGATATTTTTCCATCCGCTACATAGAATTGGAATAATGTATGACATGGCGGAAGTGCCATATTTGGAATATCCTCTGGATTCCATGCAGAAACAATATGTCTTCTTGAATTTGGATTATGTTTAATTCCTTCGATTAGATCTTTTAATTGATCAATCGTTTCATTTTGAGATGTTTTCCAATTTCTCCACTGTTTTCCATAAACAGCACCAAGATGACCATATTTTTCAGCAAATGTTTCATCTGTTAATATTTTTTCCTTAAATAGAGCCATTTGTTCCTGAAATAGCTCATTAAATTCTGGATCCTTTTGACATCTAATTCCGAAGTTAGTCATGTCAGGGCCGGTGTATTCCTCACTTTTCACCCATTTTTCAAATGCCCATTCATTCCAAATGTTATTATTATGTTGTAATAAATAACGAATATTTGTGTCTCCTTTCATAAACCAAAGAAGTTCAGAGACAATTAATTTAAATGGGATTCTTTTCGTCGTTAATAATGGAAATCCTTCTTGTAAATCAAATCTCATTTGATGTCCAAAGATAGAATAAGTTCCAGTATTTGTTCGGTCATCACGTTTATTACCATTTTCAAGTATATGTTGACATAAGTCTAAGTAAGCTTGTTCGCCTTTTATCACGGAATAACCTCCATCTTTAATAACTATTCAATACACTATATTAACATATTCCGACATTTTTCTACTACCATTCTCTATGAAATTGTTCTAAAAATTGTTCCATAAATTGATGGCGATCTGCAGCAATTTGTTTTGCTTTTTCTGTATTCATCTGATCTTTCAGTCTTAGTAATTTATCATAAAAATGTTGTATAGATGTATCTTGAGGAATTTCATTGTAAATGAATTGGCCCTTTGCTCCCCCATATGCAAAAGTCCGTGCAATACCAACCGCTCCTATTGCGTCTAATCGATCAGCATCCTGAACGATTCTACCTTCTAACGATTCAGGGATGTTCCCTTTACTAAAAGATATATTTTGAATAATATCATTAATCATCTCGATTTCATTATCACTCAACGAAATGTTTTTTAGAAATTGATTCATCTCCTCCAACACTTGTTTCGGTTGTTGGAAAAGCTTATAGTCCCCAATATCGTGTAACCAAGCAGCAGCCTCACAAAGAAATTCATCTGCATTTTCATATTCGGCTATAAATTTAGCCATTTTCGCAACCCTTTTCATATGATAAAAATCATGGCCAGTAACATCCAACTTAAAAAGTTCTTTAACATATTGTTGCATTGCATTCAATTGTTCCTCTCTTTTCATCCTACACACACTCCATATTCATTCTAATTATATTATTATGTATAAAACTTCGGATTTTGTAAACGTTATAAATGTAGAGACAAAAAGTCTTAAGTGATTTAGTAAAATATGGCAGCAATTTCTTGACTAACGCTTTCAAATAAGCTATATTAAACATAAGCAAAGAAGATGTACGGATTCATTAATAAACAGGCAACTTCCTAATAGAAGCGGATGTAATAATGATCCTACACTTCTAGTGGAAAGTTGCCTTTTTTATTTAATGTTTTTGTCTCTCTACTTTGTATTAACACGTTTTAATGAACGTTCAAAAAGGAAGATGAAAAGGACTGAGGTCGGCTAAAGTCGCAACGTCCTGGGGCTCCGATTACTCGCCCCACCGTAAAGATTTGTTGCAACGCCGACACTAGCACGTCCTGTGCGTCGCAGTTCGAGGTGGCGTAGCTTTGAGGAACGGAACGTATGCAATTAATACGTGAGTACCGGTGAGTCTTGCCAACTAGAAACGTTGAAGTGTCATTTTCACCGGATTTTTTGAACAACCTTTACGACGTGAAAGTTTTTAGGAGGATTAACATGCAAAACGGTGTAGTAAAATGGTTTAATGCTGAAAAAGGCTATGGTTTCATTCAATTAGAGGATGGAAATGATGTATTCGTACATTATTCTGCAATTCAAGAAGAAGGATTCAAATCTTTAGAAGAAGGCCAAGAAGTATCTTTTGAAATTGTAGAAGGCGAACGTGGCCCTCAAGCTGCTAATGTTGTAAAAAAATAGAATATAATAAAAAACTTATATAATACAGCGGGACTCCATTAGGGGTTCCGCTTTTTTGCACTTTTAAATCTTTCCTTTCCCCACTTATCCCTCCTCTCCTTTTCTCATTCAGATGACAGAATAAGAACTCACATTCTATTTCTATCACATTATGTTCACAAACTTTTTCAACCAAAAAGTTAGAAAAATCGATAACTCACGGCCAATAAGGGTTCTTGAACAAAGTGTGAATTGTACGAAACCTTGATAAATTCTATTTTCATATTGTGTATGATAAAAACAGATAGATAACTTAGAAAGATAAAAGGGGTGAAATGATGAAAAAGAAAACACTACCCAATTCTTCTTCACAAGAGCCAAATCTAAAAGGAACCATTATCTCTGTCTCTATTGTTGGCTTCATTATTGTGGCTTCATGGTTTGCAGTGTTTGGTTTATTTTTGTCTCGTTAGTTATTTCTTTAAAGGGGAGGAAAAAAGATGCATTTACACAAATATGAAAAATGGTGGTTGATTTTTGGTGTTGGTACATTAATTACTTTTTTATTGATTCTCGGTTATGGCGCCTTCTATTTAGGAACACATCCACAAAGTCATGGAATTACAATCGATCCACAAGAAATTGAAGCTGAAGAATCTTTTAAGCCCGAGAATTTAGGATTAACAAAAGTGGATGAAGGACAATATGTATTGAATGTAGTTGCTTCCGCTTTTAATTATGATTTAGGAACAGATGAAGAAGGTAAACCTGTCAAACATATTCAAATTCCAAAAGGATCAACAGTACTTGTTCAGGCAGTTACTCCTGACGTTATTCACGGTTTTAACATTGCTGGTACAAACGCAAACATGATGGTTGAACCTGGATTTATTAGCAGTATGGAAGTTACGTTAAACAAACCAGGAGAATATACGTTATTATGTAACGAATACTGTGGATCCGGACATCATATGATGTTTGCTACTGTGGAGGTGACTGAATAATGGCTATCGAAAAATTACTAAAATATGAACAAGATAGTAGGTTTCCATTAACTTTATCTAAATCAGAATCCCGCCTTTATATGTCATTTATTAGCTTTGCATTTATCGCACTTTTTGTTGGTGGGCTTATGGGGTTATTACAAGTTCTCGTTCGATCTGGTTACTACACGTTACCAGCAGGAATTGATTATTATCAAGTATTAACAGTACATGGAGTTGTATTAGGGCTGGTTTTAACCACATATTTTATTATCGGTTTCCAATATGCTTTAATGGGAAAGACAGTAGGAATATCTGATACTCAGTATCGTGTAGCTTGGCTTGGTTTCTGGGTAATGACACTCGGAACCGTAATGGCAGCAATAACGATATTATACGGAAAAGCAAGTGTACTTTATACATTTTACGCCCCACTACAAGCACACCCAGCATTTTATATTGGTTTAGCTCTTGTTATTATTGGTAGTTGGATTGCTTGTTTTGTGAATTGGCGTCAACTTTATGTATGGAAGAAAAAACATCCAGGTGAAAAATCTCCATTACTTGCTTTCATGGTAGTAATCAATATGATTATGTGGTTTATCGCAACTTTAGGTGTGGCAGCATCCGTTCTTTTACAATTCATTCCTTGGTCATTAGGATATGCCGCTACTATTGACGTTCTATTAAGTAGAACTCTATTTTGGTACTTCGGACATCCACTTGTCTATTTTTGGTTATTACCTGCATACATGGCATGGTATGCGATTATTCCTAAAATAATTGGTGGAAAAATCTTTAGTGATTCGCTTGCAAGATTATCATTTGTGTTATTTTTATTCTTCTCCATACCAGTCGGGCTGCACCATCAATTAACAGAACCAGGAGTCCAAACAACATGGAAATTTGTACAAATCATACTGACATTTATGGTTGTTGTTCCAAGTTTAATGACAGCATTCTCCATGTTTGCTACATTTGAAATTACGGGTAGAAGAAAAGGATTCGGCGGACTATTTGGATGGTTCGTTCACTTACCATGGAAAGATGTACGATTTTTAGCTCCATTTGTAGGGATGCTTGCCTTTATCCCAGGTGGTGCTGGTGGATTAATTAATGCATCTTATCAGTTAAATTCCATTATTCATAATACAATTTGGGTTACGGGACATTTTCATTTAACTGTTGCAACAACTGTTATTCTTACATTTTTCGGAATAACCTATTGGCTAGTCCCACACCTTACTGGTCGTAAATTAACACCGTCAGTTAATCGACTTGGAATCATTCAAACGATATGTTGGACAGTCGGAATGACAATTATGTCTGCAGCAATGCATATACAAGGTTTACTCGGGGGCCCAAGAAGATCTGCTTTTTCAGAATACAATGGTTCTGAGCAAGTTGCCGAGTGGGGAGCCTATCAGGTAGCTCAAGCCATTGGTGGAACCATATTATTTATTGGTATTGTCTTGATGATCTATATTTTCATAAAATTAGCTTTCTTTTCACCAAAGGGTAATGAAGAATTTCCAATTGCTGAAGAAGAAAAAGATGCAGAGCCAACGCCAATGTGGTTAGAAAAATGGAGGTTATGGGTGGCGATTACCATTGCCTTAATTCTATTTGCTTATACGATTCCAATAATGGATATCATTCAACATGCACCACCAGGTTCGGCACCATTCGCTTGGCCAATTGGTAATAATTAATCAATGAGGTATATTTTTATTATTCCTTCAATTAGATTGACCATTTGTAAGTATTCTAAAGACTTTTGCTCTGATTAGCATAAAAACTCATTTGCGATTTATAATGGCAAATGAGTTTTTTTCACTAACTAACATTTAGCTCCAATTTAAATTCCCTCACCTTTTATAACTTCTTTACATCCGTACAATAATTGCACCGCCACCGCTTCCCTGGACGTATTTGGTATCTTCTTGATTACACATCGATTGCAATAGTTGATTGTTCAGTTCTATCAATTGATTAAGCCGATATAGTTGATTCTCAAGATTGATCATCATTTGCCTCATGTCCTGTATGTCTGATAATGACCTAGGATTGGTACTAGCTGGATTTGATGAAGTATAACCTTGGCTGGCTGTATCCTGGAAAGGAAGTGTATGCGCTGGTAAAATACCTGATCCATACATATCACTTTGAGCTTTTGTTCCCATTTCCTGCACGTCAGTACTATCATGCCCTTGGTGTCCACCTTGTTTGTCAATAGGTCCCGGGCTTTGACTATAAGGGTACCAACTAAGCTGATATGGATTGTGAGAAGACATCTGTTAACCTCCTTTCATCGTATATCCAGTTTATGCGCCTTTTACTTTTCATGGGTACAATCATCCCAAAAATGATTGATTTGCCCTATTCCAAGGCTGCACTTTTTTACGGAACAAGTTTTATTCCATTAAAAAGACGCTTTCCATGTTTCAGAAAAGCGCCAGAAGATACCGCCTGTAAAACAGCTTCTTACTATCTATTTATTAATCTTTACCCTTCCCAAAGCCTTTTCCTCTAAAGGAATTCTAACTTTCATCAACATCAAATGAAAGAGGGGAAACATTAAAGCAGTGTAATAGGCGCCGAAAAGAAGCGGTATGACTATTAGCTCTAATCCAACGATAACATAATTAGGATGTTTAATATATTTGTACGGCCCCCGTTTCACTAATGCGACATTCGGCAAAACGATAATTTTTGTATTCCAAAATCTTCCTAATGATTGAATACACCATACCCTTGCTAATTGTATAAGCAAAAAGAGCGCAAATAAAAAGTTGTTTAACACATACCCATCCGTACCTCGTATTGCAACTTCAGCGAGAATAGATATAAAAAATAAACTATGTATAACGATAAACCATTTATAATGTTCTTTACCCTTTTCAATCCCTCCGTTTGCCTTCATCCATTGTTCATTTCTTTTCGCTATTATTAGCTCCACTAATCTTTGGACAATAATAAAAATAAAGAGAAGCCATAAGAACAAACTGTGCATCATTCATCCCACTCCAATAATAGTAATTCTGAGCTGAAACCAGGTCCTAATGCAGATAGGATACTTCTATTATTATTGCCCACTTTCTCCTTCATCCATTCTTCTAAAACATACAAAACAGTAGAAGAAGACATATTTCCATGCTCCGATAACACTTTATAAGAATGTTTTAGTTTATTATTAGTGGTTTGTAAGACATGTTCCATAGCTTCGAGTACCTTTTTACCACCTGGATGAGCAATATAGGAGAAAATATCACTTTCAAATAAATGCTGATCTTGTAAAAAGGATTCGATATGTTCTTTCCAAAAGGATTGTACAAGCGATGGAATGCTTTTGGAAAAGATGACTTCTAAGCCACTATTTGTTACATCCCATCCCATCACATCGATACTTTTCGGTTTCAATGAAGAACTGGTTGAAACAATCTTTGGGGATGCTACTTTTCTATAGGTTAAATAGCGAGATTTTTCCCCAACAACCAAAGCCGAACTTATTCCATCGCCAAATATGGCAGTTCCAACAATGTTACTCTTTTTCACATCCCCCTTTTGGAAAGTTAGACTACATAATTCACAACATACTACTAGGGCTGTTTTATCAGGGTTGGCAGAAATCCAATCATAAGCAGTGGACAACCCCATCGCCCCTCCTGCACAACCTAATCCCCATAGAGGTAAACGTCTAACATCTTTACGAAAGGCACGCTCATTAATAATATGAACGTCCATCGAAGGAGCTGATATTCCTGAACTAGAAACAAATATAATCATATCGATTGCCTCATATGGAATAGCATCAGTAAGAAAATCGTGGTTTTGTAAGCATTGATCAATTGCTTGAACCGAATATTCTTTTGCTAGTTTTTGAAATAAATGATTCTTTTCTTCAAAACTATGCTCTTTTGTAAACCATGATTTTTCAACTACAAACTGTCGATCATGAACATAAGCATTATCAAAAACCGGTAGCAATCTTTCCACTTGTCTACTTGTATAACTAAATATATCTTTTACTAATCGTTTGATTTCTTCTTGATTCATATTATATCGTGGTGTGGCGGTACCTATGGAACAAATATAAGGCATGGATTCTATCACCCTTTTATCTTATTTTCCCATTTTTATGTTCTCCCAAAATAAGGGTTATCATTCATAGGGGTAGTGGTGCTCAGAATTAATATAAAAAAAGACATCATGGTAAGATGTCTAATTTCAACCATTTATTAGCGTATTAAAAGGTTTGTCATATTCTTGTAATCGCGAGGTACAAAACAATAAGTACTTGCATCGCTTCCATTCTACCGCATCCAAAGGAAAGTAAGTAATGTGATGATAGAAATTAAAGTTGTACTAAAATTCTAACTCCGTAATAAAATAAACATGATAAATTAAATGATTGGTAACGTGGTTGTAACCACCAAGTGATAACCTTGAGTGTGGTTTAGAAACATTAAAGGGAGTTACGAAATGAACATAAAAGCTATTTTTTGCAAATTATTATTTAAGAAACATAAATATAACTACTTTACTGATAAATGTGTGAGATGTGGAAAGTCAAGGAGTGCCTAAACGATGAGTGAAATTTCAGCGGTAAATTACAATTGGGGCTAATATCGGGGCTGAATAAGCATTTTCAGCCCCCATACCTTAATATGGAAAAAATTAAGAACGCTCCCCAAAATACTGATAATAATTCGTTTGAATAAATCCATTAAATAATTTGCGCTTCTTGGTTGCATTTTTACCATAGGCTTTCTCAAATTCTTCATAAGCCGTCAATATATAAACACTCCAAGATGGATGTTGTTCCATAACCTTACCAAGACCACGATATATTTCTTCTACGGATTCTTTATCACTTAGTCTTTGTCCATAAGGAGGGTTCCCCACAATATATCCATTATTAGCCTTTATCGATAAGTCATTTACCTGCATTTGCTTCCAAGTAACTAAATCACCCAATCCAGCCTCAATTGCATTATTTTCAGCAATGTTTATCATTTTATGGTCTATGTCGGAACCTGTAATGAATAGTTTTTGATCATAGTTGGCCTGATCTTCTGCTTCTTCAAATGCTTTTTCCCAGTGTTTTTTCTTTATTAATGGCCATTCCTCAGAAACAAAATCTCGATTAAATCCTGGAGCGATATTTTGTCCTATTAATGCCGCTTCAATAGGAATCGTACCTGAACCACAAAACGGATCAATAAATGGGTCATCGGGTTTCCAGTTGGTTAATAAAATGAGTGCTGCAGCCATTGTTTCTTTTAGTGGTGCTTCCCCTTGACCAACGCGATATCCCCTTTTATGAAGGCCAGTTCCAGAAGTATCAATGGTTAAGGTTGCAATATCTTTAAGAATGGATACTTCAATTTTATACATTGCACCTGTTTCCGGCATTTTATAGACAACACCATGCTTTAATTTCAATTTTTCAGCTATCGACTTTTTTACTATCTTCTGACAGTCAGGTACACTATGTAATTCGGATTTGACAGACTTACCTGAAACAGGAAATTGTCCATCTTCTGGAATGTATTCCTCCCAAGGTAAATGCTTGGTACCTTCAAATAATTCATCAAAGGAAGTAGCTTGAAACTCTCCTACTAGGATTTTAACCCTATCAGCAGTTCTAAGCCATAAGTTACATCTCGGTATCGCTGAGATAGGCGCATCAAAAATCACTTTACCATTGTCTACTTCTACCTCATAACCTAGATTTCGCACTTCGTTTGCCACAACGGATTCTAAACCCATTGCCGCAGTTGCTATTAATGTTACAGTTCGCATCATATAATTCCTTTCAAATAAAAAATTTATTACTATAGTTTACCACACTTAAAGGCAAAAAAACCTTTTCTATAGCATTCGCTATAAAAAAGGTTTAGGAAAACGTACTTAAGACCAATTAAATACTCGATAAGCCATGTTCTGTCCCTTTGTACTGCAAACGGTGGTCTAACCTCGTACTCCGGGCGTAATCATCTATCTACAAGTAAAATACTTGTCCCTCGTTCGGTTGAATTCCCTAGTAAAGGATGCCCCTACCATTATTTGGGTTGCTCACTCGTGGGGTTTACCTCGTTCCACCTGAAATGTTTCCATTCCAGCTACGTCACTGTGGCACTTTCAAGGATTAGATTCCATATCTAAAATGACTTAGGAATACATCCTGCCGTTAGCCCTAAAAGCTACCTTGACTTATGAATTCGTCAAGCACGAACACTACAGACATCTCAGTCTGTGTGAGCATGGACTTTCCTCTGCATGATTAATCATACAGCGATTACGTGAGTATCTAATTAAATTATGTTTATATCATAACATGCATAGACGAACTATTCAATGGTAGATTGTGGTATGATGGTTTAGTTTTCTGCTGAATCAACAAACTTTTTCCCAAAAACAGCTTTTTCTAAATTAGATAATCGTTTCAAAATATCATAATTTACTTGTGTAGGTTGCTGTGGTGCTCTTACCCTTGTAGGTTGTTCATGATCATTATTTTTCTTCAGTTTATCTAACTCTTGCTGTAATCTGTTTATCTCCTGTTGAAGTAAATCATAATCTTGAATAATGATATCAAGAAATTCATCTACCTCTTCTTGATTGTATCCTCGCATTCCAGTTTTAAAATCCTTTTCAAGAATATCTTTACCACTCAAACGAACACCTTTAACACTCATCCGTATCACCTCATAATTCTTCACTAATTACATATATCTCTTTTATTACTATTCGTGTCTATGTAAATACATTATATCATACTTCATTTCTTATTTTCTCCAAATCCTGCTGAAAAAGTGAAATAATTCTATTTTATGTGTAAAACAGGAAACTGAATGTAAGGTTCAGCTTCCTGTTTATATTAACTAAATAAATCATGTTGTCCAAACGAAAATGGTAATAATTCCTCCATTTTAACCTCTTTTGTTTCTTGTTTTAGGTTGGTTAGATATATTTTCATATCTTTGTTAAAAAATTCACTCATTACTTGTCGACAGGCACCACATGGTGGAACAGGCCTATCGGTATCCGCAGCAACCGCCATTTCAATAAATTCACTTTCACCATCTGACAACGCTTTAAATATGGTTACTCTTTCTGCACAACACCCTACAGAATAAGCGGCATTTTCAATATTACACCCAGTATAAATTTTACCAGATTTTGTTTTTAAAGCAGCACCTACGGGAAATTTTGAATAAGGAACATATGCATTTTTTCGTATGTTAATTGCTTCTTGAATTAAATTTGATGTAGACATTAGCAACACTCACCTTTATTTAAGTTCATGTATGATTTGTTCAAATATATATCGAATCGATTTGTGATACTCCATATACCTTCTTTTTCGTATATCTTTGTAATAACTATGCATGATAAGTAGATCCATATTTTCCTTTGTAGAATTAACTTGTCCGGGGTGTATGTTCACCTCTCGGTTTTTAACCGACTTTAAAGCTTGTTCCTCCCACTCTTCTAACAATTCATAAATTGGAGTTACTTCTTCCTTTACCTGGAGGAAGAAAGCTTTATCTCGAATATTATCCGGAGGTTTCCCTTCTTCAAAAAATTCCTTAAGATGCATCAAATGATTCAAAAGTAACTCTGTATTTTTAAATAAATCCATAAACTTCCGCCTTTAATTAGTATTCCTTTTTTTACTTTAACATATTTTCCTTAAAGCGGATATTATATAAACTTCTTAATAGAATTTTCTAGTTTGGAAATTTCATACTGTTGATTTTCGTAACGATAGGAAATTTCATTTTCCGTTTTCATGTTTAATTTTTCATCCATTATACGGATCTGATCTGAAATCTGTTGTAAGGAGGATTCAAATTGATCAATACTAATACCATTCGCGTATTGGTCTAATTTTCGTGCTGCAACTGACATACCATCACCCCATTCCCATTTAGCTTAGTAACAACATATTCTGTAAATGCGTTTAAACTCCTTCCCCTTCGACAAAACTAGAAAAAAACGTACAAAAGAAGTGGAAATCCTAAATCTTTTTTATGAAATTAGACACAATATAAATGAAGGAGGGGTTTAAAAATGAGTAAAAGCAAACAAATATTAAATCAGGAAAAACAACAACGTAAATCTAAATCAGAAATTAAAGGTGATAAGAAATTAAATGGTCCAAACCGACCTTCAACTTAAGAACAAAAGCGGAAGCGCCCGTTTAGCGACGTACGGACTGGACTGAGCCGTAGGAGATAAAGGAAACACGACGAACGGAGTGAGTCGATGTTGACTTATCGCACGGAGGTGAAGGAAGTCTCGCTAGTCGCTGGGCGCTGGAGCTGGACGTGGCCTTCTCTATGACAAGATTTATAGGCTAAATTTTTATACTTTCTAATCTTGCTAAATGAAAACCAATGGTCCTCTTCTTTGAATGACCATTGGTTTTGTGTTGCTATACTAACCGTTTATACAAAAGTACATAATAAGGATATATTTTGTTATCGCTGGATCTTTATAGTGGCCCCTTAACCCCTATAATTAAATAAAGGATTTCGTATTATATCTTTCGAAGGTATCAACAAGACAGCCAAAGTGTTTAAAGTCTGTGCATTTTTCGCCAATGATATATAATAAAGGTAAATCATTTCCTTTAGGGATGTAGTTTATAGTTATCATTTGTCTATTTTTTTGGTATGATACTGTAGATTAGGAGGATATGAATGAATTATCCAAATGGTAAAAAAAAGAACATGATTAGTAAAAAAAGTAGATTAAAACCGAATCACAGTTTCAGTAATAGAGGTATGTCACTAGAGGACGATATTAATGTAACGAATCAGTACTATTTGGAGACCAATCGAGCAGTTATTCATAAAAAACCTACACCGGTACAGATTGTTAAAGTGAATTATCCTAATCGAAGTGCAGCTGTCATTACTGAAGCGTACTTTAAGCAAGCTTCTACTACAGATTATAATGGCTTATATCGTGGAAAATATGTAGACTTTGAAGCAAAAGAAACAAAAAATAAAACCTATTTTCCACTGGCAAATATTCATGACCATCAAATAAAACACATGAATTCTATTCTTAATCATGGTGGTATCTGTTTTACTATTATTCGATTTTCTACTTTTGATGAAACATATCTGCTTCAAGGAACAAAACTTTTGGAATACTGGAAAGACAAAATGAATGGTGGCAAGAAATCGATTCCCTATTTACATTTTAAAGAAAATGCTTTTGAGATACCTTTTAAATACCAAGAACGTGTGGACTATTTAGCAATTATAGATCAATTATATTTTTAGCAGAAAGGAAACAGTTCTTCCTGCATAAGTGCAACTAAGGCATTCGCTAAAACTTAAAAGCGAATGTCAAATTTTCTATAATTTTTCGCATTATATAATTGTTATTTTAAAGAGTGGAGGTTAGAGCTATGGCAGAAAAGGGCCAAACTCGTTCAGCTAGAAGAAAACAAAAAAAATCAACCAAAAAACCTATATGGAAAAAAATATTATTAGGAATCGTTATTTTTATATTGGTAATAGGAATCGGAACAGGTGCAGTTGGGGCTTACTGGATTGCTACCGCTCCTGATATTGATGAGGCAATGTTAAAGGATCCATATGCTTCCGTCCTATTAGATAAAGACGGAGAACAATTTGCAGAATTAGGTGCAAATCGTAAAAAAGTGGAATATGAAGACCTTCCACAAATTTTAATCGATGCGGTTACTGCTACAGAAGATGCTAGATTTTTTGAGCACCATGGTATTGACCTTAGAAGAATTGGCGGAGCTATATTAGGCAACGTTGTAAATGGATTTGGTTCACAAGGAGCAAGTACCATTACACAGCAAGTTGTAGAGAAATCATTTTTATCACCTGAGAAAAAGATTAAACTTAAAGTACAGGAACAATGGTTAGCATTAAAGCTTGAGAGAAAGTACTCTAAAGAGGAAATTTTGGAAATGTATTTAAATAAAATCTTTTACGGCGCCAATGCTTACGGGGTCGCACAAGCTGCCGAAAATTACTTCGGTAAAAAAGATTTACATGATTTAACTTTACCGGAAGCTGCTATTTTAGCAGGCTTACCACAGCGTCCAACTGCTTATAATCCATTTCAAAATCCTGAATTAACGAAGGAAAGAATGAATACTGTATTAAAGCTAATGGTTCGTCATAATAAGATTACAGAAGCTGAAGCAAACGAAGCTAGACAAGTAGATGTAGCATCACTTCTAACCGATAAAGAGCCAGATACATTTAAATATGCAGCGTTTGTTCAACAAGTAGAAGCTGAAATAAAAGAAAAACTAAATGGTGCAGATATAAACACAGACGGTTTAGTAATCCATACTACCCTAGACACTGGAGCACAAGAATATGTAGAATTTTTACTTGAAGATAGCGATGAAAATCCAATAAATTATCCACTCGAACAAATGCCAAATATGCAAGGAGCTATGGTTGTATTAGATACCAAAACCGGTGGAATACAAGCAATCGGCGGTAGATTAAACCCTAAGCAATACGGTGAATTAAATTACGCAACCCAAGGTGGAAGTCAAATTGGATCAACAGCGAAACCTATTATGGCTTATGGTCCAGCAATTGAATATAACAAGATTTCTACTTACCATCAAATTAATGACGACAAACCATATGAACCAAACGGATCTAATCCGATTAGAAACTGGAATCGTAGTTATGCTGGCTGGATAAGTGCAAGATATGCATTGGAACAATCATTAAACGTCCCTACTGCAAAACTATTTGATGAAGTTGGGGCAGGTAATGCACAAAAGTTTGCTGAAAGTCTAGGAATTAAATTTGCTGACAATCAAATTAATGTCCGTGATGCAATTGGTGGTACATCTACAAATGTTACTCCACTTCAATTAGCAGGAGCCTATCGTGCTTTCGGTAATGAAGGAGTTTACAATGAGCCATATGCAGTAAGTAAAGTAGAATTTCCAGATGGTGAAACAGTTGATTTAGCACCTAAACCTAAAGCGGTAATGGCCGATTATACAGCTTACATGGTAACAGATATGTTAAAAGGCGTATTAACAAATGGTACAGGTAAACAGGCTAATATTCCGGGACTTCCTGTCGCAGGTAAAACAGGGACAACAAACTTAGAAGGTGGTGGCTCACCTGATTCATGGTTTGCTGGATACACTCCATACTATACAATTGCTGCCTGGACGGGTGGATATGTATTAGATGATGAAAACAAACCTAAGCGTGCTGCGCTTCCTGATACTAAAATATCGCAACAACTTTTCAAACATGCAATGACTAAAATCTCAGAAGGACTTGATACACCAGACTTTAAGAAACCAGATTCTGTGGTGGAGGCAAAAGTAGAAAAAGGATCTAACCCTGCTAGAAAGCCAAGTGCAAATACACCATCATCAAGAATTGTTACCGAACTGTTTGTTAAAGGCACTGAACCAACTAGTGTATCGAAGACATATGATAAATTGAAGCCTGTTTCAAACTTAAATGCTAAATACAATGAAGAAGCAAAATCTATCGACGTATCTTGGGATTATAAACATGATGATGATGTAAACTTCACTGTTAGTGTTAGTGAAAATGGGAAAGAAATGAAAGAATTGTCAACTACAGAAGATACCTCGTTAGTCATTAACAAGGTAGAACCAGGTGATTATCAAATACAAGTTGTTGCAGTTAATAAATCGGACGGAAGTACAAGTGATCCTGTAACAGCAAAAGTTACAATTGACACTGGTGAAGAAGATGATGAAGGAAATATGAAACCAGTTGAAAATCTTTCAGCCGATTATATAGAAGATAGTGGCATCATTAGAGCTTCATGGGATTATAATGGTCCACCAGCACTATTTGAAGTATCTGTTAATGGCCAAGTACATTCCAATAATGTAGAAGCAAATGGAATTGATATTGGTAATTCTACACCTGGGGAAACGTATAATATCCAAGTAACCCCTATTGGTCAAAATGGAGAAAATAGCGGAGTTCGAGGTGAATCTAGATCCATTTCATTTAAAGTTCCGGGACAAGCTGAAGGACAGCCGGAACAACCCGAACAGCCAGAGGAACCTGAGCAACCTGAAGAGGAACCACCGGTAGAAGAAGAACAACCACAACAGGAAAATCCTGAGGAATCTGAAGTGGATGAAAACGAACCAGAAGAAAACGAAAACGAAGAGGAACCTGTTGAAGCAGATCAAAATCAAAATCAAAATGAAGATGAGAAACAAGAAAATAACGAAGAATAAAACAAGAGGATAACTCCATAAAGGGGTTATCCTCTTGTTTTCATTCTCTTTTGTCCTTCTCTACATATTTCCAATAGTGGACATTCCGGGCAATTCGGATTTCTTGCTTTGCAATGATATCTACCGAAAAATATCATGCGGTGATGAGTAATACTCCATTCTTCTCTTGGGATTTTTTTCATTAATGTTTCTTCTACTTCAATAACAGAATCTTTCCACCTACAAATCCCTAGTCTCTTTGAAACTCGTTCCACATGTGTATCAACAGCAATTGCCGGTTCATTAAAAGCTATGGAAGCAACAACATTAGCAGTCTTTCTTCCAACACCTGCAAGTGTCATTAGTTCTTCTTTTGTTCTTGGTACCTCTCCTTGGTATTTATCTACCAAGACTTGGCAAAGCTTTCGAATATTTTTCGCCTTATTTCGATATAACCCTATAGATTTAATATCGTCTTGTAATTCTTCCAATGATACAGCTAAATAATCTTCAGGTGTTTTATATTTTTTAAATAAATTTTCCGTAACTTTGTTTACTAATTTATCTGTACATTGTGCTGAGAGTAATACGGCAATGACTAGTTCAAAAGGATTAGAGTGATTTAGCTCCCCTTTTGCTTCAGGAAACATTTCTGCCATTTTGTCCAAACAAAATCTTATTTGCTTTTTATTTAGCATATCTTACTAATCTTCCCCTTCTAACCAATTATAATAAATAGATGTATCGCTTTTTTTAGGAGCATTTTCTTGTTTTATTGTTTGTTGACCATGATAATTTCTACTTTGTTTTCTGGCTTGGTCAACTGTATGAATTCCCTTCTTCTTCCACTCCCTAAGAATACGATCAATATATTTAAAATTTAATTTACCCATAAGTACAGATTCGCGTAATCCGGCTTTAATTAAAGCTGGTTCAATTTGATCCTCGTCTAGCCACCCATTAATCATTTCTATTTCGAAAGGTGACAAAGGTCTACCAAATTCCTGTTCAAATAATATAAAAATGGTTCCATCCGAACTTTCCTTCTCTTCTAATTCCTTACTATATAATTGATCAAATAATGGTTGTAAGGAATAAGACTCACTTAAAATATGCTGTTCATTCTCTTTTTGTTCAATCGTAAGTAGATTTTTTTGAATCAATTTCCGAAGAATCTGTGCACATTGTTTCTCGTCAATGGACATATGATTTGCAATTTCATTAGGCGTGGGAAAATCATTATTTTGTTTCAAGAAATTGAATAATTGAAGGATGACCATGGTTTCTACTTCTGTTAAACCTAAGAATCTGTAATGCTTGAGTAATTCAACAGGAATAGGAATTTGATCAAACAAAATTTGTTGAATTGAATAAGACTTTGACATGTAAAGCACCTCATTACTAGTATATCACAAAAACGAATAAATCCCTTGCTTAGGCAAGGGATTTATAATGTATGATGAAGTCGATTTTAACTGAATCACAGGTTTTATAATTAAAATATTATTACTTATTTTGATGATTTAAAACAAATCGTTTGATTCGTTTTGCTGCTTCAACTAACTCATCCATTGCTAACGCATAGGACAAACGTACATTGTCATCAAAGCCGAATCCAGAACCAGGAACAAGTGCCACTTTTTCCTCTTCTAAAATTGCTTTAACCCACTCATCTGTATTAGAAAAGCCATTCATTTTCACCGCTTCTTTGACGTTAGGAAAAACATAGAAAGCACCTTTAGGTTTTTTACATGTAATTCCAGGGATTTCCGTAATTAAACGATAGATGGTATCTAATCTTTCGGCAAATGCTTTTTTCATTTCATTTATTGCACTTTCATCGGCTTGATATGCAGCAAGGGCCGCAAATTGTGCAATCGAAGTTGGATTAGAAGTGGAATGAGATGCTAAATTCGTCATTGCTTTAATAATTTCTTCTGGTCCTGCAGCATATCCAATTCTCCATCCAGTCATTGAATGCGACTTAGAAACACCATTAATAACTACTGTATTTTCCTTCAATTCAGATGAAATAGAAGCAATAGACACGTGCTCGTCAGAAGTATAAATTAGTTTTTCATAAATCTCATCAGAAATAATCAAAATATTATGGTCTAAACAAACTTTTCCTAGAGCTTCTAATTCTTCTTTACTATACATCATACCAGTTGGATTACTTGGTGAGTTAATAACGACGGCTTTTGTTCTGTCTGTAACTGCCTTCTTCAATTCACCTGGAGTTAATTTAAATTCATTTTCCTCTAACGCAGAAACAAATACAGGAGTACCTCCAGCTAATTTAACTTGTTCAGGGTAACTAACCCAGAAAGGAGCAGGTATAATTACTTCATCTCCGTCGTTTAATAACACTTGAAATAATGTGTATAATGCATGTTTAGCACCTGAGGTTACGATAATTTCATTTGTGGAATAGGAAAGCTGATTATCTTGTTTAAACTTACGGACAATCGCTTCTTTTAATTCCATTATTCCCCCTGCAGGAGTATATTTAGTCATTCCGCTATCCATTGCTTCCTTAGCAGCTTCTAAAATATAATCTGGTGTATTAAAGTCTGGTTCCCCAGCACCTAATCCGATCACATCATGTCCTTGTTTTTTCAATTCTTTGGCTTTAGCTGTTATAGCTAATGTCGATGATGGTGTTAACGTTTCTACTCTTTTGGATAATTCCATGTCTATGTCTCCCCTCTTTAGTCAAACATCCGATTAAATCGATATTGCTCATATGACGAACCATCGTGAATGGAAAAGTAATCTAAAACATAGCGATCATTCTCGTCATAATATGTAATCTCCCATAGTAATTGATCATTTATCAGGGCAGGAGAAATTTTATTTAGTTCACAATTAGCACAATTTTTTTGCCAACTTTGTAAGATTTGTTCTTTAGGAATGATTTCTGACATGCTAATTGTTGTAATGTCCTTTTCCTTCCCTTTTAATGGATAAAAGATAATTTGTTCTTCCCCTTTTTTATCACTTCCATAAACTAAATGGTATGCTTCATCTCCATGGTATAACTCGATCTTATCTACCTTGGTAATAGGTGTTTGCTCCAAAATCACTTCTTTGGTTTGCTCAAAATTCGCTGTTTTATTTTTCATTGTACCTAGATATAAATATACACCAAAAATGACAGCAACTACAATGATTGCAATAAAAATTATGAAAGACTTTTGTATCCAATTAAGTCCTGTAGATTGTGAAAACTGCTTGTTTTTCATTTTCCTCATCCAATGCTAATCCGAACATTAAATCATCACCCTTTAGAGTTCGATTTAAAATGTCGACGATTTTATAAATTTCTGATGAATGCTCTAATTTGACTGTGGCAAGTGTTTTAGTTTTATGTTGATCCATCATATACCTCCGATTAAAAGTGCTTCATTCATTATCAAAATTTGCTAATTATAGATCTAATAAAACAGTGAACAATAATATTAGTTGATATTATGAAGATGAAGCATCTTTAGTATACCAATTTTAAAAATGATTTGCTTTATTTTATAAAATTTCAACAAAAAATTTCTACACCCCTACCATTACAAAAAACATTTATACTGATGCTCCTGCATCAGTATTTTTTTTAAAATAAGTTTACATTCGAAAATCAAGTTCATTTAATCTCCTACGAAAGGCTTTTGCTTTTGTTCAAAACCACTTTTTAGCTTTTTCCATAAGCTCATTCGTGGAATCAAACGTAATAGGTACTTCTGGAATAGAATTTATAAAATATTTTCCATATCGCGCTTTTATTACCCTAGCATCACAAACAAAAACAATTCCACGGTCATTGGAAGATCGTATTAATCGACCAAACCCTTGTTTAAAACGAATAACAGCATTTGGTAGCGAATATTCCATGAAAGGATTTTTCCGTTTTGTTTTTAAATAATTAGCTTTTGCTTCATAAACCGGATGGTTAGGTGGTTGAAATGGTAGCCTAACAATCATTAAACAAGATAGGTCATCACCCGGTATATCGACTCCTTCCCAAAAAGAGCTGGTTCCTAAAAGTATAGATTGGTTAAAGGATTGGAAGTTTTTCTTTAATCTTGATCTACTTCCACTTGTTATCCCCTGTGCAATAAGCATATATTGACCAATATCCATTTTCTCTTTAAGTATTTTATACGACTTTTTTAACATATCATAAGATGTAAAAAGTACTAACATTCTTCCGTCAGTAATATTAGCCAAATCTAAAATGGTTTCACTTGTAGCCAATATAAAATCATCCATGTTCCTGTAATTAATTTCTGGAAAATCATTTGGTATCAATAATTGTACTTGATCTCGATACGAAAATGGTGAGGTTATTTTTTGAGTAATGTAAGGTTTATTTGATAAACCTAACCTTTCCACCATAAAAGAGAAGGAATTAGCCATTGTTAACGTAGCACTAGTTAAAATAACACTTTCCTTTTCATCAAAAAATTGCTCAGCAAGAAGTGATGAAATATCTGTCGGTTCACAATATAAGTAAACAGCATTGTTCTTTCCTTTTGTATCGATTTCAATCCACTTCGCCTGTGGAATGTCTATATCTGAGATAATTAAAATTTCAAGACTATCAATGAAGTTTTGTAATAGAACTTTTAATCCATTTAAATCTTCTTTATCATATTTGTCTAGCCATTCTTCCTGATCAAATTTTTGTTCTAAAGATGAGATAACGTGAATTAAATCTCTAAAATAAAACGTTAATCTTGTTGCCATCTCCGTAATAACATTCCAAGTTTTATAGTCCTCTTTTTCCTTTTCATATCGATATTGAACTCTTCCTATATCACTTAAAGCCATATCTCTTCTCATACCGAGAACATAATGATACAGAGTTCGGAATAATTCTTCTACTTCATATTTAGTGGAATCGAGAATATCATCCCATTGCTTCATAAGATTTTCTACTTGTAACGCATAAGGGGCTATAACTTTTCCAAGTAATTTATTATTTTCATGAGAATGTCCAATTTGATTTAGTGTATACTGAATCGTTATATAGTCTAACTTTAACCCATAATGATGTGCTGCCGTTTCTTCAAAATGATGGGCTTCATCAATTATTACCTTTTTATAGGGTGGTAAAAATTGGTTATCATTAAATATATCCGTGCATAATAGAGCGTGATTCGTAATAATAATATTAGCTTGCTGAGCTCTTCTTTTCGCTTTTTGATAATACGATTTAGAAAACCACGGGGAATAAGGATCTAAAACACCTTCTGACTCTGTTGAAACATTTTTATAAAATAAATAACCACTAGCAGGTAAGTTTATCTCATCTATGTCCCCTGTCTCCGTTTCGGTAAGCCATACTAATATCATTGCTTTTGTTAAAATAATATCGTAATTATCTTTATTACCATGTTGCAATTCATGAGCAAATTTTTCTAAGCTAATATAATGACTTTTTCCCTTTAATAAGGCAACCTGAAATGGAAAAGGTACGATTTTTTCAAGTAATGGAATGTCTTCATCGAGTAATTGGGATTGAAGCTGAGTCGTGTAAGTACTAATAATAATCCTCTGTTTTGATTTAACAGAGTCATGGATAGCCGGTATTAAATAGGCTAATGACTTTCCTGTACCCGTTTCTGCTTCGATTAGGGCATGTTTTTTTCCTTGAAAAGAATCAAAGACGGCTTCAGACATTTCCCTTTGTCCCATTCTTTTTTCATAATGATTCATATTTTGCTGTAATGTCCCGTTTTCTTCGTATATAACGTCCAGAAAATCTCCAAACGACTGGATATCCGTACTGCTGGGTTGGGCAATACTTTCTGTCTTTTTAAACGCCAAACCTTGAAAAACTTCCACATTTGCATCCTCTTCTGTTGAAAACGCCAATTCCTTTAGTCTATTGGATAATAAACTAGTTAAATCAGACTTAAACATGTTTTCTAGTTTAAGTAATGTATCCAATGTCTCATATGGAAGCGAAAATAACTTTTCTTTTAACTTCAAAAGTATTTTCGCTGTAACATAAGCATCTGATAATGCCCGATGTGGATCGTCATGATAAATATCCAAAAATTCAGCTAACTGGCTCAACTTATAACTCGGTGATTGTGGGAACAAAATACGAGATAATTCTACTGTATCAATTATTGGATTATTTAGGGCGTTTTTTCCACTATTCCTCAATTCCGCATTTAAAAAACCTAAATCGAAAGGTACATTATGTGCAACAAGGTAACTATCCTTAAATAAAGAAATAATTTCATCAGCTTTATCATGAAAAAAAGGCGCATCTTTCACGTCTTCATTATTTATTCCGGTAAGATTAGTTATGAAAGGTGGAATAGATTTATTAGGATTAAAAAAACTTGACTTCGTTTCTATTATCTGGTCGTTTTCAATGACTACAATACCCGCTTCAATAATCTTATCGTCATTTACTGGGGAATGACCAGTTGTTTCTAAATCAATGACTACATATCTATTTTCCATTAGTTAGTCCACCTACCTTTCTAAATCCTGAATGAACCGGATTCTATTGCAACCTCTTTGTTAATCTTTAAACCAATCAATTTCAGCTGAATACAGTGTTGTTCTATTTCCATCCATATCTTTGGTAATAAGTGCCCCGTCATTCGTTATTCCAAGAAATGGAGCTTTCCAATGACTTTTCATTGTTTTTATTGAAATCTCTTTCCCCATTTTAAAACCATAACTTTCCCATTTCTCTTTAATGTCTGCAAAACCATGTTCTAAATAATAATCATATGTTTTTTCAAATGTAACTAATATTTCTTGAATTAAATCATTTAGTTTCCATTCAGTATCTGTTTCCACCCTTAGTGATGTTGCTTTGTAGTTTATATTTTCCGGTAGTTCTTCAATTGTATGATTTACATTTAGCCCAAAGCCAACAATAACATACCATATACGATCCTGTTCAGCTTGCATTTCAGTTAATATACCTGCTGTCTTCTTACCGTTAATTAAGATATCATTCGGCCATTTAATTTGTGGTTCAACGTGAACATAGTTACGAAGAACATCAGCCAATACTGTTGCAGTTAATAATGTCAATTTTGGTGCTTCTTGAGGGGGGATTTCTGGCCTTAAAATCATACTAAGCCAAACCCCTTTCCCACTCGTAGATTGCCAATTACGAGTGATTCTACCTCTCCCCTTAGTTTGTTCATCCGCAACTATCACAGTTCCATTTATTGCATTATTTTGTGCCTCTTCATGGGCTACCGTTTGGGTGGATGTTACTGTATCAAAATGCTTAATATTTTTACCTAACCATTTTGTTTTTAATCCCCATTTAATCGTATTTTCACTCATTTTATCTGGGAATTTAATAATTCGATAACCTTTGTTAGACTTACCTTCTATCTCATAACCATCTTTTTTTAATTCGTTTATATGTTTCCAAACCGCACTTCTTGAAATATTTAATTCATCCGATAACATTTGACCGGAAATATATTGATCATTATTTTTTGACAAGAGATTAATTAATTTATTTCGAGTGGATTCCATTTTATCCAATCCTTTATATCGTTTTTTCTATTTTTCAGATTACCAAAAACAATTTCCTTTTCAACCATCGTTAATAATTTTTGAATCCACGGTCCTTTTTTTATATTCGGGTACCAGGATATTAAATCATTACCGTTAACACATAGTTCTTGACGAGACTGTATCGGTAACGAGTTGTATACCTTGTCCAAATCATTTTCATCCAGTAATGCAGGGTGAAAAATATTCATGATATTGGTAAAACCCTTATAATACCTTCGATCAAGCGTATATACGAGCCATTTATCAATTCCGTATTTTTCAAATAAGGAATAGGCTTGTACAATAGCAACAGCTTCCTGTTTAACTTGATTGGAACATTTCCATTTCTTCACCCATTCTATCACACTAACTCTTGTATCTAATAAATGAAAAAACGCTATAATTTCTCCAAATGAATGTAAAGGTTGTATCGAATCTGGAACTTTATAGATTAAATCTGGAATATCTGCAAAAATAGGCAGATACTTATAACTTTCAGATTCCTTCATATAATGAATTCCATTTTTCAGATAATGACCTGCGAACAATTTACCAAATTCCTTTGTGATTCTTTCAATTGCTAAATTAGATATATCTTCACTTACTTCTTTCATCTCTTTTAGCGTCTGCGGATCGATCTTAAATCCGAGTTGACTTGCAAACCTTAACGCTCTAATAATTCGTAGAGAATCTTCCTTAAAACGTTCATAGCCGTTTCCAACTGTTCTGATAACCTTTTTTTGAATATCTTCTTTTCCGCCAAAGAGATCAATAATATTTCCTGTAAGATCCATTGCTAATGCATTTATCGTAAAATCTCGCCGTTCTAGATCCTTATCTAGTTGATTTATAAAAGTAACGGAATCAGGGTGACGTTGGTCTGAATATCTTCCTTCCACTCGGAAAGTAGTTACTTCATAAGGTACATCATCATAGACAACAATAACAGTGCCGTGTTCAATCCCAACTGGAATAACTTTTGGGAAAATTTGTTGAATGGTAGTTGGAGTTGCAGAAGTTGTAATATCCACATCCCCAATTGGTCGCTTTAATAAAAAATCACGAACACAACCACCAACGTAATAAGCCTGATGGTGATGATTTTCAATATTTTCTATGACCGGCCTTGCTTTTATAAATGGCTCACTAATCATTCCAATCACCATTTCTTATTTTTTTATTACATCGAAATATAATTTTGTATACTGATTAACAATTTCTTCAGATTTAAAAGTTGTTTTGGCATGATTATAGGCATTTTGGGAAAACTGTTCTAACTTTTTATCGTCTTCAAACAATTTAATCGCATAATTCGATGCCTGTTCAATATTTCCTGATTTAACGATAAAACCTGTTTCTTCATGTTTAATAACTTCAGGAATGCCTCCAACATTTGTTCCAATACAAGGAACTTTACATGCCATTGCTTCTAGCAATACTAAGCCGAAGCTCTCTTTCTCAGACAGTAAGAGCATTAAATCAGATATGGATAATAAATCACTTATGTTATTTTGTTTTCCTAAAAACAATACGTCGTCATTCAGTCCCAATTTATGTACTAATTGAACGATATCCGAATATTCCGGACCGTCACCGACTAAAAGTAACTTACTATTAACCTTACTTCTAATACGATTAAATGTCTTAACAATTAAATCCACTCTTTTTACTTTTCGGAAGTTAGATATATGGATAACCACTTTCTCATTTGGTGATATTCCAAATTCCCTCTTCAGCATTTTATTGTCCTTACGGTAATATTCTTGTTCATTTATAAAATTATAAATAACGGAAATATCTTTAGTCGTTTTAAGCATGTCTTTTGTTTGTTCTACTAGATTATTGGAAACGGCTGTTACAGCATCCGATTGTTCAATCCCATATTTAATCATTTTCTTAAAGGTATTATCTACTCCTAATACCGTAATGTCCGTTCCATGAAGTGTTGTTACAATTTTCACATCGTGCTCTGCCATCTCTTTTGCTAAAATGGCACAAATAGCATGTGGGACAGCATAGTGTACGTGTAAGACATCTAACTTTTCCTGATCAATCACATCTGCCATTTTAGTCGCCAAAGCTAAGTCATACGGTGGATATTGAAAAACAGGATAATGTCCCATTTCCACTTCATGATAAAAGATATTAGGGTAAACTTTATCTAAACGAAAAGGAAGACTTGATGTGATAAAGTGAATTTCATTGCCTTTTTCCGCAAGCATTTTTCCAAGTTCGGTAGCGATCACTCCTGAACCACCGACTGTGGGGTAGCATGTAATTCCTATTTTCATATTTTTCTCTCTTCCTTTGTTTAAATTCAAATTAAATAACATTTTCCAATCCATAAACTAGCTCATTCAGTTCAAAAACTTTTTCCACAGAAAATTTAACTCCATCCATAAAAGAAGCACGATTAAATGAGTCATGTTTAATGGAAAGTAATTGTCCATCCCCACCAAAAATAACTTCTTGATGTGCAACAAGCCCAGGTAATCTAACACTGTGAATCCTCATGCCATCCATTTCTGCCCCACGTGCACCATTCAATGTTTCTTTTTCATCCGGATGACCTTGAGATTTTAACTCTCTCGTTTCTCTAATCATCTCAGCCGTTTTCACAGCTGTTCCAGATGGAGCATCTAATTTATTATCGTGATGCTTTTCGATAATTTCTACATCTGGCATATATTTTGCTGCCATTTGCGAAAATTTCATCATTAGTACAGCACCGATGGCGAAGTTTGGCGCAATAATTCCACCTAGGTTTTTATTTTTAGTTAATTCTTTGAGTTCCGTAATTTGCTCTTGAGAAAATCCTGTAGTCCCAATAACCGGTCTAATATTGTGTTCAATTGCTTTTTTAGTATGTACGTATCCTACCTCTGGTATAGTTAAATCAACTAGAACATCTGCTTCTACTGAATCAAAACACTCATCAATATCTTCAAAAATTGGTACATCCAGATTAGGGAATTGCGTTAGGTCCATTAATTTTTTTCCATTATTCTTATTGTCTAAGCATGCAACAAGACGGAAATTTTCTTCATTTGTAACCATTCTTACTGCCTCAGATCCCATTTTCCCACGTGGTCCTGCAATTATAATGTTAATCATCGTTAATTCCTCCAAATCATATTAGTCTATAGGTATCCATCGATCATATCTTTTGTTTTAAACTTCGTATTTGCTAAATCAAATACTTTAGATAGGTCATTATTATCTTTCCCGTCTGCATATGTGTAACGAAGGCATTTACCTACAATTTCTTTTTGTAATGTAAATTGGTTTCTTTATTTCACTTACCCTTTATTTAAGATATCTCTTTAATGTTAGCGAATTGAGGGCGATTTGACAAATCATATACTTCTGTAAAAATGTTACATAGAAACTAAATTTGTCTATACTAATAATAAAGCGAAATATTTAAGGAGGAATTATCTTCCTCTTTAAATATTTAGTTGAACCTAAGGCCTTGATGGTTGCCCATCATTATTTACGCTCTAATTTATTCTACATCCTATGGAGACACGATAAACGGCTTAAAGATTAACAGGAGGAATTTTAAATGAATATATTTGGTTTAAGGATTAAAAATATTGTATTTATTCTTTTGGGTGCTGCTATTTTTTCATTTGGTATTGTTCATTTTAATATGCAACATAATTTAGGGGAAGGTGGATTTACAGGTATTACATTGTTGCTTTATTTTTTATGGGGAATCGATCCAGCCATAACAAATATCGTTTTGAATATACCTGTATTTTTTATTGGTTGGAAATTTTTAGGTAGGAATACATTTATTTATACGATTATAGGTACCTTTGCAGTTTCCTTGTTTTTACGTTTATTTCAAATTAAACCATTTGACATTCATTTAGAGCATGACATGTTCCTAGTTGCTTTATTTGCCGGAGTATTTATTGGAATTGGATTAGGAATTATATTTAGATATGGAGGAACAACCGGTGGTGTAGACATTATCGCTCGTATCGTCAATAAAAATGTTGGATGGTCAATGGGACGAACGATGTTTCTCTTTGATCTAGTAGTTATTACAACCTCTATTTTTGTCATTCTGGAATTAAGTGAAGGAATGTATACTTTAGTAGCAGTATATGTCGCTGCAAGAGTAATTGACTTTTTACAAGAAGGTGCTTATTCTGCAAAAGGGGCGACAATCATCTCCGATCACAGTGATGAAATCGCAGAATTAATAAAAAAGAAAATGGACCGAGGAGTCACTGTTTTGGATGGACGCGGAAGCTATTCTGGTATAAAACGCGATGTTCTATACTGTATTGTAGGAAGAAACGAAATTGTTCGTCTAAAAAGTATTATTCGAAACGTAGACCCTCACGCATTTGTTGCAGTAACAACCGTACACGATGTATTAGGAGAAGGATTTACGTTAGATGAAAATAAAAATCCTCTAACAGAATGATACGAAAAAAGGATGGTAAGCACCATCCTTTTTTAATCGTCATTTGCAGCTACAAATATTAAAATAAACCTTACTAACTCTGCTACAGCTGTTAAAGCAGCAGCAACATATGTCATAGCAGCAGCATTGAGAACTTTTTTCGTTTCCCTTTCCTCATTATTCCGGATAATACCCGAGGAAACAAGTTGGGACATCGCTCTGTTTGAAGCATCGAATTCAACAGGTAAAGTAACCAGTTGAAACAGTACAGCGGCTGACATAAAGATAATACCTAAAAGAAGCCAATTCATTGCACCAAAAATTAAACCAGCAAATATAAAGAAAAATGATAAATTTGATCCAATATTTGCCACAGGTACTAAGGCACTTCTAAACCTCAAGAAAGCATATTCTTGTTCATCTTGGATGGCATGACCAACTTCATGCGCAGCGACTGCTGATGAAGCCATTGAATGACCATGATAATTGTCAGTAGAAAGTCTTACAACTTTTTTACGTGGGTCATAATGATCCGATAAAACTCCTTTTGTTTCTTCAATGCTTACATGATACAAACCGTTATCGTCTAATATCTTCCTTGCTACTTCTGCTCCGGACATATGCGAAGACGTCGGTTTTTTGGAGTATATTTTGTAGGCATTCTTAACTTTTGACTGTGCCCATAAGGGAATTATGAGTAAAAGAGCGATGTAAATGATATACCCTGCCATCTTCATTCCTCCATTAAAAATTTCTATCTTTCTTAAGGTCAATTTTAGTCAAATTAATAAATTTAGTCAATTATTATGACGATCTTTTTTATTATGCTTTTTTTCACCCTTATATTTTCTCCAACTTACATAAGATAATGTAATCCCAATACTTCCAGCAACAATAACTACCGCCCATATAGTCGGACTCCACTCAAATATATTAATCGAGAAGAAACTTGCACGAATGGAACTTGCTTCTACTGTATGATTTCCTAGTTGAAATACGATTATCCCTATGATCAATGTAAACGTTAACACACGATGCACTTTTTTATTATCCATAGAGATCACCCCACATACGTCTTAATTCAATGTATGTTATGGAGTTCTATTATATAACTAACTATCTTCTAGATATGCAACAAAGAATAAACGTTCTTATCCTACATAATTGCCATTAAGCCATTTGTCGAACCTATTAGCGAATCCCACGTTTTCTAATTATTTTTAACAGTTAATCCATAAGCAATCAAAATGGAAATAATACTTAACCAAAAAGTAAAATAACCTATACCATCCATATAATTATGTAAAGATGAATAGTTTGGCATCATTCCGAATACATAGTCGATGATATCATTATGTAAAACAAATATTGCTGCTACTGCGATATGCTTTAACTTTATTGTATAAAATGGCGCATATAGCAATCCCTGAATGGCCATACCTAAATGGGAGATAATTAACATATAACCTGTCCAATGTAAATAACCCTCTATTACTAGGGTGAAAATATTCATCACTACTGCCCAAATGCCATATTTGAATAAAGTTGTAATTGCTAAAGCCTCAATATAGGGTAAATGTTTATGGAAGATAAAAGCAATTAAAAAAATGGTGAAAAATAAACTAGCTGTTGGACTATCTGGAACAAATGGTAAGAAAATTGGTGGGGTGATTGCTAATTGATCTTTGTACCAATAGTACCCATAAATAGTCCCTAATAAGTTTACGAAAAATAATCCAATTAGAAAACGTTTGTCAAGTAATATCATTTTTAACATTTTCTCATCATTCCTTTATTGATAAAGTGTTACTTTACTAAGACCTATCGTTATGTTTAGAAAACGTGGCATTCGCTATTACAGTTTAGTGATTGCATTAGTTGCACGTTCCTATTTACTAAATAAGAAGCACCTTCCTACTCAGTGAAGGTGCTTCTTATTTATCGTTTAATTATTCAGCTGATTCGTTAACTGTAACAATGAAATCGGCTAATTGTTCTAACTCTTCATCTGAACCAGTAAATATTCCTGCAGGCATTGATCCAGTACCATTAACTGCGATATCGGCAATTTCCTCTGCAGAATGTTCAGTACCAACTAGAGTCGGTGCTGCTGGTCCACCTTCTAATTCGCCACCATGACAAGTCATACAGCTGTTTTCATAAACAGCATACCCAGGATGATCCGTGTCAATTGTGACAGAAGATTGAGGAACTGGTTTATTTGCTTCAGCTCTTGCTTCCCAATCTACATGAGAAGCAGATGTGTATGTTAACCAAATAGTTCCTATCAATGCTAGTATCATCATTCCCACTGCAATAGGACGTTGATGCGGCCTGCGTCCCGGCCCATTGTCCAAAAATGGAGCAAGTAATAATGACCCAAAAACAATACCAGGAATTCCAAGAATACCTAATAATACCCAATCTCCACTAGCAAATTCATATTTTAAAAGTTCATATAAGAATAAGAAATACCAGTCTGGTAGCGGTATGTATGCAGCGTCAGTTGGATCTGCCATTCCTTCTAATGGTGATGGATGTGCTAATGTTAAACAAAGAAATCCTACTAAGAATACTGCACCTACTAACCATTCTTTTAATAAAAAGTTGGGCCAAAATGCTTCGGTTCTACCAGGATATTCAGAATAATCTTTTGGTATCTGCGATGTTTTTTCCGAGGAGATACGAGAGTCTCCAACAAATTTCATACCTTTACCCCTATGCATGCTTTTCCCCTCCTTTTTATAGTGGTCCAGAAATACCTTGTCTACGGATTAAGATAAAGTGTGCAGCCAGAAGTCCGAATAATGCTGCTGGCAAGAAAAATACATGGATAGCAAAGAATCGAGTTAATGTCTGTGCCCCAACAATAGATGCATCCCCTGCTAACAATGTTTTTAATTGTGTCCCGATTAATGGAACTTGTTCAGCAATTTCTAAACCTACTTGAGTTGCAAAATATGCTTTGTTATCCCATGGTAATAGGTATCCAGTAAATCCTAGGCCTAACATAACAAAGAATATTAAAACCCCAACAATCCAGTTTAATTCACGAGGTTTCTTATACGCACCTTGGAAAAACACTCGCAACGTATGTAATAGTAACATTACAATAACAACACTTGCGCCCCAATGGTGCATTCCACGAACAATTTGCCCATGTGCTACCTCTGTCTGTAAGTAGTATACAGATTTCCAAGCGTTTTCAATATCCGGAACATAATACATCGTTAAAAACATTCCAGATAGGATTTGAATAACGACTACAAAAAATGTCAATCCGCCAAAACAATAAACAAATGCTGAAAAATGATGCGCTGGATTAACATGTTCAGGTACTTCGTGGTCAGCAATATCACGCCAAATAGGCGTAATATCTATACGTTCATCGATCCAATCATACATTTTTTGAAGCATAAACCATTACGCCCCCTTTCTTGATATTGTGTTACCTAAAAATAAAATCCCATCTCTTATTTCTTGCTCATAAATAGCTAATGGTGCAGTTGGTGGTGTACCAGGTATGTTTGTCCCATCTTTTTCATATCGACCATCATGACATGGGCAATAGAATTGGTTTGGATATTGTTCACTACCTTCCCAAGAAACAACACAACCGAGATGAGTACAAATCGGGGATAAAGCCACTATATCTCCATTATCGTCTTTATATACCCACGCAGAACGACTAGGCTCAGATTCATACCAACCATCTACCTGTGTAATTGTCCAATCCACACGTTGTGGTTCGCTTGTAATGTCGTCAACAGATATGCCGACATTGACTAAGTCACCAGAAGTAGATTCCTTCAGCACAGGATCGATTGCCATTCGAAGCGGAGATACCAATAAACCTGCTGCCATAAACCCCCCTACACCTGTAAGCGTATAATTTAGAAACTGTCTTCGGGATACTTGTTGTTTTTTGTCACTCACGAATTTCCCCCCTCTTTTCCATTATCACAGACTAAATTTAATAAACAGATTACTAGGACAATACCAATGATAGCGCAATCTAATTATTCGGTCAATAAATAACCTAAAGTTATTACTTAATTTGTATTGAAAAGAACCTATTTTCAGGAATTTGCAATTTTTTTATTAGAGATAGTTCAAGAAAGGCGGTAAAAATGATACTTCGAATTTCTTACAAAAACTCTCATACTCCTATGTAGGGCAGCGTTGCAATGACGAATAATTGGAGTCCAAAGACGTTGTGTTTTTACCGACTCAATCCTTTTTGAACACACACTATTCATTTACCAATACGAACGAATTAGTTCACTTATTTCTGAAACCTGCCCACGAACCATTTGTTGTACTTCCTTAGATATTAAGTCTGAAGTCGGAAACCCTGGTAACCATATTAAAGTACCCGCTAAATCTTTTTCAACTTTTTTCCATTGCGAATCAAATGTAATGAAAAATATATGTTTAAAGGGCTGTTCCTGGACGTTCGCCACCCATAAATTCAAGCGGTCTTTTTCCTGTTCTAAATCACTTGCTTTTATATAGTGATAATTAGGAGTTAATAAAAGCCTACCTGAGAGTTCCTTTTCCATTTCTGTTAGAAAAAGAGCAAGAGCCTCATTTTGAAATGAATCTTTTGATAGCTCTTGATCCTTAGCCATTTGAAATGGAATTAATGGGATGATTACCGTATCTATGTATTCTTTCGCTTCAACATATTGTTCCATGTCATTCTTTCTCCATTTCACTATACATCCTCCTTTCTGAACACGCATCTATTTGAAATTTCAATATACATCTTATCTTAAAACAAAAAAAAATCAACCTTATTGCTTTTGCAATCTGGGTTGATTAAACATTTTCTCCAATTCATTTAATTCTTTCGATAGTTTAATAAACTTCTCTTGATCCAATTCATCTAGAGCATTATCAATTTCTTGTTGAAGTATTTTCTTTTTATAATTAAAAACGGTTTTATCTAATAATTTTTTAGCCAATAATCTATCTTTTTTTGTAACAAAATAATCATCTGGTACGAATGGATTCTCTTCTATGACAGAAGCATAGTAAGCATGCTGATGGGACTTACTAAAGTTTAGTTGAATATATAAATCCTCATCTTGATTCATACGAATATCATGAAACGACTTTTCAGCATCTGTCGTAACTATGTGATCTTTATAAAATCGAAAAGGAACCTCAGAAGAACATTGACTCGTTATCACTATACCTCTAGGACAAAACTTTACATCTCTTACAAAATGCACTTTGTTTAAGACTTGTTGATGGTTAAGAATATAATTCAATATCCAAACGCTCTCTCTTTTCTTTAATTGATAATTTTTTAAAAACCATTGAATAAAACTTTTTTTGTCTTGGCGAGAGATAGGAGTATTCATTTAGTTCCCTCCTTTAATCCATTATATATCGTCTTCACTTGTTTGCTTCAAACGATGAAGAAATTCTTCCGTTTCAGCATCTAAAGGTACGATGGAAAGGTATGATTTTAATACTGGTATTGCTTGTTCTATCCTCCCTTCTTCCGTTAGAAAATAGCCATATTCTTTCAAGAAGTCACTATCTTGATTTAAACCATTATATGCTTCATTATAGTGTTTTAATGCATTATCAAATGATTCTATTTCATTATTTGCTCGGGCTAATTCCCAGTCATACAAGGAATCCTCCGCTCCAGTTCTTTTTATTTCATTAAGCAAATCAATAATTTTCTCATGTTCATCCAAGTTTTTGTAATGATCCACCAAGGATAATACGGCCTGTTTATAATCTGGATCTAACGCAATCGCCTCTCTTAAATATGTTTCCACTTCTTTTGTATTATTGAGTTTATTGGCAACCATTGCCGTTATAAAAAATAATTCTTTATTAAATTCATCAAATTGCAGACCTTTTTGGGCCGTATGAAATGCTTCCTCTAATCTCCCCTCATCTTCATACGCCTGTGCTAAATGTTGGTATACTGTGTGATAATACGGATCAAGCTCAACGACTTTTTCCCAAGCCTTTATAGCAATATCCACTCTGTCTGCTTGATATGCAATAATTCCATAACGATAAAGATAATCAGGATCTTTTTGATCATTGTCCTGATAGTAGGTTAAAGCTTTTTCGTATTCGCCAATCGCCGCATTTGCTTCTCCCAATCGGCTTAAAAGAGAAATGTTTCCCACTTCCTCCACTTTTACTTTTTCGTAGTATAAAATCGCCTTTTTATACTCTCCGATTGAAAAGTATAATTCTCCTAATGCAAAATCAATAATTTCCTCGTTAGGTTCTAATTGTTTTGCTTTTAATAACTTCTGCTCAGCTACCTCAAATAACCCTTGTGCTTGATATAAATCTGCTAACTGGATTAGAGCTTGGGTATAAGCAGTATCCCCTTCGTTGACTTGATTCAATAACTCCATAGCTTGTTCGTCTTCTTCTATTTCAATATAAATCTCTGCAAGTGTAATTAATATTTCACTTTCGGTAGGATATTTTTGCAGTAATTTATGTAAAATAGTGCTCGCTTCTTGTAAAAAACCTATTTGCATATACATTTGTGCAATCGTAAATTTTTCGTCATCACTTGCTTTTGACTCATACTGTTTTAATAATTGTATTGCTTTTTCGGCTTGATTATTCTCCAATAATTGATATGCTTCAAGTATGGTGTCCATTTGTACACTCATCCTTTCATTTGATTAAGTAAAACTTAAAAGACCAATCTATAGGTATATTATATTTTAATTAACACGCTTTGTCTCAGCTAGATTCTAACATAATATGAAAATTTTATTCTAAAAGGAAAAAGAGCCTACAAAAAGGTAAGCTCTTTTTTAATTCTATATTAAGGAATTCAAATGATCAAAGAAACTTGGGTATGAGATAGATATGGATGATGCATCATCTATTGTAACATGATCGTTTGCAACTAGTGAAGCGATTGCGCTCATCATAGCTATTCTATGGTCGTGATATGATAATACTTTTCCACCTTTTAATGGGGTTTTTCCTTTGATAATTATACCGTCTTCTGTTCCTTGAATGTTTGCGCCTAAAGTAGATAAAACATCAACTACTGCCGCAATTCTGTCTGTTTCCTTTACCCTTAATTCTTCCGCATCTTTAATGACTGTCTCCCCATTAGCTTGTGAAGCTAATAAGGCAATAATTGGAATCTCATCAATTAATCTAGGAATAATCTCCCCGTCAATCGTTATTCCATTAAGTTCTGAATGGCGGATTGTAATATCCCCAATCCATTCCCCACTAACGAATCGTTTATTTTTAATTTCAAGGTCTGCGCCCATTTTTAATAAAACATCAATAATCCCTGTTCTAGTTTCATTCAATCCTACATTTTTTAAGGTAATTTCACTGCCTGGAACAATGGCACCTGCTACAAGGAAAAAAGCTGCAGAAGAAATATCGCCTGGCACTTGTACATCAGAAGCAATTAGTTCGTTATTACCGGTCACCGTTGTAGATAAACCATTTCTAATAATATCTGCTCCAAATGCTTCGAGCATATTTTCTGTATGATCTCTCGTTCCAATTTTTTCAATTACTGTCGTTTTACCCTCTGCGAATAAACCTGCTAGTAATACAGCGGATTTTACTTGTGCGCTTTTTACAGGTAATGTATATTCGATTCCTCTAAGCTTTTTTCCCCGAATAGAAAGTGGTAAAAGCTTACCATCATTTCTTCCATCAATCGTTGCATCCATTTCGCGAAGTGGGTTTACAACCCGATCCATTGGGCGCTTTGTAAGAGACTCGTCTCCATAAATGGTAGTAAATAGGTTTAATCCTGATAGTATTCCAAGCATTAATCTTGTTGTTGTCCCTGAATTACCAAAATATAAAGGCTCTTTTGGTTCCTCTAACGCAGAAAAGCCTTTACCATGAATCGTAACAGTGGATCCCTCTTGCGTAATCGGAACACCCATAGATTGAAAAGCATGAATCGTACGCAAACAATCTTCGCCATCTAAAAAGTTAGTGATTTTAGTTACACCATTGGCTAAGGAACCTAAAATAATCGCACGATGTGAAATGGACTTGTCACCAGGTACTTTTATCTCTCCAGATAAAGAATGATTACAAGGTGCTAGTGTTACTTCTGCCATGTTTCTTTTCACTTCCCTTACTTATTCTTGAATCGTTGCTTCGTATCCATGATTCGCTAAAATATTTAGGCTATTTTGTTGTGTTTCTTTTGTATAGAAGCTTAAACGTAATGCTCCAGTTATACCTTCCCTAATCTCTAAAATTTCAATGTTTTTAATACTTATCTTCATATTTGCTAACAGTAATACGATGGATGCAATAGCACCTGGTTTATCGGCAATATCAACATAAATATCATAAAAACCTGGAATCGCTCCCTTATCCTTAACAGGCAATCCATCTCGATAATTTTTGGCATTCGTTAAATATGTAATCATTTCTTGTTTTTCATTATTTTCAACAAGAGATTTTATATCTGTCATCTCTTGTATCCAGCCTTCTAATAATTTTAAAAGCTTCTTGCGATTATGATAAAAAATATCCTGCCATAACTCTGGATTACTGGAAGCAATCCTAGTAATATCACGGAATCCCCCCGCTGCAAGATTCGGTAAAAAAGAGTGAGTTTCTTGCCATTTTCTTGCTTGATGAACGAGTGATGAAGCAATTAAATGTGGAAAATGAGAGACAACCCCAGTCATTTCGTCATGTTCGTCTGAATTAAGTACAACAAATTGACATTTTGTTTGTTTTAAAATTTCTTTCAGAGTCTTTACATGTGCTTCTTTACTGCGTATAGATGGAGTAAGAACATAAATTGCGTTTTCAAACAAATGTTCCTTCGCTGCTTCCACCCCTTTTTTATGAGAACCGGCCATAGGATGCCCACCTATAAATACAACCTTCTCATTTTGTATTTGTTTCGCAGACTCTATGATAGATCCCTTAACGGATGATGTATCAGTCACAATTACTTCTTTCGTTAAAGAAATTGTATCTAGTTCCTTTAGTAATCTAATAGTTTCTGATATAGGAGCGGCAAGGATAATAATATCTGCATGTTGGGCTGCTTCACTGAAATTTGTACTAGCCTCATGAATCATTCCATTATGTAATGCAAATTCTAAGCTATCCTCTTTTACATCAAATCCTATAACATGATTTTCGTTTGTTTTTGATATATTGATTGCAAGAGAGCCTCCAATTAGACCTAATCCCGCAATTAAAATTGTTTGATTCAAACTTATTCACCCTTAATTAAATCTGGTCTTAGTTTTACTGCTTCATTATGATAAATATGATGGATTTCTTCCTGCGGTGTCGTTGTATTGGTTACCATCATGATCCGAATGCATCTTTCAAGACTGTTAGGTACATCGATTTCTGCCATACACATGACCGGAACATATTTCCACCCTTCAATAGTCCTTAATACTTTTGCGGGGAAAGTAGCCGTTAAATCTTTAGTGACAGAAATAAACACATGGGATACATCATGTGCTTGTACCCTATTTTCCTCTATCATTTCTTCTAGTAAGTTTTTTGTGACATCTAAAATTTCCTTTTCATCATTAGCAAGCGCTGTAGTTGCCCCACGTATCCCCCGCGTCATCTTATCACCTTTTCCATAAACGATTGTAAGTATGAATCGATTACTTCATCATCAAAATCTTTCACAGTTGGTTTACCGACTTTCTCCAATAAGACCATTTGTATTTTTTTATTCGTAGCTTTTTTATCCGATTTCATTCGTTCGACTAATTTTTTACTGGTACATTCCCTTATATCAAGTGGATAATCATTGTTTTTAAACCAAGTAAGTAAGGATTCAAGAGGTAAATCAACCTCAAACTCTTTATTGCTTACATATAGTGCAAACAACAAGCCTATTGCAACTGCTTCTCCATGAGTTAATTTTCCATAACTCAATTCTGCTTCAATTGCATGACCTAATGTATGACCTAAGTTTAAATATTTTCTCACACCCGACTCATTTTCATCTTCTTCCACAATTTTCGCCTTTACTTTAATACCAAATGATAAATGTTTCTTTAATTCATCTTTTGAAATTTCGTTTAATCGTATATTCATTAATTGATTAAAAGTAGACTCGTTAGAAATTAGAGCTTCTTTAACTAATTCAGCATATCCGGAACGTATTTCTATATCACTTAGTGTTGATAATGTTTCCACATCGTAAATAACAGCTACTGGGGAATTAAAGTTACCAATCATGTTCTTGCCGAGTTCATGATTAATAGCTACTTTTCCGCCCACACTACTATCATGTGCTAGAATGGTAGTAGGAACTTGGATAAAATCTATACCACGCATATATGTAGCAGCCACAAATCCAGCTAAGTCTCCTACAACTCCCCCACCTAAAGCAATTACAAGGGATTGACGATCTAATCCATATTGAATAGCATCCGTATGTAACTGATAAAAGACATCTATGTTCTTTGATTGTTCACCAGCCGGAATGATGGATACATAAACCTTCTCATTCGCTAGACTTTCTTTAACCGCATCAAGGTGTAATTTAGCTACCTTATCATCTGTGATAATTAAGATAGATGAATATTTTTTTGTTAAATATTGATGAAGGGTATATCTAATACCCTCACCAATCATTATTTTATATTCATGTGTACTGGACTTAACTTCAAGCTTTTCCATTAAAAGCACCTTATTTCTTCACGATATTCATCTATAGCCTTTTTAAGTTTTGAGAATTGATCATTAGGAAATTGCTCCGTTATCGCTTTAGCAAGTTCAAATGCCACAATATGTTCCATAACTACTGAAGCTGCCGGTACTGCACAAGCGTCCGATCTTTCAACAGTTGCTTTAAATGGTTCTTTCGTTTCAATATCAACACTTTGTAGAGGTTTTAACATGAGAGTTGGGATAGGTTTCATCACTCCCCGAACTACAATCGGCATTCCAGAAGTCATGCCACCCTCAAAACCACCTAATCGATTCGTTGTACGGTAGTAACCTTTGTCTTCACTCCAAGCAATTTCATCATGAACTTCACTACCATTTTTTCTTGCTGCTTCAAACCCAATTCCAAATTCAACGCCTTTAAAAGCATTGATACTCATCACAGAACCAGCTATCCTTGCATCTAGTTTGCGATCGTAGTGTACATAGGAGCCTATTCCTGCAGGCATTCCTTCGACATAAACTTCACAGATGCCACCAATCGAATCTCCAATTTTTTTAGTTTCATCGATTTTATCCATCATTTCTTTTTCGACATCTTTATCAAGTACCATTACTGGGGACTCCGAAGAAATAGATTTCCTCTCTTCAATCGATAAGGAATCCATATCTTTAGCACGAATTCCAGCTATTTCTTTGACATAGCCAACAACTTCAATTCCAAGTTGTTTAAGCAATGTTTTAGCAACAGCTCCAGCAGCAACACGAGCAGCCGTTTCTCTGGCAGAAGAACGTTCTAATACGTTTCGCATGTCACGATGCCCATATTTTAATGCACCGTTTAAATCAGCATGACCAGGTCTTGGTTTAGATACAATCCTTCTTACTTCTACATCATCAGAAATAGGATCTTCCCCCATAATATTCGTCCAATGTTTAAAATCATCATTACTAATAACAAGTGATATAGGGGAACCTAAAGTGTATCCATGACGAACCCCGCCAGTAATATTAACTAAATCTTTTTCGATTTGTTGTCTTTTCCCTCTTCCATGACCACCTTGTCTACGTAGTAATGATTCATTAATAACCTCTTTTGTAATGGGCATTTGTGCCGGTAAACCTTCTATTATAGTTGTTAATTGTTTTCCATGAGACTCTCCTGCTGTTAAATAACGCAACTTACATTCTCCTTTTCCACGCATATTATTAGAATGCTAAATATTTTCTAACTACTATAGCATATATTCTATTATTTGTGATAAAAATTTTAGAAATAAATTAACTTTTAATAGCTGAAATGTTAAACTAACAAAAATTAAATTTTCTGATAAAAGAACGTATCTATTAATTTAAAGTTATATTGGTCAGGATTAAAAATTTGTTCTGTACTTCCGACAAATAGAACTCCGTTTGGTTTAAGGCTTTTTCCAAAACCTTTATAAATCATATCCTTAGCTTCATCCGTAAAATATATCACAACGTTTCGGCAGACAATGAAATCCATATTTTTAGGATAGGGATCTGCTAATAGATTATGTTTTTTATATGTAATATCTTTTTTTAATGACGGATCAATATAAAACAGTTGATTTTTTTCTGTAAAATATTTTTTTACTAGTGGTTGAGGAAGGTCTTTTAAAGCCTGTTTTGGATAAATACCATCCTTTGCACGTTGTAATACATTCTCATCGATATCCGTTGCTAGAATTCTAACTCTTATATTAGGAAAATACTCGCGTAATAAAATAGCCAAACTATAGGCTTCTTCGCCTGTGGAACAAGCTGCACTCCAAATAGATAACGACTGATTATTTTTTAATAATAGGGGAAATATTATATTTTTTAATACTTCCCATCTTTTTGGATTACGATAGAATTCTGAAACGTTTATTGTTAATCGATCAATAAATTCATTTAGTAATTCGCCATTTGTTATTAATTCATTATAATAACTTTTAAAACTAGTAAAACCACGTTTATTTCTTAGTGTTGTGATACGCCTTCTCATTTGCGCTTCTTTGTATAAATGAAGGTTAATCCCTAATTTGCTATGTATTTGATTTATAAATTGATAATAGTCTTCCTCTATCATCAATGAACCACTCCCTATACTTTCCTACTAAAAAACCTCCGTCACATCAAACGGAGGTATACTAAACTAATATATCCAAGAACTATCTTGTTTCTCATAAGATAGTATTTCATCTTGGTTGAAAAATAGGTTGATTTCACGTTCTGCACTTTCTGGTGAGTCAGAACCGTGTATCACATTTTTCCCAACAGTTAATCCATAATCTCCTCTTACTGTTCCAGGAGAAGCTTCAGAAGGATTTGTTTTCCCCATCATATTTCGAGCCGTACTTATTACATTTTCACCTTCCCAAACCATTGCGAACACCGGTCCGGAAATGATGAATTCTACCAACTCTCCAAAGAAGGGCTTTTCTTTATGCTCTCCATAATGCTGTTCAGCTAGTTCTTGAGAAATAGACATCAATTTAGCACCCGCAAGTTTATAACCCTTTGATTCGAAACGGCTTACAATCTCTCCAATTAAGTTTCTCTGTACCCCATCTGGCTTAACCATTAAAAAAGTTTTCTCCATAAATCTACACCCCTATATGTATTATACTAGACTTGATAAAAAAACTTGGCATTCGCTAAGGCGAATGCCTTAGTTGCACTTATACAGACGGGAAAGATTTTTCACTTTCCTACCTGCCTAGTAAATCTTATCAAATTTATTAGAAAATAACAACATATTTTATCCCACCTAAACGGGCAGTAAGACTCCCACCTCAAACTTTTGGGGTGACAAAGAAGGTAGGTGGGAGATCAACTGTCCGTAAAGGTCCGATAAGTGCGACTAACCATCAATAGAAATGAAGGAAAACCCCCACTGATGGAAGTCTTCTTTATGAGCGTCTCTTACCGATATATTTTGCTATATCTTCTAAAGTTTTTCTAGCCTTTTTATCTGGTAGACTTTTCAATGTATGAAGTGCCTTTTTTAAGTAAAGTTCACTTAATTCATAGGATTTTTCAATGGCGCCAACGGATTGTAATTTATTAATGATTTCATTCATTTCTTTTTTGGAGACATTTTCCGGATTATGGAAAGTACGTTTCAATAACCTATTAAAATCTTCATTTTGCATACCATATAGAATTGGCAGTGTAATGTTTCCTTGCAATAAATCATTACCTGCAGGTTTCCCGAGAACCTTCGAGGTAGAGGTGAAATCTAATATATCATCAATAATTTGATACGACATTCCAATGTAATATCCATATTGAAACATTTTCCTGGATTCTTTGTCTGATAGTCCCGAAACAACTCCACCTAGTTGACAACTAGTTGCTATTAATAAAGCAGTTTTTCTTTTGATTCTTCTTAGATAATTTTTCAAATCTTGGTTCCAGTTGAATCGATCTTTCATTTGTTCAATTTCACCAATGCATACTTCAACAATTGTCTTAGATAAAATACGATGAACATTAGGATTTTTAAGGGAAGTAATTTCCTCTAATGCCCTTGCTAATATATAATCCCCAGTATACATAGCAACTCGATTTCCAAATCTTTTTTTTATGGTTGGTTTCCCACGTCTTAATTCCGCTTCATCAATCACATCATCATGAACTAGGGTTGCCATATGTATTAATTCTAATGAAACCGCAACTTTTTTTATTTTTTCAATATCAAATTCACCTAATTGCCCCGATAAAAGTACAAACACTGGACGAATCCTTTTTCCTCCAGCATTTAATAATTCCGTTGAAGCATTACGTAAAATTGGATGATTAGCTTGAATTGTTTGGTGTAAAGATGTTTCAATAAAATCTAAATCTTTTTTTAAATATCCATATGTTTTTGGAAGTTTCATGTGCTTCACCTTTATAATTACACATCTAATGTGTACAGATTGTTTCTATTTTTTAAACCCCATATGCATCGCGGCGACTCCAAACGTATAACTTTTTACCTTTACTTTGGAGAATCCAGCTTCTTTAAACATTTGTTTTAATTTTTCTTTATTTGGAAAAGACCTTGTTGATTCATTTAACCAAGCGTATTCATCGTAGCTTTTGGCAAAAAGTCTACCAAACAAAGGCATAATAAAACGAAAATAGAAAAAGTATAATTGTTTAATACCGATTGTGGTAGGTTGTGACGTCTCTAAGCATACCACTTTTCCACCGGGTTTAACTACACGATACATTTCTTTTAAAACCGTCATATAATCAGGAACGTTTCTAAGACCAAACCCAATTGTTACATAATCAAATGAATTATCTTCAAAAGGCAATTCCATCGCGTTCCCATGTATTAGCTTAAGATGTTTCAAATTTTTCTCTTCTTTTTTCTTTTCCGCAATAGATAACATATTTTTACTGAAATCCAAACCAACAACAGATCCATTCTTGCCAACTGCCTTAGCTAAAGAAATAGACCAATCTCCAGTACCGCAACAAACATCTAAAGCACTGGATTTATTTTTAACCTTCATTCTTTTCATAACATCTTTTCTCCATGCTTTATGACGTTGAAAAGAAATAATCGAGTTCATCGAGTCATAATTTTTATAAATTTTTTCAAATACGTGATGAACACGTTCTTCTTTAGATTGTTCTTCCATATTTATCCCTCTTCCACAATGGAGGTTTTATAGTTTAACAACTTTGAGTTTATTTGTTTATCTATATAAGTCACTATTTCCTTATCATGAAGATTATCTCTGAAGTCCACTGATAACTGCTGCTTAAGAGTTAAGATTTTTTCCTCAATCAATAATTTCAGTTGATGGAGGAATGAAGGATTACTATCTACAAATTTGCTGATAAAGACAGAATGTTCATTATTATTAAACATATTTCTTTCATGAATTAATCTTTTAATTAGTAACCATTCATTAGCTAAATCATTTAAAGATGAGTCATTAAAATACTTAGCAACGTAAGAAAGCAGTAGAGTATCTATTTTTTTTATAATCGAAACACTTTTTTCTAAAAGGTTATCATCTAGATAATATAGGTTCATCTTGTTCTCATTGATTTCTTTAATGGCAATAGATAAGGTCTGAATAAAATCAAACTGGTCTATTTGTGCAAGTAAATAATAATACTGACCACTATAAAAATCACCAGCTAGGACACGTAATTGATTAGCCTCTTTTTCTTCTTGGTTCATATCATGATAAAAAGCTACTGGAACATGTTCATGGGTATCTAACGCAATCTGAACTAACATAGTAGTTATAATGAATTGTGTCTTTTCGATAAAGGATAGGGTTGATTGCCTATTGATAAGTGTTGAGATAAACATCAATTTATCTTCATCAATAGTGGGGTTCCCTATTATCTGTTTTATGTATGAATGATTTAATTTATCTTTTAATTGTTTCTTTATAAATTCAATATCTATGCCAGATGTAGTCAAAAAAATCACCTAAAGCCTTTCTAGCCACTCTTTAACTGCTCTAGTCATTATAGCATAATTCTTATATGAACCAAATGGTTGTTTTTCTATAATGTAAATTGACAAACTTATTCAGATTCCATTTCACCATTACTAGTTTGGATTAGCGCTTTACCTCTAACTTTTACAGCTGATGTATGTTCCGTAAACTGAGCAATCATCACTTCACCTTTATCTAGTTTTTCGGAATGGTGAAAGCGAGTATCTGTTCCTCTAGTTAATCCAATTACATTCACGCCATCTTCCAATGCTTTTATGACAAAAAAGTCGGAATTATATTTCGTATTATTATCCATAGGAATCCTCCTAAATCTTTATTTATTCTACCATTTTATATTGAAACCATCCTTAATTATAACAAAAACTTATTATGTAATAGGTTACCAAACTTGCAAGATTCCATAGGTACAGTAAGAAGGTTTTATACTTTTATACTTTCTTACTCAAAGAAAAAGGATACGTTAAATAACGTATCCTTTTTATCTTGCCCGTATGTATTTATTTAACTACATCTTTTAGGGCTTTACCTGGTTTAAATGCCGGAACCTTGCTTGCAGGGATTTCGATTTCTTCACCAGTTTGTGGATTACGACCTTTACGTGCAGAACGTTCACGTACTTCAAAATTTCCAAATCCAATTAATTGAACTTTTTCACCATTTTTAAGTGAATCCATGACCGCTTCAAAAACCGCATCTACAGCTTTAGTTGCATCTTTTTTAGAAAGCTCGCTTTTTTCAGCAACTGCATTAATTAAGTCTGTTTTATTCATGACATTCACCTCCTCCCAAAAACTTACAAATAAAATCAGAACAAAATAACTATTTAAAATCATTTGTTCACTATTTTGTCCATTTTTATACGTCTGATCATCAAAGAGAATTGATGACAAGGCTTATAATAACTGAGATTACCATAAAATTCAACAATTAGTGCCTATTTCCTTAAATATTTTTTATCAGGAATCCTTTTTTCAATGAAAGAACTAACCATTTTGAATTTAAACCGATTGATCATCTCAAGTATTATTATAGGCAAATCTTACTAATGATACAAATACGACATCTATATAGGAATTCCTTTTAAATTTTTGAAAAATTTTTAAAAAGTAAAAAGCAGCTTTTAATAAAGCTGCTATAAAATAATCGCTATTAAACTACCTGTTCCTTCGTTAATAATTCTTTCCAATGTATCTTTTAATTTATACCTTGCATTTTCTGGCATTAATGAGATCTTTCCTTGTATTCCTTCCCTTACTATGGAACTTAGTGATCTTCCAAAAATATCAGACTCCCAGATCGATAATGGATCTTCTTCAAAGTCTTGCATTAAATACCTAACCAGTTCCTCGCTCTGTTTCTCTGTTCCAATAATTGGGGCAAATTCTGATTCCACTTCCACTTTAATCATATGGATAGATGGTGCTACTGCCTTTAATCTAACACCAAATCTTGACCCTTGCCTTATGATTTCAGGTTCATCTAATATCATATCTTCCAAACTTGGTGCAGCAATTCCATAGCCTGTTTGTTTTACCATTTGTAAAGCACCTGCTACTTGATCATATTCCCTTTTCGCATGTGCAAAATCCTGCATTAATTCTAATAAATGATCTTTTCCTCTAATCTCTTCCCCTACAATTTCTTTCAGCACTTCATCATATAAGTGATCTGGAGCATGAAGATCAATTTCAGCTACCCCTTCTCCCATTTCCATACCAGCTAAACTAGCTTTTTCAATATAATCATACTCATCAAAGTTTCCAACGATGAAATCCACATCTCTTAATCTCTTAATATCTTTTACTGTATTTTGAATTGCTTCTTGATAATTTTCTCTTAGCCAATGATTTTCTTTAAGAACCATTACCCAACTAGGTAAGTTTACGTTTACCTCTAATACAGGAAACTCAAACAATGCTTCACGCAATATACTATTTACATCATGTTCGGACATGGATTCCACGTTTATAGCTAAAACAGGGATATCATATTCCTCTGTTAGTTGATTACGAAGAAGTTCCGTTTCTTGGCTAGATGGTCTTGCAGAGTTAATAACTAAAATAAATGGTTTACCCACTTCTTTCAATTCTTCTACGATTCTAGCTTCGGCATCTATATAATCAGCACGTGGAATTTCACCAATCGTTCCATCTGTCGTTACAACTACACCAATCGTAGAATGTTCTTGAATTACTTTACGTGTTCCAATTTCTGCAGCATCATGAAAAGGAATTGGCTCTTCATACCATGGTGTGTTGATCATTCTAGGACCATCTTCATCCTCAAATCCTTTGGCACTTTCCACCGCATATCCAACACAGTCTACCAAACGAATATTTACGTCCAATCCTTCATCCACATTGACTGAAACCGCCTGATTTGGAATGAATTTTGGCTCTGTCGTCATAATAGTTTTCCCTGCAGCACTTTGTGGTAATTCGTCGTGTGCTCTTTCTCTCTCTCCTTCATCCTCAATATTCGGTAAAACAACTAATTCCATAAATCGCTTTATAAAAGTTGATTTACCAGTTCGAACTGCCCCAACTATACCTAAATAAATATCCCCATTTGTCCGTTTTGAAATATCTTTAAAAATATCAATCTTTTCCAAAAGATCCCCTCCCGATCTTGTATCCTTGAATTTCAGATAAACTACGAATAATGACATTAAAAGTCTATGATGTTGTCCTATCAAAATATGACTTAACTTATTAATAAAGGAGAAAAAATAATATATTAAAAACAAATAAACCCTTGCAACAATATATGTTACAAGGGAAAAAATATGTTAAATATTAATTAATTAAAAATACGGGTTCATCATTTTTAATAGTATACGGTAATGAATACGCTGGGAGAAATGGTGTATTTTCCGCTAATATATAACGGATATCGTCCCCTTCTTTATAATTATGCTCGTACTTTTGTAATGCATGATTTAAATCTATACGATAATCCACATATAACTTTCCATTTACATCCATTACAATTGGTAGTTGTTCCTTTGAATATGGACTTTCCACAGTTGGTGTGGATTCTAGGCCAATTTTTTTATAATCTATAGAATAAACATCACCAGCTATTACTTCCCCAAATGGAGGATAAAGATGTTCATCACGATATGTATTGATTCGGATATTGATGGAACGGATTGTTTCTGTCATTGTTAGATCAATTAATTTCACCCTTGGTTGATCATCCGGTGTAATCAGGGCATATTGATATTTCCCGCCATTTTCAAATGCATTACCAGGAATTTCTGAAATAAAACCTCTTTCTTTTAATAGATTAAAATCAATCAAGTATTTTTGGAAAATCGGGGTATCGCTTTCTTTTGTTCGTATTGGTACTAAACCATCCGTTGCTTCACGGTAATCATCTACTGCTTGTTGGATACGTTCCAATTGATCCTCATAGGCTTCCTGATTTTTAGACTTTTCACTTTCCGGATAGAGACAGCCACTTAAAATAGAAATAGAAATTAACAAAACAAACATTAGTTTAAAGGTGTATTTCAATTATACCTCCTCCTTCTCCACGACTATGCGGTCGGACCACTTAAAACAATATAAATGATAATAAAGGCGCCTAAAATTAAACTGATATAAGCAAATAATGATACGATTCTAGCTATCCAACCTTTTAATTTGTATCGGCTAAGAAAAATAAGTCCCATAGCCAAAAATAATAAAAGCATCCCAACAAAGGATATATACATTTTAAGCATCGAAATCGACAATTTTTTCACTCCCAAAAATTTATATGCAAATCGTATTATACCATACGTGTTCAATTTCTAAGTATTAAAAAAGCAATTTTAACGAAGCGAAACTTATTCAGTGGGCATTTACTTCCACTTTCTCCTATAGAATGTTCATTCTTTATGAAAAAAACAATAAAAACCGAGATGAAGGGGGCTTTCTTCACCTCGGTGTTGACTAAATAAATTCCATGCAAGCTCTATCTTTGAATGCTTGTGCGGTTTATTTTATGCATGTAAACGAATTAATGTATCCTCACTTGCCCAGTATTGTTACTTTTTAAATAAATTATTTAAAGATTGTGCGTCTTTGGGTATTTTATTGTTAGTGATAGCTTGAACAATATGGTCTTCTTTCTCCTTTGATAATGGTTTATTAGCCATTTTCGCTAGATGACGTACCAGATTACGTACCGTTTTCTCGTCTTGAAAATTTGCATTTTTTACAGAGTCTGCTACCTTTAAAATATCTTGTGGATTTATATTTGAGTTTTGCTGTATTTTGTCAAACATTCCTTTTTGGAAATTATTCACAATTCCTTCCTCCTTGCATTTTTAGTTCAAAATAGTATATGCAAGGAGTTTCATTACGTGTTATTTTGAATAACGTTCGTATAATAAATGAGCAATATCATCCATTTCTTCTCGTTTAGAACGAGTCATTAATTGCTCCACTATTTCTTTAGGTTCTTTATGATTATAGAGAACATCATATATTCCTGTTGTAATCGGCATTTCAACATTCTCTTCCTTAGCAAATCGATACGCAGCCTTTACTGTTCTAACACCTTCTACAACCATACCCATTTGCTCGAGGACGTCATTTAAAGGTTGTCCCTTCCCTAATAAATTACCTGCACGCCAATTCCTACTATGTACGCTTGTACACGTTACAATTAAATCTCCTACACCAGAAAGTCCTAGAAAACTTAATGGATTTGCACCTAGTTTTGTTCCCAGTCTTGCTATTTCAGCTAAACCTCTTGTAATTAAGGCAGCTTTAGCATTGTCACCATAACCTAACCCATCTGAAATTCCTGCACCTAATGCAATAATATTTTTCAATGATCCCCCTAGTTCAACACCTAAAACATCTGTACTTGTGTAAACTCTGAAAGCATCATTGGTAAAAATATCTTGCGCAATTTTTGCATATTCTTCGTTCAAGGATGCTACGGTTACAGTTGTAGGATGTCTTAAAGCCACGTCTTCCGCATGGCTCGGACCGGATAATACCACGATATCGTCGTAGTTATAATGTTCTAACTCTTCATCAATCATCTGTGATACTCTTTTTAGACTACCTGGTTCAATCCCTTTAGAAGCATGAATAATTGGCACTGGTCGATTGAGAATTTTATTAAGCTCTTTCGAAACTTCTCTTATCGCTTTTGTTGGAACAACCATTACTATTGCCTTTACATCCTCGACAGCCTTTTCTATACTTGAAAACGCAACAATATTTTCTGGAAGGGGTACATGAAGATAACGTTCATTTTTATGATGCTTATTAATTTCTTCCATTTGTTCTTTTTTATAAGTCCATAAATTTACATGATAATTATTATCTGATAGTACAATGCTTAAAGCTGTACCCCAACTTCCAGCACCTAGAACTGCAATTTTATCCAATTGTCTTCCCCCTAACCACGTCTACGCGCAAAAATCTTTATAGGAGTGCCTTCAAATCCAAATGCATCCCTAATTTTATTTTCCAAAAATCTTTTATATGAAAAGTGCATTAATTCAGGATCGTTTACAAATATAACAAAACTTGGCGGTTTAACAGCTACTTGAGTAGCATATAAAACTTTTAACCTTCTTCCTTTAACTGTCGGAGTAGGATTCATAGCTAATGCATCCATAATAACATCATTTAATACGTTTGTTGGAATACGTTTGGAATGGTTTTCACTTACTAATTGAATCATTGGCATTAACGTGTGCAATCGTTTTTTTGTTTTTGCAGATAAAAAGACGATTGGGGCATAATCCAAGAATTGAAAATGTGCCCTTATTTTTATTTCAAATTCTTTCATTGCCTTTTCATTAGATTCAATCGTATCCCATTTGTTTACGACAATTACAATTGCTCTGCCAGCTTCATGGGCATAACCAGCAATCTTTTTATCTTGCTCCCTTATTCCTGTCTCCGCGTCAATTAATACTAAAACGACATCTGAGCGATCTATCGCTTTCAAAGCTCTTAATACGCTATATTTTTCAGTGGATTCATATACTTTACCACGTTTTCTCATCCCAGCTGTATCCGTTATAACATAGTTTTGACCATCTCTTTGTAGATGTGTATCTATTGCATCCCTGGTCGTACCTTCTATATCACTAACGATCACTCGATTTTCATTTAAAATGGCATTAACAAGAGAAGATTTACCAACATTTGGTCTTCCAATTAAACTGAAGTAAATCGTATCTTCTTCTTTTTCATCCTCTTCCGTTTTAGGAAAATGACTAACAACTTCATCTAATAAATCTCCTAAACCTAACCCGTGAGCACCTGAAATCGGATATGGTTCTCCAAAACCAAGTGAATAATATTCATACACCGTTGCTCGCATTTCCGGATTATCCATTTTATTAACACCTAACACAATAGGTTTATTAGATTTAAACAGCATTTTTGCTACTTCTTCATCAGCAGCAGTTATCCCCTCTTTTCCATTCACTATAAAAATAATAACATCCGCTTCATCGATTGCTATTTCAGCCTGCTGTCGCATCTGTATCAGTAATGGTTCATCTCCAATTTCGATACCACCAGTATCAATTAAATTGAATTTTTGGTTTAGCCATTCTGCTTCAGAGTATATTCGATCCCTTGTAACTCCGGGCGTATCCTCTACGATAGAAATTCTTTCTCCAACCAGTCTATTAAAAATAGTTGATTTCCCAACGTTTGGTCTTCCTACTATTGCTACTACAGATTTCCTCATAAAAAGAGTTCCTTTCTCTTTTACATTCTTAAAACAAAAGGCTCTCGCTTGTTGCGAAGCCTTAATATATTCTAGCAAAAATAGAATTTATTAACAATTATAATATGGTAATATCGTTAATTAATGTTTAACAACAATATATAATTCATCACTTAATCCGTGAACGATACCATCTGTAATTGCTTCAATATTGGCCGCAACATTTTCTAACTCATCTTTCGTTTTACATATAAAAATGGGTGCCCCACCAGATACCTTAGATGGATCTAATGTAATGATAGCTAATATTGCTTTTTCAATCATCATTTGCAGGAACCTCCTTATTATGAGCTTTTGAATTAGAAGGCATTCTTATAGCATTTTCTAAAACAGGGACCTTTCCGATAATTTCGATGGCCTTATCAACATCTCTAACTTGAGGTAGTAGAAAGACACCCAATCTACCATCATCTAAATCCCGTTTAATGATTGGTGTAAGTGCTGGCGTTCCTGAATCACGAAATACACCTAAAGCAATGGACACATCATGTAAAATAGCTTGTCTTTGTCCTAAATTGGATATCGTAGTAATGGTGTTCATGTTTTTAGGGGTTAACACAAATCCCATGCCATATTTCATTATTTGTTCTTGTCTTTCCGGTAAACCAATATTCATAACATAAATATTATCTACATATAAGCCGGCCCCATCAAAATGCAGATCCTTATATTCAATATCTACAACTTCTTTTAAGACACTTCCACTCATTAAAATTTTGGCTAGAATGTAGCATATGATAGCGGCTATTATAGCAATGATTAGATTTGTCAATATATATACAAAAGTCGCTATAAATGAGGTAATCATAACAAGATAATTTCTACTTTCAAAAGATATAGCAATTCCTTCAATATACGTCTTTCCTCTTGATACTAATTCAAATTCGTCTACCTCATTTAATGTATTTCTTTCCATGTTACGTACTTCTCTAAATTGTGTTGCCGCAACAGTTAAAATGGTAACCGCAGTATAGTCTTTTGATAGAAGAGCTGGTATAATTAATGATCCCAATGCCGCTGCGATAAATCCTAAAGATATATGAATCGTTTTACCATGAAGATAGGTTGGATATTGTCTATAATCTGTCCTTAGCATTATTATTCTTAGTAAAGTACCTATTAAAATCCCAAATAGTATAGGATAAGTAAATTCGCTCATTTTGCCACCTCTAACTTTGTTAATAATTTTGTAATGAGTGTTGTAACTTTAACTTTCCCTTTATGTAGTATGTCTAAAACAGACAATATTAAAAGGGTACATATTAAAGTATCTAAAAATGCCTTTTCTCCTACTACTTCCTGAAACCCGTAACTGGATAAAATAAAACTATAAATCATTTCTCCAGTAAGCATTCCGAATAGGCAAATACTTATCCGACCTACAAAGTTATGACAAAGTACATATACAAAACAACTAATGATAATAGAAATTAGAATTTCTCTAGGTAAAATAACCCAAATTGGTGAAATCTTTTCCCAAAGCAGTAATGCGGAATAACAGATGGTTATTGTAAATGCTGAAAGTAAATGGTAGAATGTTTTTGTTTGTTTGGACATTAATATAATACTTCCAATAAAAAGTGTAAAAATAGCTAACGAAAACATAAAAGGACCAATATAGAAATATAAAGAAGAACTTATAATCGTCAATAAAATCCAATAAGCTAAAATGGTACGTCTGGATGATTTTTTCATAAGAAATGTAACAATGATCCAAAGTAACCAACTAGCCCAAAAAAATAAAATACCTTCTTCCACTTTTTACCTTTCACCTCCTATTATTACGCATTATTACTGGATTACGTTAAATTTATACAATTTCAAAAATTGTTTTTCTGTCCCCCCTAAATAAAAATAATGAAAAAGGCTTTTTCCTAGTGGAAAAAGCCTTTTTCATTTACTTCTTATACTTATTCAGTTTATCGCCAATTAAATCACCGAGATGAATACCGAATTCTTCTTCTTCTTTTTCATATTGTTTGTACTCTTGTTCTGCTTGCTCCTGTTCAAGTTCTTTAATACTTAATGAAATACGTTTTTCACTTTCATTAATGTCAAGAACTTTTACGTTAACTTTTTGGCCAACTTCTAGAACCTCTTGGGGAGTACCAATGTGACGATTAGCAATTTGAGAAATATGAACCAGACCTTCTACACCTGGTAAAACTTCTACAAAAGCTCCGAAGTTTACAAGCCTTTTTACTGTTCCTTCTAAAGTGTCTCCACTTGAAATACGTTCTTCAATATTCGTCCATGGTCCAGGTAATGTATTTTTATGGGAAAGTGAAATACGTTCGTTATCACGGTCAATAGATAAAATTTCAACTTTAATTTTATCTCCTTCCGAAACAATGTCAGAAGCTTTTTCAACATGCTCATGAGCAAGCTGAGAAATGTGTACTAATCCATCAATACCGCCAAGATCAACAAAAACACCAAAGTTAGTGATTCTTTGAACCGTTCCTTCTACTACTTGTCCAGGTTCAAGGGATTGAAGTAATACAACCTTTTTCTCATTTTCTTCAGCTTCCACAACAGCTCGGTGAGATAAAATAATACGACTCTTTTCTTTATCTAAATCTACAATTTTTACTGTTAATTTTTTACCTTTATAATCCGTGAAATCGTCAACATAGAAAGTTTCTACAAGTGAAGCGGGAATAAATCCACGAACTCCTACATCTGCTACTAGGCCGCCTTTTACAACCTCTTTTACTTCTGTTTCGAATACTTCACCTTTTTCGTATTTCTCAACTAAATCATTCCAAGCAAGCTCTGAGTCTACAGCTCTTTTAGATAGGATTACCTCATCATCTTCCACTTTTTTAACTTTAAGTGTTAGCTCATCTCCTTCTTTAACAACATCATTAGTTGACTCTACATGAAGATTAGATAACTCACTTATTGGAAGGATGCCTTCAGTCTTGTAACCAATATCTACAAGAACTTGTTTCTCTTCTAATCTAACTACCTTACCTGTAATGGTGTCATCTACATGCAATTCTAGTAATTCTTTATTTTCTTCACCCATATCCATAACCTCCTATTGCAATTAGAAAACTTGGCAATTGCCTAAGTTGCATTAATGCAGGCGGGAAAAGATTTTTATACTCTCCCACCTATTAATAAATCTAATTAAAACCTTTTCTTTCTATATAACTTCTAATAATTGTAATTATTTGTCAAGTGAAGATACTTGATTTTCATGATTTTCTTTTAACTTTCTTATTTCATCCATAATCGCTTCTGCTACTTCTTTTGCAGATTTTTTATTTGTTCGATAATATTCCATATCCATAGGTTCTCCGTATATTACTGTTAATTTTTGAAACTTCTTATAAGGGCCGATAATTGCACATGGTATAACTTGTGCGTCAGATCTTAAAGCAAAGAAACCTACACCGGCTAATGGTTTGCCAATTTCTCCAGTCTTACTACGTGTACCCTCAGGAAATAATCCAACTGAATTGCCATCTTTTAATAATTCTAGACCTTTTCTTAACGCATTTCTATCAGCTAAACCACGTTTTACAGGAAATGCATTAATACCAGTTAACAATTTCCCAAACAAGAAATTCTCAAATAATTCTCCTTTTGCCATAAAATGAATTTTTCTTGGAGACGTGATTCCGACAACTGGGGGATCTAAATTCGATATATGGTTTGAGCAAATAATTACGGGGCCTGTTGATGGAATATTTTCTTTACCAATAATTTTAATACGGTATAAAGGAAATAAGATCATTGCCACTATTTTTTTAGCAATTGTATAAAGCATATATTCTCTCCCTTTACTAAACTAAACTTCTTTCAAATAGCTAGAAACTACATTTAATATTTCTTGTACAACTTCATCGATTGTTAAAGAAGTCGTATCAACTTCCACTGCATCATCTGCCTTAATTAAAGGAGATACTTCACGATTCATATCCATTTCATCGCGTTTTTTAATATCTTCTTTAAGTTCTTCCAAATCAGTAAAAATTCCACGACGTTTATTTTCTTCATACCTGCGCATTGCTCTTTCTTCTACGCTTGCAATTAAAAATATTTTTACTTCTGCATCTGGTAAGACGTGAGTACCTATATCTCTTCCATCCATCACTACACCACGATTTTCAGCAAGTTTCTGTTGTCTAAGAACCATTTGCTCGCGAACCGTGGGGATTTTAGCAATATAAGAAACATAATTTGTTACTTCTTGGTTGCGAATTTCTTCTGTTACATCCTCCCCATCAAGTAGAACGATTTGTCTATTTTCTTTTTGGTTTAATTCAATAATCGTATGTAATAAAAGTTCTTCTATTTTTGATTCATTTTTTAAATCTAATTGTTGTTTTAAAGCTTTTAAAGTTAATGCACGATACATGGCACCAGTATCAATATAGATATAGGATAGCTTTTCAGCAACTATTTTTGCCACTGTACTTTTCCCAGCAGCTGCGGGGCCATCTATTGCGACAGCAATTCTTTTTTCAATCATGTTATTTTTTATTCATTCCTCTCATTCCATCCTGGTAAATATTTGAAACTTATTCAGTGGTAGTTGAATTGACTTCCACCTTCCACTGATTGCAAGTTGAACTTGCAGTTTATGATTAACATTCCTAACTAGAATAATAACATACATTGAAAAAAATGGTCTATTTATTAAAAGATATTATTGCATTTCTTTTTTATCTGGAAATGGTACAACTAAAGCTGGTATTTTGGCTTCTTTTACTTCAGGGAGTATGTAAGAGCCTATCTTTATGTAGATATTAAAAAGGGAAAGGTTTTAAACCTATCCCTTAGTTAATCACGTCTTAACTGACTGTAAGCCCACTGAGTGGATTTCAATTTATAGCATAATTCATTTCACTTCCACCAAGTTTTTCAACTTTTTCTTCTTTTCCATCTAAAGCATTGATAAATATTCGATACGTATCATCACCGTTTACACCTAAAAATTCATAAGCTAAAACTTCTTCTCCCAAATCATTGTCGATAATAGCCAAAAATTCCTCTTGTATATTTACATTTGGATTCACCATTTCTTTTGCTTCTGTATTTGATATTTTCGGCTTAGGTATTTTTCTCTCTCTATGGTTTTTCATATAATTTTGTGAAGTTAATCCTAATATTTCACCATTATCTAATGCTACTTTAACTTCAATAGTATCAGAATAAACTCTTACACCGTCCTGACTATATAAGTAAGTAAATGATCCTATATTATCATATTGACTACTTTGAAATAAAACCATATCTTCAAAGCCTAATTGCTTCATATACTTTGTAGCATTTTCCATACCCTCATTTAAACTTATTTTCTTTTTATCAACTGGTCTATTTTTTAATAAGGTGATTGGATTACCGCCTTGTTTAGTAATGTCTACAAAACCACGTTGGTCTCCGTTAACATAAGTAGCCGTATATACCGGTACATCTGCTCCTTTTCCAGTTTCAGATAGGTTAATTTTCGATGGATCTTTAACTTTTAGAATATCCTTACTAATTTTTAACGCTTCATTCTCGCTTATTTTCTTACTTCCTTCTAAATATTTATACTCATGATCCTTTGTTGAAGTTCCCATAATAGACGGCTCCGCATTTGCCTCTGAAAATCCTTCAACTTTTTTTTCTACCGTTTTTAAGCCGTCTATTACGGTATTATCCCCTTTGTCTCCCTCGGTTGCTAACGCTACTTGGACGTCCATCCAACGTAAGTTTTCCTCTAATGCTATGTGCTGAACTTTTCTTAATTCCTGTTCTATTTCTGCAGATTGGTTATATAACTGTTTTAACTTTTCTGTTTCCTCATCTGTTAAGGGAGAATCATCTAAGTTTCTTACTGCTGTTTGATAAGTAAAGTCACCTACTTGTGATAGGAATTCCTCTGTTTTATTAAAAGGTAATAGCGCTAAAGGGAGTTGACCCACATCCGAGGAAGCTTCAGATGTTATTCTCCAAATGTCTACCATTTGTGGGGATAATCGCTTATCTGAATTCATCGCAAGTGCTGTACCAATCTGATCATGTAATAAATCAATATGGTAAGCGAGATTATGGAAGGCCCTCTGATAGTTATTTTCCGCTTGGATCAGAATAGCATTCTTCTCTTGGTGTTCCTGATAACCCCAAAAAGCTGTACCTAAAACAACTACGGCCAATAAGGCTATCAATATCCATCTTTTCATTAATATTCACCATCCTATTTACAGAATATATGTTTTCCAATTTGTTTAATTTGCGGTCTAGACCAAATCCAAGCTGATGTAGCTGTGTCAGGATTAAAATAATAAATAGCATTACCAGTTGGATCCCATCCATTAATAGCATCCAAAACTGCCTTCCTTGCTGTTTCATTAGGTGTAAGCCATATTTGACCATCTGCGACTGCAGTAAATGCTCTTGGTTCAAAAATAACGCCAGCTATTGTATTAGGGAAAGTTGGACTATCCAAGCGATTTAAAATAACGGAAGCCACCGCCACTTGTCCTTCATACGGTTCTCCCCTCGCTTCTCCATACACCGCATTCGCCATTAATTGAATATCATTTTGTGAAAATCCTTGGGGCACATTTACAGCAGTCACATTTGCCCCCCCACCTGTAGTTTGTCCTTGTTGATTATTACTCGGTGCTTGTTGCTTTGCCCCACCCTGATTATTGGATTTTGGTGGACTTGATTGTTTATTTTTGCCTGTACCACCATAATGAGTAAATTTATTTCCGCTCTCTATTTGTTGTTTGACATATGCCTTATCATATTCCGTAACCTGCGCCAGTTTATTTTTTGTTGTTTGTCCGGCTAGGCCATCTATTTTCATACCAAATTCATATTGGAAATTTCTTAATGCCCAGTATGTTCTCCAACCAAAGACCCCATCAATTTTGCCATTGTAAAACCCTATATATTGTAATCTTGCTTGTAATTCAATAACATCATCACCGACAGCCCCTTGTTGTATAACCTGTGAACTAAACGCGTGTACTGTTTTTGATTCATTCGATGCTTCAACTACTACAAACAAGGTGCATATAACTATAAATAATAGACTTGTTCGCTTATAAATCATTGCTTTGCCTCCTGATACGAAGTTTTGTACAACTATTTTTTGATAAACCCTCTATTTTATACACCAATAGTAAATTCTCTAATTATGATGACTTCCTAAACAACAAAAAGAACCTGATGTATAAAAACATCAGGCTCCTTTTGTTGTTTTTTATAGAAATGTTACTTGATTTGCTACTTTGATGCGGTGTAAAGCAATTAACCAAAGAATAATCATAAACGGAATAAGATAATAAGTCCAATGGCTTGATATACCAATTAAGATGTAATTGTATACACCGTGCAGTAAAAAAGGAAATAGAAATGCAAAAATACGGTTCCAATTAGTATGACAATCTATTACTTTTGCCTTACCAAAATAGTAACCCATTATCACGCCAAAAAGAGCATGTGATGACACAGGGAAGAAGGCTCTCAAAAAGGCATATTCTATCCCATTCGTTAGCAAATAAAGAATATTCTCTAATGAAGCAAAACCCAAACTGATAGCCACTGCATATACAATCCCATCATAATGGTCGTCGAATTCTTCATGATGATAAATCATATATATAAATAAGAACCATTTGGAAAATTCCTCTAATAATGCAACAAAGAAAAAAGACTGTATAAAGTGACTATTTGTCAAATTTTCCGCATTTAATGCATATTGAATAAACATAATCGGAAAAACTAATAATGCCCCAGAAATAAACATTTTAATAATTAGTGAAATTGGTTCAGTAAACCGATCTTTTAAATATATAAATGACATTATCGCAAAGGCTGGAGCTAGACCAGCCGATAATAACCCAACCATTTATCTAAACCTCTTTTCGATTCACTACTATTATCCTACCATGAGGCTTCTTTTAAGGAAATACTAAATATAAAAATCGTTCGAAGTAATCATTTGTGATCCCAGCACCAATAAAAAATAGCAGGAAAAAATTCCTGCTATTTTTTATTAATGATGGATTCAGCAATACCTTGTCCATGAAAGCGTCCATTTTCAATAAATATTTCATTGTTGTTAAAACCACTTGCTACAACTCCCGCAATATATACCCCTGGCACATTTGTTTCATAGGTTATTTCATTATAATCTGGTTTTCCAGTATTCTTGTCTACATGCACTCCTATATTTTCTAGAAAAGAAACATTAGGTTGGTAACCTGTCATAGCGAAAACAAAATCATTTTTAATGGTATGCTCTTGACCATTCACAGAATAGGAAACTGCATCATTTGTTATTTCCGTTACTTGAGAGTTAAATACCATCTTAACATGTCCATTACGTACCAATGAGTCAAATTCAGGTAAAATCCATGGTTTTACACTTGTTGAATATTCACTTCCTCGATAGATCACCGTTACCCTTGCACCAGCTTTATGTAACTCTAACGTGGCATCAACGGCAGAGTTTTTGCCACCAATTACAACTATATCTTTATCAAAATAAGGATGTGCTTCTTTAAAATAATGCATTACTTTAGGGAGATTCTCCCCAGGAACATGCATATAATTAGGTTGATCATAATACCCAGTAGCAACCACTACATGATTGGCTTTATAAATTCTTTCTTCTCCATCCATTGTCTCCGTTTCAACTACAAACGAATGATTTCCATTTCGTGTGATTTTCTGGACATTTTCAAATGAATGAATTCTCAAGTTTTTTCTTAGCGCAACTTCTCTATAGTATGCTAGAGCTTGATTTCTAACTGGTTTTTTATTCTCTGTAATAAATGGGACGCCACCAATTTCTAACTTTTCACTTGAACTAAAGAAAGTTTGGTGAGTTGGAAATTGATAAATTGTATTTACAATATTTTCTTTTTCGATAATAAGTGGATTCATACCCGCATTTTGTAATTCAATCGCACATGACATACCACAGGGTCCTCCACCTACTATAATGACCTCCTCGTGATGCAATTACTTCACTTCCTTTGTAAAAATTAAAAAACTCTTACCCTATTATATATGATAAGAGTTTTTTCGTCTTTATTCTTGGATTATACCCAGCCTCTAAATCTAGATGCTTCAGCCATTTTTCTAACACCGACCATATACGCTGATAAACGCATATCTACTCTTCTTGTTTTAGCTGTATTATAAATCGTATTGAATGATTTTATCATAATTTCATTAAGTTTTTGATCAATTTCTTGTTCGGACCAATAATAGCCTTGGTTATTTTGAACCCATTCAAAATAAGATACGGTGACACCGCCGGCCGATGCTAGCACATCAGGCACGAGTAAAATTCCTCTGTCCGTTAAAATCTTTGTCGCTTCCATTGTTGTTGGTCCATTTGCTGCTTCTACAACAATACTTGCTTTAATATTATTAGCATTTTCTTTTGTAATTTGATTTTCAACTGCTGCAGGTACTAGAATATCACATTCTTGCTCTAATAATTCTTTGTTTGTAATCGTATTATTAAATAACTTTGTAACTGTACCAAAACTATCTCGTCTATCAAGCAAATAATCGATATCTAGACCTTTTGGATCATAAAGCGCCCCATAGGCATCTGATATACCAACAACTTTTGCCCCGGAGTCATGTAGAAACTTAGAAAGATAACTACCTGCATTACCAAAACCCTGAACAATTACTCTAGCGTCTTTAACATTTAACCCTTTTTTATTAGCTGCTTCCTTAAGAACGATTGTGACTCCTTTTGCAGTTGCCGTCTCTCTTCCGTGAGATCCACCCAAAACAATAGGTTTTCCAGTTATGAATCCAGGGCTATTAAACTCATCAATACGACTATATTCATCCATCATCCACGCCATAATTTGTGAGTTCGTAAATACATCCGGAGCAGGAATATCCTTCGTAGGTCCGACAATTTGACTAACCGCTCGTACATATCCACGACTAAGTCCTTCTAATTCGCGGAAAGACATTTCTCTTGGATCACAAACAATTCCACCTTTAGCCCCACCATATGGAAGATCAACAATTCCAGCTTTTAAACTCATCCATATAGCAAGTGCCTTAATTTCATTTTCCGTTACTTTTGGATGAAACCTTATTCCACCTTTTGTTGGTCCTACAGCATCATTATGTTGAGCCCGATAACCAGTAAAAACTTTGACATTTCCATCATCCATCCTAACTGGTATTCGAACAGTCATCATCCTTAATGGCTCTTTGAGTAGCGAATAAACTTCCTCCGGGTAACCTAATTTTTCTAATGCAGTTTTGATCACCGTACGTGTAGACGATAAAACATCCATGTTTTCTTGATTTGAATTAGAGTCTGCTGGTTGTTCGGCTACCATGCATTTACCTCCTACATTATGCACCATAGTAATTTGCAAACATTCTATTTAATGACTAGTATACACGTTCACCATAAATATGCAATTAAAGAAGTTGTTCAAAAAGTCCGGTAAAAATAACATGCCACTAAAAGGAGGAAGCGTGCTTTTAGTCTGCCTTCCTTTAAAGAAGTTCGTTAGCGATGGCGGGACTTCTACTAAGGGACGCCCACGTCTATGGGCAACGTAGAAGTCCTTTTCATCCTCCTTTTTGAACATACAATTAAAGTAAAATTATATGGATAACTTAACAAATTGCTCAACCATATCTTCATACGATATACCGACCGCTTTTGCCGAATCAGGGAAAAGACTTGTTGGAGTCATTCCAGGTAATGTATTTACCTCTAAAATAACTGGTACATTCTTTTCGGATAAAATAAAGTCAACTCTTGAATATGTTTCACAACCTAGTGCTTGATGAGCCCTGACAGCAAATGCTTGAATTTGCTTCGTTAATTGTTCATCTATTTTTGCAGGTACAATATGTTCACTGCCACCATGTGCATACTTCGATTCATAATCATAATAAGAATTTTTAGGAATAATTTCAATAATAGGAAGTGCTTTTTCATTACCTGGGGAACCCATCACGGGAACTGTTAATTCTTTTCCTTTAATGAAATCTTCTACTAAAATGGTATTATCACTATTAAATGCCTTATTAACAGCATCATAAATTTCCTTTTCATCATTGATGATGGATAATCCTAAGGTTGAACCTTCTTGATTTGGTTTTATTACAAATGGTATCTGAAAGGTCTCCTTGATATTAGTAACTATACTATCCGTACCTTGTTTATCTAATAACGTATATGTTTCACTTTTTGCAACTGGAATTTGGTTCATATCGAAAATCTGTTTAGCTTTTGCTTTATCCATCGCTAGAGCCGAAGCTAAGACTCCTGAACCAACGTATGGAATTTTTAACATTTCTAATAAACTTTGAATTCTACCGTCTTCTCCAAGTTTCCCATGTAAACCTATAAAGACTAAGTCAACTTTTAATTGAATGATTTCCTCCAGATGTTCCGGGTCAAAATCAATTCCAATTACTTCATGACCTTTTGCTTTTAATGCATTGATAATCCCTTTCCCGGATGAGAGAGAAACTTCCCTTTCCCCAGAAATCCCGCCGTAAAGAACAGCAATTTTCATACTACGCACTCCTCTAACTACACGCTTTCAAACTATTATTAATAAAATACATCTAAAATTTGTTGAACAGCATTATTTTTATATATTTTTTTACCGTATTCATTTAATCTATAGGAAGTTACAATACTTGGAGCTGCATACTCAGATAATATTGCAATGATATCTTCCCTTGTCTCCAATGATACATCATCTTCCGTAAAGAGCATATAATAACGATCGTTCATATAATAAACCTGGCCACCAGTAATAGATTTAAAGGATAAATAAGAAGCTGATCGTATTATATCTTCAAATTCGGAAAAGGAAAATATAATTTCATTACTTTCATCTAAAGTAACCTTCATTTCAATATAATCATCATCCCAATCCATCTCTTCTATTTCCTGTGTTACGATAACATGCATACCTTGAGCTTGCATTAAATGAACTTGTACAAGCAGCATTCCTTCTAATTCAAATCCAATCTCTGAACTAGCCTCGTACATTACATCACTGAATAAACTTCGGACACTTGATGCATCTTTCCATAAATCTTTTGTCGTAAAACCTCGTTCCACTAGATCATCGAAATGTAGGAATATAGAAAATTGATCATCAGACAAACGTTCCACCCGCATACCAGTATCCTCCTTTTTTAGGCAGATAAGAAAGTATAAAAATCCAATCTTTCCATTCTGCATAGGTGCAACTAAGGCCATTCACCAGCCTAATAGCAATACCAAGTTTTCTAATAAATCCATTATTTACATTATTATATGCATATTGATTTATAATTGAACTTTTTCCAAGTAAGATTTCTTTCTCATTTTAGAGCTCCTTCCGATTCCAGGCAATAAAGAAGACTTCCATCAGTGGGGATTTACTACCCTTTCACCAAATCTTAGATGGACTAATCTGCCAGCTAGTTAACCTATGATAAAATAATACACAGCAACTATAATGGTCGCAAATATAATGACAGTAATAAACCTAATAAATGGCTTATCAAATTTAAAATGGGTTCTACCTTTATTCGTATGTATTTCCTTTCTAGGCGGTAAATTTAATACATCTATTTTCGCTTTTTGAGGGTCTTCTTCTTTTGATTCTTTTTCATTTTCTATACCATCTAGTAAATTTCTAAGCTCTGATGCTTGATCTTCTTTTATTTTCACACTCATGTACACTACACCTCACCATTAAAGCGATTCATAATGAAAATTGGTTAACTTTTTCCGCTATATATCTAGTAACAGAAGTTTTTTTAGTTTATTCTCCCAGTTTAACCCCAAATTACTTTCGATTTCCTGTTGTTCTGGGGTCCATTCTGACCATGTAAATCCGCAGTTACTGCAACATTGAAACTCGGCTCCACTATGTGTCGGTTGAAAACCTTGATATAAAGTATCTCTTAAACACCTATCTTCGTGAATCCATTTTATGATTTCAGTAAGTTTACTTATCTTTAGTTTAACACGGCTGTTTATAACATGGAATATAGATTGATAAATGTCTTCCCAAGTTTTATTATAATCCATAATTTTGTTGTCATGGATCAAATGATGCTTCTCTAACTGATATCGCAAAAATCTCCATTGAGTTTCGTTAAGGTTGAAAAGGTTTTGGATTTGTACATCATCTTTTGGTAAATCCATATCTTGTAAAGTTAGATCACGCAAATATCCGAATACATTGGATAAATCTTTTGCATCGGGTAATTCACTTTTTATCAAATGATTAGGTAGTAACATATCACTTTTAGAAAAAAGTAATAAGCTAACACTTGATTTTCCATCCCGCCCGGCTCTTCCAACTTCCTGAATAAATGATTCGAGTTGCAACGGTATATGGTAATGAATGATTAGTCTAATATTACCTTTATTTATTCCCATGCCAAAAGCACTTGTACAACAAACGATATCTAATTGATTATTCATAAATTGTTGCTGGATCATAACTCGATCCATTGGTTCCATCCCGGCATGGTAAAAGCCAACCCGCCTGCCTTGTAACTTCTCAGAAAGGAATCTTGTAAAACTTTCTGCTGTTAATCTACTTGAAAAATATATTAACGTAGGTATATTATACTTTTTTAATAGTTGGATAATCATGTCATTTTTTTCTTGATCATTTTCCACTTCTTCTATACAAAAAGCAATATTGGGCTTGTCCATAGGATATATATGTTTTATCATTTCCGGCTTATTCAAAGAAGTCATAATATCCGCTTGAACCTCAGGTGTGGCTGTACCACTTAATGCTAACGTGGGTGGGTTTCCTAATTTTTCAATAATGGAATTTAACTTTAAATAATCAGGTCTAAATTCATACCCCCACTGTGAAATGCAATGGGCTTCATCAATCACAAAGAGAGAAACTTTTACACGTTGTAATAAATGGATTATAAAATCTTGACTTAGAAGTTCTGGTGAAATAAAAAGAAGTTTATAGGTATGGATATTTCTATAAATTTCTCTTCTTTCTTCAAAATTCATGAAACTATTGATTGCAATTACTTTTTTGAAATGATTTGCTTTCATTTCTTTTACCTGATCCATCATTAAAGAAATTAAAGGAGAAACAACAATCGTTAATCCGTCCATCATGATGGCTGGAAGCTGATAACATATCGATTTTCCTGAACCAGTAGGTAAAATTCCTAGCACATCATTCCCGTTAAGAACATCTTGGATAATTTCCTTTTGTCCAGTTCGAAAAGTAGAAAAGCGGAAATGTTTTTGTAATTCTCGTTCCAATTCTAGTTCCAATTAATTTCCTCCTTGTCTATTATGTTTGTTCTGTATAGCCAAAACTAACCGGATTTGAAAATAGTTAATTTGATCATCAACTAATTTTTTAATATCTTTTAAGCGATGAGAATTCGCTTTTTTTAATGCAGAGAGGATTTCATTTTGTTCATTTTTATTTACATATCGATCAATTGAAAACTGATGATCATACAAAGCAATCTCTACTAAATGATCTTGGATTGTATTTAGTTTTAAATGTCTTACATTTGCAATTTGCTCGATGGTTAAACCTTTTAAAAAATATTTATATGTTTCACTAGCCGAATTCGTAATTTGGGATAAAGATGATTTCTTATCAACCATAGTTGAGAGAATTGGGAATTTCGTAGAATCGACTTCCAAATCACCTAATATACGATGAATAATACTAATAAGGATTAGGTGTATATCATCCACCGTCATGTTATATTCCTTTGACAATTGAAATAAACTCATCCCATAAGACTGATAACCTGTCAGTCGATCAACAAAAATATTCGCTTCCTTTTCCAAAAGTTGGGATAAACAAAGTTTTAATTCACTGTATATCTTGTATAATATCACTGATTCAGAACCTTTCACCCGTCTGTATGCATGTTTTACCCATAATTCTATTTCCGGATTATTCACGACCGGAATAAAGGAGTAGAAATTCATCTTACTATTCGTTAAGGTTTGGATGAGCAACAATAGTCGTCCCATAAAAATATCTGCTTTATCAAAATATAATAATCCTTTAAAAGACAAGGGAAAGGCTTGATTGTTTTTCCATTCTAAACCTTTATGAGAAATATGATATAATGCTTCCTGTTCGTCTACCATTTCTAATAAATCATCTTTCACTAATTCATGAATTTTCTTATCATAATACCCTTTTGAAATACTTTTATAGACGCCATAATATGAACCTAATGAATATAAATGCGCATCCTGTACTGTTTGAATCGATCTTTTTCCTTTTAATAAGTGATATATACTAGAAGAGCTACGTTCGGCTTTGATGTTTTGAAAACAATGTAGTATTATCTGCTCAAATATCAACCTGAGAAACTCCTTTCCCTTAATATGTTCATAAAGAAGACTTCTATCAGGGGGCCTTCCCCCGCTGATAGTTAGTCGCACTTATCGCACCTTTATGGGCAGTTAATCTCCCACCTATCTTCTTTGTTTCTCCAGTGGCTTAAGGTGGGATAAAAAGTATGATTGAATAATATGTTATTTAATTTTACAATAAAATTAGTTGGTTTGGCTTTTTAGGAGGATTATAATGTCGATATTTACTATAGTACATCAAGAAACTTGTATCGCTTGCGGAGCATGTGGAGCGGCAGCACCAGAAGTATTTGATTATGATGATGAGGGTATTTCGTACGTTATAATCGATGACAATAAAGGTACAAAATGTGTTCCCAATCAATATGTGGACGATGTGTTAGACGCATATGAAGGTTGTCCAACAGATTCTATTAAAATATCTAAAAAAACATTTGATGGTAATCCATTAAAATATGGAGAATGAATAAATACATCTTTATTATATGATAATCCAATGAAAATACCAGCTTGAAATCAAGTTGGTATTTTTTTCAGGTAATAAAGATTTGCATAAGTGCAACTAAGGCATTCGCTAAAGCCTAGCGAATGCCAAGTTTTCTAAAACATTTATTTCACTTCATGTAGATCAAAAATAATTTTATCGCCAGATTGTACGTTATATTCTGCTGGCTGAACAGTAAGTGGTTCATTATTTACCATAATAACCCATAGCAAATTTTCTTCCTCATTTGCTTTTTGTCTTTCGATGGAAGTGACTTGACCGTTTACTTGCTCTGTGAAAAAATTATTTTGCATCAACTCAAGTAAATTTTCGCCACCTTTAATAGGAATTTCTTCTTCGGTTATGTGTTCTTTCCCATTATTTTTAGAAATTGTAATTCGTACTAAATCATCAGCGACTTCTTCAGAATGTGTACTATTTGAAGTTTTGGTTGTCACATTATTTTCATTATTCTCTGAACATCCTGCAAAGATAATTAAAATAAAAAAGGTAGCTAGTACGAGAGTATGTTTCCCCACTTTTGTCACTTCCTTCAAGATTATTGATTTAAGTGCATGTTCAATAATGTATTTCTTTTCAAGGAGCAAGGAGTCTTGCCGACTTGTAACATCAAAGGGTCATTTTCACGGGACTTTTTGAACAACCCTTTTAAATGAAGAATTGCTTATCCCTTGGAATATTAAATGTAAATGTTGTACCTTGATGTAGTTTACTTTTAACACTTATGGACCCATTATGCGCATTAACAATGTTCTTAGCAATTGCCAATCCAAGCCCCGTTCCTTTTTTCTGTTTGTTTCTAGTTCTTGATTTATCAGCTTTGTAGAACCTTTCGAAAACAAATGGTAAATCTTCTTCAGGTATTCCACTACCATTGTCTTCAATCGATACAACCAGTTCATTTTCATTATTTTTTACGGATACCTTCACAAAACCATTTTCATCTGTATGGCGAATCGCATTATCAATTAGATTCGTGAAAATCTGTTCTACGCGGTCGGGATCTAATATGGCAGTATTACTCTTAATATGATTTTCAAATAGTAACTCTACTTGGTTATCCGCTGCAATTCCTTGGAATTTCTTTAAGATTCGTTCAACGAATGCTTGAATTTCTACTTCTTCTTTATTTAATTGGATATGTCCAGCTTCCATACGTGCTAAATCAAGTAATTCGTTTACTAATCTACCCATTCTTAACGATTCATCTTGAATAATCTTAGCGAGTTCATTTTTCTCTTCTTTACTTTCCGCGATATCATCTACAATCGCTTCACTATATCCTTGAAGCATAGATATAGGTGTTCTTAATTCATGAGATACATTCGCAATAAAGTCTTTTCGTAACTTGTCCAAACGTCTTTCTTCGGTCATATCACGAATAACTGCCACAGCTCCACGTACCTGTGATCCATCATATAGAGGTGTCATAAGCATCACATAGTTTCTACCTTGAATAACAATTTCACGTAGTACCTTATCCTCCCCACCAATAACCTCTTCCAAAACTTCTTTTAATTCAACAGGAAGCGGTTTATTAGAAAGATTTGTACTTACATTATGTTCAAAGTACCAGTTCTCTAAAAATTTCTCTGCTGGAGGATTAATAACAATCATGTCTCCATTTCGATTTAAAGTTACGACACCATCGGCCATAGATGTTACAATACTTGAAAACTGTTCTTTTTCTTGCCTGAGCGCATTTATATGAAACTTAAGTTGTCTACCCATACGATTGAATTCAATGGCTAGGTCACCAATTTCATCATGTGTCAAAATCGGTACTTTCGTATTAAACTCACCTCGGGTTAGTTCATGTGCTGCTTCTCGCATCTTAATTAACGGTGACGTGATACGCGTAGAAAGAAAGACAGCGAAAAATGTAGTTAAGACAAGTGCGATACCGGCGGCTAAATAAATAATTTTTCTAGTTTCTAATTTTGTTTGCTCTACTGCCTGTAAAGATTGATAAACAAAAACACCACCATTATTTAAGACAGGTTTTCCGACAATAATGGCATCCATATCACTATTTGGTAATGTAATTTGTTTCTTTAATTCCTTTGATTCCGTCATCACTTCCACTAATTCAGGATCATTCTTAATCCAATCTTCCTCTAATTTAAAAAGATGATTATCATTACTTTCCGAAACCCAAAAATCACCGTCCGGAAAAATAATAGCAACCCGATTAGTAGGGTCTTTTATTAAATCGACAGTCTCTTGAATTACACTATGATCTTCTTGTTCATCTACCAAATAAGAAATTTTAGTTGCTGTTTTCATCATACTTGTTTCAGCTTCATCCAAGTGGAAGTTCTCAAAAAACTGTAATAAAAAAATTGATAATATAAATAACACAAAGCAAACTAACAGTAAAATGGTTATTGCTAGTTTGCCTACTACACTACGCCAAAACATTATTTATCATCAACCTCAAACTTGTAACCGACACCCCATACCGTTACAATCATTTTTGCTGCTTCTTTAGAAACCTTACTCAATTTTTCCCTTAAACGCTTCACATGAGTATCCACAGTTCTCAAATCTCCAAAAAATTCATACTGCCAAACTTCTTTAAGCAAAACTTCACGATTGAAAACTTTATCAGGAGATTTAGCTAAAAAGCATAGTAATTCATATTCCTTCGGTGTTAAACTAACTTCCTGCCCTTCTGCAGTTACACGGTGTGCATCGTAGTCAATTGTAATATGAGGAAATACTAATAAATCCTTCGAAACGACATCTTGTTCATTAAAAGAAGATACGTTTACTCTTCGTAATAATGCTTTAACACGTAGGACTGCTTCACGTGGACTAAATGGTTTTACAATATAATCATCTGCACCTACTTCAAAACCTTGAACTCGGTTCGCCTCTTCCCCTTTAGCAGTTAACATGATTACCGGTGTAGATTTTTCTTTTCTTAATTTTTGACAAACCTCTATTCCATCCATTTCTGGCATCATGATATCTAAAATAATAACATGGTAGTTATTTTCTAATGCCATTTCGAGAGCATCTTTACCATTATCAGCTTCTTCGATTATATAATCCTCCCGCTCCAAATACATTCTAATTAATCTTCTAATTCTATCTTCATCATCAGCAATTAAAATTTTTGTTTCTTGTGACATAAATATCCCCCTAAAGCTCTATTATACTAATTATAAACGAAAGCAAGTAAAATGTATAAGAGGTTGTTCAAAAAGTCCTTTTCATCCTCTTTTTGAAAACACACTATAAAGAAACAGACGAGGTTAGAAGTACCTCGTCTTGTACACTTTTAAGCATAAGAATGTAATCCAGCTAACACTAAGTTAACAACAATTAAGTTAAACATAATAATTCCGAAACCTACCAAAGCAAGCCAAGCGGATTTTTTACCATGCCAACCTCTTGATAGTCGCAAATGCAAATATGCTGCGAAAAATAACCATGTAACTAACGCCCATACCTCTTTAGGGTCCCAGCCCCAAAATCTTCCCCAAGCAATTTCAGCCCAAATCGAAGCAAATATTAAACCGCCCAAGGTAAAAACTGGAAATCCTATTGCAACAGAACGATACTCTATCTCATCTAATAAATCTGCTTTCATATTTTTTAATAAAGGTTGAATAGTTGCACCAACGCGTTTTCTTAAGATCAATCTAGTAATCAAATAAATGACAGTTCCTGTGATAACAGACCAAATTAATGTATTAAATTTACGTCCCGCATCTTCACCTTGGAACCAAGCAGGTGTTTCAAACCATGGTTTCATGACATCTTCCGTTACTAATGTACCACCGTTAGGAGCCGCAATAGCAGGTAAATGATAATCGGTGGTGGCAGCGCTACTTCCTTGGCCATACTCAAAAGTAGCATTATAGTTCATAAAATTAAATGAAGTTGTAATAACAATGAAACCAATGAATACAAATAAAATATACATGACTATTTCCAACCATGTTGTTTCTTTACTTCTTACAGTTTGATCAACCTCTTTAATCAAGTACATTAAACCAACTACAAAGCTTATCCCAAGAATACCCTGACCTAATGCGACCGTTGTCACGTGTATATATAACCAGTGACTTTGCAACGAAGGCACTAATGGTGATATTTCAGTTGGAAACATACTTGCATAAGCGATAATGATCATGGCAATAGGAAGAGCGAATAAGCCTAAGAAACTGAGTTTATAATATGCATATAGAATAATAAAGCCAAGTACTAAAGCCATTCCTAGAAATGTTAGAAACTCAAACATATTACTTACTGGAGCATGTCCACTTGAAATCCATCTTGTTATAAAGTAAACAAGCTGTGCTAGGAATCCAATAATCGTAAGTGTGATGGCAATCTTTCCTGAAAATCCTTTTTTCTTATTATCTGTTTGTTTATCTTTAATAGTAGCACCAAAGAAAAATGTGGCAATTAAATACAAGATGAAAGCTGTATATAATGCCGTACTACTAATACTTAATAGATCCATAAAAAATTCCTCCTTGATCACTGCGAGAAAGATTAATTATCTTTTTCGCCAAGTTCTTGCTGATCTTCAACCATTTTAATATTTGTATTTTCGGTTACAGTTTCTATATCTTTCTTTAAGCCAAACCAATTTTTATTTGTATGGGCTGCCATTACCAATGAACCATCTTTTCTCTTATGGATCCATATTCTTCTATGTTGCCAATACATACCTTGAATGACACCAATCATAAAAATAACTGCACCAATACCAAAAAACGGTAAGGATCGATCGTACTTGAATGTTAGACCACTAACATCGTGCATCTCAAAATCCTCGATACCTAGCTTATATTTATTTTCCCCTGTTCCATCTATATTTCTTCCAATTCCAACAAAACTTACCTCAGGTTTTTCACTATCCTCACTGTAAACGGAAAATACAAAAGCAGGATTTCGTGGAAAATTGGTTTCAGAAGCTGGTATCCCATTATCATCTAAATAATAGTCTGGATAAAATTGATCCAAAACAACTTTAAAGCCATTACCAAGATCAAATTCAGGTTGAGGATTTCTTAAATCAACTGTAAAAGACCCTAATGATTTCTCGTCTGCATCCGATGTTTCATGTATTTTAAATGTCATCGAAGAAAATTCATTTAGTTGATACCCTGATTGAATTAAATCATATCCGTCGAAACTCAAAGGTTTATTCATTTGAATGGAATCCTCTACGACTGGCTCTAGTTCTGGTTCTTCACCGGGAATAGATCGATTTGCTTTATACACGACTACATCTGTTTGATAATTGCTAGCAACCATTCCTTCTTTACTTAAAGCGTCCTTAAATCTTTCATCATTTTCATCATGTGTCTCAAAAATAAAGTCTTTATTTTCAACATAATACTCTCCATTTGTACCAGGTAAAACCTCTGTTTCCCCTTCACGTACCCAAACATATTCATTCATAAAAAATAATGGGGTCGAACGTAAAATAGCTGCTATAAGGATAATGATTAAGCCAATATGGTTGACATATGGCCCCCACCTAGAGAATCGCCCTTTTTCTGCTAAAAGATAACCATCTTTCTCTTTAATATTATAACGACGTTTCTTTAATTGTTTTTTTACCGTTTCCAATTCTTCATCAGTGGCTGATTCAGTTTCGCTATATAACCGTTGTCTACTTAAAAAAGATTGATGTTTTTTTGGATTTTGATGTCTTAATGCTCTAAAAAGTGGTACAAATCTATCTAAACTACAAATAACTAATGATACCCCAATTAAAGCAATAAGTAACAAATACCACCACGATGAGTATAAATTATGTAAGCCTAGTTGATAGTATATAAGACCCAACACACCGTATTGACTTTCGTAGAATACAGCTGGATCACGATTTGGTGCATTTGCAGGTATGTACATTTCTTGCGGGAAAATGGTACCAATCATAGAAGCAATTAAAGCTAAGACAATTAACCATACCCCTACTTTAACAGAAGAAAAGAAACTCCAAATTCGATCCACAACGGATTTAGTATACGTTTTGGATCGCCTTGCTGTTCCATCATAACGCATATTTAATAGTTTTTTTCCTTCATTACCATCAATATGTTGGTTTTCCTCTATAGGCTTTCCACAGGATTCACAAAGTACGGTACCTAATGGATTAACATGACCACAATCACATTTAATTCGTTTCATTATTGATCCCTCACGTTTTATCGATAATGTAAAGTTCAACATATTCAGTAGAGTTTTCTTCCATCTTAATATGAATTGAACTAATCAGGGCTCTTCTGGCTATCCACCGCCACTTATAATTCTAGTTTTAAATAGGTGGTTACGACCAGTTAAGACGTGGTAATTTATTCTGGTAAAATATTTTGCAATGATCGCTCTAACTTTTCTAATGTTAGTGCTCCATTTACAACTTCTTTAATTTTGCCATCTGGACCAATAAAAAATGTACTTGGAATCGGTCCAACTTTGTATAGATCTCTAATTTCACCAGTTGTATCGTGTAATACTGGGAACGTTAAATCATGTTTATCAATAAAGCGGTTAATTACCAATTCCGTATTATCTAAACTAACCGCGAGAATCTCGATTCCTTTATCATGATACTTCGGGTATAAAGTTTCCATATAAGGCATTTCAGCTTCACATGGCTTACACCAAGTTCCCCAAAAGTTCAGCATTACCCCTTTTCCCTTTAAATCACTTAATTGAACGCTTTCTAAATTATTATTATGACTTACCTGTTTCAATTGGAAGTCTGGAGCGGTATCCCCAGCACGATAAATAGAATTATCTGCTTTAGAATTAGAAACAATAGCAAAAATAGTGGCTCCAATTAAGACTACTAAAATGATAGATCGAAAAATTAATCGATTTCTTTTTTTAGTTTTCTTTGACTCTTTTTTATTTTCTAAACTCAATTTCAATCACTCCTTATGCGAGTATAACATTTTTTAAGAAGATGAAATTTGTCAATAATTCAACATTTTAATTTTGATTTGCCAAGTTATACATTTGTTTAACCTCTTTAGGAGTTAATGGACGGTATTCACCACGTTTTAAACCATCTAAATTTAAAAAACCATATCTTTCTCTCTTTAATTTAACTACAGGGAAACCTAACCCTTCCATCATTCTTCTTACATGCCTATTTTTTCCTTCATGAAGCGTTAGTTCAATAACCGTAGTTTCTGCCTTTTTATCTGTTGATACAATTCTATAATCTACAGCCTTAAGTAAATCTTTTTCGGATTTTACCCCTTTTTTAAGTTGCATTAAATCAGCTTTTTTAAGTATTCCTTTTACTTTAGCTACATATACCTTATCAATTTGATGTCTTGGATGCATAAGTAAGTTAGCAAAATCACCATCGTTTGTCAGTAAGATAATTCCCGAAGTATCATAATCTAGCCTTCCTATTGGAAATACACGTTCCTCTACTTCTTCACTAAGTAAATCTGTAATTACCTTTCTTCCTTTATCATCTTTAACACTAGAGATAACTCCACGTGGTTTATACATAAGAAAATAAACTGGCAACTCTTTTTCGAGCGGAATCCCTTCCACTTCTACCTTGTCATGGTTAGATACTTTTGTACCTAAAACGGTTACCACTTCTCCGTTTACTTTTACCTTACCGTCTAAAATTAATTGTTCTGCTTTTCTTCTAGAAGTTACTCCACTTTGAGCTATAACTTTTTGAAGTCTTTCCAAGTTGTTTGTCATTATATCACCATTCTTATTATTATTTTCATAAATAATAATAGCGTTAACACGATGTTAACGCTACTTTTTAGCATTACCCAAATATAAGGGTAACAATTATGATTGATGCAATTATACCAACTAAATCTGCTAAGAGTCCAACTTTTACAGCATATCTCATCTTTTTGATCCCTACCGCACCAAAATATACAGTTAATATGTACAAAGTGGTGTCGGTACTTCCTTGCATGGTTGACGCAAGTCTGCCGATAAAAGAATCAGGTCCATGTGTTGCAATTAATTCGGAAGTAACCCCCAAGGCTGCATTTCCAGAAATGGGTCTAACTAGTGCTAATGGGACAATATCCGGGGGAATTCCTATTGCTGTTAGTATGGGAGCTATTAAACCAATAGACGCATCCAAGGCCCCGGAACTCCTTAAAATAGAGATGGCGACCAACATTCCAACTAAAAAAGGAAGTAAAGAAAATGCTAATTTAACACCTTCCTTTCCTCCTTCAACGAATAATTCGTATGATGGGAGTCTTTTCCACTGTGCAACTCCTAGGACTAATAATAAAAAGCAAGGAATAAGCCAAGTGCTTATAGTAGTGACAATTCCCATTATTCCTTCCTCCTAAGGCTTCTGTAATAAAAGAAACGGTCCAATAATAATGCACTAGTTAATGCAGCAGCAGAAGCAATAATAGTAGTACCGACAATTTCAGTAGGTGAACTGGAGTTGTATTGCATCCGAATGGCGATTACTGTTGATGGAATTAAGGTTAAGCCTGCAGTGTTTATAGCTAAAAATGTGATCATGGAACGTGTTGCAGTTTCTGTTCCGCTTAATTTTTTCATCTCTTCCATTGCTTTTATTCCAAGTGGTGTGGCTGCATTTCCTAGACCAAATATATTCGCTGTAAAATTGGATAAAATGTACCCCATTGCTGGATGATCTTTCGGAATCTCTGGAAATATTTTTACTACAATCGGACGTAACAGTTTTGCAAGCACTCTTAATATACCTGCTTCCTCTGCTATTTTCATAATCCCTAACCAAAACACTAGAATACTAATTAACCCAATAGATAGTTTTACAGCTTCATCCGCGCTTTCAAATAGAGCTTTGTTGACTTCTTCCATCGTTCCATTAAACATCGCATAAATAATACCAACAATTGCCATAAATGCCCATATTAGATTAACCATATATATCTACATCCCTGTAACTTTTTTATAAAATGAGAGGATTTCTGACATGAATGATTTCTTATTTGCATCTGATGAAACAGAGTCTTCAACCGCATATATTGGTGTTTCTGTAATTTCTTTATCATTTAAGTAGAATACTTTTTTTCCGATTATGTTATCTCCTGATGATGTATCAACATCTTTTAAAATATAATTCTTAAATGTTACGATATCCTCTTCATCGTCGGATAACGGATAATGAATTTTATCTCGTAAAAATCCTATTTGACTTTTATTTAAGTCTATTAAATTAAATTTTACTTCTCCTTTGTCTGTTAATGTTTTCATATCAAAGTTTTCAAAACCCCATTCATATAAGGACATATGATCTTTCCAGTCATCAGGTGCATTTAACGTGACGGCAATTAAATCCATACCGTCTTTACTAGCTGTTGAAACAAGCGTCCTTCCCGTTTTCTTTGTAAAACCGGTTTTTCCACCTGTACAATATTCATAATACTGAGTTAACAATTTATTTTTGTTTATCCAACTGTATGTTCTTCCATCTGATTTATAAGAAGTAGTGCCTGATATTTCTCTATACTTCTCATTATTCATCGCATATTGCGTTAATATCGCCATATCATATGCACTAGAATAATGATTATCTGAATCAAGACCATGTGGGTTATCGAAATGAGTATTTTCCATTCCTAACCATTTTGCCTTTTCATTCATGAGGTAGACAAATCCATCTAAACTACCTCCAACATGCTCGGCAATTGCCACCGCGGCATCATTACCAGACCGAAGCATTAACCCATAAACTAAATCCTCTAGCGTCATTTTTTCACCTTGTTCTAAATAAATAGAGGACCCCTCTGTATAAATTGCTTCTCTACTTACAGTCACTTTTTCTTTCATTTTTCCCGATTCAATTGCAATAATTGCCGTCATAATTTTAGTAATACTGGCGATGGATTCTTGGGAATGTGCATCTTTTTCGAATAATACTCGTCCAGTTGATTGTTCTATTAATACAGCATTATTTGCTGATACACCCGGTGCGGCAGAAGCTGCTTGTCCATTTGTAGAGATTAGCAAATTAGCAGCAAAGAATATTACGGTTAGTAATAAAATCTTTATTTTCATTTTTGGTTGTCCTCCCACGTGTATGGTATCCATACATTTTATGCATCAAATGAAGTGATATGAGCAATTTTCTTATTTAATGTTAATGTGATAAATCCTACCTACCAAAAAATCCATACATTAAAATTTAATGTATGGATTCATCATTCATTCTTATTCAGTTCTTCATTAAAATGTTCAAAAAATAAATCCGCTTCTTGATTCACTTCACTCGAATCGGAAACTTCATCCGGAAGAGAGGGTAACTCCTCTAGTGAAGTTAAACCGAAATAAGTAAGGAAATCTTTACTTGTTCCATACAAGATAGGTCTACCAACACTATCTTTTCTTCCGATTTCTTCAATTAACGATTTCGCTACAAGGGATTGAAGCGGACGATCACTCTTAACTCCACGTAATTCTTCAATTTCAGCTTTTGTAATTGGTTGTCTATAGGCAATGATTGCTAAAGTTTCAAGTGCTGCTTGAGACATTCGATTGGAATTTGGTGTTTCCAACAACTTTTTATAAAATTCACTATGCTCAGGTTTCGTGGTAAGATGAAGTACACCCTTTGATTCCATCATCATGATACCTCGATCTATTCGTTCATAATCGTATTTCAATTCTTCAATTAAGTGGGCAATCATTTCATCCGTGATATTTAAAATATTCTTCAATTGTTTGACTGTTATTCCGTCATCACCACTTGCAAAAATTAAACCTTCAACAACAGCCTTCCATTCTGTAACTTCCAAAATTATTCCTCCATAGAAAATACATATAACGTATCAAAATGTTGTTTTTGTTTACAATAAACCTCATGAACTTTCATTAATTCTAATATAGCAATGAAAGTAATAACAATGTGCGTTTTAGAAGGATATGGAAATAATTGATCAAAAGCAACACCATGATGAGATTTTTTCACCATTTTTAATACATCCTTCATTCGCTGTTCAATTGGAATCTCCGCTCTACTAACCTTCGTATCAAGTGGTTGATCCCATTTCTTTCTTTGAAACATTTTACCTAACGCATTGATCATGTCATATACCGATACATTCCCTTTAGAAACTGTTGTTTTATCCTGTATTAGTTCGTCAAATACAACAGGTGGCCTTGTATACGTATGAATGGCTTCTTCTTCTCTTTCTTTTAATTTTTCCGCTGCTTGTTTATATTTCCGATATTCAATTAACCGATTCATTAATTCTTCTCTCGGGTCTTCTACGTATTCATCCGTTTCATCAACTATTTCCTGTTTTGGTAATAACATTTGACTTTTAATAGCAACAAGAGTCGAGGCCATCACTAAATACTCACTTGCAATATTTAACTCTAAATATTTCATCGTATGTATATAATCCAAATATTGTTTTGTGATTTCAGCCATCGGGATGTCATAGATATCTATCTCATATTTATTTATTAAATGTAGCAATAAATCTAGTGGTCCTTCAAAGACATCTAACTTTACTTCGTAGGCTTGGTTCACCATATTTCTTACCTCTCTTTAGTTGCAATTTTAAGTTTTCGTGCTATTCGCCCATACAACATGGTAAATACCAACATAAGTTATTAATGTAAGACAAATGTTTATAAAACATTTGTTGAAGAAGAAAAAAGGAGGAATTTGTTTATGAGTCATGGATATAGCGGAGGATTCGCGTTAATCGTTGTATTGTTTATTCTTCTAATCATTGTTGGTGCCGCTTGGTTCTAAAATATATTAAGAAAAGCGTAAGCGCCCGTTTAGCAACGTACGGTGAAGGAAGTCTCGCTAGTCGCTGGGTGCTGGAGCTAGACATTAAGCAGAAATATTTATATTATTCTATCCGCCAAGTTTTAAGCCAGCCCTCAGTGATGGGCTGGCTTTTATTGTTCTTCATTTTGAATATGATTATCTTTACATTTAAGATAGAACTCTTGGACGTCATCACTAGGTAAAACTTTATGTTCTCCGTCATAAAGTTTAATTAGTTCATTTATCATTTTCTTCCCTATCCCTAGATTCCGATGGGACGGATTAACGGAAACATGTTGGATAATAATGCAATTATTTTCTAACCGAACACCAGCTGCACCTAAGACATCATCGTCCTCTTTCCATAAATAAAGATTCCAATTAGGATTGGACTCATATTCTTTAATTGTATTCTGTAATTTTTTCACATCATTTTTTACATCTGGCATAAATGACAATAATCCCATGGCAATTTTTTCCATATTCTTTTTAAAACGAATTAACATAAAGACCCCTCTTAATAAAGACTAATAAAGGTTGTTCAAAAAGACCAGTGAGAAAGATACTGCGACGTACAGACAACCTTTGCAGCTAACGTCGGTATCCCCCCTATGTAGGAGAAGCGTAGTAATAGGACGTTGCGCATTTAGCTGACCTCGGTCCTTTCCATCCTCCTGTTGAACACGCACTAATAGAGCGTTTTGAACATCCTCTAATAGAGTTATTTTTCTTAAAGCCATAATTGACTATTGAAAAGTATATATATATTTATTGCATTAAATATGCATTTTGTCAAATGAACCTAAGAAGTAAAAAAGAATTAGTATCTATCTATTTTTGCCCTTCAGATATTAATTTATACACAATATACCCATCTGTGTACTTATTATTCATGTGTATCGGGATTATATTCATAGTAAACAACCAAATATTAAACCAAAAGCTTAACTCTATGTATAAATTTACTTCATAACTCAAATAAAAATATAATAATAATGCAATAATCCCATTTGAAAGTGGACCCAATAATGAAATGTAAATTAATTCCCTCTTTTTATAGTATGGATATCGTTTACTTATTGTGTGCCCACCTATAAAAAAGAGAGAATGGATTTCGATGTTTAAATCCAGTAGTGTTATTGCTACTAATCTTTTCCCTTTACCCATTTTTAACGTAATCTCATTAGCTTTGAGCGTTCTTGCCGCAATAGCATGGCCAAATTCATGAAAAAACGTACTTAAAGGTGCAATAATTAATACTAAAATGAATATTATCTGGATTAAATTCATCACAATAACTTACTCAGAATAAACTTTAACTTCTTTCATGACATCTCCATTTTTCATTGCTTTAGCGTGTTCGATTCCAGAAGTAACTTTTCCAAATACAGTATGAACGCCATCTAAATGTGGTTGGGGTTCGTGTACTATAAAGAATTGGCAACTTCCAGTGTCTCTTCCCGCATGCGCCATCGATAGTGAACCTTCTTCGTGTTTATGGGGGTTATTATCTGTCTCACATTTAATTGTATAGCCAGCATTTCCAGTTCCATTACCAATTGGACAACCACCTTGACTTACGAAACCAGGAATGACACGGTGGAAAGTTAAACCATCATAAAAGTTTTCGTTAGCAAGTTTTTCAAAGTTCGCTACTGTTCCAGGTGCCTCTTCTGGAAATAAATCGAATTCAATTTTATTTCCGTTTTCCATTAAAATATATCCTTTTTTAGCCATTTTACAATCTCCTTTTTCTGTTAATCATGTCTATTCTATCACTAATATAATTGATAGTCATCCCACGTTATAGGTAGGATAAATCATTTCTCACAACATCTTCCATCGTTTCGCGTTTTACTACCAATTTATCTACGCCATTCTCTACGAAGACGACTGCTGCATTAGGAATTCTATTATAATGACTTGCCATCGAGTAGTTATATGCACCTGTTGAAAAAACAGCTAATATATCACCATGTTCTACATTAGGTACAGATAGGTCCCAAATTAACATATCCCCCGATTCACAAGCTTTACCGGCGATAGACACTTCTTCTGTTACCGGTTGATTTGCTTTATTAGCAATTACTGCATCATATTTTGCTTGGTATAATGCGGGTCTAATATTATCTGTCATCCCACCGTTAACTGATACATATTTACGAATATCAGGAATATTTTTCATAGAACCAATTGTATATAATGTAATACCAGTATTCCCAACGATTGCTCTACCAGGTTCAATCCAAATCTCTGGCATTGATATATTCAATAAATTTACTTGGTTTCTAACTGACTTGATTAACTCTTCAACATAAATATTATAGGGTAAAGGCTGATCTTCCTTCGTGTATCTAATCCCAAACCCCCCACCTAAATTTAAAACTTCAGGTGTATAGTTATAACGCTCTTTCCACTTACCTAGTTCTTCAAATAATAGATCTACTGCAACCTTAAATCCATCTGTTTCGAATATTTGAGAACCTATATGACAATGAAGCCCTCTAAAATGAATGGTTTCGTGATTTAATAATTTTTGGAAAGCTTCTTCTGCTTGACCATTTTGTAAGTCAAATCCAAACTTTGAATCTTCATTACCTGTCATGATGTATTCATGCGTATGAGATTCAACCCCTGGTGTAACTCGGATTAATACATTAACTTTTTTACCGTATACTTTTGTTACTTGTTCAATTAATTCTATATCATAGAAATTATCGATTACAATACAGCCGATATCATGTTTGATCGCCATCGTAATTTCGTCTAAGCTTTTATTATTTCCGTGCAAATGTATTTTCTCTACTGGAAAATCAGCTAGTAAAGCTGTGTAAAGTTCTCCCTCTGAAACTACATCAAGACATAGGTTTTCTTGCTTTGCTACTTGCAGCATTGCTATAGAAGAAAATGCCTTACTTGCATATGCAACTTTCGCTTGTACTCCTAGTCTTTCGAAGGTTTCCACAAATGATCTTGCATTTTTTCTTATCATGGAGACATCGTAAACATAAAGGGGTGTTCCATATTTTTCTGCTAATTCGACTGTATCCATACCACCTATTTCAAGGTGACCATTTTTATTTATAGGAAAAGGATGGTACTCCGTAATCATAATTTTTATTCCCCCGATTATACGTAAAAATATAAAAATACTTTAACACACATAGACAAAAAACGAAAGAGCTAACGACATGGTTAGCCCTTTTTCATTGGTTGTCTATAAGTATTCTTCGGATGTACAATTCTTGGTCTCTTATTAGAATAAGGAACCGGAATCCTAAAGATAATATTAAACATTGCCTTTGCATTGAAAGGAAGGAAAGGCCATAGGTAAGGTGTTTTTAGTGATTGCAAGTTTATCAAATACATTATATGAATCAAGAATGCAATAACAAAACCTTTCACACCAAAGAAACCTGCTCCTAAAATTAAAAATAAACCTGCCAGCTTATTCGCAATACTAAGCTCATAGCTAGATGTAACATAAGTACCTATCGCACTTATTGACACGTAAAGAATAACTTCTGCGCTGAGCATTCCTACATCTATTGCGATTTGACCAATTAATACTGCCGCAATTAACCCCATAGAAGTTGCTAATGGTGTTGGCGTATGAATCGCAGCCATTCTTAAAAATTCGATTCCTAATTCTGCTAAAATGATTTGTACTAATATTGGAATATTACCTTCTTCATTTGGTCCAATATACGACAGCTCTTTAGGCAATAAAGTAGGGTCTAAAACAAACAGCAACCATAATGGTAAAAGATACAATGACATAAACACAGCTAAATAACGTATAAGACGTATAAACGTACCAACAGAGGGGGTCTGCCTATATTCTTCGGCATGCTGCATATGATGGAAAAAAGTTGTTGGTATGATAATGACACTTGGGGATGTGTCTACCATAACAATAACATGTCCTTCCAGCAAATGGCTTACAGCTACATCAGGTCTTTCTGTATATCTTACTAATGGATAAGGGTTCCATTTTTTATCACTAAAAAATTCATCAACTGCCTTATCTGCCATTGCAATTCCATCAACTTCAATAGACTCCACTTTTTCTTTAATTAAATCAACTAAATCGTCATCCGCTATATCTTGGACATAGCTAATACATACATCAGTTTTTGAACGTTCTCCAACCTTTAGCATTTCATTACGTAATCGTTCATCCCGTATTCTTCTACGTGTTAAAGCAGTATTTTCGATAATATTTTCGGTATAACCGTCCCTCGATCCGCGAATCACTTTCTCAGTGTCTGGTTCTTCTGGTGTCCTTCCCGGATACGTTCTAACATCAACGATAAAAGCTTGCTTTTCACCATCTACAAAAAAAGCAACCAATCCCGATAAAACTTGGTCAACTACCTCATCCATCGTATTTACCGCTTCTACTTGCTGATGGATTAAACGATTCTCGATGATTTCAGGTAACTTTTTCTTATTACTTTCAACATCATTAATTCCAATCATAATTTCCAAAAGTTCTTGTATTGTTGATGTATCACACAATCCATTTACATAATAAAGTTGAACTTTCTTTTTTAATATAATAAATTCTCGAAAACCTACGTCGAAAGAGACATTTATACCTATTCTTTTTTCCATGTATTCTTGGTTGCGAATTATATTAGCCGACACGGGCATTTTATCATTTTTCTTCTTCATCGTTTAAACACTCCACTCTCATTACAACCTAACCAAAATAGTCCATTGAAATAACGAACCAACTATCTTACCAAACATAATAGCCATGAGTAGAATAAGCAGACTATTTTCTAGGCGTATTCTTCTTGTTATAACTGGAAAAACATTTAATACCTCTGTCAGTGCAGCGGCAAGCATTCCATTGAAGATCCCATGAAATAATCCCCAAACCACTAAAATGAGTACGGGTTGATTTAGATTAACATTGGCAAAAGATAAGTATGATCCCATAATTAAACCAAGAACCACACAAGCGGTGTAAAATTTGATTAGCTTATAAGATTTTGTTAGTTGTAATAACCTTGGGATAATTTTTAATACCGTTATAAAAGCAACAAATCCACCACCTACAGCAAGACCTCCACTAAAACCAATAAGGACTTGAATAAAATTAATTAGAAGGTTCTCTAACATTTAAACTATTTTCTTTATGACTCAAATAATTATCAAGGTCTTGTTGATAGTTAAAAATTTCAACTTCTAGTGGACTTGGTTCTTCATTAAAGCGTTTATTAAACCAGTGATTAAAAAAAAGGATTGTTCCTAAGCCTAATCCTATGGAATAAGGTATTTGAATCCATAATGGAAATTCGTTTTCTTCACCAGTTAATAATAGATGAAGCTTTTGTTGCACTTCCTGCATACTAACATCATAATGAAAGTTCATAATTGTCATCGCAGTACCAATAAACAATACAAGCCACACGCATGCTACAAGGAAGACGGAATTGGTTTTTTTACTCGAAATTACTCTAACAATGCTCTGATTTGGTCCTACAAGTTGAATCTCTACATCTTCATAACTTTTAGTTAAATGTTCTATTAATAAAAAACTATCGATTACTACTAAATTTTTATCCTTTTTCGTTAGGCGATAAATTGGTGTATTTTCTAATTTCTTCTTTAATGAAGTGTCAGCTGTTGAAACATAAGCAATGTCTTTTAAAAAAATTTCACATAAGTTAGGGAAGTTGGCATTTTTTTTCATTCGTAAATATACAATGTTCGTCAAGGTCATCCCATCCTTAAATAAATGAACTGTACGTTTAGTATTACCAAGTAAAGACTTTTTATCAGTACAATTTCAAACAGAAAAAACCACCACATTAATGTGATGGCTTTTTCGAACTCCTCTACAAATCCATATTACCTTTCATTTCTTTTAATATTTTCTTCTCAAGTCTAGATACTTGTACTTGAGAAATACCTAATCTATCCGCAACTTCGGTTTGGGTTTGATCTTTATAATATCGTAAGTAAATAATAAGTCGTTCCCTTTCATTTAAATTCTTAATTGCTTCTTGCAATGTTAATTTATCAAACCATTTTGTATCGGTGTCTGCTATTTGGTCTAATAATGTAATAGGATCCCCATCATTTTCAAATACAGTTTCATGAATGGAATGCGGAGATTTAGATGCTTCTTGTGCATGAACGACATCTTCTGGTGTTATTTCTAAAGCCTCCGCAATTTCATTAACTGTTGGTGATCGTCCTAATTGTTTCGTTAATTCATCTTTTTTTCTTCTTATTTTATTTCCAATTTCCTTTAAAGAGCGACTAACCTTTATACTTCCATCATCCCTAATAAAACGTTGAATTTCTCCAATAATCATCGGTACCGCATAAGTAGAAAATTTAACGTCAAAGGAAAGGTCAAATTTATCAATCGACTTTATTAGTCCGATACTCCCTATTTGAAATAGATCATCTGGATCATAACCCCTATTAATAAAACGCTGAACAACTGACCAAACAAGCCGGATATTCTTTTCTACTAATATATCTCTTGCTTCTTTATTCCCTTGTTGGCTCTGTAAAATATAATCTTTTACTTGTTCATCCGTTAAGGTTTCTTCACCCTTTGTCTTTTTTACATTTACATTCATAGGCACATATCCTAATTATAAACCGTCTTTGATTTTACTAGTTGCTTTCTCATGTAGAGCGTAGTTCCATCGGATTTTGAAGAAGTGACCTTAACAGAGTCCATAAAGTTCTCGATAATAGTAAAGCCCATTCCAGACCTTTCTAGTTCAGGTTTTGAAGTATATAAAGGTTGTCTCGCTTGATCAATATCACCAATTCCGATTCCAAAATCTTTCACCGTTATTTCAATTTCATCATTTTCAATGACACACTTAATCATCACTTTATGATCAGGTTCGTTGTTATATCCGTGTATGATGGCATTCGTTACCGCTTCTGAGACCACTGTTTTAATTTCTGTTAACTCGTCCATCGTAGGATCTAACTGGGAAATAAACGCGCCAACCGTAACCCTTGCAAATGCCTCATTTTCACTTTTACTAGAAAATTCTACAACCATTTCATTTCTCATGAAGCCACCCCCAAAGTTTCTAACGCAAATGCTTCATTTTCTTCTAAGCGAATAATCTTAAATAATCCAGACATTTCAAACAAACGTTTGACCGTTGGAGAAATGGAACATACGACCATCTCTCCACCTAATTGTAAAACCTCTTTATATCGGCCAAGAATAACTCCTAGACCCGAACTATCCATAAAAGAAACATTTTCTAAATTTAAAATGACATGCTTAATTGGATTTTTATACATCATGTCCTTCCACTTATCCCGTAAGCTTTCTGCTTCATGGTGGTCTAATTCACCTGACAGTCTAACGATTAATACATCTTCTTTTACATCAAAAACTGAATGCAGCCCCATCCTAAAAAATCTCCTCCTTACATTCTTCTGTATTTCTTCTTCTTGATGACAAGGGCTAATTCCTGCTTTATGACAAAAGAAGTCCTTATTCGTCTAAATTAGAAGATATTATTAATTTTTCGCCATTTCTTGCAGTGTTCGTTTTAACAAAGTGAAATAGGATGCTTGGGTGACATCATTATTTACCGTTAGTGGAATTTCCGAAATAATTTCATTTCCATTTTTAACGGTTAATGTACCTACTTCATCTCCTCTATTTATAGGTAAAGTAAACTTTTCTTTCAATTTCATTTCTGTTGTTACCTCTTCAGTAGACTCTCCTTTTTTATGTAATGTACTAACAGATTCAGGAACAATTATTTCAATATTGTCTTCTTCCGCTTTAATTAATTTTAAGTTTGAAACAACCTGATCCTTTTCAAATAATTGTTGTGTTTCAAATTGATTAAACGCAAAGTCAAGCATACTAGAAATGGTTGCATTTCTTTCCTTTGTAGTATTTGCACCCATTACAACGGCGATGACACGCATATCATTCTTTTCTGCCGTAGCAGTTAAGCAATATTTTGCTTCATTTGTGTAACCTGTTTTTAATCCGTCTACTCCTGGATAGAATTTCACTAATTTATTCGTATTCACGAGCCAAAATTCATTTTCTTTTCCTTTTCTTAAATAATCCTCATAAATCGATGTATAATTTGTAATATCCTCATATTTTAATAATTCTTTTGCAATCATTGCCATATCATATGAAGTGCTGTAATGATCATCACTTGGTAAACCAGTCGTATTTTGGAACTTCGTATTTTTCAAACCAAGTTCTTTCACTTTTTCATTCATTCTTTTCACAAAGGCTTCTTCACTTCCTGCAAGTCGTTCAGCTATTGCAACGCTAGCATCATTTCCAGAAGCAACAGCTATTCCTTTTAATAAATCATCTACGGACATTTCTTCCCCCGCTTCAAGGAATATTTGGGAACCTCCCATTGATGCGGCCCGCTCACTTACTCGAATCATTTCATTTTTCTTTAAGTCCCCGTGATCTATTGCCTCCATAATAAGTAGTAGTGTCATTAATTTTGTCATACTAGCTGGCGGAAGTACTTCATGGGCATTTTTGTCGAATAAAATAGTTCCGGTATCTCTTTCTATCAAGATAGCCGATTTTGCATCAGGAGCTAGATTTAAGGATTCGCTTTTTTCATCTTCCGGCTTTTCTTCCGCAAAGACTGGCAATCCTAATACAAATAATGAAAAAATCATGCTGATAATGAGAATACACTTTTTCATAGTTTTACCTCCAAACTCAATATAACTTTATTTTTTCCATCTTTATATCGAAATATACAAATAAAAAAGAGCACTACCTCTAGTGCTCTTTCCGTTTCTTATTCGATAATCTCATGCAAAAAACTATTTCCGTGTTCTGGCAATTTCACTTGAAAGTTATCTGCCACCGTTGCGCCTACATCTGCAAATGTTTTCCGAATAGGCAACGCTTTACCTTGCTTCATATTTTTATGGTGAATAAGTAATGGAACAAATTCTCTCGTATGGTCTGTGCCATGATGAACAGGATCATTCCCATGGTCAGCTGTAATAATAAGTAAATCATCTTCATTCAATAAAGCTAAGACTTCGGGTAAGCGTTTATCATACTCCTCTAAAGCCTTGCCATACCCTATTGGGTCACGCCTATGGCCATATTTAGCATCGAAATCAACTAAATTAAGAAAACTTAGTCCATTGAAATCCTTTTTCATGGAATCTATGAGTTTTGTCATTCCATCGTCATTATCTGTAGTTCGAATAGCCTCTGTAACTCCTTCTCCATCGTAAATATCAGAAATTTTCCCAAGAGCAATAACATCAAGGCCATTATCTTGTAATTCATTCATTACAGTTCTACCAAACGGTTTAAGAGCATAATCATGACGGTTGGCCGTACGTTCAAATGCTCCAGGTTTCCCAATAAAAGGACGGGCAATAACTCGTCCAACCATATATTTTTCATCTAGAGTCAGTTCTCGTGCAATTTCACAAATTCGGTACAATTCATCAACTGGAATAATTTCCTCATGTGCAGCAATTTGCAATACAGAATCTGCAGAAGTATAAACAATTAAGGAACCCGTTTTCATATGCTCCTCGCCAAGTTCTTCTATAATTTTTGTACCAGAAGCCGGCTTATTTCCAATAACTTTTCTTCCTGTTTTACCTTCTAATAATTGAACAAGTTCGGTTGGAAATCCTTCAGGAAATGTTTTAAAAGGTTGTTTAATATTTAATCCCATAATTTCCCAATGGCCTGTCATTGTATCTTTACCATTTGAAGCTTCTTGCATTTTTGTATAGTGAGCTTTAGGTTTTACTGCTTTTTCTATTCCTTTTATCTCACAAATATTACTTAATCCCAATTCACCCATGTTCGGCATATGAAGTCCATTCATTTCATCTGCAATATGACCTAAAGTATCCGCACCTTTGTCATTATATTTTTCCGCATCAGGGGCTTCACCAATACCTACTGAATCCAAAACAATAAGAAAAATTCGTTTGAAATTAGTCATTAAAAAACCTCCCAATACTATATTCCCGATTTCTAACATATATATGTAAATGCATGCGTAAATTTTCTTTACCTTATACTTCCGTTACATGTTAATTACGCTCTTGGATGGTAGGTTTTATACATATCTTTTAATCTAGTTTTTGATACATGTGTATAGATTTGTGTTGTTGAAATATCTTCATGCCCCAACATCTCTTGAACGATACGTAAGTCCGCCCCATTTTCTAATAAATGAGTAGCAAAGGAATGTCTTAATGTATGTGGAGTTATTTCTTTATTTATACCAACTTCTAAAGCAATCTTTTTTAAAATTTTCCAGAATCCCTGTCTCGTTAACGGCCTCCCATGCTGGTTTAAAAACAGTGTTGGATTAGTATTATGTTTTAGCAATTTCCCTCTTCCATGTTGTAAATATTGCTCTATTGCATGTATGGCAACCTCTCCGATAGGTACAATTCTTTCTTTTGAGCCTTTTCCAAAGCATTGAACAAAACCCATTGTTAAGTGTAAATCACTTACTTTTAAAGTAACCAATTCAGTTACCCTAAGTCCGGTTGCATACATTAGTTCCAACATTGCTTTATTACGATATGCCAAAGGAGATTTCGTTTCAATGGAAAGAAGTTGTTCTACCTCTGTTTGGGATAGAACGTCTGGAAGTTTTCTTTCTTTTTTCGGTGTTTCAATATGTAAGCTCACATCCTGGTTAACTACCTTTTCTCTTACTAAAAATTGATGAAAAGAACGAATCGATGATATATGTCTGGAAATGGTAGAAGTCGACTTACCCCCATCTTTTAAAGCATATAGAAAATGAATAATTTCAATTCTAGTAACGGAATTCCAGGATTTCACCTCTAACTTCTTCACTAAAAAATTAGTATAATCTTTTAAATCACGTCTGTAAGACTTTAGTGTATTCTCAGAAAGCCCTCTTTCAATCTGTAAAAAATGAAAATAATCCTCTAGTGCATCATTTAGCATATTTTTATTCCCCTAATCTAAAAAATAGATTCATTCTATCCATAATCTCTTCATTTGAATTAAAAACCTTTACAGAAGGTCCTTCAGGTTGATCATATTTATGATAATTTTCATATTCAGCATGCATCATCTTTAATCCAAAATAGAATAGACAAGTACATATAGTAAAGATTACGAAAACTTTCAATGTATCCCATATCAATTGTTTCATATGGCATATCTCCTTTTTAAAGTTACTTCCTTCTTAAAAGATATGCCAATTTCAAATCATAATATACATATAGATAGTTAAATTTTTAAATAGTACTTAATTTTAATGTACTCTCTTTTTTTACGTATGTAAAAAAAGAAAGCACAAACCTTTATCATTCTTATCCATAATAAAAGCCTTCTTTCCCATAGAAAAAAAGGCTTAATTCTTCTTATTGTGTTGCTTTAACTGCTGATTTTTGACATTGTTTACATATACCATGAAATGTTAAACGATGGTCTTGAACTTGAAATCCCCAATCTCTTTGTACAATTTTCTCTACGTCTTCTAATAAGTCATTTTCAATTTCTTCTACTGACCCACATTCGACGCAAACGAGATGATGATGAAAATGTTTAGCTCCTTCTTTTCTTAAATCGTATCGGGAGACCCCATCACCAAAATTAATCTTATCAACAATCTTCAATTCAGATAGTAGCTCTAACGTACGATAAACAGTTGCTAAGCCAATTTCAGGTGCTTTTTCTTTAACTAATAAATAAACATCTTCTGCACTTAGATGGTCTTCTTCACGCTCAAGTAAAACTCGGACAGTTGCTTCTCTTTGTGGAGTTAATTTATAACTTTGAGAATGCAGCTGTTTTTTTATTCGTTCAATCCGATGTTCCATAACTCGTCGCTCCCCTCTTACCATCTATTTTATTATATGCACTCTGAAAAGGCGTGTCAAAAATATTATTACATTATATTTAAAATAATTATAATGTAATAATTATTATTCATAAAAAGATTTAATAAATGCTTCCATAGATCCATTCGCCACATAGGCCTCTACTCCTGAAGCAATTATAGCGGCTACCAATAAAAATCCAAACGATAATAAATACTTGCCAAACGGCTGAAATACTGGTCCAGTCGACCTTTTTGAAAATAGTTTATTTAATAATTTTAACGAAAAGATCATCGACAGTGTACCAGCAATAATATATACAGGAATGACAATTAAATTTTGTGGAGCAATGGACAATGAAGCCAAGATTAATCCCTTAACGCCAATTTGATTCACTAAAAAACCAACAGAAAAACCAACAACAAGACCTTTAACATACAATAGAACCCACACGATAGGAAGTCCAATTACAGATAAACCTAGTAAAAATAAAATAACTAAATATTTAATATGATAAAAAAAGCTTTCTTTTAATATAAGTGTCTTTTCTATTGATTGACCCTCTACTATTTGAAGGAAAAATCGTTCTAAGTAAAAAAACAAATCTTGCTTTTGAACAAAGTTCATGCTGTTTACTATAATAGCACCAAAAATAATACCAGTTAAAAATAAAATCACCATAAACAAATATATTGTCGCATACTCTCTCATGTGTTGAATAAAAACAGCTCTATTATTATTCATCGGAATCCTCCATTTCAAAGATGGTTCTTATATTAAAAACTATGAAGAATTCCGATTAAAAATACCAAAATCTCTTTTTTATTCATAAATTCTATATTTTAATTATTCGAGACAGTTCCATATTTCCCGCCACCACCAGCTTTAACATGAAGTTTACCTTCTCTCATGGAAATGATAGATTGTGCTATAGGATTGGGCACTACCTCTAGTAAGTCTTCCAAGCTTGCGTAATGAATAACATTCATTTCTGTGCCAAACCGGTCTAATAATTTTTTAAACGTTTTTGGACCTAACTTTGGAAGATATTCAAGAGGCACTTGATATAAATATGGTGGTCGTTCTCTATTAGATTTTTCAACATTTGTTAATTCTTGAATTCTGTCAGAAACCCCTTTAATAATTTTCTTTGACTGACAATTCGGGCATATGGTACTATTGGGTGTTAGCTCTGTAAAACAATTATTACAAACTGTCATATGGTATTTACCAAGTCTTGGATTCATCCCGAAATTTCGTTGGATTTTCCGACCATTCACTTCATGCAACGCCCAATAAAACTCTTTAAAAGTAGCATTTTCCATTACGATTTCTTGGTATTCTCTAGCTATTTTCGGAAGAGAATGAGCATCTGAGTTTGTTACAAACGTATAGGAATGAAGCTCTTCTATATGATCCGCCATATAAGTATCCGAACTTAATCCTAACTCAATTCCATCAATTAAATCCGGATCGAATACCTCTGTTAAAGATTGATTTACCCCTTTCCCATAAAGACTCTTAAAAGGGGTAAAGACATGTGCTGGAATAAATATCCCTTCTAGTTCTTTTACTTTATATTGAAGTTCTTTAGCCGTTCCATAATATCTTTGAGAACTTAACGTGATGTTTTTCATCTTAGTTGTTAGCCACTCAGAGAAAATAGAGATATTTTCTAAATTCGGGAAAAAACATAATACATGAATGGGTCCCTTACAGTTTTCATCATAAATTTCAATCTCAGATCCCATTAATAAGGTTACTTCTTCAAAACGGATTCCACCGTCTTCAAGTTCTCTTGCTTTTCCTTCATTAATCAATCCTTTAATTTCCTGCTGTACATTAGGGGCATGACAATCAATTACCCCAACAAGATCTATCCCTTTATTTCTACTAGATTCTTCCAAAATATTACTCAAGGTTAAGCTTTTTGCCCCTGTAATTTTTACCGGTTTATTGTACATATCCCTTCCAATATGAATATGCAAATCTGCAAAATAGGAATTCAACATGTTACCTTCTTTCTAATGCATGTAAATATAAAACTGCATATGCTGTTTTGGCATCGTGAATTTTCTCTTCTTCCACATATTGTTTCGCTTCGTCTAAAGTTAATTCCACTAACTCTACGAATTCATCTTCATCAGCTGCTCTTGGGTTTTCAATTTTTTCAATATCATTTGTAATATAGATGTGAAGTAATTCATCAGCAAATCCTGGTGAGGAGTAAAAGGAAGTTACAAAGGATAAACTATTGGTAGAGTAACCAGTCTCTTCTTCTAATTCTCTGATTGCCGCAATCATTGGATTCTCACCAGGTTCCAATTTACCTGCTGGAATTTCTATAAGGGACCTTTCAAGTGGTTTGCGATATTGTTCCACAAACACTATCTTATTTTCTTTCGTGATAGCAATTACCGCAACCGCTCCAGGATGTTTAACTATTTCACGCTGAGATGTTTTACCATTTGGTAATTGAACTTCATCTACTTGTAATTGAACTATCTTTCCATCAAAAATCTTTTCTGACCTTATTGTTTTCTCTTCAAACTTTTTCATACGTTTTCTCCTATCAATTCATCTTTTCTTCTATTTTAGCATACCCACTCCTTATACTAAATTTTATTATCTGACCTAATTTCAATTTCCTTTCTTCCTTTAACTAAATATATTAAGATAAGATTAGTTGGTTACTTTGGAGGGATTAGATGAAGAAGAGTCAATTAGGTAAATCAGATTTATTTATTTCAGAATTAACCCTAGGTGGTATGTCACTTGGAACAGATATAAACGAAGCAAAACAAATCATTGATTTGGCTATTGATAAAGGAATTAACCACATCGATACAGCTGATTTATACGACTTCGGATTAAACGAAGAAATAATTGGTGAAATTATTCATGATAAAAGGGAAAACATTATTCTAACAACAAAAGTAGGAAATCATTTTAATAAAGAAACGAAGGATTGGTTTTGGGATCCATCCAAAGACTATATTTTAAGAGAAGTAAAAGAAAGCTTAAAAAGATTAAAAACAGATTACATCGATTTTTATATGTTACACGGCGGCACCTTGGAAGATCCCATTTCCGAGACGATTGAAGCATTTGAACAATTAAAACAAGATGGAATTATTCGAGCATATGGTATCTCTTCTATTCGACCTAACGTTATCCGCGAATTCGTTAAACATTCTTCAATTGATGCAGTAATGATGCAATATAACTTACTCGATCGTAGACCAGAAGAAGAGACTTTGGAATTATTACAAAGAAATCAAATAAGTGTACTGGCAAGGGGCCCGCTTGCTAAGGGTATGTTAAGTAATCGATCAACCGAGCAAATAAATAAAAAAGGAAATAAAGGATATCTGGATTACTCTTATGAAGAACTACTGAACATATCTGAAAAACTAACAAAATTATTTGGTAAACAATACAGTATTCATGAATTAGCTTTAAAATATGTTTTAAAACACCCTGCAGTAACATCCACGGTATTTGGTGCAAGTTCCATTAATCAAATAAATGAAAACACTAATATTAATTTAGAGAGCGAATTACCTAACGAAGTCTATAATGAATTGAAAACTATCACCAAACCTATTAAGTATAAAGACCATCGTTAAATTTAGAAAACTTGCTGTTCGCTATTTAAACTGGACGAATACCTTACTTAAGCAGAAAGAAAAACTTATTTTTCCTTCAAAATGATAAATAGGTTGCTACTTATTCGTAGCCAACCTATTTATTTATCCCATCTAAACAAACAGTTTGAGGTGAAATAAAAGCATTTAATGTCTCTCCTTGGCTAAGTAATTGGAAAAATCCATTACGATAATCCAATTTTAACTTTTTATTAAAGAACACAGCTTGTTGCTTTGGGACAAATGTCGACATATCATCATTTGTAACTATATCGTAATAATCTTTTTTTTCGTTCGTTAAGCGAATGGTTGGAACACCATTTACACCACATCCACAATCATCACGATCATACAAAAGTAGTAAATATTTCCGGTTATCGATATTTAATTCATGTAACTTGCTTAACGATTGTTTTGTAATTTCTAGTTTCATTATTTATCCCACCTTCCTAATTACTATATCACTTTTTGTCTTACCTAAACAATGCAGTAAGACTTCTGCCTTAAGCTTCTAGGGAACAAAGAAGGTAAATGGAAGATCAACTGCCCGTAAAGGTTTGACTAACCATCAGTGGGAGATGATGGAACCCCCCACAAATGGAAGTCTTCTTTATAATTAAAGTAATTATTTGGTCCGCTTTTCATGCATGCTTCATAAAATGTAGAATAAATAAACGAATTAAGAGGGGTTCGAAAATAATGACAAATATCTACGCACATAGAGGGGCAAGCAAATATGCTCCAGAAAATACACTACCAGCCTTTGAATTAGCATATGAAATGAAAGCGGATGGAATAGAAACAGATGTTCAACTTACAAAAGATGAAATTCCGATTCTAATTCATGATGAGAACGTAAAAAGAACTACAAATGGAATAGGTTTTGTGAAAGATTTTACATTTGCAGAAATCCAAGAACTTGATGCAGGTTCATGGTTTTCAAAAAAATATACTGGTACGCCAATCATGTCCTTAGAGGAATTTTTAAATTGGATAAAATTTAAGCCGTTATACTTAAATATCGAGTTGAAAAATAATAAAATAGATTATGAGTATATAGAATCCATCGTTTTTGAAATGGTTCAAGAACATCAGTTGCTAGACCGTACTACTATTTCCACTTTCAACTCAGAAAGTATAAAGCGAATGAGAGAAATCAATCAAATGGTAGAAGTTGCCTACTTGACCTCTAAGCAAAACAATAAACTCGTAACTTATGCTAAAGATTTAGGTGCGAATGCAATACATGTTAACTACAGATTGTTAAATGACAGACTTATGAATGAATGTTTAAGAAATGATATGAAGATTCGTGTATACACGATTAATAGGTATCCTTCCATGAAACAATGTTTTCATTTAGGTTGCAACGGTATCTTTACAGATGTACCCGATAAAGCATTGTCTTATCGAATAAAAACTTTAGGAGGATGAAAAATGCCTAAATTATTTTCCCCAATTCAAATAAAGAATGTAACACTAAAAAACAGAATCGTTATGTCACCAATGTGTATGTACTCTTCCGTTAATAAAGACGGAATGCTCACCCCGTTCCACTATACCCACTATGTTTCTAGAGCTGTTGGGCAAGTCGGATTAATTATGATTGAAGCTACTGGTGTTCTTCCGGAGGGCCGTATCAGCGAACGGGATTTAGGGATATGGTCTGATGAACATATCGAAGGATTTAAACAATTAAATGAACAAATCCATAGCTATGGGGCAAAAGCTGGAATTCAATTAGCACATGCAGGGAGAAAATCAGAGGTGAATTCTTTACCTATTTATGCTCCTTCGCCAATTTCGTTTAGTGAGAATTATAAAGAACCTCTAGAAATGACGAAAGAAGATATTAAGCATACTATCCAGGCTTTCCAGCAAGCAGCTAAGCGCGCGAAAGAGGCAAATTTTGATATTATCGAAATACATGGAGCTCATGGTTACTTAGTTAATGAGTTTTTATCTCCGTTAACAAACAAACGAACAGATGAGTATGGTGTAAATAAAGAAGGACGATTTTTATTTTTACAAGAAATCATTCAAGCTGTAAAGTCAGAATGGGATGGGCCGTTATTCGTCCGGGTTTCCACTGATGAATATGACGATCAAGGAAATTCTTTGGAAGATATTCTTTATTTTACAAGCAGGTTAAAAGAATTAGGTGTAGACCTAATCGATTGTAGTTCAGGCGGGGTTGTTCCTAATCGTGTACCAACTTTCCCAGGATATCAAGTAAGACGAGCAGAAATAATTAAACATGAGATAGACATTGCAACCGGGGCTGTCGGTCTAATTACATCGGGTTTACAAGCAGAGGAAATACTGCAAAATAATAGATCTGATTTAATTTTTATTGGACGAGCACTCTTGCGTAATCCTTATTGGGCAAAAGCTTGCGCGGATGAATTAAAAACAAATTTGGAAGCTCCAGTTCCATATGAACGTGGTTGGAAATAAAATGAAACTCATTAAGTGGGGATTTCTTTCATCCCCACTTAATGTTAGTTGAACTTATAGGGCGCTACTGGCTTCTCGCCCCTCTTAGATACCTTGGTTAAACTCGACTTCTTGAAGCGGGGTCTTACGACGCACAAGATATGCTAGTACCAACATTGTAATAAGACGCCTGAGTTTTTAGTCGGCCAGTAAGTTAAGACGTGATAAAGTTGGAGGAAGATTAGAAAATGGAATTAATTTTTCTTGGGACAGGTGCAGGTGTCCCTTCAAAAGAACGAAATGTAACTAGTATCGTATTATCATTACTACAAGAGATTAATAGCGTGTGGTTGTTTGATTGTGGAGAAGCAACCCAGCATCAGATTTTACATACATCTATTAAACCTAGGAAAATAAATAAAATTTTCATTACACATTTACATGGGGACCATATCTTTGGATTACCCGGCCTATTAAGTAGTCGATCTTTTCAGGGAGGTAATACAGAATTAACGATATTCGGCCCCAGTGGAATTAAAGAATATGTAGAAACCAGTCTTAAAGTAAGTTCATCCCACCTTACCTATCCTATTACTTTTGTAGAAGTAAACGAGGGTGTAGTAATGGAAGATAATGAATTTAAAGTTTTGGCAAAAAAACTGGATCATGGAATCGATAGTTATGGTTATCGAATTGTTGAAAAAGATAAACCCGGGGAATTACTCGTTAATAAGTTAAAGGACATCGGAATAATGCCGGGTCCGATTTATAAACAGATAAAAAATAATCCTCAGGTCAAACTAGAAGATGGAACAGTGATAAATCGTTCTGATTTCATTGGTCCTGCTAAAAGTGGTAGAGTTGTAAGCATTCTAGGCGATACCCGTTATCGAGAAGAACATATAGAATTTGTGAAATATTCCAACGTAATGGTCCATGAAGCAACTTTCGATCAAGAAAAATCTGCCCTTGCCCATGAATACTACCACTCAACAACTAAACAGGCTGCAACACTGGCAAAACAAGGTAAAGTAAAGAATCTAATTCTCACCCATATTTCATCACGCTATCAAAAAGAAGATGATACCTATCTTTTGAATGAAGCAAAAGAAATTTTTCCAGATACCAAGATAGCAATCGATTTTAAAAAGATAACAATCGATTATTAAAAGAGGAGTATTTTTATGGAAACAACCGAGAAATTAATCATATCCAATGCGAGAACCTACTTTCTAAACGGAAATACCGTAACATATGAGTTTCGAAAAAAACAATTAGGAAACTTAAAACAAATGCTCAAAAATAATGAAGAAAATATCTTTCTGGCATTAAAAAAGGATTTAAATAAATCAAAACATGAAGCTTTAGTTACTGAGTTAGGGTTTCTCTATTCCGAAATTGATTTTGCTATAAAAAATCTTAGAAACTGGATGGAGCCAAAAAAGGTATCGAGCCCTATTACCCATAAAGGTTCTTCAAGCTATATCATGAATCAACCTTATGGAGTTGCATTAATTATTTCACCTTGGAATTATCCTTTGCAATTGGCTTTGGCTCCAGCAATAGGCGCCATTGCAGCTGGAAACTGTGTCATTATAAAACCTTCAGAATTGGCTGCAGAGACCTCCTCTTTAATTGCGACTATGGTAGAAGAGTACTTTGATAGTTCATTTTTCACTGTTATCGAAGGGGGAAAAGAAGAAGTTGAAGAATTATTAAAACATCGATTGGATTATATCTTCTTCACAGGAAGTTCTAAAGTTGGAAGAATCATAATGAAAGCAGCAAGTGAACATCTAACGCCAATTACACTTGAATTAGGTGGGAAAAGTCCTGCAATTGTAGATGAAGATGCAAATGTAGTTTTAGCAGCAAAAAGAATTGTTTGGGGGAAATTTACGAATGCTGGTCAAACTTGTGTTGCACCTGACTATGTCTATGTACATGAGAAAGTAAAATTTAAATTTTTAAAAGCTGCCAAAAGATACATCCGTGCTTTTTATAGTAAAAGTAATGAATACACTAAAATCATTAACGAGAAAAACTTTGATCGCTTAGTTTCATTCTTAACAAATGGAGATATCATTCATGGTGGAAATTATGATAGAGATGCACTCATGATAGAACCAACTATTTTAGATAAAATCACATGGAACGATCCTGTCATGCAAGAGGAAATATTTGGTCCTATTTTACCTGTATTAACTTTTTCAAATTTAGATGATCCTTTATACCAAATTAAAACAAAAGAAAGTCCTTTGGCATTATATTATTTCGGTGAAGACAATCAAACACAACAACAGGTGATTGAATATGTTCCGTTTGGCGGTGGTTCGATTAATGATACACTCTATCATCTAGCGAACCCGCATCTACCATTTGGCGGTGTAGGAACTAGTGGAATGGGCACTTATCACGGTAAATACAGCTTTGAAACGTTCTCCCACCAAAAAAGTATACTAAAACAAACAACTAAATTTGATTTACCATTCCGTTATCCAAAAGGAAAGATATCTAATTCTGTTGTAAAAAAATTAACACATTAAAAGCATAAAAAACTAAGGTAATAGCAATGGATATGCCAAATACTTAATTGCACTTGATTTTAGAGGTTGGGACATAACGAAATGTTTAACTCAAAAAGACGAACAATCCCACAGAATTTCGGATTTTCTTTTTATAAAACATATTTGTCCCAACCCCACTCTAATGTTAACTTTTTCAATTATTTTTTATAGTCGTCTAGAAAGTCTTTCTGAAAACTTGTTCGTGGCTGTTGCTGATCAACCTCCTTGAAGTTATCATTTAAACTTTTAAAAACATTTTCTCCGTATTTTTCTGTTAATTGATGAATGGTAGACATGAGCTTTTCTTTATTTGCTTCATTTTCATATGTAAATAAGTCTAATTGCTTACCTATATTACGTTTATTTTCTACATCTTGCACGGTAATTCCAATAAGTCGTATCGGCTCCTGATTCCAATGTTCTTCCAATAACTCATTAGCTAAGAATAAAATATCAAATTTTGAATCGATATAATTTTGTAATTTCTTACTCCTAGTTATCGTTTTGCGATCGTGGTAGCGAATCATGAGTTGAACGGTTTTCCCAGCTGCATTCTTTCTCTTCATTCTCTTTTCTACGTTATCTGCCAGATCATTCATCAATTTGTTTATTTCTTTTATATCCGTAGTGTCATGTGGTAATGTTTGTGAATTACCTATACTTTTGAAATCATATATTGCATCCGGGTCAACTGGCCTTGGATCGATACCATTTGCTCTATTTTTTAACCTTTCCCCGTTTATACCGAAAAATTGTTTTAACTCATATGTGTCTTTTTTTGCTAAATCACCAATCGTTTTAATTCCTATCGATTGCAATTTTTCTGCAGTTTTTTCACCAACACCATACATCTCTTGAACAGGTAAAGGCCATAATGTTTTATCTAATTCTCTTTTCCTTAATACTGTAATCCCTAAAGGTTTTTTCATATCGGAAGCCATTTTTGCAAGAAATTTATTTGGTGCAATTCCAATACTAGATGGTAAGTCAAGCTCTTTTAAAATTCTTTGTTGTAAATTTTGTGCTAATTCTAATGGCGTTCCTTTCCATGTCGTATTTGTAACATCCATATATCCTTCATCAATGGAAACAGGTTGCACATATGGAGTAATATCAGAAAGTATTTTAAATAATTCTTTGGATGCATTTCGATATCTATCAAAATTTGGTTTCATGACAATTAGTTCAGGACAAAGTTTTTTCGCCTGCCATACATTCATCGTCGTTTTTACTCCTTTTGCCCTTGCTTCATAGCTACTCGTTACGATAATCCCTTTTCTTTCCTCTGGGTTTCCCGCAATAGCAAGTGGCTTCCCTTTTAATTTCGGGTTAAAAGCCATTTCCACAGATGCATAAAAGCAGTTCATATCGATATGAAATATTATTCTTCTTTTACTCTGTTTCGGAATTGACATAGTTATAACATCCTTATCTTCTTGTTCCCTTTTATCCACCTAAACGGGCAGTACGACTCAGATCTAAAAGCTTCGTGAGAACAAAGAAGGTAGGTGGGAGTCTGGCTGCCCATAAAGGTCCGATAAGTGCGACTAACCATCAGTGGGGATGAAGGTATCCTGCCCACTGATGGAAGTCTTCTTTATTATAACATAACCCAAAATGTTAAATGGTTCGTTAACAATGGTGGATTAACCCAAATATATGTTTACTAAAAAAGAAGCTTCGAAAGATTAATCTTTCGAAACTTCTTTTATAATAGCTACTACGAATTCCGTGATTTTCACCAAGTTTTCTACAGCAATACGTTCGTTGGTTGTATGAATTTCTTCATATCCAACAGCAAGGTTTACTGTGGGGATTCCGAAACCAGAAATGATATTCGCATCACTACCTCCACCACTTGTGAGTAATCGACTATGACGACCAATTGTTTTAGCAGCATTTCTTGCAACTTCTACTACTTCATCGCCTGCTCCTTGGCTAAATCCAGGATACATGACTTGAATTTCTACATCTGCTGAACCGCCATATTGTTCTGCCGTTTTCTCAAACACTTCTTTCATCTTAGCAACTTGTTTCTCCATTTTTTCTGGTTTTAACGATCTAGCTTCTGCTAAGATTTCTACATGATCCACAACAATATTCGTTTGTTTTCCACCTTCAAATCTTCCAATATTAGCAGTAGTTTCCTCATCAATACGTCCTAGTGGCATTTTGGAAATCGCTTTTGCAGCGAGAGTTATAGCGGAAATGCCTTTTTCTGGTTCTACTCCTGCATGAGCGGTTTTCCCTTTAATTATCGTATAAATTTTTGCTTGTGTGGGAGCAGCTACTATAATGTCACCAATATCTCCATTACTATCTAAAGCATAACCGAATTTAGCTTTAATTAAGTTTTTGTCGATAGCCTTCGCTCCTACTAATCCTGATTCCTCGCCGACTGTAATAATAAACTGGATATCCCCATGTGAAACATTATTTTCCTTTAGGAGCTTAATGGATTCTATGATTGCAGCTAATCCGGCTTTATCATCTGCACCTAGTATGGTGGTGCCATCTGAAACAATATATCCATCTTTAATGGATGGCTTTATGTTCGCACCTGGTACAACCGTATCCATATGAGAAGTGAAATAAATTGGATCTACTCCTTGCTTATTTCCTTCTAACGTACAAATTAAATTACCAGCTCCATGCCCGGTAATTTCTTTACTATTATCCTCATATACATCTACACCTAATTCAGTTAGCTTTTTCTTAAGTACTTCGGCTATCTTTTCTTCATTTTTCGTTTCGGAATCTACCTGTACTAATTCAAAAAATTCATTAACTAATCGTTTTTCGTTTACCATTATTGTCATACCTATAACCTCCTAATTATTAGGTTACTACAATTATAAAAAGAAATGAAAAGATATCTCCAAAAATGGATATCTTTTCAAATAAGTTATAAGAGGTTGTTCAAGAAGTCCGGTGAAAATGATACTTCGAATTTCGCATGAACGCTCGCTTTTGCGTTACTAACGTGTTAATTGCATACGTTCTAGTATTGGGAGTATCGCCGCTTCGAACTTCCGACGCACAGGAAACGAATTTAAGGAAGGCCGACTCGGTCCTTTTTGAACATGCACTATAACGGAATATTTCCGTGTTTTTTGTTTGGTCTTTCTTCCTGTTTGTTTTTCAGCATTTCTAATGCTTGAATTAATTTAATTCTTGTTTCTCGAGGATCTATTACGTCGTCAATCATTCCAAGACCCGCAGCAACATAAGGGTTTGCAAACTTTTCCCTATATGTATCTATTTTTTCCTGTCTGACTTTTTCTGGTTCTTCACTCTCAGCAATTTCTTTAGCAAAAATAATATTTGCTGCTCCTTCTGGCCCCATAACTGCAACTTCAGCGTTTGGCCAAGCAAAGACAAGATCAGCACCAATGGACTTACTATTTAAGGCTACGTACGCACCGCCATATGCTTTACGTGTAATAACCGTGATTTTTGGAACGGTTGCTTCAGAATATGCATAAAGAATTTTTGCGCCATGACGGATAATTCCACCATGCTCTTGTTTTACGCCAGGGAAGAAACCAGTTACATCTTCAAACGTGATCAATGGGATATTAAATGAGTCACAAAATCGAATAAATCTTGCCGCCTTATCACTTGAATCTATATCAAGCCCACCAGCTAAATATTTTGGTTGATTACATACTAATCCAACTATTTCACCTTTGATTCGTGCAAAACCAACCACAATATTTTTAGCAAAATCCTGTTGTACTTCTAAAAAGCTATCCCCATCTACCACTTGGTCAATTACTTTTTTTACATCATAAGGCCTAAGCGCACTATATGGAACAATATCTGTTAAATCCGGTCTTAATTCTTCATCGATTTGTTCATATTGTTTCTTTTCAGGTTTTTCCTTGTAATTAGCTGGGAGATAGTCAATCAATTTTCTAACTAAGTCCAATGCTTCTTCCTCTGATGATGCCTTAAAATGTGCATTTCCACTTTTCGCATTATGGACGAACGCACCACCTAAATCTTCTGAGGAAATTTTCTCTCCTGTTACTGTTTCAATAACCTTTGGTCCTGTGATAAACATTTGTGATGTTTTTTCTACCATAATGACAAAGTCGGTTATAGCGGGGGAATATACAGCACCGCCAGCACTTGGCCCCATGATCACAGAAATTTGTGGGATAACACCAGAATATATTGAATTTCTATAAAATATTTGACCATATCCATCAAGTGATGAAACACCTTCTTGAATACGCGCTCCACCAGAATCGTTAAGTCCAATAAAAGGTACACCATTTTTGGCGGCTAAGTCCATTGCTGCAGCTATTTTTTTACCATGCATTTCTCCTAATGCTCCACCATAAACGGTGAAATCTTGGGCAAATAAATAAACAGGTTTTCCATTTACTTTACCGTATCCAGTAACTACACCTTCACCTTTAGCAGAGTTATTATTCATTCCAAAATCAGAAGCACGTGTTTCAATGAATGGATATAGCTCAACAAATGTGCCATCATCAAGTAAGTACGTAATCCTTTCTCTAGCAGTCATTTTTCCCTTGGCGTGTTGTTTTTCAATTCGTTCATCTCCACCACCAAGCTCTACTTGCCTACGTTTGTCATATAATTCATTAATTTTATCGTAAATATCCATTAGGCCTCACTCCCCTCCGGATATTGACATAATTCATAAAGTACCTTACTTGCCGCATTCGGATGAATGAAAGCAATTTGACTGTTATGTGCACCTAATTTTGCCTCTTCATTTATTAAAGCTACTCCATTCGCCTTAAGTTGTTCTAGACGAGCATGTATGTCATCTACTTCTAAAGCGATATGATGTAGTCCTTCTCCCTTTTTATCAAGGAATTTACGTATAGGAGATTCTTCATTAAGGGGTTCTAATAACTCAAAACGAGTTTCACCTATTTTAATAAACGCTACCTTAACCCCTTCACTTTGAACTTCTTCTACACCTTCTAATTGTAGCCCAAGGGAATCTAGATAGAAGGTTGACGCCTGTTCAATGCTCTCAACTGCTATTCCAATATGGGCGATCTTTTTAGGTGCCGTAACTGGCGTAGTCTGTGGATCTACTAATTCTTTTATGTAATTAGCTAGCAAATCTGTAGATGAACCACTAGTAAAAATACGTTTTACACCCTTTTCTAAAAGATAAGGAATGTCAACGCTAGGTATTACTCCTCCCCCTACGACAGGAATATCCCCAGCACCTCTCTTCTCTAATTCTTCTACCACCTTTGGAAATAAAGTTCTATGCGCCCCAGAAAGAGAAGATAAACCCACTACATCGACATCTTCTTGAATGGCTGCTTGAGCAATTTGTAAAGGTGACTGTCTAAGTCCTGTATAAATAACTTCCATCCCATGATCCCTTAAAGCTTGAGAGATCACTAATGCCCCACGATCATGACCATCAAGCCCCGGCTTTGCAACTAGTACACGTATTTTTTTCCCCATTTGTTTGTCCCCCTTATTAAACTCCCTGATATTCACCGAACTCTTCGCGTAATACGTTACAAATTTCTCCAACAGAAGCATATACTCTTACTGCATCCAAAATAAAAGGTAATAAATTTGCACGTTCATTTTTAGCGTTTTCGCTTAGTGCGGCTAGAGCACTTGCAACCTTTTCGTTATCTCTTTTCTCTTTAATCCTTGTCAATGATTTAATTTGGCCTTTTTCTAATGCCTCATCCACTTTCATGAGGTCTGGTTCAACTTCCTCATCTAATGTAAATTTATTTAATCCAACTATAATTTCTTCTTCTTTTTCGATATTTTTTTGAATCTCATAAGCATTATGGTGAATTTCTCTTTGCATATACCCTTCTTCTACTGCCTGTACGGCCCCGCCTATTTCTTTTATTCTATCTAAATAGTTATTAACTTTTTTCTCTATTTCATCGGTTAAATTTTCAACATAATAGGATCCAGCTAATGGATCAATCGTATCAGCTACACCGCTTTCATAAGCAATAATCTGCTGCGTTCGTAATGCAATTCTAGCAGAATCTTCTGTCGGTAATGATAGCGCCTCATCTCGAGAATTTGTATGCAAGCTTTGCGTTCCACCCAACACCGCTGACAGCGCTTGCATTGCTACCCTTACGATATTATTATCAGGTTGCTGTGCAGTTAATGTCGAACCACCTGTTTGAGTGTGGAATCTTAATTTCCAACTTTTTGGATCTTTTGCCTGATAATGTTCTTTCATTATCTTTGCCCAAATTCTTCTAGCAGCACGGAACTTAGCTACTTCTTCAAAAAAATTATTATGTGCATTAAAGAAGAATGCTAATCGTGGTGCAAAGTCATCTACTTTTAATCCAGATTCAATTGCAGCATCTACATAAGCCATACCGTTAGCAATGGTGAACGCTACTTCTTGAACTGCATTGGATCCAGCTTCTCTAATATGATATCCAGAGATACTAATCGTATTGAATTTCGGCACATATTGGTTACAGAATTCAAAAATATTCGTAATTAATCGCATAGAAGGCTTTGGAGGGAAAATGTATGTTCCTCTAGCGATATATTCTTTTAAGATATCATTTTGAATCGTCCCAGTAATTTTCTCAAATGGTACTCCTTGCTTTTCCCCTACAGCAAGATACATACACAATAAAATAGATGCAGGCGCATTAATTGTCATGGATGTACTTACCTTGTCTAATGGAATTCCATCTAATAATTTTTCCATATCTTCTAATGTATCAATAGCAACCCCGACTTTACCAACTTCTCCCTCAGACATGACATCATCAGAGTCATAGCCTATTTGTGTTGGTAAATCAAATGCAACGGATAGACCAGTCTGCCCCTGTTCAAGCAAGTAACGAAAACGTTTATTTGTTTCTTCAGCTGAACCGAATCCTGCATATTGTCGCATCGTCCAAAATCTACTACGGTACATCGTTGGCTGAATTCCTCTTGTGTACGGAAATTCTCCTGGATATCCTAATTCCTTATTTACTTCTTCTCCCTTTGGTTGATATAGTCGATCTACCTTTATATTTGAAGAAGTTGTAAAGGTTTCTTTTCTTTCTGGAAAACGTGAAGTAGCCTTTGATACGGCTTTCTCCCATCTTTCTTTTGCATTTAAGTCTTTGGAATCTAACTCCATATGCAATACCCCCATTTGTAATTTATGAAATTATAACCATATAGTCTATTTTCAGATATTTTTTGGAATATGTCTACCAAAATCTTTTACACTTGTCCAATTGTTTATTTCACGTTAGAATATTTATAGTCAGTTTAAATGAAAAGGAGGATTTGGACTTGGCAACAAACATAAAAAATAGTACTTCTCGGGGAAAATCGAAACGTCAAAGACGGCAAAAAATTATTGTTTATATTATGATTATTGCTATGGTGTTATCTAGTATAACTGCAGGATTAGCATACTTTATAAATTTCTAAACCGGCCAAAGAGAATTGAGTCGGTTTTTTATGATAAAAGAGGCCGCCTTATATAAGAACAGCCTCTTGTTGAAAATTACACTTCTTCACAATATTCGTCAAATAATTGTTGGAGTTTATTTGTTACCTCCATTGGACTGTGTCCTTCAATATCATGACGTTCTACCATTTTTAAAATCTTTCCGTCTTTTAATAAAGCAAATGATGGAGAAGATGGTGGATAGCCTTCAAAGTACTCTCTTGCCTTTTCTGTTGCCTCAGGGTCCTGACCGGCAAAGACGGTTACTAAGTGATCCGGTCTTTTATCATAATGAATTGCATTTCTTGCTGCAGGACGAGCTACCCCTCCAGCACAACCACAAGTAGAATTAATCATCACTAGGGTTGTTCCTTCTTTCGTTAGTGAAGCGTCCACTTCTTCAGGAGTTTTTAATTCTTGATAGCCTGCTTCAATTATATCTTCACGCGCTGCATTAACTACGTCATTCATAAATAGATTAAAATCCATATCGTATCCTACTCCTTTATAATAAAGTGTTTCATATATTTAGATTACCAACTTTGAAGTGTAATTTCAATGAATTAAGACTTTAAAGGAGGGAATATTAAATAGCGCCTAATATATATTGATATTATCTTCGTTCATATTTTCCAGTCGTTCCTTTATAAAAGCTAGAAATCTTCCACAAACAAGTCCATCGAGAATACGGTGGTCAAGCGATAAACATAAATTAACGATATCACGTGCTGCGAGCATATTATTTATAATCACTGGACGCTTCACAATAGATTCTACTTGCAGGATAGCAGCTTGTGGATGATTGATAATCCCCATTGAATGAATAGAACCGAAAATTCCTGTATTGTTAATAGTAAAAGTTCCACCTTCCAAATCTTTTACAGACAAACTATGATTTCTAGCTTTTGTTGCCAAATCATGAATATCTTTAGCTATTCCTTTAATACTCTTTTCATCTGCATTCTTTATTACAGGAACAAATAATTGATCCTCCACGGCTACTGCTATAGAAAGATTTATATCTTTCCTTTGGATGATTTTATCATTTTGCCATGTACTATTAACTTGTGGGAATTTTTTTAAAGCTTCTGATACTGCCTTAACAAAAAATGGAAAATAGGTTAGTTTAAATCCTTCTTTATCTTGAAAATCCCCTTTAATTTTATTTCGATAACTAACTAATTCCGTTACATCTACTTCAATGGTCATCCACGCATGTGGTATTTCATGTTTTGAACGTACCATGTTTTGCGCTATAGTTTTTCTAATTCCTGTTACCGGAATCTCTATGTCACCTTCATTTATCTTTAAATTAGTTGAAGTATTTAATGGTGCTGAAGTAATAGTGGATTTTGGCTGGGATACATGACCCATTTGTGGAAGGCCCCCGTTTTGAATAACTTTCTCGACATCTTTTCGAGTAATTCTTCCACCTTTTCCTGATCCAGTAATCTGTTCTAAATCAATATCATTTTCCTGGGCAAGTCGTAATACTGCTGGGGAATATCTCTTTTTCATAGATTCTTGATTAGATTCATTCTTAATTTCAGGGATTTCCTCTTCAGCTATAGCCTGTTGAGTTGATTTTTTATTCATTTCTTCTACTTCAATCGTACACATTACTTCGCCAACAGCAATGGTTTCTCCCTCTTTTACAACTAGTTCTTTAATTTCACCTGTAAAAGAAGAAGGAACCTCCGCATTTACTTTATCCGTAAGCACTTCAGCAATTGGATCATACTTATTTACTTCTTCTCCAACTTTAACTAACCAATTACTAACCGTACCTTCCGTAACACTTTCACCTAATTGTGGCATCGTTATTTTTTCTAAAGCCATTATTACACTCCTCCACTCAAAACTCGGCCAACTCACGCATAGCCTTTTCACATTTATCTGGATTTACCATAAAATATTTTTCCATAGTTGGAGCATATGGCATTGCTGGTACATCTGGTCCTGCTAGCCGCATTATTGGAGCATCAAGATCGAATAAACAATTTTCGGCAATGATTGCAGCTACTTCTCCTATAATGCTACCTTCCAAATTATCTTCCGTTATTAAGAGAACTTTTCCTGTTTTACTAGCTGCTTTAATAATGGACTCCTTATCTAAAGGATAGACCGTACGTAAATCAAGAATATGGGTACTTATTCCTTCTTCTGCAAGCTTTTCTGCAGCTTGCAGGGCAAAATGGACACATAATCCATAGGTTATGACTGTAATATCCGTACCTTCACGTTTGATATCAGCTTTTCCAATTGGAAGTACATAATCATCATTCGGTACTTCTTCTTTTAACAAACGATATGCACGTTTATGTTCAAAAAATAAGACAGGGTCATTATCACGAATAGCCCCTTTTAATAATCCTTTTGCATCATAAGGACCAGATGGCATTACAATCTTCAAGCCTGGTTGATTTGCAAATATAGCTTCCACCGATTGGGAATGATAAAGTGCCCCATGAACTCCACCACCATACGGTGCTCGTATTGTTATTGGGACACTCCAATCATTATTGGAACGATATCTCGTTTTAGCAGCTTCTGAAATAATTTGATTTACTGCTGGTAAAATAAAATCCGCAAACTGCATTTCAGCTACCGGACGCATCCCATACATTGCCGCACCAATACCGACCCCAGCTATTGCTGATTCTGCTAGAGGGGTATCTAACACACGATACTCACCAAACTCATCATAGAGCCCATCAGTTGCTCGGAAAACACCACCTTTTTTCCCAACATCCTCACCTAGAATAAAGACCTTGTCATCACGTAACATTTCTTCTCTTAAAGCTAAAGTTATAGCTTGGATATAAGACATTATTGGCATGTTTTCCCCCTCCTAGTCCTCATAAACGTATTTGAGAGTATCTTCAGGCATCGAATACGGCGCTTCTTCTGCATAATCAGTAGCGTCATTAACGATCGAGTTAATTTCTGCTGTCATCTTTTTTTCTAACTCTACCGTTAAAATCTTTTCTTCCCGAAGATAATTAGCAAATAGTACAATTGCATCTTGTTTCTTCGCCTGCTCTATTTCTTCCTTCTCTCTGTAATTATCATCATCATCACTAGAATGTGCTGTAAAACGATACGATACTGCCTCAATTAATGTTCCGCCTTCTCCAGCTATTGCCCTTGCTCTAGCATCTCTAACAGCTTCGTATACAGCAAGTGGATCATTACCATCTACAGTGATACCTTCCATTCCATAACTGACAGACCTTACAGATACATTTTTACTTGCTATTTGTTTATGGAGAGGAATCGAAATAGCGTATTGATTATTCTCTACCATTGTAATAACTGGGAGTTTATGAACACCTGCGAAATTTAATCCCTCATGAAAATCACCTTGGTTTGAGGATCCTTCTCCTAAAGTAACAAATGAAACAAAATCTTTCTTTTCCATTTTTGCCGCTAAAGCAAATCCTACTGCATGAGGAACTTGGGTCGTTACTGGCGAAGATCCGGTAATAATTCTATTTTTCTTTTGTCCAAAATGACCAGGCATCTGTCTTCCACCGGAATTCGGGTCTTCTGCTTTTGCGAATGCGGATAACATGATATCCCTTACCGTCATGCCGAAAGATAATACAATCCCTAGATCCCGATAATATGGAGCAACATAATCTTTTTCCTTATTCAAAGCAAAAGAAGCCCCAACTTGAGCTGCTTCTTGTCCTTGACAGGATATGACAAATGGAATCTTACCTGACCGATTTAATAACCACATTCTTTCATCAACTTTCCTTGCAAGTAACATCGTTTTATAGATATCAAGAACTTCTTGATCTGACAACCCTAACTTAGTATGTCGGTTCGTCATCAAAATGTCCCCCCGTTTCTATTACAATACTTATGGCCAAAATTCATACTACCCTAACGATGGATTTGAAAACCATCCACAGCTAATGCTGCTTCTCCAATCACTTCAGACAAAGTAGGATGCGGGTGTATCGTTTGGCCGATTTCCCATGCGGTTGCATCTAGTATTTTAGCTAAGCTAGCTTCTGAAATTAAATCTGTAACATGCGGACCCACTAAATGAATACCTAATATATCATTTGTTTTGTTGTCTGAGATAATTTTGGTAAATCCATCTGTTTCGCCATAAACAAGTGCCTTGCCAACCGCTGAAAATGGGAACTTACCAACTTTAATATCAAAACCTTTTTCATCTCTTGCTTCCCTTTCTGTCAGTCCAATACTAGCCACTTCTGGGTTTGAATATACACAGGAAGGAACGTGTTCATAGTTAATTGGCAAAGGTTGTTTATTAGCAATATGATCTATAGCAACGATTCCTTCATGAGACGCTACATGCGCTAATTGCAATCCACCAATAACATCGCCAATTGCATATATATGAGATTCTTCCGTTTGATAAAATTTATTCGTTTGAATATAACTATTTTCAATAGTTATTTCTGTGTTTTCTAAACCAATATTTTTAATATTTGCTGTTCTACCTACAGAAACTAATATTTTTTCAGCTTCTAATGAAATTTTTTCCCCGTTTTGTTCTGCCATAATCTTGATGTCTTTATTTTTTTCTAATGTTTCTGGAAGTATTTTCGTTTCTTTTAAAATAGTAACACCTTTATTACTTAACCTTTTTTCTACCTCTTTAGTAATTTCGTCATCTTCATTTGGTAAAATACGATTTAAATATTCCACCAATGTAACATGAACATTAAAATCACTTAACATGGAAGCCCATTCCACGCCTATGACACCTGCACCGACGATAATGATCGACTTCGGTAATTGATCCATTGATAATATTTCATCTGAATTAAGAACCTGATCCCCATCATTATTTAGTCCCGGTAACATCTTCGGTTTCGATCCTGTTGCAATAATGACATACTTTGGTATAAGAATCGTATTTTCCGAACCATCTTTATATTCAATAGAAATAGTTCCTGGTAAGGGTGAAAAAATACTTGGTCCTAAGATTCGACCAAAACCATGATAGACATCTATTTTATTTTTTTTCATTAAACTTTTTACACCAGTGTGTAACTTATCAATAATAGAGCTTTTTCTCTCTTGAACCTTCCAAAAACTAAAAGTAGTATTCTCCGTTTCGATTCCAAACTCACTAGCTCTTTTAGTCTGCTGATAAACTTCTGCACTTCTTAATAATGCTTTTGTAGGAATACAACCACGGTGTAAACATGTACCACCAAGTTTTTCTTTTTCAACAATGGCCACTTTCATCCCAAGTTGACTCGCCCTGATTGCTGCAACATATCCTCCTGTGCCGCCACCAAGAATAACAACATCATATTCGTTAGACATCATATCAACCCTTTCGAAAACTTGGCGTTCGCTATTAGATTAGCGTACGCCTTTGCACTTATACGGGATAAGAAAGCTTTTATTTTCTTATCTGCCAAAATGTTACTTTCTCCTACTTAAAGCGTGGTGTCCATTAGTTAAAAATTGATTTCTTGAAGCGCGAACGGATGCAATTCTTTCCTCCGCCATACGATCCGCTGCTACATATGTAGGGATGTCTGATTTCTTGGATATTTCAAAAATACGGTTAATGTTATGGTAAATGATTTCAACCTTTTTCATTACTCGATTTCGATTATATCCATTTAATTCATCTGCTACGTTAATGACACCGCCAGCATTGATAATATAATCAGGAGCATAAACGATCCCTTTTTCATGTAACATATCGCCATGCTTTGGTAATTTTAATTGATTATTGGCAGAACCTGCGATGACTTTAGCTTTTATTCGATGAATCGTTTCATCGTTAATCGTTGCACCTAATGCACAAGGAGCATAAATATCACAATCGACATCATAAATATCGTCTGGATCTATCGCTGTTGCTTTAAATGCTTCAGCAGCGCGTTTTACTGCTTGTTCATTGATATCTGTAACAATTATTTTTGCCCCTTCTTTATAAAGATGTTCACATAAAGAGTAAGCAACATTACCAACGCCTTGAACTGCCACTGTTTTACCTTCTAATGAATCACTTCCAAATGCTTCCTTTGCCGCAGCTTTCATCCCCATATATACACCATAGGCAGTTACTGGCGATGGGTTACCGGATGAACCGAATTCAGGTGAAATTCCTGTCACATAATCTGTTTCTAAATGAATAAGATCCATATCTTCAACAGTTGTACCTACATCCTCTGCTGTGATGTAACGTCCATTTAAACTTTGAATGTAACGGCCAAATGCACGGAATAGCTCTGGATTTTTATCTTTTCTAGGATCACCAATTATAACAGTTTTACCACCGCCTAAATCTAAACCCGCGGCAGCGTTTTTGTATGTCATACCTTTCGCAAGTCTTAATGCATCCTCTACTGCAGCCTCTTCTGTGGCGTAAGTCCACATACGTGTACCACCTAATGCAGGTCCAAGCGTTGTATCATGTAAAGCAATAATTGCCTTTAATCCTGAATTTTTATCTTGACAAAATAAAACCTGTTCATAATCATATTTTTCCATTTCAACGAATATTGCCATATGTAATCACTCCTATTAACATTGTTAATTTTAGCCAAATGGCTGTAAATAGTATTGGCTATTTATGCCCTTTAGTATTAAATTGTTTAAATATCTGCAGATTTATTAATTATATCATTAAAAGTTAATTTATTATTAATAAAACGATAAAAAAATTAGATTATTTAGTTATAATAGACTTTTATACATGTTCAAAAAGGAGGATGAAAAGGGCCAAGGTCGTTTTCAAGGACGTAACGGAACTTAGTGGAAGGTCCTTAGTACCTAAGTATCATTTTCACTAAACTTTTTGATCAATCAATCCTTTTTAACCTGTCGATTACAACTTTATTGAGTATGTCTGCTATACTATATATGAAATAATATAGAGGGGTAAAATATATGAGAATTTTAGCGCTATTATTGCTTTTAGCTCCCGGATTAGTATCTGTTTTTGGAATTAAATTAATGAGAGATTCCATTTTTGCAGAATACTATCCTTTCTTGCTAAACGCTGGGTTTCAATTTTTTATTGGACTTATACTTTTTGTATTAGGTTTTGCTTTTATAGGAGGATTTATTATTTATCGAGACAAAAAAAACAAATATCGTGCAATTCCCGACGAGAAAAAAAGTGAATAAAAATATATCTATTTTTTAATTTTCTATTAGATTAATAAAAAAATTGTGTTATTATATAGAATAATCAACCAGATCAGGGGGATAAAGTATGAAAGTAGCAAAATTCGGAGGTAGCTCCGTAGCAAACGCAACTCAAATCAAAAAGGTTGCCGAAATCATTAAAAGCGATCCTGAGAGAAAATTTATTGTTGTTTCTGCTCCAGGTAAACGCGATAGTAATGATTTCAAAATGACAGATATGCTTATCAATATGGGAACTGCCTATATCAATAATGAAAATTATGAAGAGTACTATTCCATCGTTTTAAAACGATTTAAGGATATTATTGATGAATTAAATCTTTCCTCATCATTACTTGAAGAAATTGAAAGATCCATTAAACAAACACTCTTCGAAAATGTTACTAATGATGTGAAAATGGATTCTGTTAAAGCGATTGGTGAAAATAATAACGCAAAGATTATAAGTGCTTATTTATCTGATATCGGATTAACGGCAAATTACATGAACCCGAAACAAGCCGGTATTATCGTAAGTGATGAACCTGGAAATGCACAAATATTACCTGAGAGCTTACCGAAAATGTACTCATTGCGAGAACAGGAAGGTATCATCGTTATACCGGGGTTTTTTGGTTATACCAATAAAGGAAAACTCGTTACTTTCTCAAGAGGGGGATCCGATATTACAGGATCGATTGTAGCAGCTGGAGTACAGGCTAGTCTATACGAAAACTTTACAGATGTGAATTCTGTTTATACAGTCAATCCAAATATTGTTGATAACCCGAAAGAAATTACAGAATTAACTTATAAGGAAATGCGAGAATTGTCTTATGCCGGATTTTCTGTTTTCCATGATGAAGCATTGATTCCAGCTATTAAAGCTAAAATTCCTGTTTGTATTAAGAATACAAATAATCCGGATGCAAAAGGCACATTAATTCTTGCCGAAAGAGAAGTAAATGATAAATGTGTATCGGGTATTGCTAGTGATACTGGATTCTGTAGCCTTTACGTAAGCAAGTATCTAATGAACAGAGAAATTGGTTTTGGTCGTAAGCTTTTACATATTCTAGAGGACGAAGGTATATCATTTGAGCACGCGCCATCTGGAATTGATGATATGTCCGTTATCATAAGAGAACACCGATTAACTCCTGAAAAAGAAGAGCTAGTTATTAAGCGTATTAATGATGAACTTCATCCTGATACAGTTAGTCTTCAAAGAGGTATCGCAGTAGTAATGATTGTCGGTGAAGGGTTAGTTAAAACAGTCGGCGTCGCTCATCGCGCAACTTCTGCATTCTATAATGCAAATGTTAATATTGAGATGATCAACCAAGGTTCATCAGAAGTTTCCATGATGTTTGGTATTCAAGCAGTTGACATGGATAAAGCTATTCGTTCTTTATACCAAGCATTCTTTGAGTAATAAAATGTTGTTCCTATAATAGTTTTGGGTAACAAGCACAGTGATTTTTTTATTTTGTAAGGCATTCGCCAAATTTTTAAGCGAATGCCAATTTTTTATTTATTTTATTAGCTGGCCTTATGCTCTAAACGTAAACGATCCGCAACCATCGCAATAAACTCGGAATTAGTCGGTTTTGCTTTAGAGATATTGATGGTATATCCGAATAGTTTAGAAATGGAATCAATATTGCCTCTGCTCCATGCCACCTCAATTGCATGTCGAATCGCTCTTTCAACTCTTGAAGAAGTTGTATTAAATTTCTTAGCAATAGCTGGATATAATACTTTGGTAATTGAACCAAGTAGTTCAATATCATTATAAACCATTGTAATGGCCTCACGAAGGTACATATATCCTTTAATGTGTGCAGGTACACCTATTTCATGGATAATATTTGTAATACTTGCTTCTAAATCATGTTTCTTCTCTTTCTTTATTGATGTTTTAATATTTGATTGTATAATTTGTTTACCCTCAACCTGTCTAATTTGATCAGCCAAGTGATCGAGATCAAATGGTTTTAAAATAAAATAAGATGCTCCTAAATCAACCGCTTTTTTCATCACTTCCTCTTGACCAAAAGCTGTTAACATAATTACGTTAGACTTCAATCCTCTTTCTCTTATTGTATTTAAAACCGCTAAGCCATCAATATGCGGCATAATAATATCTAACACTAATACATCAGGTTCAATTTCGTCTAAAAGATTTAAACAATCCTTTCCATTATGTGCAGTTCCAATTATTTCAATATCATCTTGTTCATCAAAATAATCTTCCATCATTTGTATCAATTCTCTATTATCATCTACTAATCCCACTTTTATTTTTTTCAACAAAAGTTCCTCCTTTTATATATGTACGAATACTTTTCCTTTTTATGATATTCTACAAAAGATCTAAATATCCTTTTATTTATTTAAAAAGTTTCTGTTTTATTACTTTTCCTCAATATTTCTTTGTTTTTCTCTTTTTTACGACAATAAATGTCGAAAAATATTCAACAAAAAAGTGATTTGTTATGGACGTCATAACAAATCACTTTTCTTTAACTAGCCTCTTTTTTATTATCGTATATATCTATACCCGCATCTTGCAACATCCATTCTATATGGACACCGTAACCACTAGTTGGATCATTTACAAAAACATGGGTAACTGCACCGATAACTTTTCCATCTTGAATAATTGGACTACCACTCATCCCTTGAACAATTCCGCCTGTTTTTTCTAACAGTTTTTCATCTGTTATTTGGATAACCATGCCTTTTGTAGCAGGGTATTTTTGAGGTACACTGCTAATAATTTCAATATCATACTCTTCTACCTTTTCTCCATCCACTACCGTTAAAATCTTAGCTGGTCCTTCTTTTACTTCATGTGATAAAGCTATTGGCATTGGTTTATCGTATTTACCATTTTTTATATCTTCATTTAATTTACCAAAAATACCAAAAGGACTATTTTTAGTAATGTTCCCAATGACATTTTGGTTAGATGAAAATTTTGCTTGTTTTTCTCCGGGAATTCCGTTATTTCCTTTTTCGATGGATGTAACTGACGATCGAACTATGGTTCCATCATTAATTTCTACCGGTTTTTTTGTATCCATATCTGAAATAATATGGCCTAAAGCACCGTATTTCTTAGATTGCGGCTCAAAAAAAGTCATTGTTCCAATACCAGCGGCTGAATCCCTTATATACAATCCAATCTTATATTCATTTTCTTTATCATCAAGAATTGGCTCTAGTTTCGTTTCAATAAATTCCTTACCCCTTTTTACTGTAATATTTAAATCTTTATTCTTTTCCCCTGCTTCGACTACATAATCTTTAATTTCATTCATTTCTTTAATTGGATTATCATTAATTTTAACAATAACATCACCAACGTTTATCTTTGCTTCTTCCCCTGGTGAAACTGTTTTGTCATTTGTATTTACGAGATGATGTCCAACTACTAAAACTCCACGTGTTTGTAATTGTACACCTATCGATTGACCTCCAGGTATGACTTGTATATCCTCTAATACCGAAAGGTTCACTTTTTTAATCGGGAAGCCATTCACTTCATAAACTAATTCACTTGATCCGGAATCACCAGCATAGAACATGGAATTATCAATTGCTTCAACATGATCACTATTTGCGGATACCGTTACGTTTTCTCCAACCTGCGGTAATTCAATTGGATTTTCATTATTTAAAGTTACTACTTCACTAGGAATTGAAAAATATTTGTTTATAGGGGTTATGAAAGGAAATGTAACAAAAACCAAAAGGAGTATAACACCTATCAATTGCCTAACTGTATTTAATTTAGGTATTTTCATTTGGTTCACTCTCCTTAACTCTAACCACCCAGACCATTACTTCTTTTCAATTTATATCTGTATATTTAATTTGACCCTATGACGCTGGTTTTAAACTGGAGAAACTTAAGAAAAGATGTCTATCTTTACCTTAAAAAAATGTATAAAAAGGAGTATAAGTCTTTCATTTAAGGTTTTAGTATAAATTTCCTTGGTTATTTATTCATATTTAGGATTTAATTATGATGAGGTAATAAAGAAAACTTCCATCAATGGGGGTTTTCTTTCTCCCCCACTGATGGTTAGTCGCACTTATCGGACTTTTCCGGGCGGTTGATCTTCCACCTACTTTCTTTGTTCCCCAAAAGCTTGTGGTAGGATTCTTACTGCCCGTTTAGGTGGGATAAAATTAATAAAATAAAAAAGCCAGATGATTTAGTTTCTGACTTTTATTGGATAAATATTCAATTCATTGTTTGTTTAAAATTGGATGCTAAGTCCAATAATTCCTTTGCATGCTCTTTCGCTGTATCCGTAAGCTTTGTTCCGGTTATCATTCTGCTTAATTCTTTAATTTGTTCATCCATGGTTAGTTCTTTCACTGTCGAAACCGTTCGATTGTATTTTTCTTCTTTCTTAATGAACTTATGTGTATCAGCCATTGCTGCAACTTGTGGTAAATGTGTAATGCAAAGAACTTGAGAGTCATGTGATATTTGATGAATTTTCTCAGCCATCGCTTGTGCAACTCTGCCACTAACTCCTGTATCAACTTCATCAAAAATAACACTAGTCACCCCTTGATGCTTTGCAAATAATTTTTTAAGGACTAACATAATTCGGGATAATTCGCCACCAGAAGCCACTTTGTTCAACACCTTTAAAGGTTCTCCAGGGTTAGTTGAGATTAAAAACTGTATTTTATCAAAGCCATTTTTATGTAACTTTGGATTTTGATTATGATCTTCATCTAAACTAAAAGCAATGGAAAAAGAAGCCTTCTCTAAATATAAATCTTTAAATTCACTTTCTACCGCTTTTGTTAATTGATCGGCTAATTTTTTACGAATATCATGTAATTGCTTCGCCTCCAATAAGGCATCCTTTTCCAGTTCTTCAATTTGCGTTAATAAAGAAGTAAGATGTGTATCTTTATTTGTTAATTCCTCAATCTCTTCCTCGACCTTTGCAAGATATTCTATGACTTCATTTACACTTCCACCGTATTTCTTTTTTAGTCGGTTTATTTCATTTAACCTTGATTCAATTTCATTTAATCTTTCTGGATTGAATAGTAAAGAATCTAATCTATTTCTTAATTCATAAGCAAAATCTTCCAAGGTATAATAATGATTAGCAAGCTTCTCGGAATTTTCTTGAATAAAAGGATCGACTTTAAGATTTTCTTCCATGGAAACAAGTGCTTTGTTTAACCAGTCTAGCGCCCTTCCCTCACCGTACAAAGCATTATAAGCATTCGTTAATGACGAATAAATTTTCTCAAAATTAACTAGGCTATTGCGTTCCTCTTCTAATTCATGATCCTCATTCGGTACTAAATTCGCTTGTTCAATTTCATTTTTTTGAAATTCCAAAAGATCGAGACGATGAGCCATTTCTTGTTCATTTTCATTTAATTGTTTGTATCTATTTTTCAAAGTTGTTAGCCGTTCAAACAGTATCGTGTATTCTTCCTTTGCTTTCTTAATCAAATTTGGTTCATACATATCAAGAAAATCCAAATGGTTATCGGCGTCCATTAACACCTGAGTCTCGTGTTGACTGTGTATATCAATTAACTTTTGACCAAATTCTTTTAAAATCGCAAGGGTCACTAACTTACTATTTACACGGCAAATACTTTTACCAGAAGCTGTAATTGTTCTTTCTAAAACAATTTGCCCATCTTGTATATCGACACCAAATTGTTTCGCAACGTCATAAATTGGATGGGCATGATTATCAATAATAAATAACCCTTCTATTTCACTTTTTTTTGAACCGTGCCTAACAAACTCAACAGAACCTCGACCACCAGCTAATAACTGGATTGCATCAATAATAATGGATTTTCCTGCTCCAGTCTCTCCGGTTAATACGGTTAAACCTTCCGTAAAGGTAATAGAAATTTCTTCTATAATTGCAAAGTCACGTATTGATAACTCTGTTAACAAACAAAATCACCCCATAATGCTTTAAAGCATATTAATTAATCGATTTTTAATTTCCTCAGACTCTGCTTCTGTCCTACAAATAATTAAACATGTATCGTCTCCACAAATGGTACCCATTATTTCGTCCCAATCCAAATTATCAACTAAAACACCAATGGAGTGGGCGTTTCCTGGCAATGTTTTTAATACAATAAAATGACTTGCAGAATCAATTTTAACGAAAACATCAATAATCATTCTTTTTAATTTTTCAAGTGGGTTATACCTTTGATCTGCAGGAAGGCTGTAGGCGTATCTCCCGTTACTTGTTGGGACTTTCACGAGTTGCAATTCCTTGATATCTCTAGAAACTGTAGCCTGAGTCACATTAAAATCTAGAGCTTTTAACCGATCAACTAAATCATCTTGTGTCTCAATTTCATTCTCTGTTATTAATTCTCGAATTTTTAAATGCCGTTGAATTTTACTCATTAACTACTTCTCCTTATTTCATGAAAATACCATTACTTTTTATATAGTGCTATATGGGCTTCTTCCACAATTTCTTCAATATTAAGAGAGGATATCTGAGAATTATTTTTCTTCCAACCTAGATGAGCGAGAAATTCGATATTCCCTTCTCCACCTGTAATTGGAGAAAAAGTTACATTCATTAATTCGTAGCCTTCATTTTGGGCAAATTCCGTAATGTTCTTGATCACCTCATAATGAACGGATTTATCACGAACAATTCCTTTTGCACCAACCTGCTCTCTTTTGGCCTCAAACTGAGGTTTAATTAAGGCAACGACATTACTGTTTTCTTCTAATAACCCTTTAAGTACTGGAAGTATTTGTCTAAGTGAAATAAATGACACATCAATGGATGCTAAGTTAGGCTTTCCTTTATCTAGCATTTCTGACGTAACGTAACGAAAATTTGTCCTCTCCATTACAACCACACGTTTATCATTTCTAATTTTCCAGTCTAATTGGTTATATCCAACATCTATTGCATAACTTAATAATGCGCCATTTTGTAAAGCACAATCCGTAAAACCGCCAGTTGAAGATCCGATATCAATTAAAATCTTTCCTTCAGCTGAAATTTGGAAATAAGTTAAAGCCTTTTCTAATTTCAATCCACCACGACTAACATATGGAATTTGTTTTTCTTTAATAAATAAGGGAACATCTTCTTTTATCAGCATACCGGGTTTATCGAGACGGTTTGGACCAGAAAAAACTAAACCAGCCATAATGATACGTTTAGCCTTATCCGTGCTTTCCACTAATTGCTTTTCCACTAATAATTCGTCGAGTCTTTTTTTACCCATTCGTACACCCTTTTATCTTTTATTTTTTGGCAATACTTTTATTTTTAATTTATTTTCAATAAAAAATATAATTTTTCCAACTATAAATATAATTTGTGTTGAACCGTTTATTGCCACTGTTTTTCCTAGAGCTTTTCCTCCAACGGTTACGGCAGCAACTAAGCTAGTTAATAAAGTTGACAAAGCTAATTGGCTAGGTGAACCGTCTGTTTGATTCAGCAAGGAAGCGATTTGTAACACTACTATTGCTGACGCAGTACCACTAACAATTCCCGAAATATCACCAATCACATCATTACAAAAGCTTGCAAATCGATCTGCATTTCTTACTAAATAAACAGCTTCTTTAGAACCGGGCACCTTCTCTGCAGCCATTGCATGAAACGGTCGTTCATCAGCAGCTGTTGCAGCTATACCAAACATATCAAAAATGACACCAATAAGAATAATGATCAAAACGATAAATATACCAGTGAACCATGCAACTTCGCTGAGAATAGACGAAGATACAACGGAAAAAATTGCCGCTAACACAAAAGTGATAACGGCAATAGTCAAACTAAATTTAATTGAACGTTTTATTTGTGATTTCATTTCTTTCCCCTAATTAAAATATATGTAGCTGGAATGGTCTCTTAAAAGGTTAAGACTACGGCTTAGGTCCAGTAGGTTTTCCCAAGCAGATACCTCACGTCACCGTGAAAAGGCGGTTCCCCTTTAAATCCACCTTAGCCTTGTCACCAAAAACTAGACTGGATTACCACTTAGTCCGCACTATAATCCCTTCTAAAAGTCATTCGAACAGTCTAGGAGATTTCCTCTAACAGTCTTTGACCTATCCCTAGTCTCTTTTGCAGTACTGATTTCATAGACATTCGTATTAAACCTAGTGGCCACCTAGCTTTAATACGGATTAACCTAATCCCCTCAGTACCACTCAAGACAGGCTACGCTGCACATTAGGTATTTATAACCGTGTATTGCAGGTTCATACCCCATTCCATCATCATAACTAGGCTTAGTTATCACAACAGAGATGGGCCTCCGCGGAAATCGGGTCAACGCCCACATGCCTTTGTGGATCGCCCAAAATCCTTAACTCCCAGCACCGACCCAAGGCTGGGCGCCTCAAGCCGACACAAGGAACTTCATCGATGTGCCCTTTGGCGAATTTTTAGGCCCGCCTTCAGAACAGGAGGACTGACTAGAATACTGCACCATCCCAATTATATTTTATATTATAACAGGAAAGTATCTTTTTTTCTATATTGATTATCTTAGTGATCACGATTGCTAAAGTAATCAGTTAACTCTTTTAATACTGAACTTTTAGCTTCTGCTTTTTCTAGTTCCTGGTATGCTTTTTCAACATACTCATTCTTTTTATCCATTGCACCATCCAAACCAAGTAATTTTGGATAAGTACTTTTATCATTACCTTCATCACTACCCACAGGCTTGCCAAGTTTTTCTTGATCACCGGTTACATCTAGTATGTCATCTTGAACTTGAAAAATTAATCCCAAATAATAAGCAAAATGTTTTAAATGTTGTAATTGAGTTTGTGACGCACCACCAAGAAATGCGCCAGCATACATCGCAAACTCCAATAACTTTCCAGTTTTTAATGCATGAATATTTTCCAATTCTTCCACAGTTACTTGACGCGTCTCCGCTTCCATATCTAAGAATTGTCCCGCAACCATTCCTTTTGGGCCACTTGTAGCTGAAAGCATTTTAATTATTTCTACTTTCTGATTATCATTTAATAAAGAATCCCCGGCAATTAATTCAAAACTATAGGTTAACAAGGCATCTCCAGCTAAAATTGCTGTAGCCTCATCAAATACCTTATGGTTCGTAGGTTTTCCTCTACGATAGTCATCATCATCCATTGCTGGTAAATCATCGTGTATGAGTGAATAAGTATGTATCATTTCTAATGCAATACATGAACTTATCGCATAATTAAAATCATCAGCAAAAGATTCAAAACTAGCTATTAATAAAATCGGTCTTAATCTTTTTCCGCCTGCTTCCACCGAATATAACATAGATTGTTTTAGCTGTTCGGGGATTGAAAGGTTTTCTATATGATGAACCAATTTTTTATCTACTATCTTTCTGTATCGATTAATATAGTCATTTATTTTTTCTGACACGCTTATTCTTCCTCCTGTACTTCAAACAGTTCGAATTCCCCTTGTTCATTCATAATTTGTGTCATTTTCTCCTGGACATTATTTAATTTATCATTACAAATTTTAGAAAGGTTCATTCCTTCCTGATAATAGGTGATTGCTTTTTCTAAAGGAACATCACCCTCTTCTAGCTTTTGTACAATTTGTTCTAATTTACTCATCGCTTCTTCAAAAGTAAGTTCTTCTTTACTCATTTATATCCTCCTCTAATTGGAGTACCTGACAATTAATCCTTCCATCACTTAATCGAACTTGGATTTTTTTATCTTTTTGTACTTGTTTAATCGTCTTTATTAATGCTCCATTTTCTGTATAAGGCAAGGCAAAACCCCTTTTCATAATTTGTAAAGGGTTTAATAATGTCAATTTTTCAACTGTATTGGTCCATTTATTTGTTTTATTTTCAAAATTCCTTACCATATAATCATTTTGAAGCCTTACATATTCTAATAATTTTTTCTTCGTTTGCTCTATCTGTTTTTTAGGATGTTGAACTTCCAGTCGTCTGATTACATGATGAAGTTCTTGTTTTTTATTTTCCTGTTTTCTAATCATTGCCCTTTGTAGTCTTTCCATTAACGCATCTAAATCCTGATCTTTTTGTTTGATTAATTGTTCCGGATAACGAAAGGCATATGACTTAATTAATCGATTTAAATGATTTTTATGATTTAAGATTTCTTTAGACAATTCTCTATTCAGAGCCTGCTTTAACATCAAAAGCTTTTCTTTTAAATCTGCCACTGATTGTACAGCAATTTCTGCAGCACCAGTGGGGGTAGGAGCCCTTAAATCAGCAACAAAATCACTTATTGTGACATCGGTCTCGTGTCCCACAGCAGAGATAATTGGAATCTTAGAACGATAGATAGCCTCTGCAACTATCTCCTCATTAAAACTCCACAATTCCTCAATAGAACCTCCACCTCTACCAACTATTAACGTATCAAAGCCACCAATTTCATTAGCTTTTTCAATAGCAAGTTTGATAGAGTAAGGAGAATTTGGACCTTGTACTAATACAGGTATAACCGTTATTTTTACTATGGGATATCTTCTTCTTAACGTTGTAATAATATCCCTGATTGCAGCACCAGTTGGAGAGGTAATCACCCCGATGTGTTCTGGGTAAAGAGGAATATTTTTCTTAATGGAAGGATCAAAATATCCCTTCTTTTGAAGTTTCTCCTTTAATTGTTCGAACGCTAAATATAATGATCCAATTCCATCCGGCTCCATTTGATTTATATATAGCTGATATTGTCCATAAGCTTCATATACGCTTATTTCGCCTTTTATTAATACATTCATTCCATTTTCTGGTTTAAATTTTAAAAAACGATTATTTCCGGCAAACATTACTGCCTGTATTTTTGTTTGGCTATCCTTTATCGTCATATACATATGCCCACGGGAGTGTTGTTTAAAATTAGAAATTTCACCTTTTATTAAAATTTGCTTTAGATGAGGATCTGTATCCATTTTTCGCTTAATATACTTTGTTACAGCAGTAACTGTTAAATATTTGTCAATCAACGATTTTCCAATCCTTTAGCCGCTTTAACTGTATTTTTTAACAGCATCGCAATAGTCATGGGTCCTACTCCCTTAGGAACAGGTGTAATGTAAGAGGCTTTTTCTACAGCACTGTTAAAATCCACATCGCCAGTTAGTTTACCTGTTTCTAAACGGTTAATTCCTACATCAATAACAACTGCGCCTTCTTTGATATCATCAGCTGTAATGGCGTTTGGTCTTCCAATTGCTACGATTAAAATATCCGCTTTAGATGTTAATTCCCTTAAATTTGCTGTGCGTGAGTGACAATATGTAACAGTTGCATTTTCGTTTAACAGTAATTGTCCTACAGGCTTACCTACAATATTACTTCTTCCGATGATTACTGCATGTTTACCTTCTATATTGATATTTCTTGATTTTAACATCGTAATAATTCCATACGGAGTACACGGTAGAAAAGTATCCTCACCAAGCATCATCTTTCCAACATTAATTGGATGGAATCCGTCGACATCTTTATTAGGATTTATCGTATCAATCACTTTTTGTTCACTAATATGTTTAGGTAGAGGCAATTGTACTAAAATTCCATTTACCACACTGTCTTCATTTAATTTATGTATTTGATCCAATAACTCTTCTTCTGAAGTAGTTGCTGGTAATTCAATAACTGAGGAAGAAATCCCAACTTCCGCTGCTGCTTTTTCTTTTCCTTTCACATAAGATCTAGATGCAGGATTATCTCCAACTAATACTACCGTTAAATGCGGATTAATTCCTTTTTGTTTCAATTCTGTAACTTCATCTTTCAAACTCATTCTAAGTTCTTGCGCTAAATCTTTACCGTTAATAATTTCTGCTACCATAGTGTATGCTTCCCCTTTTTAAGATATAATTTTGGATAATACAGCATTCACAAATTTCCCCGACTTTTCATCACCAAATTTATTTGCCAATTCGATTGCCTCATTTATAGAAACACTATTTGGGATATCATCAAGAAATTTAATTTCAAAAGTCGCTATACGCAAAATACTTCGCTCAACAGATGCAATACGGTTTAACGTCCATTTTTCTAAGTGATCGGAAATAATGGAATCAATTTCTTGTTGATGATCAGTTACTCCGTGAACAAGTGATTCAAGGAATAAATCTTTTTCATTATTATCTACGACCGACCCAATCGCTGCTTCTATTTCCATCTCATTTAAATCCATTTGGAACAAGATTTGAAATGCTTTTATCCTTGCTGTATGTCGATTCATCAGCTTAACTCCTTTACTTTCATCTCTACAAATAATAACACGATAATCTATCCAAAGCTAGAATTCTGTAGAAAGCGACAATATTAAAACAAAAAATGAAGGTCAATGGACCTTCATTTTAATCTTGCTCATTATCTTCATTTCCATCCATGTTTATACCAACAACATGAACATTTATTTCATCCAATTCTAAAGATGTCATGTATTTTAATGATTCACGTATATTTGTTTGAATTTTTTGGGCTACCTTTGGAATGGAAACTCCAAAATTCAAAATAACATACAGGTCAATAGAAATTCCATTCTCCGTTAGTTCGACCTTTACACCTTTACTATGGGTTCTTTTACCTAAACGCTCAACAACACCTGAAGCAAAGTTTCCCCTCATTGCAAACAATTCATCTACTTCTGTAGCAGCAATCCCTGCAATGACTTCTATTACTTCTGGAGCAATCTCAATCTTCCCTAATGTTGAATCCTCATTAACATGTAATAATGGCTGTTCACTCATGATATCACTCCTAATTCGTATGTAAATACGACCCTATTTTTCTTTTTGAAGAATCGGGTTTTCTTCTAAGAAATTAGTATTGAAATCTCCCTTAACAAAGACCTCATTTTCCATAATTAAACTATGGAACGGAATGGTAGTATGAATACCTTCAACAACAAATTCATCTAATGCACGCTTCATACGTTTAATTGCTTCTTCACGTGTTGGGGCATACGCAATTAATTTCGCAATCATTGAATCATAGTAAGGTGGAATTTGGTATCCTGTATATGCTGCTGAGTCCACTCGAACACCTAAACCACCTGGTGCCAAATACATATTGATGTTACCAGCTGATGGCATAAAGTTTCTAAATGGATCCTCGGCATTTATTCTACATTCAATAGCATGTCCATTTAACTTAATATCCTCTTGTGAAATACTAAGTTTCTCGTTATCTGCTACTTTGATTTGTTCTTTAATCAAATCTACTCCGGTTACCATTTCAGTTACGGGATGTTCTACTTGTATTCTTGTATTCATTTCCATAAAGTAGAACTCATTCGATTTTCTATCAAAAATGTATTCAATGGTTCCAGCACCAACGTAGTTTACTGCTTTGGCAGCTTTCACTGATGCTTCACCCATTTTTTGTCTGATTTCGGGGGTAAGTGCTGGTGATGGACTTTCTTCCACCAATTTTTGAAGCCTACGTTGGATAGAACAGTCCCTCTCCCCTAAATGCACGACATTACCATGTTTATCAGCCAATACTTGTATTTCTATATGCCTGAAATCTTCAATAAACTTTTCTAAATAAACTCCAGGGTTACCAAAAGCTCGTTCTGCTTCTTTTTGGGTTACCCGAATACCTTTTATTAAATCTTCTTCAGATCTTGCAACACGGATTCCTTTTCCACCGCCACCGGCTGTTGCTTTTATAATTACAGGAAACCCAATTTTATTAGCAATTTCTAATGCTTCTTCTTCACTTTCTATTATGCCGTCAGAACCAGGTACGATTGGTACATTTGCTTTCTTCATTGTATCTCTGGCGATATCTTTTATACCCATTTTTTGGATGGCTTCTGCTGAAGGACCAATAAATTCAATGTTGCAATCTGCACAAATCTCGGCAAAGTCCGCATTTTCTGCTAAAAATCCATATCCCGGATGAACGGCATCCACTTCTGTAAGAGTAGCAACACTCATAATATTTGTAAAGTTAAGGTAGCTGTCCTTACTTAATTTCGGACCTATGCAATATGCTTCATCAGCTAACTGTACATGTAATGCTTCTTTATCCGCTTCTGAATATACAGCAACTGTTTTGATCCCTAATTCTTTACATGCACGGATTATCCGAACTGCAATTTCTCCCCTATTCGCAATTAGCAGTTTTTTTATCAATTATTCCAACCCCTTACTTTGTCTTCACTTTAAATAATGGTTGTCCATATTCTACCAGTTCACCATTTTCTACTAGTACTTCCACTATTTCTCCATCGACCTCTGCTTCAATCTCATTAAATAACTTCATTGCCTCAACAATACATACAATTGTATCTTTCTGAACAGTACTTCCTTTAGAGACATAAGCATCACTATCCGGGGAAGAAGAGGCATAGAATGTACCTACCATTGGTGATACAATTTCATAATTAGCATCTGAAGATGAATCTACTTGTGGCTCTTCTTTATCTTGAACAGCTTCAACCTTTGCTGGTTCTTCCTTAACAGTAGTTACTTTTGGTTCTTCGTTTAACACTGTTACTGTTTCTTTAGGAGCCTCTGCAACAATATGTTGTTCTCCAACCAACCCATTTCCGGATTTTTTCATTGTTACACTTGTACCGTCATTTTCATACGTAAATTCACTTATGTCAGACTTATCAATAAGCTTTATTAATTCTCTAATTTCTTGTATTTTTAACATGTATAGCACCCCTTTGGAAAAAAATTTACTATTAGGTCTTAGAGCTTCCTTATCATTTTACTATTACTTTATAAAATACATCAAGGATTAAACCTTTCTTTAAAATAAATAATATTCTAAATTATTATATCAATCTTCTTTCATAAACTCTACAATTATACCCAACGAATTAGAAAACGTGGCAACCACCAAGTCGTTAGGTGGATGCCAGGGTTGTACTTATGCAGTCAAGATAGATTATTATACCTTCTCACCTACCAAAAAATCAGATGCCTTGTCTAAAGAGCATCTGATTTCTATGTTTATTCTTTATCTGATTGTTCAGTTGATTCCTTAGATGTCTCTTTAGTTGAACTCTCCGTTGACTCCTTAGTTGATTCTTTTGATGTTTCTTCAGTTGACTCCTTTGATAATTCTTGATCTGATGGTTGAGTAATAACATCTACAGGAATTTCACCGAACTCATCATAAACCATTCTCATAATATGATTTGCTTCTGTTCCAGATAGTTTTTCGTCCGCTTGAACATGAACATGTACTTTATCATTTTCGGAACGTACTAAAACATCTTGATACTCTTCAGAAGCTAAAATGGTCTCTTCTAAAATTTTCTCTTTTTTCGAAGTGTTTTCTAACTGATCGATTTCCCTTAATGCTTCATCTTTCTCCTCTACACTTGCAGAACCTGATGCAACAACATCTTCAAGTCTTGATTTAGACATACTTCTTTCGTCTTGCAATTCCATGCGAATGTTAGTAAAAAGTTCATTGCTATCTATGTTCGTCATTTCATCTACTTCTGTACCTTCGCCTTGAGCGGTTGTTACATCCTCTGTAGCCTGTTCAGCGGATTCTTTCCCATTATCAATATATGCCAAATCATCGTTATTCGGTGAAATTAAATAATACACACTTAAAACAATCATTAAACTTAACATCGTTAATAACCAAACTGTTTGTTTTTTTAACATTATTCTTCCTCCCCTTAATTCGTTTTCGGCATTACTGAAACCTTATGTGTTGGCACATCAAGTACTCTTGAAACTGCTTCAACAATCCATTTTTTTACAGTCGCATGATCAGCCCCCTTTGCCACTACAAATACTCCACTTACTTCTGGTTTTTCTGTCTTAACTAGTAAAGGAACTTCTCTATCTCCCTGACGAACGAATACAATCTGGGTTTCTTCTGTCTGATCTTCAACTTTCCTTAACCCACCATTTTTATCTGTCTCATCCGTAGTTTGTTGCCCTTTGATTATATTTTTTTCAAAAACTTGGACATTTGAAGAGGCTAGATTAACCATAACTTCTGCATCAGAAACACCTTTTATTTTATTAAGCATTTCTTCTAAATCCTCTTTAAAGCTTTTTTCTAATTCTTGAACATCAGAAGTTCGATCATTACCTTCCGAATTGGATACCTCTACATTTTTTTGCTGAGGCTGTTGTCCTATCGATTTATCCATTTCTGTTTCTTCACTTGATGTTGTCAAAATATTGTTTAAAAATATAAGAAGTATACCAATCAAACCTAGAATAATAATATATCCTAATTTATTTGATACTTTTTTACTTCCATCTCCACTCTTTGGCTGGAAAAATTTCTCGAAGAATTTTTTCAAGATGCGCCTCCCTCCCAGTAGATTGTTATCTCTTTGTCAGTAAGTTCCCAAACCTTTTTTAATAATTGTTTAATTTCCTCATCATGCCTGTCCATGTCTTTTTTCTCTACTACATGATCTGTATTAATTACAACATTTTCAACTGTGTTCTGTTCTCCCTCCTCTTCCACTAAATCTTTTACATAAACAATGACTTCTTCAAGATCCTCGTAAGAATAACTATCATTAGAATTAAATTTAAATTCAATGTTCGTTATTTCCTGTTGATACTTTTCTTTCATAGGATCCTCAGCAATTTCTATTAGTTGGACAGCCATTTGTTCTAAAATATATGCATCTTGTGTGGATTGTATCTCTTTTTTTTGAAATTCTATTAAATTTTTTACAGATTCACTATCTTCACCAACATCATTAACTTGTTGAAATGACTTATTTAATGCGGTTTCCATGTCGATATTCAAAACATAAAATATTGGTTTTAATAAAATTAAAATAAGAATTAAACCGACTACTAATTTGATATACTTATTCATCGATGAGGTTGGGATTAATAAATCAATAATGGTAGCAAGAACTATAAATAATATAATTTGCGTAACCCAGTTTATTACTATATCCATCTCTACTACCCCTATCGGATTAACATAGTAAGATTGCTAGCAACAACGATAATAACGATTGCTAAAAAAAACATAATAGATATTGAAAGCAGACAAGCAAGGACAAATAGGATATAATTGCTAATCGTATTTAAAGTAGTTATGACTGGTCCATCCCCTATCGGTTGTAAAACTGCTGCAGCTATTTTATAAATAATTGCAATGGCAGCAACTTTTAAAGCAGGAAATAACACAATAAATAATACGATAATTAATCCAACGATCCCCACTGCATTTTTTAATAACAAAGAAGCACTTAAGATTGTGTCTGTTGCATCAGTAAATGTTCGACCAACTACTGGTATAAAATTACCAGTCACAAATTTTGCAGTCTTCATTGCAACACCATCTTGTATGGCACTCGCTGTTCCTTGTACGGATATAACTCCTAAAAAGATTGTTAAAAATATACCTAATACTCCCATACTGACTGTCTTAAATAAATTTGCTAAATGACTTACTTTATAATTATCACTTATGTTATTTACAATGGTGAGGATTGCCGATAAAAATAGTAAAGGTAAAATGAAAGAAGACACTAATATACTGCTAACATTGATGAGAAAAATAATAATAGGGTGAAAGAAAGATACTGAGATGATATTTCCAAATGTGGCCATTAATCCCAATATGAGAGGTAATAGCCCAATCATAAAACTACTCATCATACCTATCGCATCTTCCACGTAAGAAACAGCTACATAGAAGCTATTTAATGCTAAAAAGATTAGAACAATATATACTACAAAATATGCTATTTTACTTACAGCTGAACTTTCGAAGGCTGTGTGCATGGTCTGCAATAATATAGAAAATAAAGTAAGCAATAGCAACGTACCGAGTAGTTTACCGTTTAGAATAATTTCATAAAACAAATATTTGATTAATCCTAATAAAACTCCTTTAATCGAAAGCGAGTCTTGATTCTTGATAAATTCATATACGGTTGTTTTTTCGAGTTCTGGCACATATGTACCGTATTCTTGAACTAATTGATCCCAGTAATTTTCAACACCCTCTAAAGAGATTTCATTTAATAAAGCATTGCTAACATCCATTTGTTGCGTTTCTGCATGAACAGGTACTTGTCCAATGAAGAGAAAAATAATAGTGAATAGGCCAAATAGGGTTGCAATATAAATTTTAAATTTCATTCACTATACATTCCCCCTTCTAAACTTGGCGTTCACTAAGCTTTAGCAAATACCTTAGTATTACTAATTCATATCTTTACGGTGAGGCGATTTCTTCAGAGCCCCAGGTCTGCAAAGCAGTTTCTATACAGAAGGTAAAAAGTTCAAAATGGCTTCTACAACTGCTGTAATGATTGGAACTGCAAGTAAAATGATAAAAACCTTCCCTGCCAATTCAATGTTTTTGGCAACGGCACTTAACCCCGCTTCTTTCGTTAGATTAGCTCCGAGTTCTGCAATGTACGCTATACCGATAATTTTCAATATCGTTTCCATATACAAACCATCGATATTCGCATTTCTTCCGAGATTTTGGATTAATTCAAATATAATTAAAATCTGTTGTATTATCGCAAAAAAGATGATAATTCCAGTTATCAAAATAATAAAAAATGCGAAAGAACTATTTGTATCTTTTAAGATGAGATATAAAATACTAGCAACAACCCCGAGAAGCACAATTTGTAATATATCCATGATTACATGCTCCTAGAAAAGAAATACCGATTTGATTTGGTTAAATAAATCGGAAAGTCCATTAATCACAATAACAAGAACAATGATAAATCCTATTAACGTTGCAAACTGTGCAATTTCTTCTTTCCCCATTTGTTTTAAAATTGTATGTATTAGTGCAACAATGATTCCAATTCCTGCGATTTGAAATAAGATTTGTGCATCTGCAAACATGGATTGACTCCTTTCCGTTAAATCAGCAATAATACAATAAATAAACCAGCTAAAAATCCTAAACTTTTGGCCATTTTACTGTATTTATATTGCTCCTCTCTAGCATCTTCAAGTTCTCGTTCTAAATGGGATAGTGTTAATTGAATATGCTTTTGTTGTTGATAAAAATCATGCTGCCCTATAGTTCTTCCAAACTGGTATAAGATTTCTTTTTCATTAATAGCTAGGCTTGAATTATTGATAAGTGCATCCACTTTTTCTTTCCAGATTATATAGAAATCTATATTTTTATCTTGTAAACTCAGACCTATTTCTTCAAAAAAGAATCTTGTAGGTTCTGGAATTTGTCTCGATATATTTAAAAAGGCCTCTTTGAGTGGTAATTGACTATAAACAATTTCTGCTTCTAAAATTTGTAATGCATTTTTTAGTTGTCTTATTTGTTTTGGCCGATTAGATAATCGGTTACTCCAATCAAATCCTAACCATGTCGTTGTACTGATCAATAAAAGGGCACCAATCCAATTCATGTAATAACAAACCTCGTTTTCTGTAAAATTTCCTTTTCATTTTGGTCATAAACCTTTTTCAAAACAGATGGTTGTCCCGTTTTTTCTAAAAAGAGAAATCTTTCGAAAACCTTATGTTGAAATAGAATGTCTAGAGAAGGTCGTTTTTTTAATTCGATTAAACTTTGACCATGTATTGTACAAATAACTGTTACCCCTGTATTAATCGCTTCTATTAACGCGTTTATATCATCTGCACTACCAATTTCATCTACCACTAATACATCAGGTGACATCGAACGAATCATCATCATCATACCTTCCGCTTTCGGACATGCATCCATTACATCTGTTCTAGTCCCAAGATCAAGTTGTGGAATACCATTGATTGAAGCAGCAATTTCTGATCTTTCATCGATGACACCAACTTTTTGTGCTGGAACTTTTCCCCACCCTGATGAAATTAACCTTGTAGTATCACGAATAAGTGTTGTTTTACCGGTTTGCGGTGCACCTACAAGTAATGTGTTTAAATATTTTTCTTTAAAAATGTAAGGAATAATTGCATTAGCAACCCCAATTTTTTGCTTTGCTATTCGAATATTAAAAAAGGTGATGTATTGTAGCGCTTTTACAGAACCACCAATCGTATTGACTCTTCCGGCAATTCCTACGCGATGCCCTCCTTCAATAGTGATATATCCTTCACGTAATTCATCGGTCATACGATATAATGAAAATTCACTAAGCTGGTTTACTATATACACTCCATCGTGCTTACTTGGTTTCACATGAGTAATCCATTCTATTTGCCTATCAAAAATAAATTCAATTGGTTGAAACAATCGTATTCGAATTTCTTGAAGAAAGTCCCAGCGATTCCCAATTTTCGTCTCAATAACTTGTCTCATTTCATTTGGAAATAATCGTAAAATTTCTTCCATTTTGGACCCTCTCTTTTTTGTAGGTATATAATAAAATGTATGTTTACAACATTGAATTATGACTAATTTTCTCTATTAGCAAAAGCGCAAGCGCCCGTTTAGCGACGTACGGAGGTGAAGGAAGTCTCGCTACGGCTTTAGCGCTGGAGCTAGACGTGGCCTTCCCTATGATAAGATTTAATAAGCTAAATTTTATATTTTCATTAATCTATTAAAAAAAGCCTTAGCATCTGCTAAGACTTTTTTTGACAGGTAGTATACAGAAGACTAACCATCAGTGGGGATTTTCCTTCTATCCCACTGATGGTTAGTCGCACTTAAAAACTTTATTAATGGTTTGCTCTAGAAACATATTTTCCGTCAGAAGTATTTATAACTAGGATATCTCCTTTATTTACAAAGAATGGTACTTGAACCACTAGACCTGTTTCTACTGTTGCAGGTTTGGAACCACCACTAGCTGTATCACCTTTAATACCTGGTTCTGTTTCGATTACTTCTAACTCTACGTTATTAGGTAAGTCAACACCAAGGATTTCGCCTTCATAACTGATGACGTTCACTTCCATGTTTTCTTTTATAAATTTTAATTGAGATTCTATTTGTTCTGAAGGAATCTCTATTTGCTCATAAGTATTCGTATTCATAAAAGCATGGGTATTTCCACTTGCATAAAGATATTGCATTTTATTGTTATCAATATGTGCTGTATCTACCTTTTCCCCACCACGGAATGTTTTTTCCTGGATGTTTCCATTTCTTAAGTTACGTAATTTTGAACGTACAAAAGCTGCACCTTTACCCGGTTTAACATGTTGGAATTCGATAACTTGTAATATATCTCCATCTACTTTAATTGTTAGGCCTGTTTTAAATTCGTTTACTGAAATCATTATGTTTTCCTCCGTTTCAAATACTAAAGTTGTATTAATTCCTTAGGTGCAAACGTCAAACGTTCATTGCCGTTTTCGGTAATGACGATATCATCTTCAATTCGACACCCACCGATATTAGCGAGATAAATACCTGGCTCTATCGTTACTACCATTCCAGGCTCAAGAACTTTGTCAGACCGTTTGGATAAGGTTGGTCCTTCATGGACTTCAAGGCCAATACCGTGCCCTGTCGAATGACCGAAATATTTTCCATATCCTTTTTCTTCGATATAATTTCTAGTTAAGTCGTCTGCTTCTTTTCCAGTCATACCCGGTTTTGTTCCTTTTACACCTTCTAAGTTTGCTTCTAAAACTGTATGATAGATATCATTCAATTGGTCAGAGATTTCACCAACAGCTACTGTTCTTGTAATGTCTGAGCAGTAACCCTCATAGATGGCGCCATAATCTAATGTTACCAATTCTCCAGATTGGATTTCCTTATTTGAAGCTACCCCATGCGGAAGGGCAGAACGATAACCAGAAGCTACAATGGTGTCGAAACTTGAAGCCGTAGCACCTTGTTTTCTCATGAAAAATTCAAGTTCATTCGATATATCTATTTCTTTCACACCAGGCTTAATGTAAGCCTGTATGTGTTCAAAAGCATCATCGGCAATTTTAGCTGCTTTCTTTAATATTTCTAGTTCTTCTGGTGTTTTAATTAGACGAATTTCCTCAATGATTCCACTTACCGGTACGAGTTCCACTTCTAAGATCTTACTATATAATTCATATTCTCCAAAAGTTACATGATCTTTTTCGAATCCAAGCCTTCTTATATTCATTTCTTTTAATTGAGTTTTTAACTCTTGTTCAATTTGTGTTTTATGCTCGATAATTTGAAACTCTTTTGCTTGTTCATTCGCTTGTTCTGTGTATCTAAAATCCGTAATAAAACGAGAATCACTTTCCGAAATAATTGCAACCCCAGCCGTACCCGTGAAGCCTGTTATATATCGTCTGTTATAAGGACTGGTTACAAGTATTCCATCTAATTTATTTTGATTTAAAGCTTTTCTTAATTTGGATAACCTTTCCATGCCCCCACCCTTTCCTAATGAAAATCATCGTTCATGAGATTACTGTTAAAATTTAACTATTTTTTAGTTTATCATAAAAATATTCATTTGAATAATGCTTTCCTTATAAAAACAACTTTAAAAACTTTTCTACAATTGTTCTACTTGGGTATCGTGATAATCATAAGAAATAGAATATCCAATAAAAGTGCCATACAAGATAAATAAACATAAAGATGTTACAATAGAATTAGTATTCAATTCAACTAGTTTTGGAATATTTGTATAGATGGGTTGTAATAAATAAAATACAATACCCCATAGGATAATTCCATATACAACACTGATCCACATCGTCTTCACTTTTTTTAATAAACCATAGTAAATTATTGCCGTGACAATGGATAAAAGTCCTATTATAATAATGGAAACAAGATCACCTAACCAACTGTCAGTCCAATCCGTTTTCAACCAGGATCTTAAAACAAATGATTTAGGTGAAACTTCCACAAAATTAAAATAATATAAAAATATAGCAATCGTACTCCATAGAATACCCCCGATAAAACCGGTTAATAATGATCTACTCAATAGAGACATTGTATTCTCAGGTTTATTATGTTCTAATTGCTTATTCTCACTCATATGAATCACCTCACAAGTATTATTACCAAATACATAAAAACCAATCATATAGACCGGTATAAATAACTAGTTATGTTCTTAAGTATTTAGTAAAATGAAATTAAACAAAGTCAAGTTTCTGCATATAATATAAGAAATTAATTATTATTGTAACAACTTGATATTTTATAATGAATATTTTTAAAAAAACAGGGGAAAATTAGTAATAAAGGATGATTTGATCAAAGTTTACATATCCTAGAATTATATCAACTGTTTTCTTTCGAATGGTTCTACACTCGCTTTCCAAAATATATTAGAAAACTTGGGGTCGCCTTTAGGTGATTGCCTTAGTTGCACTTATATAAATCTTCACGGTGGGCCGAGTAATCGGAGCCCCAGACAGGAAAGATTTTTATACTTTCCTACCTGCTAATAGGTTCGAATAAAAAAGGAGGAGATTCTGTGGTTCGGAATAAATGGTCAATACTGTTTTATGTAATTATTGGGTTAGGGGTTATTGGCATAGTTTCTCAACTTTTCACACAGCCAGGTAAGTTTGTAATGAGTATTTTAACAACTATTTTCTTTGGTTTAGTTATATTTGCAGTGATTTATTTCGTTTTTCTTAGAAAGAAGGCTCCTTCTAATGAAATGAAGAAATATAAAAAAGCTGTTCGCCAATCAAAAGCAAAATACAAAAGTGACAACGTAAGAGCAACTCATGCCGCGAAATTAACTTCCAAAAAGCAACCAAATCCTATTAAGAAAAACCGAAGCAGACGTTCAGCGGGACATCTAAAAGTTATTGATGGAAACAAAACAAAAAGAAAAGACCGTGCTTCCTTTTAGAAGTTCGGTCTTTTGTCTATTTAGGCCAATGTTTTAAAAATTCATCGGTATAGGTTTTACCGATATCGAATAATTCTTGTTTTACTTTTATATCAATATGAAAATTCACTGTATCTACACCCTCTACTGGTATAAAAATAATATTATTTTTCTCTGATTTTGAAATATATCTTGCATCATGCGCCTGTTTCATCGTAGCGAATAGAGCTGTAAACATATCAAAAGCATTACTAATTTGCCTTGGAGTATTTTCCTTTTCAACGGAACCTGTAAACTTAATTCCTAGTACTGGTCTCGTGTCCCTTTGTTCACCGTCATTAAATAACCACATTGGAAAATTACTTAATAAGCCTCCATCCACAATAATACTTTTCTTATCTGTTTTTCCTGGCATTTTCTTCGGCATAAAAAAATAAGGAAACCCAGCGCTCATCCTTACTGCTGTTGAAACCGGAAAATGCTTAGGATGTATTCCGTAAATACGTTCTAAATCATCTGGTATAATAACTAGTTTTCCTAGGGACAAGTCACTTACGACAACTTTTAAATATCCTTCCTTAATATCATTAAACGTATAGATATTTTTTTGGGCTAATGTTTGGTATAACCAATCTTCTAATTTTTTTCCTTTATTAAGACCTAATTGGAAATATAAAAACAACCATTTACTCATTGGGATATATTTGGTTAGAGCGGGGGGATCTAAAAATTTTTTTAAATCAAGCTCTTGGGTTAATTGAATGATTTCATCTATTTTGTAATCTGAGGCGATAAGGGATGCCACAATTGCTCCTGCAGATGTTCCAGCAACACGTTCTAAATCAAATTCACTTTCCTCTAAGCTTTTTAATACGCCAGCAAATGCAAAAGCTTTAACTCCACCACCAGAAAAAACAGCATCAATTTTCATCCGTTCGCTCCTTATGCTTGTTTTCTAATACATAGAAAGGACGCATAAAACTTTATGCTACTTTTATTCTTAATCAAGAGCAAAAACTTTTAGAACCATATCTACAATTTTCTTTATTTTATTCCGTTTCATTTTGCACTTTTCTAAGTTCGTTCACTCTTACATCGTTTGACTTAAAATAACGGACTAAGTCACCAATACGATCAATGGAATTCCAACTTAAATGATGTTCAATACCTTCAACATCGTTATAAATATTTTCTTTGTCTACTCCAATTATTTCAAGAAAATCTTCTAGTAGTTCATGTCGATATACTAGACGCTCACCAATTTTTTTTCCTTTTGGGGTAAGTACAAACCCACGATACTTTTCGTAATCTAAATAGTTATCTTTGTCTAATTTCTGTACCATTTTTGTAACAGATGAAGGGTGAACAGATAATTTCTCTGCAATATCAGAAACACGAACAAAACCTTTCTTTTCCATTAGATTATAAATAATTTCTATGTAATCTTCCATACTAGGAGTTGGCATGCTATTCCCTCGCTTTTTTTAAGTTCAGGCAAAATTGTTTACTGTAAATAAGAATACATGAAATAAATATGTTAAACAAGCTTTTACTATTTGTGAATAAGTTTTATTTACTACAATATCATACCACAGAAAAGGGATTAGCTAATTAGCTAATCCCTTATAATTCTTAAAGCCCACATTTTAATTGTGCACCACAACTTGTACATGTGTTACAACCGCCTATATCTTCAACAGTTCCTTCACGACATACTGGACAAGTATTTCCTACTTCAGATCCAATCGTTACGCTTGTTTTTTCCAATTCTTGAACGGTGTCAACAAGTACAACTTTCGGTTTCTTATCTTCTTCAAATAGTTCTGTTTGTTCAAATGAATTTTCTTCTGCTTTTAAGGTTAATACTTGGCTGTCACGGCTTCCATCTACATATACCGTACCGCCTTTTGCACCGCCTCTATACAATCTTTCGTATACACTTTCTACTTGTTCAACAGTATATCCTCTTGGAGCATTTACTGTTTTAGAGATGGAACTATCTACCCAACGCTGAATTACACATTGTGTATCAGCATGTTCTTCAGGTGATAAATCCATAGCAGTTACAAACCATTCTGGTAGTTCATTTGAATCTACTTCAGGATGCTGATCTAAATATTCTTGGACAATATCTGCTTTTACCTCAATAAACTTACCAAGTCGTCCACTTCTAAAGTAAGAAAATGAGTAGTAAGGCTCAAGTCCAGTTGACACACCAACCATTGTTCCAGTACTTCCAGTTGGCGCAACGGTAAGTAAGTGAGAGTTACGAATTCCATATTTTAAGATGTCATCACGAATATCCTTAGGCATTCTCTTCATATAACCTGTATTGATAAACGCTTGACGTAATTGTTTGGTTTCCTCTTCTGTTTTACCTACTAAGAATGGGAAGCTTCCTTTTTCTTTAGCTAATTCAACAGAAGTTCTATATGCTGTTACAGCAATTGTTTCAAAGACTTTATCAACTAATTTATTACCTTCCTCAGAACCATATGCAGATTCACAGTAAATTAATAAATCGTGAAGCCCCATAACACCTAAACCAATTCGACGTTCCCCTAATGCTTGTTTTTCATTTTCTTTTAAGAAGTATGGAGTAGCGTCAATAACATTATCTTGCATACGCACACCCGTTTTAACCGTTTGTGCTAGTTTTTCAAAGTTTACTGTTTTCGTATCTTTATTTGCCATCTCTGCAAGGTTTACAGCAGCTAAATTACAAACAGAATATGGTGCAAGAGGTTGTTCCAATTTTGTTATCCTATCGGTTTTTTATCCAATAGTTCTTACAGTTGAGTTCCTGCAAGTTCAGCATACATTTTCATTACACAGGAATATCCTCGGTTCATGATATCTTCTTCCCTTAAAATTATCTTGATAAGGTGTGTGTAATGTTGCGGTCTCGTGGATGGATTATATTCTCAGATGAGGTTCACCATCTATGCGTTGCCCCTGACTAGAGCTTTACTTCTAGCCTTCGGTTCGGATTAGCATTCTCAGCCTTCCCGCTTTATCCCGCAATTTTTTACGTGAGGCAAACTATGCTATTTTTTCACCACACGGATTTGTTGCAACTACTTGTTGTCCATAACTTTTCGCATTTGTCATTTCGTTTGCATTGTCAATAAAGAAAATACCTGGTTCTGCTGAATAGGTTGCACAAATATTAATTAACTTCCACAATTCTTTTGCTTTAATGTGACGGTATATACGAATTCCATAACCCATTTCTTCCCATTGACGAACATCGCCAACTTCATGCCATTTTTCGTTATAAGCCTTCATTTCTTCTTCCGTGTAATTCTCAACGTCTGGGAAACGAAGCTCATAATAATCATCATTTTCAACGGCATCCATAAATTCTTTTGTAATACAAACAGAAATATTAGCTCCTGTTAAAAATTCTGGATTGTGAACAGAGTACGTACCGCCTGTTCTTAATTTTTCTTCTGCTTCACGAAATACAGCATCTGAAAAACCACCCTGACCAGGAATGTTTTTGTAGTTAAGAATTCCTTGATAAAGATCTTCTTCTGTCTCTGTAAGTGGAATAAATTTCAATTTTTCTTCTGCTATTTTTTTTATTTGTTCATCTTCTGTATTTTCAATTAAATACCTAAGAATTCTAGGGTTTTGCATTTTAGAAATAATAAATTCAATAATATCAGGATGAGAATCTACCAACATTATCATTTGTGCCCCTCTGCGCGATCCACCCTGTTCTACCAAATGTGTAAGCTTGGCAATATCATCTAACCATGAAACGGAGCCAGAAGATTTCCCATTTACTCCCCTTGCCAGTGTGTTTCTCGGTCTTAAAGTAGAACCGTTTGTTCCTACTCCTCCACCTCTACTCATGATTTCCATTACTTTTTTGCGGTGATCAGAAATGCCTTCACGTGAATCTCTTACATAAGGCATAACATAACAGTTGAAGTAAGTTACTTCCGTTTCGGATCCAGCACCATATAACACCCTGCCAGCTGGAATAAAATTCAAGCTAGATAGTTCCTCATAATACTTTTGGAACCATTCTTTCCTTTTATCCTCAGATATTTCGACAGAAGATAAACCTGTCGCATTTCTCATAGCAATTTGTTCATAATAAACTTCTAAAGGCTTATCTATCGTATCTAGTGAACGTTTAACAACACCTGTTTTCATCTCTTTTTCATCATCTAAAACAGAAACATATTCCGGTTCAACCTTCACCTCAGCTGTTTTGCTTTTCCAATCAATGGACTCGATAAAACCTAAACCTCTAGCCGGGAATTTAGGGTCCGCTTTGACCGTTAGCACAACAAAGTCCCCAACTTTTAGTGTTTTCTTCGTTGTATCTTTATATGAATAACGGTCTAACATTACTAAACGGGAAACACCTTTGTGAGTAAGTTTCATATCTTTTGTTATTGGATGTACAGCACTAAACTGTTCTATGTCTTTGTTAAGCGATTCTATGTTTATTCGATTCTTTCCCTCGACAAAAGTAGTCATTGAATCTTCTCCCTTAAAAAAATTATACTACCAAGAAGGTAGTTTTTTATGATACTATTTTACAATACCATTGAAATGATATTAATACAATATATCGTACTTAATCTAAAAACTAACACAATATATTGTATTTTGTAGTAAATATGTACTTTTTGTCAACTTAGAAAAACTATGAAATTTGTTAAAAAATAGAGAAAAACAATATAATTGGAAGGAAAAGTCAAAGGAATAAACTTTTTTCCTATTTGCTTTTATATATTCTATTTAAAACACTCACCCACCTATTTTTAATAGGCATTACAAATAGACATCATATAAAAAACTTTAAAAAATAGCAAATTAAACATATAATAAATACTATACATTCGAGAATAAACGGGGGAAAAAAATGAAATTATTAATTATTGCTTTATTAGTTATTCTTGCGTTTGGAATTTTTCGCTTTTACAGACAACGATCTTATCTAAAAACCTTAACAGAGGAAGAATTTATTAAAGGGTATCGTAAGGCTCAACTAATAGATGTACGTGAACCTCAAGAATTTGATCGTGGTCATATTCTAGGAGCAAGAAATATTCCAGTTACACAATTGAAACAACGATTAATTGAATTAAGAAAAGATAAACCAGTCTATCTTTATTGCCAAAGTGGTTCAAGATCCGCCAGAGCAGCACAAATCCTCCACAAAAAAGGCTATGAGGATATTTCCCAGCTTAAAGGCGGATTTAAAAAATGGACTGGAAAAATAAAAACCAAATAGTAAATACCATGAAAAAGAGGACAAAGATTCCAAACCTTTGTCCTCTTGTTTATGTTAATCCCAATCATATCTTAATATTGGTTTTCGTGCAGCAGTAGTTTCATCCACTCGTTTTACTACTGTATGATGAGGTGCTTCCAGTACTATATTAGGTGTTTCTTCTACTTCTTTGGCAATTGACAACATTGTATCAATAAATTGATCCAATGTTTCTTTCGATTCTGTTTCGGTAGGCTCAATCATCATTGCCTCTTCTATTATTAATGGAAAATATATTGTAGGTGGATGGTAACCAAAATCTAAGAGCCGCTTCGCTATATCTAAAGTCCGTACCCCTAATTTCTTTTGTTTTATACCTGATAAGACAAATTCATGCTTGCAATGTCTGTCAAATGGTAGTTCAAAAGCCTTTTTTAATTTCCTCATCATATAATTAGCATTTATCACTGCATATTCACTAACTTTCTTTAATCCTTCCGCTCCCATTGTTCTAATGTACGTGTATGCCCGAAGATTAATTCCAAAATTACCATAATATGACTTAACCTTTCCAATTGATTTCGGTCGATTATAGTCAAAAACAAAATCATTTCCTTCTTTTCTTAATACAGGTTTTGGTAAAAACGGCTCTAACTCTTTTGAAACACCCACTGGCCCTGATCCAGGTCCACCCCCACCGTGAGGTCCTGTAAACGTTTTATGAAGATTTAAGTGAACCGCATCAAATCCCATATCTCCCGGTCTAGTATAACCCATAATGGCATTCAAATTGGCACCGTCATAATATAGTTTTCCACCGGCATCGTGAATAATTTCGGCTATTTCTATAATTTCAGTTTCAAATAATCCTAATGTGTTAGGATTTGTCAACATTAAAGCAGCTGTATCATCTCCAACTACTTGTTTTAAGTGCTCTAAGTCAACTAACCCTTCTTCATTAGATTGAACGGTTATTACTTCAAGACCTGCCACTGTTACCGATGCCGGATTTGTTCCATGGGCTGAATCAGGAATAATAACTTTTGTCCGACCGTAATCCCCGTTTTGTTCATGGTATGCTTTTATCATCATTAAAGCGGTCCACTCTCCATGAGCTCCAGCTGCCGATTGTAAAGTGAACTCATACATCCCCGTGATTTCTTTTAAAGCATATTGTAAATCGTACATGATTTCCAATGCCCCTTGAACAGTTTCCAATAATTGATAGGGATGGAGATATGAAAAACCATCCAGCTTTACAATTTCTTCATTTATTTTCGGATTATATTTCATCGTACATGATCCAAGGGGATAAAATCCCGAATCCACTCCATAATTACGTGTAGATAAACCAGTATAGTGTCGAATTAATTCTAATTCATTGACCTCTGGAAGTTCAGCTAATTCTTTTCGAATATAAACAGGATTGATATCGCCTTCTATTTCCGTTTCTGGTACATCTAATTCTGGGAGACTACAACCAGTTCTTCCCTCCTGACTCCTTTCAAAAATTAATGGGTAATCTTTATTAACCATTGATATCCCCCAATTCTTTTGTAAATTGATCAATTTCTTCTTTTGTGCGAGTCTCTGTAATGGCAATCAACATATGATTTGGATAATCTGGATATTCATCCGACAAATCGTATCCACCAATTATTCCTTTTTGTAAAAGAATCCGGTTTACACATTTAACAGATTTTTTAAGTTGTATTACTATTTCATTGAAGAAAGGTGTTTTAAAAACTACTTCTATATTGTTATTTTCGAGTTGCTGCAGCATATATCTTCCTTTTTGAATATTTAGCTTTGCCATTTTATATAAACCGTGTTTCCCCAAGGAGCTTAGTGCAACAGAACTAGCTAAAGCATTTAACGCCTGATTAGAACAAATGTTGGAAGTTGCTTTTTCTCTGCGAATGTGTTGCTCCCTTGCTTGTAAAGTTAAAACAAAACCTCTTACCCCGTTCTCATCTTTCGTTTGTCCTACAAGACGACCGGGAATTTTTCTCATTAGTTTCTTAGTTGTAGCAAAATATCCGCAATGCGGTCCACCATATTGTGATTTTATACCTAATACTTGCATGTCTCCGACTACCATATCTGCCCCAAATTCACTAGGAGGAGTGAAGTAACCTAATGCAAGGGGATTACTTGAAACAATGAACATAATGTCTTTTTCTTTCTTGATTACCTTATTGATTTCCGCTAAAGGTTCTATTTGTCCAAAAAAGTTTGGATATTGAATGACAACACTTGCCGTTTCATGATCAACCATCTTTTCTAACTCTTGAAGATTTGTCCTCCCCTGTTTCTCCTCAATCTCGATAATTTCTAAGTTATGACCTTTTGCATAGGCTTTGATAATCTCCCTTGACTCTGGATGAACTAATTGGGAAACAAGGATTTTCTTTTTCTTCGTATGTGCTGCACTTAAATTAACTGCTTCTGCAAGAGCTGTACCACCATCATACATTGATGAGTTAGCAATCGGCATACCTGTAATTTCTGAAACCATCGTTTGAAATTCAAAAATAGCTTGTAACTCCCCCTGAGAAATTTCGGCTTGATAGGGAGTATAGGCAGTATAGAATTCCGATCTAGATATGACATGATCAACGACAGATGGGATAAAGTGATCATACACGCCCGCACCAAGAAATGATACATAATCCTTTAAATTTGCATTTTTTCTAGAAATATCATTTAACTCCTTGATCAATTGATATTCACTTGTTGGTTCTTTTAAATTTAAAGTCCTGTTTAATCGGATGGATTGGGGTATATCCGAAAATAATTCTTCCGCTGACTGAATCCCTATTGCTTTTAACATTTCATTTTTATCTGATTCCGTCATAGGTAAATACCGAAAATTCATTGGAATGCCTCCTTCTCCGTGAATAAAGAAGACTTCCATCAGCGGGGATTTCCTTCATCCACCCACTGATGGTTAGTCGCACTTATCGGGCTTTTATGGGCAGTTGATCTCCCTCTCACCTTCTTCACTTCCCCGGAAGCTTGAGGTGGGAGTCTTACTGCCCGTTTAGATGGGATAAAAAGGTAAAGGGACAACGATTGCATTACATACTCGATTCCGTATTTGAACTTTAACTTCCATCCCAGTAGAAGAATATTGGGAATCAAGTAAAGCCATGCCGATACTTTTTTTAAGAGTAGGAGAATGTGTTCCAGAAGTTACATAACCAATTATTGAATTGTCTATCAACACGTTACACCCGTGCCGTGGAATGCCCTTCTCTATCATTTCAATTCCAACTATCTTCCTTTGGGGTCCTTGCATCTTTTGTTCTGTTAAAGTTTTCCTTCCAATAAAATCGACACCTTTATCTAGCTTCACTACAAAATTCAAATTTGCTTCCATAGGGGTTATTTCTTTTGATAGCTCCTGACCATAAAGAGGTAATCCTGCCTCTAATCGAAGCGTATCTCTTGCTCCTAGACCTATTGGTTGTATCCCTTCTTCCATACCAAGTTGTAAAAGCTTTTTCCAAAGGTTTCTTCCCTCTTGTGGGTGAATATAAATTTCAAATCCGTCTTCCCCTGTATAACCCGTTCTGGAAATCATTGCTGGTGTTCCCATTCCTAAAAAGTCAATTCCATGCTTACATTCAAAGAAACGTAATTCCTGAAGGTTCGTTTTGGTTAATTTTTGTAAAATCCGTTCAGCGTTTGGCCCCTGTAAAGCTAATTGAACATAATGATGTGTAACAATTTCAATTTGAACCTGCTGAAAATCATATTTATTATTTTGATTCAGCCATTTATAATCTTTTATTGTGTTAGCCGCATTAACGACTAATACATATTCAAAATCTGCTACCATGTAGATAATAAGGTCGTCAACCGTTCCACCATTCTCATAACACATAACCGTATACTGAGCCTTTGATTGTGTTAACTTAGATAGATCATTCGTTGTCATCTGTTGTAAAAATTCTAAACTCTTGGGACCTGATATTTTTATTTTTCCCATATGAGAAACATCAAATAGTCCCGCTCGTAATCTAGTTGCTTCATGTTCATCGTTTATAGTCGAAAAACGAACAGGTAATTCCCATCCTTCAAAATCAATTGTCCTAGCTCCATTCTGTTTATATTCTGGGTATATGACCGTTTGTTTTAGCTTCTCGATTTAATCTCACTCCCTCATTAAAAATGTTCACTATACCAAAAAAGACAGAAATTCCTTAAAAAAGAATATCTGTCCTTTTTACAACACTTCTTGTTACCAGAATACCTTCATTCTTCGCTATCATGTCCTCATATTAAAAATATTATTGGTTATACTAAAATATATGTAAAAACGATTTTTATATTACTTCTTACAATTACTTTGAAAACTAAAATTATAAATTCATTAAATAAAAGGAGTATTTTATGGATTCTATTCAAGTTAATAAAGATACAACATTTATAACCGAATTAGAATCAATTTTGGAAAATGACGGACCATATTCTAGTTGGGAACTTTTTTCTATGGCGTACCATGCTGAGTTAACTACTATTACTCCCGAATTTAAAGGGTTAAGAGCTTTTGAATATCTACCTCATGTCAAGTTTTTAGATCATCAAGTTGAAGCAGCAGAACAAGTAATTGAAACAATGAATGGAAGAGCGATATTAGCAGATGAAGTAGGTCTCGGAAAAACGATTGAAGCTGGACTTATTTTAAAAGAATACATGATTCGTGGATTAGTAAAAAATGCACTTATTTTAGTTCCTGCTTCTTTGGTAAGTCAATGGGTCAAAGAGCTCAATGAAAAATTTTATATTCCAGCTGTAGCACATCGAAAGAATTATAGTTGGGACCAAAATATTATCATATCCTCACTTGATACAGCAAAACGTTCTCCCCATAGGGAAAAGATTTTAGATATTGATTATGATTTTATTCTAATCGATGAGGCGCATAAACTTAAAAACCATAAAACAAAAAACTATGAATTTGTTCGATCGTTAAAAAAGAAATATTGTCTACTATTGACAGCAACCCCAGTTCAAAATCAATTAATAGAAATTTTTAACTTAATTTCGATTTTAAAACCTGGTCATTTAGGCAATTATGAATCCTTTTTGGAAAACTATGGTAAAGATCGGAATAAAATCAAACAGGATGCTTATTTGAAACAACTCATACAAAAAGTAATGATTCGTAATACAAGACAAAATACAACGCTAAGTAGCACGAAAAGAAATATTCAAACCGTTTGGATTGATTTTAAGCAAGAAGAAAAGGAAGTATATAGCGAACTGGAATCAGCCTTTGCTGGGTTTTCAAGTTTCTCGAAGATTACTTTTCTACGAGAAATTTGCTCATCTCGAGAAGCTTGTTATCTTTCCTTGAAAAAATTGAATGAAACAAATCCAAACCCCTTCATCGAACAAGTTAATTCGAAAATTGAAAAACTTCCACATCATTCAAAAGCAGAAAAATTAGTGGAACTAATCAAACAGTTCGGTGATGAAAAGGTTATTGTTTTTACAGAATATCGTGCTAGCCAAATATATCTTCAATGGATTTTGAAGCAGCATGGAATTACATCAGTTCCTTTCCGAGGTGGATTTAAACGCGGAAAAAAAGATTGGATGAAACAATTATTCCAAGATCATGCACAAGTTCTAATTGCAACGGAAGCTGGCGGAGAAGGAATTAATTTGCAATTTTGTAATCACTTAATTAATTATGATTTACCTTGGAATCCGATGCGCCTGGAACAACGAATCGGCCGTATCCATCGTTATGGGCAAGAAAAAGATGTGCAAATTTATAATTTTGCTACGAAAGGTACGATTGAAGAACATATTATGACTTTACTATATGAGAAAATTAATTTATTTGAACAAGTAATCGGAAATCTTGATGCCATTTTAGAGGAACTAAATATTTCAAATATGGAATCAGAAATAGAGTCTATCTATAATGAATCGTCAACTATTGGTGAAGTAAAAATTAAATTGGATAACCTAACAAGTATCATTAAAAGCTCAATGGAACAATCACAAGAGGGGCAAAATTATGGCTATCACTAATTTAAATCAATTTTTAGAAGATTATTTTGTGTCACATCGATGCCAAATACTAGAAAACAAAGATGGGATTCTAAAAATCCAATTAACAGAAGAAATGGATCAAGCGTTAATGAATCGCCCTTTTTATTGGCATTATATAAAAAAAATCGGACAGCAAGGGCAGCCTATGGACCTTACCTTAATCACAAACCCGAATAAGAAGAACGAAAAAGGGGAATGGATTCACTTTGGAAGTCCCAGATTACAACAAATTATTAATCACCTTAAAGAAAAGGAAAAATATACAAAGCTTTTTCAAAAAGTAGTGTCAAACCAAAACACCCCCCTATTCCCTTGGTTAGTAGTAAATTTAAAAATGAGTTATAAGGGAAAGCAGAAAAAAGATGAAATGATTTCTATTGGTTTACAACTCGTAAACGGAAATATGCGATTAGAGATGATGGACCATCTACAGAAATTACCTTTACAAATGGCTATTTCTGATTATTGTTATACCATATCACCAATAATTAAATTACAAAGTGGATTTAAACGAATTGAATCGGTAATATCCTCCTATATCGAAAATCAAACACATGAATGGGCTCTAGAGTCATTACAAGAATTAGAAGAAGAAATCAAAACGGTACAACACTTTTATGAAGGTAGGACAGAGGAATTAGAACAAATGGAAAAGGAGATAGAAGAAATTAAAGAGAGATATCATCCAGTAATTTCCCAAGAAGTTATTAACGGCGGAATATTTTATTTAACGGAATAGGTATTAGAAAAATTCCCTTATACAGTGAGCTATCGGGAAAAGGCAGAACAGCTATATGTCATGCTATTCTGCCTTTTTTCTTAACGATTTAATTGCAAATGGCAACACACCAAACCAATGATTGGAAAAGTTGGAATTAGTATTTTTACGGTCTAATTTACGCTTTTGTCTTTCTTCGGCTGGTAAATCCAAATAAGAAACAACTTGCTCTGTCACAAATTTAATATAATCATTTCCTTTCAAAACTTCACCTCCATATCCTTAGATTTAACTAATCGGTGAAAACCTATTCAAAAAGTTTTTGAAATATTTATTAAAAAAAAGAAGGAATTTGAAAAATAATGTCGAATAGGACTATTAGCAATTAAATAAAAGGAGATGAAATAAATTTGAGTTCTGCTATAACACTTTCAAGAAACATATTAACAGCGGCAATTGAACAACATGCATCTGATATTCATTTTTACCCGTTTAATACGGAAACCGATATTTTTTTCCGGATTAATGGTAAAAGAGTCTTCTATAAAAAGATTTCCACGAATCATTATCAACTACTTCTTACCTATTATAAATTTAGCTCCGGAATGGATATTGGTGAAACACGAAAACCACAAAACGGAACAATCCAACATCACGATACTTCCATGATATACTCCCTTCGATTTTCAACACTCCCTACCAACCAATTAGAAAGCTTAGCTGTTCGAGTACTCCCACAAAAACAAACACATAGCCTTAACGAACTTTTCTTATTTCCTAGTCAGTACAAACAAATAAAAAAATGGGTAAAGCGTCGATCAGGCATAATCCTGATTACCGGGCCGACTGGAAGTGGGAAGACCACAACCTTATATTCTTTAGTTCATTCCCTTCTTCAGGAAGATTCCTATCAAACCATATCATTAGAAGATCCCATCGAAAAAGAAATGCAAGATATTATCCAAGTCCAAATCAATGAAAAAGCGGGTATTACTTATCAAACAGGGCTAAAAGCTGCACTTAGGCATGACCCAGATATTCTCATGGTTGGTGAAATCCGTGACGAATATACGGCAAAATTTGCTTTTGAAGCTGCTTTAACTGGTCATCTCGTAATGAGCACATTACATGCGAAGAATTCAATCGGTACTATTCATCGTTTAAGGGATTTAGACATTAAGGAGATTGACTTACAACACACTCTTATTGCAGTGGCTTCTATCCAATTAGTTCCAATACAAATAAATAAAAAAGTCATGAGACGTGCTGCAATTCTAGAAATTTTAGATGGAGAAATACTCGATTATGTGCTAAAAGGAGGTGATGTAAAAAAGATTAAAAACTATCATTCATTTCAACACTTAAGAAAGAAGGCGTACGCATATGGATTTATCTCTAAAGAAACTTTATTTGAATTACAGGTTGAGACCGAATAATGAACTACAACTTAGATTTCTAAAACGATTGTCACGCTTATTAAAAAATGGTTATCCAATCTTAACTGCATTAGAAAAGATAAAATGGGACAGTCATCTCTCTACTTATGCAACTAAAATCATTGATTCCCTTAAAAACGGGGAAACCATTGATCAAGCTTTCGAAAATGTCCATTTCCATCCGACCATAACATCATATTTATTTTTTGTAAGAGCAAATAATGATCTAGAAGGTAACTTAGAAAAAGCAATACAAATGTTTCAGCAACGTATAACGCATACAAAAAAGTTTAAACAAATTATTCGGTATCCATTAATTTTAATCTTTATCTTTTCTACATTGCTATTCTTTATTAAAGAATCTGTATTACCAACCTTTGTTGAAATTTTTGATAGTAACTACCATTCCAATTCATCTATCCATTATACAGTCACGTTAATCGATTTTGTCACAACCTTCATCATCATTTCTATTTTAGTGTTCAGTTTCTGTTTTATTTTATGGTATTTTATTCAACAAAAACTAAGTATACAAAAACAACTAAAAATTTATTTAAAAATCCCATTGTATAGATACTACTTAAAGATGCAAACCTCCTATTTTTTTGCTTCTCATTTCTCTTCCCTTCTTAAAACCGGCATGTCTTTTAAAGAAATTCTACAACATATGGCGAACCAACCAAAACTCCCTATCATTTCTTACTATTCCACATTATTAACCAATGAATTAAGTCAAGGAATTCATTTAAGTTTTGTTTTGTCTCAATTGCACTTATTAGACAAACACTTGATTTCTATCTTTCAACAAGATACAGATATGGAAGCATTAGAAATGGATCTTTCTGTGTATGCCGAGCTATTAATGGAAGATATAGAAGCAAAGACATTAAAAATTTTAACATGGGTACAACCTATCTTTTTAATCATTATTGGAGGGCTTATTATCTTTATTTATATCTCATTAATGTGGCCAATGTTTCAATTAATTAAAACGGTTTAAGGAGTGGTTTCAAATGTTTAATAATAATCGTGGATTTACACTAGTAGAAATGCTAATTGTTTTGTTGATAATTTCTGTGTTGATCATTCTTATCGTTCCCAATTTAGGTGGAAGAAGTGCAGAAGTAAACGAAAAAGGATGTGACGCTTTAAAATCATTAGTACAAGGACAAGTAGATGCGTACTATCTAGAGAATAATGATTATCCGACTAGTATTAATGATTTAAAAAGTAAAGGGTATATAACGAATGATCAAACCAAATGTCCAAACGGAAAAAGTCTAGTATTAGATGGAAATAATAATGTTAAAATCGGTAATTGATCAAAAGACTAAAAAGAATGGTTTTACTTTAATCGAGCTTCTTTTTGTGTTAGCAATAGTTTCCATAATGGTTCTAATTAGCCCAATCATCAAGGTACCTAGCTTAAAAAATATTCAAGATCAACAATTTTTAACGGTTCTTGAATCAGATGTTTTATATTTACAAAATCTTTCAACCACTACGGAAGATTTTGTTCGTATTACCTTTTTTAAAGATCATTATAACTTAAGAAAAGGTGAAGAAGTTATATTGAATCGATATTATCCTGAAGGGGTTACTATCGATACTAGGGAAAATAATAATATTATTTTTAAAACATCAGGAACGATTGTGAACAGAAAAATAATAGTAATAAGAACAAATCAATCAACTTATCATTTAGTCTTTCCACTAGGAAAAGGGAGAATGAATATTGTCGAAAATTAACGGATTTACATTAATTGAAATTTTAATCGCAACAGGAATTTTTATGATTTTAGTAATGGTATTTGTGCCAATCATTACACAAATTAAAAAAGAAGAAACAGTTCTAAGTGATCGACGGTCGATTGCATACGAATTACATGATGAATTACAGCCCTTTATTTGGAACAATAAATCGTTACCAAACACTTTTTCAAAACGAAATTATAATGGAAGAATAGTCCAATACACTTTCACAGAAGAAAATAAGTTCATTAAAGGATGTGCACAATGGGAAAATGCAAGAAAAACAAATGAAACGTTTTGTTTGGAAGGACTGGCTAAAAAGTGAAAAAGGATTCTCATATATTTCGATGTTTTTTGCACTAGCTATAGTAAGTATGACCTTACCGATGTTCGCTTATTTACTTCAATCAACAAGTCACTTATCATCCAATCATAACGAACTATCAACACAACAGTTTTTTCAGTTCATAAGAGATGAAGTAATCTCTTCTAATGATATCAAGATAGAAGGAAATAAATTAAAACTAATTCAACATGATTCCGAAATTCTTATTGAACAATACGGTAGCCTCATCCGCAGGCAAGTTGACAGAAAAGGGCATGAAATATTGTTACAAAATATTGAGAAATTATCAATGGATTCAAATCCCTATGGAATTCGATTAAGGATAAGAAATACATTAGGAGAGACTTATGAAAAGGTTATTGTCTTTTACCAGAAACCAAAACGGGTTCATGTTACCTTACGTACTATTTGTGGTAAGTCTAGTTTTTATAATGATTACATCTAGTATTCTGCTTTATCGCAATGATCTATATCTCACTGACCATTATCTAGAACATATTCGTATCGAAACATTATTTCAAATGAGTCAAATGAAATTCAATCAAGAAATATTGTCAACAAATTCGACTATTCCCTCAACTGTTCAATATGATTTCCCTGATGGAAAGGTGATTATTCACATAACAGAAGAATCCGAAAACCTATATGATTTTGTATACATCATCACAACTAAAGAATTAGAATTTAAATACACCTTTTCTTATACTGCCAATATAGTAGATACTCAATCGTAAAGGACCTTTTTTTCTTTACTTATGTATATTTTATTACATTTTATTTAGTTTACCCATCTATAATAATATTTCAACTATAATAATAGTATATAAAAATTGTGAGGTGTTTAACATGAACCAAACACTAAAGGTAACAAGTATACTTAGTGATCCGACTCGTTACAATATTTATCAATATATGCTTAAAAAACATAAGGAAGTCAACGTTGCGGAAATTGCAGGTGAATTCGATATTCATCCAAATGTGGCCAGACTACACCTTTCGAAATTAGAAGACATTCAATTAGTAACATCCTATTCCAAAAAAACTGGAAAAGGTGGTAGACCAAATAAAGTTTATTTCTTATCAAATAAAGTTATTGAATTAAATTTTCCATACCGTGACTATAAACTCCTCTCCTCCATTCTTATCGATTCTTTAGCAGAAATGGGAGATATCGGTAGAAAAACCTTATATACGATCGGTGAAAAATATGGAAAGAATATTATGGATGGTGTTCATGCAAAAAATTTATCTACGGAACAAAAGTTGAACATTCTTGAAGAAGCCTCCACTATGATGGGACTCTATTCCAATTTCTTTTGCAACGAAGAAAAGCATACGATAAAATTTCAAGTAAATAACTGCCCTTTTGGAGAATTAGCAGCAAAAAATCAACCTTTAATTTGTGATATGCATTATGCCTTCATAAAAGGAATGTTAGAAGTATTATTTACGGAAGTTGAGTTGATAGAGGAAGAAAACATGTTCGCCCATCGTTGTGATAGTTGTTCCTATTCTGCAAATTTACTAGCAAATTATTAACAGATTCATTTACAAGATGGAAAATCTTGTTTATAATATTGTTTGATAACGTTATCTTAAAAGGGGGGAAATCGCATGGATCGTATGTTCCGTGTTCTTGCCTTTTGGACAGGTATATTCACAGTCATGTTCTATGTTGGTGATATGGTTGGAACGGCGCTATTATTCCTCGTTCAAACGGTGTTTTTCCTTACATTGGGTTATTTAAGATTGTCTGAAAGAATGTATATGTACCTATTCGGAGCGTATTGTACCGTATTTATGATTGGCTTTACGTGGTATTCCGAATTTATACTAGTACCAGGGTTCGGACACTAGAATGAGCGCCAGAAAAAATCCTACACTTTATTCGTGTAGGATTTTTATTTTTCCATTTATGTGCGTGTTCAAAAAGCCGAATAAAAAGAACTGAGGTCGGCTAAGATCGTAAAGTCTATTTTTAGTCGACCTTCCTTTAATTCGTTTCCTTCGCATGGTAGCTCGAAGCGACGATGCTTCCGGTACTGAAACATATGCAGTTAATACATGAGGAACGGACCTGTACAGGATGTGCTGACTTCTACGTTACCCACAGGACGCAGGCGGCTTTAGGAAGTTCCGCTAGCACGAACGAAAATATTTGAAATATCACTTTTACCGGACCTTTTAAACATCCTCTTTACACGCGGTATGGAACAAAAGGATTATTACTCTTCTCGAATAAAATAGAAGTTTTAGGTCCATGACCTGGATAAACAGTAAAGTCATCAGGAAGGCTATAAAATTTATTTTGAATCGATTGAATAAGTTGTGACATGTCCCCTCCTAAAAGATCAGTTCGTCCAACACCACCGTAGAATAACACGTCTCCACCGAAAACCCATTGTTCCTTTTCAAATACAAAACTTACACTTCCCGGTGAATGTCCTGGTGTATGTCTTACTTCAAAAATAAATGACGAAATAGTTAAATTCCCTTCAGATAAATAATGTTCTGGTTTTTCTGTTTTAATCTCATTTCCAACAAATTTAAATGAACCATTTAATTGAGGATCTAGTAACCAATCCCTTTCATTTTCATGTAAGTACACTTCAATGTTATAATGGTTTCTTAAATCTTCCACTGCACCAATGTGATCAAAATGTGCATGAGTTAATAGGATTGCTTTAGGTGTTGCATTTTTACTTGTTAACATCTCTATTACTTTACTTGCTTCTCCACCCGGATCAATAATAAGTGCTTCTCCCGCAGAGATGATAATGTAACAATTTGTTCCTAAAGGTCCAAGAGATAAAGTTAAAACCTCCATGATATACCTCCAAATAAATAAATTTATATATATGTAAAAACATGTATATACCTCGACAAAATCCATATATTACTATAAAATGAATATGTATATTTAATTACATAATAATATAAATGTAATTCCCAAATCAAAGGTTATCTATTAGGGAGAATTAGCAAAAGGGGGTATTTAAAAAATGTCACACATTGTATTTGGAATAATATGTCTTCTAGTTGCCTTATTAGCGGTAGTCTCAGTTGTACGCCAACTGAAATATAAAAATGCGTTCGCGCTAATCTTTTCCGCTCTTGCTGCGTTAGTATTTGGTTTCTTTTCTATCGCAACGATTATCTCCGAATTAGCCGGGTAAGAACAGAGGTGTAAGCGCCCTCTAGCGCTTCGCGGACGTGTCCTTTCCAAAGAAAAGTATAATAGGCTGAAATTTAATAACCTTCTTATTCATTGAAAAAAGCTGCTTTTTATAAAGCAGCTTTTTTCTACACGTATTTTCATAAAGAAGACCTCCATCAGTAGAGGTTTTCCTTCATCCCCACTGATGGTTAGTCGTTCATATCAGACCTTTACGGGTAGTTGATCTCCCTCCCACCTTCTTTGTTTCTGAAGCCTGAAATGGGAGTCCTACTGCCTGCTTAGGTGGGATAAAATCAGTCAAAATCATAAAATCGAAGTAGATCTCCATAAATCAAATCATCTGAATGCTGTAACTCTGTTTCAACATTATTTCTAATTTCGTTACAACTACTTACTTTTTCTATACCTTTATTCGTATCTTCTTCTATTATCTCACCCGTTTCACGATTGTAACAAGTACCTGCAGTAAAAATAAATTCATTGCTTATAAAATCACCGTTGCGTAAAGCAATGTAACTCTTCCTATTTTTAGCAAATAAGTCATTTCCGAAATAAATATCATTTTTTGTATCTATTCCAAGAAGACTTAAAATCGTTGGTTTAATATCAATTTGTCCAGACACGGTTGATATCGTTTTTCCGTTTCCATCCCCCGGAATATGGATAAGTAGTGGAACTCTTTGTAATTGAACTTGATCATACGGGGTTATTTCTTCCTTGTCTAAATACATACTCATTGCTTTATTATGGTTTGCACTTATTCCTATGTGATCCCCCATAATGACTATTATTGAATTTTCGTAGAGATCGGTAGACTCAAGCAGTGTAAAAAATTCCTCAATTGCTTCATCCATATACCTAACGGCCGGAAAATAGTTATTAAGTGTATTTGAATTAGAATGATATGGTTCAATCGAACGATCCTCTTCACCTAATTCAAAAGGAAAATGGTTTGTTAATGTAATTAATTTAGCATAAAATGGTTTATCCATGGATTGTAAATGTTTAATGGATTGCTCAAAGAATGGTTTATCTTTTAGTCCCCATCCAACTGAGTTATCCGGATTAATTTCATAAGAGTTTTCATCATAAAAATGATCAAAACCTATACTGTCGTACATTTGAAATCTATTCCAGAAGCTTCCACTATTGGCATGTAATACAGCTGAATTATAACCTTCATCTTTAATAATTTCAGGAGTAGCATGATATTCGTTAGTACTGTGTGTAAAGAATACAGCCCCTCTAGATAGAGGGTACATAGAATTTTCTACTAAGAATTCAGAATCCGAGGTTTTTCCTTGTCCTGTTTGCTCGTAAAAGTTTTCGAAATAATACGTATCTTCATCTTCTATTAAACTATTTAGAAACGGCGTAACTTCTTCTCCGTTCAGTTCATTTTTAATTACAAAAGATTGAAGAGATTCAGCATTAATCCAAATGACATTTTTCCCTTCTGCCGCTCCAAACATATTCGATTTCTCGTTTATTCGCACATTATCATCTATAAAAGACTTGATATCATTTAACTCATTACCATCAGCGAAAACCCTTTGGGATTCTGCTTTGGAATGCTGCACAATATCATAAATATGGTAGTTAAACAATCCAATGTTTTTAACCAAATATTCACGGTCAAAGCCTCGAGTAAATAATTGTGGTCTTTCCATTTCTGCAAGTAGGAAGTTTCCCGCTAATAACAGCAAGGACAAAGATAGCACAAATACTTTCCATCTTTTTTGATAAGAGACTTTAACGAACTCTTCTTTTCGTTTACTCCACACCCAAATTAGAACTGTGTCAATAAATAATAAGAAATCGTACGGTTTTATTAATGTTAAAATACTAGAACCTAAATCGGCCATATTACTTCCCATAAATAATTGCGGAATTGTTATAAAATCTGTGAATTGTCGATAGAATACAAGATTTGCGAAAACAATAAAAGACGCTATAAATCCTGTATACCGAATATATTTCATTTGTCTAGATGGTTTATTAAACCAAACAGAAATGGCAAACATTACAAATGCAGAAACAAACGGATTGATAAATAATATAAATTCCTGCATTGAATTATCGAGTTCAATATTAAACATAAATCGGTAAACAATATATGTTTTTATACCAAATAATAAACTAGCAGTTATATATAACGGTATTCTCGGTCTTTTTTCATTCAAAGATATTACCCCCTAGACCATTCCACATTAAATTCGTCATTTTAAACAATTAGAAAAGGATAAAACTCTTTTTCAGGTTGAGTCCAATTTAGGTATAACCCGACCTAATGGTATGCCTAATTTTCTAATTATCGTTATATTATATGACGATAAAAATTAAAAAAGGTTTCAGTAATTTTACAATTTCTTAATATTTATATGTAACGATATGGAAGGTTGTATGTAAACAATTATTTTAGAGGTTTAAGGCACTACTAGTTGAATTTTTCCTCTTCTAAACTTTGTTTAACTAAAAATGCTCCACCGAGAATACCGGCATCATTTCCAAGATGGGCTATTTTTAATTCACAAATTTGATGTAACTTCGGAATTGCATATTTTCGAAAAGCCTTGTCTATTTTTCCCAATAAGAACTCCCCTGCTTTTGAAACACCACCACCAAAAATTATCTTAGAAGGATTAATTACTGTTCCGATGTTTGCTAAAGCTTTACCTAAAACGTCACAGGTGTAATCAATTATTTCAACACATGTTTCATCGCCCGACTTGGCAAAATCGATAACATCTTTTGCAGTGATTACTCCCTTGTCTCTGTAATACTGAGCCACATTAGAATTGGGATTGGTTAAAATGGAATCCATCCCTTGTCTTTTTATTCCTGTAGCAGAACAAATAGTTTCCAAACATCCGTTACCACCGCAATTACAATGAACACCTTCTGGTTCAACTTTTATATGACCAATTTCTCCAGCCATTCCATTTTCTCCATTTAAAATTGAACCATTTACAATAATTCCGCCGCCGACTCCAGTGCCAAGTGTAACTGCAATCATATTTAAAGAACCTTGCCCTGCCCCAATCCAATATTCCCCTAAAGCTGCAATATTTGCATCATTTTGAACAAATACAGGTAAATTAGATCTCTTTTCTAATTGCTGTTTTAAATCCATTCCTTTCCAACCAATATTAACCGCTTCCGAAACATATCCTGACTTCACATCAATAAAACCTGGAGCACCTACTCCAATTCCATATATTCCATTACCATTATTTTCAACCTTATCATGAATGGATTTCCAAATATCATCTACAATCGCACTACCATTGTTAGCGGTATTTGTTGGTATTTCCCATTTTTCTATAATCGTACCTTTTAAATTTATAAAACCTAACTTAATAGTAGTACCACCGATATCTACCCCGACCAAAATTTTCCCCATTTGTTTCTCCTTTATCTAAGTAAGTCTTGACTTCTCTTTTTTCAAAATAAGCCTTGCTTGTATATAATCTTCGTTAGAAATAAATTCCAATTTATGGAGATCTACAACTTCCATTTCCATTAGTTCTAAATCACCTATACGGTCGCCAGTATAAATGAAAGTGTGGAATCTCTTCAATAATTGTTGGACATCAAATACTGTTTTCACTTATTAATCACCATTTTTAATTATATCAAATTTAATAAGTAATATAAAGAAGACTTCCATCTGTGGGGGTTTTTCTTCATCCCCCACTGATGGTTAGTCACACTCACCTACTGCTAATCTTTTATTAGTATAATTTACATTTTCGTTATAGGATCACACCTAGCATATGAATAATGATAGATTTAGTTTAAACTTATTATCATTTTCTATACTTAAATGAATAGTGTGTTTACAAAGATTCCCCCGTTATTTCTTCATATAATTTTATAAAATCCTTATTTTCCGGATTTCTTGTGTAGGCTTCAATAACATTCTCCTTTGCTCTCTCTTCATCACCTATTTCATAATATAGGTATGCTAAATTATAATAGGCTTCAGATAAGGGTTCATAACGAATACTTTTTTCAAGATCTGCAATTGCCTCATTTGTTTGGTTAAGTTTAATAAAGGCGTAAGATCTTTGAAAATAAATAATCGCTTCTGAATTTCCTTTTGCATGTAATGCATCATTAGCAATTTTTACAACCTTTTCATATTCTTTATCCGAAAGGGATTCTTCCAGCATCATTAAATGATACTCTTGTTTATTAAGGTTATTGTGAATCCCGAAATTAACCAAGTATAATAAACTTACTGCAAAAACAAGGGCAGCAAATAATTGAATAACTATTTTTTTCTTTTTTGGAAGAAATATAATAGCAGATGCAATGAATCCAGCAACTAGCCCACCTATGTGAGCGGCCATGTCAATTTGTTGGACAACAAAGCCAAGTATAAGATTAATGGCTAGAATTAGCAGCACATTCGATCCTAATGTTTGAAAAAATATTTCCCTATAAATGAAACCGAAAAATAATAGCGCCCCAAATAATCCAAATATCGCTCCTGAGGCTCCTGCAGAAATGTTGACAGAAAATGCAAAGCTTGCAAGTCCCCCTCCAATTCCCGATAGTAAGTATATAAATAAAAATCGCCAACGTCCATACATTTTCTCTACTAATATTCCTAAATAATAAATGGCCATTACATTCATTAATAAATGGAAGAAGCCAATGTGAATGAACATCGAACTAAGTATACGCCACCATTGATTATCTTCTATCATACCCGGATTATATTTAGCACCGTATTGTAATAAAGTATCCGTATTAGTGCTCCCTCCTTTTACTTCAAGGAGAAAGAACATCAATAAATTAATGATAATGAAAACATATGTGAAAAATGGCTTTCCATAAGAAAAAACTTTTTCAACCGTTTCTTGTTTACTTTTCCGTTTATTTATTAGTTGTTCTCGATTAATATGAATTTGCTTTTCTTTCTCTGAATCCGGTAGTTTATCATTTATTTCAAAAGAATCCGTATCAATAGAATGTTGGAGTCTTAATATTTCTTGTTCCTTATCTTCTTTATGTATGTAAAACATCTTATGTTGTATGAAGTTTTTATCTTTTAGCTGAATTGGCTTTTTTAGATATTCCCAACTATCTATTGGATACTGAGAAGAAATATATACATTAAATAATGTCATTTTCCTACTTTTAAAGGGACGTTTCATTTTACTAACTTTTTGTAAGACAATAAAAATATCCTTTTTTAAATGATTTTTCCAATCGTATCCATTTAAAGTTAGTCTAACGATATTGGAATGTTTATTTTTATATTGTTCTAACCAAATTTCCTTTGGGTTAATATGTATTACTTCATAACCTTCTCGATTAACTAACTTGGATGCGATAGTATGCATTATGTACGAATCATTCGTGTCCATTTATTCACCTTCCTTTCCCTTATATCATAACAGTTGTATTTACGATTAGAAAACTTTGCCTTTTTTTCTGCAAAAAAAGAAGTTGCAACAAAAAGCAACTTCTTTTCCCAAACGTTTTTTTTATTATTCGCTTTCCATATCAAATATACTTGGCAAAAGTTTATAACGTAAATTTGGAATACTCATGGAGATTCGTACTGCATATTTACGTAAGAAGTTCACTTTCATAATAAAATTAAAAATTCGATATCGATTTTTATAAACATAATAGATCGCGATAAATAAAGAAACTAGCGAGGTTATTCCTTTCATATTCACACCTTCTTTTACTCATATTTTGATTAGTTTTTGAAATGAGAAGGTATTTATACATTATCATATAAAGAGGACTTGCCCGTTTCGGTGGAATAAATTAAAAATCCCCTGTCCGTATAGACAAGGGATTTTTATCCATTATTTTGTTTCACGATGTAAAGTGTGTTTTTTAAGACGTGGACAATATTTCATAAGCTCAATACGCTCAGGATTTGTACGTTTGTTTTTTGTTGTAATATAATTACGATCACCTGTTTCAGTACAAGCTAAAGTAATGTTTACGCGCATGTTTTTCCCTCCAAACTATAAAAACTAGAAAAATGAACATTTCGTTTAGACTTTAATAATAATATCAGAGTTTCTGCTTACAATCAAGAATGAAATTTAAAATGTATGTGTCAAGTTTTTCTCGGTGTGTCTTTCACACCAATATTTCCGGCACTCTATTTTTGTACACTTTTTCGGCTACCGCGCGACCCTTGTCGCTTGCTGTCCCCAATTTTTAGGTAACGTTCTAAAAACCAAGAACCTTACCTAAAAATCAGGGTGTTATCTAAAACTTTTTATTAACTGTCCAATAGCTGATGAATGAGCTGTATTTAGGCTTATTTTACCTTGTTTTGCTCCAATTGACGGCTGGGTTTCCTGGCGTAGAAATTCAGTCATACGAACCACTTTTTTCACGTCTCGTTGTTTTCTTACACTTCGCCTTTGGTCTCTCAAATAGACGGATCGTAATGTTTTATTTAGAATCCCTTGTTTGATCTTCACCATTGCCTCACTACCTTCTAAACTCCAATGCATTCCACGCTTTTTCATTCGGAATGAAATATGTCGTTGGTTGGATTCCATTGCACCCATGCCCCTTGCCTCTTTTGGTGGATTCTCAACTTTTTCTCTCCAATCAAAAATTCGATCCCAATTACCGCCAATATATCTACGAAAATCCTCGGCCTTTTCTAACTGCTTATCCGTTTCTAAAGTGCTCTCCAATGTATCCATCCAACGTATGAAATCATCCAGTTCGTGTTCTTTGATTGCCTTTTGTACACCTTCTTTAAACTCGCTCTTTTTAACTCCAAAAGTTCGATTCAGTGCTTTAGAAATGTGAAAGGAATCCAATTGATTTAAAACAGGATAACTAGACTGTGAGAAAGCCTCTTGAAAACGTTCTGCCGTATAACCGGGACCACCATCACTATTGGTGACAACTTGAGTGTTTTCTAAGGAATAATGATTAGCTGTATACGCCTGGACTTCTTTCCAAAAATCATTCGTTGGTTTGGTTGTCATGATGACCTGTGGATTCTTTAGGGAAATACGCTTCCCATTTTTACTCCAACCTTCATGAATGATCGCATGATGGACTTCATGACTTGTCTTTTTCTTTGTTCCACGCACAAATACACCATCTGCCTCGGCAAATAAAAAATCCAACTCATCTCCCTTTGGTAAATAAGCAGCTTCCTCTAATTCCGCTAACATTTCTTCATCAGCTCGCGCTTGTGCCTTCCCAACACGTTTCACAATACTTCCCACAGTTGTATGACTAAGAGTTACTGCGGTCCATTCACCTAATATGCGTGCCGTTTCTCGGTACGTACTCTCACTAGCCAACTCTGCCACTTTTACTTCAACTAAAGGACTATGTCGTTGATATTTTCTAAATCCAATCCATTCATCAAAAGGATAATGCGCCTTTCCATTCACATCGCGCATCAAGGTATGAGTAAAGCGAACCGCCCCAAAAATAAACTGAATCGTTTTTTCATCTTCTCGTTCAACCGTCCAACCTTTACTTTGCATTCTTCTTTTAATCGTTTGATTAAGTTGTGTAAATACGCTCCCCATTAGTGTAGTAAGTAGATCATATATACTAATTTGAATTTGTTCTTCAAACTCAATTAAGTCATTTGTATCCTTTAATAATTCGCTAATTTTTGATATAATTGTATTCATGAAAAGGCCTCTTTCTAATGTATTTGCCGGGAAGCATACATTTATGATAGAGCGCCTTTTCTTTTTTTTCTAGAATTTTGTTTCAAATCCCCGAGAACTATTTTACACATAGATTTAAAATATTTAACAAACCACCAAAAAAGCGAACTATATTTCGAATATTTTATTTGAGTTTAAGAATGAATTTTAGCTAAACCTATAATTACCATTGGTATCCAGTATCATTCTATGTTATAACTAATAATGGTAAAGGAGGAATACAGATGATTTATGCAGTAGTTTCTATTTTAGCTGTGGCGGTTGTTCTTTTTGTATTATCATTTTTCATGAATGATAGAATAGAAGAACTAGAAAGTCAGGTGGAACAACTTTCCATTACAACAATGCAGGATACATATCAAATGAAGAAAAAAGTTAAGATATTGGAAGAAGAATTACTGTCTGATGGTATAGAAAAGATATAAATAATAAGGAATTAAAGGTGATTTAAATGAAGCAACTTGTGAGATTTTTCTCACTTGGATTGTTAACAGCAGGAATTATTATGTTAGGTGTAGTTCTCATTTCCGATAATAATAAGGAAAACAACCTATCAGCTGAAGAATTAATTCCTATTATAGAAGAGGAAGGCTATCATGTGGTTTCAAATGATGAATATATTGCTATGACTGTTAATCCAAATGAGAATAAACCAGAGCAAAATTCTGATGAGGCGGATAAGAATTCTGACAAAGAGAAATCCGAAAAGAAAGATGAAAGCAAGGATAAAGAGAAAGAAGTAAAAGAAACTGACGATGAACAAGCAAAAAAAGATGAAAAAGAAGATAAAAAAGAAGATGAAAATAAATCTTATGTTTTAAATGTCGAATCTGGAATGCCAACTTCTTCTATTAGCAACCTTCTTGAGGAAAATGGAATTATCGATAAGGCTTCCGATTTCACAAAATACCTTGAAAAACATGATTATAGCTTAAAAGTAAAAGCTAAAGAAACAAAAGTAACTAGTGACATGAGCTACTATGAATTAGCACAAGCATTAATGAATTATTAAAGAAAAGGAAGCATGGAAAATCCACGCTTCCTTTTCTTTATTAGACCTTTACCGGCAGTTAATTTCCCACCTACCTACCTTGTTCCCCAGGCAGGAGTCTTACTGTCCGTGGATAAATTTTCTTCTTGCTAAAAAACCATAAACCTCAAAGAGGTTTATGGTTTTTTATTGATTATTTTCTTCCTCATGATTTTCGTCTTTAATCTTATCGCCTAATTTGTCTTCTTTTTGTTTCATTTCAAAATAAGTGTCCAAAATCCGTTCACCAATTACATTATTAACAGGATATTGTCCACTAACATTCGGCCCTAAGTTAGGTACAATGATTGCGAAGGCAATTTCAGGATTATCAAATGGAGCATATCCAACTAAGGAACGATTCTCCGTTGTATATAATGTTTCTGTTTTAGGATCATAATAATCACTTTGAGCTGTTCCAGTCTTACCAGCCGGGTTATAGCTTTTACCCGCAAAGTAAGAGTATGCTGTTCCTCCAGGCACTTGAAAAACTCTTCTAAACCCTTCCTGCACTCGGTCAATATGATCCATTTCTATTCGATTAAGTACTGTTGAATTTTCAACACGATAGACGGAACCTAATGTTTCATCTGTACCATTTGACTCTCGTATTTCTTTTAAGAAATGTGGTTTAACACGATACCCGTCATTAGCAATAGTGGAAACATATTGAGCTAATTGCATAGTAGTATACGTATCAAACTGACCAATCGCAAAGTCTAACAGTTTTCCTCCTATGAGCTCAGTTCCAACATATCCTGTAGCTTCATACGGATAATCAATTCCTGTACTAGATCCTAGACCAAATTGCGCAAAATAATGGCGAAATTGCTGAAATGCATTGGTATCTATTGAAGCAGTTTTGTTATTTGGAAATGGGTAACGATAATCCCCACCCATTCTTAAAGCAATATAGAACATATATACGTTTGAAGAAAACTTTAACGCATCTAAGTCACTTACCGTACCTAAATTTTTCCAAGATGATTTCTTTTGTGTACCCGCTATTTTAATTGGACTATCGTAAAAAGTCTGTCCGGGTTTAATAACACCTGATTCATAACCAGATAATACCGTTGCTCCCTTTACAGTTGATCCAGGACGGTGTGAATCATATAAAGTCCTGAATGATTCATTATGAAATTTCCCTTCAGAACGATCATAACGTTGACCAGATACAGCTAGTAATTCACCAGTCTTCGGATTCATCACAACCGCAAGAGCTTGGTCTAAATGTCTATTTGCACCAGGATGTTTTCTTATTGCGGCCAATAATTCCTCTTGTACAATTTTATCTACTTCTTTCTGAAAATCCATGTCAATCGTTAATACTAAATCTTTACCGCGCTGTCCCTCTACAACTGTATCAGAACCAACAATAACACCATTTTTTGTTGTTGTATATTCAATTTGCTCTTTTCTTCCCCTTAATACATCTTCATAATATTGTTCCAATCCACTTTTTCCAACACGATCATTCCTACTGTAACCTCGCGTTAAGAAATAGTCTTTTTTCTCAGCAGGGATACCTTCTTCCTGTGTCGTGACAGCACCTAACAAACTCTGTAATGTTTCACCATAAGGATAATTACGATTCCAATCCGTTGTAGCATTAATTCCTGGAAGTTCAGATAAGTGTTCAGAAACTAAAGCATATTCTTCTGCTGTTACTCCTTCATTTTTAACAATTTGTGGACTTAAGGAATAAGCTTTGTCTATCTCTTTTTTAATAGCGATAATCTCTTTATCATGAAGAGAAAAATTACTTATTTCTTCTTCCGTAATTAAATCTAACGTTTTATTATAAGCCTCTGCATTACTCAACTCTTCTATATCTTTTTCAGAAAGTCTGCTATCTGCCTCTTTTTTATTTAACAAATACCAGTATTCTTTTAAATCTCTTTCTGTTAATTTTTTGTCCAAATATTTTTCTGGATTTTCATCCTTAGGTACAAGCGTAATAAAATCGGCTAATCGCTTTGCTACTTTGAGTCGATCTTCAGCTTGAACTCCTTTTTCTGGTGTATACGTAATAGAGTAGACTGGCTCATTATCCACGATAAGGTTATGGTTACGGTCATAGATTTTCCCTCTTGGTACAGGAATTTTCGTTGTATCTTGAATTGTTCTTTCTATTTCTTTTTGAAAAGCTTCTCCATTTAAAATTTGAACTACACCAAGTTGCAAAATCAAAACAGAGAACAACAAGAAGATAACAAAGAACAATATATTTATTCGGAAGGGTAATTGTGCCTTTTTCTTTTTCTTCCGTATTTTTGACATATGTTCTCCCCCAAAATTTAAAATGCAATCAATCATAGACATTTTATCATATTTACCGATCTTTTTCGTCAGTTAATTGCTCTTTCATTAATATTTCCTTTCGAGAAGAACTACCCATTGATATATTCCTTACATATAGATAAATAATTAAATGACCGGCCCCAAAAACTACCAAAAGAATAGGAATGATTTTTTCTGCATCAAAAAGAGAAACACCCAGTAAGAAAATCAGTACAGAAACAATCCTTCCCACATTTAAAAATAACTCACGAACAACGATATATTCTATTCTTAGTTCTCCAGCTTTCCAGGCCTTTCCAATAACATCATATGTCAGAGAAACATAGGGTACATTTATAATCGGATAAGCAATACCTATGACTATGGCATATAAAATAAGTAATAAATAATTTACATTAAATAAAATAATAAAAATCGAGATATACAAAAGAAGAGCACCGATTAGGATAGCTTTTTTTCTCCTCGCCGGTTTTATATATTTAGTCACAATAAAATATAATACGGCCGATAACCCGGATAGAACTAAGTTGAAGGTACCCAAAGCAAACTCACTTTTTGTTACAATAAACACCCAAATAGATATAACAAAAACAAATACTCCTTCTCGTATACCTTGAAAAAAATGAGCGTATAATATTCTGCTCCAGTTTTTATTATTTTTCCTCTCATATAGAATTCTTCTAAAGTAAAAGTCCCCTTTTGCACTTCTTCGTTTCAAAAAGAAACTGGATATAACTGCAAAAATAAATAATATAAACGAAATAGTAAAAATAGTTGTATAACCTACATTACCGTCTAACTTCGCGATAATTAATCCTGCAAATAGTGGACCAATCATCCCACCTAAAGATTGAAGAACTCCTAAAAACCCATTAAAAAAGTCTCTTGTATCCGGTTCCGTAATTTCAAAAGTTAATACATTAAAAGCTAACCAATAAAAACCATAACCTATCCCTAATAAACAACCTAATAAAAAATTAAAATAAGAAGCTTTCTCTCCAATAATTAATACACTTAGGAAAAACACAGACAAAAATATAACACCTAATCTTAGGACTATAATCCGATCAACTTTTTTAGCTAACCTTCCTGCTAATATAAAGGTTAGAGCTTGAAATAGATTAATTCCTAGATTATAAACTGCAATCGTAATATAATCTCCGGATTGTCTCCATAAATAGATATTGACAAACGTATTGGAAAGAAAAATACCTAAGGAATAAAGGCCACCTATTAGTAATAGTAATAATAAATCACGATTAACGTCCATTTTGTTTTCAAATGCTTGAATGAATTTCGCCATATCTAACTACTCCTTTAATAAGTTAGTCTTGGCGAATAATTGTCAGATATGCAAAAAAACACGTGGTAAAATACCACGTGTTTTTAAATTACTTGCTATTAACCTTTGTAGTTTTTAGCTACTTCATCCCAGTTAACAACATTCCAAAATGCTGCTAAGTATTCAGGGCGTCTGTTTTGATATTTTAGGTAGTATGCATGTTCCCAAACGTCTACACCTAATAAAGGAGTTTTACCTTCCATAAGTGGAGAATCTTGGTTTGGAGTGCTCATAACTTCTAATTCACCGTTATTGGATACTAGCCAAGCCCAACCAGAACCAAAACGTGTTTTAGCAGCATTTTCAAACTCTTCTTTGAATTTGTCGAAGCTACCAAATTTAGCATTAATCTTTTCAGCTAGTTCACCAGTTGGTTCACCACCACCATTTGGTGATAAAACTTTCCAGAATAAACTATGGTTAGCATGTCCACCACCATTATTGCGTACCGCTGTACGTTTTGCTTCTGGAACAGCATCTAAATTACTGATTAATTCTTCAACTGATTTTCCTTCTAATTCGGAAATTCCTTCAACAGCTGCATTTAGATTTGTTACATAAGTGTTATGGTGTTTCGTATGATGAATATTCATTGTTTCCTTGTCAATTGTTGGTTCTAATGCATCATATGCATATGGTAATTCTGGTAATTCAAATTTAGCCATAAAAATCTTCCTCCCTTAATAAATTTAAAATGGATAATTCAGGTTTATCACCCTTTAACTAGAAGATTATCATTGCTATCACATAGTTGCAAATATTTTGCCTTACAAAGATGAAAAATAGTTAAATCAAGAAGACTTCCATAAGCGGGGTTTTCTTTCATCTCCCACTTATGGTTAGTCATACTTATCGGACCTTTACGGGCAGTTGATCTCCCAACTAGTTTTACTGCCCGATTAAGAGGGATAAAAATTTACGCAAATAAAAAACAAGTATATTATATACTTGTTTTCTCGCAAAAAGGAGGTAGAGGGATTCGAACCCCCGCGCGGTTTGACCCGCCTGTCGGTTTTCAAGACCGATCCCTTCAGCCAGACTTGGGTATACCTCCGTGATATGATATTATATGGTGGACCCTGCAGGACTCGAACCTGCGACCGATCGGTTATGAGCCGATAGCTCTAACCAACTGAGCTAAGGGTCCAGTTTATAAACGGGCGATCGGTGGGAATCGAACCCACGAATGCCGGAGCCACAATCCGGTGCGTTAACCACTTCGCCACGACCGCCATGTGACTAAATAATAAAATGGTAGCGGCGGAGGGGATCGAACCCACGACCTCACGGGTATGAACCGTACGCTCTCGCCATCTGAGCTACGCCGCCACTTTGGCTCCACAGGTAGGATTCGAACCTACGACCGATCGGTTAACAGCCGATTGCTCTACCACTGAGCTACTGTGGAATAGTGAAATGTTAATATTTAACAACGATATAAAATTTACCATGTATTTTTTCGTTTGTCAACACTATTTATTAATCTCGACAAACATAAACAACGTCTATTATAATATCACCTTTTATTCTTATTTGCAATTAAAAAAGAGAAGGTTTTATCCCTTCTCTTTTATTTTAATCATGATGACCTAAAACATACTCAGCAATGTTCACTGCGTGGTCACCAATACGCTCTAAATTACTTATGATATCAACAAATACTATACCTGCTGAACCACTGCAAAGCCCTTTATTCATACGAATAATATGTCGCTTACGATAATCTCTTTCCATCTTATCAATTTCTTCTTCTCGTTGAACAACTTCTAAGGCTTTCTCTCTATCAGACTCACTTAAAGCATCTACAGCTTGTTTAACAGTCATATTAGTTAAGTCAAACATAGTGTTTAACTCACCCATCGCCTTATCTGAAATTTGGACTTTATTAGAAATTTTGTAATCCACCAACTCAATTAAATTTTCAAAGTGATCCCCTATTCGTTCAATATCACGGACGGAGTTCATTAATGCTGTATGTTTTTCACTTTCCTGTTCAGATAGAGATCTTCCTGATACCGTCACTAAATATTCTGTAATATTACGATCTAGGTTATTTATGGCTCCCTCAATTTGCATAGCCATATCTGAATGTTTTTGAGAACTTGTAGTTAAATATCGATTGGATTCTTCTAGACCTTTACAAGCATATTCTCCCATTCGGGCTATTTCCTTTTTCGCTTGATCTAAAGCTAAAGCAGAAGATCTCTCAATGAAAATCGGATCCAAGAATTTTGGTTTATATTCAATAGTCGTATCTTTACCTGGGATTATTTTCGTAACAATCCATGCCAATCCAGCTATAAACGGAAATTGTATAATCGTGTTCATAACATTAAAGCTTCCGTGTGCAAATGCAATCGTCATTTCTGGATTCAAATTTAATTTTGTCTGTAAGAATGATACAAAAGCTACAAATGGAATTAATAATATAAGAAAAATAATAGAACCCATCACATTAAAAATTACGTGAGTCAACGCTGCTCGTCTTGCCGCAACAGAAGCGCCGATTGCTGCTAACACCGCAGTAATTGTTGTTCCAATATTATCACCAAATAAAACAGGAATAGCTGCGTCTAAAGCTATAGCTCCTTCAGAAAATAGTCCTTGTAAAATACCAACCGTTGCACTTGAGCTTTGTACGATTAATGTAAAGACTGTTCCGATGATAACACCAAGAATTGGATTATCACTCATACTTACTGTTAATTCATGAAAAGCCTCAAGTGAACGTAAGGGTTTCATACCACTACTCATTAACTCTAAGCCATAAAACAAAGCACCAAAACCAAAAAGAGCTTGTCCTAGTGCAGTAATAATTGGTTTCTTAAAGAAAAAGATTAAAAATGCACCTACTGCAAGAATTGGTAAAGCATATTCACCAATATCAATACCAATAATAAAAGCGGTAATAGTTGTTCCAATATTCGCTCCCATAATAACACCAATTGCTTGTCTTAATGTCATAAAACCTGCATTAACAAGCCCTACTGTTAATACGGTCGTACCTGAACTACTTTGAATTAACATCGTTACAACCATTCCGGCAAGCACGCCAAGGAAAGGATTACTTGTAAATCGATCAAGTATATCTCTTAATCGGTCACCTGCAGACTTTTGTAAACCATCTCCCATAAATTTAATACCTAAAAGGAAGATCCCAAGTCCACCAAAAAATTCAAAGAGTAGTGTCTGAATATCTACACCCAATGATATTACATCCTTTCATCCGATTATCATTAATTAAAAAACCCTACTCTATCTTAAGGTTAGGTTAATTCCTTGTAAAGATATTTCGTCATAATTTTACATTAAATTTACAATCATCAACAAAAACTAATTATTACTCTACCTTCAAAAATAACAATAAAAAAGACTGTTATGTCAAGATCCCAAATACACTTCTCTTTAGGACTCTTAACTTACAGTCTTTTACGTTGTTACGATTTGATTTTTTCAACTAATATTTTTGTCCCATCAACCTGAATTACTTGTATATGGGTATTTTTCTCGATCCATTGTCCGTTAGATACCGCGCTATAATCCTTTTTATTTACTTCGATTGTTCCAACAGGGCGTAAATCTGTTTTGGTGATTCCACTTTGACCTAAAAGTTTTTCATATTCCTTGTTCAAGGAGTTATATCCTGCCTCACTTGTTAATTGATCCTTTAAAGCTATTTTTGTCCACATTTCCCGCTTCTTAAAGACTTTTAAGAATAAAAAAGAGCCTGCAGTACCTAAAATTACTCCAAGTACAGCGTACAACCCCGAGGTAAATGAAGGTGCTACTAAAGCAACGGAAACTAGCATAATGGCTACACCAATAGTCGCTAATGTACCATCATTTAGAATTTTTCCATCAATAATGATTAGTATTAGTCCTAAAAAGTATAAAATAAGCATAATTATAAAGAAACTTGCTTCTACAACATACGCACCAAAATAAATGGTAATAAAACCAATTCCCAATAAACCAAAAATTCCTCTAGCATTTACTAACACTTCACCGATTAAAAACAATGACCCTAAACCTGTTAAAACAAAGCCAATCCATACTAATTCAAAAATTTCCAATTACACCCCTCCTTTATATGTATTATACGAAAAAATTGAGATTAAGTTTCATTTTAAAAATCCAAGCTCTCAGGCAGACAACGAAAAACAGTTTTCTTAGGTACTCAACTTTCGCAGAGTAAAAATGACATCTAACCTTTATCTGGTAAAGTACTTTTGGAAATTCATTATGGACCTTGACATCTGCCTACTATAAAAAAGAAAAACACCTCCACTTTTGGTATAGTTTAATTGTCTAGAAAAAAACTCCCAAATAGAAGAGGTGCCTCCTACTATGATAGCGAATAATGACCAAAATAATCAAATGCCAACCGAATTAAAATCTGGTTTTAATGAATTAGAGATGCTTAAACATTTGCGGAAAGCCGGTATCACCAAAGGATTTGGGTTTTCTTGTGCTTATTTATTTCAGCTCCTATTTTGTTTGATTTTCGAACAGAAAAATTGGTTTCGATTGCTTGAAAGCAAAAAATCAGAAAGTCTGCCAGGGAAAGACACCATCTATCGCTTTTTAAACTATTCCAAGTATAATTGGCACCGTTTTTTACTTTCACTAAGTGCTTCAACCATTTCTAAAGTAAGTCGGTTGACCAAAAATGATCGTCCAAAAGTGTTAATCGTTGATGACTCTGCCTATGAACGGAACCGGAGTAAGAAAGTAGAATTACTGGCTCGCTGTTTTGATCACGCATCTCAAAAAATGCGTTTTTACAAAGGTTTTCGTATGCTTACGCTTGGTTGGTCGGATGGTGCCACTTTCATGCCAGTCGACTTCTCCTTATTAAGCTCAAAGAAGTCAAAAATCAATGATATTTCGAATAAAGTAGACAAACGCACTTCTGGTTATAAAAGACGGGAAGAAGCCCTACAAACAGCTCCAGAACAACTACCATCTATGATTTCACGGGCACTTTCTGCAGGAATAGACGCATCTTATGTGTTAATGGATAGTTGGTTTACCCAGCAGCCACTGATTCAATCGATTGTGGAACAAGGTATAGACGTGATTGGTATGGTGAAAGCTACCAATCAACGTTATTTAGTTGATGAAAAACGGGTTAATTTAAAAGAACTTTATCGTCTAGCGAAACCAGCATCGGGAAACAAAAGTATCTTGCACTCTATTCATACAACGATGGCAAACGGAGTACCAGTAAAAGTTGTATTCGTTCGAAATCGCAATAAAAGAAGTGAATGGTTAGCTATCTTAAGTACGGATTGTACGTTAACAGAAACAGAGATTATTCGAATTTACGGAATGCGCTGGGACATTGAAGTCTTTTTCAAGGCGACAAAATCTCTGTTGAAATTACAAAAGGAATTTCAAGGTAGATCCTATGATTCACTAATCAGCCACACGACGATTGTCTTTTCAAGATATATCCTTTTGTCTTGGCAAAACCGCTGTAGTACAGATGACCGCACACTTGGCGGGATGTTTTATGAACTTTGTGACGAAGTAAATGAACTGGATTGGGCAGTTGCATTACAACAACTAATCGAGCTTCTTGAAGATGCTTTGAATAAAACGAACAAGAAATTCAAAAAGTTAATCAAAAGTCAACTACAGTATTGGTTTGCGGGATTACCTAACTATATCAAGGTATACCTGCCTAGTTTGGGCTGCGAAAGTTGAGTTAGGTATTAAAAAAGGAGAAATTAAATATGTCCTTTTCCAAACGATTAATTCTATATATGTTCATTATACTGCTAGTAGCAAGTATATATAAAGATTTATCATTAGGAGATGATATGATTAATCCGTACCAAGATATAGAAACTTTTATAACAAAGGATAGTCAATACACGATAATAAAAGTAAAAGTTGAATGGGGGGACACTGTATTATCTATTATTAAAGATTTAAATGAAGGAAAAATAAAAGTACCTTTTGAAAAAATTATAAATGATTTTCAAGAATTGAATCCCAATATAGATCCAAATTCCATGGAGCCAGAGAATTACTATTATTTTCCGCTATATAAATAAAAATGGAGACTGTATTTAGTCTCCATTTTTAATCTAAACGAAAGGCAATATAAATAAGGTTACTAATATAGAAATTGCTCCTGCAGCAATTGCAATATTTCCTAAAGTATCAGCACCACGGGCTCTAGAGACAAACCCTAAAATGATACCTGCTGCACCTAGAACGATTGGCCAAACAAAGAAGGAAATAATCGATAAAGCTAGACCAATCCATCCATACATACTATTTACATCAGCATCGTCATTATCATTTACAGCATAATCATCGGCTGTAAACTCTGCAGCAAATTCCTCATTTCTAGAGCTATCAGGTTCTATTTCAACAAAATCCTGATTTTTAGCCTCTTCACCGCGTCTTGGAGCATTTTCTATATCTTTATAATCCGCCATGGGTAATGACCTCCTTTTTTAGTCGAGGTGCATTTATAGTGTATGGAATCCCCTCAAGTTTATAATGTTAGTTTGTGGAAACATAGTTAAAAGGTAGTTTTATTTCATAATACAAGTTTATTTTATCTTAATGAATGCATATATAGTACAACAGGTTCTTTTTAAAGGAGGTACGAAAATGTCCATTATCATCAAAGAATTAGTACGGAGGAAGCTTAAACAAATAAGTTATAACGATTTATTAGATCACTCTCATCAGTACGGTTTCTCTATTTCAAAGGAACAGGCTAAGCAGATATCCCACTATTTAAAACATTATAATGGTGATCCATTTAAACACGATGATCGAGAAGCGATGTTTAGGGAATTAGCAAATATTACTGATTTAGAAACAGCAAGGGCAGCAAGAAAATTACTTAATGAACTTATTAAGTCTTATGGATTAGAATATTTATTTGAATAAAAATAGGGCTAACCTTAGGTTACCCCTATTTTTAATTTAAATAAGAAAGCATAATAATGCAGTTTATTAAATCTTGTCTTAAGAAAGACCACGTCCGGCTACAGCGCCCAGCGACTAGCAGATTTTTTTGGTGGGACGAGCGTTAGCGCAGTCCCAAACTTCACACTCCTCCACTACGATAAAGAAGACTTGCCGATTGGTGAAACCAGAGGCTTAGTCGCACTTATACCCTTGTGATGAAAGTCAACATCGGTTCGTACCTCACCGTGTTTCCTTTATCTCATTGCGGAGTGCTCCAGTTTGTACGTCGCTACGAAGCACAGGACGTCGCGTTTTAGCCTGTAAGCGCGCTTGCGCCTTTGTTATTAACTATTTTGTATTTTTTCCTTTAAGTTTTCTTCAAATTGGCCATTTTTAATCATTTCAATTTCAAATCGATATGGAGCCTTTTTATTTTTCTTGTCTTCACCAACATACGGAGTTTCTAATATTTTAGGCAACTCTTGAAACTGAGGGTGGTGGATAATATAATGTAACGCTTTAAATCCAATATGGCCGAAACCAATATTTTCATGGCGGTCTTTATGAGCTCCTTTCTCATTTTTACTATCATTTACATGTACAACTTTTATTTTTTCCACACCAATGATTTTATCAAATTCATTTAAAACCCCATCAAAATCATTTACAATATCATATCCGGCGTCGTGAATATGACAAGTATCCATACAAACGGATAATTTTTCATTCAAGGTAACCCCATCGATAATTTGAGCAATTTCATCGAATGTACGTCCAATTTCAGTTCCTTTACCGGCCATAGTTTCTAAAGCAATCTGTACATCATTATTTTTTTCAAGAACTTCATTTAACCCTTCAATGATCTTTTTAACTCCATTATCAACCCCTGCTCCAACATGTGCACCGGGGTGTAGAACAATTTGTTTCGCTCCAATAGCCTCTGTACGTTCGATTTCACTTCTTAAGAAGTTAACACCAAGTTCAAAAGTTGCTGGTTTTGTCGTATTTCCAATATTTATAATATAAGGCGCATGTACGATGATATCCGTGAGACCATTCTTTTCCATATGTTCTCGACCAGCCTCAATATTCAACTCTTCTATTGGTTTCCTTCGCGTATTTTGGGGTGCACCTGTATAAATCATAAAGGTATTTGCTCCATAGGATGTAGCTTCTTCACTTGAACCTAATAACATTTTTTTACCATTCATTGATACATGTGATCCAATTTTTAACAATATTGATACACTCTCCCTCTTCATTTCATCTCTGTTTATTTCTATTTTTTATGCTTCGTATTTTTTTGCAATTGTTTTTTTATAGAGACTTGCTGCTTTTTTAGTTTTTTCTTATAGCCGGGTTTTACTTTTTTAACTTTCGGAACCCTTTTCCAAGCTTCTTTTTCAAGATCAGTGGTTGTATTCTTTCTTAATTGACGGTCATTCCATGATTTAGCTTTCGTCCATTCGCCATTTTTAACATCCACATATTGGAATGAAAGACCTTTATCTTCAAGTTTTTGGATTAGTTTTAAGTCGGCTTCTTGGTATAAACTTATAGCCGTACCTTCCATACCTGCTCTTGCGGTTCTTCCAACCCTATGAATATAAAATTCTTCTTCTTTCGGTAGGTCTGCGTTAATAACATGACTAACACCCTTAATATCAATTCCTCTTGCAGCCAGATCAGTGGCAACAATGTATTGGTACCGAAGATTTTGGATATCTTTAAGTACTCGTTTTCTTTCTCTAGGTGTTAAACCACCATGAATAATCCCTACGTCTATACCTTTTTCTTGCAGTTCAGATGCAAGTTCATCTGCTTGTTTCTTACCATTCGTAAAAATAATGCTAATATAAGGATTGATTGCTTTTGAAATTTCCAAAATAATATCCGCTTTTTCTTTATGCTTAACCGCAATTAATAAATGCTCCATTGTTTCCGGTGAAAAATGATCATTTACTTTGACATAAATCGGATTTTCTAAATACTTTTTAAAAAAATTCTGTAATCGTACAGGGATTGTAGCTGAAAATACCAATAATTGAATATCCCTTTTTGCTCGTACCAAAAGTTGGTCTACATCGTTAATAAACCCTAGATCTAGCATTAAATCCGCCTCATCTATAACGAAGGATTTTGCGGAATATATCGAAAGCGCCTCTTCTTTAACTAAATCTAAAATTCTCCCAGGCGTTCCTACGATAATATGTGGAGGCTGCTTTAATTTTTCCATCATTTTTTGTTTGTCTGTTCCACCTACTAATAACTTAGCTACCCATTCTCCTTCTTTATTAGAAAGTTGGATGATTTTCTTCACTTCATCATAGATTTGCATTGCCAATTCTCTAGTAGGGGCAGTAATGACAAATTGTACTTCCCTTTTTGTACTATCTAATTGATTAAATAGGGGTAGTAAATAGGCATGGGTCTTACCAGATCCTGTTCTCGATTGACCTATAACACTATTTCCTTTTATAATGTTTGGAATAATTTTCTCCTGAATTTCAGTAGGCTTCTTAAATTTTAAATGATGAATGACTTCAAGTATATTAGGTTTTAAATCTAATTGTTCAAATTGATTTTCTGTCATATAATAAATGCTCCTTTTTTAAATACTTTGCTATTAGCAAATGCCTTAGTTGTACTATTACCGGATAAGAAAGTTTTTATCTTCCTAAACAAACTGAAAGGGATCGGTGTTTATTTCAGACATAAGAATTTCTACAGAAGGATGATGTTTTAATTCATTTTTTAAATATTCCACAGTATGTTTTTTCATAATATTTTCTATATAATGGCCAGCATCAATGACAGATAACCCCATTTGCCAAGCATCCTGTGCTGTATGAAAAGACATATCTCCAGTAATATAAACATCCGCACCTTTTTGTTTAGCTGTATGGATATATTTCTCTCCACTTCCACCTAACACTGCAACCTTCTTAACTTCTTTCTGTAAATCACCAGTAACCCTTAATCCTGAGATATTAAGAGATTTTTTAATTTGAGAACATAACTTTTCAAGGGTTATTTTTTGAGGTAACAGACCAACGCGACCAATCCCAAAACGTTTTCCACTGTTTTTTAGAGGATATATATCGTATGCTGGCTCCTCATATGGATGAGCCTTTAATATGGACGAAATGACTTTATTAAGTTTCTCTTCGGGTAGAATAGTTTCGATTCGAACTTCATCTACTAACTCTAATTGATTAGTTGTGCCAATATAAGGATTTGTCCCCTCCAATGGTTTAAATGTTCCTTCACCTTTTGTTTGGAAAGTACAATGACTATAATTTCCAATATGTCCAGCACCACTATCAGATAGGGCATTTCTAATTTCCTCTTCATGGGTCTTTGGAACATATACAACTATCTTAAGTAAACGCTGTGTGAATGTATCTATCAAATTACTTGTGGATTGTATTCCAATGGATTGGCAAAGCATATCATTTACACCACCAATAGCAGCATCTAGATTAGTGTGAGCCGCGTATACCGTAATTTGATGATCAATCAATTTTCTGATCAATCTTCCTTGTGGGGAGTCAAAGTTAATTTGCTTGATAGGTTTAAATAGTAAGGGATGATGGGCAATAATTAAATTTACCCCTTTCTGGATCGCCTCATCAACAACTGTTTCTAATACATCTAATGTAACCATTATTTTATTCACATTTTGATGATACGAACCTACCTGTAATCCAACATTGTCCCAATCATATGCTAAATGTTTGGGTGCCCATTTCTCCATTAATTGAAATACATTAGAATTATTAATTGGATGCTTTTTCATCTTATAGTTCCTCCTCCATCCATACTAATTCTTTTTCAAACTGTACTATTTTTTCAGTGTTACGTACCTTTGCACTTTTCATTTGTGCTACAACTTGTTGCATTTTTTCATATTCATGCTGCCACTTCTTATAAAATTCACTTTTTTTGTTTCTTAATAATATTGGACCAAATAATAGTTCTTTTTCATTAAGTATGTCCATTTGTAAAGATTTTGTTTGTTCAGCAACAATTATTTCATAAATATGGCCGTTTTCTTCTATAATGGATTCATTTATAATTTTAAAATTATTACTTACAAACCATCGCCGTACATTTCTAGCATCGATATTGGGCTGGGCAATGATACGTTTAACATCAGTAAGTTTTTTCTTACCTTCTTCTAAAATCGTTTTAATTAAGGATCCACCCATTCCAGCAATAACAACATGATCAATGTTATCATCTTGTGTTATGATCTCCAAACCATTCCCTAATCGCACTTCAATAACATCATTGAGTTTAGTAGCACTTACCATATTCTTCGCACTATTAAAAGGTCCTTCATTTATTTCTCCAGCAATGGCACGAGCTGTTTTGTCTTTTAGGCATATATAACAAGGTAAATAAGCATGATCTGAACCAATATCTGCAAATTTTGCACCTTTATTAATAAAGTTTGCTACTTCAGTTAATCGACTGGATAAATTTATCGTAATTGTCATGGTTCTCTCCTTCCAAGCTAGTCCAGACTTTTAAATTTAATCATTATTATACTTTCCAAACAAGCAAAAAGAAAAGCTTTCTGATTATAACAGAAAGCTTAACTTTATTATTATTGTTTTTCACTAAGCCAATCAGATAGTAATTCTATTTCCTCTGGGGCAAGTGATCCACCAAATGGAGGCATTCCTCCATCTGTACCATTTTGGATAATTTCTGAAATTTCATCAGCACTGTATTTAGACCCAATTGTCGTTAACTCCGGACCTGCTCCACCGGATAAATCTGCACCGTGGCATGAAGAACAGTTAGCAGAAAAGATTTCTTCAGGATCAGTTGATGCTTCTCCTTCTTCAACAGCTTGTTCTCCGCCTTCTTCTGCCTGTTGAATCGCTTCTCGTTGATTCACCCCAATAAATGAAATAATAATGATAGCTAGTACCCCTACTACAGCAATAATTGCGTATGGTATGACTGGGTTCTTTTTCATTACGTTTCCTCCTTATGTAATCCCCTTTTTTCTTTAGTAAACAGAAAGTTAAAAAAACTCCTATCTACATAAGTGCAACTATGACATTCACCAAATACTTGGCGAATGCCAAGTTTTTAATGGTTTTTATTAAGGCTATATATAGTTTACTCGAAAATCATCTAAGTTTAAAGAATTTAGATAATAAATTTTATAAAATAATATAAAATGGCAAAAATCAGGCCAATAATACTTGCATATTTTAAATACTTTAACTGTTTTATATAACCCAAAAAGAACCAACAAATAAAATTTAATAAAATTGTAATATAGACAAAAAAATTACCACTTGCCAAAGTTTTTCCTAAATGAATACTAAACAAAAGCATAATAAATAAAGCGTTTACGAGAGCTACATGAGACAAATTGTTTGTATGTTTCTTTAAGGATTTAAAACACCATATTGCGTAAATAAGAAAAAGAAATAAAATCGTGAGTTGCAAAACATCTTCAAATCTCGTAAAATATATCACAAGAAAAGAAAACGGTAACAGTAACGTACATAGTACGAGTTGCAAAATTGGAATCACCGTTTGGAACGAGCTTGATTTAGAAAAATCATCGCTCTCTCCCTTCGTATACAATGCTAAAAGGTAATCGCAGTATGTATCGGGCAGCAATTTATTACGCTTCCAATAATTTATTTCATTAACAATGATATTGATACGATTGTTGTCAGGCATATAAAGTCCTTCCCTGAAAAAACAAAATTAACAAAGAGAAGAGCCATTGAAAACTAAAGTCGTTTCCAATGACTACAACTATTTAGTCCATAAAGTCTTTTAGTCGCTTACTGCGGCTAGGGTGTCTAAGTTTACGTAAAGCCTTAGCCTCAATTTGACGGATACGTTCTCGAGTAACACCAAAAACTTTGCCTACTTCTTCAAGTGTTCGAGTACGTCCATCATCAAGACCAAAACGAAGTCGTAAAACATTCTCTTCTCTATCCGTAAGCGTATCAAGAACATCTTCTAATTGTTCTTTAAGAAGTTCATATGCAGCATGATCTGATGGCGAAATAGCTTCCTGATCTTCAATAAAATCACCTAAATGGGAATCATCTTCTTCTCCAATAGGAGTTTCTAATGAAACAGGTTCCTGAGCAATCTTTAGAATCTCTCGGACTTTATCAGGTGCTAGTTCCATTTCTTCGCCGATTTCTTCTGGAGTTGGTTCCCTACCAAGATCTTGTAAAAGCGAACGTTGCACTCGAATTAATTTATTAATCGTTTCAACCATGTGAACTGGAATACGAATGGTTCTAGCTTGATCCGCAATTGCTCTAGTAATGGCCTGACGTATCCACCAAGTAGCATACGTACTAAATTTAAAACCTTTTCGATAATCAAACTTTTCAACAGCTTTCATCAGACCCATGTTACCTTCTTGAATTAAATCGAGAAATAACATTCCACGTCCAACATATCTCTTAGCGATACTTACAACCAGTCTTAAGTTAGCTTCAGCTAGTCTTCTTTTTGCTTCCTCATCGCCCTCTTCTATGCGGTTTGCAAGTTCAATCTCTTCTGCTGCGGAAAGTAAATTAACACGGCCAATTTCTTTCAAATACATTCTTACGGGATCATTTATTTTTATTCCAAGAGGTACACTTAAATCCTCTACATTGAATTCTTCTTCTTTAGCAATTTCCTTCATATTAGGATCATCTTCAGATTCACCTATTACTTCGACACCTTGTTCTTCCAATTGTTCATAGAACTCATCCATTTGATCTGATTCAATCTCAAAATTAGATAAACGGTCCGCAACCTCTTCATATGCTAAAGTTCCCCGTTTTTTTCCTAATTCCATTAAACCCTCTTTAATTTGCTCAAGAGTTTGTTCAGTTTCTTTAATTTGTTGTGATTGTTCTTTATCAGCCATGAGTCCCCCTCCTTCCAATTCCATAGAAAAAATTAATTTGTGCGTTTCAATTGCTTTTTAATTTCAATAATTTGCATTGCAATTTGGGCAGCTTTTAATGGATCACTTTGTTGTTCAGCTAATCTTTGTTCCTCTTTTAATGTTTGAATATGAACATAATCATCATTTTGAACCTTAATAATTCGTATATAATCACTAATTTCTTGATCACTTATGTTCTCCAATGTAGGATACATGGCTATCTCTGATGCTAACTTTTGTAATTCAGGTTCTTTCAATCTTTCTATAAATAAACTAACATCTGCCTTATGACCCTCTTCATAAAAAGCATATAAATGAGTGGCAATGATTTTATGCATATCTAAATTAAATCTTGCCCCTAAATCTTCCTGAACTTTTTCAGCAATTAATTCGTCTTGGAGCATGTAGGCCAATAACTTTCTTTCGGCATTTTGATATGCCGGTAATAGTTTCTTGTTGTTATGTTGAATATTTGCTCTATTATTATGACTGTATCCAGATGAATTATCCTTATTTCGAGATTGGTCTTTATATCTCCTTCTCTGGATTTCCACTTCTTCTGTAAGTGATTCCATAGAGATATTAAATTCATTATGAAGGTCCTTTAAATAATATTCTCTTTCGACCAAACTATTAACGGTTGAAATTTCCCTTATTACTTTTTCTATATAATCAATGCGATCTCCTTCCACATGAAGATTATAATCTTTCTTCAGATATCGCATGTAAAAACTTAAGTAGGTTTCACTCGTATCCAATACTTTGTTTTGGAAAGCCTCTCCCCCATTAAGTTTTATATAACTATCTGGGTCTAAGCCTTCTTTTAAATTAGCTATTTTGACTTGGCATCCTACACTTTGAAGTAATCGAACTGCTTTATATGTCGCTTCAAGTCCAGCTTTATCCCCGTCATAACAAACAACTACCGTATCAACATATCGTTTTAATAATTTAGCCTGTGTTTCCGTTAATGCGGTACCTAATGTAGCAACTACATTTTTAATTCCTGCCTGATAAGCAGCAATAACATCCATATACCCTTCAAATAATATTACTTCATTTTCCTTACGAATATGTTTCTTTGCTAAATCAAAATTATATAAAATTTTTCCTTTTTGGAATAACTCACTTTCCGGACTGTTCAAATATTTTGGTCCACCGTCTGCTAGTAATCTTCCTCCGAATGCTACGGTTTTGCCTAGGTGATTGCGAATAGGAAATATAATTCTTCCTCTAAATCGGTCAGTTACACTATTGTCATTTTGTAAAGAAAGTAAACCTTCTTTTACCAGTAAAGCTTGATTGAATCCCTTTTTCTTCAAAAACTCTGCGGTAAAACTTTTTGCAGTCGTAGCAAAACCTAACTGAAATTCATCAATTGCGTGATCATTTATTCCTCTTTCAATTAAATATTGATACCCTTCTTTACCATCCCTTGTATATCTCAATAAATGATGATATAGTTTCGTTAACCAATCATAAGCGGTTAATATATTTTGACTTTCTTGGGATATAGTAAACTCGTTTTGACTGCTTGTAATAGGAAGATTTATCCCACAACGCTCGGCCAAATGGGTGATTGCTTCAATAAAGGAAAACTTCTCCATTTCCATCATAAACGTAACGACGTTTCCACCTTTTCCACAACCAAAACAATGGAAAATTTGTTTATCTTGTGTCACGGAAAAAGAAGGTGTCTTCTCACCATGGAATGGACAGAGACCAACAAAGTTTTTACCTTGTTTTTTTAACTGTACATACTCTCCTATAACATCCACAATATCATTAGACTTACGAACTTCCTCAATCATTTCCTCTGGGATTTGATAGGCCATTTGAACCACCATACTTTAAGTATTCGACAAAAATTATAATATCCCTTCATATTTCGACATTTTTTTCTTAAAACTAGAAAAAAATTTCTACCCTAGTTGAGTGAATAATGAAAGGATAGTAAATAATCTATAAGGAATCCCTTTAATTGACTTATAATATATTTCTACATAATATTGTAAGATTCCTTCTTTATCATAGATGTTTTATTTTTCAGAATATGTCTAAGTAAACTAACATTACTATATATCTTTACACAAATTATTATTATAATACAATTTCAATAGAATTTCTATAAAAATCTTTAACTTTTTTTAAATCAGAAGAAAAACATTCTACAACCGCCATGTGAGTAGAATGTTTTTCATCAATTATTTATTATCATTACTTGTGGATCTTTTGTAAAATCACATTTGCAGTTTCTTCAACTGCTTTATTAGAGACGTCTATTACGTTACAACCTATTCTTTCCACTATTTTATTAAAATAGTCAAGTTCTTGAGAAATTCTATCAATATTTGCATATGTTGCTTGATTTCCCAAACCTAATGCTTTTAAACGTTCTTTTCTAATTTCATTAAGTTTTTCTGGTCGGATTCTTAAACCGATGCATTTGGCTGGATCCACCTCGAACAATTCTTCTGGCGGATCTACCTCAGGTACAATTGGTACATTGGCAACCTTTAATCTTTTATGAGCCAAATATTGTGACAGTGGAGTTTTGGAAGTACGTGAAACCCCGATGAGTATAATGTCAGCTCTTGCAATCCCTCGTGGATCTCTACCATCATCATATTTCACAGCGAACTCTATTGCCTCTACTCGTTTAAAATAATCTTCATCAAGTTTATGAACTAATCCAGCTTCTAGTCTAGGCTCTTTTTTAAAAACACGTTCCATCGCGCTAATCATGGGTCCCATAATATCAATTGCTTCTATTTTTAGCTTTCTTGCTTGATCATTTAAATAATTTCTTAATGTTGGATTAACCAAAGTAAAACCGATTAAGCCATTATTTTCTATGGCTAATTGTAACGTTTCGTCAATGGTTTGTTGATCTTCTACGTACGGAATCCGTGAAATTTTATAATCTTGACTATTAAATTGACTTAAACCTGCTTTCACTACTAATTCAGCAGTTTCCCCAACAGAATCCGATATAACATAAACAAGTCGTTCGGAACTCATAACTACCTCTCCATTCATACAAATTAAACAATTTTTGCTGAAGCGAGCTCAACAAAAACTCTTGTAATCGTTGTTTTTGTTACTCTTCCAACAACTGTTAAGCCTTTTTCATCGTCTTTTACTACTGGCATTCCATCAATTTGTTTATTGATTAGTTTCTGCGCAACATCGATTAAAGAATCATCTTTTCGACAAACCGTAATGTTAGGCATCCTCGTCATAATTATGTGGACAGCTACACTGTTAAGATCTTGTTGTCCAATGCTTGCGCGTAATAAATCCTTTCGAGACAAAACACCAGATAAGCAACCTTTTTCATTTAGTACAAATAGGGTTCCGACATCTTCTAGAAACATCGTAGAAATTGCATCATAAACAGAAACATCTTCTTTTACGACAATAGGAATTTGTAGAAATTCAGCTACTTTATATTTCTTTATTTTCTCTGATAATAATTCAAATCCAGTTTTGCCTGTGTAAAAATAACCTACTCTCGGTCTTGCATCGAGAAATCCGGACATTGTTAAAATGGCTAAGTCTGGACGTAATGTTGCGCGAGTTAAGCTTAACTTTTCCGCAATATTTTCTCCGGTTATTGGGCCATTTTCTTTAACTATCTCAATAATCTCCTCTTGCCTTTTCGATAATTCCACCCTTTCACCACCTTACTAATAAAAAAACACACTAATAAGAATAATTATATACTATTTAAAATAGAAAGGGAATTTAGGTTATCATTAATTCACTAAGAAAGTCTAAATTAAATATTTTCTTAAGAAAGACAGGCAGGCGTTGCGTTCTTAGCCTGTAAGAGCACTGCCGCCTTTATTTATTGATGTTGTTTCCACTCAATTAATGTTAATTCAGCGTAATTTTTAATCATATTTGCAATATGATTCACTAATGCCAAACGATTATTTCGGACATTGTCATCATCAGCCATTACCATATTGTTATCGAAGAAATCATGTATTGGATTGGATAAATGACTTAATTGTAATAACGCCCCATCCGCATCAAAGTTGTTTAAAGCGTGATTGTAATCTGTAACAATATTTTGGTACGTTTCAAATAAAACTTTTTCAGACTCTGTTTCAAACAACTTTGTATCAATATTCATATTTTCCGTTTTGCCAGCTAAGTTTAGTACTCGCACTAATGCTTCTTCAATCGATTTGAAGTTTGGATCATTTCGTTTTTCGGATAGTACTCTTGCTTTTTTCTCTGTAAATACATAAACACCAATTCCATTATCCGTTACAGCTTGAATGACATCAGACTCAACATTGTTTTCTTTTAATAGATAAGAAGCACGATGTTGGAAAAACTCTTTTAATGTGTGTGTAACTTCTGCTTTATCATGAATTTCAATTTCAGTATTTTTATAGGTAGATTTAGCTATTTCTAGAAGAGATTCTAAAGAAATGTTCCATTTTTTATCGCTTAAAATCCGTAATATTCCTGTAGCTTGTCGACGTAAACCATAAGGATCTTGAGAACCAGTTGGTACTAAACCAATTAAAATACAACCTACAATGGTATCTAATTTATCAGCTATACTAACAATGGATCCTATTTGAGTTTCTGGTAAATTTCCGTTAGCCTGTTTTGGTAAATAATGTTCTCTTATCGCCTTAGCTATTTCTTCATCTTCACCAAAAATAGTGGCATATTTTTCTCCAATAATTCCTTGAAGTTCTGTAAATTCATCTACCATATTCGTCATTAAATCAAACTTGCTAATCTCAGCTACCCTGATTGCTTTATTCATCGTTATTTCATCCAGATGCAATTCATTACAAATCTCTTTTGTAAGGGAAACAACACGATTAACTTTATCCGAATAGGTTCCTAATTTTTCTTGGAAAACAACACGTTGTAATTTCTCTAAATAGAAATCAATAGATTGTTTTTGGTCTTCTTCATAGAAAAATTCAGCATCTGATAATCTAGCACGCAGTACCTTTTCATTTCCTTTAACTACTGTGGAAATGGATTGATTATCCCCGTTTCGAACACCTATGAATTTTGCTAATAATTCATTCTCATTAGACATGACAGGAAAATATCTTTGATGTTCTTTCATGGAAGTAATTAATACTTCAGACGGCAATTTTAAGTATTCTTCCTCAAATGATCCTACAAACACGGTAGGATACTCTACTAAATTACGTACCTCATTTAAAAGGTCTTTATCAACAGGAATCATAACATTCTCTTTTTCTTCCATGTTCTTTATTTGATCTAATATCATTTGTTCACGTTCATTTGAATCCACAATCACATATTCTTCACGTAATAAAGATTTATATTGTTGTGGTTCTTGGATAGTTATTTCATTTCCTAGGAACCTGTGACCAAATGTTTTATTACCTGTTTTAACTGTCGCCACCTCAAACGGAACCACTTCCTCACCGTAAAGTGCAACAAGCCAACGAATAGGACGAGCATATCTCATTGTTTGCGTAGACCATCGCATATTCTTTCCAAACTGAATGGACGTGATTATATTTTTAAATTCTGGAAGTAATTCGAAGGTTTTTTGACCTTCAATATGTTTTTTCACGTAGATATAAGAGATACCCTTAACTTCTTTAAAATAAATATCATCTACCGTTTTTCCTTGACCTTTTGTAAAGCCAATAGCTGCTTTCGTCCAATTGCCTTCAGAATCTTTTGCGATACTTTCGGATGGACCTTTCACTTCTTCTTCAACACTTTCTTGAAATTCTTCCATGTTTTGAACTAAAACAGCTAATCTTCTTGGGGTAGAATATGTTTTAATATTGTCTGAGGAGATGCGTAAATCCGTTAACCATTTTGCTGTTTTTTCATATAATTGCTTTTCAGCATCATCAATAAAGCGAGCGGGTAATTCCTCTAAACCAATTTCAAATAATACATTTTTCGCCATTTATTTCTCCTCCTTCTTTAGCATAGGAAATCCAAGACGTTCACGTTCAGCAACATATGCTTTCGCAATTTTTCGTGCCAAATTACGAATTCGTGAAATATAACCTGTACGTTCCGTTACAGAAATGACCCCTTTTGCATCTAATAAATTAAACGTATGGGAACATTTTAGTACATAGTCGTAAGCTGGAAAGACAAGTCCTTTTTCCATTGTTGCTTTTGCTTCTTTCTCATACATCGTAAACAAATCGAATAACATTTCTGTATTGGATTCTTCAAACGTATATTTAGAATGTTCGAACTCAGGCTGATAAAAAATATCGTGAACCGTAACACCATTATTCCATTCGAGTTCAAATACGTTTTCTTTATTTTGAATGTAAGAAGCTAATCTTTCTATCCCATAGGTTAACTCTACAGCAACTGGATTTGCTTCTAAACCGCCAATTTGCTGAAAATAAGTGAACTGGGTAATCTCCATTCCATCAAGCCATACTTCCCATCCTAAACCAGCAGCACCTAATGTAGGATTTTCCCAATTATCTTCAACGAAACGAATATCATGTTCTAATGGATTAATACCTAATGCTTTTAAAGAGTCTAAATATAACTCTTGGATATTATCGGGAGATGGTTTCATAATGACTTGGAATTGATGGTGTTGGTACAATCTATTTGGATTTTCACCATAGCGACCATCATCGGGTCTCCTGGATGGTTCCACATAAGCTACGTTCCAAGGCTCTGGCCCTAAACTTCTAAGTAAAGTCATTGGAGACATGGTTCCTGCACCTTTTTCTACATCATAAGCCTGCATTAAAATACAATTCTGATTCGACCAATATTTTTGAAGCGTTAATATCATATTCTGGATATTCATATCGATTCATTCCTCCTAAAATTAGTAAAATTAAAAGCCGTCCCTATGCCTTATTCATAAGACATAGGGACGGCTTTCACCGCGGTTCCACCCTATTTGCTCAAACGTTTGAGCCACTTTATAAAAATGCTCCGGAGCGCCTTTCTCTGTACCCCTATTATCCAGCTTACACCAACCTGGACTCGCTTAAAATAGGCGATAACAGATACTCCTCTCCATCTCTGCACGATTCACTTTTTTATCGAATTATGTACAAATCATACTGTATCATGATAAACTTGTCAACTTTCACCGAATTATTTCAACAAATCCAATTGGTTTAAAAATTTTCTTGCCTTGATATAGTATCCACCATAACGATCATAGTAATTATCTAGAATTTGTCTCATTATATTTTTATTTTCATCCTTAACTGAGATATTATTCACTCTTTCCAACCCGATTTCGGAAAAAATGTATAGTAGTTTAGGCAATGGTTTGGGTAGAAAAGTTGATTCTGGATCTATATGTCTGCAACGAGAACATAATAGACCTCCTTCGTTTATAGAAAAAGCAACAAGTTCCTCTTTTCTGCCGCAATTGACACAACTGTCTACCTTTGGTGCAAATCCACCTTTTTTATATAATTTCATTTCATACATAATAACAGGTATCTCACAAGCCTCATTTTCTGCAATATAATCCATTGTATGTTGTAATTGCTCAAAAATATAGGGCTCACCTTGTCGATCTTCCAATATTTTATCTGTTAACTCCATAACATAAGCAGTATAGGCCGTCTTTATAATATCTTCACGAATGGAACGATTAGAATTAATAATTTCGCCCTGTTGAATGGTACTTAAACCTTTGTTAACGTAAATAAAAAATTGGGCAAATATGAATGGCTGGGTCACCGCAGCCATTCTACTTTTTGGCTTTTTTGCACCTCTGGCCAATGCAGTAATTTTTCCAAACTTCTTACTAAAAATGGTTACTATTCTATGTGTTTCGCCATAATCTTTGGATTTCATTATAATTCCATTAATTTTTTCAAGCATATCAATTCACCATCTCCAAATAGATATGCCGAGAACGGATCTAAAACTAAGGTTACATTATAAATTCGATTCTAACGATGATTCTTTATCGTTTTCCATTTGACCGAATTCATTAGAATCATGCTGGTCGTTTTCTAGCTCCTTAAACAATAAATACGATTCAATACTCCCAGTTTCTTTAAAGAGTTTCCATGTAAGGTCAATCACGAAAAAAACCACCTTTCAGTAAGTTTGTGATAATGTAACGTATACTTAGGTTGACCCAGACTCAAACAATCATAAGTATTAAAATTTACCATGTATAAGGTCGTTCAAAAAGACCGGTGAAAATGACACTTCGGTACTAACGATACTCATTGGCAAGACTCATCGCTATGTGTAGGGCTAGCGTTGCAATAGCATGTTGCGCATTTTGCCGATCTCGGCCCTTTTTGAACGCGCGTTTACCAATTCAATTAGTACTCATCTTTACGGAATCCAAATTCATATAATTGACTTTGTTTATTTCGCCAATCCTTCTTAACTTTCACCCATAATTCAAGATATACTTTTGATCCTAGTAGGGCTTCGATATCTTTCCGAGCTTTCTTCCCAATTTCTTTTAGCATACTTCCTTGTTTACCGATAAGGATTCCTTTTTGTGTTTTCCTTTCCGTAACAATAGTTGCTTGTATAAAAACAGCGTTTGATTCCCTTTGTTCCAGGTTTTCCAATACAACTGCGATAGAATGAGGTATTTCTTCTCTTGTTAATTCCAACACTTTTTCTCTTATTAATTCCGTTATAATAAACCTTTCTGGATGGTCAGTAATTTGCTCTTCAGGATAATATTGTGGTCCCTCAGGTAAATGGCCTTTTAATACATCTAGTAGATGTGTAACATTATTTCCTTGTAAAGCCGAGATGGGAATAATTTCATCAAAGTCGACTTTATCCTTATATTCATCGATTAAAGGGAATAAATCATCTGGATGAATTAAATCAATTTTATTAATAACTAGAAACACGGGAGTTTTTGCCTTTTGTAGCAAATCCATAATAAATTGATCTCCTCTTCCGTACCCTTCTTTCGCGTTAATCATAAAGATAACTGCATCTACTTCATTTAGTGTGTTCTCAGCTACTTGAACCATAAAGTCGCCTAAACGATGTTTTGGTTTGTGAATTCCCGGTGTATCAATAAAAACCATTTGTGCATCATTCGTAGTTAAAACACCTTGAATTTTATTTCGTGTTGTTTGCGGTTTATCACTCATAATAGCAATTTTTTGTCCAATGACTTTATTTAAAAATGTTGATTTTCCAACATTTGGTCGACCTATTATAGCAATAAACCCCGATTTGTAATTATTATTTTCCATGTTGCAACCTCCACGAACGTCAGATTTATACATATCATACTATAACTTGTGCAATCTTTCATACTTTATATTAGAAAACTTGGCATTCGCTATTAGGTTGGGCGAATGCCTTAGTTGCACTTATGTAGACGGGAAAGATTTTTATACTTTCCTACCTGCTAAAGAAAACTTCCATCAGTGGGGGTTCTTCATCCTCTCTGATGGTTAGTCGTACTTTTCGGACCTTTACGGGCAGTTGGTCTCCAACCAACCTTCTTAGCTTGAGGTGGGATAATTTTCTAGTTTTTAATCGCTAAAAAATAAGCCCTATAGAAAAGGGCTTATTATTATAATAACTTATATAAACTTGGAATAAAAATAATTGTACCAATGATGACCGCAATAATTGCAGAAATAAGAACTGCACCCGCTGCAGCATCTTTTATATATTTGGCTTGCGGGTGATATTCTGGTTTTATGTAATCAACTATAGCTTCCGTTACGCTGTTAATCATTTCCGTAACTAATACCAAACCAATCGCGAAAAACACAAACATCCATTCTAACAATGAAATTTCAAATATAAATCCGCAAACGACAACAACAAGGGTAGCCGCCAAATGAATACGAAAATTGTATTCATTTTTTACGGTTTCCTTAATCCCATTCCACGCATGCGAAAAACCAATCTTTTTTTTCTTATCTTTCAAGACCAAATTCACCTAGGATTTCTTCTTGCCTTGCAAACATTTTCTTTTCATCTTGTTCATTCATGTGATCATAACCGAGTAAATGAAGAAGTCCATGTACTGCGAGAAAACCTAATTCTCTTTCATAAGAATGATTATATTCTTCTGCTTGCTCTTTCGCTTTCTCAATAGAGATAATGATATCACCAAGCGTTTCTGGGATATCCATATCTTCATCGATAATCTCTAATTCGCCTTCAACGGACTCCTGCATTGCAAATGAAATAACATCAGTTGGAGTATCCTTACCTCGATAATCTCTATTAATTTCTTGAATTTCTTTATTAGTAACAAAATTAATCGAAATCTCGGCCTCTTCGTTTATATTTTCCTTTTCTGCTGCAAATTGAAGTAAACGTTCTAGTAAATCAATAATCTCTTTGTCCATATTCTGCGTATTATCTTGAAAATCTATATTCATTATTTTTCCTCCTCTTTTGGATATTGAATTCTGGAATGAAATATTCCTTTTAATGTATCGAATAACGTTTGTTGAATAATTTTTAGTTCCTTTAGTGTAAGAGGACTTTCATCTAGTTGCCCATCAGACATACGATCATGAATAATAGACGTGATAATATCCTCTATTTTTTCTTCCGTTGGTTCTTTTAATGAACGGACTGCTGCCTCCACTGAATCACATATATTGATTATCGCTGCTTCTTTCGTTTGTGGTTTTGGACCAGGGTACCTAAAGTCCAGTTCTTTCACATGATTATTTTTTTCCTTTTCTTTAAAATAAAAGTATTTTAATAAAGATGTTCCATGATGCTGTAGTGCAATGTCTATGATCTCTTTAGGCATTTTATATTTTTTTAAATAGTTTGCACCGTCATACGGATGACGAATTATGATTTCTGCACTCTGCTTTGGACTAATAAAATCATGTGGATTTTGAATGGATAATTGATTTTCTACAAAATAATGAGGTTTCACGGTTTTGCCAATATCGTGATAGTATGCACCGACTCTTGCCAATAAACCATTCGCCCCTATAGCTTCACAAGCTGTTTCACTTAAATTAGCAACCATAACTGAATGATGGTACGTACCTGGTGCCTCAGTCAATAACTTTTTTAATAATGGTTGATTAGGATTAGACAGTTGTAGTAATTTCACATCAGATAGCATATTTAATCCCGCTTCAAAGAATGGAAGTAATCCAATCGTAAGCACAGCCGATAAGAATGCAGCAAACATAGCAAACCCTAATTGAATAAAAAGATCTTGTATGGAATATTTTTCAAAAGACAAAAATATAAATAGAAGTACGGTCATCGTATTTACAACCATAATCCCTAGCCCAGACTTTAGAATTGCAGTTCTATCTTTCACATTCATCAGAAAGTATAAACCCGCGACCTGTGAAATTAATATGTAAAGACCCGCTTCCGCATTTAAATATCCCGTGATTTTCCCATTGAAAATAAAGCCAGCTAAAATCGCATAAATAATAGCCATTACAAATGCCATTCGTTCATTTATTAAAAGTTTTAATAATAAAGCACTAGTCGCAATCGGTACGATATAAAAAATTTCATTATACTCCTCCGTATATAGACTAACTATTTTCATTAGGGCAATCCCAATAACGGTAACGATAACAATCGTAATTATTTTATTATTATCCAAATTATTATCTTTGTTCATTCGATACATTTCAAAACCGATTACTAGTGAAATAAGAACAATTAATAACAACATACCTAATAGAGGGAAAATATTCCTCTGACTGTCAAGAACACCAACTAATTCAAGATTCTCATAGATTTGATTAGTAATAGTTTGTCCCTCACGTACAATAACTTCTCCAGCCCTAATCATAACTGGATCAACACTTCCTGCAGCTTCCTTCCTTGCTTCCATCGTTTGTTCCACGTCAAAGAATGAATTTTCCACTACAAGAAATTTAGTTAGTTCCGTCAGTGGTTTTTTAATATTATCGTTTAGGGTAGAATATTTAATTTTATCCTGAACATTAGCAATGGCGGTTTGTAAATTCTCAGTTCTCACTCCATCATTCAACGTTTCACGGAGAGCTTGGATTAATAATGTAAAACCTTTTTCCCGGTCTTCTTTAGAAGCCTCAATTAATTGTAAAAAAGTTTGGTCCTTTACCGACATAGAAATATCTTCTGATAACAATTGATTTAATTTTTGAACCTTTTCTTGTCCTGTCATTGGTTTATTATCTGTAACTTCTTTGCCTTCTTCATGAAGCGTATGTATCGCTTCTCTTATTTCTTCTGCAAAACTAATTCTTTCTTTCGTTACTTCATCAGATACAAGATATCGATCGGAAACAGATTGAACCGTCTCCCTTGTTTTTCGTTCTGTTTCTTTTTCATCCTCTATCGTAATTGGGGAACGAATCGTTTCTTTTGCTGTACTAAAGCGAGTAATATCGTATGTCTTAGTGTTTACATTATCTAATGTAATAAAAAAGAAGAAAATACCTAACAAGACTACCGATGGAATAATGAAAAGTCCAGAGGTGTGCTTTTTAAATAGTGAACGAAACCATTTCTTTTTCAATTGTATCACCCCTAAATTCATTCATGATACAGAAATAAGACCCATGGATGCGAGGGTCTTACATCTTATTGTATATCATGAATCGCTTTTTCATAGGCTTCAATTATTTTCTGTACCAAAGGATGTCTAACTACATCTGATTGTTGTAAATATACAAACGAAATATCTTTGACATCTGTTAATAAGTCTTTAGCAACTTTTAATCCAGATGTGGCCCCTTTAGGTAAATCAATTTGTGTGATATCTCCTGTAATAACCATTTTGGAACCAAACCCTAACCTCGTTAAGAACATTTTCATTTGTGCCGTTGTTGTATTTTGTGCTTCATCTAATATTACAAATGCATCATCCAATGTTCTTCCTCGCATATACGCTAATGGAGCAATTTCAATCGTTTCCCTTTCGACTAGGCGCAAAGTATGTTCTGCCCCTAAAACATCATGTAATGCATCATATAAAGGACGTAAATAAGGATCAACTTTTTCTTTCAAATCCCCTGGTAAAAAACCAAGGCTTTCGCCAGCTTCAACTGCTGGACGAGTAAGGATAATTCGTTTTACTTCTCCTTTTTTTAATGCATGTACAGCCATAACAACAGCTAAATAAGTTTTACCAGTTCCAGCTGGACCAATTCCAAATACCAAATCTTTAGATTTAATTGCTGAAATGTAATTCTTCTGACCAAGGGTTTTAACTCTAATCGATTTACCGTTTGCATTTTTTGTGATTTCATCTTCAAAAAGCGTTTCTAATTGATTAATTTTCCCTACCTTAGCTAAATCAACAGCATAAACGATGTCACGTTCAGAAATAGTAATTCCTTTCCTGACAATGGTTAATAGGCTTGTTAAAATTTCTTGCACAAGCTTAATTGCGTAATCATCACCTGAAACCCTAACAAGTTCACCTCTTGATACAATAGAGACCTGTAGTTTCTTTTCTATTAATTTCAAGTGTTTGTCATTAGTACCAAATAAAGCCAATGCTTCATTAGGATCTGCAACATGCAAATTAATTTCTGTTAAATGTTCAGCCATAGCTAATCTCCTTGATTTATCACGTCTTAACTGTCCGCAATACCCCATTTATCGGGACAGGCAGCCAGTAGAGCCCTGATAAGTTCAACTAACATTCAGTCAGGATAAGATCCCCACCTGAGTGTGTTTCACTTTATAGGTTGTACACGTGCAATATTTTCCTCAACTGTAAATATTATATTCATTTTAACTTTACCATTCTCCATACGTTCATGCAAAACTTTTTCTGACATTATTTTGGCATCTTTTCCTAACTTTAACAATAATTCTGACCTAGCTTGTTCCATTCCTGTTTGGATTGCTTCTTCTTTTGTTCTTTCTCCTTTATAGTATACCTTCTCACTTAGAACGGTATCTACAATTTTTATCGGCAATTCCCACTTCAAAAAATTAATCGAACTTACTTTCGTATCATAATGAATTTGTTCATATTCTGGATCTCCGAAACCCCAAACCGGAAATTTAAAATCCGCAATTTGAATATAATATTTGGTTTCTTTATTGCCTGTCAGTTCTTCATAACTATATTCTATGGGGGATGCAACTTTTACTTCATACCAAGTCTCAGCAGTAATTTCTCCTTCTGCGGCAACATAATTAACTTTTTTCTCCTTCTCTTTCTCACTTTCTTCCTCTTGATCATTCGAACTAATTTTGCCCGATACTAGTAAATCTCCCGGTTCAACATAATCATTTACTTGAACCATCGGAAGTCCTTTAGCTACATACATTTTTTTTATTACACCCTTTTTTGTAGCTATAAGATTTCGAGGCCCTTGTTTTTCCTCTTCCTTAACAATTAGTTTTTCTACTCCTTCAAGGGAATAGGTTGTCCCTCTTTGATTTACACCAACCCATAAGAGTTCAGGAACATCTTCAACTAATTTTTGCTGAATTAAATTAGGTTGGTCTATGGAGAACATCCAAGCACCTCGATGAATTCCATATTCATCTAATTGTTTAATTATTTTTTCTTCAATATCTTTAGGTACACCGGTAATCTCCACTTTCCAAAGAATATTAGATAAGAAAAAAGCTAATAAGACACTTAAAAAGATTGCTAATAAGAGGGGTCTTTTCTTAATAAATCTATTGAAGATAAAAGGGTAACCTTTCTTATTAATAAAAGTTAATTTATAATGTGTGCCCCTAATAATTAATCTTAAATGACTAATATCTTTCAATCTAACATTACCTTCACAAGCATCTTGTTCAACTTTTCTTATATTCCAAACGGTTATCCCTTTTTTTGTACATTCTTGGAAAAATAATTCAGGATAATTTCCTTTAACTAGAATCGTGACATACCCGCTAAAAAAAGTCCCCTGTACCTGTCTCATTTCCTCCTCCTATTGCTACAACAAAATTAATTGGATAAAAATTTAATATCCGTTATGGTGCCTTCTAATAAGATTTCTTCGGGTAGCATCATTTTTAAAACAAATGAATTCCCTTTAATCTGAACATATCCTTTATTCACTTTTAATTTTAATTCCGTGTCAGAATACGTTACCAACCCTTGGTGATTTTCTATATACACGTGAATCTGTCCAATTACTGTAATCCGAGGTAACTCAAGGATCACATCAGAAGGAAGTGCAAAAGAATTAATTAATAATGATTGGACACGTTGCCTGAATTTTTTCACGTATGCATCCCCCTCTCATTTCCATCTTATGTATCAAATAAATAGTTAAGAACTTAACTAATCCATTAATCAAGAAATTAAAAAAGCCACCAGCTATAAATAATTTCTTCGCTGGTGGCATTCTTCATTATTTTATTTTACTTTTCTTTCCTTTATAACAGAACGGTAAGGTTTCTTTGAACGCGGTGAACCTAATACTTCGGACAAAATAATACCCTGAACTAGGTCATTGCTTTTTAATTGCATATTAAAATCTGAACGTTTCTTGATCTTCTTGGTTTTCAATATTTCAGAATTTGAGAAGCTCGGACCTTGTTCTATTGTTCGACCAATTTCTTTATTTGTATTAATTTTTTTGGCTAAACGTTCCATTTGGGCTTTTTGTTGTTCCCCAATAGAAGGCTGTTGTACGGATTCTTCCATTGTATCTTCCATTTTGGAAGTGTAAACAGGTCTTTTATTCGTTGTTTGTGTCTTCCTTGAAGAAGTTTGGACTGTTTTCGGTATAGTTTTTGGCTTATTAGGCTTTTTATTTTTCTTTTGTTCTTCAGCATTCTTTTTAAAAAAACTAAATATTCCTGAGAGGATAACTAGAATTAAAAAGAAGTTACTAAAAATCGCATCTAATATTGCATCCATGTTACCCTTCCTTTCACATGGAAGTGATTAATTATTTTCATGATCGTCATCATTTTCTTTAGACAATTTACCAATAGAATCGCGCATATCAGTATCTGCATTGATATTTTGGTAATTTAGATAGTCCATGACACCCATTTTTCCAGAGCGAAGTGCTTCTGCTAATGCTAGCGGTACATCTGCTTCCGCTTCTACTACTCTAGCACGCATTTCTTGAACACGGGCCACCATTTCTTGTTCTTGAGCTACTGCCATTGCACGACGTTCCTCTGCTTTAGCCTGTGCAATATTTTTATCTGCCTCAGCCTGGTCAGTTTGTAAAATAGCTCCAATGTTTTTACCGATGTCCACATCTGCAATATCAATGGATAGGATTTCAAACGCTGTTCCAGCATCAAGTCCCTTTTCTAATACAGTATGAGAAATAGAGTCAGGATTTTCTAGTACTTTTGCATGTGTTTCAGAACCACCGATTGTACTAACAACCCCTTCACCTACACGAGCAATGATGGTTTCTTCGCCGGCACCACCGACTAAACGATCAATATTGGCACGAACAGTTATTCTTGCTTTTGCCTTCACTTCTATACCATCAATAGCAATACCAGAAATAAAAGGAGTTTCAATCACTTCTGGGTTAACACTCATTTGTACCGCTTCAAGAACATCACGACCTGCTAAATCAATTGCTGCTGCCCTTTCAAAGCTAAGCTCAATATTCGCTCGGTGTGCAGCAATTAACGCATTAACAACACGGTCAACATTCCCACCTGCTAAATAATGACTCTCTAGTTGGTTAATTTTCACATTTAATCCTGCCTTATGAGCTTTAATTAATGGGTTAATAACCCTGTTCGGCACTACTCGACGTAAACGCATACCAACTAACGTGAAAATACTAACTTTTACCCCAGCTGCTAATGCGCTAATCCAAAGTGCTACTGGAATAAATGTAAATAATATAACTACCGCAATGATAATAATTGCAATGATTATAAGCGGCATTAAATCGTAAATCAACATCTAATTTCCTCCTAATAATTGTTTTTTTCTCTTACAACAACTCTTACACCTTCTACCTTCACTACTTTTATTTGACTTCCTTTGTCAATAAAGCTACCATCTGAAACAACATCAACACGCTCATCTTCAATATCAGCTATTCCTGAGGGTCTTAAGGAAGTTACGGCTATACCTTCTTTATCTACAAGCTCCAATCGGTTGGAATAGGAAACATACCCTAATTCAGTGGATGTACTATCCTTAAGAATGATATGTCTAAAAACCCCCTTATCCATACCTATTCTTCTAAGTAAAATGATACTTGCAATAACGGCTACCAAGAACGCAATTCCAACACTTATAGACATTTGACCAATATCATAACCAGACATGAATAAGGAAACAAGAATAGCTCCTATACCAAGTATTCCAAGTATACCACCGGGAACGAAAAGCTCTGCAACAATAAGAGCAATACCTAATAACAATAATATAATTGCTTCCATTCCTGCTAACCCAGCAACGATATGACCATAGAAAAAGAGAAGTAATGCTGTTAAGCCCATAATACCAGGAATACCAAAACCCGGTGAATATAATTCAACAATAAGACCAAGACTTGCTATTGATAGTAATATGGAGTATACAATAGGATTCGTTAAAAACCTTGCTACTTCTTCCGCTAATGTAGGATTTGTTTCAATAATTGTAGCGTTATCCAAACCTAAATGATGGAGTAGTTCCACCCTATCGTTTACTATTCCTTCCGCATAACCTACTTCCAATGCATCCGTTGGCCCCAACGTTAAAAATGAACCTTCAGGAGCACCGTACTCTGGCAAATCTATACTAGAATCGGCCATAGCTTCTGCATAGATTGGATCCCTACCTTTTGATTCCGCTGCTGCTGCCATTCTTTTTTTCCAAGCTGACTGTGCCTTTTCATCAGCAGCAGTACCATCTCCATTTATTACCCCACTCGCTCCCATTGTCGCATGTGGTACAAAATAAATTTTATCTGTATTTAATGCAATGTAAGACCCCGCGGATAATGCTTCATTAATAATAAACGAAGTGGTAGGAACCTTTAAATCCTGTAGTATTGTACCAATTTGACCAGCTGAATCAACTCTTCCACCAGGTGTATCAATTTCAAAAATAATATGATCTGCACCCGATTCCATTGCCTCATTGGTTGTTCTTTTTAGAAAAGCTTCTAAACCACGTTCTACCTCTCGTTCGATTGGAATGACATAAACTGTTTTACCACTTCCATCATCTTTATTCGCATGAACTACTTCTTGTACGTTGAAGAAAGAAAAAGAAAAAACAATCCCTATCAGAACTATGTATAATTTTATGAAGTTATTCCGCAAATATTATCACCTCCTTTAATAAGTAATACGGAAACTATTTCAAAAAGTTTCATATAAAGTAAATTTTCATCAGTAGGGGTTTTCCTTCATCCACCACCTTACCTTCTTTCCTAGAAGCTTAAGAAGAGAGTCTTGTTGCCCATTTAGGTGGAATATATAGGGTTTATCCATATAATTGGAAATCGTGGCATCAGCTATTAGGTTAGATGAATACTATAGTTGCACTTTTGTAGACGAGAAAGATTTTGATTCTTTCTTAACTGGCAAAAAAGGTTCCTATCTAAAGATAAGAACCTTTTTCTTAATTTAAATATTTTAAAACAATATCTTTTATCTGGGAACCGTCAGCTTTACCTTTCACTTTCGGCATTACTGCGCTCATTACTTTCCCCATATCTTTCTTAGTTGTTGCATTTACTTCCTGAATCGTTTGCTGAATTATTTCTGAGAGCTCTCCCTCAGAAAGTTGTTCAGGCATATATCTTTGAACGATAGAAATCTCTGTTTCCATTTTTTTAACAAGATCATCGCGTCCAGCAGATTTAAATTCTTGGAGGGAATCTTTTCTTTGTTTTACCTCTCTAGACAAGATGGTTAAATCTTCATCTTCTGTTAGTGTATCTTTTCCAAGTTTAATCGATTCATTCTGTATTGAAGCTTTTATCATGCGAATGACGCCTAGCGTTTCTTTATCTCTATTCTTCATCGCTTGCTTCATATCTTCGTTTAATTTTTCGAGTAATGACATGAGTCTGCACCCTCTTTAATATTTACGCTTTCTAGCAGCTTCAGATTTTTTCTTACGGCGAACGCTAGGTTTTTCATAGTATTCACGCTTACGATATTCTGATAGTGTACCACTTTTTGACACACTACGTTTAAAGCGACGAAGAGCATCTTCAAGAGACTCGTTTTTACGAACGCGAGTTGTATTTGACATGCTAATTTCCCTCCCTCCGAAGCAAAGAACCAAAAATTTAATGACATGTATTATTTCATATATGCCACTATAAAGTATAATATAATAATATTAATAGGTCAACTGATTATTCACATGTGTATGAATGTAATATTAAGTAAGATGGGCAATCTTATTAATATCCATCCATTCCTTCATTCCCCTTTAAAATCTCCACACCGGCGCTAGCACCAATGCGGGTTGCACCAGCTTCTATCATCGCTTTCATCGTTTGTAAATCTCGAACGCCGCCAGATGCTTTTACCCCCATATCTGGGCCAACTGTTTCACGCATTAACCTAATATCCTCAATCGTTGCCCCACCATTCGAAAAACCCGTTGAAGTTTTAACGTAGTTAGCACCGGCTTCTTTTGCAAGTTTACATGCCGTTATTTTTTCCTCATCCGTTAAAAGCGATGTTTCGATAATCACTTTCGTCAAAGCATCCCCTTTAGTCGCTTGAACTACAGCTACTATATCATTTTTTACCTTTTCTAAATTTCCCGATTTTAATTCACCAATGTTTATGACCATATCCACTTCTGTAGCACCATCTTTAATTGCTTGCATTGTTTCAAATACTTTCGTTTCTGTAGATGTTGCACCTAGAGGAAAACCTATAACTGTACAAACCTTTACCGAAGTATTTTTTAATCGTTCATAACAATGAGCAACCCATGTAGGATTAATACATACAGAAGCAAACTCATATTGTATTGCTTCTTCGATAATTTTATCAATTTGTTTTTTTGTTGATTCTGGTTTTAATAGGGTATGATCAATATATTTTGCAAGATTTGTATTCATATTTACCGTCCTTTTCGACTTTTTATTGTTCTTCAAAATGGTAGGAAATGGCGGATAACGCATACAATGGTGCCGTCTCCGTACGTAATATCCTTGGCCCTAATCGTATTGGATGAAAATCGTTCACTTTTAATATATTAGCTTCTTCCTCTGAAAAGCCACCCTCTGGACCAATACAAACCAATAATTTTTGATTCGAATTTATTTGTTTCAAAATGGAACCAAACGTATGATAGTTATTTACTTTAGCTTCTTCCTCATAGGCAAATATTTTTAAATCATATTGCGAACTTTCCTCAATTAATTCTGTTATTGACATTGGGTTACTTATGGTTGGCACATAGGAACGGTGACTTTGTTCACTAGCCTCTTTCACTATTTTATTAAAACGTTGTAACTTTTTAGCCCATTTTTTCTTATCCCATATGACAATAGATCTTTCCGATTGAAAAGGTATATACTTATGCGCGCCAAGTTCAGTACCTTTTTGTAACACAATCTCAAATTTATCAGCTTTTGGTATACCGTGAACAATTGTCACTTCAATTGGTAATTCATTATTTTCTTCTAACCAATGAAGTATAGCAACAACGACAAAGTCTTTATCGATTTCCAAAATTTCACATTGGGCAGCTACGCCATTTTCATCATTACAAATGATTTTTTTGCCAACTGTAAAACGCATTACTCTTGTTATATGGTGTACATCGTCACCAGTAATCCTAATTCTATCGTCATACCATGCTTTTTTCGGAATAAAATACCGTTGCATTTATACACCTACTTTATTAGAAAACTCGGCATCTGCCTATTGGCCCGGAAAAATACTTTCATTCATTTATCCCACCTAAATGAGCAATGCGACTAACCATCAGCGGGGGGTGTGGGACCCCCTCCCTCATTGATGGAAGTCTTCTTTATACAGGAAAGAAAGTTTAAGCTTTCTTTTCCCGCCTAGAAACGCTAACTATTCTTTTTAGCAACAATAGAAATCCAGCCTTCCATTTCATTCATTGCAATAATTTCAAAACCTTTTTCCTTTAATTTGTCTTTAACCAGTTCTTTCTTATTTTGAATAATACCTGAGGTAATAAAAAATCCGCCTTCTTTTAAATTATTCCATGCTTCTTCTACAAATCGAACTATAATTTCAGCCAAAATATTAGATACAACAACATCAACTTTCATATCAACATTATCTAATAAATTATTTTGTTTGGCTGTAATTTTATTTTCCAACCCATTTAACTTTACGTTTTCTTCTGTACTTTTAACTGCAACATCATCTAAATCATACGCGAAAACTTCTTTCGCACCCAATAAAGCAGAGGCTATGCTTAATACACCGGAACCACTACCTACATCAATTACAGTATCACCTTTATTAACATACTGCTCCAAAGACTGAATGCTTAATACCGTTGTTGGATGGGTTCCTGTACCGAAAGCCATACCAGGATCCAATTCAATTATGACCTCATCACTAGAAACTGGTGTATATTCTTCCCAAGTTGGTTTAATGGTGACTTTTTGAGAGATTTTGACTGGATGATAATATTTTTTCCAGGCGTGAGCCCAGTCCTCTTCTTTAACTTCACTAATAGTTACTTTATTGGGACCAATATCAATATCATAAACTAATAAGTTATTAATGGCCTGTTTGATTTCCTCAACTGTTTCTATTAAAAAACTATTTAGTGGTAAATAAGCTTTAATCCGTACACCTTCATCTGGATAGTCATCTGGATTTAACTCATACACTTCACCAAATGGCGCATTTCTAATTGCATCAAAATCCTGAGAATCTTCAATGACTAATCCACTTGCACCAGTTTCGTGTAATATATTAGAGATTGGTTCTATTGCTTCATTGGTTGTATGAATACTTATTTCAGACCATTTCATACGGATCACGCACCCATTCTATAAAGTGAAACTTATTCAATCCATTATAGATTGAACTAGTTTTTAAAAGCATTTCTAAAACGTTTAAAAATGGAATTATCCTGTTCTTCTGTTGAATCGTTCCCACCTAATTCATTAAATTCTCTGATTAAGTCTTTTTGCTTTTCCGTTAAATTCATTGGAGTTACTACCCGAACTTTGATAATTTGATCTCCTTGGCCGCGTCCACGTACATTTGGCGCCCCTTTTCCTTTTAGGCGAAACATCTTTCCTGTCTGGGTTCCAGCAGGTACTTTTAATTTCACTTTTCCATGTACAGTTGGTACCTCTAACTCATCGCCTAACGCTGCTTGAGCAAAATTTATTGGTAGTTCACAATGGATGTCATCCCCTTCACGTACAAAGAAGTCATGATCCCTAACATGAATAACGACAAATAAGTCACCTGCAGGACCACCATTAATTCCTGGTTCCCCTTTTCCAGCTACACGTATTTGTTGTCCTTCATCTATACCTGCGGGGATATTGATATGGATTTTTTTATTTTTCTTCACACGGCCGTTTCCACCACAAGTATTACATTTTTCCTTAATCAACTTCCCAGAACCATTACAATAATGACAAACTCTGCGGTTTACGACTCTGCCAAAAGGTGTATTCTGTTCTTGGTTCAATTGACCGCTACCATGACAATGAGAACAAGTTTCAACTTTTGTCCCAGGTTTTGCACCTGATCCATGGCACGTTTCGCAAGTTTCTTCTTTTGGAACATGTATATCCATTTCTTTACCAAAAATTGCTTCATGGAATTCTAACACGATGGAGTACTGTAAATCATTTCCTTGTTGTGGCGCATTAGGATCTCGTCTTCTTCCACCACCAAAGAACATATCAAAAATATCACCAAAACCACCAAAGTCTTCTGCTCCTCCAAAGCCTCCAAAACCTTGACTGTTAGTGGCAGAATGGCCGAATTGATCATATTGGGCACGTTTATTTTCATCACTTAAAACTTCATATGCCTCTTTTACTTCCTTGAATTTTTCTTCAGCATCTTCTTCTTTACTTACATCAGGGTGATATTTTCTCGCTAACTTCCGATAAGCCTTTTTTATTTCTTCTTTTGATGCGCCTTTATCAATTCCTAATACCTCATAATAATCTCGCTTACTCACAGTAATTCACTCTCCCGACACACTTTAGCATAGATTTTATATTATCATCATTTTGCTTATAATGGCAAATATCCTATTTATAAAACTTGGCTTCGCTATTAGGCTTTAGCTAATGCCAAAGTTGGACTTATGCAGATCATTACGGTAGGGCGTGTAACCGGAGCCCCAAACGGGAAAGTTTTTATACTTTCCTATCTGCCTAAAAAAGTCAAAGCCAAGATAGCCCTGACTTTGACTTTTATTTAAAATAAATATATTACAAATTACTTATTGTCTTTATCATCATCAACTTCTTGATAATCCGCATCTACAACATCGTCATCTGCGTTATTTGAGGTTTGTTCACCTTGACCTTGAGCCGCTTGTGCTTGAGCTTGCTCATATAATTTTACAGAGAGTTGTTGTACTTTTTCTTGTAACGATTCTTTCTTCGCTTTAATTTGTTCCAAATCATTTCCTTCTAAAGCTTTTTTCAACTCTTCCTTAGCAGTTTCAGCTTCTTGTTTTTCACTGTCGGAAACTTTATCTCCAAGGTCTTTTAATGTCTTATCTGTTGTAAATACAAGTTGATCAGCCTCGTTACGAAGATCTACTTCTTCGCGACGTTTTTTATCTTCTTCTGCATTTTCTTCTGCTTCTTTTACCATACGATCAATTTCTTCATCAGAAAGACCAGAAGATGATTGGATAGTAATAGATTGTTCTTTGTTTGTTCCTAAATCTTTCGCACGGACATTAACAATACCATTAGCATCAATATCAAAAGATACTTCAATTTGAGGTACACCTCTTGGTGCAGGTGGAATATCAGTTAATTGGAAGCGACCAAGCGTTTTGTTATTAGCTGCCATTTCACGTTCCCCTTGCAACACATGGATATCAACAGCCGTTTGATTATCTGCAGCAGTTGAGAATACTTGTGAATGGCTTGTTGGGATTGTTGTATTACGTTCAATTAATTTTGTAAATACTCCACCCATTGTTTCAATACCAAGTGAAAGTGGTGTAACATCTAGTAATAATACGTCTTTCACATCACCTTGAAGTACTCCACCTTGAATAGCAGCTCCTAATGCTACAACTTCATCAGGGTTAACTCCTTTAGATGGCTCTTTCCCAATCTCATTCTTAATTGCTTCTTGCACTGCAGGGATACGAGTTGAACCACCTACAAGAATAACTTTATCAATATCACTATTTGAATAACCAGCATCAGATAAAGCTTTGCGAGTAGGGACCATCGTACGCTCTACCAATTCAGAAGATAATTCTTCAAATTTTGCACGAGATAGACTCATTTCCAAGTGTAAAGGTCCAGCTTCTCCAGCCGTAATAAATGGTAATGAAATTTGCGTTTGGGTTACACCAGATAAATCTTTTTTCGCCTTTTCTGCTGCATCTTTTAGACGTTGAACAGCCATTTTATCAAGGGATAAGTCAATTCCATTTTCCTTCTTAAATTCTTTCACTAAATAATCAATGATTACTTGGTCGAAATCATCTCCACCTAGACGATTATCACCAGCAGTAGCTACAACTTCAAAAGTTCCATCTCCAATATCAAGGATAGAAACATCAAATGTACCACCACCAAGGTCAAAAACTAAAATTGTTTGATCTTGGTCATCCTTATCAATACCATATGCTAAAGCTGCGGCAGTTGGTTCGTTAATAATACGTTCCACTTCAAGACCAGCAATTCTACCAGCATCTTTTGTTGCTTGACGTTCAGAATCATTAAAATACGCTGGTACAGTAATAACCGCTTTATCTACTTTTTCACCAATATAATCTTCAGCATACGATTTAATGTGTTGTAAGATAATAGCTGAAACCTCTTGTGGCGTATAATCTTTCCCTTCAATGGTTTCTTTATAATCTGTTCCCATATGACGTTTAATGGATTGGATAGTATTTGGATTCGTTATTGCTTGACGTTTTGCAACTTCCCCAACTTGTCTTTCTCCATTTTTAAACGCTACTACAGATGGAGTTGTACGGTTTCCCTCAGGGTTAGGAATAACTACCGCCTCTCCTCCCTCCATAACAGATACACATGAGTTTGTTGTTCCTAAGTCAATTCCTATTATTTTGCTCATTGTAATATTTCCTCCTTAACTACTAGAAGCTTATTTATTTACTTTTACCATCGCAGGTCGAATCACCCGGTCATTTAACATATACCCTCTTTGCAATTCTTCTACAATTTTATCCGATTCAATAGAGTCATCTTCTACTTGCATGACAGCATGGTGAAGATTCGGATCAAAGTCTTTTCCTTCTGTCTCAATTATTTCCACACCCTGGGACTTTAATGCTTCTATGAGTTGCTTGTGTACCATCGTAATCCCATCAATTAAGCTTTTTGTTTCCTCAGTAACTTCTACTTGTAATGCACGTTCAAAATTATCAATAGCAGGTAATAGTTCTTGAACTAAATCTTGAGCTTTATATTTTCTATCTGCTTCACGTTCTTTAAGCGTGCGTTTCTTATAATTATCAAATTCTGCTTGCAGTCTTAACAGTCGATTATATATTTCTTCTTTTTCTGATTGTAGTAGATTAATTTTTTCTTCTAATTCATTAGTAGATTGTTCATTGTTAGTCTCAATAGGTTCATTATCAACTTGTTTATCTTGTTCTTCCACTAATTCCGCATCCACTGCATTATTCTTTTCTTCCATTATTGCCACCTCCATTTTTAAGATTCCATCAGCTGTTTTTGTTCAAAAAATCACACTAATGTAAAACAAATTTATTTTTATATTTAAATAATCATAAGCAACCACAAGGAATGTGGCAGGTATACCCTACCACATTCTAAGCAAAAATCCTATTCAGAAGTCTTATACCATTTATATAGAGCTTCTGATAATTCCTTAGATAAACTTGATAATAGTGATATAACCTTTTTATACTCCATTCGAGTCGGTCCTAATAGAGCTATAGTCCCTATTTGGTCTTTACCAAGTTGATAGGTTGCAGTTATTAAACTTAGATCCTTTATTGCTTCAACCTTATTTTCGTTACCAATGGAAACACCGATACCATCTTTTTTACTTTTTAATAAATTAGCTATTTCATTTTCATTTTCAATCATGGAATAGAATGATCTTATTTTATCAACATCATTAAATTCTGGTTGCATTAATATATTAGATTTTCCACCAATATATACTTTCACTGGATTACTTTGTGAAATAATAGCTTGTAAATAATGCTGAGAAGATCCAAAGTCATCTATATAACGTTTTAAAAGACCAACTATCTCCTTTTGAAAAACTTCCTCTAATCGAATAATAGGAACACCTTTTAATCGATCATTTAAGATATTAACCACTTTTTCTAGATCAGACAAATCAATTTTCCCCGGGACTGTAAAGGAACGATGCTCTACATGCCCCGTATCTGTCACTAATATGGCAACAGCTGTATGGGTGGATAAAGGCAATATTTCCAATTGTTTTAATTTCGTTTCACTTAATTCTGGACCTAAAATAATAGAAGTATAATTGGTTAATTCAGATAACACCTCAGCAGACATTTGAACAATTTGTTCAAACTCATAAATACCCTCTTTCATTATGTTTCGGATAATCCTAATATTTTGTTCACTCGATAAAGGAGCAATAAGATGATCCACATAATATCGGTACCCTTTTTCAGAAGGGATTCTCCCTGAGGATGAATGTGTTTTCTCTAAAAATCCCATATCCTCTAGATCTGCCATATCATTTCTTATTGTAGCAGCACTGTATGGAATACTTCCTTTTTTAGATAGGGCACGGGAGCCAACCGGATGGGCAGTTTCGATGAAGTCATCAATAATTATTTGTAATACTAATAATTGCCTTTCTGTTAGCATTTTGATCACCCCTGTTAGCACTCGTATCATTTGAGTGCTAATACTAATAATAAATTATCAAATCATATATTTTTTGTCAATAAATCCGTTGTAAATCAGAATCTTCTAACATAAATTCTTCAAATACTTTATTTGCTAAAAGTAGACCACTTTCTGTTAAATATAGTGTTTCATTATTTACGTATAATAAATCCATTTTAATAAACTTTTTTATTTGTTCTTTAAATAATGAATCTAAGGTGAACCCAAATTTAGACTGGAATTGTTTTTTACTTAATCCTTCCATTCTTCTTAGACCCAAAAATATTTCTTCCTCAATGTTTTCCTTAAGCGTAATGCGTTCTTCTTCTAAAATTGGATGTCCATCTTTCATTGCTTTCTTAACATAAGCTGGCAAAGGTCGTAAATTGGTTATTCTTCTTCCAGGCAAATACCCATGCGCGCCTGCACCAAAGCCATAATAATAGTCATTACTCCAATAATTTAAATTATGTTTGCTTTCAAACCCAGGCTTTGCAAAATTACTAATCTCATATTGGTGAATACCATTTCCGTTCATTGTACTCCTAAGAATCTGATACATTTCGATTTCGGCTTCTTCGGTAGGACGGTTGAGTTGTCCTTTTTTATGTTTTAAATAAAAAACCGTTTTTGGTTCAATTTGTAGCCCATAAGTCGCATAATGCGGTAGGTCAAATTGTAATGCTAAATCTAATGAATGTCGAAACTGTTCGACTGATTGATGTGGTAATGCATACATCAAGTCAAGGCTTATATTGCTAAAATGATATTGGCGGAACAAATCTACGGTTTTATAAACATCTTTGACACGGTGGACCCTACCAATTTCCTTTAGTAGTTGATCGTCCATTACTTGCACTCCAAATGAAATTCTGGAAACACCATTTTCCTTTAATAATTTTGCCTTTTCTTGATCGATATCTCCTGGATTCACTTCAATTGTAAATTCCTCACAAGAATCCATGTCAAATTTTTTGTTTAAAAACTCAAGTAAAAATTTCAATTGTTTATAATTTAGGGCTGTAGGTGTACCACCACCTATATATAATGTCCGTACGTTATTATATTTCCCTTTAATATTCATATTTATTTCATTTATTAATGCATCTATATATTCCGTTGCCAACTTTTCATTATAGAAAAACTTAACAAAATCACAATAATGACAGATTTGCGTACAGAAAGGAATATGAATATATACGGATTGAACTTCTTGTTCCATTTTTATCATCTCCTAATTAACAAAGACAAAAAGGAAAACCTAGTCCCCTAAGTTTTCCCTTTCATTAGACCTTAATCTTCTCCCATTTCGAGTACCGCCATAAACGCTTCTTGCGGTACTTCAACAGAACCGACCATTTTCATCCGCTTTTTACCTTCTTTTTGTTTCTCCAACAATTTACGTTTTCGTGAGATATCTCCACCGTAAAGTTTAGCAGTTACATCTTTTCTTACTGCTTTAATGGTTGAACGTGCAATAATTTTATTCCCGATAGCAGCTTGAACTGGAACTTCAAATTGCTGCCTCGGAATTAATTCCGTTAATTTATCCACTATTTGTTTCCCGCGAGTATAAGCAAAATCACGATGAACAATAAAGGATAAAGCATCAATCGTATCACCATTTAGTAAAATGTCCATTTTAACTAGTTTTGATGGTTGATAGCCGATTAACTCGTAATCAAAGGATGCATATCCTTTTGTTTGTGATTTCAATTGATCAAAGAAATCATACACAATTTCAGAAAGCGGAATATGGTAAATAACATTTACACGAATATCATCTAAATACTGCATATCGATGAAGTTCCCGCGTTTTTTCTGGGAAATCTCCATTACTGCACCAACATAATCATTAGGAACCATTATTGTAGCTTTAACATATGGTTCACTAATTTCTTGTATTTTTTGTGGATCTGGCATTTCAGATGGGTTATCTACAGAAATCGTTTCACCGTCTGTCTTCTCTACTTCGAAAATAACGCTTGGAGCAGTTGTGATTAGATTAATATTAAATTCCCTTTCAATACGCTCTTGGATGATTTCCATATGCAATAATCCTAGGAATCCACAACGAAAACCAAATCCTAACGCTTGTGATGTTTCAGGCTCATATTGAAGAGATGAATCATTTAACTCTAGTCGCTCTAATGCTTCTCTTAAATCGTTATAATCATTTGAATCAACAGGATAAAGGCCACAATATACCATGGGATTTAAACGACGATACCCAGGTAAAGCTTCCTCTGCGGGACGATTGGCATTGGTAATCGTATCCCCTACATGAATATCCCCTACACTCTTGATAGAAGCCGTTATAAATCCAACATCCCCTACTGTGAGTTCATCACGTGAAGTAGCTTTCGGTGTAAATACTCCGACTTCATTTACTTCGTATTCCTTATCTGTCGCCATCATTTTTATTTTATCGCCAACTTTAATGGACCCTTCTTTTATACAAACATAAGCAATTACACCACGGTAGGAATCATATAAAGAATCAAATATAAGTGCTTTTAGAGGTCCATTTTCATCACCAGCCGGCTCTGGAACTACTTCAACAATTCTTTCTAAAATATCCTCAATACCGATATTAGCTTTTGCTGATGCTAAGATGGCATCATCACCATCAATTCCGAGAACATCCTCTAATTCTTGTTTAACTCTATCAGGATCCGCACTTGGTAGGTCAATTTTGTTGATTACAGGAATAATTTCTAAATCATTTTCCATTGCTAAATATACGTTAGCTAGTGTTTGTGCTTCAATTCCCTGTGCTGCATCGACTACAAGAATGGCACCTTCGCAAGCTGCAAGGCTTCGGGATACTTCATAAGTAAAATCGACGTGTCCAGGTGTATCAATTAAATGAAAAATATATTCTTCTCCATTTTTACTAAGATATTTAAGTTGTACTGCGTTTAATTTAATGGTAATACCACGCTCACGTTCCAGATCCATCCCATCGAGAAGTTGTTCCTTCATTTCTCTTTTAGAAACAGTTTGCGTATTTTCTAAAATTCTATCAGCCAATGTAGATTTTCCATGATCGATATGCGCTATTATTGAAAAATTACGTACCTTTCTTCTTTTGCTCCCCATTCTATTGCTCACTCCTACAAATTCTATAGAGGTTCTTCATACAGTTATTAAAACATCAGACTATTGAAAAACTTGGCATTCGCTATTTAGTTCGGCGAATGCCTTGGTTGCACTTATTCAGTAAGAAAGTTTTATACTTTCCCATCTTGCCAAGAATAATCAATAAAGTTGATTATAGCAATTGAATGTGGGATATTCAATCAAGAACGTATATTATCCTCCATACATTTTAGCTTTATCAAAAAAATATGTCAGCTACATGATACATGATTCCGACTACTACTTCATAAAACCCTTGAACGCTTGTTTCAAGGAATGAAGCTGTTTTCTGGGTTAAGTGGAATTCGTTTTCCATCATCATAAGGTCCTGATCTACTGTTGATGACACATTTTCTTGATTTACCGTTTCTATATCTTTTTCTGTAATTATTTTTTCTTCTACTAACTTTTCTTCTATTTCATTTCCATTTATTACATTTTCATTCGATGCCTTACTTATTTCTTCACCACTTTGATTTATCCCATATAACGTTCCAGATAGGAAAAAAACAGCCAATAGTAACACTGTTATAAGAGCACGGACCATTTATACTTCCCCCTTAAGAATCCCCTTCAACGGACTCAGCATCCCAATAATATTTACTAAACACTTCTGCAAAAGCATCAGCTGAACGATACATTTCATCTAAATTATTTTCCGGTCCACCAAATTCAATTAATAGTGCATTTTCTGATAAGTCCTGGTTGAAGATTCCATTTGTCCCTGATCCACCTTTTCTAAGTACACCGCGACTCAATCCTGGGTATTTCTCCTCTAATAAATAATGCAATTCAGTTGCTAGCTGTAAATTCTTTTCAAATTTAGGGTGGTCTTCACCAACAACAAAAATAATTCTAGCGTAATCTTTTCCTTCCATTTCCTTTGTGGTGTGCTTTCTATTCAATGCATCCCGATGTAAATCAAAAGAGAATTGTATATCTTTATTAGCAGCAAATGCTTCTTGAACAACACCTCTAGAAGCTTCATAGGATTGCCAATATTCCATTCCTTTTTCATCTAAAAGATTTCCTATATCTTTATCTTCTACTTCTGCACCTATTCCTTTTGCCTCTAAAGATTTAGCTAATCTGTCACTTACCATAGTAATATTCACTTTGGAATGGTGTGCTTGATCAGGATCGTTTACATCTGGTAAATGAGGTAGAAAAGATTCTCGGTTATGTGAGTTATAGATATAAACGACTTTTCTATCACCTGTTGATTGTGAATTCTCCTCTTCTTTTACCTCATCTTCTTCCGTCTCTACAATTGCCTCTCTATCTTTTAATACTTCTTCTAATGGAGGAGAAGATTCATAAGGGAGGTTTGTATAATCTGTTCCTTCACCTGCAATTAAGATTTGACTATCATAGATGGAGAAACCAGGAATTTCATTACCTAATAAGCTTCTCGGATCCTTTGGTTTAATACTTGTTGCTACTTGAAATAACGAAGATGACCAACTAGGTAATGGGGTCTCTTCCGGAAAAGCCTGATTAAAAGCTCTATTTTCCATTCCAAGTAAATGGAGAAAAACAGAGCCATCTATATCGTTTGTCCATTTTGTTATCGTACCTGAAGATATACGATAAGCTGGTTGAATAGTAGTTAATAATCCAATTAGCAAGAATAAAACAATAACACTCGTTAGATATAATCCACCTTTTTTATAAAAGCGAAACGGACGGTTCTTTGGAAATTTACTTTTGGAACTCATTCTTCCACCTCTTTCTAATGGCACTCCTAGTAAAATCTATGAGAACCAGTTAGAAAGTAGAACACTTTTCGTATCCTTTCTATCAAAAATAATAGGGAGATCATTTATCATCTAGAGTACTGGGCGAAATTAGTGACATCTACTTTTTCATGTAATGCAGCGTTAATTCCTTCTGCAATAAGATTTGCCATATCAATCATAAAACCATCTACTTCTTTTGGGGTAACCATAAGATTATGTCCTAGTGGAGTTAATACTTCTTGAATTAATTTACGTTTTTCTTCCTCCGATAAAGTACCGACAATCCCCATAAAGGTTTGTCTTTTTTGTTCATCTGGAAGATCCTCATCCGTAAATTCCTTTCCTCCAAATGCCATTCCAGCTGGGGCTAATGCTTTAGATGGTCTATCTTTTTCATTCCACTCTCTACCAAAATGTTTTAAAATAAAATCTATCGTATCACTAGTTATTGTAACGGCATCTACTACTGTTGGTACACCAACCGCAATTACCGGAACTCCTAGAGTTTCTTTACTCAATTCCTTCCGTTTATTACCAACACCAGATCCGGGGTGGATACCTGAATCTGAAAGCTGTATCGTCTCATTAATTCTTTCAATCGACCTGGAAGCTAACGCATCAATCGCAATAATAAAATCTGGTTGAAACTTTTCTACAATACCAAAAATAATGTCACTTGTTTCTATACCTGTAACCCCCATTACCCCTGGTGTTACAGCAGCTACTGGACGATACCCTTCTGCAACAGATTCAAATTCAAGTCTAAATAAATGACTCGTTACTAACGCTTTTTCTACAGCCATCGGTCCAAGTGCATCGGGTGTAACATTCCAATTACCAAGGCCAACAATTAATCCCGTTCCATCCCTCGGGATTTCATTTTTTTCTACTAATGTTTCGAGTTCGCGAGCAAGGATCTTTGCTGCAACTTCCTGACGTTTCGTATCCTGTCTTTTGACCCCATCAGCATATATAGTTACATAAGAACCGGGTTTCTTACCTACTAATTTTGCTCCCTCTTCATCAATATCAACATAAGATATTTTAACACCCTCCTGATCTCTTTCTTTAAACGTTACGCCTTTTATTTCTTCTGATTTTTTTTTCTGTTTCTTTTTTTGCTCCGACTTTACATACATATCTCTCGCTTCAACAGCTAAATCTGTTCTTACCTGGTATACTTGTTCTTGTTCTTGTTCATTGTTATTTCGCATACGATGACATTCCTTTCCCATTTTCTTATTATTAGAATGAACAATTTAGCAAAAACAATACGATTTCTTGTGAAGGGTTGTTTAATATAATTATTAAAATTTTATCCGCATGTAAGAAATTTATTGAAAAGAGAGAGTTCCTTTGGTAAAATATCATTTGTTAACCTGTAAGTAATAAATGGTAGACTCTATAAACATAAATTGAAAAATGAAAGTCTTACCGTGTCCTATTTAGGAGGTGAAATACATGGCAAATATTAAATCTGCGATTAAACGTGTTGACATTAATAATAAAAAACGTTCAGCTAACCAATCTCAAAAATCTGAAATGCGTACTGCTATTAAAAATGTAGAAAAATTAGTAGAAGCTAAAGATATTGATGCTGCAAAAACAGCACTTACAGCTACTGTTAAACAAATTGATAAAGCTGTACAAAAAGGGATTATCCATAAAAATAATGGAAACCGTCAAAAATCACGCTTAGTGAAAAAAGTAAATAGTATTACTGCTTAACTAAAAAAACGATCCAGTTGGATCGTTTTTTTAGTTAAGCAACATTTATTAAATCATATAAAAGAAGTTCAAACGAAAGTTGTTTATCCATATTCCCTTGCTTCATCACAGCATCTGTATTCGCTAATTTATCTATAATACTCTCTAATTTTTGAACCGAAAATTGTTTTTCCCTGCTTAAAGCAATCTTAATAACATAAGGGTGAGCCCCTAACTGCTTCTGCATTTGAAATTGGGTATAGCCTTTTTGCTTTAACAATTTCACGCGTAATATCGTTCTAAATTGGAATGCAAGTAACCCAATTAACGCGATAGGTTCTTCATTCATTTTTTCTAAATCTTTAAAAATAGAAATTGCTTTATGTAAATTTCTATCTATAACGGCATCAACTAATCTTAAAGAGGAAATATTGGATGTATGGGAAATGAGATTTTCTACTACTTCTTTTGTAACAAGACCTCCCTCACCGACAAACGTAGAAAATTTCTTTAGTTCACTTTCCAATAATTGTAAATTAGTTGATAATTCGTTTTCAATTATTTCTACTGCATCACGCTCAATTGTAATATGAAATTGACTTGCTAAAGATTGGATCCAACTTGATACATCTTTTTCTTTAATTGGTTCACAATTTACATATTTAGCGTGTTTTTTAAGTACTTTACTAACTTTTTTTCGTTCATCTATTTTTTCATACGGAGCAATTATTACAAAAATGGAATAGTCAACTGGATTTTCCAGATATGTTATAAGGCTATCCAAATCATGTTCAAAAGGAGTTTTGTCGGGTTTTGCTTTTAAAAATACCGGGTTTGAAGCAATAATTAATTTTTTTTCACCGAAAAAAGGATATGTTTCAACATCCCCTACTACTTCTTGAATTGGAACTTCCTCTAAATCATAGGTAGATAAATTTTCCTTATCTTCTCCAAGTACCCGAATGATAATTTCTTTTTTAATATTTTCAATAAAAAAATCCTCTGATCCATATAGCAAGTATACTGGAGCGATTTTATTCGTTTTTAGTTCTTTTAATACTTCTAGATATGACATTTATATACACCATTACTTTCTAAAATTGAACTTTTTAAGTTTTTATTTGAATACTTATATGGTAAATTGTATATTAAGTAATATCAAGAAGTAAATGGAGGGAAATATTTTTTGACCATAATTATTAAGCAATTTCCCTCCAGAATCTATATCAACGTTTAACATATAGCTCTAGAAACTATATGTTAAACGATATTTGTTTAAAGATGATGCTCAATCACTTATAGCATATGTCTTCTCAAAAATTATATAGATGTAAAGTCTTTCTAATTTAAGTAATAAAGTAATAATTATGTTAAAATTGTTATATATGGAAAATTTTTATAATGATAAGTAGATTTTTTCAACTTATTATTTTATACTAATGATGGTAACAGGAGGGGTAAAAGTGAACGAATTTGAAAATAATCCACAATCAAAACATAGTAATGATGTTGTAGATTCCATCAAGGGATTTGTTGGCTCATTTGTTTTCTTCGTAGCCATTTTTGCAATTGGAGTTATTATTAGTGTAGTAGCAGGTTAATAAACGTATCGTTTGGAAAAGAGACTGAATAACAGTCTCTTTTTTCATGGTTTAGGAATTACAAAATTTGCTGCATATGGATAATTATTCAGAATAGGCCACGTCCTGCTCCAGCGCCTTTGTTCTTTTTTTAAAATCAGTGCTTAAAACCATTACTCGCTATTATAATATGGCAAAGTAGTTGAAAATGTTCCAGAATTTCCATTAAAGTGATATTGAACGGCACCATGCTCATCTGTTCGAAAAATAATGGTTTCATTATCCTTAATTCTTTGAATGATTTCATCGGATGGATGTCCATAACGGTTATTTTTCCCAACAGAAATTAAAGCGACCTTGGGATTAATTTGATCTAAAAATTCTGCGCCTGTTGATGTATTACTACCATGATGACCTACTTTTAACACATCTGCTTTTAAATTGGGATAATTTTTAATTAAATTTTTTTCCGTTTCTATCCCCATATCCCCGGTAAATAACCATGTTAAACCCCCAATTTCTGTAAACAATACGACAGAATTTTCATTCGGATCATTGGCATTTTTTAACGGTCCAAGGACATGGAACGGATGACCTTTTATATTCAGCACGTCTGAACCTTTGACCTTTACTATTTTCTTATCTTTCCATTGTTCCTCTTCTATTTCATAATAAGCATGCACATAAATTCGATCTACATCCATCTCCTCCACGATAAACGGCGCACTTCCGACATGGTCTAAATCTTCATGGGTTAAAATTAATGCATCTACTTTTTGAATGCCTTGTAAATATAAATATGGTTTAATAATTCGTTTATAGATATTTTCGCTAACTGTACCATCAGAGAAGGAAAATGTAGCTCCAGCATCTATCATGATGACACCTTTTCGATAAGGTAATTCAATTATATAAGCGTCACCTTGACCAATATCCAACATCGTCACCCTTCCTTCAGGAGATAGATAGGGTTTTGCTACAAGTAAAAATAACAACAAAGTGATTAATATTCCTATTTTAAATCCCTTTATTGATTCATTCCATTCAACTTCCATCATCATTATTAGAAAGAGAATAAAATATAAACAAGTTATACTTATAGAAAATGTGCCAATTACCCATGGGGTATCGGCAATTTTATCAAACCAGAAAATAAATTGTAAAACGAATTGATGGATGAACATAAAAGCTTGATCTAAAAATTTAACAATAGGGAAGGGTAATAATGTAAGGGGAAGTAAAATATACATAAATGGGATCACAAATAAAGAGAAATAAGGAATAATTATAACATTTAATATAATGGATAACGGTTGAAAAAAGGAAAAATAATTAAATTGTAAAGGTAAAATGATCATTTGTGCGACAAAACTTATTTTCAAAGCTTGCATGAAAGGGTTTTTATCGGAGGATAGCCATCTTCCGGAGAGTAAAATACTAAACGTAACTAAAAATGAAAATTGAAACCCAACATGATAAATTAATAAAGGATCCCATACAATTAATAAAATAAAAACGATTGCTAGTACGTCTGTGACACTATATTTGCCCTTTGTTTTAAGGAAAAGAATAAATATAATAGCCATTATACTAGCACGCCATATCGATGGTTCTCCACCTGCCAAAATAGCATATATAGGCATAAAAAAAATAACAAACCATTGAGCTTTTTCCTTCGTTATAATGGACAATTTAATTAATACGAAATACATGAAGGTAAGTAAGATTGACACATGTGTACCTGAAATGGCGATAATATGCGACAGGCCCCATTTACGAAACAATTGTACCGATTCATCATCTAAAGATGAATCATCCCCAAGAACTAGAGAATTTAGCCACGAAGCACTAAACGGTGTCAATTCATTTTGAATATTAGCAAGGAGCTTGGAACGTACGGAATATAATTTATCGAGAAATTTAAATCCGTCACAATGAATATGATTCATGGAAGATAACGTTATTTGTACATCAATTCCCTGTTTCTTCAAGAAATCCCGGTAATCAAATTCTCCGGGGTTTCTCCCTTCATTCGGAATTTCTTTCTTTCCATTAACAATACAGGTTGCACCATATTTTAAAAAATGAGTAGAGAACTGTTCTTTTTCATTAGGAAAATAAATCACAACTATTCTCTCTCCTGTAATGGATTCTTTAAGGATAAATTCGACTTTCTTGTCGGTTTTGTCAATGGGACTTATTATCTCTCCATATATTGGGTTAGGGGTTACAGAAGTCTCTTCTTCGGAGGGTAATGTACTTGTTTGCGGGTAGTGAAGCAGAAAAAATACGAGGAAGGTTAAGGAAACAATCACATGGAGTTTCCTTAACCGCTTCAAATAATATAAAATTCCTATCCAGATCAAAAATACTATAATAAAAAGAAAATGATGATAATGAATAAATAATATAGCACATATTGCGGTAAATGCAACGATATGCCAGTAACCTTTCATCCGCTCACCCTATTCTATTTTTTCATAAACAGTCTTTGTGCTTGTTCTTTTATCAAGGTTATTTCTTGCTCGTCTTTATCGGTATTACTTTCCAACTTATGGATTAATTCATAAACAAATTCATTCTTTTTCTGAAAATTAGTGTCGACTAATAAATAGTCTAGTTCGACTTTTCTCGTCTTAACGCCAGCTTCTTTAAATAACGTTATTGCATATTCATTATTATGATAATCTTCTGCATAATAAACATTCTTAATCCCACTTTGTATAATTTGCTTACAACATTGCAAACAAGGAAAATGTGTTACATAAATATCTGCGTTATCCGTAGGTACTCCAAATTTAGCGCATTGTAATAGTGCATTAGCCTCGGCATGAACGGTTCTTACACAATGGCCATCTACTACAAGACACCCTTCATCAATACAATGAACGCCTCCTGAAACACTTCCATTATAACCACCAGCTATAATACGTTTATCCCGTACAATGGTAGCACCTACCATTAGTCTTGTACATGTACTTCTTAATGAAAGAAGATGACTTTGAGCCATAAAATATTGATCCCAAGAAATTCTATCCATATATATCCCCTCTATCTGTAATATTACATGTTAAGTTTACATTTCGTTACGAAAGCCCGTCAATCATCATTTTGAAAACCACCTGCTAAAAAGGTTGTCGTTAAAAAAATGATTACGGAATTTGAATATTATCTTTCATGTTTTCTAACGTTTTTTCACCGATACCAGAGATTTCAAGTAAATCCTCCACAGTTTGAAATAATCCAAACTCTTCCCGATGTTGAATGATTGCTTGTGCTTTAGAAGGTCCTATGCCAGGTAAACTCTCAATTTCATCTTGGGTGGCGTAGTTTATTCTAACTTTACCATCCATATTACCACTTATAGTTTCCGCAGCCTGCCCCGAATCCACAGTAAAATCTGGAAGTTCCGGTACCATTATAATCATTTCATCGTGCACCTTTTGTGCTAGATTAACTTGTGACTGATCCGCATCCTTGGTTAATCCGCCAGCTTTTTCGATAACATCTTTCACTCTATTTTCTGTAGTCATTTCATAAACTCCCGGTTGTTCAACAGCACCTTTTACGTCTACATATATTGTATCTTGCTGGGATGCTGAATCATTTAAAACTTCTTTCATCGGAACTTCACTATTTAACGTAGAGGCTGAAGATATTAATTCTTCGTCTTTTGGTATACTTTCGTCTTTAGAGAAGAAAAAGATAAAAATAATGACAATGGAAATTAAAATAAAGAAGGAACTCTTTTTGAGAAGATCTAACAAGTGGAACCACATCCTATTTTTATTATTAGAGGATGAGAATGGATAGAACGTGGGATATACATAACAATATTCGACACCGAATAGAAATTTCCTTTAAAAAAACACGAGATTAATTAAAAATCTCATGTTTTTTCTGCAACAAAGAAAATTCTTTCTGATTGGTCATGTAGATGTTCCGGTTCTAAAGAAAAATCGGCATAAACCTTGACGTTGGTAAATCCCACTTCTTTTAGTGTTTTTTTATAAAACGAAATAGGATATGTCCGCTCATGGTGATACTCATCAAATCTTACATATTTACCATGATCTAAGACAAAAAAAGTTAAATCGTGAAACATTTCCCCGGTTTCCTCACCCTCGGAGCAAAACCAGATATAAGACATATCTTCTAATACGTCAGCAAAGGTTTGATTTTTATAATTTTGTTCCACTTGAAAAATAGAATGAACGTCAAATATAAACATACCACTTTGATTTAAACTGTTATATGTTCGCCTGAATACCTCTTTAATTTGAGCTTTGCCGGTAATATAATTTATGACATCGCAATAACTTATAGCTAAGTCTATACCTTCTAGACCTTCCATTTCTGTTAGATCTTGATGTAACCAAGTGACAGAAACGTTTTTTTCGTTTGCTTTACTTGCCGCATACGTTAACATATCTTCTGAATAATCTATTCCAATTATTTCAAAACCTAGCTCTCTCAACCTAATTGAGATTTCTCCAGTTCCACAACCTAAATCAGCAATTCGTTTTATTTGACGATCTCCTAGAACACTTTGTGTAAAATGAACCCATTCATCATATGGTGCATCTGCCATAAATTTATCGTATACATATGCCATTTGTTTATAAACCATATCTTATCCCTTAAGTTCAATCTCCAAAGGTAATTTTTCCGCATCGCCCCATAAACGTTCAAGATTATAGTAGTTTCGTTCCTCTTTGTGGAATACATGACAAACAATATCTCCTATATCTACTAAAATCCATCTTGCTTGTTCGAACCCTTCCATTCGTTTTACATCAATGTCCATTTCATCCATTTTATCTTTAATTTCTCGTGCGATTGATTGTACCTGTCTTTCATTATTTCCATGACAAATAACGAAATAGTCAGCAACAAGTGATACATCCTTCATGTCTAAAGCAATAATATCCTCTGCTCGTTTATCATCACATGCTACTGCAATCTTTTGTACAATTTCATTACTTTCCATATATTCCATTACCTCCGTTTGTACGTTTAGTTAAATCATTATATGCATAAAATGTATCAGGGTATATTGTTGCATTTTTTTTCATTAAAAAAGAAATGGTATTTTTAGATGCCATCCAGCAAGCTAGAACTAGATCTTTCTTTGCGGTTTCACGAACATCGACAACCCCAGGAAAATCTCTACCAGGTTCTATATAATCAGCTAGAAAAATAATCATTTCCAACTTACTCATATTTGCCCTTCCAGTCGTATGTGAATAGATTGCTTGTTTAATTTCACCATCATCTATTCCATACTCTTGATCGATTAAAACGGATGCCACAGGACCATGCCATAGTTCATGATGGAAATTTAACAAATCTTTTGGCAAAGATGTCGTTTTAATAATCCTTTCCATTTCATCTAATGATCTGTACTTACAATAATCATGAAAAACAGCTGCTAATTCTGCTTTTTCTATAGATTCATCGTATAATTTTGCCAAATTTATTGCCGTATCTTTAACTCTAAGTGTATGTTCGAATCTTTTTTGAGTTAAATGAGGCTCTACTATCCGTATTGCTTCATCTATTTTCATACAATTTATACTCCCTAATATAACGATATACAGGATCTGGTAACATATATTTTACCGATCTCTCATTAAAAATTCTTTCTCTAATCATGGAAGATGAAATATCCACCATTGGTATATCTACTGTAATAATTGGATAAGAAGTTTCCAATTTATAACCAAATCTCTTCACACCGATAAAGCGAATTAATTCCATTAATTCATCTATTTTATACCAATTTGGTAAATATTCCACCATATCTGCACCAATGATAAAGCAAAATTCATGGTCAGAATACTTCATCTTTAATTCTTTTATAGTTTGAAGGGTATATGACTTCCCTTTTCTTTCCAGTTCTATTGTGTTTAATTTAAAATATTCATTATCACGTATTGCTAGATCCAACATATTTAAACGATCTGATGCATCTATTTTTGATTCGTCTTTATGTGGTGGTGTATACGTTGGAATAAACCAAATTTCTTCTAATTCCATTGCAATACGAACTTCTTCTGCAATCCATAAGTGACCTAAATGAGGTGGGTTAAACGTTCCACCTAAAATTCCAACTCGTTTCATATTTATGGTAACTCCAACTGTTTATTTTCCTTTGACTCTTTATATAAAACAATATTATTTCCAATGATTTGGACTAATTCGGAATCAGTTCCATCTACCAACTGTTCGGCAACTGTATTTTTGTCTTCCATGCAATTTTGTAAAATACTTACTTTTAATAGTTCTCTCTTTTCTAAAGCTTCACCAATTTGCGTTATCATGTTGTCATTAACCCCATCTTTTCCAACTTGAAAAATAGGCTTTAGATGGTGTGCTTCAGATCGTAAAAAACGTTTTTGTTTTCCTGTTAACATATTATCTTCCTTCCAAAACTTGTTGTAATTCTTCATCCATATTATTAATATCTACACTTAAACCTGTCCATATTTCAAATGCATATAAGCCTTGGTATAAAAGCATTGTATGGCCATAGTGAATTCTTGCACCTAAATTTTCAGCTTCCTTAAGGAATTTCGTTTTAATTGGCTGATATACAATATCACTTACAATTACATCTTTCTTTATAGACTTTAAATGAATAATAGTGTTTTCCGTATTAGGTTTCATACCAACAGAAGTTGTTTGAATAATAATATCGTATTTCAATAAATTATTTTCTGCCTCTTTAAGCGTTAATATGTCTGTATTCGTTAATTCACTTCTTAGCTCTGCGATTTCCCTTGCTTTCTCTGTTGTTCTATTCGCTATATCGATATTAACATATCCTGCAAAGTCTAAACCACAATATATGCCACGAGCTGCCCCACCGGCTCCTAATATTAAAACATGTTTAGACTTTCTTTCCTTCGTCAATTCTGGATATTTTGTTTCTAAAGCACGAACATAACCGATAGAATCTGTATTATAACCTATCCACTTTCCATCCTTATTTAAAACGGTATTAACCGCCCCAAGTGTCTTAGCATTCTTATCTAACGAATCTAAATACGGTATGATTTTTTGTTTGTATGGAACAGTAACATTAAATCCATTTAATTCTTTATTATTTTTCATTTCCATTATTTTTTCTTCAAACGAATGTTGCGGTTCTATTTCATTAATTTCATAAGTACCTTGTAAGTTAGCCTTGCTTAAAAAACGTTCATGTATCCATGGTGATAATGAATGCTGTATTGGATAACCTATTAGTTGAAATTGTAAAGACATTGTTTCTCCTCCATCCCCTCTATATCATTTAATATCTAAATTAAAGAATTTCGTTTAGTTACTGCTACTCCCTTTGGACTATGCGCTCGAACAGTCGCACCCTCTCCAGACAAACTCACCCAACCTAATCCTGGAAATACGATGTCTGTTTTTTCTCCAGCTACTTTAAACGTACTTTCCGTTAGCTCAGGCAAAATTTCTAGCGTTTTACTATTAGGTGGAGTTAATAAATCCCCTAAATGCTTGTTGTATAAATTATCAGCATTCTCCAATTTTGTTCGATGTATTTCTAGTAAATTGGAAAAATAACAGATAAATGATTGTCTTTCACCCTTTATGAAATCCAATCGAGCTAATCCACCAAAAAATAAAGTTTGTCCACTATTTAACTGATAGACCTTTGGTTTTATTTCATTTTTTGGTGTGATTATTTTCATATCTTCCTCAGAAATGTAATGAGAAATTTGTTGCCTATTAACAATTCCAGGTGTATCAACTAATGATGTTTTCTCATCTAAGGGAATTTCTATAAAACCTAATGTCGTTCCAGGAAAATAGGAGGTTGTAATGACGTCATTAGCTCCAGTTGACTGTTTGATCAAACGGTTTATGAAAGTTGACTTTCCTACATTCGTCGTTCCAACAATAAATACATCTTTGTTATTGCGATAATGTTCTATCTGACCTGATAACTCTCCTATTCCATGGCCTTTTTTGGAGGAAATTAAGAAGACATCTAAAACTTTAATCCCAGCATCTTTTGCTTGGGATCTCAGCCACTGTATTAATTTTCGCTGATTCGTCGATTTAGGTAAAAGATCCACTTTATTACCAACTAAAATAATTGGGTTATCACCCGTTATACGCGGTAAACTTTTAATTAAACTTCCATTCACATCAAAAATGTCGATGAGATGAACAACTAACCCATTTGCATTCCTAACAGAACTAACCATCTTTAAAAAGTCATCATCCGTTATGGAAACATCTTGTATTTCATTATAATGTTTTAAACGAAAACACCTTTTACAAAGAATGTCTTCTTTCCCTAATGATGATTTTGGCGTGTACCCTGGTTTGTCTGGACTTATCGTTTGAATTTGTGCCCCACAACCCTGGCAAAATATTTCTTCCAACTCTATTCCTCCCAGCTGATTTTCCCTTGATTTCTTAACTTTTTCAATATAATACGTTCAATTTTTCGATTTATCCTTGTAATCTTACCATCAGTTTGGACAATTGGAACAACTAAAATAGTATATAAACCTGCACTATTTCCTCCAAGAACATCTGTTAAAACTTGATCGCCAATGACAACAATCTCTTCTTTTTTTAAGCCCATATTTTTTTGAACTTTTTTAAATGCTCGCTTTAATGGCTTCCTTGCACTATAAATAAATGGCGTATCTAATGGTTCTGAAAAAACCTTTACTCGATCGACATTATTGTTTGATATAATCGTTATTTTAATATCATGTTCCTTCATTAAGTTAAACCACTCGATTACTTCAGGTGTCGCATGTTCAACATCCCAAGCTACCAATGTATTATCTAAGTCGGTAATAATCCCCTTGATTCCCTTATCTTTTAATGATTCAGGTTGGATATCGAAAATACTTTTTACATACTTATTTGGTAAAAATCTACTTAGCACCTTATTTCTCCTTATCGTGTTTTAAATATAATTGTTGCTCGTCGCTTTATTCAAATTCTTCTCGTTAACGTTCATACAGCTAATTAAGAAGTAATACACTAATCCTACAATAATTTACCATATAATAAAAGTTCTATACTATTCCTTTTTTTGTAAAGCTATTAAAAAATTTGGCGTTCGTCATTAAGTTTGGCGAATGCTTTGTTGCACTTATACAGGAGATGAAATTTCATAATTGAAGAAAATAGAAATTATATGCTAAATTTCATGAAAAATACCCAATTTTTCGATAAAAAATCAAGAAATCGTTCGACAAATTTCAACACATTCCGAGTTGTGGATAACATTACTAACATTTTCAACAGTCGTTACACTTTGTAATACAAGGAAAAATCCATTATTACCCACAACTTATCTACAGTCCATTGTAGATAAGTTGCGTCTTGTCCTAGTTTAAGAAACATGTTAAATTATTATTAACTTAAAGTTAAGTAACTTATTATTCGCTATTAGGTTGGGCGAATGCACACCTATGCAGATTATAAAGTTTATACTTTTACTTTGACAATCTGCTAAGAGAGTATTTTTTGAAGGATGGCGCAATAAAGTATTTTTTAGGAGGGCTGCGAATGGAACATTTATCTGATGAACTACTATTAGAATCATACTACACAGCCAACGATTTAAATTTAAGCCCTGACTTCATTTCCTTAATTGAAGAAGAAATCCATAGAAGAAGTCTTTCACACAAGATTAAACGAATTAAATCTAGTTAATCCTTAACGTGAAATTCTCTTGTTAACTTTTCCTATTATCCTACCTTATTTATAAGGTAGGATTTTTTTTACAAGTATGGAAAGGTTTAAAATCTTTCCAGTTTGTTTAGGAACGATTAAGACATCCGCCCAACCTAAAGCAAACGGGAAACTTTTTAATCGAGCCAAAATTAATGTTCCTAATTTAATTTCTATGGACAGGCACGAAACAAGCTACCGCCTCATAAAGATGTTATATAGGCAAATACCCAAGCAAGATCGATGGATTTACCACTTTAGGAGGTGCATGTGTTTGTCTGGAATATTAACCGTTCTTGCTCTTCTTGTTAAGGAAGTACTCTTTTTTGTATCCTATGTAAAAAATCATGCCTTTCCTCAACCTTTACCACCGGAAGAAGAATTAAAGTATATTAAAGAAATGCAAGATGGCAGTAAAATTGCACGTAATAAACTTATTGAGCATAACTTACGGCTAGTAGCTCATATTGTAAAAAAATTTGAAAATACCGGGGAAGATATAGAGGATCTAATCTCAATCGGTACAATAGGATTAATCAAAGGGGTAGAAAGTTTTTCATTAAATAAAGGTACTAAACTAGCAACATACGCAGCACGTTGTATAGAAAATGAAATTCTAATGCATTTGAGGGCATTAAAAAAGGTTAAAAAAGATGTCTCCCTACATGACCCGATTGGCCAAGATAAAGAAGGAAACGAGATTAGTCTTATAGATATATTAGAGGCAGAAAACGAGAATATCATTGAGTACATCCAGTTAAATATGGAAATTGAAAAAATGCAGGAATATTTTACTATTCTAGATAAACGTGAGCGTGAGGTTATCATTTACCGATATGGCTTAAACAATACTAAAGAAATGACTCAAAGAGAAATTGCAAAAAAATTAAATATTTCACGAAGTTACGTATCCCGAATTGAGAAAAGAGCATTAATGAAAGTGTTTCATGAGTATTATCGAAAAGAAAGAGATAACTCTTAAAAGACATAATGAAACTTATTCAGTGGGATTTCTTTCAACCCCACTGAATGTAGTTGAATCTGAACATTTATCACACCTAAACGGGCAGTAAGACCCCCTACATCAATCCCAAAAGAAGGTGGTGGGAGACCGACTGTCCGTAAAGATTCGATATACGACTAACCATCAATAAGATATGAAGGAACTCCCCATTAATGGTAGTCTTTTTATTTACAGTCTCTTTATCATTAACATAATTAATTCAGCAGCATGTTTAGCAGCTTTATCAAGGAATTGGTCAAAAGAGATAGATGATTCTTTCCCCGCAATATCTGATAACGCTCGAATGATAACAAAAGGTCTCCCATATTGATAACATACTTGAGCAACTGCAGCAGCTTCCATTTCTGCAGCAATCATTGTTGGAAATTTTTCCCTTACGAGTTCTACCCTTTTAGAATTATCCATGAAAGAATCTCCCGTTGCAATAATCCCTTCCGCATAATTCAATCCGATTTCTTTGATGGCTTCTATTGCCGATTGAACTAAATTTTGATCAGCTTCAAACATTGGTGGTTGACCAGGAACTTGTCCATACTCATAGTCAAATGCAGTAACATCCACATCATGATGTACAACTCTATTGGAAATAACAACATCCCCAACTTCTAATTGTTCCGAAAATCCACCCGCTGAACCAGTATTGATAACAGTAGTTGGAGAAAATCTTTCATGCATGATGGTTGTCGCCATTGCCGCATTTACCTTACCAATTCCGGATTTTAATAATACAACTTTTTTTCCTTGTAATTGACCTTCAACAAAGAAACAACCAGCAACAGTATGTTCACTTTTGTTAGTCATGTTTTCTAGTAATAAACTTATTTCTTCATCCATCGCTCCTATTATGCCGATTGTCATAAAAATGTTACCTCCATTTTACATTCGTTTACTGATATTTTTTCCAGTCATTTTCTTTTAATAATTCAATTTTTGTAGGTTGCCAACCTTCCCCATCTTTCCAAGATAGATATACACGATATACCTCTGACTGATTTGAATCCGAAACAGTAGCAACCACTTTTTGATCGCCACCATTTGCTATCCACCATTCTTGATAATTACCATCTACCAATCCTGTAGCGGATTGAATAGCATCTGTCATCTCTTTTCGATCTTGTGACCCTTCTGAATAATTTACAGTATGAGGTCCTTCTTGTTCGGTTCCAACCGGTTGCCAATCTCCCACATATGCTTTAACTACATTATCATCTGAAGGATCAACTTCTTTTGTTGTAACCTCTTGATCCTCTTCTTGATTTTCCTCTTTATTCTCTTTATTCTCTTTCTCTAATTCTTCCCCATCATTTCCTTTATTTTCTGATGATGGATCTTCTTGTTTATTGTTCGTACTAGATCCTGTTTCAGTTGTTGTATCATTTTGTGCTTGTTCTGTTTCTTCTGTAGGAGTACTATCTCCACCACCAAACAACCAAATACTTATTAAAGAAATAAGAAGGATAATACCAAAAACGATTAAAAATGAAATTAACTTTGTGCTTTTTCGACGTTTATCATATTTATTAATACGTGAGCTTTTTTGTTCTGCAGTCACTTAAACTCCCTCCCTACTTATTCTACTATTTTATCATAATTGAAATCATTACTAATATTAAAGTACCATTAAAAAAACATGGCGTTCGCTTTAGGCTGGCGAATGTTTTAGTTACTCTGATCAAACAGGATAGAGCTTTCTGCCAAAACGAAAAGCAGGAGTAGACTTCTCCTGCTTCATTTGGCTATTCTACTTTAATTATTTTAACCTGTATGTCCCCACCAGGAGTTGATACAGTTACTTCTGAGCCAACTTCTTTTCCAATTAAACTTTTTGCCATTGGAGAATCATTTGAAATTTTTCCTTCAAAGGGATCTGCCTCAGCACTCCCTACTATTGTATATGTTTCTTCTTCGCCATTAGGAAGTTCCGCAAAAGTTACAGATTTACCTAATGACACGATATTAGCATTTGCTTCATCATTTTCAATAATAACAGCATTTCGGATCATTTTTTCAAGCTGTGTAATTCGTTGTTCAACAAACGCTTGCTCATCCTTAGCTGCATCATATTCAGAGTTCTCGGATAAGTCACCAAAATCGCGAGCTATTTTAATACGTTCCACTACTTCCTGTCTGCGATCCGTTTTTAAGTATTCTAATTCCTTTTCAAGTTTCTCTTTCCCCTCAATTGTCATGTAATAACTTTTCTCTACGGCCATTAAAAAACACTCCTTTTCGCACTAAACATATCAAATGAACGATACAAAACGTTCTAAATATTAGTAGTTATAAATATGCTAATCATAACTATGGCAGAATTCAAACAAATAATCAAGAGTTTTATTTGTTATTTTCATGCTTCTTTGATAATAAATTCTCTATTTTAGAAGCCATTAAATCAATTGCGACATGGTTTTCTCCACCTTCTGGAATGATAATGTCTGCATAACGTTTCGTTGGCTCTATAAATTGTAAATGGGATGGTCTTACTTCAGTTAGATATTGTTCAATGACAGAATCCAAGGATCTACCACGTTCTTTAATATCACGTCTAAGCCTTCGTATCATTCGGATATCAGGATCCGTATCAACGAATACTTTTATATCCATTAAATTAAGTAATCGCTGATCTTCTAAAATCAGGATACCTTCGATAATGATAACATCCTTTGGTTCAACAAAAATAGTTTTATTTGAACGGGTATGTAACTTATAGTCATAAATCGGTTTGTTTATCGATTTATTGTCTAATAAATCATGCAAATGCTCTATAAGTAAATCATTATCAAATGCTAAAGGGTGATCATAGTTCGTCTTTAATCTTTCTTCAAATGGAAGGTGGCTTTGGTCTTTATAATAATAATCTTGTTCAATAACCAAAATGGTTTTATCCAAAAATTTATCACAAATAGATTTGGTCACGGAGGTTTTTCCACTACCACTACCACCAGTAACACCAATAATAACTGGTTTTCTTTTCATATGTATAACTCCTTTTATACCTTCTTACTACTAAGAGCGACTCCATCCCCTATTGGCACGATAGATGTATTAAATTCAGGGTGATTCATTAGAAAATTATTATACTTTATTATTTTTTCAACCATTTTTTCATATCGTTTAGGGGTGGCTTCGGGGTTAGCTACAAACCCTCTAAACAAAACATTATCCGTAATGATTAATCCGTCTGAATTCAACAACGGTAAAGAAAGCTCAAAAAACCGTTGATACTGGCCTTTTGCAGCATCAATAAATATTAAATCAAACTTATCGTCTGTATCCATTAATTCATTGAGTTTCTCTAAAGCATCTCCAAAAATAACATCGATATTCTTTTCTTTATTTAAAAGTTTAATATTTTGAATAGCTTGTTTATAGCGAACCTCATCTCTCTCCATTGTTACAATTTGAGATTTCGGACTTGCCTCTAGCATTCGTAGTGCCGAATAGCCAATTGCTGTTCCTATTTCCAAAATCCTTTTTGGTCTTTTAATTTGAATAATTTGCGTTACAAAATGCATACTAACCTGATCCATAATGGGAATATTATCTTCTATGGCTTGTTCTTCCAGCTCTTTAATCCAAATGTTTTTATCTGGAAGTGTATGTAACAAATAGTTATTTATTAAATCATCCATCTTAAGTACCTCTTTCATTATTAGAAACTGGGTATTCGCTAGTATCTAGCGAATACCCTAGCTGCATTACGCAGGAGAAGAAAGTTTAAACTTTCTTCACTAAAAAAATTAGAAATATGAATGAACTTCTTATTTTCTTCTTATTTTAATTCAAATATTTTTTTCTATTTTCATTATGTTCATCATAGGTTTTCGCATAATGTATTTTTCCTTTACGGTCATGTAAGAAAAATAAATAGTCGGAACCCTTCGGTTGCAATACCGCCTCTAAAGAGCTTTTAGAAAAATTCGCAATTGGACCGATCGGTAGACCTTTAATTCGGTAGGTATTATACGGTGATTCTACTTCTAAATGTTTGTATAAAGTAGTTTCTAAATGTTCACCAGTTGCATATGCAACTGTAGGATCTGTTTCTAATCGCATTCCTTTTTTCAATCGATTGTAAAATACACCTGCTATTTCTTTCCTTTGCTCATTATTACTAGCCTCTTTTTCAACTAGTGAAGCAAAAGTTAATACTTCATGGAGACTAAATTCACTTTTTTCTATTTGGTCCATATAAGGTGATACAACATCTTGAGTTTGTGAAACCATCTTTTCAATTATTGATTGTATCGAAGGCTTCTCTTCATCATATCGATAAGTAGCAGCAAATAAATAACCTTCTAATGGTGAAATAATTTCATCCTTTAATATATCTTTAGGTAAGATAGAATATTTCTCCATCAGCTTAACTATAAAGTCTTTATCATTAGCGACTTGTAAGAATTCCTCTTTTGAAAAATTAAAGTTCTTTGCATAAATTTCAGCTATTTGATCAATATTTAACCCTTCAGGAATCGTAACAGTATATAATGCTGTAGTTTTTCCCTTTTGTAGGCTTTCTGTTATTTCATCCAAAGTCATAGATGGGGTGAACGTATAATTACCCGCTTGAAAATTAGATTCATTATTTACTTTTATATAAAATAGATAAATGATTGCATTTTTGATAACACCGTTTTCCTCTAAAATATTAGCTATAGTAGAAGAAGAAGAACCTAAAGGTATTTCTACGGTAATCTTCTTATCGCTGGTAGGATCTACTGGTTTTAAAGCAGATTTTACATAAAAATAGCCTGCTATACCACTTATGCCTATTATTAAAACGATTGCTAAAATTACCAAAGATACTATCTTTCTAACCTTACTTGCTTCTTCATTAGTCGCAATGAGATTGTCCACAAACTCACCTTTGGATTTCTTTTTGGACATTCGGTTCCCCCCTCATTCGACTTATTATACTAAAAAAGACTAATATTATCCATGATTTTCACTATACTTATACTTATGTAACATAAAAAAACTGACACCAAAATTGGTATCAGTTTAGTTTCATTCACATTTTATGAATCCAATTCTTCATCAGCAAGAGTATTCAACATTTCTTCAACCATTTCCCATTCCTCATCAGATTCAATTGGAAATAACGTCAAATCCTCTTTTTCTGTTTCCTCATATTTAAAAGCATAAACCTCAACTTCTTCATCATCGGCCTGCTCAACAGGTACTACCGCAATATAAGAGTCTCCTGTTTGATCAACATCAAAAGTAAAAAGAACTTCAAATAAATGTTCTTCTCCATTTTCGTCAGGAACAATGATACGTTCTTTTTTATCCAGCGACACACTCTCACCTCATTTTTGATCTAAATATCCTTGTAATATCATAACTGCAGCCATTTTATCAATTACTTTTTTTCTTTTTTTTCGACTAACATCTGCCTCTAACAGAATTCTTTCAGCAGCCATAGTTGTTAATCTTTCATCCCACATAACAATTGGAATGTTAAAAGTGTCTTCAATATGTTCTGCAAAACGTTCAGATGCTTCTGCCCGCTCTCCTATTGTACCATTCATGTTCTTAGGAAGACCAACTATAGCCTTACCAATTTCATGTTCTTTTATTATTTTAGAAAGTTCGTCATCTGCAGATGTTATATTTGTTTCATCCCAATAAATGGTGGTTAAACCTTGTGCTGTCCAACCGAGTGCATCACTTATTGCAACCCCAATCGTTTTGGAGCCAACATCAAATCCTATAATTTTCATTTAATCCGCCTTTTTTTGTTCCAAATAAGATTTTACTAGTTCTTCTATCACTTCGTCACGTTCAACTTTTCTTATTAGATTTCTGGCATCATTATATCTAGGAATATATGCTGGGTCACCTGATAATAAATATCCGACAATTTGATTAATTGGATTATAACCTTTTTCTTTTAAAGAACCGTGGACTGTGAAAAGTATTTCTTTTATGTCCTGTTCGTATGGTTCTTCAGAAAAGTTAAACTTCATTGTTTTATCAATTGAACTCATTTTGACACCCCGTTCTTAGAAAAACTATCATTTTCTTTAACTATTGGAAGCATACCATATGTTTATATAAAGTTAAACTTATTATTTATTTAATTGTCTCCAACACGTAATCTTTTGCGGATTGAATAGCTTCCAAGATCTTGGCAGGATCTTTACCACCTGCTTGAGCCATATCTGGACGACCTCCCCCGCCGCCGCCACAAATTTGTGCAGCCTGTTTAATTAACTTACCTGCATGGAAACCTTTCTCAACTAAATCCTTCGATACACCAGAAGCAAGTTGAACCTTTCCGTTGTTTTCTGTTGCTAATAAGATGATACAAGAACCTAACTTTTGTTTTAAATCATCAATCATATTTCTTAACTGGTTCATATCTCTTACATGAACTTGTTGAGCTAATAAGGTTACACCTTCTATGGTTTCAACCTGTTCCATAACCTGCGAACTTTCTGCATTTGCAAGTTTTGCACTTAATGATTCATTTTCTTTTTGCAATTGTTTCATTTCATGGAACATATTTTCAATACGTTCTGGAAGACTTTCTTCATTTGATTTAAATAAATTAGCTGATGTATGCAAAATATTTAATTTTCCATTTAAATACTGATAAGCTTCTTTACTAGTTACAGCCTCAATCCTTCTAGTTCCTGCTCCAATCCCGCTTTCCGAAACAAGTTTAAATAGACCTATTTCGGATGTGTTTTTAACGTGGCATCCCCCACATAATTCTAAACTAAAATCTCCCATTTGCACGACACGAACAATGTCTCCATATTTTTCACCAAATAGTGCCATTGCTCCCATTTCTTTCGCTTCTTGTAGTTTTTTAAGACTTATTTCCACTGGAATGGCTTCCCATATTTTCTCATTAACAATTTCCTCGACTTTTCTTAACTCTTCATCAGATAATGGATTAAAATGAGAAAAGTCGAATCGTAATCTTTCTGGTGTTACTAAAGAGCCCGCCTGATTCACATGAGAACCGAGTACATCTTTTAACGCCTGATGAAGTAAGTGTGTTGCTGAATGGTTCTTAATAATAGAATTACGGAATTCAGAATCCACAGCCGCTTTAACCATATCATTTACATTTAATTCTCCATCTTTGACTATAACACGGTGAATATTCTGGCCTTTTGGAGACTTCTGTACATCCTCAACAAGGGCAGAGGCATTATCAATATAGATCCATCCCTTATCCGCAACTTGTCCGCCACTCTCAGCGTAAAATGGAGTTTTATTTAAAAATAGGAAAACCGTATCTCCTGTTTTAGCAGTATTAATCATTTCACTTCCGTCAAATAATGCAACAACCTTGGTATCAATCTCTAAATTATCATAACCGATAAATTCACTGTCAACTTCAATTTCACTTAATACAGTATCTTGAACTTGCATAGAGTCTACTTTTTGTCTTGCATTTCTTGCCCGGCTACGTTGTTTATCCATTTCTTTGTTATATCCAGCTTCATCAATAGAGAAACCATGTTCTTCCACATATTCCTCTGTTAATTCTTTAGGGAAACCGTATGTATCATATAAACGGAATACTTCCTCCCCAGGGAATACTTTACTTCCATTTGCTTTCTCTTTTTCAATAATCGTTGTTAATATCTCTAATCCATCATTCAATGTTTCATGGAATCGTTCTTCTTCCACTTTTACAACAGATCCAATAAATTCTTTTTGTTTTAACACTTCTGGGTAAAAATCTTTCATAATTTCCCCAACTGTTTCTACTAATTCATACATAAATGGCTTATTAATACCAATTTCTTTAGCAAATCTTACAGCTCTACGTATGAGTCTTCGTAAAACATATCCTCTACCTTCATTCGATGGTAATGCACCATCACCAACGGCAAAACTAACTGTTCGAATATGGTCAGCAATTACTTTAAATGCAGTATCACCTTCCATTGATTTCCCATACGTCGTAGTAGCTAATTCTTCTGTTTTCCGGATGATAGGTAAAAATAAGTCTGTCTCGAAGTTTGTAGGTGTATTTTGAATTACCGAAGTTACACGTTCTAATCCCATACCTGTATCAATGTTTTTCTTTGGTAAAGGCGTATAGGTGTGATCTGGGTTATGGTTAAATTGAGAGAAGACTAAGTTCCAAATTTCTAAATAACGGTTATTCTCTCCACCAGGATATAATTCAGGATCATTCGGGTCATTTCCAAATTCTTCTCCTCTATCATAAAAAATCTCTGTATTTGGACCACTCGGACCCTCACCAATATCCCAGAAGTTTTCTTCAATACGGATAATTCTTTCTTTCGGTAATTTAATATCATTTAACCAAAAGTCATAAGCTTCATCGTCTTCTGGGTGAACCGTAACGGATAATAATTCTGGATTAAGATTCAACCATTTTTCATCCGTTAAAAATTCCCAAGCCCATTCAATCGCTTCTTTTTTAAAATAATCGCCAATAGAAAAGTTTCCTAGCATTTCAAAAAACGTATGATGCCTAGCTGTATATCCGACATTTTCGATATCATTGGTACGAATAGCTTTTTGGGCATTAACCATACGTGGGTTTTCCGGTATAACACGACCATCAAAATATTTCTTTAAAGTCGCTACTCCACTGTTAATCCATAATAGAGAGGGATCATCCTTAGGAACTAGAGATACACTTGGTTCCACGCGATGACCTTTCTCCTTAAAAAAATCAATATACATTTGTCTAATTTCTGCTGATGTTAATTGTTTCATACATTAATCCTCCAATATCGACTTATTAAATGATGAAATCTTTAAGAACAAAGGCGCAAGCGCCCGTTTAGCGACGTACGGACTGGACTGAGCCGTAGGAGATAAAGGAAACACGACGAACGGAGTGAGTCGATGTTGACTTATCGTACGGAGGTGAAGGAAGTCTCGCTAGTCGCTGGGCGCTGGAGCCGGACGTGGCTATTTCTGTATCTAAGTGATCCACAGCCATACAAATTTTAGAATTCCTAGATAACTAAAAAAAACTCCTCTCTGCATGCATGCAGGGACGAGATTTTCGCGGTACCACCCTATTTATGAACTAATTTTTCGTTCATCACTTAGATCATCATAACGGTATGAAACCGGCGAGTATTAATCGCACTCCAGTGTAGCTTTCCATGATTTTGAACTAGGATTTTTTTCAGCCAATGAAAACCCTTCTCTAGAAGCCAAATAATCATGTACTTTTCACCTTCAATGTTTTTATATTAATTTATTATAAAGAAGACTTCCATCAGTGAGGTATTTCCTTCATCCCCCACTAATGGTTAGTCGAACTTATCAGACCTTTACAGGCAGTCATGTGTCCATAACAAACTGAAATTCCTTATACTTTAATCCTTTAAAAAAGACAGACTTTATTAAAGTATAAAAAATATTAAAGTACTTGTCAATTACGAATAGGTATTGTAGAAATATGTGTTACAATCACTTTAATAATTGACATGACGGGAACTGCTAAAATCATTCCGATAACACCAAACAGTTGACCTCCTAATAAAAGGACAAAAATAATAGCAATAGGATGAATCGCCACGCTCCTACCTACTATGTACGGAGATAACAAATTTGCTTCTATAATTTGAATAACGAAAATACTAACAACGGCAAATAAGACTAATTTGATAGAATTTGTCGTTGTAAAAGCTATAATAACAACAGGTACTGCACCAATAATAGGTCCAAAATAAGGAATAATATTCGTAACTCCCATAATAACGCCTAATAACAAAGAGTAATCAATATTCAAAAACCTGAAAATAATAAATGCTGTTAAGCCAACAAAAAAGCAAACAATAAATTGTCCACGAATGTAATCCCCTAAACTATCATCTATCGCGTGAACAATTTTGGTTGTTCGTGTTTCATACTTTTTAGGAATGAATTTCTTCAAAAATAATTTGATTTTGTCATAGTCCTTTAAAAAATAAAAAACCAGTACCGGAATCACTGTAATGGTAATGACCATATCAAAAATTTTCGTATAACCACTAATTATTTTTGTTAATAATTGATCTAGTGAATCCTCTACATTAATAAAAAATTCATCCATTTTATCGTGTACGGTTTCCGGCATGAATGAGGTATATTCATATAAACTATAAATCATCGTTTGATACGTTTTTGTCATTTCTGGTAAGTGATTAGCCAAATCTTGAATTTGTTGGATAATTAAAGGATAAAGTTTATATACCAAATATCCAACCCCACCAAAAAACAAAATATAAATAAGTAAAATCGCTATTCCTCTATGAATGTTATAACTACAAAGCTTTTCAATAACAGGATATAGTAAGTAAGCGATTAAGCATGAAATTAAAAATGGGGTTAATAGCTTCCATAGGAAAACAAAGATTTTACCATAATAAGGAAAGGTTTTTATAAGTAAAAAAGCAAAAAGTATGAATAGTACTCCAAAAATAAGCCAGTATATAATTGATATTCTCTTTTCATCACGAAACATAATTAGAACCTCCTTAGCTTTATTTTTTATAACTAAGGAGTTCTATTGTAATCTTAGTTCTTCTTCCGAAAATAAATCATTTAATGAACTTAAACTACCATCCGCTTCGATTTGATGAACCGCTAATTCATTATTTACTACCGTCATTTCGATGAAACAAGACCAACAATAAAAATTCTGTGCTCCTATTTTTCCAATATCTTTGCTATTACAATTAGGGCAACGCATTATCATCTAAACACCTCTTTTTTTGATGAGTTTTCAATGATAGGCTTGCCCATTTTTTTCCAAAATATACTATTTAATCCATAAAATCATACGGAGATAACTCTTCATCGGTATTTTCAGATTCTAAGACTTGCATTTTTTCAATATCCAGTCTTTTAGAAAGTCGTTCATTTAGTGATGTATATCTCCTGTTTGTATCAATCGTTTGGATACCTTTTAAAAATGCGTTTTTTTCACCACAAATAATTAAAGAATCCTTACTTCTTGTAATGGCGGTATATAATAAATTTTTTCTTAGCATTCTATGATAGGTTGTAACTACCGGAAATACTACTATTGGAAATTCACTTCCTTGTGATTTATGGATGGAAATGCAATATGCATGTGTAAAATTCACATAATCTTTTCTAGGATATACTACTTCCCTATCGTCATAAGAAATCACTATTTGTTCTTCATTTTCCTTATTTTCATCAGGCTTAAAGATAGCCACAATTTCACCAATGTCTCCATTATAAACCCCATCTTCCGGTTGATTCACTAATTGAATGACTCTGTCGCCTACACGATAAATAACGTCTTGGAATCTAACTTCTCTTTTTCCTTTTTTCCTTGGGTTAATCAATTGTTGGAGCTGCTCATTTATAACGGTTATCCCCGCCTGTGAACGATACATTGGTGCAAGAACTTGCATGTCATTGTAATCGATACCTTTAGCATTCGCCTTCTCAAAAATAGTTGTTATCGCCTGAATCATCTGATATTCATTACATGAAATAAAACTGAAATCCTTCGCGTTTTTTAAAGATTCAACTGTACAATTATTATTTTTTATTTCATGTGCCAGTTGTATAATCTTTGATCCTTCTTTTTGTCGGTATACTTCATTTAAGCTTACAGAAGGAATATAACCACTATTTAATAAATCAGAAAGAACCTGCCCAGGCCCAACAGAAGGAAGTTGATCCTCATCACCAACTAATAATACTTGCATATCATTTGGTATAGCCTTAAATAAACTATTTGCTAACCAGATATCTACCATGGAAAACTCATCAACAATTAAAAACTTCCCGTCTAATTGTTCGTTTTCCCCTTTGTCAAATTCGTTCATACCATTCCAACCTAAAAGTCTATGAATGGTTGAAGTTGGAAGCCCAGTTGATTCATTTAGTCGTTTTGCAGCTCTTCCAGTAGGAGCCGCTAAAACAAATGGAAAATCGGCTTTGTTTTTATAGTCACCTGGGTTCAAAGATAGGTCAAATATAGCGGCATATGCTTTAATAATCCCTTTAATTACCGTTGTTTTCCCTGTACCAGGCCCACCTGTTAAAATCATTATTTTAGAATGGATCGCCTGATTAATTGCCTCAAATTGTTCTTTTCCATAACTCAATACTTCTTGTTCTTCGATGTCTCCAATAATTTTCATTAATTCAGCCACTGGGGTACGTTCTTCTGTTTCGTTTTGGATAATTCTATTTAAGTGGGTTGCAAAGCCATCTTCGGCATAATAAAGGGACGGTAAATAGACGTTACCACTTTGAATAATTACCTTCTTTTCTTGATTAAGTTCGTCTAATCTATCTGCTATAAGATTGTCTGTTAATTCAACACTTGAAGCAAGTAATTCCTTCACTTCATTCACACAGAGATCAAGCGGTATATATACATGACCATCTTGTACACTTTTTTGTAATACATAAATACATCCTGCACCAATCCGGTTAGGATGTGTTAATGAAAGTCCATTCTGTTTTGCAATCGCATCAGCTGTTTGAAAGCCAAATCCTTCAATATCAAATACAAACTGGTATGGATCCTCTTCCATATTTTCAATCGATGACTCTTTATAGGCGGCAAAAATTTTTTGTGCCATTTTTAAACCGATTTGATATTTTGATAAATAAAGCACGACGTGTTCGAATCCTTGATTTTCCTGAAGGCTCTGAACTAATTTGTCTCTAGTTTCTTTTTTCAAACCTTTTATATCCTGAAGACTTTCTGGATCATCCAATATTTTGGAAATAGCATTCGAACCTAGTTTTTTTACGATTCGTGATGCTAATCTTTTACCAATACCATGGAACAAATCGCTTGAAAGATAGGCTATAAGCCCATCTTCTGAATTAGGTACAAAGGTTTGATAAGAGACAACATTATATTGTAAACCGAATTTTGGATGACGTTCGAATTCACCATAAAAATAGTAGGACATTGCTTCTGTCAAATTCGAAAAATACCCTTTGATCACAACATCCTTTTCTCTAAAATCTTCATTTGTCTCGATAACTTTTATTTTGGCTATGGAAAAATGTTCATGCTCATTGTGAAAAATGGTATATAGTAGTTCACCTTTAATATACTTTTTGTCTTCTGAATTCTGAACACTTTCCATGGTAAACCCCCACTATTCGTTGCTGTTTTCTTTTAATAAGCTTTCCACATTCTTCTTCCCATTCGCTGCAAGTAAATGATCAGGTTGAATTCCTAACGCCTTATTAAAGCAATTCAATGCATCTTCCATATTTTCATTAAATAATTCGATTACTCCTAGATTATAGTAAGCATCGGAATGATTTGGATTTAGTTTTAACACATCCAAAAACACTTGTTTTGCATCATTGAGAATATTACTCTGCGCCAAGGCAAGTCCATACTGAAAAAGAATATCATCATCTTCATGGTTCAGTTCACTTGCTCTTAGTAAATATGGTAACGAAAGCTTAAACTGTTCTTGATTCATAAATGATAGACCTAACATAAAATATACATCAGCTTCATTTAGCCCTAACTGTTCCGCTTTTTGAAAGTTCGTTATTGCATGCTCAAATTGAGATTGTTCAAAGTAAAGATTTCCAAGTCCATAATAAGCTGTTGCACTATTGTTATCTAATTCAAGTGCTTTATTAAAAAAACGTTTGGCACGTTCATATTCTTTTAAATGCAACAACAGGTTACCAAAGTTTATATAACCTAATGGATCAATTGGATTTTCCTCGATTACATCATTAAATAACTTTGCCGCTTCTTCATATTTTTGTTCTTGCATATAAGCAATGCCTTGTGTATTTTTATCCATATAAAAAAACTCCTCAAACTAACCTACGTACGGAAGTGATTCATTATTTTTTATAATTTCATCTATCGTCCCACCACCAAGGCATACATCCCCATCGTAAAAAACAACGGCTTGACCCGGTGTAATGGCACGTTGGCTTTCATGAAAATCAACTTTTACTTTTCCATCTTCTAATAATGTAACTGTAACACCACTATCTTTTTGACGATAACGGAATTTCGCCGTACATGTAAACGATTTTTCTATATCATCCGGATTAATCCAGTTTAGATTTGTCGCTATAAGTGCTTCGGAGTACAATTTATCGTTTGAATATCCTTGTTCCACATAAAGCACATTTTCCTTAAGATTTTTACCTACAACAAACCACGGGTCCCCGGCTCCACCGATACCAAGTCCTTGTCTTTGTCCAATCGTATAATACATTAACCCATCATGACGACCTTTAACTTCTCCGTCTAGTGTTCTCATCTCTCCCGGTTGAGCGGGGAGATATTCACTCAAAAATTGTTTAAAATTTCGTTCACCGATAAAGCAAATTCCGGTAGAATCTTTTTTCGTTGCTGTTACTAATCCAGCCTCTTTTGCAATTTCACGTACTTTTGGTTTCGGTATTTCTCCTAGAGGAAACATTACTTTTCTTAATACGTCCTCCGATAATTGATTAAGGAAGTAAGTTTGGTCCTTATTATCGTCAACCCCTCTTAACAATTGAATCTTACCATCTACTTCCCTTACACGCGCATAATGACCGGTTGCTAAGTAGTCTGCACCAAGAGATAAAGCATAATCTAAAAATGCTTTAAACTTTATTTCCTTATTACACATCACATCGGGATTTGGCGTTCTTCCTGCCTTATATTCATCAAGAAAATACGTAAATACTTTATCCCAGTATTCCTTTTCAAAGTTAACAGAGTAATATGGGATATCCAATTGATTACATACTCGAACAACATCGTCAAAATCCTCTGTCGCCGTACAAACACCAAATTCATCCGTATCATCCCAGTTTTTCATAAAAATACCAACTACATCGTAGCCTTGTTCTTTTAATAATAATGCGGCAACAGAGGAGTCTACACCTCCACTCATACCTACTACAACACGTATATCTTTATTATCCTTCATTTATTTTCACTTTCCTTTTGTTAGTCGATTTACAATTTTCGCCACACGCTTTGCTGCGTCTTTAACATTTTCAACTGTATTAAAGTTTCCAAAGCTAAATCGAATAGAATTAGTTGTACAAGGATTTCCTTTACCGAACATAGCAGAAAGTACATGAGAGGGCTCAACACTACCAGCTGTACAAGCACTACCACTCGATGCAGCAATTCCCTCTAAATCAAAGTTCGTTAATAACTGCTCCACGTTCGTTCCAGGGAAACTAATATTAATAATAGAAGAAATCTGAGAGTCAAAATCACCATTTATTTCAAATTCAACATTATTTTCCTTAAGTTCCTGCAAGAACAATTCCTTAAATGATTGATATTGTTTCCTTCTTTCTTCTTTCTTTTCCATTGCCAACTCAACCGCTTTTTGAAAGCCCACGATACTCACTACATTTTCAGTTCCTGGGCGCCGTTTCCTTTCTTGTTCTCCACCAAATTGTAGCGTATGAATGGGTATCCCATCTTTTACATATAAAAATCCCACACCCTTAGGACCATATATTTTATGGGATGATACAGATAACAAATCAATTCCTAAATCCTTAACATCAATGTCTAATAGACCATAAGCTTGTACAGCATCTGTATGAAAATAAGCTTGATGATCTATCAACATTTCCCCAATTTCAGGAATTGGTTGAATTATACCAGTTTCATTATTCACATACATAACAGAGACGATTATAGTATCGTCTCGCAATGACTTTTCCAAATCTTCAACTAGAATTTTACCATCTTCATAGACAGGTAAATACGTTACATCAAATCCGCTTTTTTCAAGAAATTCAGCTGAATGTAGCGTTGCATGATGTTCTTGAGACGTAGTTATAATATGATTTCCTTTATCGCGATTAGCAAAAGCAGTTCCTATTAAAGCTAGATTATCTGATTCCGTTCCTCCACTAGTAAAGATAATTTCTTTTTCGTTAGCATGAATACTCTGAGCCATGACACGTCTTGCTTCATCCAACAATTGTCTTGCCTTTCTTCCAAATGAATGGACACTTGAAGGATTACCGAATGTTTGTTGGTAAATTGGGTACATTGCATCAATTACTTCTTTCTCCATTGGAGTTGTTGCAGCATGATCCAAATAAATTGCTTCCATTATCTTCTTTCCTTTCCTACAAAACTCTCGACATTGTTTTAACCTCGATTAAATATAAAACATATAAGCTTGTTGTTTTTCACCGTCGCCATAATTTTTAAGATCCTCTAGTGTTGTTTTATCTAATACCTCTTTTATCGCATCACGAATTCTTCCCCATAATTCCTGTTGAGCTGGAGGTTCATCTTCAATACCTTCGACTAGGGTAATTGGTCCCTCTAATACACGAACAACATCCCCTGCTGTTATATCCTTTGGGTCTTTAGCTAATACATAACCTCCGTATGCGCCACGAATACTTTTAATAAGTCCAGCATTACGTAATGGAGAAGCAAGTTGTTCTAGGTAGTGTTCAGATAAATCATTATCCTTTGCAATGGATTTTAATGAAGTAGGTCCCTCTCCATGCTTTTTAGCTAAATCAATCATAATCGTTAATCCGTATCTTCCTTTAGTAGATATTTTCATTTTATAGCACCTCTATTTAATAAATCTAATTTTTAGTTTCTTCCTTTTATTTTAAACAAATTTTCCTTATTAAAAAACTGCGGATATTTTATAAGTGATCTTTTAAAAATATCATTTTAAACTAGTATGTCCGAATACACAATACTTGATATTATAGCATGAATAACATGTCTCTTGCATTTATGTCGAATTGGAATTAAGCTTTATACTAAAATATCATAAATCAAGTGGCATCAAAAGTGATATTATGGTGATGTTCAAAAAGGGGGATGAAAAGGACTTTTACGTTGCCCACAGGACGTGGCGGTTTTGGTAGAAATTCCGCTATCGCCAACAAGGAACGTCGAAGTTCACCGGACTTTTTAAACAATCTCTAAGAAAAAACTTATTTTGATCCACATTGGCAAGGGGGAGTATGGAATGAATCACGAACCACTGGCCTATCGTATGCGTCCGACAAATATAGAAGAAGTAATCGGTCAACAACACCTAATTGGCGAGGGTAAAATTTTATATCGAATGGTAAAAGCCAATCTATTATCTTCCATGATTTTGTTCGGTCCACCTGGTACAGGAAAAACCTCTATGGCAACAGCATTAGCTAAAACATTAAATCTTCCAGTTAAATTATTAAATGCTGTTACAGATAAAAAGAAAGATATGGAAATAGTTGTCGAAGAAGCAAAAATGCGGGGAAACATGGTTTTAATACTTGATGAAGTTCATCGCCTTGATAAAGCAAAACAAGATTTTCTTCTCCCCCATTTAGAAAGCAATTTAGTTACTTTAATTGGTTGTACGACAAGTAATCCGTATCATGCCATTAATCCTGCAATAAGAAGTAGATGTCATTTATTTGAACTGCATCCACTAACATTAGAAGATATTCGTACAGCTTTAACTCGTGCTATTCAACACACTGAAAGAGGATTCGGCTCAAGAGATGTACATATTAGTGAAGATGCACTTAATCATTTTGCTTTTGCTTCCGGGGGCGATTTACGTTCGGCTTTAAATGGATTAGAGCTGGCAGTTCTTTCTACACCTAGTGATAAAAATCATAGAATCGAAATTACCTTAGAAATAGCGGAAGAATGTATGCAAAAGAAAAGCTTCTCTCATGATAAGAATGGAGACGCACATTACGATGTTATTTCCGCTTTTCAAAAGTCGATACGAGGTAGTGACGTCGACGCAGCTTTACATTATTTAGGGCGCTTAATTGAAGCAGGTGATCTTGATAGTATTGCAAGAAGGATGATAGTAACTGCATACGAAGATATTGGTCTAGCTAATCCGCAAGCAGGACCTAGAGCAATAGCAGCTGTTCAAGCAGCAGAAAGATTAGGTTTTCCAGAGGCAAGAATCCCTTTAAGTGTCGCTATTATTGAGCTTTGTCTCTCTCCAAAATCAAATACTGCCTATAAAGCGTTGGACCTTGCACTAGCTGATATTCGCAGTGGAAAAGCTGGTGAAATACCTGCACACCTTAAAGATTCACATTATGAAGGAGCGAAAAAGCTAGGAAGAGGTATAGATTATCTTTATCCACATGATTATGAAAGCGGATGGGTAAACCAACAATATTTACCAGACTCTATAAAAAACAAACACTATTACCAACCTAAGAAATCTGGTAAGTTTGAACAAGCGTTAAAACAAGTCTATGACAAAATTAATCAAGAAAAAAGAAATTAGAAAACTTGAGATTCACTTTTGAGCTGGTGAATGCCCTATTTACACTCATCTTCAAGTTAAGAAAGTTTGTACTTTCTTAACTGCCAAGGTATAAAACTATTTCTATCGGCAAGAATAATAAAAACCTCACCTCTAAAGAACATTTTAAACACGGTGAGATTAATATCTTATTAGACTAATGATTCCGTACAGGTAGCAGTAACTGCAAAAGTACAAATCTATTGATTTATGTCGCTAGAAAAGGAGTTGTAAATAATGGCAAAAGTTAGACAAGATGCTTGGTCACATGAAGATGATTTATTATTAGCGGAAACGGTATTACGTCATATTAGAGAAGGTAGTACTCAATTAAACGCATTTGAAGAGGTGGGAGACAAATTAAACCGCACTTCAGCAGCCTGCGGATTTCGTTGGAATGCAGAAGTAAGGCAAAAATATGATAGTGCAATTGATCTAGCCAAAAGACAAAGAAAAGAAAAAAAACGTGCACTAGCAAAACGGACTGGACATTTCCAAAAGCCAATTATAGCGTTATCTTCTAACTTAAAAGAAGCTACTAATGAAAACACTACCTATCAAACAGAAGAAACCGGCAATGAAATACAGGTACCAACAATTAATCTAGATATGGTCATACAATTTTTAAGAGAATTAAAAAAAGATTATCACGCTTCTAATCAATCAAAAGTATCTTTAGAACAAGCTCAAAAAGAAAACAATATGTTAAAAACACAAGTACAAGATTTAGAAAAACAGTTAGAACAAACTGAAAGTGAGATGAATTCGATTAAAGAAGATTATCAAGCTTTCATTCAAATAATGGAAAGAGCTAGAAAGATGACTGTTCTTGAAGACCAAGGAACGATTAAAGCCCCTACATTTAGAATGGACAAAAATGGTAATCTTGAGCAAGTCGCTCATGGATCTAATTAAAGAACAAAGGCGTAAGCGCCCGTTGAGCGACGTACGGACTGGACTGAGCCATAGGAGATAAAGGAAACACGACGAACGGAGTGAGTCGATGTTGACTTATCGTACGGAGGTGAAGGAAGTCTCGCTAGTCGCTGGGCGCTGGAGCCGGACGTGGCCTTTTCTGAATAATTATCCACATGCAGCGAACTTTATAATTTCGCTAAACGACAAAAAAACTGTCTTCCAAAGAAGACAGTTTTTTTATGTATTTACTTAATCCCGATCATGCCGTCCATTTTATGTTTTGATCCCGCATATAGCAGGTGGGTGCCCTATTTTATATTTATTATGGTTCCGAGTCTTGTAACGGCATCCATGCAATATAAAAACGTAAAGCTCCCTTTTAAAATATTGTTCGGTCAAAATACGTTAAATGAACAAACATATCAGGATTAAGCATGTTAAGACTTTGTAAATTAATATTATCATACGAATAAAACTTTTGCAATATTCAATCTGTTCTTAATTGAGAAAAATAATGGATTTTTTTAATTTAATTTCCAAAATTATTCATTTAGATTTATTCCAAGTTCATTTAACTGTGCATTACTTACTTCACTTGGAGCCTCTGTAAGCAGGTCAGAAGCTGAAGAAGTTTTAGGGAATAATATCGTATCTCGTAAGTTTGATCTTCCCGCCAATAACATAATCATACGATCTAACCCAAGAGCAACGCCGCCATGTGGTGGTGCACCATATTCTAATGCTTCAAGTAAAAATCCAAATTGCTCCTGTGCTTGTTCTTCTGTAAACCCTAAAGCTTTAAACATTTTATTTTGTACTTCGCGTTTATGAATACGAACGGATCCTCCACCAAGCTCATAACCGTTTAAGACAATATCATAAGCGTTAGCATGAACATCTTGTGGTGCCGTTTCAAGCTTATCCATGTCACTTTCAACTGGCGATGTAAATGGATGGTGTGCAGCAGTAAATCTTCCTAATTCCTCATCATATTCAAGTAATGGCCAATCCGTTACCCATAAAAAGTTATATTTAGATTCATCAATAAGATTTAATTCATGTCCTAATTTTAGTCGTAGAGCTCCTAAACTATCGTATACAACACTACTCTTATCTGCCACGAATAAAAGAAGATCTCCATTTTTTGCATTAGCTCTTGCGATAATACCTGATTTTTCATCTTCACTCAAGAACTTCACGATTGGTCCTTTTAATTCGTCTTCTTCTAGTTTAAGCCACGCTAACCCTTTCGCACCGTAAATCTTTACAAATTCGGTAAGCTTATCAATATCTTTTCTAGAATAATTACTAGCCTCACCTTGAACGTTGAGAAGCGCAACTTTACCATCTGTTTCTACTGCATTCCGGAATACTTTAAAATTAGAATTAACAACAACATCTGTTACGTGAACTAATTCGAGTCCAAATCTCGTATCCGGTTTATCAGATCCATATCGATCCATCGCTTCTTGATAAGGTATTCTTGGTAGTGGTAATTCGATGTCGATTCCTTTCACTGCTTTCATCACATGTTGCATCATACGTTCTGTCATTTCCATAATTTCATCACTAGATAAAAATGACGTTTCAATATCAATCTGAGTAAATTCTGGTTGACGATCAGCCCTTAGATCTTCATCACGGAAGCATCGTGCAATTTGGTAATATTTTTCAAAACCACTCATCATGATTAATTGTTTAAATAATTGCGGTGATTGTGGTAAGGCATAAAACTCACCTGGATGTACACGACTTGGAACAAGATAATCACGAGCTCCTTCTGGTGTACTCTTCGTTAAAATTGGTGTTTCCATTTCTAAAAATCCTTCATCATTAAGAAAGTTACGTATCGCTTGTGTTGTTTGATGACGTAATTTAAATGTATCCTGTAATGCGCTTCTGCGTAAATCGATATAACGGTATTTTAATCGTAAATCTTCGGAAACATCTGTTTCATCTTGGATAGTAAATGGCGGTGTTTTTGATTTATTTAGAATTTCAATATCATTAGCTATCACTTCTATCGTCCCTGTTTTGATAGCTGAGTTATAAGTGGATTCATCACGTGCCACCACTTCACCTTTAATTTCTACTACATATTCCGATCTGATTTTATCCGCGACTTCTAAAGCATCTTTAGAAAAGTCTGGGTTAAAGACAACTTGGACGATACCAGAAACGTCACGAAGATCAGTAAAAATTAATCCCCCTAAGTCACGTCTTCTTTGTACCCAACCTTTTAGTAAAACTTTTTGACCAATATGATCTTCTGTTAATGTACCTGCTAAAAATCGTTTATTCATTTTGTTTGCCCCCTTTGAAGCTTCTCTTTCATTACATCGATTAATTTTTCTAATGGAACTTCTATTTGTTCACCAGATTCCATAGATTTGACATTTACGATGTTTTTTTCTAATTCATTTTCACCTAAAATTAAAACATATCTTGCCTTTAATCGATCAGCTGATTTGAACTGTCCTTTTATTTTTCGATTCTGATAATCTTTTTCTACCTGAATACCATTCATTCTTAATTCATGTACCAAACGTACTGCTTCATTAACAGACTGTTCTCCCACAGCAACAAAATAACAATCTAATTGTTCATCTATTGGAACTGTAATATTTTCGGCTTCTAATGCCATTAACAGTCTTTCCAATCCCATTCCAAAGCCAATACCCGGTGTACTTGGTCCACCTAATTCCTCTATTAAACCATTATATCTTCCACCACCGGCTAATGTCGTAATCGCACCAAAGCCTTCTGCATTACTCATAATTTCAAAAGCAGTGTGATTGTAATAATCTAGTCCACGAACTAAATTGGGGTCTATTTCATACTCAATTCCCATACGTGTTAAATGTGATTTTACTTGTTCAAAATATTCTTTGGAAGATTCATTTAGATAGTCTAATATTGAAGGAGCAGTCTCCATGGCAGGGTGTTCTCTATCTTTTTTACAATCTAATACACGTAGCGGGTTTTGTTCTAATCTTAGCTGACAATCTTCACATAGTTCTTCTTTATGTGGTGTAAAATGTTTGATCAATGCATTTCTATGGTTTATTCTACTTTCTTTATCACCTAAAGAATTAATAACTAATTTCAATGATTTTAATCCAAGCTCCTTATATACAGTCATAGCTAAATCAATAGCCTCTGCATCTACAGCCGGATCATCACTCCCAAGAACTTCCACTCCAAACTGGTTTAATTGACGCATTCGACCTTTTTGAGGACGCTCATAGCGAAACATTTGGGCAAAATAATATAATTTGACAGGTTGATTTGCTTCGCCAAATAATTTATGTTCTACAAATGCACGAGAAACAGGAGCTGTTCCTTCTGGTCTAAGGGTTAAACTTCTTCCCCCACGATCATTGAACGTGTACATTTCCTTTTGAACAATATCAGTGGTATCCCCTACACCGCGTGAGAATACTTCTGTATGTTCAAATACCGGTGTTCTAATTTCCTCATAATTAAATCTACTACATATATTTTTAATTTTCGATTCCACATACTGCCATTTCTTTACATCTTTCGGCAGAATATCTACAGTACCTCTTGGCGCTTTCATACTCATTCAAATACCTCCTCCAATTAATTTATGTATAAAAAAACTCTCGTCCCCTATAAATATAGAAGGGACGAGAGTTTACCCGCGTTGCCACCCTAGTTAATGCTTTTATGCATTCGCTTTTCACAGTTAACGCCTGCAAAACGTTCATACCTACTACATTCGATACAAATCCTAAGGAATGTCATTCATCAGTACGATCTGTGAAGATGTTTTCAGCCAAGACATCTTTTCTCTTTCCAGTCGTTCACTAATTACTCTTTCCCTCAATGGATGTAAACTATTTAATCTACTCATGAATGAATATAATAATAATCTCTAATTTTTGTAATGTCAAGAGCGATTTAATTTTTTCTTTAATATTTTCACTTCACCGATAGAAATCCCGAATTCCTCTGCTATTTCCATATAATTAGCATGTCCATCAAGTTCATTAAAACGATGTAAATCCACACCAAAAATATCTTTATTATTACCAGCAAACCACTGTTTATCCTGTAATCTCAATTCGTCTCCTCCTTTAGTTATTATAGCTTTGCCTAAAGAAGTGTATTTTATGATACGAATGGGAAAGATTATACAATATGTGTTCAAAAGTAAGGATGAAAGGGACCATAAGGCGGCGTATCTTTAAGTACTAAAAATAGCTTCTCCAATTTCACATCACACACTGAAAAAAATAGATAATTATAGGAGGATTAGATATTTGCACTTTTTTAATAAACTATTTTGTTTCTTAGTAGGTGTCTTCATTTCTTTCTTATTATTACCAACGCAAATACATGCAGAAAAAATTATCATTACAGATGATAACGTTAATATTAGAAGTGGTCCTGGAAGCGAATTTAAACCAATTGGCAAAGTTCATGCGAAAGAGGAATATAACAAAGTTCATGAACAAGGACAATGGATTGAAATTGAATTAGAAGATAGTAAAGGTTGGATTCATAAAGAATATATATCCTATAATAGCGGAGATAAAGTAAAATCAGGAAATAAGACGATTACGATAAATCAACATCATGTTCACTTAAGAAGTGGCCCGTCTAATGAATATGAAATTATTTCTTTTGCAAAAAAGGGTGAAAGCTTTCCAGTAATAGCGGAAACGAAGGAGTGGTATGAAGTTTCCAATAAAGGAAAGTCCAATTTTATATTTAAAGAGTTTGTAGAAACAAATAACGAAATCAAGCAAAATCCCTATGTATTTAAAAATCGGAATATAGTCATTGATGCAGGACATGGAGGACACGATGTAGGTGCAATAGGTGCTACTGGATCCTTCGAAAAAAATATAACTCATCTAACTGCAGATGAATTAAAGAAGGAATTGGAATCCCTTGGTGCCAGTGTATATATGACAAGAGATAATGACGATTTTATCTCTCTAAAATCAAGGGCGGCTTATTCTAATATGATGGATACACATGTATTTATTAGTCTTCACTATAATAGTTTTCCAAAACGACCAGATGTTTCAGGTATTGAAACCTTTTATTATGGTGAACAACATAAAAAACTTGCCCAGTACCTCCAAGATGAAATGATTAAGGTAACAAATGCAATAGACAGAGGAACTAGCAAAGGTAATTATTATGTTATAAGACAAAATTTCAAACCAGCAGTATTAATAGAGCTAGGCTTTATTTCAAATAAAGAAATGGATGTATTATTACACACCAATATATACCAGAAACAACTTGTTAATGGAATTATCAGCGGCTTAGGAAAATATTTCTCCTTAGAAAATTATCATTGAAGGTTGCCTCAAATGGGTCCATTAAGGCAACCTTCTCTTATTACTTATCCTTAGTATCTATAATGAAAGTTACGGGGCCAACATTCGTAAGAGAAACATCCATCATTGCCCCAAACTCTCCTGTTTGAACTAAGATTCCTTGTTCTTCTAGTTTTTTATTAAACTTATTATATAACTCATTTGCGATTTCTGGATTTGCTGCTTTTGTAAAACTTGGTCTTCTTCCCTTTCTTGTGTCACCGTAAAGGGTAAATTGTGAAATGGATAATATACTGCCACCAATGTCTAAAAGAGAATCATTCATTTTCCCATTTTCGTCCTCAAACACCCTTAAATGAACAATCTTCTTTACAAGGTAATCCATATCTTCCTCGTTGTCATCATGTGTTACACCTAAAAGAACAACAAATCCATTATCTATTTCTCCTATGACTTTTCCATCTACTTTTACATTAGCATTACGAGCACGTTGAATTACTGCCTTCATAAAAAAATCATACCTTCTTTACCTTTAATGTAATACTCTTGTTACACTATATACATCTTTGATCTGTTTAATCCGTTCTACTATTTTTCTTAAATGTTTTGTATTATGAATTAAAATCGTTATTTGAATGGTAGCTATTCGGTTACGGTCCGCCTTTCCATTCACATGAGTCATGTTCGTACGCATTTCGTTTACTGCTTGTAAGACTTCATTTAGTAATCCTCTACGGTCATAAGCAAATACTTCTAAATCAACATGATACGTCTTATCGACTGTCTTTTCATTGGTCCATTCAACCTTTAGAAAACGTTGTTTAGCTTCTTCCGTTTGTACATTTGGACAGTCTGCACGATGAACTGAAACTCCTCTTCCCTTCGTTATATACCCAGTAATTTCGTCACCAGGCACTGGACTACAGCATTTAGCTAATCGAACTAAAAGGTTATCAACACCTTCAACACGTACACCAGAGTCTTTTTTATTTAACTTCCAATCATTTGTTCCTGCTTTTGAATCATTTATTTTCTTTTCTAAATCCTGTTCTTTTTGTTGTGCTTCCCGTATCTTTTCCGTTAAACGAGTTGCAACTAAAGCAGCTGTTATCCCCTGATATCCTACCGCAGCATACATATCCTCTTCACTAATAAAATTAAAACGATCCAATACTCGTTGCAAATTATCCGGGGTTAGTACTTCTTTAGGTCGAATTCCTAATGCACGTATCTCTTTATCAACCGCTTCTTTTCCTTTGAGTACATTTTCTTCTTTACGTTGTTTTTTGAAAAACGCTCTAATTTTACTTTTTGCTTGTGATGTTTGAGTTATCTTCAACCAATCATGTGATGGACCATAAGAATGTTTAGAAGTCATTACCTCAATAATATCGCCGTTTTTCAATTTGTAATCCAATGGTTCCATCTTTCCATTGATTTTAGCCCCAACCGTTCTATTTCCAATTTCCGTATGAATTTTATAAGCAAAATCAAGTGGTACAGAACCTGAAGGAAGTTCAATGACATCTCCTTTTGGTGTAAACACATAAACCATGTCAGAAAACAAATCGACTTTTAAAGATTCAATAAATTCCTCCGCATCATGTGTGTCACTTTGCCAGTCAAGAATTTCCCTAAAGAGTGTTAGTTTCTCTTCAAAAGATTTTGTACCGTTCTTTACTTGTTTTCCTTCCTTGTAAGCCCAATGAGCGGCTATACCGTATTCGGCAATTTCATGCATTTCTTTTGTTCGTATTTGAACTTCTAGAGGATCACCTTTTGGACCAATAACAGTTGTATGAAGTGATTGATAAAGGTTCTGCTTTGGCATAGCAATATAATCTTTAAACCTGCCAGGCATAGGTTTCCAGTTCGTGTGAATAATTCCAAGTGCCGCATAACAATCCTTTATACTATTTACAATGATTCGCACAGCGAGCAAATCGTATATTTCATTAAATTGTTTATTTTGTTTTACCATTTTTTGATAGATACTATATAAATGTTTTGGTCTACCAGATATCTCTGCTTCAATATTAACCTCATGGAGTTCCTTCGTTAACCCTTCCATTACTTCCTTTATATAAGACTCTCGTTCTTCTCTTTTTTGTTTCATTAAATGAACGATACGATAATATTGTTGGGGATTTAAATACCGTAGAGCTGTGTCTTCTAACTCCCATTTAATTGTTGAGATACCTAATCGATGAGCTAAGGGAGCAAATATTTCGATTGTTTCTTTGGACTTGAGACGTTGTTTTTCTGGAGGTAAATGTTTTAACGTTCTCATGTTGTGTAAACGGTCTGCCAATTTTATTAAGATAACCCGAATATCTTTTGCCATCGCTACAAACATTTTACGATGATTTTCTGCTTGCAAATCTTGTTTTGACTTATATTTAATTTTTCCTAATTTCGTAACACCGTCAACTAGCATTGCAACCTCATGATTAAATTCTTTCTCAATATCGTCTAAGGAAATATCCGTATCCTCTACTACATCATGAAGAAAACCACCAGCAATCGTTTCCGTATCCATTTTTAAATCAACTAAAATCCCTGCTACTTGAATAGGATGAATGATATAAGGTTCACCAGATTTTCTAAATTGCTCTTTATGAGCTTCTTTCGCATATTCGTATGCACGATTAATAAAAGCTATATCTTTTTGATTAAGGTATTTGCTAGCTTTTTGGTTAATGTCTTCGATTGTATAGTTGCTGTCTTTTGGCATATAATCACCTTTATTTTCTAGGGGTTGTTCAAAAAGTCCGGTGAAAATGACACTTCGCATTTCTTCGTTGACAAGACTCACCGGTACTCACGTATTAATTGCATACGCTCCGTTCCTCAAAGCTACGCCGCCTCGAACTGCGAAGCACAGGACGTGCGAGTGTCGGCTTTGCAACAGGATGTTGCGCATTTAGCCGACCTCGGTCCTTTTCATCCTCCTTTTTGAACACGAATTTTCTAGGTAAAATCTTTCTATTAAAGAGGATTTAAATATAATCATCATTATAGGACCTTTTTCTAGCAGTGTCCACCATAAATTTTTAATAAGTGTTTATATATGAAATTTAGCAATAACTTAATGAGGCCTGACGCAATATATTTATCGTCAGACCTCTATTTTAGTTAAAAAAATATAATTTTATCCAGCATACGTGCAACTAAGTTCACTAAAGCTTTGGGCGAACTCTAGATTTTCTAATATCTCATAAGCGTGAATACATCATAGTCTTTTAATTTATCCATTCCTTTAAGGTAACTTAGCTCTATTATGAATGCACAACCTGCAACGATTCCACCTAATTCTTCTACTAGTTTAATTGTCGCTTCAATGGTTCCACCTGTTGCTAGTAAATCATCCGTAATTAATACACGTTGACCTGGTTTGATAGCATCTTTATGAATGGTTAAGATGTCTTTTCCATATTCTAGCCCATAATCTACTTTTATTACCTCTCGAGGTAATTTACCTTCTTTCCGTACTGGAGCAAATCCAATCCCCAGAGCATATGATACTGGACATCCAATAATAAATCCTCTAGCTTCCGGACCGACTACAATATCTACCTCTTTATCCATTGCATATTTAACAATATCATTTATGGCGGCCTTATAGGCATCTCCATCATTCATTAAAGGAGTAATATCCTTAAATACAATCCCTTCTTTCGGGTAATTCTGTACGATTTCTATATAATTTTTATAGTCCACTGACAACTTCCTCCTTGGTGGTTTCCAACTGTTCCATACAGTTTGTAAACCAAGTCCTTAATTCCTCATAATTTGAATAGTATAACGTTTTTTCGACTTCGATTCTTTTCAATCTATCCTTATATGATGTTGACTCGGTAAGATCTCGTTTTTCTGGGTTGGGGTTTATTTGAATAATACCATTCTCTATTTTAACAAAATCCAATTCGAAAAACACTTTTGACATAAAGATGATTCTTTCTTTACTCCAACCCTTTACATTCATAATTGCCTTTAATTCTTGTTTTAAATCTACAATCTTACGCTTTTTTATGAAGGCATAATACCAAATGAATTCTTCTCTTTTTGGAAATGAAGTTAGATAAGCACTTTCTTCGACCGAATAACATGCATAAATTATTTTTGGTTTCGTCGCCTTAACAACCTTCTTAAGGATTTCCAAGTTCGGTGGCAAATCACATATATAGAGCATATCGACTTCTTCTAAGTTCATCATTTCTTGATATTCTTCATGATAAATGGATGGGTCAATATTTAACTGTCCGTTACTTATGGCTAATATTTTTTGATTAGAGATTGGTTGAATTTGAATCTGTCTTCTACCTCTTTGATCAAATAACTGCCATGTGTCAATTTTCATATCTTGGATCAATACTTGAGCTTTTTTATTTCCATTCCATTCATTTATGCCAAGTTCCCCCACAACGGATAAAGGAGTGTTCGGCGAAATAAAATGATATAAGTGACCAAGGCCAAATCCAATACTCTCTATTTGTGAAGAATCCTTATTAAAATGAAGCTTAAGATGGTTTTTAGTACTTCCTATTTGACGAACATCAGTAGGTATATCTTTTATCTCAAAAATAGGTTTCGGATTTTTCATTCCAAATGGCGCAAGACGAGCAATTTCATAAATTAAATCTACATTTATTTCTGCAATATCTAATGTACTGCTTATTTCAATTTCTTGTTTAAAATCTTCTTCTGTTAATTCTTCTGTAATAAATGTATTTAATCTTTCATTTATAAGTTCTATATTTTCAATCGGTAATGTCATTCCAGCAGCTTGAGCATGTCCTCCAAAATGGGTGAAAAGTTCTCTAACCTTCATACAATGGGTAAAAAGATCAAATGCTGGTATACTTCTTGCAGATCCCTTTGCTACTTGTAATTCAGGCTTAATTGTTAGAACAATAGCAGGTCGATCATATTTCCTTACTAATTTAGAAGCAACAATCCCTAGTACTCCTTCGTTCCAACCTTCTTTTGCAACAACCACTACCCCATTGATATCTTGAATAATTTCTTCGGCTTCTTTCACGATTTCATTAACAATTCTTTGTCTTCTTTCATTAAGACTTTGGATTTCTTGTGCAATCTCCATTGCTTCTACTAGATCATCTGACATTAAAAGCTGTACAGCTAAGTCCGCATCCTGTAATCTACCAACAGCATTCAGTCTCGGTCCTATTGAAAAGCCAACATCCTCTTCTGTGACATTTCCCTCAATTTTGCTTACGTTTTTTAAAGCTTGGATTCCAACATTTTTGGATATCGTTAATGCATGCAAACCAAAATAGGCAAAAATCCTATTTTCATCAACTAGCGGCACTAAGTCCGCTATCGTTCCAATTGCAACAAATTCAAGCAAATGTTTAGGAAAATATCCTAATAAACTTTCAGCAAATTTAAAAGCCACCCCTACTCCCGCAAGCTCTTTAAAAGGGTAATTGGGAGAACATTTAGGATGGATAATAGCAAATGCTTCTGGTAATTCTTCTTGAATCTCATGGTGATCAGTAATTATTAAATCAATCCCCAATTCCTTAGCAACAAAGGCCTCATATACTGCTGCAATACCTGTATCCACAGTAATAATCACCGAGAATCCTTCTTCATGCGCCTTTACAAATGCATCTTCATTAGGCCCATAACCTTCAGTAAAACGATTTGGTATATAAAAATCACAATCTGCACCAAGCTCTTGCAAAGTTTTTAACATGACAGTCGTTGAACTGACACCGTCTGCATCATAATCACCAAAGACTAGTATTTTTTCCTTATTATAAATAGCATCATGAACTCGTTGGGTCGCTTTCCCAATAGAATCTAACCGTTCAGCACTATGTAAATTATTTAAATCAGGCGATAAAAATCGATTAACTTCCTCTTTTGATGTTATTCCTCTTTGTGCTAACATCTTTCTCAAAACCGGAGATAGGTCAGTGAATTCGTCCATGGACGGTACTGCTTTATCTTCCATTTCTACATATTTCCACTTTGATCTATTTTGTAACATACATTCACCCCTGACCAAACTATTATACTAGAGTGTGGTAGGGGTAGCAAATTAGAATTTTTTCACCGGTCTATTTCTGTTTCATCCAATTCAATATCCTTCTTTACTAGACCATTTTCTTTTAGGATCGTTTCCATGCGAACATTCTCTTTCTTTAATCGTTTTAGTTCTTTTTGGATTTTAAACATTTTGAGTGCACCAACTGTTGCTGTTATTAGTCCGCCCATTAGTACCGAAAATAAGATGACCAATATTAATGGGGAGAAACCTGACCAGAATAAGTAATTAACTTCTACTGGTTCAACATTCATGATGGCGAATACTGCAACAATAATTGTAAAAATAAGTGCTAATAGAACATAGGATTGTCCCTTCATTTTATTCCTCCTTATGGATTATATAGACTGTAACCTTAATTTACCCTTTTTTAAAAAATCAAACCCACATTGCAGGTAGCAACATGGGTTTTTAATAAAATGTATTTATACTTGTGGACCATCCACACGTTTTTTCTTTCTAAAATCGAGTGGGCGAGTCTTAATTGATTTACCGCGCCACACTAGCCATAACTGAGCTGCTAGGAACAGCGATGAATAGGTTCCTGCTAATAGTCCTACTGCTAAGGCAATAGCAAAAGTAGTAATAGATTGAGCTCCAAGGAATAGAAAGGCTAAAACAGCTATAAAAGTTGTTAAAAATGTATTTATACTTCTAGTAAAAGATTGTATAAAGCTTCTATTTACAATAGTAGCTAATTCTTTAAAAGATTTAACTTGTTTTCTTGCTCGAATATTTTCTCTAATTCGATCAAAGATAACAATCGTATTATTAATCGAATAACCTACAATTGTAAGAATAGCAGACACAATTGTTATATCAAATTCTATCTGTGTTAGGCTAAAGACCACTAGCATAATAAATACGTCATGTAACAAAGCAATTAGAGCCGTTATCGCAAAGAACAGTTCAAAACGAATGGAAACATAAAGAATAATAAAGATAGATGCTAAGGCAACTGCAAAAATGGCATTTTTCACTAACTCTTGTCCAACAATAGGAGAAACTACACTAATGGTTGGTTCTTTACCATATTGATTGATAAAGTATTTTTGTACTTCGTTTACTTCGTTTTCCGACAGCACATTATCAAACCTTGATACTGCAGTTTTTCCATTATCCCCGGATATTACAGTTGATATTGGATTTAAGCCGAGCTCTTCAAATCCTTTTTCGACATCTTCTACATTTAAGTTAGTTTCTGAAACTACTTCTATTCGAGTACCACTTGTAAAATCAATACCAGGATTAATTTGGAAGACGATAAACGAAACAATCCCTATAATGACGGTAATCGCAGAAAAGATAAAGAATTTCTTTCTGTGTTTAACAACATTAATATTCCGATTAAATAATTTTGGTTCCTCTTGTGAAGAACTTGTTATATCCTTAATTTCACTTTCTTTAACCGCTAACCAAGTCTTACGTTTAGTTAAGAATCCACTATCAACCCAAAATCCTAATAGAAGTCTTGTACCAAAAACAGCAGTTAGAAAACTAACAAAAATACTAATCATCAACATTGTTGCAAAGCCTTTTACAGAACTACTTCCAAATATAAATAAGACTACAGCCGCAATTAAGGTTGTTAAGTTCGCATCAAAAATAGTAATAAAAGAGTTTTTGGTTCCTGCTTTAAATGATGCTTTAACAGATTTTCCTAGACGCAATTCTTCTTTTATTCTTTCGAACGTAATAACATTCGCATCAACTGCCATCCCAATACCTAAAATGAGGGCCGCAATACCAGAGAGTGTTAATACGCCATTCATTAATTCGAACACAACTATTACAATATATGTGTAAATAAGAAGATTAATCGATGCTATAATACCTGCAAATCGATATACTGCAATTAAAAACAATATAATAATCGCTACTGCAATAATTCCACTATATACTGTTTCGTTTAAGGCTTGCTCACCGAATTGGGCTCCAACTGAGTTAGAATAAACTTCAGTCATATGTACTGGTAAAGATCCGGAGTTAATTACGTCTGCCAATTGTTTAGCAGATTCTACTGTAAAGTCTCCACTAATCATGACATCCGTAGTATTTAGTGTTTCTTTTACACTAGGTGCAGAAATGTACTTAGGATCTTCTTTACCGAATTCATTACTAAATGAATCCCCTTTTTCGTAATCCATCCAAATAACTAATAAATTATCAGGATATGGTGTTTCTGGGTCATTCATGTTCTTTATTTGGGTTGTTACATCGGCAAATTTTTTAGCATCTTTTAATTTCAAAGAAACGATGGGAGCATTAGTATTAGGATCAAAATCTTGGGAAGCACTGCCTTCTTTAATATCCGTTCCACTTAATAATTCATTATCATTTACATCACGAAAAGATAATTGGGCAGATGTTCCTATGAGTTCCCTTGCTTGTTTCTGATTTTCAACACCAGCAAGCTGTACCCGAATTCTATTTTCCCCTTCTATGTCAATGACAGATTCACTTATCCCCAATCTATTCACTCGATCATTGAGTGTCTGTACAGTACCTTCTAACAAACTTCTTGTTACTTCTTGGGATGAATCTACTGGTTCCACTTCATAGAGAATTTCAAAACCACCTTGGAGATCAAGCCCCAAATTAACATCTTTTGTTACTCCTGTGATCGTTGTTCCAATCGTTATCGCAAAAAGTAAGACGATTAGAAAAAAGGCAACGATTCTGCCTCTCTTTTTCATGGATTTATTGCCTCCTATAGTTTAAAGTCGTGTTCAAAAAGGAGGATGAAAAGTACCGAGGTCGGCTAAATGTTGGAACGACCTGGGACTACGATTGCTCGTCCCACCGTAAAGATTTGTTGCAACGCCGTCACTATTGCCAACTAAAGTGTCATTTTCACCGGTCTTTTTGAACAATCCTTTCAATTACTTACTATTTTTCTTTAGTTGCCCCTGTTAAAGCAGCGATGGAAGCCATTAAATCATCATTTTCATATGATTTAACCGTCAAATAGCTTAAATAAACATTCGATCCTAAATGAAGAATATCTTGTATCAATTCATGAATGCGTTTGTTAGGATTTCCCTTCCAAACCTTTGTCACTAAACAATTCCATACATCTTCAGCCGTTACTTGTGAATAGCCCATCGCTTGAAATTCATAAGCTTTACTTTCTAATATTGGCTTCACTTGCTCTTTCCATTCATTTACAGCATGTATTGCTTCCAATTCTTCCCCTCCTGTTATACGGAGATTTTTAGTGTCATGCTTGCCCACTGCTCTAGCATATACATTATTGTATATGAATTTTTATTTTTTGAGAAGGCGGGTCGACAAAAAATGACCAAACAAACATTTTTACAAGGTGCCCTTATTTTAATACTAGCTGGAATGATTACACGATTTTTAGGATTTATCAATCGAATTGTAATGGCTAGATTAATGGGTGAAGAAGGTATCGGTTTATATATGATGGCTTTACCCACTTTATTTTTAGTTATGACATTAACACAATTAGGTCTACCTGTTGCCATTTCGAAACGTGTCGCAGAAGCAGATGCGATTGGTGACCATAAAAAAATAAAACGTATTTTAGTCGTATCTTTAGTGATAACAGGTGTTACAAGTATATTATTTACAATTGTTATGATTATCGGTGCACCTTTTATAGCAAAAACTTTATTAACGGACGAGCGTACCATGTTACCTCTAATTGCAATCAGTCCAATTGTACCAATTACTGCTATTTCTGCTGTACTTAGAGGGTATTTTCAAGGAAAACAAAATATGAAACCACAGAGCTTTGCCCAAGTAATTGAACAGATTGTACGAATTACATGTGTTGCTTTATTTATTAACCTTCTACTTCCTTTTGGCGTAGAGTACGCAGCAGCTGGAGCTATGATTAGTGTAATCTTAGGAGAATTTATCTCCATGTTATACATGATTGGAAGCTTTAAACGCAGAAAGGTAGTCAAAATTCGGACAAACTTCTTTTCATACTTGAAATCAAGTAAAGATACGTTAAAAGAATTGTTTTCAATCGCACTTCCAAGTACAGGTAGTAAAATGATTGGTTCTATTTCTAATTTTCTTGAACCCATTTTAGTTGCCCAAAGTCTTGCCATTGCAGGTGTAGCAACAACTTTAGCAACCAAACAATATGGTGAGCTAACAGGGTATGTTTTGCCATTATTATTTTTGCCAACTTTTATTACTCATTCATTAGCAATCGCTCTCGTACCAAACATATCAGAAGCGGAAGCGAGAAATAATCAAAAATTAATCCATTACCGTATCCATCAATCGATCCGTATTTCTTTTGCTTCTGGTGCCATTGCAACTGTCATTCTTACATTATTCTCTGTACAAATATTATCTTATATGTATGGTACAGCAAATGCCAGTACATTTATAATGCTTATGGCACCCTTTTATATATTATTGTATATCCAATCTCCTTTACAAGCGGCCTTACAAGCATTGGATCTTGCTAAACCTGCCATGTGGAATAGTTTAATTGGAGCTACTGTAAAATTTCCGGTTTTACTTGTATTAGCTTCCAACCCTAATTTTGGAATAATGGGTGTTGCTATCGCAATGTGTGTTGGCGTTGTACTAATTACACTATTACATCTTATTACCTTACAAAAAGCGATAAATTATTATATACCTTTTAAAGATTTAAGTAAAATGATTCTATTGATGGTATTAACGTGGGTTGTTGGTGATTTTATGAAAAACATATATGAATCACTCAATTCCAATATTATTACCTTCATGACTGTTCTTATTATACTTGTTCTAGTATACATCCTATTTTTATTCATTCTACGCTTTCTAACTAAGGAAGAGTTAAAGCAAATTCCCTTCCTCCAAAAATGGTTTTAAAAGTTTTGCAGTACACCCATAAAAATTGTACTGCTTTTTCTTTTTTATATAATTTTCTTCTAATTCTATATCAACATGAATATGATTACTATAGAGATGGACAAAGGCGCAAGCGCCCGCTTAGTGACGTATAGACTGGACTGAGCCGTAGGAGATAAAGGAAACACGGTGAGCGTAAGCGAGCCGATGTTGACTTATCGTACGGAGGTGAAGGAAGTCTACTAGTCACTGGGCGCTGGAGCCGGACGTGGCTATTTCTGTATCTAAGTTAGTCACAGCCATACAAAATTTATAATTTCCTAGACAAGGACAAAGGTTAAGGAGGAGAATGAATGCGTAAACAATTATTCCATGCACTGTTATTTGGCTGGATTACAGTATTAGGTTTAATTCTTATTTCTAGCGTTATCATTGCATTTTTACTTAAAGTAACGTCCTTAGATGAAAATTTACTATCTTGGATTGCTCTAGTGATTGGTATTCTATCTCTATTTATAGGAGGCCTAATTACGGGGTTAAAAGGAAAAGCAAAAGGTTGGATCGTCGGTGCTATTACAGGGATTGGATTTACTGTTTTTACGTTTCTAGTTCAGTATTTAGGTTATCAGCAAGGGTTTTCCATGGAACAATCCCTACATCACATCGGGTTCATTTTCGCCGCTGTAATCGGTGGAGTCATCGGGGTTAACATTATTGGGGATACGAGTGAATAAATGGTCAAAGGCGCTGGAGCCGGACGTGGCTATTCCTGTATCTGAGTTAGCCACAGCCATACAAATTTTATAATTTCATAGACAAGGACAAAAAGAAGCTGTCGTATAAACGATGACAGCTTCTTTTTATTGACTATGTATATTTCAAACTTAGCCTTGTTTTACTTCACGAATCGCTGAACGATCGTACGTAAGTTTTGTACCATTTTCGGTGATTAAAACAACCGTCTCTTCATCTAAACCATGAACTTTAGCATGTAAACCACCAATAGTTACTACGTCATCACCTTTTTGGATGTTATTTTGCATCTCTTGAACTTTCTTCTGCCTTTTTTGTTGAGGCCGAATTAATAGGAAGTAGAAAATAACAAACATTAAAATAATAGGTAATAATGAAACTAACATTTCCATAATTATATCCCTCCTTCATTAATATATTTTTAAAGAGGTTGTTCAAAAAGTCCAGTGAAAATGACACGTCGGCATACCACTACAAAGGGGCAGCATTGCAACAAATGTCTACGGAGGGGCAAGTAATCGGAGCCCAAGGACATTATCGCATTTAGCCGATCTCGGTCCTTTTCATCCTCATTTTTGAACACACACTTAAAAGTTCTTTGCATCTGGCTTATTAAAGCCATATTGTTCAAAGAATTCTTCTCTAAAATCTCCAAGTCGATCTTCACTTATCGCAAATCGTACTTGCTCCATTAATTTTAACAGAAAATAGAGGTTATGATAAGTCGTAAGTCTAAAACCAAATGTTTCATTACATTTTACTAAATGACGAATATAAGCACGGGAATAATTTTTACATACATGACAATCACAATTTTCATCAATTGGTCGGAAATCTCTAGCATACTTCGCATTCCGAACCACTAATCTACCAGTTGAAGTCATACATGTCCCATTACGAGCAATTCTTGTTGGCAATACACAGTCAAACATATCTACTCCACGTATCGCCCCATCAATTAAAGAATCTGGAGACCCTACTCCCATTAGATAACGTGGTTTATTCGCCGGTAATAACGGTGTTGTAAACTCTAAAACGCGATTCATCACATCTTTTGGTTCCCCAACAGATAATCCACCTATTGCATAACCAGGGAAATCTAAAGAGATTAAATCATTTGCACTTTGTTTTCTTAAATCTTCAAATTCTCCACCTTGTACAATACCAAATAGTCCTTGTACATCTTTTCGTTTATGTGCCTCTAAACATCTTTCTGCCCATCTTGAAGTTCTTTCTACAGATGATTTCATATATTCATGGGTGGCTGGATATGGTGGACATTCATCAAAAGCCATCATAATATCTGATCCTAAGGCGTTCTGAATTTCCATTGCTTTTTCGGGTGAAAGGAATAATTTTTCGCCATTCAAATGATTACGGAAATGTACACCTTCTTCTTTAATTTCCCTCATGTCACTTAAGCTAAAAACTTGGAATCCACCTGAATCCGTTAAAATAGCACCATCCCAGTTCATAAATTTATGAAGTCCACCTGCTTCGCGAATAATATCTTCACCAGGTCTTAACCACAAATGATACGTATTGGAAAGTATGATATTTGCATTCATACTCTCCAATTCTTCTGGGCTCATTGTTTTTACAGTCGCTAACGTTCCTACTGGCATAAACGTAGGTGTATCAAACGATCCATGGGGTGTATGAACTCGCCCAAGTCTTGCCCCAGTTTGCTTATCTATTTTAATTAATTCATATGTTATTGGTGTCAATTTCATACGTCCTTTACTTCCTCTTTTTTTTAACACTTACTATAAGATTAACATTGCATCCCCAAAACTAAAGAAACGATAACGTTCTTCTACCGCTTCATTATATGCTCTTAGAATGGTATCCTTATCAACTAGTGCACTGACAAGCATAATAAGTGTTGATTTAGGTAAATGGAAATTCGTAATTAATCCATCAATTGCTTTAAATTCGTATGGAGGATATATGAAAATATCAGTCCATCCACTTGTTTCAACAAATTTATCATGGTCTCTTCGTATCGTTTCCAGTGTTCTTGTAGAAGTTGTTCCAACAGAAATAATTCTTCCACCATTTTCTTTAACTTTATTTAACGTATCTGCTGTTTCCTTTGTCATCTGATAAAATTCGGAATGCATCTCATGTTCCTCTATTTTATCAACACTAACTGGTCTGAATGTACCTAATCCTACATGCAACGTAATAAAAGCGATTGTAACTCCCATCTCTTTTATTTCATTTAATAATTCGGAAGTGAAATGTAATCCTGCTGTTGGAGCTGCAGCCGATCCTTCCTCTTTTGCATATACCGTTTGATATCGATCCTTATCTTCTTCTGGTAATTGTTCTTTAATATACGGAGGTAATGGCATTTCACCAAGTTGATCCAAAACTTCATAAAAAATTCCATCATAACTAAATTCTAATATTCTTCCACCATGTTCCTTAAAGCCCACACAGGTCGCTTGAAGTAATCCATCTCCAAAAACCAAGACAGTCCCTTTTTTCACCTTTTTGGCTGGTTTGGTAAGAACTTCCCATGTATCTTCTTCTTTTTGGTGTAGTAATAAGACTTCGATTTTTGCCCCTGTGTCTTCTTTTATACCGTATAATCTTGCCGGAAGTACTTTTGTATTATTAAGTACGAGGCAATCTCCTGGTTTCAGATATTTTTTAATATCTGAAAAATGTTCATGTTTCACATTCTTCGTTTGTCTATCTAATACTAATAGGCGCGATGAAGTTCGATCTTTTAAAGGTGTTTGTGCAATTAATTCTTCTGGTAAATGATAATCAAAATCTTCTATGTTCATGCTAAAACTCCTTACTCTTGTTGATTTATCACAATTTCTTATCGAAAGCGGCCTATTATTGAGAATATTATCGTTAATATAATACTTATAACAATGGATGTTACAATCGGAAAATAAAAGGAAACATTCCTGACTTTAAAATGAATATCACCGGGTAATCTGCCAATAAAGGTCCATATGATGCCGATAACTAGGAAAATAATACCGAGTATAATAAAGAGTTTTCCCAAATTCACTTATCCTCATGCCCTTTCATACCAAAATGTTGATAAGCTTTATCTGTAACTACTCTTCCTCTTGGTGTCCGTTGGATAAATCCAAGTTGCAATAAATATGGTTCATACACATCTTCAATGGTCTGTGACTCTTCCCCAATTGTCGCCGCTATTGTATCTAGTCCCACTGGTCCACCCCGAAATCCTTCTATGATACCCTTTAGTAATTTATGATCGGTATGATCTAAGCCAACTTCATCCACTTGTAACATGTTTAAAGCTTGATTAGTCGTTTCTAAACTTATTTCTTCTTCCCCTTTCACCTGGGAAATATCTCGAATCCGCTTGAGCAGCCGATTTGCAATTCTAGGGGTTCCTCTAGACCGTTTAGCAACTTCGAATGCGGCTTCTTTCGTTATCGATGTTTGAAAAATTTCTGCAGTCCGTTCCACAATAGATTGTAAATGATTGGCATCATAAAATTCCAATCTAGAAAGAACCCCAAATCTATCCCTTAATGGGGCTGAAAGTAGACCCGCTCTCGTTGTTGCGCCAACTAATGTAAAAGGTGGTAAGTCTATCCGAACTGATCTGGCACTAGGTCCAGTTCCTATTACAATATCTAGGAAGAAATCTTCCATAGCAGGATATAAAACCTCTTCAACCGTTCGTGGTAAACGATGAATTTCATCTATAAATAAAACATCGCCAGGCTCTAACGAAGACAAGATAGCCGCTAAATCTCCAGCTCTCTCTATAGCGGGGCCTGATGTGGAACGAAAATGAACACCCATTTCATTTGCAATAATAGCAGCTAATGTTGTTTTTCCCAATCCAGGAGGTCCATAGAGTAGCACATGATCTAACGGTTCTTCACGCATTTTTGCAGCTTTGATAAAGATTTGTAGGTTTTCTTTTACTTTATCTTGACCAATATATTGATTTAATCGTATTGGACGAAGACTTTGTTCTATGGATAAATCGTCATCTTGCATTTCACCTGCTACCATCCGTTCATCCACGTCGATTCCCCCCTGTTCTTAGCTTAGCCCTTCATTAACAATGATAATGCTTTCCGTACAGCTTCATCTACATTAAGATTAGGTTCCTTTTTAAGTTCTGGTAGAATTAATCTTATCTCTTTATCTGAGTATCCTAGGGATTTGAGTACTTCTTGTACTTCATTAATAGTTTGATAATCTACCTTAGCTTCCTCTGAATCCTGTTCTTGATCTATTCCAATAGAGAAGGATAAATTAAGTTTCCCTTTTAAATCTAAAATGATTTGTCTGGCTGTTTTCTTACCAACACCAGGAAATGTCGTTAAAAATTTATCATCTTCTTGTTCAATGGCACTTACGAACGCAGGAATATCTACTGATCCTAAAATACCTAACGCGCCTTTAGGTCCAATTCCTGACACAGAAATTAACTTAATAAATAAATATTTCTCATCTTCATTTTTAAAGCCATATAGTATTTGACTATCTTCACGAACATAATGATATGTATGAACTATTGCTTCCTTATTCATAAATGATTGAAATGAAAATGGATTGGCACAAATAATCTCATAACCAATTCCATTAACATCAATAACGACGGAATCTTCTTGTATTTTCACCATTTTACCTTTTATATAAGCTATCAATGACGTCCCCCCAACTATATTTTATCATGAATGAAATAATAGTGCGTGTTCAAAAAGGAATACTCCAGTATTTGTACATCGCACGCTGAAAAAGTGCTTTTCTTTTTCAAGGACGTGACGAAAATTAGTCGAAGGTCCTTAGAATTGTCTTTTTGAACAATGTCTAACACAATAAACTTCTATTTCTAAACTAGAAATAGAAGTTTATTGCTCAATCCGTTTCTTCTAAATTGTGATGGATATCTTGAACATCCTCATTATCTTCTAACGTTTCTATAAGAGTTTGCATTTTTTCAGCATCTTCTTCAGATACACTATTATAGGTTTGAGGAATTAATGTAACTTCACTATCCTCGATGTGATAACCTGATTCTGATAATTGATTTACAACTTCCTGAAAGTTCTCGGGTTCTGTAAATATTTCATAAGCCCCATCTTCCATTTGAATATCTTCCGCTCCCGCTTCCAGTGCGTCAAGTGTTAACTCATCTTCATCAATCTTACCATCTTCATTAGAAATAACTATATACCCTTTTCTGTCAAACATAAAGGATACACTACCAGTTTCCCCCAAGTTTCCACCATTTTTCTTAAATGCATGTCTTACTTCGGAAGCAGTACGATTTTTATTATCTGTAAGCGCATGAACGATTACCGCAACTCCACCTGGGCCATATCCTTCATACGTAATTTCTTCATAATTAGCTCCATCTAAATCTCCAGTAGCTTTTTTAATATTTCGCTCAATATTATCATTTGGCATATTATCTGCTTTCGCTTTATCGATTGCAGTTCTTAAAGCATTGTTAGTAGTTAAGTCGGCGCCACCTAACTTAGCGGCAGTGTATATATTTTTTGCATGTCGCATAAAAATTTTACCTTTTTTTGCATCTTGTGCGTTTTTTCTGCTTTGAATATTTTTCCATTTAGAATGACCAGCCATGGGGCATTCTCCTCTCTTGAAATTTCCCTATATACTATATCAAAAATTGCACATATATAAAAGCAAAACCTTTGCAGATGCAAAGGTTCTCAAGGTCGGCCACCCATACTTGGATGCTTATTCATTATTTTGTCTATCCTTCATTCTTGCATTATCATTCTTCCGTTTATCCCATTCAATATTATCTGTATAAACGACAATATCCTTTTTGGTATTTGGAACAATCTCCCTTACAGCATTTTCTACATCCATTCCGTTTGGTTTAGATTCATGGTTAAAATGTTGCTTTTTAAACATGACAGAAACAATGATGCGATCTTCTGTGGAAGCTACTTGAGCCTGCATTATTTCTTCCCGCTTCATCAATTCATTGTATATATGAACAGCTTCTTCATTTGTGTATGGGTCCGTAAAATTATCCTCCATATTAGTTTGTTCATTTAGTGGAGAACCATCTTGTTCTGGTGATAATTGATTGGTTAACCCTCTTCTTTCATTTTGCTCTTGTCGAGATTCATATCGTACTGGTGCAGTGTCGATGTTCGTATCATTATTCGAATTATCTAATGCATTATTATCACTACATCCAAGTAGCATGAGGGTTGCACCAAAAACGATGAATACTTTTCTTTTAAACATGAAACAACCTCCCTTACGAATAGTTTGTATCAGGGAGGTTATATTACACAGTAAAAGGTTACCAATTTTAACTTCTCTTAAATTGGGGTATTCCTACTCTCTTATGTTCAGACTGTTTATGAAGCCTCTCTATTATCTGCTTATCTTCTTCTGGTACAGACTCACCTCTTAGATAAGCATCAATACGGTCATAAGTTGTTCCCATTTCATTTTCATCCGTTTGATCTTCCCAAAGATCTGCACTAGGTGCTTTTGTTATAACTTCTTCTGGTACATTCAAATACTTCGCCATTTCCCGGACCTCTGATTTAGTGAAGTCAACAAGTGGATGTATATCTACCCCACCGTCACCATATTTGGTGAAATAACCCGTATACCATTCTGCCGCATTATCAGTACCAACAACTAAATAATTGTAATTCGTTGCAACAGTATATAATGCGCTCATACGTAATCTTGCTCTTAAGTTAGCACCTGCAATCTGATCTGATGATTCATTAAATTCATTTTTTTCGTCCAATTGATGTTTAATATGCGAATACATTACTTTGTGGGTTTCCGTTAAATCAATGGTCATGGAGTTAATTCCGCATGTTTCAATTACTTTAATCCCATCTGTCATATGCTCTGATTTTGTATAAATGGGTAGTAATACGCCTAGGGAATGTTCTGGAGCCGCTAATTTGATTAAATTTGCAACTACAGCAGAATCTATTCCACCACTAACACCTACTACGAAGCCTTTTGCACCTGTATCAATTAGTTTTTGTTTTAACCATTCGACGATTTTCTCTACATACTTTTCCAAGTTTATCCCCCTTTAGGTAAGAAACAAATCTATCTCTTTGGATAATTTTATCAAAACTACAATCTTCCAACAAATTTTTAGCATTCTTTAAAGTAATATGTACAGACATTTAATAATTATACCATATAAGGGGATAAAGAAGACTTATCGCAAGTTGATCTCCACCTTCCTTCTTTGTTTCCTAGAAGTTCGGAGTGGGTGACTTATTGCCCGTTTAAAAAATAAAGAGACGTTTTACACATAACGTCTCTTAAAAAGGTTATTATTGTTCATCCTCATCTTCTTCTCTTTGAAATGTGGAGAAATTTGGAAATGTTGGTGGGACTGGATATGAAGCAGTTGGATCTACATTTGGAAAATTAGGTGGGTTCATCATATCCATTGATTGATTTGCGTATAACATGGGCTGATAATTTGCATTCATATCATATGTTGGATAATTCTCAAATGTCGGCATTTCCTGCCCGCCACATCCACACTCATCCGGTTGTTGGTAAGCTGGTAAAGTAGTTGCAGGCATAAATGCTTCTGGCATCATCATCGGATGATGAAAGCAAGGTGGAGGACATGGAACAAAATAGCAGCAAGGAATCATCTGTGGCATTGGTTGGAATATCGGCTGTTGCATCATAGGCTGCTGTATTGGTAATTGTGGTTGAATTGGCATTTGTGGTTGAACTGGCATTTGCGGTTGAACTGGCTTCTCTTTATGATGCTCCTTAACTTCTTTTGCCTCTTTTTTTACTTTCTCTTTTTTAACCTCTTGTTTAACTTCCTGTTTAGGTTTTGCAATTTGATTAAAATTAAACTCAAAGTCTTGATCAATAATTGGCATTTGTGTAAATGGCTGCATTGGCAACTGAGGTTGTATCGGCATTACAGGTTTTACATATTCTTTTTTCTCCTTTTCATCTTCATGGATTACAGGCATTGGTTTAGGGGACATTTCCTTAAATGGCTTTTGCGTTTCTTTTGGTTTTTCTTTTACGAAGGTCTCTTTTTTAGTTTCCTTTTTCACCGCCTTCGTTGCACTAGGTATTTTAATTTTCATCCCTGGCATAATCATATCGGGACTGGCTAATTGAGAGTTTACCTGTTTTAATTCCTCAAAGTCTACCCCATATTTTTTGGATAGTTCCCACAACGTATCTCCCTTTTGAACAATGTGTATTTTCAAAACGGACCAAACTCCTTTCATTAATAGCTGGGCTAATTACTATATCAACATATGCATCAAAGTATAAAATGTTGACCCATACTATTAGAAAACTTGGGGCGTTTCCTAGGTTTTGAAGCAAATGTCCTAGTTGTCACTTATGCCGGGTAGAAAGTTTATACTTTATTCACTACACGGGAAACTTGGTGTTGCCTAAGTTTTATAAAAGAAAAACCGTTAACCATATTATTGGTCAACGGTAAGCATTATGGATTCATTTGATAAACAGGATAAGTCCCCAATATATTCACTTGGCATCCTAAGGCTTCCACTTCCTGAATGACATTTGGAATGAGAACATCATTATCTGGTTGCACGACATCAATTACAAAGAAATAGTTACCTAATCCTGTTTTAGTTGGACGTGACTCAATTTTAGATAAGTTCATTTTACGCCAAGCAAAAGCAGAAAGTATTTGATGTAAGGCCCCCGGCAAATCATCAGGCAAGGTAATAACTAGCGTCGTTTTCTCTCCTTTTTTTTCATGATTTAAGTTCAACAATTGTTTATTTTTTGTTAAGACAAAAAATCTTGTATGATTTTCTTTATAATCATGAATATTTTCTTTTAAAATCTTTAAACCATATTCCCTGGCAGCTAGTTTATTAGCAATCGCAGCAATAGGCTTATCATCTAATTTACTAACAAATTCCGCTGCTCCTCCAGTAGAGGAAGCAAAGTTGATTGTTGCATTTGGCATATTTTCATGAAGAAATTGGTGACATTGGGCGATTGCTTGATTATGTGAATGAACCTCTTTAAGATCTGAAATGTCACCTTCAAAGTTTGGATGAACAAGTAAATGCTGTTGAATTGGAAGAACCACTTCTGCTTCTACCGGTAAATTTACTTGGTGAACTAAATAATCTAAAGTTAACAGGACTGTACCTTCGATTGCGTTCTCGATAGGTACTACAGCAATATCTACTTCATTTTTTTCAACAGCATCCATACATTGTGGAATTGTCTTATAACTAATTTTTTCTTCGCCATTAAATGCTAAATCGGTTACTAATTTTGTAAATGTTCCCTTTGGACCTAAATATCCTATTGTAGTCAAAATCTCTTCCCCCTTGTTACTACCAAAACCCTATTAGTAAAACCTCTATTTATTCTATAAATTCAAATTCAAAATCTAATAGACGTATCGTATCACCATCTTTAGCACCACGTTTTCTAAGGGCATCATCTACTCCCATTGTTCGTAGCTGACGTGAAAAACGTTGTATTGCTTCATCTCTTGCAAAATCTGTCATCTTAAAGAGTTTTTCTATTTTTGCACCGGATAGTACAAATGCACCGTCGTCATCTCTAGAAATTTGAAAAGGTTCTTCTTCTTTTTGATATCGATAAACAACTTCTTTATCTGTCTCTTCCAACTCAGTTGAAACTTTCGGTATCGAGTCTAATTTATCTGCAATTGCAAAGAGTATTTCCCGAAGGCCTTCTTTGGTCAATGCAGAGATTTCAAAAATCGGTATATCTTCGTTTAATTTACCCTTAAATTCAACAAGGTTTTCTTTTGCACTTGGCATGTCCATTTTGTTTGCCGCAATAATTTGCGGACGCTTTAACAAACTAGGATCGTATTCTTTTAATTCATTATTTATTTTCACATAATCTTCGTACGGATCTCTTCCTTCCATACTAGCCATGTCTATAACATGTACGATTAATCTCGTACGTTCTACATGACGAAGAAATTGATGTCCTAAACCAACACCCGCATGCGCACCCTCAATCAACCCCGGTAAATCTGCCATGACAAAACTACGATGGTCTTCGGTATCAACAACCCCTAAATTTGGTGATAGCGTTGTAAAATGATAATCTGCAATTTTGGGTTTTGCAGCACTAACTACAGAAATAAATGTTGACTTCCCTACACTTGGGAAACCAACAAGCCCAACATCCGCAATTACTTTTAACTCTACTTTTATGTTTCGTTCTTCCCCTGGCTCACCATTTTCTGCAAAGTCTGGAGCAGGATTTCTCGGTGTAGCAAACCTTGAGTTTCCTCGACCACCACGACCACCATGTACAATTATCGCTCTTTGACCTTGTGTAGTTAGATCGGCAATCACTTCTTCTGTATCTTCATCCATAACAGTAGTACCTGGTGGAACAGGAATAACTAATGGTTCAGCATTTTTTCCGTGCTGATTCTTACTCATACCATTTTCCCCACGTTTACCCTTGAAATGGCGGTTATATCGGAAGTCCATCAATGTGTTAAGCCCTTCATCTACTTCAAATATAATATCAGCACCATTTCCTCCATCACCACCAGCTGGGCCGCCTTTTGGTACATATTTTTCTCTGCGGTAGGCGACAAGGCCGTTCCCTCCATCACCAGCTTTTACGTATACTCGTACCTGATCTACAAACATTCAGACTCACCTCACTATATCTTTGGAGTAATAAATCGTCTTACTATTCCATCTTCAGTTTCATATATGCTTCCTTTATTATTTTCTTCATTAATATCCAAAGTATGAGACTTATTCACAAGACCATCAATAAAAAAGCAAGTTTCAATACTTTGTTTATCTTCTGTTTCTTTTATGGTTAATTCCATTTCATATAACTGATCCCCATCAGAAATTTTCTTCATGTATTCCATGAACTCTTTACATTCTGTTAATAAAATTTCATCGAGATGTTCAAGGTTTTGATTTTCAATATCAATTGTATATGTAATTCGAAAGTTTTTGTAAATGTGATTAAATTGAATAAGCCATAATGCAAATTTTGGTGTTTGCAATATTGTTAGTTTTCTTTCCTCGTTTAAGAGCGAAAATAACTCCTCCAACTTTTCTTCTACTTTATTGGTTTTCCCCATAGATAAGTAACCTTGAACAAGTTGAAGTTGATTCAGTAAATCGTGTCGATAATGCTGAAGCAGTTGTATAACTTCAAGATCTTTCATTTTCTCTCCCCCCACCATGATGAAAGTATAGCAGAAAATGAAGAGAATTAACATGAAGAGTTTGTTCAAAAAGCAATTGAAAGAACAAAGGCGCTGGAGCCGGACGTGGCCTTTTCTGAATAATTATCCACATGCATAAATTTTATAATTTCCTAAACCAACAAAAAACTCCAACCAACAATTTGGCTGGAGTTTTATTTTTTACGCTTCTTATACGGCTGGATAAACACTAACCTTTTTGCGATCACGACCATAGCGTTCGAATTTTACAACACCATCAACTTTAGCAAAAAGTGTATCATCCCCACCGCGGCCTACATTCTCACCAGGGTAAATTTTTGTACCGCGTTGACGGTATAAAATTGAACCACCAGTTACGAATTGACCATCAGCACGTTTTGCACCAAGGCGTTTTGCTTCAGAGTCACGACCGTTCTTAGAACTACCAACACCCTTTTTCGTTGCGAAAAACTGTAAGTCTAAACGTAGCATTTATTCCACCTCCTCTTTTATTTGAATGAAATCACCATAATCTTGCTCAATAGTCTTTAAGGAAATAAGCATCCCTTCGAAGAGAAGTTGTACTTTGTTCATAATAGAAGAGTCAAGTTCATCCGGTATGGTTACATATAAATAACCACCTTCTGAGCCTTGTTCAATTCCTAATTCCAATTCACACAATTCCATTACTGCATTAACAGCACCAAATGAAACTGCTGAAACTCCTGCGCACACCAGATCAAATCCATATGGACCACTTCCAGCATGTCCAGAAAGTTCAAATGCATTTATTTGATTTTTTAGCCGATATACAGTAACTTGAATCATACACTTATATCCTTATGCATTAATTTTTTCGATTACTAATTTAGTATATGGTTGACGATGACCTTGTTTACGATGATAGTTTTTCTTAGGTTTGAATTTAATTACTGAAATTTTCTTTTGTCGACCATGTTTTTCAACTTTAGCCGTAACAGTAGCACCTTCAACGAAAGGAGCTCCGACTTTAGCGTCATCTCCACCTACGAAAAGAACTTTATCAAAAGTTACAGATTCATTTTCACCTGCAGCAAGCTTTTCTACATAAATTGCTTGGCCTTCTTCAACCTTGAATTGTTTACCACCTGTTTCGATAATTGCGTACATAATTGCACCTCCTCAATTACTCAGACTCGCCATTTAGGTACTAACTAGTAGTTTTATCACCTATTCTGTGCGGTTGTAGCACTGGTGCTACGATAAATAACATATTGATGTTATCATCTATAGAGTTTCTTGTCAAGAAGAAGTTGGCTATACTGTATAACTTCATTTAGCCAGTTAAGACGTGACAAAGACTTCCCCAATCTGGCTATTATATTGTTTATCATTAAAATAAGAGTACAGACAGTCCGTTTCATCTACAACAATTCTATCACTATTTGCAAAGTTGATATAGATGGAATGTTTGATTTCCCTTCTAAATTTGGAAAATACATCCATCAATTTCAAATCGGATGGTACTTTTATAGGTTCAACCTTTGCAACATGTGAAGAGCCCTCATATCGATTCAACAAAAAACGAATAAATACAAAATATCTCTGTTTCCAGTCTTTCCAATTTTCCACTATTAAAAAAAGCATGATCATCATTGTACTTAAAGTAAATGGAAAAAAGACGAGTTGTAGGATTAGGAAAACGATACTTAATATGATGGATGAAATGATAGTGGTTTCATAAGCCTTCTTATATGGTAAATATTTAGATAGGATTAACATTAATAATTTACCACCATCCAAAGGCCATATCGGTATTAAGTTAAACAATAGAATGATAGAATTATAATGGATTGCTGTATCCATGATATTTTCTGGCACTAATGGGGTAAAGGCTAAAAAAAATAAAAGCAGGTGTATGATTACGTGCTGAAATGGCCCCGCTACCGTTACAAGTGCTTCTTCTTTTATAGAACGATTGCCGTGTTCATCTGTATCCAATACCCCTCCAAAAACCCACAACATGATTCCCCGTATTCGCCATTTAAAATGCCTTGCCATCAAAAAGTGGCCCAGCTCATGAATAAAAACGATGGATAAAATAATAGACAAATCGATAAATGTTCCAGTGATAACAGAAATGATAATGAAAATAATTAATATAGGGTGTAAATGAATTTTAGGTAAAATATTAAGGCTTTTCATCAACCTGAATCACCTGGACTGGATCAATAAATTTATTATCCTTTTCGATTGAAAAATAAACCATTTCATTATCACTAGATGGCTGAAATGTTCCCAATGGTTGATTGTTTACAACGAATTGGTATAAATGAACATCAATATCACTTAAATAACCATAACTAGATGTAGTTCCATCTGCATGCTGTACAATCACGGTTTTCTCAGTTTCTTTATCTTTTCCAGCAAATATGACAATTCCATCACGTAATGCGGAAACCTCCGTTGTTTCTTCTGGAGCAATTTTTATTCCTTTCCCGTTTACATGAAATGACTCTGTTATATTCCCACTAACTGGAAGCGCCATTGTTTCCGCTGCTTGCGTTTGCGGGGGTAATTCTGGTGAAAAAGCTAAAGGGTTTCCAAATGTATCACGATACCATTCATTTACTTGTGCAAAAGGAAATTCCTTTGTAAGAGCACCGCTTGTCCATTGTTTAGGCGCATCAAGAGCTTCGGAATCCGTGTTTTGAAGCAATGCTACTCCTAAAAATAACATAACAGACAACATTCCCTTTAAAATAAAACCAGTCACCAAGGTTCCCTTTTTTTCCGATGGACTTACTTCTTCTGAAAAGAAAGGATAAAAACCATGCTTTTCTTCGTCTTGCGGAAATGCTGGATAAATCTTTTTCATATCACTTCCTTTTGAAATCGAACCCCTTAACTTCTTACGTTTTTCAATTGCCTTTCTAACTTTCTTTACTCCTCTATCCATAAGCCTCACTATCCTTCATAAACATTTGTACAAGTATATGTGACTTTAAAGGACATATGAAGAAAAAATAAAAAAGATGCAATGAAAGTATTCATTACATCCTTTAAATTAGGATCTTATTCCAAAAAATTTCTTCACTTTTTGAAACATACCTTTTTCATTTTCTAATGATTGTAATGGGACTGTTTCCCCTAAAATTCTACGTGCAATATTACGGTAAGCTATGGATGCCTTCCTATTTGGGGTTAAAGCAACCGGTTCCCCTCTATTGGATGCTTTAATAACTTCTTCATCATCTACAACAATACCAATTAAATCAATAGAAAGTAATTGAACTATATCATCAATATCAATCATGTCACCAGATTTCACCATATGGTTCCGAATACGATTGATAATGAGCCTTGGCGAATCCTTCATTTCCTCTTTTTCTAGTAAACCAATAATCCGGTCGGCATCCCTAACGCTAGATTTCTCTGGTGTTGTAACAACTATTGCTCGATCAGCTCCTGCAACAGCATTTTGAAATCCTTGCTCTATACCAGCAGGACAATCAATAATTATGTAATCATACTCTTGTTTTAATTCCGCTATTATCTTTTTCATTCCTTCTTGTGTAACAGCTGACTTATCACTAGTTTGCGCAGCAGGAAGCAATGATAAATAATCAAAACGCTTATCCTTAATAAGTGCTTGCTTTAATTTACAACGTTCTTCTATAACATCGACGATATCATAGATGATGCGATTTTCTAATCCCATAATAACATCAAGATTTCTTAAGCCAATATCCGTATCTATTAAACACACTTTTTTCTCCATTAAAGCTAGAGCTGTTCCTATATTAGCCGATGTAGTAGTTTTACCAACACCGCCCTTGCCAGAGGTAATAACGATTGCTTCACCCATTCTGTACTCTCCTTTCAAATCTGCCCAATTCTTTACTCTTATGTAAAAGAATTTGCAGCCTGTCAATGATGATCTTGTCTTGTTCCTCATCTACAAGACCACACTCCATATACACGCCCTCGGATTCATAGTCAGGAGCCCGACTAATATAGTCAGCTATTCTAAGCTGCGACGGTTTCATATAAGAAGCTACGATACAAGAGTTACGATCGCCTTCTACACCTGCATGAGCAATTCCAAATAAACTCCCCATGATATAGATATTTCCAGTCGAAATTACCTTCCCTCCAGGATTAACATCACCAATTAAGAGTAAATCACCTTTTACCTCTAATTCTTGACCCGATCGAACGATACGATTAATAACTTTTATTTCACTATCTTCTTTCCATTTTAAAGCATCTTCTTTTCTAATTACCTCGGATTCAATGGAATCAATTTGAAAACCATTAACCTCATTTATAATTTCACTGAGTTGTCTATCTTGATCATCTTGTAAATAACGGTTACCTAATTTAATTTTAACAGATACAATGGGATCCTCTTTTTTTGGTTTATTTTTTTTTATTTTCTCATGAAGCTCCTTAATGGCTTCACTAAAAGAACATGTTTCGTCAATAAAAAGAGTTAGCCCTTCCCTCGTTCCTTTTATTGTGATTAATTGTTTCTTATCTTGCACAATAAGTTCACCTCATTAATCCTAGCCATTTGCCTATCTATTTTGGCGGATAAATATATCTATCAAACTAATCCCAGCTTAATTCACTTCCCCATTTATTAAACCTTTTAACTAACAAGAAATATATTATAATAAAGAATACTATATTCAAAAGTACCGTTGGAAGTAAACGGTTCAACCAGTAATGCTGCCAGCTGAACGTAATAACCCCAACTAAATCATAAATAAATGTAATTAATAAGTCACTAACAACAAGTCCAAGAATACTGAATAGAAGAGTTACGAAAAAATTTCCATGAAGGAATTTTTTAGAAACATGAACCATATATATAACTATACCATAGGAAAACATGTATACACCTAAAATACCAGTATAAACAATGTCTATTAATAAGCCGAATATGAGTGCATAAATAAGAGCATTATAGGAATTTCCTCTATCAAAGAACATCTCTATTAAGATTAAAACGATTAAAATCCAATGTGGTACAAACATTTTATCACCTAACACAATACTAGATGGTAGAAAGTTTATAGCCACACCTTCTAAAATAAGAAACAGAAAGAGGAATAAAAGGATATATATTCGTTTCATTCCTCTTCCTCCTCTCCAACATCTGTTTCTGTTGCATCACGGTCTAATACCATCACATGGTTAATATCATATAAATCAGCAGCTGGTTCCACTAATGCTGTTCTAGTTAATCCATATTTATCTGGTACTACGTCTTTTACTTTTCCAATGACAATACCCGCTGGGAATACTCCCCCCATACCGGAAGAAACGACAAGTTCATCTTTTTTAATATTTTTGTCTGACTCTTTAATAATTCGGAACATTAAAGTGCCTGTCTCCTTATCGAACCCTTCAACCATCCCAAAAATATCTTTACCTTTGTCACGGGAGATCATGGCGGATATACGGTTAAATTGGTCAAACCCAGTTAATAATTGCACTTTCGATGTGTATTGCTGTACGGTTTGAATTTTTCCAACCATTCCTTCAGCAGTTCTTACAACCATGTTTTTCCTAACTCCATGTTGTTTTCCTCTGTTGATAGTAACCTCGTCTAACCAGCGTTCCGGAGATCTTGAAATAACGATGGCCGGAATTGTACGAAAGTCCCTTAATAAATCGGATTCCGTTAATTCAAGTTGATCTCTTAGTTCTTTATTTTCATCTTTTAACTCTTGAACTTCATAAATTAAACCTTTATACTCTCCCAATTGCTCTCTTAATACTTGGTTTTCACTATACGTATTTTTAATATCATCAATATTAGTAAATATGTTGGTGAAAAATGTTACTGGTACATGAACAATGTTTTGAACCCATCCTACGGTATCATTAATAATTTGTTCAGCAATCGTAACATTTTCCCTATCTCTTAAGGAATACCCAATTAATGCTACTAGCACAATAAATCCAATTAAAAAAATTAATAAACGTTTATTTCTAAAAAATGGCATTACTACACCCTCTTAATTTGTAGATGGACGAGAAGATACATTTGGATGGGAACGAAAATGCTTCATAAACTCTAAAGATTTTCCCGTACCAATTGCCACACTATCTAAAGGATTTTCCGCAATAAATATTGGCATCTTAGTCTCATCGCTTATTACTTTGTCTATGTTTTTTAATAATGCACCTCCACCAGATAAAACAATTCCACGATCCATTATATCCGCGGCTAATTCAGGTGGGGTTGTTTCCAATGTTGCCTTCACGGCTTCAACAATGGAATCCACTGTATCTTTCAGGGATGTCGCAATTTCTTTTGAAGTAATTGTTATAGTCTTTGGTAAACCAGTTATTAAATCTCGTCCTCTTATATCTAGTTCGGCATCTTCTAACTGATTATTTGCAGATCCAATTTCCATCTTAATGGATTCTGCAGATCTTTCTCCAATTAATAAACTATATTGTTTACGTATATAATTAATAATTGCTTCGTCCATATTATCTCCAGCTACACGGATGGATTGACTAGTTACAATTCCACCTAACGAAATAACCGCTACCTCAGTTGTTCCTCCGCCAATATCAACAATCATACTGCCAGTTGGTTCCCAAACCGGTAAGCCAGACCCAATTGCAGCTGCAAAAGGTTCAGAAATTGGAAAGGCCTCTTTTGCACCAGCTTGTTTTGTAGCATCTATTACAGCCCGTTCTTCAACCATTGTTATCCCAGAAGGTACACAAACCATAACATTAGGCTTTCTAGCAAATAACGAACGATTTTTCATCGCTTTTTTTATGTAATATTTCATCATTATAGAAGTCGTATCGTAATCAGCAATAACACCATCCTTCATCGGGCGAATAACAGAAATATTCCCTGGTGTACGACCAATCATATTTTTAGCAGCTATTCCAACTGCCTCTACCTCACCAGTTTCATTATTTTTTGCAACGACAGATGGCTCTCTAACTACTATCTCTTTTCCCTTCACAAAAACTAATGTATTGGCAGTACCTAAATCAATTCCGAAATCCTGTGAAAAGCTCAATTGTCCCAAATATATCTTCCTCTCTGGTTCCTTCATCAACGTATAACAGATTAACTATATCGATTAAATTTGGAAGATGCAAACATTCCTGTTTTTTCATGCAAAACCGTCATTACATCTTAAGAAGCGCCAAATTCAATATAACATCGAAAGAGGCGCTACATTTTTAGTCTATATAATTATACGAAAAAAATTCTAAATTGGATAGTTATAAATACCCTTTTTCTTTTAATGATATAAATTTTCTATCTCCAATAATTAAGTGATCTAAAAGTTCTATACCAATCATCTTTCCGGATTCAACTAATCTTCTAGTAACATGGATATCTTCTTGTGACGGTGAGGGGTCCCCCGAGGGATGATTATGCGCTACAATGATAGAGGCTGCGGATCTTTTTACTGCTTCTCTGAATACTTCTCTTGGGTGAACAATTGAAGCGTTTAGACTTCCGATAAAAATAGTTTGTCTATGAATGACTTGATTTTTTGTATTAAGAAATAAAACAACAAAGTGCTCTTGTTTTAGGCTTCTCATTTCTTCCATAATATAATCCGCTCCGTCATCTGGGGAACGAATAATATATTTGTCATCTGGTTTATATTGATTCATTCTTTTACCCAACTCTATTGTAGCTAATAGCAGTACACCTTTTGCTACACCTATTCCCTTTATTGCCATCAATTCTTCGATAGTAGCATCAGTTAACAATTTCAATCCTTCAAAATGCATTAATACCCTATTAGACAATGTTATTACCGATTCTTCCTTCGTACCACTACCCAATAGGATGGCAAGTAATTCTTGATTAGATAAATGTCCTGCTCCATGCTTTAATAAACGTTCGCGTGGGCGATCTTCTTTAGGCACATCTTTAATCATAATAGTCTGTCCCGACATTTTAAAACCCCCTTACAAGTATATAGTCACCATGATACTTGACTTTCGGAGTTTCATACAAGTTACTAAAAAGTAAATTTTGAAGTTGTACACCTATAGAGAAACTAAAAAACTGGAAGGTTTTTTTAAAATTGAACCATTTATATTTGTTAAAACAAAAAAACAGACAATCTTTATTAACTGCCTGCTTTATTGATTACTTTTTCATATTCAAACATTAAATCTAGTAAATATTTTTGCCCTTTTAACCCGGAATCAGATTTCAATTGTTCGATACGATTAACTAGTGGCTCCAATTTGTCAGAACTATTGACTTTTGGTAATTCTGCCCAATTATCTTTGGAAATGTTATCCGATTGCTTTACATTATCTTCCCATTTTTGTTGAAATGCTAATAGCCATTCCTGCTCATCTTTGGTTAAACCAACATTTCCTTGTTTCGTTTCCCATTCTTTTATATACAAGTCATGCTTATCATCTAGCTGACTTACGATAGATTCTGCCTGTGCCTTTGTTTCAGCGATACCTAATAATAGGAAATACTGACCATCTCGGTTCCAAATCATAACTGGTAAACCACTATTCGAAAAATTTTTCGCCCAATTTTCCGCATTCTTTTTCTCTGAAAAAACACCTGCTTGTAAAACAAAACCATGTAACGATTCTAAGGTGAAATTTGATGTTTCTGCAGTGTTCGCAGAATTATCTTCATTCGTTTTTTCTTTATCATTATCTGCTTGGGTAGCTGAGGGAACACTTGATGAATCTTGATTATTAATACCGTCTTTTACGTCGATTAATACTTGAAACATGATTACACTTAAAATACCACCAATTAATATAGCAGAAACAACCGCAGTTAAAATCGGTTTTAATAAAGGATTTTTACTAGTTTTCTTATGCGGCGTTGCTTCTGTTAGGACTGATTTTCTTTCAAATGTTTTTATCGGATCATCATCTGACTCGTGAAGGGTAGCAGCTGATTCACGCTTAGAAGAATTGATATTTTGTTTTGGGTATTGCTTGATTACTTTTCCGTTCTCTTTGATAATGATTTGCTTCTTCTTGTCCATTGGTATCCCTTTCCTATGCTAGAGTCGTTTATCCCACTCTAGCATAGTACAATTAAAAAGTAAGACGAATGTTGTCACCCTAGCAAATAATCGTATGTCATAATATACTGTTTTTCGACATAGAACAATGGCGCTGGAGCCGGACGTGGTTATTTCTATATCTAAGTGAGCCACAGCCATACAAATTTTATAATTTCCTGGACAACGAAAAGAATAGGGAATAGCGTACATCCGCTATTCCCTATTCTCATTAATTTTGTAATTCCTCAAGTCTCGTTTTTACTTTTGCTTGCTTATCCAAATAATCCTGCTCTTTCCGTTTTTCTTCGTCAACTACTGCTTGTGGAGCTTTATTTACAAATCCTTCATTAGCAAGTTTCTTCTGAACACGCTCTACTTCTTTATTCCATTTTTCAAGTTCTTTCTCTAAACGTTTTATTTCTTTATCAAAATCAATTAAACCTTCGAGCGGTAAATAGATTTCTGCTCCTGTAACTACCGCAGTCATTGCTTTTTCAGGTACATCAATATCTTTAGCAATAACCAATTCACTAGGATTACAGAAATGTTCTAAGTACATTCTATTTTGTTCTAATTCTCTTAAAATATTTTCATCCTTAGCTTCAACTAGCATCTTAATGGATTTAGACATTGGCGTATCTACTTCAGCACGAATATTACGAACAGATTTAATGATGGCAACTAGTCGTTTCATCTCGTTTGAAGCTTGCTCATCATGAAAGTCCTCTCTTGGTTCTGGCCAACTAGCTACTGTAATGGAATCCCCTTGATGAGGAAGTTTTTGCCAAATTTCCTCGGTAATAAATGGCATAAATGGATGAAGCATACGCATGATTTGATCAAGTACATATGCCAACACAGAGCGTGTTGTGTTTTTCTTCTCTTCATCCGATCCATATAATGGTATTTTTGCCATTTCGATATACCAGTCACAGAATTCATCCCAAATGAAATTATACAAGTGACGGCCAGCTTCACCAAATTCATATTTATCTGTATTCTTCGTTACATGTTCGATTGTTTCATTCAATCTTGTTAATATCCATTTATCCGCAAGTGATTTTTCACCGGATAAATCAATATCTTCATAAGTGAATCCTTCCATATTCATTAAAGAGAACCTAGAAGCATTCCAAACTTTATTCGCGAAATTCCATGTAGATTCGACTTTTTCCCAATAAAAGCGCAAATCTTGACCTGGTGTCGAACCGGTTAATAAGAAGTATCTCAACGAATCTGCACCATATTTATCGATAACATCCATTGGGTCAACCCCATTACCTAAGGATTTACTCATTTTACGACCCTCTGCATCACGAATTAATCCATGAATTAAAACATCCTTAAATGGTCTTTCTCCGGTAAATTCTTTAGATTGAAATATCATCCGTGCTACCCAGAAGAAAATGATATCATATCCCGTTACAAGAACATCCGTTGGGAAGTAACGTTTAAAGTCTTCCGATTCTTCATTAGGCCAGCCCATTGTAGAAAATGGCCAAAGTGCTGATGAAAACCAAGTATCTAACACATCTTCGTCTTGTCTCCAATTTTCAATATCAGCTGGAGCTTCTTTTCCGACATACACTTCGCCAGTTTCTTTATGGTACCAAGCAGGAATTTGATGCCCCCACCATAATTGACGAGAAATACACCAATCACGAATATTTTCCATCCAACCTAGATAAGTTCGTTCAAATCTTTCGGGTACAAAATTCACCTTTTTATCTTGATCTTTTTGCAATTCAATAACTTCGTCTGCTAATGGTTGCATTTTAACAAACCATTGAGTCGATAAGTATGGCTCTACAACCGCTCCGCTACGTTCAGAGTGACCAACTTGATGGACACGTTCCTCAATTTTGAATAGTACTCCCATATCTTGAAGATCTTTCACGATTTGTTTCCTACATTCAAATCGATCCAATCCTTGATATTTTCCAGCATTTTCATTCATGGAACCATCTTCATTCATCACGAGAATACGTTGTAAATTATGTCGATTACCAATTTCAAAGTCATTTGGGTCATGCGCAGGTGTAATTTTAACTGCCCCAGAACCTAACTCCATATCCACATATTCATCAGCCACTATTTCTATTTCTCTACCCACAATTGGTAAAATGACTGTTTTACCAATTAAATGTTTATATCTATCATCTTTAGGATGGACAGCAACAGCTGTATCCCCTAGCATTGTTTCAGGACGAGTAGTAGCTATTTCAATCGTCTCATCACTATCTTTTATCGGATATTTCATATGATAGAATTTACCATGTATTTCTTCATAGATTACCTCAATATCGGATAGAGCCGTTTGAGTGGTTGGGTCCCAATTGATAATATATTCACCACGATAAATAAGCCCTTTTTCATATAATTTTACAAATACTTCTTTTACCGCATCTGATAATCCTTCATCTAATGTAAAGCGTTCACGGGAATAATCTAGGCCAAGTCCAAGCTTTTCCCATTGCGAGCGGATAAAGTCAGCATACTCTTCTTTCCACTCCCATGCTTGTTCTAAGAATTTTTCCCTACCTAAATCATAACGACTTCTTCCTTGTTCTTTCAATTTAGCTTCTACTTTTGCTTGGGTAGCAATCCCCGCATGGTCCATTCCCGGTAACCACAATACATCATACCCTTGCATACGTTTCATTCGGGATACTGTATCCTGCATCGTTGTATCCCAAGCATGTCCTAAATGTAATTTCCCAGTCACATTTGGTGGTGGAATAACAATAGAATAGGGTTCTTTTTCCGGATCATTTGTCGCTTCAAAGAACTTACCGTCTAGCCAAAATTGGTAGCGCCCTTTTTCTACTTCCTGAGGATTATATTTTGGTGGAAGATTTGAATATTCATTATCACTCATAGTATTACCTCCTAATACTTTTTGTCTTATGTAGGACTAAATGTTTCTACTTACTTTTCGTGGCAAAATAAAAACCCTTCCATCCATAAAAGGACGAAAAGGATTGATTTTCGCGGTACCACCTTTGTTTATTAATTCCAAAAATTGAATTAATACACTTCATTCACATAACGGCATATTACCGGCTTCTTCTACTGCAAGTTCAAAGAAGCTGCATCATGGGCGACCTTCCAAAATAAGTATTCCTAGGAAATTTTCAGCACTAGATTTCCCTCTCTGAAGGTATTATTTTGTACTCTTCCCAATCACTGCATTTGATTAATACTATATATTATCCATATTTTATAGCTTAGTTTATCTTTCGTCAAATTATATATTCCTATTTTTTCACAAATATGGTGTAAGTATACATATTATATAGTGATTCTTCATTAGTGGGGTATTTACTACCCTTATCCCATGGAAATAATAAACAATTTATTGTGGAAAATGAGGTGATTATAATGGGTAGATATTATCGATATAAGTTACCACCGTGGGCAAGAAAATGTGTTTTTATTTTAGAAAGAGTGACATTGCCCATTTTACTTTTTCAACTCATTCGGACAATTTTCTTTCCATCCTTTTTCGATTTAATATTATTAGGGATTTTAATCGGGATTTTAATATGCTTTTATTTACGGTGGATTTAAACTTCTAAATCATCTAAATCTAACGTTTCATATTCTTTCTCTATAAACGCCGACCATTGTAATCCAAAAATAATTTTTCTGTATTCATATTGAATGTTTGTTACGTGTTGTATCATTGATAAATTACGTACACCACTCACATAGTCATTAATATTTTGTATATAATTCGTTGGCGAAAGTAAATAAATGGATAAAAATTGAAGTTCTGGTAACGTTAATTCATTAATATCTGTGTAGGAGGAAAAGTTGTCAATATAAAGTTCAGTAGAAGGATTGAAACTACCAATTTCATTTTGAAAAAATAAGATCAGGTCCATAACAGGATTATCAAAACGCGCAGATTCCCAGTTAATAAAGTATGATTTTTTAATATGTGAATGGTCTAATCTATGATGACATAGTGAAGAACTCCATGTTAAATTATCTTCCTCATGGTCATTTATAAAGCGATTAATTCGTTTATCCACTTCAACAAATGCATATTCTATGTCACGAAAATGAGTACAGACAAGCAGCTCAAACGGAGACATATACTGCTTTTTTTCGAATTGGTGAATAAATGTGAGTAATTGCTTTCCCATCTCCCTACAATAGTTTTGAAAAGAAAAAAATGGATTGGAAACCGTTTCTATATCTATTTTTTGAATCCGTTTCGTTTTCCAATGTAATTTTGCCAACGATTCATAGAAGTTAGAAACCCAGTTCATATCCCTTTCTCTATTTGTATCATTAATCCAGGGAGACAAATAAAATATGGATTGTTCATGACGATAATACAAATTACCTTCTTTTGTTAAATATACTGGTAGCACCATATCAAGATTTTGGGTGTTTGAATATCGATAAATCGTTTCCCATTGTTTCACCATGTCTTCTGTTAAACCACTTCTTTTTAACGCGTATTCTCTATTATAATCTTTAATATAATAGAGTTGAGATGTTACTTGATTGATCTTTAGTGGATGGATATTATACGCAGCAAGTACATTATTAATATTATCCGTCATTATACCACCACCTTATAGAATACTTGACTTTAATATTTACTTTTGAATCTGCTAAAATTAGATACCCCTTGAATAATTTCAAGGGGTGTCTCTGTTCACATTTTAATTAGAGTTTACTTTTTAGAAGGAATATAAAGTAACTGTCCTTCGGCTACATCAAAATCATCCTCTAACTGATTTTGTTTTATGATTTGTAATGGACTTACTTTAAACCGTTCAGATATCGTTTCTATTGTGTCGTCTTTCTGAACGATACAAAGCCTCATTTTTGTATATTCTTCTTCACTTGAATTACGGAAAATATCAGATAAGTAAGTAATGTCCCCTTTATCTCTAGATTCATGTTCACCTTCTGTTTCTAAGGACTCAGCCTCCACCTCTTCTTCAACATTCTCGCTTTGTAATTCGGATGATTCTGTATTTGAGACTTCTTTATGATTGTTAAAGAATTCAGCTAAAGTTTGCGTCTGAGTTTTAAATGACCATCTTCCTTCTTCTACAGGCTTTTCGGGCTCTACCCCTTCTATTTGTTCCTCTTCATCTCTATCTGTTTTTAAAGTAGGGGTTTCCGTTATACTCGGAATCTCGGGTTCTTCTGCTTGCTCCTCTTCCGTTCTATTTTCTTCTAAAGTAGGAGTTTCTATTTTACTTGCAATTTCGGATTCTTCTGTTTGCTCCTCTTCATCTCTATTTTCTTCTAAAGTAGGAGTTTCCGCTTTACTTGCAATTTCGGGTTCTTCTGTTTGCTCCTCTTCATCTCTATTTTCTTCTAAAGTAGGAGTTTCCGCTTTACTTGCAATTTCGGGTTCTTCTGTTTGCTCCTCTTCATCTCTATTTTCTTCTAAAGCAGGTATTTCTGCTTTACTTGCAATTTCCAATTCTTCCGCTTGCCCTTCTTCATCTCTACTTTCCTCTAAAGCAGGTATTTCTGCTTTACTTGCAATTTCCGATTCTTCCGCTTGCCCTTCTTCATCTCTACTTTCCTCTAAAGCAGGTATTTCTGCTTTACTTGCAATTTCAGGTTCTTCCTCTTGCTCTTGTTGTTTTTGTTTAATTTCAAATTCAAATGTGTCTTTTGCCTCTCTTTCCGATAAAACAGGTTCTTCTTCCACCACTTTGTCTGAAATACCTGACACATCTTCTTGATCAGCTAATGGTTCTTGATAAGTATCTTCCACGCTATCATCTTCTACTCTACTAATTCCTGCTTCTTGATTAATACCATGTATAGCTATTGTAGAAAACATTTTAAGTTGAGTTTGTTTAGGTATTTCGTAATCAAATGCCTGCACACTAACCATTACGTCATCTAAATTACCGACACGATAGGTAGGCACAGATATTTCTACTGGAAACCGATGTGAGAACTCTGCATTTTCGTCATCCGTATCAGCTACACTTTCTATATACCTCTTCGCTTCATGATTGAATTCTTCTAAACGATCTTCTATAGTAGTTGCTTTTTTATAATTTCCCGTTAATTCTATTACACCTCTAATGGAAATATAATCTTCATTCGTTTGTATCGTAATTTCAGGTTCCAATGATATTCCACGTAACTCTTCTATTTCCTGTCCTTTTTCAAAATATAAAGTTTCATTTAATTCAAAACTAAATACCGATTGATCAGCCGACAAACTGACTTCCTCCCTCCTAAGCATTACCCAATATGCTTAATGTGTCTTAATCATTTATATGAGAAAGTGTATTTGGTTATGCATGAAAAAAGCTATCCCCGTTTCAGTTGGGAATAGCTTTTTTAAATTATTTAAGTTTAGAGAATGCTTTTCGAATAGCTTCAATTGTTTTTTCGATGTCGGCATCCGTATGTTCGGTTGATAGGAATAAACCTTCAAATTGGGAAGGTGGTAAAAATATACCTTCTTCAATCATTGCTTGATAATATTTAGAAAAATACTCCAGATTGGATGTTTTTGCAGCGTCGAAATTAACCACTTTCTCATTTGTAAAGAATACACCTAACATGGATCCAGCTCTGTTAATATGTAGTGGAATTTCGTAATCTTCTGCCGCTTGTTTAAAACCCTCTACTAATCGATCAGCCTTTTTATTTATTTCCTCATAGGACTGCTTGGTTAAAGCTGAAATTGTTTCAAAACCGGCTGTCATTGCTAATGGGTTACCTGATAAAGTTCCCGCTTGATAAATAGGACCCACAGGAGCAATTTGTTCCATTATTTCACGTTTTCCGCCAAATGCACCAACAGGTAAACCACCACCAATAACTTTACCTAGACAAGTTAAATCCGGATTAACATCAAAATATCCTTGAGCGGAATGGTATCCAACTCGGAATCCTGTCATAACTTCGTCAAAAATAAGTAAGGAACCATTTTGCTCCGTAATTTTTCTCATTTCTTGTAAAAATGCATTTTCCGGTGGTACAACACCCATGTTACCACAAACAGGCTCCATAATAACGGCAGCAATATTTTTACCATATTTTTCAAAAGCAAGTTTAACACTATCTAAATCGTTGAATGGTACTGTAATCGTGTTACTAGCAATGGAACTTGGTACACCGGGACTATCTGGTAAGCCTAATGTAGCAACTCCAGAACCCGCCTTAATAAGTAAGGAATCTCCATGACCATGATAACTACCTTCAAACTTCATGATAAGATCCCTACCAGTGTATCCTCTAGCAAGTCTTATCGCACTCATCGTTGCTTCTGTACCCGAGTTTACCATTCGAACCATTTCTATAGAAGGTACCCGTTCAATGACTAATTTAGCTAATTTGTTTTCTATTTCAGTATTTGCACCAAAGCTCGTCCCTTTTTCCACGACTTCTTTTAACTTTCCAACTACTCGATCATTTGCATGACCTAAAATAAGAGGTCCCCAACTTAGTACATAGTCAATGTATTCATTACCATCTGCATCGTATATTTTTGATCCTTTTCCTGATTCCATTACAATCGGAGCCATGTTAACTGATTTGAAAGCACGAACAGGTGAATTAACACCACCTGGTAGTAAATTAACAGCTTCTTCATATATTTCATGAGACTTTTCAAAATTTCTCAATCCATACACCTCCACTTATTTATCATCTTTTAACCAAGTTGCGACGTCTTTAGCAAAATACGTCAAAATAATATCTGCACCCGCACGCTTCATTGATGTCAACATTTCCATAACGATACTTTTCTCATCAATCCAGCCATTTTGTGCAGCAGCTTTAATCATTGCGTACTCTCCACTAACATTATAAGCGACAACCGGCACATTAACATGATTGCGTACATCTCTAATAATATCTAAAAAGGATAATGCAGGTTTTACCATAATAAAATCTGCACCTTCTTCAATATCTGACTCAACCTCACGTATAGCTTCCAAACGATTTGCTGGATCCATTTGATAGGTTTTACGATCCCCAAATTGTGGTGCACTATCAGCCGCATCACGGAATGGACCATAAAATGCAGATGCATATTTTACTGCATAAGACATGATGGGAATATTTTCAAAACCTGCTTCATCCAGAGCTTGACGAATTGCTACAACAAAACCATCCATCATATTTGATGGGGCGATAATATCCGCTCCCGCTTTTGCCTGAGAAACTGCTGTTTTAGCTAGAACTTTCAAAGATTCATCATTATCAACATCATGATTATGAATGACACCACAATGACCATGGTCTGTATATTCACAAAGACATGTATCAGCAACTACTAATAAATCCGGATAGTTTTCTTTCACCATCCGTGTAGCCGTTTGAACAATCCCATCATCCATAAAAGCACCTGTTCCAATTTCATCCTTTGCAGTAACTACACCAAAAAACATTATTGCTTTGATTCCTAATTCATAAACTTCTTTTACTTCTTCTAGTAATAAGTCCATCGATATTTGATAAACCCCTGGCATGGAAGGAACTTCGTCACGAATATTATTCCCTTCTATTACAAACATTGGATAAATAAAATCATTCACACGTAAATGCGTTTCTCGAACTAATGAACGCATGGAAGCGGATGAACGTAAGTTTCTATGTCTTTTAAAATCCATTATATATGCTCCTTTTTATTTATATAATCAATGATAATATCGATCATTGCATCTACAGTAAAAACCTTTGGCGTCAATATGGTAGAAAACCCTTTTTCCCTTGCCTTATTTTCCGTAGTTGTTCCAATACAAACACATGGTTTATCTACTAAATACCCTGATAATTCGAAATAAGCATCAATTGTGGATGGACTTGTAAATGTGATAAAGTCAAATTCCCTTTGTAATATTTCATTTAGTAAGTTTTTACTTTTGAAATTTATAGTTGTTTTATAAACATAAAGACTTGTAAATGAAAGATTCGCTTTCTTCAATTCACTTGGTAAAACATCCCTAGATAGATTACCACGGATGAGTAGAATTTCTCCTGGATTTTGAAATTTAGCTAAGAATTCTTTGCTAAGCGTGTTCGCATCATAAACAGTAGGTACAAAATCAGCTGAATAACCATATTTCTTCAATTTCTGATTTGTTTTTTCACCTACTACTGCAATATTTTTTGCGTTTAATATTTCATGGGAAATTTGATGTTTATTAGCCAATTTTAAAAAATATTCTACACCATTGGCACTTGTGAAAATAAACCAATCAAAGTGATCCAGTTGTTTCATAATTCGCCTGTTTTCATCACGATCATCACAGTCAATACGCAACAAGGGGACTTCAATTGGAATACCACCATATTGACTAATTTTTTTAGAGAAGATTTTTCCACCTGCATTTTCCCTTGTCACAATAATTTTTTTACTTCTTAGAGGTGCTATCATTTATCAAGCTCCTCTTTTACCCTTTCTACTATTTCTTTGCCACCTTGGTTTATTAATAATGTAGCTGCTTCCTCACCAACTGCTTTTGGATCAGTACCACGAACAACCTCTTTTAATATTGTTTTACCATCAGGTGTACCGACTAATGCGGTTAACACTATTTCATCGTCTTCCAGATAGGCATATCCACCAATCGGAACTTGGCAACCACCATCTAATAATTGAAGAAAAGTTCTTTCAGCAGTTACGGTTCTAGTTGTGTAACTATCATTAATCTTATTTAATATTTCACGTATTTCCTGATCATCTTCTCTACATTCGATTGCTAAAGCACCTTGTCCGACTGCAGGAACAACTACTTCGGGTTCTAAATACTCCGTTACAATTCCATTATCATGACCTGCTCGTTTTAATCCAGAAGCTGCTAAAATAATAGCATCATAATCTTCTTCATGAAGTTTTCGAATTCTTGTCTCAATATTTCCACGAATCCATTTAATATTTATATCGGGTCTTGCTTTAAGAACTTGTGCTGCACGACGCAAGCTACTTGTTCCAACATTAGCTCCTTCAGGTAAATTTTTTAAAGTAATATTATTTTTAGATACGAATGCATCTCGAGGATCTTCTCTAACAGGGATAGACGAAATAACAAGCCCTTCTGGCATTACGGATGGCATATCTTTCATACTATGGACCGCAATATCTATTTCTTTATCATACATTGCCTGTTCAATTTCTTTAACAAATAAACCTTTTCCGCCGACTTTAGATAGAGTGACATCTAAAATACGATCCCCTTTTGTTACAATTTCTTTTATCTCAAATTCGTTTGGGACACCAGCTTTTTTAAGTTCATTGATAACCCATTTCGTTTGTGTTAATGCTAGATTACTTCTTCTTGATCCTACGACGATTTTTCGCATGAATAAATCCTCCTAAATCGTGTTGCCATGAACAAAGGCGTAACCGCCCGTTTAGCAACGTACAAACTGCGCCTGGCCATGCCAGGTGGTCCGATGTTGCCGCGCAAAGCGGCGTTCTTAATCGGACATTCCTCTATAGCAATGAGATAAAGGAAACACGGTGAGCTGTAAGCGAACCGATGTTGACTTTCACCACAAGGGTATAAGTGCGACTAAGCCTCTCGTTTCACGAATCGGCAAGTCTTCTTTATCGTAGTGGAGGAGCATGAAGTTTGCTAGTTGCTGGGCGCTGGAGCCGGACGTGGCTTTCCTTATACAAAATTACTCATAGCTACATATTTTACATTTCTAAGATATAATTAAATTAAGTGATAACACATATATTTTAACCTTTTTTAAACTATTTGAAAAACAATAAGATTCGTGCAGGTAAAAACCAGAAAGCATAAAGCCTTCTGGTTTTTAACAGAAAAAATATTAATTTACACCTGAAATCTTTTCTAAATGTGAAAAAGAAATATATTCACTTTTTTGAAGAGACATTAACGTTTCGTCTTTTTCGCCCTGTTTTGCAAATTCTTCCCTTACTTCATCTTCAATACCAAAGATTTCAACAAAAAGTTCAAGGGCGTGATCTGCATGACTTCCTCCAGCCATTTCTTTTGCCTGAGTAATTGGCTCTTTCAATAGTTGATTAATAATACTTTTCGTATGTTTATTTAACACCTTTTTTTCACGTTTCGTAAGATCAGGCATCTTTCTTTCGATACTTTTCATCGTTTCTTTTTGAATCGACAAGGCTTTATTGCGAAGTGCAGATATAACCGGTACAACTCCCAATGTTTTAATCCATTCTTTAAATGTGACAATTTCCTGTTCAATAATTAGCTCAATTTGTTCAGCCGCTTCTTTTCTAGCTTCTAAATTATGGTCGATAACCCCCTGTAAATCATCAATATCATAAAGAAAAACATTTTCCATTCCATTGATGTCGGCATCGATATCTCTTGGAACCGCGATATCTATTAAAACAAGAGGTTTATTGTTTCTTTTTATTTGAATTTTTTCAATCATTTCTTTTGTTAAAATAACAGATTTCGAGCCTGTAGAGCTAATCAGGATGTCAACTTCTTCTAATACATTTTCTAGATTATCTAGACCAACAGCCCTTGCATGGAACACCTCAGCTAATTCTTCCGCTTTTTCAATGGTACGGTTAATGACTGTTATTTCCGTCACACCTGATCCTTGTAAATTTTTAGCTGCTAATTCGCCCATTTTACCAGCACCCAAGACAGCAACATGTTTCTCGCTAAGATTCACAAAAATATTCTTCGCTAATTCAACTGCTGCATAACTAATCGAAACTGCATGTTCTCCAATGCCTGTTTCGTTATGGACACGTTTTCCAAATGTAATGGCTTGTTTAAATAATTCATTAAAAATAGTACCTGTAGTGCTTATTTTTTGTGCTTTAAGAAAGGCATCTCTTACTTGCCCTAAAATTTGAGTTTCTCCTAATACCATTGAATCTAATCCAGCGGAAACACGGAATAAATGTTCTATGGCACCATCATTTTCTGCTATTTGTAAATAAGGAGAAAATAATTCTTTATCTACTCCAAACCAATCTGCTAAAAATTTTTTAATATAATATCGACCGGTATGAAGTTGATCAACAACAGCAAAAATTTCCGTACGATTACATGTAGAAATAATAACATTTTCCAAAATACTTTTTTGTTTTTTTAATTCGTTCGTTGCTTCTTCAAGGGTACTCTCTGGAAAAGTTAGTTTTTCCCTTATTTCTACAGGGGCTGTTTTATAATTGAGTCCTACTTTAAGAATGTGCAAATTGACTACCCCCAAAAATCTTTATCTTTTAAAAATGACATATTATTTACATTGTAACATAGTTTTAATACACCAAATTCTATAAATGTGAACAGAATTTGAAACAAATATTATATAAGAACGTTATTAGTTTAACTCGAATGTACTTTATCATACAATATATTTATAAGCAAGGAAACGAAACTATAGAAGGGATTAGTTATAATTGAAGAAAAGGAATTCATTATTAGCATACATATTAATCGTAATTGGGGTATTCTTCTTACTTAAGCAATTAGAAATTCCACTAATCACTAATTTTTATTCCTGGCAAACCATCTTAATCATTACTGGTATCCTATTCTTATTTTATAGTTACATACAAAAAAATAATCAATTTTTATTTAGTGGAACTATTATATTAGGACTTGGAATTCACTCCTATGGTTTGGAGCATTATCATTTTTGGAGCAATCATTGGGGAATGTATACGTTAATTATTGGAATCGCATTTATCGTTAGAGCAACAAAAACCAAAAAAGGATATATCTTAGGAATATTATTTATCGGGGTTAGTATTTTTATGATTTTTTCATCTAAAGTATCCGCCTATTTTAATTGGGTAAATGATGTTACCCCTTTCGTTACAAATTATTGGCCAATTATTTTAATTATTATAGGTATATATTTATTAAAGAAAAAGAAATAACCTCTATCTTTATATTGGTTATTTCTTTTTCTATTCTATTTTATTTCAAGAAGCTCCGTATGAGCGCCCATGCCTCGTCTTTACCTTCTCCTGTTTCTGATGAAAAAGGTATCACAACATCATTAGAATCTATTTGTAAAGTTTGTTTTGTTCGTTTAATGTGTTGTGCCCGTTTATTCTTAGGAACTTTATCTAATTTTGTTGCAATAACGATAACTGGTAATTCATAATATTTCAGAAAATCGTACATTTGTACATCATCTCTAGTAGGTTCATGGCGAACATCTGTAATGAGAAGAACAGCCTTTAATGTTTCACGTGTTTGAAAGTATTCTTCCATCATCTTTCCCCATTTTTCTCTTTCCTTTTTGGAAACCTTCGCATAACCATATCCTGGGACGTCTACAAAATAAAAAGATCCATTTATTTTATAGAAATTTAGAGTTTGGGTTTTACCAGGTTTAGATGATGTCCTAGCTAAACTTTTTCGGTTAATTAATTTATTTATAAAAGAAGATTTCCCAACATTCGATCTACCTGCTAATGCAATTTCCGGAACTCCTTCATTTGGGTATTGCTTTTTACTAACCGCACTAATTACTATTTCTGCATCTGTTACTTTCATTTTATTCCTCCACTAATGCATGTTTTAACACTTCATCTAAATGCTTTACAGGTATGAATGTTAATTCCTCTTTGACACTGTCCGGAATATTTTCTATATCTTTTCTATTATCTTCCGGAATGATAATCGTTGTTAATCCAGCTCGATGGGCGCCTAAAGACTTTTCTTTTAGTCCCCCAATAGGCAATACTCTACCTCTTAAGGTAATTTCCCCGGTCATACCGACTTCTTTTCTTACTGCACGGCCTGATAGAGCGGAAACCAGAGCAGTTGCCATCGTAATACCAGCGGATGGACCATCTTTTGGAGTTGCACCTTCTGGGACATGTATATGAATGTCATATTTTTCGTAAAAGTCAGGATCAATATTCAGTTCTTTTGCACGGGAACGAATGTAACTAAATGCAGCCTGTGCTGATTCTTGCATGACTTCTCCTAGTTTTCCGGTTAAAGTGAGTTTTCCTTTTCCTGGATAATGACTAACCTCAATAGATAAAATATCTCCACCTACCGTTGTATATGCAAGTCCTGTTGCAGTTCCTACTTGGTTTTCCTGTTCCATTAATCCATAACGAAAAATCGGCTTACCAAGAAACTCTTCTATACTTTTTTCGGTTATAATAACACGCTTTTTCTCTTCCGACGTAATAACCTTCGCAGTTTTTCTACAAAGCTTTGCGATTTGTCTCTCTAGACCTCGTACCCCGGCTTCTCGAGTATAGGTTTGAATTAACTTCATTAAAGCATCATCTCTAATTTGCAAATTTCCTTTAGTTAAACCATTTTCTTTCACTTGTTTTGGTATCAAATGTTTTTTTGCAATATGCATTTTCTCTACTTCTGTATATCCAGATAGTGAAATTAGCTCCATTCGGTCTAATAAGGGACCTGGAATAGAACTTACGTTATTTGCTGTAGCGATAAATAAAACATTCGATAAATCATAATTCTCTTCAATAAAATGGTCACTAAAAGTACTATTTTGCTCTGGATCAAGAACTTCTAACATGGCTGAAGCTGGATCGCCACGAAAATCGTTAGACATTTTGTCAATTTCATCAAGTAAAAACACCGGATTTATGGTACCAGCTTTTTTCATTCCTTGAATGATTCTACCTGGCATGGCACCAATATAAGTTCTTCTATGGCCTCTAATTTCTGCTTCGTCACGCACCCCACCCAGTGAAATCCGTACAAAGTTACGGTTAACAGAGGAAGCAATTGATTTAGCTAATGATGTCTTCCCTACCCCTGGTGGTCCAACCAAACATAATATTGGTCCTTTTATTGTATTCGTTAATTTTTGAACGGCTAAGTATTCTAAAATTCTTTCTTTTACCTTTTCCAATCCATAGTGCTCACTATTTAAAACCTTTTCTGCTTTTTTAATATCAATGGTATCTTTCGTTTTTTTCGTCCATGGAAGTACTAATAACCATTCTAAGTAATTACGAATAACAGAGCTTTCCCCGGAACTTTGGGGGACCTTTTCATATCGATCTAATTCTTTTAGGGCAACCTCCATAACATGTTCGGGCATATCCGATCCTTCAATCTTTTCTCTAAGGCTGTCAACTTCGCCTGTTTTACCATCTTTCTCCCCAAGTTCTTTCTGTATTGCTTTTAATTGTTCACGAAGATAGTATTCTTTTTGTGTTTTTTCCATGGATGATTTGACACGTTGTCCAATTTTCTTTTCTAAATCTAATACCTTTTTTTCATTTGATATATATTGAATTAATTTCTTTATTCTCTTTTTAACATCTTGTATCTCAAGAATTTCTTGTTTTTCTTTCACTTTTAACGATAGATAAGAAGCAATGATGTCCGCTAACCTACCTGGTTCTTCAATATCAACAACTGTTGCCAACGTATCTTCCGTAACTTTTCTTGAAACTTTTATGTATTGTTCAAATTGATTTAAAAGCGATCTCATAAGCGCTTCTTCTTCATGATTATCGCCATGAATATCTTCTAACTTTTCTATTTCTACTACAAATTCATTTTCCGTTTCTATAAAACGTACGATTTCCCCACGATGTAATCCCTCTACTAATACTCTTATTGTACCATTAGGAAGCTTTAATGTTTGTTTTACTTTCACTAATGTACCAATTTGGTAAATATCTTTCGTTTCTGGTTCATCTAGACTTACTTTCTTTTGAGCTGCTAAAAATATAGTCTGATCATCCATCATTGCTTTTTCTAAAGCTTGAACAGATTTATCTCTACCAACATCTAAATGTATAACCATAGTTGGAAATACGAGTAAACCGCGCAGTGGAAGGAGGGGGACTTGAATTAAATCTTTCGTCATGAAATGTGACCTCCAAATATGTGAATTATTAACTTATATGTATGCTTTAAAAGTTTAAAGTTAATACATTTATTTGTAAACTAAAATCAACTTCAAATTTATTATTTACGTATCTTATTATACTAAACATTTTTTAGAACAAAAATTACATATTTAGAAAACTTACATGCAATATTGGAATTTAAATGCCTTCGTTGCATTTGTACAGAGTGGAAAGACTTTTTATGCTATCCTGCTAAATAAGTTTTTTGCAAAAAAGAGACTAACCTAAGCCAACAGCTCAAAGACGAGAGCCGTGTTGCTATGTAGTCTCTTTTTGCATAATATCATTTTAACTTGTTTTTACGCACTCTCTTTTGGATGATTTTTGATACCCTCTTGTACCGTTCCGTCGTTAAATACTAATGTCGGACTTCCGTTTTCATTTACAATGGTATCTTTTGTAATAATACATTTATCAATATCTTCCCTAGATGGTAATTCAAACATAACATCCAGCATGATTCCTTCTAAAATAGAACGTAATCCTCGAGCACCTGTTTTTCTTTCGATTGCTTTCTTAGCAATTTCAATTAGTGCCTCTTCGTCTATTTCTAATTCCACGTTATCCATTTCAAATAGCTTTTCATATTGTTTGACCAATGCATTTTTAGGTTTTGTTAAAATTTCAACTAGTGCATCCTCATCGAGAGGTTGAAGTGCACCGATAACCGGAATTCTTCCTATAAACTCAGGAATTAAACCATAGCGTAACAAATCTTCTGGTAATACCTGTTGAAGTAATTGACCCATATCTAAGTCTTCTTGTTTAGAATTTGAGCCAAATCCAATCACCTTTTTACCTAAGCGACGTTTAATAACTTGATCAATACCGTCAAAAGCTCCACCTAGGATAAACAAAATGTTGGTTGTATCAATTTGTATAAACTCTTGATGAGGATGTTTACGGCCACCCTGTGGTGGTACACTTGCAACAGTTCCTTCTAAGATTTTTAAAAGTGCTTGTTGTACCCCTTCCCCAGAAACATCACGAGTAATAGATGGGTTTTCGGATTTACGAGCCACTTTATCAATCTCATCGATATAAATGATTCCTTTTTCGGCTTTTTCAACATCATAATCGGCAGCTTGTATTAGCTTTAATAAAATGTTTTCAACATCTTCCCCAACATAACCTGCTTCAGTAAGTGAAGTTGCATCAGCCATGGCAAAAGGAACATTAATGATTCTCGCTAACGTTTGTGCGAGTAATGTTTTACCACTACCAGTTGGTCCAATCATCGCAATATTACTTTTAGCCAATTCAACATCATCATTACCCTTTGGTGAGTTAATGCGTTTGTAATGGTTGTATACTGCAACAGATAAGTTCTTTTTAGCTTTTTCTTGTCCAATTACATAGTCATCAAGAATTTCACAAATTTCTTTTGGTTTTGGAATTTCTTTTAATTCCATTTCTTCGTCCGTACCAAGTTCTTCTTCCACAATTTCCGTACATAGCTCAATACATTCATCACATATATAAACGCCTGGTCCGGCAACTAATTTGCGTACTTGATCTTGACTTTTCCCACAAAACGAACATTTTAGTTGTCCTTTTTCTTCATTAAATTTAAACATACATTTTCACCCCTAAATATCCTAAAATCTAGGTTTCAATTTATAGTCATCATATCAGAAGACTTTCAAAAAACAAAATAAAAACCACTGATTTTTCTTAAACAAATAAAGAAGACTTCCATCAATGGAGGTTTTCCTTCATCCCCCACTGATGGTTAGTCGCACTTCTTGGACCATTACGGTAGTTGATCTCCCACCCACCTTCTTTGTCCCCGGAAGCTTGAGGTGAGAGCTTTACTGCCCGTTTAGGTGAGATAAAACTCCCAAAAATAATTTTAAAATAATTATTGTTATTTTAATTATTTCTTATACTATATGAAAGATATTTTCTTTTAAGTAGTATTTTACTATAAATAAGACAAAACAAGGTGCGCCTATATTTCGCACCTTGTTGCATTTATCATTATGTGGTTAATAATGTTCTAGTACATACGTTATCATTATTAAACAGCTTTACTCTGATCCACTAAGAAGTCAATTGCTTTTCTCATTAAAAGATCACTTTCAATTACTTCCGTATTTCCACCTAATAATGGAACGATTTGTTTAGCATCCATGCCATACATGCTTGCCATTTTCTCTAATTCTTCATTAATATCTTCTTCAGTAACTTCAAGATTTTCAGCTTTTGCAATTGCTTCTAGCGTTAAATTAGTACGAACGCGTTTAGCTGCATCTTCTTTCATTTGTTCTTTTAGTGCATCTTCATCTTGACCAGAGAATTGACTATACATTTCCATTGTTAGACCTTGCATTTGTAGGTTTTGTTCAAACTCACGAAGCATTTGGTTTAATTCAGTTTCAACCATAGCATCAGGAATATCAACTTCTACATTTTCAGAAGCTTTTTCAATTAATTGTTGGCGTTTTTCATTTTCAGCGTTTTGTTTACGCTCTTCTTCAAGCTGTTCTTTTTTCTTTTGTTTTAATGCTTCAAGAGTTTCTACTTCATCATCAACATCTTTAGCAAACTCATCATCTAATTCAGGCAATTCTTTAAATTTCACTTCGTGGATTTTAACTTTAAAAGTAGCTTCTTTTCCAGCTAAATCCTCAGCATGATAATCTTCTGGGAATGTTACGTTAACCTCTGTTTCTTCACCAGACTTTTTACCAATTAATTGTTCTTCAAATCCAGGAATGAATTGACCGGAACCAATTTCTAATGAGTGATTTTCGCCTTTACCACCTTCAAATGCTTCGTCACCCAAGAAACCTTCAAAGTCGATAACCACTGTATCGCCTTCTTCAATTTCTCCTTCTTCCTTCACTACTAATTCTGCATGACGTTCGCGAAGACGATTGATTTCAGCATCTACATCCTCGTCAGTTACTTCAACAGACTGTTCTTCTACTTCTAGACCTTTATATTCACCAAGTTTCACTTCAGGTTTCACTTCAACGTTCGCTGTGAAAATTAGGTCTTTCCCTCTTTCAATTTGTTCAATATCAATTTCAGGTTGTGCAATTGGGAAAATATCTGTTTCTTCAACAGCTTTTCCATATGCATTTGGAAGTACAATGTCTACTGCATCTTGATATAAGGCTTCGACACCAAATCGTTTTTCAAAAATCCCTCTTGGTACTTTACCTTTACGGAATCCAGGCATCTGTACATCTTTGACTACTTTTTTGAAGGCTTGATCCAACGATTTTTCAAATTCATCTGCAGGTACTTCAAATGTTAGTACCCCTTTGTTACCTTCTTGTTTTTCCCATTTAGCTGACATATTTATTTCCCTCCACAAACTATTATATCCATTTCATAATTATGTAAATTACGATAATTACTTTTTACTCTACTAAGTATTTTGCAACCACTATATTATAACATAATTCGTTCGGCTTTCAAGCATTTATCACATATCTCTTCTTAACTGTCAATAATGCTTAGATAAAGTGATTCACTAAATTTTATTTTCTCTATGTAATTTTCTACTTGTTTAGTTGTTTCCGGAACTTGATTGGATGCAACTCCTAAAGATTCTTTTCCAATCAGTTCTAGTGCTTTCGCAATATGTAAATAATCATCTTTCGGTGGTTTTATCGGATACATGACATAAGTATAATCATATAACAGTTTTGTTATCAAATGGAATAACGAAGGGTTATCTTGCTCTAATTCCCGAAGTAATGCTTTAGTTTCTAATATAGGTTCACTTTCCTTAACCCATTCTAATTCTTTTGGAATTATAGTTAAAGTTACATTAAACTTACTAACCTCTACTTCAGTCGTCCATTGCTTTTCTTTTAACCATTCTATTATTGCTGTTTTTGCAAGTGGGTGAACGTCATCATTTACAAGAAGTTCGATAATTTGATTTGAGGGATTTGCATGAAGTGATTTTAATTTCTCCACTTGCCGCCATTGCTCATCAAAATTACCTTCCTCTACAGCTGTAAACAAATCTTGAAAAAGGATTGCCTCCTTCTCCATATTCATATCAATATTCATTTTTTCACTAATTTCATATAATTGTTTAAATTGTTCTTTTTGTAATTTAGGTATATCCTTTTTTTGAAATTCATATTCAACTTGATCCATTAATAAATTATATTGATTCGTTTGAAATAAAATTGTTAAATAAATATGTACATAATGATAGTAGTGTTCATCTTCTTGTTTTAATAAATCCTCACATAAATTCTGGGCTTCATTAAATTCACCTAGTTCCATTAGACAAATTAACTTTCCGGTTATAATTTCATGATTGTCTACTTGATAGTTAATTAACTTATCTAATTTAATTAAAGCTTCATCATATCTTTTTTCCTTAAGAGCGATTAAGCTTGCTTTTTCCAATTCTTTCTTCCATTTCGGAAATAGAATTATTTTATCATCTTGTTGTATGCGCATTCATTCACCTTCTTTCATAAAGATAATCGTTTTTTATTACATATAGATTCCCTATATATTTAAAATTAAACATAAAAAGAGAAACCAATCAGTTGGTTTCTCTCTAGTAGTTGATTCAAAGCGTCCCAGGAGAGATTCGAACTCCCGACCCACAGCTTAGAAGGCTGTTGCTCTATCCAGCTGAGCTACTGGGACATAAATGGAGCGGGTGATGGGAATCGAACCCACGACATCAGCTTGGAAGGCTGAGGTTATACCATTTAACTACACCCGCATGATTTTAAAAATTAAGTATGATTAATAATTTAACGACAAATTTAATTATAGTTAAATTGACATTCTTTGTCAACACTTTCTATAAAAAAATAAAGAAGACTTCTATCTGTGGGGGGGGCTTGGTGAGAGTCTTACTGCCCATTAAGGTGGGATAAGTCATTTTTCACAGAGGTTGGGATAAAATGTTTTATAATAAGAGAAATCCGAACTTTACAGAAATAATGGAGTAGATAAACCGCTCCGGAGATTCTGCGGGATTGTCCGTCATTTGAGTTAAACATTTCGTTATGTCCCAACCCCCATGATCTTTTTAGAAAGATGCTGTATAGGATAATTCTTCCACTTCGAATCCATCCGTTGAATAAAATTGAATATTTATATGATCAATGGATTCCCATTTTACAATTGCATATGTTTTTTCGTGTCTATTTCTAGGTAAACGAATACTTCCAGGATTAATAAATAATTGCCCGTCATTCTGTTCAGCCCCAGCAATATGAGAATGGCCGAAACAGATAACGTCTGCACCAAGTTCTTTTGCCCTATATGATAGCTTCATAAATGTTGACTTTACCTGGAATAAGTGTCCATGTGTAACGAAAAACGTTAAACCCCCAATTGAAATAATTTCTTCTTCTGGATATCTTGAATCAAAATCACAATTTCCACGAACTTTATACATTCCTTCTAGTTCTACCGAATCATATTCCAATTCAGAATCACCGCAATGAATCATGGTAATATTCGGGTGCCGACTTTTAATTTCCGTGATTTCTTCTTTTAGTCCATGACTATCACTAATAATTAATACTTCATACATAACGCATGACAGCCCCTTTGGTTTAAAATCTAAAACAATATATCTATCAAGTCATCTAACTTATCCATTGCAAGTTTACGATGACTTATCTGATTTTTTTCTTCTGGCTCTAACTCGGCCATTGTTTGTTGATAACCATCTGGAATAAAAATAGGATCATAACCAAATCCATTATCACCGGAAGGGAATAAAGCTATTTTTCCCTCACATTCCCCTCTAACTAATTTTGTTTGCCCTTCTGGTCTCGCTATAGCCAAAACACAAACAAATCGTGCATTTCTATCATGTTCCGGGATATTTTCTAATTCTTTAAGAACTTTTTTTACATTTTCTTCATCGTCTTTATCTTCCCCAGCATATCTCGCTGAATAAACACCTGGTCTTCCGTCTAGAGCATCGATAACTAACCCGGAATCATCAGACAAAACAGCTTTATTTAATATATGGCTTATCTCTTCTGCTTTTAATGATGCATTTTCTTCAAAAGTATCACCAGTTTCATCCACGTCTGGAAGTTGTTTTTCAATATCTAATAACGAAAGGGCCTCTATATTTTTCTGGGAAAAAAACTCTTTAAACTCTTTTGCCTTACCACGATTTTTAGTGGCAATAATAATTTGTTTCATAAAAAAACTCCTTATTTTTTGGTTTCACCTATTCGTTCGGATAAAGCACCAATTGCCTCTTTTTGTACCTCTATAATTTTCTCTAACCCCTCACTAGCAAGTTTCAACATCATTTTTAGCTGATTTAAACCAAATGTTGCTTCTTCTCCAGTCCCTTGGATTTCCACAAACTCCCCTGAACCCGTCATTACGATATTCATATCAACATCTGCTTCTGAGTCTTCTTCATAATTTAAATCCAATATTTCTATTCCTTCTTTTAATATACCCACAGAAATTGCAGCTAGATAATCCGTTACAGGCATTTCTTTGATCGCTTTATTTTTCAGCAGTTCACCAAAAGCTAAAACAACCGCAACAAATGCGCCTGTGATAGATGCAGTTCTTGTTCCCCCATCCGCTTGAATAACATCACAATCTACCCATACGGTTCTTTCACCTATTTTTTCTAAATCCACGACAGATCTTAATGCTCTACCAATCAATCGTTGAATTTCCATCGTTCTACCACTAACCTTACCTTTAGTTGACTCTCTTATATTTCTTTGGGTAGTAGCACGAGGGAGCATTGAATATTCGGCGGTAATCCACCCTTTTCCTTGACCTCGCATAAATGGAGGAACACGGTCTTCGATGCTTGCGTTACAAATTACTTTTGTATTCCCAACTGTAATAAGTACCGAACCTTCTGGATGTGTTATGTAATTCGGAATAATTTCAATAGTTCTTAATTGGTTATGTTCACGATTATCATTTCTCATACGTAAATCCTCCTCTTATTTCCATCATTAGCTTATCATATTTTGCTAAAAAGCAACACGAGAATTCATTAGGCTCATTTTTTAGAAAACTTGCACTAAATTATCAAAGGCGGAAGCGCCCGTTTAGCGACGTACGGACTGGACTGAGCCGTAGGAGATAAAGGAAACACGATGAACGGAGTGAGTCGATGTTGACTTATCGCACGGAGGTGAAGGAAGTCTCGCTAGTCGCTGGGCGTTGGAGCCGGACGTGGCTATCTCTGTATCTATGTTATTCACAGCCATACAAATTTTATAATTTCCTGACAATAAAGAAAGAGGTTCAAAATTCGAACCCCTTTCTTTTTATAATTTTTCTGTTTTTGTAAATGTATCCTTTGTTACTGGCTCTTCATATGATTCACCGTTTTCATTCACGAGTTGATCTACATTTTCAACTTTTACATCAACGGCTTTTACACCAGCTTGTTCAGTTAAAGTTCTTACTAGTGTCTCCATTACTTCATCCGAAATAACAGACTGCTCTTTATCTTTCAAAATACCTTCATTAAATATTAATTTAAGAACTCCATCTTTCATTACCGGCTCACTACTTAATTTAGTACCTTCATTAAACACGTGGACAATATTTGAATTGTAACCAGGTCCTTGAATCAATGAATCTACAATTGCTTCATAGATTTCCACATCCTCTTTTGAATCAACATACTGAGTTACAGGAACATAATACCTGTTTTCATTATGTTCAGATGGATAAAACATCGTTACAGGGGTAGCAGTTAATAAATCATTTGAATTGGATTCCACAACATTTATTCCATTTGCTCTTGCATATCCATTCCCAATTGGTGTTCCATTAACTGGCATTTCCTCCTGAGGATGTCCATTAATCCACAATTGTACCTTTTTAACATTTTCGAATTGTGTTAAGGTGTATGTCATCGACTCCAGAATTTTAATTTCCTCATTTGGCTCATAGTTTTTAAATTCTTCCGATACATCTACAATTATCGTACCATCTTCCTTTAAATTAAGTCCTAAAATTTCAGTACCCTCTGGTAACACGGCTTGAAACCCATTCGGTAGTAGAGGGGTTACTGGTCCATCTTTCACCAGATGTTCCATGAGTTGTTTACCAACTTCTGATGTCCCTGGTAATTCAATCGTTTGAGCAGCAACCATCCCATTCTTATCCATTAAGTATAATTCTCTAGGAACCATTTCTGTAACTGCATCATCTGATTTGGTTTTCTTCCCCTTGGAGTCAGCTGAATCCTTAGATTCTACATTATCTTTCTTATTCTCAGAAGTTGAATCTTCTAAGCTATTTACAGCCTCCGCATCTTGAGGTGGGTCCATTTCCTGTTCTAATGACTGTTCTCCTTGAAAACACCCAGATAAAATAAGCGAAAGCGAAACCGCGCCAACGATTAAAGCACCTTTCTTATTCATGCTAATACCTCCTACGATAGTTTGTACTATAATGTATACGAGCTATCATAAAAAAATAGACCTATCGTAGGAAACTTCTATTTAAAAATAATTCATTACATATTCCGCATGGATTCATCATCATCTCATACAGGATTATGCATGAAAATATTTCGGAAAACTTGGTATTCGCTACCAGCATAGATGAGGAGAGAAGGTAAAATAAAAATCAGGAGCTTAAACCTCCTGATTTGTTCGTAAACTAGCTCTTTTAATTTCTAACTTGCTGAAATTTGAATCCTTAAAAATCTTTCTAGTTATTTCAATAAATATATTCAGCTCACCTGTAGTATAAAATTGATGAATAGGCTCATCTGTTTTACTATTCAATAATCCATGTACGTCTAATATAGTACTTGTTTCTCTAGCAGTCTCTTCACTAGAAGAAATAATGGTTACATTGTTACCTATAACTTCTTGTATCGTGTCTTTTAATAATGGATAGTGGGTACATCCTAATATCAATGTATCCATATCTTTATTTTGTTTTAATGGTGAAATAGATTCTTCTACTACTGATTTTGCTTCCATACCTGCCAATATTCCATTTTCAACCATTGGAGCTAATAAAGGACACGCCAATCCATAAACATGAATATCTGCATTTATTTTTTCCAATGCATTCGTATAAGCACTACTACGAATCGTACCTTCTGTCCCAATTACACCAACATGATTATTATTTGTACATTTTATTGCAGCTCGGGCACCAGGCTGTATTACACCAACAACCGGAATATCTAATGACTGCTGTAATTCCTTTAGCGTAAAAGCGGTAGCAGTATTACAAGCCACAACTAACATTTTAATATTTTTATTTAATAAAAAGCGAACCATTTCCCAAGTAAATAATTTCACTTCTTCAGCAGGTCTAGAACCATAAGGACATCTTGCTGTATCTCCTAAATAAATTAACTTTTCCTTTGGTAATTGACGCATCAACTCTTGAACAACAGTTAAGCCACCAACTCCAGAATCAATTACTCCGATTGCTCTATCCAATAAAAATCGCCTCTTCTGTGCTGTTTTATTTTTAGGTTATTTATCCAAAATTTAAGGTTCTAGTTTATTTCAATATATACAAGCAACAGTTTATCATATCAACCCATTCCGTGTATATATGTTAAAATAAATAGTTATAAGTCCTTACTTTTTCATAATATGTAGTCAACTATTCCTATGTTACCGTTTCCATTTTTTTAAAATTTATGTAGGTAAAATTATTTAACTTACATATTACCACCAGTTTTAGATTAAATTCAAATAATAGTTTGGATACAAATTTATTCATGAAATTTTACTTTTCATGAATGAAAACACTCACTAATTTCCAGCGTCCTCATAAGCTATAGTGACTAGATAATTTCCCTTCAACATGCAGCTCTATAAGAGCAAGGAGGGGTTAACACTTGAAGGACAACGAGTATAAACCGAAGCAGTTATTAACCAAAAGAGAAAAAGAAGTATTCGAACTATTAGTACAAGACAAAACAACAAAAGAAATTGCCCAGGAATTGTTTATATCAGAGAAAACTGTCCGTAACCACATTTCAAATGCTATGCAAAAATTAGGGGTTAAGGGGCGATCACAAGCTGTAGTTGAACTTCTTCGTATGGGGGAATTGAAACTTTAAATTATTAGTTCTTATCCCAATAGAAAGATCCGAACTACACGTGATTATTAGGTCTTATAAACCATTTACTCGATTAAGCAAGTAAATGTCAAAAACCGACTTCGATAAAGAAGTCGGTTTTTGTGGCTCTACGTCAAGTGACGTTGGTACTGTATTTTAGTCGACTTTTAATATGTATTTGATTATCACACTCTAGGGAAGCTATGCTACTCTAGAGTGTGATTTGTTTACTACGGGTTTCAGTTTAAAATGTAATCTTATTCGGTTTTTGTAATGCTTAAAATTCCGATAGCCATATGCAATCCGATTGAGTACCTTGATTTTATTGTTAATACCTTCAATTCGCCCATTGTTATACGTATATTGAAAACTGTTTTTCGTATAGGGCAAGTGCTTTCTTAATGTTTTAATGCTTGTTCTTAAATAGGTTGATGACTGGGTTGGACACTTTTTGTTTAATGTGTTCTCTAATGCATGATAGTCCTTTTCGTCAATTGCCTCCAACAGGTCCTGATATATACCATAATTGACTTTAAGTTCCTCACTATAATCCAACATTTCTTGCACTATTGAACTTTCAAGACGTTGGCCAAATAAGCCGTAATATTTATATTCTGTATAAGATAAACTCGATCTTTTTTTCAGTAAAAGCTTCCAATAACGTTTAAGGCGGCGATACTTTTTCTGATCTTCCCCATTAGATGTTCTGAGTTGGTTCATGATTTTAACACGCGTTTTGTTCATCGCTCTTGATATGAGTTGAACTAAGTGAAAACGATCAATAATAATATCTGCATTTGGAAACATCTCTTTTATCAAACTTACATAACCTGCGTTCATATCGATTGTCACGGTTTCTACTCGTTGTCTAGCTGATAAGCTATAATTTGTGATGAAGTGATCTGTAATAGACCGGTTATCACGACTATTTAAAATGTCTAAGATGTCACCCGTTTCAACATCGATATATTCAAAAGCCATCTTGCCCTTGGCATACTTAAATTCATCAAACGATAGATGCTTAGGTAGGGCTTTATAATGCGGTTTATATTTATTTGCTTCTTTATTAATGATTCTCTGAACAGTTGCCTCAGATACACCACAATCCTGGGAAATATCTTTAACGGACTGCGCTCCAGCTGATTTAATCATGATTTGGGCTTCTGTATTTGAGGATATAAAACAATGACGCTTTACGATATTTGTTTGTGCAGTAAAACTAACACCACAATGTTTACACATAAAACGCTGCTTACTTAATAATAAATATGTTGGATAAACTCCCATGGTCGGAATGGTAATACGAGATAATTGTGTTCCGTTTTTATAAATAGAAGAGCCTACTTTCTCCACCTGGCAATTTGGGCATTGATCTGCATCATATGTTAATTTCGCCTTAATAAATTTACAAGACTTCCCTTTATGTTTGCCATACGTTACTGCATTTTCGCTCATATAAATATTTTTATCTTGAATATCTAACATATTTCTAATATCATTTGATATAGACAAGTGAGTTCCCTCCTAGGAATGGTTTTCAGCGACTTTAATTCTACAGGGAATCTCACTTGTTTTCTATTTATAAACACAAAAATGACGTAGGTGAGTTTTTCCCACCAACGTCATTTATTGTACAACCGTTTTTGTTTGTAGGTAAAAAGTATAATTTCTTTAATGTGCGTTGTCACTACCAAAGAAATTCTTAAACGCTTGGATATTAGTTGCTCGGTTCATTGCTGCAATTGAGGTTGTTAACGGTATTCCTTTTGGACAAACTTGTACACAATTTTGCGCATTCCCACAACCGCTAATTCCACCTTCTTGCATTAAACCATCTAAACGTTCACTCTTGTTCATTTCTCCTGTTGGGTGAGCATTAAACAGACGAGCCTGAGATAATGCTGCTGGTCCAATAAAGTTTGATTTATCATTTACGTTTGGACAAGATTCTAAACATACTCCACATGACATACATTTAGATAATTCATATGCCCATTGGCGTTTCTTTTCAGGCATACGTGGCCCTGGACCAAGATCGTGTGTACCATCGATAGGAATCCATGCTTTAACTTGCTTCAATGCATCAAACATACGCTCACGGTCAATGATCAAATCACGAACAACTGGGAATGTTGACATTGGCGCTAGACGAACTGGAGTTTCCAATTCATCTACTAATGCAGCACAGGATTGTCTCGGAACACCATTAATAACCATAGAACAAGCACCACATACTTCTTCTAAACAGTTCATATCCCATTGAACCGGTGTTGTTTTTTCCCCTTTAGCATTAACAGGATTTTTACGTATTTCCATTAACCCAGAAATAACATTCATATTCTTCCGATAAGGTACTTCGAAAGTTTCCTCGTAAGGAGCAGAATCTGGGCCGTCTTGTCGAGTTATTATAAATGTAACCGTCTTTTGTTCAGCCATTTTACTTCTCTCCCCAATCAATGTTTTGTAGTATAATCACGTTCACGTGGTTTAATTAACGATATATCAACATCTTCATAACTCAGTTTAGGTGCTTGATTTTTCTCATCGAATTCAGCGATAGTAGTCTTTAAAAATTCCTCATCATTACGTTTCGGGAATTCAGGTTTATAATGTGCTCCACGACTCTCGTTACGATTATAAGCACCAAGTGTAATTACTCTTGCCAAATGAAGCATATTTTTTAATTGGCGAGTAAACATAACACCTTGGTTAGACCAACTAGATGTATCATTGATGTTGATATTTCCCCAACGTTCTAGCAATTCTTGTATCTTCTCATCTGTTTTTAGAAGTCTAGTATTTTCACGTACTACTGTAACGTTATCTGTCATCCATTCCCCTAGTTCTTGGTGAATCTGGTATGCATTTTCGTTACCGTCCATACTCATTAATTCTTTAAATTTCTCTTCTTCTTCCCTAACTTTAGAATCAAATAGTTCAGAAGAAACATCTTCAGCATGTTTATCAAGGCCATCAATATATTCAATCGCCTTAGGTCCAGCTACGGATCCACCAAATACTGCAGATAATAAGGAGTTAGCACCTAGTCGGTTCGCACCATGTTGTGAGTAGTCACATTCCCCAGCAGCAAATATTCCAGGAATGTTTGTCATTTGATTAATATCGACCCACATTCCACCCATAGAATAATGAACTGCAGGGAAAATTTTCATAGGTACTTTACGTGGGTCCTCACCGACGAATTTTTCATAGATTTCTATAATACCACCAAGTTTAATATCTAATTCTTTAGGATCTTTATGTGAAAGATCAAGATATACCATGTTTTCCCCATTAATTCCTAATTTTTCATTCACACAAACATCAAAGATTTCACGTGTTGCTATGTCACGAGGAACTAGATTACCATATGCTGGGTATCTTTCTTCAAGGAAGTACCATGGTTCACCATCTTTATAAGTCCATACACGACCACCTTCACCACGAGCAGATTCACTCATTAAGCGAAGTTTATCGTCTCCAGGAATTGCAGTTGGGTGAATCTGAATAAATTCTCCATTTGCATATTTAACACCTTGTTGATATAAGGTACTTGCAGCTGATCCTGTATTAATCATAGAATTCGTTGATTTACCAAAGATGATTCCAGGTCCACCTGTTGCAAAGATAGTTGCATCAGAACGGAATGCTTTAATTTCATGTGATTTAATATCCTGAGCCACAATTCCCCTTGCAATTCCTTCTTCATCTAATACAGCACCAACAAATTCCCAACCTTCATATTTCGTTACTAAGCCTTCTACTTCATAACGGCGAACTTGTTCGTCTAGTGCGTACAACAATTGTTGTCCAGTTGTAGCTCCTGCATATGCAGTGCGGTGGTGTTGCGTTCCCCCAAATCGACGAAAGTCTAGTAAACCTTCCGGGGTACGGTTAAACATAACACCCATACGGTCAAACATATGTATGATGCCAGGTGCTGCATCACACATTGCTTTAACCTGAGGCTGATTTGCAAGGAAATCTCCACCGTAAACAGTATCATCAAAGTGAATCCAAGGTGAATCTCCTTCACCTTTTGTATTTACCGCTCCATTAATACCACCTTGAGCACATACTGAGTGAGAACGTTTAACCGGTACAATTGAGAATAAATCTACGTTGACTCCTGCTTCAGCAGCTTTTATCGTAGCCATAAGCCCAGCAAGCCCTCCGCCAACAACAGCTATTTTGCGATTACTCATAATAACTCACTCCTTTTTTCTCTGTCTCTATACTCCATAAGCAAATGCGATTAGTGATCTTACTCCAATATAACTAAGCACAAGAAAGACTACTACGACACCATATGTAGTGATTTTTTGTGATTTAGGAGATTGTGTAATTCCCCATGTAACCATGAAGCCCCATAGTCCATTTGAAAAATGGAAAACGGTTGAAATTACACCAACTACGTAGAACCAGAACATAAATGGACTAGATAGAATACTTTCCATCAAACTATAGTTAACTTCTACTACTCCTAGTGCTTTTTGAACACGGGTCTCCCAAACATGCCATACAATAAAAATTAATGTTACTATCCCAGTGATACGTTGCAGAGCAAACATCCAATTTCGGAAAAAACCATAATTCTTCAGATTGTAGTTTGCTGTAAGAGCAATGTACACACCTAGCACCGCATGAAATAAGATTGGTAGATAAATAACAAAAATCTCTAATAAGATCAAAAATGGAAGATTTCCCATAAAACCTGCTGCTCTATTAAACTCTTCTTCTCCATAAACAGCAAAATGGTTTACTACTAAATGCGTCACCAAATAAAGTCCAATTGGTACTACCCCAAGTAATGAATGTAATCTTCTGTAAAACAACTCCCTATGTACTGCCATTTTTATCCCCCCTTAGTAGGTTAATAGAATTTGTAGTACAATTATTAAAAATAAAGCGCTTTAAAACAAACTTGCTCCTATTTTTAAAATTGTACAATCTTTTTATCAAGTTTATTGTACTTCTAACTATTGTAAGCGTCAAGAAAACGAGACACTAAATTTATCGAGAAAAGGAATATTGGAATATTAAAAGTTCATAATCGCGGCTTGATTAATCACGAAATAAAATAGATAATATGGTTTAGTTATCATTTTAAACGACGATAAGACGATAGGTTATACCTTAGGCATAACTTACGAGAGGAATAGAAAGGATGACATCCATGTCAGATAAAGCCGATAAACTAACAATTTCACAACTAGAAAAATTACATACGAATGGTGCCGGCTATGATGCTCTAAGATATATAGGCTTACCGGAAATTCTTGGTAAGGAAGCGGACTCTTTATTGTATTTCATGGGAAAAAACATAGCGCGCAATATAGAAATTGATTCATTGGAAACACTAATACTTATTTTTGAGACATTTGGTTGGGGAAAACTTGAGTTAATAAAAGAAAAGAAAAAGGAACTAATCTTTCATTTAATGGATGATTCAATAGCATTAAAACTTAATGGTCCTTTTCATACAGATTTTCGATTAGAATCAGGATTTTTAGCTGAGGCAATTCAACAAATTGAAGGTAGAGAATGCGAATGTATGGAGGAAATAAATAAACGCATTTACACGATCAAATTTTCTATATACTTTACGGATAAATGAACAAAGGCGCAAGCGCCCGTTTAGCGACGTACGGACTGGACTGAGCCGTAGGAGATAAAGGAAACACGACGAACGGAGTGAGTCGATGTTGACTTATCGCACGGAGGTGAAGGAAGTCTCGCTAGTCGCTGGGCGCTGGAGCCGGACGTGGCTATTTCTGTATCTAAGTTATTCACAGCCATATAAATTTTATGATTTTCTAGACAAATAAAAAGGAGGGTAGTTAGTATTTAAAACTATCGCTCCTCCTCTTTACTTTTATTTAAAAAATTAATAATTTCTTTTGCAGTATTACTAGGTATCCCTAGTTTTGTAATTTCTTTCAAATCCGATCTCTTTATTTCATCTATTGATTTAAAATGTTGAAGTAATAACTTTCTTCGTTTTTCTCCGACTCCAGGAATATTATCTAACTCAGATTGAAATAAGCTTTTTCCACGTAATTGTCGGTGAAACGATATCGCAAAACGATGGACCTCATCTTGTATTCGTTGTACAAGATAAAACTCTTGGGACTTCCTTGATAAAGAGACTACTTCTGGAGGATCCCCATACAATAATTCACTCGTTCTGTGCCGATCATCTTTAGCTAATCCACATAAAGGTATATCTAGACCTAATTCATTTTCTAACACATCAAGCGCCGCACTCATTTGGCCTTTACCGCCATCTATAACAATCAAATCTGGTAGTGGCAAATCTTCTTTTAATACTCGAGTATATCTCCTGCGTATGACTTCACGCATTGTCTCGTAATCATCCGGACCTTTCACATCTTTAATTTTGTATTTTCGATAGTCTTTTTTACTTGGTTTTCCATCAACAAATACAATCATGGCTGATACCGGGCTTGTACCTTGAATATTTGAATTATCAAAAGCCTCAATGCGATGTGGAGTTGCTATATTTAGCTCTTCTCCTAATTTTTCAACAGCAAGTATAGTCCGTTCCTCGTCTCTTTCGATTAATGAAAATTTCTCTTTTAAAGCAATTTTTGCATTTTCAGAAGCTAGCTCTACCAGTTCTTTCTTCTTCCCTCTATACGGAGTATGGACCTCTACTTCTAGTAATTCCTTTAAGATGTCTGTGTCTGTTCCGATAGGCACCAGTATTTGCTTTGGTTTAATATGTTGTTCGTGTAAATAGAACCTTCCAATGAAGCTTAAAAAAGTTTCCTCAGGAGTATCGAAAAACGGGAATAACGAAACATCCCTTTCGATTAGCTTTCCTTGTCTTACAAAAAATACTTGAACACACATCCAACTTTTATCATAACTATACCCAAAAATATCACGATTCACATTATCGTTAAGGGTCATTTTTTGCTGTTCCATAACCGACTCAATATGCTGAATTTGATCTCTATATTCCTTTGCCCGCTCAAAATTAAGTTGTTCACTCGCTTCTAACATTTTTTCTTTCAAATTCTGTTTGATATCTTTAAATCCACCTTGAAGAAAAGAAGTTATTTCCTGAATAATAGCTTGATATTCTTCAGTAGAAAGTGGATTGTCCCCACATGCTCGGCACTGATTCATATGATAATATAAGCAAGGACGTCCGGATGGATTATTACATTTACGTAGCGGGTATAATCGGTCTAATAATTTTTTAGTTTCCTTAGCTGCAATAACGTTTGGATATGGGCCAAAATATTTTCCTTTATCTTTTTTTAATTTCCGTGTAATTAAAAGTCGAGGATGTCTTTCCGAGGTTATTTTTAAATATGGATAAGACTTATCGTCCTTCAGCATTATATTATATCTTGGATCGTATTTTTTTATTAAGTTCATTTCCAAAATTAATGCTTCCATCTCTGAAGACGTAACAACATATTCAAAGTCAACAATCTCTTGTACTAATCGTTGTGTTTTTTGGTCATGTGCCCCTGTAAAGTAGGAACGAACCCTATTTCTTAATGTTTTGGATTTTCCAACATAAATAACAGTTCCATGCCTATCCCTCATCAAATAACAGCCGGGCTTAGCCGGTAATACCGCTAATTTTTCACTTATCGTTCTATTCATATGTTTACAATCCTTTTATATTTAGAAATATTCTACGAGAACATTATCTTAGAAAACTTGGGGTTTGCCAAGCTTTTTGGCGATTCACTTTCGTTGCACTTATGTGGAAAAAAGAATTTAACATACCTGTCCGCTGAGAAAATCCCTTGTTACTTCGTGTAACAAGGGATTGAATCGTGGTTATTCATTAAGCATGCTTATTTATTAAATCAACTAATGCCTCTTTTGGTTGGTAACCAATTACTTGGTCAACTACGTTTCCATCTTTAAATAATAATAAAGTAGGAATACTCATTACACCAAATTTGCTAGCTGTTTCTTGATTTTCATCTACGTCTAATTTAACAATTTGAACTTTTTCGCTCATTTCTCCATCAATTTCTTCTAGGACTGGAGCAATCATTTTACAAGGACCGCACCATGGAGCCCAAAAGTCAGCTAAAACTAAACCTTTTGAAGTTTGTTCAGCAAAATCTTTATCTGTAACATTTTCAATAGCCATCTTAATTCCTCCTTTTTATGACTTTAACCACGTAGGTTGAGTATACCATTGTTAATATTGTACTTCCTAATACTTTGCTTATTCAGAATAAATGGGCCCTCTTCTATAAATGAAGTAGACCCATCATCAAAGGTATAGTTAACTTACTGCTACTTTCTTGAATTCTTCTATTAACATTGGAATAACTTCGAATAAGTCACCAACGATTCCATAGTCCGCGATATTAAAAATATTAGCCTCAGGATCTTTATTAATGGCTACGATAACCTTAGAATTAGACATTCCTGCAAGGTGTTGGATTGCTCCAGATATTCCAACTGCAATATATAAATCCGGAGTAACTACTTTACCGGTTTGCCCAATTTGAAGTGAATAATCGCAATAGTCCGCATCACATGCTCCGCGTGAAGCCCCAACCACTGCACCAAGAACTTCTGCAAGTTCATATAATGGTTTAAATCCATCTGCACTTTTAACTCCACGACCACCAGCTACAATTACCTTTGCTTCTGATAAGTCTACACCTTCCGAAGTTTTACGAACCACTTCTTTTACAATTGTGCGTAAATCTTTGATATCAACATCCACATTATTAATGTTTCCTGAACGAGAATCATCACGATCTAATGCGGCAATGTTGTTTGGTCTAATTGTAATGAAAGGTATTCCAGATGTAATCACTTTTTTCTCAAAAGCTTTTCCAGAATAAATTGGTCTAATAAATACTGGTTGATCACCGTCTGTTTCAATATCAATTGCATCCGAAATCAAACCAGATTTTAGTTTACTTGCTAGCTTCGGAGAAAGATCTTTTCCGATTGATGTATGGCCCATGATAATTGCATCTGGAGATTCTTGTTTCACTACAGCTAATACCGCTTGCCCAAATGCTTCAGAGGTATATGATTTCAAATTATCATTTTTAACAGTTATCGCACGGTCTGCACCATAGTAAATAAGCTCTTGTGCCAAATTTTCCAAATCATCATCCGCACATACTAAACCAATAACTTCACCATCTGGTTTTATTTTTTTCGCAGCCGCTATAGCCTCAAATGATACATTACGAATTTCCCCTTCTTTTGTTTCTGCAATAACTAAAATTTTCTCACTCATGTCTACCTCTCCCTTCTTTTATCACCTATTTATAGTACTTTCGCTTCATTTTTAAGCAGTGAAACTAGTTCTTTCACCTGATCCTCTAATTCACCTTCTAAAACTTTTCCTGCTTCTTTTTCAGCCGGCAAGAAAATATCAATCGTTTTTGTTTTAGCTTCAACATCGTCCTCATCAATGTCTAAATCATCTAATTCCAATTCTTCGAGTGGTTTCTTTTTCGCTTTCATAATTCCTGGTAGGGAAGGATAACGTGGTTCATTTAAACCTTGTTGACAGGTAACAAGAAGTGGTAAAGAACTTTCAATTACTTCGACGTCACCTTCTACATCTTTTTCAATATTTACCGTCTTACCATCAATAGAAAGCTTTGTAACCGTTGTAACGTATGGTATTCCAAGTAGTTCAGCAACTCGTGGTCCTACTTGTCCACTAGCTTCATCAATGGCAACGTTACCTGCGAGGATTAAATCCACTTCTTTATCTTCGAAAAACGCTTCCAAAATTTTTGCTGTTGTAAATTGATCTCCTTCTTCAAGGTCTTCTTCCGTATTAATTAGAACAGCTTTATCTGCACCCATTGCTAATGCCGTCCGTAATTGTTTTTCAGATTCCTCATCTCCGATTGTGACAACGGTTACTTCACCGCCATGCTCATCACGTTGTTTAATCGCTTCTTCGACTGCGTATTCGTCGTATGGATTAATAATGAATTCTGCACCATCTTCTTCAATTACACCATTTGATACTACAATCTTTTCTTCTGTATCAAATGTTCTTTTTAACAATACATAAATGTTCATTTAATATTCCTCCTTTATCTTCTTATCCTTCTATTTATCTTGGAAATTAGGTTTACGTTTTTCTATAAAGGCTTGAACTCCTTCTCTAGCATCGGCATTCGTAAATACTTTACTGAATGCAATCGCCTCTTCTTGTACCCCTTTTTCAAATAAATCAGATTTAGAAAAATTAACTAGATGCATAATTTGATTAATAACAGGTTTACTCATGGATACAATTTTTTCCGCCAATTTAGTTGCCTCTGAAATCAATTCCTCTTCTTTCACCACCTTATTAGCTAGACCAAATGCAAAAGCATCTGTTCCTGAAATAGGTTCACCTGTAAGCATCATTTCATAAGCTTTGGCGTTACCAACATACCTTGGTAAACGTTGGGTTCCTGCATACCCCGGGATTATACCTAAAGTTATTTCAGGTAATCCCAGTTTAGAATTTTCAGTGACGATTCGAATATGACAAGCCATCGCCAATTCCAATCCGCCACCAAAGGCACCGCCATGAATAGCTGCAATAAATGGAATAGAGAAATTTTCTATCCGGTTAAATAGCTCTTGTCCTTTATTTGAAAAGGTTCGGCTATCGCTAGAGTTCTGCATAGAAGTAAATTCTTTAATATCCGCTCCAGCAGAGAAGAACCTTCCATCTCCTTTAATAACTACTGCTTTTACAGATGGTTCTTCTTCAATTTTATTGAGCTTTCCTTCTAATTCAGATAGTAGACTACTAGATAATGCATTTGCCGGTGGGCTTTGAATGGTCAGATTTGCAATATTTTTATTGATTTCAAACTGAATTTTCCCCATAAGTTTCCTCCCCTTTTTTCATTGTAAACTAATTTATCAAAATTTTAAACTATTTTATCTATTCGACAAATTCCTCCAATTAACAATTGGTGAACTTGCTCAACCTCGGTGGTTAAATCGTACTTGCAATCTTTCATGACCCAATTTGTAACAATTTCATCAAGCGTTCCAAATATCATCTGCCTTACTAAAGGTATTTTTAAATTATCCCGAAATAATTTATCATTTATTCCTTCCATAAGAATATTATCAATTACCGTTAAATAAGGTTTTAGTACACTATTTATTTCATAACGTAATTCATAATTGGATTGTCTTAATTCCAATTGTGTTACTATCGCCAAATTACGGTCTTCTGAAAGTTGAGTAAAATGCATTTCGATTAATGTCAATAATTTTTCATTTGCATTCTTTTTTTGATTAATTTGATGAACGGTTCTATCAATAAATTGACCCATTTTTTCTTTAAACACAGTAATTAATATATCTTCTTTATTTTTAAAATAAAGATAAATGGTTCCATCAGCTACACCAGCTGCTTTTGCGATTTTAGAAACTTGGGAACCATGGAATCCATTTTCTGCAATAACTTTAACTGCGGCATCTATGATTTGATAATACTTTGGTCGATTATTTTTCATATTTTACTCCTTAGGAAACTTGGCATTCGTATTTTAGACTGGAGAATACCTTAACTGTGCTTAACAGGATAAGAAAATTTATGCTTACTAATCTGCTAAGAATATAATGAATGAATACTCATTCATATCTCCATGGTAATAAAAATAATAAAAAAAGTCAATGCCATAGCGTGTCCTATTAACCTGTAAAAAAAGAAATACAAAATTATACTTTCTCTTTTTCTTTATCGTCCTCCACCAATTTTCTTCTTAAAATCTTTCCTACAGCTGTTTTCGGTAATTCATCTAGAAACTCGTATATTTTAGGAACTTTATAGACTGCCAGATTTTCCTTCATAAATTTATCTAATTCTTCTTTTGTAATTTGGTACCCTTTCTTTAATACAATATACGCTTTTACGGTTTCACCTCGGTAGGAGTCGGGAACACCGGCTACAACTGCTTCTTGAACCGCTTCATGCTCATAGAGAACTTCTTCTACTTCCCTCGGATAAATATTATAACCACTTGCAATTATCATATCCTTTTTCCGATCTACGATATAGAAATAACCATCTTCATCCATATACCCTAAATCACCAGTTAACAACCAACCATCTTTCAATACTTTCTCTGTCTCCTCTGGATTATTCCAATAACCTTGCATAATCTGAGGACCTTTTACAGCAATTTCACCAATTTCGCCCAAATCTACTTCTTCTAAATCGGAATCTACACGAAACACTTTCGCATCTGTATCTGGCCATGGTACACCTATACTTCCATTTACTCGTTTTCCCCAAATAAAATTAGCGTGAGTAACAGGAGAAGATTCCGTCAATCCATACCCTTCAACAAGTCTTCCACCAGTTATCTTTTCAAATTTCTCTTGTACTTCTATAGGGAGAGCAGCAGATCCACTTAAACAAGCCTCTATAGAAAATAAATCATACTCATTAAGATTAGGATGGTTTAATAGCGCAATATAAATTGTCGGCGCACCAGGAAATAAAGTAGGCCTTTGTTTTGATATCGCCTTCAAAATGTCATCTGGATTAAACTTTGGCATTAAAATCATTTTAGATCCTTGCATCACTGCAAAATTCATTACAGTTGTCATTCCGTACACATGAAAAAACGGTAACACCGCTAATACTGTTTGACGCTTATTCTTTGATTTGTATAGCCATGCATTACACATTTGAACATTTGCAACTAAATTATAATGAGTGAGCATCACACCTTTTGGATTACCAGTAGTTCCGCCGGTATACTGAAGAAGGGCTAAGTCTTCTTTTGGATTTATTTCCACCTCTAGATACTCACTACTTGCCATGTCTAACATATCTCTCCATACGTGGGTATCATGAGTTTGTTCAACATTAACAACTATGTTATATTCACGTTTTTGTATAAATGGGTAAATCAGATTTTTGGGAAAGGGAAGGTAATCTTTAATTCTAGTAACAATAGCGTGTTGAAGATTTGTTCTGTCACGTACATTTTTTACTTTCGGCAATAAGATATCTAAACAAACAATAAATTTGGCTTCTGAATCTACTAATTGATACTCAAGTTCTCTTTCCGTGTACAAAGGATTCGTTTGAACAACAATACCACCTGCCATAAGTGTAGCGTAATAGCTAATTACAGATTGCGGGGTGTTTGGAAGCATAATAGCTACTTTATCCCCTTTCACTAAATCTAGTGATTGAAGATAACTGGCCATTTTTTTTGATTGTAAATAAAGTTCGGTGAATGTCATTTCTTTTCCCATAAAGTGAAGCGCTATATCCCCACTGTACCGTTCAGCACTTTCCCGTAAGAACATGTGTAGCGGTTTTTCATCATAAGATAAGCTTATTGGTATTTCACTTGGATAATGATCATGCCACTTTTTATAATCCACTTACATACCTCCTTTTTACTTATTATGACCATTATACAAATTAAATGCTATTTTTTGAATATTTTTAAAGAAAATAAACAACTCCGCAAATCATGAAAATAGCAGCTACAACTATTAATATTTTAGCTAATCTTTCAAATACCATCCATTTTCCACCTCTCTTCTATGTCAACGAATATTTGCACCTATAACAAATGATAATCCAATGGATATCATCATAGATATAAATCCAACTGCTTGATTCCCTTTACCTATTTCTTCATCTACTTTTATAGTTGGTGTAAGAAACTCAAAGATAAAATAACCAAGGAGTAATAAAAGAAATCCAAAAGCTCCCCAACCTATACTTTGCAGAATCGTATCGTTATGTTCAATGGAATAACGAAAAATAGTAGCTATTCCAAAAAGCTTTCCTCCTGTTGCCATTGCGACAGCAAAATTTCCATTTTTAATTTCTTGCCAATTTTTATATGAAGTAACCAATTCAAAAATTGCTAGGAAAATCATGGTACATAGTACAACAACACTATATCTTGCAGCAGTTATCACTACAATATTTTCCCAAAACATTTCCATGAAAAAGCCCCTTTCGTCCTTATTCCAAGCCTATCATACCATGTTTTTAAAATAACTTCTTATGTGAATATTTATAAAGAAAAAGTAGCCAGGTGCAATTGAAACCCTTAGAGAGGTTGTTCAAAAGTCCGATTCGACTATGTTCCGTCACTTGTCGGGGCATGGCTACTTTTAAGTTAAAACTAACGAAACTCTATTACAGTAACTCCACTTCCACCTTCACCATTTGCACCAGGTCTTGATGAAGCAATATTCGGATGGTTTTTCACAAAGTCCTGTACACCTTTTCGTAAAGCCCCTGTTCCTTTTCCATGAATTATAGACACTCTCGGATAACCAGCTAACAGGCTGTCATCTATATATTTTTCCAATTTAAGTAGAGCATCTTCATAACGCTCCCCCCTTAAATCTAATTCTGTCTTAACATGGTAATTGGAACCTTTAATCGTTGTAACAGGTTTTACATCATTTTGTTTAGGTTTACCTAATAACTGTAAGTCTTTACGTTTCATCTTTACTTTCATAATTCCGACTTGTACTAAATATTCATTATCACTAACTTTTTCCAGTACTTCACCCTTTTGATTTACCGTTAACAACTTGACTTCATCTCCTGGGTGAAGTTCATTCGTTTCTTTTGCAGAAACCTTTTGTGTTGAAGCATTTTTTCTTAATAGATTCGGTTTTGCTTCTTCCAACATCTTTTTAGCTTCAATCCACTCATGCTCTTTTATTTCCACATTGGATTTCATATTTTTCATTTCATCTACAATGATTTGTGCTTCTTCACGAGCTTTTGTTAGAGCTTTTTCAGCTTTTTCTTCCGCTTTTTTAAATAGTTGTTCCCGTTTATCCAGGAACTGTTTGTACTCTTTTTCCAGCTGATTGTGGATTTTTTCGCTTTCTAATAATACTTTGTGCGCTTCTTCATAGTCCTTTTCAGCTGAAATTTGAGACTGTTCTAATGAAGCAATCATATTTTCTACATTTTTAGAATCTACCCCAACTAATCCTTTCGCTCTATCAATGATTTGGGGATCTAACCCTAACCGACTTGATATTTCAAATGCATTACTTCTCCCGGGAATGCCGATTAATAATCGATACGTCGGTTGTAATGTTTCGACATCAAATTCAACAGAGGCATTAATTACATTTTCACGATTATAACCATATGCCTTCAATTCCGGATAATGAGTTGTGGCAATAACCTGAGCACCTCTGGAAATAACTTCATCTAATATTGCCATAGCCAGTGCTGCACCTTCACCTGGATCTGTTCCTGAACCCAATTCATCAAATAATACGAATGAACGATGGTCCACATTTTTAATAATATCCACAATATTTGTCATGTGAGATGAAAAAGTACTTAAGTTCTGTTCAATCGATTGTTCATCTCCAATATCTGCAAACACCTCATGGAAGACTGCTAACTCACAACCGTCTAATGCTGGTACTTGTAATCCGGACTGAGCCATTAATGTACATAATCCAACCATTTTTAATGTAACTGTCTTCCCACCTGTGTTTGGCCCCGTAATAACAATAGACGAATAAGACTCGCCTATTTCAATATCGTTTGGAACAACTTCTTCTACAGGGATTAGTGGGTGACGTGCTTGTTTCATTTTTATAATACCTTGATTATTCATTTTTGGTTTTGCAGCTTTCATTTGATTTCCTAATAAGGCTCTAGCATGAATAAAATCAATTTCGCCTAATATAGATACATTCTGATGAAGAAATTCACTCTGTTCCGCAATTAATCCGCTTAATTCATTTAAAATCCGATCTATCTCTTGTTTTTCTTTCATATAAGCAGCTTGTAAGTGATTATTTAATTCCACTACTGCTTTTGGTTCCATAAATAACGTTTGACCAGACGATGATTGATCATGAACAATTCCGCCAATAGACGCACGGTACTCTTGTTTTACCGGTATAACGTAACGATCATTTCTTATGGTCACGATGGAGTCAGATAACATTTTACTATTTGACCTTGTATAACCTTCTAATTTTTCTTTCACTTTGGACTCGTATGAACGTATAGATGAACGTATACCACGTAACGTCTGGGATGCACTATCCATTACATGGCCATGATCATCAATACAATTTTTAATTTCTTGTTCCAGTTCCCGGAGAGAAATAATTTCGTCTACCATTTCTTTTAATATTGGTAAATCAACTTCTAGACTTCCAATAAAATTCTTTACTTTTCTTCCACCATAAATGGTATTTGCTACGTTTAAACATTCTTCAGTAGTTAAAGTACCACCTATTTCACTTCTTTTGAGACTCATTCGAATATCTGTAATTCCGCCTAAAGGAATAGATTGATTTAGTCTTATAATTTGTGCTGCTTCATCCGTTTCATCTTGCATTCGATTTACTTTCTCTATTTCAGTTGAAGGTTTCATATTGGAAACATAGTCTTTACCAATGGATGTAGCTGCTTGATTGATTAATTGCTCAATAATTTTCGGAAATTCTAATATTTGAAGCACACGGTCATTCATACTTCTAAACTCCTTTTATTTCTACTTATTCCTGCTAAAAAAATTCATTAGTTTATCTTTATCCCATGTATTTATTACAGTATCTTTACGAACCCAACCTTTTCTCGCTGTTCCTACGCCATACTTCATATGTTCAAGCATATGGTAACTGTGTGCATCAGTATTTATAGCTAGAAGAACTCCCGCCTCCTGGGCCTGCCTTGCCCACTTAGCCGATAAATCTAAACGGTTTGGATTTGCATTAATTTCTAAAGCTGTATTTGTTTCTTTCGCTTTTTCAATTAACTTATTTACATCAACTTGATAGCCATCCCGTCTACCAATTAGTCTTCCGGTGGGATGGGCAATTAATGAAACGTACGGATTCTCCAATGCTGCAAACAATCTTTCCATGATTTGCTCCTCAGATTGGTTGAAACTGGAATGAATCGCCCCAATAACGAAATCCATTTCTGTTAAGAAGTCATCTGAAAAATCTAAACTACCATCCGGTAAAATATCCATCTCCACTCCAGCAAATATATGAATATCATCATATCTCTCATTTAACTTATCAATTTCTTCCCTCTGTTTTCTTAATCGACTTTCGTCTAATCCATTTGCAACACGTAGATACTTTGAATGATCTGTAATCGCTACATAGGAATAACCTTTATTTCGTACTTGATTAACCATTTCTTCCAATGATTGTGCACCATCACTGTACGTTGTATGCATATGTAAATCGCCTTTAATATCATCAAGTTTTAAGAGGGGATAAGCTTTATCAAAAGACTCAACTTCCCCCGTATTCTCACGTATCTCAGGAGGAACATACGTTAAACCAAAATGATGGAAAAAATCTTCCTCACTTTTAAAAGTTAGAACTTCTTTTGTCTCCTCGATTTCCACACCATACTCGCTAATCTTCTCGCCACGGGACTTTGCTAATTGCCTCATAGCCACATTATGGTCTTTTGATCCAGTAAAATGATGTAAGGTCGTTGCAAATTCCTTTTCTGTAACGATTCGAAAATCCACGTTTACATCATATACATCATCATAGATAACAGATACCTTTGTATCTCCTTTTGCAATAACGTCCTTTATACCAGGCATGTCCAAAAGTTGATTTCTAATGGACTCAGGATTTTTTGTTGAAATAATAAAATCAATATCCTTTATCGTCTCCTTCATTCGCCTTAAACTTCCGGCCAATGAAAACTTTTCAACATCTTTCATCGATTTTATATAGGTCTCTATTTTTTCTGCAATAGGTATAACATTAGCAATCGGTAGCCGTTCTGGACGGGTCCCCGCTTCCTCGATTGCTGCTAAAATTTTTTCCGCTGTTTTTTTACCGAAGCCAGGAAGAGTTTCAACCTTACCATTCTCACATGCCGCTCTTAATGACTCTACATCCGTTACGTTTAGCTCCTGATAAAGCTTTGATAACTTTTTACCGCCTAATCCTGGTAATTGCAGTAATGGAATTAAACCATTTGGAACTTCTTGCTCAAGTTGTTTAAGTGTCTCTGATGACCCTTTTTCTATATATTCCAAAATAACGGTATTGGTCCCCTTACCAATTCCCTTAATCTTTGTGAAATCATCAATTTCAGCAAGCGATCGTTCATCTTTTTCTAAAGCTTGAGCAGCTTTTCTATAGGCTGATATTTTAAAAGAATTCTCGCCCTTAAGTTCTAAATATATTGCAATTTTCTCTAGTAATTTTATAATATCTTTTTTATTTATTGCCATTGTTATTTTCACCTTTTCATTAGAAAAATTACATGTAGCTCATGATATACTGTACAAAATTAAAAGACTAATCCTTCTTATGTTAATACAATTGTACATGAGATACAATTGTATAACTAATAAGATGAATCAGTCTTAATTTATTTGCTGGATAAAGTCCAAATTCTACTTATCTTCCATAAAAGAGAACCATAAATCTAAAATTTTACCCGAGAAATAAGGTGTCTGTTCAACAATAAATAATGCAATTGGTGACCCAGTTATCCATCCTTGCACTGTTTCTACTGGTGTTAATGCTAAGATATATAAAATAATAAATGCAATCAAATATACTTCTATAAATCCCAAAACCGCACCAAGCAATTTATTAACAGAATTAATAACAGGGATGGAGGCAACAAAATCGAGCATAGAAGCTATAATCTGCATGAAAATTTTAACAGCAATGAAAATAAGTACAAATGCTACTGCATTATAAAACCCTTTTTCCAATGGTAACGTTTGAAGAAATGAAGCCCAAGTACTTTCAGGTAATTCTGGGTACGGTATCCACAGTGCTAGTTTTGGCCCCAAATCATCACAATACATCGCTGCTACGGCAAAAGCTACGATAAATCCTACTAAATGTAATATTTGTAAAATCAATCCTCTTTTAAGCCCCATAAAAAAGCCAAACATTAAAAACAATAATAATACAAGATTAAACATATTCTACTATTCCTCTTTCCTTTTCAATGAACCTACCAATCTTGCATAATCTTCCTTTAACTTTAAGTAATCATTCATCGTATTTAAAGCGGTTAGTACAGCAAGACTTTCTGTATCAAGATTTCTATTAGCATTTTGCAAATCCTTCATTTTTTGATTAACAAGAGTTGCAACTAAACGTACATGACTTGCGGATTCTTCATCTGCAACTACTGTATAAGGTCTATTTTTTATTTCCACGGTAACACGTTCTTTTTTTACTTCCGCCACGAGAAAAGCCTCCCTGCCAAAGAATTCTACACCTAATATTAACATGAACCTGCTATTTTAAAAAGATTTTCCTTATCCTACGTAGTTTGCTATAGTCAATATATATTGTTAAATGTTTAATTAAATTCCTATGTTAAGGAAATTTCTAAAGGAGAGATATCTTGGGACAGATTGTAACTGAATTATCAAAAGAAATTATTCTAGAAATGAAACAGTACTATCAGAATGCTCTTACCTCTACACCGCAAGGAGCAGTATTTCGAGCTAAGACTTCCAGTGCCGTTATTACCTCATATAAATCAGGTAAAGTACTATTCCAAGGAAAATCTCCTGAAGTGGAAGCTGATAAATGGGTAAATAATAAGACACAACCTAGCTTAATAAAAACTAAAACAAACAAAAAACATACCTATTCACCAGAGCCAACAATATTTTCAAATAGTCATATTGGTTCTGATGAAGCTGGTACTGGAGATTATTTCGGACCAATTACAGTGGGAGCGGTCTATGTAGAGAAAGAGCAAATCAATTTATTAAAGGATTTGGGAATTAGAGACTCCAAAAACTTAACTGACCCTATCATTAAGGACTTATCTAAAGAAATTGTGAAATTAAATATTCCGTATTCGCTTGTTATTTTACATAATGAAAAATATAACCGATTACAAAGAAAAGGTTGGTCCCAGGGGAAAATGAAAGCAATGTTACACCATGCAGCCATAAATCATTTGAGAAAAAAAATCGGTAAAGAAGCATTTTACGAAGGTATATTAATTGATCAGTTTTGTGAACCAGGTGTATATATCAATTATTTAAAATCAGAAAATCGAGTATTACAAGAAAAAACCTATTTTATGACAAAAGCAGAAAGTTACTCTATTGCTGTGGCTGCAGGTTCTATTGTTGCTAGAACTAGTTTTGTCAAGGAAATAGAAAAACTTTCAAATGAATTTGGCATTGAATTACCAAAAGGAGCTTCTAATAAAGTAGATCAGGTTATCGCAAAAATCATTAAAACAAAGGGAGAAAACGCCTTAGATTCGTTGGCAAAAGTACACTTTGCAAACACAAAAAAAGCAATAAAATACTTAAATTAGTTGATTATGTAAAAAAAGGTTGCTTATGCATGCATAAGCAACCTTTTTATTTTAAAGAAAGCTAGTCAACGATAGTTACCTCAACGGTACGTCTGCCCCAATTATTTGCTTGTTCTTTCGTCGGTACATGGATATCAATCTTATTTCCATTAATTGCACCACCTGTATCCGAAGCAGTTGCATAACCATATCCTTCCACATGTACTTTAGTTCCTAAAGGAATGACATTTGGATCTACAGCAATTACTTTCGCATTTGGATTTGATCTTAAATCAACACCAGTTGCTGTTATACCGGAACATCCTGTACAATGAGCGGTATATGCTGTAGCTTCAACGGAAATGGTTTTCCCTTGTGGTGTCGAATCATTATTAGTACTTTCTTGTGTAGTTTCCTTTTCCTCCTTGACCTCAATTGAAGTTACTTTAGCATCAGATGCAGGATTGGAGTTTACCGCTGGAACATTACCATTCAAAGTTAGTTTCTGACCGGCATAAATCATGTTAGATGATAGATTATTCATTGATTTTAGTTGGGTTACGGTTAAACCGTTATTTCCACTAATCTTACCTAATGTATCCCCTTTTTTAACAATATAATAACCTTCTTGATGACCTTGTTGTTTTTCCTGTTTTACTTCCTTGCCACCTTCAGTTTGTAAAATTTGTTTTGGATAGATTAACGTACCTTTTAAGTTATTCACTTCCATTAACGATTCTACTGTTGTGTTATGTGCTAATGCAATTTCCCAAAGTGTATCCCCTTTTTGCACTTCATGTTGTGCTGATGCTACGGTTATTCCCACAAAGCTTGCCAAGATCAATCCCAAAAATACGGCTACTAAATTTTTCATTATGTAGTCCCCCTTTTAATTGATTAAAGCCTTTGTTGCACTTTTGCAGACTTTTACGGTGGGGCGAGTAATGAAGCCCCTGGAAGAAAGTTTGAACTTTCCTATCTGCCAAGCTAATCGTAACATGGTTAACACCTTAGTGCGGTTACACTCCATTTAAGAGTATATTTCATACATTACAACTACTATATAATTTGTTTAATAGGTTCTATTCTCTATAAGACAAACATACCTATAATAATTTGGGTTCTTACTGCTATGAAATTTTATTAGAAAAAACTCGGTTTTGCTATTAGACTTGCATGTATATCGTTGCACTTGAATCCACATAAAAAACACATAGAATCTTCCTTTCAGAAAATTCTATGTGTTAACGGTACAAACTTTTATGAACGTATATAAGAATTAAATTTATTATTTACTGCTTCCACAATTTTTTCAAATGAAGCTTCTACTTCATCGTCCAACAATGTTTTATGCGGATCTTGGTAAAGCAAGCTATATGCAACTGATTTCTTACCATCTGGAACATTTTCGCCTTCATACACGTCAAAAATACTTACTTGTTTGACAAGTGGTGCACCTACTTCTTCTATTACAGTTTTAACATCACCTGCCAAAACATCATTATCTAGAATGAAGGCAATGTCTCTGGCAACAGATGGATATTTCGAAATCTCTTCAAATGATGGTTCACCATCGTAAGCATCAAGGATTTCTTCAAGATTTAAATCAAATACGTATGTGTCTTTTAAATCTAATTCTTTTTGTAAACTAGGGTGTAACTGCCCAACAAACCCAATCGTTTTATCTTGAATTTTGACAACCGCTGTTCTACCTGGATGCATATTGTCAACTTTCGCTTGATGGAAACTTATTGATACTTTTAAGTAGTCCGATAAACCTTCCAAGATTCCTTTTACAACAAAGAAATCAACTTCTTTTTCCTCTTGTTGCCATGATTGCTCCAACCATTTTCCTGTTATCGCACCTGCAATTCTTAACAATTCTTTTGGCTGTTTGCTAATCTTTTGTTCATTAGAAATGAATACAGATCCCATTTCGAAGTATGCAAGATTACTTTGATTTCTAGCCAAATTATATGTTAAGGTACCTAACATTTCAGGTAACATACTTAATCTTAAATATTTGTGGTCTTCACTCATAGGCATCGCAAGGTTAATCGGAGTTGGATTCTGTTTCGATATTTCCGGACTTACTAGTCGATTTATATTTTTCTCGTTTGTAAGCGAATAAGTTAATATCTCTGAAAGACCAGCTGATTGCATATATTGTTTCACTTTACGTTTTAATAATTGCTTTTCTGTTAAACGTCCAGCTTGATTTGAACCTTCTGGTAAGGTATATGGCAACTTATCATATCCATAAATTCTTGCCACTTCTTCTAACATATCCTCAAATATTGTAACATCTCCGCGACGAGTCGGAACTTGAATTGTAAATGCCTCACCATCTTGTGTGAACGGGAATTGTAATCTGTTCAAAATATTCACAATTTCTTCACTAGTAATTTCTGTTCCTAATTTCGCATTGATAGCAGAAGTCTCCATTGTTACTACTTTTTCCGACTTGTCTAACTCGTCGAATTCAACTACACCAGATAATACTTTCCCATTTGCATATTTTTGTAAAAGATAGCTTGCACGCATACCTGCTTTTTTCACACGATTTGGATCAACGCCTTTTTCAAATCGTGTACTGGATTCACTTCGTAAACCAGTCGCTTTAACCGTTTTGCGAACCGATCCACCATCGAAATAGGCCGCTTCAAGTAAAACATTTTTTGTTTCTGATGTTACTTCTGTGTTAGCACCACCCATAACTCCAGCCAAAGCAGTTGGTACCTTTCCATTTGTAATAAGTAACTGTTCTGTCGTTAGCGTTCTTTCTTGATCATCAAGAGTAACCATCGTTTCCCCTTCATTAGCACGGCGAACTACGATTTTCTCTGATGAAAAACGATCATAATCAAAAGCATGTAAAGGTTGACCGTATTCCATTAATACATAGTTTGTAATATCTACAACATTATTAATTGGACGAACACCAACGGCCATTAAATAGTTTCGCATCCATAATGGAGATGGCTTTATTTCTACATCCTGAATGATAAATGCACCATAATATGGATTTAGTTCCGGTGCTTCTACCTCAATAGCGATATAATCTTCCGTTTTCCCTTCACTAGTAGAATATTCTTCTTCAGGGAGATTCACTTCTTTATTAAGAATAGCAGCTACATCATATGCCACTCCTAGCATACTTAAAGCATCCGCTCTGTTTGCTAAAACATCTAAGTCTAAGATGGCATCATTTAAATTTAAAAGGGAAACAACACTTTCACCTACTACAGCATCTTCCGGGAATACAAAGATCCCATCAGCAATATCTGTTGGGATATATTTTTCATCTACCCCAAGTTCCTGTAATGAGCAAATCATTCCATTGGATTCGATACCGCGTAATTTTACTTTCTTAATTTTAAATCCACCCGGAAGTTTTGCTCCTGGTTTTGCCACCGCAACTTTTTGTCCTTCGGCGACGTTTGGAGCGCCACACACGATTTGTAAAGTTTCATCCCCAACATCGACTTGACATAAATTTAATTTATCTGCGTTAGGGTGTTTCTCGCACGATACAACATATCCAACAACAACATTCGTACTTTCTTCGGCAAAATACTCAACGCCTTCTACTTCAATACCAGATTTCGTAATTTTTTCAGCAAGTTCTTCTGGAGTAATATCTCCTAAATCAACGTAATTTTTTAACCAATTAAATGAAACTAACATACGAGTCCCTCCTTTAAGCCTTATGATATTGTTTTAAGAAACGAACATCATTCGTATAAAAACCACGAATGTCGCTGACACCGTATTTCAGCATAGCAATTCGTTCCGGTCCCATTCCAAATGCAAATCCGGAATAAACTTTTGGATCATAGCCTGCCATGGATAAAACTTTTGGATGAACCATTCCGCCACCAAGAATTTCAATCCAGCCAGTTCCTTTACAAACACTACATCCTTCTCCATGACAAACTTTACAAGAAATATCCATCTCAACAGATGGTTCTGTAAATGGGAAAAAACTCGGACGTAAACGGATTTTGCGCTCCTCACCAAACATCTTTTTAGCAAATTTATCTAAGGTACCTTTTAAATCACTCATCCTTACATTTTTATCTACATATAATCCTTCAATCTGTGTAAATTGATGAGAATGTGTAGCATCATCTGTATCACGACGGTACACTTTACCAGGACAAATCATTTTTACTGGCTGATTCCCTTCATACTCCTGCATTGTACGTGCCTGAACCGGAGAAGTATGCGTACGTAACAATAGTTCATTTGTTATATAAAAGGAATCCTGCATGTCTCGGGCTGGATGGTTTTTGGGTAAGTTTAGGGCTTCGAAGTTAAAATAATCTGTTTCTACTTCTGGACCTTCTTTCACTTCATATCCCATTCCAATAAATAAATCCTCAATTTCTTCGACAATACTTGTTAGTAAATGGGGACCACCAATGTTAACAGGTCTTCCGGGTAATGTGACATCAATAGATTCTTCTTCTAGTCTTTTTTCTAAGGCTGCTTGCTCTAAACTCGTCGCTTTCTCTTCAATTGAAGTTGTAATCGCATCACGGACTGCATTAGCCATTTGGCCTATAATTGGACGTTCTTCGCTAGATAATTTTCCCATCCCTTTTAACACTTTTGTAATGGATCCTTTTTTTCCTAAGTAACTTACACGTATATCTTGTAATTCTTTCAGATTTGCAGCTTGCGTTACTTTTTCCAAAGCTTCTTTTTGAATAGCTTCTAATTGATCTTTCATTATTTTTAGCCTCCCTTTTTTTACATTTGAATGAAAATAAAAAAAGCCCTCATTCCCAATAAGGGACGAGGACTTGTATTCGCGGTACCACCCTTGTTGGCACATTAATTGTGCCCAACTCAATACTTGATAACGGATAAATCCGGAACACCTTTCTTTAAACAAAATATTTTGTACTCACATCTTTTATTTTGTTTAGCTCCAAGTGTCAGCTCCAGAGTGAAGGGACAACATTCCATACGATGGAAATGCTCACAGTCTTAGACATTTCCTCCCTGTAACGCTCATGAATGTTATCAAACTCTTTCGACGCGTTCATATATTTCATTCATTTTTTCGTATTTTATTACATTATAGTTAATTATTTCACTTGTTGCAACTATCCTTTGCATAATACATCAAAATCCCTGCAGCAATACTGACATTTAAAGATTCAGCTTGTCCATATATGGGGATCTTTACAATTTTATCTGCTTGGTTAATGATTTCTTTATTAACGCCTGCTCCTTCATTTCCTAAAACAATAGCCACTTTCGTATCTATTGATACTTCATGGTATAATGTTGCCCCTTCTAATGCTGTAGCCCATATGGAAAATCCATCTGCTTTTAATTCAGGTATAACTTTTTGTAAATCCTTTTCGAATATCGGAATATGAAAAATAGATCCTTGCGTTGCACGTATAACTTTATCATTGTATAAATCTACCGTACCATTCCCAAGAATGACCCCATCAAATCCAGCTGCATCTGCAGTTCGTATAATTGTTCCTAAATTACCAGGATCTTGTACCGAATCAATTAATAAGATATGTTTTCCCACAACATCTTCCATTTTCTTCATTTCGATTATAGCTGCAATACCTTGTGGACTTCTCGTTTCAGAAATATGCTCGAATACATTATTACTTACTTCAATAATGTGAAAATCATCGCACCAAGATGGTAGTTCTACCCCTTCTTGTACGATAATTTCCTTTATACCCCAATTACTATTTTTCGCTTCTTGTAATAAATGGTACCCTTCAACAAGAAATGTTTGAGTATTGGTCCGTTCTTTTCGCTTTTGTAATTTTTTCCATGCTTTAACTTGCTCATTTTTTACAGAAGTAATCATTTCGTTCATCCTTCATCGATTTTCTCCATATTATCATACATATTATTGCATTCATTGGTCAAACTATCCATAGTTAAAAAACAAAGGAGTTGTCACCATGGATCTAAATATTCGTAAAGCAATTTTACACAATCTCTCTAATAACGATCAAAACCAATTAGAAGAAACAATAGTAGACGCTATACAAGCTGGCGAAGAAAAAATGCTACCTGGTCTAGGGGTATTATTTGAACTAATTTGGCAGCAATCCAGTCCGGAAGATAAACAAGAAATGGTTCAGGCTTTAGAACAAGGTGTTAAACAAGCAACTAACTAAAAACTCCTCATATGAAATAGATGCTTCATTGCATCTATTTCTTTTATTTCCAAAGATCCCCCTATACTGTTTACGATACATATTTAGAGATTGCCAATTTCAATAATTAAACGTAAAATAGTAAATATACGAAAGGGGAATACCAAATGGAAATAAGAGACTTACAACAATTTATTCAACTTCAAGCTATTGTGAATATGACTTCTCACTTTAACTCTTCAGTAAAAAGTTCCCCTATGGCTGAACTAACGTTTAAGCATATATTACAAGATAAAATGAACGAACTAATAGCGGATCAAAATATTAAGGAAAAACAGCCAAATCCTTTACCGAGCTTACCTAATAAAATGGAGAAAGCATACATACCTACCTCTTCATACGATGCTGAAATTACAGAAATAGCTCGTAAATATAAAATAGATGAGAAATTGATTCACTCTGTTATTAAACAAGAATCAAACTATAACCCTTATGCTAGAAGTTCAGTAGGTGCCCAAGGGCTAATGCAGTTAATGCCAGCAACCGCAAAAGGATTAGGGGTTACCAATCCTTTTGATGTTAAGCAAAATATCGAGGGTGGTACCAGATATTTAGCCCAGATGTTATCCCGGTATAATGGAAATACAGAATTAGCATTAGCAGCTTACAATGCTGGTCCCGGTAATGTAGATAAATATAACGGAATCCCCCCATTTAAAGAAACACAAAATTACGTTCGGAAGATAATGAATCATTACTTAGCCTAAACATACATTAAACCTCAAGCGAAAGTCTTTGCTTGAGGTTTTTTTACGTTGTTAGGAATGTATAAAGAAGAATAACCGTCAGTGGGGTTCCATTTATCCCCACTGATGGCATCACGGACTTTTCTTCTGTGATTGCATGCTCTTTTGGCCGTGATAGCACGTGCACCTGGTTCTGTCAAGTAGACAGTACTGAAGTGTCTCTAAATTTTTACTCAATACATTGTCTTACCAAATATTTGAGCTCTTATCATATCCACCACCCTTGCCAGGCATTTGGGTTCGTGGTGGTGAATAAAGTGGCGAATCGGGAAAAATAAAGCTATTAAAGCTCCCTATTCGCACACACAGCGTACCACGAACCATCTCTTCTAAGCTCTCGTTGGTCGGGGCCCCTATCCCCAACACAACGAATCGCCAAGAAGAGGCATGCCTGGCAAGGGCAAGCAGCTCCGCTGTGGCTCCCTGCATGCATTTTTAACTGGCATAACGCTTGATGTATTTTACGGGACTTGTTTGTAATTTTGTGTTGATTCGATTATGATTAAAGTAATGGATATATTGGTTTGCCGCATTTTGAACTTCAAATACATTCTTTGCATTTTCAAAGAAGCATTCTATTTCACACTTGTAATGACTAAAGAAGTTCTCAATGCATGCGTTGTCCCAGCAATTGCCTTTGCGAGACATAGATGGGGTGAGGCCCATCTCTTTGACACGCATTTGATAACCAGCGTTTGTGAATTGTGTGCCTTGATCACTATGTAGAATGGCACCTTTCACAAACTTTTTTTCTTTTAAACGATTTAATGCTTCGTACACAAGTTCTATATCTTGACGATGACTAATTGCATACGCCACAATCTCGTCATGAAATAAATCTTTAATCGCACACAGATAAATATATTTGTTTGGTCCCTTTTCCACTGGTAAATAGGTAATATCAATCGCAAACTTTATTCCAGGTTTCTTCGCTTGAAAGTTGCGGTTTAATAGATTAGGTACTTTTTTATTTATTTCGTTACGCTTGACAGAACGCCTTTGACGGATTTTACAACGAATACCATATTTCCGCATGATCTTGGATACACGCCTCTCTCCAACCTCAATGCCATATTCATCTTTTAATGCCATTTTCATTCTTTTTCTCCCCAACGTACCACGATGTTTATGATGTAATTTGATGATGTAGTTGTATAATTCTTCATCCCTTTGTGCCTGAACACTACCCCCTCCACGTTTTTTCCATTTATAATAACCAGATCGTGATACATCAGTCAGTTGAACTAACATCGTAACAGGATAATCTTTCTCATTCGCTTCTATAAAGGAAAATTGTACCTCTTTCTGCTTTCTCACATCCTTTCCAGCTCCAAAAGCTTTTTTAAATATTCAATTTGTAATGCTTGTCTTTCGATAATTTCATCTTTGGTTTCCTCTTCTTTTCGTTTCTGTTTACCTATGCTTTTCATACCTCTTGTATCTTTTAACGCTTCATAACCTCCTTCACGTACTTTATTAACCCAACGATTCGCTACTCGAGGTGCACTAATGTTATATTCTTTTATCAAATCACGGATCGCGTGCCCCTCGAAATATTTTTCAACTACTGTTTTCTTTAATTCATAACTGTATCTTTTTAGTTGTCTTGCCATATTCATCCCCTAATTTCTATCTTTTTCTACTATAAGATTATCAAATGAATAGGACACTTTCTAAAATTGTCTACTTTACTGATACAATAACAACGTGTCACGGACATTTCTTCGACGATTGCTTGCTCTTTTGGCCGTGATAACACGTGCACCTGGTTCTGTCAAGTAGACAGTACTGAAGTGTCTCTAAATTTTTACTCAATACATTGTCTTACCAAATATTTGAGCTCTTATCATATCCACCACCCTTGCCAGGCATTTGGGTTCGTGGTGGTGAATAAAGTGGCGAATCGGGAAAAATAAAGCTATTAAAGCTCCCTATTCGCACACACAGCGTACCACGAACCATCTCTTCTAAGCTCTCGTTGGTCGGGGCCCCTATCCCCAACACAACGAATCGCCAAGAAGAGGCATGCCTGGCAAGGGCAAGCAGCTCCGCTGTGGCTCCCTGCATGCATTTTTAACTGGCATAACGCTTGATGTATTTTACGGCTATGTGTAAAATAGTTCTCGAGGATTTGAAACTAAATTCTAGAAAAAAAAGAAAAGGCACTCTATCATTAATGTATGCTACCAGGCAAATACATTAGAAAGAGGCCTTTTCATGAATACAATTATATCAAAAATAAGTGATTTATTAAAGGGTACAAATAATTTAATTGACTTTGAGGAACAAGTTCAAATATGTTTATATGATCTTCTTACAACACTGATGGGTAACGTTTTTACACAGCTTAATCAAACAATTAAAAGAGAATTGCAAAGTAAGGGTTGGACAGTGGAACGAGAGGATGAAAAGACGATTCAGTTTATCTTTGGGGCGGTTCGTTTTACTCATACATTAATGCACGATGAGAATGGGAAGGCACATTATCCCTTTGATGAGTGGATTGGATTTAGAAAGTACCAACGACACAGTCCTTTGGTTGAAGTAAAAGTGGCAGAGTTGGCTAGTGAGAGTACGTATCGAGAAACGGCACGTATATTAAGGGAATGGACTGCCGTAAACCTAAGTCACACAACTGTGGGAAGTATAGTGAAACGTGTAGGAGAAGCACAAGCAAAAGCCGATGAGGAAATGTTAGTTGAATTAGAGGAGGCTGCCTATTTACCAAAAGGAGAAGAATTAGACTTTTTATTTGCCGAGGCAGATGGTGTATTTGTGCGTGGAACAAAGAAAAAGACAAGTCACGAAGTCCATCATGCGGTACTCCACGAAGGTTGGTGTAGAAATGGAAAGCGCATTTCACTAAAGAATCCACAGGTCATCATGACAACCAAACCAACGAATGATTTTTGGAAAGAAGTCCAAGCGTATACGGCTAATCATTATTCCTTAGAAAAGACTCAAGTGGTTACGAATAGTGATGGTGGCCAAGGCTATACTGCAGAACGTTTTCAAGAAGCTTTCTCACAGTCCGAATATCCAGTTTTAAATCAATTGGATTCCTTTCATATTTCCAAGGCGTTGAACCGAACTTTTGGAGCTAAAAAGAGCCAGTTTAAGGATGGTGTACAAAAGGCAATCAAAGAGCACAATCTTGATGATTTTACACGTTGGATGGATACATTTGAGAGTACTTTAGAAACGGATAAACAACTGGAAAAAGCAGAGGTTTTTCGTAAATATATTGGCGGTAATTGGGATCGGATTTTTGATTGGAGAAAGAAAGTTGAGAATCCACCTAAAGACGCAAGAGGCATGGGCGCAATGGAATCCAACCAACGCCATATTTCATTCCGAATGAAAAAGCGTGGAATGCATTGGAGTTCAGAAGGTAGTGAAGCAATGGTGAAAATTAAGCAAGGGATTCTAAATAAAACATTACGATCTGTATATCTGAAGGATCAAAAACGAAGTGTTAGAAAGCAGCGTGACGTGAAAAAGACGGTTCGTATGACAGAATTCCTACGCCAGGTGACACAACCATCAATAGGAGTAAAACAAGGCAAAATAAGCCTAAATACAGCTCATTCATCAGCTATTGGACAGTTAATAAAAAGTTTTAGTTAACTCCCTGATTTTTAGGTAAGGTTCTTGGTTTTTAGAACGTTACCTAAAAATTGGGGACAGCAAGCGACGGAGGTCGCGCGGTAGCCGAAAAAGTGTACAAAAATAGAGTGCCGAAGATATTGGTGTGAAAGACACACCGAGAAAAACTTGACACATACATTTTACGGGACTTGTTTGTAATTTTGTGTTGATTCGATTATGATTAAAGTAATGGATATATTGGTTTGCCGCATTTTGAACTTCAAATACATTCTTTGCATTTTCAAAGAAGCATTCTATTTCACACTTGTAATGACTAAAGAAGTTCTCAATGCATGCGTTGTCCCAGCAATTGCCTTTGCGAGACATAGATGGGGTGAGGCCCATCTCTTTGACACGCATTTGATAACCAGCGTTTGTGAATTGTGTGCCTTGATCACTATGTAGAATGGCACCTTTCACAAACTTTTTTTCTTTTAAACGATTTAATGCTTCGTACACAAGTTCTATATCTTGACGATGACTAATTGCATACGCCACAATCTCGTCATGAAATAAATCTTTAATCGCACACAGATAAATATATTTGTTTGGTCCCTTTTCCACTGGTAAATAGGTAATATCAATCGCAAACTTTATTCCAGGTTTCTTCGCTTGAAAGTTGCGGTTTAATAGATTAGGTACTTTTTTATTTATTTCGTTACGCTTGACAGAACGCCTTTGACGGATTTTACAACGAATACCATATTTCCGCATGATCTTGGATACACGCCTCTCTCCAACCTCAATGCCATATTCATCTTTTAATGCCATTTTCATTCTTTTTCTCCCCAACGTACCACGATGTTTATGATGTAATTTGATGATGTAGTTGTATAATTCTTCATCCCTTTGTGCCTGAACACTACCCCCTCCACGTTTTTTCCATTTATAATAACCAGATCGTGATACATCAGTCAGTTGAACTAACATCGTAACAGGATAATCTTTCTCATTCGCTTCTATAAAGGAAAATTGTACCTCTTTCTGCTTTCTCACATCCTTTCCAGCTCCAAAAGCTTTTTTAAATATTCAATTTGTAATGCTTGTCTTTCGATAATTTCATCTTTGGTTTCCTCTTCTTTTCGTTTCTGTTTACCTATGCTTTTCATACCTCTTGTATCTTTTAACGCTTCATAACCTCCTTCACGTACTTTATTAACCCAACGATTCGCTACTCGAGGTGCACTAATGTTATATTCTTTTATCAAATCACGGATCGCGTGCCCCTCGAAATATTTTTCAACTACTGTTTTCTTTAATTCATAACTGTATCTTTTTAGTTGTCTTGCCATATTCATCCCCTAATTTCTATCTTTTTCTACTATAAGATTATCAAATGAATAGGACACTTTCTAAAATTGTCTACTTTACTGATACAATAACAACGTGTCACGGACATTTCTTCGACGATTGCTTGCTCTTTTGGCCGTGATAACAGTTAATCGCACTTATTGGATCTTTACGGGCAGTTGATCTCCCACCTACCTTTTTGTTTCCCCAGATGCTTAAGATGGGATAAATGCCAAGTTTTTTAACACACAATGTCATTAATTTAACTTTTTTTCATACTATATTCTGGAGGTGGAAAAAATGGCAAGAGTTGCTTACCGAAACGCAGACGTTAACTTAATGGCAAGGATGATGCGAGCTGAAGCTGAAGGCGAAGGTAAACTAGGGATGCTATATGTAGGAAATGTAATTGTTAATCGTGCTGTAGCAGATTGTGTGGACTTTAATGAGTTAAGAACAATTGAAGATGTTATTTTTCAAGTGCAAGGAGGAAATTTCTCATTTGAAGCTGTTCAAAAAGGCAATGTTTTTTACCAAAGAGCAAGAGAATCTGAAAGAAGGTTAGCAAGACAGAATTTGGAATATTGGAGAAAACAACCAGCGAAATATGCCCTTTGGTACTTTAATCCATATGCTCCATGCCCTCCCACATGGTACAATCAACCATTTGCTGGTCAATTTAAACAACATTGTTTTTATGAACCCGCGGCTGGAACATGTGATAGCGTGTACTCTGGATAATTAATTTCCAAATGATATCTTTAAAGCAGTTACATTAAGTATACTCGGTAAGAGTTTATAGATTTTTTATCCTTATATATTCAATTGTAAAGTGACAATCGAATTATTTAATTTTAAAACCTCAAACAGCATAACCCCGTACTGATTTTAAGACGGGGTTAAAAGTTGATTTTTTTATGTAGATTACTTCACTGCACTTAAATATATAGCAAATCTCTTTGACTGCTTTTCAAAAAACAAGGCTTTGAGTAAAAATTCTCTAAGCCTTGTTTCATACTTATGCAAATATTAATTTTTTAAGCGTTTCAGCATCTAATTTCTTGATTACCTCCACAATTAGCTTTACTGCATTCTCAAAATCATCTCGATGTAGAATACCGGCATGAGAATGAATATAACGTGTTGCAATGGTGATGGAAAGTGACGGAACACCATTTGCGGTTAGATGGATTGAGCCCGAATCCGTCCCACCACCTGATAGAGCTGCATATTGGAATGGAATATTTTTTTCTTCTGCAGTTTCAATAAATAAGTCACGTAGACCTTTATGGGAAACCATGGAACCATCGTATAACATGATTTGAGGTCCTTCACCTAGCTTGCTGTCGGCTTCAGATGGTTTTATCCCTGGAGTATCTCCAGCAATCCCTACATCTACGCCAAAGCCAATGTCAGGCTGTATTTTATTAGCTGCCGTTTTCGCACCTCTAAGACCAACCTCTTCTTGCACATCGCCAACACCATAGACAACATTTGGATGGTTTACATCTTTCAGTTGTTTTAAAACTTCAATTGCGATTGCCAATCCAATGCGATTATCCCAAGCCTTTGCTAATAGCATTTTTTCATTTTTCAACGGTGTAAATTCAAAGTAAGGTACGATAGATTGTCCAGGTTTTACACCAAATTCTTCTGCTTCTTTCTTACTAGAAGCACCAATATCAATAAACATATCCTTAATTTCATAAGGTTTTTTCCGTACTTCTGGCGGAAGAATATGAGGTGGTTTTGAGCCAATCACCCCTGTTATATCTCCTTTTGCTCCTAGAATGGTTACTCGTTGCGCCAACATCACTTGACTCCACCAGCCACCAACTGTTTGGAAATATACATAACCCTTCTCATCAATTCGTGTAACCATAAAACCAACTTCATCTAAATGCCCAGCAATCATAATTTTGGGGCCGTTGGAATCTCCTACTTTTTTGGCAATGGTACTACCTAAATTATCATATTCGATTTCATCCGCGTATGGTGAAATGTATTTTTCAAAAACTTCACGAACTTCTTTCTCATTCCCCGGAATTCCTCTTGCATCGGTTAAATCCTTAAGCATGATTAACGTTTCATCTAATTGTGTCATATATATAACCTCCTTCTATTATTGTGAGCCTTGTATAAAGAAGACTCCCATCAGTGGGGCGTTCCTTCATCCTCCACTGATGGTTAGTCGCACTTATCGGACCATTATGGGCAGTTGATCTCCCACCTGCCTTCTTTATTTCCCCAGAAGCTTGAGATGGGAGTCTTACTGCCCTTTTAGGCGGGGCAAACATTAATATCCTTTATTTTGTCTTTCAAAATTTATTTCATTCTTCTTATAATAAGCAACTTGTATGTCAGATTCACTGAACCCTAATACTTCTCCTAGTAGTAAGAAATTCATAAATAGCTGTTCATAAGTTTCCTTTGATACATTTTTATAAAAATTTATACAAGATTCAAATACTATATTAAATTGTTCCGTTTCAGCAGCTCGTGTTAATTCACTGAGGTTTCTACTAGTGTATCGATATCCTTTTTCTAATCCAAGTGATAAAATAAAATGAAGACCATCTACGTATTCTTCCAAAATAATATCATTATTATTTCGTGATTTGTTGCTCCAAAACTTAAAACATCTCGTTTCATTAGCAAGCTCACCAAGTTCAACTAGTAAAGCTAAGTATTTTTCTTGGAATAAATCTTGATTTTTTAATTGGTGATTTGATTCAATATGGTTGTCTAAACTTTGTTGCATGGAATATAATTCTTCCCAATTCATAAATGTATATCCTCACTCTCTCTTTTTTATTGTCGGGAAATTATAAAATTTGTATGGCTATGTATAACTTAGATACAGAAATAGCCACGTCCGGCTCCAGCGCCCAGTGACTAGTAGACTTCCTTCACCTCCGTTCGATAAGTCAACATCGGCTCGCTCACGCTCACCGTGTTTCCTTTATCTCCTACGGCTCAGTCCAGTCTATACGTCAATAAACGGGCGCTTGCGCCTTTGTTCTGATTGTACCATGATTTTTTAGTATTCGTGAAACTATTGTATCAAGTAATACGTATGGAGATTAACGAATTAAATAGGGAGTCGATCATAATGATAGTTATTTTATTTCGTATACTTATCCTTATCGCGATAGCTTTTCTTATTTATACATGGATCGAGTACACTAGAAACCCAGAAAGACAATTAAAAATTGCAAAACAATCTAACCATTTTTATATGGTAGATGAAGCGAATAATAGCAAGAAAAACTTGAAGCTTGTGTATAAAGGATGTGTCTTTGAAGGCGAAAAATATATAGGCGTGGTGGATGATTCATTTGAAGTGGTGGATATTGATATTAGTATTCGTGACCCATTTGATTTGAAAGGGTTTACTCGCGAGGATTTATATTTCTTAGAAAATGAAATACTTATTAGATACCCACATGCAAAAATCAAATGGAAACATCCTATAAATGAAATACTTATTACGAAAATGGAGTAGTATTAGACCTTCCACAAAAACATTTTAAGCCGAAAAAACCAATTAACTTGGATTTTTCGGCTTTTATTTGTTAAGTACTCATCTGGAAAAAGTCTCGCCACTTTATAATAATTTCTTTACTTCTAACCAAATAAATGAAAGGTAGTAAACCAATTAAAAATATGAAAATATGAAATGGGGATAAATTCGCAATCCATCCGCCTAAACATGTATAAACGATGGCTAACGGAATGTTAGATAATAAAGATGATTTCGTGTACTGCTTCATCCCAGAAGATATTTCCATAATGCATAAAGACAATAGATGAAAATGAATAAAAGGGACAAGTCTAAGTATGGCGATTTGGGATGTATTTAATGTAGTGCTACTCCCTAGTAGTTTTTGTTTCAATCGGATTAGTTTATCTAATTTTTTGGGCATCCGATTAACTAATCCATAAAATATAACGCTAGATAAGGTTATTCCTACAACCGAATAAATAGTGCCTGCTATCGGCCCGTATAAAATTCCTCCTGTGACACATACAAATACTACCGGGAGAAAGAATAATGGCCTTATTAAATGAAAACAAATAAATAATAACGGTGAAAGTAATCCTCCCATTTCGATAAACGCCATTACATAGTTCCCAATGTACTCCATAACTTTCCTCCTTTTGCCAGTTTCTAGCTGTTCTCCCTGAGAAAAGTACCCTGCACTTCAGATTTCTACCTTCTATTCATTTATATGACCTTAAATGCTATTTATGATAAGGTTCAACTAGCAAGACCTGACAAATAGAAAAACAAAAAGAAGTTTAAAATGATGAAGATTGGCATTCCAATTGTAAAAGATTTATGTTTCGTTTTATGACGGTATCGTTGCATCCCAATATAGGTTCCTGGTGCTCCACCTAACAAAGCGATGATCCAAAAAGTTCTTTCTGGTATTCGGTATTTTTGTTTCACTGCTTTTTGTTTATCTACTCCCATTAAAATAAACCCAACAATGTTTACCCCTAAAATATAATAGATGATGGAATTCACTTTTTCCTCCTAGTTTGCAATAAAAAACCGAACCCATGTCTAAATGGATTCGGCTTATTTCAAATTATTTTAAAGCACCTTTTGCTTGTTCTACTAACTGAGCAAATGCTTTTTCATCGTTAACTGCTAAATCGGATAACATTTTACGGTTAATGTCAATTCCAGCTACTTTAAGTCCGTGCATTAATTTGCTGTAAGAGATACCGTTTAGACGAGCAGCTGCATTAATACGTGCAATCCATAATTTACGGAAGTCACGTTTTCTTTGTCTACGGTCACGATAAGCATATTGACCAGATTTAATTACTTGTTGTTTTGCAGTTTTAAATAGAGTTCTCTTTGAACCATAATAACCTTTAGCTAATTTTAATACGCGTTTACGACGTTGGCGCGTTACTGTTCCACCTTTTACACGTGGCATATTAATTCCCTCCTAATACATTTCCGAATCTATATTTATCATTAATAGTCTAATTATTTAGGTAACATTGTTTTGATACGTTTGTAGTCCCCAGTAGATACAACAGCACTTTTACGTAGTTTACGTTTTTGCTTTTGAGATTTGTTAGCAAATAAGTGACTAGTGTATGCATGAGATCTTTTTAATTTTCCAGAACCAGTTCTTGTAAAACGTTTTTGAGTCCCTTTATGAGTTTTCATTTTAGGCATAATTTATTTCCTCCTCGTAATGTTGCATCTATTACTTCTTTTCACTAATCGGAGCGAGCATCATAAACATATTACGACCTTCCATTTTCGGTTTGGATTCAATTGTCGCAACATCTTTAAGTTCTTCAGCTAGACGAGTTAAAACCTCTTGTCCTAGCTCTTTGTGTGTGATTGCACGTCCTCGGAAACGAACGGATGCTTTTAATTTATCTCCCTTTTCAAGGAATTTTTTCGCGTTCTTAACCTTCGTTTCGAAGTCATGATCGCCAATACCTGGTGTAAACCGTACTTCTTTTATATTAATAATCTTTTGTTTTTTACGAGCTTCTTTTTCCTTTTTCTGTTGCTCATAACGATATTTCCCATAGTCCATAATTCGACATACAGGCGGTTTTGCATTTGGAGCAACTAAAACCAAATCCAAGTTTCTAGTTTGCGCAATCTCCAACGCTTCTTGACGTGTTTTCACACCAAGTTGATCCCCATTTGAATCGATAAGTCGTACTTCTCTTGCACGAATCTTTTCATTGACGTTCATATCTTTGCTAATAGTCAGACACCTCCAAAGTTTTTTCGATACTGATCTATTTGACAAGTCTTCATACATGAAAAAAGTGTCGGTAATACACCCACACATTCCAATTACACATAATAAATTTGGAACCAGTCAACTACACGAAACGTGCGTCGAACAGGTGAGAAGCGGGTGCTTCTACTTGTCTTTGAGATCATTTAATTTTTCAACTTTTAAAGTATATCACACTTAAGAAACCTAGTCAAATATTTTTCTCAGTCGAATGATATTAATTATATTTTACCATATTTCACGACAAAGGCCAAGTATGTGTAAATACATACTTGGCCTACCATTGCATTTATCGCACCTAGACGAGCAGCCCGTAAAGGTCCGATAAGTACCACTAGCCACCAGTGGGGATGAAAGAAAAGCCCACACTTGATGGAAGTCTTCTTTATTTATTACGTAATTTGCGTTCTGTAATTTCCTTTTGAATAAGATTTTCAAAATCTTCATAGGAAATTGTTTCTGATTTTTGTTCTCCATAACGACGAACATTTACGGCGTTGTTTTCAATTTCTTTGTCACCTAAAACGAGCATGAAAGGTGTTTTTTGAGTTTGTGCTTCACGAATCTTATAGCCGATTTTCTCATCTCTTTCATCCACTTCAATACGAACACCTTGTCTTCTTAATTTATCCGCAACTTCCTTCGCATAATCTAAATGAATCTGCGGAGAAACAGGGATTACTTTCACTTGTACTGGGGCAAGCCAAGTTGGGAAAGCACCCTTATATTCTTCAATTAAGAATGCAACAAAACGTTCCATAGTAGAAACGACACCGCGGTGAATAACAACAGGACGATGTTCTTTCCCGTCTTCACCAATATAAGATAAATCAAATCGCTCAGGTAATAAAACATCTAATTGAACAGTAGATAATGTTTCATCCTTACCTAAAGCAGTTTTAACTTGTACATCTAATTTTGGACCATAGAATGCTGCTTCTCCCTCTGCTTCCACATAATCCAAATTCAAGTCGTCCATTGTTTGTTTTAAAGTGGATTGTGTTTTTTCCCACATTTCATCGTCGTCAATATATTTTTCCTTATCCTCTGGATCACGATAAGAAAGACGGAAATAGTAATCTTCAATTCCAAAGTCTTTATATACATGTTGAATTAATTCTACAACACGAGTAAATTCTTCTTTTAATTGATCTGGTCTAGCGAAGATATGAGCGTCATTTAAAGTCATTGCACGAACACGTTGAAGTCCCGCTAACGCACCACTCATTTCATAACGATGCATCGTTCCAAGTTCTGCAATTCTTACTGGTAATTGACGGTAGCTCCATAGTTGATTTTTAAATACCATCATATGATGTGGACAATTCATTGGACGCAATACTAATGTTTCATTATCCATTTCCATCGGTGGGAACATATCATCATCATAATGATCCCAATGTCCACTTGTCTCATATAGCTCCTTACTCCCCAGTACAGGTGTATAAACGTGATCATATCCTAAACGTTCTTCCAAATCCACAATATAACGTTCGATTGTACGACGAATAGTTGCCCCTTTAGGAAGCCATAACGGTAGACCTTGTCCAACTTTTTGAGAGACGGTAAAAATCCCTAATTCTTTACCTAGCTTACGATGATCACGTTCCTTACGTTCTTCTAAAATATGAAGATACTCGTCCAATTGACTTTGTTTTTCAAATGCAGTTCCATAAATACGTTGAAGCTGCTTATTATTGCTATCCCCACGCCAGTAAGCTCCTGAAATACTTAAAAGTTTAAATGCTTTAATTTTACTTGTAGAAGGGACGTGAATTCCTCGACATAGATCAAAGTATTCACCTTGCTCATAAATAGTCACTTGTTCCCCTTCTGGAATATCATCAATTAATTCAAGTTTCAGTTCATCATTAATTTCGCGAAAACGTTCTTTCGCTTCTTCACGTGAAACTTCTACTCGCTTAATTTCAAGATTCTCATCGACAATACGTTTCATTTCTTTTTCAATCTTAGGAAGATCCTCTGGAGTGATTTTATATTCCATGTCTAAATCATAATAAAATCCTTCATCAATTACAGGTCCAACACCAAATTGAACGTCTTTATATAATCGTTTAATCGCTTGAGCCATTAAATGTGCTGTGGAATGGCGCATGATATCTATAGATTCATTATTTTTATAAGTTAAGATTTCTATTTTCCCACCATGATCAAGTTCGCGTCTTAAATCTACTTGTTCACCATCTAATTTAATAGCTATAGCTTGTTTCTTTAATCCTGGAGAAATGGATGCTGCAATCTCCTCACCAGTTGTTCCAATTGGAAATCCTTTTTCATTACCATCTGGAAATATTATTTTAATTTCTTCTGCCATGTTGCTTGCTCCTTTCTATCTGTAAACATATATTAAATTAAAAAACGCCCATCCCAATTGCATAACGCAAAAGGGACGAGCGTAGTATAATAGTTCGTGGTTCCACCCTAGTTCCCGCTAAAATTAGCGGCTCTACATCTTTAACGCAGATGATACGCTATTCCTTACTATAACTTCTGGAAAAGAGTTCAAAGGTGGTAATTATTCAGGCCTATAGAGGAAGCTTTCAGCCAAACGACTTCCCTCTCTAATCTATATGTATCCAAAATAATCATGTCCTTATCGTAACTTTTAACTTCAATAATGAATCTAAAGTGTATTATAGCTCTATAAAATTATAATTGCAAGTGCTATTGGTTTTTCATATTATAAAAAGGAAATTCTCGAGTAGGTTGGAATTCCGCTTTTTCTTGGAAAACATTAATGACGGTTAATGTTTTTGGTTCGGCGGGATCATCACCGTAGATTTTTACTTTCTCTGGCGCCATCGCAATTAGTGGCGATAAATTCATTTCAGTTTCATCTAATCCAAATAGGTATAAGGGTTCTTTCTGCATTAAAGTTTGTAAATCCATTTTTGAAAGGACTTCTCCATCTGCTGAATAAAAAGAAAACGAACTTCCTTGCAAAATATGAATGACTGGAATTCCTGGATCTTTTTTGCTAATATAAGTGCGTAAAGAGTTGATAAACGCTTGATGTTCTTCTTCTCTCTTATATTCGTCTATCGCTAGTCCTACATAATCAATCATTTCATTCCTGAATTCTTTTAGCCCAAACTTTACGATGGAATCATAATGTATAGTATCTGTATCTTTTATATGATTTAAAAATAATCCTTCCAATAAATCCTTCGGGTGATCCCTTTCAGTTCTTTCTAGGTGCAGAAAACTTTCAGCATTATTCCCTGACAATATCCAATTTGTTATTTCATGAATCCTTTTTATCTCTTCATAATCTGAAAAATAATATTTTTTCTTAATAATGTCTTTAATCATGTTTCCTAATCGATGTCCAATGAATACTTCAGCCATCAATTTCGCCATTACATTTACGAATTTGCAATCATGTATTTCTGATTCAATTTGGAGAAGAATCCCCCATTCTTCTTGATGTTTCCAATGCAATTCAATATTTTTATCACGTTGGAATAATTTTTCACAAAATATTAGTACTTCTTTTTCTGATTCAAAATATACCCCAAGCAAATACCATCACCCTCATCCACAATCAAACTGTTACATTATATGGACAAAGGTGTAAAAAAATGATTAAACCACAGAAACTAGTATTTTTCTTACTGCCAAAAAGGAAAAACTAGTACTTTTACATACTAGTTTACGTTAGTTTCTTCTATTTTCTCCATATATTGGCACTTCTTTACTTACTTGTCTTATTCGTTCGATAATTCTTCCGGCTTTGACTTTCTCTACACCATCCCTAGTAGAAGCCAAAACTCCTTCCAACTGTTCTAAACTATAATTACTTGTAAAACAAACAGGTAACTGTTCCATCATTCGGTATTGTAATACAGAACCTAAAATCTCATCCCGAAACCAAGATGACTGCATTTCTGCACCAATATCATCCAACATAAGTACATCTGCTTTTTTAAAGTATTCTATCTTTTCATTTGTTGTATCATTTTTAAAAGATGACTTAATTTCGCGGACAAACTCTGGCATATAAATAATCATAGATGAGATGTTCATTTTCTTTAACTCATTCGCTAATGCACCGAGGAAATATGTTTTACCAACCCCAAAAGGTCCATAAAAGTAAATACCCTTACGTGGCAACTTATTACTTGCTTCACGTAAAAAATTAAACATTTCCATAACCCCGTTATTTCGATTTTTATCATCATCAATGTTATTTATCGATGCTTGTAATATCTCTTTGGGCACATGGACACTTTGAACAAGTTGTTGTTGAGATTGTTCTTTTTCTATCATAATACGGCTATGACATTTTTCATAAGCAAGATGAATTTCGCCATTTTCCACTTGCAGAATAGGCGAGTACCCTTGCAACATGTTTTGACATTCATTAAAAGAGCTGCATTGATCACATTGCTTAGATTGGGTCTTATATTCATACAGCTTTACTAAACTTTTATTTAGTTCACTATTTGATATTTCTGGATGTAAAGATAAAAACTCCTTAATTTCAGGGTCGTTTAAAACTTCACTCCTTATTTTAGTGTAATTTTCCTGAAAATTTTTATTCTCTTTCATCCACTTTGATAAAGAGCTTTGAATAGGTTCCATATAAACCATCCTTGAGATCAATTATTTTTCTGCTTTTGATTTAACAAAGCATGTAATTTTGCCTTTTCTTCTTCTAAGTTTACTATTGGTTGTTTGGAATTTATTGGTGGATTTTCTGTTTGACTTTCCTTACGATTACCCTTTCTTTCTTTAAACCAATCCGGAATAATTTCCTTTGTATTTCTTTTGGTATAATTGTAATTTTGTTTTTTATTATTCGTTTTTTGAAATTTATCTCTTTCTTTTTTAGCGAATTCCATTGCCTCTTTTGCAGTCTTAATTTTCGCTCGTGACCAGTGACTAGCAATTTTTTCTAAATAGGCTTTGGATAATTTCATATCTGATTGTAATAAAACATAATGTATAAGAACATTCATTACTGGTGAAGGTAATCCTTGAGAAGTCATGACATCGCGTATAATCTTCATATCCTGTTCGGAAGCTTGATGGCCACCAGACAAATCTTCTAACAACTGTTTAGGCGAAATAGTTTCTAATTTTTGAATTAACATTTCCTCTTTGGTTTTCGGTTCCGTTTGTTCCTTCTGCTTAGGAAAAGTAATTCTTTCCGTTAATTTTATAGTAGCATTGTTATGCTTAGATTTAAATAAATCATGACAGGCATTTTTGAATTCATCACAATCTAAGAGGTTTTCCTCGTTTAATGCCCATAAAATAGATTTTTCTATTTCATAGTTATCCAAATCATATAATTCCATCATTTGTGAAATTAATTTCCGATTATCAGGTGTTAAAACTTGTCCAACTGGGATCATTCTTTGCTTTAACATTTGTTCCATCCAATGCAAATCAACAGAATTGGTTGTATCATTATTTAAATCATTACTAGATATAGGTTTTACAACTTCTAGCGTTGGAGTAAAAGTTTGAAATACATCGTTAAAGGATGCCGTAATATTTTCTCCTAAATCCCCATGAGTAGTCACTTTATATCTATTTTTAAGCATAGAAAACTTCTCATGCCCTAACTGATGATATAGTAATTGAGATAGCATTGCATCATGAAAGAAATCATTAGGTGAAAAAGGACATTGTATTTCATAAGTAAACATAGTTGACTGCTCTAATTGTTTTTTATAGGTCTTTAATAAACCAATTCCTTCTAAATTTAATCTTGCTTTATATAGTTCATCCAAAGGAATGTTTAAATAATTCATTAACGTATGATGTGTTTGTGGAGAATCTTTCTGGAATTCTAATTCATGTAAAAGAGTTTGATACAGCATAACTGCTTGCATCCCTATTAACGGTTGATACAGATGAGTTAATGATGTTGTATAATCAGCGGTTAATTGATCCTTTAATAATACATAGTACCCATCAACCGGTAATATTTGTCCAATAAAGTTCAAATCTTCTCACCCTTATCTATGTAGTACTCTTTATTCATTTTTCCTGTCAACGTTAATAAGGTCTTTTAATTCCTCTAAAAATACAGTGATATCTTTAAATTGACGATAAACAGAAGCAAACCTTACATAAGCAACTTCATCTATTTCCGCCAAGCGATCCATCACTTTCTCGCCAACATCCTTACTATCTACTTCAGAATAACCTGCATTTCTCAATTCTTTTTCAACATCTAAAGCAATTGATTCAATTTTTTCTAACGGAACAGGTCTTTTTTCGCAAGCCCTTATTAATCCCCTTATTAATTTATCTCTTGAAAATTCTTGTCTTACTCCATCTTTTTTCACAACAATTAAAGGTGGCTCTTCCATTCTTTCAAAAGTAGTGAAACGATAATTACAGTTTTCACATTCTCGGCGTCTACGTATGGATCTTCCTTCATCAGTGGGACGCGAATCAAAAACTTTTGTGTTTTTATATTGACAGTTGGGACACTTCATCCTTACAACCCCATTCATCGTTATCAAACTTGGTGTATTTAAAGTTGCGGTAACTCTTTATTTAAATTATCATATAGTCGATTAATTAATTTAGTAATATATCCAAAATTCAATGGAATCGCGGAATCTAAAGATACCGAAAAATCAACAGCAGTTTTATTAGGGCTTACCATAATGACTGTTACTACAATAAAAGCTCTTTTTCCTTTTTTTGTAATAACACTCATTTCCCCACGTTCTTTTGATAAAGAATTTATTTCGAATTCAGAACTAGCTTGAAAGAAGTTTTCAAGCGTTTGAAAAACCTTATCTTTCATTGCTTTATAATAACGTGTTTTCAATGACTTATCTAAGCGATCCTCACCCGTTTCTAAATGGTTACCAAAAAAAGTACGAAATTTGCTATTAATCGACATATCCATTCTCCCCGACCTATTGTTTACCCTATATTGTAACACGTTTTAACAATTTCCTCTAACAAAAAAAGTAATAGTGAATCACATGATTAAAGGGCTGACGTGAAGAGTCAGCCCTTTTATTCTTATTTAAAATCGGATTTTCGATTAACTTATTATGATTAATATACTTTTTCAAAGTCTTTTTCTTTTATTGGGCCCATTCCCCGCGGTATCTCCACACGATCATAAGACTTACATTCCAACGCTTCAGCAATAAAATCTGCTGCAACATTCGGATCAATAATATCTCCACAAGTAAATACATCAATACTTGCATATCCATGTTCTGGAAAGCTATGAATCGTTAAATGGGATTCCGAAATAATCACGACACCACTAACACCTTGTGGCGCAAATTTATGAAAGGCAACTTCACGAATCTCTGCCCCTGCTTTTAAAGCAGCATCTACAAAAATACGTTCGATTAACCCCATATCATTTAATTTGTCTATATTGCATCCCCATAGTTCAGCTATTACGTGTCTTCCCATTGTATCCATTACTACATTCCCCCTTAAGACATTAGAAACTTCTTTTATTTTATTTTCTGCCACGGGGGAAAGTTAGTACGGATGAGGTCCTAACCCTTTAAGCAGAAAACATCATTTCGTTTTCAAATCGTAACATGAGAAGTATATAATGTTTATGAATCTTTTGCAACTAGAAAAACCATCTATTCACTGTGGAAATAGATGGTTTTAAAAGTATTAAATTCTAGCAAATTCCTTTAAACTAATCCCAACTAATTTGGTTAGATCAAGAACTCGTTTCGAATAGCCCCATTCATTATCATACCAAGCCAAAACTTTTATTTTATTTCCGTCTATAACCATGGTAGATAAGCCATCAATAATAGATGAAAAATCCGTTGTTGTATAATCAATAGAAACAAGTGGTTCTTCACTATAATGAATGATGCCATTCATTTCTTGTTTTGAAGACTGTTTAAATACACGATTCACTTCTTCAACCGTTACACTCTTTTCCACGTCTACAACAAGATCCACTAATGATACATTCGGTGTAGGAACCCTTAATGCCATTCCATGTAATTTACCGTTTAAATGTGGTAAAACCTCACCTAACGCTTTTGCTGCCCCTGTAGATGTAGGTATAATGGATTGGCCACAACTTCTTGCACGCCTTAAGTCTTTATGAGGATTATCTAAATTATTTTGATCATTCGTGTATGCATGAACAGTAGTCATTAATCCGTTTTTAATTGTAAAATGATCATCTATTACTTTCACTACCGGTGCTAAACAGTTCGTTGTACAGGAAGCATTAGAAATGACATGGTCCAATTCTGGTTGATACGTATGTTCGTTTACCCCCATCACGATTGTCTTATCTATTTCTTTACCTGGTGCTGTAATTACGACTTTTTTTGCTCCGGCTTGGATATGTAATCCAGCACTTTCTTTCGTTTTAAATTTCCCTGTAGCTTCAATTACTACATCTATGTTTAATTCCTTCCATGGCAGTTTATTAGGTTCTCTTGAATTCACAACCTCAACTATTTTGTTATTTACTTTAATAGCTGATTCAAGTGCAGTAACTTCACCGTGAAAAATACCATGAACACTATCATATTTAATTAAGTGCGCAAGCGTTTCAGTAGGATATCTTGCATTAATTGCAACCACTTCGACATCCTCATCTACAATAGCCTGCCTAAAAACCATTCTTCCAATTCTTCCAAAACCATTAATTGCAACACGCGTCTTCCCCATCAGAATCTCTTCCTCCTATTTATGTTATACTTAATACCCCTTTATAATAAATAGTATAACATATTTCAGATGAATGTGATTCTGTTTTTATAAGTTTTTTCGGATTTTCTTTAAAATAGGTCAAAAACTTAAGCAAAAAGTCTAGACAATAAGTCTAGACTTCCTATATGACATCCCATTTCCTTAAAATATCTTCCAGTTGTTCAAAAGTGGCTGTTTTTGAACTGTTATTATTAATGACAGCATCAGCTAATTTTGCTTTCTCTTTAACAGGCATTTGTGATTTAATACGCTTTAATGCTTCACTTTCACCAAATTCATCTCGTTCCATTAATCTTTGTAACTGTACGTTCTCGTCTACATAAACGACAATTGTTTTATCAACAAAATTTGTTAAGTTACTTTCAAATAATAATGGAATATCTAATACCACACATGAAGCCCCATCTTGAACAAACCCATCACGTTTTTCTATGATCCTTTTACGTATTGCCGGATGAACTATTTGATTTAAAGTTTCTAATTTTTCTTGGTCATCAAATACAATTTCTCCAAGTTTTTTACGATTTAATGTTTTATCTTCCCGTAATAAATGGGTTCCAAATGTCTCAATAATTTTGTTATACGCTTCTTCACCAGGATACACTACCTCCCTGGCTATTTTATCAGCATCCACAACTGGTATTCGAAATTCATCAAACATTAAACTAACCGTACTCTTTCCACTTGCAATACTACCTGTTAGGCCAATAATTAGTGCCATCTCATAATCCCTCTATTCTTTTTGGCAATTAGGACAAATATGCGTGCCACGTCCAGCAACTTTCGTTTTTAAAATTAGATTTCCACATCGTTTACATTCTTTATTTTCCTGTCCATAAACAAACAACTCTTGTTGAAACATCCCCATTTCTCCCTGACCATTAACATAAGAACGGATGGTTGTTCCGCCCTGTTTAACCGCATCGGCTAACGTATGGATGGATTCATCACGAATTCGTTCTACTTCTTTTTTTGTTAAGTGACTTGCTTTTTTTGAAGGATGTATTTTGGCACGGAATAATGTCTCATCAACATAGATATTTCCAAGACCTGTAACGACAGTTTGATCTAATAATACTGCCTTAATAGGGCGCTCTGTCCTTTTCAACTTCTGGTATAAATAGTCTAGCGTAAAACCTTCATCAAATGGTTCAGGTCCTAACTTTTTTAATGGTTCACTTTCGAACTCTTGGCCAATAGGATAAACATGCATCGTACCGAATTTGCGAACATCATTATAACGAAGGTCTTCACCATTAGTAAATGTGAAAATAACATGAGTATGTTTCTCTATCGGTTCAGCTGAAGAAACAACTCGATACTTGCCTTCCATCCTTAAATGAGAAATTAGAACGACATCATTTAAATAGAATAATAAAAATTTCCCTCTTCTTCCCATTCTTTGAATCGTTTGCCCTTGCAACAATAATTTAAATCTCTCGACATCATCTGGGACTTTCACCATTTTTGGCCAGTATACTTCTACTTTATCTATTGTTTTATTAGAGACTAGTGGTATAAGTGTTTTTCTTATCGTCTCTACTTCTGGTAATTCAGGCATCGCTACTACTCCTTACTTTGCATCAAACCAACTATCCCCAAAAGCGTAATCCACTTTAAGAGGAACCCTTAATTCTACAGTACCCTCCATCATTTCCGGTACGATTACCTTTAACTTTTCCACTTCTTCCCTTGGAGCTTCGAGAATTAATTCATCGTGTACTTGTAGCAACATGCGTGCTTGCATTTTCTCTTCCTTCAATTTCGTATGCAAATCAATCATTGCTTTTTTAATAATATCTGCAGCACTTCCTTGAATAGGAGAATTCATTGCTGTCCGTTCAGCAAAACTTCTCACATTAAAATTTCTACTGTTTATTTCTGGTAGATATCTTCTGCGATTCATAATTGTCGTTACATAACCATTTAATTTTGCTTCTTGAACAATTTCTTCCATGTAGTTTTGTACACCGGTATAAATATCAAAATAACGATCAATAAATTGTTTTGCTTCTTTTCTAGAAATTTTTAGATTCTGTGATAATCCAAAATCACTTATTCCATAAACAATTCCAAAGTTTACTGCTTTTGCTTGCCTACGCATATTCGCAGTCACTTCGTCCGCTTCAACATGGAAAACATCCATGGCGGTTTGCGTATGAATATCTAGATTATTTTGGAATGCTTGAATTAGTTTTTCATCTTTTGATATATGGGCCAAAACACGTAATTCAATTTGAGAATAATCCGCAGCAAACATGACCCAATCTTTTTCCGACGGCACAAATGCTTTACGGATCTTTCTACCTTCCTCTAATCGGATTGGAATATTTTGTAAGTTAGGATCAACAGAACTTAATCTGCCAGTTTGTGTCAACGCTTGATTAAAACGGGTATGAACTTTATTTGTTTCTTTATTGATTACCTTTAATAATCCTTCAATATAAGTCGATTGGAGTTTGCCCAATTGTCTATAAAGCAATAATTTCGGGATGATTTCATGCTCATCTACAAGTCGTTCCAGAACATCCGCAGCAGTAGAATATCCTGTTTTTGTTTTCTTAATAACGGGAAGCCCTAATTTCTCGAATAAAATCGGACCTAGTTGTTTTGGAGAATTAAGGTTAAATGTTTCCCCCGCCAGTTCATGTACTTCTTTTTCTAGAGTATCTAGTCTTGCCTTTAAATCTTCGCCCATTTCTTTAATTTTGTTCGTATCAATTAGTACTCCCTGATGCTCCATTTCTCCTAAAATGAGTGCAATGGGCATTTCCAATTCATTTAATAAGGTAAATTGTTCATTTTCTTTTAATTTCTCTTCCATTTTATCTTTTAAATGAAATAATGTATTTGCCTTCCGAACAATATGCTCAGCTAGTTTTTCCTGTTCAGGAACCTTCCACTTTGCACCTTTTCCGTATACTTCTTCATCAAACAAGACATCCCTATATCCCATCCGGTTTGCAATGGCAGGTATATCATGGTTATTTTCTGAAGGGTTTAACAAGTAAGAAGCTAATAACATATCAAAACGAATCCCTTTAATATGAATTTCATTTCGTAATAAAGAAACTAATGTCTTTTTAGCGTCAAAAACTTGTTTTTCCTTTGTTTCATCTTCTGCCCATTTTTCAAACACATCTGAATGTAAAGCAACATCAACAGGTACAAAGAATTTTTTATTTTCATTTACAATACTAAATCCTAAAATATCGTCAGAATGATAATTTTCTCCAGCCAATTCTACGATAAATGCATCCTGATTCGTAAATAGTTCCTCTTTTACTTCATCAACTATCGTAAATTCAATCTCTTTTAATTCTGTTGGTGCATCACTATCTATTGAATCTGCAGATACTTTATCTAAAAGCGATAAAAATCCCAATTCTTTAAACTTTGTACTTACCTCATGTTCCGAATAACCTTCATATACAATATCGTCTATTTTTATTTCTATAGGAGAGTCCCGATTAATAGTCACTAAATCTTTACTCATAAAAGCATCATCTTTATGAGTAGCCAATTTTTCTTTTAGTTTCTTTCCACTAACATCATCGATATGTTCGTAAACTTCCTCTAAAGTTGGGTATTGCTTAAGTAGTTTAGTAGCTGTTTTTTGTCCTACTCCGGGTACCCCTGGAATATTATCCGAACTATCCCCCATTAAGGCTTTCAAATCAATAATTTGTTCGGGAGTAATCTCCATTTTTTCCATTAAAAACTCTGGGGTATATTGATCCACTTCGCTTATCCCTTTTTTTGTAACACTTACGGTAACTTTATCAGATACGAGTTGCAACATATCCTTGTCACCCGATATGACTGTTACATCGTAACCCTTTTCCTTTCCTTGTAAAGAAAGTGTTCCAATGATATCATCGGCCTCATATTGCTCCAATTGGTAATGCTTAATCTGAAAGGCATCAAGCAATTCTTTCAAAACCGGAAACTGTTCGGAAAGTTCTGGCGGAGTTTTTTGACGCCCTCCTTTGTATTCTTTATACGTTTCATGCCTAAAGGTAGTCTTTCCGGCATCAAAAGCTACTAATAGATGGGTGGGTTTTTCTTCTTGTAATATCCTTAATAACATCGTTGTAAATCCATAAACGGCATTTGTATAAACCCCTTTATCATTATTCAATAATGGAAGCGCAAAGAATGCACGGTAGATGATACTATTTCCATCAATCAAGACTAGTTTTTTTGTTGTCATGTATAATCCTCCAATTATCATTACACTTAAAATGCGTGTGAACAATCGCTTAAAGCTTATTTTATCATTTAATCTGAAGGAAATAAAAACAAACACCTACTTTGTGTCAGTAGATGTTATTTCCTAGGTAGATAAATATGGATATGTGTACCTTTATTGATTTCACTATCTATTTCAATTTTACCATCATGGACATCTACAATGTGTTTAACAATTGCAAGCCCTAATCCTGTCCCACCAGTGTTCCTACTTCGCGCTTTGTCCACTCGATAGAATCGTTCAAAGATACGCGGTAAAACAGCCTTATCAATTCCCATACCAGTATCTGAAACATGGATGTGTACGTATTCTTCGGTTGAATTGATCGCTAGAGAGACTTTACCTTGTTCTTGTGTATAATGAATGGCATTATCTAATAAATTAATAATAATTTGTTTAATTTTTTCCTTATCTGCTTTAAACTTTAATTTTTCATCCACAGAAAAAGCAATGCTTATCTTTTTCTTCCTTGCCTTCATTTGATAAGCCGGAATGATGTCTTTTAATAACCCTTCCACATCAATTTCATTTACAATGAGCTGAAAATTCTCCTGCTCTAAGCGAGACAAGGTAAGCAAATCTTCAATAAGCAGTTGCATTCGATCACTTTCGTTATATATAATGGTTAAAAATTCTTTCGCAACTTCTTTATTTTTTAAATCATCTTCTAATAATGTTTCAGCAAAACCGCGTATAGAAGTAATTGGGGTTCTTAATTCATGAGAAACATTAGCAACAAAGTCTTTTCGCATTAATTCTAACTTTTTCAATTCTGTTATATCATGAATGACAAGAACAGCACCCTTTAGTCGGTTTTTTTCGTTAAAAATTGGAACTCCAATGATTTGGTAATATACTTTTTCTGTTCCTTCATAATGCGTAAATTCATTTTTAACATTTTCTTCATATAAAAAGGCATTTTGAATCGTTTTATGAAACACTTCTTCTTCCAGCACTTCATAATAAAGATAACCTTTATATTCTTTCATAGTTTTACCGTAAATCGTTAAAAATTTCCTGTTCACTAAATGAATATAGCCTTTTTCATCAATTAATACTAATCCATTTTCTGTATTTTCTATAATGGTAGTTAATTGTTCCCGTTGCATTTTTTCTTGGATAGAATATTCATTCATATTTCTTGCTAAAGAATTTATTTCTTTGCTTAGTGTTCCAATAATATTGTTCCCTGAAAAGTGAAACCTTACCCGATAGTTCCCTTGATTTATTTCAGAGAGAATAGTAATTGCTTTACTCAACGGCTTCATATGATTAACGTTAAAAAATTGCAGAAATAATGTTAATATACAAAAGTTAATAATTAATATAGCAATAAGTATAATTACATTATCTACAATAGGAAATAAAAGCAATCCATTAATCACGGAAAGGACAAAAATGATAAGCATATAATATGAAAGTGGTTTTTTAATAAGACTTTTCATACCCTTGGTTCCTCCAGCTTATAACCAAGACCACGTACCGTCTTAATATAAACTGGCTTTTTTGAATTTGGTTCGATTTTCTCACGTAAATGGCTTATATGCACATCAACAATTCGCGTATCGCCAACAAAATCATAATCCCAAACACCGCTTAATAACTGATCCCTTGAAATGACCTTTCCTTTATTAGTTGCTAGAAAATATAGGAGTTCAAATTCCTTTCTTGTAAAGGTAATACTATTTGAATTTATTTCCGCTTCATATCTTTCCGGGTATATAATTAACTCACCTATGCGGATGGTAGAAAATTGCGAGGCTGGAGTCATATTTGATCTACGCAAAATTGCTTTAATACGTGCAATAACTTCTTTCGGGCTAAAAGGCTTCGTTAAATAGTCATCAGCTCCTAGCTCTAAACCAAGTATTTTATCAAATTCATCATCTTTAGCTGTTAACATGAGGATTGGTGTATCGTTTTTATTACTGCGCAAATATTTACAAACTTCCATCCCATCTATTTCAGGGAGCATTAAATCTAAAACTACCAAATTATAATCATTATTTTGTTCAATTTTTTGAATAGCTTCTTTTCCATCAAATGCAGTATCGGTTATATAGCCAGCTTTCTCTAAATTATAATTTAATAATGTTACAATGGACTTTTCGTCATCTACAATTAGAATTTTTTGCGCCACCTAAATACCCCCTATAGAAGTAAAGTTTTCTTTAATTCTAATATTACCATTGAATGATAGCAAACAGGGAAAAGTTAGGTGAATTTTACACTTTCTTTACATTATGGAGATCAACTGCTCCGTAAGTGCGACTAACCATCAGTGGTGGATGAAGTTCCCCCCATTGATGGCAGTTTTCTTTATTAGATAACTTGGCATCCTCTATTAGTTCGGGGGTATGCCTTAGTTGTAAATATGTAGAGGCGAATAATTGGAGCGCCAGATGGGAAAGAATTTATACTTTCCCATCTGCAAAAAAACTTCTACTTATATATAAGTAGAAGTTCATTTATCTCTTATTCTAAAACGTTAAGTACTTTCTTTACTGATTCGGCTGATTTATCCAGTGCAGCTTTCTCTTCTTCGGTTAGATCTAATTCGATAATTTCTTCAATACCATTTCCACCTAATATAGTTGGAACACCTAAATAAATATTCTGGTAGCCATATTCTCCCTCTAAGTAAGCAATAGATGGAAGAATTCGTCGTTGATCCTTTAGTATAGCCTCTGCCATAACCGTTAAAGATGCTGCTGGAGCATAATAGGCGCTTCCATTTCCAAGTAAATTAACAATCTCCCCTCCACCAGTTCGAGTACGCTGAACAATCGCTTCAAGGCGCTCTTTGGAAATTAATTTCTCTAAAGGAATGCCACCTGCATAGGAATAACGGATGAGTGGGACCATATCGTCACCATGTCCTCCAAGAACAAAGCCAGTTACGTCTTTTACCGATACATTCAGTTCTTCCGCAACAAACGACCTAAACCTTGCTGTATCCAAAACACCAGATTGACCAATAACACGTTCTTTAGGAAATCCAGATTCCTTATAAACTGTATAAGTCATTGCATCAACAGGATTCGTTAAAACAACAATTGTTGTTTCTGGAGAATGCTTGACGATTTCTTGTGTAACATTTTTCATAATCTTAGCATTAGTATTTACTAAGTCATCACGGCTCATACCTGGCTTACGTGCAATACCTGCAGTAATAATGACAAGATCGGAATCTTTAGTATCCGCATAATCAGCTGTACCTATTACCCTTGCATCAAACCCCTGTACTGGAGCTGCTTCAGCCATATCTAGCGCTTTACCTTTAGTAGGGTTTTCCATATTTGGAATATCTACTAATACAACATCTCCCAATTCTTTTTGTGCAATCATTAGAGCGGTAGTTGCCCCGGTAAATCCAGAACCGATAACAGAAATTTTATTACGTTTTAATCCCATAAAAGATTAACCCCTTTTTGTTTTGATTGAAAATTCCAGTTGGTTTCCTTCCATATAGAAAGGATGGGTTCACCACAAAACTCGTGGTGATACCCATTATTTTTCAGGATTCATTATCCTAAATTTTTAATTAGCTCATCAGCGAATTCAGAACATTTAACTTCTGTAGCATTATCCATAAGACGTGCAAAATCATAAGTAACAACTTTTGATGCAATTGTCTTGTCCATAGAATTCATAATTAATTGTGATGCCTCTCTCCATCCTAAGTGATCTAGCATTAAGCACGCGGATAAGATAACTGAAGATGGGTTTACTTTATCAAGTCCAGCATATTTAGGTGCTGTACCGTGTGTAGCTTCGAAAATAGCGTGTCCAGTGTCATAGTTAATATTAGCTCCAGGAGCAATACCAATTCCACCTACCTGAGCAGCTAAAGCATCAGAAATATAGTCACCATTTAAATTCATGGTTGCTACTACATCAAACTCTTTTGGACGAGTTAGAATTTGTTGTAAGAAAATATCCGCTATAGCATCTTTAACTAGGATTTTACCTTGAGCTAATGCTTCATCTTGTGCTTTATTAGCAGCATCTTTTCCATCTTTTTCAACAATTCGATCGTACTCGGACCATGTAAATACTTTATCACCGAACTCTTCTTCAGCAACTTCATAACCCCATTGCTTAAATGCACCTTCTGTAAATTTCATGATGTTACCTTTATGTACTAATGTAACACTCTTACGATTTTCATCTAAAGCATATTGGATTGCAGAACGAACTAGACGTTTTGTCCCTTCTTCAGAAACAGGTTTAATACCAATTCCAGATGTTTCTGGGAAACGGATTTTATGTACACCCATCTCATTTTGTAAGAATTCGATTACCTTTTTAACCTCGTCTGTACCATTTTGCCATTCAATACCAGCATAAATATCTTCTGTATTTTCACGGAAAATTGCCATATCTACATCTTCAGGACGTTTAACTGGAGAAGGTACCCCTTCAAAGTAACGAACTGGGCGAAGACATGTAAATAAATCAAGTTCTTGTCTAAGCGCAACGTTTAATGAACGAATTCCCCCACCGATTGGAGTAGTTAAAGGTCCTTTAATTGCAATTTTATACTCATTAATTTTATCTAACGTATCTTGTGGGAGCCATTCCCCAAATTTATTATAAGCCTTTTCACCGGCATACACTTCTAGCCAATCGATTTTTTTAGAGCCATCATATGCTTTTTCAACTGCAGCTTCAATTACTTTTTTCGCAGCTGCCCAAATATCTGGACCTGTTCCATCCCCTTCAATGAACGGAATAATAGGATTATTCGGTACATTCATTTGTCCATTCTCTACTACAATTTTTTCTCCCTGTGTCATAAAAAATTACCTCCTAGTATTATACAAATATATAAACTGAATAGTAGGAATAGCTTTTACCTACTATTCAATATTCTAATAGATTCATAAGAAATGGTAAAATAATAATGATTTTAATAATATTTAGACTATGAACGTTGTGATAAAGGTATATATTTTTGTTTTTGTGGGCCAATATACTCAGCTCTTGGGCGAATTAAACGATTATCTTCATACTGTTCTAGTATATGCGCTAACCAACCCGAAGTACGGCTCACCGCAAAAATAGGTGTAAATAGATCATAGTCTATACCTAAGCTATGATAGACAGAAGCACTATAGAAATCAACATTTGCAGGCAATCCTTTATTTTTCTTAATATAGTCTTCTATTTTAACAGACATGTTATACCATTTCTCTTGTCCTGTTATTTTAGTTAATTGTTTAGACATCTCTTTCAAATGTTTAGCACGCGGATCACCAGTACGATACACACGGTGTCCCATTCCCATTATTTTTTCTTTATTTGCGATTTTCTTCTCAATATATGGGATTGCATTCTCTTCTTCGCCAATTTCTAATAGCATTTTCATAACTGCTTCGTTAGCTCCACCATGCAATGGTCCTTTTAATGCACCAATTGCGGCAGTGATACCAGAATAAACATCAGATAATGTAGCAACACATACCCTTGCAGTAAATGTAGAAGCATTTAATTCATGATCCGCATGTAATACTAATGCTTTTTCAATTGCTTCAACTTCAATGGAATTTGCTTGTTTTCCGTTCAACATATATAAGAAGTTTTCTGAATAGCTTAAGTCCTTTTTAGGTTTAACCGGTTCTTGCCCTTTACGAATTCTAGAAAACGCTGTTACAATTGTTGCGATTTTAGCTTGAATACGAATCGCTTTGCGCTTATTTGCATCCGCTTCCATAGCATCTACTTCGTCATCGTATAAAGCGAGCATCGATACAGCAGTTCTTAAAGCAGCCATCGGATGTACTTTTGACATGTCGTAAGATTTTAAATATTCATAAATCTCATTGGGAACTTCCATATTCTCCGCGAGCTCTTTTTTAATAGCATCTAGTTCTTTTTGATTCGGTAATTTTTTATTCCATAATAAAAAAACTACTTCTTCAAAACTAGCATTTTCGGCTAAGTCATCAATCGTATACCCAACATACGTTAGTTGATCGTCTATGATCGAACTAATTTGTGATCTTGATGCTACTACCCCTTCAAGCCCTTTCGTAGTTGTTGTCATATGAAACATCTCCTTTTCTATATATGTTACTTACAACTTTCAGACAATATTTATATTACTTAGTATATCATTAATTCGTTTTTTAGGAAATATTCATTTATTTTTATATAAATATTGCCTCCCCCAAAATCAATTATAAAGTAAAACGAAGAGAAAGTGAATTGAAACCGTTTAACTTTTTAATTTAACGTAAAATACCTATTAAAATAGTACAAATTAGTATGGTAATTTATATGTCTATTTTTCTTCCTAGTAGCATAAGTAAAGTAAAAAGGAGATTGTAGATGCAGCTCATTGGGGGATACCTATGTATAAACGATATTGGATGCAATTTTCTCGTATTTTACTTTTAATGGTTTTATTGTTGACTAGTTATTTTATCTTTGTTAATACACTTCCATATATATATCCAATCATTATTGCATTTTTAATAGCATACCTTATGAACCCTTTAGTAGATTTCTTGCAAAAAACACTAAATTTCCCAAGGGCTCTTTCTGTAATAATCAGTATTTGTATCATTATTTTTAGTTTACTTGGTATTCTTTTTATAGCGTTTTTAGAAATTTATCAAGGAACATTATTTCTAGCAGAAAAATTGCCAATCTATTTTCAAGAATTGGTTATTTATATGAAAGATTTCTTTAATACTTCTGTTTTACCAATTCAACAAAAAATACTATCAATTTTCTTGTCACTAGACACGACACAACAAACTACCATAAAAAATACCCTGGAAGAAATAATGAACCATATTGGATCAAAAGGGTCAACCTTTTTACAAGATTTTCTTATTTTTATTCCAAATTTCTTAAGCCATCTTCCCAATTCCATTGCCATTTTGATCTTTATTATTATTGGAACATTTATTATTTCCAATGAATGGTATTCGTTAAGGAAAAAAATAATTCAATTAATACCCAATAAAGTTAATTCCATCACCAAACAACTTAATATTCATTTTAAAAAAGGAATAGGGGGATTTATGAAGGCGCAGTTTACATTAATCGGTATCTCTGGCATAACCATTTTTACCGGGCTTCTCATTCTTAAAGTTGACCAAGCCCTAACCATTGCGGCATTTAGTGCTCTTGTTGATTTAATTCCTTTTGTTGGTATTGGTTTTATCTTTATTCCTTGGATTGTTTATTTATTTGTTAGCGGAAACTACACCCTAACTATCGGTTTATCCATCCTTTATATGATTGTTATTATTAGCAGGCAAATTTTGGAACCTAAGATTTTATCATCTAATATGGGGATACATCCTCTTTTAGCACTCATTGGTTATTTTATTGGATTTAAAATATGGGGACTAGTTGGATTAATTATTACCCCATTTATTCTTATTCTAATTAATGTATGTTATCAAACAGGTATATTTAAATTAGTTAAAACATTTGTTAAAGGGTAAACCATTTACCATCTTCGAAAAATAAAAGTTCCGTTACTCATTTTTCTTTTTATAAAATGATACAAAACCCTTTTTAGCGGCTTTCTCAATATCGGTAAAACAAGTAAAAGGCCAATGGTATCTGTAATAAAACCTGGAGATAATAAAAATACTGCACCTATCAAAATGCAAATTCCATCCATGATTTGTTCTGTTGGGACTTGCCCATTATTTATGGATATCCTTGCTTTTTGTAACGTATAGGTACCTTGTATCTTAGCAATCGTTATACCTATGATCCCTGTCAATAAAATTAGTAATACTACCCACCATGGGCCAATCTTTCCACCAATCCAAACAAAAACACCAATTTCACAAGCTGGAAGAATGAATAAAGCTAGTAATAACCATCGCATTTACCTAGTCCCCCTATTATAACAATAAAAATCGGCAAAACAGCCGATTTTTATTGTTTATATTATTTAAGTCGTTCAAAAAGTATTGTACAGTTCTTAAAGTACTTTAGCATGACCTTTATAAATATCACCCTTAGAACCATCAATTGTAAGTTCTTGGCCATCTTCAATTATTTCAAATGCATTATCAACACCTACAATTACTGGAATTCCAAGGTTTAAGCCAACAACGGCAGCATGTGATGTTAGTCCACCTTCTACAGTAACAATTCCGCTCGCTTTTTCTAATGCTTGCATCATTTCTCGATCCGTACCATAGGCAACAACAATATCACCTTGTTGAACTTTTGAAATAGCTTCATCTGCATTTTTCACTTTTACTGCTTTTCCATATGCACTTTGCTTACCAATTCCTTGACCTTTAGCAATAACATCACCAATGACATGAACTTTAATCAAATTGGTTGTTCCACTTTCCCCAACCGGAACTCCTGCCGCGATAATGACACGATTTCCACGATGACATAACCCTGACTCAAGACCTTTGTCTATGGCAACACTTAACATCTCGTCAGTAGAAGTTGTTTGTCTTCCCATCACTGCATGAACACCCCACACAAGTGAAAGTTGACGATTTACTTTTTCATTAACTGTCACAGCTAATATAGTTGCTTTCGGACGGTATTTGGAGATCATACTTGGAGTATGTCCACTTTCTGTAGGGGCAATGATTGTATCAATATTTAGGTTCATTGCCGTATGGGAAACAGATTGTGTAATTGCTTCTGCAATGTTCATATCTACCTCTTTGGAGCGTTCTTCTAACACAGCATGATAGTCTAGTGCTGATTCTGCTTTTAATGCAATGTTATTCATTGTTTGAACCGATTCTACTGGATAATTACCCGCTGCTGTTTCACCAGATAACATAATGGCATCTGTCCCATCAAAAATAGCATTCGCTACGTCTGAAGCCTCAGCTCTTGTAGGACGTGGGTTACGTTGCATAGAATCTAACATTTGTGTAGCTGTTATAACTGGCTTTCCTGCATTATTACATTTTTTAATTAATTCTTTTTGTACTAATGGAACATCTTCGGCAGGAATTTCAACACCTAAATCTCCTCTAGCTACCATTAAACCATCACTAACTTGTAAAATGCGATCGATGTTGTCAATCCCTTCTTGATTCTCAATCTTAGGGATGATTTTGATATGTGTTGCGTTATTATTTTCTAATACCTCTTTAATTTCTAACACATCAGATGCACGACGAACAAATGAAGCTGCAATAAAATCAACATCCTGTTCAATCCCAAATTCAATGTCCTTTTTATCTTTTTCAGTTAATCCAGGAAGTTTAACAGAAACATTTGGTACGTTTACGCCCTTTTTATTTTTTATCGTTCCGCTATTTAATGCAGTTGTTCTAATTTCATTAGTATGTTTATCTATAGCAGTTACTTCCAATTCAATCAATCCGTCATCTAGGAGAATCTTAGATCCTTCGTGAACATCATCAATTAAACCTGGGTATGTAACTGAAAAACGTTCTGCAGTTCCTTCCATTTCATTCATAGAAATATATACTGTTTGCCCAGCAACGATTTCGTCTTGACCATTTACAAAACTACCTGTTCTTATTTCTGGACCTTTCGTATCTAAAAGGATCGCTACTGTTTTCTTTTTATTTTCAGCTGCCATACGGATATTTTTTATTCTAGCACCATGTTCATCAAAATCCCCATGTGAAAAATTTAATCGAGCCACATTCATTCCAGCATCGATTAGCTTTTCCAATGTTTCAACAGACTCTGAAGCAGGTCCAATTGTACAAACGATTTTAGTATTTCTCATTATTGTATTCCTCCTAAGCGGTAATTAAATCGATAATTCTTTGGATAAATTATACATTCCCTTATTTAAATGGTGTTTACCCGATAAAATATCATCGATGTCATTATCCACTATTTCGTTATTTCGTATTCCAACCATTCGGTCGGATTTATTTTCAATTAAAAGTTCTACAGCCCTAGCACCGAGACGACTTGCTAAAACTCTATCTTGAGCAGTCGGAGAACCTCCACGTTGAATATACCCTAAAACAGTAACTCTTGTTTCTATTCCAGTTTCTTTCTTTATCCGTTCACTAAATTCAAAAGCATTACCAACACCTTCCGCTAATACGATAATGCTATGTCTTTTACCTCTTTCGCGACTACGTTCCAACCGATGAATTATATTCGAAAATTCTTCATCTACCTCTGGAATTATAATACTTTCTGCACCACCAGCTAATCCAGCCCATAATGCTAAATCACCAGCGTTTCTTCCCATAGTCTCAATAATATATGTACGCTCATGAGATGTTGCTGTGTCACGAACTTTATCAATTGCTTCTAAGACTGTATTTAAAGACGTATCAAACCCAATGGTAAAATCAGTTCCTGGTATATCGTTATCAATCGTTCCTGGAACCCCGATACAAGGAAATCCTCTACTTGTTAATTTCTGTGCACCACGGAAGCTACCGTCTCCACCAATAACAACAAGACCTTCGATACCCCATTTATTTAGTTGCTCGATAGCCCTTTGTTGTCCTTCTTCTGTTTTGAATTCCTGACTTCTGGCCGTAGCTAATATAGTACCACCACGGTGAATAATATCACCAACAGAACCTAGATCCATCTTTTTAATGTTACCTTCCATTAATCCTTGATAACCATATCTAATTCCGTATACTTCAATATTATGGTATATTGCTTTTCTAACTACAGCACGAATTGCAGCATTCATACCGGGTGCATCTCCACCACTCGTTAATACACCGATTTTTTTAAGCATTTTTTCCACCTCAGTAGACTTAAATTTAATTTATAAAAGCTGTACTAATTCATTTTAAACAGCTGTTTCATATAATCGATATATGTTTAAGATAAATTAAAACTCCACAAATATCAACAAATATCATTGAAAAAGGTCGAAAAATATTTTTTTGAAATAAAGTGAAAAATGAAAGACTGATAAATACTCTATCAGTCTTTAATCGATTTTGATTATAACAGTTTATAATCACCTATATTTTTATATTTTTCCCATCTTTTTTCTAATAATTCATCAGTTGTATATTTACTTAATTCTCGAATCGATTGTTCGAGAACGACATCTATTTTTTCAGCTTGTACTTTTATGTCTTGATGTGCTCCACCTTTGGGCTCCGGAATAACTTGATCAATGACATTTAGTTCTTTCAAATCATTAGCAGTGATTTTCATAGATTCTGCTGCTTTTTTAGCTAAGCTAGCATCTTTCCATAAAATAGAAGCTGCTCCTTCTGGTGAAATAACGGAATATGTAGAATTCTCTAACATATGGATATGATCACCAATACCTAAACCTAGAGCCCCTCCGCTACCACCTTCACCTATCACAATACATACAATAGGAACAGTAAATCCAGCCATCTCCATAAGGTTTTTGGCAATAGCCTCACTTTGCCCCCGCTCTTCAGCCGCTCTTCCAGGATATGCACCTTTTGTATCAATAAATGTAATGATTGGGCGATTGAACTTTTGAGCTTGTTCCATGTGACGTAAAGCTTTACGATAGCCTTCTGGATGTGGCATACCAAAATTACGTTTAATATTTTCTTTTGTGTCTTTTCCTCGTTGGTGTCCTATAACTGTTACAGGTTTGTCCTTATAATAGGCAATTCCTGCCACAATAGCTTGATCATCTCCATAACGACGGTCGCCATGAAATTCAATAAAGTTGGTAAATAATTGGTGGATATAATCTAGAGTTGTTGGTCGTTCAGAATGCCTTGCCATTTGAACCCGATCCCATGGTTTTAAATTACCATATATGTCGTCTTCTAATTGTTCCAACCTATCTTCCAATTTATTTATTTCTTCGGTTAAATCAATTTCACTATCTGCTGTAAACTTCTTTAATTCAGCAATTTTATCCTTCAAATTAATAATTGGTTTTTCAAATTCAAGGATTTGCTTCACGTCAATTAACCTCCTTTTGATGCATCTCTAGAATCGTAGTAAGAAGGTTTTTCATTTCATGTCTGTGAATAATCTTGTCTAACTGTCCATGTTCCATTAAGAACTCCGATGTTTGGAAATCTTTAGGAAGTTTTTCCCGAATGGTTTGTTCAATTACTTTTCTTCCAGCAAATCCTATTAATGCTCCTGGCTCTGCAAAGTTATAATCCCCAATGGATGCAAAACTAGCTGAGACTCCACCAGTTGTTGGGTGAGTCATAACAGAGATCATTAGACCACCATCATCGCTAAACCTCTTAATAGCTACAGAGGTTTTTGCCATCTGCATTAGGCTAAGTATTCCTTCTTGCATTCTTGCTCCACCTGAAGCTGTAAAAATGATAAAAGGAAGAGATTCTTTACGTGCATTTTCAACTGATCTAGCAATTTTTTCGCCGACTACAGAACCCATACTCCCCATTCTAAAGTACGAGTCCATTACTGCGAATGCAGTTTCTTGCCCATTAATCATTCCTTTACCAGTTACTACCCCTTCATTGAGTCCGGTTTTTTCACAGTCTTTTAATACTTTTTCTTCATATTCCGGGAAATTTAAAGGGTTAGACGAAGTTATATTTGCATCCCATTCTTTAAAGGTATCTTCGTCAAATAAACTTTCAATTCGTTCCCAAGCTGAAAGTGGATGATGATAACCACAATTTGGACAAACATTTAAAGATTTTTTCATTTCTTTACGATAATATATTTTGTTACAATTTTTACATTTTTGCATGAGTCCTTGTGGAACATCAATTTTACTATTTTCATTTGGGATTGTTGCATATTTCTTTCGCTTTGTAAAAATTTCCTTAAGCTGCAAAATGTTTCCTCCTTTGCTCTGCACATCTTTACCTTTGTTATGTGTTGATTAAAAACTAGGTTGTCGTCAAAATAGCGAGATAATATTTTTTAATCCTTTAAAGAAGACTTCCATTAGTGGGGGCCTTCATCCGCCACTGATGGTTAGTCGCACTTATCGGACCTTTACGAGCTGTTGATCCCCCCTAGAAGTTTGAGGGGGAGTCTTACTACCCGTTTAGGTGGGATAAATTTTCCTAAAGTATAACAAAGGGCTTTTAAAAATTTTGTCATAATTTACCGGTATAAGAATATATTTAACTGAAAAACTGTTTCATAAATAAATCTTCTATTCGTGAATAATCTTCTTTTTCATAAAGATCAACTAACTGTTGATAGAATGGAGAGTCATAAAATCCTTTATCGAATATTTGGGAGAATTCCAAGATCAGTTGCCAGATTATCAACAGTAGTTCATTCTCTGTTTTATTTAAAATAAGAGTGAAAAAATCGATGTGCATTTGCTTTGGATTATTAATTAAGTCCTGAATTATCTTTTTAAATTGTGTAATATCTTTATCTTCAACTTTTTGTAAAGCTAGTTTTGCCGCTTCTTTTTCAATTAATTTGCGTGTAGTAATAATACTTTCTTTCGTACTACTATTACCTAGAATAAAGGATGCTAATATTTTAACTGTTTGAAAAGAACGATACGAGCTAAGAAAAGTTCCTTCCCCGTGTCTTGTTTCGATAATTCCTAATAGTTCAAGTGCACGAAGCGCTTCTCGTACGGAAGACCTTCCTGTTCCTAAAGATTCCGCTAGTTCTCTTTCGGATGGGAGCTTGTCTCCCGGTTTCAATTGATTTTCGTGAATAAAAATACGAATTTGCTCTAGTACACCATGGTAAGCTTTCTGATTTGGTAGCATTGACACAATCAGTAACTTCTCCTTTAAAGGATTCGACGGAATTTTAATTTTTTGTTAATCTTCTTGTTTTTTCAGCAATTTCTTCCGGGTTCAATGTAATTCTTGCAACGCCTGTTTCCATTGCAGCTTTGGCAACACTTGCTGCAACCGTAGGAGCAACACGATCATCAAAAGGAGCTGGAATCACATAATCATCATGAAGTTCTTCTTCAGAAACCAGTGAAGCTATAGCCTCTGCAGCGGCGATTTTCATCTCCTCATTAATTCTTGTAGCACGAACATCTAAAGCACCACGGAAGATTCCCGGAAATGCCAAAACATTGTTTACTTGATTCGGAAAATCAGAACGCCCTGTACCGATAACTTTCGCTCCCGCTTCTTTTGCAACTTCAGGCATTACTTCTGGATCCGGGTTTGCCATTGCAAAAATAATAGGATCATCATTCATTTTTGTAATCATTTCTTTTGTTAAAGCACCAGCTACTGAAACCCCGATGAATACATCGGCACCTTCTATTACTTCGTTCAAACTACCTTCTATTTTATTTCTATTTGTATATTTTGCTACTTGTTCCTTCACGCTGTTCATTCCATACGGCCTACCTTCATATATAGCACCTTTGGAATCGCACATAATCACATCATGCACACCAAAATGGTTTAGTAGCTTAATAATGGCTATACCAGCAGCTCCTGCACCATTAGCCACTACACGTATATTCGAAAAAGATTTTCCCACGAGTTTCAATGCATTAATTAATCCCGCTACAGTTACAATTGCTGTACCATGTTGATCATCATGGAATATAGGTATATTTGTTTCATTTTTAAGTCGTTCTTCAATAATAAAGCAATTAGGAGCGGCAATATCTTCTAAATTAACACCACCAAAGGTTGGTTCCATTAATTTAACTGTTTCCACAATTTTATCTACATCATGCGTATCTAAACAGATTGGGAATGAATCCACACCTGCAAATGCTTTAAATAATACTGATTTACCTTCCATTACAGGAAGAGCTGCCTCTGGACCTATGTTACCAAGACCCAATACCGCTGATCCATCACTCACTACAGCTACCATATTACCTTTCATTGTATAATCATATACAGATTCTTCTCGATCATGTATTTCTTTGCAAGGTTCTGCAACGCCTGGTGAATATGCTAAACTTAAATCTTTTGAATTTCTAACCGGAACCTTGGATTGAATCGTTAATTTCCCTTGATTTACTTTATGCATGTGTAGTGATTCGTCTTTTAGACTTGCCATTTTTGTTATTCGCCCCTTTGATTTTATAAATAAAATTCAATAACCCCTAGTGGTCTGACCACTTATAATCCTACATTATATCAGATGAATGAATCATGTAAAGTAACGCCCATTTAATTTATCAAAAAAACTACTTGCAAATGTACTTTTTTTAATTATTTTTCAATACTACATTTTCGTTACCAAAAAAATGCCTTAATGCTTTTAAACTATCATAATTAGCATGGGTATTATAACCCTGAGAAAGTTGATACGTTCGTTTCGTTTCCTCATGATAAATAATGATAGGTGTACTCCCTGGGTATTTATTCGCAATTTGTTGAATCATTTGTAAAGCAGAATCTCTTTTATTTGGTGTAACTTTAACAAACATTATTTTACTTGATTTTTGGTCTAACTGGTTTTCGCTAAATGGTTGAACATCTTCTAAAACCCATTGGAGTTTGTTATTCCTATATTCTACTTTCCCTTTAATAGTAATCATTAACTCCTCTTTAAGCCATTGGTTAATGTTACGGTAAAGTTCCGGGAATACGACAGCATCCACTTCTCCTGTTTCATCACCAATTACTAGAAAAGCCATCGGATCTCCGCGCTTCGTTCTAATTGTTTTAAGTGATTGAACAAGTACAGCGGAAGAAATATGACGTTTTCCAATAAATCTCTGTACTTCCCGCATAGTAATATAGCCATTCCCTCTTAGGCTTGGGCGGAGTTCCTTTAGTGGATGACTCGAAACAAATGTCCCGATTAGCTCTTTCTCATCTGCTAGTTTTTTCGCTATACTAAAATCTTCCATTTGTACATAATCCATTTCGAATAAAAGTTCATCTTGAAAGAAACTAGATTGACTAGAAAACTCACTAAATAACTCTCCTTGTTCTCTCGCTCGATCTAAAGATGCTAATAAACTTGCTCGATTTGAATAACTATCATCGAAAACACCGGCCATAATTAAATTCTCCATCGTTTGTCGATTAACCAGTTTCAGGTCTACCCGTAAACAAAAATCGTATAAATGTTTAAAGGCACCATTTTTCCTAACGTTTAATATTTCCTTAATCGCTTGATTACCAACACCTTTAATTGCTGCAAGACCGATGCGAATTTGTCCATTTTCTACGGAATATCTGCCATAACTTTTGTTTATAGAAGGCGGGAGAATAGTTATATTTATTTCTCTTATTTCTTTCAAGTAAAGGTTCCATTTTTCCTGCTGATTTCCGAAAGAATTTAATAATTCCGCAAAAAAATTTGCTGGAAAATGTGCTTTTAAGTAACTTAAATAATACGAAATTTTACTATATGCCACTGCATGACTTCTAGGAAAACCATAATTAGAGAATTTAACAATCCAACTAAAGATTTCGTTAGCAACTATTTTTTCATACCCATTCCTGATACAACCTTCTATAAAGGCCTCCTTTTGCTCTTCCATTACTTGTTGTTTCTTTTTACTGACAGCCCTTCTTAAAATGTCCGCTTCTCCTAAACTAAATCCAGCAATTTTATTAGCAATTTGCATAATTTGTTCCTGGTACACTAATACACCATATGTTGGTTTCAAGATAGGTTCTAAGTCCGGATGTAGATATTGAATCGGTTCACGCTTTTCTTTACGCGCAATATAAACAGGAATAAAATCCATTGGACCAGGGCGAAAAAGCGCATTTACCGCTACAATATCTTCAAAGGAATCTGGTTTTAATTCTGTTAATACTCTTTTCATTCCCTGTGATTCAAGTTGAAAGATTCCATTTGTTTTCCCACTACGTAATAAAGAATACGTTTTTTGATCATGTTCTGGAAGTTGATCAAGAGTTACTTCTATATGTTCAGTAAAGTGGATAGATCTTAGGATTTTTTCTATAAAGGATAGATTACGTAATCCTAAAAAATCCATTTTTAACAAACCTAATGACTCCAAATCATTCATCGTAAATTGAGTTAATCTTGTTTCGTTCGTACCAATAGTCAGTGGTACATGTTCTAGTAATGGTTTATTACTTATAACAACACCAGCAGCATGAGTTGATATATGTCTTGGTATCCCTTCTAATTTTATTGCTGCTGTAAAAAGTATCTTTAATTTTTTAGAGGATTTAATATACTCGTTTAATTCCTCTGATTCCTTTAAAATGTTGGATAATTTCTTGGATGACTGTTGTGGTAATTTATTTAAAATATAATACATATCTTGTTGTTCCACATTCAACGTTTTCATAAGTTCCCTAATTAATGATCGGTGAGCAAATGTACCAAAAGTAATAATTTGCGCAACATGTTCGACTCCGTATTTATTTCGTACATATTCAATTACTTCATCACGACGTTCATCAGAAAAATCCACATCGATATCGGGCATTGTTTTTCTTTCGGGATTTAAAAATCGTTCAAATATAAGATTATATTTAATTGGATCAACGTCCGTGATACCTAGAAGATATGCAACAAGGGATCCGGCAGATGATCCCCTTCCCGGTCCAACCAATATATTATTTTCTTTCGCGTACCATATAAAATCAGCTACGATTAAGAAGTAATCACTAAATTTCATCTTTTGAATGGTTTGTATTTCATATGCCAATCTTTGAGAAATAACATCTGTAACCGTAGTATATTTCTTCCCCACATTTTCCCAGCAAAGCTTTTCTAAGTATTGATCGGCATTTATATTTTCAGGAAGAGGAAATGACGGTAATAACTTCTGATTAAAGTCAAAAGAAACATGACATTTATTTTTTATAATCTCTGTTTCTTGTAACACTTCAGGCCAATCATTTTGGAAAATTTGTTCCATTTCCAAGCTTGACCTTAAATGTTTTCGTTTTACGTTTGGTGAGGACAATTTCATATCCCATTGTTTTCCTTTTTTCATGGATTGCAATATATCAAAAGCCATATCATCTTTTTCATCTAAATACCGTACATCACATAAAGAAACAACGGAAATTCCTGATAAATCTTGAATTGATTTTAATGATAGAAAGAGTCGTTGTTCATCCGGTTGAACTCCTAAATAAAAATCATTTCTTTGGAATAACCCCAACCAATTTCTAAGGTATTGGTTTATTTCTTCATGCGACTTATGTATCAACAAATTCTCCAAAATCGGATTATTTGTTGGTAATATTCCGATCAAATCATTAGTGAATCCTGATAGCTTCTCTATTGAAATAACCTTTTGTTGATTTAATTGTATTTGTGAACTTAATCGAGTAAGGCTTTGATAACCTTTATTATTTTTTGCTAATAAAACTAACTCGAACATATTTTCATTCTGTTCTACAAATACAGTCATACCAATAATGGGCTTTATACCATTTTCAACACATGCTTTGTAAAATGGAATAACCCCATAAAGAACATGTTCATCCGTTAAGGCTAGTCCATCAAATTGCAGCTTTTTAGCCTTATCAATTAATTTATCAATCGTTATTGTACTATCCATTAAACTATAGCTACTTCTAACATGTAAATGTGTAAAAGCCATTTAAAATCACGCCTTCTTTCTATACCCCATTATACCAATTTAAGAAGAACATGCATTAGATAGGATTCCATTTTGATCTATGGGGGATATCATAACTTGTCCTTTGTTTTCATAAGATATGTTAGAACCCTCGATAAAGGAGGAGAAATATGGAAGAGCGTTTTTTTGATACTTTTATCCATTGTTACTTCATTGCATTTGGTGTAATTATAGGCGGTGCGATAATAGGAAGTATTGCAGCATTTGCAGTCGGGGATGCACCAGTCAGTTCCATTACTCGAATTGCGAATAATCTACGAATATGGGCAATTGTTGCGGCAATTGGCGGAACATTTGACGCAATAGAAAATTTTCAAAAGGGATTGCTTGATGGATCAACATTTGACTTATTCAAACAAGTTCTATTAATACTCTCTGCTATGGGAGGGGTAAAATCAGCAACCTTACTATTAGAATGGCTTATCCAAGGAGAAATTTCGTAATGCATATTCCCCCTTATCATAAGAAACCCTCATGGCAACGTTTTTTTGTTGGTGCAGTATTCGGTGGAATCATTGCATATATCATTCTAATTTATATGTATGGATCGATGTATGAATCGTTATTAGAAGAAAATCAACAATTAAAGTCTAAGATTAGTGAATTAACTTTACAGAACGATGCATTAACAAAAAGTAACGAAGATCTTAACGAAAAGACAAATAAAGCTCCTACTATTGAGAGTATTGAAATAAATATTGATAACTGGGAAAAATATAAAATGGATCGATTAACCGTATATGAACTCGAAGAATTAGTTAAAGAAGAAATTAAACATTTAATTGGAGAAAAAGTTTCCAATATTGCCGAAAGTGATTTTCTTTTAGAACGAGCCATTGAAAATAAGAGTTATAAAATGAATGACGTTACGTATTATTTTAACATTTCTAAAATGACGATTTCAGAAACATTAAAATTAACGTTAAAAGCTAAATTAACGGAGTAAAAGAGATGGAAATACATCTCCTTTTACTCCATTTTATGTTGATTCTTACATACCTCATCTAAGTCACGAATTACTGCTTCTGCTTCATCCCATGAATAAATCGTTGCACCGGATGCTAATGGATGGCCTCCACCATTATATTTTGCCGCTACGGTATTAATGATAGGTCCTTTTGAACGTAATCTAACACGTATTTGTTCTTCTTCCTCAATAAAAAACACCCAAGCCTGTATTCCTTCTACATCACTAATCACATTAACCATCTGTCCAGTTTCGGAAGCAGTGACACCAAATTTGTCCAGGATTTCTTTTGTTAATTTAATAACACATAATCCTGATGAATATAAATTAAATTCTTGTAGGATATATCCTTTTAATCTTGAAATATTATCTTTTACACTATATAAATCCGTAAATAGTTTTGTTCTATTAAAATCATATGTAATTAGTTCTGCAGCGTATTGAAATGTTTTTTCAGTTGTATTGGGAAACATAAATCTTCCTGTATCACCAACTATTCCAGCAAACAATAGTCTTGCAGCATCAGAATTTAATTTCAAACCATATTCCTTACCTTGTTTATAAAATTCATAAATCATTTCACTTACTGAACTTGCATCTGTATTTTCCCAACGAATGTCACCGTATTTATCTACACTTGGGTGATGATCAATCTTAATTAACTTTTGACCCATGTTGTATCGTTGATCGTCAATACGAGGCGAGTTTGCTGTATCACAAACAATAACTAGAGCATTTTCATAATTGGAATCGTCAACCCTATCCATTCGATTTAAAAAGGTTAAATCAGGATCATCTTCACCAACGGCATAAACTTTTTTTTCGGGAAAAGATGCTTTTATTATTTCTTTTAATCCACCTTGAGAACCTATTGCATCTGGATCGGGTCGAATGTGACGGTGAATAATGATGGTTTCATAGGATTGGATCGATTCAATTATTTTCTTGATAGACATGTAAATCCCCCTCTTTTCAGTAAATTCATTGTTAAAATCTAGCATCCTAGATAAAAAAAAGATACAATAAGACTGATCCCATTTTACCTAGGAGAGATATCATGATTATTTTACCAATTCTTATTGTTTTATCACTTGTACTCTATGTTTATTATAAGGTTGCCATCATTAAGAGTAAAGATGGACTTACTCAACATTACTTTAATGCGAGATCGAAAATCTGTCTTGGAAGTTTTGTTTTTTGTTTCGGGATTAATCAATACTTTTTCTATTTAACTCGTATTTCTTTATTTATTGGAATTATTTTTGTATTACTTGGGTTATATCAAATGTATGATGGGTTCAAACAAGATAAACATTACCGTAATGAGTGGAAAAAATTAAATCCAAATGAATAAACCAAGCTGAAATTCAGCTTGGTTTTTACTTTTTTAGCATACATTTTAACGATGGATGAGTTGGGCCATGATTAATCCTTTTCCGACTAATTTATTTTCACTAAATACTTCAACATCTATCTTTGCGTATAATCGTCCTGCATCTAATACAGTCGGTTTAATGGTTAATATACTTTCAATCTGCACAGGCTTATTAAAATAAACGGTTATATTTTCTATTGTAATATCCGCTTTTCTGTCTTTTTGTAATAATCTAGAACTAGCCTCTGTCATAAGCGCTGTGAAGACACCATTTGATAATGTTCCTAACTGGTTTGTCATTTGCGGAATTACTTCTGTCGTATATACCTCTTCATCCGCTGAAAATTGCAAGTTACGTGAAACGATATCATCAATCGTTTCTCCTACTTGCGGTTGTCTTTGTATTTGCTGAAGTGCCTTTAAGACATCTTGTCTAGAGACAACCCCTTTTAAAATTCCGGAATTATCAACTACTGGCACTACTTCTATTCCTTCCCAAACCATTGTATGAGAAACCGAAGCAAGAGATGTTTTGGATTTTACAACTAAAGGTTTCTTACTCATCACTCGGTCAATAGGGATATTTTTATCTTTTCCTACGATATCTTTTGAAGAAACCATTCCAATTACACGTAATTTTTCATCTACAATCGGAAAACGAGAATGTCCCGATTTTTCATTAAGCTCATACCATTTTCCAACCGTATCCTTTGTTTTTAAATAACTTGTTTCTTCCAATGTAGTGGCAATATCCCCAACAAAAATAATTTCTTTCTTAATTAATTGGTCATAAATTGCACGGTTAATCATAGCTGCAACAGTAAACGTGTCGTAACTTGTGGATATAATTGGCAATTCTTTGTCATCCGCTAATTTTTTAATATGTCCTTCTGTATCAAAGCCACCAGTAATTAAAACAGCAGCCCCTTCATTTAAAGCTAACTCATGCGCTTTGATGCGGTTCCCAACAATAAGCAATGAACCGGCTTCCGTATAACGCATCATAGCTTCAAGTTGCATTGCTCCAATAACAAACTTACTTAACGTTTTATGAAGCCCATTACTACCACCTAACACTTGTCCATCAATAATATTAACGACTTCAGCAAACGTTAACTTCTCAAAGTTTTCTTTCTTCTTACGCTCAATACGAATCGTCCCTACACGTTCTATCGTACTAACGAGTCCTTGATTTTCAGCATCTTTAATCGCTCGATATGCAGTTCCATCGCTTACATTTAATTGTTTGGCAATTTGCCGTACAGAAATCTTATGGCCAACATCTAATGAAATGATATGTTGAATGATTTGCTCATGTTTTGTTGTTACCATTTACATCACCAGCTTTCAACTGTACTATCTCAACTTTTAAATCTTATTATACAGTTGAAGCAACAGAATCTCAATGCATATCTACTTGCCTTGATGTCAGCTCCTTCTGTTCCATTACAGGTGGTTTGGTCATTTGTAAAAGTGTAGCTAAATTAGCCCCTATCACAAGGAATAGAAATACAAGCCAGCTCCCCCAAAATACTTGTTCTAACGTTGTTACAGCATAAGGAAAATATGGCCATGCTACATAAAGGAAAAAGGCAGCCAATAGTAAACGTAAAATTGCATAGTTTTTCATAAAATCCCCCTTTCTATTCTATAATTATGAAAATCATGACTCTTTAGAACTTAGTTGTATAAAAACTTGGTATTCGTCTTTGGCAGACTTAGAATAAAATAGTTTTTTCATAATAAAACTCTACTAATCCCGTATTAATTTCTATAATAAAAAACGTAAATACCAGTTAATCAACATATCACCATAAAAATATGAAATAAGTGCAGCTAGAATGATAGAAGGACCAAAAGGAACAGGCTGTTTTCGAGCAATTACTTTAAATATCATGAATAGCATTCCTATAATTGCGCCAATAAGACATGCTAAAAAAAATGCAAGCAGTACTTTCTGCGTTCCAAGTATAATCCCAAGTACACCGAACAATTTCATATCCCCAGCGCCCATACCCCCGCGACTAAATAGAATAATAATAGCGATAATACCAAATCCGATAATCGAACCAATAATCGGTGACCACCATGGATCAAGCGGATGAACCATACGCATTATAAGAAAGAAAGGTAAGAAAAATAATAACACTTTATTTGGAATGAGCATGTAGGTTATATCAGAAACTAAAATAATATTAAGCATAGAAACTAGTAAAATAGCAGTAATTAATTCCGTTTGCAAACCTATCTTAAAATAACTAAACGCAAAAAGGAATCCAGTAAATAATTCAACTACCGGATAAATAAAAGAAATATTCGCTTTACAATTCCGACACTTTCCCCCTTGAAATAAGAAAGAAAAAACAGGAATCAATTCATACCACTGTAGTTGCTTCTTACATGATGGACAGTAGGAACGGTCATTAGCAAATGTTTCATTTTTAGGTAGTCGTAGTCCTACTACATTAAAAAAAGAACCAAAAGTTATTCCGAATACAAAAAAGAAAATGGTTATCATCGCGTCCATTCGTTTGCTCCTTATTTTATAATCATGAGAATTTAGTTTTAGGTCATTATACCAACTTTTTAATAGAAGAGAAATTAAAAACGTGAGCTAATCAGCTCACGTTTTTTTACAATTCTATTCCTTCTCCAATCTTCAATGCTTTTCCTTCCCCAGTCCTTACCTTACTTACAAAATCATCCGGATCCTGCTCAATAACTGGGAACGTATTATAATGTACAGGAACAACAATCTTCGCATTTATCCAATCGGCTGCTACTAATGCATCTTCCGGCCCCATCGTAAAGTTATCACCTATTGGAATAAAAGCAACATCAATATCATTCATTTCACCGTACATTTTTAGGTCTGTAAATAATGCCGTATCACCAACATGATAAATCGTCTTACCTTCTACCGTTAGTAAAATTCCTCCAGGCATACCGCCGTATACGACATTACCATCTTCTTCTGTGTACGAAGAACCATGAAAGGCTTGTGTAAATTTTACATTTCCGAAATCGAATTTACGTGACCCTCCAATATGCATCGGATGCGCATTTAATCCTTTAGAGGACAGGTAATTAGCTAATTCATTTGGGGCAACTACTAATGCATCATTACGTTTTGCTATTTCAAAGGTGTCTCCAACATGATCGTTATGTGCATGGGTCAATAAAATAACATCAGCATTAATAGCATTTGCATCTAAATCACATGCTTCGTTTCCAGATATAAAAGGGTCAAATAAAATTGTATGATTCGCTGTTTCAACTTTTACAACTGAATGTCCATGATAAGAAACTTTCATGTTTGTTCAACTCCTTTAAGAATGTATATTTTAATTCTACTAGAAGATTACTAATTCTGCCAATATTTAATAGTTTTGCCAGGAACTCTCATAAATACCAATTAAATGTGGATCAATTAGAGTATTTGGTTTAAGCTCGACGATTTCTCCATTTGTAGATTCAATCTCTTGATCTTCATCTTTTCCAAAATAGGTTAAACTAGGTAATAAATCAGTCGTCAAAAATTGCGTTGGAACATGGATGTCGATTTCATCTACATCTATTTTCTGCCTGGAGGCCATGACAAACCCCCAATTACCAAAGCTAGGTATGTCTACATGGAAATTTTCTACATGTAATCCTGTTGAAGCAATAGTTTCTGAAATCGTCCAATATACCCCTGGTGCAAATACAGGGCTTGTACTTTGAACCATCGCCGCCCCGTCCGGTGATAAATGATTCCTTACCAATGAATAAAACTCCCACGTATACAACTTATTTAAACTTTCATCATTTGGATCCGGTAAATCCACAATAATGACATCATATATGACATTACTATTTTCGAGAAACTGAAAAGCATCGGTGTTTACCACCTCAACTTTTTCATTTTTAAGTGAACCCTCATTTAGTTCTAAAACTAGACGATTGGTATTCGCTAAATCAATAACTGCAGGATCTAAATCTACGAGGGTAATCTTTTCCACCTCATCATATTTTAGTAATTCTTTCGCAGCGATTCCATCCCCCCCACCTAGAATAAGAATATTTTTTGGATGTTTAACGTAAGACATTGGTGGATGGACTAATACCTCATGATATCGATGTTCGTCAGCGGAACTAAATTGTAGAGAACCATTTAAAAAAAGACGTACATCATTTGTATGGTAATCTTGGGTAAGAATAATTTTTTGATAACTACTCTCTTCCATATGTATAATCGGATCCTTATATAATTTCTGTTCAAAATGAAAGGCCGCTTCTTCTCCAAAAAATATACCAATAATGAGAGCAACCAAGATAACTATTCCAAAGAATATATGAATACTAAACCTTTTTATTTCATTACGGAATAGCCATAGGACACCGAGTGCAATAATTACATTAATGCAACCAACTAAAAAGGCAGATTTTACTAAACCAAATTGTGGGCGGAGTAAAAAGACGAAGAGTAAACCACCAATTAACCCACCTGCATAATCGGAAAATAAAACCCTTGCTGTACTACGATTTAACTGCACACCAATTTCGTTAGCCTTACGAATTAGAATAGGTAATTCAAACCCTGTTAATGCACCGATAATTATAGTAATTGCATATAAGAAAAAGGCGTCCGTTCCCTCTGGTGCAAATGCGGTCATTCCGAACATCATAAAGCTAGAAAAACCACCAATTAATCCTACTGAAAGTTCTATCCAAATGAACGCTAAAATTAAGTTTTTCATTACCTTTTCACTGAGACTAGCTCCAATTCCCATCCCAGTTAAAAATAAGGAGATTGTTAAGGTATATTGTTTTACCCCATCCCCTAAAATATATGAACCTAATGCACCAAATAATACCTCAAAAATAATTCCACAAATAGAAACAATCCCACTAGACCAATAAATAATATTACTTTTTCTTGTTGCCTCATAATTCATTATTATTTCACTCCGAAACCAAAATACTATTTTAACTAATCAACGAATAAAGAAGACCAAGCGTTTGCCTGGCCATTACCAATGATACTATGTAATTGATGCACCCACTACGAAACCAAGTCCAATCGAAACACTCATAGACAATATACCAACAGCTATATTATTGTTTTTTAACTGTTCCTCCATCGAAAATGTACGTGTTAATAGTTCCACAATAACATATACAGCCATTTGTAAAACAACCCCAACAAGTCCCCAAATGATTGTGTCATAAATATGTGCACTATTATAAATCGCAAAAGCAAGAATTAAACAAATTCCTAGTATTTTTCCAGCTACAGATAAAGCAACTGCAACATTCCCATTTTTAATTTCTTCATAATCTTTATATTTCCGAGTAATATTTTCAAAAATAAATAAACCAATTAGTACGATTACTATCGAAATAAAAAAATACAAAATTGTTGCTATAAACGTGTTCATTTATAAACCTCCTCTTATTTACCAGCTCCTGGTCCACCACCACGGTAAGTGGAGTTTCCGCGTTTAGGTGGGCTAGACGTGGAACCGCCATAATATCCACCTTTGTAACCACCATAACAACCTTCATTTACACAGTCTTGGGATCTTCTTGAACTCCAATTATTCCCAAATAAACTGTCTAGCATTCGTATCGTAAAATATGTACTTAAAAAACTTGGCGAATAATTCCTCTTAACGAATGTTTCACTAGCTACCTCAATTAATAAAACATCACGATCAATTTCACTTTGTTTTAGTGTGATAAAGTAATCAGGATAAATAAACATTTGTGAATCGTCTACAACTTCACTTTCCTCATTTGGTTTCACTTTTTCAGTTAACAATGAACTTAATTCATTTAATTGAAATTGTTTTGTAGCATAAATTTCAGCCATACTATCATCTTCCATTACGACATCTACTTGAGGAAAGTTGGAAGCAATAAGTGCATCTATTTGATTACTAGGACTCTCTTTAAGGTTGTTGATAATATTTTCCTTCGATGGTTCTTCTGGAATATCTTCAGCTGTTATCTCCATATTTTCTTCCATTCCACGGTTCGAACTATCTGGCATAGGGGATGAACATGCTGTAATAAGTAATAAAAACAAAATAAGTCCAATCCGAACTATCCACTTTTTATACAAAAGTAGTCCCCCCTTGACTAAAAGGAAAGGAGCAGAAAAAACTGCTCCATTCTATTATTTCCCAAGCTTTTCTTTTAGTGCCGCTAATTCATCGTCAATATCGTTTGTTTCTAATTCCTTAAATTCATCATCAAGGGAACGACTTTCTCTTGATAAATCTTCACTTGTCTCAGCTTCTGCTTCGTAACGTAATACTTTCTCTTCCATGCGTTCAAATCCTTGTTTAGATTCATCATTTCCTATGGAAGACATAGTACGGTTAATTTTCGTTCTAGTTTTTGCCGATTCTGCACGAGCTTTTAAGGAATCCTTCTTCAGTTTCATTTCATTATATTCTTTTTTCATTTCGTCTAACTTATCACGAAGCATGTCTGCATCCTGTTTTGCACGCTCCCAAGATTCGTTTAAACTTTGAGCAGTTGCTTCATGGTCTTTTTTATCTTGTAATGCCCGACGTGCTAATTCATCATTACCCACTTCAATAGCTTTTACAGCTTGTTCCTGTCTTTTTTCTACCATTGCATTTGCATCATTCGCTTTACGTTTTAACATTTTTTCATTGGCAATTTGTTTGGCAACTGCGGCTTCAACTTCGCGAATGTCCTCTGCCATATCACGCATATATTGATCAAGCATTTTCACTGGATCTTCCGCTTTTTCAAGTACTGAATTCAACTCTGAACTAACAACTGTTTTAACACGTTTGAAAAATTTAAACATCTATTTTTCCTCCTTAATATGATCCTGCTATAATTTTTAATTCATAGGGTTCAATCGAATAACCAAAGCTAACTTCAATCTCGGTCCCCCATGATTCAACACTTAAATAACTTTTCTCTTCCCCATCAACATAGTCCGCATAATGGGTTTCCATTCCTTGAAGGTTAGAACTTCTTCCTTCACCAAGCACCCTTGCTGTTCCTTCTTCCTCTTTATAATATGCTTTATTTTCATATGTTATCTGTTGAGGGTATGGTTTAGATATTGGAACTTGAACTCTTTTATAAATACCTAGTTCTAACTCATCATCCATTTCAGCAGCTAGCCAGATTGTCTGATGTCCACCTTCCTCAAGCAATTGATAGCTTAACCACTCATAGCCACCATCACGGTATGTTAATTTTCCTACCACTTCATAATCTTTTAGATCGTAAGTAATAATATCACCAATTTGTATGTTTAAAGCATTTCTCTCTTTCGGCTCTGCTTTATCGACTTTTTTAGTAGAAAAAAGTCTTGAAAATAATCCCACAAGTTCACCTCAATTCATTTTCATATCTTCTTTAATAAGTAATACGGTACTGTCTTAAAAAGGTTTCAAAATTTTTTCTTCTTTTTATTTTACCATACAGAAAGTGCTGTATGGCAAGTCGAGTGTTGTTTTTTAAATAAAAAAGGAAACCTACTTAAGGCTTCCTTTTTCATTTCATGCTTTTCGGTTATTAAAATGATGAATCCCAATATTATTTTCCAATTCATCTTCTACGACGCCACTTTGATAGCTTTCCATCAGTTGATTCTGTACAGCTTGAATACCATCTTTATCTTCAATAAATACACGTTTTTGATTATTGATCATTTGAGTATCGATGTTATTTTTATTTACTTTTGTCACCACAATCACCTCCGTATGATTAGTATGTCCCAATATTTTGTACTAATGTTGTAACATTCTTTACCAACAATATATTGTAGCGCTTACTTTATGGGTTTATAATGAGAAGTGAAAGGGGAGATCCAAATGGAATATAAAAATATTGTAGTTGCAGTTGATGGTTCAGATGCGGCGGAAAAAGCTTTTAAGAAATCTATCGAGATAGCAATCCGAAATGATGCTCGTCTAATTCTTGCGCATGTCGTAGATTCACGCACTTTTGCTACCGCTGAAACTTATGATCGTTCTTTAGCTGAGCGGGCTGAAGAGTATGCTAAAGATTTATTAAATAATTACGCGAATGACGCTAAAGCTTCAGGAGTTTCTAAAGTAATACAATGTATTGAATATGGTTCCCCGAAAATAAAAATTTCAAAATCAATAGCGAAAAATTATCATGCAGATTTAATTATTTGTGGTGCAACTGGCCTAAATGCTGTTGAACGCTTTATTATTGGTAGTGTATCCGAAAGTATAACTAGACATTCGTCATGTGATGTTTTAGTTGTTCGTTAATTTCTATATCCCTTTTATCAAAACTTAATTATGTTTAAAAAAGGTTTTGTTTAAGTAAACAAAACCTTTTTTAACATTACATATTCGCTAAACGTACTGTATCTCTTGCAATCATTACTTCCTCATTTGTAGGTATAACAATGACTTTTACCGGGGAATGTGGATAGTTTATAAACTGTTCTTTTCCTCTTACATTATTGCGGCTTGGATCCCAATAAACGCCCATGAATTCTAATCCAGTTAGAATCTTTTCACGCATCGTAATACTGTTTTCTCCAACACCTGCTGTGAAGATAATCGCATCAACACCTGACATTTTCGCAGCGTAAGATCCAATATATTTATGAATTCTTCCTGCAAATACATCTAATGCTAGTTGACCACGTTCATTTTCGGCTCCAGCAGCTTCAATATCACGTATATCACTTGAAAAGCCAGATAAAGCAAGTAGTCCACTTCTCTTATTTAAAACATCAACAACTTCTTCTGCAGTTTGACCTGTTTTTTCCATAATGTAAGGAATTAATGCAGGGTCAATATTACCTGAACGAGTTCCCATTGTTACACCAGCAAGTGGTGTGAATCCCATGGAAGTATCTATAGATTTTCCACCTCGTACTGCTGTTATACTAGCCCCATTTCCAATATGACAAGATAATAGGCGCAGATTTTCTAAAGGAACTCCCATCATTTCTGACGCACGATGTGTAACATATTTATGCGATGTACCGTGGAAACCATATTTACGAATGCCATATTTTTCATAATATTCATAAGGTAAGCTATACAAATAGGATGATGGTGGCATTGTTTGATGGAACGCTGTGTCAAATACTGCTACCATAGGTACATTTGGTAAAATATCTTTAAACGCATGAATACCAGTTAAGTTTGCTGGATTATGCAATGGTGCAAGTTCTGAAACCTTCTCGATATTTTCAATCACTTCATCTGTAATTAATACGGAGTCATTAAAATATTCACCACCATGTACAACACGGTGTCCAACTGCATCAATCTCGTCAAATGATTTCATAACTCCTGTAGAAATTAGGGAATCTAATAACATTTTAACCGCTATTCCATGATCGGGAATATCTCCTACTTTTTCTTCTTTATTACCATTTACCTCAATCGAAAAAATAGAATCGTTTAAGCCAATTCTTTCTACTAAGCCGATTGCAGTCACTGATTCCTCTGGCATTTTAATCAATTGAAACTTTAAAGACGAACTCCCAGCATTTACTGCTAATACGTTACTCATTGATGTCACTCCTACTATTCATTTCATTATTTAGTATGATACTTTTTAAACCATACATTCATTTGACCTAAAATATCAGCCATCGCGTTTGCGTTTTTAAATGAAGGTAATTGCACGAGTAAGGGCTGTTTTACTTCTTTCGTATGACTACCTTTCTTTTGTAAAATCAAAATACTTTTTGTGTTGTTTTTTGATTTAAAGGCAGTTTCTGGCAAACGTATAACTCCAATAATATGGGTGTGTTTATGAAGGTATTGATTAAGTTTATCTGACTGATCACTGTCAAACAAGAACTCAGGTATGATAAAAATTAAATATCCAGCTTCCTTTGTGTACATTATACTTTGCTCTATAAATAAGTGATGCGCATATGAATGTCCATTATCGGCTTCCAATTCATATTTGCTTGCTTGTATATCATCAGGATAATATCCTACTGGTAAATCAGAAACAACCAAATCTACTGGATCTAGCAAAAACGGTCGTAAACTATCTTGTTGAAAAAACTCAATTTGCTTCTTTTGCAAATTTGCATTGGATACAGCTAAATGAATTAGTGTCGGATCCACTTCACTAGCATAAGCATCAACTTGTTGTTTCAAATGTTCGAGTACTGTTGTCAACAGGTTGGCTGTCCCACCTGCTGGGTCAAATAAACGAATGTGTTCCTTTTTCTCCATTAACTTATCTGCTAAATACCCAACAATCATAGATACTGTCTCAGGTGTAATTAAATGCTGTTGTTGTGTAGAGTCTTTCATACCTTTTAATATAGCTAGTTGTACGGCTTTTCTAATCTCAATCGTTGAAAAAGTTGAAAGATCTATATCATTTAAAGCATTTTGTAATGTCTTTGTTATATGTTGATCCATATCCTCATGTACTTCTTGGTAGAATAATAAATCCATTGTATCAGCTAAACTATCTAGATATGGTTCATTTAAATATTGTTGAATGGTCAACGCTGTCTGATCTAACCAGCTAAAAAGTTTTTCAACATTCACCTTTTCCATGACAAAATCCTCCAATCGCTTCCTCGACAACTAACTTATTGTAACAATAAAGTACAATTATGTAAAAAGATTTCATAAGTAATAATAATTGCTAAAAATGTTGGGAAGACGAAAAAGGTTTTAACACAAGAATGGCCTCCCAATAAAATTGGGGGCCATCACTAGTTATTTTGCATTTTTAGCAGCTTCAATTGCAGCTTCATAATTTGGGTGATCAGTAACTTCTGGTACATATTCAACATAAGTAACTTGATTATTTGAATCTACAACAAAAATAGCTCTTGCTAGTAAACGATTTTCTTTCATTAGTACACCGTAACTTTCACCAAAAGATGCATCTTTGTGATCTGATAATGTATCTACGTTTTCGATCCCTTCTGCAGCACACCAGCGCGCTTGAGCAAAAGGTAAATCCATACTGATTGTTAGTACTTGTACATTTTCCATCTTAGCTGCTTCTTCATTAAAACGTCTAGTTTCAGCAGCACATACCCCTGTATCTACAGAAGGGACTGCTGTAATTAATTTTACTTTTCCTTCGTAGTTATCCAATGTTACTTCTTTAAGTTCATTAGATAATACAGTGAAATTAGGAGCCTTATCTCCGACTTTCACTTCATTTCCTACTAAAGTAACCGGTTCTTGCGAGAATGTTACATTTGCCATATGATAACCCCTCTCTAATTATTCCTTCAACCTTATTATGAATATAACCCCTACTTGTGTCCAATGAAAAGGTAGTTTATTCATAAAATGTTATTATATATCATAATTTATATTTTCTTCTTTTTTCCCCTTTTTCTCTTCATGCTCTGATTCCTCGGCTGTTTCCGTCCTATATTCACTCTTTGGCTTCTCTTCTTGATGGTGTTTCTTATGATCTTTTTGTTTTGGTAAACTTAATCCAGATTCTTTCAACATCTCTTGAATTTTCTGAAAGACTTGTGGGGCATTATTTAATAATTTCTCATACAGATGTGTTTGTTGATCCAAATGCACCATTTTAATTCCATTTTTACCTAACACTAAAAATGCAATTGGTGTAATCGATACACCACCACCGCTACCGCCACCAAATGGGAGTTGGGAATCCTCGCCACCACCTGAGTTAAATTCACTTCCTCCTGCTGCAAATCCAAACCCTACTTTTGAAACTGGTATAATAATACTTCCATCGGGTGATTCTACTGGATCCCCTACAATTGTATTGGCCTCAACCATATCTTTTAAGTTTTCCATTGCTGTTGTCATTAAACCTTGTATTGGATGCTCTTCCATAAGTAATAACCTCCTAATATTTAGATTTGTATATGCGTGTAAGTTTAATAATTCCTTGTATAGCTTTACCTATTCTAATGGAAACCATGCAATTCAAGTTGGTTTCAAAAAATTCCTGTTGAAACTTTGGAAGAACTTGAATATCGGGATTACACATAAGAATAAGCTTTTCGGCAAAATACCCCATTATAGTTCCTTTAATTGACCAAAGAACTCCACTCATTACTCCTGTAGTGCTGGCCTCTCCCGTCCCTATGTTGGTTGTCCAATTAAGTTGGTGAAGCGTCGTATTATGTAAAATAGATTGTACTACTTCTAATCCTTTTCTAATTGTTTTTAAAATCGAATCTATTTTTGGGTCTTCTAACATAGGCTCAAGATCTTTTGTAATTGGTAATTTATCTAAATCCTCTAGGGGAAAATCTTTATTTATTAATTTAATTTTGGCTAATGATAATGATATATGAAACAGTTGTTCTTTTCTTTCATAGGAATAATGAATCGTAATATAAATTCTTAAAAACCAAATAAGGAAGACGATCAAGAATAAAAGGACTAGCACTATTCCAGCTATAAGCAGCAACATAATACGCACCTCTAATTTTGCCTTTCTTTTTATTTTGCTACTCTTTTCCAATTTTACTCATGATTTTTCATCGTTTAGGACAAGCATATAGAAGCATGATAGTATAGATGTACGGATAAACCTTTTACATACAAACTGGAGGATGAAAAATGACGAAGAGGAATAATATTCATTTTTACTATCATAAATGCGAAGAAATTGTTAATAAACTGGAACCCTTATTTGAATTAGTAAATAAACATGATTTTAATATTGTTGATAACCATGAAGATGCCAATGTGATCATAAGCATCGGAGGTGACGGTGTATTTCTCGAAGCGGTTAGAAAGACTGGTTTCAGACAAGATGCGATTTATGCTGGATTTACCCTTGGTAATTTATCAAGTTTGTATTGTGATTTTAGTTTAGAAAATTTTAATGATTTACTCGAAACGATTTCACGTGAAGGGATGAAGGTTCGGAAATTCCCTGTCATTAAGGTGCAAGTAAATGGTTTGCGTCCTTTTTATTGTTTAAATGAGTTAACGATACGATCCACCATTGTTAAGACGATTGTGCTTGACGTTTTTATTGATGAGCGCCATTTTGAAACGTTTCGTGGGGATGGAATGGTTATAGCAACACCAACTGGTAGCACTGCTTATAACAAATCAAATAAAGGAGCGATCATTGATCCCCTTATTCCGAGTTACCAAGTATCAGAGATATCTTCAATGAATAACAATAACTACCGTACATTAGGCTCTTCATTTGTTTTGGATAAAAGTCGTAAATTAACATTAAAGGAAATTGAGGATGGAAATGATCATCCAATTATAAGTTTTGATAATGAAGCATTTCCAATTCGTAAAATAGATAAAATAGAGATTACGATGGATGATACTGTTGTAAAAACCGTTCGGTTAAAAAATAATTCTTATTGGGATCGGGTAAAAAGAATGTTTCTATAGAGCAAAATCAGGATTACCCTTACATGTCTTTAAAAAATATTAACGGGCTATCCTTAAGTGGATAGCCCTTGCCAGTTATATTCAATTTAAGTTTTATTTACCAGAAAATTGTTGTTGAGCCATAGATACTAAGCGTTTTGTAATTTCTCCACCAACTGATCCGTTAGCACGAGAAGTCGTATCAGCACCTAAGTTTACGCCAAATTCTTGAGCGATCTCAACTTTCATTTGTTCTAGTGCTTGTTCTGCACCAGGTACTAATAATTGGTTTGAATTATTACTATTGTTATTTGCCATGTTTGTTTACCTCCTTTGGTTTTTCAAAGAAGCGGCTACTTATTTAATTTGGCCGCCGAATTGTTGTTGAGCCATTGAAACTAAACGTTTCGTAATCTCTCCACCAACAGAACCGTTAGCACGAGAAGTAGTGTCTGCACCAAGTTGAACCCCAAATTCCTGAGCAATCTCAACTTTCATTTGTTCCAGTGCTTGCTCTGCACCAGGAACTAATAATTGGTTTGAGTTGTTGCTGTTGTTATTTGCCAATTTGTTCACCTCCTTGGTACTTGTAGATTGTGCACAATTCGGTGAAACCATTCATTTTTTTAACAGGCAATTACTGGTAAAAGACCAATGAAAGTAACAAACATCGCACTGTTCTATCTTCAAGCTGTTGTTCAAAAAATCCGGTGAAAATGATAATTACAATAAATCACTAAATGGATTTAAGGAATTATTTTTGTCGGTTATTTTCAATGTTTCTATCCCTTCTAAAGCTTCTTGAATAGAGGGGGTGAAATCATGTGTTGATTCATAATAATTTACTTTATCTCGTTTTGGTTTCGTTTTTGGTGACCTTGGTACAAAAATAGTACAACAATCTTCATATGGTAAGATAGACGTTTCATAAGTACCAATTTCATGAGAAATATTAATTACTTCTTGCTTATCCATTGTAACAAGAGGTCTAATAATAGGATAATTGGTTACTTCATTAATCGTGTGCATACTATCCATCGTTTGACTAGCGACTTGACCAAGATTCTCACCAGTTGCAAGAGAAAGAATTCCTTCTTTCTTACAAACTTCCTCACTAATTCTAAACATCATTCTCCGCATAATTGTCATAGCATATGCATCTGGCATTTCTCTAAATATTTCTTGCTGCAACTTTGTAAAAGGTACAATGTGAACTTTTATTGATTTACCAAATTTGGTAAGCTGCTTTGCTAAATCAAGAACTTTTTCTTTTGCACGTTCACTAGTATATGGAGGAGAATGAAAGTGGATAGCTTCAATTTCCACTCCACGCTTCATTGCAAGAAAGCCTGCAACTGGGCTGTCTATACCACCAGACAATAATAATAACGATTTGCCAGAAGTACCTACAGGGAGTCCACCGAGGCCAGGTATGACGCTAGAAGTAATGTAAGTAGCTTCATTACGAATTTCTACTTTCACCTCTACATCCGGATTATGCACATCAACAGTAATTCCTTCTGTATTCGATAATAAATGTCCACCCAATAATTGATTCATTTCTTGTGAACGTACAGGAAAATCTTTATTAATACGTTTAACAGTAACCTTAAAGGTGTTTACGTTTTTTGCTTGTTTCAAGGCATAAAGCGCAGCTTCTTTTACCTTCTCTACCTCATTATCAACCTTAATAGCTAAACTTAAACTTTGAATTCCAAATATTTTTTTGCATTTTTCCATAATTGGCTCTGGATCGTTACCATTTAAAATAACAAACATTCTACCCTGTGTACGTTTCACTTTTACATTTGGAAATTCCTTCACTTTTTGCTGTACATTTTGTTGTAATTGAGTAATAAATTGCTTAATGTTTTTACCTTTTAAGGCCATTTCTCCATAACGAATTAATATATGATCAAATTCCATTGTTATCTACTCCAGTGCTTGTTTAAATTCATTTATTGCCCTTTTTAATTCAGTAATAAATGTTTTGATTTCTTCCATTGTATTATCGTAGGAAAGGCTGATTCTTAATGCAGAAGTCGACCTATCCGCCTTAAAACCACATGCAACTAGAACTTTACTTTCATCTTTTGATTTGGATGAACATGCGGATTTAGTAGAGATAAATATATCTTGTTTCCCTAACATATGAATGATAACTTCTGGTTTAACTCCAGGAACAGAAATATTCACAATATGTGGTGCTGCATTTTTCGGAGTATTGACCGTTACACCGTCTATTTTTTTAACCTCCTGGATAATGTACTGTTGCAATTGATACATTTTTGAGCCTTCGTTTTTTTCTTTTTCTTTAATTAAACGTAAAGCTTTCACCATTGCTACTATACCGGCTAGGTTTTCGGTACCAGAACGTATATTTAATTCTTGGCCCCCTCCATGGAAGAGCGGAAATAGTTTCGTCCTTCTATTAACGTATAACAATCCCGTTCCTTTTAAACCGTGAATTTTATGTCCGGAATACGTACATAAATCAATACCGTGTTTTTTAAGATTTAAAGAAACTTTTCCTAATCCTTGTACATCATCCACATGAAAAAAGAGTTTCGGATAATGTTTTGCAATTTCTCCTATTTCCTTAATTGGTTGTATGGATCCTATCTCATTATTAACATGCATAATACTGATTAAAATAGTGTCTTCCCGAATAGCATTTTTTAAATCCTTTAAAGAAATAATGCCTTGTTCGTCAACTGGTAAATAAGTAATTTCAAAACCTAATTTTTTCAAACCTTCACATGCTTCATAAATAGAAGGATGTTCGATTTCCGATGTAATAATATGTTTCCCGCGATTTTGATGCTCAAGAGCTATCCCTTTTATCGCTATATTATTACCTTCCGTACCACCTGATGTAAAAATGATTTCTTCCTTTTCAACGTGTAATAAATCAGCAGCTTGTGTTTTAGCAGTAATAAGTAATTTTTCAGCTAAACCTCCAAACTGATGGATGGAGGATGGGTTACTATAATATTGTGTAGAGACTTGATTAAAGCTTTCTAAAACAGATGGATCTGGTCTAGTTGTCGCACTGTTATCTAAGTAAATCATTGTAAAACTCCTTATATCAAAAATAAAAAATTAAGAGCTTATCGATAAGTTGGTTAGTAAAAATCCCTATACTTATCGTAAGCCCTTAGTTTTAAATAGAAATCACAGCTTGCGTTTCTTCGATTTTTTTGAGTGCACCAGGCTCAATTTCTTCTATAGCCTTTGCAGCAGTCTCTAAAGCTAATTCATATTCATAAGATCTAAATAGTCGCTCCGATTCAGCTAATTTAGCAGCTAATAATGGATACTTGCTACGATACCTATTCGCATACTGAATGACCTGTTCTGTTAAATATGCTTGATCAAGCATTAGGTCTGTATCATCTATTGTTTGATCTAATGAAACTTTAGCTTCTGATAACGCTTCTTGAACCGCTGACATATCTAGTGGTGTCTTCTCTAACGCTACTATAACTTGATTATTCTTATTCGCTGTATTCTCAATACGATTCCAAATATACGTAGGGACTCCAGGGATATTGCTCTTTTTTAGTTTTCTATTTAGATTGTATAGCTGAGCTCGCATTTCTGCAAGTGTATCCCTAGCTTCCATCTCATCTTTACGCAGGTTTTTAATACTTTCTTTAAATTCCTCAAGATTTTCTTCTAGTTCCTCAAGTTTTAGAAATCCATCTTCCAACCTTTCACGTAATTCGGAATGACCAATTTCTTCTTTATCCATATTCAAGGCCAATTGTTCTAACTGATCTTCCATAGAAGAAATCAATTTCCCAAGGTTTAAATATTTTTCCATATCCGCGTCTTCAAAGTAATAAGCTTGCTTTAATTCTTCTACTTCATCTTGTGTAATTTGGAATTTTTTTCTAACATTTTCAAAAGCTTGCTTAAAACTTGGAATTTTTGAGTCGGTGAAGCTCTTAGCTATTGCTTCTTTTTCTAATAATTGGTACATTTCGTTAATTCTTTCCTCGATATCGGCTAAAAATTGTTCAGCTCCTTCAGTCTCCCCTTTTTCGAGTTTCTGAACTAGATCCCTTAGCTTCCCATGATATGTATGAATTTCTTTTTCCAATCCTAAATGCTCAACTCGATACCCATCTTCTCTCATTTCTTTAATGCCAGCCAATAGGTTATCTAGTTGTGAAGGGATATCATTTTTGCATTTTTTGAAGGTTATAGGAAAATGATCAATTACCTTTTCTAGTTCTTCTTTTTCCAGTTTCATTTTTAGAACAAGTTCTTTTGCTTCAAAATAATTACCTTCATCTACTAGTTCATAATACTTTTTGAAGGAGTCTTCAAGCTTATCAATTTCATTGTCAAAAAATAACTCTGCTTTTCCATATTGATATCGATTTTTTGAGAGAATTCTTCTTAATCCCTTTATACTAGGTTCAAGCTCTTCTATTTCTTTTCTACTTACTTCTTCAGACTTTAAAAGCTCTTCTAAACCATTTAATATCTCATCAATTTCTTTTTCGATGGACTGTAGATTATCTTCTGTCGTTAGTAGTACTCTTTTCGCTTTCGGTATAAAAAATCGATCTGCAGCTTCTTCAGCATCCATTAAATATTCTTCAATATCAGCTAATTCTTTTGTAACGATATTTTCCCATCGTTCTTTCCATTCCTCAAAACGTTCTAACGTTTCACCAGAAAGATTTAAACTTTTTATACGACTTAATTGTCCAGCAACTTCCCTCTCCATAATGTCCAGTTTCCATGTTTCCAACCGGTCAACTGTGTCGTAAATTCTTTTTCTTAAAATCAATCCTATAATTAACAATACGATAACAACTAGTAATAAACTGATGAATAATGCCATAAAAAGCCTCCCAACCAATTCCAACAAAGAGGATACTTTATAAGAAAAATGTGGTTCATCGAGATTAGATATATCAACCCAAAAGCCTGATAGTATTAATTTCGATGGAACAAACATATTATGTTATTTAATCCACATGAATGAAAATTTGAAAATTATATATCTATGATATCATGGAATTGATATTTTTGGCTAAAATTATACAAATAAATTCATCTTTCGTCACGTTTTTTTAATTTACTGCTTTTCTTTTTATATCTTCACTGCTCATTACAATGAAATCTAGCCAATCTTTTATCACTCTTACATACTTTTTAACAAATAGTTGACGTGAATAATCACCCACTACTTGGTTTTTCCAATCATTGTGTAAAATATATGGTGTAATAAGCATCCCTTTTAATTGCATAAATAAGTACTGTTTATAGTCGCTTTTTAAACGTTTACCTAATAAGTCGAAAAAGGTCTTCTTTAAATAAAAATTTTCTTTTGCTAGATAGGTAACTGTCATTTCACGAACAAACACGGAATCTAGTGACAGTTCCCTTTGTATAAAGCATGTTAATTGAAAGTTATTTTGTTTATATTGTATAATTGTTGAAATTAATGAATGTAATTTATCCATGGGAGTCAATAAATTAGTTTCATTTAACGTTTTTTCAATAGAAGATAAATAATCTTCATAATAATTTGTTACGGCGTATTCTAAAAGGCCTTGCTTACTATTAAAATAATAGCTAATAGATGACACGTTAACGGAAGCTCTTTCTGCTATATCGCGAACCGATGTGCCATGAAAGCCTTTTTGGAAAAACAAAGTAGACGCAGCTTTAATTACTTTTTGTTTTGAAGGATTCTGTTTCATCTCGACTCAACTCCTTAATAGTTGAATACGACATTTTATCAATATATCCTTCATTTTTCACTCGACAAATACCGCCTGCGTTGTCGAAGTTTAGCATGATAAAAAGGGAGAGAGCTTATGTTTCAATCAAGCCTTTATTCGGGAGATAGAACGAAAGACTATGAATTAACTATCAAGCAATTAGAAGCTTTAATAAAAGATGAACCAGATCATATTGCAAATTTATCCAATGCATCAGCATTATTAAAACAGTTTTTGACAGATATTAATTGGGTAGGATTTTACATATGGAAAGAAAGCGAGTTAGTTCTCGGGCCATTCCAGGGACTTCCTGCATGTGTAAGAATAGGGTTTGGAAAAGGTGTTTGTGGTACAGCAGTAAAAGAAAGAAAAACTCAAAGAGTAGCAGATGTACTAGCCTTTCCTGGACACATTGCATGTGATAGCGCAAGTAGATCAGAAATCGTTATACCCATTATAAAAGATGGTCAAGTTTTCGGGGTTTTAGACATTGACAGCCCAAATGAGAACCGTTTTGATGAGACAGATCAAACGTATTTAGAAAGATTTGTTAACGTATTGGAAAGGTATTTATAGAGAAGCAGGGACCTTCATCCCCCCCACAGATGGTTAGTCTTCCTCCCGTTTAGATGGGATAAAATAAAAACATTATTCTAAGTTTCCTGTAAAAAAATTTGACATCCATATTTTAAAATATTATCTCATGTTTGACACTAAAAATCGCCAAAAACACTGCTAAATCAATGTTTATGGCGATTTTTTTAAGGCATAAAACTGCGTACTATTTTTCCCTTTTGGTTTGTTTAAAAATTTTTTTCATATTTTTTTGAGTAACTATTTCGTAGTCAGTTCTAAAGCCAAATGCATCATGTAATGCATCCGTAATTTCTGTTCGAGTATATACAGGTATGTATCCTTCTCCATCCAATTCTAGCATGTTCATATTTCTTAACGTACTAATTAATTCAGGACATGTAAATCTTTCATCCAACTTTTTTTCTAGAATGCGATAGATCAATAAGGACAAAAAGCATGTTAGAAAATGTGCCTTTATTCGGGTTTCTCTTTGCAAGTAAACTGGTCGAGCCTGGAATTCACTTTTTAGTATTCGGAATGTCTCCTCAATCTCCCATCGCCCATGATTTATCTTAATTATTTCCTCAATAGTTGATTCTAGATTGGTACATACGGCATAAAATCCATCATACATGGATTCGTTATCAATCTGTTTCTGATTCAGAGTTGCTTGCGTCTTATCCGCAATTTCACCATTGTCTGTTACATGTGTCGCTTTAATGAATCTCTTTGGGTCATTCTGATTATGTTTATTCAACGAGCTTGGATTTTCCATCTTTTTCTTCGCTCGTTCAACTTGTTTAGCTCGAATGGATGATTGATAACGCTGATAAACAGGGGAGTAGGTGACAATTAACTTTTGTTCTAGATCATTTTCCTTGATCCAACGCTCTTTGTAGTACGTTCTCTGGTCATTTTCGAGATTGCGAATGTCATTCAAATTTATCTTTTTATTACTTCCTGGTATTCGCCACCCTTCAGGATCCAGAGACCATTCCTTCAAAAATTTCTTCAGTTTTTTGATAGACTGCGTAGTTACAAAGGCGCGTTTTCCTCGAGTATTATATATCCGATTCTTATTTGAAGATAGACCGGCATCTGTACATACAACAAATTTTGAAAGGTTAAAGTCCTTTAAAATACGACGTTCCAACGGTTTCAAGGTTGTTTGTTCATTTCTATTTCCAGGTGTCATACTAAAAGCAAGTGGAAGGCCTGACCCATCCATGAACAGTCCCATTTGAACAATTGGGTTGGGGCGATTTTCTTTAGAAACTCCATATTGTTTTAAACCGTCTTCTTCTTCGATTTCAAAGAAAAAGTTTGTGCAGTCATAATATAGAATCTGTGTGTTTCTATCCACTACATTTAGACTGTTTTTATACACCATTTCCTCTATGTAATCTGATTGCTCGGCGAGGACACCAAGTGCCCGATAAATTTGATGTGACTGAAAATGTGCAGGTTCAAGTAAGTCTTTCGAATGTTCAAACGTTCCTTTTTTAGAGGTCGGATGTAGAATCCGTAAATAAAGAAGGCGCGAAAGTATTTCATTCAGATCATATTTGAATTCATACTCCTGAGATATCTTCTGGCAAATTTTATCCAGTTTTAACCCATGGTAAATAGATTGTAAAAAGAGGTAACCAGCATTAAATAGCGTCTGTTTATTCAATGGTATTTGCTTGGCAGGACTGTATTTGGTGACGATTTTATAGTTTCGTTCCTTTTCTTCCAGTGTTAACTTTTTAGCGTATTCTTTTGCCCAGGTATAGGGATCCACACCAGGATGCTTTTCTAAAATTTCTTTGTCATTTCCCAAGGCTTCAACAACTTTGGTTGTCCTTTTATTGCCCCGATAAATATCTTTAATTACAAAATAAGACTTGGAATTTTTAGAACGACTCACTTTAATACGCATAAAATTACCCCCAAAGCAGCTAATGTTACCTTAATTATAGTATATTACGAAATGTTACGCAATAAAATTATGAAAAATTTGACAAAAAAATAAAGCCGTACCAAGGCTTTTGCGCGTTTTTTTTATTTTAGGGTGTCAAACTCCCGAGTTTCCTGTAAAAAAATTTGACATCCATATTTTAAAATATTATACTAGTCTTTGTGTAAAATAATAGGTAGCCTAAGTGAACCGACGCTTGCACCCATTTCGTTCCTTGTAAATCTAAGCAAGGTGTATCGTGTAACTCTCTGCTGCCAGAGCGATGGTACATGAAAACGGAATGGACAACGTAAGGAACACGCTCTTTTTATTTTATGCAAATAAAATAAATAAAAGGAGGACATTCTATATGTCTCGTTATACTGGACCGGTATGGAAAAAATCCCGTCGTCTTGGAATATCATTAACTGGAACTGGTAAGGAATTAGATAAACGCCCTTACGCTCCTGGTCAACATGGACCAAACCAACGTAAAAAATTATCTGAATACGGATTACAAATGCAAGAGAAGCAAAAATTACGCTTCATGTATGGATTAAACGAACGTCAATTCCGTAACCTATTCACTAAAGCTGGTAAAATGAAAGGTATCCACGGTGAAAACTTCTTGATTTTACTTGAATCTCGCCTTGATAACTTAGTTTACCGTTTAGGTTTAGCTCGTACGCGTAGACAAGCTCGTCAGCTAGTAAACCATGGTCATGTTATGGTTGATGGAAAACGTTTAGACATTCCATCTTATAGTGTGAAACCTGGTCAAACCATTAGTTTACGTGAAAAATCTCAAAAACTAGATATCGTTAAAGAAGCTTTAGAAGTTAATACATTCGTTCCTGAATACTTAACTTTCGATGCGGATAAATTAGTAGGAACTTTCTCTCGTTATCCTGAACGTTCCGAACTACCAGCTGAAATTAACGAATCGCTTATCGTTGAATTCTACTCTCGTTAATAGTGGTACGTTTTATTTAACAGTTTTCAAAGCCCTAGAAACCTTGTTTATCAAGTGTTCTAGGGCTTTTCTGTGTTTTATATTTTCTAAAGAAATCTTATTAAACGGGAGTTAAACCAACTCAACGTGAAAAATCGACTTTACGTCTACATTTCCCCCATAGATAGTCCAATTTTTAGAAAGAAGGTTTTCTAATTGATTGCGTTCCTCTGTGTTGAGATATAATCCTCGAATACCTCTTTCTGTTGTTTGATAATCTATCTCTTCAATCCTATTAAATTTTAATTTTAATAAGTTTTTTAATCCATTAAAGGTAACGAATTTCACTTGATACCCATCTTCAATAATGGATTGAAAAGCGGTAGGATTGTGGTCTCTTAAGTTTATTAAATTACGAAAGTCAAAAGAGTCATGCAGACGATTCCAAACCTCGATGTCCTTTTGTTCTACTAATTCTCGATTCGTGACACCCTTACTTCTTAATGTTTCTATCATATATGCATCCATTAAAGATATCTTTTGTAGTTCCATACACTCTCTCCTTTTACTGGCGGGCGAACTCTTCTTGTTTGTTTTCAATTGGATAGAAGCAAGACACAAAATGACCCGCATCATTACCTTCATCTAAGGTAGGTACATTTCCTTTACAAAATTCTGTAGCAAATGGGCATCTTGTGTGAAATACGCACCCACTTGGCGGATTGGATGGGGATGGTAGTTCCCCTTTTAATACAATACGTTCCCGTTTCTTTTCCTTCATTGGATACGGTAAAGGTATAGCAGAAAGCAGTGCATTTGTATATGGGTGACGGGCATTCTTATACAATGATTCACTATCAGACATCTCCATCATCTTACCTAAATACATGACACCTACCCTATCAGATATATGCCTAATCACTGATAGATCATGTGCAATAAATAGATAGGTTAAACCTAATTCTTCTTGTAGATCCTCCAACAAATTAATTACTTGCGCCTGCACCGATACATCTAACGCACTTACTGGTTCATCTAAAATAATTAATTTTGGATTAAGTGCAAGGGCACGCGCAATTCCAATCCTTTGACGTTGTCCTCCAGAAAATTGATGTGGTAACTTTTTATAATCATCTGCTTTTAACCCTACTAACTCCATTAATTCTAGTACACGTTTTCTTAAATTATTTGATTGGTTATACGCTTTTAATGGTGCGGCAATTATATCTCCCGCCCTCATTCTTGGATTAAGGCTTGTATAAGGATCCTGATAGACCATTTGTACATCTCGCCTAAGTTGGTGTAATTCTTTTGAATTGTATTGTAAAATGCTTTCTCCTTCGAATAAAATATCCCCGGAAGTTGGTTTTAATAAGCCAACAATGGTACGTGCAAGGGTACTTTTCCCACATCCGGATTCACCAACAATCCCTAAGGTTTCTCCTTTATTTAAGGTAAAGTTTACACCATTCACCGCTTTAACATAGTTTGTCGTTCTTTGAAATACTCCTTGTTTTATTGGAAAATGCATTTTCAAATCCCGTATTTCCAATAAAGGTTCAGACATGTTTTAAATCCCCTTCCTGTTCTACATTTTCCATAAGTCTCTTCGCTTCTTTAAACTCCACTTCGGATAAAAGACAAGCTACAAAATGATTAGAAGATCTTTTCGTTAATTCAGGATCAATCAACTTACATTGTTCCGTAGCAAAAGGACATCGTGGATGAAAATTACACCCACTTGGTGGATGAATTAAATTTGGGGGTTGCCCCTCTATATTAAGTAAACGTTCACGAGATTCAGAATCGATACGTGGAAGGGACCTAAGCAACGACCATGTATAAGGCATAGAAGTATGAAAGAAGATATCTTCCACATTCCCCTTTTCTACAATTCTTCCTGAGTACATAACAAGAACTTTCTCTGCCATTTGAGCAATAACGCCCAAATCATGAGAGATAATAATAATAGCCATCCCATATTTTTCTTGAATATTTTTCATAAGTTCTAGTATTTGTGCTTGTATCGTAACATCAAGTGCTGTGGTCGGTTCATCCGCAATCAAAATTTTCGGATTGCATGCGAGTGCAATAGCGATAAGGACACGCTGACGCATTCCACCTGAAAATTGATGTGGGTATGCATTCATTCTTTTTTCTGGATCTGGAATACCTACATCTTTTAGTAATTCAATTGCTCTCTGTTTTGCTTTACTTTTTGGCATGTGATGGTGCGTTAATATCGCTTCCATCAATTGATCTCCTATTTTAAAAACAGGATTTAAACTTGACATAGGATCCTGAAAAATCATCGCTATATCGTTACCTCGTATTTTCCGAAGTTCCTTTTCTTGTAATTGGAGCAAATTCTTTCCTTCAAATAGAATTTCACCTTGCGGGTAGAAGGTTGGCGGCTTAGGATTAAGTTGCATGATAGAATGAGCTAGAACACTTTTCCCACTTCCAGATTCACCTACTATACCGACCGTTTCACCTGGTTTAATAGTAAAGGTCACTCCATCAACTGCCTTTACCAACCCATCTGGTGTATCAATATGAGCTTTCAAATTCTTTACTTCTAGCACCGTCTATCCCTCCTACTATTATCATGAAGCATATTGTTTTCTCTGTTTGAACATTTGTTTTTTTACTTTCTTCTTCCCTTTTGCATAAGGGTCAAAAGCATCTCTAAGCCCATCTCCTAATACATTTAACGCTAGGACAGTAACAACAATAAAAATACCAGGAAAAATGGAGAACCAAGGCGCTGTTGTAATATAAATCTGTGCTTCTTGTAACATATTTCCCCATGTTGGTATGGATGGTTCAACTCCAACCCCTAGGAAACTTAGTGCCGCTTCTGCTAGTATAGATCTTGCAAAAATAAACGTTCCTTGCACAATGATAGGAGACATGACATTAGGAAGAATGTATCGCGATAAAATTACAGTATCCTTAATTCCTGATGTTTTGGCAGCTTCAACATATTGAATATTTTTTACTTGAAGAACACTTGAGCGTACAACTCGTGTCATAACAGGCCAAAAGGAAAAGGTCAGCGCGATAATAATATTAGTTACACTTCCACCTAAAGCAGCAACCAAAGCAAGTGCCAATAATAAAGAAGGAAAAGCCAGCATCCCATCAATAATCCGCATAATAATAGAATCTAACTTTTTATAGTATCCTGCAATAAGACCCGTTATTGTTCCCATTATCGTAGAAAGCGCGGCAACCGTAAAACCGACTAATAGTGAAACCCTTGCAGCTATAATCGTTTGACCGAATATATCCCGGCCAAAGTGGTCTGTACCAAACCAATACTCTGCGGATGGTGCCATCAATCGCAGACTTGAATCCATAAAGCTTGGAGATACAGGAAGCCACCATGTAGCTGTCATGGTTGCTAAAAACAATAAAATTAAAAAGACGAAAGGAATGAGATTACGTTTTCTTCTTAACATGAAGACATCTCCTTTTTTGTTGTCCAGGAAATTATAAAATTCCTGCATGTGGATAATTATTCAGAAAAGGCCACGTCCGGCTCCAGCGCCCAGCGACTAGCGAGACTTCCTTCACCTCCGTTCGATAAGTCAACATCGACTCACTCCGTTCGTCGTGTTTCCTTTATCTCCTGCGGCTCAGTCCAGTCCGTACGTCGCTAAACGGGCGCTTGCGCCTTTGTTCCTAAATCAATCATAGCGAATCCTTGGATCTAAAAAGGCATATAAAAGGTCGACAATTAAATTAATAAGTACATAAACAAAAGCAACAAATAATACTACTCCTTGAATTACCGGGTAATCCCTACGGTGAATCGAATCAATTAACAATTGACCAACACCTGGAATTGTAAAAATCGTTTCAATGATAACTGTTCCTCCGAGCAGACCAGCAACTGTTACACCTATGACGGTTGTCGTTGGAATAAGCGCATTGGAAAACACATGCTTCATTAAAACTGTACTTTCTTTTACCCCTTTTCCTCGTGCTGTTTTCGTATAATCTTGATTGACCGATTCAAGCATGCTATCCCTGAGCATACGAGCAATTAACCCGATTTCTACAGCAGCCAAAACAATACCCGGCAAAAGCAAATGATGTAACCAACCCAATAATCCATCTGTAATTGGTATATAACCCGCTACAGGAAAAATAGGTACGGATACACCCAGACCAAGAACTAATAACAACGCTAACCAAAACTCAGGTATTGATGTTCCTAGTAGAGAACCTGATAAAAACAGAGGATCTAACACTGTATTCCGTTTCCATACAATAAAAATAGCAGTTGGTATCGCAACAATTATGGTTAATAACATGGATATAACCATTAAGCTAAATGTCGGACCAAGACGTTCGACAATAATTTGTGTTACTGCTTGCTCAGAATAAATCGATTGTCCCAAGTCCCCTACAAATATATTGCCTAACCAGTCAAAATATTGAACAACTTTTGGTTTATCTAGTCCCAATTGTTGTTCTAATTGTTCAATTGCCTCAGGAGAACTATCTTCCCCCAAAATAAGGTAAGCTGGGTTACCTGGAGTAAGATGAACAATCATAAATACAATGATACTAACGATAAATAGAACAGGAATAATGGCTAAAAGTCTTCGTAACGTGTAATGTAACACTTTTTTCCCTCCCTTTATATCAATCTTTGAAAAGAACAAAGGAGCCAGTGTCGTTAAAAACAGACATGACTCCCTTTGTGGTTATTCATTCTTATAAGTATTCCAGAATCGTGGACCAATCCAAGCATCATATTCTTGAATTTCGTCACTCATTATATCTAATGTCGTTTCATTTGCAACTTTTAAGAAAGGAAGTTCATCATATACCGTTTGGTTCATTTCTTTTAATATTTTTTGTCTTTCTTCAGAAGATGCTGCTAATCCCCATTGTGTCATTAACTCAGACCAACGTTCACTGTTGTACCAACCACTACTACCGGTATCTTGAACTAGAAATCCTAACTCATTTGGTGAAAATCTAGTAGAATATCCAATGACAACAATGTCCCAATTATGAGGTTCTTGCCATTTTTCTAGATATGTTGCCCATTCATATGGCTCTAGTTCGACTGTAAACCCTACTTCCTCAAGTTGTTGTTCAGCTACTTGAGAAATACGTTTATATGCCTCATTATTGTTGGAATACATTATGGTAATGGGCTCACCATTATAATCAGATTCATTTAATAGCTCTTTTGCCTTTTCTGGATCATACTCCAAATAAGTGTCTGTTCCTTCTGCTGTATATAATTCGGTTTGAGTTGGATCAAATAGAGCACCATCCATTTCATAGAATTCTTCATTCCCATAAGTCGATTGAGCGATGGCCTCTTTATCTAGAGCATAATGTAAAGCTTGGCGAACTTTCAAATCATCAAATGGCGGCTCTGACTTATCAGGTGTAATCATTGAGTAACCATTGATATACGTAACTGGATTTATATTTGGTGTTGTTTCAATAACTTCATATAAATCTGTCGGAATGTTTTGAGCATAATCATATAGGTTTGTTTTTAAACCATTCAATTTCACTTGGGGATCCTTGACAATTAGAAAGTTAATTTGATCAAGAATAGCTTCCTTTTTACCTGTAAGCCCTCCCCAATCCGCTTCTTCACGCTGTGAATAATCATCAAACCTCGTTAGAACGATTTCATTTCCTCTTTCCCATTTTTCGAATTGATACGGTCCCGTACCAATAAGCTGTTCCGGAACTAATGGTTTTTCCCCTGCTTCCTCGGCAATTTCTTTTGGAATAATAGCTAATCCTGTTTTTGGAGCAGCCATATCATCTAGAAGCCCGTTATACACTTCGTTCAATGTAATTTCTACCGTTAATTCATCGATTGCCTTCACGTCTTCGATATACTCACTTGCAACTTTGCCTACAGAAGAAACAAGTCTCCATCTTTCAATAGATGCTACTACATCTTCCGCCCCAACAGTTGTGCCATTATGAAAATTCACATCATCTCTAATGGTTATGGTATAAACCTTTTGATCATCTGAGGCACTATAATCTTCAGCTATCATCGGTTTAACAGCAAAATCTTTATCAAGCGCTACTAATGTTTCAAAAATATGCCAAGCGATATCCCTTGTTGGACTTGAAGCATTTGACATAATGTCTAATGTATCTGGCTCACTAGTATAAGCGACGTCAAGTGTGCCACCAGTTTGTTTTTCCTCTGCCGCTGAATTTCCTTCTCCCGTCTCTTCGCTTGAACTCCCATTACTACAAGCCACCAAAATAAGTGTGAAAATTAATATAGCAAATAATTTTAATGTTTTTTCTAGACGCATTCCTCTGATCTCCCCTAGTAATTAGTCAACTAAATAGTGTGAAACAATTTTTATAAATGCCTTTTCAATATTAAGTAAAGCCCTTTCATCTATATCAAATTTCGGATGATGGTGTGGATAATGGGTACTTTCGCTTTCATTTCTTGATCCAACTCTGAAATACGTTCCAGGTTTCTCTTTTAAGAAGTAAGCAAAATCCTCCGCTCCCATCGTTGGCTCTAGTGCAACAACTTCTTCCTTATTAAAAACCTCTTTTAAAATATCATTTACAGTTGCTGTCTCTTCCGGATGATTAAATAGGGATGGGTAACCACGTAAAAAGTCAATTTCACAGTTTGCGTGATTCGCATTGGCAATTCCATTTACAATAGAATGTATTTCCTTTTCAACTAAATCACGTACATCTTCATCAAAGGTTCTTACCGTTCCCTCAATTTTAGCTTCATCCGGAATAACATTAAATGCAGCACCAGCTTGGAATACCCCCAGTGTAACAACAGCAGATTTCAATGGGTCTACCCTACGGCTTACAATTTTTTGTAGGGATTGAACAATTTCACTACCAATAACAATTGGATCAATTGCCTCATTCGGCCTAGCACCGTGTCCCCCATGCCCTTTTATCGTTATTTCAAACTTATCAACTGCAGCCATTTGGTATCCGGCACCAACAGCAACTTGACCTAATGGAAGTTCTGAAGCGAGATGAGCAGCAAATACATAATCTACATTATCGAGAATTCCCTCCTCAATCATATATTTTGCTCCTCCTGGTGGCTTCTCCTCCGCCGGTTGGAAAACAAAAAGTATTTTCCCCTTTAATTGTTCTTTATATTTACTAAGCATTTGTGCTGTCCCAAGAAGTGCTGCCGTATGGCCATCATGTCCACAAGCATGCATAACGCCTGGGTTTTCGGATGTATATGCAGTATCATTTTCTTCATGAATAGGCAGAGCATCGAAGTCCGCGCGCAAAGCAATTGTTTTACCTGGTTCTTTCCCTTCTAACTCCGCAACAATCCCGTGACCACCAATCTGTGTTTTCACAGAAAGTCCAAAGCTTCTTAATTTTTCTGCTATAAACAATGCAGTATTTTTTTCTTCAAATGATAACTCTGGATGTCTATGTAAATGTCTACGCCAATTCTGAACTTCCGAAAACTGTTCATCAACTTTATTCATAATTGTTGAAAATTCTTTAATTAAGCCCAATTAAATCCCCCGCATTCTATTTTTATTTGAATTTAGTAAGTTTTATAAAGAATACCCCATCAGTGGGAACTTCCTTCAACCCCCGCTGACTTATCAAACCTTTACGGGTAGTTGATCTCCCACCTACCTTCTTTGTTTTTTAGGCGGGAATCTTACTGTCCGTTTAGGTGGGATAAATTTATAAGTAATGATAACCATATTATACCTAGTTGTCAACTCGGTTTAGGGTATTTTCATAGATTTGGAGGCTATTTTTATATGTAAAAACTAAGGTTGAGAGTACCTTACACTTTTTTGGCAAAAAAAATACACTGACATCTCAAGTCAATGTATTTTTTCAATTTCCAATATTAATTAAAGGAAATTAAGAAATATTTTTTCTTACCACGGCGGATAATAGTGAATTTCTCTTCAATACGGTCTTCTTCGGTCACAGTATATTGAATATCTTGTTGACGTTCCCCGTTAATATAGACCGCTCCATTAGAAATATCCTCCCTTGCTTGGCGCTTAGAAGAAGAAATTTTAGCATTTACTAATAGATCAACTAGGCCTATATCTTCTTTTGAAGTTTCAAATGTTGGTACATCTTTAAAACCTTGTTCAATGTCACTGGCGGATAGCTTCTTAAAATCTCCACTAAACAATGCTTCTGTAATTTTTTTCGCTTGTGCTAGCGCTTCTTCACTATGAACTAATTTAGTCATTTCTTCTGCAAGACGTCTTTGAGCAACACGATTTTCCGGATGGTTAGTAACCTCACTTTCTAATTGAGCAATTTCTTCTTCGTTTAAAAATGTAAAGTACTTAATAAATTTAATGACATCACGGTCGTCCGTATTAATCCAGAATTGATAAAATTCATATGGCGTTGTCTTTTCCGGATCAAGCCAAATTGCTCCACCAGCTGTTTTACCGAATTTAGTTCCATCTGCCTTTGTTATTAATGGGACAGTTAAACCGTATACTTTAATTTCCTCATCTTGATTTTCTCTTGCCCGACGAATTAATTCCATTCCAGCGGTAATATTTCCCCATTGATCACTTCCACCTATTTGTAATGTTACGTTTTCTTCTTCATATAATTTCATATAATCTAAAGACTGCAATAGCATATAACTAAACTCAGTAAAAGAAAGTCCCTGTTCTATACGAGCTGAAACAGATTCTTTAGCTAGCATATAATTAATACTAAAATGTTTTCCTATATCTCTTAGTACATCAATAAAAGTTAATTTTCCTAACCAATCATGATTATTTCGTACTTTTACAGAACTTTCAATGTTCTCCACTTCTAAAATTTTGTTAATTTGTTTTTTTAATGAATCAGCGTAATATTGTACCGTTTCTGTTGTATTTAATGACCTTTCTGTGGAACGTCCACTTGGGTCCCCTATCATTCCGGTACCGCCGCCGACTAATGCAATTGGTTTATGACCAGCTAATTGGAATCGTTTTAGCATAATTAATGGTACTAAATGACCAATATGTAAACTATCTGCCGTTGGGTCAAAACCACAGTACAAACTTACCTGGTTCGTTTCTAAATGTTTTTTTAGACCTTCATGATCGGTAGTTTGTTGAATTAGTCCGCGTTTTTCTAAATCTTGTAAAATATCCATTACATGCACTCTCCTATTTTAATTTGGCATCTTTCTAAGAAAACAGCCATTTCTAAAAATAAAAAAACTCATCCCTAACTAAAAAGGGACGAGTTATTAAACACGCGTTACCACCCTTGTTGCACAGTTGTGCCACTCGGTATTGTTATCGATGTTTCCACCGTTTCCTTCATAAGAGAAGAAATTGCTCCAGAACGTAATTCGTGTTACAAATGTATACTAGTTTCCACCGACCACTAGCTCTCTTTGATAGGGATTTGTAAAACTACTTCATTCTTTCTTAGCTACTTACATATATATAGAATGTTGCTAATAGTGCATGTTCAAAAAGTTGGATGAAAAAGACCGATTCAGCTGAGAAAGCTGCACCTCCACAAGGGTATGACATGTTCACCAGACTTTTTGAACATCCTCTAATAATCTTTATCATATACATTATTAAAATGCAACTAAATTCATCTATCTCGAAAAATATACTTATGATATAATTATAAAAGAATTTTAGGGGGTTTTGCAAATGAAACTGAAAGAGATGTTTCATCAATTAAAGAGAAAGTCTAAATCAGCGTGGAATACCTTTAGAAACTATGAATTTATCAATAAAGTATCGACCATATGGAAAACTGGTAAGATCCAGAAAACTTCACGTATTACATATGATGTTGTTTGGAATATAATATTAGTCTTTTTAATTATAGGTTTCATAGGTGCTTTCTTTGTTGGAGGGGTAGGCGCAGGTTTTTTTGCCTCCCTTATAAAAGATGAACCCGTACGTAGCTATGCAGACATGAAGGAAGATATCTATAATTACGATGAAACGACAAAGTTATATTTTGCTGATAATATTTATTTAGGAGATGTACAAACCGATCTTTATCGGGAAGAAACGACCCTAGATAAAATATCTCCTACCTTAATTCAAGCCGTTATTGCAACGGAAGATGAATATTTTAATGAACATCAAGGTATTGTGCCAAAGGCTATATTCCGAGCATTATACCAAGAAGTATCAAATTCAAATATGCAAAGCGGTGGTAGTACACTCACACAGCAATTAATAAAAAATCAAATATTAACAGATGAAGTATCTTTTGAAAGAAAGGCGAAAGAAATTCTCTTGGCCCTACGGTTGGAACGATTCTTTGAAAAAGATGAAATCCTAGAAGCGTATTTAAACATTGTTCCATATGGACGTAATTCCTCAGGTGGAAATATAGCGGGAATTCAAACAGCTGCACAAGGTATTTTTGGTATTAATGCAGATGAAGTTAATCTTGCACAAGCAGCATATTTAGCAGGTTTGCCACAAAGCCCATCCTATTATACACCATTTAAAAATAATGGTGGTTTAAAAGACGAGGACGGAATAAAGCCTGGCCTAAACCGGATGAAAATTGTTTTAAACCGAATGCTCGATATGGACTATATTACAAAAGAAGAATACGAAGAGGCGATAAACTATGATGTAGTTGCCGATTTCAAAGAAGAAGACAAATCTCCACATAAAAAATACCCAATCTTAACTAGAGAAATTCAATCAAGGGCAACAGATATTATTATGTATCATTTGGCAGAAAAAGATGGGCATTCTAAAGAGGATCTGGAAAAAGATAAAGAATTAAAGAAAAAGTATTCCGCACTAGCATCTAAAGCTATTCAGTCGGAAGGGTATAAGGTTCATTCGACTATCGATAAAAAGATGTACGATGCATTCCAAGAGATTGCAGCCAATTACCAATATTATGGAAATGATAAGAATACGGTAGTAAATAAAAAAACAGGCGAAACAAAGCTTCAATCTATTCAAGCTGCAGCAGTTTTAATTGATAATAAAACAGGAAGAATTATTAGCTTTTTAGGTAATCGTAATTATAGTGAGGAAAATCAAACAAACTATGCAACAGCTAAAAGACAAATAGGTAGTACAGCTAAACCTTTAGCCGTTTACGCACCAGCAATGGAATTAGGTAAAGTTCAACCTAGTACGACTATCGTCGATGAACCTAGAAGCTGGGGATCATGGAGTCCTAAAAACTATGGTGGTGGAAATTACGGTACGGTAACAGTAAGAAAAGCATTAGCTAGCTCTTATAATATACCTGCAGTTATTACCTATGAGAAAATAATTTCACAAGACCCTGCTAGCTATTTGGAAAAAATGGGTGTTACTTCTCTAGTAGAAGCTGACCATCAAAATCTATCTTTTGCTCTTGGAGCATCTGAGAATGGTATATCTGTTGAAGAAAACATTAATGCTTATGCAACCTTTGGCAATAATGGAAAATTTGCAGATGGTTATATGATAGATAAGATTACAACAGCTGATGGTGATGTTGTATATGAGCACGAAACAAAACCTGTTGATGTTTTTTCACCACAAACAACATATCTTACAATTGATATGATGCGAGATGTCATAAATAGTGGTACGGGTGCTTATGTAAAATCAAGGTTAAAATATGGTGGTGTTGACTGGGCAGGAAAAACAGGTACTTCACAAAATTATGATGATGCATGGTTCATTGCTACTAACCCGAACGTAACATTCGGAACATGGCTTGGTTATGAGATCCCTGATTCTATTTACGACAGTTCTTCTTCACTAAGTTACAGTCAACGTACGCAAAATTTATGGGCACAATTAATTAATGCAGCTTCTGATATTAATCCGGAACTTGTAGCACCTTCCGAAAGATTTAAACAGCCGGATGGTATTGTCTCTAGAAGTTACTGTAGTATCTCAGGTGACTTGGCATCTGATTTATGCCAAAAAGCCGGGTTAGTAAAATCAGACATCTATAATTCGAAATATGTACCTACTAAGGTAGATGATAGTTTAATAGCAGGTTCACAAATTGTTATAGCTGGAAAAGCTGTTGCAGCTGGGTCAGATACACCTAAGGAATTCACTTTAGGAAATGGGCTCATGTTTAATCCTGAATGGCTGGAACGCAAAGGGATTAACAATGTTAGCCAACTCATTCCCCGAACCGATACAGATAAATGGCAACAAATTGGTGCTCCTAAAACTAGGTTAGCATCCTATAAAATTGAAAATGATGGCAAAGCTCCTTTAGCGCCGACGTCAGTAAACTATAAGGATAATAAGCTTAAATGGAATAAACCAGACTCAAGTGATATAGTCGGATACCGGATTTATCGCAAATCGAACTCCGATGGAAATTATAAACTTGTAGGAAACACTTCAAATACTGAGTTCTCAGTTGAAGATGACAATGCGACTTATCAAGTAAAAGCAGTTGATTATTTTGGCTTAGAGTCTAGTCCATCTAATGAAATTGTAATTGGCAAAGACCCTAAATCAGCTGATGAATCCGAGTCGAAAAAGGCAAAAGAAGAGAAGGAACAAAAAAAGAAAGAAGAAAAGAAAAAAGAGAAACAAGAATAACATAGGCACAGCTCAGAAAGTGCTTAATATTAAAGAAGGTACTCGTTGTCGGGTATCTTCTTTTTTCTAATAGAGACGGAACTTATTAGCTCCGCCCCTACCATTAGAAAAACTCATTCATGAAAATGTTACAAAAGACTAAAACTTTTTCGAATTATCTTGTATACTATAGTTAATACGGATGACCTGAAATTAGGTGGTGAAAACATGGAACACATCAAGACCCATTACAAGATGCAACGAGAGACCTCATCAGAACCCATTGTGATTGAGGGTCCACTCTCCTCGAATGAATTACAGCAATATCACTTTCATGAGAAATTAACTGCATTTAGGCCAGCACATAAACAATTTGAGGCGCTTCAAAAAATCGCTGACTTTCCGGAAGGCAGAATAATAGTAGCTCGTACACTTGATACTATTATTGGATATGTCACTTATGTGCATCCTGATCCACTTGAAAGATGGTCTGAATTTAACATGCAGGATTTGATTGAATTAGGGGCAATAGAAATCATCCCAGAATTTCGTGGTGAAAAAGTCGCTTCTAACCTTCTTGAAATTTCCATGCGTGATGAATTTATGGAAAATTATATTATAATTTCTACAGAATATTATTGGCATTGGGATTTAGAAGGAACCAAATTAAGCATCTGGAATTATCGAAAATTAATGGAAAAAATGATGGCAGCCGGTGGATTACTCCCCGCTCCAACAGATGACCCGGAAATTATTTCTCATCCCGCAAATTGTTTGATGGTCCGTATCGGGAAAAATGTTCCGGAAGAATCTGTAAAGAAATTTGATGAATTACGATTCCTATCAAGAAATAAGGATCGTTCTATGAGGGAGGGTTTATAAATGTTAGTACAGGAAATCATGAAAACTGAGGTGATTACTCTACCCCAAAATGCAACAATTGCTAACGCCCTACAATTATTACAAGATCATCGTATTCGCCATATACCTATTGTCAATGATAACAATGAAGTAATTGGTATTGTTTCTGACCGTGATGTAAGGGATGCAAGCCCTTCAGTCTTGTTAAAGAATGATAGCATAGAACAAAATGAATTAGAGAATGAAATAAAAATGATTATGACTACACCTGTTATTACAATCCATCCGCTTGATTTTGTAGAAGAAATTGCACGTGTGTTTTATGATAAGGAAATTGCTTGTTTACCAGTTGTGAATAAAAATAAACTGGTCGGTATTGTGACGGAAAAGGATATGTTATATACGTTAATTCAGTTAACAGGGATAACGGTACAAAGCTCCGTAATTGAGGTAAAAGTTCCCGACGTCCCAGGGATTATTCCTGAGGTTGCAGCTATTTTTGGAAAACGCAAAGTGAATATTGCATCCGTATTGGTCTACCCATTTAAAGATGATCCAAATTATAAAATACTTGTTTTTCGAATCCAAACAATGAATCCGCTTCCATTCATTCAAGACTTACGAAATGCTGGCTACAAATTAATGTGGCCTAATAATATTCCGGAGCCAAAAGTATGAAAAGGAACGCAGCTTTTATATTTTCTGATCAATTTTTAGAATACCATTTTCATGAAAATCACCCTTTCAATCAAAAACGAATTCAATTAACGAAAGAATTATTGGAACAATCGAATGCATTAACTTCTGAGGACTTACTTTTACCTCGTAAAGCGTCAGATAAAGAAATAGCATTATTTCATGATGAAGATTATATAGAAGCAGTTAAAAGAGCAAGTTTTAACCAATTAACTGATGACGAGAAACGTGAATTCGGTCTTGGTACGGAAGACACTCCCATTTTTGATGGTATGCATGAAGCATCCGCCCTGCTCGTCGGAGGTTCATTAACAGCTGTAGATGAAGTTATAAATGAACGTGTTAATCATTCGTTGAATATAGGCGGTGGACTACATCACGGATTTAAGCGGAAAGCTTCTGGATTTTGTATTTATAATGATGCGGCTATTGCTATTAGATATATAAGAAAAAATTATAATTTAAGGGTATTGTATGTTGACACGGATGCCCATCATGGTGATGGAGTTCAAAGTGCATTTTATGATGACCCTAATGTATGTACATTTTCAATCCACGAAACAGGTAGGTATTTATTTCCGGGTACAGGTGAAGTAAACGAACGGGGAATAAAACAAGGATTTGGTTATTCATTTAATCTCCCTATCGATGCTTTTACACAAGACGAATCCTTTTTGGAAGTTTATGAGGGGGCTATTAGAAGAATTGCGGAGTTCTTTAAACCTGACATTATTATTACACAAAACGGAGCAGATGCACATACATATGACCCCCTAACCCATCTTTGCACTTCTATGAAAATATATGAACGTATTCCTGAGATTTCCCATGAATTAGCCCACGAGTACTGTAACGGGAAATGGATTGCCCTTGGGGGAGGAGGCTACGACATTTGGCGAGTTGTTCCAAGAGCATGGGCTCAAATTTGGAATGTCATGAAAATGGGTACAATTAGCACCGGCCCTCTCCCACGCACATGGATTGAAAAGTGGAAAAAGGAATCGCCTGTAAATATTCCGAATCATTGGCATGACACAAATGAAGAAGCATTTCCTTACATTCCTAGAAAACCAGAAATTAACGATAAAAATAGTAAACTACTAAATCAATTACTAAAATACACGTTTAAACCACAAAAGAAATGATAACAACTATCTACAGTTCTTAATAAAGTAGACTTCCATCCGATCTCCCACCTACTTTCTTTGTTCCCCAGAAGCTTAAGGTGGGAATCTACTGCCCGTATAGGTCGGATAAAGAGGAATAAAAAGAGCAGGTGCATATTCAGCAACTGCTCTTTTTATTCCATAATTACAATTTCTACTCTCCGATTTTTACCCCAGTGTTTTTCAGAATCGTTTGGTGCTATAGGTCTAGTATCTGCATAACCAACTGATGAGAATCTTTTTTCATCCAATTCAAATCCATTAGTTAAATAGCGAATAACACTACCGGCGCGAGCTGCCGATAATTCCCAATTCGATGGATACCTATAGTTTGTTATCGGCCTAGAATCAGTATGCCCTTCTACACGCACTTGGTTTGGAACATCTTTTAAGAGAAGACCTATCTTATCTAAAAATGGTTTAGCCGAATTTAATACGGTTGCCTCTCCAGTGTCAAATAAGATATTCTCCTGCAAGACTAATACAACACCTTCATCTGATCGCTTAGCCGTAATAGCACCATTTAAATTATTATTATCAAGAAAAGATTCTACTTCACTAACTAGATTATCTAGAGAGTTCCCTTCTTCCGTCTTAGGTGTTTGATCACTTAAATCACTTTCATCCAAGTCACTATTCAACTTTCCTTCTAAGTTATCCCCTTTTTCATTTTTGGATTGTTCAGCAGGTTGATTGGAAGGAACTATAGAAGGATAAAAATCAAAAATCATTCTGTTTTGGAATGATTCTTGAACCGCCTCAAAGCGTTCATCGTCAAGGTTTGACATAGCAAATAATAGTATGAAGAAAACTAAAATTAAGGTTACCATATCAGAATAGGTAACCATCCATTTTGGTGCACCAGTTTCTTTAATGGACTTCCTCTTTCTCCTACGCTTCATTAATGCTTTCTCCTATGATATTAGAAGTCTGGATTTCTTTTTGCTTTTCTTGATCTTCATTGGAAAGAAATGCATTTAGTTTCTCCTCAAGGATACGTGGATTCTGTCCGGATTGTACACCAATAATTCCCTCAATGATTATTTGCTTATAAAAAGCCTCTTCTTCTGTTTTCCCCTCTAACTTATTTGCCATAGGCGTAAACACAAGATTAGCTAACACAGTTCCATATAATGTCGTTAATAGTGCCACAGCCATACTAGGTCCTAATGTAGACGGATCAGATAATTGATTTAACATCAAAACGAGTCCAATCAACGTACCTATCATTCCCCATGAAGGTGCGTATTCAGCTGCCTTTTCAAACAAAGACCTACTTTTCGCGTGTCTTTCTTCCATTGCCATAATTTCTGCTTCTAGAATATCATTGATTACTTCAGGTTCAACGCCATCTACAACAAGTAATAAACCTTTACGTATAAATGGATCATCAATACCATCCAAATCATTTTCTAAAGCTAAAATACCTTCTCTCCGCGCCCTTTCAGCTAATCGAGAAAAAAGCGCAATTAACTCAGGTAACTGCTTACTATTTTGAAGGGAAGTCGCCTTAAATAACTTGAAAATTAGTTTGAGTTGTTCCATTTTAAAAGCGATTAACATAGAGGCTATTAGGCCACCAATTACAATCAGAATACTAGATACATCAATAAATGATACAGCACCTTCTGTACCGCCACTTGAAAGAATCGCTAGCATAATAACGATAAAACCAAATGTAATGCCGATAGGAGTTAATATATCTTTTTTACTCATTTTCTAAATCTCCCCAACCATTTAAAAGATATAGATGAATGTAATTTACATCCATCTATATCTTTTATCGGCATCATTTTTATAAAGTTGAATTTCTTAACTCAATTCTATGAGGCAATATGACATTTTTTTCAGCAACTTCTTCTTTATTCATAAATTTTGTCAATAAGCGCATTGCAACTGCACCGATGTCATACATAGGTTGTACAACTGTTGAAAGCGTCGGACGAACCATGGTTGCAAGTCGAGTATTATCAAAACCAAAAATTTCTACATCATTCGGAACATTATACCCCATATCTTGAACACCATGGATAACACCTAATGCCATTTCATCTGAAGCGACAAAAATAGCCTCTGGTTTTTCATCTAAAGCCGCTAATTGCTTGGCAGCTTCAAGCCCGGACTCATAAGAATAATCACCTTGTACAATGAATTCTTCCTTAATCGGAACATTTGCCTCAGCTAATGCACGCTTATAGCCGGCAAATTTATGTTCATTAATACTTGTATCTTCTCCGCCACCAACATATGCCGGATTTTTCTTTCCTTTATCAACAAAATGCTTTGTTGCTTCATAAGCAGCTTCTTCATAATTAATATTTACAGATGCTAATTCCTTTGTGTCATCATAAGTTGCTGCTAACACGATTGGAACATTCGAAGTATTAAATTGTTGCAAGTGTTCTTCAGTAATGGTTCCACCCATAAACAATATTCCATCTACTTGTTTTTCCAACATTGTATTAATTAACGCTAACTCTTTATCTTTATTTTGATCTGAATTACTTAAAATAACATTATATTTATACATAGTTGCAATATCTTCTATACCACGAGCTAATTCTGAAAAGAAAATACTGGATATATCTGGAATGATTGCACCTACAGTGGTTGTCTTTTTACTAGCTAATCCTCTAGCTACCGCGTTTGGTCGATAACCTAAACGTTCTATTGTCGCTAAAACTTTTTTACGTGTTGTTGGCTTTACATTTGGATTTCCATTCACTACTCTCGAAACCGTAGCCATAGACACATTTGCTTCTCTTGCTACATCATAAATTGTTACAGTCATTACTGTGTTTACCTCCTATATTATAAATCCAGTCTTTTGTTTATATCATACTCTAACATGATAAAAAAAACAAAAATAACCGTCTTTTAGTATGTGTCAAGTTTTTCTCGGTGTGTCTTTCACGCCAATATTTCCGGCACTCTATTTTTGTACACTTTTTCGGCTACCGCGCGACCCTTGTCGCTTGCTGTCCCCAATTTTTAGGTAACGTTCTAAAAACCAAGAACCTTACCTAAAAATCAGGGTGTTATCTAAAACTTTTTATTAACTGTCCAATAGCTGATGAATGAGCTGTATTTAGGCTTATTTTACCTTGTTTTGCTCCAATTGACGGCTGGGTTTCCTGGCGTAGAAATTCAGTCATACGAACCACTTTTTTCACGTCTCGTTGTTTTCTTACACTTCGCCTTTGGTCTCTCAAATAGACGGATCGTAATGTTTTATTTAGAATCCCTTGTTTGATCTTCACCATTGCCTCACTACCTTCTAAACTCCAATGCATTCCACGCTTTTTCATTCGGAATGAAATATGTCGTTGGTTGGATTCCATTGCACCCATGCCCCTTGCCTCTTTTGGTGGATTCTCAACTTTTTCTCTCCAATCAAAAATTCGATCCCAATTACCGCCAATATATCTACGAAAATCCTCGGCCTTTTCTAACTGCTTATCCGTTTCTAAAGTGCTCTCCAATGTATCCATCCAACGTATGAAATCATCCAGTTCGTGTTCTTTGATTGCCTTTTGTACACCTTCTTTAAACTCGCTCTTTTTAACTCCAAAAGTTCGATTCAGTGCTTTAGAAATGTGAAAGGAATCCAATTGATTTAAAACAGGATAACTAGACTGTGAGAAAGCCTCTTGAAAACGTTCTGCCGTATAACCGGGACCACCATCACTATTGGTGACAACTTGTGTATTTTCTAAGGAATAATGACTAGCTGTAAACGCCTGGACTTCTTTCCAAAAATCATTTGTTGGTTTGGTTGTCATAATAACTTGTGGATTCTTTAGGGATACGCGCTTTCCATTTTTAATCCAACCTTCATGGATCACTGCATGATGTACTTCATGACTTGTTTTTTCCTTAGTCCCACGCACAAATACACCATCTGCCTCGGCAAATAAAAATTCCAATTCTTTCCCCTTTGGTAAATAGGCAGCTTCCTCTAATTCAGCTAACAATTCTTCATCAGCTTGCGCTTGTGCTTTTCCTACACGCTTCACCATACTTCCCACTGTCGTATGACTAAGATTCACGGCAGTCCATTCACTTAATATGCGTGCAGTTTCTCGGTACGTACTCTCACTAGCCAACTCCGCCACTTTTACTTCAACTAAAGGACTATGTCGCTGATATTTTCTAAATCCAACCCACTCATCAAAAGGATAATGCGCTTTCCCATTGATATCGTGCATTAATGTATGCGTAAAACGAACTGCCCCAAAGATAAACTGAATTGTCTTTTCATCTTCTCGTTCAACCGTCCAACCCTTACTTTGCATTCTTCTTTTTATCGTTTGATTAAGTTGTGTAAATACGCTCCCCATCAGTTTAGTAAGGAGATCATATACATAAATTTGAACATGTTCCTCAAAGTCAATTAAATCATTTGTATCCTTTAATAATTCGCTGATTTTTGATATAATTGTATTCATGAAAAGGCCTCTTTCAAATGTATTTGCCGGTCAGCATACATTTATGATAGAGCGCCTTTTCTTTTTTTTCTAGAATTTTGTTTCAAATCCCCGAGAACTATTTTACACATAGCGTCTTTTATAGTTAATTCATTAATTATAGTCTTACGATAAAGAAAGACTAATCAATATTGATTAGTCTTTTCTAAACATACCTATTTTAAACGATTCTCTAAATCTGTTAGTTCTTCATAGAAACGATCGAATGTTGGGATGTCCATTTGTTGTGCTGAATCAGAAAGTGCTACAGCAGGATCTGGATGGACCTCTGCCATAATTCCATCTGCTCCAATAGCAAGGGCTGCTCTTGCCGTCGGAAGTAATAAATCACGGCGACCAGTTGAATGTGTAACGTCTACCATTACAGGTAAGTGTGTTTCTTGTTTTAGAATTGGAACCGCGGAAATATCTAATGTATTTCTTGTTGCTTTTTCATAAGTTCTAATACCGCGTTCACATAGAATAACATTTCCATTACCACTAGAAACAATGTATTCAGCAGCATTAATATATTCAGAAATTGTAGCAGAAAGACCACGTTTTAATAAAACTGGTTTATCAATTTGACCTGCAGCTTTTAACAATTCGAAGTTTTGCATATTTCTTGCACCGATCTGGATAACATCAATATATTCAACAGCCTTTTCTAAATCTGTTGGTGTAACAATTTCACTAATCGTAACTAGATCATATTCATCTGCAATACGTTTTAAGATTTGTAAGCCTTCTAATCCTAGACCTTGGAAATCATATGGTGATGTTCTTGGCTTAAATGCGCCCCCACGCAATAATTTAAGTCCTTTACCTTTAATAGATTCAGCAACCTGTGCTACTTGATCATAACTTTCTACTGCACATGGACCAAACACATGGTTAATATTACCGTTCCCAATTTTCACACCTTTAATATCAATAACTGTGTTTTCAGGCTGTCTCTTACGGGATACAAGAAGCGCTTTTTGATGATCTTCCTCTTGCAATTCTAGTCCAGCCTTAAAAATTTCTTTAAATATATGAACAATGGTTGAGTTTTCAAATGGTCCTGTATTCTTTGCGGTAATAAGGTCTAACATTTCACGTTCTCTAACAGGATCAAACTCTTTTCTAATACTTTGCTTTGTTTTTATTTGTCCAATTTCTTGAACAAGTGATGCGCGTTTGTTGATTAATTCTAGTATTTCCAAATTTACTTCGTCTAATTGATTTCTTAATTGCTCAAATTGATTCGTCATTTTATGCGCCCCCAGAAAAATAATAACATTTATAATTAATTTATAATTAGTGACAATTATAGCTAACATTCTTACATTTGTCACCATTTAGTTTTACGATTAATGTAATTTTTTTCATCATTCCTTAAATAAAAAGAAAAGCGGAAGCGCCCGTTTAGCGACGTATGGACTGCGCCTGGCCATGCCAGGAGGTGAAGGAAGTGTCGCTACGGCTTTAGCGCTGGAGCTAGACACGAAAGAAAAAACTACAACCCATAATGGACTGTAGTTTAGGAAATAATTTTCTTTACTTTTCAGAATCTGCTGCTTCAACTAACGTTTTGTCTTCATTATTGAACTTAGTAGATATTGATTTAGTTAAATCTTGTGTTTTTTTAGTTAGATCCTGTGTTTTTTGAGAAACATTTTTGGTAATGTTAGAAGTAGTATCCATTGCACGTTTTTTAAACTCAACGCTTGTTGTAAAAGCTTTATCTTTCCAGTCACTACTCTTTTCCTGTGCAATTTCTTTCCAATCCCCAGCACGGTTTTTCACTTGTTGAGCACCTTCATTAATATCACCTCTAAGTTCTTTACCTGATTTAGGTGCAAAAACCAATGCAATAGAAGCTCCAACTATCGTACCAACAAATGTTCCGATTACAAAATCCTTCATGTTAATGTTGTTTTCACTCATATTATTACCTCCTACTTATTTTTGTTCCTTCTTCCATTTACAAAATCTACTATAGCTGCCCCCCATTTTACAGCTTGAGCAGCTTTTTCTTGGTCAATCTTGGAAGCCACAGAAATACTATTTGATATCTCATTTAGAGATTGACTAAAATCTTTCATGGAATCCCCAATTCCTTTAGCGCCATCAAATAAAGTATCCAACTTCCCAGTTTTTTCATTCATATCTTCAGCTAATTTATTCGTTTTAGATAATAACTCAGTTGTTTCTGTTGTAACACCTTGCATTTGTTTTTCAATACCTTGAATTGTAATGGAAACATCTTTTAACGTCTCTTTTGTTGCCTTTATTGCAATCACTACATAAATAACTAGAATAACAAACGCTAAAGCCGCAATAAACGCAGATATGTATAGTAAAAACTCCATATCTCTTTCATCTCCTTATGTATAATAACTTATGTAAAGGCATGACAATGGTTCATTTTTAATAATTTCCCTATTTATCAATACCTAAACCTGTTTTTAAATAAATTTAAAAACAGACCTAGCTTTAGTATATAACTTTCTAATAATTAATTCGACATTAAACAAATAAAAACCTTTTTTGTAAGGTAAGAAAATATATAATTAAGCTTATCAAATTCTTTCTTAGGGAAGGTTACGTCCAGCTCCAATGCCCAACAACTAGCGAGACTGCCCTCACCTAAAAAACATGATAAAGAAGTCTTGCCAATTGGTGAATCCAGAGGTCTAGTCGCACTTATACCCTTGTGGTGAAAGTCAATATCGACTCACTCCGTACGTCGCGTTTTTAGCCTGTAAGGGCGATTCCACTTTTGTTTATAAAAAGAAAAAAGCCTGAAAACAATCAGACTTATTATCTTTTAATGATTATTCATTTAATGTTGTATTGCATTGTTCACACTTTCATATGCTTCTTCGAATTTCTGAATATCTCCTGCCCCCATAAAGATAAGCACACTATCCTTATATTCGGCTAATACTTCCGTATGATCAAGTTCCAATATTTCACTATCATCAATTAACTTCTGTAAATCTTCAACAGTCAATTTTCCTGAATCTTCTCTAGCAGAACCAAAAATATCACATAAATAAACTTTATCTGCATCACTTAAACTGTCAGCAAATTCTTGTAAAAATGTTTTTGTTCTAGTAAATGTATGAGGTTGAAAAATAGCAATAATTTTTTTATTAGGATATTTCTTTTTTGCTGAATCAATTGTTGCAGTTATTTCTTTAGGATGATGTGCATAATCATCTATTAGAACTTGAGTTCCTAGTTTCTTTTCGGTAAAGCGTCTTTTAACTCCTTGGAATGAAGAAATTCTCTTAATATCCTCTACCTTTATATCTTCATAATGACACATCGCAATAACCGCTAATGCATTTAATACACTATGATTTCCGAATAGTGGTGTTGTAAATGTATCATAGTAAGTATTCCTCACAAAGACATCAAAGGTCGTTCCTTCTTCTGATTCATGAACATTTTGTGCTTGAAAGTCATTTGTATCACCAAATCCATAGTATACAACTGGTACTTTAGCTTGAATCTGTTGTAGTTGTTCATCATCCCCGCAAGCAATAATTCCTTTTTTCACTTGATCCGCCATTGATTGAAAAGCATTAAATACATCATTAATACTAGTGAAATAATCAGGGTGATCAAAATCAATATTTGTCATTATTGCATAGTCTGGTTCATAGTTTAAAAAATGGCGTCGATACTCACATGCTTCAAAAACAAAATATTCACTATCAACATGTCCCTTACCGGTTCCATCCCCAATTAAATATGAAATTGGAAATGTTTGATCTAACACGTGGGCCATTAAACCAGTTGTTGACGTTTTACCATGGGCTCCAGTGATTGCAATACTTGTATATTGTTTTAACCATTCTCCCAGAAACTCATGATAACGATAAAATGTACATCCTAATCTTTTGGCTTCCTTAATTTCCACATGTTCATCTGAAAATGCATTTCCTGCAATAATTGTATGTTCTTCTTTAATATTTTTTTCTGAAAAGGGAAGAATAGGAATGTTTTTCTCCTCCAAAGCAACCTGCGTAAAGAATCGTTTCTCCACATCAGAGCCTTGCACATTTTCTCCTGAATCATGAAGTATTTGTGCTAGTGCACTCATTCCTGTTCCCTTTATACCAATAAAATGGTAAGTTGTCATAGAACGAACCTCCATTGTTCATCAAATACCAAAAACTTTTTTGGCACTCACTCATCCTTAAGTGAATGTGTTTTTTTCTACGTTGAAATACTTCTTTGCTATCATTTTACCCCTAACATGTATTCATAAAATACACAATACTGATTTATTATATCAAAAAATGGGTTAGATTTAAAAGTAATATAAGTTATTCATTAAAGTTTAAATATTCTACTCTTTCTAGACGTGGATTAGGACGATATCTTCTTCCCTGTTTTGCTTCAGGTTCACCGTTCAATAAAACATTATCCCCTGTAAATCCTATATTAAGGTTTAGAAGACTTCTTCCTACTCCATACATATCTACTGGTACGTTTTTTGATTCAAATTCCAAAATACGCTTTTCATTAAATCCACCAGAAACCATAATTTTCACGTGGTTATATCCTTCATCGTCTAACGCTTTCCTTAAAGCGAAGATAAGTTCCGGGTTAACACCTCTTGGGTCAAATGAACCCATTAAATGATGATTTCTTAGAAAATATTTATCAACTAGTGTTCGTGAAGTATCTAATCGAACAGAAGCTAATTTATCTCCAAATTCTCTAGCCACTCTTAGTGAATCTGTAATAACATCATTGTTATAATCAACTAAAGCTGCTATTTCGTCATTTGGATAAATTTCATGATAAGCTTTCGTCGCTGCTACAACATCCCCACGGAACATTTGAATCAATGCGTGGGGCATCGTTCCCATTCCTTCTTTCCCCCACCACTCATTCATCGCTTGGGTTGCTTGAGCAGTAGAACCTCCAATGTACGCTGCATATCCATCCCCAGCCTGGGTTGTATAGTGGTCATCTCTATCTCCCATAAAGATAACAGGTTTTTGTTTACCGGAGGACTTCGCGGCTTTTACCACATTGTATACATTTGTAGCTACTGATGTTCTTCTTGCTAGAATCCCATCAATGATTCCTTCCAAATACCCAAAATCCTGATATCTGCCGGAAATAGTTAGAACTGTTTCAAAAGGTTCAATCTTATCTCCATCTTTTAATGAGTGGATTTCTATATCCTGTGGGTTATCAGCGAATGTATGAACTAAAGCTATTGCTTCATCCGTTCCGCATAACACCGCATTTTCCTTTTGAAAAAATTGCATCGTAACGTGATTATCCGGGATTTTTTCTTCTACAATCTTTTTCGTTTTTAAAAAATAAACTGCCGAAAACCATCCCTCTTTAATACGTTCATCAAATTTAAATGTTTTATTCGTTAATCTTTTAATTTCACCATTTAGTTTTAATGTAATTTCTTTCATGTCTGCTACTCCTTCAGAAAATCATGAATAAAGGCTACTTATTGCATTTACCCTAATGATGTGACTTTTTCAATAATATTAACATAAATTTTACATATCTTCCTGTTTTTGTCTAATTAATACTTCTCTAGGTTTGCTGCCATTTTGCCCGGAAATGATTCCCTTGTACTCTAATGTGTCCATAAGTCTTGCAGCACGGTTATAACCTATTTTAAAACGACGTTGAATCATAGAAGTACTTGCGCTATTTTGACTTAATACAAAATCAATTACTTCATGTAGTAGTTCATCTTCTTCCTCATCCATATGAACTTGTTCTAATAAATCTTCTGGTTCAAATAAGTAATTTGGTTCTGCAATACTTCTTGCATAGTTTGTAATTCTTTCTATTTCTTCATCAGATACAAATGGGCCTTGAAGACGTACACTTTTACCGGCTCCGTTTTCTACAAATAACATATCTCCTCTTCCAAGTAATTTTTCTGCCCCACTTACATCAATAATAGTACGTGAGTCTACCTGGGAAGATACACTGAATGCAATTCGGGTAGGGATATTCGCTTTAATTAACCCGGTTATAACATCAACGGAAGGCCTTTGTGTTGCTAAAATGAGATGAATTCCACAAGCTCTTGCTTTTTGTGCTATTCGGCTTATTGAATCTTCTACATCCTGTGGGGACGTCATCATTAAATCAGCTAATTCATCAATCACAATAACAATAAAAGGCATTTTTTCATCTATTCTATTTTGCTGTCTAATTTTTTTATTATAAGCCTCTATATTCCTTACACCTTCATGGACAAACCGTTCATAACGATCTTCCATTTCCGTTACTGCCCATTTTAAACTTTGTGTTGCGGCTTTCACATCTGTGATCACCGGCGTCACTAAATGAGGAATCCCATTATATGGTGCAAGTTCCACCATTTTCGGATCGATTAACAATATTTTTACATCTTCATGACTTGCTTTATATAAAAGACTCACAAGCATTGTGTTTATGCAAACACTTTTACCTGACCCCGTTGCACCTGCAATTAATCCATGTGGCATTTTTTGAATATCCGTAATTTTGGGTTCCCCTTCTATACTTAAACCTAATGCTACGGTTAGCGGTGATTTGCTATCTTTAAAAGCTTCCGTTTCAAAAATTTCCTGAAGTCCAACCATTTGCGATTTTTGATTAGGAATTTCAATCCCAACTGTATTTTTCCCTGGAATTGGCGCTTCAATTCTAATATCCCTTGCCGCCATATTTAATTTCAAATCATCACTTAAATTTTTGATTTTACTTACTTTCACCCCAAGTTCTGGGTGAACTTCAAATCGGGTAACAGATGGTCCCTGTGTAGCCTTTACTACCTTCGCTCTTACATTGAAATGTTTTAAGGTTTCCTCTAGTAACCGTTGTTGTTCTTCCACCCAAACATCATCCGAATCACTTCTTTCAACCCTGTCATTAAGTAAATGATTTGGTATAAAGATTTCTTTTTCCCCATTTGAATGATTAATTGGGGTTGTTTTAACTGGTTTCGCTTTTTCGTTTGGTTGAACTGAATGATTATTTATACTAGTTTCTTTTGGTTTTTCCTCCTTAAAATTACTTTTCAGCTCTTCCATTTTCCTTCTATGCAAATTTCGTTTGTCGCTCGGGGTCATAATTACATTAAACGGGATGACCGTGGACTTTTCATTTTCTTTTACCTTTGTAGGATTAACCTCGGATGCTTCACTTGTATCTGTTGATTCCGCTTGTTTATCTACATCTTCCGCTTTTTCTTCAACTGTTACAGCAACTTCTTCTTTATACTCGTTTTCTTGTATATTTGGTTCTTGTACATTATCTTTTTCTTTCTCAACGTCCTCTATACGTTTGTCTACATACTCCTCTTCCCCATCGCTACTAGTATTCTCTATTTCTGTGGAGTTATCTGTATCCTGTAACTCCAGTTCTATTAAGGATTCATTTATTATTTTGCTTTCGTTGTCTTGTGAGTCGTTCTTCTTCTCCAATAATGAAGATGTATCTAATATATTATCTGCAACATTATTCTCGTCTTGATTCGTCTCTTCCTCAGAATAAACCTCCATTGACATGCTTTCGTGCTCATATTTCTTTTCTTTTTGGTCGGTTTCTTGTTGTATGTATGGTGGAATATCGTCCGTCTTTTCTTCCTTCCGTTCTCTCTTTTGAAATCCAAATATTGGCGACGGAACCTCAGATACTTTAAATGGTTCATCAGTCTTTTTATATATTTTTTTATTATTAGATTTAGGTGGATTACTGTAAATATTTGTCTCTGTATGAAAGGGACTATTTTGTTCAGTTCTATAATGTTTATTCGTATCGTTCTTTCTTTCATTTCTGTTTTGTTTGAAATAAGTTTTTTCCTCTTCCGAATTTTTTACATTCGTATTCTCCGTTTTTTCATCGGGAATAACAGGAAAACGAAAAGGTTTCTCCTTTGGATATCGATACGTAACTCTCGCCTTTAAATCTTGTTGAAATTCCTGGTTATATCCTGATTTTGTTTCATGCGGTTTCTCTATAGGTTCATCACTTTCGATAAACATTTCTTTTATTTTATTTTTCCATTTCTCAAACATAAAACTCACTCATTTCTATTTCCATCAATTGTCTTGTTGACTTAACCTGGATGTTTAATTTTAATCTCCTAAAAGATTGAATAGTAATCAGAGAAAGCCACTTTTTATGTTAAATAAAGCAACTTTAACATTTATAGTCTTTTCTATTGTAGCATGTTTTACATTGATTAAAAGGAAAAATGTACCTAATAGTATTACGAGTAGATGGGTAAAAAGGACTTTAGTTAACGAACAAAGGCGCAAGCGCCCGTTTAGCGACGTACGGACTGGACTGAGCCGTAGGAGATAAAGGAAACACGGTGAGCGTAAGCGAGCCGATGTTGACTTTCACCACAAGGGTATAAGTGCGACTAAGCCTCTGGTTTCACCAATCGGCAAGTCTTCTTTATCGTACGGAGGTGAAAGAAGTCTCGCTAGTCGCTGGGCGCTGGAGCCGGACGTGGCTATTCCTATATCTAAGTTATCCATAGCCATACAATTTTTATAATTTTCTTGACAAGAACAAAAAGCAAAAGCAACCCCATTACTATAAATTTGGGTTGCTTTTGCTTTTAAAATGTAAATTCCTCACCTACACGGGTTGAATCATCAAGTACGTATATTCCTTTTTCTTTCGGCGCATTTGGCATTCCTAATTCTTTTTGGGAACAGATCATACCATTTGATGCTACACCACGCAATTCTGTAGGTTTAATTTTCAATCCGCTTGGCATCGTAGCACCTACTTTAGCTACTACTACTTTTTGCCCTTTGTCAATGTTTGGTGCACCACATACGATCTGAAGCGGCTCTGCTTCACCGACGTCTACCTGACATACACTTAATTTATCGGCATTTTCATGCTGTTCTTTGCTAATAACGTAACCTACAACAAACTTAGGACTTAAATCAAAATCCAAACCATCTTCTATTCCATTTTCCATAAATAAATTTTTAATTTGACTTAGTAATTCTTCTGTCAATTTGATTTTTCCTGTTTGATTTAATTGAAAATGACTTTTGGCATTGAAAATATTATATCCAATTACTTTACCAGCACTTGATAAAATCCTTGTAATATCAGCTATCTTTTCAAATTTAATATCATAACGATCTCCATCTTCAATTGGAATGATTAATACGTCACCTATACCATCGGGATTATAAAACACATCCATTTTAAACTTCCTCTCTTACTATTTCTCTGGTCTATTTTTTGCAAGAATGAAAATAGGTTCTAGTTTTTTGTTTTCATAAATAAATGGAAGGGATGTAATCGGAATTCTTCCCTCTGCAAAAAACTTCATAGTCATTTGCGCTAAAATATCGTAACCGGTGCTATTTTGAACATCCGCAATAATTAGAACATCTTGATGAGGGACAGCCACTGCAACCTCACCTTTAGCATTCGCTTGCATTTCTTCCAAAAAAGCTTCGTTAAGAATTCGACTTGCATCATATCCATCTTGTGTGGCTATAAAATAAAAATCATTATCCGCTACTGTATCTTTTTTAGGCTCTGTAGATAGAGATCGGACGTTAAATGATGCAACTTCATCAATATGTGCTTTATTCCATCCCTCTTTTTTTAATAATTCCTCATCTAAAAGTTGATAGGATTTACCTAAATCAAGAGCGTAGAAGATTCTTGTTTCCGCAGTATGATCCTTTGTAAGTAGTTTCTTTCCCTTCTTTGTCTCAGTAGGAAAAGACGTAGATCTTATAACTGGAAAAATATTTTTCTCCATCCCAGAAAGTTCTGGTGTTTGGTTCATAATTCTTAAAGCTTCTCTAATATGGGATTCCAGCTCATCAATTGCTTCTTCACCCCTCTGATTATACTTACCAATCATATTGGGTAATGAGATAGTCATACCTTGTTTCGTATCTTTCCATTCTATTCGAAACGTGTTTTTATCGCGATCAAAAGACGTTCTCCAGTTTTCGTTCTTTAATCGTTCTTCTAATTTCTTTTTCATTTGTAAACTCGTCATTTTCACAATAAGCCCCTCCCTTCCTTCTAGTTGAAATTCTATCAAGCATAGTAGCCGTCTTTAAGCTGGCAAACCTTTTATAAAGTCCATAATCTCTTCTTTTGTTTTACGGTCTTTACTTACAAATCTACCCACTTCTTTACCATTTCGATAGGCAAGAAAACTTGGAATTCCTAAAATATCATGTTCTTGACATATTTCAATGAATTGATCACGATCTATTTTAATAAAATTATATTCAGGAAAAGCTTCCTCAATTTCAGGTAATTCCGGTTCTATAAAACGGCAATCACCACACCAATCAGCAGAAAACATCATAATTACATTACTATCTTTAATAAGTTCATTATATTCAGATACAGATTCTAACTGTTTCATTCATTATCCACTCCTTCTTTGATTACTATAACGTTGATTCTCATATGTTTCAAATAACAAACATTCGTTTTATAATAAACGAATGATGTGCAGTTTCTTGGAAAATATGTAAAGATTCATATAATATTAAAAATATGATAAATAATAAGGAGGAAGAAGGCATGGAACTAACTGTATATTTAGCTGGACAAATTCATGACAACTGGAGAGATAAAGTTAAGCAAATAGCACAAGCAAAAAATCTACCACTTACATTTGTTTCTCCCCAAACGAATCATGACCGTTCTGATGACATCGGGGAAGCCATTTTAGGGGAACAGCCTGGTGCGTTATACAAAGACGATGCGGCGTCAGATGTTAATAATTTCAGAACACAAGTGTTAATGCAAAAAGCCGATATTGTGATTGCTTTATTTGGAGAAAAATATAAACAATGGAATACGGCAATGGATGCGAGTACTGCAATCGCCATGAATAAACCTACTATACTTATTCGACCTACATCATTGATTCATCCTCTTAAAGAATTATCTAATAAAGCGAATGTTACAGTTGAAACGGTAGAACAAGCCTTAGAAGTAATAGCATATATTTATGAATAATAATAAGAACTAGAATGTGTGCCATTCTAGTTCTTATTATGTTCTTCCCAATATTCCCACTGGCCACGTAATAGTTTCATTATATGACTAAACATTTCTTTTCGCGATATTAAGTCATTTGTAAAAATTCCAATTGCACCTTCCTTATTTCTCACTTCTTTTCGCATCGAATAATCATCCATAATGTCGCCTAATTCCATGCCTTCTTGTAGTTTTAGGTCAATTTCCTTTGGTAAAAAAATACGAGCACCACTTGCAGTGAAAGTTTGGTCTTCTGTCATAAGTACGCCCCAATTACATAAATAAAGCTCATTTCCTACGTACATGACTCCACCTTCAAGACCTATTCCGATCACATTTGAGGAGGAATTCAGACAATGCCTTGCACGATTCATTGCACCTTTTCTTGTTTCTTCATCGGAAAAAGGTTGTGCTGAAACATCAGAAGGAACATTCAGTGGGGTCAGTTTAGCTTCGGGAAATATTTCTTCTACCGCTTTAATCTTTGTTGGATTTTTGGAACCTACAATAATATTCAATTCTAAACCACCTTAACGTAAGAGTAACTGCTGTCCACTAAAACAGCAGTTACCTTTTTTATTTCCCACGAACTAAATCAACTGTGTTTTGATCTGTTGCTTTTACTAATTTAATAAGTAATTCTTTCGCTGCAGCATAATCGTCTATATGAATTAACGAAGCAGATGTATGGATATAACGCGAGCAAATTCCTACTACCGCCGTTGGAACTCCTTCATGAGAAAGATGAATGCTGCCTGCATCTGTACCACCTTGTGAGACAAAATATTGATATGGAATATCATTTGATTCCGCCGTATCTAAAATAAATTCTCTCATACCTTGACTCGTAATCATTGTTCGATCAAAAATTCTTACTAGTACACCTTTTCCTAATTGGCCAAAGGCCGTCTTATCCCCGGAAGCATCGTTAGCTGGAGAAGCATCTAATACGTATGAAATATCAGGCTTTATCATGTTTGATGCAACTTTTGATCCTCTTAATCCAACTTCCTCTTGTACAGTTGCTCCAGAATATAATTCATTTGGTAAAGTCTCATGTTGTAACTCTTTTAATAATTCAATTGACAAACCGCATCCATAGCGATTATCCCAAGCTTTCGCTAGTATTTTTTTTTGGTTAGCCATTGGTTGAAACGGCGTTACTGGCACAATCGTATCTCCAGGTCTAACCCCAATTTTTTTAACATCCTCTTTATCATCAGCACCAATATCCAATAACATATTTTTAATTTCCATTGGCTTTTTACGTTGTGCTTCAGACAATAAATGTGGAGGAATAGATCCAATTACTCCTATTACCGGTCCATTTTTAGTTAGGACTTGCATTCGTTGTGCAAGTAAAACTTGATTCCACCAACCTCCAAGTGGCTGAAAACGAATCATTCCATTATCTGTAATTTGTGTTACCATGAACCCAACTTCATCCATATGACCCGCAACCATTACTTTTGGTCCGTTACCATGTTTCACCCCAAACAAACCGCCCAAATTATCTTGAATGATTTCGTCGGAGTATTTTTCTAATTCTTTTTTCATAAAAGCACGAACAGCATGCTCATTCCCAGAAGCACCTGGAAGCTCTGTTAATTTTTTAAAAAGATCAAGTGTTTCTTGATTCATTTCATCCCCTCCATTTATATGTATCATACTTTTTGAACATCCTCTTTAAGTATAACGGAAATAGTTTAATTTATTCCATTCAGAGTCTTCATTTCCATTTAGAAATAGATAATGTATACTAATTTATATAGAAAGCAAACATATTCTATAGGTGTACCTACAATGAACAGACTAGGAGGTTTAGTAATGAAAAAGAGAAATATTCTTTTAGCTGCAGCAATTGGTTTTACTTTCGGATATATTACAAATCAACAAGTACAAGTACGTCAAAAAGTAAGTCCTGAAACGGCATTAAAAAACGCAAAAGAACTTTTTAAGAAGTCAGGTCCAATTAATGGCTCTTGGATTTATATGAAACCTGAATCTGTTGAAAAGAATGGTCTCCCGTATCAAGCTTACCGTGGTGGTATAACAAGAAATATTAACGGAGAAAATATACAATACGAATTCTACGTGGATGTTGAAACAGGTGGAATCATATCAGCTAACAAAACTGAATAAGAAATTGGCAATATAATTGCCAATTTCTTATTCATTATCAATATTCATAACGCTCTCGCTTCACTTCATCTACTTTCTTACCTTCTTGATTAAATTTAATTGCACGATAATATGCATCATGGTAAAAGGTATACCATGATCCTCTGTTGTAACCATACTCCATCCAGTTTTCCTTTTCATGAACGGATGTTACAGGGTAATCATCGTAAGCCATTGCCCAAAGTTTATTTTGATGGGCGTGTGTAGGCATTATATCGGCCAGGTGAATAAAGGATTCTTCTCCTTCTTCAAAAACTATAATAGCATGTCCATCACTATGACCGCCTGTATGGATCATCCGTAAGCCTTCTAAAATTTCCAGTTCATCTGCAAATGTTTCTACTTGTTCTTCAACAGGCTGCCAATTGCTTTCCCAATATGTATTGACAGATCTAATATTCGGATTTCTCATTTCATTCCATTCTATTGCAGATGTGTAAATCGTTGCATTTTTAAAAATAGATTCGTATTCATCTTCATCCATTTTTCTCGTTAATCCTGAAGCATGATCATAATGCAAATGAGTCATTAAAATGATATCAATATCATCCACATTTAAATTTAATTCTTTCAAAGACTTTTCGACAGATGATTGTTCTAAAACACCGAAGTTTCGGATTTGCTTTTCTGTAAATTTGTCATTCCCTAATCCCGTTTCAATTAAGATATTTTTTCCATCTAGTTGTAATAGTAAGGGATCGGCTCTTAATTCGATTTGATTTTTATCATTATATGGATATAATCTACTCCACAATGCCTTAGGAACTACACCAAACATAGCACCACCATCTAAGAATGTTACACCGCCGTTTAACCAAGTTAAGTTTGCTCTACCGACCTTCAATTTTTCCAATCCATTCATCCCCTCTCTACACATATCTTAATTTAATTTAGAATATTCTGCAATAACTAACTAAATCTTCACTATTTTGGAACAATCTCTTTTAGTATAGAATGAAAATGAGGATAAGATGATAATAAGAAAGGAAGATAAAATGGAACAACGTTTAATATTAGCTTCCGGGTCTCCGAGAAGAAAAGAATTACTACAAAATATGAATCTTTCATTTGATGTCGTAGTAAGTAATGTAGATGAAACGATAGATCGAACATTGTCAGCCGAAGATTTAGTTCAATCACTTTCTTATCAGAAAGCCTCTTCTATTGCCAAAAGTCATCCAGAGGCGTATGTAATCGGTGCAGATACAATGGTGCTTTTAGATAATCAAGTACTTGGAAAACCTAAGACGGAAGAAAATGCTTTTCAAATGCTTCATCAATTATCTGGGAGACAGCATGATGTATTAACAGGGGTTACGATTATAAAAGGCAAGCAAATTGTTTCTTTTTATGAGAGAACCCTCATTGAATTTTGGCCATTAACAGAAAATGAAATATGGAATTATGTTAAAACAGGTGAACCAATGGATAAAGCAGGTGCTTACGGAATTCAGGGGCTAGGTGCTTATTTAGTCAAGAAGGTAAATGGTGACTATTTTTCGATCGTTGGTTTACCAGTTGCAAGGTTAATGAGAGAATTACAAAAGTTGGGATTCAAGAATTATTAAGAAAAATACACCGAGGTATAATCCCGGATGTATTAAAATATCCTTAATTGAGAATAATTAACCGCCATTAAGTTACAAAATCAAATCATATTTAATGAAAAAATAAAGATTTTATCAAAATTTGTCACACAATACACCCCCACTTCTAAAAGGATTAATTCATTTCATGTTGAATTATTTATTATGGGGTGATTCTATGCATGAAAATGTAGAATGTAAAGAGAAGACTTATTCTACAGCTGAATTAGCGACTATGTTGGGTATGGGCGTGACGACAGTTAGAAAATATGCACAACATTTAGAGAAGGCTGGATATGAATTCCTTAAAACCAAGAATAACGCCCGATTGTTTGTAGACAAAGATATAGAGAAAATACGGCATCTAAAGGATTTAAGAGAGAATCCTCATGTAACTGTAGAACAAGCCACCAATATTGTTATGGGAAAATGGAAAGAGAAAGAAATTGTAAATATTACAGCCCTTCCAAAAACCCCCAAACTTATTAAAGAAGAAAATGTAATTTCAACAGAAATCCTTGAAATGAAAAAATTAATAGAAAAACAAAATGAAATGATTATTTCTTTAATGGAAAGACTTGATCAACAACAAAACATCATAAATGAGTGGTTAAATGAACGAGATAAAGATTTAATGAGAACTATTACCGAAAAATTAGAAACCCAAAAACTAATTGCGGCTACGACCGAGGAAACAACGAATAAAAAGTCCTTTATGGGGAAATTATTCGGAAAATAAAGAAGACCTTCATCAATGGGGGTTTCCTTCATCCCCCACTGATAGTTAGTCGCACTTATCGGACCATTACAGCCGGCTGATCTCCCACCTACCTTCTTTGTTCCCCAGAGTCTTGGGGGAGGAGTTTTATTGCCCGTTGAGGTGGGGTAAATCGCGCGTACATTTAACCTTCCTCCTTTCTTTTTAACTCTTTCAATTCGTTATACGTCTAAATTTCTGATTTAAGTTTACCTAAAAATAAAGATTGACTTCCAACAAAAAACAGGCATTGAAAAGTTCAACCTAATAAATGGACTTTTCGATGCCTATTTTAGTCTTTTTTAATCAAAATGTACGTAATTTATTGGAAATTAAAAAGAAAAAGCCTACCTAAATATGCTAAAATTTTATTTGGACAAAACAAAATATACAGCATAAAAAGGAGTCTTTTTCTATGACCAATTATAACACATTTAGCCAGGCAATTTACACTACTAAACGTTCCATTTATGATTTTTCTTCAAAATTGACAGAAGGAATGCAAAAACCCAATAAAAACTTTATCCTAGATATTTTATTTGGCATGGCAAAAAGCAAATCTGTTTTGCTTTCCAACATTGCACGCACTCTAGAAGAGCCCATCGATACGATACAAACCGTCAAGCGACTTTCCAATCGTATGGATGAGTTTCATGAAACAACCGAGCTGTTGGAGAACTATGAAGAACTAATAAAACCTTTCCTGCAAGAAGAAGATAATCTGATTCTGGTAGATAACTCTGAGATTGTGAAACCCACCGCCTGTAAAATGGAAGCTCTTGGGCAAGTGAGAGATGGTTCGACAGGGAAAATTGGCAATGGATACTGGACAACCAATATGATTGCCGTGGCTCCGAGGACAAAGCATCCGATTTCAGTTTATTCTCATTTATACTCATCTGCTGAAAAGGGATTTATCAGCGAGAATGATGAAACATACAAGGGCTTGGATTACGTAGATCAGCTTTTAGGCGAGAAGAAAGCAACCTTCGTCATGGACCGTGGGTATGACAATATAGAAGTCATGAAAAAAATCCTCAAGCAGGAGAATAACTTTATCATTCGGTTGAAGAAAAATCGAAATTTATTGTATCAGAATAAAAAGTTCTCCGTACATGATTTGGCAATCAGAAGAAAAGGGAAAATCAATTTTCGTTCTGAAATAAAGGGAACCGTCTATGATTTGAAAGTCTCTCATCTTACTGTAGAAATCCCCTCGCTTAAGGGAAAAAAGTTCACGATGATTGTTGTGTATGGATATGGCAAAGAGCCGATGGTGCTGCTTACAAATAAGCGAATCCAGAAAAAAGCAGAGGTAATTTCTGTTTTAAAAGCCTATATTACTAGATGGCGTATCGAAGAAATGTTTCGCGTGCAAAAGCAAGAATTTGAATTAGAGAATATTCGAGTTCGTACCTTGCCCAGACTGAAGAGAATGTTTTTACTCTTGTCCATCATGGTTACGTTTATGACACTGAAAATAGAAAAGCAAAATGGATTTTTTCATAGTGTGATTGAACGGGCAAAGGGCATAAAGGCAAAGGATCAAATTAAGATGTTTCTATATCGTTTTTCGGCGGGAATGGAAGCCATACTGAAAAAAGATGCTTATGGGATTCGACATTTTAAATACATAGAAAAGCCAAAAGATTCACGACAACTAACATTTCAACTTTAGACCAATTAATTGAATAGTCAGAATAGACATACTGCGTAGTATGTTTATTTGTATTGGAAAAAACTTGCTTCTTCATTGAAACTGCAAAAAGTTTTCCCTAAAGAATCTCAATATGACGAAAACATGTTCTTATAGGGGAAAAAAAGGTAAACTTAAAATTTCTGAATATTGACATAAAAATAGAGATATGTTATAATTACTTATCTTAAAGAAAGGGTGATGTGAATGATTCAAGTTAATGTAACTGTTGACTATGAAGGACAACTATATCATACGAATGTGATTACGAACTCTCATGTAACGCAAGAAAAGATCCTTCAATTAGCATTAGACCAAGTGAAAAAACAATTAACTGAGACGGAAAATTAAACCTTTCTATCTCCCCCTGTATTTCACCCTGCATAATACTTCCTTATACAATCTTTTCACTTCATATATCCTATTCAACTATCATTGTTAAAAACTCAATTTCTGAAGAAAATAGTTAACTTACCTTTTGAAAGAAAATAAAAAATGGGGATACCTTTTCAGTACCCCAATTTTTTATTGTTTTAATTAATTCTTATTTAGAATCTCCAACGTTTTGTCGAATTCATCTTCAATTTCCTTATTTGGTTTAAATGTTAGGATACTTACGATGTAAGCTACAATTAAATTTAAAATAAATCCAGGTACAATCTCATATAAATAACCTGAGAGTGCCGTAGATCCCCAGATAAATGCTGTTACTGCACCAACAATCATTCCTGCTAAGGCACCCGTTCCAGTAATCTTCTTCCAATATAATGAAAGTAAGATAATCGGGCCAAATGACGCCCCAAACCCAGCCCAGGCAAAGGAAACAAGACCTAATATGGTATCATTTTGTTGCCAAGCAAATATACCAGCAATGATGGAAACAGCTAAAACTCCTAAACGGCCCAAATTTACATATGTTTTATCGGAAACTTCCTTTTTAACTAAAGTTTTAAAGATATCTTCTACTAAAGCTGAGGAGGTCACGAGTAATTGTGAAGATACAGTACTCATAATTGCGGCAAGTACCGCAGCTAACATAATCCCTGCAATAAATGGATGGAAAATAATTTGGCCCATCACGATAAAAACAGCTTCTGGATTATCTAACGTAACATTTGGGTTCTGTTGGAAATATGCAACACCTATTAGTGCTGTTGCAGCAGCACCAACTAAAGATAGAATCATCCAACCAATGCCAATTCTTCTTGCCGATTTTGTTTCCTTCACATCTTTAATCGCCATAAATCTAACAATGATATGTGGTTGACCAAAATATCCGAGTCCCCATGCTAAAGATGAAATAACGCCAGCAACCGATGCAGTTGCAAAAAAGCTAAGTAAATTGATATCTACCGAACGAATGGAGTCTAATGTTTCACCAATTCCCCCGTTTAAAAATAACCCGCCGATTGGAACGATGATGAGTGCAAAAAACATAATTGTTCCTTGGATAAAGTCAGTGTAACTAACTGCAAGAAACCCACCTAAGAAAGTATAAGCTATAACAACAAGTGCAACAATAATTAACCCAGTATGATAGCTGTAACCAAAGGAACTTTCAAAAAACACGCCACCTGCAACCATTCCTGATGATACATAAAACGTAAAGAATACTAAAATAACGATACCTGAAACGATCCTTAATAATTTGGAATTTCCTTTAAAACGGTTATCAAGAAAACTTGGTATGGTAATGGAGTTGTTTGACACTTGAGTATAAACACGTAAGCGCGGTGCAACTAAATACCAATTAAGCCATGCTCCAATTGTTAGACCAATTGCTATCCAACCTTCTACTAAACCTGCAACATAAATAGCACCGGGTAATCCCATCAATAACCACTGGGACATGTCAGCCGCTCCGGCACTTAGAGCTGAAACTGCTGGACCAAGATCACGCCCACCTAACATATAATCGCTAAAGTCCTTCGTACGCCTATATGCATACCATCCGATAGAAACCATTCCAGCTAAATAAATAATAATTGCTATTAATTGATACGTAATATCCGTCATTTTTTCTCCCCTTTATGAATAATTTTATTTGCCAACATAACATGAAATAAAGAAGACTTCCATCGGTGGGGGGCCTTCTTCCCCCACTGATGGTTAGTCGCGCTTATCAAAGCCATACAAGCAGTTGATCTTCACACATTCTTTCATTTTTCCATAGATGAAACACGAAAACAAGTGATATAATCATTATTTATGTCTTAGGAGATAGGAATCTTTTTCCTTTCTCCTATCTTTTCGATTTTTTCCTCCAAAAAATAAACGATAATACTATAATAGCACTTGTAACAATAGGCTGTTTTTTTAATCGATTGTCTTTCGTGTACAACTTATCTTTTACAATTAAATTTATATTTTGAGGGCGCTCCGCTAAACGACGCATAAAATAACCAAACCAATCTGTTCCGAACGGGATATACGTACAGAAATTATAACCTTCTTTTGTTAGTTTATATTGTAATTCCGTTCGAAACCCATACAACATTTGAAATTCAAATCTATCTTGACTGACACCGTTTTCATTTATAAAATGGATTAATTCCTGAATAATATGATGGTCATGAGTAGCTATAGAAGTAAAGGAATGACCCAACAATCTTTCCTTTGCAAGTGAAATAAATTCTCTATCAATTTCATCCTTTGTTTGGTATGCGACTTCATTATTTTCTTTGTAAGCACCTTTAACAATTCGAATTCGAACATCTTTTAATTTTTCAAGATCTCCTTTTGAACGATATAAATAAGATTGGATGACTGTCCCTACATTTTCATAGTGTTTCCGTAATTCCTTTAAAATTTCTAGGGTAGGTTCATAGTGAGAATAATCTTCCATATCAATATTAATGAATATATTATATTGGTTTGCCTTATTTAGAATTTCAAGCATATTTTCTACACAAAACGCTGAATTAATATCTAATCCAAGTTGCGTTAATTTAACGGATATATGACAATCAAGTTGTTCAACGTAAATTCTGTCTAACGTATATAGAATTTGTTTCTTTGCTTTTATTGCTTCTTCTTTTAAAAAGACAAACTCTCCTAAATGGTCGAGAGTACAGCTTATGCCCGCTTGATTTAGTTTCTTGATTACTCCTATAACTTCATCGATTTCTGTACCGGGAACAAATTTATTCGCTCCTAATCGAAATCCCCAACGTTTCGCATTTTTATTTAAAAACTTATTATTTGATAAAGCGATAAAGAAATCTCTTGAAAGATTTACCACTCCGCATCTTCCTTTTTTGGTTTTGGATGAATACGAAAAGCTTTTTTAAATAGAGGAATTAGGAAGGCCGACTAAAAACAGACTTTACGGCTAACTCACATCTCCCCTGTGTAGGGGCAGCTTTGCAATTGGACGTTGCGCTTTTAGCCGACCTCGGTCCTTTTCATCCGCCTTTTTGAACCCACACTTTTAATAAGTTTCCGAAACTACCTTCGCTTCTAGGAAATGTAACAAGTAATCGGGGCCCCCTGCTTTAGAATCTGTACCTGACATTTTAAACCCACCAAACGGCTGATAACCTACAATTGCTGCTGTACATCCCCGATTAAAGTACAAATTACCTACGTGAAAATCGTATCTGGCTCGTTCTAAATGTTCACGATTATTGGAAATTACCGCTCCGGTTAATCCATAATCCGTATTATTTGCAATATCTATTAAATCGTCAAAATCCTCACCCTTAGTAAAAGCCACAACCGGCCCGAAAATTTCTTCTTGCATTATTCTTGCATCTGGTTCTACATCTTTAAAAATCGTTGGTTTAACAAAATATCCTATTGAATCATCCGACTGACCACCAAATATCAACTTACCTTCTTTCTTGCCAATTTCAATATAAGTCCTAATTTTTTCGAACTGCTTTTTATTTGCAACGGCCCCCATATAGAAGTTATTCTCTGTTGGGTTACCGATGGTTAACCCTTCTGTTTTTGCGATTACTTTCTCAAGCACCTCATCGTAAACATCTTTGTGCACAACCGCTCTTGAACAGGCGGAACACTTCTGACCCGAAAAGCCAAATGCTGAGTGAACAATTGCGTCTGCTGCCAAATTTAAATCTGCGCTATTGTCGACGATAATAGTATCCTTTCCACCCATCTCAGCAATAACACGTTTTAAATGTTGTTGCCCCTCTTGCACTTTTGCAGCACGTTCATAGATTCTAGTACCAGTCTGGCGTGAACCTGTAAAGTTAATAAATCTCGTTTCCTTATGATCTACTAAATAATCCCCTAATTCTACTGGGTCCCCCGGAATGAAATTTAATACCCCTTTCGGAAGTCCTGCCTCTTCTAACACTTCTACCATCTTATAGGCAATTACAGGAGTATATTCAGATGGTTTTAATAATACTGGATTGCCTGCAACAATTGGGGCAACTGTAGTTCCGCAAACAATTGCAAACGCAAAATTCCACGGTGGAATAACTACACCAGGTCCCATAGGTTTATAGAAATAGGAATTATGCTCATTTTCCCTACTATTTAACGCCTTACCTTGTGATAGTTCTAAAATTTGTCTTCCATAATACTCTAAAAAGTCAATACCTTCTGCAGTATCCCCATCAGCCTGATCCCAAGGTTTTCCTGCTTCATAAACTAACCATGCAGAAAATTCATGCTTACGACGACGTACGATGGCAGCTGCTTTAAAAAGGATATCCGCACGTGCTTGAAAGGATATTTTTCTCCAACTATTAAATGCTTCTAAAGTAGCTTCATATGCCTGATCCACATGTACTTTCGTAGCTTTAGCAACCCTTCCTATAACTTGTTTCTTATTAGCGGGATTTACAGATACCAATTGATCTTCAGTATAAATTTTTTCCCCATTAATAATGAGAGGATAATCTTTGCCAAGTTCTCCTTCTACTTTTTTCAATGCCAATTTAAATTCTTCTTGGTTAGTCTCATTCTTAAAATCAGTAAATGGCTCATGTTTAAAAGATAATACCATATTAAAGCCTCCCTTATTCTTTTTATATTTCTCTCTCATTTATTACATGCAAAAACTGTGCCAATTATTTTTATCTATAAAGAAAACTTCCATTTGTGAGGGAATTCCTTCATCCTTACTGATGGTTAATCAATCTTATCGAACCTTTACGGGCAGTTGATCTCCCCTGAAGTTTGAGGTGGAAGTCTTACTGCCCGTTTAGGTGGGATGAAAAATAATGTAACCCTTCCCGTAAACAAGATGCGTCTAATTCGAACGTCAAAGAATATATAGGAGAGTGTAAATTTTATTTACACATATGTAAACAGAACTTACAATATATTAACAATAATGGCATTCTTTGAAAGAGAGGGATCACATGGATCATTTTTATTTAGAGGCAATTTTATCAGCTGAGGATGATGCGATTACTGTCATTAACCAACATAAAGAAGTTCTCTTCTGGAATGATGCTGCTGTACAAACGTACAATATACAAAAGTCAGAAATCTTAAACAAGAGGATTACAAATTTTTTTCATAATGAAGATTTAATGGTTTTAAAAGTTCTTCATTCTAGAATACCTGTTAAAAATACTTACCATCGTCCACGAAATGATAAACACGTTGTAATTAATGCTTCACCTGTATTTAATGAAGGAGGAGAATTAATAGGAGCCGTCTCTTTGGAAAGAGACATTACCTCTATTGTTAGATTAAATGATAACCTTCACACGAAATCTGAGGAATTAAATGAATTAAAACAAAAGATGCTTCATTTAGATGAAACATCACCTTTTTCTAAATTAATTGGAAATAGTGCAGCCTTAAGCGAAACTATTCAAATAGCAAAAAAAGCGGCAAATACGGATGCCACTACATTAATTCTTGGAGAAAGTGGGACTGGTAAGGAAGTTTGCGCACGCGCCATCCATGAGGCCAGTAGTAGAAAGAATGGTCCATTTATACCTGTTAATTGCGGAGCCATTCCTAGTGCACTTTTTGAAAGTGAGTTATTTGGCTATGTAGGAGGTGCTTTTACTGGTGCAGACAAGAAAGGGAAAGCGGGAAAAATTGAAATGGCAGAAGGTGGAACATTATTTTTAGATGAAGTAGGAGAACTTCCATTTGAAATGCAAGTAAAACTACTCCGAGTCTTACAAGAAAGCGAACTTTACAGAATTGGTGAAACAAAAGGAAGAAAAATAAATGTAAGATTTATCGCGGCCACCAATCAAAATCTAGAAAATTTAATGAACAATCAACAATTCCGCCCTGACTTATATTATCGCTTGAATGTTATCCAAATAAAAATGCCCCCATTAAGGGAAAGAACCGATGATATCATAGAATTATGTCAACAGTTTCTCCAACAATTTGCTTCAGAATATCAATCTACTATTCCAATCCTAGCAGAAGATGCAGTACAAGTAATGAACGAATACCACTGGCCAGGAAATGTTCGTGAACTTAGAAATGTTGCACAACGAATGATCATTCTGTCAGATCAGTCTATCATTCACAAAACAGATATGGACCAACTATTGCAGCATGGGCATTTTACCCCATTATCATCTAATGCCTTTACTAGCAGTACGTACCCAAAAGAAAAACAGTTAATTGAACAAATGCTAAATCAAATGAACGGAAATAAATCAGCTACAGCAAAAAGACTCGGTATATCACGCGTTACCCTTTATAAAAAATTAAAGAAATATGATATTGAAGTAAAATAAAGCTCAGAGAGGTTCCCCTGAGCTTTATCTTACCCCCTATTTTTTATAAGTAATTCAACAAAATGACTACCTAACTCGTCCGTTGAAACGGAACCACCTAAATCTGGTGTTAGATATGTATTTTCTTTTAAGATTTGTTTAATTGTGTTAAGAACTGCTTCGGCCCATTCCTCAAGTCCAAAGAAATCTAACATTTGACTAACAGACCAAATAGCAGCAATTGGATTAGCAATACCTTTCCCAGCAATATCTGGTGCTGAACCATGTACCGGTTCAAACATAGAAGGATATTTTCTTTCTGGATTAATATTCGCTCCTGTTGCCAGCCCCATTCCACCTGTAATAGCAGCCCCAATATCCGTTACAATATCACCAAATAAATTAGAAGTTACCACCACTTCAAATCTTTCTGGTTGTGAAACAAAGTATAAACTAGCTGCGTCCACTAAATAAGAATATGTTTTTACATCTGGATATTCTTTTCCAACTTCCTCAAAAACCTGATCCCAGAATACCATGGAATAATTTAAAGCATTTCCTTTACTAATACTTGTTAACGTACGGTTCGATTTGCGTGCTTCTTCGTATGCATAACGGATAATACGCTCTGTACCTTTTCTTGAGAAGACTCCTGTTTGAAGTACAACTTCTTCTGGTTTATCTTTAAAAAGCCAGTCACCTGCACCGGAATATTCCCCTTCGCTATTTTCCCTAATAACGAGCATATCAATATCTTTTTCCGTTTTGTTTTTAAGTGGTGTTAAGTCCGGGTGCAAAAGTTCAACAGGTCGTAAATTAACATACTGATCAAAGCCTTTTCTGATTTTAATTAATAAATCTCTTAACGAAATATGGTCAGGAACTCCGGGGTAACCTACAGCTCCTAGATAAATAGCATCATAGTCTTTTAATATATCAAGGGCATCGTCATCCATCATTTTTCCGTTCTTTAAATAATATTCACATCCCCACGGAAACTCTTTGAACGTGAAGGAAATTGTCTTATCTGCTTCTTCAATTGCTTTTAAGACTTTAATCCCTTCCGCTACTACTTCTGGTCCAATTCCGTCTCCAGGAATAAGTGCAATATTGAAATGCTTCATCTTACTTCTCCCTTTCCCTGAATACAACCTCTAAATGTATTTTCTTTTTATACGCTGCATGATACTTGCCAATACTTCGTCTATATTACTATGAGTCCATTTTGCAATGTCCCTTGCTGAAATTGTATGTTTTCCTTGTGTACCGATCAAAATGACTTCATCGTCTTCTTGAACATTAGGTACATTTGTGACATTAATAAATGTTTGATCAAGGGAGATGGTTCCCACAATTTTAGCAAATCTTCCTCTTACAAGAACATACCCCTTGTTTGATAGCCCTCGTTTATAACCATCCCCATGACCAACAGGTATGATAGCTATTTTCTCATCTTGCTTCGTTACATAAGTACCACCATAACCTATTTTGGTATGAGAAGGTAAATGATGCAATTGGACAATTTTGGTTTTAAGAGTTAAAACCGGTTTCAAATCTATTAATTTCTTTTGACGCTCATCTGGTTGATAACCGAATAGGGCAATACCCGGGCGCACCATTTTCCAACACATATCGACACGCTCAATTGCTATCGTAGAAGCTCCTACATGTTTTAAAGGAAAAAGATATCCTTCTCCTTCTAATAACTCTACCGTTTTTTCAAATAAGCGATTTTGTGTTTCTGTTGTAACCCAGTCACCCTCATCGGCATTTGAAAAATGTGTATAAATACCTTCCCAATACAAATTTGATAAAAAATAACTAGCTGCACAAAAATCTAAAGCCTTTTTTGGTTCAATACCAAACCGGTGTAAACCAGTATCTAATTTTAAATGTACAGTAGCTATTTTTTCTTGCTTCATTGCGGCATCATGAATCGCCTTTGTAACATTCTTTGAGCTAACAGAAGCTATTAATTCGTGAGTAACGACATTTAAAGCATCATATTGATTAATCGGGCTTAATAGATGAATAGGAATCGTGATGCCACTTTCCCTTAACAAAATACCTTCTTCAACAGTAGTCACTCCTAATCGCTCTACACCGGCTTTTACTGCCTCATGCGCAATTTCTTTAATTCCATGGCCATACGCATTTGTTTTAATTACAGCTAATAAAATACAATGCCTATTTAATAACGATTGAATCTGTTTCACATTATAACGAAAAGCAGCTAAATCAATTTCCGCCACCGTATTTTCCCGTGAATCTAAATTTGGCAGGATCATGACCCCCTTAGCTATTTGTTGCTCGTTTCAATCATTTCTTCAATCGTATTACGAAAAGCACGAATGATTTCTGTTGCAACCTTCCCTGGAGATCCTGTACCAATAATTTTATCATCTACTTTAAGGATTGGAACTACGTCTAGTTTTGTGGCTGTGACAAATACTTCATCAGCGGAGAATAAATCTTGAACTGTAAATGTCTCCTCATTCACTTTAATTTGTAAATCTTTACAAATGGAAATGACCTTTCTCCTTGTAATCCCATTCAAAATATAGTGGTTTGCCGGATGAGTATAAACTTCCCCATCTTTCACGATAAACACATTTGAAGAACTAGCCTCTGTGATAATATCTCCTCGATAAAAAATAGCCTCCACTGCTTGATGTTCAACTGCTTTTTGTTTAGCCAATACATTTGGAAGAAGATTTAATGTTTTAATATCACAACGTAACCAACGGATATCTTCGGTTAAGACAGCGATCCCTCCGTTATCTTCTTCTTTTTTCATCGTTTCCTCCAATTTCGTATAAGCTACAAGGTTAGGTGTTGTATTGTTAGAAGGAAAATGATGCCCTCTTTCTGCAGTTCCTCGAGTAACTTGTAAATATACGATTCCTTCCTTTAGCTGATTGACTTCTATAAGCTGTTTAAGTTTCTTTATCAAATCGTTTGAATGAAGTGGAAGTGTTAATTTTATTTCTTTTGCACTTCTTTCCAATCTTTCTAGGTGTTCTTCTAACATGAAAAAATTCCCATCATATACACCAATCACTTCATATATCCCATCGCCAAATTGATACCCTCGATCTTCAATATCGATTAGAGAATCACGATCGATAATCGAGCCATTCCATAACATTTTTGACATGAGGTAAAACCTCCTAATCTTAAAATTCCTTCTATTTAAAGTCTATCTCCTATTATATTTCCAACTTAGTACTTAACACAAATGATAAGTCAAAATAGGTAAAGTTTTTCGAATAAAGGCTCTAACATTTATTTTCCATCTCCTCTAATTAAACCTACCTTCTTTGTCTCCCCAGGATCTTGGGGTGGGAGTCTTACTGCCCGTTCTCGTACTGTTTTATCCATACACTTTCCTCCTATATCCACATATTTTCATTATCCTTTCATTACTAACGTATGAGTCAGATGCTTGACTAAATACAGGAAGAAAGTATATCTTGACTAATGATATCGTTACCTTTATTTTGAACGTATGCAATCTATTTTTAGCAGGTTAGGAGTATAAAACTTTCTTCCTGCATAAGTGCAACTGAGGGGGATATAATTTGAAAATTTTAGCATACGAAAGAGTGGAAAAGCCTGTGTTAGAGGCTCTAAAAGCTAACCATGATGTACAATTTTTTAAAAACATTGATCCAAATACAGACCCTAAATTTTTGGATGCTCTGTCAGAGGCGGAGGGAATAATTGGTTTAGGCTTACCTGTAAACCAAAAGTTACTTCAGAAAGCTCCTAATTTAAAAATCGTTAGTAACGTGTCAGTCGGTTACAATAATTTAGATATCAATGAACTAACAAAACGAAATATTATGGCTACCAATACACCAGAAATTTTAACCGATACAGTAGCTGATATGGCCTTTGGTTTAATTTTAGCAACCGCAAGAAGGATTTCTGAATTAGACCATTTCGTTAAATCCGGTCAGTGGACGGAATCATTAACAGAACAACATTATGGAGTAGATGTTCATCATAAAAAATTGGGCATTATCGGAATGGGGCGGATTGGAAATGCAATAGCAAAACGTGCTCACAATGGTTTTAATATGGATATTTTATACCATAGCCGCACACGTAAACCTGAAGCAGAAAATAACTATCACGCTACTTTTATGAAATTAGATGAATTGCTACAAGAAGCTGATTTTATTTGTTTGATAACCCCTTTAACGAATGAAACGAAAGGACTTATTGGAAAAAGAGAATTCCAATTAATGAAAGATACTGCCATTTTTATCAATGCCTCTCGCGGTGGGACTATTATTGAACAAGATTTAATTGACGCTTTAAAAAATAATGAGATTTTAGCAGCTGGACTCGATGTATATGAACAGGAGCCAATTCAGCAAGATAATGAACTACTAAAATTAAAAAATGTAGTTACTTTGCCTCATATAGGTTCATCAACGTATGAAACAGAATTAAAAATGTCGGAGTTAGCAGCAAAAAATTTAGAAGCAGGATTAAACGGAAGAAAGCCGCCCAATTTAATTAATGGAACGGTATGGGAAAACTTGAATAAATAATTAATTAACGTTTAAAGGGAACGATTTCAATTAATGTTGGAATTGTTCCCTTTTTTGGCATAGAAAATTAACCTAAGCATTCTCTTTAGCTTTGAGAGATGCTTTATCCATATGCAACGGGTAACTCTAAATCAAGCAAGCCGGATATTAGGCTTAACTAAAAGTTCCCTAGGAAAGTCCGCTAAAACTTCACATCCCTTTTCTGTTACTCGAAAAGATTCGCTGATTTCAATACCAAAATCATCAAGCCATATACCAGGAATCATATGGAATGTCATATTTGGCTGTAAAATGGTACGATCCCCTTCCCTTAGGCTTGCGGTATGTTCTCCCCAATCAGGTGGATAATTTAGCCCCATCGAGTAGCCTAATCTTGAATCCTTTATAATTCCATGTTTTTCGATGACCTTACGCCATACCAATTCTACTTCCCCACATGTCATACCAGGGCGTATACAATCTAACGTCGTATTAATTCCTTCCACTACAACTTCAGCAATATGTTTCGACCTATCATCAGGGATTCCGAGTATGATTGTACGCGCAAGAGGAGAATGATAGCGTTGATAACAACCAGAAAGCTCTATTATCACGGGATCTCCCTGTTTAAATGGTTCATCCGTCCATGTTAAATGACAAGCTGAAGTTTTATCACCTGTTGGTAAAAGTGGAATAATTGCCGGATAGTCTCCACCAAATTCATCTGTTCCACTTATTTGGGCATGGGATATGGCAGCTACAGCATCAGATTGTTTTCCCCCAATTTCAATAGAATCAAACGCTGCCTGCATTGCAATTTCTGAAATTTTTGCTGCCTTCTTTATACATTTTAGTTCGTTTTCTGATTTAATGATCCGAACCCAATTTATTAAGTTTGTTCCGTCTACTAATGTTGCATTTGGTAGGTTTTCGCTTAATTTTAAGAAATTTTTTGCCGTAAAATAATACGCATCAAATTCAGCTGCAATCTTTTTATTTCCACGATTTTTCAACATAATGAATTCGCTTACAAAATCCATTGGATGCTTTAAATCTGATTGAACATAATCATCCCCATAAGGAATAATATGATTTTGATCTAGCCAAGATGTATGCGAAGCAGCGCTTGCATCCATTTTCCTTCCAATCCAGTACGGCTGATCCTCTTCTATAAAAATGACTAGCAATTGATGTACGTAGAACGACCATGCGTCATAACCACTTAGATAATTCATGTTAGCGGGATCTGTCACTAATAATACGTCGATACCCCTTTCAGCCATACGGTTCCTTACTTTTGTTAATCTTTCTTGATATTCCGAAGCAGGGAAAAACGCCATATTAACTCCTCCAGGATTAGGTTTCTTAATAAACGTTTTTTTAAATAATAACTGCTATATTTTATGCATGAATTATTCGTGTGTTTCTACTAAACATAGTTACATCGCAAAATAATAATGATAATGAATCGAACATCCAGGATTAAAGGAATTCAAACATATCGGACAAATGGACTTACTTTCTAAATACTCTTTTATCGTTAATTCCGTACCACACGAACCACATAACACCGCCTTCATATCGAATTTTTCACGAGGCCATACTTTTTGTTTTCCACAACCATGTTCATGATGGCAAGCAATGCAAGGAAAATATTCGTTACAACAATAAAATTTAATCGCGATACGGTCATTATCGTCATGATAATGCTTACAACGCGTTTCAGAATCTATTGCACCTTTTACATCTTTATTATGAATAAGCATTAATGGTACCTCCTATCAAAAAAACTCTGTTCTTATTATCAAAACAGAGTTTTTTCATATTTATCTCATTTTATTTACATATTGACGCATATCATCCGTTAAACCTGATAAGCAAATGGTAGCGGAATCTTCATTTATATCTAATTCGATGTTGCTACCATCTGTTGGCAACGTTTTTTCAAATATTTGCTCGTATTCTTCTACTGTTACTTCTTTACGAGATTCAAATAAGTCTTTATGTTCTTTTACTAATAAATGTTCTTTATAATTTTCTTCTAGTATTCCAGAGAAAAATTCCCCAACTGCTCCTGAACCATAGCTAAACATACCAATTCTTGAACCTGCCTTGATATCATCATTAAGTTCAAGCAATGAAAGTAAGCTTAAATATAAGGAACCTGTATAAATATTACCTACGTTTCGATTATATAATGTACTAACTCTATAATGTTCTTTTAATCGTTCTTGAACTTCTTCAGATGCATCTTCCAGAACGGTTCTCATCGCTTTTAGTCCCATTTTGGTATATGGTAAATGGTAACACATAGCTTCGAAGTCTTCCAAATCCATTCCGGTTTCTTCTTTATATTTCTCCCATACTTTTTGGAAGAATGAAATATATTGTTCATTTGAAAACTTTCCATCAACAAGTGCTTTATCTGAATATAGCGGACGCCAAAAATCCATGATATCAGCTGTTAATGAAACACTATTATTTTCCAATGTCATGATTCTTGGATTTGCACTAATTAATAAGGCTACAGCACCCGCACCTTGAGTAGATTCTCCACCGGTATTTAAACCATATCTAGCAATATCAGAGCCAATAACTAATACCTTACTTTCAGGATTTAGCGCAACGTGCCCTTTCGCCATTTGAATACCTGCAGTTGCCCCATAACAAGCGTGTTTAACCTCTACACAACGTGCATTCGGTTTTAATCCTAACAAGTGGTGAATATAAACAGCACCAGATTTAGAATGGTCGATACCTGTTTCCGTACCAAAAATAACAAAATCAATGGCCTCTTTATCCGCCTGATCAATAATTTCTAAAGCAGCATTGGCACCTAGTGTTACAGAGTCTTGCGTGATTGGAGGAACCGCCATTTTATCTTGTCCAATCCCAATGGTGAACTTCTCAGGTTCCACATTTCTTGCAACTGCTAATTTATTCATATCCACATATATATGAGGTGTGTAAAATCCTATTTTATCAATACCTATCTTCATAATATTCTCCTTTTCATTTAAACTAAAGCCTATATGTATTATTTTTTTCCACTTTAAATGGTAATACAATCTGTTCATTTATACAACTTTTGTGTTAATTTGTCGCAAACAAATTTTATTTAACTTTAGAAAACTCGACATTCACTTTAAGCTGAGTGAACCCCTTATAAGACAGGTAACACCTTTATACTTTTCTGTCTCTAAAGTAAAAAGTGCAGTAAAATTCAACTGCACTTTCCGCTTAGTTATAATTGAATATTACTAGCAATCTCCAACCCTTCTAACGCTTGCGATGCTAGGTGATCCGCTTCACGATTCTGTTTCCTTGAAATGGCCTCATATTCAGGGTGTATTCCCATTTGCTTCATTTTGTCCTCTACTCTGTCGGCCCATTTCGTTAAAGTTTCCTCGTAACAAGGCCACTCACCACTTAACTGGTTGATGACTACTTGAGAATCCCCCACAAACTTGACTGGCAAATGATGTACACCTAGTGCTTCCAATTCTTGTAATCCTAAATATAAAGCGGCATATTCAGCCTCATTATTGGTTTCTATTTCTTCAACAAATGCATTCTTTCTTTTACGAAAATGTTTACCATCTTGTTCATAATAAATAACACAGCCAAGCCCCGATTTCTTTGACTTTGCATCAAATCCACCATCAAAATATACAGATATATGATGAGGCTCGGTTTGAATTCCCTCCAAAAACTTTTTGAGTTCTTTCAATGACCAAGTCCGATCCTGTACATCGATAAAAGTAACTTCTTTTAACCGACCAGTTTTTTCCATATCTTCAGCAATTAAAATTGCCTTTTCCATTTTCATTTCATCTGAAGAAAATCTGACTTCTACACCTTTAGATGTTTTATAGATTATTTCCATTCTTATGTTCATGTCAAATCATCCTTTAAATAAAAATACAAACTCATCCGTTATTTAGTATATCCAAATGAGAGCTTTTGATTTTCCAAACTATAGAATTAACATTGCGATTAAAATACCGATAAATCCAAATATAAATGTAAAAGGAAGATTACGTAATGTAATTAAATATGGATTTTGGTTTGTATTGATAGAAGTTAGAGTAACTGTTATTCCATAAGAACTTGAACTGGAAGTTGCAAGTGCTGACACGATAAGTACGATTGCAATACTAGTTGGATTTATGATATTGAATAAAGGTGCTAATATCTCTACTAAGACCCCTATTACTCCTATTGGATGCACTCCAATTAAAGACATTAAAAAATAGGTGATTAAAATTAAAACAAAAATGATAAAAGGGCTATTTGCATAATGCATAAACGGTTGTTGGATTACTTTTAACGCAGGAGTTGCATTTAAGCTATTTGAAAAGAAAGCTAAAGAAATAAATAAGACTACAAAATTTTGCATTTTATTGGTTTGTGTCTTCCATAATTTATAACCTAAAATTTTAAAATGGTACCATCGTTTAATAAGGAGTGCCCAAATAGCGGAAAAAGGTAAAATAACTAATGTTACAGCAATAATAAAATTCAGATTGAACAAATTACTTACCATTAAAATGAACGCTAAAAACAAAAATAGTGCAACAAATAATTGTATTAGTTTTTTAACAATTTCTTTTGAAGGTAATGGTATGGTTTCCTTTGGTGATTCAAAAGGAATATTTTTAAAACGCCATTTTCCCACTATCACATCTACTATTAGGGCGATGAAGGATACTAATAATAAGTATGGTAGAATCTTTAGATAATTAACACCAGTAGCTCCTACGGTAATTGCAACAATGATTTCCATTGGACTCCATATTAACGCAAGGACATATGCACGTACTGTTGTTTTTGAAATGAATGTATCCCTTACCTTCTTACTTAGTTTATTCAAATTCTCCTTCAATACTTCTTGTGCAATATTAATACCTGACAAATTTAAAAACATCATTAAAATGTAACTTGTAAAGGTTCCTTTAACATAAAGACTTCCAAGATTTTCAACCTTTTTTACCATTAGCTGATTAATTTGCTTATCATATTTTCCAACGTATACAACGCTATTAATCCATGGTAAAACGAGAAGAAAGCCTAGCATTGTCATATTGGATGTTAACAATAACGGAATTTCATATATTGATAGATTTGCAGAATAAAAGAAAAAAATGCCTGCAAACATAAAAGCTGTACCAAGAATCTTAAATAACTTTGAAGCTCCAGGATACGAAACGATTAACATCGGAATTGCTAATATTCCAATCATATAATCTAACCATGTCTGCCCCCAAAAATGATTGATTAATGAAAGTAAAATTACAAAAGTATAAAAAATAAACAAACGATTATAAAGCCAACTCTTCATTTATCCATCTTCATCCCATCCCACTTATTGATCTATATAAATCCCCATTCTACTCCTTTATTAAAATAACATCAATATCCTAATGAATGTAGTCTTTAATTACTATTTAAGGAAGTATGGAGTAATTCTTAAAAAAGTTCATCCTATAAAACAGAAGCATAAAGAATGATACATCTTTATGCTTCAAACCAAGTTTTATTTGCGTTTTCTTTTATTTTCCTTACCGTTTAAATTAAGAAACTCGCTGTCTTCAGAAAACTCTACGTCATCTCTTTCACGCTTAGGCTCTGTATTATACTTGATAACGTTTCTTTGTTTTCCCTTATCTTTATTTCTATTCTTATTTTGCTCTGACATATAAATGCTCCTTACTATCTTTTTTTAAATCTTTTTATACGAAGAATTAATTTCCTGGAGGACGATTCGTTCTATACTTCTTATCGTCTTTCATTTCGTTCAGTTCTTTTTTATTCTTATTCTTTTTCTTTTTACCTTTACTCATCTCAAAACCCTCCTTTTAAAATTAGTTTGAACGATTTATTGGAATTAATTCGAAAGAAAAAACACCTTAGGGACAAGTTACCTAAGGTGCCAATGAAACTCGAATTATTTTATGAACTAATAATTGGTAAGGTTAGGAAATAGTAATACCGTTTTGATCTAGTGCTTCTTTCATCGCTTTTCTTAATTTCCTTTCTACATCAAACTGTGTATCTGTTTTCGTTTTACCAATAACACGTAGAACAACACTTGATGATTCTATTGACTGTACTCCAATCACGTTAGGACCTTCCACAATATTGTCATCCTCTTCCCGAATTCGATTACATACATCCTGCAATACTTGAATTGCTTTATCGATATCATCATTATAGGAAATACTAATATCAACTAGTGCACGCATATTTCCACGAGAATAGTTACTTACCGTTCCTATATTCCGGTTTGGGATATAATGTACCGTTCCATCTGACCCTCTTAATTTAGTAGTCCTTAATCCAATTTCTTCCACAACCCCATCAATTCCAGCAACTGATACATAATCATCCACGTCAATTTGTTTTTCTAATAAAATAAAAAAACCAGTTACAACGTCGCTTACTAAACCTTGAGCTCCAAATCCAATAGCAAGACCAATAATACCTGCACCAGCTAATAATGCTTTAATGTCCAAGCCAAAAAGTTCAAATATAATTCCAATTACAATAAATAACAAGAAGTATGTAAATATATTGATACATAATGCTTGCAATGTTTGAGCTCTTCCGGTGGTTACTTTTTTAGTTGATTTTTCAAATACCTTTTTGATAGCGCGCTTCCCTATAAACTTCACTATGTAATAGATAATAATTATTGCAATTAATTTAAGGGCAATAACTCCAATATCTAAAAGTAATTTTGTCCAATTAATTCCTTCTATCCAGTCAATCAAAACATTCACCTCAATAATCTTTATTTACTAGATTCATTTGAAAAAAGGGCACAAATGTCGATACATGTTATATTACCCCGAATCAAACATGATAAAACATTTTAACATAAAAAACTACTATTCGCTATTTGAATAGTAGTTTTTAGTATCAATTAAAGTGTATGAACCTTTTTCGAATCTTTTGGATAGCTTCATTAGATATGCCTACAGAAAGTAAGTAATTCTCAAATGTTCCATGGTAATGGATAATATAATCATATGCCTGTAAGATATATTCACGGTGGGAATAAATATAATGACGAGAGGAATTGAGTTCTAAATCATGTAGGGATTCTAGTTCAGAGTATGATACCTCATAATTTGCAACAATATCCTTCTTTTCCACACCAGCCAACCCTAACAATAACATGGCTAGAACTCCTGTACGATCCTTACCTACACGACAATGAAAAAGTATGCATCCATCCTTCGCTTCAGAAATAATTTGAAAAATTTCTTTCACTGCTGCTTTTTGTTCCAATAGTTCTATGTAAAAGTCCCCCATTGAATAGTCCGAATCTACATTGTTATATTTGGTAATATCATAAATACTCTTTGTAATAAATGGTGAATGATGGTAATCAAAATCACCCCTTACAGACAATGAATTTGGTTCCAACTCTAATTCTTCTTCTCTTCTTAGGTCAATAATTGTTTTCACACCATAAGCCTTTAAAAAGCTAATATCTTCATCATTCAATTTACCCACGTGACTCGATCTTAATAAAGAATGCCATTTCGTCTGTTGTCCTTCACTCGTACTATAACCACCTAATTCCCGACAGTTTTCCAATCTCGTAATTGGCAAGCGCACCCAATTAAGCTTTGCGTTTTTCATCATCGGCCTCCTATTATTCAAAAAATTGTGACCATTTAATTTAGATTATATGTAATCCCTAAGAGAAATACAATCACTTTAGACTATAATTTGTTTTCCGTGAATAAGCGCAATAAAGATTAGTAAACGGTTAAAACAAAATCGGAGTTTCTCCTCTGTGATTGCCATGATGTCAAATATTAGATATAAAAAACGCTTGGATTATATCCAAGCGTTTTTTCGTTTAAATAACATACCATATTTTCTTTAACTTTCTATTGAATCGTTACTTTAACTGTACGGGCGCCCCAATTAACTGCTGCTTCATGTGTTGGAACGTAGACATCTATTTTATTTCCTTTAATGGCACTTCCAATATCTCCTGCTATTGCATAACCATAGCCTTCTACATGAACAACAGATCCAAGTGGAATCACGCTAGGGTCTACAGCTATAACTTTCGCATTTGGATTCTTTCTTAAATCAATTCCGGTAGAAGTCATTCCAGACCCTCCCGCACTTTCTAAAGTATACGCGGTAGCACTAACAGTTATTGTTTTCTTTTCTTTTTCAACCTTTTTTTCAGGTTCCTTTTCTACAGTGTCTTTTTGTTCTGCTTTCGGTTTAGGTGATGCACTAGTTTCAGTAGTCTTTTCTACTTTATTCGTTTCTTCTTTTTTATTTGTTTCCTCTTTATTTGTTTCTTCTACTTTTGGTTTAGAGGAAACGCTAGTTTTGCTAGTACTATTATCTGTACTAGTTACTTCTACCTGTTTATTTTCCTCTTTGTTAACTTCTTTTGCCTTTTCTTCCGCAGCAGCTATTTTTTGCTTCATATCATCTTCAAGAAACGCAAGGTTACGATCCTTACTCTTTAGTTCTGTTACTAATTCTTGTAATTCACCTTGTTTATTCGCTAATGCGTTTTTACCATTCTCACTTTTTTCTTTTTGTTCTTGTACAACGACGATTGCTTCCTCTTGTTCAGCTTTCATTTCGTTCAATTCATTAAGTTTCTTGACGGAGAGTTTTTGATTCTCCTCCACTTTTTGAATATCTTTATCTAATTGTTCCATTAAAGTCGCATCTGATTCTACAATTTTATTTACTGTTGATACCCGACTAACAAAATCTCCGAAGTCTTGTGAGCCAAATATAACTTCTAAGTAATTAACAGATCCACCAGATAATTGATAGGAAGAAGCTCTATTTTTCAATATATTATAGCGTTTTTCAATGCTCTTCTCTAACTTACTGATTTCCTCTTGAAGTTGATTGATTTCTTCTGTTGTCGAGTGAATATCATTATCCGTTTTGTCAATTAGGGCTTGTTTCTCAGTTAAAACTTGATTTACCTGTTGAATATCTTTGTTTAATGAGTCTATTTCAGAAATAATACCATTCATTTTTTCTTCTGTAGCTGATAAATTTTCTTGGATGTCACTTCGTTCTGTTTGAATGCTATGTAAGTCTTTCTCTGATTCAGCATGGCTTTTAATACCAAAAAAAGAATTCCCTAGAACCAATGTTGTAGCTAAGGTAATTGCAGTTAATTTTTTATTCAACTTTTTCCCCCTGCTTCCCTTTTATATTAAAAATAATAGATTAATATGGTGACAGTATATCATTTTAAAATGTCATGATTGTTATAGTTTTATTACATTTATATTTCACTCTAATTCTAGAAAATCTATTTTTCCACATAAAAAAACAGTTTTTACGATAAAACTGCTTTTTTACCTATAGTTCGATAATTAGTTTACATAATAAGGCAGTTCGTCTTGGAATTTCACTTGCAAGGATATGTTCATCCTTTACATGAATTCCATAACCAATAGCCCCAAGACCATCTAAAGTTGGCACTCCTAAATTAGCCGTGAAATTAGCATCACTACCACCACCAACATAAGCTTCTGTTAATTCTAGACCGAGGTCTGTTGCGACTTTTTTAGCTATTTTAAATAATCTTTTTGTTCCTTTATTTCGGTCCATTGGTGGCCGACTAATCCCACCGCGAATTTTTATCGAAATCCCCTTTCTTGTTGGTCTTATATTTTTAATTAAATCATCCATCCTATTTTGCTCTTCTTTCGTCCTTGCCCGTACATTTACCCCAAATACTGCTTGGTCTGGAACAACATTTAATTTACCGCCGCCTTTAATGGAACCAATATTAACCGTTGTTCCTTTATAATAATTAGTTAGGGATTGCAAAAATAATATTTGTCTTGCCGCTTCTTCAATTGCATTAATGCCCAATTCATGATGGTTTCCGGCATGAGCCGATTTCCCTTTAATCTCAACAAAGTATCTGGCTGAACCTTTTCGCCCAGTCTTTAACGCACCGGTTCCTGATACCGGTGGTTCCGTTACAAGCGCATAATTACTGCTTTTAGCTTCTTTTTCAATAATTTTTCTTGAAGTAGGACTGCCAATCTCCTCATCACTAGTACAAAGAAAAACAACTTTTTTTGTTAATTTTATTTTTAAATCTTTAATCGCTTTTAATGCCCAAATTGCTTGTACAAGTCCACCTTTCATATCTAATACGCCTGGTCCATAAACCTTATTTCCTTCTATTTTAAAGGGCAAATCTCCTTTATCCCAAACGGTATCAAAATGGGATAAAATAAGAATGGTTTCTTTTCCCTTACCCATTGTAAATCGCAAATGATTTCCATACTTTTCTTCTTTTATTTCTTCAGCTTTATAACCAAAGTACCTTAAAAACAACTTTTGTATACGTTGTTCACAAGCATCCACCAATTCTTTATCCGTGGAAGGAGAATCCCTTTCCACAAGAAACTGTATATCCCGCAAAATATCTTTCTGATGAAGCACCATATACCTCTTAATCCGATCCATCACTTCTCCCCCAAAGTTCATACATATCTATATATTATATACTTTTTTTAAAGAGCCCGGCACTCTTGTTTTAAGAGTTTAATTAAGAATCCAATAGACAATAAAAAAATAGCCTTCTATTTATGAAAGGCTATTCCTCATCTTTTTCCGTTTCTCTCCTATTTCCCTCATATTCCTCGGCGACTTCTGTACTATATCTGACATTTCCATCTATCGTATCAACCGTAGGAATAATGCCAATTGGATAGAGTGTTTTTGTTAAATAATATAGACCACTTAAACCAATAACCCCATATACGATTCTTGACAAAAACGCATCTTGCCCTCCAAAAAGCGCCGCAACAAAATCTAATTGAAAAAAGGCAATGACTCCCCAATTAATCGCACCAACAATAATCAATGTCAATGTAACACTATTTATAATTCGAATTATCATTTACCATCACCCCAAAATAAAATCGATACGTATAGCATTTGTATTTTTAGTAATTTTATTTATAGGGTTCCTTGTACTACAAGATATTCACATCGAACGTAGCCAACTAGCTAAATAATCTGTTTGATAAACATCATCTGGATATTGAATAAAAGCTGTATTTCCTTCATCATAAAGGAATTGCATAAATTCATTTAATGCTCCCATATATTGTTCATATAAAAATTCAAAGCTCACGGTTTCCTTCGGCATTACGTTTTGCTCACAAACATCAGGATCAGTATAATTTACATACGTTCGGCAAGGTATTGGACGAATTTCATAAGCCATACATTGATTTGTTTTGGTATCAAGAAGCGGACAGGGTACAAGACTTCGACGATATTTCAATTTAAAGTCTTTATCTTCATTAAAATCAAGTTGAGTTAGGGATTCTAGCTTCTCTCCGTATTGTTGATAATAATTAGATAAATGGTGTTTAATCCTATTTCTTCTTTCTTCCGGAAAATTCTCGATTGCCTTTTTCATTATTTTGGCTTCCATTTCATTAATAATAATTGGAAAATAGCAGCAAAATGCACACCCCATTCTACACGTTGCTTCCATCTGTACTGCCTTCTCCATATTACTCATTTCTTCGCTAACCATTTGTAATAATTCTATAAAACTGTTCAATATTTTTTCTTCCGTAGAAGTTTCTTGATTAGCCCATTTTTCAACTATTTGATAAAACTTATCTTCATCTATTTCATAAACGTCACTTAAACGACTACATTTATCTTGTATTTCCTCAAAAGAAAGATATTGATCCATCTATAAAACTCCTTTTTTCACTATCTTTCTATTTTCGATGAAAAGAAGGTGATTGTAAAGACACATTCAAATTTCATAATATTCAACAGAATAAGAATACAGCATGGGAAAGTGACAAGGAATGAAAAAAACCTTACAATGTTGGGGAAAGGAGTATGAACATGAACTTAACTTATTCGTTACCAGAATCGATTCAAGCGATTCTCGAAAAAAATAAAAAGACCAATAATCCATTAAATACACTCATTCGCCAAGGTGGATATATGCCACCAAATATAGATTTATTAGTAGATGCCATTACTGCACTAAGTATGGGGAAAAACATTTTACTTAAAGGACCAACTGGGGCAGGTAAAACGAAATTCGCCGAAACATTATCCAATCTATTTAACCAACCGATGTTCAGTGTTAACTGTTCTGTCGATTTGGATTCGGAAAGCTTATTAGGATTCAAAACTTTATCTTATGAGGATGAAAAACAAGTAATCGAATTTATCCCTGGTCCGGTTATTAACGCAATGAAACATGGTACATTCCTATACATCGACGAAATCAATATGGCTAAGCCGGAAACTTTACCGTTAATTAATGGTGTTCTTGATTACCGGAGAACCATAACCAACCCTTTTACAAATGAGATGGTAACTGCAAAAGATGGATTTGGCGTAATTGCCGCAATTAATGAGGGATATGTAGGAACTGTACCTTTGAATGAGGCATTGAAAAACCGCTTCGTAGTGATTGAAGTTCCTTATATCAAGGGAGAACAATTAAAACAATTGATTCAAACGAACACCGAACTCAAAGACGATAAAACCATTGATTTATTTGTCAAATTATCAGCTGACTTCATTCAAGCAGTTTATCAAGGGAAATTATCAGAAGATGCTGCTTCAATCCGTGCACTTTTAGATGCTTGTGATTTAAGTGTTGTAATCCCGCCTAAACGTGCGATTCAACGAGCCATTATCGATAAACTGAATGAAGAAAGAGAACGTGAATTCATATACAATTTAACTGAAACATTATTTTAGTTAGGAGCATTAATCATGTATCGTTTTCATAATAGCAAGGTAGATACAGATCTTTTTATGCAACTTCAAGATTTATCATCCGTTCTAACTGAAAATGAAAAAACCGCATTTGAATATAGTTTCGGTTCGTATATCGATATTATTGACAACAAAGTAACCGCTAGTCGTATGTGGGATACGGCAAAAGAAGATTATAAAGAGGCTGGTTTTAAATCTGATGTATTTCTCCGTACGATTGGATCTTTCCATTATTCTAGTACGAAAGCCATGAAGGAATATTTAGAGCTCGTACAGGAAACGGATTTAAAAAAGTTTTCATCCCAATTATTTGCCCTACTTGAAGATATAAGACTAGAGGAAATCATAAAAAAAGAACGTCCCGGTACCAAAGAGGTATTTTCTATCCGGAGAAAATACTTAAAACATAAATTTGAAAATGAGTTGAATTCTCATGTAACCCGTGGATTAGCATTAGATGAATTATTTTGTCTCATCTATTTATTAATTCAAGCTGATAGTCCTGATCCGAGTTTTCCACGAGCTAATGAAGCACAGCTCCATCAGCTTGAGAAAATAAAATCGTATCTCTATTTAGTTTTTGAAGCGAAAACAACGTATGATATTGTTCGAATTTGTGAGCAAATTGTGTTTCCTCTAAATTCTATATATCAAGATACCATCTATGAGTATTTTATTTTCCCAATAGGTCATGTAGAGCAAATGGAAAAGGATAATCTATTTGATGAACTCACGCGCACGGATGAATTAAAAAATGATGACAAAGAAGAACTGGATGAAGATAAGAATGAATATATGGATGAACGTTTTTCCAGTTGGCATCGTGAAAATCAAAATAGTGACAGAAAACAAACATTTCTTCAATTCGAACTAGAAGTTGGAACAAAAACAAATATTATGGGCGGTGGTGCACGAGAAACAGAAGATGCAGACCAAGCTATGGGAACCATTCAAGGATCTTCGGGTCAATCGAAAAATAAAGACTACTCCGATGTTGAATCTTTAGATAAACAAGAATCTAAACAAGGAAAAAGTGGGGAATTCGAATTCGGGGAGGAAAATAAAGACGCTGTAAAAATCGTGAAAGAAGCTACCAATCCGACCAATGAAGATATAAATACGTATAAAGAATATAGGAAAGATATTGAACCACTTATAAGAAAACTTGCTAATACGATTAAGAAAACAATGGAACATAAAAAGAATGCTCCAAGAAAAGATTTAGTTTACGGCCGATTGTCAAAAAAATTACTTCCGATTATACTGGATGATCATCCGCGGGTCTTTTATAAAAAAGATTTGGAATCAAAGGAATTTGATGCGGTTTTTACTTTGCTTGTAGACTGTTCGGCATCGATGCAAGGTAAAATGGAAGAAACAAAACGAGGGATCGTTCTTTTTCATGAAGTTTTAAAGCAATTTAAAATTCCTCACTCTATTATCGGTTTTTGGGAAGATGCAATGGAAGTGACGGAAAATTATCAACCTAATTATTTCCATATGATTCACACCTATCACGACTCTTTCTATCAAAATAACGGTGCGAAAATTATGCAACTTGAACCACAAGAAGATAATCGTGATGGATTCAGTATTCGTGTAATGACGAAGGACCTTGTTGCTCGACAAGAAAAAAATAAGTTTCTTCTCGTTTTTTCTGACGGAGAACCCGCTGCATCTGGTTATGACCAAAACGGAATAGTAGATACCCATCTAGCAGTTTCAGAAGCACGGAAACAAGGAATTGAAGTAATTGGTATGTTTTTAGCTGATAGAGAGATTGATGAAGCAGAGGATTTAACGATGAAAAATATTTATGGAAAAGAAAGACTTATGATTCCAAGTGTTTCCGAATTACCAGAGCAATTTGCCCCACTACTGAAAAAATTACTATTAAAAACAATCTAATTCGGGAAGTGCTAGCACTTCCTGAATTTTCCACTAATTAAATATATAATGATCATAACCTTTTCTATATTAAAATATTTTTAGCTTTCAACTTTTGTTGCATGATATTCCATTTTCTTGAAAAAAATACGAAAATAAACTAGAGAGTGCCTGCATAGAATTGGAAAAGGCAGGAATTTTAATCAGAAAGTAAAAAATCCCTCATATTTGAAGGGATTTTTTATTATCTATGAAATTAGAAAATTTGAATGGCTATGAATAACTTAGATACAGAAATAGCTACGTCCGGCCCCAACGCCTTTGTTCTTATACTACATGTTCAATTTTTTCTAAAACACCTTTTAATGCTTTTTTGTATACTTGATAGTCTCTTTCAGAGAACAATGTCATTGTAACATCACCAAATCTATTATTTTGAAGGAACTCTACAATTGTATGTAGGGCTATTACCGAAGCCAGTTGTACAGGATAACGATACACTCCGGTTGAAATAGATGGAAAAGTAATACTAGTAATTCCATTTTCCTTTGCCAAGTTAAGAGAATTTAAATAAGACTCTTCTAATTGTTCACTAGCCACTTGGTTATTACCATCCCATACAGGTCCTACTGTATGAATTACAAATTTCGCAGGGAGATCATATCCTTGTGTTATTACAGCTTTACCTGTACGAAGGTAATTTCCATCTAAATCTTCTTCTCGAATCTTTTTACATTCTTCTACCAATTCGCTACCAGCAGCCTGATGAATAGCACCATCAACACCACCGCCTCCCATTAACGTCCCATTAGCGGCGTTTACAATAGCTTCTGTTGATTGTTTTGTAATATCACCTATCATCAGTTCTAGAGAGTTTCCATTAACCTCTATCTTCATGCTTGCTAGCCCTCCTCAAAACCTAATAATTTACAAAGACTTTACAAATAATAATTATAACAATAAATCATTTGGATGAACATATGAATTTAACAATTGTCAAAACTTTCCCAGTCTCTACCAGCATTTAACATATGAAAGTTTATCGTATATTCTTGCGTTACAAATTGTGTTTTTATGTAGTATATTAATTAAGGTGATCATTTTATGATAGAAGGAGCGTTTCTAACATGTGATTTGAATCCCGCAAAACTAGAACAAAAGCGGAAGCGCCCGTTTAGCGACGTACGGACTGGACTGAGCCGTAGGAGATAAAGGAAACACGACGAACGGAGTGAGTCGATGTTGACTTTCACCACAAGGGTATAAGTGCGACTAAGCCTCTGGTTTCACCATCGGCAAGTCTTCTTTATCGCACGGAGGTGAAGGAAGTCTCGCTAGTCGCTGGGCGCTGGAGCTGGACGTTTATAAAAAACTTAACATGTGTGGTCCACAACCTCTTAAGATGAAAGGGATTTTTATATGATTAAAAACGAGGTAAATAAACGAAAGACTTTTGCTATTATCTCTCACCCGGATGCTGGAAAAACAACTCTAACTGAACGTTTACTACAAGTTGGAAATTTAATCCGAACTGCTGGTACAGTTAAAGGTAAAAAAACAGGAAAATTCGCTACATCAGATTGGATGGAAATTGAAAAACAACGTGGTATCTCTGTAACATCAAGTGTAATGAACTTTCATTACCATGATCTTCAAGTTAATATTCTTGATACCCCAGGGCATGAGGATTTTAGTGAAGATACGTACCGAACATTAACAGCCGTGGATAGTGTAGTCATGATTATTGACTCAACGAAAGGGATTGAAGCACAAACCCTTAAGTTATTTAAAGTATGTAGAATGCGTGGTATTCCAATTTTTACCTTTATTAATAAACTAGACCGAGAAGGAAAAGAAACTTTCGAATTACTAGAAGAAATTGAAGAAGTATTAGATATCGAAACATATCCAATGAATTGGCCAGCCGGAATGGGAAAAGGATTTCTTGGAATTTTCGATCGCAACGGGCAGCAATTTGTAAAATATAACGGGAATGAAGAAGAGTCTATCATCCCTTTTAATGAACTTGACAAACATACAGAATTGACTAATAATACTACATTTGAAGCTGCGAGAGATGAAGTAGCTTTACTTGACGAGGCAGGCAATACTCTTTCAATGGAAGCCGTATTAAAAGGAGAACAAACACCCGTATTCTTCGGTAGCGCATTAGCCCCTTTTGGTGTAGAGATATTCTTTGATACGTTTATTAATATGGCTCCTACACCAAAACCTAGAAGGACAACAGATGGAATTGTTCAACCAGATAACCCTAATTTTTCTGGTTTTATTTTCAAAATACAGGCTAATATGAACCCTGCTCACCGGGATCGTATTGCATTCTTGAGAGTATGTTCCGGTAAGTTCGAGCGAGGAATGAGTGTAAAGCTAGCTAGAACCGGTAAAACATTAAAATTATCACAATCCCAACAAATCATTGCTTCTACTAGAGAAACGGTAGACGAAGCGTATGCGGGAGATATTATTGGAATATACGACCCCAATGCTTATCAAATTGGTGATACATTAATTGCAGGAAAAGATACCTTTGAATATAATGAACTTCCACAATTTCCACCCGAATTGTTTAAAAAAGTATCGGCAAAAAACGTGATGAAATCAAAACAATTCAAAAAAGGAATTGAACAGCTTGTACAGGAAGGTGCCATCCAACTGTTTAGAGATAAACGGACGGAATCCTATATTTTAGGAGCTGTCGGTGACTTGCAATATGACGTATTTAAATATCGGATGGAAAATGAATACAACGTAGAAGTAATGTTCGATACGATTGGGGAAAGAATTCCACGTTGGTTAAATCCAGAACAGCCTATCAATGAATCTCTTTTTGATGAACGTAGAATGCTCGTAAGGGATCGAAATGATAACTATCTTGTTCTCTTCCAAAATGAATTTGCCCTTAACTGGTTCCAAGAAAATAACCCAAAGGTAGATTTAATCGATTTGTTCCAAGTGAACACTTACGCACAATAAGAGTAAAGTCACAAATACTTTTTCCCAACGTATCAAGAAGACTTCCATTAGATTAGTAAGATGAATATGGTGAAACCTTTACTAATAAAGGTTTCACCATTTTATTCTATCTTTTTTGGAATCCAATTCACTGCTACTTTTGATTTGGAAAAATGAATAATCGGTTGTTGCTTCTTCCATTCCATTAATAAACATGCTAATAAGGAATTTTCTTTTATTTCTACCTCTGCTTGTTGTACTTTCCAACAACTATGCCTAATATCTCCTCTATATAGATTTCCATATTTATAGCTCCAAGCGACATACCTTTCCAATAACCAATGGTCAATACTTGTTGGATTGGGATAAGTAGGAATCCCTTGCTTTTTATAGCGTATTTTCCATTTTGCATTCGATTTATTTCTTGTACTAATCATAGTAATGAACCCGAGCCTGCTTTTCATTTTCATTTTCGCCTTAAAATAAGGTAATGTAAATAACCTAGCACCAGTAGCTGCTGAAAGTTTATTGGTATCTATAGTAAAAAAATAGACCCCTTTTTCTCCATTTTTCATGACATATGTACGGACGTTTACTTGTAACATGGGTGTTATGTAAGGAATTCTAGGTAAATAGCGTAAACGTGCTTTACTAACTTTAAATGAGACTATACTTATCCACGCGTCGCCTCCCCAAAGATCTAATTCTAATCCTGGAGGCAGATGCTTCTTCAGTAGTTCTGGTGAAACCGCCCAATGTACAAATAATAGATCCTCCCACCTTTGCAACATTGCCCATTTCCGTTGTTTAGTATTTTTAGCAAACATCATTTCCTTTTCCTTTCCATTAAGTTATTTCCAAGTTAGTTTGCCACTAGATTTGACTAATTTATTCTAAGTGTTAACTATTAAAAAACTCGGCAATCGCCAAAGGCTTTGGCAATTGCCAGCGGGGTGTTTTCAATTTGCGGATTAGTGTTTATTACCTACTTTTTAATAAATTTTGAAAGCATTGGACTGACTTGTTTATAAATACCATTAATTTGATTGGCAGTCCCCATAATTTTTTCTAAATCTATATTTCCATCTTCTGTTTGAAATGCAGACATTACATTTCTAAGATTTGAATTCTGATTATTACCTCTTCTCTCTCTAGGTGGACTACCAAATAAAAATGGATCACGCATTGGTCTTGAAGGCCTTCTATTACCTGGTCCCATTGGACGCATTGGTCTATTTGGAAACATAATATTCCCTCCCTCTTTCCAAAAATTATTCTTCTTCATTATCATATGGTTATCACTTCACACTGGTAAGAGGTATATATAACAGAACCATATAGGTTAACATCTATTTTAAGGTATCAAAAAAACCCTACAGATAGCTGTAGAGTTTTGAAAAAGGTGTACTTATTCATTTGATAAATGAAGAAGATCGAGAAGTCTAAAGAACAAGCTTAATAAAATGGCAACAACTGTTGCTAAGCCCATACCAGATAACGATACTGTACCAATTGATAGAGATGCTCCACTAATTCCGATACCCAACACAACACAGGTCAAAATTAAGTTTTGTGAATTATTGTAATCTACATTTTGTTCAACTAACATCCGTAGACCACTCACAGCAATAATTCCAAACAGAAGTAATGAAATGCCGCCCATAACCGGGGTAGGAATAGACTGAATTAACGCAGCAAGCTTTCCACAGAATGAAAGTACAATTGCTAATAATCCTGCTCCCCCAATAATCCAAGTCGAGTACACACGAGAAATAGCAAGAACCCCAATATTCTCACCATACGTAGTATTAGGTGTGGAACCAAGGAAACTTGATATCATCGTAGAAATTCCGTTTCCTAATAAAGAACGATCCAAGCCAGGATCTTTGATTAAATCTTTTTTTACAATATCTCCTGTTACCACAAGGTGACCGATATGTTCCGGAATTAATACTAATGCTGCAGGTAAAATAATGATAATATCAGACCAGTTAAATTCAATCCCATAATAAGTTGGCATTTGAATCCATTTTGCTTCGTTTACAGCAGAGAAATCTACTATTCCATAGATAGCTGCGATCATATAACCTGTTACAATTCCAAGTAAAATTGGAATAATTTTCAGGAATCCTCTCATCGTAACCCAATATATAATAGTGAAAGCTAAAGTTAGTAAAGCCACTATTATAGTAGTCGTATCAATTGAAACGTCTGGCTCTCTTACTAAGCCTGCCATACCCGCTGCAGTTGGGACAAGTTCTAAACCGATAACGGCTACGATTGCTCCCATTGCTGCTGGTGGAAAAATAAAATCGATCCACTTTGTCCCAACAACTTTAACCAATAGCCCCACAAGTGTTAAAACCAAACCAACAACGAAGAATCCACCTAATGCAGCACTATATCCCCCACCATCTGTTAATACCGCTGTTACTGGTGAGATAAAGGCAAAACTAGAACCTAAATAAGCTGGTATTTTTCCTTTTGTTATAAAAATATATAAAATTGTTCCAAAACCGTTCATTAAAAGAATCGTAGCGGGATCAATGCCAAATAAAATTGGAACTAAAACAGTAGAACCAAACATTGCAAACAAGTGTTGGAAACTTAACGGTAAACTTTGTAAAAATGGTAAACGTTCATCCACTTGGATTTCTCGTTGTGACATATTATTCTCTCCTCTTGTATAGAATCCTTAGGTTAGTATGCTCCCGAAGCAAAAAACCTTGCCTGAATTTTGGCAAGGGTGCACATGAAGAGAGAACGAAATAATAATATATTATTTCGCCTTTATTAATTTGGTTATCACGTTCAACCTTACCAGCCTCACAGGACCGATTTAAAGATTCTATTATTTATTTCATCATACAAATTACGATTCAAAAAGTCAAGAAATTTTCTAACAGAATTGATTATCCAGGTTTTCGATAAACTGATTCTACAGCTAAAATATTGTCTAACTTAAATACCCTTACACTGTGCTTCATGTAGCAATATGCAAGAACATTTGAATCGTTCATTTTAATAACCTTGATGGTTCTTTGCGTGAACTTTTTATCATTCGAATAATATATGATCTTTATTTTTTCCCTAGTTTGTAGGGAATGATTTAATAATTTTATCATAGGAAGACCACCTTGAACAGAACGTTTGTTTCCATTATATCACCATTACTTTATTTTAAACATGTTTTTATAAGATTTTGGAATAATAATATAGATTATTTCAATTAAGGGAGTATATACATGGCGGAAATAACTTTATTTGTCAAAGAGGCTACAACTGGTCAAGTTATTCAACAAATTGAACAGATTTTGAATGAATATGACGGAATGGAAAGAGTTTTAATTGACACGGAAGATGGTGAAATAAAAATTGAATTTAATGATGATATTATTACAGAAGAACAAATTGCTACAGCTTTAATGGAACAAAATTATTTATTACATTAGGAGAGAGAAAAGATGGATAAAAAAAATAAGTTACAAAAATTACGAGTTCCTAATTCTGCACAGGCTCCTGGAATAGACCCTGAAGATTCCTATGGAAAAAATGCTACAAATGAAGAAGTTGAAAAAGGAGAATCTACTCAGGTTACCCGTTTAATATATGATGAGTATGATGAAGTATGATAAACAAAAATGGTAAACAATGAGAGGTATATACCTATACTATTCGTATCAAACTAAGTTTGCTTCCATTTAGAGAAGCTAAAATTGACAAAGGGTGATTCCATGAATAACAACCGTAGTATGATGACTTCCCTACTAACGATAGGTGCGGCAGGTGCAGCAATTTATGGAATAAGTAAAGGAATGCAAAATGGTACCTTACAGAAATTACCACAACAGGTTTCTAATATGGTACAAAATACGTTAAACAACCCGAATGTCCAACAAGTAACTGATCAGGTCCAATCTATGGTTGGAAGCCAAAGTAATAATCAATCAAACACAGATGGGAATACGACATCTTCAAATTAACGTTTCCCTGTACAAGATTTTTGTGAAAACTTGGCATTCGCTATTTATCTTTAGCGAATGCCTTTATTATTTATATTAATATGTAGATAACGTCCATCTATTGTTGTAAATAATTCACCAGTTTGAACATTAATAGGATAATTAAACATTGGACCATCAAAAACAAAAGTATGGAATTCCCCAAACTCTCCACTGGGATCAACGTAATCGGGAAAGGAATTAATCATATCGTGATCCAATACTTTTCCAATCATCTTTGCTGGTAATTTTTCCAAATCAACGGTGGTGACGATTGCCCGGAAACCTTCTGAAACAAAATCTCTTGCATGTTGTAGTGTATCTTTTTTCCATAAAGGATAAAGCCCTTCAACGTCATACTTCTTCATAAACTGATCACGATATAATTTCATGTCCTCTAAAAGCAAATCAGCATAAACAACGGTGTTTATACCTTGCTGTTTAAACTTCTTTAATTGATTACCAACTAATTGTTCATACACTTCATTGCTCGGATGATCAGGTAGGATTACTTCATGGTAGGGCAATCCAATTGATTTAGCTTGTTCTCGAATAAACACCGATTTAACCTCATGGGCCGGTAGCCGTTTTTCTTTCTCAGAAATAGTGGAAAATAATCCTTTTATATTATATTTTTTATCTTTTAATAGGGTATATACTGCATAAGCACTATCTTTTCCCCCGCTCCATGAAACAATAACATCTTTCATTGATTTCTCCCCTATCATTTAGAATTCCTTATTTGCATATTTTTTATCACCTTTTCTAATACTAAGAAAAAAAGAAAGGATAATATGATGAAACATATAAAAGCATTAGGAATTAAATTTATTGTAACTTCTGTTATTTTATTTTCCCTTTTAGCCATTTTTGAAACGGCAACATTAGGTGAAATTCTTCTTATTAGTGCCTTAGTAACTGGAATCAATTATATAATAGGTGATCTTCTTATATTACCAAGGTTTAACAATTTCATTGCAACTATTGCTGACTTTGCCTTGGCTTTTGTAGGGATTTGGGCATTATCAAGTATGTTTATTTATCCAACGACACCTATTGGAATTGTATCAGGTTTTGCTGCCTTTTTCATAGCAATCAGTGAAGGTCTTTTTCATGTTTATATGAAAGAGAAGGTGTTATACAAACAATATAACCATCAGGAACCATTTAGTGTTTTGAATACTCATCCTCAAACAGAATTTTCTGAGGAAGATAATGTAGACTACATTAAGAAAGATTATGAAGACCGCGATTAGGTAAAATAAGGCGCTTATCCTTTTTTAACAGGAAAGCGCCATTTACATTTACTCTTCTCTTTTTTTCTTCTTAACCTCATTCATTAAGTATTGTACAAATACTTCATCTTTTGCCACCCACGCTTGAAAGTTTCTCTTTATATACATCTCGGCCTGTCGAAAATTAGAAAACTGTTGTTCCAACCTCACGTTATCTTTTTCAATTACCCAGTTTTCTTCTACCTGGATGATAAACAGAATATCATCGGATTTTGTTTTATATAATGTTCCAAAAGATGATTCTTTCAAGTTAAAGCGATTCCTTTTCGCATCCTCATGTAATGGATCAAGTTCAAACGTCTCCTCCACAAATAATCGAAATGCAAGATCATTCATTGTACATCCTGCTGCTTTCGCATGCCCCCCACCATCAAACCGAGCAGCAACTTCCGAAACATCAATATGATCATGAATGGTTCGAAAACCCATTCTCCTTCCACCGATATTTAAAATTGCAATATAGTCTAGATGAGGATATTCCTTTCCCAATTGATTTCCTAATTCTGAATGATAAGACTCCGCATATACTACACCCGCATACAATTCTCCAACTTTTCTCTGAACTAACTCACGACGTTTTCTTCGTATGTATCGTTCAATTTTATCTTCTTCCATATCAAGAATCTTTTCCTCAAATTCATCAAAAAAGAAATGTTCATTGGACTGGAGCCGCTCGAGCATCACCTCTTCAAATTCTTCAATGGAAACAAGGAAAAATAAAGAATTAAGACGCTGTGCTTTTTCGTTGTTATTTTTCTCCCATTCCCAAGTATCGTATTGCCTCACCAGTTCTACGAATTCATTTACAGCCTCTGATGATTCAAGAAATTTATGTTTCAATAGATATTCATAAAATAAAGCTGTTGCAGAAGTTAAACGCCCCTCTTCATCTTCCACAGTAACATGACCCCATTCATATTTATTAAATGATAGTGCCGTTTGATGATGGTCAATTAATTGAAGTTTTCCACCTTGTTTATAATACTCCTCTAATCGGTTTTCATTTTTCTCATTTACAGATAAATCCGTTATAAATAAGAATACATCTTTTTCATTTTCTAAAAACCACTCAACCTCTTTGTTTAGACTACCAATAGAATTATAACGAACCTTGACATTGTTTCCAAAAGCGAGTTTAGCCAAGATTCCACAACCGACCCCATCTAAATCATTATGAGACAATAGTTTGTACATTCATTTCACCAACCTATTTTATATTTTTCCCATCATTATATTAACCAACTAAATATGGTTTATCCGGGTATTCATGTTATAGAAGAAAAATCGGAGTAGATAATACAGTGTTCTCTTAATATTTTGGCGGATTGTAATAAATTGTCGAATGAAAAGGTTTATTTTTTTATTTTTGGGCAGAATATAATTTGTCGATGAAATATATCTAAAGAGAAAGGGCCCTTTTCGTTGGAGGAATTTCATCAAATACTTATCTAGGAGGGGCGATTAAAATGGCTAACAATAATAACCGCAACCGCAATAACAACAATAACAACAACGATAACAACCGTGTTGAATTTGCGAACGAGAATGAGTTCAACGATTTCGATAACAACAACAATGATGACAACAATCGTAATCGCAAACGTGACAACAATGATAAGCGCAATAACTAATTAATCAAGACCCAAAAAAACCTGTATCAAGAAGAATTCCTTCTTTGTTACAGGTTTTTGTATTACTATTTCATTTTTAAAGCCTTATTTGCAAGTTGAACATCATGTTTTAATAACTTTTCCAAATCATATGCAGGGTAATACCCATTTTTATACATATAATTAAACACCATTTCATGAGTTTGGATAGAACGTTGTAATTGTTTATTCAACGTTTGCCGTAAAATCGGTGTAGCAGTTTCTGTAATAGCATTAGAATAATTACGTACGGAAGTCTTTGCAAAAGCCAATAAGTCTCCGGAAAAAAATCCATCGTCTAAATTTCTATCTCTTAATTCTTCTGTTGGTGCTAACGCATAAAATTCGAGAAGTTCTTTCAAGTTCGTTTCTAGTCCTTTAATCACATGCTCATAAATGGACTTGAGTTCTGAATCACGAACCTCTTTAATAAATCTTTTTAATTTCATTAGTGATATGGATTGAAACACAACCAATTCGTGAACTTCAAGAGTTTCGTGCCATGCTAAGTGATTAGGTCGTATATTATTACTCATTTCCATCGTTTTCCTCCTCTAATGAATTAGACATTTATACTATATTCCTTTAAGGAGAAAACGAAGCTTGTTCCTAGAAATCTGGGCTATTACTGTTAAAAGGAAGCTTTTAATCGATAAATGGGTTGACCTTTAGCAGAGAACCTTTCTTCGTATTCAGTCATGATATTTGATTCATCTTGGATAGCATGTAAATCCAAATTTACTTCTTCCAACTTCATATTATAATCCGTTAAACTTACAAGAGAATATTCAAACAGTCCACGATTATCTGTTTTAAATATGACCTGTCCTGACTGTTTTAATATTGTTTTATATTGGTCTAAAAATGCTTTGTAAGTTAATCTCCGTTTCTCATGACGGTTTTTCGGCCATGGATCGGAGAAGTTTAAATAAATAGTGGAAACCTCGTTCTCTGCAAAAATTTCTACTAAATCACCGGCATTTTCATTTAATAATAATACATTTGAGGAGCCAGCTTCTAACACTTTTTGTGCAGCAGTCACGACAATACTTTTTGCTAGCTCAATCCCAATAAAGTTGATATTAGGATACTGTTTAGCCATTCCAACAATAAATTGTCCTTTACCAGTACCAACCTCTACATGAATGGGATTATTATTTCCAAATAACGTACTCCATTTCCCTTTATACTCGCTAGGATTCGGAATAATTAACTGAGCATTTTCCTTTAAAAAGTCATCAGCCCATGGTTTATTACGTTGACGCATTCTTTTACCTCTCTTTTTTTATATTTTACATGGATGTAATGGTTAGAAAGATTGGCATTCGCCTTGGGTGACGAATGCCTTTGTTGTATTTATTTAGTAAGTTTCTTACTTTGAGTATAGAAAATAAAAAATGACAAAAAATAGTGTCATGAGGTGATTCCGATGACACTAAATTCAAATCATTTATTAACATTGTTGCATGACATTCTTGATGAACAATGTGTAGATTGTTGTGCTGAAGTATCAGAATATCAGCAAATTAAACGATTAGTAAAAAATATGATGGCAAAAAAAGAAATAACAGATGAACAGCTACTACAATTACTTCCTGAGATCTATAACTACGGAATTCAAGGTGAAGGCACTAATAATGTAGAAGATCACATTACAGCTAATAAAGATAATTTAGAAACTTGGATGAGTGCAATACGAAATACAAAGCTATAATGGCTAAAACCATTTAGAACATTTCTTCCACTTGATCATTTAATTCCTTTAAATCCCGCAATCTTTCCATCACTTTTGCGGGCTCTTTTCGTTTTAAATGCCATATTAAGTAATGTAAGCTGTCATGAATTAAATACCAGTACATTCTTTCTAATATATGATCATCTTTCTCAATTCCATAATTTTTTAACCAATTGCGCCACTCGTCTCTAGGAATATACCACTTTAAGATTAAACCAAAATCAGAAGCGGGATCAGCAATTGTTGCATTATCCCAATCGATTAAATATAAGCTTCCATTTTTGGACATTAATAAGTTATTATGATTTAGGTCATTGTGACATACAACAAGTTTTTGACCTCTTGTTTTTGGTAATAATGTTTCAAGATGTTTTAAAGCAATTTGAACATCTACATTTTCTTTAAGTAAATCCAATTGAGAAATTTGTTGTTTAATTGTTTGGAATATATCATCTGAAGTTAAAGGTATAATTCCTATCCGCATTAACATATCTAGTAATTCAGTGGAATGGTGAATTTTGTGTAAAAGGCTAGCTACCCTTTCATCCTTCATATCACTTGGTTTTAATTCCCGTCCTTCCAACCATTCTTGTGCAGTTATGACATCACCATTTTCCATTCGCCTCGTCCAGACAAGCTTAGGAACAATTCCTTCAGCAGATAAAACAGCTAAAAATGGAGAGGAATTTCGTTTTAAAAATAACTGTTTATTATCTTTTTTCGCAAAGAAAGCCTCACCAGTTAACCCCCCCGCTGTTGTTAACTTCCAGCCATCTCCTAATGCTTGTTCGATCCATTCCAACATGTTGTATTCACATCTTTCAAAAATAGCATTTCTTTTCATATTTTATAGGTATAAAATCTAAATTACAACCATTTCATGAGATTTTTTATTCGTTTTGTTGATTTTTGTATTATTTTAGCGGTTAGGGAAGTTTTTTAACCTATTTTTCTGGAAGTTGGTTAACGATGTATGATACAGGATCATTCTTCCAAATCACCGATAGTTTGGATACTGATATCATCTTCCCATTCTGGACGCTGAACAGAGGTAGATTGACAATGACACAATAAAACCTCGGCAGCTTTTAATTGATTACTCTTTAATGTTGATATTAATTTACGCCTATTATTAAACCAAGTAGGATATTCCTTTTTTCCAACGATTTTAGTTTGATATGGTTCATTTGTAAAAAGAATAGAATTTGTACGAGATATAACCGTTTTATGAACTGGAAATTCTATCTCATGCGAGAGTAATATACTATTAATGATCTGTTCCGTACGTTTCAAAGCAATATTGGGATTTAAAATTTTAGAAACATCATTATTTTTTTCAATAGTCCAGACCCTTTCATTTCCTGCCATAATGACAGCTTGTTCGTCTACTTCTAAAAAGTATAAAATCTCGATACCGATTGGTGAAACCAATAGAATTTCACAATCGACAGGAACACTTTTTACATTAAAAACAGGGTTATACATTAGTAGATAAGTATCCGGAAAGCGTTGTAGGAGATACTTTAATAATGGATCTGTATAATATTTTTTATGAACATAGGAAATACGGTTCACAGTTGATGTTGCCCATTTCAATTGAAACAAAAATATTTCATCTAAAAAGTAATGCTTTAACTTCTCCTCTGTTTCTGGTAATTCATTTAATTTCTCTCTTGGGTTAACTTGATTTTCTAGTTCTTGATTAGATTTTCTTCTAATAAATGCTTTCCATTTTGCGAAAGCAGAAGATTGTTCTTTAATATCTTCCTCAAGCCCTATATTTGGTGTGTACATATCAGGATTTGACCACATCCGATGTAACTTTTTCCAGTTTTGTTTCTTAACACGAATAAACTGTGTTGGGTATCTGTATGTATCCCATTCATAACGGGATATATAGTCTTGTAATTTAATCAATTGCGCCGTTTTCTCCACCTCCTTCTTCTATTTAATTCTATGGTATTTTAACGTAATTTATATTTCTTGATTGGTTCATACTTTTGTTTACGATTTGGATGTATTTGAAACAAGGTTATTTCACTAACATGCATAGTAGCCTTTGAAGTAAATTCTTTCTTCAATTTTTCCAAAACATCACCATACGAAAAACCAATTTTGCCGTTCCATTTCTTTGCTAATGTTATATGGGGACTATAATTCCTATTTTCTTTAGGAAATCCAACTTCGAATGCACCTTGTTCAACAATCTGTTGGACTTTAATTAATGGTTCTACCCTTTCAACTCCAGCCCACAGTACACGTGGACTTTTTGGATTACCAAACGTACCCAATGTACCCACTTCCAGACTAAAAGCAGGTAGTTCTTCTACTCTCTTTAAATGAGTTGTTAGTTCTTCTAATTTTTCATCATTTACTGCCCCTAGGAATTTCAATGTAATATGCAAATCTTTTTTGTTATACCACTGCTTATATGGTAATACACCCTGCAACTTATTTTGCCATAAAGCGAAAGTATTTTGTAATTCTTTAGATAGTTGAATAGCAATGAAATAATGTGGGGATTGGCCCATTTTCTTCCTCCTATGTAAGGCTCTCGCAATAAGCTAGCTCCTCTTCACTCAATTCACGGTACTTACCTAATGCTAACTTTTCGTCTAGCTTTAGTTTTCCCATCTGGAGTCTTTTTAAATAGACCACTTTCTTCCCAACTGCTTCAAACATTCTCTTAACTTGATGGAATTTTCCTTCTGTGATGGTAATCTCAACTTCCGAAACTTCATCACTATGAAGGATGTCTAGATGGGCAGGTTTACATTGATATCCATCATCTATAACGATTCCCTTTTTGAAAACTTCTACGTCTAACTCGGTAACGATTCCTTGTATTTTTGCATAATAGGTCTTCCCTACCTCTTTTTTGGGGGAAGTTAAACGATGCCCTAACTCTCCATCATTCGTTAGTAATAGTAAGCCTTCTGTATCCTTATCCAGCCTTCCTACGGGAAATGGTTCAAAATATTGATGTTCTTCCGTTAATAAATCAATAACCGTTTTTTCTTTATGATCAAAGGTAGCTGATATAACACCTGGTGGTTTATTCATCATCAGATAAATATATTTCTTATATACAACTTGCTTCCCATTTACCTCCACGATATCTATCTCTGGGTTAACATGTTTGCTACCTTCTTTTACTACTACTGCATTAACGAATACTTGTTTTTTCTTAAGTAGGCTTTTTACATCTTTTCTACTACCATAACCCATATTAGCTAATAACTTATCTAAACGCATCGTACATTCACTCCATATTATCTTATCTACTTCGCTTTCTTTTAATCAGATCTATTGAAATACGTTTTCCTAAAACTCGTTCAAGTAATGTAGAAATGTGTGCAAGATATAAATATACTCCACCACCGGCCATTACCCCAACCATAAGATGAATGATAACACCCATATGAGTGTCCGCTGGAATAATAAATTCTAGAATTATTTTCACTATCCAAATGGCAATTACCATAATGGCTGTAAAAATCAGAATAAGTATTGTACGTTTGAAAAGCTGCTTATAACTAAAATTAATCGATTTTTTGATATGAACCAAATTAAGCAAAACTGCAATTCCTGAGGCTAAAGCCGTTCCAAATATTGCTCCTTTTGCCCCAAACCAATGAATTAGTTGAACATTTAATAATATTTTTACAAGTAGACCTGCTAATAAACTGATTACTGCAAAACGTTGTTCATTAATCCCTTGTAGAATAGCTGCACTTACACTGAATAACCCAAACAATAAGACGACTGGTGAATACCAAGCTAACAGTTGTCCTGCAATATCATTCAGTCCATATAATGCGCCATATGTTTCATTAGATAAAATAGCAATTCCTGCTGCTGCAGGAATTACAAGCACAAAAACAATTTGCAATGCTTGATTGATTTGATTATTTAAAAGTTCTCGATCATTTTGCGTAAAAGACTTAGTTAACGTAGGTAATATAGATAACGACAGACCTGTTGCTATCGTCATCGGAATAATGACAATCTTATGCCCGTAATAATTAATGTAAGAATAAGTCGATTCCCATATTTCCTCTAACCCTGAAGCAACCATTGCTCTTTCAAATGTAAACTGATCCACTAATTGATATAATGGAATGGCCAATCCTACCAATATAAAAGGACCAGCATACTGGAATAATTCTACTAATAACTCTTTCGTTGAAACATTATATGACTTTTGTTGCATTTCAAGCTGCTGATTGATGGTTGGCTTTGTTTTCTTCCAATAAATATATAAAACAATGCAAGATGCTAGAGCACCAATAAATGCAGCAAAAGTAGAAAAACCAACTGCTGTAACAATAGACCCACCCATTACTTTGATAATGACGAATGAACCGACTAAAATGCATAAGACCCTAATGATTGACTCAACCACTTGAGAAACTGCTGTTGGCATCATTGTTTCATACCCTTGGAAGAAACCTCGAGAAATACTCATAACGGGAATGATTAATAGGGCTATACTTACCATTCTTGTTACAAAGGTAACATCCTCAACTGTTATCCCAACAGGATCATCACTTGTAATCATCAAGTGAGCTAGCCATTCTGAACTGAAAAACAACACTAAAAAAGCGACAATACCTGTTATCGCCATGATCTTACTTGCTATTTTGAACATTTTATAGCTTGTTTCATAATCCCCTAATGAATTATATTTAGATACAAATTTCGAAACAGCTACAGGAATTCCAACAGTAGAAAGGCTTATAAAAATACTATAAGGTGTATAGGCAAAACTAAATAGCGTCCCACCAGTGGTACCTACTAGAGCATTAAATGGGATAACATAAATCATCCCTAAAAATTTAGATAAAAAAGATGCCAATGTTAAAATAAATGCACCTTTTACTATATTCGACATATTTTCACCTGATTCTCATTTTTCTTTAAGTAGGATATACATACACGTTATTTTAACACATCTCATAGTAGGATTGATAACGTTACAACGTAAACTTGTGAAGATTTTTCTAACTTCTTTGATAAAAAGTTACAAATAGTCCTAAATATTGAAGCAGTCCTCTCGCTTCTATCTTATTAAAACGAGTTGGAATTGAGTTACGACGTATGGTAATGATATGATACTACCGAAAGGAATGAAGAATGTTGAATTATGATGTCATAGTTATCGGGGGCGGTCCTTCGGGATTAATGGCTGCAATTGCAGCTGCTGAACATGGTGCTAAAACGATGTTACTTGAAAAAGGGAAAAAGTTAGGAAAGAAATTAGCTATTTCAGGCGGTGGAAGATGTAATGTAACAAATCGTCTACCCCAAGAAGAAGTAATTAAACATATACCAGGGAATGGAAAATTTTTGTATAGTGCATTCTCTATTTTTAATAATTACGATATCATTGATTTCTTTGAAGGAATGGGTGTAGCTTTGAAAGAAGAAGATCATGGAAGAATGTTTCCGAAATCTAATTCTGCTAAATCCGTAGTAGATGCCCTTATTAACAAAATGAAAGAACTGCATGTAGAAGTAAAATTAAATTCCCCAGTAGAAGCTATTCACTTTGATGAAAATCAACATACGATCATCTTAAAAGAAAATGGTCACAAAATAACAACAAAATCGGTCGTAATTGCGGTTGGTGGAAAAGCTGTACCCCACACTGGCTCAACAGGGGATGGTTATGCTTGGGCAAAAAAAGCAGGACATACTATAACTGAACTATATCCAACTGAAGTAGCCCTAACATCAAATGAGGAATTTATCCAAACGAAAGTATTACAAGGATTATCGTTAAGAGACATTAAGCTATCTGTTTTAAACAAACGGAATAAACCAATCATCAGTCATCGTATGGATATGATATTTACGCATTTTGGTATTTCTGGTCCTGCTGTCTTACGATGCTCCCAATTCGTAGTAAAAGAACTGATGCGTGGAAGAAATCAAGTTACAATGGTTTTAGATACTCTACCCGATGAAAAAGAAGAAAAGATCATTCAAAATATGATTAAGTTGGTTCATGATAATCCGAAAAAGGCATTTAAAAACACAATAAAGGGAATCGTACCTGAACGATTTCAATCCTTTATTTTACAACAACACCAAATAAGTGATGAACAAAAATGTGCCAATGTCTCTAAAGAGAATATCCGCGATATCGTACATGCCATGAAACATTTTACCTTCTCTGTTAATGGGTCTCTTCCTTTAGAAAAAGCATTTGTAACAGGTGGAGGTGTATCCATAAAAGAAATTGTTCCAAACACAATGCAATCAAAACAGATGCACGGTCTATACTTTTGCGGTGAAATATTAGATATTCACGGTTATACGGGAGGATATAATATTACATCTGCGTTTGTTACTGGAAGACTTGCTGGCATGAACGCAGCTCAAGAATCAACGACAAACTGGTAGATGATACCTAGCATGAACACTCTATTCTGTCACAAGATAATACTGTCTTGAACAACTTGAAAGGGTGATAAGGATGCAAATGAAAAATCAAAACTGGTTACCAATTATAGCATCTCTCGGTGTAGGAGCTGCAACTTACTACACAATGACCAAGAAAAATCAAGGTTTAGGACAAACCGTACAAAAAGTACTTCCATTTGTGTCTGCTATGAGTGGCATGGGCGGCACAGGTGGAAACCAGCAACAAATGCAGTAGTATTAGAAAAGCACGCCTTATTTTGGCGTGTTTTTTTCATTCTATATCTATGCATTTGTCGAGCTTTATAGTAAAATAAAAAAGTATGTATTAAAAAATAAGGAGAGTTACTTTTGAAACGGATAGGACTTTTACCACGTATAATTATCGCAATAGTTTTAGGTATCCTGATAGGTTCATTTGCAAATGAGTTTTTTATTCGTTTGTTTGCTACTTTTAATGGACTATTTGGAAACTTTTTAGGTTTCATTATACCATTTATAATCATTGGTTTTATAACCCCAGGAATTGGTTCAATGGGTCGAGGTGCTGGGAAGTTATTAGGAATAAGTGCCTTTTTAGCGTATTTATCAACCATCATCGCAGGTTTATTCGCCTTTTTCGTAGCCAAAGGCTTGTACCCAACAATACTTAGCAACCAAACACTCAAAGCTTTTACAGATCCATCTGAAGGATTAAGTAAACCTTTTTTAACAGTTGAGATGCCAGCACCAATGGATGTAGTGACAGCACTTCTTATATCTTTCATCCTAGGTATTGGATTGGCAGCAATTAAACAAGACACCCTTCTAAAAACGATGATTGAATTTAAAGAAATTGTTCAATTAGTAATTGAGAAGTTTATAATCCCACTCTTACCTATTCATATTTTTGGGATATTCGCAAATATGACTTATTCCGGTCAAGTAGCTGTTATACTAAGTGTATTTATAAAAGTATTTGTCATGATTATCATACTTCACTTTTTATATTTAATTTTCCAATACACGGTTGCTGGTACACTAAGTAAGCAAAATCCTTTAAAAATGTTAAAAACAATGTCACCAGCTTACTTTACTGCATTAGGAACTCAATCATCAGCAGCAACAATTCCAGTTACACTTAAACATGCAAAAAAACTTAAAGCAGACGACAATATAGTAGATTTTACAGTACCCCTGTTTGCTACAATACATTTATCAGGAAGTACTATCACTATCGTTAGTTGTTCTTTAGCTGTTTTATTCTTGCAGGGACAAGTTGAGACATTTGGCGCTTATTTCCCATTTATTTTAATGTTAGGTGTTACAATGATTGCAGCACCTGGTATTCCAGGTGGGGCAGTTATGGCCGCTGCTGGACTTCTTGAAAGTATGCTTGGTTTTGGACCTACAATGGTTTCCCTAATGATTGCCCTATATCTAGCTCAAGATAGTTTTGGTACAGCAACGAACGTTACAGGTGATGGTGCAATTGCGTCCATCGTTAATTCCTTTAACCGTAAAAAGAAAACTAACAAAACTAGCGATAAGTAGTTTACCTTAAAACACTGAATAAAAATAGCATACCAAATTTACTGGTATGCTATTTTTTTATGGAATGATTATTATACAAATTGCTAATCCTTTTTTTGCGTTCGGGGCACTAATCACCGTAATGAGTACCGGAATCCCTCAGAATAATCTTCTTTCCGTTACTCATCATTTGCAGTTGCTTTGATGTATTAGTTAAATTCGCATAAAAAAACGCTTGGAATTAATCCAAACGTTTTTTAGTTAATTAATTAGGTTTACCATTCTCATATGGCTTTAATATTCCATAAATAGTCTCAACTACCGGGATAGTAATATTATGTTTTTGAGCATAGCGGACAGCGCCCCCTTGTAAATGGTTGACTTCAATTGGTAGTCCTTTTCGTAGATCTTGATGCATAGAAGAGGTAGTATTTTCTGGATATCTTTTAAATGAAGATATAATCTTAGCAATTTCCTCTTCCGCAAAGATAACACCTTCTTTTTTAGCAATAAAACTCATCTCAACTAAAATATTTTTAAAAACATTTAATGTAGCCTCTGAATTTATGGTAAATCCTGAAGGTAATTGTGTTGCAGACGTAATGCCAGAAAAAGCGGTAATTAATAAATATTTTCTCCACATCTCTTTTATGATATTTTCGTCTAATAATAAATTTGTTTTCACATGCTGATTCATTGAATTTAAATGATTACAAACATCCATTTGAGATTCATGTCGTGAACCAAATTTAATGGAACTACTATTTCCCCCATGAACAACATGACCTTGTTGATTTAAAGTAGCGAAAATATATGCGAATCCACCTAATACTTTTTCTTTGCCAACTGCTTGATCTAATTTATCGATATGTTCAAATCCGTTCAATAATGGTAACACAAATGCTCCAGTTTGTTCCGTAATCAACTTTAATTGTAGAATGACACTGTCTAAATGATATCCCTTCACTGCTAGAATAACTAAATCAATATTTTTCACTTCTTTCTCAGACGTATATAGGGTAACATTTTTTGTTTCAAACTCACCTTCTGGGCTTATTAATTTTAAGCCTTCTTTTTTTAACTGCTTTGCACGCTTTTCTCTAACAAAAAATGATACAGAATAGTTTGCTTCTAACATTCTTCCACCAAAGTAAGCACCTACTGCCCCTGCACCAAACACTAATATATTCATATGTTCATTTCTCCCTTTCCTTCGTATAATTCCCAATATTCTAATTAATTTTAACATAGTATACCGATATTCTGTGTTTTTATGTAAACTTAATACTACAAAGAGCTTTACCCACCATACTTTAAGCTTTTAATTATTCTAAATGTTGATTATTGAACTAAAACAATCTGGGTGGTAGTATGAGTTTTATGAGTTTAATAGGATGCAAATCTTTTTTAAACCATTACCCACATTATAAATAAGATGGTGGTGGGGAACCATGCTTAGGTAATAAGTGCTACTAACAAAAGGGATTTTTGTTCTGTTTTTTTAAATAATCCATATAGGGATAAGATTAAACCACTAATCGATAAAACTAACAAAAAGGTTGAAAAACCCCTAGATATTGCCAGCGGAGTTAACGATAGGAAGGAAGTTAAACCTAAAATTAATGCTGTGTAACTAATTATACTGTATCGTTTCATGTAAGGAGTCTCCTTAATTTCTATATTTTTCTTTATGATAACATAATAGTCTGCTAATTTAAATTGTTCGGAGGTAATGATTATGATTGAAATTTATATAATGACAAGTTGTCCGTATTGTAAGGTATTAAAACAGGAGTTAGAAAATAATAACATTCCTTTTAAACTTACTCACCTTGATAACTTCTCCAAATATTGATTATATCAAGGTTTCAGAGAGGTAGCAGGATCATTATCAACATTTACCTATATAACAGACCCTAATATTAAAAATACTACAGCTAGGAATGCTGTGGTAGATCAAAATTTTAATTTTCTTTCCTTTATAAAAAGCCAGGATACAATAAATTTGTATCCTGGCTTTTTATAAATTTGCCTGGCGGCGTCCTACTCTCGCAGGGGGAATCCCCAACTACCATCGGCGCTGGAGAGCTTAACTTCTGTGTTCGGTATGGGAACAGGTGTGACCTCTCCGCCATCGCTACCAGACATTCATATTAAATTAAGGATTTATACCTTAAAAACTAAATAAGAGTAAATCAAGACATCAAAAGAATTTAGTTAAGTCCTCGATCGATTAGTATTTGTCAGCTCCACGTGTCGCCACGCTTCCACCTCAAACCTATTAACCTCATCGTCTCTGAGGGATCTTACTCATTTAAAATGATGGGAAGTCTCATCTTGAGGGGGGCTTCATGCTTAGATGCTTTCAGCACTTATCCTTTCCATACGTAGCTACCCAGCTATGCTCCTGGCGGAACAACTGGTACACCAGCGGTATGTCCATCCCGGTCCTCTCGTACTAAGGACAGCTCCTCTCAAACTTCCAACGCCCACGACGGATAGGGACCGAACTGTCTCACGACGTTCTGAACCCAGCTCGCGTACCGCTTTAATGGGCGAACAGCCCAACCCTTGGGACCGACTACAGCCCCAGGATGCGATGAGCCGACATCGAGGTGCCAAACCTCCCCGTCGATGTGAACTCTTGGGGGAGATAAGCCTGTTATCCCCGGGGTAGCTTTTATCCGTTGAGCGATGGCCCTTCCATGCGGAACCACCGGATCACTAAGCCCGACTTTCGTCCCTGCTCGACTTGTAGGTCTCGCAGTCAAGCTCCCTTCTGCCTTTACACTCTGCGAATGATTTCCAACCATTCTGAGGGAACCTTTGGGCGCCTCCGTTACCTTTTGGGAGGCGACCGCCCCAGTCAAACTGCCCGCCTGACACTGTCTCCGAACCGGATCACGGTCCTGGGTTAGAAGGTCCATACAGCCAGGGTGGTATCCCACGGATGCCTCCACGTAAGCTGGCGCTCACGTTTCTAAGGCTCCCACCTATCCTGTACAAGCTGCACAGACATTCAATATCAGGCTACAGTAAAGCTCCACGGGGTCTTTCCGTCCTGTCGCGGGTAATGCGCATCTTCACGCATCGTATAATTTCACCGGGTCTCTCGTTGAGACAGTGCCCAAGTCGTTGCACCTTTCGTGCGGGTCGGAACTTACCCGACAAGGAATTTCGCTACCTTAGGACCGTTATAGTTACGGCCGCCGTTTACTGGGGCTTCGGTTCTAAGCTTCGGGCAAAAGCCCTAACTCTTCCCCTTAACCTTCCAGCACCGGGCAGGTGTCAGCCCCTATACTTCGCCTTTCGGCTTCGCAGAGACCTGTGTTTTTGCTAAACAGTCGCTTGGGCCTATTCACTGCGGCTCTACTCCGTAGAGCACCCCTTCTCCCTAAGTTACGGGGTCATTTTGCCGAGTTCCTTAACGAGAGTTCTCCCGCTCACCTTAGGATTCTCTCCTCGCCTACCTGTGTCGGTTTGCGGTACGGGCACCTGTGACCTTGCTAGAGGCTTTTCTCGGCAGTGTGAAATCAGGAACTTCGGCCAGAAGGCCTCCCCATCACAGCTTGAAATGGCCAGGCGGATTTGCCTACCTGACTTTCTCACTGCTTGGGCGCACACATCCATCCGTGCGCATTCCTTATCCTACTGCGTCCCCCCATCGCTCAAACGGTCATGAGGTGGTACAGGAATATCTGCCTGTTGTCCATCGCCTACGCCTTTCGGCCTCGGCTTAGGTCCCGACTAACCCTGAGAGGACGAGCCTTCCTCAGGAAACCTTAGGCATTCGGTGAAAGAGATTCTCACTCTTTTTTCGCTACTCATACCGGCATTCTCACTTCTAAGCGCTCCACCAGTCCTCACGGTCTGACTTCACAGCACTTAGAACGCTCTCCTACCATTGTTCGTAAGAACAATCCACAGCTTCGGTGATACGTTTAGCCCCGGTACATTTTCGGCGCAGAGTCACTCGACCAGTGAGCTATTACGCACTCTTTAAATGGTGGCTGCTTCTAAGCCAACATCCTGGTTGTCTAAGCAACTCCACATCCTTTTCCACTTAACGTATACTTTGGGACCTTAGCTGGTGGTCTGGGCTGTTTCCCTTTCGACTATGAACCTTATCACCCATAGTCTGACTCCCAAGTTTAAGTATCTGGCATTCGGAGTTTGACTGAATTCGGTAACCCGATGAGGGCCCCTAGTCCAATCAGTGCTCTACCTCCAGTACTCATCATCTTGAGGCTAGCCCTAAAGCTATTTCGGAGAGAACCAGCTATCTCCGTGTTCGATTGGCATTTCACCCCTACCCACACCTCATCCCCGCATTTTTCAACATACGTGGGTTCGGGCCTCCAGTCAGTGTTACCTGACCTTCACCCTGGACATGGGTAGATCACACGGTTTCGGGTCTACGACCGCATACTAAATCGCCCTATTCAGACTCGCTTTCGCTACGGCTCCGTGTCTTCCACTTAACCTCGCATACAATCGTAACTCGCCGGTCCATTCTACAAAAGGTACGCCGTTACGCATTAACGCGCTTCGACTACTTGTAGGCACACGGTTTCAGGTACTCTTTCACTCCCCTCCCGGGGTGCTTTTCACCTTTCCCTCACGGTACTGGTTCACTATCGGTCACTAGGGAGTATTTAGCCTTGGGAGATGGTCCTCCCGGATTCCGACGGAATTCCACGTGTTCCGCCGTACTCAGGATCCACTCCGGAGGAAATTCTTTTTCGATTACAGGGCTGTTACCCTCTTTGGCTAACCTTTCCAGGTTGATTCATCTAAAGAATTTCTTTGTAACTCCTTGTGGAGTGTCCTACAACCCCAGAGAGCAAGCTCTCTGGTTTGGGCTGTTTCCGTTTCGCTCGCCGCTACTTGGGAAATCGCATTTGCTTTCTCTTCCTCCAGGTACTGAGATGTTTCAGTTCCCTGGGTGTGCCTCTTATGCCCTATGTATTCAGACATAAGTCCTGTTCCATTACGAACAGTGGGTTTCCCCATTCGGAAATCCTCGGATCTATGTTTACTTACAACTCCCCGAGGCATATCGGTGTTAGTCCCGTCCTTCATCGGCTCCTAGTGCCAAGGCATCCACCGTGCGCCCTTATTCACTTAACTAAGTTTACAATGAATAAGCGTGCTATTATATAGCCTTGCTTTAAAATTTGATGTCTTGTTTACTCTTATTTAGTTTTCAAGGTACAAAGTTTCAGAGAGATTTGCTCTCTCAAAACTGAACCAAACAGCACAGTATGTTTCATCCAAACCTGGATGTTCCGTAATGTCCAGCTGCAGCACCCAGCGACTAGCAAACTTCCTTTACCTCCGTACGATAAGTCAACATCGATTCGCTTTCGCTCATCGTGTTTCCTTTATCTCCTTCGGTAGAAGAATGTCCGATTAAAATCGCCGCTTTGCGCGGCAACATCGGACCACCTGACATGGCCAGGCGCAGTTTGTACGTCGCTAACCGGGTGCTTCCACTTTTCGTATATCCTTAGAAAGGAGGTGATCCAGCCGCACCTTCCGATACGGCTACCTTGTTACGACTTCACCCCAATCATTGGTCCCACCTTCGGCGGCTGGCTCCAAAAGGTTACCTCACCGACTTCGGGTGTTACCAACTCTCGTGGTGTGACGGGCGGTGTGTACAAGACCCGGGAACGTATTCACCGCGGCATGCTGATCCGCGATTACTAGCGATTCCGGCTTCATGTAGGCGAGTTGCAGCCTACAATCCGAACTGAGAATGGTTTTATGGGATTTGCTTGACCTTGCGGTTTCGCTGCCCTTTGTACCATCCATTGTAGCACGTGTGTAGCCCAGGTCATAAGGGGCATGATGATTTGACGTCATCCCCACCTTCCTCCGGTTTGTCACCGGCAGTCACCTTAGAGTGCCCAACTTAATGCTGGCAACTAAGATCAAGGGTTGCGCTCGTTGCGGGACTTAACCCAACATCTCACGACACGAGCTGACGACAACCATGCACCACCTGTCACTTTCGTCCCCGAAGGGAAATCCCTATCTCTAGGGAGGGCGAAAGGATGTCAAGACCTGGTAAGGTTCTTCGCGTTGCTTCGAATTAAACCACATGCTCCACCGCTTGTGCGGGTCCCCGTCAATTCTTTTGAGTTTCAGCCTTGCGGCCGTACTCCCCAGGCGGAGTGCTTAATGCGTTAACTTCAGCACTAAGGGGCGGAAACCCCCTAACACCTAGCACTCATCGTTTACGGCGTGGACTACCAGGGTATCTAATCCTGTTCGCTACCCACGCTTTCGCTCCTCAGCGTCAGTTACAGACCAGAGAGTCGCCTTCGCCACTGGTGTTCCTCCATATCTCTACGCATTTCACCGCTACACATGGAATTCCACTCTCCTCTTCTGCACTCAAGTCCTCCAGTTTCCAATGACCCTCCACGGTTAAGCCGTGGGCTTTCACATCAGACTTAAAAGACCGCCTGCGAGCGCTTTACGCCCAATAAATCCGGACAACGCTTGCCACCTACGTATTACCGCGGCTGCTGGCACGTAGTTAGCCGTGGCTTTCTGGTTAGGTACCGTCAAGGTCAGGTCAGTTACTACCTGACTTGTTCTTCCCTAACAACAGAGTTTTACGATCCGAAAACCTTCTTCACTCACGCGGCGTTGCTCCGTCAGACTTTCGTCCATTGCGGAAGATTCCCTACTGCTGCCTCCCGTAGGAGTCTGGGCCGTGTCTCAGTCCCAGTGTGGCCGATCACCCTCTCAGGTCGGCTACGCATCGTTGCCTTGGTGAGCCTTTACCTCACCAACTAGCTAATGCGCCGCGGGCCCATCTATAAGTGACAGCTTACGCCGCCTTTCAAACTTCTTATTATGCAATAAAAAGTATTATCCGGTATTAGCTCACGTTTCCGCGAGTTATCCCAGTCTTATAGGTAGGTTGCCCACGTGTTACTCACCCGTCCGCCGCTCGTTCCACTCTCTTCACCCCGAAGGGATCAGAAGAGATTCCCGCGCTCGACTTGCATGTATTAGGCACGCCGCCAGCGTTCGTCCTGAGCCAAGATCAAACTCTCCAAAAAAGTTTGTTTCAAATAAATAAAATTCATTTGAAGTTCTTAGCTTTTAGAGGAAAAACCTCTATTTTTTAAAAGAAAAACGAGTTTCCTTTTTCTTAACATACTGGTTGTTTAATTCAGTTTTCAAAGAGCAACTTTTAAAGTATAGCATGATAACCAACTAATGTCAAACACTATTTATTAAGCAGAATTAATAGGTCACTCATACTAGGTAATATATCTTATCACTTTGTCGAAAAAAAGTCAATAGCTTAAAACTTTTATATTTTTACTGTTTATTATGAAGTATTTAGTCGCTCAAAGTGACTGTAAAACAATAATACTATTCCCCTTAAATAAAGTCAATAGAGAAAACTTCCATCAATGAGGGCTTTACTTCATCCCCCACTGATAGTCAGTTGTACTTATCGAACTTTTACGGGCAGTTATCTCCCATCTACCTTCTTTGTTCCCCAGAAGCTTAAGGTGGAGTCTTACCGCTCGTTTAGGTGGAATAAATTTATACTGGTAAAAACAACAAATTATATTATAAAAAGACCATGTGTATAGGATTGTAAATCTAAGCACAATCTAATATAAGAATAAATACTCCTGCCAATAATTGCTGACAAAGATTTAAAGTAGGGGATTCTAACTTTTAAGCATTAATGAACACTAAACGATAGCGTAGTTGACACAGTGGTGTACCGTAAACACCCACCCTCACTATCCATTGGTCTTATCTTTATGCCTTTGGGACTACTTTTCAGCTTTTCACACATTTATGTGGCTCAGCCGACATGTTTGACTAACATAACATTTTACGTGGCAAATCAACGATTCTCGCCACAACCTAGCATGTTTAATTTTCAATGATCATTTTTCAAAAATATATCACCACACCAACCGTGTTCATCAATATAAAAAGACGATTCACCCCCATGTACTCATAGTTACACCCTACACATTCCTTGAGGATGGGGTCCTCTCACCTAATTATGATAGAAAGAGGAGAACTGAAATGACATTCTTAAAGTTAGTATTAATCACGATGTTAACCATTCAACCAACCTTTACTGCTAATGGATTAGCAAAAGAAAAGGATGCCGTGCTTATAAACACATATCAAGCGGATGTTACTGGTGATGGTCTATTAGAGGATATCGATTTAATGGGAGTTCCATTTTCCCAAGATGGAGACTATTATCATAATATATGGGCCGAAATTAGAAGTAAAGACCAGGATGACGAAAGATGGAGAGTTGACTATGGCGATGGCTATGAACCACAGATTCAGTTTATTGACGCAAACCATGATAATGTGCAAGATATTTTGTACCAGAGTTCTTCTAACAAAAAAGGGCTAGGTAAACAAAAACTGCATACCTTTGCTTCCAATAAACAATTAGAGATTTCGCTTCCTAAACTTAAATATATTTCTGGTAAATTTATAGATGATTACAAAGCAGATCTTAAAATAACTCCTAATGCAAAACCAATACAAATAAATCTACAAAACCGTTCAGATGCTTATATTCAGTCCGGTGTATATGGTAAAGACGGTAAATTAAAAAAATCTAAATCATTATTATTAAACACTCCAGACTACTATGTGCCTGTAAAATTAACAGATAATAAGGGCTATGGTTTACGTAGCTATAAGCAGGTAGGTGGTATTTCTAACGAAGATCATTTAGGTACAATAGAATCCTTATGGTATTATACTGACGGAAAATGGGTAGTCTTACAAACGGAATGGAAAGATTCAAATCGTTAACTTTTCGTTCGATTAACTTTGCTCGAATACTCCATTGTACTTATATGGAAAATATGTAAAATACTTCCCCGCCTACTAAGAAAAATAAAAAGGATTCCTTCCCAAATGGAAGAAATCCTTTTTATTTTATTAGTTAGCTACAATGTTAACTAGCTTTCCAGGAACTACGATTACTTTTCGAATTGTTTTTCCTTCTAGCCATTTTTGGATTGTTTCATCTTCAAGTGCTTGTTTTTCAAGATCATCTTTAGAAATATCTTTAGAAACTTGGATCTTAGAACGAACTTTCCCCATTACTTGAAGTGCGACCTCTACCTCTTCCTCTACCAATTTAGACTCATCATAGGTAGGCCACTCTGCATAAGCAATAGTGTCGTTATTACCTAATTTCTCCCATAGTTCTTCTGTTATATGCGGTGCGATTGGTGAAAGAAGCTTGATAAAACCTTCCACATATTTTTTTGGCAATTTATCCGCTTTATATCCCTCGTTAACGAAAACCATCATTTGTGAAATGGCAGTATTAAAATGTAAATTTTCAAAGTCCACTGTCACTTTTTTTACAGTTTCATTATAGACTTTATCTAAGTTAACATTACTTTCATCATCCACAATTTTCTCTGATAATGTACCATCATCATTTACAAATAAACGCCATACCCGATCTAAGAAACGTCTTGCTCCATCCAAACCATTTGTAGACCACGCTACAGAAGCATCCAACGGCCCCATAAACATTTCATATAATCTTAATGTGTCTGCTCCATGGGAACCTACGATATCATCTGGGTTAACTACATTTCCTTTTGATTTACTCATTTTTTCGTTTCCTTCACCAAGGATCATTCCTTGGTTATATAACTTCTGGAAAGGTTCTTTAGTAGGTACCACACCAATATCATAAAGGAATTTATGCCAGAAACGAGCATATAGTAAATGAAGCACAGCATGTTCCGCTCCGCCAATGTAAACATCTACTGGCATCCATTGTTTTAGAGCCTCGTAGTCAGCTAATTTTTCTGAGTTATTAGGGTCAATGTATCGTAAGAAGTACCATGAGCTTCCAGCCCACTGTGGCATTGTATTCGTTTCACGTCTACCTTTTTTACCTGTTTCTGGATCAACTACATTGACCCACTCTTCATTATTAGCAAGTGGAGATTCTCCAGTTCCTGATGGTTTAATTTCGGACATTTTCGGTAATTCCAATGGTAATTCTTCTTCCGGAACAGCTGTCGTTGTCCCATCTTCCCAATGAATAATAGGAATTGGTTCACCCCAGTAACGTTGTCTAGCAAATAACCAATCACGTAGACGATACGTTATTTTCTTTTCACCTTTACCATTTTCCTCCAGCCATTCAATTGCTTTTGTAATCGCTTCGTCTTGATGTAACCCATTCAAGAAATCAGAATTCACATGTTCTCCATCACCAGTGTATACTTCTTTTGTGATGTCGCCTCCAGCAACTACTTCTATTATTGGCAGATCAAATTTTTTGGCAAAATCGTAGTCTCGTTCATCATGAGCTGGAACCGCCATAATAGCACCTGTACCATAAGACATTAATACATAATCCGCTACCCATATAGGAATTTTTTTATTATTCACTGGATTAATCGCATATGCACCGGTAAAAACACCAGTCTTGTCTTTAGCTAAATCTGTTCGTTCTAAATCTGATTTTTTTTGAACTTCTTCTAAATACGCTTCAACCTGCTCTTTTTGTTCGGTTGTAGTGATTTCTTTAACATATGGATGCTCTGGTGCTAGTACAGCATATGTTGCTCCGAACAATGTATCCGGTCGAGTAGTAAATACAACAAAATCTTTTTCAGTATGACCATCAATCTTAAATGTTACTTCGGCACCTTCCGATTTTCCAATCCAATTGCGCTGCATTTCTTTTAGACTTTCCGGCCAATCTAGATCATCCAAGTCTTCCAATAAACGGTCAGCATAAGCGGTGATTCGAAGCATCCACTGTTTCATCGGCTTACGAATAACTGGGTGTCCACCTCGTTCACTTTTACCATCAATCACTTCTTCATTTGCAAGTACCGTTCCTAGAGCTGGACACCAGTTTACTGGTACTTCATCGATATAAGCGAGACCCTTTTCGTATAATTTAAGGAAAATCCACTGAGTCCATTTATAATAGTTGGGATCTGTCGTATTAATTTCTCGATCCCAATCATAAGAGAAACCAAGTTCTTGAATTTGTCGCTTAAATGTTTGAATGTTCTTCTCTGTGAATTCTGCTGGGCTATTTCCAGTGTCAATCGCATATTGCTCAGCTGGAAGCCCAAACGCGTCCCACCCCATCGGATGAAGTACTTCATACCCTTGCATACGCTTCATTCGTGATAATATGTCTGTCGCTGTATATCCTTCAGGGTGTCCTACATGAAGTCCAGCTCCCGATGGATACGGAAACATATCTAATGCATAAAACTTTTCTTTTTTAGAATATGTATCTGTTTTAAATGTTTTATTTTCTTCCCAATAGGTTTGCCATTTCTTTTCAATGGTCCGATGATCAAAACTCAAAATCCATTCCTCCTTATATATACAATAAAAAAAGCCACTCATCCCTTAAATCAGGGACGAGAAGCTCGGCTTTCCCGCGGTACCACCCAAATTAACGTATAAATGGTTTAACGTTCACTTTAGTCTTTAACGCAGAGTTACGGCAGGGACTACTACTTCATTCGCACCCACAACAAAGAAGGCGAGTTCATAAAGTTTTAAGCGATAGTTTTCACCAACCACTACCTCTCTACGCCTTAAAAACAGTTACTACTAATCCTTCTTTTAGAGGTAGTTCAAAAAGTCCGGTAAAAATGACACTTCGAATTTCTTCGTTGGCTTGCTTTTCCGTTCCTCACGTATTAATTGCATACGTTCCGGTACTCAAAGCTTCGCCGCCTCGAACTTCTCGGTCCTTTTTATCCTCTTTTTTGAACACACTCTTTTAGTTATTGTCATATTATATCGAAATTATAAAGAATACTACCATCTTTGTCAATACATTCAAAATATATACTTTTATGCTAAAATATATGGTAGTTTTTATTAGGAATCGAAATTAATGAGTTACGGTGAGGTGATTATATGTTAAAAGGAGTTCTTCAATTTTCTCATCATTTATTAGAAGAATCCGTTAACGTTGGCGAATTAGTGATTGACGCAACATGTGGGAATGGAAATGATACGATTTTTTTGAGTGAAATAGTTGGAAAAAATGGCCATGTCCTTGCTTTCGATATTCAGGAAAAGGCTATTGTATCTACTAGAGAAACATTAATAAATAATGGAATCTCTAATGTCTCCCTTATTCATGATAGTCACGCTAATTTGGAGGACTATTTATCGAAAGAAGAAAATCAAACAATAGGTGGTGCTATTTTTAATCTTGGCTATTTACCTAGAAGTGATAAAAAGATTATAACAAAACCAGAATCAACCATTACAGCTATTGATACTATTTTAAATCGTTTAAAACAAAATGGTCTTATTGTTTTAGTCGTTTATCACGGACATGACGGTGGCAAAGAAGAAAAAGAGGCGATATTGAAACACGTTATTAGACTGGATCAGAAAGAATATAACGTTTTACAATACGGTTTTATTAATCAAAAAAACTCCCCTCCATTTATTATTGCAATACAGAAAAAATGAGATGTTATGTTACATCTCATTTTCTATATTTCCCCATTTAGTTATCCCGCTTGATGATTTTTGTTAAATCTATAGTACATTTTTGTATTCCAATGAAAGAACCGTGCTGTCATTCCGCTATAATCTAACAATGTTTTTTTTATTTTTTCTTCATCTTGCAATGTCTTTATCTTATCGTCTCCTAAATAGAGTCCAACTAATCCACGGTATACCATTTTATGGAATGATAAATGAGGTAAGGTTTGAATTTTTTCATCTGTTTGTTTTATAAAATATACAAGACGTTCCTTCAACTCTTGCTCATTTTCATAAAAACTACAAAAGTTTAAATCCCCTTCCTCTTGATCTTCCTTTTGATCAATATAATAATCTAATAAAATATGTAACCCTTGCATATACGGAAAATAACTTTGATAAATTTCTTCTGCTAATTCCTTTGTCATACAATCTGATAAAGCATAGGAAATAAGGCAAAATATCCCTAACGTTGAACCTGTTGCAGCAGCAAATTCATACCACCTTAGTGTAGGTGTTTTTTCTCTATTTTCATTAAACCATGTAGTAAGTCTTGGTATACGTTCATTCACCTTAACATGTTTATGTATTTGTAATGCTTGATACATTGTCTCCAATTCCTCTAATTGTACATTTATTAAAGTAGGCTCTTCTACTTTAGCCAGAACATCCTGGCATGTACGCACAAGGTCTTTTAAATAACTTCCATCATCTTGTTCTTTTCGCAATTGATAATAATTCTCACACTCATTCTCAGGGGATAAAGCATCTTCCATTGCCTTATGCAAAAGTTCAAAATCATTCGGATCAAGTGAGGTACTTCGATCACATAGATTATCAAGGTAGTCACTAATGGTTTGATAAGCGACAATAAATCGAAGAGCCTCTCTCCATTTATCTTTAGCAAGAAGAGAAAAAACCGCTCCGCCAAGGCAATGAAATTGTTTAGAATGAATACTATTAAGTGCTTGTGTTCTTAACTCTTTATTCGGAATTTGCTCTGCCTTTGCTTCCCATTTTTGTAACTCCGTATTTACAGCTGGAAATATTTTCAGAAACACAATGGTCATTAATCTTAATGAATTTGTTGGTATGCGAGACATTACATTTCCTCCGTTCACTTTTCCATTCATTCTTTGTTATACTTATTATATCAACATGGACAAACAATATAAAAATAATAACTTATGGGGGAAAGTTTATGATTGGAGAATATATGGGGAGTAAACCAAACATCCATGATTCAGCTTTTATTGCTAGTGATGCTGTCATTGTTGGTGATGTTACAATTGATAAGGAATCTAATATATGGTTTAAAACAGTAATCAGGGGAGATGTTGCACCAACCTATATTGGTAAACGAGTAAGTATTCAAGATTTATCCATGCTACATCAGAGCCCTAATAATCCCTTAATTGTTGAAGATGATGTTACGGTCGGCCATCAAGTAACATTACATTCCGCTATTGTTCGAAAGAATGCTCTAATTGGAATGGGTTCTATTATTCTAGATAAAGCAGAAATTGGTGAAAGCGCGTTTGTAGGTGCGGGTAGCCTTGTTCCACCTGGAAAAAAGATTCCACCCCATACTCTCGTTATGGGACGCCCTGCGAAAGTTGTCCGCAAATTAACGGAAGAAGATTACCAAGAGATGGAACGCGTTAGAAAATCTTATGTAGATAAAGGAAAATATTATAAAAACCACACCAATCTTTAAAAAGTTGTTCAAAGAAAAGATGGTACAATTTCTACAAAACAGGCACTTACTATCCATTTGATAGAAGTGCCTGTTTTTCATTTATGCTCCTACTAACTCAGAGCCTTTCTTATTCTTATCAATTGTAAAGTTGTCAAAATCATATTTATGTTCCACAAATATTTGATGCCATAGCATAAACATAAGGACTGTCCAGATTTTTCTACTATAATCCCCATTACCTTTACAATGGGAATCAAGTAAATCTAGTACATATTTCTTATTAAGAAGATAGTCCGTTTCACTTTCGGCAATAAGTTGTTTTGCCCAGCCATTTAGTTCCTTTTTAAGCCAATGGCGAATAGGAACAGGAAATCCTAATTTTTTACGATCTAAGACATGTTCAGGAATGATTCCTTTTGCAGCTTCTCTAAGGATGCTCTTTGTTGTACCATTTGCAATTTTTAATTCTACAGGTATACCGCTAGCAACACGAAAGACCTCTTTATCTAAGAAAGGAACACGTAGTTCTAATGAATTAGCCATTGTCACCCTGTCTGCTTTTAATAGAATATCACCACGTAGCCAAGTATGAATGTCTATATACTGCATTTGGTTCACTAATGGATAATCCTTTACAAAATCATACAACTCATCTGTGATTTGTTGATAATTGTTATTTTCAATATAATGAGTCAAAAGTTCACGTTTCTCATTCTCTTCAAACATCTTTGCATTTCCTATATAACGTTCCCTAAGCGGGGTTGTCCCACGTTCCAAGAAGCTTTTCCCCTTCATACCTTCTGGAAGTGCTTTTGCTACATTGGCTAATAATCCCTTTATTGGCCGAGGAATGGCATTAAATAATTTAAGAGATTCTGGTTCTCGATATATATTATATCCACCAAATAATTCGTCAGAACCTTCACCAGAAAGGGCAACCTTTACATGTTTTCTAGCTTCTCTAGCAACAAAGTATAATGGTACACAAGCTGGGTCAGCCAATGGGTCATCCATATGCCACATAATTTTAGGTAAATTTTCTACGTACTCTTCAGGAGTAATGGTGTAAGAAATATTTTCTACTTTTAATTTATCAGCTGTTTCTTTAGCAACATCTACTTCTGAGAAGCCATCTCTCGCGAAACCAACAGAAAAAGTTTTGATATTTGGATTAAATTCCTTAGCAATGGAAACAATAAGAGTAGAATCAATACCACCGGATAAAAATGATCCTACAGGTACATCACTTCGCATATGAACTTTTACAGAATCATACATTACTTCTTGAATTTTATTTATCCAATCTTTTTTATCTTTATTAAAAATAGGTTGGAAGGTTGCATGCCAATATCTAGTAAATGTTATATCTTCGCCTATTTTTTTAACAAAATAATGTCCTGGTTCTACCTTTTCAATCCCTTGAGCCAATGTCATTGGTTCTGGCGCATATTGAAAGCTTAAATAGTGCTGTAATGCATCAACATTTACTTCTTCTTTTTCAAGCATTAGTCCAAGACTTTTTTTCTCCGAAGCAAAAGCAATTCCGTCTTCCGTACGATAATAATATAATGGCTTAATTCCAAATGGATCTCGTGCACCATATAGTGTCTTATCATCTTTATCCCACACTAGAATAGAGTACATTCCTCTTAAATATTGAAATGCATCTTCTTTGTATTTAGAAAATAAAGCGGCAATCACTTCTGTATCAGATTCTGTTGAAAATGAATAACCATCTTGTTTTAATTCGTCACGAAGTTCTACATAATTATAGATTTCTCCATTAAAAACAAGCCAAATTTTATCATTATCATAACTTAATGGTTGAACTCCACTTTCAATATCAATTATACTTAAACGCCTAAAACCAAAAGATATGTACTCATCGACAAAATAACCTTCATCATCTGGACCACGATGAGCAATAATATTATTTTTCCTTCTTAATGAATCCATGTCTTTTTCATCTACATCAGTTGGATAATCGTATACCATTCCAATAAAACCACACATGATAGTTACCTCTTTCTATTAAAATAATTCATTAGCAATTACAAAGTAAAGACTGCGTTTCGAATTGGGATAATTCCACTAATTATCTACAGGCTTTTTGTTTAATTTTCTACCAAAGTCTGGAGCACCTTTTTATTGGAATCTTTAATAAGTGATTCGAAATCTAGGATAATTATATCACAAAAAAATCATATTGTAACATAATTGTAATACTTCAGTGATAAAATCAAAAAAACTGCCACATCTCCGTGCTGGCAGCTTTCATGGTGTTACTTTATTTTATTTTATTAAATCCTTTAATTCATCTACCCTATCCAATTTCTCCCACGGGAACTGAACATCTGTTCTACCAAAATGGCCATATGCCGCTGTGTTTTTAAAGATTGGTTTTCTTAGGTCTAACATATTAATTATCCCTGCAGGCCTTAAATCAAACACTTTACGAACAGCATCCACTAATTTAGTTTCATGTACTGTACCAGTTCCAAATGTATCAATAGATATAGAAACGGGTTCCGCTACACCAATTGCATAAGCTAACTGAACTTCACAAGACTTCGCAAGTCCTGCTGCAACAATATTTTTTGCAACATAACGGGCTGCATAAGCAGCAGAGCGGTCTACTTTTGTGGAATCTTTACCACTAAATGCCCCTCCGCCATGTCTTGCATATCCGCCATACGTATCTACTATAATTTTACGACCAGTTAAACCAACATCGCCTTGTGGTCCCCCAACAACGAATCTACCAGTTGGATTTATAAAATATTTCGTATGGTCATCTAGTAATTCTTTAGGCACTATAGGAAGAATTACTTGTTCTTTCATGTCTTTTTCAATCTGTTCTTGAGATACTTCTGGATGATGTTGAGTAGAAATAACAATAGTGTCAATACGAACCGGATTATTATTTTCATCATATTCGACAGTTACTTGTGTTTTTCCATCTGGACGTAAATAATCTACTATATTTTCTTTACGAATATCTGCTAATCGTTTAGATAATTTATGTGCTAATGAGATTGGTAAAGGCATAAGCTCTTCTGTCTCGTCACAAGCAAAACCAAACATTAATCCTTGGTCTCCCGCTCCAATTGCAGCGATTGCTTCGTCACTCATTTTGCCTTCACGTGCTTCTAGCGCTTTATCTACTCCCATCGCAATATCTGGAGATTGTTCATCTATTGCTGTTAAGACAGCGCAGGTATCTGCATCAAATCCATATTTAGCTCTTGTATAGCCAATCTCTTTCACCGTTTTCCTGACAATTGCAGGAATATCTACATACGTACTAGTAGTAATTTCACCAGCTACTAAAACAAGACCAGTAGTTACTGTAGTCTCACAAGCAACTCTTGCATTGGGATCATTTTTTATAATTTCATCTAAAATGGCATCTGATATTTGATCTGACATTTTATCTGGATGCCCTTCTGTTACAGACTCAGATGTGAATAAACGACGTTTTTCAGCCATAAGGCTCATTCTCTCCTTTAATTGGTGTTACGGAACTCTTTTCATTATTTCGATTAAAGATCTTTGTATATTCTATATATAAAAGCATTGAAGAAACCATTGCTTTTTATATAATAAAGAAGACTTCCATCAGTGGGGATTTTCCTTCATTCCCCACTGTCGTACTTATCGGACCTTTGCGGGTAGTTGATCTCCCACTTACCTTCTTTGTTCTTCAGAAGCTTGAGGAGGGAGTCTTACTGCCCATTTAGGTGGGATAAAAGGAACTGTTTCTTCTTTAAAAGCAAAAAAATCCCTATCCTACATTGAGGAAAGGGTTCGGTCCTTTCACTCTTATTGTTCAAGGAATGATCCTTGCTTCAGGTAAGCACCTTTTCACAAGCGTGTGAGGTTGCTGGGCTTCATAGGGTCTGTCCCTCCGCCAACTCGGAATAAGATAGTTTCCGTCCATTGTTATCGTAACGAAATGTGTGAGTAATGTCAATAACTTTTCCTCTACATATGATGGTTGAAGCAAATAAAGAATACTTCCATCATTGGGGGTTTTCCTTCATTCTCCACTGATGGTTAGTCGCACTGATCGGATCTTTACGGGCAGTTGATCTCCCACCTACCTTCTTTGTTTCCTTAGAGGCTTGAGTGGGATAGAAATATTGTAGTTATTTCCGTTAATTTAACAAATAGCAAATTTTACTAAATTGAAACATAAATAGTATGGATTATTTTTGTATATGTGTTATACTAATAATCGAATGTAATGAAAAGTACAATTTTTAGCAGTTAGGAAAGTATAGATTCTTTCTCGTTTGGGGTACCGATTACCCGCCCCACTGTATAAATCTGCTAAGTGCAACTAACGCATTCGCTAAACCTATCCTATAGTGAATGCCAAGTTTTCTAATTATCTTCATCAGTAATTTATTATAAAGCGGGGGATTTTTTTTATGAAAATGGTGGAAAGAACATTATGGAAAGATTTACTTCATCAACATGAAAACATCAAAGAGAATTTATCCGAACCACAATTAGTGGAACGTATATTGGGCAGGGGAGAAGCAGCATTAAGTGAAACTGGGGCGGTTCGAGCAACAACTGGAAAATATACAGGAAGATCCCCTGGTGATAAATTTATTGTTCGTGATGAAGTGTGTGAAGCTACTATTAATTGGGGAGCAGTAAATCAACCCATTGAAGAGAAGTATTTTGATAGTCTATATGAGAAAGTGATTGATTATTTAAAAGAAAAAGATGAAATTTATTCTTTCAAAGGATTTGCTGGAGCAGATAAAAAATATCGCTTACCAATTCAAGTAATTAATGAATTTGCATGGCACAATCTTTTTTCTCGTCAATTATTCATTAAGCCACAACAAGACGAATTAGAGAACCATCAAAGTGAATTCACTGTTATTTCTGCACCTAATTTTAAAGCTGACCCTAGTGTTGATGGAACAAATTCCGAAACCTTTATCATTATTTCTTTTAAAAAGAGAATTGTTCTTATTGGTGGAACGGAGTATGCCGGAGAGATTAAGAAATCTATATTCTCTGTTATGAACTACCTTCTTCCACAACAGGATGTATTATCCATGCATTGCTCTGCTAACGTAGGTAAAGAAGGTGACGTTGCTTTATTCTTTGGTCTGTCTGGTACAGGTAAGACTACGCTTTCTGCGGATCCGTACCGCCGATTAATTGGGGATGATGAACATGGTTGGAGTCCGAATGGGGTATTTAATATAGAAGGTGGCTGTTATGCAAAATGTATTAACCTCTCAGAAGAAAAAGAGCCACAAATATACAACGCGATTCGCTTCGGATCTGTACTCGAGAATGTAATATTAGATGAAAATACAAGAACACCAGAATATGACGATACCTCTCTTACTGAGAATACTAGGGCAGCGTATTCTTTAGAGAATATCGATAATATTGTTACACCAAGTGTTGCGGGCCATCCAAATGCAATTATTTTCCTAACAGCTGATGCTTCCGGCACGTTACCACCTATTAGTAAATTAACGAAAGAGCAAGCTATGTATCATTTCTTAAGTGGATATACTAGTAAACTTGCTGGTACAGAACGTGGTGTGACAGAACCGCAAGCAACTTTCTCAGCGTGCTTTGGTTCCCCATTCTTACCATTAGCTCCATCTAAATACGCTGAAATGCTAGGAGATAAAATAGATCAATTCAATGCCAAAGTGTTTTTAGTTAATACTGGCTGGACAGGTGGTTCCTACGGGGTAGGAAACCGTATGAAACTTTCTTATACTCGTGCAATGATTCACTCTGCACTAGAAGGTGAACTTAATAATGTAGAAACCGTTCAAGATGAAGTATTCGGATTAAATATTCCACTTCATATTCCTGGGGTTCCTGATGAAGTGTTAGTTCCAAAACAAACTTGGGGTGATAAAGCAGCTTATGACAAAGCGGCAAAAGAATTAGCTTTGAAATTCCACGAAAACTTCAAGAAATTCACTCATGCATCCGATGAAATTAAGAATGCGGGTCCACTATTTAAATAATAAAATTCAAAAAGTCGGTCTCTTTTAGGAGATCGGCTTTTTTCGTTTGAAAAAAACTTTAAATCAATAGGCAATCACACAATTTTCTCCTAGGCATAAACTGTGGAAGGAAGATAATTTAAATGAAAGGGTCGAGAACTATGAGAAAGATTAAAGGCTTTATTTTGTTGTCCATCGGTTTACTTATCTTTCTTTCGGCTTGTGGTACAGGTGGAACATCCAAAATCAGTATCGGTGAAGTAACGAGATCTGTTTTCTATACACCTATGTATGTAGCGGTAGAAGAAGGTTTTTTTGAAGAAGAAGGTCTAGAAATTGACCTGCAAACTACATGGGGCGGAGACACGACTATGACCACGTTATTATCTGATGGAATCGATATAGCTTTAGTGGGTGCCGAAACGTCCATTTATGTATATGCACAAGATTCAAAGGATTATGCGATTAACTTTGCCCAACTCACACAAACAGATGGTACATTTTTAGTAGCAAAAGAGGTAAAACCTGACTTTACGTGGGAAGATTTAAGAGGAGAAAACTTTCTCGGACAGCGAGTTGGTGGAATGCCTCAGATGGTTGGAGAATATGTGTTAAAAAAACACGGTGTGGATCCGCATGCAGACGTTAATTTAGACCAAAGTGTCGATTTTGCAAACATACCAAGTGCTTTTGCTTCTGGTGATTACGAGTATGTACAGTTATTTGAACCAACAGCAAGTGTTTTTGAACGGGAAGGAACCGGACATATTGTAGCTTCCTTTGGTGAAGAATCTGGCACTGTCCCTTATACAGGATTCATGGCTAAGCAAAGTTATATGGACAAAAATGAAGAAACGGTATTAAAATTCACGAAAGCATTGTATAAAGCTCAGGCCTGGGTCCAAGAAACAGATGCAATGACCCTCGCAGAAATTGTTTCGCCATATTTTGAAGATACCGATATCGAATTATTAGCTTCATCTATTGAACGTTATAAAAACCAAGATTCTTTTGCAACAGACCCACTTTTGGATAAAGAAGAATGGGAACAACTGAAAACAATTATGGACGAAGCAGGTGAGCTACCCGAAGATGTCCCTTATGAAGAGTTGGTGAATACGGAATTTGCGGAAAAAGTAATAAACGACTAAGGAGGAAATTAGCGTGTCATTTCTAACATTGGATCATGTATCACACCACTACTTTTCTAAAGACGGCTATACTAAAGCACTTCATGACATATCATTTTCCTTAAAGGAAGGTGAGTTTGTTTCCTTGCTTGGACCGAGTGGTTGTGGAAAATCAACCATACTATCCATTATAGCTGGCATTATGAAACAAACACAAGGTAAAGTCCTACTTGAAAATAAAGATATTCAAGAATCAGAACTTGCTATTGGATACATGTTGCAACAAGATTATCTCTTCCCGTGGAAAAATATTATTGACAACGTGTTGCTCGGTCCTAAAATCCATAATAAACCAACAGTTGAATTAAAGGAAACCGCTATTCAACTTTTACAAGAAGTTGGCTTAAAAGGAGTTCAAGATCAATACCCAACTTCATTATCCGGTGGTATGAGACAACGTGTAGCACTTGTTAGAACGCTTATCTATGACCCTAAAATCCTCCTTCTAGATGAGCCATTTTCGGCGTTAGATTACCAAACCAAGCTTAAATTAGAGGATTTAGTTGGCAAACTTCTAAAAAATTATCATAAAACAGCTATTCTTGTTACTCACGATATCGGTGAAGCAATAGCAATGAGTGACCGAATTTTAGTAATGAATGCGAACCCAGGAAGTATTGCTAAAGTATTTGAAGTCCCAATTGAAATTCGTCAAAATCCCCCACTCGACGCTAGAAAACATCCTAAATATCAGCCACTTTTTGATAAAATATGGGAGGAGCTTGACAGTAGAGAAGGTGATAAGAAATGAAAAGCGATCAACAATTATTCGATAGCTATCTGAAGGAAAGAAAAAAGGAAAAGAAAATTGTGTTGATATGGCAATTTTTCATTCTCATCATGTTCTTTGCATTATGGGAAATTGCAAGTCGTTTGTATTGGATTGATCCATTACTATTTAGCTCACCAAGTCGGATTTTCACCTCATTAATAGGTAGATTTGCAAATGGATCAATGTTTTCCCATTTATCAGTAACGTTATTTGAGACTATATTAGGTTTCATCATTGGTACTCTTGGCGGAATTTTACTGGCAACATTACTATGGTCTTTTACACGCTTTTCTAAAATTATGGATCCTTATATAGTGGTACTAAACGCAATGCCTAAAGTTGCGCTGGGGCCAATCATTATCGTAGCGCTTGGACCAGGATATTTATCCATCATAGCAATGGGGTTCCTTGTATCCGTAATTATAACCACCATAAACATCTTCTCGGCTTACAATGAAGTAGATCCAAATTATTCCAAAGTATTAAAAAGCTTCGGTGCAACGAGATGGCAATGTTTTAAAGAAGCTGTATTTCCAGCCACCATGCCAACTATGATCTCAACGCTAAAAGTTAATGTAGGATTATCATGGGTCGGAGTAATTGTTGGTGAATATTTAGTTTCGAAGCAAGGACTCGGTTATTTAATCATTTATGGATTCCAAGTATTTGACTTCACCCTTGTAATGTCTAGCCTTGTGCTTATCGCTATTCTTGCAGCAATCATGTACAAAGTAGTGGAAGGAATAGAAAGATGGTTAATAAAACATGCCCACTGAACAAAAGCGGAAGCGCCCGTTTAGCGACGTACGGACTGGACTGAACCGCAGGAGATAAAGGAAACACGACGAGCGGAGTGAGTCGATGTTGACTTATCGTACGGAGGTGAAGGAAGTCTCGCTAGTCGCTGGGCGCTGGAGCTGGATGTTGTCTTCCCTATGACAAGATTTAATAAGCTAAATTTTTCCTATCTTTTAAAAAATACTAACCATCGGTGCAAGGTTTACCTTCTCCACCCTGATGGTTAGTCGCACGTATCGGATCTTTACGGGCAGGTGATCTCCCACCTACCTTCTTTGTTTCCCAAGAGGCTCGGGGTGGGAGTCTTGCTGCCCGTTTAGGTGAGTTAAAAATGATTCTGAATCCATTTTAAGCTAGAATCCAGCACAGAATCTTTCATAATGAAACTATACTCTTTATTCTTTCTAACATCTGAAGGAATTTCATTTAAAAGTACAGGTCCTTCTGTTTCAAAATAATGATTTTGTTCAACTAGGTTTTCTATAGTAGCAAAATACACATTCTTTATCACGTAATCACTTTTACCATCCACATAATATTGACCGACATAACTTATATGTTTCACAATTCCGCCTGTTTCTTCTTTAATTTCACGAATAGCAGCTTCTTGTGCATTTTCTCCTTTTTCAACCTTGCCACCTGGGAACTCTAGCCCTCTTTCTTTATGTCTAGTTAAAAGCCATTGGTCATTATAACGACATATAATCCAAACGTGCTTGGGATTTTTAGAAAATGGATGGTCTTCATAGGAAAAGGTAACTTCATTATTATAAAAATCTCTAAATGTTTTCAAAAACTTCAACTGCCTTTTTTCATAACCTACTAACGATGTGTAATACTACTAATTTTCCAATCCCCATTATAAGTGAATTCTATTTCAATCGTGTAATCCCCATACAAATCCACCTGATTTTTCTGAGTTAGTATTACCTTTGTTTCATTTATTTGATCGATTTTATATTCATTTTTAGCAACAAACCAAGGTGGGGTTTCTGTAGGTACTATATAAAGCCCATCCCCTTTTTCCTTGTAGTAAAAATCAACATACGGCATTGCAACTTCTTTTGTTGTGATTCCTTCAAATTCTTTTAACAATTCCTCTTTAGTATGAAAGTCAATTACTCTTCCATTTATATCTGTTGGTTGTACTAATATATCCATAAACTCATTCGTTAAAAAAACTATATCTTCATGTGTTAATTGTTTATTCTCCATTTTATCTCCTGTTTCCATATACTCAGAAGACAGAGTAAATTGCCGACCTTCAGCTGAAACAGGTAAAAGGTTTTCGTTCGTAATACTCAGAAGAAGCACAATTATCCCCGTGATTAAAACACCTATAAATATAGCTATTTTCTTCATATTGTATCCCCCTTAGCATTATTATTTTTACTATTCCTTTTTATCTAAGGGGTTAAACACAAATGAAGATGCAGGAATCATAAAGAAGACTTCCATAAGTGGGGGGTTCCTTCATCTCCCACTGATGTTAGTCACGCTTATCGTATCTTTACGGGTATTGTTCTTCCCACCTATCTTCTTTATTCTCCAGAAGCTTGGGGCGGGAGACTTACTGCCAATTTAGGTGGGATAAATTAACAGATAAGTCTGTTATTAAACAATAACATATTTTCTCTGTCTTTTACATATCATTTTCATTTAAAATTCCCATACTTTCAATATGCTCACGTGTTTTTTTATTTCCTAATTCATAAAGCATTTGATACACCTCTAGCATATTGGAGTCGTATTTGTCGTTTGAATCATCATGATGATATTCTACAAACGGTAAATGTGCACGAAAAAATGTAACTACTCCAGCATCATGCATATTTTCGAATTTTCTACGTAGATTACTTAACTCTGTTTCCGTAGCACTTATCTCTAAATAACCATTTCGATCATGTGGACGATGTGAAATCTCACCCTCCACCAAGCTTACATAATATTTGTTTTTTTCCATCAGGAACACCTCCTAATACTAATTTGGCTTCCTGTTAGGAAAGTATTCTAAAAGATTGGTTGTTCTCAAAGTAAAGGCCAATTTTTATTATCTCCGCAATTCAAGTAGCTTACTTCTTACTAGTTTATTCGAAGCATTCCTCGGTAATTCTTCTACAAAGTGAATTTCTTTCGGAATTTTATATTTCGCTAATCTTTGTCGCAAAAATGAGAAAACCTCAGATGCCGTTACATCTTTTATCTTTACGACAAAAGCAATTGGAACCTGCCCCCATGTTTCGTCTGCTAAACCTGTTACCCCCACTTCCTTAATTTGTTCCATTCCAGACAATACACTTTCAATCTCGGAAGGATAGATGTTTTCTCCCCCAGAAATGATAAGATCTTTCCTACGATCCACTACATATAAAAATCCATCATCATCTAAATATCCCATATCACCTGTCCTAAGCCAACCATTATGAAAGGATTTTTTATTTGCTTCTTCATTTCTATAATAACCTTTTGTTACCATCGGACCTTTGACGATAATCTCTCCTATAGAGTCTTCATTGCCTCCATCAATTCGAAGCTGCGCTGGAAAAAGGGCTTTTCCCGCTGATCCTAATTTTTTTAAAGCGTCTTGCGGACTTAATGTAACGATTTGTGATGAAGTTTCCGTCATTCCATAGGATTGAAAAACAGGAATTCCCTTTTCTTTCGCTTTTTCTAATAATGGCTTTGGTGCTGGACCACCACCAAGCAACATGCATCGTAATGTATTAGGATAGCGATTGTTCCCTAATTCATTTAATAATTTTTGTACCATAACCGTAACGACAGAAACAATTGTAATACCCTTGGACATGATAGCATCATGAACTTTTTTCACGTCAAATTTCTCTAATACGTAAATAGGCATGCCATAAATTAGGCTTTTTATAGAGGTGGATAGACCACTTACATGAAAAATCGGTAAAGGAATAAGCCACTTATCATCTTTATTCAAGCCTAGATTCAGAGCAGAGCCAATCGCACTCCACCAATGATTACCGTACGTATGGAGTACCCCCTTTGGAAAACCTGTAGTACCAGAGGTATAAATAACTGTAAAAACATCTTCCAAATTAAGCTCCGTTTTTAAAGGTATATTGTATTTTTCTTGCAATACATTTATTTCCGAAAAACTCTTCACCATCGAAACCTGAATTTGGCTTGCACTCATTTTGTACTTATCCGAGGTTAAAACGATAGAAACATTTGCGTCTTTTAATTGAAACTCTAATTCCGGTCGTGAAAGTCTCACATTTAAAAGTACTCCAACCGCTCCTAAATAACTTAACGCATGAATAGCAACAATCATTTCTATGCTATTGCCGGATAAAATTCCGACATGCGTCCCTTCATGTACATTTAGTGCAGCCAATTTCCTAGCAAAACATTGACTAGCTTCTTTTAATTGTTTAAACGTATAAGTTTCCCCGTTCTCTAATTCAATTGCGGTTTGGTTTGGGTTAATGTCAGCTTGTTTCGTCAGCCAATGTGGAATTGTTTCCGACATGATTATGCTCCTTTCTATTAATTAACGATACAAAGGAAAAACCCTCGCTATTACAAGCAAAGGGTTCATCATAGTAATTTTTTTCAATGAATCAAGGAAAACGCGGGAACTTTTTAAAGTTCGGTTTTCTTTTCTCTTTGAAGGCATCTCTACCTTCTTTTGCTTCATCTGTTGTGTAATAAAGCAATGTTGCATCTCCGCCAAGCTGTTGTAAACCAGCTAATCCATCTGTATCTGCATTGAATGATGCTTTTAGGAAACGAATTGCAGTAGGTGATTTTTCTAGAATTTCTTCACACCACTGTAATGTTTCTTCTTCCAATTGTTCAAGTGGTACTACTTTATTTACCATTCCCATTTCGTATGCTTCATCCGCATTATATTGACGACATAAGTACCAAATCTCTCTTGCACGTTTATGACCAATATGACGGGCTAAATAGCCTGCACCATATCCCGCATCAAAGCTACCCACTTTTGGTCCTGTTTGTCCAAAAATGGCATTGTCCGCTGCGATTGTTAAATCACAAACAACGTGAAGGACATGTCCACCACCAATGGCATAACCAGATACCATTGCAATAACTGGTTTTGGAATCGTACGGATTAATCTTTGCAAATCAAGTACGTTTAATCGTGGAACTTGGTCGCTCCCAACATATCCACCATGTCCTCTTACGGTTTGATCTCCACCAGAACAAAATGCTTTATCCCCTTCTCCAGCTAGAATAATTACACCAATTTCAGAATCATCTCTAGCATCCGTAAACGCATCAATCATTTCATTTACCGTAAGCGGTGTAAATGCGTTACGTTTTTCGGGGCGATTAATCGTAACTTTTGCAACTCCATTATATTTTTCATAAATAATTTCTGAATACTCTTTTGACTTCTTCCATTCAGCAGCCATTTTACTCCTCCTTCATCATCTACTATTATGTACCTCTTTTACAAATTCCGTTACTAGTTTATCAAAAATTTGAGGATTTTCCACGTGAACTGCATGTCCTGCATTTTCGCATACTTTAAGCTTACATGAAAAAAATAATTTTTGCATCTTTTTATTAATGCGAACAAATTTCTCATCTTTTCCACCGGTTAATAAGAAAACTGGTAGTTGAATACTCGAAAGATGATTCCACCATGATGGTTGCTTTCCAGTGCCCATGTATCGAAGTGACGACGCTAAACCAAATGCATCCTGATTAAGGCGTTCTTTTCGTATTGCTTTTCTAACCGATTGAGGAAGACTTTTTTGGGTAGCAAAAAGAGGGATATCCTCCCAAAAATCCACAAAAGACTCTATTCCCACTTTTTCTAACTTTTCAGCTAAACGCCCGTCCTTTTCCATTCGATTTGTCCGTTCTTCATTACTTAATAAACCCGGGGACGCACTTTCTAATATTAATGATTGTAATCGCCGAGGATATAGGCACGCATAGGATAACGCTGTTCTACCCCCCATGGAATAACCTAAAAGATGAAAGGAATCTAGCTCTAAAGTTTCAAATATAGTATCTAGGTCTTTACAGCAGTCTTCCATTAAGCGTGGATTTTTCAGTTTCGTTTTTCCATGACCTGGTAAATCTATTGTAATTACTTTTAGCCCTTCCACAGAATGGCAGAAATGATTCCAAGTTTCAGTACTTCCGGTAAACCCATGTAATAACACAACAGGAATCCCTTGACCGTGGATCTCATACCAATAATGACCGTCCTCTAATGAAATGTACACTTCATCATCCCCAACGTTCTATAATTTCTTTCTCAATAACTTTCCAAATTTTTTGATGCCAAACAACATTTTCCGCTCGATCTGTCTTAATTTCAATAACATGTAAGCCTTTTTGATTATGGCTAGTTTGCAATAGTTCTTTTAATTCATCATTTGTATTTGCTATTGCATATTTACCACCATACATAAAAGCGGCATATCTGAAATCTATATCAAGTGGAGTGCCAAATATAGCTTCAAAATGTTTATTATTACTATTGGACTGTGGTAAAAAGGAAAAAATACCTCCACCATTGTTATTGATTAAAAGTATCGTAACATTTAATTGAAAGAACTTAGCGGCTAATAGACCGTTCATGTCATGGTAGAAAGATAGGTCACCAGCAATAATAGTAACGGGCTTTTTCGAAGTTGCGGCACCCATTCCACTTGAAATAAGTCCATCGATACCATTAGCTCCTCTATTCGCCAAGACAGTTATATTTTTTTCTGTATTCAGCATAAAACTGTCAACATCGCGGATAGGCATACTATTCGCAACATAAACATAGCTATCATTTGGAGTAACTTCGAATAGACTACGTACCGCCTCTCCTTCAGTCATTTTTTCTTCCTGACTAGATAGGATATGTTTTTTAGCAATATGGTTCATATTTTTCCATTTTCTTAACCATGATGGATCCATTTTAAAATCAGTTACTTGAAATAGTCTTTCACATAGCTGCGAAGAATTAGCAAAAATAAATTGCGTTCTATTTCCTGTAAATTCCCTGTAACCGGCATGATTTTCCACGACAAACTGTACTGCATCTTTATTTTCCTTCATAAAAAATAAAAAGGGTTTCGATACTGGCATAGCCCCAAAACGAATAATGAAGTCAGGCTTTAGTAAGTCTCGGATAGTTTTATTTTTTAGTATGGCATCGTATCCTTCTATAATATTATCTAGAGGATGATGACCTGAACGAACTTGTGATAATGGATCTGCTAAAACCGGTACTCCCCACTTTAGTGCCAAATTAGCTACTGACTCAGCTAAACGAGGTTCCATTTGTGGACCACATACAATTAAACCTCGTTTTAAATTCTTTAACTGGGTTACAATCGATTTTAAATCACGGGAGCTAAGTTGTTTCTCCCCATCATATACTAATTGATCAATCTGTTTCCAATGTGGTAAACCAATAGGCTCCCATAGTTTATCAATCGCAAAATCTGGTGTTAATGGTTCACGAAACGGAAAATTCAAATGAATAACACCAGGATTCCCCTCATTTGCCGTATAAACTGCACGACTGGCTTTATTACGGACGTATTCTAACATTTCTGGTGTCGCCTCAGGTAACGCCATTTCGTGAAACCATTTCACATAATCACCGTACATTTTAATTTGCTCAATCGCTTGTGGTGCTCCAGTGTCCCGCAGCTCATGCGGACGATCAGCTGTTAATACGATAAGTGGCACCCTGCTATAATATGCTTCTATAATTGCAGGAAAGTAATTTGCTGTGGCTGTTCCAGAAGTACAAACTAGTACAACTGGCTTACTTTGTTCTTTCGCCATTCCCAACGCAAAAAATGCTGCAGAACGTTCATCGACTAAAACCCATTCTTTAATGTCTGGATGTTCCGTGAATGTTAATGCTAGAGGTGTTGACCTTGACCCAGGTGAAATAACTACGTCCGTCACTCCACTTTGTACAATTCCGTCTACAAAATTAGCAGTATATCTCGTTAGTATTTCAATGCGCTCCATTATTTACTTAACCTCCTAAAACAGATAACATCGGCAAAAATTTGATGTTGGTTTCTTCATATTCTTCATCAGGATTGGAGTCTTTTACAACACCACAACCTGCAAATAATGAAGCTTCTGTATCTTTAATTAAAGCTGAACGAATAGCTACAGCAAATTCTCCATTCTGATTACTATCTAGCCATCCAATTGGCGCCCCATACCACCCGCGATCTAAACGTTCATATTCTCTTATAAACTGAAGAGAAGCTTCCTTTGGTGTACCGCCTAGAGCAGGTGTTGGATGAAGTTTCTCAATGATATCAAATAAACTATACTCCTTTTTTAGTGTTGCAGTTACAGGTGTATATAAATGTTGTAAGTTTGTTAAAGGATAAATGATTGGTTCATTAGGCACATCAAGATGTGTACAACAATCTTTTATTGCATTTTTTATCATTTTCACAACAAAATCATGTTCTTCTCGATTCTTTTGATCATGTAATAAACCTTCACTAATTGCTTGATCTTCTTCTTTCGTCTTCCCTCTTGGCGCGGTCCCTGCCAAACATGTAGAAAGTAAATGATCCTTCTCTAATTTGACAAGTCTTTCCGGTGTAGCACCGAGAAAACAATCTTCATCCTTTTCAATAGCAAAAATATAACTGCTTGGATGGGTATCTAATAATTTCTGTAAAATAGATCCTATATTTGCATTTTCATTAAACCGTAAATACATTTCACGAGCTAAAACAATTTTTTCTATATCTGAATGGTTAATTTTTTCTTTAGCTTTCCGAACGGTTTCTTTCCATTCCGTCGGTTCTATTTCTTTTTTTTCTGTAATTGTTAACATTTGCTTTTCTATGCTTGCCTTTTGAAAAAGTGAGTTTTCCAAATCCCTCCATTCATTGGCAAGTTGACGGGGATGATCATTTTTCCTTACTAAAATATTTACCGTGAGATAACACTCTCTATTGTGTTTTGTCATTAAAAATTCGGGAACTGTAAAATGGCTAGGTTTAAAATTTTCCCATAGCGGTGTGGTTGGCTTTTTGGGATCAAAAGACAATCCACCTAATGCAACAATCCCTGTCCCGGGCTGTTCATAAGGATTATAGATTGTCGCTTTCTCCAACAACTGATTCCACGCCTTTTTTGTTTCTTCAAAGCGCGACTCCTCTGCTATAATTTCGTACGCCTGACCAATCCCGACTAAATAAAAATCTTCCTCCGAGCTCATCCAAAACGTACGGTTCTTTTTTATATATTTCGCTGCTTCAAAAAATGAAAGAGCATTATTATATTTTATCTTTTTAGTCATGCTAACAAGTTGATAGTCATCATCACTATTTATGCCTTCAATCGCTTTTTCAAGAATGGTTTCAACTTGTTCTTCTTTTAATTCAATCATTTTACGTAAACCTCCGATATGGCAAAAACGTCCATATATATTTTATGCCCTTTTGCTATCTTTCTCAAGAAAAGCCCTTTTCTTTCATTTAGGAAACTGATGAAAAGATGATTTTGAGAACTTTCTTAGAATAGGATAAAACATTGACACCCTATACTGATTCACCTAAAATTAGAATGATGTTCTAAGAAATACTTCTTTATCTAACAAATTATCATATTGAATGACGTCAGGGGGAAGACTTGAATGCAGTCGACTAATAATAATATAAAGCATGCCTTAAATGAAAAAGACGGCTTCCATGTATGGTGGCGAATGACTCGTCCACATACGTTAACCGCTTCTTTTGTTCCTGTATTCGTAGGAACGATGCTTGCTTACGTTGATGGTAAGATAGATTGGCTATTATTTTTTGCTATGCTCGTAGCTTCCATACTTATACAAACGGCCACAAACCTTTTTAATGAGTACTACGACTTTAAAAGAGGCTTAGACACAACTGAATCTGTTGGAATTAGCGGTTCCATCGTACGTGATGGAATTAAGCCAAAAACAATAAAAAACCTCGCCATTATCCTTTATATTTTAGCTATGTTTATTGGGGCCTATATTTGTTATGTATCTAGTTGGTGGATCATGGTAATTGGACTTGCATGTATGGCAATTGGATATTTATATACTGGTGGTCCTCTTCCAATTTCGTCTACACCTTTTGGTGAGCTAGCATCCGGTCTAATGATGGGATCCGTTATTATTGGTATAAGCTACTTTATTCAAACGGATGTATTAACAGGACGAGTCGTATTTATATCACTTCCCGTCATGATTCTTATTGGAAGTATCAATATGGCAAATAATATTCGCGATAGAGATGGAGATAAGAAAGGCGGACGAAAGACAATACCAGTTCTTTTAGGTAGGGAAAAATCCATAACGGTTATGGCATTTTTATTTTTTATTGCTTACCTTCTAACTGCTGTTTATATTATTTTTAATATATTACCATTATGGTCTATCATAACATTTGCAAGCATACCTATAGCGATTAAAGTAATTAAAAATTTCCGTGGTAAAACAGAACCTCTAGAAATGATGCCAGCAATGAAGGAAACTGGAAAAACGAATACGATATATGGATTACTTTTAGGTATATCATTACTAATAAGTCATTTTATTTAAGGGGATAGAGATGGAAGATTTATTAAATGATACATTGATCGAAAATCTAGGGATTGAAATCGTTTCTTTAGATAAAAATGAAATAATTATGACTATGCCAGTAGATAAACGAACTCGTCAACCATATGGTTTTTTACACGGTGGCGCATCTGTCGCACTCGCTGAAACTGTTGCAAGTATGGGAGCAGCAATGAATGTCGATCTCAATGAATGTAATGTCTTCGGTATTGAGATTAACGCCAATCATATTAAAAGTAAAAGAGAGGGAATAGTTACCGCAAAAGGAAAACCTATCCACAGTGGTAAAACAACCGCCGTTTGGGAAGTACGCCTAACGGACGAAGAAGATGCTTTAATATGTATATCAAGATGTACAATAGGAATTGTTTCAAAGAAAAAATAGATGAAGGACGGAGAAGCAGTTTACTTGCTGCTTCTTTTTTATTTACATAAAAAGCTAACCCCTAGAGGCTAGCTGTGAATTTTATTTATATAAATTTTGCTTGTTGTTGTTCTACCCAGTTCTTCATCTTGATAAATAAAGGAACGAATAAGATTCCCACTATAATTCCTTTAATTGCATTAAATGGAAGTACCCCTATTAAAACAGAGGACCAAATTACTTCTGGTGTCATTTCCCAACCCATAAACCAACCATACGCTGGTAAAACAATAAAGTAATTTAGAACACTCATTCCAATTGTCATAATGATTGTTCCTGTTACTAGTCCGGAAACAACACTTTTCACACCTTTTTTAAATCGATGATAAAAAATGGATACCGGTAAAACAAACATAAGACCTGCTAAAAAGTTTGCCGCAACTCCAATTGGATCACCTGCACCTGAAACTGCAAGATACAATAAGTTCTTCACTGCTACGACGATAACACCAGCGACTGGAGAAAAAATTAGGCCCGCCATTAAAGCCGGAACTTCGCTAAAATCTATTTTTAAGTAAGGTGGTAGAAATGGCAAAGGAAAGTTTAAGAAAAATAATACTAATGAAATTGTCCCTAATAATGCCAAAATAATTAATTTAACTAAACTTAATGATTGCTTAGTTGATTTTCCCATTTGTTATCCTCCTTCAATATGATCGATTTCTATCTTGTCGTGAAGGAGAAGCCTAAATCTGATAAAAATGCTATATTTACACATAAAAACCCTAAAGGCCTAATTGGGGCGCTTTAGGGTTTAATATACAAAAGTATAGCAAAATTATGGTACAAAAAAAGTACCTAATCAGGCTCGACATCTTCTCTCATCCAGACTTTAACTGTCGGTCCTGGGTTTCCACCAGGTCAACCACAATCTAAATAAACTGTGGGTCGCGGACTTATAGCGAACAGCTATTTACCGCCGGTCGGGAATTACACCCTGCCCCGAAGATTGAAATCGATTATTAAATTATTTATGTATAGTATACATCTTATTTTTTAATTTGAAAAGAGTTATTTACTAATCTTCCAAAGGATTAAGACTCTCTTTTCCTGTCATATTTTCAATCATCGTTACTAATAACTCCATTTCCTGTTCCATATCGATAAAACTAGCTGTTTCAACAGGCGAATGCATATAACGTAACGGTAATGATACTAATGCAATCGGAACTCCCTTACCGGTAAATCTCATTTTATCAGCATCCGTCCCAGTCATTCTTGGCGTTAACTCGTATTGAACATTTATATCCAGTTTTTTAGCGGCGTTTTCTAATAATTTGTTCATTTTAATGTTAATCGGCGCACCTTTAGCTAAAACAGGACCTTTCTCTAATCTTACATCTCCATATTTATTTTTATTTACCCCAGGGTAATCGGTTGCGAATGTCACATCACAGGCAATGGCCATTGTAGGATTAATTCCTGAAGCAGCAAAATACGCACCACCCATATTCGTTTCTTCATTTACCGTACTTGCCGCATAAACACCGACATTTATATCCTTTTCTGATAATCGTTTTAATACTTCTGCAACGATAAATAACCCAGTCCGATTATCTAATCCCCTACCTGTAATATAACGATCCTTTAAAATTTCGGGATTCACTTTATATACACATAAATCACCAATTTGTACTTCCTTTTCCGCTTCCTCTTTTGATTGATAACCACAATCTATAAATAAATCGCCCAAATCAAAATCACTTTTTAAACCGCCATGATGTTGGGCATTAACTCCAATTACTCCAGTGATTGTTTTTTCATAACCTAAAACAGTTACCTGCATTCCTACTGCTGCTTTCGGATTAATACCACCCATTTTATCAAAGTATAAAAATCCCCCATCATCAATTCGATTAACAACAAGTGCTATTTCATCACAATGCCCTGCTAGCAATATTTTAAATTCAGCATTTGGATTTAAAACACCAACTGCATTTCCTGCATTATCTGTTATGACTTCATCCGCAAATTCTTTTACATAGTTAATCCATTTCTTTTGAATTTCCATCTCCATACTAGAAGGTGATGGTGTTGTTAATAGCTCCAATAGAAATTCTTTATTACAATTCATCCAAGCATTCCTCCTAATGACAACCTTTTAATAGATTTATCATAGCAAAAATAAAAGTATAGAGCACTTAAGTTTACCCATTCTGATTTAATAGGTAAAATAAAGAAAAAAATGGAGGGGATGACATGGATTTAAATCAATGGTTTGAAAAGGCAATGTCACCGGAAGAGTACATAAAGGGTATGGAAAAAAACAAAGAAGGTTTTCTTGATATTTATGAAAGCTTTCAAGCACCTGAGGATACAGCGTTTTATGAAAAAATAAAAGAAAAAAGTCTCCGTGCTATCGTACTTACAGAGGATTGGTGTGGCGACGCAATGCTTAACATCCCGATTCTATTAAGATTATCTAAAAAAGCAAATATTGATGTTCGTATGCTTCTTCGAGACTCTAATTTAGACTTAATGGATCAGTATTTAACAAATGGTAAGTCAAGATCAATTCCTATATTTATTTTTATTGATAAAGATGGAAACGAATTCGCTAAATGGGGACCACGTGCGGATGTAGTTCAACAATTTGTGGATGAGAAGAGAGCTAGTTTACCATCAAAAGATGCGGAAGATTTTGAAGAAAAATCAAAAGAACTGTATAAATCTATGCATCAAGCATTCCAAGAAAAAACAGAGTTCCGCCCTGAAGTTTACCAAAGCATCAAAAATGCATTAAATAAATAATAGAAGAAAAAATGGTATTGATTAATCAATGCCATTTTTTCTTCTATTTTGCATGTATTATAATGCGGACATTTCGTCCATACTATTAAGAGTTGAGCGCTGAAGCTAGAAAGAAAAACCTTAATAGGTGATTCGTATGACTATCAAATTTATAAAATATCTTTATTTACGTCTTCCCTTACTGATTAAATTGCTTTTACTTGTTATCATTGTCATGTTATTTTACGGAATCCTTATCCATTTTATTGAACCTAAGCAGTTTCCGACTATTTTCGATGGGATCTGGTGGGCATTTGTTACAGCAGCAACCGTTGGATATGGAGACTATACTCCCCTAACTACAGAAGGTCGAATAGTAGGTATATTATTAATGTTAACCGGCGGAAGTTTTATTGCTCTTTATGTGTCAGCCGTTTCTTCTCGTGCCGTTAGAAAAGAACAAGACCTTATAAGGGGGAAACTAAAATTCAAAGGACAAAATCATCTTATCTTTATTGGATGGAATGAAAGAACTAGACAACTTATTGAAATTGTTACAGATATTTTTCCCAATTTGGAAATTGTTCTAATTGACCATTCGGAAAAAAAGATATCGTATCAAAATTATCCCGTCCATTTTATAAATGGAGATGCAACCGAAGATTATGTGTTACACATGGCTAATATCAAGCATGCATCAAGGGTATTAATTTCAGCAAATGACTTAAAAAGTGAAAGACATTCGGATAACTGGACCATCCTAGCAACACTAGCTATTAGAGGTAATAACAAAGATGTCCCTATCGTCGCGGAAATTTTATCAAAAGTACAAATTGAGAATGCATTAAGAGCTGGAGCTACAACCATTATTCGTTCCAATAACTTTATGAGTATCCTATTTTTTCATGAATTGTCACATAAAAAAACAGCTACTCCATTTGAAGACATTACTAACCTCTTAAAACAAAAGCAATTTTCTCATTCCAAATGTCCAGTGGAATTAACAGAACTGTCTTTTCTCGACGTATCGCAAAAACTATTAAAAAGAGGACATCTGCTTCTTGGAATTATACGAAATAATCAATATCAAATTCATCCCTCCCAAGATTTTATTATAAAAAAAGAAGATATCTTATTATCTATAACAGATTGGTAAACTTCTTTGCTTGATAAACTAATGTGTGATAAAATTATTTATTGTCTAATAGAGGTTGTTCAAAAAGTCCGGTGAAAAAGACGCTTCAGTTTTAGGGATCTTCGACTAGGTTCTGTCACGTCCTGTGACGAACGTGGAAGTCACCCACATCCTGTGGTAACTCGTTGATTTGCTTTTCCGTTCTTCACGTGAAATGCTCCGTTCTTTTCATCCTCCTTTTTGTACACGTACTAATAAGAATTGAAAAAATAGGAGATGTTCGGCATGACAAATAAATTTGAGGCTGGTCAAGTATTAGAAGGTAAAGTTACAGGGATTCAACCATATGGTGCCTTTGTTGCATTAGATGATGAAACTCAAGGTTTGGTTCATATCTCTGAAATCACTCACGGTTTTGTTAAAGATATTAATGATCATTTATCCGTTGGCGATGAAGTAAAAGTTAAAGTTTTGAACGTAAATGAAGAAAATAACAAAGTATCACTTTCCATCAGAGCAACTGAGGAAGCACCAAAAAAAGAAACTACTAAACCCCAAAAGATGCAAAAACCAAAACAACAACAAGAAGAAGCAACATCAGGATTTAATACGCTTAAAGATAAACTACAAGAGTGGATTGAACAATCAGAGGAACGTGAAGGAACATTTAAAAACTAGCTAGGGATGGGGCATGAACAGGCGAACTGGACATGCCCTTTTCATATACAGCCCTTTTGAAAAGTCTATTACTTCTAAAAGTTTCAATCTTGATGTAAAATATTTAATTAGTTAAAGTATAATCATATCTTTATTTATTAGGAGGAATTACAGCATGACACATGTATCTTTTAAATATGATAAAGCTTTGTCATTCTTTAATCAAAGCGAAATAGACAACCTTAGTGACTTTGTCAAAACTGCTCATCATATGTTACATAATAAAACTGGAGCTGGAAAAGACTTTTTAGGATGGGTTGACCTTCCAGAAAATTATGATAAAGAAGAATATGCACGCATTCAAAAAGCTGCAGAAAAAATTAGAAATGATTCCGATGTTCTTTTGGTTATAGGTATTGGCGGCTCTTATCTAGGCGCTCGTGCAGCTATAGAAATGTTGAATCACTCATTCCAAAATATTCTTTCTAAAGAAGAAAGAAAAGCACCACAAATTATTTTTGTTGGTAATCATTTAAGCTCCACTTATATGAGTGAATTATTTGATGTATTAAAAAATAAAGATTTCTCCATTAACGTTATTTCAAAATCAGGTACTACAACTGAACCTGCTGTTGCTTTCCGTATATTTAAAAAGTATTTGGAAGAAAAATATGGTGTAGAAGAAGCAAAAGGTCGTATTTTTGCAACTACTGACAAAGCAAGAGGTGCCTTAAAGACTTCTGCAGATGCAGCTGGATATGAAACATTTGTGATCCCTGATGATGTCGGTGGTCGTTATTCTGTACTGACCGCAGTTGGGTTACTCCCTATCGCCGTAAGTGGTGTTAACACGGATGAAATGATGCAGGGTGCGAGAGACGCAATGAATGATTTTTCAGATCCGTCTCTAGAAAATAATGCGGCATATCAATATGCTGCTGTCCGTAATATCCTTTACAATAAAGGAAAGGTTACAGAGTTATTAATCAACTACGAACCTAACCTACAATACTTCTCTGAATGGTGGAAACAATTATTTGGAGAAAGTGAAGGAAAGGACCAAAAAGGTATTTATCCTTCTTCAGCAAACTTTACGACAGACCTACACTCTTTAGGTCAATATATTCAAGAAGGTCGTCGTAACATTTTTGAAACGGTTCTTCATGTTAATAAATCTAAAATTGACTTAACGTTAGAAGCTGAAGAAAATGATTTAGACGGATTGAACTACTTAGCTGGTAAAACCATTCAAGAAATCAACGACAAAGCATTCCAAGGTACCATGCTTGCTCATACAGATGGAGGCGTACCTAATTTAATTTTAGAAATCCCAGAGATAAATGCTTATACGTTCGGTTATCTTGTGTACTTCTTTGAAAAAGCTTGTGGTATGAGTGGATATCTATTAGGTGTTAACCCATTCGACCAGCCAGGTGTGGAAGCATATAAGAAAAACATGTTTGCCTTACTTGGTAAACCTGGTTTTGAAAGTCAAAAAGAAGAATTAGAAAAACGCTTATAGAAGACTCCATCAGTAGGGAGTTCCTTCATTCCCCACTGATGGTTAGTCACACTTATCGGACCTTTATGGGCAGTTGATCTCCCAGCTGATTTCTTTGTTTCTCCAAAAGCTTGGGGTAGGAGTCTTACTGCCCGTTTTAGGTGGGATAAGTTTAAAGCACCTCCAATAGGGGTGCTTTTTGCTTTTTTATATTTTATCGTTATATAATAATCCATCATCAGTATCTGTGTCTATTACTTTTAAACGATCCTTGTCTTTTATGTAAATACTTTTATAAGAAACATGACCATTTTCATCTTCAAAGAGTACAATACGTTTATGATTATTATCTTCAACAACCCTTAGCGAATAATTATTAGTAGGTATTACTTCTTCCCAAATTGCCATTTCTTCATAATTCACTTCATCACTTTCCACTTCCGTTTTCTCATTATTTATTTCATTATTTTCCATTTCAGTGTTCTCGTTATTTACTTCATTATTTTCCATTCCAGTTTCGGCTTCTTCTTTATTCGCTTCCGTATCCTTCTGAGTGGTAATAGTTTCATCTTTTACATCTGTATTCGGCTGTTCTGCGTCTTGAGAACTCGCATTACCACAGGCACTTAAAACTCCCAAAATCATTAGAAATACTATTATTTTTTTCATACATTTCCTTCTCCTTTATTCTTTATTTCCATTTTTATAATAAATGTCTGAATGAAAATTGTACTAAGAAAACGATTAGAATTCAATGAGAAAGAATGATAAAAAATTTATTTTACTTTTTTAAAAAAAGAAGTTTATATTTTTTATACCGGGGAATAACTAATATTGTAAGACTTTCTCGTATTCCCCCTGTATGCAAGGCGTTACAACGCTTTGCTTTTTTTTTGCCATTTTTCCTTTATATTTCTGCTAATTTGATATAATAACAATAATGAAGATAGGAGGTTAATCATAGTGAGTATTTTTGATAGAGTACATAATCGTTTAAACACACGTTCAATGAAGTGGGACTTAAGAGAGTTTATCTTTCAAAATGAAGATATTCTGCCTATGTGGGTAGCTGATATGGATTTTCAGGCTCCACGTGAAGTAAATGAAGCACTTATTAAACGTGCAGAACATGGAATCTATGGATATACAGTTGTAGATAATGCCGTGAAAGATTCTATCGTAAATTGGGTAAAAACTCGACATGATTGGGAAATAAATCGTGAATGGCTTTCTTTCAGTAAAGGCGTTGTTACAAGCTTACATATGGCTATTAGGGCATTTACGGAGCCTCAAGATAAGATTTTAATACAAACACCCGTTTATACACCGTTCTACAATGTTATACAAGCCCATGATCGAGAAATTGTTAAAAACCCATTAATAGAAGAAAATAATTATTATACAATTAACTTTAATGACTTTGAAGAAAAGTTAAAATCTGGAGTAAAAGCTTTTATACTTTGTTCCCCTCACAATCCTGTAGGAAGAGTTTGGAAGAAAGCGGAATTAGAGGAAATGGCTAGACTATGTTTGAAATATAATGTGCTTATCATTTCTGATGAAATTCATGCCGATCTTGTGTTTTCTGGAAAGAAACACATTCCTATTGCTTCTTTGTCTGAAGAGATTGCAAATCATACGATAACTTGTATGGCTCCTTCCAAAACATTTAATTTAGCAGGACTAGAGGCATCTTACGTTATTACTACAAATAAGGAAAAACGTAAAAAATTAATAGAAGAATTTCAAAAACAAGGTCATGGCAACGGATTAAATACGATGGCAAATACTGCTTTAGAAGCGGCATATAATTATGGATCGCCATGGCTAAATGAACTTCTCACCGTCTTAGAAGGTCATAGAGATTATGTTACGAAAGAACTTGAACATAACACAGACTTACGCGTTACGCCTTCTGAAGGGACCTATCTACTCTGGATTGATTGTAGCTCACTAGGTCTTGATGCGAAAGAATTAAAGGAATTTATGATTCATAAGGCTAGGGTTGGGCTGAACGCAGGTGTTGATTATGGCGAAGAAGGTAAACAATATATGCGTATGAATTTAGCTTGTCCCCGTGCTACTATTGCAGAAGGGACAAAACGAATTATCGAAGCAATAAAAAATAGATAATAAAATAATAACCACGTCAGCAAAGGGACGTGGTTATTTTGTTCATCCTTCTTCTTCTTGCTCTTCATTTGTCTCGGTTGGATCTGTAGGAGTTTCCGTATTTTTCTTAGGTTCCGCTTTAATTGTCCCACACATAATTCGAGCCCCGGAATTCCCTGCAGGCTGGCTAACTCCATCATCTTGTGATTCATGTATAACTAGTGAAGTACCGTCCCCTTTGAGAATGGAATTTTTCCCTTCTCTTAGTGTAGCTCCACTCAACATTAGTTCCGCATCTACTAACCCGTCACTATCCGCCTCTATATTTGGTAAATCACCCAAATGGGCCCCTTCTGGATGCATTAAGCCATGTTCATTCCCTTCAGGATTGAGGTGACTTCCAGCGCTTTTAAAATCAGGACCCTTGCATTGGGGATACTCATGAACATGAATACCGTGAAATCCCGGTGTCAGTCCTTCTAGTTTTAATTTCACTTGAACCCCATCCGGCATTTCATTTAATGTCGCTGTTCCAACCATATCACCTTCAGCATTATACATATCAACTGTTCTTGTGGACTCAGTTTCCCCATTACCGCACGATGCCAAGACCAAAGTAAAAAAGATTATGAATAATAAACGCATGTAGCTTTCCCCTTTTTAGTGCATTTTGCGTTATTATTCACTTCTTGTAGTAAAATATACAAACGTTAAATCAACTTAGACCCATTTGCATCAAACAAAAAAGAAGCAACTTATGTAATGCTCCTTTTGATGTTACTTTTCGTTATTATTCTTAGCAACCTGTTGCAACTGTTCACTATATTTTTTATTGAATTCCTTTTCATCCTTCTTCGACTTCTTATAAAAGATATACATTGCAACACATGCTAATGTCATAAAAATGATTAACGAGATGACAGCTGGAATATATTCAGTCTTATCTTCTGGAAAATATAAAAATGGCATTAATATATATAAATTCATTCTATCGCCTTCCTTCCAATGTTCATTATAGCAAAATAAGCTTATTTACTAAACCTATTTCCATATTATTCGCTTAATTTTACTTTTTTTGGCACAATGTACTTAGAGGTGATATGTTATGGCTGAAGTAAACATTGGAGATATTGTAAAAGCTCATTACCATTCAGGAACTTACATTGGAAAAGTCAAGGAAGATAGAGGTAAAAACTATCTAATAGAAGTGTTAGCTGTGCTAAAGCATCCAATGCAAGGGGATCTGCATAATCCTGGACAAGTGGAGGGTGTATTTTTTCATGAACGAAAAGCTTTATTCTATCAAGAAAAAATGAATGTAAAAAAACCTGCTGTTCATCCTTACGATGCAGAAGTACCTTCGTATGGGGATTCTTTAAAAGTCGCGGTTCATACATATAAAGAAAAGCTTTTACAAGAGGATACCCCTTATAACCAACAAGCAATACTAACTTTAAACCGTTTGGAAGAAAACAACTATAAAAAGCGATATTATAACATAAAAAGCTAGAGGAAAATTTGTCTCCCTCTAGCTTTTTATAATATTATTTATTCCCCTAAATGCTCTTTAACTACGTCAGCTAATGCATTTAATGCTTCTTCTTCATCATTTCCTTCAGTAGAAATTTCGATCTCTGCTCCACCAGGGATTCCTAAAGACATAACACCCATAATGGATTTTAAATTAACGGATTTACCCTTGTAATTAATGTTTACTTCGGATTCGAACTGTCCAGCTTTATTAACTAATAATGTAGCTGGTCTTGCATGCACTCCAGACTCAGCTGTGATTTTAAATGTTTGTGATTTCATTTTTTCACCCTTCTTCCTATAATTCACTCGAACACTATTTAAGCTGTACGAGTTAACTATGTTTATTATATACAATTTTATATATTTATCAAACGAAACGACATCATTCGTAAAAGAAGTTTGCTGTGAAGACAACTCATTAAAGTGTCATACTCACCTCCCCATTTAAGCCTTGTTCCGTTTGTAAATGACATTTGTCTTCCTTTTTATAATATGATACCGTTATTTTACACCATTCGTTAAGGGAGGATAAAATAATGAGTGTCCATATTGGCGCAAAAAAGGGAGAAATTGCAGATAAAATTTTATTACCGGGCGATCCATTGCGTGCAAAATTTATTGCAGAGAATTTCCTTGAAAATGTAAATCCATATAATGAAATTAGGGGAATGTTAGGATTTACTGGAACTTATAAGGGGGAACGTGTATCTGTTCAAGGTACAGGTATGGGTGTCCCTTCCATATCCATTTACGTAAATGAATTAATCCGAGAATATGATGTACAGAAACTAATTCGTGTTGGAACCTGTGGTGCTCTTCAAAAAGATGTAAAAGTAAGAGATGTCATTTTAGCACAAGGGGCAACTACTGATTCCCAAACGAATCGAATGATTTTTAATCAAATTGATTATGCACCATTAGCAGATTTCCATTTATTAAAAGCCGCCTACGATAATGGGGTCCAAAAAGGTTTGAACTTAAAAGTAGGTAATGTCTTTACGAGCGATTCTTTTTATCGTGAAAATGCACAGGAAATTAATGAACTGCTTGCAAGCTATCAAGTATTAGCTGTTGAGATGGAAACGACGGCACTGTATACGCTTGCTGCAAAGTATAGCCGAAAAGCATTATCTGTCTTAACCGTTTCAGATCATATCTTAACAGGCGAAGAAACGACTTCTGAGGAAAGACAAACAACATTTAATGACATGATGGAAATCGCTTTAGATACCATCATTCAATAAAGAAGACTTCCATCAATGGGGGTTTTCCTTCATCCCTCACTGATGGTTAGTCGAACTTATCGGACCTTTACGGGCTGTTGATCTACCACCTACCTTCTTTGTTTCTCAAGAAGCTTGAGATGGGAGTCTACTGCACGTTTAGGTTCTCTTTTATTTAGCTAATTCTTTTACCTAGTTTTCACCTATGTTAAAATTACTACAATTACATAATCTATATTTAAAAGCTTTTTCTTTACTAAGCAGGTAATATAGTTGGGAAACTTTAAATTTCCTAACCACTAAAATAATTAGGTAGGTGTTGAAACTTAGATGGAGATATTTTCTAATTTCCCTATTTGGGCGGCATTATCAGCAATCGTTTTTGCCCAATTCATAAAAATCCCAATAAAGTTTTTAGTAACTAAGCAATTTACGCCGAGTATTGCATTTAGTACTGGTGGCATGCCAAGTAGTCATTCAGCAGCAGTAGCCGCCCTCACCACAGCGATTGGTATAGTTGAAGGCTTATCTTCGTCTATGTTTGCAATATCCGCCATATTTAGTGTAATCACCATGTACGATGCTTCAGGTGTTCGTAGACATGCAGGAAGGCACGCTGTTGTATTAAATCGGTTAATTAATGATTTTCAATTATTCTTTGAACACGCAAAAGACTGGAATAGAAAAAAAGATTATGAAAAACGTCAAGAATTAAAGGAATTACTTGGTCATGAACCTAGCGAAGTCTTTTTCGGTGGACTGACTGGAATCATCGTCGCTTTGGCTTTATATCCATTGTTCTAGACTCCACGTTTCTCTTAAAAATCTTGGCATCCGCTTTAGGGTAGGCGGATGCCTTAGTTGCACTTATGCGGACGGGAAAGATTTTATGCTTTCTTAACCGCCAATATAAAAAGCATACCGATTTCGATATGGTATGCTTTTTCATTTATTATTATTTTTCCACAATTTTAAACTGGAAGAAGAAAAATCTTTTTTAATCCTCTGATATAAATTGCTGTCTAAACACTTGTAATGCTTCATTTTCTTCATTTAATGCTACTAGTTCTTCTTCCGTTATACTTCCATTACCTTCTTGAATAATAAACACTTCTACTTCTTTTTTTCCCCACTCATTAAAAACATCTTCCACTGTATTAAAATACAAATCAATTTTATTCCCAACAATAGCGCTACCAGTATCAGCTACGACACCATAACCATACTCCGGAATAAACAGAATAGTACCAATCGGAAATACACTCGTATCTGCAGCGATAGTAGAATATAGATCTCTCTTCACTTTTACTCCCGAGAACGTAATTCCAAAAGAAGGATGAGCTTCCGTCTTACCTGTTGATTCATAACCCGCTGTATAACCCGTCGCCATTACAACCTTAGAGGGATAACCTTCCACATCAACTATATCTTCTAAAGTCTTAGATCCATCAACTTCATTATTAGATATTAATCGTTCAGTAGGTTTAACTTTCTTAAGTCTTTCCTCTTTCTTTTCTAGATTTCTGTAATCTAATGAGTTTTCATCTGTGCGTTGTATCTGTAAATTATCTGCCCAAATTTTCATATCTGCAATGGTAATATTAGATATAGTAGATATTGTCACGTATAATGCTACTAAAAATAAGAAAGTCAAAGTCGTCCTTCGAATAAAATTTTTGATTTTCATGAATAACACCTCTCTGGGTGTCATCATTTCCAATCACATTAGATTTTATTCATTTTTTTCATATAAAACTATTAAAACATTTGATAACCATTCTTTCTTAGTAGTTTCATAACATATCCAGCTGTAATGGTTCCTAAGAAACCAAACACAAATAAAATAATGTCAAATCCAGTTAAATTTACTAATTTAGTACCTAGAGCTGAAAAAGCTTGTCCAGGCCTCACAATATATTCCCAAGTTGCTAAATTATCGATCATAATAATTAGAATAAATGGATATAAATACGCCATAAGCCATGTTTTACGTATAAGCATATTTACAATAAATGCAATTCCAAAAAACATGACAAAATATAAAATGATCATAACTAATAATTGAACCAATCGAGATACTCCTTTCCCCATATACAAAGATATCATTTTCATTTTATATGAATTCAAACAAAAAGCAAAGGAACAGTTCACTCCTTTGCTTTTCATTAACTATTTAAAAATTTGAACTTTCCCTTTTTCAGCACTAAGCTTAATCCTCCTAGTTTTAAAAGGTATTGTGTATCGACTAATCGTTTAGCGAGTGGAGCCTTCCACCCGAATAATTTACGTTTATTAAAAATTTGGCCGATTCCATCATGGCTCCCTAAACAAACAACCATGCCTTTAATTTTAGGTTCAAACGTTCTTAATTTATTTCCTTTTATCATTGCTACAACATTATAAGCAACTAATGCTGCTTGTTGAACAGTAATTTGCGCTGTAGGGTTAAAGGCTTTTCCACTTTTTTGATCTATAACATTTGCACAATCACCTACAACAAAGATATCTTGAAAGTCAGGTGCCTTCATCTCTCCAGTTACTGCTACTTTTCCATCTTTGGTTTGTAATCCAGACTTTTTAACTAAAGAATTAGCTCTTACCCCCGCTGTCCATATTTTGGTAACGGTAGGTATTTCCTCTAGTATCCCATCTTTTTCATAAGTTATTGTATCTGCATGACATTCCTTAATCGTTGCCCCTGTTATTATCTCCACACCACGAGAAACCAAGGAGTTCGTTGCATATTGTTGTAACGATTCATCAACAGCAGGTAAAATCGTTGCTTCTGACTCTAACATAATTATACGAACCAATGCTTTTTCAATATCATATTCTTTACAGATTTCTGGAATACGATCAACTAATTCACCAGCAAATTCTACTCCTGTTGGACCGCCACCGCCAATTACGATGTTCAATCTTCCTTTATTCTTTACATCTTCATTATGGTAACAAGCAAAATTATATTCTAAATGCTCCCTTATAAGCCTTGCACTATTTATATCCCCTATAAAAAAGGCATTTTCCTCTAATCCATGATTCTCTGGCATTTCCGATTCAAAACCCAAAGCAATAATAAGAATATCGTATGCTATTGTCTGGTCTTCTAGTTTTATCTTTTTTTCTTCAGGTTTAATGGAAACCACTTTATCTAAAATAAAATTTATTTTCTTTTCATTAATAATATCCCTAATAGGAATTCTTAGCTGGTCATGATGTAAAGATCCAGCCGCATTTTCATGTAGCCAAGCAGCTTGATAATGGTAATCTTCTTTATTCACAAGTGTTATTTGTGCCTCATTTGCATTTAATTTCTTTTGTAGATTTAATGCAGTTACTATTCCCCCATATCCCGCTCCAAGTATGACGATATGTGGTCTATGCATAATTTCACTTCCATCTCCTAACCTCGTTATTACTTTAATAGACTTAGCATTCACTTAAAAAGCTTGGTGAATGTCAAGTTTCCTAATTGCCTAGGAAATTATAAAATTTGTACGGCTGTGGATAACTTAGATACAGAAATAGCCACGTCAGACTCCAGCGCCTTTGTTCTCTTCCTAGTACATTAACATTTATTGGTAATATAAATTTAACCATTTTGTTACAAAATTGTAACATAATTCACATGTAATCATAGCGTGTATTGTTTTCTTTTTCAACCCCTAATATCTAATTTCCTAATTATTTATTTTCTGAATTCGAATGATACCATGTATACGCTACTATATTTATCAATATTCAAAGTCTTTTCATACCACTACCACCCTGTTTATGATACTATAAATACTATGTTGTAATTTAAAATAGTAGAAATGAGGGTAATATCCATGTCAGAAAAAATCTATGATATTACGATTATTGGAGCAGGCCCTGTCGGATTGTTCACTGCGTTTTACGGTGGAATGAGACAAGCAAGTGTTAAAATCATTGAGAGTTTACCGCATACTGGTGGGCAATTAACAGCCCTGTATCCAGAGAAATATATATATGATGTTGCCGGCTTTCCAAAAGTAAGAGCTCAGGAATTAGTAGATAATTTAGAAAAACAAGCTCGTTTATTTGACCCAGAAATTGTGCTTAGTCAGTCTATTGAAACAGTGGATCGAATAGATGAAAACGTTCTGAAGCTTACTTCTAATACCGGTGATGTTCATTTAACAAAAACAATGATCATTACAGCAGGTAATGGTGCATTTCAACCGCGCCGCTTAAATATTGGAGATAGTGAACAATTCGAGGGAGTAAATCTGCATTATTATGTAAGAGATATGAGTATATTCAAAGACCAACACGTTGTTTTACTAGGTGGTGGAGATTCCGCAGTGGATTGGGCTCTAATGTTAGAACCTATTGCCAAAAAAGTTACCTTAGTTCATCGGCGTGATGAATTTAGGGCTCATGAACATACTGTAGAGAAACTCCATGCCTCTAATGTTGATATTCTAACTCCTTATGTTGCGGCTGATATTGTTTCTTCCAACAAAATTGACCAATTGATTTTACAAGAGGTAAAAGGAGAGAATCAAATTACATTAGAACCCGATTCTATTATTTGTAATTATGGTTTTGTTTCTAAATTAGGTCCTATCAAAGATTGGGGCTTAACAATTGAAAAGAACAGTATTGTTGTTAACTCTAAAATGGAAACAAATATTCCAGGAATTTATGCGGCTGGAGATGTTTGTACGTATGATGGCAAAGTAAAATTGATTGCTACTGGATTCGGTGAAGGACCAACAGCAATTAATAACGCTAAACGTTATATTGATCCAAAAGCACGCGTACAACCTAAACACTCATCTGATTTAGATTTGTTTTAAAAGAACAAAGGCGGAAGCGCCCGTTTAGCGACGTACGGACTGGACTGAGCCGTAGGAGATAAAGGAAACACGACGAACGGAGTGAGTCGATGTTGACTTATCGCACGGAGGTGAAGGAAGTCTCGCTAGTCGCTGGGCGCTGGAGCCGGACAAAATAGATAAAGAAGCTATAATAATAGAGTTCTTCTGATTATAGCTTCTTTATTTATGAATACTCATTTCCCTTAACGCTTCTCTATCTAATATTTGAATTTTGCGTTGACCTCTTTGCTCAATCCATCCATTTGTTTGGAAACTAGACAAACGTCTACTTAGCGTTTCCGAAGTTGTCCCTAAATAAGATGCGAGATCCTTTTTGCTTATAGGTAACTCGACACTCGTTGTATTGTATTTGTCAACTAACTCTAATAAATAACTTGCCGTTCGTGTTTCTACATCCTTTGAACTTAGATTTCCAACTAACTTTTCTGTTTCATCTAACCTATTACTAAATTGCTCTAATATTTTTATAGCTATTGTCGGATATTGCTTCAAAAGCTGCTGCATGTCACTACGATGAATGGCACATATTTCTGTTTTTTCGATTGTCTCGGCGTAACTATCTAACGTTTTCTCAGTAAATAAAGCTAACTCCCCCATGAATTCACCAGACTCCAATATACGAAGTAACTGTTCTTTACCAGACTCAAACAATTGATAGTTTTTAACCCGCCCCTGATGTATGATGTATAGATATTCTAATGGATCTCCTTCACTAAAAATAATTTCGCCTTTTTTAAAATTGAGATGGCGACTCATATCTGCAATTTTTTCCATCTCATCGAATGTTAAATGATTAAAAAAAGGTACTTTTGCAACACACAGCTGATCTTTGCTAATTCCATGATGACACCTTTTACCCATTTCGCACTCTCCATTCAAGTTAAAAAGCTAGAACACTTTAAAAAAGCATCCTAGCGAGAGAAACTAACAATCACCTGGTGTTCCAACAACTTCCTTCGTTCTAAAGGATGAGCCACATCCACAAGAATATACGGCCTTCGGATTATCAATGCTAAATCCGCCACCCATCATATTCTCTTTATAATCAATAGTTGTACCTTCTATAATTGGAATATCCTGTGAATTGATGACAACTGGAATACCATTCACTTCCTCTTGTACATCCAATTCCTCGTTTATTTCGTAATCAAATCCGATTGAATAAGATAATCCGCTGCATCCGCCACCTTTTACACCAAAACGTAGACGTACATTCTCACTTTCTTCTTGCATCATTTCTTTTATTCTTGTACTTGCTTGATCGGTTAAATTAATTACCATCTTTTTCACGGACCTCCTTACTTAATCTTTATTTTAAGTATACAAAGTAAAATTAACAACTTCAACTAATTCATTTTTTCTTTACCTCTTTATTTTTTTCATATCTCAGGATTCACCGTATCCCTAGTGACTATGTGTAAAATAGTTCTCGGGGATTTGAAACAAAATTCTAGAAAAAAAAGAAAAGGCGCTCTATCATAAATGTATGCTTAGCCGGCAAATACATTAGAAAGAGGCCTTTTCATGAATACAATTATATCAAAAATTAGCGAATTATTAAAGGATACAAATGACTTAATTGAGTTTGAAGAACAAATTCAAATTAGTATATATGATCTACTTACTACACTAATGGGGAGCGTATTTACACAACTTAATCAAACGATTAAAAGAAGAATGCAAAGTAAAGGTTGGACGGTTGAACGAGAAGATGAAAAAACGATTCAGTTTATTTTTGGGGCGGTTCGCTTTACTCATACCTTGATGCGCGATGTGAATGGAAAGGCGCATTATCCTTTTGATGAATGGATTGGATTTAGAAAATATCAACGACATAGTCCTTTAGTTGAAGTAAAAGTGGCAGAGTTGGCTAGTGAGAGTACGTACCGAGAAACGGCACGCATATTAGGTGAATGGACCGCAGTAACTCTTAGTCATACAACTGTGGGAAGTATTGTGAAACGTGTTGGGAAGGCACAAGCGCGAGCTGATGAAGAAATGTTAGCGGAATTAGAGGAAGCTGCTTATTTACCAAAGGGAGATGAGTTGGATTTTTTATTTGCCGAGGCAGATGGTGTATTTGTGCGTGGAACAAAGAAAAAGACAAGTCATGAAGTCCATCATGCGATCATTCATGAAGGTTGGAGTAAAAATGGGAAGCGTATTTCCCTAAAGAATCCACAGGTCATCATGACAACCAAACCAACGAATGATTTTTGGAAAGAAGTCCAGGCGTATACAGCTAATCATTATTCCTTAGAAAACACTCAAGTTGTCACCAATAGTGATGGTGGTCCCGGTTATACGGCAGAACGTTTTCAAGAGGCTTTCTCACAGTCTAGTTATCCTGTTTTAAATCAATTGGATTCCTTTCACATTTCTAAAGCACTGAATCGAACTTTTGGAGTTAAAAAGAGCGAGTTTAAAGAAGGTGTACAAAAGGCAATCAAAGAACACGAACTGGATGATTTCATACGTTGGATGGATACATTGGAGAGCACTTTAGAAACGGATAAGCAGTTAGAAAAGGCCGAGGATTTTCGTAGATATATTGGCGGTAATTGGGATCGAATTTTTGATTGGAGAGAAAAAGTTGAGAATCCACCAAAAGAGGCAAGGGGCATGGGTGCAATGGAATCCAACCAACGACATATTTCATTCCGAATGAAAAAGCGTGGAATGCATTGGAGTTTAGAAGGTAGTGAGGCAATGGTGAAGATCAAACAAGGGATTCTAAATAAAACATTACGATCCGTCTATTTGAGAGACCAAAGGCGAAGTGTAAGAAAACAACGAGACGTGAAAAAAGTGGTTCGTATGACTGAATTTCTACGCCAGGAAACCCAGCCGTCAATTGGAGCAAAACAAGGTAAAATAAGCCTAAATACAGCTCATTCATCAGCTATTGGACAGTTAATAAAAAGTTTTAGATAACACCCTGATTTTTAGGTAAGGTTCTTGGTTTTTAGAACGTTACCTAAAAATTGGGGACAGCAAGCGACAAGGGTCGCGCGGTAGCCGAAAAAGTGTACAAAAATAGAGTGCCGGAAATATTGGTGTGGAAGACACACCGAGAAAAACTTGACGCATACCCCTAGTGATTTTCATTTTACAAAATGTTATATTCAAGATAAAATAACAATAAACATGGATTAATCAAAAAGAAATTCAAATAGATTTTTTTAGTCGAAAACTTTATAATGAATTCAGGGAAAGGAGAAAAAACTATGTATGAACAAGTTCAAGAAGTGTTAAATAAATTACGTCCATTCCTATTACGTGATGGTGGAGATGTAGAATTAGTTGATGTGGACGAGGATGGAGTCGTTCTTCTACGTCTGATGGGAGCTTGTGGAAATTGCCCAAGTTCAACTATTACTTTAAAAGCCGGTATTGAACGCGCCCTTACTTCGGAAGTACCTGGTGTAAAAGAAATCGAGCAAGTATTTTAATAACATATGAAAGGCAGGAACCATTCCGTTACCTGCCTTTGTTCTTGTCTAGGAAATTATAACATTTGTATGGCTGTGGATAACTTAGATACAGAAATAGCCACGTCCGGCTCCAGCGCCCAGTGACTAGTAGACTTCCTTCACCTCCGTACGATAAGTCAACATCGGTTCGCTTACGCTCACCGTGTTTCCTTTATCTCCTACGGCGGTGGAATGTCCGATTAAAACCGCCGCTTTGCGCGGCAACATCGGACCACCTGGCATGGCCAGGCGCAGTCTATACGTCACTAAACGGGCGCTTCCGCCTTTGTATATTATACCGGTGTTTTTGCACCTCTACCCTGTATTACCCCATCCACATTCTCCAAACAAAGTTGAATCATTCTTGTTCTTGTTTCTATGCTAGAGGAACCGATGTGTGGTAAGCACACAACGTTATTTAACTTTAATAATGGGTGCTCACTATTAATTGGTTCGTTTTTAAATACATCCAATCCCGCTGCTTCAATCACTTTATTCTTTAATGCATCTACTAACGCTTCTTCGTCCACTACTCCTCCACGGGAAATATTAATAAAAATGGAAGATGGCTTCATTTTACGAAAAGTATCCTTATTAAACAGTCTCTTCGTTTCGTCTGTTAATGGTACAACGGACACAACATAATCCGATAAACGTAATAGTTCATCAAAAGAAACATAGGATGCTCCTAACTCTTTCTCTGCTTCTTCCTTTCTGCTTCGATTATGATATAAAATTTCCATTTCAAAACCCTTTGCACGTTTAGCGATTGCTTCACCTATTCTTCCCATTCCAACGATACCTATCGTTTTATGGTGAATGTCCGTTCCTGCTAATAAAAACGGTGCCCAATTTTTCCATTGATCCGTTTTTATGTAATTATTTGCTTCAATCACTCTTCTAGCTGTTGCCATAAGCAATGCAAATCCGAGGTCGGCAGTGGTTTCCGATAATACATCAGGTGTATTGGTAATGATTATTCCTCGTTTTTTTGCTGCATCTACATTGATGTTATCAAATCCAACTGCAAGATTTGCCACTACTTTCAAGTGTGGTGCTTTAGACAATAGTTCTTCATCTATTTTTTCACTGAGCATAGATATGATTCCATTAGCATGTTGGATTTCTTTTACTAATATTTCCCTTGGTACTGGCTCTTCTTCTTTTTCCCACATACGAATGTTGTATTGATTTTCATAAATATTTACAAGTTCTCTAGGTATTTTTCTTGTAATATAAATACTTGGCTTATTCATGCTATCCCCGCCCTTTGGTTGTTGTTTCATAACCAGTTTACCACAGGAATATTTAAAATCTTAGGATTAATATCTAAACTCTCATAAAAGTTTCGTAGCATATCTTCGTAATAAGTTTGGTTATCTAAAAGCTGCCTCAATTCTTCATATAGAATTTCATCTTTTTCTTCCGTAAATCCATGTATGAATAAATCTAAAATATGAGCAGGAAATAATAAGCGCCCATATAATAAACGGAAGCTAAAAACAGATAACGGACGAACCGATTGATATTCATTTAGAAATTGGAATATTTTTTCTTTACTTTCCCCTTTTACTATACAATTCCTAATATGTTCTGCTATGTCTCTAATCGGATGATCATAGACCAAATTATCAATCCATAAGATGGAATCATTTAATTGATGATGATAACGGTGAAATGTGATCGTTCCTTGATCCACTTCATGAAACCTAGTTTCTGTTTCACTTTCTCGAATATATTGTATAGCATTTTCGCTTATACCAATAATATAAGGTAGAACATCCATAACGAGTCGGTAATAAGCATTCGGATTTTTATTTGCTTCTTTTTCAACCTTGGCCTCAACATAATCAAGTTTCTCTATCCATAATGATTTCCACTTACCGTAACTTGAGATTTCCTTTGGTTGATACTGATACCTTGATCCAATCTGATGAAACTCCGCCAATCTTCTACCTTCAAAGTTTTTATCCATTTGTTGTATATTGGCTACCTGCATCACCATATAATTATTATTATGGTAAGAGGTAAACCATTCTCCTTGAAGATTCGGAATCGGTAAGGTGATATGATCTATATGATTATCTCTTAAAAAGTAAGCAAGACTCGCCTGTTCCAAATAAACCATTTCCTTGTTTTCAACAGAAGTGATAAAATTGATATGATTACCAGTCCTATACCCTTCTTCTCGGTCAAAGCCTATTTTTTCATCAACTTGGATACCATAATAGGTAGAAAGAAAATCATTAAAAGGCACTAATATCTCTCCTCTCCATTACTAACATTATATGTAGAGAAAATGATTATTTAACTAAAAGAAAAGGTGATTAATTTGGCAAAAACAAGTGAACTAGAAAAAAAGGCAAGAGACTTAATATCTAATCGAGGTGTCACCATTGACCATATCGCGGAGCTAGTTTATTATTTACAATCCGCCTACCACTCAGATTTAGATTTAGACCTATGTAGGGAAAATGTGGAAAAGGTTCTTGCCAAAAGAGAGGTACAAAATGCAATCATTACAGGTATTCAATTAGATATCTTAGCGGAGAAAAAACAATTAGAAGAACCTTTACAAGAAATTATTGAGAAGGATGAAGGGCTTTATGGTATTGATGAGGTAATTGCATTATCCATCGTCAATGTTTATGGTTCTATTGGTTTTACAAACTATGGATACATCGATAAACAAAAACCAGGAATTCTAAAAAGATTAAACGATAAATCAACGGGTGAAGTTCATACATTTTTAGACGATATTATTGGTGCAATTGCAGCAGCAGCTTCGAGTCGACTAGCCCATACGTATGCGGAAGAAATGGAAAATGATTAACATAGAAAACCTAACACATCTGTTAGCGAATGTGTTAGGTTTTCTTATTTTGGGACGTATCCGCTTCTCGCTAAAAATTTTATCCCACCTAAAGTTCTGGTGAAACAAAGAAGGTAGGTGGGAGTGAAGGAAAACCCCCACTGATGGAAGTCTTCTTTATATGTTATCTAACCATTCATTTAAACCATGAACATAATAAGTTGGTTTTTCAGTTAAATGTTCATACTCGGAAAAAGGAGTAACTCCTGTAAAAACCATTAATGTGTCCATTCCTGCTTTTATCCCTGCTTTAATGTCGGTATCATAATTATCGCCGACCATTAATGTTTCCTCTTTTGTTAATCCAATTATGTTTAAAGCCTCTTCCATAATAATAGATTCAGGTTTACCAATAAATATAGGGTCAACTCCTGTACTCACCGTGATTACAGAAGTGATGGATCCATTCCCAGGTAATAATCCTCTTTCTGTCGGTAAAGCTACATCCCCATTTGTTGAAATAAATGTTGCTCCATTTCTGACAGATAAGCATGCTTTTGCTAATTTTTCATAAGTTAGTTCTTGGTCAAGCCCGACAATAACATAATCTGCTTCTTCTCCATCCACAACTTTAAGTCCATTTTCTTCTAATGCATGATACAGACCTGCTTCACCAATGACATAGCAGGTCGCATTAGGTTTTTGTTGTTTAATATATTTGGCAGTTGCTAAACTTGTTGTCACAACTTGGTCTGCCTTTGCCTGTATTCCCATATTATTTAGCTTGCCCGCAACATCTTCCCCCGTTTTTGTCGAGTTGTTCGTTACGAATAAGAAAGGTATATTTTTCTCCACTAATTTATCAATAAATAGAGTTGCTTCTTGAATTGGTTCTTTGCCTAGATACATGGTGCCATCTAAATCGATTAAATATCCGTTATATTGCTTCATTTTCTTCCTCATTTCATGATCAAATTATTTTAAGATGTTTTAATGGTCCATTTGCAAACGTGTGACCCTTTTGTAATTAGTGAATGAACAGAAACGGTTCCATCAGAAAACAATTTCTCAAGCATGGTAATTTCATTTTCACATACTTGATGGTACTCCGATGCGATATTTAGTATTGGACAATTATAATTTCTAATTTCATAATCACCCTTTTCTGTCTTTTCCACTTCTACTAAATAACCATTGTCATTTTGAACTTGGACGACTTGATTGATTCTATCGGGCAGCGTTTCAGAAGTAATGCATGATTCATAATAATCCGTTTCTCTTTGCATCCGTTTTTTAAACAAATCATTGACAATTTCTGAACCTTGAAGTTCCTCTAAATCCTTTAATAAATCTAATGGCAATGTTTTTAACTGATTTGGAAAAGTTTCATGACCTGCTTTAGTTAATGTATATTGATAGTAAGGTCTTCCAATACTTTGACTATAGGCTTTTTTAGTAAGGAGTCCTTGTTTTTCTAGTTCATGAATATGCTTTCGAACTGCTACTTCTGAAATCGTAAAATATTCCATGATTTCCCCTATCGCCATGGAATGATTCTTCTTTAAAAGATGTAAAATTCTTTGTTTTGGAGGCATCTTTTTACCCATTTACATCACCCTTATTTATGATTAGAAAAACATAAGCGCCCGTTTAGCGACGTACGGACTGGACTGAGCCGTAGGAGATAAAGGAAACACGGTGAGCGTAAGCGAGCCGATGTTGACTTTCACCACAAGGGTATAAGTGCGACTAAGCCTCTGGTTTCACCAATCGGCAAGTCTTCTTTATCGTACGGAGGTGAAGGAAGTCTCGCTAGTCGCTGGGCGCTGAAGTTAGACATGATTAGAAAAAGCATTAGCAACCCCTAATTCATTTTTTAGGTATGTTCTAATATGAGTACTGAACTGTTCTAATAGCGCTTTATTTTTTGAAAGAACAGCGTTTAATTGTTCATGGTCTACATTTTGATAATCATTGACAAGCATCTTACGTAAGCTGATTACTTCTTTATATCCTTTTTCTTCCAATTGAGGTATCACTTTCTCATCTACTAATATGTCAATGATATCATCATAGCTCCCAGGATCTCTCATAATAAATCCATCAATCATCATGTTTCCAACGTCGAGGATAGATTCAATTAAGATATGCGCAATTCTTTCCTGGGCTAATTGACTTATATAATTTTCAATTTTATTATTAGATAGCTCATTTAGTAATTGATCCATATTTTTTAAAGTAATTTCTATATTATTTCTATCAACAAAATACATTGTTTTCGTCTCCCCCTAATTGACTTTCCTCCATTTTACCATATCATTATATTTATATCATAAGTGGGAAAACTGAAAAAAACATCACAAAAATAAAGAGGGAACTAGGTATGGATACTACAGCAATAATTAAAATGGATGCATCATCAACTGCTTCTGCGATTAGAAAAGGGGAACTAACTAGTACGGAAGCAGTTACGGCATACATAAAGCATATTAATGTGGCAAATCTAAGTATCAATGCAATGATTGAAAAACGTTTTGAAGAGGCTTTAAAAGAAGCGAAGGAATTAGATGAACAATCATTACATAATAACAATAAAGGTGCTTTATATGGGGTTCCTATTAGTGTAAAAGAATCAATCAATGTTTCTAACATGAAAACTACAGGTGGACTGCAACATCGACAAGATTTAATAGCTAGGCAGGACGCAGAGGTAATTACTAAATTAAAAGCAGCAGGGGCAATCATTTTAGGGAAAACAAATACACCTGCTCTTTGTTTTAGCCAAGAGACGGAAAATAAATTATATGGCAGAACGAACAACCCTTGGGATCTCACAAAAACAGCGGGTGGTTCAAGTGGTGGAGAAGGAGCTTTACTTGCTGTAGGCGGTGCAGCAGCAGGAATTGGCTCGGATATTGGTGGGTCCATTCGCATTCCAGCTCACTTTAATGGTGTTATCGGTTTTAAACCAGGAATGAATCAAGTCTCACAAGAAGGTCATTTTCCATCAGTTTTGAATACATTCGCAGAAAGAATGCTATCGATTGGCCCAATGGGTAAATCTGTGCAGGATATGCGATTTTTATATGAAATCATATCTAATAAAAGTTTAAAAACTAAACATTTACAAAATTATAAAGTCGAAATCCTACCTGGAACAATCGAATACCCTCTTTCGGAAAACATGAAAGAAATGCTTGATACCGTAGAGACCTACTTAGAAAAGTTCTTCTCTATAAAACGTACCGTTCCCCCTTTCTTTGAAGATAGTGCTAAACTTTGGCAAGATATTCTTGCAAGTGATCATAATCATATCTTAGAACAAGAGGCATATAACAATGATCGTTCAGGAGTTTTCAAAGCCTTTTTTAGAGAAAAATTAACAGAAAGAACCTCCATTCGCCCTTCGTTGTCCTGGGGAATTTTTGGTTCGAAATTATTTAAGCCAAATGGTAAACGAACATTAGAAGTGAAGGAAATAATTGAAAAGGGAGATAAAAGATTAGCGGAGTATTTGAAAAACCGTCTACTTATTTTTCCTGTGTATTATCAAGCTGCCAAGGAACATGGAAAAGTATATCATGATATTTTTTCGATACGTAAGACCTTTTTACAATATATGCCATATGTAACTTATGCTAATGTTTGGGGGCTCCCCTCATTAACCATACCAATTGGGGTGGATGATAAACAGATGCCGATTAGCATCCAAATTATGAGTAGTATAGGAAATGAAGATGCCATATTCCGCCTTGGAAGATTAATTGAAAAACGGTTTAGAGGATATGCCCGTTGTTCTTATTATGATTAAAACCTTGGCATTTAATAAGAAGAAAGTTTTATCCTTTACACTAAATTTAAAGAAGCAACCTTCGCCTCAAAAGGTTGCTTCTTGTTCATTTAATTCTCTTCAAAGCCTGTTATTTGTGATGATTTATAGGCATCGATAAGGAGAAATACTGCTGTAATAATATGCATAATCATACCAACAATCGGAATCCATCCGATACATGATGTTATAATTCCAAGAATACTTCCGTGGATTTTTTTCTTTTCGTAAACCGAAAAAATCAGGGTCACTAAATGCAAAATAAACATTACCGCTAATGGTAACCACGCATAACTAATAATAATAACTCCACCGATAAACGGTATTCCCCAAAACGCTTCAAGACCACCGCTTATCCACTTCAATATAGTTGAAATATTCAACGATCTACACTCCCTTTCCTAAACTTTTATGAATACACGTTTCACTCCTAAACATATTATGCTTTACTTCTGAGAAAGCTAATTCTAAAGGGAGGAAAAAACATGCCAAAAGATCATAATAAAAAGTATTCCAACTTTTCAAATGTCGAAAAAATGAAAAATGAGTTAATACCAGAGGAATTTCCTGAGGGTGCTGTTGGTTCTGCTATAAATAAAGAAGAAACGGTATCAAGCAAATCAACAGAATGGAAAGAAGGGCAAAAACGAATGAGTGCGTATGTTTACCCTGATGAAGATCAACATGATGATCTGCCAAGACAATTCCCAGGAGCACACCCCTTACATGATGAATAACAAAGGCGCAAGCGCCCATTTAAATGACGGACAGAGGTGAAGGAAGTCTCGCTAGGCGCTGGAGCTAGACTTGAATGAATTGGAGCAGTGTTAGGATTACTGCTCCTATTTTTTCACCTTTTTCAATACGAAATAAGCACAACCAAAATTACAGTATTCGTAAATGTAATCATCTAACGCACTGATTTTAGTATCTACCTGCGCTTTTGCGTTTCGATCGTGATAAAAACCTTTTAAACGAAGCTGGTTATATCCCCAATCCCCAACAATGTAATCATATTTACTCAAGATATCCGAATACCGTTCCTTTATTGCATTTTCTTCAAAACCATTCTTAATATTTTCTACGATCTCATAATGCTTTCCATGTAACTCGATCAATGTATCAGTCACCTCACCTAATTGAATATATTTTACCATATCTTGCTGAATAGAAACCACCTAATTCAGTGCATTATTTCCTATTTTATTACCACACTATAATTGAGATATATGAGATTGTTCAAAAAGTCCGGTGAAAAAGACATTCCCCTGTATAGAGACAGCGTTACATTAGGATGTTGCGCATTTAGCCAACATCGGTCCTTTTCATCCTCCTTTTTGAACACGAACTATATGAAAAAAGGTGGTTTACCATGAAAAAAGTCTTCGCTTCCATTATTGCAATATATATGTTGATCGTAATAAGTGCATGTAACACAAACGATGATACAGACAACGCGACACAAGATATGCAAAATAGAAATCAAATTCAAGACCAGCTGAATCCAAATCATAAAATTCAAACCCCATCCAATCAAGATATTAATCATCAATTAGGATATGTCCGATATTCAAAAGATGAAATCGATACACAAAATCTGGACAATCATGAAGCTAGAATTGATAGAAGAGAAATGGCTGACATGATTACTCGTTTAATTTTAAACAATAATGGATTTAATGAAGTGGCAACACTTGTTACAGATCAAGAAGTGCTTATTGCTTATGATAGAGATAACAATAGTGATTCCAAGTTAACAAAAGAGGTTGCCCAAAAAACTGCTGAATCTGTCATGCCACGTTTTTACAAGGTATATGTAAGTGATAACAAATCTTTAATGTATGATATCCAAAGTCTTCATAACTCAAATACGAATCGTAATTACGATAAGTTGATTCAAAAGTTAATTAATGACATGGAAAAACCATACGAACATGAATAATTCATTTTATTTTGCTATCGCCATAATACCTGGCGATAGCTAATGTCTATTTTAGATGATGTTCAAACAAATCTTTACGGTGGGGTGAAATGAGTAATCGAAATCTCAGGATGTTCGACTTTAGCCGAGTCGATCCTTTTTATCCTTCTTTTGAACCTGTATTTTTAGGAGGTGAAAAATACTTGAAGAAACGAATCATTCCAATGCTCTATTTGATAGTGCTCATCGTTTCCGTTTCAACGATTAGTGCAGCAGCAGAAGAGGAAGAAGATAAAAATACCATTTATGAAGAAAGAATGGGCTTATTTAAAAAAACAGAAGCATTAACTCAAATACCTTGGTATTATTTTGCTGCTATTGATAACTTTGAGCGAAATATATTAGATAGCAATGAGCCTGAACAAGTTGTTTCCATTGATATACCAGATGAAATTTGGTTTGGAATTGGGAATATAGGGAAAAACAAAGACATTGGAATAGTTGAAATGCACGATGGAAAAGGAAAAGATGGAAATGGGGATGGCCAAGCTGACCCTAATGATCCGGAAGATATTTTATACACGATGGGAAATATACTTCTTGAATCCGGACCAACGGAAGACGATATTAAAATTGGATTGTGGAATTACTATCAACGCGACTTAACCGTACAAACCATCAAGAATACAGCGAAAGTGTTTCGAAAGTTTCAAGACATTAACTTAACCAATAGAGATTTCCCTGTAGCAACAAATTACAATTATAGTTATCGTAGCACCTGGGGAGATAGAAGAGGTTTTGGAGGTTTACGTATCCATGAAGGTACGGATATATTTGCCGATTATGGAACACCTGTAAAATCAACAACTTATGGTGTTGTTGAAATGATGGGTTGGAATTTATATGGTGGTTGGCGTATTGGTATTCGTGATATTTACAATATTTACCACTATTACGCACATATGAGCGGTTTTAATGACGATGTAAAAATTGGACAAGTCGTACAACCAGGTGATGTACTTGGCAGTGTAGGATCAACTGGATATGGACCTCCCGGGACTTCAGGAAAATTCCCTCCACATTTACATTATGGTATGTACAAAGATAACGGAGTAAATGAATTTTCTTTCGACCCTTATCCTTTTTTAAGAAAATGGGAACGGATGGCGAAAGATTAAAAGAAAAGCGCCCTTTTCCGTATTCCTGCAGGTAGAAAGCATAAAAATCTTTACGGCGGAGCTCCGATTAATCGCCCGCCGTAAAGATTTACATAAGTGCAACTGAGGCATCCGCCCAGAAACCTAGCGATATACCGAGTCTTCTAATCAACTTTTTTTGAACTTTTCATAGCATGAGCAATACTTAAGCCAAGGCCCCCCCAGATAATTACAATACCAATAATCATTACGACAATAGCCCCACCGGTCATTTATTTAGCCTCCTCCGATTGTTTTAGATCTTCAGAAGGTTCTTCGTTCTTCCATTTAGTAAATGTAAACAGGATACCGATTATTAAAGCACCTGCAGCAACACCCCAACCTGCTGTGGCAATAAATATATCTGGATATCCTTCATAGTTTCCTGTATCTGTTGGGAATAATCTTAATAGGTTAAGTCTAAACAAATCAAACATCATATAACCAAGAACAATTGGTGTAATCACACCTAAACTAAACGTCCACCAGGAACCTAGACGAATATCAGAAATACCATTTGCATGCTCTTTTAAATCTTTCAATTGTTTCATAACCCAACTCACTGCGATTACTTCAACTAAGCCGATAAACGCAACGCCAAATTGGTTAATAAAGTAATCCACCGTATCTAAGAAGAATAATCCACCTTGTGTAGCATATAGAAGGGATATGATGGCTGAAAGTCCCCCGGCAAACGTAACAGCTTTCGTTCTAGTTAGGTTAAATTTATCGATTATAGCAGAAATATAAGCTTCACAAATAGAAATTAAGGAGGTCAAACCAGCTAGAACTAATGACACGAAGAACAACACACCAAAGAATTCACTGAACGCCGGAATTTCATTAATAATCTGCGGGAATACTACAAATGCTAGACCAACTCCACCCGCAACAACTTCATCAATTCCTACCCCAGCTTGACCGGCCATAAATCCTAGAATGGAGAAGACCCCAATACCGGCTAATAACTCAAAACCAGAATTTCCAAAGCCGACAATAAAGGCATTATTCGTAATGTCGGATCTTTTAGGCAAATAACTTGAATAAGCAATCATGATCGCAAATGCAATCGATAAACTAAAGAAAATTTGTCCATAAGCTGCAACCCAAACATCAGATGACATAATGGCACTAAAATCGGGTTGGAAGAATGCATTAAGCCCTGTAAGCGCTCCAGGTAAGGTAATTGCACGCACAACAAGAATGAAGAATAATACCACTAATAAAGGAATAAAAATTCGGTTAGCAATTTCAATGCCTTTCTTCACACCTCTAAATAAAATGACAAATACAATCGCCCAAACAATAATAAGTGGGATAAGTACACTTGGGACAAAACTCCCTGTTTTACCCAGATCAACTGTTAATCCTAAATAATCATTAAATAAGAACGCTTCTGTATCTGATCCCCAATTTAAATTGAGTGAGAATACAGAATAAGACATAGCCCAAGCAATGATTACGGAATAATAGGTTCCAATTACAAATGCAACTAATGCTCCCCACCAGCCAATCCATTCAGCCTTTTTATTCATCCGTTTGAAAGATAGCGGGGCCGATCCACGATATTTTTGCCCAATAGTAAATTCCATAATTAATAATGGAATTCCGGCAGTAAGAAGCGCAAATAAATAAGGTATAAAAAACGCTCCTCCACCATTCTCATATGCAACAGCCGGGAATCTCCAAATATTCCCAAGGCCTATTGCAGATCCAACTGCTGCAAAAATAAAACCTGCTCTTGTCCCCCATTGTGAACGAGTTCTCATAAATTATCCTCCCTTTTTTATTCAATCGATAACAGAAGAGAACTTAGATTAGTGTGTATTTTCAGATATTTAAAAATATTATAGCGGCATTTTCCTACTATGTCAAAATATATTTTTAAGAATTTAAAATAACTAAAAAAACTATTGACTCATTTTCAATAAATGAGTCAATAGTTCAAATTATGCATTTTTCTTATGAAAATAATTAATTCCCAAACCTATTACAATTAATAATCCAACAGTTAAAATAAAAGATAAAAATACTTGATTGGTGAAGCCCACTATCAAATATCCTACCATAGCTACTACCGCTGCAATTATTGCATATGGTAACTGTGTTAATACATGGTCAATATGGTTCGCACCTGATCCAGTTGCGGAAAGGATTGTCGTATCTGAAATTGGTGTACAATGATCCCCAAATACCGCACCAGCCAAAACTGCAGCTAATGATGGTAGAAGTGTGCTTGTATCTGTTACTAGTGCAACTTCCGCTGCAATTGGCAACATAATCCCAAAGGTTCCCCATGAAGATCCAGTTGCTAGTGCCATAAAACCTGCAATGATAAAGAATAAAAATGGTAATAAAGCGACATTCACCTGTAAATTATCAAATATATGTGCTAGGTATTCACCAGTTTGAAGAGTACCAATGATAGAACCGATCATCCAAGCAAATATTAAAATATATATCGCCGGAAGCATCGTTTTCATTCCTTCTATTAACAATTTACCTAAACTTGCTTTAGGTGTATTTTGATTTATATGAAATACAAGTGATATTAAAACAGCCGCTAAGCCACCAACAAATAAGGATAAATTTACGTCAGTGTTAGCAAAAATAGAAAAGATATTAACATTACCTTCACTATTATTGATTCCTGTTAAAAACATAGCTAAGACTGTCACAATAATAAGCACCAAAATAGGTAAGATTAGATGACGAACTTTCCCTTCAGGATGCGGTTCAAATACACCACTTAAATCTCCAGCTATTTTATTATTTTTTGGATCAATTAATTCACCCGTCCGAATAGCACGTTCCTCATGTGTTCGCATTGGACCGATATCCATTTTGAAAAAGGCTACTAGAAAAACTAATAACGTTGCTGCGATTGCATAATAGTTAAGTGGAATCATTTGGATAAATGCTTGTAATGGTTGCATATCCGTTAAGCCATTTGCAGCAAATATTCCCCCTAAAATTCCAATGATATAGGCCCCCCAGCTAGATATTGGTGATATAACTGTAACTGGGGCAGAAGTAGAGTCTACAATGTAAGCTAACTTTACCCGGGAAATTTTATATTGATCTGTAATCGGTCTAGCTATTTGTCCAACTGCTAATGCGTTGAAATAATCATCAATAAATATAATAATACCTAATAGAGCAGAAACTAGAGTTGCACCTTTACGAGTTTTCACACGTGTTAGCATCCATTTCCCAAATGCTCGACTACCACCAGAAGCTTGTAAAAAGGCAATCATCATTCCCAGTAATAATAAAAACCCTAATAACAATAAATTACCGACATTTAAAGCACCATCTAATACAAAAATCTCATAGAATGATTTCCATATTTCTTGAATGGTTCCCAAAATATTAAAATCATGTATAAATAATGCCCCTATAATAATACCAATACCTAATGATAGAATTACTTTTCTAGTTAATAGCACTAGAATTAACATTACCATAGCAGGAATAAGCGAATAAAATGTCCCTTCCATGTTGCTACCTCCAAGTTATTTTCTTATATTGATGTGTGAAATGATCGGTGTACTTCTGAAAGTTTTTTTGATAGGATACGCGGCTTTATTCATAGAATTGATAAAACATTTAAATAAATCCAAATAAAAAGAACAAAGATAGAAAATAACCATCTTTGTTCTTTACAAAATACGTTATCCTCCATTTCGATCAGTAGTTCTCCATGCAACACATATGCATGACAGTATACCCCTTATTCAAGGATATACCAGTTATAATAAGTTTGACCCCTTATTATACTTCGGCAAACAATCCTTTCATCAACAATCATCGTTGTCATTCTCCTGTTGACTACTTATCTTGTCCGCACCTCTACCTCACCGATCTGAGGTCTATTTAATTTTATCTATTTCCTAATATACTAGATTATTCATTTTCTTGCAAGTTACGATTTTTTCCTCGTTCACCAATGTCCTCCTTTGGGATAGATATGGATGGGCCGTTACTACCTCCGCCATAAAACTCCGGTACCTCTCCCATAATTGCTCCGCCGTCAATATATATTTCAGTTTGAACTGTTTTACGTTCTGTAATATAAGGAATAATGATTTGAACGTCCGCTTCTACATTCACATACAACGAAACCCAGGAGCCATTGATTCCAAATGGTTCCGTCTCTCTAACAACATTGGTACGAACTGCCCCAATTAACTCCAAATTAATTGGTATCTTGGGTCCCAAGTTTGCCAATAAAGCATTTCCTGTTATTTCACCTAGTGGCACCTCAATTAAAGTCGGATCTAGTGCAGCGCGATCTTCCGCCCCATCGTCATAGTCATAAGGTTCATGTAATGAATAATCATACGATATGGGATCCCCCCGGTTCATATGTAGGAAAAACTCCTCCACCCTGTCTGTTGCCACTCTGTTAATTTCACTTATTACAGATTGGTTCCAATTATATACTGTAACATTACCATTATCATCATAACTAATGTTTAAGACATCACTAAAATCATAACTTTCTGCAAATCGTACTGCCATATTAATCGCCCTAGTGGCAAATTCATCTGTTTTAGCTTCCGATATATTTTTTATTGCTGGTGTTATTCCTTTACTTACAATTCCAATACTTAAAATTATACACAAGACAAAAACAACCATGGTCATCAAAAAGATATTTTTCCTTGGAGGTGGTGCAAATTTTCTTCTCCCGAATCGTCTACGTGGCCCCATTAAAAATCCCCCCTAAAACAATCTATGCTTGTTTTAGCGGGGATAGAATTTATTTCTATTGCATTAAGATTTAATAACACACATTAATTACATGATTAGAGGAAGACTTCCATCAGTGGTGGTTTTCCTTTATCTCCCACTAATGGTTAGTCGCACTTATCTTGAGGTCAGAGTCTTACTGCCCGTTTAGATAGGATAAATAAAAGAGAAAGCTATAGTCGCATCCCCTCATCATTATATTTGTTTACGAAAGTCTTAATAATGCCTCTTTACCAGTCATTCCAATTTCCCAACCAAATTCTTCACGTGAAGCATCCGTTATTTTGGCTAACGGGGCATTCAATAATTGATCAATACTTCGTACACCTTCCGCACGACCAGCAATTACTTTTCTTTCTTTTAATTTTGGGTTTACATCAAAAAAATCCACATCTAATGCCGCACACATAATGTAGCCAACATCATTAGAAACCGATAATAATGTTGTTTTCGGGAGTTTAACCGTTGTTGCAACAAAATGCTTTCCTTCTATTTCTATAGGTTCTACTGTTACCATAAGAATGATAAACCTCCTTCGCAATGTATATTATATCTTTATGCATTATGTTGATGGATTGTCACTAAAAATACGACATTCCAAACAGAAGTATTTATGAATAGTGTTCTTCCAATGTTTTTACTAATAAATCTCTTAAAAATTCCGGAAGAAAAAAATGCTTCGTGTCTGATTTAGCTATTTCAGGTAATAAACGACCGAACGTAAACACATCAGCAGTCCCCAATTTATAGGTTTGATTTGCATCTAGCTCACTGCCATCAGGCAACAATGCAGTTTTTACATATTTCTCCCCATTTGGATGAAAGTTCGATACCACTTCTATACCCGAAAATACCATTTCCCCTAATACTTTACCTCGAAATCCGAACCCTTTTAACTGAAATTCTGTAAACTGCTTAGTTAAAGAAACACGAATCACTTCCAATATTTCACTACCGGTTAACTCAACTGTAACGGCATTAATCGGATGTGGACAGATGCGATGAACATCCTTATAAGCTATTTTACCAGCGGGAAGAGAATCTAATAGTAAACCTGAATTCAACATAGCAATATCTGCCTTCGTAAATTCTCGTAATGTGTTTGTTAATTCTCGCATGACTTTGGTATTTTTAAACCATCTTACCTCTATTGGGTAATCTGTATAGACAATTGGATAATTCAAACGTTGTTCCGCATCTTCTTGCAATGACATAATTTTATGCTCTGTCTCTGTATCATTTTCATACTCCGAGATATCCGTTGCATACGCTTCTTGATTAATGAGTTTTTTTTGATTGTGATCCCAGGTTAAAATAACTTCCCCAACAAAGGAACAATGTTTACCAGCTGCAGTGATTATGGTGTTATTTATTTTTTCACCAGTTCGTAATAAATGATGTGTATGACCACCTATTATTACATCTATATCTTTATATCTTCTTGCTATTTCTTGATCTTCGCTTAAACCAAGATGTGACAAGAGAACAATAATATCCGTCTCATGGCTTAATTCATGAACATACTTATCTAGTTCATCAAATGCGGATGAGATATGCCAGCCCAATAAATGATAATAATCATTAAATGGTGCCGTTAAACCTAGAATTCCAATTCTTACTCCACTTTCCGATGTTAATTTAACTTGACGATTCAACCAAAGAGGGTTTTGATTATCCGAACTATGAAGGTTCGTACAAACAACATCGAATTCGGCATCATCATATAAATGATAAAGATCATCATGGGCTAAGGTAATTCCTTCATTATTACCAAATGTCACAACATCATATCTTAAATCATTCATAAGCTGAATATTAGCTTTTCCCTTAGTCGCCTCTGATATCGGGTGAACCCGATCCATATGATCGCCAATATCAAAAAGCCAATAATCATTATCTCGAACGTTTCGCGCTGCTATGGATTCTTTTATAAACGCCGCCACTCTTGGCCATTGTTCGAAATTACTATGTAAATCATTTGTATAGTAAAAGTATAACTTCTCTTTCATCATTTAACTCCTTACGAAAGTCCTTCAATAATCATTCGTAATCCAACGATAATAAGTAAAATACGTAAGATCCATTCCAGTGTCTTTCCCGGCAGCATTTGATTAACCTTTGCTCCTAATCTGCCACCAATCCATGCTCCAGGAATAAACAATATTACATATTCCCATAAAATGTGACCTTGCACAAAATGTGTTATGGTTCCCGAGATACTTACAAAGAAAATCATAAACATAGAAGTTGCAGTAGCAATATGAGTTGGAATTCCGAACAGTAACATCATGGCAGGAACCATAATCGATCCGCCACCAATACCAAACAGGCCTGATAAAACTCCTACTACTAATGAAAGTATAATAGCTGGAATAACAGAAACTTTATAATGATACCTTTCTCCAGCTAATTCAACCGTTTTAACACTTTTTTGATTTGGCCTAACTTCCCTTTTAAATACGCTTTTATTAATAAACAATAGAGATGAAACAATAATCATCAAAAGTCCAAAATACAAAGTAAATACGTCTACATCAAAATAAGCATTTAATCTAGACCCAATAATACCGCCCGGAATACTACCAATTAAGAAAAGAATTCCCGTTTGATAATCCACTCTTCTACCCTTGATATAGGTTAAAGAAGAAGACAAAGCAGTAAAAATCATCGTCACTAATGATATACCGACAATAGTTTGTGGTGTTGCCCAAGCAAATGAAGGGGAAATATGATTCATTAAAAATAAACTAGGAACTAATATTATCCCTCCACCTAACCCCGCAATGGAGCCAACAAACGCAGTAAGGATACCAATTAATACACAAATTATAAAAACCAAAGCTTTCCCCTCAATCCAAATATTAAACTTCACTATTTATATTAGCACTAAATGTATTTAATTCCCAACTATCGAGAAGGATCTATAGCAAAAAATTAATAATGGATTGGCAACATTAATGTTCATTAGTAATGATGATAAACCGCTACATGTTTATTTTTCGAGGATATTAAGGTATAATATATATAGAAAGTCATAGTATAATAAAAGACCGACCATGCTGGTACATGGAACGGTCTAATGTGTAACAGCCCTTCAAGGGGGCAGCTCACTCGTTTGAGTTAGAGAAGTAACCAACCCAAAGGCTTGCTAGGCGTTCAATGGGTGGTTACTTTTTTTGTTGAGACAGTATGGCAACGATTAAGGTTGAGAAAGAGATCATCAAAACCAATGCTTCGAATACCGTCATATTATCACCCCCTTCTTTCAAAAAAGGGGTGAACCACCACCCATGAAAGCCCTATTACACTACAGTTAGTATAACAAATAAATGATGATTTCACATCATTTCCATGTCTACTTTTAGTAATTTTTTATTTCGTTTTATCCTTCTAACCATTGACCCATATAATTGTCCTTCTGCATTCCGTACGTGACACAAGGAATGCACGAATGAGATCCGCAAAAAAATAAATTACTCCCGCCACAAACGTTATAGTTATTTAGATTTGATCCAATTGAACCTTCATCATGAATTTAGTTTCTAGAATTTACCTATTCCCCTCGAAACACGGGCTTTCTCTTCTCAGCAAATGCTTGAACCCCTTCCTGAACATCTTTAGTTCCAAAACATTGTTTAATAAAAGCGTACTCTTGTTTTAGAATCGTTGTAAGGTCTGTGTCTGGGCTTGCAGCGAGTAATCTTTTAGAAAGCGTCATTGCTACTGGTGGTCCTGCCGCTAATTCCCTGGCAAAATTCATCACCCGTTCCTGAAATTCTTCATCAGGGAATATCCCATTGACCAATCCAATTCGTTCTGCTTCCTCCGGGTAAATATCCCGACCGGTTAAGATCAATTCGGTAGCCTTTCCCTGCCCGACCAACCGTGGTAAAAAATAGCTCATTCCCGCATCAGGGCTGAGACCGCGGCGAATGTATCCAGCTGTTACCCTTGCATTAGCAGACATGTAGCGAATGTCACAAGCCAGAGCTAGCGCAAGTCCTGCACCAGCCGCGATCCCATTGATTGCAGCAATAACCGGCTTATCACAATGAACAATCCCCAAGGCTTGATGACCAACCCAACCCAATTCATCTAATTTTTGATGACGAGATTGAGCGTCTGGATTTCTCTTCGCATAATCGGTCAAATCAAGACCTGCACAGAATCCTCGCCCACTTCCGGTAATGACAATAACGCGGACTTCATCGTCAGCAGATGCCTCTGAAATTGCCTGGATAATCTCATTACTAAGTGTATCATTTACGGCATTTAGGCGCTCCGGTCTATTTAATGTTAGTGTACGAACCCCATCTTTCGTTTCTATAATAATATGTTCCATTTTTGTTCCTCCTCTATCATTTGATATCTTTTTCTTAGCTCCACAATTATATATTGATTATTCTAATTATTCATAGTATAGCATTCTTCTTAATTGCTTGTCACATTTCATTCACTAAAATAAAGATTTGTTTAGATTGAATCGCCCGGGAGTTTGACACCCTAAAATAAAAAAAACGCGCAAAAGCCTTGGTACGGCTTTATTTTTTTGTCAAATTTTTCATAATTTTATTGCGTAACATTTCGTAATATACTATAATTAAGGTAACATTAGCTGCTTTGGGGGTAATTTTATGCGTATTAAAGTGAGTCGTTCTAAAAATTCCAAGTCTTATTTTGTAATTAAAGATATTTATCGGGGCAATAAAAGGACAACCAAAGTTGTTGAAGCCTTGGGAAATGACAAAGAAATTTTAGAAAAGCATCCTGGTGTGGATCCCTATACCTGGGCAAAAGAATACGCTAAAAAGTTAACACTGGAAGAAAAGGAACGAAACTATAAAATCGTCACCAAATACAGTCCTGCCAAGCAAATACCATTGAATAAACAGACGCTATTTAATGCTGGTTACCTCTTTTTACAATCTATTTACCATGGGTTAAAACTGGATAAAATTTGCCAGAAGATATCTCAGGAGTATGAATTCAAATATGATCTGAATGAAATACTTTCGCGCCTTCTTTATTTACGGATTCTACATCCGACCTCTAAAAAAGGAACGTTTGAACATTCGAAAGACTTACTTGAACCTGCACATTTTCAGTCACATCAAATTTATCGGGCACTTGGTGTCCTCGCCGAGCAATCAGATTACATAGAGGAAATGGTGTATAAAAACAGTCTAAATGTAGTGGATAGAAACACACAGATTCTATATTATGACTGCACAAACTTTTTCTTTGAAATCGAAGAAGAAGACGGTTTAAAACAATATGGAGTTTCTAAAGAAAATCGCCCCAACCCAATTGTTCAAATGGGACTGTTCATGGATGGGTCAGGCCTTCCACTTGCTTTTAGTATGACACCTGGAAATAGAAATGAACAAACAACCTTGAAACCGTTGGAACGTCGTATTTTAAAGGACTTTAACCTTTCAAAATTTGTTGTATGTACAGATGCCGGTCTATCTTCAAATAAGAATCGGATATATAATACTCGAGGAAAACGCGCCTTTGTAACTACGCAGTCTATCAAAAAACTGAAGAAATTTTTGAAGGAATGGTCTCTGGATCCTGAAGGGTGGCGAATACCAGGAAGTAATAAAAAGATAAATTTGAATGACATTCGCAATCTCGAAAATGACCAGAGAACGTACTACAAAGAGCGTTGGATCAAGGAAAATGATCTAGAACAAAAGTTAATTGTCACCTACTCCCCTGTTTATCAGCGTTATCAATCATCCATTCGAGCTAAACAAGTTGAACGAGCGAAGAAAAAGATGGAAAATCCAAGCTCGTTGAATAAACATAATCAGAATGACCCAAAGAGATTCATTAAAGCGACACATGTAACAGACAATGGTGAAATTGCGGATAAGACGCAAGCAACTCTGAATCAGAAACAGATTGATAACGAATCCATGTATGATGGATTTTATGCCGTATGTACCAATCTAGAATCAACTATTGAGGAAATAATTAAGATAAATCATGGGCGATGGGAGATTGAGGAGACATTCCGAATACTAAAAAGTGAATTCCAGGCTCGACCAGTTTACTTGCAAAGAGAAACCCGAATAAAGGCACATTTTCTAACATGCTTTTTGTCCTTATTGATCTATCGCATTCTAGAAAAAAAGTTGGATGAAAGATTTACATGTCCTGAATTAATTAGTACGTTAAGAAATATGAACATGCTAGAATTGGATGGAGAAGGATACATACCTGTATATACTCGAACAGAAATTACGGATGCATTACATGATGCATTTGGCTTTAGAACTGACTACGAAATAGTTACTCAAAAAAATATGAAAAAAATTTTTAAACAAACCAAAAGGGAAAAATAGTACGCAGTTTTATGCCTTAAAAAAATCGCCATAAACATTGATTTAGCAGTGTTTTTGGCGATTTTTAGTGTCAAACATGAGAGTATAGCATTCTTCTTAATTGCTTGTCACATTTCATTCACTAAAATAAAGATTTGTTTAGATTGAATCGCCTTCTTAGAAGGGGTAAATTAATAATATGATGTATGAATGGCATGATTTACCTAACACTAGCGGAAAAATATTTTTATGATCCAAGTGCTATGGTAAGTTTCTCAGACACGTATACTTCTTAACGTGGGGAAGGAGAAGATTTGTTATGTCTTCAAAAAACAGATCGAGGTGGTATCTTAGTACAGTAGGCATAGGTGCGTTTGTTGGGGGGGACTATTTTAACCTTAATATTCGATCTTAATATATACACTTTACTTGGTTTTTTAACCGCTGCAATAATATTAGTAATTGCGAACATTGTTTATCTTTTTTACACTAAAACGAAGTCAAGCAAGGGAAAAAAATAAAGCTTTTGTTACTCATTTTAAGTTTAATAATTATATTTATGATGATGAAAGGAAAATCAGTCGGTTTTGCAACGATTAAAATCACCCGTATTTGTTAACAACAGGAACATAAATGGCATTATTATATAGTTGAGGGTTTCAGTGGTTGTGATTGCTGGTTTTTCAGTGTTATGGTAATCACAATTGGTTTGGGGATATATTACTCTGAGTCAAACGAAACTGACATACGATATTCGTAAATTGGATACAGTTTTGCTTAAAACGTTATCCTCTCTAGTGTTATAAAAGCGTATTTTCTTATAACGCTTTTACATTTATCAATAATTTTAAATGGTTGTACAATAAATGACGTTGGTGGGAAAAACTCACCTACGTCATTTTTGTGTTTATAAATAGAAAACAAGTGAGATTCCCTGTAGAATTAAAGTCGCTGAAAACCATTCCTAGGAGGGAACTCACTTGTCTATATCAAATGATATTAGAAATATGTTAGATATTCAAGATAAAAATATTTATATGAGCGAAAATGCAGTAACGTATGGCAAACATAAAGGGAAGTCTTGTAAATTTATTAAGGCGAAATTAACATATGATGCAGATCAATGCCCAAATTGCCAGGTGGAGAAAGTAGGCTCTTCTATTTATAAAAACGGAACACAATTATCTCGTATTACCATTCCGACCATGGGAGTTTATCCAACATATTTATTATTAAGTAAGCAGCGTTTTATGTGTAAACATTGTGGTGTTAGTTTTACTGCACAAACAAATATCGTAAAGCGTCATTGTTTTATATCCTCAAATACAGAAGCCCAAATCATGATTAAATCAGCTGGAGCGCAGTCCGTTAAAGATATTTCCCAGGATTGTGGTGTATCTGAGGCAACTGTTCAGAGAATCATTAATAAAGAAGCAAATAAATATAAACCGCATTATAAAGCCCTACCTAAGCATCTATCGTTTGATGAATTTAAGTATGCCAAGGGCAAGATGGCTTTTGAATATATCGATGTTGAAACGGGTGACATCTTAGACATTTTAAATAGTCGTGATAACCGGTCTATTACAGATCACTTCATCACAAATTATAGCTTATCAGCTAGACAACGAGTAGAAACCGTGACAATCGATATGAACGCAGGTTATGTAAGTTTGATAAAAGAGATGTTTCCAAATGCAGATATTATTATTGATCGTTTTCACTTAGTTCAACTCATATCAAGAGCGATGAACAAAACGCGTGTTAAAATCATGAACCAACTCAGAACATCTAATGGGGAAGATCAGAAAAAGTATCGCCGCCTTAAACGTTATTGGAAGCTTTTACTGAAAAAAAGATCGAGTTTATCTTATACAGAATATAAATATTACGGCTTATTTGGCCAACGTCTTGAAAGTTCAATAGTGCAAGAAATGTTGGATTATAGTGAGGAACTTAAAGTCAATTATGGTATATATCAGGACCTGTTGGAGGCAATTGACGAAAAGGACTATCATGCATTAGAGAACACATTAAACAAAAAGTGTCCAACCCAGTCATCAACCTATTTAAGAACAAGCATTAAAACATTAAGAAAGCACTTGCCCTATACGAAAAACAGTTTTCAATATACGTATAACAATGGGCGAATTGAAGGTATTAACAATAAAATCAAGGTACTCAATCGGATTGCATATGGCTATCGGAATTTTAAGCATTACAAAAACCGAATAAGATTACATTTTAAACTGAAACCCGTAGTAAACAAATCACACTCTAGAGTAGCATAGCTTCCCTAGAGTGTGATAATCAAATACATATTAAAAGTCGACTAAAATACAGTACCAACGTCACTTGACGTAGAGCCTTTTAAATAACCTTCTAGTAAGAGTAGCTCTTACTAGAAGGTTATACGTTTGTATGAACTAATGAAGTTTTTTCTCTTTTCTGGGTTTAGAACTTTATCCAATAGAACCTTCCATTTCGAATTTGATTAGACGGTTCATCTCTACTGCATATTCCATTGGAAGCTCTTTTGTAAATGGTTCAATGAAGCCCATTACAATCATTTCTGTTGCTTCTTCTTCTGTTAAACCTCTACTCATTAGGTAGAATAATTGTTCTTCAGAAACTTTAGAAACCTTAGCTTCGTGCTCTAATGAAATATTGTCATTATAAATTTCATTATATGGTATCGTATCAGATTTGGATTCGTTATCCAAGATTAACGTGTCACACTCAATATTCGCGCGTGCTCCATCTGCTTTACGTCCAAAATGAACTAAACCACGATAAGTTACGTTACCACCTTGCTTAGAGAATGATTTAGACACAATTGTGGAAGATGTATTAGGTGCTAAATGATGCATTTTCGCACCAGCATCTTGTACTTGACCTTTACCTGCAATAGCGATAGAAATCGTATTGCCACGAGCACCTTCACCTTTTAAGTGGATAGCTGGATATTTCATGGTAAGTTTAGATCCAATATTTCCATCAATCCATTCCATCGTAGCATTCGCATCACATGTCGCACGTTTTGTAACTAGATTGTACACGTTGTTAGCCCAGTTTTGGATGGTTGTATAACGGCAATATGCATCCTTCTTAACGATGATTTCCACAACCGCACTGTGAAGGGAATTCGTTGTATAAACAGGAGCTGTACAACCTTCCACATAGTGTACGGATGCACCTTCATCAACGATGATTAATGTTCTTTCAAATTGTCCCATATTTTCTGAATTAATACGGAAATAGGCTTGTAATGGAGTAGTTGCTTTAACTCCTTTAGGGACATAAATAAATGATCCACCAGACCATACAGCCGAGTTTAATGCGGCAAACTTGTTATCAGAATATGGAATAACGGTACCGAAATATTCTTTAAAGAGTTCTTCATGTTCTTTTAATGCTGTATCCGTATCTAAAAAGACAATACCTAATTCTTGCAAGTCCTCTTTCAAGCTATGATAAACAACTTCAGATTCATACTGTGCAGAAACACCAGCTAAATATTTTTGTTCAGCTTCAGGTATACCAAGTTTGTCAAATGTTTGTTTAATTTCATCTGGTACTTCATCCCAAGTTTTACCTTGTTTTTCAGATGGTTTTACATAATATACAATCTCATCAAAATCCAACTCAGTGAGGTCTCCACCCCATTGTGGCATTGGACGTTTATAGAAATGTTCCAATGCTTTTAGACGATAGTCTAGCATCCACTGAGGTTCTTCTTTCATTTTTGAGATTTCTTCTACTACTTTACGAGTTAAACCTTTTTCTGTACGGAATACAGAAACGTCTCTGTCCCTGAATCCATATTGATACTCTTCTATTTCAGGTGCTTTCTTAGACAATTAAAAAACCTCCTTTAGGTATTAGCTGTAGATTCATCTTAGTAGCATACCTATCATATATGGCCTACAGTCCTAATTCTCCTCTTTAACGCCTCGTTCCATTGCTTTCCAAGCTAATGTAGCGCACTTTATACGAGCGGGAAATTTAGAAACTCCTTGAAGAGCTTCAATATCTCCCAAATCTAAATCTGTTTTTAATTCCTTTCCAAGCATCATATCCGAAAAAAGTTGAGACATTTCCAAGGCATCTTCAATTTTTTTTCCTTTTACTGCTTGTGTCATCATGGATGCAGATGACATGCTAATGGAGCATCCTTCTCCTTCAAATTTCGCATCTTTTACAATGTCATCTTCCACTTTTAATTGTAGTCGGATTCGGTCACCACAAGTAGGATTATTCATGTCAACGGAGACAGATTCTCCTTCTACAACTCCACGATTCCTAGGATTTTTATAATGATCCATAATAACTTGTCGGTAAAGTGTATCGAGATTATTCAAAGACATTCCCAAAATACTCCTTCGTTTTTAAAAGTCCATCGACTAGGGTGTCTATTTCTTCCAACGTATTATACAGATAAAAACTTGCACGAGCAGTAGCCGTAACATCAAGCCACTTCATTAATGGTTGTGCGCAATGATGACCTGCTCGAACAGCTATACCTTCAGCATCTAGAACTGTTGCAGTATCATGTGGATGAACATCATCTAAATTAAATGTAACAAGTGCTCCGCGCTCTTCAGGTCCATAAATGGTAATACCATCAATCGTGCTTAATCTTTCCAGTGCATAATCTGCTAATTTTTTATCATGCTCATAAATGTTATTCATTCCAATATCATTTAGAAAATCAATGGCAGCACCTAATCCAATTGCACCAGCAATAATTGGAGTCCCACCTTCGAATTTCCAAGGTAGTTCTTTCCAGGTGGAATCATATAAATCCACAAAATCTATCATTTCCCCACCGAATTCAACAGGTTCTGTTTTCTCCAATAGCTCCCGTTTCCCATATAGTACCCCTATTCCAGTTGGGGCACACATTTTATGACCAGAGAAAGCGTAGAAATCACAATCTAAGTCTACAACATCTACCTTCATATGTGGTGCACCTTGTGCTCCATCTACAACAATAATCGCACCATGATCATGCGCTATTTTAGCAATTTCTTTTACAGGATTGATGGTACCAAGCACGTTCGATACATGGGTAATTGCTACGATTTTTGTTTGATCGCTTACTGTATTCCGAACATCTTCAAGTAAAATCGTTCCATCTTCTTGAAGGGGAATATATTTTAATGTAGCACCCGTCGCTTTTGCAGCTTGTTGCCAAGGAATGATATTACTGTGATGTTCCATTGGTGTAATAACTATTTCATCACCTGGTTTTAAGTTAGGTCGTGCATATCCATAGGCAACGAAGTTTATGGAAGTAGTCGTTCCGCGGGTAAAGATAACTTGAGCAGCACTTTCAGCATTAATGAATGCTCGAACCTTTTCCCTAGCTCCCTCATATTGATCAGTCGCTCTTGTACCTAATGTATGCACACCACGATGGACATTAGAATTATTATTCCGATAATAATCATCCACTGCTTTAATTACCGGTAATGGTTTTTGAGATGTTGCAGATGTATCTAGATAGACTAATGGGTTTCCATTAACTTCTTGATCTAAAATAGGGAACATTTCTCTAATGGCTTTAATATCCATTAATATACTTTCCTTTCAATCACTTGTTTCAATTGTTTCTTAACTGATTCAATTGGTAATTGATCTACTACTGGCGCTAAGAAACCATGTACAACAAGTCTTTCTGCTTCCTCTTTTGATAAACCACGACTCATCAAATAATACATCTGTAATGGATCTACACGGCCTACAGATGCTGCGTGACCTGCAGTAACATCATCTTCTTCTATTAATAAAATTGGATTGGCATCACCACGAGCATCCGGGCTAAGCATTAATACCCGTGATTCTTGTTCAGAATTAGCCTTCGTTCCACCATGTTCAATTTTACCAATTGCATTGAAAATTGTAGTCGCACTTTCTTTCATAACCCCACGTTGTAGGATAAAACCTTCTGTCGCTTTTCCGTGTTGAATAATACTTGCAGTAAAGTTTTGAATTTGTTTTCCAAGTCCAACAGATACTGCATTCGCATTGGATGTTGCACCATTTCCCATTAGATAAGTAATGTTCTCAGAAACAGTATTTCCGTCATTCATTTGTCCAAGAGCCCAATCAATGGTTGCATTATGATTAGCAACACCACGACGGTTAACATATGAAGTTACACCAGATGAAAGATTGTCAACAGCACCATATGAGATTTTCGCATTATCCATTGCAATTACTTCTTCTACAATGTTTGCAATGGTTTCTTGATTGCCATCACTTGAAATATAGTTTTCTACGAATGTAAGTTTACTGTTTTCTTCCGCAACGACAAGAACATGATTAAATAATGCTAGCTCTGCATCTTCCTGCCAAAATACTGCTTGTAATGGTTCTTCGATTTGTACGTTTTTTGGTACATAAATAAATGCCCCACCGTTCATTAAAGCAGCATGTAATGCAGTTAAGCGGTTTTGATCAACTTGTACAGCATCTTTCATAAAATATTTTTCTACTAAGTCGCTGTGTTGTTCAAGTGCTGAGAAAATATCCGTAAAAATAACACCTTGCTTCTTCAAATCATCGTTAATCGTTGCATAAGCAATAGAGTTATTTCGTTGAATAATTAAATTCTCTGGAATATTATTTTGATCAAAGTATTCTTGTAATACTTCAGGCAAATCCTTAATAGATGAAATTGCTTCTCCTTCTGTGAATTCATGTTTAAAGTGGGTAAAATTCCATCTAGTAATTTTCGTCTTATCTGGTTTAGGCATTTCTAATCTTTCTGCTTGTTCCAATGCCTCTAAACGCAATGTCTTCAACCATGATGGTTCGTTTCTGTTGGTTGAAATTTGCTCAATATATTCTTTATTATATGGAAGCTTTGTTTCAACAGTCATTTTAGTCCTCCTAACGTTTACGCATTTTGTTCTACAGTTTCGTCTTCGATTCCTAATTCTTCTTTGACCCAGTCATAGCCTTCCGCTTCTAAACGTTTAGCAAGTTCTGGTCCACCTGATTTAACAACACGTCCTTGCATCATAACATGAACAAAGTCAGGAGAAATGTAGTTAAGTAAACGTTGGTAGTGTGTGATGATTAAGCAACCGAGATTTTCTTCACGCATTTTGTTAATTCCTTTAGAAACAACCTTTAATGCGTCGATATCTAGTCCAGAGTCAATTTCATCAAGAATAGCAATTTCAGGTTTTAATTGCATTAATTGAAGGATTTCGTTACGTTTTTTCTCTCCACCTGAGAATCCTTCATTTAGGTATCTTGTAGCCATGTTTTGATCAATTTCTAAGAAGTCTAAGTCCTTATCTAATTCTTTGATGAATTTCATTAAAGGAATTTCGCTTCCCTCTTCACGACGAGCATTAATTGCAGAACGTAAGAAATCAGAAGTAGTAACCCCAGTTATTTCACTAGGATATTGCATAGCTAAGAAAAGACCTGCACGTGCACGTTCGTCTACTTCCATTTCTAATACATCTTCTCCGTCAAGCGTGATACTACCTTCCGTTACTTCATAACTTGGGTGTCCCATGATTGCAGATGCAAGTGTTGACTTACCTGTACCATTCGGTCCCATGATTGCGTGGAATTCTCCACTTTTTATAGTAAGGTCTACACCTTTTAAAATCTCTTTTCCTTCAATTTCAACGTGTAGATTTTTGATTTCTAAAACTGATCCTGCCATAATTATACCTCCAAAGACTGATATTTTAACTATGTTGAAATGAATATTAATCCATTCTCAATCTATTCTCATTACAATCTTAAAGCATTTCCAATTAATTATCAACTTATTAACTAGTAGACTCTAGAATATAGGTTTTATAAGATAAAAGCAAAAAATATAACTTAAAATGCAGAATTGCTAAATTTGATCCAATATTTACTTAAAAAACTTGGACGATACCATAGTTGCACTTATGCAAATCATTACGTTGGGGCGAGTATTCGAGCCCAGACAGACAAAATTTATCAAAAAATGCTGGCACTAAGTAAGCACCAGCATTTTTTAATTTATTTATGAATTTGAGATGTAGCCTCTGCAACAATTTTTTTACTCAATGCGTAGTCTTGTTCACGACGTCTTTCAACTTTCATACGATTAGAGAGTTTTCTTTCATATTCAGAATAGTTCATCCCATGTGACTTTTCCATGGCTTTTTCCATTTCATGTGTATACTTCATGTATAACTTAATCATCCTTTCAAAAGGTATAAAATAATTTTAGCACTTGATGTTTTATCTTACAACATGAAATTCAATGGATATAGTTCGATTCATGAACGTATAACACTCTTCCATTCATATATGATTAAGTTATACAAAATTGCTTTATTATCCTGCCAAATACTAATGTTTATTTGTCATTTTGTCCTACTGGAACTACTGCACCATCATATTTTTCTAATATAAAGTTTTGAATCTCTTCTGAGTGAAGAACTTCCACTAATTTTTTAATTGCTTCATTATCTTTATCTTCAGCGCGAACAGCAACTACGTTCAAGTATGGTGAATTTTCATCTTCAATAAATATTGCATCTTCTAAAGGATTTAATCCTGCTTCAATGGCATAGTTCGTATTAATTGCTACTAAAGCATCTGCTTCTGATTCATACATTTCTGGTAAGAATGCTGCATCAACGTCAGGTGAAAATGTTAAATGATGAGGATTATCCACAATATCGTCTACCGTTGCTTCCGCTTTTTTAACATTCTTATCTAACGTAATTAAACCTTGTGCCTCGAACAATGCAAGGACACGACCATGGTCAGCAACAGAACGACTCATAATGACTTCTGCGCCATCAGGAATATCTTCTATACTTTTAATATTTTTAGAATAAACACCCATTGGCTCTACATGAATTCCATCAAAATAATCTAAATCATTTCCAGTGTCAGCAATTGTTTGCTCTAGATATGGAATGTGTTGGAAAAAGTTCGCATCTAATTTGCCATTTGCCAAATCATCATTTGGAAAAACATAATCTTGGTATTCTTCAATATTTAATGTAATACCTTCTTTTTCTAAGAGTGGTTTTGCCTCTTCTAAAATTTCAGCATGTGGGGTACTAGAAGCGCCAATGGTGATTTCCGCATCCTCTGTTGATTCATTTGCTGAATTCTCATCTGATGATCCACCACAAGCAGTTAACACGATGGTGAAAAGTAAGACTAGTAATGTACCTAATAATTTCTTCATATTTACTCTCTCCCCTTATTATTTTTTGCTTATAAAGAAGACTTCCATCAGTAGGGATTTTCCTACATCCCCACTGATGGTTAGTCGCTTTTATCGGATCTTAACGGGTAGTTGACTTCTTTGTTCCCCTTAAGCTTGAGGTGGGGGTCTTACTGCCCGTTTAAGCTTGTCTATCTTTTATCCATTTTATTAGTGATATAGTCTCCAATAAATTGGAAAATAAAAACGATAATTAAAATCAGAATCGTACATAGTAAAACAACATCAAATTGCCTTCTCTGGAATCCGTAAAAATATGCATAGTCCCCTAGTCCCCCGGCGCCGATAACACCTGCCATTGCGGTATACCCAATTAATGCTATGGCGGTTACGGTTAAACCAGAAACTAAAGCTGGTTTTGATTCAGGGATAAGCACTTTAAAAATAATCGTACTTGTTTTTGCCCCCATAGATTTTGCCGCTTCGATTACCCCTTTATCTACTTCACGAAAAGCAATTTCAGCTAATCTAGCATAAAAAGGTGCCGATCCGATGATCAGGGCCGGTAGAGCAGCTGTAGGTCCCCGAACCGTTCCTACAAGAAAATTCGTAAATGGGAAAAGTAATAGTATTAATATGATAAAAGGAATAGCTCTAAAGACATTGACAATACTCGCAACGATAACGTTAAAAGTTGTATTTTCCCAAATTGCATCTTTAGATGTTAAGTATAATAGTAAACCAAGGATAATACCTATAATAGCTGTACCAATAAGTGCGATAATAGTCATATAAAAGGTTTCATAAGTTGCAGTCCATATATCTTCCATCTTTATATTAGTCAGCATTACGTATAACCTCCACTTCTACTGAGGTTTCATGGTGAATGAATTCAATCGCATTACTAATATCTTTTTCATTACCTATAAATTGCGTAATTAATGTTCCAAATCCACCTGTTTGTGTCTGCGTAATTTTACCTTGCAAAATATTAATGTCAATTGGGAATTTCTTCGCTAATTGACTTATTAAAGTCTGATTTGTTGACTCTCCGATAAAACGCAAACGTAATAGAACACCGTCATGGTTTACATTATGTAACAGATTCTCAATATCTTCTGTTTCATCTTCAGAACCCGGCTCCATTAACTGAGCTACGAATTTTTTCGTCACAGGTTGTTTGGGATGAGAGAAAACATCAAGGACATCACCTTGCTCCACGATTTTCCCTTTTTCCATTACGGCAACCCTATTACAAATTTTACGAATCACATTCATTTCATGAGTAATCAAAATGACTGTGAGACCAAGCTTCTGGTTAATGTCGACTAATAAATCTAAAATAGCATTGGTTGTTTCTGGATCTAGTGCCGAAGTTGCCTCATCACAAAGCAATACTTTCGGATTGTTTGCTAATGCACGTGCTATCCCAACACGTTGCTTTTGACCTCCACTTAATTGAGAAGGGTATGCTTTTTCTCTACCAGATAACCCTACTAAGTCAATTAATTCTTGGACTATTTTTACTCTTTTTTCTTTGGAAACCCCTGCAATTTCAAGTGGAAAAGAGATATTATCTTCAACCGTACGGGACCATAACAAATTGAAGTGTTGGAAAATCATCCCAATTTCCTTTCGTGCGGAGCGCAACTCATTCTTTGTTAATGAGGTGATTTCTTGTTTATCAATAATAACATTTCCTTCAGTTGGTTCCTCCAGGCGGTTTAGTAGTCGTACGAATGTACTTTTTCCAGCACCACTGTAGCCTATGACACCAAAAATCTCACCATTCTCTATATCAAGGGTTAAATCATCTACCGCTGTTAATTTCTTATTGTCTGATGTATAAACCTTACGTAACCCTTTAATTGAAATCAAAACGAATCCTCCTTCATTCAGCTAGAATCTCTTTTAGTATACAACATCTAGCATTGGAAATACTTGCAATAATCGTGTGATACAAATGTATACTAAAATAAAAAACGCCTTTCTGAACATGAGAACAGAAAGACGCTTACTATGTCATTCCATTCTCTCATCTTTCAAAGCAATATGCTTTGCAGGAATTAGCACCTTTTTCAAACAACATTGTTTGAAGGTTGCCGCGGTTTCTTCAGGCCTTGTCCCTCCACCGCTCTTGATAAGAGATTGATAGCTTACTAGTATAATATTAAAACCATGATAGCACTATGCCCTTAGGTTTGTCAAATAACGAAGCAAAGTTACATATCCCCTTAGGAAACTTGGCATGTCGTCAAGCTTTTTAAGAGAATGCCTTAGTTAACTCAGACAGATAGGAGAGTATTTTCTGTCCTACCGATCAAAAATAAACCTGCTTTTGTCGATTTCACTTCAGTTATTTCCAAATAACTCTGGCTTATACTGAATTAAATAACGATAAATATTTCCTATAGACCTAAAAGCATAGATTTTTTCTTTTATTTGATTTTCTTCTTTAATAAGTAAACATGGAACACTTTCAATCTTGTTGTCATACATAAATTCTGGAAAATACGATGCATTCATTTCATAAAAAATGGTTTCTTTATGAACAGATTCGATTTTTTCTAACATCGTTCTTGCCACACTACATGTTCCGCAAAAAGGGGTGTAAATATATAATAGATATCTTTCTTCATTTAATGCTTGTTCTGTTATTTCTTGCAATGAAACCACCCTATACCGATTAAATTGAACGAATAATCATTTAAAATTCTTTTATTAAGAATAAAGGGTTAACTGAGAAATGTTTACCAACTAGTGTAGTTGCAAGGATATGTTCGGGTGTTGTTGCAACCTCCCTATATTCACTACTTACATAAATATGATCAGCATGTGGTAATTCACGCGCAAGCTGCTTTCTGAGTTTTATTCCTGAACGATCTTCGTCCACTAAAATAAAAACATCCCTATCATCTAATTGATACATTTCTAACATCTCGTCAAATCGCTCTACTCCTAGTGTACCGTTCGTACAGACAATCGTTACGTCGTCATTGATAACTTTTTCGATTTGACGTTTATCGGTCAACCCTTCTACAATGATTACTTTTTCCGAATCAGACGTTATCATCACACAGCACTCCCCATGTAAGCAAGTAAGATGCTCGTTATAAGTATCCTGTTTACATAAGTATATGATAAAATGGAGGATAACTATACGCTTTTTAGAATAAATGTACGTTAGCCATGTTTTTTTGTTTTAATTATCTATTAGTTCCTCGTACTCATTTGGCTTCAACATTGAATCTAATTCAGACTCACTTGATGGTTCTACTACAATCATCCATGCTTTTTCGAAAGGTGACTCATTCACAAATTCTGGATGATCTTCTAATTCATCATTTACTTCAACTACTTTTCCGGTTATTGGAGCGTATAGCTCAGACACCGTTTTAACTGATTCAACACTACCGAATGGTTCATTTAATTTAATCTCATCGCCCACTTCAGGCAGTTCCACGAATACAATATCTCCTAGTTCATCTTGTGCGAAGTCCGTAATCCCAATACGTACGTTATCCCCTTCTTTTTTTACCCATTCATGCTCTTTTGAATATAATAAATCTTTTGGTAAACTCATCATCTATCCCTCCAAATGTTCGTTTGTATAATCCTATTACTTATAGGAAAAACTTATGTTTATAATGCTGTTCAAAAAGGGCCAAGATCAGCTAAATTCGCAGTGTTTTTTTCACCAGACTTTTGAACAACCTCTATAACCAATTTTCTGTAAACATCTCTTCTTTAAATCCAACCGTTACTTTATTTCCATCTGTAACTATCGGACGTTTAATTAGCATCCCATCTGAAGATAAAATTTCTGCCATTTCCTCTGTGGATGCATCCTTAATCTTTTCTTTTATATTTAATTCTCTATATTTTTTCCCACTTGTGTTAAAGAATTTCTTTGCAGGTAATTCGCTCTTCTTTATGAGACTTAATAACTCTTCTTTTGTAGGTGTTTCTTCTACAATATGAATTGCATGATACTCTATTTGATTATCATCAAACCATTTTTTTGCTTTTTTACATGTTCCGCAGTTTGGATACCAGTAAAAAGTTAATGCCATTATGTACACTCCTTGCTCATGATCATTTCTTCTATCTTATCATGTTTTCCAGCTAAATACATTAGTTTGACTTATCACTGGCGATAGATAGACTTTACTAGAATCAAACATGAAACTATAGCATTCATACCAAGTTATCAGTATTCACTCGCTGAATATCAGTACAACTCAACCTGAAAAGCAAATAAAGATATGATTCCCATTATATTTCGGGAATCATATCTTTTTCTTTGTTTACCAGGGAATTATAAAATTCGCTGCATGTGGATAATTATTCAGAGAAGGCCACGTCCAGCTCCAGCGCCTTTGTTCTTTCAAAATCAAACTACATATTTTTCTTCTTCAATAATTTTAGCGGCAATTTCACGCTTTTTCTTCACAACGTTAAATGGGTTGTGACGTGTTAATTTACGTAAGGAAGATAACATCATACGTAAAGTATCTCCTTCGCTGGCAGCGATAATCGTTTCTTTCGCATCAGCTTCCACACGATTAAATGCTTCTTGTACGTACACTTGTGTATAAAGAAGTTTTTGGTTATTAGCTGCTTCTCCGGATTTTTTTATTGCCTTTTCTGTCCGTAGAATAGCCGCTTCCATATTATAAACCTCGGAAACCATATCTGCCAAGTTCACAAGGATTTCCTGCTCAAATTCAATCTTTTGCTGGTATTTTTGAACAGCTAACCCTGCAGCAAACAATACGATTTTCTTCGCATTTTTAAGTAAGTATTTCTCTTGTTCCAATGTACCAGTTCCAACCTGTTCAGGCATCTTCGTTACTAATTCTTCTTGAAGATCTTGAGCTTGTTGCATTAAAGGTAATTCACCTTTCATCGCCTTCTTCAATAAAGTTCCAGGTACAATCAATCGGTTAATTTCATTTGTTCCTTCAAAAATACGATTAATTCTTGAATCTCGGTACATTCTTTCAACTGCATATTCTTGAATAAATCCATTTCCACCATGTAGTTGAACTGCTTCATCTACTACATAATCCAATACTTCTGTAGCCGTAAATTTATTTAATGAACATTCTATTTGATATTCGGCTATAGCTGCAGCTACTTCCCTTCCATCATTTAATTGCTCATCTGTTAAAGCTCCCATTCTTTGTTCGAATAATCCAACTGTACGATATACAGAACTTTCGTTAGCATAGATACTTGCAGCCATCGTAGCAAGTTTTTCCTGTGTTAAAGAAAAACTAGAAATCTTCGTATTAAATTGCTTACGTTCATTTACATATTTCACACTAGCTTCAAGAGCATCTTTTGCCCCACCAATTCCACCAATGGCCAATTTATATCTTCCAACATTAAGAATATTAAAGGCTATCTTATGTCCTTTCCCTTTTTCACCTAAAAGATTCTCTACTGGGACCTGTGCATCATCTAAAACTAGCGTTCGTGTAGAGGATGATTTAATTCCCATTTTCTTTTCTTCCACACCAGTAGAAACTCCCGGATAGTCTCGTTCAACGATAAAGGCACTGAAGTGTTCTCCATCAATCTTTGCATAGACTACAAATATATCAGCAAAAGCAGAATTCGTAATAAATTGTTTTTCGCCATTTAATACATAATGTGTTCCAGCCTCATTTAAAACTGCGGTTGTTTTGGCTCCCAATGCATCTGACCCTGATGTAGATTCTGTTAGCGCATATGCTGCAATTAGTTCACCAGTTGCAAGTTTTGGTAAGTACTTTTTCTTTTGTTCTTCATTACCAAAAAATACGATTGGAAGAGAACCGATCCCTACGTGTGCACCATAAGAAAGGGAAAAACCACCAGCTCTTGAGAATTCTTCTGTAATTAGAGCAGAACTTGTCTTATCTAAACCTAATCCACCATATTCTTCTGGGACATCAGCTCCTAGTAGACCTAATTCTCCAGCCTTTTTGAGAAGATTTTTATTTAAATCGAAGTTCTGATTTTCTAACTCTTCTATGTTTGGTAATACCTCTTTATCAACGAAATCATGTGTTGTTTTAGCAATCAGTTTTTGTTCATCATTGAAATCTTCTGGTGTTATAACATCGTCACTTGTTAAGTCTTCTGTTAAAAATGCTCCACCTTTAAATAACTTTTCCTTTGTTTCACTCATTTTCTTCATCCTTTCTAAAATAGATTACTAGTTTTTATAAAATTGAGTGTTCAAAAAGGAGGATAAAAAGGACCGAGAAGTTCAAGGCGGCTTTGCGCCCAACGTCGGCATACCCCTTTTGCAGGGGCATGTCATTTTTACCGTACTTTTTGAACATCCTATAAAAGTTCAAATACACCGGCTGCCCCCATGCCCCCACCGATACACATGGTAACGACACCAAATTGAACATCTCTACGCTTCATTTCATTCATTAAGGTTAGGGTTAATTTTGTACCAGTGCAGCCGAGTGGATGGCCAAGAGCAATTGCCCCACCGTTGACATTTACTTTATCGATATCTAAGTCCAAAGCATGAATGACGCGTACTGCTTGTGCAGCAAATGCTTCATTTAATTCAAATAAACCTATATCAGATAATTCCAATCCTGCAATTTGTAATGCTTTGGGAATAGCAGCTACGGGGCCAACCCCCATAATTTCAGGTTCAACTCCTGCAACCGCAAAGGAGCGGAATTTAACAACTGGGGTTAATCCAATTGATTTTGCCTTTTCCCGATCCATTACTAAAACGGAAGCAGCTCCATCACTCATTTGTGAGGAATTACCTGCTGTTACAGTCCCTTTATTTTTAAAAGCTGGACGTAACTTGGATAACGTTTCTACACTCGTTTCCGGTCTCACTCCTTCATCGATTTTAAACGTAAAGGATTCTTCATCTATTTTATTGTTATTTCCTAAAACACGTTCCTTTACATCAACAGGAACAATTTCATCTGTAAAGCGTCCCTCTTGAATAGCTTTAGCAGCACGTTCATGACTTCTTGTCGCAAACTCATCTTGGTCAGTTCTAGATATGCCAAAACGACTTGCTACCTCCTCGGCTGTATGACCCATGCTCATGTAATACCCGGGTGCATTCTCAACTAATTTCACGTTTGGCTTAATCACATGTCCTCCCATTGGTATTAAGCTCATCGATTCTGCTCCACTAGCAATAATCGTATCGCTTGCTCCGACCATAATTCTTTCTGCAGCATAAGCAATTGACTGTAAACCTGATGAACAATAACGATTGATCGTTACCCCTGGAACATCATGACTTAAACCAGCCAACCCTGCTACGTTGCGGGCCATATTCATACCTTGCTCAGCCTCTGGCATGGCGCAACCGATAATGACATCATCTATGTTTCCATCATAATCATCTGCACGTTTTAATGTCTCTTTTATAGTTAATGCCGCCAAATCATCAGGTCTTGTATTTGCTAAGGAACCTTTAAATGCTTTTCCCACAGGGGTTCTCGCCCCTGAAACAATAACAGCTTCTTTCATTTTACCGCCCCCTTAATTACGTAGTGGCTTACCTTTCAATAGCATGTGTTGCATTCTTGCTTGAGTTAAAGGCTCTCCAATTAAACTTAAAAACGCTTCTCTTTCCAGATCCAACATTACTTGCTCATCAATGATACTTCCTTCTCTTATACGTCCACCTGATAAAACATAGGCTAATTTTTCCGCGATTTTAATATCGTGTTCAGATGCATAGCCTCCATATTGAAGTGATTTAGCACCCATCAGCATAGCAGCATATCCTGCTTCCCCAACAACAGGGATCTTTTCACGAATTGGCGCTTTATATCCTGTCTTAGATAAAGCTAATACTTTTTCTTTCGCATCATGTAATAGATAGTCTGAATTCACACTTATACTATCGCCATTACCAAGGAATCCGTTTTCAATAGCCTCCGCTGCAGATGCCGAAACTTTAGCAGTAGCCACTTTTTCAAAAACATCATTCGCTACCTTACCTAAATCAATTGATATACCTTCAGGGATTTGACGTAATTGTTTCAAATAAAGTTCTTTCGTTCCTCCACCACCAGGAATTAAACCAACTCCAACTTCGACAAGTCCCATATACGTTTCGGCAGATGCTTGAACAGAGGTAGAAGGTAAAGCTACTTCTGCGCCACCACCCAACGTCATATTAAACACAGCACTAACTACTGGTTTTTCACTATATTTAATTTTCATTCCTATATTTTGAAATTGGCGAATGACTAAATCAAGTTCATCAAAATTATCATCCTGTGCTTCCATAAGCATAAGTGCTAAATTTGCACCGACACTGAAGTTTCTCCCTTGATTCCCGATAACAAGTCCTTCATAATTTTTTTCTACTTCTTCAATAGCGGAATGAATCATCTGGATCGAATCTATTCCTAAAGCATTACTCTTCGAATGAAATTCTAGTAATGCAACACCATCACCCATATCTATTAAACTTGCACCTGGATTATGTTTAATGACACCTTTACTTTCTTTTAATCGTTGAATATTAATTTCCTTTTTATTATGAGGAAGGAGTTTATATTCTCCTTGATCATAGAAGTAATCTTCATGACTATCATATTTGTAAAAGGATTCATATCCATCTTCTAATAGATTAAGTACCCATCTAGGAACTGTATCCCCTTCCTTTTGCATTCGACCAACCGATTTTCTTAGTCCTATTGCGTCCCAAGTCTCAAATGGGCCTACTTCCCAACCAAATCCCCATTTCATTGCTTGATCAATCGCTACAATATCATCAGAAATCTCTCCAACTAGTTCGGCTGAATAAAGTAATGTTGGTTTTAAAATAGCCCATACTAAATCACTAGCCTTGTCTCCCGGAGCATTCAGAAGTGTCTGCAACTTTTTATTGACACCTTTTTGTTGCTTTACCATCTCTGTTACTTTCGTTTTTAGCTTCCTTCTTTCCTCATATTCAAGCGTTGAAGGGTCGATTTCCAAAATTTCTTTTCCTTTTTTCCAATAGAATCCTTGATTTACCTTAGCACCAATCCAACCTTTTTCATTCATTTGATGCATAAATTTAGGAACTTCAAAAACCTCTTTCTCATCTCCATCTACATGGTCATATACATTTCGAGCAACATGGATGAAAGTATCTAAACCAACAACATCTAATGTTCGGAATGTTGCACTTTTTGGTCGGCCAATCATTGGTCCTGTAACAGAATCAATTTCACCAACACTATACCCTCTCTTTAACATCTCTTTAACCGTGACAAGTAATCCATGTGTTCCAATTCGATTGGCTATAAAGTTAGGTGTATCCTTCGCTTCAACTACACCTTTTCCTAAAAATTCTTCTCCGAAAGATTTCATAAAAGTTAAAACTTCTGGTTTTGTATCATTCGTTGGAATAACTTCCAGTAATTTCAAGTATCTTGGCGGGTTAAAGAAATGTGTCCCTAAGAAATGTTTTTTCATATCATCTGAACAGTCTGCAATCATTGCATTTACAGAAATACCAGATGTATTAGTGGATACGATTGATCCAGATTTCCGGTACTGATCTACTTTTAAGAGAACATCCTTTTTTACTTCAAGGTTCTCTAGAACAACTTCAATAATCCAATCTACTTCAGATAATTTTTTTAAATCATCATTTAAATTACCTATTTCAATTAAGTCGAGACTTTTTTTCGATGTAATAGGTGAAGGTTTTTGCTTTAATAACGCTTTTTTACCATTTGCTGCAAAGCGATTTCGAACAGCCGGGTGATCCAGTGTTAGGCCTTTCTTTTCTTCATCATTAGCTAATTCCCTGGGAACAATATCAAGCATTAAAACAGGAATTCCATTGTTAGCAAGATGCGCAGCAATACCAGAACCCATTACACCAGACCCTAAAACTGCAGCTTTCTTTACTTTGTAATTCATACTTCATCCCCCTTCGAAATACTGAGTGAATACTCATTCATTTTAAGTTCAAAAAAAATATCAATTACTTATTTTCCTATTTACACTATATACTATATTCTGATATTTCGCAATAAGTTTATTCATTAAAAATGGTGATAACTGTAAACATTGGACTTAAAAGACGCAACTTATTCAAAAAAAATATCATAATCGTAATCATTCTTATTTACAAATTGGAATCATTACGTTATTATATTTAAGTATTTTAGTTGCAGAGGAGACAAATTAAATGAGAATTGGTAAGGTATTTATCCTATTGTTTATTATCGCAGCAACCATGTTTGGATGTAATTCTAATAATGAATCAGAAACAAAAAGTAATGAATCCCTCAAAGTATATACGACACTCTATCCTATTCAATATGCGATTGAAAGGATTGCCGGAGATAGTGTTACAGTAGAATCCGTCTATCCTCCGGGAGTAGATGCGCATTCCTACGAACCTACTTCAAAAGATATAACAAATATTGCTAAAAGTGATGCATTTTTTTATTTAGGTGCAGGAATGGAGGCATTTGCGGAAACAGCTGCTGATGCGCTAGGTAATCAAGATGTGGCACTAATAGAATTAGGTAAACATGAAGAACTCTTTCATGTAGAGGAATCTGAAGAACGAGACGAACATGCAGAACAAAATGAGGATCATGATGGACATCATCATGGTGATCATGATCCTCATATATGGATTGATCCAATCCGCATGTTAGAAATGTCCAATATTATTAAGCAAGAACTGATTAATTTAAATCCAGAACAAGAATCACTTTATAATAAAAATTTTGCAAAATTAGAAGAGGATTTACTGGAACTAGATCAGGACTTTAAAAACACGCTTAAAGACAAACAAAATAATAAAATTTTAGTTACACATGCAGCGTATGGATATTGGAAAGAAAGATACGGTATCCAACAAATTGCCATTAATGGGCTATCTTCTAGTAGTGAGCCATCACAAAAAGAGTTAACCAATATCATTAATCAAGCAAAAAAGAGTAAATTAAAATACATTATTTTTGAACAAAATTCTTCTAATCGTTTATCTGAAGTAATTCAACAAGAAATCGGGGCGGAAACAGCAGTCATTCATAATTTAGCCGTATTAACGGATGAAGACATTCGAAATCATGAAGATTATTTAACTTTAATGAAGAAAAATCTAGCAACCTTAAATCAAGTAACTAGCTAAATAAATTGTTAGGAGGTGTTCGTTTGGGAAAACCAGTAGTATCTATGAAAAATGTTACGTATGCTTATGAAGATAAAATAGTTCTTGATCATATTAATTTCGAAATACCCCAAGGTTCCCTTATGGGGTTAACCGGACCGAATGGTGGCGGAAAAACAACTTTAATTAAATTATTGCTTGGTATATTAAAGCCTGATGAAGGTACAATCAATATTTATGAAGAACCTGTTAGTAAATTTAAAGGAAGAAGTAAAATCGGCTTCGTATCCCAAAAAGCAAACTCCTTTAATCGTGGCTTTCCTGCAACTGTTTTTGAAGTTGTTTCAACAGGACTTACCGCTAAAATTGGCTATTTTAAATTTATGAATAAAAAACATAAAGAAAAAATACTGCATGCTATTGATCAAGTTGGGATGTCAGAATACACGTACCAGAATATCGGAAATCTTTCAGGCGGACAACAACAACGTATCTTTATTGCTAGAGCACTTGTCAGTGATCCGGAATTATTAATATTAGATGAACCAACGGTCGGGATTGACTATGAAAACGTAAGGCGTTTCTATGACTTATTACACCAACTACATGAAAAGAGAAACATCACGCTTCTTTTGGTTACGCATGATACTGGTATAATGACTGAACATGCTACCGATATTGTTTGTCTCAATAAAACATTACATTTTCACGGTAAACCGGAAGAATACCATTCCTTATCAGAGAAGGAACTCTCTAATTTCTACGGTTACCCAGTTCATATCGTTGAACATAACCATTAGAAAGGAGGCGTCGCCTTGTTAGCTGATTTTTTTCAATATGATTTTTTACGTTATACATTTTTAACTGGGTTATTAATTGGTATTATTGCCCCCTTACTAGGAACTTTTATTGTAGTAAGAAGGCTATCCCTAATCGCCGATGCCCTTTCACATGTAACGCTTGCAGGAATATCTTTTGGATTAATGTTGGAAAAATTACTTGTCATTTCTTTTAGTCCATTACTTGGAGGAATGATCTTCTCCGTCATTGGTTCCATTCTAATCGAGAGACTGAGAAGTGTATATAAGGCATACCAAGAAATCGCAATTCCTATTATTCTATCAGGCGGTGTTGGTTTAAGTGTTATTTTTATCGCGTTAGCTAACGGATTTAATAACGACTTATTTAACTATTTATTTGGTTCTGTATCCGCTGTTAGTAAAAGTGACTTTTTGATGATTGTAACCATTTCTATTTTTGTTGTATTTATGGTTACTATATTTTATAAAGAATTATTTACCTTATCATTTGATGAAGAGCATGCAACTGTATCTGGGTTACACTCGAAAACTATTCATTTATTATTTATTGTCTTAACAGCCCTAGTTATTGCCGCTTCCATTCGTATTGTTGGGGTATTACTCGTATCAGCACTTATGACACTACCAGTAGCCGCGGCAATGCGCATAGCAAAAGGGTTTAAACAAATGATTGGATTATCTATCCTATTTGGTGAATTAGCTATTATTATAGGTTTAATATCAGGCTATTATTTAAACATTCCACCCGGTGGAACAATCGTGATGGTATCTATCCTTATTTTATTAATTTCAATCGGAATGAAACGGTTAAAGTTTTTTAAAGCTGTAAAAGCGAGGGAAATCAAATGAACGTAAACGAAGCAATAGATCTCTTGAAACATAATGGCTATAAAGCAACAGGCAAAAGAAAAGATATTTTAGACTATTTTTCTGAACAAGATGGTTATCGAACTGCAAAGGATTTAATTACACATCTAGAAAACGACAACGAGACAGTGAGCTTTGATACCATTTATCGGAACCTTCACTTGTATAAAGAAATGGGCATATTAGAGACGACGGAATTAAATGGGGAGAAGCATTTTCGTATGAACTGTGCTAAGCATCATCATCACCATTTTATCTGTAATGAATGTGGGCGCACAAAAGCAATTGATGTGTGTCCTATGGCGGATGTCAAGAAATCTTTGGCTAACTATGCAATTGAAGGTCATAAATTCGAAATATATGGATTGTGTCCAAATTGTCAAAACAATTGAATAGAAAATTATATATAGCGGTTGGGATTGGAGGAATGATTGGTGCAGTTAGTCGATATGGAATCTCATCCGCTTTTTCTTACTTTGAAAACTTTCCAATCGGCACACTAGCTGCTAACCTATTAGGTTGCTTTATTTTATCATTTTTATTACAACACCAATCCATTAAAGAAAAACTTTCTCCAGAATTTTTAACTGGCCTTACAACTGGGGTAATTGGAGCATTTACTACTTATTCCACTTTTGCATTAGAAACCATTCAATTGTGGCAACAAAATGCCGTGCTAAGCATCTTATATGTAGGTTTAAGTATGTTCGGCGGTTTACTAAGCTGTTATGTGGGCTTTAAATTAGCAAATAAAAGGCAGGATATGAAATAAATGAATATTATTTTAGTTGCTTTAGGGGGATTTTTTGGTAGTATTCTTAGATTCTATATCTCACAAATAACCGGGAAACGTTTAATAGGGACGTGGATTGCCAATATTTCCGGATCTCTTTTACTAGCATTTATTTACTACCTACATGTGAATGGCCAAATAACCGCTTCGATTTGGGCCTTATTAGGTGTAGGTTTTTGTGGAGCGTACACGACATTCTCCACTTTTGGTAATGAAACATTAGAATTAATTTTCGACAAAAAGTACAAAATAGCTTTCCTATATGTTTTTACTACGTTAAGTGTCTCTTTCATTGTTGTTTCCATTGTCCGTTACATAACCTATTAAAGAATTAGAGTTTTACTTCAACTAATCTTTTATTTGATGTATACTATTCTTGGTAGAAAAATGTAATAGGAGAAGAAGTAATATGAATAAAAAACGAGGTTTTTTGACATTTTTATTATTTATACTAACCATCGCTTTCATCGCCTTCGTTATTATTATGCAGCATAACTTTTTAAATCCAGATTTTGCAACAGCGGAAACGAATGAAAATATAAATTTAAATGACAACAAAGACAAAAAGAAAGAAAACGTAAAAGATGTAGAAAAAGTGGATAAAGATAATGATGTCTCTACGGAAGAAGACCAAGATAAAACTACGCCAACTACAAAGTACGTGAACGTGGATTTATTAAATGTTAGGAGTGACCCAAACACTAACAGTGAGATTGTAGGCGTTGTTACATTAAATCAAAAAGTAGAAGTGGAAAATGTTGATAATGATGAGGGCTGGGTTAAAATTACAACCGATGACTTTACAGGATTTGTAAATAGTAAATTTTTAGATGAAGAAGTATAAACAAGAGTTCTAGAGAATGAGTATCTCTAGAACTCTTTTCATATGAACTTTTATCTTTCACAAATAAAAAAACCACCTCATTTAGGTGGTTTTTCTATTTGTTTTACAATTTTATCTTACTCGTCGAACATGTCCAGAGAAGTGATCTTTCCAGTATCCACTAGACATATTTGCTACGTCTAAACCAGTGGAATTTTGTGCACCGATGAATTGACCTCCACCTAAGTAGATACCAACATGTCCATTTGTTTTATACGTATCAAAAAATACTAAATCACCAGGCTGTGCTTCACTATAAGAAACCTTTGTACCTACACTTTGTAACGCAGATGTACTTGATGGAATAGATATTCCTGCTTGTGCAAATGCCCATGATACGAACCCGGAGCAATCAAAACCACCTGGAGCTTTACCACCCCATACATATGGAGTACCTATATGACCAAACCCAGCATTGATAGCTGCCTGAATGCCTCCACTTGATTTTGTATCTGTGTTTGAGTCGCCCTGCTTACTACTTGTTTCTGATTTTGTTGATTTGCTAGATGATTCACTAGACTTACTGGATGGTTCACTAGATTTACTAGATGATTCGTCAGATTTACCGGATGATTCACCAGATTTACTGGATGGCTCGCTAGATTTACTTTCTTGACTTTGAGTTGTAACTTGTTCACTGGATGATGAACTTACATTTGCAACTTGAGTCTCTTTTGCCGGTTCTGTTATTGTTTGCATGTTTTCTTTTACTTCTGCTTCAAGTGAAGCCAATTCATTATCTTCCAAGTTTAACTCTGTTTTTAGATCTTCTAATTTTTGTTGTTCATTTTTTAATTCTTTTGCTTTACTTTCCTTTTGACTTTTTTGCTCATTAATTGTTTCTTGCATACCTTTTAATTCTTCTTTTTTCTCTTTTAATCCTTCAAGCTCGTCCTCTAAGGATTTTTTATTCTCTTCAACTTTTTGTTTATCTCTTTCTTGTGCATCTATTAAATTTTGATCAGATTCTGTAATTTTTGATACTGCGTTCACTCGACTAACAAAATCTGAAAAGTCGGCTGAGCCAAAAATAACTTCCAAATAATTAACAGAACCACCAGATTGTTGATAAGATTTCATACGTTCTTTCAAAATATCATAACGTTTTTCAATTGCTTCCTCAAGCTTAGCAATTTCATCTTCCAATCCTTTTATTTTCTCTTCTGTTGCGGAAATGTCCCCTTCCGTCTTATTCATCTTTCCTTGATTTTCTTCTAATGCACGATTTACACGATCAATTTCTTCTTGTAAATCATTTAATTGAAATAGGACATCTGCAATTTGGCTTTCTGCATCTGAAAGCTTTGCTTTAAGATCCCCACGTTGATTTTGAATTTCTTCTTGTTTTACAGTTAATTCCGCTTTGGTTTCTGCATGAACCGTATTTAATAATGCTGGACTGCTAAAGCCAATTACAGCAACCGTAGACAATGCTATCATTGTTTTTTTCAATCTTACTTCCCCGCTTCCTTTACCATTCAAGTAATTTCATATTTTTTTCTATAAATCTATCACAAGTTTTCTATTATATATGTATAAATCTTTCATATTCAACATGTCGTAGTATAACATCAAAAGGTTTCACACATATTATATTAATGTTACAATTATGTTTCAAAAGCGACAGAAATCGATAATACTATAAAAAAAACAACGGTATCCCTCTTATTTCTTTGCGAATACCGTTGTTATCTATTTAATTAACTTGAAAATTGTTCCATTTCGGTGGAGCCTTGTAGTGCAGTAGTGGAGGAAGTCCCACCTGAGATTACTTGTGCAACTTCATCGAAATACCCTGTACCAACTTCACGTTGATGTCTTGTAGCAGAATATCCATAACGTTCACTTGCAAATTCAGCTTGCTGTAATTCAGAATAGGCAACCATTCCTTCTTCGCGATATTTTCTCGCTAATTCAAACATACTATGGTTTAATGCATGAAATCCAGCAAGTGTTACAAATTGGAATTTATAACCCATTTCTCCTAATTTATTTTGAAAACTAGCAATCTCCGTATCTGTTAATTTTTGCTTCCAATTAAATGAAGGGGAGCAATTATATGCTAATAGTTTAGTTGGATATTTTTCATGAATTGCATCAGCAAATCTTTGTGCTTCTTCAATATTCGGTTCAGAAGTTTCGCACCAAATCAGATCAGCATATGGGGCATACGCTAGACCACGCGAAATCGCTTGGTCAATTCCTGAACGGGTACGGAAAAATCCTTCTGTTGTTCGACTTCCTGTTAAAAATGGTTCATCATAAGGGTCCACATCACTTGTTATTAGATCTGCAGCATTTGCATCTGTTCTTGCGATAATAATTGTTGGTGTCCCCATTACATCAGCTGCCAATCTTGCTGCAATTAAATTTCGAACTGCTGTTTGAGTTGGAAGTAATACTTTCCCACCAAGATGACCACATTTCTTCTCTGACGATAATTGATCTTCAAAGTGAACACCTGATGCACCTGATTCAATCATAGACTTCATCAATTCAAATACATTCAATTGACCGCCAAAACCAGCTTCCGCATCAGCTACTATCGGCACAAACCAATCAATTTCTTCATTTCCTTCTGCACTATGAATTTGATCTGCACGTTGCAATGCTTGATTAATTCGCTTTACAACATTAGGTACACTATTCACTGGATATAGACTTTGATCTGGATACATTTGTCCAGCCATATTTGCATCTGCAGCTACTTGCCACCCACTTAAATATATAGCTTTCAATCCCGCTTTAACCTGTTGAACAGCCTGGTTTCCAGTTAGTGCCCCTAAAGCGTGGATATATCCTTCCCCATTAATAGATTCCCAAAGTTTATTTGCACCACGAGTTGCTAATGTATGTTCTATATCTATAGAACCCCGTAAACGAATAACATCTTCTGCAGTATATGGTCTTTCAATTCCTCTCCATCTAGGATTTGTATCCCAATCGTTTTTTAATTTTTCCGCCCGATTCATTTCCATTTTTATTCCCCCTCATTATTTAACTGTTCATATGCTGGTATTGTTAGAAACTCTGCAAATTCTTCTTGCATAACCAATTCACTAAAAATAGTTGCAGCTTTTTCATAATTTCCTGTTGTAAATGCATCCTCTCCAACTTGCTCTCTTATTTTCATCAGTTCCTCATCGATTAACGTTGCAACCATTTGCTCCGTAATATCTATTTTATTACCTATTTTTCCTTTAGGATGTCTTATCCACTGCCATATTTGTGCTCTTGAGATTTCTGCTGTCGCTGCATCCTCCATTAGATTGTTAATAGGTACAGCGCCCATACCACTCAACCACGCAGCTGTATAAAGAATCCCTACATTAATATTTGTTCGAACTCCTTCTTCGGTAATTTCTCCTGTAGGAACTTCCAATAACTTTTCAGCCGTTACCTCTACATCTTCTCTTTTATTAAAAATTTGATTTGGAGTCGGCATTCTTTCATTAAATATTTCCTTTACAAGTTCAACCATTCCTGGGTGGGCAACCCACGTACCATCATGACCATCCCTTACCTCTCTTTCTTTGTCAGCTCGAACTTTTTGAAATGCAACTTTGTTCGCTTGCTCATCATTTTTTACCGGGATTTGTGCTGCCATTCCACCGATTGCCGGAGCATTTCGCTTATGACAAGTCTTAATTGCTAGCAATGAGTAAGCCCTCATAAATGGAACTTCCATTGTTACAATAGAACGATTGGGAAAAATAACATCCTTATGATTTTGAAACTTTTTTATAAAACTAAAAATATAATCCCATCTTCCACAATTTAACCCCGCTGAATGTTCTTTTAGTTCATATAAGATTTCATCCATTTCGAACGCAGCGGTAATAGTTTCAATTAGAACAGTCGCCTTTATAGTGCCTTGTGGAATTTCAAGATGGTTTTGCGCGTAAATAAAAACGTCATTCCATAATCTTGCTTCATAATGGTTTTCCAACTTAGGTAGGTAAAAATATGGTCCGCTTCCCCGACGTAGTAGCTCTTTCGAATTATGATAAAAATAAAGTCCAAAATCTACTAAACTACCAGACATCGGTCTACCTTCATAGTGAAGATTATTCTCTTCTAAATGCCATCCTCTTGGACGAACGATTAATACCGCTGTTTCCTCATTCAATTTATAATCTTTTCCATTATTTGCTGTAAAATCTATTTCACGTCTAATGGCATCTCTTAAATTAATTTGACCTTGAATCATATTTTCCCAAGTTGGTGAGGTTGCATCCTCAAAATCTGCCATAAATGTTTTAGCTCCTGAATTTAAAGCATTGATAATCATTTTTCGGTCAACTGGTCCTGTTATTTCTACCCGGCGATCTTGTAAATCCTTTGGAATAGGATTAATCACCCAATTACCATTTCTTATGCTTTCTGTTTCTTTAAGAAAATCAAGTGTCATACCTTGATTTAACTTCTGTTGTAGTTCCTCACGCCTTTTTAACAATCCCCTTCGACGTTCATCAAAATGATAATGAAGCTGCTCGATAAATTCCATTGCCTCTGGTGTAAGAATTTCTCCAAATCTGTTTTTCTGATTGCTTTTTATTTCTGAAGTATTTAGCATAACTCCCTCTCCTTTGTTATAGTGTAGATTCACCTTAATCAAATTGTTATATAACAATTTATACAAAAAAATTAATCTTCTCTTTTGGAAAGACAATAATCACAAACCATTGAATAGCTTTTTGCATCTACTTCTTTTCCACATTCTGGACAGTAAATTGTTTCCACTTTTACACCCCTAATCCCCATTATATTTCAAATCATTTATGTTATATTACAAGTATTTTATATCACATCTGTTGTACAACATCATATTCAAAAAAATTAGTCCTCTCTTTTGGAAAGACAATAATCACAAACCATTACATAACTTTTTGCATCTACTTCTTTTCCACACTCTGGACAGTTGACTTTCTCCATTACTTTCACCTCTCTTATATAACAGTTATTCAACTATCATTTGTTGTTATAATACAGTCTATTCGATAATTTCAAAAAAATCAACCCCTTTTTTTAAAATTATTTGAAAATCCCTTTCTGGGTTGAGGCAAAATATTGAAATGCTGCACTTAATGGGTGATTATTTAAAAAATGTAAAATAAAAGGGAGTAGAAAGCGGACTTATATAAAAGCCACCCTTCTACTCCACTAAATCATGTTTAAACGCATAAATAACAGCCTGCGTGCGATCCTGTACTTCTAATTTTCCTAAAATATTACTAACATGTACTTTTACTGTTTTTAACGAAATAAACAACTCATTCGCAATGTCTTGATTTGATTTTCCTTCTGCCATTAATAACAAAACTTCCATTTCTCTATCTGTTAATTGATGAAATAATTCGGTTTTAGTTTTGTTCCTCATTTTTGTCATAATTTTCCCCGTTACTTCCGGTTCCAATATGGATTGCCCTTCGTACGTTGCACGTATTGCTTTTGCAATTTCATCTGCTTTTGATGTCTTTAGCATATAACTTGTTGCACCAGCTTCTAATGCAGGGTAAACTTTTTCATCGTCCAGAAAACTCGTAACAATAATTATTTTCGCTTCTGGCCACGCTTGAATAATCTGTTTCGTTGCTTCGATACCGTCCATCTCTTTCATTACGAGATCCATCAAAATTATATCTGGTTTAAGTTCTAGTGCCAATTTTACTGCGGGAGCTCCATCATCAGCCTCAGCAACCACTTCGATATCAGATTGGGCAGAAAGATATGACGAAACTCCGATACGAACCATTTCATGATCGTCCGCAAACAATACTCTAATCATTTTGTTCCTCCACCTTTTCTAATATAGGTACTTTTACTTCTAGTTGTGTCCCCTGATTTGGTAAACTAACTAATTTAAAGGTTCCACCAACTTCATAAGCACGCTCACGCATATTTTGTAATCCATAAGAGCCTGTTTTCATACTTTCCATATCAAATCCCACTCCATTATCAACTACACGAAAAATAATCGTTTCATCTCTTACGATTAACAATACGCTTAAATTCGTCGCCTTCGCATGTCTTAAGGTGTTGGACAAAGACTCTTGAAGAATACGGAATAGCTGATCTTCTACTCCTTTATCCATTGGGAACTGTTCTATTTTTTGCGTGATTTCCATTGGTACTTTTTGTGTAAGCTCACGTAATAGCTCCTCTATGCCTTCTTGTAATGTTTTTCCTTTTAGTGCGACCGGTCGAAGATGCAATAATAATGCTCGCATTTCTAATTGGGACTGATGAATCATTTTTTCTACCATTCGTAATTGATCTTTCATCTTTTGGTCACTTGGTGGGTTAGATTCATTTATAGCGGACATCATCATGGAAGATGCAAATAATTGTTGGCTAACAGAATCGTGAAGCTCTCTTGCCAAACGATTCCTCTCCTGTTCTACAATTTCTTGCAAACCTTTCTCTCTTTCCTCTGTTCGTTCGGTTGCCAAACGCTGGGACAACTCTACTTGTTTCTTCATTTTTTCTTGTAACTCATACATTTTATGTCTTACCTGTTCCATTTCTCTATATGAGTCATCAGACATCGCAAGTTTTTTCCCTTTTATTAATTCATCTAAATCACGTTCGACCTCATAAACCCGTTGTTTCCAATATACTCCAATCGTTACGCCAAAAATAATCCCCGTTACAATGGTAATTCCGATAATCCAAAGTAAATAAGATACACTACCAAGCTTTTCATTCCAAATCAGCATCCATTCTTTTAAAGGAAAAAACAGGAATGTTATACTTATAATTGCAGCGGAAAGTAAAATGGAAAACAATACAGAAGTAAATATATGCCTAATAATAATATTCATATTCGCTTCACCTCAATATCTCCAGAAAAGATTGAGGTGATAATTTTTACTCTAGGAAAAGACCGACCATAATTTTCCGTCTGATAGAATAATGATTTATTCATTAGTTTCCAATGATGTTCACCAAGAATATGAGCTCGACCAAAAACTGAGCTATGATGAATACTAACTTCTACTTCATAAGGGACATAGATTTCAATATTCCCCATAAAATGCCTCATCGAAATAACGGCTGTATCATTTGGTAAAACGGTATTCGTTAAATCGATTATTTTATCCCCAAAAACGCTATGGATATTAATATCTCTCCAGCCATAAGCAGTTTCTTCTGTTTTTTGATCCTCAAATAACGTGTGATCAAATAACGGCTCCATTTGAATGATGGTACCTTGTTTCACTTCTTCTCCTGGAAGTGTCGGTGTAATAAACTCATCCTCTTTTTTCTTTTTGGCATAATCAAGAATCCATAAAACGAGTACCGTCACAATCAAGAATCGAACGGCTAAAATATTAAATAACGAAAATATAAAACTAATTAGGAAAATCCAAAATAGAATTTTCCCCCATAATTTGTGAAAGTTTTTCCAACCAATGTACAGAAAAAGGGCGGAAAAAAACACCTGAAATAAGGCTCCACCATGGAAAAAAATCATTTCAAAAATGAGGAGGATAAGGCCAATAATTAAAATCCAGTTAAATGTATCTGTACGAAAACGTTTTAACACTTTATCCCCTCCCCTTTTCATTATATACGAATACAGGCGTAAGTTACGCCTGTATTATACCATGATTTACCAATGACTGTATGAATATTATATTTCCATCTCTTTTTCTTTTAATTCTTTTTCTAGCTTGTCTATTTTGCCATCAAAGGTGCTTCGGAAATAAGATTGATTCACTTTGTACTCCAGCCCTTCAATATAACGTTCCATTTCTGAGAATCTTGAATATGGTTCTTCAGCTGAATGTTGCATTACTTTATTAATTTGATGGTTAGCATGGGCAATATTTTCTCGACCCATTAAATCCATTCTTCTTAAATGCATATCTTTTAAGCGATGTTTCATTTCTTCATATTTTTGCTCTAGCTTATCTAATTGTTCTATCGCTTCATTTTTGGAAACTTTCATTCGGTCTGCACGATTTTTGTATTCTTCGTGTTCCTTCATCGCAAATTCGAACATTTCCACTTCATTTGCCTTTTCAGCAACTTTCGCTTGGTTTAAGCGTTTTTCAGCAAAATGAGTTGCTTTTTCAAATTCCTTTGTAAACTCTTCTTTTAATTTGTATTGACGATCAATTAATCTTCTTACTTTTTCCGTTTCTTGTTCGGCTTGACGTAAATATTGGTTCAAAGCTTTAATCGGATTCTTCTGTTCTTTTTTATCCAAAACATCATGTAAGTCTGCTTCCACTGCATTTTTAATTCTTGTAAAAATATTTGCCATTAAAATCCGCTCCTTTAATTATTTATTTAATTCTGCCCACTCGCGCTCAAAGTTTGTAAATGGATCATCATCTTCTATCACACGAACTACTGGGTCATCGTCTTCCTTGTTCCAATTTTTATATATTACATACAATGCGTAGGCTGCGACCAAACCAATTACCGCATATAAATTGGAAAAGGCGATACTAGCGATAATTAGGCCTAAAATAGCCCAACCTATTTTCCCGAAAATTGACTCACTTCTAACAAACTTCTTGAAGACAATGTATAGCAACCAAACGGATAGTCCTAATAAAACCATTGATCCAAGATTTGCCAAAAGAAGTAGTAATGCAACCAATCCTCCAGCAAACAACATAAATTTTTTCATGTTTTTCCTCCTTCCTTATCTTGATTCCATCTTAACGAAATTTACGTTTTCTTATAATGATCCTGAGGAATATTTTCGTATAGGACTTGAGGCGTATTTGGGGTAATACTTGTGTTTGGATGAAGGAAATAACTGTGGAAGTTTAAGTTCTTATGAGCTTGAGGAAGAGGTCTTACTGCCCGTTTAGGCGAGGTAAATAGTTATGGCGGGTTAAGAATAATCAACGAATAATTAGGATTTCCCCAGGCGTTTAGGCACTCATTGATCGATTATAAAAAGCTTGGATACACAAATTACCCAAGCTTCATAAAAATATCAGGTTATTTAATTCTTCACGTTATATAAATGTTTATATAGAGGCCCCACCTAATGTCTTTGTTTCGCCAGAGCTTGGGGTGGGAGTCTTATTGCCCGTTTAAGTAGGAGAAACCAAATTCCTCTGCTAAGAGCTGATACGATTTTTTTCGAGCTTCGTAGCTATGGGTAATAGTTACAATCATTAATTCGTCGACTTCATATTCGGATTGTAAGTTCTCTAGTTGCTCCCGAACTTGAGAAGGATTCCCTACGATTTGGTTTTGTTTCATTCTTTCTATTCTTTCCTTTTCCTCCAATGAATATGGATATGCTTTAGCTTCTTCAATGGAAGGAACACCTTCTTTTCCTTCTCCCTTGTCTTGTAATATTTTCCACAAATAATTGCTCATTGCTATTTCTTCCGCTTCTTCTGTCGTCTCTGCACAAATCGCAGAAACGGTAACAATCACATTAGACTTCCCATTAAGAACATTTTTCATATACTCTTTGACGATAGATGGTCCATCTTCATTACTCATAAAATGACCAAACACAAATGGTAACCTTTTTTCAATCGCTAACTTTGCACTCTTATTACTCGTTCCTAATAACCATGGTACTGGAGGTGTTTTTGGTACTGGAGTTGCAGAGACTTTCGCATACATATGATCACTTGGAAAATCTTGATGTAAAAAAAGAATAACTTCATCCACTAATTTTGGATACATCCGGACCTTTTCTAAAAAGTTTCCAGCAAGTGCTATCGAAACTTCTGCGGATCCACCAGGTGCTCTTCCAAGTCCCAAGTCCACCCTATTTGGATACAATGTTGCAAGTTCATTATATCTTTCAGCAATATGATAGGGACTATAGTTTGGTAACAATACTGCACCTGAACCAATGCGGATTTGTTCTGTTTGCGAACCAATAATTCCTAATAAGATATCTGGAGCCGGTGACGCTAAACCGCCTAAATCATGATGCTCTGCTACCCAATAACGGTGGTAACCAAGTTCGTCAGTCAGTTTGGCAAGTTCAATGGATGCCTCTAAAGCGTCTTTCGGAGTCTTTCCTTTAGAAATTGGGGACTGGTCTAATATACTTAATTTCATTTGTAATCCACCTCTTTATGAAAAAGCGAACCTACCACACTGGTAAGTCCGCTTGTCTTTTATATAGAAATCATTTTAGATTGTACATAATGATAAAGCAAATTCTCTGTTTCCTTTAATGAATCTTCATGGGTTCTCTCAAAAGCATGAGAGGAATCAATCCCAGGTCCAATTAATCCATGTACAATATCATATCCGGAACGAATCGCAGCAGAAGCATCTGAACCATAATATGGATAAATATCTAGCTTATAACCGATATTATTTTCCTCGGCTAACCTGACAAGATGTTTCCTTAATTCATAATGATAAGGACCACTTGCATCTTTCACACAAATGGATACGGTATATTCATCTGTAGATTGTCCATCTCCCATTGCACCCATATCCACTGCTAAATATTCCACTGTTTCTGGGGTAATATTTGAATTACCTCCATAGCCTATTTCTTCATTGTTAGAAATAAGAAAATGGGTTGTATATGGAAGAGTAATACTTTCTTCTTTTATCCGTTTTATTAATTGAAGAAGTATAGCCACACTTGCCTTATCATCCAAATGACGTGACTTAATAAATCCATTTTCGGTAAGTTCTATTCGAGGATTAAAAGAAACGAAATCTCCAACTTCAATTCCTAGTTCACGTACATCATCTGCATTTTTCACTTTCGCATCAATTCTAACTTCCATGTTTTTTTGATTACGCTCCGCTTCTCCTGCATTTTTATATACATGCACAGAAGTTTGATGCATCAAAATAGTTCCTGTATATTTCTTTCCTGTTGTAGTGTGAATTTCACAATATTCTCCTTCAATTGAATTGTAGCGAAATCCACCAATTAAATCTAAACGAAGCCTGCCATTCTTTTTTACTTCTTTTACCATAGCACCTAATGTATCAACATGAGCTGTTAACATCCGATGTTCATTTTCTACTTTACCAGGGATAGTAGCAATTAACCCACCTTTCCGATTTCGTTTTGTATCTACGTTTAAACTGTTCAAATATTCCTCAACAAATTGTATGACTTTAGCGGTATTTCCAGATGGACTTGGGATAGAAACAAGTTCCTTGATTAATTCCTTTGTTTCGTTAACTTTTGGATATGTACTCATTTTTTCCACTCCTTTAATATTAGAATGATTTTATTCTTCTATTTCATCCACTATTTTCTCCGCGGCCCTTCGAAATAAATTACTCATATGTGTAAAAGATGCAACTAGCAGAAGTTTTCTTAAATACTCTTCATCCTTATCATCCATCATTTTATCTTCTATCTCTTTGTAAATATCTGAACTATCATTTTTAAATTGCTCCACATTTTTCTCATTAGAAGTAATATAAGTATTGTATACATCCTCCAAAGAAAACTCTTCTGCTAAAACTTTTTTATTTAATGGTGACAATGTTTTCTTGATATCATTTATAGATAACGAACTCTTCATTTGATAGATCATACTGATAAGCATGATATGTTCTTTTGAATATTTTTTATTCTTTACAGGGAAAAATAACTTACCCTTAGCATAATTATTAATCATTGTTTTGGTAAGTATTTTTTCTTCATCATTCCGCTTCGTTTGGGAAAACTTATTTTCGAATAACTGAATCACTTGGTCCATATATAAATCTATATCAGGTATTTCCTCTATTGTTAATTGAGTATCCAGATATAGTTTTTCTAATAGTTCATCTATATTTTGCATTATAATAAACCCCTATTGTATTTTCTTTTATTATAAAATAAATATTTTATTTAGTAAAACATTGACTACATGATAACAATACGTGTATGATTGATATATAGTTTTCGAAACTACATGTTGAAGTGGAGGAATAAGTAAATGAATTCTTATATACGGGAACCTATTAACACATGGACCCATTTAATTGGAGCAATTTTAGCAGTTTTTGGTTTGGTAGCAATGATTGTAAAGGCAGTAATTACTTCCGGTTCTTGGCTCGTCACTACAGCTGTTATTATTTTTGGGGTAAGTATGATTTTATTATACTCGGCATCCGCTACATACCATATGGTAATAGCTAAAGACCGTGTTATAGCTTTCCTAAGAAAAATTGACCATTCCATGATTTTTGTTCTTATTGCTGGGACGTACACTCCATTTTGTTTAATTACACTACAAGGAACGAAACTTGGATGGATATTGTTTTTTATCGTAAATGGTCTTGCTATATTAGGGGTAACGTTTAAATTAACTTGGTTCCACTCCCCGCGTTGGCTATCTACTGCGATTTACCTAGGAATGGGATGGCTTGTTGTCTTTTTCACCGGAGAATTAGCACCTGGATTAGGTATTGGTGGAATGACTTTTCTTATTTTAGGTGGTGCTTTTTATACAGTAGGCGGACTTATATACGGATTTAAACCAAAGTTCCTTCAATTTAAAAATTGGGGATTTCATGAGATTTTTCACCTTTTCATTTTGTTTGGAAGTCTCTTTCACTTTATTTGTATCTACGCATACGTTTTATAACACGCCTTAATATGGCGTGTTTTTTTGCATAAAAGCTCTCCTTTTCCAAATACTAGTAAGAAACAGTTTTCCTAGGAGGCTATTTATGAAAAAAGTATTATTCCCTATTGTCTTTTTGTTTATTTTTCTAACGGGTTTTGATCACGCTGAGAACCTAGAGATTACAAAAATTGAAACAACGGTCGATGAGGCAAACCATGAATTGCGTTACGACTTTGAAATTAAAAATAATGGAAACGAACCTATTAAAAGCGAATTTGATTACCCAGGAAGCCATCCATACGGAATTGAACTAGTAGTTAAGCCTAATGAAGAACTAGCTGGTTTAATGGAAATGGAAGAGAATACAAAACATCAAAAAATGCTTTCTTTGAGCAGTGGCAGTAGAGGCTTTTTCGAACCGAACAGCGAGTCTTATTTTTACGTATCTTACCAAATAAAGAACGGAGCAAATTTTGCTAAAGTAAAAAAACATGCGCTAGATTCAACATTACTCATATTAGACGGAGTTGAAGTATCAGCAGAATTCCCTTTACAGAATATCAAATAAGTTACAAAAGCGTTGGTTTATCTACCAACGCTTTCCCCTTTTAAAAATCTTCTACAAATCGTCTACGGTCTAGAACAACTTGTTCAAGTTCATTCTCTTTTAAATGAATCTGTTCTTTTATATTTTCAACGATTCGACCTACTTCTAACTGTTTTTGACTAATTTGATCCTGTGATTCATTAATTCTTTCTTGAACCAAATAATCAGTGAAGAAATTATCCAAGAAAAAGTCGGCAAATTTCAACATACTTGAAATATCTATCGAAATATTTAAATCCGCTTCTACATCTAATAATTCCTTTTGAAACTTACGTAAGCTTTTTTGTGCACGGTTAATAGCTTCCATAGCTTCATCCATATTACTATGTTTCAAGAGCCCAGATATTGCACCACCTCCAAACATATCGAATACTCCCCATGTCGCAGCATTATCTATTGAATCTCCTGCAATATCGAGGTCAGCTTTCGCTTTATTTCCAGCTATTAAAGCTTCATCTAATTCTTCTATGTATGCTCTTAAGTCTTCTTCCTGTTCACTAAATTCAAATAATGTAGTGGAAGATGCACTTTGTTTAATGATTCCTTCTTTTTTAGTAAAAATTTCGTTATAACGATATTCTACATCTCCCATTTTTTCAATACGGTATTGAAGATTACTTATTTCTAATTCAACATCCTTTTTATGTTTCTTTGCCTCGTTTAATTGGATTTGAACAGTAAGGACTTCCTGTTTTTCTTTTTCCAGTTTTTCTACCTTATTGCCTAACAAGGTTTGGACCAAATTGGAAAAACTTAAACCCTCTAACTTTTCCACATCTTTTTCTTCTTCCTTTAATTGATTGGAGAGAAATGATATATTTTCTTCAATTGCCGTAAGTTCATTTTCATAATCTACAATTTGTAATTGCCACTTTTTCTTTTTTCTCATTTTCGTTTTTAATTCCATTAGTTCTTGGTTAAGTTTTTCTTCTATCATCTAAAATCCCCCTCCATTATTATACGAACGAACTTATTTAAAAGTTTCATACTCATTTAAAAAATCCCGCCAATATACACGGCAGGATTTTACCAATCTAAGCATGTTCCTCATGCATAGCCTCTTCTTTTGTCTGGTGAACAGTCCCGAATGGATGTTCAGGTGGTGCATAGATAGAATATAATTTCAATGGCTTGTTACCAGTATTCACGATATTATGCCAAAAACCAGCCGGAACCATGATTGCGTCATCGTCAGAAACTTTAACATTATAATCCAAGCGATCTTTTTGTTTCCCCATTTGAACGATGCCTTTCCCGTCTTCCAAGCGTAAAAATTGGTCTGTTGTTTGGTGATTTTCCAATCCAATATCTTCTCCTACGGGTATACTCATCAAGGTTACTTGTAAATGCTCCCCTGTCCAAATTGCTGTTCGAAATGTATCATTTTCTTTCGTAGCATCCTCAATATCTAAAGAAAATGGCTGTTTCCCATGATCTTTAATTATCCTATCTTCTATTTTAATGTTTGGGTTAAACGAATAATCATACATGTTTCCATAAGGCAGTGGCATATTTACTGGCTGTCTCACATGATAGTACCCATGTGGATTAACGTAAAACGGATTTGGATAAATATAAGGATAATAATACATCTGAAACACTCCCCCAATTGAATTCATGTCATCCTATTCTATGCTTCAGAATCCAAAATGTACTTTGTATTATTTTTTTCAGAAAATCGCATCTAGCATTTAATGTTATACTAAATTTAAACATTCTTTTATAGAAACAAGGTGTCTATTATGTCTTATATCCAAAAAGGGACTGCATCCTACCGTAAAGCACTGTTCGCTTTATTCTCTGGAAGTTTCGTAACATTTAGCTTACTTTACAGTGCCCAACCTTTAATTCCAATATTTTCAAGCGAGTTTGGTGTATCACCTACAAATGCTAGTTTATCGCTTTCTTTTTCTACAGGAGTCTTAGCCATTGTAATGCTTTTTACTCCGAGCTTGTCTAATTCCATTGGGCGCAAACAGATTATGTCGATTGCACTTTTGGTAGCTTCTATTCTTTCCATTTTGACGGCTATAACACCAAATTTTTCTCTATTACTACTTAGTCGAGCATTATTAGGTGCTGTTTTGGCTGGTTTTCCAAGTATTGCCATGACTTATATATCTGAGGAATTCCACCCGAAGGAATTAGGTACGGTTATGGGAATCTATATTAGTGGAAATACAGTTGGGGGGCTTTCCGGAAGAATTGTTACTAGTGCCCTCACGGATTGGTTCTCTTGGGAAATCGCCCTCTTCATCATTGGAGGTATCGCATTATTTATTAGCATATGGTTTTGGAGGCATTTACCCGAAGAACGACATTTCGTAAAAGAGCATGGCACATTAAAAAACTTAATCCCTGAATTAGGCTACCATTTTAAAAATCCAGCTTTACTTTGTCTTTACGGATTATCTTTCTTACTTATGGGGAGCTTTGTCACTCTATATAACTACATTACCTATTTATTAATCGGCGAACCATATCATTTAAGTCATGCTGCGGTAGGCTCCATCTTTTTTGTCTATTTAGTAGGTACATTCAGCTCAACCTTTATGGGTAATCAAGCTGATCGGCACGGAAAAGCCAAAGTATTGCCACTCGGCATTTTGATTATGACAATAGGTGCAATCGGTACATTATATGAAGGTTTGTGGTTAAAAATTGTAGCAATCGCTATATTTACCTTTGGTTTTTTTGGCAGTCATTCCATCGCAAGTGCTTGGGTTGGGCAGAAAGCAACAGCCCATAAGGCACAAGCTTCTTCTCTATATTTATTATTCTACTATGGTGGTTCTAGCTTATTTGGTACATTGGGGGGGATCTTCTGGAGCAATTACGGTTGGAACGGTGTAATCGGAATGATTAGTGTATTATTAGTCATTGCTTTTGTATTGGTAGGAATTCTTGTCTTTTCAAAAAGTACGTTACGATCCAGGTAAATAGTAAAAAGGCATAAATTCCATAATAAGGAATTTATGCTCAACTTGGAGAGACTAATCACCTTTTAAACCATTGTAAATTTTATCAATATTATATTCTAAAAACTTAATATACGTGTCTCCGGCTTCCCCTTTTTTTCCTATTTCATCTGAAAAGATTTTGTCTTTATAGATTTCTACTCCACTTTCTTCGGACACGGTTTCCATCGGTCTAGAATCCACATTCGATTCTAAGAATAATGTAGGAACGTCGCGCTCTTTTAGGAAATTAACAAGAGATTTTATTTGCTCTGGAGATCCGTTTTCCTCCGTATCAATCTCCCAGATATAACCTTCTTCTAGCCCATATCTGTCTGCCATATATTGAAATGCACGTTCACTTGTTACTAGAATTCGATTTTCTTCTGGAATATCGGCAATTTTATTTTTATATTCTTCATCAATTTCTTTTAATTTTTCTATATATGCCTTAGCATTCTTATCATATTCCTCTTTATTCTCTGGGTCTGCTTTCACTAATGCATCATGTGCGTTTTCCACTATAATCATACCAACATTTGGATCTAGAAAAGCGTGAGGGTTCATTTCATGTTCTGCTTCCCCTTTTCCATTTAAATACTTGGGTTCTACACCTTTCGTTAATTCAAAGATATTTTCGTCTTTTTGTCCAACAGTGTTCATCATTTTAAAAAACCAGCCATGCTCTCCACCTTCTAGATTTAAACCATTATAAAATAATATATCTGCATCTGTAGCCTTCTTAATATCTTCTGGAAGTGGCTCATATTCATGTGGATCTGTACCAATTGGAACGAGATTATGAATCTCTACATGCTCCCCACCAATTTGATGTACAATATCCTCTAACAACGTAAAACTAGTTACAACTTTTAAAACATCGTCATTGTTATCATTCGCAGTAACATCCTTATTTCCACAAGCAGCTAATAGTAAGGATATAGCGGCTAAGCTTAACATTAATCGAACTAACCTTCTCATCTTTTATTACTCCTTCTCTTTTTAAATAGAAGCTTTGTTTCTCTTTTCCCTTATCGCACGCCATAAGATTCCTTGTTTTGGCGAGAAAATAAAAGCTAAAATAAAAATAAATGTTGTAGCAAGGACAATGACTGCACCCGACGATAAATTATATTCTGAACTAAAGTACAAACCAATGACAGCTGATAAAGCTCCAAAAAAAGCTGATAGGAATATCATCGTTGATAAACGGTTTGTCAATAAATACGCTGTAGATGCAGGTGTAATAAGCATTGCAACTACTAATATAACTCCTACTGTTTGCAAGGAAGCTACGGTTACTAAGGTTAATAAGATCATAATGATGTAATGAATTAATCGAACTGGTAACCCGTAGGCTTGAGCCATCGTTGGATCAAACGTTGTAATAAGAAATTCTTTATAAAATAAAATAACAATAAGTAAAACAATAGTACCAATGATCAGTGTTAACCACATATCAGACGATTGAACAGATAAAACATTACCAAACAATATTTGGGTTAAATCTATGGCTGTCGAAGCTTTTGTAATCAGTATTACCCCTAGTGCAAAAAAGGATGAAAAAACAATACCAATCGAAGAATCACTTTTAATACGGCTATTTTGACTTATATAACCAATACCGACAGCAGTTAATAAACCAATAACCACTGCACCATAAAAATAATTAATCCCTAACATGAAAGATATAGCGACACCTGGTAGAATAGCATGGGAAATAGCGTCCCCCATCAGGGCCATACCTCTGAGAATGATGAAGCAACCAATAACCCCACATATTATTCCAACCATTATTGAGGTAAACAACGCTTTTTGTAGAAAGCCGTAATTCATAAGGTCTTGTATAAATTCCATTACATTTTCACCCCAACATTTTCCAATATAGAAAGGTTTGCACGATATGCCCGAGTAATCTTTTCTGGTTTAAATACTTCTTGAACGGGGCCGAAATCCACTAATTCCTTATTTAACAAAATTAGCTCATCAAAGTAATCCTCCACTTTCGTTAAATCATGGTGAACAACTAATACTGTTTTTCCTTTGTCACGAAGTTTCTTTAGAATTTGGATAATGGTGGTTTCACTAGATACATCAATCCCAACAAAAGGCTCATCCAAGAAAAATAATTCCGCTTTTTGCGCAAGTGCCCTAGCAAGAAACACTCGTTGCTGTTGTCCTCCTGACAGTTCTCCAATTTGCTGTTTACTGTAATCCTCCATTCCGACTTCTTTTAAACATTGGAATGCCCAATCTTTTTGCTTTGCATTAGGTCTGCGCATAAGACCAAGATGTGGGTATGTTCCTAGAAGAACCGTGTCTATAACATTAATAGGAAAATCCCAGTCCAAATTATTACGTTGGGGAACATAAGCAATTTTTTTTCGTATAGCTTTTAAAGGCTTCCCTAATACCCTCACATTTCCCTTATCTTTAGGAATTAGGCCAAGTGTAGCTTTCATAATGGTTGATTTACCTGCGCCATTTGGACCTATTATTCCTACTAATTTTCCTGTATCAATTGAAAAGGAAACATCTTTTATAACTTCCTTTCCATAATACGAAACATGTAGATGGTCTACCGTGAGCGCTTTTCCCATCTTTTTCACCTTCCTCTTCCATTTAATACTATTACTAGATAATATTTACCTCACAAACAACTTTTTCCCTAGGGCAACATTTGATCATACTCTATTCAATAAAAACTAAAATGGTTCATTAAAAATCACTTTTATAATAACTAGTGTAAATGACAAAGTCTTTTATTGTCAACAAATAGTTTCCCTAAGGCAACATTATGTCAGGTATACAAATATATGCATGAACAGTTGTGATTTTCTCTGCAAATATAACTAAACCAACTCTTATTAGTACGGCTACCACATCGTTACCTAAAAATAAAATGGTTCCCCATTTTCTATGATGGGAAACCATTCCATTACACTTTTATTTCTTTTTTCTGATACCTATTACACGTCCCACTTCTTTCGGTTTCTTCATAGGAGTATGCTTTGCTGCGAGTTCTTTTACTTGTGAATAAATTTCCTCTGGGAACGGTGATGCTTTCCCTGTTGACTGATCAATCCCCATTAGCATTTGTTCTCTTGTTGCGGCTCGTTTACCATGTTCTCCGTACAATTCAAAAAATAGATGAGTACGTTTAACATCATAATCGATAACGTACATACGGATCTCAAATGGTTCGTCAAGTTTCATTTCATTTAAATAACAAACATGAGTTTCCATCGTGTACATCGTATATTGACTCTTATTCCGGTAATCTTCCGTTATACCAATGAAGTTCATAAAGGCATCGACAGCCCAACTAAATGCACGTACATATTCTGCATCATTCATGTGTCCGTTGTAGTCAATCCAAGTCTCTGGTACTTTATCCTGAATAATCAATTTGGATTCGTTCAAGTTCTATCTTCCCTTCTAAAAACTAGTTAAATGACTCGTAGCTTCCGGACATATTTTCCCCTGGCCAGTATTTTTCCAATAACTGTTGTAATTCAATTAAAAACTGATCACGGCGGTCTTCTAGTCTTTCCATTTCCACACCATCCGTTTGTGCTTCACAACCAGTAATTACTTTTTCAGCTAGTTCTTCCGTTAGTTCTGGTGCTTCCAGTTTGGTCCATGGTAATTTCAATGCAGGTCCGAATTGTTCCAGCAGGTGACGCATCCCTTCTTTCCCTCCACCCATATGTAGAGTCATGAATGGTCCCATTAGCGCCCATCTGAGTCCTGGCCCATATATAATGGATGCATCCACTTCTTCTGTACTTGCAGCACCATCGTTAACAATATGAAGTGCTTCACGCCAAATTGCTTCCATTAAGCGGTCAGCAATATGACCTTCAATTTCCTGACGAATCACTAATGGTTTCATCATTATGTTGTCATAAAACATTTTTGCCTTTTCAATATAAAATTTGTCGGTTTTATCCCCGCCAACTAATTCCACAAGCGGCATCAGATATACCGGATTAAATGGATGGGCAACCATAACACGTTCTGGATGATTCTTGCAATCCGCCTGTAAGCTACTTGGTAATATTCCCGATGTGCTTGAAGCAATAATGGTTTCTTCTTTGGTATATCGATCAATATCAGCTATAACCTTTCTTTTTAATTCCTCTCGCTCCGGGACATTTTCCTGAACAAAGTCCGCTTCCTTTAATGACTTTTCTAAATCAGTTTCAAAAAATAAATGATCTTCTGGAGCACCCACAGCTAATCCCATTTTTTTCATCCAAGGCCATGCACGTTCCACAGCTTTACGGGTCTTTTCTTCTGTGTTGGGATCTGGATCATATGCAGTAACGGTGTAGTCATTTGCTAAAAAGCGTGTTATCCACCCATTGCCAATTACACCCGTTCCGACAACTGTGATATTTTTAATTGAAGTTTCTTTCGTCATACTAGCCTTCCTTTCCATATGGGTTACGTAAATTTAGATGCTCTCGCGCTTCGGTCGGCGTCATAATATCGGAACCTAAAGCTTGTACCATACCGACAGCTTTATCAACAAGTTGCTCGTTTGTAGCAAGTTTTCCTTTTTCTAAATACAAGTTATCTTCAAGGCCTACACGGATATTTCCACCTTGAAGTAGGGATTCCATCGCTATTGGCATTTGCATTCTACCAATTCCAAAAGCTGCCCATTTCGCGTTATCCGGAATACGACTCTTCATGTAAGACAGCGTTTCTGCATCCGCTGCTGCTCCCCATGGGATACCAAGGCAAAACTGAAATAGTGGATCTCCTTCAATTAAACCTTCCTCCACTAATTGGTTCGCGAAACGAATATGACCTGTATCAAAACATTCTAATTCTGGTTTCACCCCAATATTTTTAACAAGTTTCGCCTGTCTTCTTAACCAGTCAGTCGGGCTTACGTATAACATATTGCCAAAGTTTAAGCTACCACAATCAAGGGTGCACATTTCTGGTAGAAGTTTTTCAATAGGTTCGTGGCGTTCTTCAGGAGTTTGAATATCGGTTCCTTCTCCACCTGTAGTTGGGGCATCTTCACTTGGTATCCAGTCTCCACCCCCACCAGAAGTAAGATTTATAATTACGTCGGTCTCTGACTCACGAATACGTTCTACGACTTCCTGAAACAGGCTGACATCATGGCTTAGCTTGCCAGTTTTTGGATCACGAACATGGATATGTGCAATTGTAGCCCCTGCCTTAGCAGCTTTAATGGCTGAATCTGCAATTTCTTTTGGAGTTACGGGTACATGTGGACTTTTTGCCGTTGTGTCACCAGCTCCTGTTAATGCGCATGATAAAATTACTTTTTTATTCATTGCTTAATTCCTCCCATTCTTTTTCTTCGGTACGTGTTCGAATATTTCACCGCTTTCAAAAAACTCAGTTACTCGACGAATCCAGTCATAGTAGTCCATCCAATCCCTCATTTCATGAAAAAGTTCATTAATAGCCTCTTCATCCTCCTCAGTAAGTCCAGATACATTCTGTAATTCATCCAATGTCTTTAAAAGCCTTTGTTCAAAGGTACGGCTACGTTTAATAGCTTTATGCCAAGTAGAGGTAAAAAGAGAAATAAATGTTTGGTAATAATCTTCTTCTACTTGAAATAAATCTTTTCGAATACCTTTTTTAAATACACGCTCCGCAATATCTAAATCTATCATTTCCCGGACAACCTGACTCATTCGGGTTTTGCTCATTCCGGTCTCTTCTGATAACTCGTCTAGGGTCATCGGTTTCTGGTTCATATAAATAATTCCGAGAACACGTCCAACACTTGTCGAGACACCAAAAGCATTCATATTATCCGTTATTTTTTCAATAAATTGAGTTCTGACATCTTCAATTCGTTCATCATGAATTTTCATAGTACTTCCCCTTTCGGCATGCTGCACATAAAGAAGACTTCCATCAGTGCGGGTTTTCCTTCATCTCACACTTATCGGACCTTTACGGGCGGTTGACTCCCACCTACCTTCTTTATTTCCCCAGAAGCTTGAGGTGGGATAAAATTAATCCAACCTTTAAATAGTACTAGGAGAAATAATTAATTTACAAAGGGTTATTCGTTTCATTTTCACTTATTTCTCTAGTGGTATTATTAATTTCGATGCCTTTTCTCCTCCATGATAAATGTATTCAACCGCAGCTTTTCCCTCCGTATGTGTTTTTGTTGTCGTTCCGTTATTTAAATTGATATCATAAAGTGGTGCATTACTTGCTGCTATATCTAACCTCAGACGATGGCCTTTTTTCAGGGTATAAGATGTAGAACCTATTTCGGTTTCCAAACAAAATGGCTGATTCACATTTTCAACCTTTTCCCTGTGAAACGTATCAACAATATTATACGCACGACCTAATTCGTCCACATCTGATAGTCTCAAAGAAATATCAAATAGACATGTTGGAGAGGAAACCCAAATTTCTGCTTTAATCGAACCCAATAGTCGTAATTCCGTATCAAGTTCCATACTTGTATATACGAGGACATCATCACGATCCTGAATATCACTAACATCAAACATTCCTGACTCATGTCCTGCAATCAATACTCCTCCGCCACGAGTCGGTACTGGATTGCTCGGATCTAGTTTTAAGGAACTTTTCGTTTGTGTTGGGGAAGGCTGTATGTTTAACCTCCCATCTCCATGACGTGTTTTGTGACATGCCGTTACTTTGAAGGTATACTTCACTTAACTTCACATCCTGTTTTATTGGCCACTCATCAAAAGCTTCCCAACTCTCTCGCCCCATCATATATAGATGAACAGGCTTTTTTATGGGCATTGGTTTATCTTTTAGCCAGTAATCAAACCACTTAATATGAATTTCTGTTGGATCTTTTATGTTATCAGTCCCGATATTTTCGGCACCAGCGTTAAAAAACTTGTCCCCACATCGACCTGTCATTTCTTCATGTGTCCACGGTCCAATCCATAACATCCATGGTCCTTTATAAGCTTGATAGGTTTCCAATGTAGAATCCAATAATGCATCAAACCACCCACCGATAAACAATGCCGGAATATCTATATGCTTTAGTTTTTCAGTTAGATCTGTACCATCTTTGAGTTCTGGAGATAAATTCCCCTTTATAAAATCAAAGTAATAAGAATCTGGGTCAAGATCTTGGATTGGCTCCCATTCATTACTTGGAGCATAAGATAACCATTCTGCTATATCCTCTAAATAATAGTAGAATTTACTCTCGTCGAAGTTCCCCTTACGTTTTAGCTGGTCCTCCATCATCGACCCTAATTCCCAAGTTTGTAGATTAGCTGATGCGAAGGCTTCCCCCTCTTTTCCTAGAAAATTCCCCATCAGGTTTGCCCCCGTCATAACCGGTGCAATCGCCTTTAAGGAAGGTGGCTTTTCCACTGCTGCAGCTAACTGAGTATAGCCGTGATAAGACATCCCAAAAAGTCCAACTTTGCCGCTCGAATAGGGAAGTTTTGCCGCCCATTCTACCGCCCTCATGGATAAATGGATAAAAATTACCTTCTGATGCAAACCTTCCACGTACATCTTGAAGAATGACGATATATCCAGCTTGAACCATCCGAGGCACTTCTAAGTACTCATTATAATAACGTGGCTTTTCTTTGTTATAAGGTAAGCGCAACATCAGCACCGGATAGCGTTCTCCATCATCCGGACGATACACATCGGAACGAAGGATGGTTCCATCTGATAATGTACAAAGAACATTTTTTTCAAGTTTAATCCCAATTTCCCCCATAGTAGTCACCTCTATCTATACTTTCGCTTTTACGTAACTATTACCCTATAAACCTATCATGCTGCACTAGATTTGGAGGACTTAATAGGTTGGAGTTTCCTTTCGATCCATCCCATAATTAGATCAGCAATAATGGCCATCAACGCTGTCGGTATAGCACCAGCTAGAATAATTGCTGTTCCACCTGATGCATTCGTTCCCGTTAAGATTACTGCCCCTAATCCTCCAGCCCCGACAAAAGCTCCAATTGCAACAATCCCAATACCTATAACTAGTGCCGTACGTAAACCAGCCATAATTACACTAATAGCAAGTGGAAGCTCCACCATTCTTAAAAGCTGGAACCTCGTCATTCCAGAGGCAAAGCCAGCTTCAATAACTGTTTTATCAACATCCTTCATCCCTACATAGGTGTTTTGCACAATCGGTAGGATGGAATAAAGCATTAATGTTACAATTACCGTATTTGTGCCGAGACCTAGTACAATCATAATGACAGCCATAGCACCTAAAGCAGGAATAGTCTGAATGATACTTCCAAGCGCCAAGACCCAGCTACTCAATTTCCCATATTTTGCAATAAGGATACCTAAAGGAATAGAAATAATTGCTGCAAACAAAACCCCATACGCTGCCATTAGGAAATGTCTATAAAATTGAACCCAAATATATCCACCATTTTGGGTGACATAGTATATGAACTGTTCCAACGTTTCCATATTACTTCTCCCCCTTATCTGTATCCTCAAAGAAATTATGGGTTTCTAGAAAATCCATTGCAACTTTCCTTGGACTCATTAATTTAACATCCGCATTATAATTTAATTCCTGCATCGTTTCCGTTGAGATTTGCTCATGAAGGCGTTCTGTAATATCCAATATCTCTGGATATTGTTCTAAAACCTTTCCAGCAATAACAGGTGATGCATCATATGGTGGGAAGAAGCGTTTATCGTCCTCTAAAACTTTCAAATCAAATTCTTTAATTCTTCCATCTGATGAATAAGCTAGTACAACATCCATATGATCATTAGCGGCCGCCTCATATACTAAACCAATATTCATTGGGTAAACTTCACCAAATGAAAAATAGGTTTCTTGAAATCCTTCATATCCATCCCCTTTACGGTTGATCCAGGCATTATCCACTCCAAATCGCAGCTCACCTGCATAGGCTTCTAAATCTGAGATTGTTTCGATGTTGTTTTCCTCAGCAAAATCTGTTGTAACGGCAACGGAGTAACTGTTCTCAAAACCATATGGACTTGCCCATGTTTGATTGAAACGATCTTTAAATTCATGAGATACGATATTCAACGCCTTTTCAGGATCTGTAATCGGGTCCATTCCCAGTGATCCCGACAGATCTGTTCCTGTATAACGTGTACTTGTTATATCAAGGTCACCTCTTAACATACCCTGGTGTTGTACGATGGATGATCCTAGATGTGTAACAAGATCAGTAGTAGCATCTGTTTCCCGTTCAATCAAGATAGATAGCATTTCAGCTAAAATTTGTGATTCAGATGTACCAAGAGCCCCTATTTTTAACGTATCTTTTGATGTACTTGCAAGACCTGGCAAGGAACAACCAGCAAGCATCACTACTAAAAGTAAAATAAAACATCCTCTATATAGCATCTTTTTCAGCACAACTTTTCACCTCCAACATTATGCGGCTTCATAAGATTTCTTTAACCCTTCCGGTGTCAATCTTTTTTCTATAATGGCTAGGAAACGATCAGAAATCAAGGCTAGGACGGTTGCTGGTACTGTTCCCGCAATAATCAATGAAGGCTGATATAAGTTCAATCCATCAAATATAAAATCACCAAGACCACCACCACCGATGAATGCTGCCAATGTCGCCCAACCAATCAAATATACAGTCGATAAGCGAACACCCGCCATAATTACCGGTAAGGACATTGGAAATTCAACTTTTATTATCGATTGCAAATTACTCATCCCCATGCCCTTACCTGCTTCTATCACACTTTTATCCACATCTCGAACCCCAATGTAAGTGTTTCGTAAGATTGGTAATAGCGAATAGAAAAATAGTGCCAAAATAGCAGGAATTTTTCCAACACCTAAAAATGGGATAAAAAATGCTAGGATTGCAAGACTTGGAATAGTTTGTAGAATACCAATAAAAGAGATAAACTTATCAGCGAAGTTTGGCACCCTTGAAAGGAGAATCCCGAGGGGAATAGCAACTACCACACCTAGCAAGATGGCCGCAACAGAAATATACAAGTGTTCCCATGTTTTTATTATTAATTCATTACCATGTACAGCAAAAAAATCCATCATAACGATCTCTGCCTCCTTATTCTGCTACTGATATGATTTCTTCCAATTCCGTTCCGTCGCCCCAAATTGTGTCATAAACAAGCGTTGCAAGCGTCGCACGTGTAACAATTCCGACTAGACGATGCTGATCATCTACAACAGGAACATATTGAGCTCCATGTCTGAGTATTTTGCGAACGGTATCACTTAACAAACTATCTTGAAATACAGAATAAAGTTTGGTCTCCATTACTTCCTCGACCTGATTAGCCTTTTTATAATTAAGATTAATTGCTTCAATATCAAGATATCCTTTTAATACATTGTCTGAATCTGTGATAAGTAGAGAATCAACCCGTTTATCTCGCATCGTAGAAATAGCAGATTTTAACGTTGTGCCAGTTTGTACTGTAACCGGGGTACTATTCATAATCTGTCCTACTGTTGTGACATCAGGTCGACCTTGAATCAACCGTTCCTTACCCAAGAATTCCTCTACAAATTCATTCGCTGGGTTTCTAAGAATTTCATCTGGTGTATCAATCTGAACAATTTCTCCTTCCCTCATGATCACAATTCGATCAGCAAGCTTAATTGCCTCATCCATATCATGTGTAACGAAAACAATTGTTTTATTTAATTCCCTTTGTAACTTTTTGAACTCTTCTTGGAGGGAATCTCTCGTAATCGGGTCAAGTGCACCGAATGGTTCATCCATCAATATCAATGGAGGGTTTGCAGCAAGCGCACGTAATACACCAATCCGCTGTTGTTGTCCACCACTTAATTCATGTGGATATTTATCTAGATATTCTTCTGGCAAATCTACTAACTTTAATAACTCACGTGCCCGTTCCTCTTTTTTCTCTTTTGTCCATTTTAATAAAGTACCAACTAACACAATATTTTCTTTGATTGTCATATGCGGCATCAATCCAATTTGCTGGATCACATACCCAATGGACCTGCGCAATGCTACCGGATCTTGATCCTTAATATCTTTCCCATCAACTAAAATGGATCCATCTGTAATGTCAATTAGTCGGTTAACCATTTTCATCGTTGTTGTTTTACCACACCCACTTGGACCAATAAAACAAATAAATTCACCTTTCTTTATCTTTAAATTCAAATTATTTACAGCAAACTTTCCGTTATTATATCGCTTTGTTACATTATGAAACTCTAACAATTTCCTAGCACCTCCATATGTGATCCGTTTAATCTTTCTTGTAAGTATAAGGTAATAACGGAATAAAGGAAATAGTCATACAAGTCCATAAAGTACGATAAATTTGTATAATTTTTATTGTATAAACTTTATAGAGTGCATATCATAGAAATCCTGCATATATCTAGATATTTCACCTGTTTATGACTTTCCGTATATTGTAGCTGTAATAAATAAAGGCAAGGGGATGTCGAAAATGTTTGATTGGAAAGACAACTAATTCTACCTAAACTCAAATAAAAAAGACTAGCCATCAGTAGGGTTTTTCCCTCATCCTCCACTGTTGGTTAGTCGTACTTATCAGACTTTACGGTCAGTCAATTTCCCACCCATCCCCTTCTCCATGAACACTTTTGTAAATATTTCAACATCCTCTTTAGTGAATGTTCGGTCAAATTCAATTTAATCTCCCCCTAAAATAGTTTGAAAGAAAAATTTAAAATCTATCTATGTTCTTTAATAAGTTCAGATAACCTTATAAGCCCTTTTTCAAGTTCTGCTAATGATGCATAGGAATACGATAAACGTAAATGTTCTTGATTATTCTTATCATAGACGCTTCCCGGATTTAATAATATGCCGTCCTTAAGAGCTGTTTCAAATAATTTTCGCGTGGATATCCCTGGTTGTAATTGAAGCCATAAATAAAATCCTCCCTTTGGAATATTCCATGTTGCAATATCAGAGAAATATGTATTTAAAATTTCGATCATAAAGTCCCTTCTACGTTTTAATTCTACACGCACTTGATTTAAATACTCCCCATACAAACCATTTTTCATCCACTTATTTACAATAAATTGCGATATGGAACTTGACCCATAATCTGTTTGCATTTTTATATCGGCGAGACGATCAATAACCGGTTCTGGACCAACAATCCATCCAATTCTAAGCCCCGGACTTAACGATTTGGAAACACTACCAATGTACAGCACATTCCCTTGTTCATCGTTTGCCTTCATTGGTTTTGGAGGTGGTGTATCCAACCATAATTCACCATAAACATCGTCTTCTATAATCGGAAGTGCTTCTTTTCTGCAAACCTCTAATAATTGTTGCCTTCTTTTTTCTGTCATTAAAGTGCCTGTTGGATTATGGAATGATGGAATCGAATAAAGTAATGCTGCATTGTGCTGACGTTGTAAACGACTAATAGATTCATGCACTATCCCTTCTTTATCCATAGGAATACCAAATAAATTCATACCAGCTGATTGAAACACATGAACTGAGTTGAGGTATGAAGGTGTTTCGTGAAAGATAACTGAACAGCGTTTTAATAAACCGATTGAGATTAATTGTAGTGCCTGTAATGCCCCTGAGACAATTAATATGGAAGCAGGTGCAGCTTCAATGCCTTTCTTTTTTAAATAGTGGCTAATAGTTTCTCGCAGTTCGAAACTTCCTTTTGGCTCTTCATAGCCTAGAGATAGAGTATCGCCCACCTCCATTTGTAAAAACTTCTTCATTTGTTCATTAGGTAGTAAATCAGGGGAAAGTTCCCCAGTACCTAAACGGATGATATTAGAATTTGCTTCCGACTCGTTAATTTTTTGAATCGTGCTTATATTAGGCTCATAAATACCTGAACGAACATAACTAGTCCAATCGGGGGGTGGTGTTGATGCAAGGAGACTCCAAGTATTATTTACTACCCTTGTACCACTCCCCACTTTCGATTCAATCAATCCATCTGCGACCAACTCCTCAAGTGCAGTTACAATGGTACTTCGATTTACTTGAAATTGTTCGGCCAAAATCCTCTGTGACGGTATTTTCGTGCCGATTGTCCACTCCCCATTCAAAATTTTCTTTTTCATATAATTGGTGATTTGCAAATGTAAAGGTAATGTTGAAGATTTTTGCGGTTTCCATTCTATTTTAGACATATCCCTACTCCATCTTTTTTCTATAAGTGTATCAAATGGTTGGTTACATTACCATCCAACTATGTGTAAAATAGTTCTCGGGGATTTGAAACAAAATTCTAGAAAAAAAAGAAAAGGCGCTCTATCATAAATGTATGCTGACCGGCAAATACATTTGAAAGAGGCCTTTTCATGAATACAATTATATCAAAAATCAGCGAATTATTAAAGGATACAAATGATTTAATTGACTTTGAGGAACATGTTCAAATTTATGTATATGATCTCCTTACTAAACTGATGGGGAGCGTATTTACACAACTTAATCAAACGATAAAAAGAAGAATGCAAAGTAAGGGTTGGACGGTTGAACGAGAAGATGAAAAGACAATTCAGTTTATCTTTGGGGCAGTTCGTTTTACGCATACATTAATGCACGATATCAATGGGAAAGCGCATTATCCTTTTGATGAGTGGGTTGGATTTAGAAAATATCAGCGACATAGTCCTTTAGTTGAAGTAAAAGTGGCGGAGTTGGCTAGTGAGAGTACGTACCGAGAAACTGCACGCATATTAAGTGAATGGACTGCCGTGAATCTTAGTCATACGACAGTGGGAAGTATGGTGAAGCGTGTAGGAAAAGCACAAGCGCAAGCTGATGAAGAATTGTTAGCTGAATTAGAGGAAGCTGCCTATTTACCAAAGGGGAAAGAATTGGAATTTTTATTTGCCGAGGCAGATGGTGTATTTGTGCGTGGGACTAAGGAAAAAACAAGTCATGAAGTACATCATGCAGTGATCCATGAAGGTTGGATTAAAAATGGAAAGCGCGTATCCCTAAAGAATCCACAAGTTATTATGACAACCAAACCAACAAATGATTTTTGGAAAGAAGTCCAGGCGTTTACAGCTAGTCATTATTCCTTAGAAAATACACAAGTTGTCACCAATAGTGATGGTGGTCCCGGTTATACGGCAGAACGTTTTCAAGAGGCTTTCTCACAGTCTAGTTATCCTGTTTTAAATCAATTGGATTCCTTTCACATTTCTAAAGCACTGAATCGAACTTTTGGAGTTAAAAAGAGCGAGTTTAAAGAAGGTGTACAAAAGGCAATCAAAGAACACGAACTGGATGATTTCATACGTTGGATGGATACATTGGAGAGCACTTTAGAAACGGATAAGCAGTTAGAAAAGGCCGAGGATTTTCGTAGATATATTGGCGGTAATTGGGATCGAATTTTTGATTGGAGAGAAAAAGTTGAGAATCCACCAAAAGAGGCAAGGGGCATGGGTGCAATGGAATCCAACCAACGACATATTTCATTCCGAATGAAAAAGCGTGGAATGCATTGGAGTTTAGAAGGTAGTGAGGCAATGGTGAAGATCAAACAAGGGATTCTAAATAAAACATTACGATCCGTCTATTTGAGAGACCAAAGGCGAAGTGTAAGAAAACAACGAGACGTGAAAAAAGTGGTTCGTATGACTGAATTTCTACGCCAGGAAACCCAGCCGTCAATTGGAGCAAAACAAGGTAAAATAAGCCTAAATACAGCTCATTCATCAGCTATTGGACAGTTAATAAAAAGTTTTAGATAACACCCTGATTTTTAGGTAAGGTTCTTGGTTTTTAGAACGTTACCTAAAAATTGGGGACAGCAAGCGACAAGGGTCGCGCGGTAGCCGAAAAAGTGTACAAAAATAGAGTGCCGGAAATATTGGCGTGAAAGACACACCGAGAAAAACTTGACACATACACCATCCAATTGGTTGGAGACATATTGATGCCAATCATTTATTCTATATTAGATTGGAGGGTAAAAGATGGAAGCCTTTATTCACGGAATGGCGCTTGCTTTCGGATTAATACTACCTTTAGGGGTACAAAATGTTTTTATATTTAATCAAGGTGCAACACATAAAAGATTTACTAGCGCATTGCCTGCTGTTATTACGGCCGGAGTTTGTGATACGTTACTAATTTCTTTAGCTGTTGCTGGTGTATCTATTATTATTCTAAGTTTCGAGTGGTTAAGAACAGTCATGTTTTTGATAGGATTTATTTTCTTACTGTACATGGGATGGCTAATGTGGAGAGAAACACCCGAAGTAAAGAACCACCAAGAATCTAATCCTTTCTCCGCAAAGCGACAAATTATATTTGCCGCTTCTGTATCCTTGTTAAATCCTCATGCTATTTTGGACACAATAGGCGTCATTGGGACAAGCTCGTTGGTCTATACGGGGCATGAGAAGTGGATTTTTACAATAGCCTGTATTCTCATTTCTTGGATGTGGTTTCTAGCTTTAGCCCTTACTGGGGAAAAAATCGGTCAAATCGATAAAGACGGAAAACTGTTAAAACGGATGAATCAATTTTCTGCCATCATTATCTGGGTTATGGCTGTTTATATGGGGGCGCAGTTATTTTAAATCGATTGTAATAAATGGAACATTAAAGTTATTAGAGTTTCTTAATCGCAAGGTACATACTAGTTGATATATGTGCCTCATTATTTTAATTACTTTTAAAAGGAAAAATTCATATCCTTATTTTTCTACTTTTTGAACAAACTTTTCCTTAACAGTAAAAGCGATAATAATATGCTATAATAAAACATAGACTGGCTTCGCATGAGGGGTTTTTGGTAGCACTGTCGATCTGCCGTTTTGTCTTCATTGAGAGACTTCTCGGGAGGGAGGTGCTTGCCTATGGACATTGTTAGTGCGCTAACGCTTATGATATCCTTCGGGATGTTGGTGGCGTTTATCGTTTCTGATAAAAACCATAAAAAATAACCCCTCATGCACTCTAGCAGGTATGTGAGGGATTATCTCTCTAGCTACCTACCCCTCTTGACGGGGTTCGGTCTATTGCGACCGCTCCATGTACCAGCATGGGCGGTCCTTATTATTGTATGCACTTAGAGATTTTCTATGTTAATTATACCACGAAATCAATGATTGTGTACATTGATTTTATACTTTACCCTCGGACCTTTTATGTCAATAGGTACCCATTTTTAATTTACAATATACGATCTTTATGATCAAACTATATTAATTTCCGACAACTATGTTAGCAAGTTCATCTATTGCATATTTTATTTCATCTTTCGTGTTGTAGAAATGGGGAGCAATTCTGATTACAGGAAATTCACATATTTTTGATTACAACCATGTAACCCCGAGAAATGGGAAGTATAGCGATGAAGCTCTAAAAAATAAGTTGTTATTTGAAGAAAACTTTTTTAAGTTATAGTTAGCAAAAAAACCACCAACTTATGTATTGGTGGAGACGGTGGGACATGCTCTTCCATGCTTTCGTCATGGCACTGACTATATCTTGAACCTATTTGAAGGTCCTTCGGCGTTTTATACGAAATATAAATTTACCATAATGGTAGGATTCCGTATCCTAGTACTACCTGATAGGCAGCCTATAAGTCGATAGATGGCTGTTGGATTACTCCACATACCACTCGGTATTGCCTTATTGCTATATTTATAAGCAACTTAGGTTTCACCGATAAAGCCGAATTTTCACTTTTGTGTTACCACAAAAGGCGACTAAATTACTAATCGAACCCACGTCCAAGGGCATCGCCACTTAGGCTTCTACGCGTGTAGTTGGTATATTATCTTTCGCCATTCCTTCAGCCTACCAACAGGCTTCCAGATGGCTAGTCTGATTAGTTTCTGCAACAATCCTCAGACTGCGGATTGAAGCAAAAGCCCGCTTCATTTGAGACCCTTCAAGGCTACCACACGGGCGATGGTAGGAAGGATCGCTTTAGGCTACTTACGCAGCTGCTAAAGCAGGTTGATTATAAGATTTGCCAGTTATTATTAGGCGATAACGTTTTACGAGTCGTAACCTCGACGCGCGACCAAAGCTCGACCTACCCCTGTCGAATCCGTAACGTCCCCATATAAATGATGTTATTCAAAAATAATTTGAATACATACTTTAATGAGAAACGCTCAAGGATAAATGAGCATTCGCTATTAACTTGTATCTTTATTATAACAAATTAAGAGAAGAAATCAAGGACTGGTAGAAATTACATCCCTACCGGTTCATATCTTTGAGTGCTCGATCTATATCTCTCTTCATTTGTTTCTTCTTCAAATCTTCGCGCTTATCATATTTTTTCTTCCCTTTTCCAAGTCCGAGAAGAATTTTTGCATAACCATTTTTTATATATAACTTCAATGGAACAAGCGCATAACCTTGTTGTTGAATCAAACCGATTAATCTATCAATTTGTTTTCGATGCAAAAGTAATTTTCTTGACCTCGTAGGATCATGGTTGTAACGATTCCCTTGTTCATATTCAGAAATATGCATGTTTATTAATTGGACTTCTCCATTACGATCTATTCTTGCATGGGAGTCTTTTAAATTTACCCGACCATTACGGATTGATTTAATTTCTGTACCTTTTAATACGATTCCCGCTTCGAACGTTTCCTCAATTGCATAATCATGATTTGCTTTTTTATTTTGTGCGATTGTTTTTCCTTGTCCTTTTGGCATAAGGTGTATCCTCCTACAGCTCAGGTAATCCTTATTTTAACAAATTATTACTGTAATTCCAATTGATTAGGCAAGTAGTATTAAACTAACTGCCATAATTGCCATTCCAAATATCACTCCATAAATAGACAAATGGGCTTCATCATATTTTTTAGCGGCAGGTAATAATTCATCTAAAGAAATGAATACCATGATACCTGCGACCATGGAAAATATGATTCCAAACAATACATCACTTAAAAACGGCATGAGGATTAAGAAAGCAACTAAAGCCCCTACTGGCTCTGCTAAACCGGACAGGAAAGATAGTTTAAAGGCTTTTTTCTTATCATTTGTAGCGTAATAAATTGGAACAGATACCGCAATGCCTTCCGGGATATTATGAATAGCAACGGCAACAGCAATGGCAATACCAATACTCGGGTCGTTTAAGGCCGAAATAAAGGTTGCAATTCCTTCTGGGAAATTATGAATTGCGAGAGCCAATGCCGTAAAAATCCCCATTTTCATTAGATCCGGGTCATTTACTGGAGATGTTGATTTTTCCATATCTTCTACTTTTTTAACTTCATGAGGATTCGAATATTTAGGAATAAATCGATCAATCAGTCCAATTAAAAGCATTCCAGCAAAAAATCCAATTACAGTTAACCAATAGCCACTCGTTTCATCAAGTGCCATCGTTAAAGAATCTTTTGCTTTAAAGAAAATTTCAACCATCGACACATAAATCATAACCCCTGCTGATAAACCTAATGCAAAGGAAAGAAATTTGGTATTCGTTGTTTTTGCGAAAAAGGCAATTAAACTTCCTACACCAGTGGCTAATCCAGCAAACAATGTTAGTAAAAAAGCAAGCATTACTTCATTCATCTGAAGTACCCCTCTCATGATGTCTCCCGTTTAACCTTTATATAGCTTATTATTGTTAATCAGTATAAAAGACGATAATTTAGATGTCAACAATAAGTTTTCCCAAGGGCAAAATCCATTAATTGATATAGATAATGAATTATATGCAGGGCAATTGTCCAATGTTTTAAGAACAAAAGCGGAAGCGCCCGTATAGCGACGTACGGACTGGACTGAGCCGTAGGAGATAAAGGAAACACGACGAACGGAGTGAGTCGATGTTGACTTATCGCACGGAGGTGAAGGAAGTCTCGCTAGTCGCTGGGCGCTGGAGCTGGACGTGGCCTTTCTTAAGTTAGAATTTAATAAGCTAAATTTTTATACATTTTCTCTCCTAAAAAAAGCGAGCCCAATCAACTGAAGGCTCACTTTCTTTTTTTCTTATTCTTCTTTTGCTTCTTTTTTGGAGGTCGACCTTTTTCGGATGATTTATCATTTTTAATTGGCTTTCTCTTCCTTGCTTTTGTACCAGAGCCAACTAATTCAAAATCAATCGCGTGTTCATCCATATTAACTCCAGCGACTCTTATTTTCACTTCATCACCCACACGATACACATTAGCCGTCCGTTCACCAATTAGTGCATGACTTTTTTCATCATAGTGATAGTAATCATCCGTTAGAAAACTAACATGGATAAGGCCCTCCACCGTATTAGGTAGCTCGACAAACATACCAAAATTCGTTACGGAACTAATAACACCAGTAAACTCTTCACCGATTTTATCTTGCATGTATTCCGCTTTTTTCAAATCATCTGTATCTCGTTCTGCATCTACAGCTCGTCTTTCTCTTTCCGAAGTATGACGTGCTATTTCAGGCATACTTTCTTTCCAATGCTGAATGGTTTTACTATCCATTTGTTTATCAATTAAATACGTTCGAATTAAGCGGTGGACAATTAAATCCGGATATCTTCTAATCGGCGAGGTGAAATGTGTATAAAATTCCGTTGCCAACCCAAAGTGTCCAATACTTTGCGGATCATATTTTGCTTGTTTCATGGATCGAAGCATAAGTTTAGAAACAATCATTTCTTCTGGTTCACCTTTAATTTCCTCTAGAACCTTTTGTAAAGCTTGTGGGTGAATTTCATTAGCAGTACCTTTTACTTTGATTCCTAATCCACCAAGGAATTCAAAGAAGTTTTGTAGTTTCCCATCATCAGGATCTTCATGAATACGATGTATAAAAGGGACATCCATCCAATGAAAATGTTCCGCTATCGTTTCATTTGCTGCTAACATAAATTCCTCAATCAAACGTTCCGCAACAGAACGTTCGCGTAAAACAACATCGAACGCTTTACCTTCATCGTCCACTAATACTTTTGCTTCCTTAAAATCAAAATCAATGGCTCCACGTCCCATTCGTTTTGCTCTTAATATTTCCGCAAGCTTCTCCATGTTTTCAAACATCGGAACGAGCAATTCATAACGATTGCGAAGTTCCTCATCATGGTCAACGAGAATTTTATTCACATCGCTATAGGTCATCCGCTCCGTCGTTTTAATCACACTTTGGAAAATTTCATGGTTTACGACTTCACCGGTCGAAGTAATTTCCATTTCACAACCAAGGGTTAATCGATCGACTTGTGGGTTTAATGAACAAATCCCATTGGATAATCGATGCGGAATCATCGGGATAACCCTATCTACTAAATACACACTTGTTCCCCGATCAAATGCTTCTACATCTATGGGAGAACCTTCTCTTACATAATAACTAACATCAGCAATGTAAACCCCTAATTTATAGTTTCCATTTTCTAACTGTTTAACGGAAACGGCGTCATCTAAGTCTTTCGCATCGGCACCATCAATGGTTACAATCATTTCATCTCGCAAATCTCGACGTCCTTTTAGTTCATCTTCCGAAATGGTTTCCGGTGTATCAGCCGCTTGTTTTAAAACTTCTTCTGGAAAATCAATGATGATTCCGTGCTTATAAATAATCGAAAGTATATCAATTCCTGGGTCATTTTTATGCCCCAAAATTTGAATTACTTCTCCTTCTGCACTTTTTCTTCCTTCAGGATATTTCGTGATTTCCACAATTACCTTATGTCCATCTACAGCACCATTTGTTTTTCCTTTTGGGATGAATATATCATTTGGGATTCGTTTATCGTCTGCTATGACAAAACCAAAGGAGCGATTGTCCTCAAACGTTCCAACTACTTTTGTCACTGCCCTTTCTAATATACGAATAACTTGTCCTTCAGGGCGATTTCCCACATCAGACATTTTTTCGATTCGTACGAGAACTTTATCATTATTCATGGCGGAAGCTAAGTCAGATGCGTGTATATAAACATCTGATAAACCTTCCTCATCAGGAATTAAAAAGGCAAAACCCTTTTGATGCATCTGAATTCTACCACGAATGAGGTTCATTTTTTCTGGTAGCCCAAATCTATTTTTCCTCGTACGTACTAATTCACCAGCTTCCTCTAATTCATTTAATGCAATGATAAGTTCTTTAAAATCACTTGAATCATCTATTCCAAGTTCACGTTCAATCTCATCGACGGCTAATGGTCTCATCTCAGTTTCTTTGAACATGCTTAGTATTCTATCTTTCATCTTCTCACCTGCTTTCCAATTTATTGTTTGCTCTCTATTCTATTTATACTCAATCATTCCACTGAAGGCTTTCTAAAAATTGATAAATGTCTTCGTACAATTCTTCCTTTTCATCTCCCAAGGTAATTACATGAGTAGAGTTTTCATACCATTTAATGCTTTTTTCATCAGATTCTACGTTTTCAAATATATAAGTTGCACTATCTGTATTTATCATTTCATCGTTACGAGCTTGTACGACAAAAGTTGGTGTATATATGGTGTCAATGTTACTTTTTACTTCGTTAATCGTTTCTCCTAATTCATGGAATAAATCTAATGAATCTTCCATTAACTGATTTACTTCTTTTTCAATGGTTTGCTCATCTTTGCCTTCTAATTGTTTATACTCTTTGGCAAATATTTCAAAACCCTTAGATAGTTGAAACTCATTATCAAAAAACATTGGAGCACACATTGAAATAACCGCTTTTATCGGTGTTGAGTAGGCTAATTTAAGTCCTAAAACACCTCCAAGGGATAGCCCGGCAACAGCTATTTCTTCATATCCTAATTCTTTTAAATGATTTAACCCTTTATTGACATCTTCCCACCATTGCATTGGATTAGATTTAAGAATCTCTTCAGGTGGCAAACCATGTCCTCTATAGATTGGTGCATGGGACGAGTATCCTTTTTTCTCTAAAAATCGACCAAGCATCCGTACATCAGCAGAATGCCCAGTAAATCCATGTAATAAAAGTACGGCTCGTTTACCTGCTTCAAATGTAAATGGTTTTGGTTGAACTATTTTCATGATGCTACATCTCCTATCTTTATATGTATTCCCTAATTTTACCAATTTTAAAATAGGTGTTCAAAAAGAAGGATGAAAGCAAGCCAACTAGAAACGTTGAAGTGTCATTTTCACCGGACTTTTTGAACAACCTTTTAAAAATCATAATTAAACCCTTATCACTTCTCATTGTGATAAGGGTAGAATATAATTATACTAAATATCCACTTATAAATGCTAATACAAAAAATAAAACGCCAGTAATTACTGTACCACGATGTAAAATTAAATCCATACCACGCGCTTTTTGTTTACCAAATAATTGCTCAGCGCCACCAGAAATTGCTCCGGACAGCCCAGCACTTTTTCCAGGTTGTAGTAGAACGAAAGTGATTAAAATAATCGCATCAATAATCAATAATGTATTTACTAATCCAGACATATTTCCATCATACCTCCTATTTCCGACACTAACTACCCTTTACTTTAGCACAAATAATTTTAAAATACCATTGATTTAACTGAACTAAAGCGGAAGCGCCCGTTTAGCGACGTACGGACTGGACTGAGCCGTAGGAGATAAAGGAAACACGACGAACGGAGTGAGTCGATGTTAACTTATCGCACGGAGGTGAAGGAAGTCTCGCTAGTCGCTGGGCGCTGGAGCTGGACGTGGCCCTCTCTATGACAAGATTTATAGGCTGAATTTTTATACTTTCTCTTATCTTATAAAGAAAGGATGATCAGATGGGACAGTCCTTTTGGTTTAAAACAAAAGATTATACGGATTTATACATAAAAAGATGGTCAACAGAAAATGCTAAACCAAAAGCAATTATTCAAATTTCCCATGGGATGGCTGAACATATAGAAAGATATGATTCCTTTGCAACGTTCCTAACGAATAAGGGATTTACTGTATACGGAAATGATCATAGAGGCCATGGACAAACTGGCTTAAAACAAGGTTTGCTTGGTTACTTTGATCAAAATAATGGTTTTTTTAAAGTAGTTAATGATCTTCATCAGATTAATGTTCACATAAAAGAGGAACATCCTCATGTACCAATTTTTCTTTTTGGTCATAGTATGGGTTCTTTTATCGCAAGAAGTTTCATACAAAAATATAGCCATTCGATTGATGGAGTAATCTTATCTGGAACCGGTTATTATCCAGATAGCATAACCATACCAGGTAAATTACTTTCCATGCTATTGCCTAGTAAAAAGCCATCTAAGATTATGAATCGTTTAGCATTTGGAAATTATAATAAGAGAGTTACAGGTCATAAAACGGCGTATGATTGGATATCTAGTGATGAATTAGAAGTAGAAAAGTATTTGAAAGACCCTTTATCTGGATTCATTCCAACCGCTCGTTTCTTTTATGATTTAATGTCCGGATTAAACCAAATGCAGAAACAAAATCATTCCATACGAAAAGACTTACCGATGCTTTTTATAAGTGGTTCAGATGATCCAGTAGGGAATTATGAAAAAGGCGTATGGAAAAGTGTTCAATTATATAAAGATGTGGGTATAAAATCGATAGATACACATTTATTTAAAGGCGCTCGACACGAGGTATTAAATGACTCGGTCAAAGAAGAAGCCCATTCCGTCATTTATAACTGGATTAATCAACAATTAAGTAATATCAATCATAGCTGAAAAAGAGATGGAAAGGTTGTAGTAATTAAAATGACACACATCAATGGAATTGCAGCATCGTCAGGAATTGCAATAGCAAAAGCGTATCAACTAGTCACTCCAGATTTATCTTTTGAAAAGAAAACGATCGATAATCCCAGTGTAGAAATAGAAAGGTTAAATCAAGCACTAGAAACATCTAAATCCGAACTTGAGAGAATTAAAGAACATACGAAAAATTCCTTGGGAGATGAGCATGCTGAAATTTTTTCCGCACATTTACTTATTTTAAATGACCCTGAAATGATTAATCCCATGAAGGATAAAATCAAGGAAAATAACGTAATGGCGGAAACAGCTCTTGAAGATGTTACAACAATGTTTATTGAGATGTTTCAAAATATGGACAATGAGTATATGCGAGAACGTGCAGCTGATATTAAAGATGTGACTAAACGTGTGATGGCCCATTTATTAGGTGTGACATTTCCTGACCCTGCATTAATTAATGAAGAAGTGATTGTAATTGCTCAGGATTTAACACCATCTGATACGGCTCAATTAAATCGCCAATATGTGAAAGGTTTTGCAACCGACATTGGTGGAAGAACCTCGCATTCTGCCATTATGGCTAGGTCCCTTGAGATTCCGGCTGTCGTAGGAACGAAGAATGTAACTACCTCCGTAAACCAAAGCGACATGGTAATCATTGATGGTATAGAAGGAAAAGTAATTATACAGCCTAGCGAAGAAGAATTAACAAGCTATCGTGAGAAACAAAACTCTTTTCGCAAACAACAGGAAGAATGGGCAAAATTAAAAGACGAACCGACATTCTCCAAAGAAGGGGAACAAGTTGAATTGGTTGCTAACATTGGAACCCCGAATGACATTGACGGAGTTTTAAATAATGGGGGCGAGGGAGTAGGACTTTATCGTACAGAATTTCTTTATATGGGTAAAAGTGAACTACCATCAGAAGAAGAACAATTCGAAGCGTATAAAACTGTCCTAGAAAGGATGGATGGGAAACCCGTCGTTGTTCGAACGCTGGATGTTGGTGGAGACAAGGAACTTAGTTACCTTAATCTGCCTAAGGAAATGAACCCTTTCCTTGGTTTCCGTGCCATCCGTTTCTGTTTAGAAAATGAGGCTGTTTTCCGTCCACAATTGCGCGCATTACTTCGCGCTAGTGCTTACGGAAACTTGAAAATTATGTTCCCAATGATTGCAACGTTAGAGGAATTCCGCCAAGCTAAATCCATTCTTTTAGACGAGAAGAAATCCCTAAAAGCCGATGGTGTCAAAGTATCAGAGGATATTGAAGTCGGAATTATGGTTGAAATTCCATCGACTGCCGTTACCGCAAAGCAATTTGCAAAAGAAGTGGATTTCTTTAGTATTGGAACGAATGATTTAATTCAATATACGATGGCAGCGGACCGGATGAATGAGCGAGTTTCTTACTTGTATCAACCATATCATCCAGCTATTCTCAACTTAGTTAACAACGTTATCCAAGCCGCACATAAGGAAGGAAAATGGACTGGTATGTGTGGTGAAATGGCTGGCGACCCAATTGCCATTCCCATTCTTTTAGGACTTGGTTTAGATGAATTCAGCATGAGTGCAACATCTATCTTACCTGCACGTACACAAATTAAAAATTTATCTAAAAAAGATATTTCCAAACATAAAGAGCAAATTCTATCGATGAGGACTGCGGATGAAGTGGTGGAGTTTATTAGGGAAATAACTGAGTGAAACGGCTAACACCTTGTCTATATTTTGACAAGGTGTTTTTTGATCGAAAAAGTATGTTCGACATTTTGAATTTAGAACTCCACAAATTCCATTTTTTCTCCTATCGGTGTTCTCCCTTTATCAATGGGAATCTTTTTTGGATACCCAATTTGCATAACAGCTGCTATTTTAATTTTCTCGTTTTCTAACCCTATTTCTTTTGCAAACTGTGGATCGTGCATATAGGGTGTGATAGTCCATAACATACCTACCCCAAATTGCCATGCAGCTAGTTGGGAATTTTGTATGAAAGCACAAATGGAAGCATATTCCTCTTCATTACGAATTCTATCGTCAGGTTGTTCATAATAAATCACAGCATGATGGGGAATAGCTAGAAGAAAACTGGATAAGGAATCTATTGTTTTTAACGTTTTCGGATGATCATCATCTTTAATCATGCCAATCCTTTGATAGCTTTTCATGATGCTTTGAACAAATTTCTTCCTACCGTCACCTTGGTACACCTTTATCTTCCACGGTTCTTTCATATAATGGGTCGGTGCATAGGAACCATATGTGAAAATTTGCTCCAATATTTCTTTACTTACTTGTTCCTCTTTAAATGAATGGATAGACCTACGGCGCTTAATCCCCTCTAAAATATCTATACGAGTCCCCTCCCTGTCGTGTAAATTTTTCTATTTTGTCTTTATTTTAGCATAGATAGGATGGTAAAGATTGGTGATTTGAAATAGCGTCTTTATCTCTTTTACATTTTAAAAGTCTCCATCGCATATGGTTTTTCGATTTCACAGTCCCATCTTCTTGGCATCTCTTGCCATAGTCTAAGACTATATCAAGTGATAGATTTTATGTGTTACCCTATATTTATTTTTCCATGCTACACTTACTTTACATCAAATTCAAACAAGGAGAGGGTTAGGTTAGATGGGAGTATAAAGTGGCCTATCGGGTAGGATAGCGAAATGATTCAAATATGAAATAAGTTGTTCAAAAGGTTGAACACAAAACTTAAGGGGAGGAAATTCGTATGAAACGCAGTTTAGAAGAAAGGCTGAAAGATGGAACAGTTATTGCGGGGGAAGGTTATTTATTTGAATTAGAACGCCGGGGTTATTTGCAAGCGGGATCCTTTGTGCCAGAAATAGCATTGGATAATCCAGAAGCACTTAAACAAGCGTACCGAGATTACATGAATGCAGGTTCAGATGTGGTATTGGCCTTTACATACAATGCCCACAGAGAAAAAATGCGTATAATTGGTAAGGAAGATTTATTAGAACCTCTCAATAGGAATGCGATACGATTAGCAAAAGAAGTCGCAAAGGAACACCCCTATGAAGAGGCATTGGTTGCAGGTAATATATCTAACACGAATATTTTTGATCCGCAAGACTCCGAATCGAAACAAAAGGTTAGAAATATGTTTGCAGAAATGGCTGGATGGTGTAAGGAAGAAGAGGTCGACTATATTAATGGTGAGACGTTTTACTACCACGAAGAAGCAGTAATCGCTCTGGAAGAAATTCAAAATCAAGGATTACCAGCTGTCATAACTTTAGGTCTAATGGGTGAAAATGTTTTAAGAGATGGGTATACAGTAGAAGAATCATGTAAAATACTTTCCGAAAAAGGTGCATTAGTTGTGGGAATGAATTGTTTCCGAGGCCCTAATACGATGCAGCCCTACCTTGCTGAAATACGTAAAAATGTGGATGGCTACGTAGCTGGATTACCAATCCCTTACCGTACAACAGAAGAAAATCCTACATTTTTCAATTTACCAGATGGTGGGTGTAGTTGTCATTTGCCTTTAGAAACAACTTTTCCCACTGCTTTAGACCCACTTTATCATAATCGTTACGAGTTGGCTGAGTGGGCTAAGGAAGCCAAAGACATAGGAATAAACTATATAGGATTGTGTTGTGGCGCATCCCCTGCGATGCTGCGTGCGGTAGCTGAAGCTGTGGGTATTGAAACGGTAAATTCCAAATACTCGCCTAACATGGAAAAACACTTCTTGTTCGGGAACGATAAAACATTAAAAGATCATAACTTGAACTATCGTTTAAAAGCCTAAGGTCTGAAAATATTTTTGAAATGTTGAACATCTAATTTCCAAAACAGTTAAACGATTAAGGCTCGGTTCTACAGAATAGAACCGAGCCTTTTTAATCGCAAAATTTTATACAAAGGAAAGCCCATAATTCTTCCTAACCAATTCAATATATTTCCATCATCTCTTTATTGATTCCTTATCCTGACTTTTTGGACAGCTGTGTCATTTCTACTGGAACAAGTTCCACCCATTTGAATTTTAATACTAGAAAAGTGAAAAGTACCGTTAATCCCTCAGCTACCGGAAAAACAAGCCAAATCGTGTTAGGACCGAAGACATTCGGTAAAATCCAAAGCAAAGGGATAAATAAAATTATGCTACGACTTAAGATAATCCATGTAGCAATGCGGATTTTTTTAATAGATTGATAATATTCCACAAAGACCATGTTGATCCCTAGAAACAGATATCCTACAAAAAAGTATACGATCCCTATTTTCGTATAATTGATGATTTCGGGAATATCAATCCCGAATAAATCAATAATAAATCCTTTTCCGAAAAGCCCAATAATAAATACAGCTGATCCAAGACCAAATCCTGTAACGAGCGCAATCCGGATAAATTGTTTCATAAGCTGATAAAGTTTCGCACCGTAATGATAGCTTGTAATAGGTTGCAGGGCTGCTCCAATCCCGATAAAAAGCATAAGAAACACCGTATGCAAATAGTTGACAACCGCATAGGCTACAACTCCCGTTTCTCCGACATAATGGCTAAATGTTATATTGAATGCAACCATCATCACCGCGGTTGAGCCTTCCACGATAAAACTCGGAAAACCAATCGAGAAAATATTACCAAGTATTGACAAGTCAAGTTTCGTATGGACGAACCCTAGTTGTTTTTTCCTCGTTAAGAAGTGTGTAAGTAAAACAAGAATTCCTATGAAAGTACCGATTACTGTTGCATAAGCGGCCCCTTTTACCCCCCAATGAAAAATGAAGATAAATAGATAATTTAAAATAATATTCACAACAGATGTTACAATTAACCCTGCCATCGCAAGCGTAGGATTTCCATCGTTTCGGATAAAAATACTTAAAATATTTTCAAATACAAAGACAAGGCCAAATAATAGGATAATGTGAAGATAATCGTCAACATATGAAATAATGGAATCGTTTGCCCCGAATAAATAAGCAAGTGGTTCCTCAAATAATAGACAGAATCCTATAATCAATCCTGTTGTCAAAACAGCAAGAATAATCGAATGTGTAAATATTTCTTTCGCACGATGTTGATTGCTTTAGCCAAGTGCAATCGAATACAACGTGGCACCGCCCATCCCAATCCACAAAGAAACGGATAAAATGACCGAATAAATCGGCACTGCAATATTAACCCCGGCTAACCCTTTTTCTCCAACACCATGGCTAACGAATAGACCATCAATTAAAATATTTATCGCCATCAACACCATTCCAAATAAGGAAGGAATTAAATACTTCATAAATAGTTTACGGGGCTCCATCGTTTGCATCATTAAATGATTGTTTTCCATAAAAATACCACCTCAAGTTTACATTCTTTGATGTCTATGCCTCATTCATTCGGCGCTTGTCGACCTTTCTATGTTATGATGATAAAGTATTCGGTTACCATATAGTCAAGAGTGAAGAGGTGAAAAATTTGGAGTCCACTAAAATACTATTTACGACAGGAGAATTTGCGGATTTATGTGGTGTAAAAAAGCAAACACTCTTTCATTATGATGATATCGGTCTTTTCAAACCAGAGTATAAAAACGAAAATGGGTATCGCTTTTATTCCGTTCAACAAGCAGAGGTTTTTAGCGTGATCGAAATGTTAAAAGAAATTGGTATGTCTTTAGTAGAAATTAAAGACTTTTTACATTTCAAAAACCCTAAGCAAGCAATCGAATTATTAACGGAAAAGGAAAAAGCAATGAAAGAGAAAATCGTGAAAATGCAACGTACGCAGCAAATTATTCAAAACAAGAAAAAACAAATTGAGGAAGCGTTACGGTTGGATTTTGACAAGTTTACAATTGAAGAGATGGAAATAGGAAGCTATGTATTAAGTGAGGACATTTTAAACTGTTCCGATAAAGAATATACGAAATCCATTATGTCATTTATTAAATACACAAAGCAAGAGGAACTTGATACAGGCTATCCTATTGGTGCTCTAGTTCGACAAAAGCAATTAGAAGCGGGAGACTACTGGAATTATTCGCATCTATATATGCGTATCGATCAACCTGATTTTGCGGAACCTTTTATCAAAAAGGCAGGCAAATATGTAATTGGTTATCATAAAGGAAGTTATGTAACGATTCCAGAAACATATGAAAAAATGAAAATTTATTTAAATAAGGAAGGCTATAGCATTTGTGGTGACAGCTTCGAAGAGTATGTGATAGATGAGGTAAGTGTACACGGAGAAGATAACTATGTGACAAAAATAATGATACAGGTAGAAGAAAAATAAGCAAACTGCTATTTTTCTTCTGCCATTTTTAGTTATATCGCTTATTTTTTTCATTTTCTTCTTCTAGAATGCATTGGATAGTTCCTCTTAAAAACGAATATTTTCCTATTCAAATTTTCCCCCTGTCATCACTTCCATAAAATGATTGAAAAACTTCGGATAGTCTAACTGGGACGCAATTTGATGTTTTTTAATCACCGCTGTCGTTTCTTCTTCTAAACTTCCAAATGGTCTTATGTCAGCAATACTCTGACCCCGTTCCGTTCCATTTAATGATCGTACGACATAGACTGGAAAACTTTCATACTTAAGCATATCATCATAATATACTGCCATTATTGTGAGTACATCATGTAACGGACTTCCTTGTACACTTGGATCGCGTTTTTTATAAAAATTATAATAGTAATCAAGGAGGGTTTTGATTAGGGGTACTTTCCCGACTTGATCAATATAGTTAACCATTTCAGGTGTAACAATAGCTCTAGATGTTACATTTAAAGGATAGATTTTCACCCTATTTGCATAACTAAGAACTAATTGTGCAGCTATTGGATCACCATGGAAGTTAGCTTCAGAGACCGATGTAACATTACCTGGATACCAGAATGCCCCTCCCATAATGTAGTATTCTTTAATTTGTTTCATCAAATTAGGTTGCAGAATAAACAATGTGGCTAAAGATGTTAGTCGACCAATATTAACGATAATAAGATCATCAAAGTGTTCATTAATAATTTCGATGACTTCATAGAAATTTTCACTTAAAACCTCAGCCCCATCTGCAGGGGGAATGATAGGCCCAAGTCCATATTCCCCATGAATTTCTGGGTAAAACTTAGGGATTTCCCCAGTCATCGAGAGTTCAGCTCCTGCAATAATTTTAACATTTTCTATTTTTGGTGTATCAAAGATGTTATGAACGTAATTAATGTTAGCTATCGCATTTTCTCTAGGTATGTTCCCATAATCTGCTACCACACCTACTACATCAATATTTTTACTTAAATAAGCATAGATGAGAGCTACTGTATCATCTATACCAATATCTCCAAAGAGCAATACTTTTTTTGCCAATCTTCCTCCCCCCCTTATGCTATGATATTAATTCGATAATTTGTCCTATGCCCTTATGGAAAAAACTGGGCAGTTAATCTCCCACCTACCTTCATTGTTCCCCAGAAGCCCGAGGCAGGAGTCTTACTGCCCGTTTAGGCGGGATAAAAAATACATTCGCTAAACATATGCAGATAGTTACTCATCGACGATTACATTTCAATCTTTTACAGGCTCTTATCTGACCTTTTACGGAAATATAAAAAAATAGAGTGCTAAACCTTATGATTTAGCACTCTTTTTATATTGTTTCAACTTATTTTTTTAAGTTATAGAATGAAGCTAGTCCACCATATTCGCCCATGCCAGCTAATTCATCTTCAATGCGTAGTAATTGATTATATTTAGCTACACGGTCTGTACGTGATGGAGCACCAGTCTTAATTTGACCAGCATTTGTTGCAACTGCAATATCAGCGATTGTTGAATCTTCTGTTTCACCAGAACGGTGAGAAACTACTGCTGTATAACCAGCGCGTTTCGCCATTTCAATTGCATCAAATGTTTCTGTAAGTGTACCAATTTGGTTCACTTTAATAAGAATAGAGTTACCTACACCTTGTTCAATACCTTGTGCAAGTTTCTTCGTATTTGTAACGAAAAGGTCATCACCAACTAATTGTACACGATCGCCAAGACGGTCTGTTAATAGTTTATGGCCTTCCCAGTCGTTTTCATCTAAACCATCTTCAATGGAAATGATTGGGTATTTGTTCACCATTTCTTCGTACCATGCTACCATTTCTTCAGATGTACGAGTTACCCCTTCACCTTTAAGGTTGTACTTACCATCTTCATAAATTTCAGAAGAAGCTACGTCCATCGCTAATTTTACTTGTTCACCTGGTTTATACCCTGCTGCTTCGATTGCTTCAACAATTGTTTGTAGAGCTTCTTCGTTTGAACCAAGGTCTGGTGCAAATCCACCTTCGTCACCTACAGCAGTATTGTGTCCTTTGGAATTTAATACTTTTTTCAAGGAATGGAAAATTTCTGCACCCATGCGAAGAGCTTCTTTAAAACTTTCAGCACCTACAGGCATAACCATAAATTCTTGAATATCAACATTATTATCTGCATGTTCTCCACCATTTAAAATGTTCATCATTGGTGTTGGAAGAGTTTTTGCATTGAATCCACCTAAATAATTGTATAAAGGAACATCTAGTAAATCAGCAGCAGCACGAGCACAAGCCATAGATACACCTAGAATTGCGTTTGCTCCTAATTTACCTTTGTTTTCTGTACCGTCTAATTCAATCATAGTGGCATCAATGATATTTTGACGAGTTACGTCTAGTCCAATGATTTCAGGTGCGATTGTTTCATTTACGTTTTTCACCGCTTGAAGAACACCTTTACCTAAATAACGGTCTTTATCTCCATCACGTAATTCAACTGCTTCATATTCACCTGTTGAAGCACCACTTGGAACTAGAGCACGGCCGAAAGCACCCGATTCTGTATAAACTTCTACTTCTACTGTTGGGTTACCACGTGAATCTAATACTTCACGTGCGTATACGTCTGTAATGTATGGCATAATTTTTTCTCTCCTTAAATATGTTAGTTTTCTATCAAGTCCATGTTCCCGTATATGAGTGGCTAGCCAATCTTATCTCACCACGGGAATTTTAAGACATATAGTTATTTTTCAATCAATGAATTCCCAGTCATTTCTTCTGGTTTATTAACATTCAATAAATCAAGTAAGGTTGGTGCTAAGTCTGCAAGGATTCCACCATCACGTAATTTGACATCTTCTTTCGTAACAATGACAGGTACTGGATTTGTTGTATGAGCTGTCATTGGTTTACCTTCCATTGTTACTACTTCGTCTGAATTACCGTGATCAGCAGTAATAATTGCATTTCCACCTAGTTCAAGAATTTTATCGACAACTTTTCCTAAACATTCGTCCACCGCTTCGATTGCTTTAATGGTTGGTTCTAACATTCCGGAATGTCCAACCATATCTGGGTTAGCAAAATTAAGAATGATGGCATTTGGACGATCTTCAGAATCAAGTTCATCAAGCAACGCGTCCGTCACTTCGTATGCACTCATTTCTGGTTTAAGATCATATGTCGCTACTTTTGGTGAATTAATAAGAATTCGTTTTTCTCCTTCAAATTCTTTTTCACGTCCACCACTCATAAAAAACGTTACGTGCGGATATTTTTCAGTTTCCGCAATACGTAATTGTTTTAAGCCGTTTTGAGAAAGAACTTCACCTACTGTATTATCTAAGTTCACTGGTTTATAGGCAACATACCCATCAACTGTTTCACTAAAGTTTGTTAACATTGTGAAGTCCAAGTTTTTCGGTACACCTTCACCACGGTCAAAGTCACGGAAATCTTCGTTTGCAAAGGTACGTGAAATTTGGATGGCACGGTCTGGTCTAAAATTATAGAAAATAATAGAGTCATTATCTTGTACTTTTCCAACCGCTTCTCCATTTTCATTAACGATTACAGAAGGAATGACGAATTCATCATAAATTCCGTTCTTATAGGAGTCTTCTACTACTTCCAACGCTGATTGGTAGCTAGGTCCTTCTCCATATACCATGGCATCATATGATTTCTTCACACGATCCCAACGTTTATCCCTATCCATGGAATAATAACGTCCAGAGATTGTAGCAAACTTACCTACACCTAATTCCTTCATTTTTTCTTCCGTTTGTTTAATGAATTCTTTCGCTGTTTGCGGTCCAACATCACGACCATCAAGGAAACCATGGACATAAACTTCTTTAAGTCCTTGATCACTCGCAAGCTTTAACAAAGCGAATAAATGACTAATGTGACTGTGCACTCCACCGTCTGATAGTAGACCAAATAGATGTAATGCTCGGTTATGATCTTTTGCATGTTGAATAGATTTTAAGAAAGCTTCATTATGGTAAAATTCGCCTTCTTTAATGGATAAATTAACTCTTGTTAAACTTTGATAAACGATACGACCCGCACCGATATTTAAGTGTCCAACCTCAGAGTTACCCATTTGCCCTTCAGGTAATCCAACCGCTTCACCACTAGCTGTTAACTGATTATGTGCAAATTGCTTCCAATAACGATCAAAGTTTGGTTTTTTTGCTTGTGCAACTGCATTCCCAAATTGTTCATCGCGAAATGCGAATCCATCTAAGATGATTAATGCAGCTAGTTTTTCATTATTCATTTTGCTCCAGCCTCCACAAGCTGTAAGAAAGAATCGACTTCTAGGCTTGCTCCACCAACAAGTGCGCCATCTATATCGGATTGTGCTAATAATTCATCCACATTGGCAGGTTTTACACTTCCACCATATTGGATAATAACTTGTTCAGCAGTAGCTTCAGAAGTTAATTCTCTTACAACGTTACGAATATGTGTACATACTTCATTAGCTTGTTCACTTGTTGCTGTTTTACCAGTTCCAATTGCCCAAATCGGCTCATAAGCAATGATAGTATTTGCTACTTGTTCTTCGGATAACCCTTGAAGTGCTTTTTGCACTTGAGTTTCGATAAGTCCCATTGTTTCGTTTGCTTCACGTTGTTCTAACGTTTCACCAACACAAACAATTGGTGTTAAACCATGTTGAAATGCTGCATGGGTCTTTTGGTTAACTGTTTCATCTGTTTCAGCAAAATACTCACGACGTTCCGAGTGACCTAATACAACGTGAGTTACACCTAAGTCTTTTAACATAACGGGACTTACTTCACCAGTAAATGCTCCATCATTTTCAAAATGCATGTTTTGTGCAGCGATTTTTAATTTAGATCCCTTTGTTTTCTCTACAAGAGATGCTAAAAATGGAAACGGTGCACATACGATTGCTTCTACTTGTTCACTATTAGGTACTTTTTCTTTTACTTCATCTACAAAACTATTTGCTTCAGATAAAACTTTATTCATTTTCCAGTTACCAGCAATTACTTTTTTACGCATCGTCTCACCTCAATATAAAATACTATTTTTCGTCTAGGGCTGCTACTCCCGGTAGAACCTTACCTTCCATAAACTCTAGGGAAGCTCCACCACCAGTTGAAACGTGATCCATCTTGTCTGCTAGACCAAATTTTTCAACTGCTGCTGCCGAATCTCCTCCACCAATAACCGTATAACCTTCTGTTGTTGCAAGAGCTTCTGCTACAGCTTTTGTACCATTAGCAAATACATTCAATTCGAATACACCCATCGGTCCGTTCCAAATCACTAGTTTAGATTCAGATACGATTTTGCTATATTTCTCGCGTGTCTTCGGTCCAATGTCTAGTGCTTCCCAATCGGCAGGGATTTCTTCAATGGATACTTCTTTCGTGTTTGCTTCTTCAGAGAAATCATCCGCGATAACGACATCTTCTGGAAGGACGAAGTTTACACCTTTTTCTTTTGCTTTTTGCATAAATTCTTTTGCTAAATCAATTTTATCTTCTTCTAATAGGGATTTTCCAATTTCATGACCTTGTGCTTTGATAAATGTATAAGCAAGGCCTCCACCGACAATAAGATTGTCTACTTTATCTAACAAATTATCGATTACGTCAATTTTGTCTTTTACTTTAGCCCCACCAATAATCGCTGTAAATGGGCGCTCTGGATTTTCTAAAGCTTTACTCAACACACTGATTTCTTTTTCCATCAAAAAGCCAGCTGCAGAAGGTAATTTTTCCGCAATACCAGTTGTTGAAGCATGCGCACGGTGAGCTGCTCCAAATGCATCATTCACATATAAATCTGCCATAGATGCAAAACTTTGCACTAATGCAGGATCATTTTTTTCTTCTCCTGATTCGAAGCGAACATTTTCTATTAATAATAAATCACCATCATGAAGATTAGCGATAGCTTCGTTTACCTCTTCGCCATAAACTGCATCTGTTTTGACTACTTCTTTACCACTTAATTCGCTAAGTCTTTTGGCTACTGGATCAAGTCGTAACTCTTCTACCGCTTGTCCTTTTGGTCGTCCTAGGTGACTAGCTAAAATTACCTTAGCACCATTGTCTGATAAGTGTTTGATGGTTGGTAATGCAGCTTTAATTCGGGTATCGTCTGTTACTTCCCCATCCTTCATAGGCACATTAAAATCGACACGGCAAAAAACTTTTTTCCCTTTTACATCAAGGTCTTTTAATGTTTTCTTATTCACGTTAGATCCTCCTATATTATGTAGATGTCTAGTATATAGCGTCTGCCATTTCTTGCATCCTTATCCATTATATACTAAATGTACGATTTAAAAATAGGAAAATGGAAATTGGGAGAGGAGCTACCTCCTCCCCCTAAGGAAATTATTAAACACTATTGGTTAATTTTATAGTCCTTTTTCTGCCATAAATACAGCTAAGTCTACACAACGAGTGGAATAACCCATTTCGTTATCATACCAAGAAACAACTTTTACCATATTATTTTCCATTACCATTGTTGATAATCCATCAACGATAGAAGAATGAGTATTTCCTACAATGTCTCTAGATACTAATGGTAATTCACTGTATTCAAGAACTCCTTTTAATGGTCCTTGTGCAGCTTCTCTAAATGCATTGTTAATATCTTCAACTGTTGCATCTTTTTCAAGTTCAGCAACAAGGTCAGTTAATGAACCGTCTGGAGTTGGAACACGAACAGCCATACCATTTAATTTACCTTCTAATTCAGGTAATACTAAACTTACTGCTTTTGCAGCACCTGTTGTTGTTGGAATGATGTTTTCAGCAGCTGCACGAGCACGACGATAGTCTTTATGTGGTAAGTCAAGAATTTGTTGGTCATTTGTGTAAGAGTGAATAGTTGTCATTAGACCACGTTTAATTCCAAATGTATCATTAAGTACTTTAGCAAATGGTGCTAAGCAGTTTGTTGTACAAGATGCATTAGATACAATGTTATGTTGACTTGGATCATATTTATCATTATTAACACCCATAACGATTGTTAAATCTTCATTAGATGCAGGTGCAGAGATAATTACTTTTTTCGCTCCAGCTTCAATATGTTTCTTCGCATCTTCTCCGTTAGTGAAACGACCTGTAGATTCGATTACGATGTCTACTCCTAGGTCTCCCCAGCCTAATTGTGCAGGGTCACGCTCAGAAAGTACTTTAAATTCTTTACCACCTACTGCAATATTTGAACCATTTACAGTAACTTCTTCTTCTAAAATTCCGTGAATAGAGTCATATTTTAGAAGATGTGCTAACATATTTGCATCAGTTAAGTCATTAACTGCAACAATTTCTACATTATCATTTTTTAGAGCTTGACGGAAAACATTACGTCCAATTCTTCCAAAACCATTAATACCTACTTTAACTGCCATTAAAAATTCCTCCTAATGTTTTTTATATAGGTTTGTTCAAAGTGTAGATGATTTCTCCTCTACTCCTCGAACATATATTTAAAAGGATTTCCCTCTTAAAATCTGTTCTGCAGCTGCCTCATCTGTAATTAATAAATCACTTTTTCCTTGTTTAAAGTATGATTCTATAGCTTCTGCCTTAGAAGTTCCTCCAGCAACCGCAATTACATGATCAATTGATGATAAGTCTTCCAGTTGTAATCCAACTGTTCGTACTTTATGAACAACAGCCCCATCTTGATTGAAATAATATCCGAAGGCTTCACTAACCGCATGATTGGTTATAAGTTTACGCATTGTTTCTTCGGATGTCTTTCTTCGCTTGGCCATTGTATTTGCATCACCTATACCATGAATGACGATGTTCGAACCTTTAATATGTTCTAAAACATCCCTAATCATTGGTTCGTCAATTAATGTTTGGTATGCTGATTCACTTATTGGGTCTGGAACAAATAGTTGACGATACTCACCATTCGCTTTATGCGCCATCTGGGAAACAATACTACTTGCCTGGTTCTCAGCCTTCTCTCCAACCCCACCACGAGCAGGAACAAATAAAATCCGGTGATTTAAGGGAGTCATTACATCGGCAATGGCTGCCATTGTTGTTCCACCAGTTACAGCAATAATGGAACGAGTAGTAACAATCTTTTTAAGATAGGTAACACATGCTTTACCCATTTCCTGTTTTACCCATTCATATTCATCACTGTTTCCAGGGACAATAATAACGTTTCTTACTTTTAACTTTTCCCGAATTTGCTTTTCTAAAACAGATAATCCGACAATTTCCCGCATCATGCCAGATAATTGTTCAAGAACTAATTTGCCCTCTTTTGAAATATACATACCCTTTGACGTTACATCAAGAAGTGCTTGTTTATGTAAAAAATCAACTTCACTTCTGACATATCTTTCCGTCATATTTAAATGATCTGCCAAGCCTCTTCTTCCAATTGGTTCAAAGTTCTCGACAGCTTGTAAAATAAAATAACGTTGTTGCATAATTTTCAAAAGATCTGGCACCAATTTCTGTTGCAATTCAGTAAAAGTTCTCATATAATCCCTTCCTAACTGGACACAATATGTCCCATGCGGTTTTATTATGTCCCAGCTGATTTTAATTATAACATAGTTTAATGAATATACAAATAAAAGATTCATAATCATGACAAACAGTGGAAAAGAACATAAAAAAAGGAAAGACCGTTATTTGTTGGCTTCCCTTTTAAACTCATTTTTTAATAATTCTTCAACTGAGTCATAATTAATTTCCTCACAATTCAATTGTTTTCCGTTTACTTCGATAACTGGAATTAATAATTGGTACTTTTCTAACCAATCGTCATTTGAGTATATATCACGCATTTCTAACTCATAAGGGTAATCTCTTTTGAATGTGGACAAGAGTGCTTCTGCATCCACACATAAAGAACAATTCTCCTTCGTATAAAAGTTAATATGTAACATCATTGTTTTCTCCTTATATTAGTTGATGATGGTATATGTAATTGTTCTCGATATTTCATGACTGTTCTGTGGCAATTTCAATTCCATATTCGTCTTAAAGAGCTTTATGTAATAAAGATAAAGTGTTTTTTAATTCATTAACAGCTACTTGTCCTGGTGCTGAGGCCTTCTTCGCCGCTCCAAATGTTAATGCTGAGCCAAATATTTCACCAGCCAAGCGAGAAATTACACCTTTTCCAGCCATTGACATCGTAATAATCGGGCGATCGGCATAATGTTCTTTCATTTCTCTTGTCGCATCCAATAATGTCAATACATCAGCCGTATTTTTCGGCATAACAGCAATTTTTGGAATATCCCCACCTAGCTCTTGCCCTTTTCGTAATCTGGCTACAATTTCCTCTTTATTTGGAGTTTTATGAAAATCATGATTGGAAATAATCACATACACATGATGGTCATGAGCAACATCAATCAAATGTTTTACATCTTTTTCATCGTTAAACAATTCTACATCTATCATGTCCACTTGCCCGGTTTGAACCATTATACGATTTAATTCCATATAATAAGATGTACTAATTTCCTTTTGTCCGCCTTCTCTTAAACTACGAAACGTGAAAATGATAGGGGTTTGTGGCAATCGTTTTCGTATTTTCTTTAATGCCTCTTTTACTTGATTGATATCTTCAACTTGTTCAAAAAAGTCAACTCGCCATTCCACTACATCGGCCTCAAGAGTAGTAAGATACTTTGCCTCTTCTACTATTTTTTCAACGGTCTCTCCTACAATCGGTACGCAGATTTTCGGCATTCCTTCGCCTATAGTAATATTCTTCACTTTAACTATAGTCATCATTTGGGACTCCTTTTAGTTAGGTTTAATTGATTTTCTCGTTACACCAGTGCTAATCCTACTAAAAAATCTTTCTATTCAGTGAATTGGATCCACATGTTTGAAATCCGTTTGAAAATCACCTTTTTCATAGTAAAATAGCAAGGGAAGAAAACATCTTTTATCCCTTGCTACACTTGACTTCATCTAACGCGCCCAGAGGGATTCGAACCCCCGACAAACCTGGTACCGGAAACCAGTGCTCTATCCAGCTGAGCTATGGGCGCATAATATAAAATTGGACACATATATTATTATAACCTTAACTTTTACTAGATTCAAGTCTTTAATTAATCCATTTACATTGCCAAAAAACTTGACACCTAGTACCTATGTGACCTCTTTTACAAAATTATGAATTTACATTATAATATCCTTAACTTATCAAAGAGAAAGAGGATTAAAATGGGATTAAATAATGTTTCTCTCAGAGAACAAAATATTGTGCTTATCGGATTTATGGGAGCAGGAAAAACAACAATCGGTAAAGCTGTTGCAAGAAAACTTTATCGCGATTTCATTGATATAGACGAAGAAATCGAAAAACAATTCAACATGCCTACCCCCCAAATATTCCAGGTATTTGGGGAAAAAACATTCCGTGAAAAAGAAAAAGAAATCATTCAGGATTTTTGTAAAAATCAAAGACTCAAAATTATTTCACTTGGTGGTGGCGCATTTTTACAAGAAGAAATAAAAGAGACTTGCTTAGCTAATTCTATCGTATTCTACCTTTCGTTATCTTGGGAATCATGGAAAGAAAGAATCAGTATGATAATAGATAATCGACCGGTTCTTCAAGGAAAGAATTATGAAGAAATGAAAGAACTATTTGAAAAAAGACAGCCAATATACGAAGAACATCATTCCAAAGTAGCAACGGACAAGCAAAATGTCGAAGAAATAGCAGATTATATTGTATCCTCATTAAAAACAGCTTGGGATATTTATGAACCAAATCGTTAAATAAAATTTTAGGGAAAGAAAAGTAGAAATATACTTTCTTTTTTTTAGCGGGAAAGTATAACATCTTTCCCGTCTGGGGCTCCGATTACTCGCCCCACCTTAAAGAATTGCATAAGTGCAACTAAGGCATTCGCTAAAGCCTAGCGAATGCCAAGTTTTCTAATGAAGCCATAAAGAAAACTTCCATCAGTGGTTTTTTCCTTCATCCCCCACTGATGGTTAGTCGCACTTATCGGACCTTTCTCCCACCTACCTTCTTTGTTCCCCGGAAGCTTGAGGTGGGATAATAGTCAATAATGATAAAATGAAGGGATTTCAAACTTTCCAATGGTTTATTTGGTTTATTAAATAAAATTATGGGAAAAATGGAAAGTGTATCCAATTTGTCGAACGTTTTTGTTTGACCTTCATTGACCATTGAGCTATTATGGAAATATAACATTTTGGCTAAACTATTGTTATTAAGGGAGGATTTACTATGAATTTAGTACCTACAGTTATTGAACAAACTAATCGTGGTGAACGTGCATATGATATTTACTCACGCTTATTGAAAGACCGTATCATTTTACTTGGAAGCGGAATCGATGATAATGTGTCAAACTCCATTGTTGCACAATTATTATTCTTAGAAGCTGAAGATCCAGAGAAAGATATTTCATTATATATTAACTCACCAGGTGGTTCTATTACTGCTGGGATGGCAATTTATGATACGATGAACTTTATTAAACCAGATGTATCCACTATCTGTATTGGAATGGCTGCTTCTATGGGAGCATTCTTACTTGCAGCGGGGGAAAAAGGAAAACGATATGCCCTACCAAATAGTGAAATTATGATTCACCAACCATTAGGTGGAGCACAGGGGCAAGCAACCGACATTGAAATTCATGCAAGACGTATTATAGAAATCAAAAAACGCATGAACGAAATCCTTGCTGAGAAGACTGGACAGCCTCTAGAAGTAGTAGAACGTGATACGGAACGTGATAACTTCTTGACTGCTCCACAATCCGTTGAATATGGATTAATTGACAAAATTCTAGAACGTCAATCAGAAAAATAATAGATATAAAAACTCCCTTTCAACTTTTCGAAAGGGAGTTTTTATATCTTATTTTTTGGAAACAAATTCACATAAATGATCAATTGCATTTTCTTCATCAGGACCATCCGCAATTAATTTAATTTCTTCTCCACATGCAATAGCTAAACTCATAAGCCCCATTATACTTTTGGCATTTACTTTCTTACTATCTTTCTCTAAAAATAAATGCGCTGCATAGCGGTTTGCTTCTTGAACAAATTGTGCCGCTGGTCTAGCTTGTAGACCCGACTCTATTTCTACCTTTATCTGTTTTTCAATCAAACTTCTCATCCTCCCAATTGAGTAAGCGCTAACATTGTTTTTCTTTTGTACCATCCCATATTGCTAACTATCTAAAAAATTAAATTTTATACTGTAAATTACATGTATTATATCATATGTAAAGTTAAAAGGAAAATATCCCCTTTTAACTTTAATATAATCAGAATACACTATTAGCTGGTGACTTATGTAGATAAGATAGTATCATACTTTCTTATCCGCTAAACAAATTCACCTTGCTTGATTTTTTCTGCAAACTCATCTATCTTTTTAAGGCGGTGATTTACACCAGATTTGGAAATCTTTCCACTTCCAACTAATTCCCCTAATTCTTTTAACGAGACATCTTGGTGCTCGACCCGTAACTTAGCAATCTCTTGCAATTTTTCTGGAAGCTTATCCAGACCAACTGTGTTTTCTATAAGTTTTATATTCTCTATCTGACGGAAAGCTGCTCCAATCGTTTTATTTAAATTCGCAGTTTCACAATTCACTAATCGATTAACGGAATTTCGCATATCCCTTACAATTCGAACATCCTCAAATTTAAATAATGCATTATGTGCTCCTATTATTCCTAGAAACTCAGTAATTTTTTCTGCTTCCTTCATATAGACAATATAACCTTTTTTCCGTTCTAACGTTCTTGAACGTAAACCATATGAATTAAGTAATTCGAATAACTCATTATTATGATCCTCATAATTATTAAAAATCTCTAAATGATAAGATGATGTTTCGGGATTATTAATGGAACCACCAGCTAAAAATGCACCACGTAAATAGGCACGTTTACAACAAGATTTAGATAAGTATTTATCAGATATCGTTCTTACAACCGTATATGAATCCTTTAAAATTCCTAACTCCATTAAGAATTCACGTACCTTCTCCTTTAAGCGAACAATGTAAACATTATTTTTCTTAAGCTTCATTTTCTTTCTAACAAGTAGCTCTACTGGTGGATCATAATTTGCTTTTATAAGCGTGTATATTCTTCGAGCGATTGCAGCATTTTCAGTTTGAACATCTAACGTGTATTGTAACCTATTGACAGAAATAACACCGTTCATCCGAATTAATGCAGTTAATTCAGCTTGTTTACAACATTCATCAACTTCTAGGCTTGTCAGTTCTTTCTTTATTTCTGAAGCAAAGGACATCGTAATCCCCTCCCTTCCTTTTAAGAGGTTGTTCAAAAAGTCCGGTGAAAATGACGCTTCGCATTTCTAGTTGGTAATAGCAGCGTTGCAATAAAACGTTACGCATTTAGCCGACCACGGTCCTTTTTGAACTCGCATTTTATCCCAATTATTTGTCGATGATCGAAAATAATAGCTTTGCAATTTTTTCTTTATCATGTCTTACGGTCTTATTTGAATGATTAATAATATCTCCTTCAATAATCTCCAATCCCATATCGACCAATTTTTCAATATCGTATACAACTGGTTCAGCATTTTCTTCTGCATAAATCGCACGAATCGATTGTTCGATAGGTTCGTTATGTACAACAATAGAGTCAACACATCCAGTACCAATATGATTCTGAATTGCTTGAATATGATCAGATGCGGTAAAACCAGTAGTTTCCCCAGGTTGCGTCATAACGTTACAAATATAAACAACTTTCCCTTGCGTTTCCCTTAATGCAACATCAATTTGCGGGATAATTAAATTGGGCATGATGCTTGTAAATAAACTACCTGGAGAAATAATGACTAAATCAGCATTCTCGATTGCACGTACAGCATTAGGAAGTGGCTTAATCGGGTTTGGCTCCAAAAATACACGTTCAATTTTTTTATTTGCTTTAGGTATATTGGACTCTCCACAAACATATGTCCCATCCGTGAACTTAGCATGTAAAGTCATATTTTGGTTAGAAATCGGGAAAATATCTCCCTTTACATTGAGTACTCTTGAAATTTCTTGTATTCCATCATAAAAATCACCAGTAATGGAGGTCATTGCGGCTAAGAGTAAATTTCCTAGTGAATGACCTGATAAACCATTACCATCAGAAAAACGATGTTGAAAAAGATCAAGTAACATAGGTTCCGCATCAGACAACGCTGCAATTACATTTCTTATATCACCTGGGGCAGGGATTGCCATTTCGCTTCGAATTCTTCCTGTACTACCACCGTCATCAGCAACGGTAACTAGTGCTGTGAGATCAATTGGCAAATTTTTTAAACCTCTAAGAAGAACCGGCATACCAGTTCCGCCCCCAATGACAACTACACGTGGTTGCTCTTTCTTCATCATGTTAGGAGTTTCCCTTTCTTTTATCAATATCGCGATGACTTACATGTGTTATATAGCTAGAGGATAGTTCTTTACCGAAGTATTCCGCTAATGCTACGGAACGATGTTGTCCGCCTGTACAACCGATACCTATGACTAATTGTGTTTTTCCTTCTTTTTTATATTGAGGGAGCATAAACCGTAATAGATCTAAAACTTTTTCAATAAATGTTTGTGTCTCAGACCACTTAAATACGTAGGAAGAAACCTCTTGATTCAAACCTGTTAACGGTCGTAAATTACCTACATAATGAGGATTTGGTAAAAACCTCACGTCGAATACAAGATCCGCATCAATTGGTATTCCATGTTTAAATCCAAAAGAAACCATATGCACAGAGAAAATTTCTTGTTCCTCTTCGGAATATATATTAATAATCTTCTCTCTTAATTCTCTCGGTTTTAAATTTGTTGTATCAATAATTCGTTGAGCTCTACCACGCAGAAGATCTAGAATTTCTCGCTCTTGTCTGATACCATTAAGCGGTAAACTACCAGGATCTAGTGGGTGGGAACGTCTTGTTTCTTTGTATCGACTAACTAATTTTTCATCTTTCGCATCAAGAAATAGAATATGTTCATCTAACCATTCTTCTTTCCCTAAAGATTCCAACGCATCAAATAAGGAGTCAAAAAATTCCCGACCCCTTAAATCCATGACAACTGCAACTTTTTGTATCGTATTAGCGGAATCCTTCATTAATTCTAGAAATTTTGGTAATAAAGTAGGGGGTAAATTATCTACACAGTAATATCCTAGATCTTCAAAACTTTGTACAGCTACTGTTTTACCAGCACCTGACATTCCAGTAATAATGACTAATTTTGTTTCTGTATTTTTATCGCTCATCCTGTATGTCCCCTTTAAAATACCTTAATGGAAGGATTTTTATCATTACGCTAGTTTCATTAATATATTTTATCTTCCTTACATATTATACTATGAATAACACTAAACTTCCATGACAGTAGAGTTTTTGTTTTTTCCTAGTTTTAACAATAATAATCATTTGATGTAGAAAATTGTAATAAGTCTTTTTAGAACAAAAAAATGCACAGGTTTCAAACCTGTGCCAAGTAACTAATCTATTTATAAAAGGGGGTCAATTAGTTATTTTAATTGTACCCCATATTTATTTCACCTGTGTTACAGCAGGATTAAAACTTCGTAAAAATCACAATACCTTATGAATTAGAGACTTTGGATCTTTCTTGCCATTCTTCGACATATTTGATAGCTGATTCTGCAGCAATACTTCCATCGCCGGTAGCTGTCACAATTTGTCTAAGTTGTTTTTCTCGAATATCACCAGCTGCAAAAATTCCCGGTACATTCGTTTCCATATTTTCATTTGTTGGGATATAACCTTCATTATTTGTAATTCCAAGTGATTCGAATGGTGTACTTAATGGCACCATACCGATGTAAATAAATGCTCCATCAGCAGGAAATTCTGTTACTTCACCCGTTTTTGTGTTTTCTAAAGTAATACTGCTCACTTTACCTTCAGGACCGTTAATTTTCTTCACAACGGTATCCCATATGAAATCAATCTTCTCATTATCAAATGCACGATCTTGAAGAATTTTTTGTGCTCTTAGTTCCGAACGACGGTGAATGATGGTAACCTTATTTGCAAAACGTGTCAAATAAACACCTTCTTCAACGGCTGAATCACCACCACCAACGACGACTAGTTCTTTTTCTTTAAAAAATGCACCATCACAAACCGCACAATAAGAAACGCCACGGCCGGCTAGTTCATCTTCACCTTCGACACCGAGTTTTTTATACTCTGCACCTGTTGCAATGATTAATGCTTTTGTCTTATATTCCTTATCGCCAGCTTTGATCGTTTTATAGTCGCCTTCATCTATAATCTCTTTAATATCTCCATAAGCATATTCTGCACCAAACTTTTTAGAGTGATCAAACATTTTGTTAGATAAATCTGGTCCTAAAATATGATCATATCCTGGATAATTTTCGACATCTTCCGTATTAGCCATTTGTCCACCAGGAATTCCCCGCTCGATCATAAGCGTTGATAAGTTTGCACGTGAAGCATATACAGCAGCGGTCATACCAGCAGGACCTGCACCCGCAATAATTACATCATAGATTCGTTCATCGGACATTTTCTTCGCCCCTTTAATCCTATTTATTTAAAGCATGTTCAAAAAAGTCCTTCTTTTGAACTTGCACTTTCAGTCATCTCTAGCTTATTAAAATAAACGCAGTACGTCTATTATTCTGCTCATTGGCTTTTCGGACTTATTTAACAATTCCAAGGCCCTTTTTCCTTAGATAAATGTGGATGTAAGTGACACCCTTCTTTCCATAACTCTATGGATTTAGATGGCTCTCCTAGGTGATAAGCAGTAGTACTGTACCAGCGATAATAAGAGGAGTGATTTTTCACTTTTCCTTTTGCAATTGAGCGAAATCGAAGGTATGCTTCCTCAAAATTTGCAGTACGAGCTAACGTAACCGCTATTTTTAGCTTTTGCTGTTCATGTATTGGGTATACATTACTTATAGCTTGAATAAATGGATCACTTTTTTCGTTTTGACCTAATTCATAATAAAAGATTGCTAAATTCGTTAGGCTATATAATGAAGTTGGGTCTTCTTCAAATAGTTCTAATTCCTTCTGTAAAGCCTCTTCCCTTCGACCTGAAAAGAATAACGCTCGCGCGTAGTCATGTTTTGGAATTTCATGATTCGGAAATAGTTCAACCATTTTTTCTATAACCGGTAATGCCTTATCCCATTCCATCTTTTCCATATAAAAAAAGGCAGTTTCTTGATAAATAAGAAGCTCATCCTCATCTTCTAAATCAAATTCATCCAATTCTTCGTCATCAATTTCAATCAACTCTAATAACTGTTTGGCATCATCACTAAAATCGCCATTTGGTTCTTTATCAAGATATGAAGTTGCATATTTTTTCGCGTCATTTAATAGTCCTAAATGCGCATAATTATTAGCAATTAAATAATAACAATCAATATAATCACTTGATTGTAATACGTTTGTTAATAATTGATTGGCTGCATGATACGCACCAATTTCAGTATATATAATAGACATCTGACATTGATATAATGGTTCATTTGGCTTTTGTTCGACAGCCTTTTTCATCCATTTTAATGCAATATCAAATTTCCGATTACGGAATGCCTCAACACCTTTTGTAAAATAAAAATCACCATCTGGAATATAAGGGACGATATTATTTACTTTATTCTTTTCTTTATTTGTTACATGTGACATGTGTATCCCCCTATTTTTCGAACATACGAAAAAAGTATACCATATATAATCTTCTAAATATATACCTAGTTCTTGGATAATCATTTAAGCCTTTTCGAATACTTGGTGTTACAAATCTAAAAGGACAGCCATAACGGCTGCCCTTTTAGATTTGGATTTAGGTAAAGAGACATTATTCCTTTATTGGGTGTACAGCTTCATAAAGTAATTGATCTAATTCTTTGGTGTACACTTCCTTTTGTTCCTTACTCCATTTTAGAACTTTTTCCATATAATTGATGACAGTTTCTTTATGTTGATGCACCCAATTTATATCAAAGAACAATGCACCTGTTCTCCGGATGAAAAAGTCAATAGGTTTATAAACTAATTCATGTTCAATTCCATAAACAAGCATTGCGAACACGTCAGGGTCGATATTTTCCTCCTTAGCTTCCTCAGAGCGGTTTTGATATACATCAAAAACTAAATCTACATTTGTACCATATTTTTGAACAAGTTTTAATGCAGTTTCCTTATCTAAACCTAAGTTTATTCCTTCTCTAACTTTTTGCTCTTTAAAACGGTCGAACCCTTTAGAACCACCTATGTCTCCACCAGATATCGGTATTTTTTCTGTATCAGATTCAGGATAAAGTATTCCTTCTTCTTCCTTTAATTGTTTTACGACTGTGTCGACAGCTTGTTCCGCCATTTTCCGATATCCGGTTAATTTTCCGCCTGCCATGGATATAAGTCCAGAATCTGAGATAAAGATTTCATCTTTCCTAGAGATTTCACTCGGACTATTACCTTTACCTTCTTCCGCAATTAACGGCCGTAATCCAGCCCAACTTGATTCAATATCATTTGGTCCTATATTCAGTGATGGGAACATATAGTTTATTGCCTCAAGTAAATAATCTCTGTCCTTGTCTGTTATTTGTGGATGTGCAATATCACCCTGATAGGTTGTATCCGTTGTTCCGACATATGTTTTATTTTCACGCGGTATTGCAAAAACCATCCGACCATCAGGAGTGTCAAAATATATCGCCTGTTTAAGTGGAAAAACTTCTTTTGGTATTACTAAATGAACACCTTTTGTTAAATGTAATGCTTTTCCTTTTTTAGATCCATCCATTTCTCTTAAATTATCTACCCATGGTCCACCTGCATTAATTACCTTTTTCGCAAATACCTCATGTTTTTCACCAGTAATTTGGTCTTCCACAACTACACCAATTATTTTTTTAGATCCATCGTAAAGTAATTCCACTACTTTTGCATAATTTATTGCATGGACACCTTTTTCAACGGCTTTTTTCATTACTTCAATGGTTAATCGGGCATCATCTGTCTTATATTCCACATAATACCCTGCACCTTTTAGGCCTTGGTCTTTTACTAGTGGTTCTTTTTTCAACGCCTCATCCGCGCTTAACATTTTTCGACGTTCTTGTTTTTTTACGCCAGCAAGAAAGTCATAAACCCGAAGTCCAATATTTGTTGTAAACGGACCAAATGTGCCACCTTTATGAAATGGGAGCATCATCCATTCTGGTGTTGTTACATGTGGCCCATTTTCATAAACAATCGCTCTTTCTTTCCCAACTTCGGCTACAATTTTTATTTCAAATTGTTTTAAATAACGAAGACCACCATGAACAAGTTTCGTGGAACGACTTGAAGTACCTGCAGCGAAATCTTGCATCTCAACTAGTCCCGTTTTTAATCCTCTTGTTACAGCATCCAATGAAATTCCTGCTCCAGTAATCCCACCACCAATTACTAAAAGATCTAATTTTTCTTTTTCTAGATTATGAAATATATCTTCACGTTTATAGCTTGAAAAGTTATTCATTGTCTACACTCCTTATAGGTAGTATTACCAATTTTGAAAAACTCTACCCAAAAAAAGAACCACAAACAGACTAATGCCATTGCATTAGTTGCTTGCGGTTCTCCATCTCTCCGAGCAGATTATTAACTTACCATTAGTATAGCACCATTTGATATAACATTCAACAGCAATTTCTCTTATATTTGGTACTTAAAAGTCTTTACTACACCTATATACTTCTAAATTACTTAAATACTCTAGTTGCTTCCACTGCTTTCTTCCATCCGGAATACAATTTATTCCTATCTTCTTCATTCATTTGATTTGTAAAAGTACGTTCATTTTTCCATTGTTTAGCAATCTCATCTTTATCTTCCCAAAATCCTATAGCTAAACCAGCTAAATATGCTGCTCCTAGACCGGTGGTTTCTTGTATAGCTGGTCGTTCAACCGGAACACCTAGAATATCACTTTGAAACTGCATCAAGAAATCATTTGCAACAGCACCACCATCAACACGTAGCGTTTTTAGATCCATGCCTGATTCAGAAATCATAACATTTAGGACATCTTTTGATTGATACGCTAGAGATTCCAACGTAGCACGGATGAAATGCTCCTTTGTTGTTCCACGAGTTAAGCCAAATACGGCCCCCCTTGCATTACTATCCCAGTATGGAGTACCTAGTCCAACAAATGCCGGAACCATGTATACTCCGTCCGTAGATTCAACACTCTTTGCATATGCTTCACTTTGTGGGCTAGATTTAATCATTCTCAACCCATCCCGTAGCCATTGTATAGCGGAACCAGCAACAAAAATACTTCCTTCTAATGCGTATTCTATCTTCCCATCAATTCCCCAAGCTAATGTTGTTAATAGCCCCTTTTCGGATACAACGGCTTTTTCACCTGTATTCATTAGCATAAAGCAACCTGTTCCATACGTATTTTTAGCCATTCCCTTTTCAAAGCACGCTTGGCCAAATAATGCTGCTTGTTGGTCACCGGCAATTCCTGCTATTGGAACCTTCTGGCCAAAGAAATGATAATCCACGGTTTTAGCATAGATTTCTGAAGACTGATGTACTTCTGGCAGCATACTTTTTGGAACCGTTAAAATATCTAATAATTCCTCATCCCATTTTAAATCATAAATATTATACATTAATGTTCTGGAAGCATTAGAGTAATCAGTTACATGCACCTTTCCACCAGAAAGTTTGTATATAAGCCAAGTGTCAATTGTACCAAACATTAACTCATTATTTTCGGCCTTCTCTCTAGCTCCATCCACATGATCAAGTATCCATTTTACTTTTGTGCCTGAAAAATATGGATCGATTAATAACCCAGTTTTTTTCCGAATGATATCTTGATAGCCTTGATCAGCTAGCTCTTTACAAATATCTTCTGTTTGTCGCGATTGCCAAACGATTGCATGATAAATTGGTTTACCTGTATTCTTATCCCATACTACTGCAGTTTCTCTTTGGTTCGTAATTCCAATCCCAGCAACTTGTGAAGCTGACACATCTGCTTTTCGTAATACGTCAGAAATACATGCTAAAATACTTGTCCAAATCTCATTGGCATCATGTTCAACCCAACCAGGGTGCGGAAAAAATTGTTCAAACTCTTTTTGTGCTGTCTGAACTATTTCTCCATTATGATTAAATAATATTGCACGTGAACTTGTTGTACCTTGATCTAAAGATAAAATAAACTTCTCACTCATTTGCTACACTCCTAACTAATTGTTTTTAGCTGATATTATTTCTTTCTTTTTCAATTCAATATTTGCAGCGACAATTACTATTAAGGCTACAAAAACACTTAATACCCAGAACATCACGGAAAAATTCCCTAGAAATATCGCATTATAAAATAGGGCGCCATAAACACCACCAATTATTGGACCAAAGACAGGAACCCAAGCATACCCCCAGTCCGATTTACCTTTCCCTGGTATCGGTAGAATTGCATGAGCAATTCTCGGTCCTAGGTCACGAGCCGGGTTAATTGCGTATCCCGTTGTACCACCTAATGACATTCCAATTGCTACAATTAAAGCACCAACAATAATCGGATTTAATCCTTCTGTAATTTCATTTGCACCAATAAACATCAGTCCCATCATTAAGACAAATGTACCAATTATCTCACTAACCAAATTGGATAGAGGGCTTCGTATTGCTGGATCTGTTGCGAACACTCCTAATTTCGCTCCTTTATCCTTTGTTGCCTTCCAATGTGGCAAATAGTTTAGAAAAACAATAACCGCTCCAATAAATGCACCAATCATTTGTGCTGTAATATAAAGTGGGACCTTTGCCCACGGGAATTCACCAGCTGCTGCAAACCCTAATGTTACAGCAGGATTGATATGGGCACCAGTAAATTTACCTACTGCATAAACCCCCATTGTCACAGCAAGACCCCAGCCAATGGTAACCACTACCCAACCAGAATTCTCGGCTTTCGTCTTTTTTAATACTACACCACCTACGACACCTCCACCGAAAATAATAACGATCATAGTTCCTATAAGTTCAGCCAGAAATTCTGACATTTCTACCATACCTCCGTTTCTTAGATGTATCTATAAGCAAGTTATGTTATTTTGAAAAACTTTATTCACTCGTCCTTTAACGAATCCATAATGTTTTTCCTACAGAGAAATATAAAGATTGAACTTATTAATCCTTTTGTTTTACTTGAAACGTTAAAATGTTAGCGTCGCTTGCTAAATTTCCCTAACGTGAAATAAAAAGAGCCCACACTAATTATTCATACCCTTTTTTTATAAAAGTACGATAAACGTGTGGGACTCCATTTCTCCGTCACAACATTAACTTATGTTTAGATGTTACTACACACTGAAAACGTTGTCAATGATAAAATATTATTTCTTATTATGATAAATGCCATAAATTCTTTCTTGAAGTTGAAACAGCAATTGCTCCTGCATCATACGCTGCCTTTACGTCATTTGAGCTTGTTACTAACCCTCCCGCTATGATAGGAAGATTTGTTTTATCATAAATTTGTTTAATGATGCTTGGCATGATACCTGGAAGCACCTCAACACAATCGGGTTTAATACGATTAATCAATTTCAAATTATTTTCAAGTGCGATACTATCTAACAAAAACATACGTTGAATCGCTAATAATTGGTGTTTTTTTGCTAACGTAACCACATTTCCTCTGGTAGATAAAATACCATCTGGTTTCATTTCATGTACCAAAAATTCCATTCCATAGTCATCTGACTTTAGGCCATGGATTAAATCAAAATGAACAAGCACATTTTTATTTGCCTTTTTCGCATAATGTATCATACTCTTCAATTGACTAATTCTAGTTTCTAAAAAAACAACTGTGTCAAATGGTGTCTCAAGGGCTAATTCAAATTCTTTCATTTTTCTTACTGCTGGTATAATACCAGTAGGAATTTCCAACCTTTTCACCTACTCTTCTCTTAAGCTAACTTTTCTTTTTTCCATTTCCTCTTTTGTATAAATAATTTTCATTGGGTTCCCTCCAACGAATGCACCTTCAGGGACATCTTTATGAACAACTGATCCTGCAGAGACAATGGCACGGTCGCCGATGGTCACTCCAGGAAGAATGGTAGAATTTGCTCCGATCATAACTTCATCACCAATGATGACCTCTCCCACACGATATTCATCAATTAAATATTCATGCGCTAAAATAGTTGAGTTATATCCGATAATACTATTTTTACCGACCGTGATTTTTTCGGGATACATAATGTCTGGGACAACCATAAAGGCAAAGGCTGTTTTATCGCCAATTTTCATATGCAACAACATGCGGTACATCCAGTTCTTTAAACGCATAAACGGGGTATATCTTCCAATAATGATAACAACCGTATTTTTAAATACTTTAAAGAAAGAAATCGTTTGATATATTTGCCATAAGGAATTTGAATTCTGTACTGGGTATCGCTTCGTTTTACGCATTTATTCGACTCCTACGATTTTTAATAAATCACGCATATCTTCTAACATATAAGTTGGATTATACTTCATTAACCGCTCTTTTCCTTTAAAGGACCATGCCACTCCTGCTGTTTTCACTCCCGCATTTTTACCTGCTTCAATATCGTGAGAATTATCTCCAACCATTAATGTCGTTGTTGAATCTGCATCTAATTGTTTCATCGCCTTCATCACAGGTTCAGGATGTGGTTTGGAATGTGAAACATCATCAAGTGTCACGATTGTATCGAAATAATCTTCTATACCTACTATACTAAGTCCGCGATGGACACTATCGTTCATTTTCGTTGTCACAATCCCTAGCTGGAAGCCTTTTTCTTTAAGTATATCTAATACTTCTACTACATTCGGAAAAGCCTTTACATAATGATCGTGTTCCCTTAAGTTATGTTCTCGATAAACATCGATCATTTCTTCCACACGGTCTTTATCAATGTTTGAAAAAGTTTCCCTTAATGGTGGTCCATTAAACTCTATAATTTCCTCTCTTGTATAAGGTAAATTATAATGTTTAAACGTATGGGTAAAAGAAGCAATGATTAGTTCATTTGTATCAATTAATGTTCCGTCTAAATCAAATAGTATGGTATGTATGCTCATTTTCTCTTTCCTTTCTAGAATGTTTATTCATAACTAAAGCAACACACATAGTTAAAAGGATTGCTGTAGTCAATCGAATTACTAACAGTGGCCAGACCGGGATTCCTAATGGGATAAAAACCAACGTATCTTCAACTACTGCATGACATGAAACAAGAAATATAATCGCTAAGTACATATCTTTCTTAGATACCCCATCCTCTTTCACCGCCTGAATCATTAAACCTGCTCCATATGCTAAGCCTATTGTAAGCCCTGCTACCATCGTCATTGATGTATTCTTGTTCATTCCAAGCACTTTCATGAAAGGAGCAAAAGCGTTGGATAATTTATTTAACCACCCTTTTTCACGTAATATCTGCGTGAAAATCATTAATGGTATCACGATTGCAGCTAATTGAATAATCGCCAAAATTGAAGTTTGTATACCATGGAAGATGATTTCGCCCCATCCATTAGGTTCCTCTGTTGCCGCTATAAACCCATATTGTGCAGCTTGTGATCCACCACTCCAAAACAAGTTGATAATAACCGCAGAAAGTACCGCTAACCCAAGACGGATACTGACAATAATCCACCATTTAATTCCAACTTTAGTAGCTACAGCAGATTCAATGAGTAAATTATGAGAGAACGAAAGCATCATAGCCATAATAAATACTTCTTTTACAGTAAAATCAAACGAAATAATTGCCCCAATTCCTGCGTACAAATTTAAAAAGTTCCCAAGCACTAAAGGAACTGCTGCCTCTCCTGATAAACCTATAAGGCCCATCACCGGCTCTAATATATTGATTAGCCATGGGAGTAAAGGAGTAAACTGTAAAATGGTAACAATTAATGTAACTGGAAAGATTACCTTCCCTAATGTCCATCCGGTTATTAATCCTTGTATAAAACCGCGTTTTAAAATACCTGTCATACGCAATCTCCTTTACGTTAATGTTAATCCATTTATTTTTTCTTCCTTAAAAGATTTGTATGAAGTGCAATTAAGGCATTCGCCTAAAAGCTTGACGAATGCCAAGTACTCTAACCTTTTTTCTTTTTATTATTGGGAATATCATTGTATCTGATAGTTGTCGTTTTTCGTCGGTAAATGATCAATAGAATTGCTGTAACAATAGCAATGACAGAAACTATTTGGGCTGTTCTCCATTCACCAATAACATATAAACTATCCGTTCTCATACCCTCGATAAAATAGCGTCCAATCGAATAGCCAATGACATACGTTAAGAATACTTCCCCACGTAATGGATTGTATCTTCTTAATATAATAAGTAAAACAAAGATTAAAATGTTCCACAATGATTCATACAAAAATGTTGGATGGTAGGTAACCCCATTAATTGTCATTTGATTTATAATAAAATCCGGGACAATATCATAAATAATGGACCCATCAGGGAGTGGGCCACCATGAGCTTCTTGGTTCATAAAATTTCCCCAACGTCCAATTGCCTGAGCGAGAATCAAACTTGGAGCTACGATATCAGCCAATTGCCAAAAAGGTATCTTCCTAGCACGCGAAAAGACGATTGCAGTTAATACTCCCCCAATAATAGCACCATGAATAGCTATACCGCCTTCCCAAATTGCAAACACTTTCCAGAATGGACCATTCGCGTAACGTTCACTCCATTCAAACGTAACATAATAAATTCTTGCACAAATAATCGCTATAGGTACCGCATAAACAATGAAGTCGATTAGCAGTTCTTTATTTAGACCAAGGCGATCCGCTTCTTTCATAGCTAGCCATAGTCCCAATCCAGCACCTACTGCAATGATTACCCCATACCAATAAATGGTTAACGGGCCAATTTCTATAAATACTCTATTTAATGGTGCAGTTAAGATCATTTTTAAACCTCACTTATTCTGAAATATCTTTTTCAAGTTCAATCATTTGGGTTAATCGATCTGAAAATTCTTCTGCAGCATTTACACCCATATTTTTCAATCGGAAATTCATTGCTGCGACTTCGATAATTACAGCAAGATTTCGGCCTGGACGTACTGGTATCGTTACCTTAGGTAAATCTACGTCCATAATTCTCATTTTATCCTCATCTAAACCGAGTCTGTCGTACTGTTTCTTTTCATCCCAAATTTCCAAATTGACGGCTAAAGCAATCTTTTTATAATTACGGACTGCCCCAGCTCCAAATAAGGTCATGACATTTATAATTCCCAATCCACGTATTTCAAGCATATGTTCAATTAATGGTGGAGAAGTTCCAACTAAGGTGTCATAATCTTCCTGTCTAATTTCCACACTATCATCTGCAACTAAACGGTGCCCCCTCTTAACCAATTCAAGTGCAGTTTCACTTTTTCCAACACCGCTTTGTCCAGTAATGAGTACACCTACCCCATAAATATCAACTAAAACACCGTGTACGGCTGTAAATGGTGCAAATTTTGCTTCCAAATAGTTTGTTAACCGACTAGTGACCCTAGTCGTTTTTCTAGGAGAAAGTAAAATAGGTACTCCAGCATGATCTGCAGCTTTGATTAACTCCTCTGGAACTTTCATACCACGGGAAATGACAATACATGGTGTAATGTCTGTACATAATTTTTCTGCTCGGTCTTTTCTTTGTTCAGGTGACAATTCAAGAAAATATGTCATTTCTGTCTTTCCAATAAGCTGTAAACGCTCTTTAGGATAATATTTAAAATAGCCAGTCATTTCGATTCCTGGACGAGATATATCGCTTGTAATAATTTCTCTATGTATACCATCTTTCCCTGCAACTAGAGTTAGATTAAAATTATCCAGTAGATCTTTTGTGCGTACTATTGCACCCATTCAGGTAGCCTCCTTCAATAATAACTGCTAATATTATAGCATAAAAAAATATAGGCAATACACCTACTAGATTTTTTTGATTAAAACTAGCACACGCGATTGGGCTAGGCGATTACCTTAGTTGCGCTTTACAAATCTTTACGGTGGGACGGTTAATTGGATCCCAGGACAAGAAGTTCATTATAACTTCTTGCTAAAAAAAGAAACCTAACATAAGTAGGTTCCTTTATTCTTAAAACTTCCATATATAAAATCTTTCTATTCCCATGTTCTGTTTTGCAATTTCTTTCAAATCAATATTGGCACTTGCTTCGTCTCTTCGTTGCCCTAAAACACCTTGTGCTTGAGAAGCATGTGCGAATATTGCATCGATTTTCTTATCAAAAATAGCCGTTATATCATTTTCGATTTCAGGCTTTCCTAGTACCTCTTCATAATCATTGGATATAGCTTGAGCCCAAACGGTTGGTCGATCTTCAGGATTCATTAGGCGAACAGCTTCAATGGCAGCTGCACCTAATGCATTATGATCCGGGTGAACTGCATAGTCTGGATAATGCGTGATAACTAGACTAGGCTTAATTTTATCTAAATATGACTTTAAATCTAATGCAATTTGGTTTCGGTCTTCGAATTCAATTGTTTTATCGCGGTAACCTAACATTTCTAAATTCATATCCAGAACTTCACATGCATCTATTAGTTCTTTTTTTCTAATTTCAGGTAATGTCTCGCGGTTTGCAAATATAGGAGATCCCATATTTCTTCCCATTTCTCCAAGTGTTCCACATAAGTACGTAACAGGCACACCTTCTTCCCGAAATTTTGCAATGGTCCCCGCAGCTCCAAATGATTCATCATCTGGATGTGGGTAAATAACAACAACGTGTTTTTCCATAGTTAACGTTCCTTCCTTCACTTAATAGCTAAATGGTGTTTCACTTATCTGTAGGGAAACCATTAAACGTCCTTCTCTATCATGACCGGCCATTAATAGTTTAGAATCTTCATGAATGGTCCAATCCGTTAGACCTTCCGCATAAATCCATCCCATTTCCATTTTAAGACCGACACGATATGACTTTCCATCTCCTACAATTTTCGCTTGGTTAAAGGAAACTTTCGCATTTCGTATATATGCACCAACATTATATGCTTTTTTATTAATATGGCTCGCGTATGCACCATTTGTTGTTTCCAAATGGACATATACTTCTTTATTTTTAAATCCATCTATTATTTTTTGAACTTTTTCCAATTCAATTGGTTTCATTTTTGTTCCTCCAATTCTTCCTCTATTAACTGTAACGGAAGAACAAAATACAGTCAAAAATTTGGTTTGTTTAAAATAGATTGTAGCCCGAAATACACTCCTCGTTCTTAAGGATAATATATTCGGGCTGCTTGGTGTTTCCACTTTTATTTCGTACTAATTTTCTCTTTTTCGGTAATTAGTTCTTCCATACGTTTTTGGTCTCTTTCTAGTACTGTTTTAAGGTACTGACCAGTATAGGAAATATCAGATGCCTCCGCAATTTCCTCTGGTGTTCCAGTTGCAATAATTTGCCCACCACGATCTCCACCTTCAGGGCCTAAGTCAATAATATGATCGGCACATTTAATAACATCTAGATTGTGTTCAATAATTAAGATGGAATCCCCGTTTTCTACGATACGTTGTAAAACAGATAGAAGTCGCTTAATATCATCAACATGTAAACCTGTTGTAGGTTCATCTAAAATATAGAAAGTTTTACCTGTTGATCGTTTATGGAGCTCACTCGCTAACTTCACACGTTGGGCTTCTCCGCCAGATAACGTAGTTGCAGGTTGTCCTAATTGAACATACCCCAATCCAACATCAACTAATGTTTGGAGTTTTCGTTTGATTTTAGGGATAGGAGCAAAAAATTCTAATGCTTCTTCAATTCGCATATCCAAAACGTCTGAAATACTTTTTCCTTTATATTGTACTTCTAATGTTTCACGATTGTATCGTTTTCCATGACAAACCTCACAAGGAACGTAAACATCTGGTAAGAAGTGCATCTCAATTTTAATAATTCCGTCTCCTCGACAAGCTTCACAACGCCCACCTTTAACATTAAAACTGAATCGGCCTTTTTTATAACCTCTTACTTTTGCTTCATTCGTTTGTGCATACACATCACGAATATCGTCAAAAACCCCCGTATATGTTGCTGGGTTGGAACGTGGTGTTCTTCCTATCGGTGACTGGTCAATATTAATCACTTTATCAAGATTATCTAATCCCTTGATTTCCTTATGTTCCCCGGCTTTTATATTGGCTCTGTTCAATTCCTTCGCTAGCGATTTATAAATAATTTCATTTACTAATGTACTCTTACCTGAACCTGAAACTCCAGTAACTACGGTCATTAATCCGATCGGTATTTTTACAGATACATTTTTCAAATTATTCTCTGACGCACCAATAACTTCAAGTTTTCGTTTATCTCCTTTTCTCCTGCTCGCAGGAAGTGGGATAAACTTTTCTCCTGATAAATATTTACCAGTAAGTGAAATTTCGTGTTTCATTACGTTTTCCGGTGTATCACTTGCTATGACTTGACCACCATATTCCCCAGCTCCAGGGCCTATATCGATTAACCAATCCGCAGCAAGCATGGTATCTTCATCATGCTCCACTACGATTAACGTATTATCTAAATCACGCATCTGTTTTAACGTACTTATAAGACGGTCGTTGTCTCTTTGATGTAATCCAATAGATGGTTCGTCTAGCACATATAACACTCCGGTTAATGCGGATCCAATTTGAGTAGCTAATCGAATACGTTGTGCTTCTCCACCAGATAAAGTACCTGCAGCACGAGACATTGTTAAATAATCCAATCCTACATTGACAAGGAACGATAAACGATTATTAATTTCTTTTAAAATCATTTTTGCAATTTGTTTTTCTTTCTCCGTGAAATCTACTTTCTTAAAGAATTCCATTGCTTCCATGATAGAATAATCGGTTATATTGCTAATATGTAACCCATTAATTAATACCGCTAATGCTTCTTGTTTCAATCGGTGTCCTTTACATTTAGGACATTTTTTTTCCGTCATATATTTCTGTAGTGTATCCCTTGTAAAGTCAGAGCTTGTTTCTTTGTAACGTCTCGCAATGTTGTTCATAACACCTTCAAAGTAAATATCGGTATCCCTAATGTTTCCAAATTCACCTTCATAGTAGAAATGAATTTTTTCATTTCCACTTCCATATAAGACTTTATCCATTTGTTCCTTTGGCAAATCTTTCACTGGGGTATCCATGTCAATGTTATAATGCTTGCAAACACTTTTTAGTAATTGTGGATAGTATTGTGAACTAATAGGTTCCCAAGCAACAATCGCATTTTCATTTAGTGTTTTATTCCAATCAGGGATTACTAAATCGATGTCTACTTCTAGTTTTGTACCAAGTCCATCACAAGCAGCACACGCACCAAAAGGGCTATTGAATGAAAATAAACGTGGTTCTAATTCTCCAATGGAAAAACCACAAATAGGGCAGGCATGATTTTCACTAAAAGTTAATTCTTCTTCTCCAATCACATCGACAATGATTTTTCCTTCACCCAATTTCAATGCTGTTTCAATGGAATCACTCAATCTTCCTTCTATACCCGGTTTTACAACTACACGATCAATAACCACTTCAATCGAATGCTTTTTGTTTTTTTCCAGTGCTATGTCTTCTGTTACTTCACGCATTTCTTTGTCTACACGAATTCGGACATAGCCTTCTTTTTTCAACTTCTCTAGAACTTTTTTATGTTCACCTTTTTTTCCAGAAATAACTGGAGCAAGTATCTGCATTTTGGTTCGCTCTGGATACTCTATGATTCGATCAACCATTTGTTGAACAGTTTGTGATGCTATTTCGATTCCGTGCTTTGGGCATGTTGGGTGCCCCACTCTAGCAAATAAAAGACGTAAATAGTCATAAATCTCTGTAACTGTTCCAACCGTTGACCTTGGATTACGACTTGTAGTTTTTTGATCTATTGCAATTGCTGGGGATAAGCCTTCGATCGAATCGACATCTGGTTTTTCCATTTGACCTAAAAACTGTCTTGCATAGGCAGATAGGGATTCAACATATCGACGTTGACCTTCTGCATAGATTGTATCGAAAGCGAGCGAAGACTTTCCCGAACCAGATAATCCTGTAACCACTACAAGTTGATTTTTCGGGATATTAATATCAATGTTTTTTAAATTATTGGCCCTTGCTCCCTTTATTTGTATCGTTTTATTCGTAGACATATTTGAAATCACGCTCCCGCTTTCAGTTCAAAAATAATATCACGGAGTTCAGCAGCTTTTTCGAAATCAAGCGCTTTTGCTGCCTCTTTCATTTCCTTTTCCATTTGTTCAAGCACTTTTTCCTTTTCCTTCTTCGGTAACTTCTCTATTGCTTTAGACTTACTATCATATTTTTCAGTATCCTCTGCAGCCATTGTTGCACGGATCACATCACGTACTTCTTTCTTAATCGTTTTTGGTACGATGTTATGTTCCTCATTATATGCCATCTGTTTTTCCCGACGTCTTCCTGTTTCATCAATTGCTTTCTGCATCGAATCCGTTATTTTATCTGCATACATAATAACTTCTCCATTTGCATTACGTGCCGCCCGACCAATTGTTTGGATTAAAGATCGTTCAGAACGAAGGAATCCTTCTTTATCCGCATCTAAGATAGCAACTAACGAAACTTCTGGAATATCAAGTCCTTCACGAAGTAAGTTAATTCCAATAAGTACATCATATTTTCCTATTCGTAAATCACGTATGATCTCAATTCGCTCTAATGTCTTAATTTCTGAATGTAAGTAGGCAACCTTCATCCCGATTTCTTTCAAATAATCGGTTAAATCCTCAGACATCTTTTTCGTTAAAGTTGTTACAAGGACACGTTCATTTTTATCGATTCGTTGATTTATTTCTTTAATTAAATTATCAATTTGTCCTTCAATTGGACGTACTTCTATTTTCGGATCTAGTAATCCGGTCGGGCGAATTATTTGCTCCGTCATTTCTGGAGAATGTTCTAACTCATATGGCCCAGGTGTTGCAGAAACATAGACAAGTTGATGTGTTTTCTCTTCAAATTCCTCGAATTTTAAAGGACGGTTATCCAAAGCAGATGGTAAACGAAAACCGTGATCCACAAGTACTTGTTTTCTAGCTTGGTCCCCATTATACATTCCCCTTATTTGCGGCAACGTAACATGGGATTCATCAATAACAACTAGGAAATCCTCTGGAAAATAATCGAGCAACGTATATGGTGTCGCACCTGCTTCTCTTAAAGTCAAATGTCTAGAATAGTTTTCAATCCCTGAACAAAAACCCATTTCCCGCATCATTTCTAAATCATAATGGGTTCGTTGTTCTAGCCTCTGTGCTTCTAATAGTTTGTTGTCATCCCGTAATTCTTTCAATCTTTCTTCTAACTCTTTTTCGATATTAGCTATAGCCAATTTCATTTTTTCTTCTCTCGTAACGAAGTGGGAAGCAGGGAAAATAGCAATATGTTCTCTGTCACCAACTATTTCTCCTGTTAAAGCATCAACTTCTCTAATTCGGTCTATTTCATCCCCAAAGAACTCAACACGAATACAATGTTCCTCTCTAGATGCGGGAATAATTTCAACCGAATCCCCCCGAACTCGAAATGTTCCGCGCCCGAACTCAATATCATTTCTAGCGTATTGAATATCCACTAATTCTCGGAGCAATTGATCACGATCTTTTTCCATCCCCATACGAAGGGAAAGTACTTGACTACGATATTCTTCTGGTGAACCTAAACCATATATACAAGACACACTTGCTACTATTAATACATCATTTCTTTCAAAAAGAGAAGATGTGGCAGAGTGCCGTAATTTATCTATTTCATCATTAATACTTGCATCTTTTTCAATAAATGTATCTGTAGAAGGGACATATGCCTCAGGTTGATAATAATCATAATAGCTAACAAAATACTCCACTGCATTATTGGGGAAAAACTCCTTAAATTCACTATATAATTGCCCTGCAAGTGTTTTATTGTGAGCTATCACTAATGTTGGACGATTAATTTCTTTAATTACATTGGACATCGTAAATGTTTTACCAGTACCTGTTGCACCTAATAAAGTTTGGTGTAGTTGACCAGCCAACACTTTTTCCGTTATTTCTTTAATTGCATTTGGTTGGTCCCCTGCTGGTTTATACTTAGATACTAATTCAAACTTATTATTATCCAAAATGTCCGCCTCCGTTCTTCTTTCCCTATATTCTATCATATCTGCTTCATATTTTAACATAGCACGAACAAATATTCGATTCATAAGTATTAACGCTTTACTATTTTATCCATAATTTGCAGGGAAAATAAGGAGACAATGAGGGCAGAGGTACTTTACGGGAATTTGGATCTGCCTCTCCCTTCTTTGTTTCCCTGAAGCTTGTGGTGAGGGTCTTACTTAAATGAGATAAATTAACATTTTAGCCAACGAGCCCCATGTATCAAAAAAAGACCCCTATCCACGATAGAAGTCTAATAGCATGAAGAGCTTTAGCAGGCTCTTAAGCTATTCATTAATTTACCTTTTTCATCTTTTCTTTGTGAGGTTTCTCAGAAAATAATAATCCCAATTCATGATGTTCCCCTTCATAATAGGCGCCCTGTACAAACCTTACTTCTTTGTTATCATCTAAAACATCTAATTTAAAGTAGGCTCCACTATTTTGTAAGGCTAGATAAAATTGATGAACATTATTTACCTTAATTCCGTTTACCTTTGCGATGATTTCTCCGACTAGAACTCCACTTCGTTCAGCGGGAGTACCAGGAATAACACTTACAATTTTAAGCCCAGCATTTTCTGGATGGAAATAAGGTAATCTTACTTTATCGCCGTATCTATAACGATAATGAATATATTCTTTTCCTAAAATGGCTACAATTAATGCAACAAAGGACAACCAATGTATGAAGATTCCACCTACTGCAATGGCAACAATCCCAAATCCTAGTAACATAATATATTTCGAAAGTTTCTCCGCGGCTTGTTTTGGCATGTGGCCTTTTGCAATATAGTCAAACCCAATAATAAAAGGAATAAGTACGATGCCAAAACTTTGATCACCTAAAGAAACAACTGGCCAGTAAGGCTCAATAGGAACAATATTGCCAGTAGGAATTAGCATAAAAAATGGAATGACAGCCATTCTTTTTAATCGGTGCTGACCTACCCAAATTCCTCGTCTACTTAATGATAGGCTTGGAAAAGTTCGATTTCGTTTTATGCTTTTAATTAAAATCGCCTCTACAATTAAAAATAAACCTAATAAAATAGATAATACGGTAAAGTTTGTTTCCATTGTAAAGGACATACCGAATAACTCTAAGTCTTTCGATACGAATGGCAAAAATAAAAACAATAAGTAAGTAATACCTATCGTGTATATCGGTGAAAGCAGCGTAAAGCGCATTGTTATACTTAATAGAATAGTTAATATACATAGTAAAATGATAGTCTCATAGTTAATAACCATACCTGTCCCTAAAGTAATAACCGAAATGATTATACCAGAAACAATTGCAATCAAGTGCGTGCCTTTCCATTCAGAAAAAATATCAAAAACTTTAGAACCGAAATCAAGGCGTTCATCTTTAATGCGTTTATAGCCAGAAAAAACAACTAATAAAATAGACCAATATACAAGAGGATTTAAGAAGAACCTTCCAATTCCTTTTAACACTTCCATGAACCAATCTTCTATCAAGTTCATCACCTTCCAACAAGATGCATTTAAAAATATATTCGATTAAGGAGACTTCCATCCGTGGAGGGTTTCCTTCATCCCCACTAATGGTTAGTCGCACTTATCGGACCATTACGGACAGTTGATCTCCCACCTACTTCTTTGTTTCCCCAAAATCTTGAGGTAGGATAAATAAATGTATTTTCTGCATCATACTCTAATTGAAGTATAACAAAAAAATGAAATAAAATCCGTGGTTTCCCACGGATTTTATTTTCTAACATTATTTATATATTTCTTCTAATGCCTTTTTCAATTGTTGATCATCTTCACCATTTCGAATATGTTCTATTACTTTAGCTTCAATAAGACCTGCAGTATTCTCATCGACCTTTCCTGTTGCATCCAATTTATTGTCTGCTTGGAACTGTTTCACTGCTTTTTCCGTTTCCTTATTGAAGTAACCATCTGTACGACTTGTATCATAACCTAACCCACTCAACATTGTTTGCATATTTCCAATTGCTTCATTGGTTTGATCGTATTGTAAAGGTTTTTCAAGTGAAATTGGATTCGTATAATAATAATCAGGTTGACTTACATCGATAGTTGGTTCTACCCCAACTTCATTGATCCATTTACCTTTTGGAGACAGCCATTTGTTTGTAGTAAGTTTTAAAGAACTTCCATCTCCAAGAGGAATAGCTTGTTGAACCGTTCCTTTACCATAACTAGTATGACCAACTATATCATAACCTAATTCCTTCATCGCTACGGCCAATATTTCCGAAGCAGACGCACTACCTTCATCAATTAAGACACTAATTGGATAAGATTTTTTCTCATCAAGATTAGAGTAATATGGCTCTTTATTACCATTTGCATCCTCAATCTGAATATATGGGATATCTTTCGGTACGAATAAGGATAATATTTCCTCAATTACATTTAGGAGTCCTCCAGGATTACCTCTAACGTCAATGATTAAACCTTCTATCCCTTTATCTTCCAACGTATCCAATTGTTCTTTAAATTCGGTATATGTATGCTCAGAAAAATTCGTAATCTCGATTATACCTGTTTTCTTCCCATCGACCGTTTCTATTTTATTATATACTGTTTCAACCGGGATTTCATCACGAGTTATCGTCAAATCAAAAGGATCTTTAGCCCCAGCACGTCTTATTTCTAGTACTACTTTTGATCCTTTTTCTCCGCGAATTTTAGCTACAGCTTCATTTAGATTTAATCCTTCTAAGCTTTCCCCATCAACGGAAAGCACTTCATCATTCGGTCGCATTCCCGCTTTTTCTGCTGGGGAATCCTTTATAGGCGCTACAATCGTAACAACACCATTTACCATACTTACTTCTGCACCGATACCTTCAAAGGATGATTCAATTTGTTCATTGAACTGATCCATCATTTCAACATCTAAATAAGAGCTATGTGGATCCTCTAAAGTGGCAAGCATTCCCTCAATTGCTCCCTCGGTTAACTGCTTATCATCAATATCTTCAATATAATTATCTTGAATCAGCGCAAAAGCCTGTGCTACTTTTTCCATATCCTTAGGCAATTGATCGGACTGAGCTCCTTTTTTACCGAAAAGAACAGAATCCGTAATGGATGTTTGCCCCTTACCATCATCATTCGCTTGAGCCAACTTCACACCAGTGTAAGAACCAAAACCACCTAAAAGTAAAGCCCCAACTAAAATGAGGATAATATGCGAATTTTTAAGTCTCATTTTTCCACCTCAATATTTTAGTTAACTTTTAACCATTGTATAACGAACAGCTTTTCATTTTCAAACCCCTTCTTATCTGCTAAAAAAAGCATAACACGTTATATTGCATTTTACTATTAGAAAAACTATAACAAAGTAATTTCATTTATTAACGATTGCATACACTACTGGGTCTTTAAATCAGTAAATAAAAAAGAAGACACTGCTCGTGATGAGCAATGTCTTCTTTTTTATTTAAGGTAGATAGTTCATTGGATCCTTAGCGTTAGCATCGCCATTCCATCCACCTTTATGAATTTCAAAATGTAAATGTGGACCAGTTGAATGGCCAGTATTACCAGAATTACCAATTACCTGTCCAGCACTAACAACATCTCCAGATGATACAGCCATAGAACTTAAATGAGCATATAACGTTGTATAAGTTTCACCATTAATAGAGTGCGCAATTAGGATTACATTTCCATATCCATTCATCCCAGGACCATGCTCTGTATTTGTTTGAATAACAACACCAGGTGCAGCTGCTTTAACTGGAGTTCCTACTGACACAGCAAAATCTATACCTCTGTGAAGTTTACCCCATCTATGACCATAAGTAGAACTGATCGTACCTGATGTTGGCCAAGAAAACGTTCCATTTCCACCACCACTTTGTGTGGTAACTTCCGGTGTAGACTGTGATGGACTGGATGTAGAACTTGATTTAGAATCTGAACTAGATGATGAAGTATTATTATTTTCACTAGCTTGCTTCTTAGCGGCTGCAGCAGCCTCTGCTTCTTTTCTAGCCTTTTCTTCTTGCTCTCTAGCAGCTTGTTCTAATTTACCTTTTTCACTTTCTGCTATTTCCTTCGCTTTAGCGGCAGCAGCAGCTTGATTTGCCAAAATTTGTTTTTCATCTTCTATAGATATCTTATATTCCTCAAGATGATTATGTTCCTCTTCCAATTTTTCCATAATCTTTTCTTTTTGTGCTATTTGCTTATCTAAATCTTGTTTTAAAGATTCTAATTCTTTCTTCTGGGCCTCTAAGTTTGCCTTTTCAGTTTCAATTTTTTCCTTTTTATCTTCCACTTCTATTTTTGCAGCTTCTAAAGTTGCTTTATCCTTCTTTTGTTGATCCATTATTTCTTTATCAGAATCCATTATTTTATTAACAGAAATTGATCTACTAATAAAGTCTCCGAAACTTTGTGAACCAAAAATCACTTCTATGTATGGCATTTCTCCACCATTTTGTTGAATGGAACGTAATCTGTCTTTTAGTAACTTATCTCTTTTTTCGATTCTTTCTTCTAAGTCTTTAATTTCTTTCTTTAGTTCTTCGATTCGATTTGTTAAATCTTCAATTTCTTTATTCGTTGCATCTATTTGTTTCTCTTTGGCATCTATCTTATTTCTTGTATCTGTTAATTTCTGATCAATATTATTTATATCGGATTGCGTCTTGTTTTGCTCGGCTTTATTATCATTTATTTTGTTTTCCATCTCGTTTTGTTTTTTCTCTAATTCGTTCGTTTCATTTTGTTTAGTATTTTGTTCTTTCTCTAAATTCTCAATTTCCTTATTTAAATCTTCAATGGATTGTGCCGATGCTTGTTGAATCGGACTTAATGATATTACTAAGGTTCCGATTAACGCACATGATAATGCCTTCTTCATTTCAATCTTCCTTCCCCATAAAAATTAACCTTAATATGGAATTGTTAATGAAACATGATCTATGTATAATGCACTAAGCCTTATGTTCCCCTCTATTTAAATAGAGGGGATTGGCTTGAGATCTTAAAGTCTATCAAATCTTAAGGTATTTGCGAATACTCATAACACTTCCCCAAATACCAATAATGGCACCTATTGCTATAATTAGTAAGGAAAGTTGCCATGCAAATGGATTATACGGTAGTACCTCAACAAAGTTAAATGACACTTGATTTGCTACTGCATCTTCTACATAATGGTACCCCACCAAGATGAGTGCGATTGGTATAATCGAACCAAGCACACCATGAAGCATACCCTCAATAAAAAACGGCCAGCGAATAAACCAATTCGTTGCACCTACTAATTTCATAATTCCTATCTCTTTACTACGTGCCATAATAGTAATTTTAATCGTATTAGAAATGAGGAATATAGCTGTAAACACTAATGCAATAATGAGTACAACTCCAATGGTTCTTGCATACTTAGTAAACTTGAATAACTGTTCCACAACTTCTTGTCCAAAAACAACTTCCTCCACATGGTCCAAATCTTTAATTTGATCTGCAATCTTTTCCGTATCTTGTGGATTCTTTGCTCTAACAATAAAGGCATGGTTAAGTGGATTGTCCTGTTCTAATAATTTCCATGCTTCTCCTTCTTCTCCCATACCTTTAATGAGTTTATTTAACTCATCGTCATTGGAAGAGAAGAAAACCGTATCCACTCCGTTAATTTCTTCAATTTGCTTTCCTAGACTCTGTACATCTTTTTCATTCGCTGTATGATCGATTAACGTTTGAATTTCAACATCATCTTCAATGTTCTTTGCCATTTCATTTAAGTTCAAGATTAGCGCAAGAAATACTGCAACTAGAATAAGGGTAGTAGTAACGGCACCTACTGAAGCCACCGTCATCCAGCCATTACGAAAGATGTTGCTACACCCTACTCGTATATGTCTTAAAAATGTTCTAAACTTCATATCCGTATTCTCCTTGTTGTTCGTCTCTAGCGATAATTCCATCCTCAATTGCAATAACCCGCTTCTTAAATTGGTTCACAATTGCTTTACTATGGGTCGCCATAATCACAGTGGTACCACCTTCGTTAATGGACTCGAAAGTTTTCAAAATATCTAGTGACGTTTCGGGATCTAAATTTCCTGTAGGCTCATCAGCAATTACAATCTTTGGACGATTTACAATGGCACGAGCAATGGATACACGTTGTTGTTCACCACCTGATAATTCATCTGGTATCGATTTAGCTTTATTTTTTAGTCCAACAACATCTAAAACATCCATTACACGATTACGAATATTACGTGGAGATTCTTCTATTACCTCTAAGGCAAAAGCGATATTTTCATAGACTGTTAGTTTTGGAAGAAGTCTAAAGTCTTGGTATACTACGCCGATATTTCTTCGTAAATAAGGTATTTTCCTCTCCTTTAATTCCGAGAGATTAATATCATTTATAAAAATTTGGCCACTCGATGGTTTTTCTTCTCTAAAAATTAATTTAACGAATGTTGACTTCCCAGCTCCACTCGGGCCAACAACATATACAAATTCACCTTGATCTATTTTAACATTTACACCACTAAGTGCTGTTACCCCATTTGCATAGGTTTTATATACATCTTTCATTAAGATCATTTTAAAATCACCTTTATAATTTTTTGATTTTCAAATAATGTCGAAAAATATTTTTATTAGACACTCTTTTTCAACAAGTCTTTTACATTATATCATTTTTCGACGAAAAGTTTAGGTATAAAATTATTACATTTGTATTTCATTTGTAAGTAGTTGGTAATAATTGTCAGTTTATGTCTCTATGATAGGATTTTTAAAGAGAAGAAAAAAGCTTATCTACACGACAAGCTTTTTTATGATAATTTATTTTTTTTCTGCTAACCAATTTGCCAAGTTATCTAAATCATCACCTGTAACTTGTTTCTGTGGCTGCATTTGTCCTTTACCGTTTTGAACGATATCTTTAATTTCATCAGCAGAGTATTTAGATCCAACATTTGTTAAATCTGGACCAGCTCCACCAGATAAATCAGCACCATGACACATTGCACAGTTGTTCGCAAACACTTCTTCACCTGCCGCAGTGTCAACTGCTTCGCCAGCTCCGTTTGTATCCCCTTTATCTTGTTCTTCAGCAGCATTATCATTTGCAGGTGGCTCGTTGTCATTGTTATCATTGCCTGCTCCACCACAAGCTGCAAGTGTTAATACTGTACCGAAAATAATGGCTAATAACCATTTTTTCATCATGTCTTCATCCTCCTATCAATATAAAGTACTTCACTGATTATTATACCCGTATCCATTTTTTTTAAAAGTACTCAACCATAATACTTTTCTAGAATTTTTGTTGTAATCCAGCATCACCAAGGCTTTTGGATAATTATGGCAAATTTATGAAATAATGGAAGGGGAGGAAAATGATATCCTCCTACTGAAAAAAGCTAATTCAACGGCCAATACCTTGACTTTTGAATTAACTTTTATCCACCATTAATTTATCTGTAATCTTAAATAAGCATCAATAAATGGATCTATCTCCCCGTCCATTACTGCTTGAGTGTTTCCAATTTCTGTATTGGTTCTGTGGTCTTTTACCATAGAATATGGGTGGAATACGTAAGAGCGAATTTGGCTTCCCCAACCGATTTCTTTTTGTTCCCCACGAATCGACGCAAGTTCTTCTTGTTGTTTTTCAATTTCTAATTGATACAACTTGGATTTTAACATTTTCATCGCTGCTTCACGGTTTTTAATTTGTGATCGTTCATTTTGGCACGTAACAATTGTATTGGTAGGAATGTGTGTAATACGAACAGCTGAATCGGTCGTATTAACATGCTGACCACCTGCACCGCTTGCACGATACGTGTCAATTTTTATTTCTTCTGGTTTAATTTCAATGTCAACATCATCATCCATTTCTGGAGTCACATCACAAGAAACGAATGAAGTATGTCTTCTTCCTGATGAATCAAATGGAGAAATACGTACCAAACGATGTACGCCTTTTTCTGTTTTCAAATATCCATAGGCATTATGTCCTTTAATGAGCAATGTTACACTTTTAACCCCAGCTTCTTCACCCGGTAAATAATCCAATGTCTCCACTTTATATCCTTTATCTTCTGCCCAACGCTGATACATTCTTAAAAGCATACTAGCCCAGTCTTGTGATTCTGTACCACCAGCACCTGGATGGAGTTCTAAGATGGCATTATTCGCATCATATGGTTCATTAAGTAAAAGCTGTAATTCAAAGTCATTAATATCATTTAAAAAAGTTGTCATTTCTTCATTTAGTTCATCAAAAAGTTCTTGATCTTTTTCTTCTTTAACTAACTCGTACGATACTTCCATATCCTCATATCGTTCTTCTATTTCCTCAAAACTGCTAATGTAGTTTTTCAAGTTATTGGATTCATTTATCACCTTTTGCGCAGCGTTTTGATCATCCCAGAAATTCGGTTCTGTCATCATTTGTTCCAACTCTTTAACTCTTTCCCTTTTCCAATCTAAGTCAAAGAGACCCCCTAAAATCTTCAATTCTTGAAGCTATTTTGTCTAATTCATGTCTAATTTCAATTAATTCCATCTCATTCACCTCTTGTTAAATTTAAGTAGGAAAGCACTCCTTTAATGGAAAAGGAGTGCTTTCTACAATTATTCATTTTTACCGTGGCAGTTTTTATACTTCTTACCACTTCCACAAGGACAAGGGTCATTACGACCAACATTAACCTTTTTCACGTATGGTTTTCTTACTTTTTTCTTTTCTTCGCTTCCACCTGAAACAGCTTGGGTATTTTTTACTACCTCTTCACGTTGGAGGTTTTCACGTATTTGAGCTTTTAGAATATATTTGACAGCTTCCTCTTCAATACTTGCTACCATATCTTCAAACATATGGAATCCTTCGAGTTGATACTCACGTAAAGGATCGTTTTGTCCGTAAGCTCGTAAATGGATACCTTGACGAAGTTGATCCATTTGGTCAATATGATCCATCCATTTTGTATCAACTGTACGTAATACAATCACTTTTTGGAACTCTTGGAATTGATCTGGTGGTAACTCTTCAGATTTTTGATTGTATTTTTCTTTCGCTTTTTCTAATAAAATTTCTGAGATTTCGTCACTTTCTTTTCCTTTTAGGTCATTAATAGAAACATCTTCTGGATCCATTAAGTTACCATGAGCATAATCGACAATCGCTTGTAAGTCCCAATTATCTTCATCATTATCTTGAGTATGCGTAGATACAATACGGTCAATGGTAGATTTCATCATATTCTCAATAATTTCACGCATATTCTCTGTTGTATCAATTATCTCAAAACGTTGTTTATAGATAATTTCACGTTGTTCCCTTAATACGTCATCATAAGAAAGAACTTGTTTACGGGCATCAAAGTTATTACCTTCCACTCGTTTTTGTGCAGATTCCACAGCACGTGATACCATTTTACTTTCGATTGGTTGAGAGTCGTCCATTCCTAAACGTTCCATCATGCTCTTCAAATTGTCCGAACCGAAACGTCGCATTAATTCATCTTCCATAGAAAGATAAAATTGAGTCACCCCAGGATCACCTTGACGTCCAGAACGACCACGTAACTGGTTATCAATTCGGCGAGATTCATGACGTTCTGTACCAATAACAGCAAGACCGCCTAATTCCAAGACACCTTCACCTAGTTTAATATCCGTACCACGACCAGCCATATTTGTTGCAATAGTAACTGCTCCTTTTTGACCAGCATGCTCAATGATTTCCGCTTCTTTAAAGTGGTTTTTAGCATTTAAAACATCATGTTTAATTCCAGCTTTTTTCAAGTAATTCGAAATTAATTCAGATGTCTCTACCGCAACCGTACCTACTAAAACGGGCTGTCCTTCTTTATGTCTTGCCTTAATGTCCTCAACCACAGCACGGAATTTTCCATCCATTGATTTATAAATAAGGTCCGGTCTGTCATCACGGATAATAGGTTTATTCGTTGGTATCGCAATTACATCCATGTTATAAATATTTCTAAATTCTTCTTCTTCCGTTTTCGCCGTACCAGTCATCCCCGCTAGTTTATTATACATTCGGAAGAAATTCTGGAAAGTGATAGAAGCTAGTGTCATACTTTCATTTTGGATTTGTAAGCCTTCTTTTGCTTCAATCGCTTGGTGCAATCCATCACTATAACGACGACCTTTCATTAATCGGCCAGTAAAGGAATCAATAATTACTACTTCCCCTTCTTGCACCATATAATCCACATCACGATGCATGGAAACATGTGCCTTTAAAGCCTGATTAATGTGGTGAATTAGAGAAACATTTTTTAAATCAAATAAATTCTCAATATGGAAGAATCCCTCAGCTTTATTAATACCCTCTTCCGTTAATTGAACACCTTTTGTCTTCTCATCATACGTATAGTCGTCCTCTTTGAGAGTAACGACAAAGCTATTAGCTTGTTGGTATAAAGTTGCTGACTTTTTAGCCGAACCTGAAATAATTAATGGTGTTCTTGCTTCATCGATTAAAATGGAGTCGACCTCATCGATTATGGCAAAATTAAGTTTCCGTTGAACCATTTGATTTTTATAAAGCACCATATTATCACGTAGGTAATCAAATCCAAATTCGTTATTTGTACCATACGTAATATCACATTCATATGCTTCACGTTTTTCCTCTTTAGATAACCCGTTTGTATTTAATCCAACAGTTAAGCCGAGAAATTCAAAAAGCTCTCCCATTTGTTTCGAGTCACGATCAGCTAAATAATCGTTCACTGTAATAATATGGACACCTTTACCTTCCAGTGCATTTAAATACGCTGGCAAAGTAGAGGCAAGTGTTTTACCTTCCCCTGTTTTCATTTCCGCAATATTACCTTCATGGATGGCTATACCACCAATTAATTGCACAGGAAACGGCCGCATGTTTAATACTCGTTTAGCTGCCTCTCGAACAACAGCGAAAGCTTCCACAAGCAAATCATCCAAGCTTTCGCCATTTTGAAAACGTTCCTTAAATTCCGTCGTTTTTTCTTTTAGTTCATCATCTGATAATTTTTCAATTTGGGGTTCTAGAGCTTCTATTTGATCAACTTTTTTTTGAATTCGATTCAGTTGTTTTTTATTTCCATCACCAAAAATTTTTGTGAGAAATCCTGCCATATATATACGCTCCCTTAGAAAACTCAGCATTCGACAGATCTTTAGTCGAATGCCTTAGTTGCACTTATGCAAATTTTTACGGTGGGGCGAGTAATCGGAACCCCAGGAGGAAAAATTTCCCCATCCGTAGATAAAATCATACTACATCTATTGATTAATAATAACATTTTAGACTGACCAATGACAACTTTGTGCACATGGAAGTATGTGTCAAGTTTTTCTCGGTGTGTCTTTCACACCAATATCTTCGGCACTCTATTTTTGTACACTTTTTCGGCTACCGCGCGACCTCCGTCGCTTGCTGTCCCCAATTTTTAGGTAACGTTCTAAAAACCAAGAACCTTACCTAAAAATCAGGGAGTTAACTAAAACTTTTTATTAACTGTCCAATAGCTGATGAATGAGCTGTATTTAGGCTTATTTTGCCTTGTTTTACTCCTATTGATGGTTGTGTCACCTGGCGTAGGAATTCTGTCATACGAACCGTCTTTTTCACGTCACGCTGCTTTCTAACACTTCGTTTTTGATCCTTCAGATATACAGATCGTAATGTTTTATTTAGAATCCCTTGCTTAATTTTCACCATTGCTTCACTACCTTCTGAACTCCAATGCATTCCACGCTTTTTCATTCGGAATGAAATATGGCGTTGGTTGGATTCCATTGCGCCCATGCCTCTTGCGTCTTTAGGTGGATTCTCAACTTTCTTTCTCCAATCAAAAATCCGATCCCAATTACCGCCAATATATTTACGAAAAACCTCTGCTTTTTCCAGTTGTTTATCCGTTTCTAAAGTACTCTCAAATGTATCCATCCAACGTGTAAAATCATCAAGATTGTGCTCTTTGATTGCCTTTTGTACACCATCCTTAAACTGGCTCTTTTTAGCTCCAAAAGTTCGGTTCAACGCCTTGGAAATATGAAAGGAATCCAATTGATTTAAAACTGGATATTCGGACTGTGAGAAAGCTTCTTGAAAACGTTCTGCAGTATAGCCTTGGCCACCATCACTATTCGTAACCACTTGAGTCTTTTCTAAGGAATAATGATTAGCCGTATACGCTTGGACTTCTTTCCAAAAATCATTCGTTGGTTTGGTTGTCATGATGACCTGTGGATTCTTTAGTGAAATGCGCTTTCCATTTCTACACCAACCTTCGTGGAGTACCGCATGATGGACTTCGTGACTTGTCTTTTTCTTTGTTCCACGCACAAATACACCATCTGCCTCGGCAAATAAAAAGTCTAATTCTTCTCCTTTTGGTAAATAGGCAGCCTCCTCTAATTCAACTAACATTTCCTCATCGGCTTTTGCTTGTGCTTCTCCTACACGTTTCACTATACTTCCCACAGTTGTGTGACTTAGGTTTACGGCAGTCCATTCCCTTAATATACGTGCCGTTTCTCGATACGTACTCTCACTAGCCAACTCTGCCACTTTTACTTCAACCAAAGGACTGTGTCGTTGGTACTTTCTAAATCCAATCCACTCATCAAAGGGATAATGTGCCTTCCCATTCTCATCGTGCATTAATGTATGAGTAAAACGAACCGCCCCAAAGATAAACTGAATCGTCTTTTCATCCTCTCGTTCCACTGTCCAACCCTTACTTTGCAATTCTCTTTTAATTGTTTGATTAAGCTGTGTAAAAACGTTACCCATCAGTGTTGTAAGAAGATCATATAAACATATTTGAACTTGTTCCTCAAAGTCAATTAAATTATTTGTACCCTTTAATAAATCACTTATTTTTGATATAATTGTATTCATGAAAAGGCCTCTTTCTAATGTATTTGCCTGGTAGCATACATTAATGATAGAGTGCCTTTTCTTTTTTTTCTAGAATTTAGTTTCAAATCCTCGAGAACTATTTTACACATAGCACATGGAATGAATTGGACAGAAAAATTAAGAAAGAGAGTAATCCGGGGATAGATTACTCTCTTAAGAGGTCATATTTCGCGGAATTTATGGAGAAAATAGGGGAAACTTTCGGGGGAGTTATTTGATAAGTAGTCTCCTTGCTGCAGTATTATTCTGGTTCATTGTTAATTCCGTCATTTTTTTATTAGTGGCAGCCACAATTTTAAGTAATTGGCTGATTGTTTGTTCATGCTGGTGAACCTTCTTTTGTAACTCAAGTAAAACTAATTTATCACGCTCATTCACATCACCACCTCCTAGTTCCGTTGACTTATTTTTACCACATATAGTATCTAAAGTACTAATTGAAGAAATGCAGTTTTGGCTCGATAAAATAAGCATTTTTCTTCAATATTTTCTATAAATTTGCATGATTTTTAAAAACGGAACCCAACGATTAACCATTTTTAAATTTCAGTCAACCATTCGACATTTTTCGCCACGCATATTAAAAACCGTAACATGCTTAAAAAGTAAAAAATCAGTCCAATTTATATGTGCAAATTGGACTGATAAACTTCAATTAAATCTTACTATCACTTTTTTTATCCCTTATTTTAATTAAATAATGTGCATTAATTAGGGATGCGATGGGAATGACCAGAGCTATCCCAATCCCAGCACAAAAAATCGTAATCATCTCAGCACTAAATATTTTTGAATTAACAATATCACCAAAGGAGTAGGATAAATCCTTATACCAAATAAGTAAAGCCATATAACCACCGATAAAAGCGAAAAATAATGTGTTGGTATTGGAACCCAAAATATCCTTCCCAATAGATAATCCAGATGTGAACAATTCCTTTTTCTTAATGGACGGATGTTGGTTAAAAATTTCTTGCATAGGAGATGTTATAGAAATGGCTATATCTGTAACGGCGCCAATGGTACTCATAATAATCACCGCAGCAGAAATTTTAACAAAATCTAACCCAGGATAAAGAGAGAAGATGACACTAATTTCATCCATTTCTTCTTCCCCAAAGCCTTGAATCATGGCCTTCTTTGTTACGATATAAATAAAGAATAATAAAATAGTCACCGTAATAAGGGTAGAAATAAAGGCTGTTACTGTTTTACTATTTACTTCATTAATATAAAAAAGATTGATACAACTTATTACCGTACAAGCAATTAAAGTGATAATAATTGGATCAGCATTTGGATCCATCATAAAAAACACGGATACTAGGATAACCCCAAAATTTAAAAATAAAGAAATAAAAGATCGTGCTCCTTTTTTTCCACCAATCCATATCATCAATGCAAATAAAATAATCGCCAATAATACTAGTACATTCATGAATTTTCCCTCTTTCGCTTAATAAAGAAAATAGATGTATATAGGCCTATTGGAATGGTTAAAACAATTCCTATGCCACCAGCTAGAGCACGGGCCAGCTCCAATGAAAGATTGATAGAAAGAGTAAAGCCTAGTGGCGAATAATTTTTTAAATATAAAATAAGCATTGGAATGGATCCACTTATATAGGCAAAAAATAAAATATTGGTCATCGTCCCCATAATATCTTTTCCAATTTCCATTCCAGATGCCTTAAGTGCTTTAACCGATATATCGTTGTTTTTATTGTATAATTCAAACGTAGCAGACGATAGTGAAATGGCAACATCCATTACGGCTCCTAAAGACCCAATAAATAACCCTGCTAAAAATATTAGTCGATATGGTCTTGTCAAATATTGCATTTCTTCATAGTAAAGCCCATTCTCAGAAGCTATCCAGATAGCAAAATACGTAATTAAAAGGGAGCTAAATGTTCCTAATAAAGTCGCAATAATAGCTGTATACGTTTTTTCATTAAATCCATTAACAAGTAGCAAAGAAATAATGGTGAATAAAATAACCGTTATCCCGCATATCCATAATAAATTCAAATCCGTCCTTACATAAATATCCAATGCATAGGACAATAAAAGGATATTCACCGCTAAACTGATACTGGCAAATAGCCCTTGTTTTTTCCCAACGATAAGTAAAGTAAAGATAAAAATCCATGCCACAATTACAATATATTTATCACGTTTTACATCTGTAATGTTTCCAGTTAATTGCGGGGTTTCTATTGTATTTTTTTCAAATGAAACAAATACCTCATTACCTTTCTGATAAGGTTGATCATTGGCTCTAGACAGTGAATACTTATTTGTTAAATGGATAAGCTGTCCTTTTTCCTCACCATTTTTTATTTCAGCTATAATTTGCTGGGTAAAGATCCGATCATTGTTATCATGTATATCCGTTATATCAGTTGAATCTTCTAGGTCTGTTTGGATGACTTTTGCTATCGGACGTTCATAAAATCCATAGTTGTGATATACGAAGATAATAGAAGTAATAAAGCAAATAAAGATGAATGTGTAAATTAATGGCTTTTTCTTAAATTTGTAAATGATAATACCCACTCCAAACCTTTAACATAAGTGTGACGTTAAAATGCAAGTCCATTCATAGTTTCCAATAATAAATAGATAACAAAACTCCGATGCGGTATTATAACAATGGATAGAATAGCAGTTATAATATTAGTGGTCAAGGGCGTTTATCTTTTAGGCAGGAAATCATCATTTGCTATGCAAGTTGACTTAATATATATTTACATCATAAAAAGGACAACCCCTTATATAAAGAGTTGTCCTTTTAAAATTATTCTATTAATCTTTCATTTTAAACAGTCGGTTCAATTAAACCGTATTTTCCATCTTTACGACGATATACCACATTGGATTCACCAGAACTGTCATTAGTGAATACAAAGAACTCATGACCTAGCATATCCATTTGTAGAATCGCTTCCTCTGGATTCATAGGTTTTAAATTAAATCGTTTGGTACGAACAATTTCAAAATCGTCGTCATCTTCCGTTTCATTATTCATTATTTGTTTTTCCATTTCGGCAAAGGCGTACTTAGGAGCTCCGTTTTGTCGAGATTTGCGATTTACTTTTGTTTTATACTTACGGATCTGTCTTTCTAGTTTATCTACTACTAAATCAATAGCAGCATATAAATCAAGTTGTTGAACCTCAGCACGTAGTAGCAAATTCGTCATAGGTATAGTTACCTCTATACGTTGCTCGTCATTATAGACACTTAAATTAACATGTACCTCGGATGTAAGCGGGGAATCGAAGTATCTTTCCAATTTACTAATTTTCTTCTCTACATATTCCCGTATTGCCCCTGTTACTTCAATATTTTCACCACGAATGTTAAATTTCATGTAAGTGTCCTCCTTTCCTTATACTTAAACTATACTATATTTCGACGTATTTTTCCTGCTTAATGGTGAAGAATCTTTAGAAAAAATTTAAATATTAATTAAATGTTTACTAATTCTTCACATATTAATGATTTATACGTTCTATATTTATTAGAATGGTTAAGAAACATTCCTGTTATTTTTTCTTATCCAAATACATACCGTCCATAACATGTACATTATGATAGGGATTTGTATAGTTCTTATTCGATTTCTTTTGTCTATTCATTTGCTTTATTTCCGTCTTTAATGTAGAAAATAATTGATCCATTAAATGTTGAACCTCTTGATTTAAAAGCACAAGTTTTTTTCCCAACAAGTCCTCTTGCTCTGAAAAAGGTGGAGTTAGTTGTTCTAGGAACGGCTCTCTTTGAAGTAATAAATTATTTAATTGTTCAATTGTCGCTTCTCTTTCATTGGAGGAAATATCTTTATCTAAAATTTGCTTCATTTCTACGGTTATATCAAAAACTGTTTGTAGTTGGTTCATATTATATTTGGGCACCTTGCTTCACGTAGTTTTGTTTCCTTGTTTCGATGAGTACTTGTTTCCATGTGTCCCTAAATTCTGTTACAAAACCTAAAACTTCTTCTAAAATAACCGGATCGTTTTTCACATTAGCTTCTTTTAATTGAAAATGCATATATTCATAGAGTGGCATGATTTGCTTCGATATCTCCGCTTTAGGATCTAAGGTAATCATTAATTCTTGAATGATATTTTGTGCCTTTTGGATGTTTGTATTTTTTGCTTCAAAATTATTACTTCCAATATCTTTCATTGCTTGTTTAATAAACTTCATACATCCATTATATAGCATGAGGGTTAATTCCCCACTAGACGCTGTATTAACAGTATTATTTTGATATGTACTGTATGCTTTATTAGTTGTCATAATTGATTACACTCCTCTTAAAGGGCTATAACTTTAAATTATTGGAAAAAGTTGTTCATTAACATTGCGGATTGATTATTCATCGTTGAAATTGCTTTTTCCATTGCTGTGAATTGGCGCCAATAGCGGGTCTCTATCTGTTGCAAGCGATTTTGGAAATCATTCATTCTGGTATCGATATCCTTTATTCGCTTTCCTAATGTATAGTTTGATAACGTGTCTGAACTTCTTCCAGCCCGTTCATTGATCTTTGTTTTCATGGTTTCCAAACTATCATCCAGATGATCCATGATCCCCTTCTTGTCTCCACTCCCAGCAAAAAGTTTATAAACACTATCTGGATCCTTTTGTAATGCTTCTTTCAGCTTTTCCTCATTTATTTCTATTTTTCCACCATCTAAATAGTCTTTCGTAGTAGTTATTCCGATTTGACTAATGACATTATATTCGCCACCTGTATCAACAGACTGGTACCAATTTTGACGTAAATTCGTTAAGGCTGATGTAATGATAGAATCTCCACGAAGTATTCCACTTTTTGCTTTTTCTTCCCAAAGTTCTATTTCTCTTTCCTCTAATTCCTTCTTCTGTTCCTCTGTAAGTGGTGGAAAATCACGATATTTTTCTTCCCGTTGCGTTTTATTCATTAGGTCGATTAGTTCATTGTATTTTTCAACAAACTCTTTAATATGATCTACTGTAGCATCGATATCGTTAGTTAACGTAACAGTTGCTGGAACTCCATCAGTTGTATTCTTAAATTCAAAATTAATCCCGTTTAAAGTATAGTTATTTTCCTTCGTTTCTATTTCATAGGCATCATTGTATTTAAATTTGGCATTTGTTCCGCCTTTTTCATTAGCACGACTCATTCTAAAAATACTTTTAAATACCGAATCTGCTGAACTATCAAATTCGATTTCGTTGCCCTGTTCATTCAAATTATATTTTCCCGTTCTAGTCGTTTCCATGATAACTTTATTTGTATTCTCGTCATAGAACATTCGAATATTATTATCGTCATCGTTGATTCGTTTAATAACGTCTTTTAATGTGTCACCTTGTTTGATTTCATAATCGAAATTAACCGCTTTTCCATTCTTATCAAATGTAGTTAAGGTGAAACTCTGAGTATCTGTATAACCCATTTCCGAAAACAAGTTTGCCTCTGGATCCACTTTAATATCAGCACTCACATTAATAGCAGAAGTCGCTAATTGCGTTACCTCTATCTTATACGTCCCTTCTGGTGCATTCGCGCCGCCAGTAGCTGTTACGGCATTTTCCATCGACGAATGTACTGATTTCGTTTTAAAAGTTTTTGATAGTTGCATGTCAAATGCCATATCATCAATCTTTTGTCTCAATGTATTAATCTCGCGAAACTTGTCCCGTTGCCATTCTATTTTCGTCTTATCTTGTTCCATCTTATCGAGAGGGATTTTCTCGGCTTTCATTAAGTCATTAATGATTGATTCCGTATCCATTCCAGTGGCTAACCCACTTATTCTCATATTCATACACTCCTTATACCCTTTTATCAATCAAAAATCCCATAAAATCAGCCATATCTGCATACAAATCTAATAATTTTCTAGGTGGGATTTCTCTAATTATTTCATTTGTTTCTGAATTCACGACAGTTACATAATACCGTTCAAGTTTTTCATGAAATTCAAATTTAATATTTCTTTGCTCTGGTATCAAAAAGTCATTTAGAGCGTTTACTGTTTTTTCTACTTCCGTTTTAACTACTTTAGGATCCATATTTCCTATAGGATTTACCTTTTCTCCCAATGTGATCTTATCCGACATCGTTGAAATTCTACTATATGGAACTTCTAATGTTTGCGTAATTGGCATTAATTTGTCCATTACCATTTTCATTTCTCCCCATAAATGTTTGATCAACCTTAATATCGGATATTTCTAACTAAATTTAAACCATTCCTTTAATTTTTATTCGAATCCTTTAATAACTTTAATACATCCAAGGAGATATTAGCCGCTTCATTGTTCTGCTCCTTAATATCCAAGTAAATTTCTTTCCGATGTATTTCCACCGATTTGGGTGCTGCAATGCCTAACTTTACTTGGTCTCCTTCTATTCCAAGTACTTTGATTTCTATATCATCACCAATTTGGATAGACTCATTTTTCTTCCTTGTTAAAATAAGCATTATTTCTCCCCTTCCAAAATAAGACTTGGGTTAATTGATGCTTTAGATGGATAATCTTCATGATTTAAAATGTATTGTTTACCGAGCATTTGGTTGGAATTAATCACAATAGGAGCTTTTAAATTGATGGTACTTGAGTGAAACGGGTCCTTTAACGTAACAATGGAGAGTATCACTACTTCGTTTTCACTTTTAATTTGAAGGGTTTCAATCGTATTATCGTCTAAATCAAAACTATAATCCTTATAAAGCAGAAAAGGGTTGATAACGAAAAATGCAGTAAAGTTGGATTGAACCGACTGCAAAATTTGAAACACTGGATTATCCGGTACATCTAATAGAACAAATTGTTTTTCATCAGGAAAACCTGGAATACCGTTAGCAAAATAAATTTGTTTTTGCTCCTCTATTGCGATTTCACCTAAATACTTTGTTTGTAATTTCATTTTTCTTTTCACCTCTTTAAACTGTAATGTTTATTAGAAAACTTGGCGTTCGCCTAGCTTTTGGGCGAATGCCTTAGTTGCACTTATGCAGGATAAGAAAGTTTATGCTTTCTTATCTGCCAAAATCTATTTGTAGTTCCTCTTTTTGTTTTAATGATGTTTCAACTGACCCTTTTTCATAATGAATGACTGGCTTATTAGGGGTGCTTTCGATCTTTGGTTTCTTAACTTTTACATCTACTTGTACTTCTGCAGGTTGATAGTTCATTTTTACGGAAAATGGGGAAGGAATAAAAGTAATTCCCAATTGTTTCATCGGTTCAAACGCATTATTTACCGCCTGGGATATTAATGGGTTTCCTCCATTTTCAATCCGCATTAATTCCGCTCCCTCACTCGCACGTCTTCCAGTACCCTCCAATGATTGATTACGGCCTTCTGCGGCAAAATCTTGATTCAATTGTGTAATAGTTTTAAAATTCATTTCAGCCCATGCTTGAGACTGGTCTATATCAAGCTTTGCAGGCATTGTTTGAATCGATAGTTCGGCAGGAGGCTGTTGGATGGAAAGATCTGCTTTTGGTTGTTGTATTTCTAGTGTCGCGTCTTTAATATGTAATTGAATTTGTGCATGTTGTGATTGTAAACGAATTTGGGGAAACTGCATCATAATCCTCTCCTGATTCAGAAAGTTAAATAAAGGCCCTTCCCTTTAAATGAAGGTAGGACCTTATCAATAAGTAAGAATGTATAAAAAGTTAGCTTATTAAAGCTTATCATCAGAAAGGCCACGTCCAGCTCCAGCGCCCAGCGACTAGCGAGACTTCCTTCACCTCCGTGCGATAAGTCAACATCGCCTCACTCCGTTCGTCGTGTTTCCTTTATCTCCTGCGGCTCAGTCCAGTCCGTACGTCGCTAAACGGGCGCTTGCGCTTTTGTTCTTATCTTAAAAAGTCAAGTAACGTTGGTTGAATAATTCGCGCTCCAGCTGAAAGTGCAGCACGATGTAAACTCTCTTGAGTTATTAATTCGGTAATCGTTTGGGGGTAGTCCACATCTTCATTTTCGGACATCGTTTTCGTAGCAATTGTTTCTTGTTCACTTAAACGATTTTCAACTAATTCCAAACGATTCATTCGAGCCCCTAAATCTGCTCTAGAATTAATAATTTTATCGATACCTTTATCGATTTCTTCGATACTATTATTAATTCCATCATTATCATTACTATTCAAATGATTAACAAACGTATCTAATGTCGTAACCAATCCTTCAAAAACCTCTTGACCGTTTACGCTAGCAGTTAATGACGTTCCTTTAGAAACTTCTATTTCAACTGGAACATACTCATCGAAGTTCGCACCATTATCTTTCACTAGTGGTGCTTCTGTATGGGCACCGTTAAAAATATATTTATCATTTACTTGCGTATTCGCAATTTCAACTAAATGTTCCTTTAATTGCGCCACTTCTTGCGCAATACTTTTGCGTTCATTTTCATCATACGTTCCATTACTTGCTTGAACCGCTAATTCTCTCACACGTTGCATCGCTTTGGTTGCTTTATCAAGAGCAGCATCCGAATTATCGTACCAATTATGTAATTCATTGGTATTCCGTTGATATTGCTTTACTTGAAGAACTTCAGAACGATACCCCATCCCCTTCATGGCAACGACAGGGTCATCAGAAGGTCTAGTAATCTTTTTCCCCGTACTTAACTGATTCATGTACTGATCCATTTTGGAATAGCTGTTTGATAAATTACGAAGCATATTATTCGAAATCATTCCCTGTGTAACACGCATGTATTATTCACCTACCTTCCTACTAATCCCATACGATTAATTACTTGATCGAGTAGTTCATCTGTTGCCGTCATACTTCTAGCAGCTGCATTATAAGCATGTTGAAACTGAAGCATATTCGTAAGTTCTTCATCCAATGATACGGCACTAACTGACATACGTTGATTTTCCACCTGTGATTTCAAGATGGTAGTATTTTCCGTCATTCTTTTTGCATGTTCAGCTATAACCCCAAGATCACCAATAACAGATTCATAGAAATCCATCATCGAAGAATCATCTAAATTTGTTAACGGTTCATGCAATAAATCAGCTAAATCCAATGCATTTTGCCCATTACCTGATTCACTTCCTGCATTAATTTTTGTCGGATCATCTAAAACAACTTTTATAGCCCCCGCTGCTCCATTTTGATCAGTAATGTTGCCATCAAAGCCGAAAAAATCATCCCCATGTAGATTATTAAATGCTTCAACAAATTCAAAAGCCATCGCATCTAGTTTGGAAAGAAAGACTGGGTAATCTCCTTCTACTGTTTGCCCATCTAATGTATAGCCTTGTGATTCAATCAGTCCGCTTAGAGAACCTTTTGAAGATAAAAGCTTATCCATTGAAAGGGTAGTGTCTCCAACTTTTATTTGTGAGACTACATCCAATTTATTTACTTCGGAATAAATACCTGTTTCCGAAAAGGTATTTACGGTATTCGTTTTCCCATCAATTAAAGTGGCAATCTCATTTCCTGTGTCATCAACAATGGATACAGTTGCTACCCCATCTCCATTATTTTGTTTATCATACGTCACTTCGATCGGAATAATTTTGGATAGTTCATCTAATAATACGTCTCGTTTATCATATAAATCATTAGCAGCATATCCATGCGTTTCCAAATTTCTTACTTCTTGGTTGATTTTATTGACTTCCTCAAGCATGGTATTTGCATTTTTTAGGGTAACTTCGAGTTGATTTTTTAAATCACCACGAATTTTATTTAAAGAATCGGAAAGATAATTAAATGTACCTGCAAGTGATTTTCCACGCTGAAGAACAACAGACCTTGCACCAGCATTTTCCGGATTAACCGCTAAATCTTGTAAAGACTGCCAAAATTGATTCATTGACGCTGACAATCCTGTATCAGACGGCTCATTTAACATATTTTCCATCCGGGCTAGTGCTTCATTCCTTGTTTCATAATAACCAAATTTGCTGTTTTCCCCACGGAATTGGACGTCTAAAAATTGGTTTCTTACTCGTTGAATGGAACCCGCCTTTACCCCTGTACCAATTTGTCCGGGTAACTCTTGACGATTTCTAGATGCGTTAGGGGATGGCTTATTTGTTTCAAAGTTAACACGTTGTCTCGTGTATCCTTCCGTATTGGCATTTGCAATATTATGCCCGGTTGTATGAAGTGCAGATTGTTGTGTAAATATGGCTTGTTTCGCCATTTCTAATCCACGAAATGTACTCATTGTCTTCTCCTCTTTACCTCGTGTTATACTTGTGAATCAAAAATCGATCGATTATATGATTTCTTTTCCTGTTTTTGTTTTCCGTAATTCAAATTGGAAATGGACGGATTTAATAAATCTAAAGATAGTTGCACAAATTCTAATGATTGATTGATTAATGTTTGATTTAATGATTCTTGTTGTTTTAATTTCATTATATAATTAGTTAATTGTTCCGATACGTTAGTAATCTCTACTTTTTCCGTTTCATTTTCAAGATGTTCCAATATCGTTGTGATCGTTGCATCCTTTGTTGGAAGTCCTTGTGCAGTCAACCATTCTTCCACTTCTTGCTGCCTTTTTCCTTCCATTTGTTCTAAGAGACGGATTTGCTTCCGTTCTTTCACTAACAATTGTTGCAACTTATCTATCGTACCTGCTTTTACTAATTCTGTTTTTTGTTCAGAGATAGCAAGTAATCCTTTATGAATTTCTAGTAGTTTACCTAACGATTGAATGATAGGTTTTACGGACATAATAAGTCCTCCTTTTACATATAACCCTTACTTATTTGACCAAAATTCAATCATTTTTTTTGCTACTTTTTCAGAATCCACCTTATATTCACCAGATTGAACTAAATTCTTGATTGATTGAACATATTCCGCCCGTTTTTCATTTGGTCTTTCACTTTCTTGTAATTGTTTCGCTTCTTTCGATATTTCAATTTGATCTTGTTTATTGATTTCTCGTTTAACTTCCGCTTGTTTCTTTACAATATTTTTATAGGGGTTAAAATTTGGCTGATTCGAACCATTTATTCTCAAAATTCTTCACCCTTTCTCCCATAAACTTCTCTACTTTATATTATCGGCACATTTCAATAAAAATAAAGACTTATTTTCTATTTTGCTTATCCATTGTATAATACGTATTCGCAACAGAATTCATCTTTTTGTTCCTTTCTACTTTCCTTTCCAGTTCTTCTTCTCTTTTTAAATCTTTTACAATGGATTCTTGGCAATCCTTGCAGAGCTTACCTGACGTTATACCGATTCCACAAATTTCACATGGATAAGATAAATTGGGAAACTTTGATAATAATAAACGTTTTTCTCTTATAAATTTTGTGATATAGCTTTCTTGTACTCCTGTAGCATTTATTATATCAATCATTGTGGCCTTACGATTTTTCTGATCACGTAAAAATGTATTTACCGTTTGAAAAGCTTTCTCTTCTTCATGATAACAATCTTGACAAATATCCCGGAGTGCCTTGACAAAGATGGCTCCACAGCGGGAACAATTAGCTAATTCTGCCATCTTATACCCTCTTTTCTCGTATAATTACCCTCGTACCAATGTTAATGCGTAAACATTTGGACAGCCATGTTTCTTTAATAGTCGAGCCGCATGGCGCAAGGTTGTTCCTGTTGTATATATATCATCGACCAATAGGACAGGTTTGTTAATAGATTCCGTTATAAAAAAAGGATTTTTCGATATTATTCTCTCCATACGGGACTTTTTTGACTGCTTTTCTCCATGCAATCTTGTTAAAATTTCTTTTGTTTCTATCGGTAAAAAATCGGCTATCATTTTCGCTTGATTAAAACCTCTTTCAAGCAATCGTTCTTCGCTTAATGGAATAGGAACGACAAACCCGTTCTTTTTTAGAAATGAAAAATTTTCTTTAAATGCTTCCATCAAATAATTTTCAAAAATATATCCTAAATAATAATCACCACGATACTTCCATTTTGCAATAACCTCTTTCATAAATGGATTATAGGTGAAAATAGAATAATTGAATTGAAGGGATTCATTCTTCTCTTTTTCTTCCCACCACATACAATCCGCGCATCTTTTTTCTGTTGTATTTCTACTACATCGATCACACCGATTCCCATTTATCCATTCTAAACCTAGCTTACACTCGGAACATAAGATCTCTTCCTTTTCCAGCATAATTAAATTCGCCCAACTTAATGAAAGAATAATTTCCGTATCACACCAAGCGCAATTCATGTTTCAAATCCTCCACGTTTATTCATTTTTTTAATAGAGGCAATTGCTCTTTCCATTGCCTCTGTCTTCCCATCATGAAAGAAAATCACTTCCCCGATTGGGTCGTCTGCACTCCTCCCTGCTCGTCCAGCAATTTGCACTAAAGCAGCTTCATCAAAAACAGAATGGCCAGCATCCACTATTGCAACATCCACAGAGGGAAATGTTACTCCCCTTTCTAATATGGTCGTTGTAATCATGACAGTTATTTTTTTCTGTCTAAACTGAATTACTTTCTCTTCCCGATCTACGTCTTCTGCATGAACGGATGTGAGCATCGCTTCTGATGAGATTACTTTTTCTTTTTTTAAAATACTAGCAAGTGAATCTTTCATTTTCTCAGCTAGTTTAATGGTAGGAACAAAGATTAAGAGTTGTCGTTTGGAGTTTTCTCTTTTAGGAAGCCAGTTATAGAATGCCTTCGGTAACCGATATTCATCTAAATCTTTTTTAAGAGAAAAACAAATTTTTGTTTTAGGAACCGGTAAAGGATGTCCATGGAACCGGACAGGCACAAATGTATGCGGGAGCGTTTTTTTAGCTATTCGCTTTTGGTGGTCTTTTCTTGGAGTTGCTGTTAAATAAATCATGGTGCTATCTTGTTTCTTCGCACGATTTGCGGAATAGGGAAGGGAAGGATCAGCATGGAAAGGGAAGGCATCGATTTCATCAACAATGACAACATCGAATGCATGTTGAAAGCGAAGTAACTGATGGGTTGTTGCAATGATTAACTGTGCAGTTGCATCCTTCGTTTCACTCCCACCATATAATGCTTGAACAGGAACTTCTTCAAATGCTTTCTGTAATCGAGGATAAAGCTCACGAACGACGTCAGCTCTCGGGGTAGCAATACAAATACGTTTTCCTTGTTGGAGTGTTTCGGTAATTGCTGGAAAAATCATTTCTGTTTTTCCTGCTCCGCAAACCGCCCAGATCAAATATTCCTTTTCCCCACTGCGAATCGCTTGAACCATATGATTGGACGCCTGTAGTTGACCTTGTGTTAATGTTCCATCCCATGTACATGGTTGTTTATATGTAGACCAGTTTGGTGGTTCTCCACCCCATGTATACAAAGGCTCACATTCCATCACGCGTCCCATTTGAATACATTTTCTACAATATAAATGTGTCTTATTACATATGGAGCACGGGATTTTTGCAAATAAGGATTTCTTTTCATTCCCACATCGCATGCACTGTTGGGTAAGTAACTTCTTGATGATGGATTTCTGAGGAATTAAATATTGATTATCGAGGAGTTGTTGAAATGTAGGTTCATTAAGCGGAATTTCTTTTCGTAATAAAATTCTACCGGAAAAGTTCCTAGATAGATTTTCTAATTGTGTGGGAGTTATTGTTTCCACTATAGCATTCACTCACTTTCCTTTAAAAATTTAGTACTCGTATTAGGCTGGACGTTTGACTTTGTTGCCTTTATGCAGGAAGAAAGTTTTATACTTTCTTTCCTGTCAAAAAAGGTAACACTAAAATCAGCTAACCCTATGGATTTATTTCACATACCACCCAATACCAATTGCACCTTCTCCTAAATGAGTTCCTATAACAGGTCCAAAATAACTAATGATGGTATCCATGTTTGGGTATTTTTCTAAAAAAGAGTCCCTGAGGTTTTTAGCTGACTGTTCATCGTTTCCATGAATAAAGGCAACTTTTAATTCTTTTCCTTTTGCCGCATCTTCTTCGAGTAAACCCATGATTCGATTAATTGCCCTTTTACGAGTTCGGATTTTTTCAAATGGAACGATGACCTTATTTTCAAAGTGTAGAATTGGTTTAATTTGTAAAAGACCACCTACTAAAGCTTGAGCACTGCTTAATCGTCCACCTCGCTGTAAGTTCGTTAAATCATCCACCATAAAATAAGCACGTAACGTTTGTTTCATTTCATCTAAACGAGTGATGATTTCTTCAGCGGTTTTACCGGCTTTTGCCATTTCAGCAGCCTCTAGTACATAGAAACCTTGTGCAATCGCACTGATTTCCGAATCGTATGCATAGACATCGATTCCCTTTACCATTTCTCCTGCACTAATTACCGATTGGTATGTACCACTTATTCCGCTAGAAAGATGTATAGAAACAACTGCATCATAATCTTTTGCCAATTCTTCCAACTTAGCAGTCACATATCCGATTGATGGTTGCGATGTAGTTGGTAAATCGTCTACTTCTTTTAGTTTTTTATAAAATTCATCTGTTGAAATATCGATTTCCTCTTGATATGTTTCTTCTCCGAAAACAACGCTGAGTGGTACCATATGTATATTCTCTTGTTTGCGGAGGTCAGTTGGTATGTATGCTGTACTATCAGTCATGACAGCTACCTTCATAATAATCTTCTCCTTATTTAGAATTAAGATTCTTGAGCAATATTTTACATGAATCCATGAAAAAAAGCATTCATATACTAGGTTTTCACAATAAAAAATACCCTAATACAATGTACTAGGGTATCCTTTTATTAGATAACCTCTACCCAACCCTTTCGGATAGCTGAGACTACTGCCTGTGTACGGTCATTACAATTCATTTTTTGTAAAATATTACTTACATGGTTTTTAACTGTTTTTTCACTTATATATAGTGTTTCCGCAACCGCTCGATTACTTTTTCCATCAGCTAGTAATTGTAATACTTGGCACTCACGTTTTGTTAATAGATGAAGCGGTTTACGATATTCAATACCTCTATCACTCACAGAAGGATTGTTTTCTTTTGCAAGTCTACGATACTCTTTCACTAGATTATGAGTTACTTTCGGATGTAAGTAAGAACCACCCTCACTAACGACTTTGATCGCTTCGATTAAGGTATCTGCATCCATTTCTTTTAATAGATAACCTTGGGCACCTGTTTTCAAAGCATGCGTAACATAATTTTCATCATCGTGAATGGATAAAATAATTACTTTGGAATTTGGAAAATAACGAACTAAATCAGCTGTAGCTTCTACACCATTTATATTTGGCATGTTAATATCCATTAAAACAATATCAGGATTAGTTTCTTTCACTAATTTTGCTGCCTCTGAACCATCACTACCTTCTGCAACTACTTCAAAACTAGGTTCAAAGTCTAAAATACGTTTAACGCCTTCACGAAATAATTTATGATCATCTATAAGTACAATTCGAATCATTTTTTCCTCGCTCATCTTATTTTCCTCCATATATATCTATTACGTTTTTTGCTCTGTCTCTTATCATAGCACGGAATCGTTATACGGAACTCTAATAGTAATAACGGTCCCTTTCCCAATCTCTGATTGGATAGATAATTCACCTTGAAGGTTTTCTACTCTTTCCTTCATTCCAATTAATCCAAAGGACTGTTCTTTTTTTAGTTCTGTATTAAAACCTTTACCATCATCTTTAACTATTAAAGTTAAATAATTTGTACCTATTTCCAATTTTACTTGGATAACGGATGCTTCCGCATGTTTAATCGCATTTTGTAATGCTTCTTGCATCAATCGGAAAAATGCTATTTCATATTTGGGGTTTAGGCGTTTTTCCGTGCCCATCATAACAAAATCAATTTGTATGTTGTTGTATTCACCTGCGTTAGAAAGGTATTTTTTAATGGTCGGAACCAGTCCTAAATCATCTAACGCCATTGGTCTTAAATCATAAATAATTCTTCTTACCTCAACAAGCGAGGAGCGAATCATTCCGCGAATACTTTTGATTTCATTCATTGCTTTGGAAACATCACCTTGGAGATAAATCTTTTCGATTAACTCCGAACGTAGTAAGATATTCGCTAAACTTTGTGCAGGACCGTCATGAATTTCACGAGAAATTTTCCGACGTTCTTCTTCCTGCGCCTCAATAATTTTTAGGCCGAATTTTTGTTTTTCCTTTGCATCTTCAATTACTTCGTTTACTTGTTTAAAATCTTCTTGTAAATAATTAAGAACTACTGTGATTTTACTAGCTAAACGTTCTGCTCTTTCCATCGTACTAGCTAATTGTACTAGTCTTCTTTCAATATCATCACGCTTTTCCCGAAGATCCTTTTCCTCTTTACGAATAATCGTTAATTTCGTCTGCATTCCATGAGTAATCTCATAAACCTTACGAATTTCATCCTCAGAATATCGGTCAAAGAGTTTACTTACTTCTGCTAAACGCTGTTTGGAAAAACGAAATTTCACCTCTAGTTGGTCGCCATTTTCAATGTATTGAATTACCTTTTTTTTTATCTCTTTCAATTCTAATTGAAGGCGTTCGTATTCGGAACGAGCCCATTCACTAATATCAAAAATTTCATCTTTACTATAAATGACAACATCAATCATCTCATCAATGATATGATCTAATGCATTGTCTCCGAATTTCTTTGACATCCGTTCCCACCAACCTATACTATAATTATACGTATATACCCACTGTTTTGATAGGGTTAACTATAAAATTCTAGGAATTACTACCCCTACATGTTAAGATTATTAATCATATAGGAGGATTTATTATCTATGTTATCTACCTATTATACCGTAAAACCTGAAGGAAATGACCAAATAATCATACAAAAATCACGGTTTATTGGATATGTGCGTCGAGTGAAAACTGAAGAAGAGGCACAAGCCTTTATTCAGGAAATAAAGAAAAAACATTACGACGCTACCCATAATTGTTCTGCTTATATCATTGGGGAACATGATGAAATTCAAAAAGCAAATGATGATGGAGAACCGAGCGGAACTGCAGGAGTACCGATACTTGAAGTGTTAAAAAAACAAGGATTAAAAGATACTGCGGTTGTCGTGACAAGATATTTCGGTGGAATTAAACTTGGGGCTGGTGGGTTAATTCGTGCATACGGAAGTACAACTTCACAAGCCATTAAAACAACAGGAATTGTAAAAAGACAATTAATGAAAGGTTTTTCTATCACAGTAGACTATGGTTTACTAGGCAAACTAGAAAATGTTCTTCGTAATTCCGAACATATCCTAGAAACGATTCATTACTTAGAAAATGTAGAATTTATCGTTTTTGTGGAAGATGGGCAAGAAACAAAATTCACAGAATGGATCGTTGATTTAACAAACGACCAAGCTAAAATAGTAGAGCTAGACCCAAAATATATCGAAATTGAAGTAGAATCGACATCGGAATAAGCCTTAGATAATGAAGGCATGGAAGGTCTTTTATTCACTTTAAAAAAAGAAAAGCTCACTAGCGAGCTTTTCTTTTTTACATTTGTGTATTTCCGCTTAATTGTTGATTATTTGTTAACTCTTTTACTATTTTTTGAATCAACTCTTCGGCTGATTTAATTTGTTGATTTTCGGTTTCAACTATTAATTTCTTCAGCATCCGCTTATATAATTCTTGTTCCCCCATGGAATGGTTCCCGCCTTTTGTTCAAATTTATCGCTAAAACCAGATGAATAGACATATTTCATTTTACATTGTGTCGATATTTATTATTTTTTAAGAAAAAATAACGTACATAGGGTATCTTACTATATATCTACAATTTATTCTATAGTTTTCTCATTATTTTCAATAAATTGTTTCCGCTATCAGGAAATTTGGCATTCACAAATCTTTAATTAACTTAGTTAGACCTATGCAGATAAGCATTATGCTTTCCTTTTCTGCCCAAAAATAATAAAACAAATTACAGCAACAAATGCTCCAAATACATCGATAAATACATCCCCAATATATGGCGTGCGATTTGGCGTAATAACCTGGTGGATTTCATCTACCATAGCATATGCAGAAGTTAATAAAAATGAAATTAAAATAGCTTGTTTTTTTTGAATATGGGTGGCCTTTTTAAGAGCAATATAAAAAAGGCACGTTAACAAGAAGAAAACAGTAAAATGTGCCCCCTTACGAATAAAAAATTCAATAAAACCTGCAATACCTAATGTTTCCACACTTACAACAGATTGATGATACGTAAAAGAAATTCCTGAAAGGACGGGTTCTAAAAAGGATAAATCTATATAGTTTCCTAAAAATGGCCTCATATCTTGTTTTTCATAAGGAGTAGAAGAAGAATAAAAAATAATTCCCATCCATCCTAGTGTCAAAATCCAGTACCAGTATTTTTTTCGCATGTGTCACCTTCCTTGTTTCTATAGATTTTTCCCAAACTAAAAAACCGTTAAAGCAGAGTGCCAAACGGTCCACTAATCATATTTTATTCTTTCTCCATTTACTGAATTCAAGGTATTCTCTAAATTCCTCTTTGGTTACTCCTGAATCCATTGCTTCACGAACAATATCTAACCATTCATTATCTAAAGTATCATACTCTATGCTTTGTTTTGTTTCATTATTTAACAATTCATTTACGGTTACACCTAACACTTCGCTAATTTTCTCTATAAATTGGATGGACGGATTGGATTGTAGGTTCCGCTCAATGGAACTTAGATAAGACTTAGCAACTCCAGCTCGCTCGGCTAATTCGGAAATTGACATTTTTTTCTCTTTACGCAATTGTTTAATTTTTTCACCGATCAAGTCTTCTCACCTACTTTCATTGGGGATTATACCATAAAACAGGTGAGTTGTTCTATTACTTAGTGAATTTTATTTGTCCTTGTTGTAGTAAGAATGCTCGTATTTCTTCTTTCGTTATCCCCATATCCTTTGCCTGTTTAATCAATTGAACCCAACCACTATCAAGCGTCACACTTTTTATTAACTCGCTCATCTTGTTTCCCCCATTTTAAATCAGGTAATCCAGCCGTCATAGCATAAAAAGCGTTAGACCTGTGACTTTGCGCCCTTACCTTTCAATAAGTTTGCCTTTTTTTCTGACGTTCATTTTTATCTGAGACTATTATACTATTTCCTAGTGCCTTTTGGTGTGACTAGTTTTGTCGAAAAACTTCTAGTTTTGTATTACAGATATAATCATATTTTATCTAAGTCTTTACGTTTTTTTATTGTATAAGACTAGTAAACCAGTTATGCTACCAACAGTAATAAGTAGCACACCGATTACTAAAAAAGTAAACATATTCGTAGCAGTATTCGGTAAAATACTCTCCCCGCTTCCATCATCACTATCAATTACCCCTGTTACTGTCTCTAAATCACTTCCTTTATCTGCTTCACCTTCAGCTGTGTAATAAATAGTGAACTTAGCATCAAGGCCTTGAAAGTCATTTCCAAGGTGTTCCGGAAAACGAAGGACATATTCTAATTTTTCACCTTCATTCGGTGAAAGAGCGCGTGGGGAAAATCCCGTGAAATCGGATAATTTCCCGTTATATAGTTCTTCATTACTACTCCAAACCTCTAGTAATAATTCGTTATAAAGCTTTAATGATTTACTATCTGGTTTTACTGAAGTAGTATATTTAAAACTAATTTCACCATTATTCTTTATTGTAGCCGTTCGCGGTGCCCAATCCCCTGGTTTCATGTTACCTACATCAAATAACTCTTTTTGTGGTAGTACTTCGATGGACAAATTTTCCTCAGCTGAAACAGTAGCCAGGCCCATAAAGGTAAAAATTAGTATATTTGTTAAAAAGATGGCCAATGCTTTTTCCTGGATTTTCATATACATCTTCCCCATTAAGTATTAGGAATTCGTTACATTAGTTTGAGGTTTCTTTTGATCATCTAATTCCCTTAATGCTCTCCAAATTATAAAAATAGAATAACCTAACATTAGAAATCCAGGTATAATCAAGAAGGCAATGCTACCATTCGGTGACTGTGCAAAGGTTGAAATATATCCAAGATATGGTATAGTGAATCCGTTATAAACCGCAACTACATTCTCTGCTAATACTGGATTTGAATCTGGGGCATTGTTATTATCCCCTTTTGTCGTATACATAACATTCTCCCCGCTCGTCTGTATATCAATAATCCTATGTGTCACTAGCTTATCCTCTGATTCCATAAATGTAATGACATCACCTTTTGTTAGATTATTACGTTCTTCACCTTCAATCGGTTTTACTGCAATGATGGACCCTGTTTGTATTCCAGGCTCCATGGAACCAGACAAAACCGTTTTTAATTGATACCCTGAAATTTCCGGTTCCCCTCCTGAGGCCTTGTTTATAACTACTAATGCTGCAACAGCTATGAGTACTACCATTAGCACAATAGATATTATTCGATTCACCCATTTAAATATTGTTTTCTTTTTCATTATTCAACACCTTCCTTGTTTTCCTGTTCTTGACTAGACTCTACTTCGGGTTTAGTTTCTATCTTTTTTTGTTGCTGTTCTTGTGCAGGTTCCTGATCTTCTATAGTTTTTTGTTCAATAGGTTTGTCTGTGGTTTGATTGAGTTGACTGCTTTTCTCTGTTTTTTCTTCTTTCACTTGTTCTTCATGGTGTTTAGGTTTAGCGGATTCCGTTTGAATGCTTTTCGCTTTATTCTCTGTCTTATTCTGCTCATCTTTATTTTCAATTACTTCTTCATCAGCTTCTTTATTAGCATTATTTTCTTCTATTTCCTGTTCTGGGTTAGTCGTTGTTTTATGATTTGGATTACATTCAACAATAAATTTCTTACTCTCAACTTTTTTATCTTTTTCGTTCACGATAAAGACATATCTGCCAGTCTTATTTGCTTCATAACTAACTTTTTCAGATTCGCTATTTTTTAGTGCATTAATTCGTCCCTCGCCTACTTTTTCACCTTTTACAGGATTTCCGTTTTCAACGTAAAAAACATCATATATAACATCTTCCGTCATATCTCCGGGTCCTATATTTCTTACAACGGTGTCAATCATACACGATCTATGTGGATTTCCACTTCTCTCAAATTCAAGCTCATATTGTCCCCTCAACCAATCCGCTGCTTCAATACTTCCTTTTGGCTCAACCTTACTAGAAAAAACAGCTGAAGTTGTTGAAGTGAAATAAGTTGTAGAGAAAAGAAATAAATACCAGATCAGAGCAATTTTTGCTATAAACCAAAAACCCTGATTTTTTGATTTTAATTTTCGAAAACGACTTATTCTCACTAACAATCTCCGCCTTTTTATTGAAATCCATTTTGTGCCTTTTGCTATTTATTTGTAGTTCTAAAAATATTAAAGAAATAACATGCTTAGGGCTACAAATAAAATAGTCCCCTATAATTTACAACTTTTATTTTTCGTTCATGACCTGCATTGCCTCAAAAGTCCAATCCAGATTCATCGTATTTCCTTGATAATCATTTTGACTTTGCTCCGTCTGTATAAATTTAAATTCTACAAACACTTCGACATTCTGGCTCTCTTTTGGAAAATTATTTAATAGAACTATTGCATTTTCTACTCCTTTTAAATCATCTAATGTTACCTTTTTATTAGAAGTAATTTTCTCTTCTCCATTAACTTTTAACGAAACAACTTCTATTTGACTTCCAAAATCTTTCTTACCGTCAACTGTATGATTGGAAATTAAAGTCACCTTTCCGATATCTAAAGTTCCGTTATTAGACAGGTCAAATTTATAATGAAAGACATCACCGGGCTGTTTATTTTTGAACTCAAACAGAACACCGTCACTTACATTTGTCACACCTAAATCTAATGTTCCAGATATAATTTCATTCTTTGTATCTTCACTATCATTAAAATATGCAACAGTGCCTCCACTAAGCAATGCCATTCCAACCAACCCTATTGCCATCCCCATCAAGATATTTTTCTTAAAACTCATAGGATCCCCTCCTAAGTGTTAGATATGTATATGGGAAGACGAGATTAAACTCGTCTTCCAGATGGAATTATTATTTTCTTTCACCCGCTGTTTGTTTAGCATCAAATATCCATTTAAGTTGCAATGAATCTCCTTGAAATTGATTTTGGTCGCCATCATCTACAAATTCAAATTGCACTTTTAATGTGTCTTTAGAACCAGCCTTTAGCCCACTATTTTCACCAAAAACAGACCAAATTTTCTTTTGAACAGCATCAGGGGCCGTACCTTTCAAATCATGTAATGTTGTGCTATAAATAATGTCATTCGGTTTTATTGCTCCACTCTTATCTATATTTCGTAAAAAGTTAACTCTAATGTGTTTACCAAAATCTTCTGCATTATCACCTTTTGCATCCGTTACGGTATAATCTGTTGATAATAAAACCTTTGATATATCTAATGAACCATCATTCTTTAATTCAAAAGTTCGGTTCATCCAATCCCCTGGTTTAATATTTTTTACATCAATAACGACTTCAGGATTTAAATTTAAATCCAACGTACCGGCTGCAAATGTATTGTTGGATTCTGCCGTATCACTAAAATAAGCAAATACTCCTCCACCGACTAAAGATAATCCTAATGCTGCTGTTGCTACACCCATTCCAATTTTCTTTTTAAGACTCATTTTCTATTCCCCCAATAATATAATTTTTAATAAAAAAGCCCCTTAGTTTTCCTTCATCCGCCGCTGATGGTTAGTCGCACTTATGGCAGTTGATCTCCTTCCCCACCACCTTGTGGTTCAGACAGACCTGAAATGATTTAGAACGTTCATTGGTAGAGATAATTATTTAACTCAGAAAAATCTGGTCATTCCCCCTTCACTTATGTATAGATTTTTATATACCGTTCTCTTTAAAAACCAAAATTGTTTGTTATTAAGAACAGCACATTTGCAGTATAGGTCATTATGCTTAGAAAGGAAAGTTCTAAAATTTCCTGTTTTTGCGTTATAAAGAACACTTTTCTTTAGTTTCCATCATTTATCTCTTACTTTCTTATCATTTTGAATATATTTAAATATAAAATATCACTATAAAGAACAAATATGTAGTTAACTTCACATCTTCCATGTTTTTCAAATCCTATATATAATGAAAAGTAGTACTAATGAGGAGTATGAACTTATGCGCATTTTTTCTATGTTATTAATCACTGCAGGAATTGTCTTTCTCGGTATTGGTTGTTATCAATGGTATACTACAGAAACTGCACAGAAAAATAGTTTGGCAGAAGCGAAGGATTTAATTAACGACTCCACCGAAGAAATTCAATCGGAAGACGAAGTTAAAATCGATGGTTCTCATTTTTCACCATCAATGGGGGAAACAGCTGGAATCCTACATATCCCAAAACTGGAATCCAATCTTCCTATAGTCGAAGGAACAGATGAGGATGATTTGGAAAAAGGTGTTGGTCATTATAAAGGGTCGGCTTATCCGACACAAGGAGAACAAATTGTATTATCAGGTCATCGCGATACGGTATTTAAACGAATGGGAGAGTTAGAGCTTGGGGATATATTGACTGTAAAACTTCCTTATGGTGAATTTTCCTATGAAATTGTAGATACTAAAATAGTGGGTGCAGATGACCGAACGATTATTAAACCACAAGGGAAAGAAATTTTAACCGTTACTACATGTTATCCTTTTAACTTTATAGGAAGCGCTCCTGATCGTTATATTATCACTGCGTTACCAGTTGGAAATGGGGACAAGTAAGTTGTTCCTTTTTTTACTGGTTATTTTTTCATTTATAATTAATGCTTTCCCACATAATCTAAAGGAAAGTCAAAATTTCGTAGACGAGTTTCGACAATTCGGTTATAATTTATACAGGATTTTGTGGACGTGGCCTTCCCAGGGACAGGCTTTAATCAGCTGATTTATTGAAATTTCTTAGTTCACAAAAATAAACAATCAGAGGAGAATTCGAGTGGATTCTAGAAAAAATAATCGTAAAAATAATAAGAAAAGAAAATGGCTCTATTGGGTAGGAGGAATCATCCTTGCCTTCATACTCGCAGTTGTTGGTTTTGGATTTTATGTGTGGAATCAACTTGGAAATACAGTAGAAACGATGCACAATCCTTTAGAAGGAAATGATGACCGTTACAAAGAAACAGAAGGTCGATTTAAACAAAAAGAAAGTATAAATGCACTACTACTTGGTGTGGACGAACGTGCTGGTGACAGAGGGCGTTCAGATACGATGATTCTATTATCATTAAATCCGAATACGAACTCAATGGAAATGTTAAGTATACCAAGAGACACTTATGTGAACATTCCCGGTCGTGGTATGGATAAAATAAATCATGCTTATGCATTCGGTGGACCTGAGTTATCCGTACAAACGGTGGAAGAAACATTTGATATACCGATTCATGTGTATGGTCGTATCAATATGGAAGGTTTCATAGAAGGTATAGATGCAATAGGCGGTGTAACTGTTAATAATACATTTGCTTTTAATCAAGGTGGGTATAGTTTCCCAGAAGGAGAAATTCACTTAGATGGAAAAAAAGCACTTGAATATACCAGAATGAGAAAAAACGATCCACGTGGAGACTTTGGACGTAATGATCGCCAAAGACAAGTTATTGCAGCTGCAATTGATGAAGCAGCAGACTTTTCGAGCATTACTAAATTTGGGGATATTTTAGGAATAGTTGGGTCCAATGTTCAAACCGATTTGGATATGAAAAAAATTCAAAACCTATTCTCAAATTATTTAGGTACAAGAAAAAATATTGAAACCCTACAAATCAAAGGTAATGGCCAAAAAATGAACGGAGTATATTACTACGTTGTACCTGAATCAGAGTTTAATCGGATAAATACTGAAATAACTAACCACATGGAAGCAAAATAAGTCATCTTTAAAGTCACCTGTTGCGAGACAGCGTGGCTTTTCATTTAGAAGAAAACGGTTTAGTGTTATAATGTTAAAAGAAATTTATGGGGGGTCACATAATGAGAAAAAGAATATTTATGTTATTTATTCTTATCTTGCTTGTTGCTTGTTCCGATGATCGCGTCACTCCGAATGAACGTTTCGATTCGTTCGTTAGTGACTGGAATGAACAAAAGTATGAAAAGTTGTATGATATGTTTACTTCGGAAGCAAAATCTACTTTCTCAGCAGAAGAATCTGTGCTACGTAACGAAAAGTTATATAACGATCTTAACGTAACCGATTTAAAGGTTACCTTTAGTCCAATCAAAGATGATGATTTAGATGCTGCAATGGACAAAGGAGTTGCTAAAATCCCCTTCCGTGTTGAAATGAATACGATTGGAGGGCCAATCCAATTTAATTATAAAGCTACATTAAAGCTTGAAGGTGAAGGTGAAAATCGAAATTGGTTTGTGGACTGGGATCCTGGTTTTATTTTTCCAGATTTGAAAAATGGTGGAGAAATTAAATATACGACAACTGAACCAAAACGGGGAGAAATTTTAGACAGAAATCAAATGCCTCTAGCTCTGAATGATGATATTTATGAAGTCAGTGTTATTCCTGATAAATTAGGAGAATCGGCTGACCAAGCGAAAAAAGACATTGCAAAACTTCTAGGTGTATCGGTTGAAAGTATTGATGGGAAATTAAATCAAAGCTGGGTACAGCCAGAATGGGCAGTACCGATTGCGAAAATCACAAAAGATAATGAAAAAGTAAAAAATCAATTATTACAAATTAGTGGCGTTCAAATTAATACTGTAAATGGACGAGTTTATCCAGGTGGTGAATCCACTGCTCATCTAACCGGTTATTTAAGAACAGTTCGTGCCGAAGATTTTGAGGAATTTGATGAAAGTAAATATGCTGCCGACGACATGATTGGCGCTAGGGGTTTAGAAAGACTATATGAAGAACAATTAAAAGGCGAGCCTGGTGCTACTATTTATATTGAAAAAGAAAACAATGAAAAAGTTGTTTTAGCTGAAAAAGAAGTTGAAAATGGCAAAAATCTTACTCTCACTCTAGATATTAACTTACAAGAAGAATTATATGATTCATACGGAGAAGATGCGGGTACAGCTGCGGCTATTGATCCTAAAACGGGTGAAACACTGGCACTTGTGAGTAGCCCTAGTTTCGATCCGAATAAGGTGATGTATGGCACAACTGAAGGCTATATGGAAGCTTTAGATAAAGATGAACAATTACCTTTAATCAATCGAATTGTTTCTACGTTTGCTCCAGGTTCTGCATTCAAGCCTATTACGGCAGCAATTGGATTAGAAAACGGAGTCATTAAGCCTAACGAAGGATTTGAAATCAATGGCTTACAGTGGGGCAAGGAATCTTGGGGAGATTATAAAGTTACTCGTGTTTCCACTTCCAATGGTCCAGTTGATTTAAAAGATGCATTAGTTCGCTCTGATAATATTTATTTTGCCATGCAGGCATTAGAAATGGGTAAAGATAAATTCACAAAAGGCCTTCATAACTTTGGGATTGGCGAAGATTTTCCATTAACTTATCCAGTAACTGCTTCGACTATTTCAAAAAGTGGGGAAATCGATAATGAAGTAATGCTCGCTGACTCAAGTTACGGTCAAGGGCAAATTCAAATGACAGCTATTCACCTTGCTACAGCTTATACAACTTTCTTGAATGATGGAAATATGCTAAAACCTACATTTTTCTCTGATGAAGAGACAGGGCAGTTCTGGAAGAAAGGTCTCATTACGAAGGAACAAGCAAGTACTATCCAAGATGCACTTAGAGCTGTTGTAACAGATGGAACCGCTAAAGAAGCAAACAACGATAAAGTTACGATTTCAGGTAAAACTGGAACAGCAGAGTTAAAACATACACAAGAGGAAAAAGGTGCAGAAAATCAATGGTTTGTCGCATACCCTACAGACTCTCAAGATATCTTAATTGCCATGATGGTGGAAAATAGCCATGAATCTAAAACGGAAAGTCCTGTAAAAAAAGTAAGTAATCTTCTTATAAACATGAAACGTTAAAAGCTACTCTCTTGAGTAGCTTTTTTAAATATTATTAAAGATACTTTATAAGTTCGTTAAATGCTTGTTCATTTCTTTCGTCTAAGGCTTTGTCAATTAACCTTCTTACATTCATTTTCTCTAGTTCTTCAATAATGATTACGCTTTCAAAACCATCTTCCTGAATATCGCCTTCGTTATTTTCCTCATCATCTTTTATATAATAAGAACTTGCTATAGAATGAAGTTGCTGTAAGAAATCTGGGAGAGTAATTAATTTTGCGAGAGTTAAGTATACTACCTCTTTCCCATTTTGAAATGCGAATTTAGCATCCACATTTTCCACCTTCTGAGTTCGTCGGTTAATACGGAACTCATTTGCTTCGATAGGGATAAATTGATAATCTTTTTCATTAATTACTACTGAAAAATATTGATATGCTAAAACGATACGTACATACTCTTTATCCGTTTTAATATAATAAGGCTTAAGCATTTTTACACTAACCATCCAACTCACCAACCTCCCAAATTTTTCGATAGACCCTATCTAAATTTTCTGTTAACTCATTTTACATCAGATTTTCAAATATATCAAGTGAAATTTTTTAGAAAATTTTGTCGATTGGTTTACTTATGAAAAAAAGACAGTACTCTATTGAGTGCTGCCTCCCTTTTCTTATTGGATCACTTGTTGATTTATACATTCAACTATCGCATTCTTATCTTCTTCCGTAAAAATAAACTGGCTTTCATATTTCTCACGATATTCTCCAGCTTTCTTTAATTCTTTAACACCTTGTTTCATAAAAGATTTATAATGATTATGAACTTTAGTTATTTGTTCTTCATATTTTTCATCAGTTCCGGGCTTTACTGCTTCTTCATAAAGGTCAATGATTTCTTCCCCCTCTCGTGTAGGGAAAAATTCATGTGGATCGGTACTGTCAAACATACAAAATTCAAGTTCCGGAACTAAAACCATATCCATACTTCCTGGATCGAAACTACAATGATATACCTCTATATCGAATCCATATTCTTTACATGATTTTACAACTTTACGCATAAAAGTAGACTTACCTGTTCCCGCCCGACCTTTAATATAATAAACCTTTTTCATTCGTTCGGTAATATGTGGTACTTCATTCACGACGCCATCGGCAGTGTTCGTTCCAAATAATCGGTGATATGTTGTTGATTTACGGTTTTGTTTCTCCTGATTCTTCATAATCCGTTGAATAAATTCTTGTGCAAGTTCATTCGCACGGTCAAAATCCATCTCATTAATATAAATTGCTTCTAAATCATCATGTATGGATAATCCTGTTCTAAAATTTTTGTATGCCTTTTCTGTATGATGAATGATTTTTTCCTTTAATTCTGTATTAATGGCTGGTTTATCTTTTGTAAATAAGCTACAATCAATTTCGACTGCATTAGGTATTTTATTGTTTTTTGCCACTCGGTCACAAATAACAGCAAGTGATTTTTCTCTAATGATAACACCATCTAAATACTTAGAACTAAGTGCACTTAATAACACTTCGATTTCGTAGTTAGACTGATAAGAATCTATAACTTGTTGAATTAAACTTGTTTTCAAAGAATCAGATGGATGCTTAAGAATAATGGTTTGTTTTATGTTTTGAAGATTCGAAGAGATGTAATTGACTAAACCTTTTGCAGTATTTCCAGTCACGTAATATTTCTTCAAAAAGACACATCCTTTATTTATGTTTATAATAAAATATGATATTTATGGGCTATATGTGAATTTAGCCCATTAGAAAACTTGGCATTCGCTAGGCTTTAGCGAATGCCTTAGTTGCACTTATGCAAATCTTTACGGTGGGGCGAGTAATCGGAGCCCCAGACGGAAAAGATTTTTATGCTTTCCTACCTGCTAAAAAAGAAAAACCCCGGTATCCTTAACCAAGGTTTCTAAGAAAAACATAATAAAGAAGACTTCCGTCAGTGGGGGTTTCCTTCATCTCCCACTGATGGTTAGTCTTACTTATCGGACCTTTACAAACAGTTGATACCTACCTTCTTTGTTTCTTCAGAAGCTTGAGGTAAGAGTCTTACTGCTCATTTAGGTTGGATAAAACTTTTATTCTGTTTCTATATTTAATGATGGAGATACTTACTTTATTTCGGGAAGTACACGTACTTCTAGCTCCATATTGGAATGACATAGTGGACATTCTGGCTCGGTTTGAAAGCTAAATGACTCTCGCATCCATCCTTGACATTCCTCACTAGTGCATGACCATACATTTGTTTCCACCTCTGGAACCGGTTCTTTCGGTCCACGTGAAAAAGCCATGAAAGCATCCCCTTTCTTGTTCCTACTTTCATTATACACTTTATTATCTGACAAATAAAGGGCACTAAAAATGTGATATAAAGCACGTGTTTAAGCGAATTCCTTAACTATCTCCTGAAATACTTGTAATGTCTTTGGTTGAAAAACTTGATCATATTTAATGATAGAAAAATTCCGCTTTATTGGTGTTCCTGAGGTAGAAAGTTTAACAATCCGATGTAACTCTAATTCCTTTTGAAATGTAAGTTGAGAAAGTAAACTAATACCTAAACCAGATTCTACTCCTTCCTTAATCGTTTGTGTACTTCCTAGTGTTATTACCCGTTTGGGATTTATTTTATTAAATTTCAAAAACTCCTCAAGCATTCTACGAGTACCAGAACCCTCTTCACGAATGATCCACGTTTGATTTTCAAGTTCTTTATGTGTGATCTTTTGTTCAGAAATAAATTCTTCGCTACTTCCAATAAGGTACATCACGTCTGTAGCAAAAGATTCAATATGAATCTGTTTATGAAAAAAATCCCCCTCGATTAAACCAATATCAATGTCACGTTGTAGTAGTTTTGACCCAATATCTTCTGTATTCCCTATTGTTATATAAGGGATAATAGAAGGATACTGTTCTTGAAGTTTTGCTAATAATTTGGGTAAAAGATATTCCCCTATCGTATAACTAGCACCTATTTGTAATTCCCCGCCTGGCTCGCTTTTCATATCAGAGATAAGTGATTTCATATGCTCATATTCTTTCACAATGGATTTCGCATAAAGATAAACCATTTCCCCGGCTTTATTTAATTCTACTGATTTATTCGTTCTTTCAATTAACTTTACTCCTATCTCCTTTTCAAATGCGGCTATATACTGACTGATAGCAGGTTGGGTCATGTGAAGTGCTTCCGCAGCTCGAGTGAAATTCTTTCGTTCCGCTACTTCTATGAATACGATGAGATGTTGGTCCATTTTACTCCTCCTATGGATACAATAAAGAAGACTTATTATCACCATCATTATAATTTATTTTCCTTATAATAAAATATAATTTACAATAAAAGCAAGCGGAGTTGAAAGGATAGATAAAAATGATGAATGAAGCTTCAGGTAAGAAGAAATTTATCTTAGGAATTGGATTTACATTTTTATTTGCTTTCATCGGTTATTTACTTGCTCTTCTACCTATATTTAATCGTGTTGGTCCCCTTGCTGTTTCCATCATTCTTGCCATTGTTTATAGGCAAATTTGGGGATACCCAGAGTTTTTTCGTCCGGGAATACAATTTTCATCTAAATATTTATTACGTTTTGCGATTATTTTATATGGTCTTAAACTAAATATGGATGTAATTTTTCATGATGGTCTTGGATTAGTATTAAAGGGAGCACTCACAATAATCTTTGCTATTCTTGTCACTGTATTATTGGCGAAATTATTAAAAGCTGACTCAAAAATCTCTCTTCTTTTAGGTATCGGTACGGGGGTTTGCGGTGCAGCGGCCATCGCAGCTGTAGCTCCAATCCTTAAACCAAAAGATGAAGATACCGCAATTAGTGTGGGAATCATTGCATTAGTAGGAACTGTTTTTTCCATTGTTTATGCCTTGCTTTTGCCATTTCTGCCTATTTCAGATGTTCAATACGGAATTTGGTCAGGACTTAGCTTGCACGAACTTGCTAATGTCGCTTTAGCGGTAGAACCAGCCGGGGAAGATGCCTTAGCTATCGCTTTATTGGCAAAACTAGGTCGTGTATTTTTACTCGTTCCATTATGCTTTGTCATCATTTTTTGGAAAAGACGGCAAAATCGTTCCGTAAACGAACCGACAAAAGTGCCATTTCCATGGTTCTTACTAGGATTTATTGCTATGAGTTTATTAGGTAGTTATGTATTAGGAGTATATATCCCAGTAACGCAATCGGTAATGAGTTTTATAAGTATCGCTACTACGTTTATTTTGACTTCAGCGATGGTAGGGCTAGGATTAAATGTAAGTTTAAAAGATTTGAAAGCAAAAGCATTAAAACCTTTTTATGCTATGTTAATAACCTCGGTTCTTGTTTCCATTTTGATGTATTGGGTTGCAGGAATTTAATATTGAGAAAAAGACTTGCACTTACGCAAGCCTTTTTCATGGTTTAGAAAGTTATAAAATTTGTTGCATGTCGAAAATTATTCAGAATAGGCCACGTCCGGCTCCAGCGCCTTTGTTCTTATTACAATACAAACTTTTCGATTGCTTTAGCAACTCCATCATGATCATTCGTATCGGTAATATGATTTGCTACCTTTTTAATTGCTTCTTGAGCATTCCCCATTGCTACACCAATTTTAGCTTCTTGAATCATTTTAATGTCATTTAAACTGTCCCCACATGCCATTACTTCGTCCATCGTAATTCCAATTCTTTCACATAAAAAACGAAGAGCATTTGCTTTACTTACCCCTTTTGGATTTACTTCTATATTAGTTGGTAGTGAGTTCGTGAGTTCTAAGTTATTGTAATAGGATAATTCCTTCACCATTTTATCTAGCTTCTCTTTATCGTCCGATTGACAGCCAAATTTTAACCATTCATGATCATGTAAATTATCAGGAGCTTCCCCATAGAACACGTCATCAGTAGATATAAGCCACATGTGGACCCCGATTTCCTTCCCAATGTTCCACATTCTATCTACCATCTCTGTTTCCAATGTATGTTGATCGAGTAACTCTTTATCTACCGTATAAATTTGTCCACCATTTGCAGTTATAAGATAAGACTGTAATTTTAATTCTTCCGCATATCGATAGGCTGTTTTTAATGCACGTCCTGTACTTAAAACAACATGTACATCTTTTGCTAATGCTTCAGAAATTGCCTTTTTCGTTCTATCGGAAACCTCTTGATTGGATGTCAATAATGTCCCGTCCATATCTAATGCAATTAATTTTATATTACTATCCATAACAACATTCCTCCCGATGCTCTTGCGAATTTGTTTCTGTTTTCCATTTTATCAAAGGTTGTGCTAAAAAGATAAGAAAACCATTTATCACCAAAAACATTAACGATGGTTGGGTAGTTCATCTTCTATGAGTTGTTTACTACTTTTATCCATGTTAGATATGATACATACGACGATCCTTTATATCCTTTATAATCATGTTGGCCTAACATAAGCATTTCCTGGGAAATATGAATCTTTTTACTGTTGAATTTTGTCTATTAATATCGATTAATATTTTTAATGTCATATTGTTGATGAAATACCATTAAACAAAAGCGCAAGCGCCCGTTTAGCGACGTACGGACTGGACTGAGCCGCAGGAGATAAAGGAAACACGACGAACGGAGTGAGTCGATGTTGACTTATCGTACGGAGGTGAAGGAAGTCTCGCTAGTCGCTGGGCGCTGGAGCTGGACGCGGCCTTCCCTATGAAAAGATTTAATAAGCTAAATTTTTATACTTTCTTCTCTGCTAAAAAACTAGGTAATGCCCCAAAAGCTTTCGCGAATGCCTTAGATGCACGTATTTTGGTAGAACTTCTATACTTTCCCAATAACAAAAAGAGTAATTTGATATAGGTTCCTAACCTTTATCAAACTACCTTTTATTCATGCTTTAATCGATTACTTCTTGAAGCTCATTTGTTTCCTCAAGGTTGATTATCGTTTCTAAATCTAGAATAATTAACAGACCGTCTTCTAAATTTGCTACACCACTGACAAATGTATCTTTTACACCACCTACATAGGAAGGTGCGGGTTTAATTAATTCTTGGTTAATATCTTTTACTTCTGTTGCCGCATCAACGATTAGGCCGATTTGCATGTCTTTTATTTGTACGACTAAGATTCTACTACTGTCTGTATAATCCTTTTGCTCCATTAGTAGTCTTTCCCGCAGGTCAACTACTGGGGTAGTCTCTCCCCTTATATGCGTAACACCTTTAATAAACTCGGATGTCCTTGGTACTTCGGTTATTTCTTGAATCCGCTCAATGGAAATAATTTGTTGAACATCCACTCCGAATGATTGATTTTGAAGTTTAAATATAATATATTTTGTCATCTCATCCATTTAATCACCTCATTTTTCATCATTTAATCAAAGCATTTGGATCAATAATTAATGCTACTTCGCCATCACCTAAAATGGTTGCGCCTGAAATGGCAAATACATCTTTTAAGTAGGAGCCGAGTGATTTTAATACGACTTCTTTTTGACCTATAAAAGAATCGACAATTAGCCCAGTTAATTTCTCACCTTTCTTCACGACAACTACAGCATGGTATTTTTCATTCTTTTCCTCTCGTATTGGAACCTCGAAAACTTCAGATAAAGAAACAAGTGGAACCACTTGTCCTCGAAAGTCCATCACTTTTCTGCCGTGTGCACTTAAAATTTGTTCATCTTGTAATAAGACTGTTTCAATAATAGAAGATAGAGGGATTGCATATGTTTCATGTTTCACCTTTACAAGTAAAGTAGCAATAATAGAAAGGGTTAACGGTAATTGAATAGAGAAAATACTTCCTTTCCCTTTTTCCGTTTTAATACTTATTTCCCCACCTAATGCTTCCATCTTGCTTTTTACAACATCTAAACCGACACCACGACCAGAAATATCCGATATTTGGTCGGCCGTACTAAATCCTGATGAAAGGATAAAGTTTGCAATTTCATCATCGGATAATAATTCAGCCTCTTCTGCTAATATTAATCCTTTTTCAATTGCTTTCATTTGTACTTTTTCACGATTAATTCCCGCGCCATCGTCTTCTATTTCGATAAAGACATGGTTCCCACTATGATACGCTCTTAATATTAAATGGCCTTCTTCTGATTTTCCCGCTTGCGCTCTTACTTCCGGTAGTTCAATTCCATGATCTATCGAATTACGGATTAAATGAACTAACGGATCACCAATTTCATCAATAACAGTTCGGTCTAATTCCGTTTCTGATCCGATTATTTCCAAATTTATTTTCTTATTCAGTTCTTTAGCAAGCCCACGAATCATTCTTGGGAATCGATTAAATACTTGTTCAATCGGAACCATACGCATGGACAAAATTAAATTTTGCATTTCTGAAGTCACTCGCCCCAGGTGTTCAACTGTATCTGTCAACTCTTGATTATCAAATACCTCTGAAATAACTTCTAAACGTCCACGATCAATAATTACTTCTTCAAAAATATTTAATAAATCATCAATTCGTTCAAGATTCACACGGATAGTTTTAGATGTATGGTGAGTAACTTCTGACTTTTCATCAGCTACTTTTTTACCTTTTTTTTCTACCTTTTCTTCTGTTTGTTTTTGCTGTTGAGAAGAGTTATTATCCACTACAAAACGAACAATCTCAACATTTTTAACCTCAGAAACTTTTGAAACCTGTTCCTGTATATTTTCGGGAGGTTCACTAGATACATAGACGAAGGAAAATGAATCGTCAAAGTTTCCTTCTTCTATATCTTCAATGGCAGGGTTTGTCTTAATGATGTCACCGTTCTTTTCCATAACATCGAAAACCATATAAGCACGTGCACCTTTTAAAATGCATTCGTCTTCTAAAGAGACTGTTAGTTGATAAGCATTGATTCCTAGTTCCTTTGCTTGTTGAACAATCTCTAATTGAAACTGATCTAATTGTAATTCGGTGGGCGTCCCCGCTTCTAATGTAGCAGCAACCTCTTGGACACCCTCATTTTTTATAGACTTTCCTTTTTCAATCATATCCAAACGAGCCACTAGATCTGTAACGTCCTTTTTTCCATCATTTCCAGCGGCAATGGAATCCACCATATTTTCCAAATATTCAATGGCAACGAAAATAACATCGATAACTTCTGTTGTAACATTTAATTTATAGTTTCTTATTCCGTCTAATACGTTTTCCATCTTATGCGTTAAAGAAGCAATATCTTCAAACCCCATAGTCGCTGCCATTCCTTTTAATGTATGAGCGGAGCGGAAAATTTCATTTACTAAATCTATGTTGTCTGGCTGCTTTTCTAATTCTAAAATATGATCATTAACTGCTTGCAAATGTTCACGACTTTCGTCCAAAAACATATCTAAATACTGATCTGTCTCCATTCCGTTTCCTTCTTTCTGCTATATGTATATCGTTTTTTCACCTAACATTGTTAACGTTCTTTATTCTAATATCGACATGATTTACGTACAAATCAAGAAGAATATAATTTTCTAGTTCTATCTTACTATATCGGAAAATTTTCTTCATATATGAAGCCATTTTCATATTATTTCTTATGTAAGTTAATATTGTCCAAATAAAATGGGCTATTTATTTTTTATTTTGCATATACTCTTTTATGAAATCGCTATCAGTCCAAAAAGGAGGAGTGTATAACGATGAAAGCTTTAACATCGTTCTTTGATCGAATGGTTCAGCGTTATTTACCAGATGCCTTTCTTTTTGCTATCATTTTAACTTTTGTCGTGTTTATTCTAGGTATTATCTTTACGGATAGTGGACCGGTCCAAATGGTAGAACACTGGGGAACAGGTTTTTGGGATTTGCTTGCTTTTGCAATGCAGATGTCTTTAGTTGTTGTAACTGGTTATATTTTAGCTAGTACACCCATTGTGAAGAAACTATTAACGAAACTTAGTTCTCTAGCAAAAACACCTCCACAAGCAGTCTTTTTAGTTACGTTTGTTGCCATTATTGCTTGTTTAATCAACTATGGATTTGGACTTGTTGTTGGAGCACTTTTTGCCATTCACGTTGCGAGACGTGTTCCTGCTGTTGATTACCGCATTCTAATCGCAAGTGCTTACAGCGGGATGTTAGTATGGCATGGCGGTTTTTCTGGATCCATTCCACTTACAATAGCAACTCCCGGCCACTTTTTAGAAGATAAAATACAATTAATCCCCGTTGCAGAAACCATATTTAGTCCCTTCAATATTTTCGTTGTGATCACAATGTTAATTACCTTACCTATTTTTAATCGATTTCTTTTAAAAAGTTCTAACATAGGTGCTCAAACAAAGTTTTCTAATTTAAACATACCTGAGGAAGATGAAAAAGAAGATGACTTCGTTCCCGATACACCAGCCGAAAAATTAGAAAATAGCCAACTCGTATCCCTCGTTATCGGAATGATGGGATTGGTATTTATTTTTTATCATTTTGTATGGAATGAGCTTGACCTAAACATTAATATTGTGAATTTTACATTCTTATTTTTAGGAATTCTTTTCCACCGTACTCCGAAAAGATTCCTTGATACTGTTACAGAAGGTATTAAAAATGCTGGTGGAATCATTATTCAATTTCCGTTTTATGCGGGGATTATGGGAATGATGATTGGTTCCGGACTCTCTCATATGATTTCTAATTGGTTTGTTAGCTTTTCATCAGACTATACTTTACCATTCTTTACCTTTATTAGTGCCGGTATTGTCAACTTCTTTATTCCCTCTGGTGGTGGACAATGGGCAGTACAAGGTCCAATTATGATAGATGCAGCAATTCTGCTTAATGCTGATATTGCGAAGACAGCGATGGCTGTGGCTTGGGGAGATGCGTGGACCAATATGATTCAGCCGTTCTGGGCATTACCTGTACTTGCCATTGCCGGTTTGAAAGTTCGTGATATTATGGGATTTTGTGTCATGATTCTATTATTTAGCTTTATTCCTATCGCATTGGGATTGTTGATATTTTAGAAAAAGAATAAGAGATTCTCGAGCCAAATTCGGCTCGGGATCCTTTATACTATTTCACCGACCAATTCACAAAATTCTTCCGCTAAGCGTTGACATTCCATAATTTCTTCCCCCTCAGGATCCATATCTACTTTCACCTTATGAGCAATCATCGTTGCTCCAACCTCTTCAAATTGTTCATACATGATGTCCACAGCTCCACAAAAATGATCATAAAACTGATCCCCTGAGCCGAACACCCCACAAACTTTTCCAGTTAAATCTAGATCGGATACACCATCATAGAAATCCTCAACTTCAAATGGTAATTCACCATCCGTCCATGTATATACCCCCATTAAAATGGCGTCATATTCTAAGATATCTTTTGCTTTTATTGGATCTTCATCAAATACTTTTACATCAAATTCTATATTCTTTTCCTTCAAGGAATCGATAATAATTCTAGCTATCATTTCCGTATTTCCACTTACGCTAGCGTAAAGAACTAAAATATCACTCATTAGTGTCTCCTCCTTAGATTTAGTTTAATTGATAATGATTATCAATATCAAGATATAACGTAAATAATTTTTAACAAATTGATGACTCTTTTAATAATAAAGAAGACTTCCAACAATGGGAGATTTCCTTCATCCCCCATTGATGTTTAGTCGCACTTCTCGGACCTTTACAGGCACTAAGACTCCCACCTACCTTCTTTGTTTCCCTAGAAGCTTGAGGAGGGATAAAAAAAAGGAAGCTCCATAGGCCTCCTTAAACTAAGTATACACGCGCTTCATATGGTCTTAATTCCAATGGCTTCAAATCATGATGATAATTACTTAAGAGTAATTTCTTCTTTTTTGATTTTAAAGAAGCCGGTAAGTTAAACGTTGCATTATTTGCAAAAAGATTAGTCAACACCAAAACTTGTTCGTCTTCCAATTTTCTAGTGTAGGCAAATATTTCGTTATGATTTTCTAAAATTAAATCATAGCTACCATAAATAAGCGCTTGATATTTCTTTCTAATCTCAATTAACTTTTTGTAATAATGATAAATAGAGTTCTCATCCCTCAATGCCAATTCTACATTAATTTCCTTATAATTCGGATTCACTTTTAACCATGGCCTTCCAGTTGTAAAACCTGCATTCTTCTCCGCATTCCATTGCATTGGAGTTCTAGAATTATCACGAACAGTTTTCCATATAATTTCCATAATTTCTTGGTCAGACATACCTTCTTTACGTTTATTTCGATATAAGTTCTTTGCTTCCACGTCATTATAATCATTAATAGAAGGGAATTGAACGTTCGTCATCCCTATTTCTTGCCCTTGATATATAAATGGGGTACCCTGCATAAGAAAATACATCGTGGCAAGACTCTTAGCGGACATCTCACGGTATATCCGTCATTTCCCCATGTCGATACAGCTCGTGGCTGATCATGATTTTCTAAGAATAATGCATTCCAACCAATACCATCAAGTCCTTCTTGCCATTTACTTAATATCTTTTTAAATTTATGAATTTCAATGCCAGTATTCGTATCTTTACCCCAAAGATCCAAATGTTCAAACTGAAAGATCATATTAAAAATCCCTTTTTTCTCTCCGACCCATTCCTCTGCTTCCTCCGCTTGAACTCCGTTTGCTTCTCCAACCGTCATAATGTCATATTTATCAAACGTATTTTTCTTCAATTCCTGTAGAAAATCCAAAATCCCATCTTGATTCATATGCGCAGAATAGGAAGGTACATATTTTAACCTTTTCGGATTTGGTAGGTCAGGTAATCCTGGTTTTTTCTTAATATGCGTGATGGCATCTACTCGGAACCCATCAATTCCTTTTTCAAACCACCAATTAACCATGTTATATAAGTCTTTTCTTACCCTTTCGTTTTCCCAATTAAGATCTGGTTGCTTACTTGAAAATAGATGCAAGAAATATTCATTCGTCTTTTCATCATATTTCCAAGCGGATCCTCCAAAAATCGACTCCCAATTATTTGGTTCCTTTCCTTCTTTTCCCGGTCTCCAAATATAATAATCACGAAACGAATTTTCCTTTGATTTTCTAGATTCCACAAACCACGGATGTTCATCGGAGGTATGATTAATAACTAAATCCATAATTAGTTTCATACCACGCTTATGGGTTTCTTTCAATAATTCATCGAAGTCTTCCATTGTACCGAATTCATCCATAATCTCTTGGTAATCACTTATATCATATCCATTATCAGCATTTGGCGATTTATAAATGGGACTTACCCAAATGACGTCGATACCAAGATTTTTCACATAATCTAGTTTAGAAATGATTCCTTGTATATCACCAATTCCATCGCCATTAGAATCCATGAAGCTTCGTGGGTAGATTTGATAAGCTACTGCCTCTTTCCACCATTTCCTGTTCATAGCAATCCTCCTTATTAACAAGTCATTCTTGTTTTAGATTCGAACTAGATAAAGAAGACATCCACTAGTAGGGGTTTCCTTCATCCCCCACTGATGGTTAGTCGCACTTATCGGACCTTTACGGGCAGTTTGATCTCCACCTACCTTCTTTGTTTCCCTAGAAGCTTGGAATGGGAGTCTTACTGCCCGTTTAGGTGGGATAAATTTATATACTGTCGATAAAAAGCTGAGAATGATAAAAAGGTTATCAAAGCACCTGTAAAGAAAGGAATTAAAAATGTTAGTTTATAGATACTTATTACTAAGAGAAGAAAATTACTCAACAATATGATAATGGTCAAAATTGGACTACCAATCGTAATAATCAATGACTTTTTTAAAAGTCCAGCTAAACTTAAGTGGAAATGGGCATTCAAGGAAAATATATTAATTGTATAGACGTATAGAAGTAATCCTAAAAACCCAACCATAAACATTAATACAACACTTTCCTTACTAAAATAATAAAAATCGAAACCCCAGATACCCCATACAACTGTTAAGATTATTCCTGTCTTCATACTCTTTTTATAATTTTCTTTATAATACTTAATATATGATTGAATGAGTCCTTTATCATCGTCATTTATCAACCAGTCACGAACTGTTGAAAACATACTTTGAGTTGCTGGAAAAAGTAAAAAGGGTATCAAGATAATAAGAATTGGGAGTAGGATAATGATATCTTCTTTGCTATTTGCATAAAGTATACTCACAACAATAAAAATAATTGGTAATTGAAAGAGAAGCCACAGTAAATTTATAATGGAAAAACGCATCACCCACATACTTATAGCGTAAACTCCTCTCATAACCCCTGAATATTTCAAATGTAACTCCTCCTTTCCTCCCAATTATTTTTAATAAATACGTATAGATACCTAATTAATGTTTCATGTCCACCACATTTCTACAGGAGGTTCTTCGATATTTATAGATTTTAAATTTTTTACTGCTTGTTTGAACCCTTCGTTTATTGACATAATAGGATCCTCATTTTCAATACTAATTACATAATCATATCCATAGGTTCTTAATGCGCTCACAATGTTGGTCCATTCTTGCAAACTATGACCATACCCAACAGAACGAAAAGTCCATGCCCTTGACTGTACGTCAGAATAAGGTTGCATATCCGTTAAGCCATACATGTTTACATTGTCTTGATCGATATACGTATCCTTAGCGTGGAAATGATGAATGGCATTTTCTTTTCCTAATATTTTAATCGCTCCAACGGGATCAATGCCTTGCCACCATAAATGACTTGGGTCAAGATTGGCACCAATAGCATCATTGGTTGCTTCCCTTAGTTTAAGTAAAGTATATGGTGTATGTACAAGAAAACCTGCATGTAATTCAAGTCCTATTTTAACACCATGATCCCTTGCTAATTGCGCTTGTTCTTTCCAGTATGGTATTAATCTTTTTTCCCACTGCCAATTTAGAATATCGGAGTATTCTGTAGGCCATGGAGTTACAGGCCAATTCGGGTATTTTGAATTTTCATTTGAACCTGGGACACCAGAGAATGTATTCACAACAGGAACACCCATTAGTTCAGCTAATCTTATTGTTTTAACGAACGTTTCATGTGATTCTTCCGCATGTTGCCTATTAGGCGAAATAGGATTATCGTGACAGCTGAATGCACTAATCGTAAGTCCTCGTGATTGAATTTTTTCTAGGTATTCCTTTCGTTTATCTTCACTAGCTAGTAGTGCATCAAGATCACAAAAATTATTACCCGGATTTCCACCCGTTCCTATTTCTACCGCATTTAGTCCTGCATTTTTCACATAATCGAGCATTTCCTCGAAAGTCTTACCAGCAAATAGAACCGAAAATACACCTAATTTCATACTATCCCCTCCATTAATTTTCTTTTTTATTAAAATCGTACGCTCTTTCCTGATTGACTACTCTCATAGATTGCGTCAATAATCTTTGTTACTTTTAAAGATTCTTCTGGTTTTACAATTAAGTCCGATTCACCAAGACAGCTTTCTACAAAATTTGCAGCCTGTAAAAGACCTGATTTTTCCTTTTCTATATTTGCAGTTGTTGTCATGTATGTTCCATATTTAGGTGTATAGAATTCATAAGGAAATACATTTATTCCCGCTTCTGATCCCGAAATACTTAAATGCGTAGTATCTTCTTTAATATTTGCCGCCCAAGAACATTCAAACAACATAGTACTTCCATTTGTAAAGGTTATGTATGCGGATACGTGATCATCCACATCAAAAGATTCATAGTCAAAAGTACCCCAATCATTGATTTGATTTGGTGTTTTACTAAGGCGATTATACATTTTACCAATTACTTCTACTGGCTCTATTTCCCCTAACAGCCATAGGGACAAATCGAGTAAATGACAACCGTAGTCAATTAAACTACCTCCACCTTGTAGTTCCTTGTTAGTAAAAACCCCCCATCCCGGTACTTTTCTTCTTCTTAATGCTTGTACTCTTGTTACAAGTGGATCACCAATTTCATGAATAGCTTGTTTAGCAAGTTGTCCTTCCGGCATAAATCGGTAATGATATCCAACTGCTAATTGTCTTCTAGTTCTCTTTGCGGCTTCAATCATTTTTTCGCATTCAAAAGTATTCATCCCCATCGGCTTTTCACATAAAACATGGCAACCAGCTTCTAAAGCTGCGATTGTTATTTCCGCATGAAATTTATTTGGGGTACAGATCGTAACAGCATCAACTACTTTGAATAGATCATGATAATCCTGATAGACATTAGGGATATCATATTTTCTTGCTATCTCATTAGCACGCTCTATATTCACATCTTGAACAGCAAATATAGTTACTTTATCTTTTAATGAAAGGTAGGCGGGAATATGCCGTGAGACAGCAATTCCTCCCGCTCCAATAATTCCCATCTTTAATTTATTCATTTCATTCACTTCTCTAATTTGTAAATAGTTTTTGTATTCACTGATTCTATTGCTGCTAGAATAATGTCTAATGATTTCATTCCTTCTACCCCATCAATTAATGGTTCCTTATCTTTTACAATGGAATCAATAAAATGATCAATCACATGGGACTTTGATTGCCCACCGTCTTCATTTGATTGTATTCCATCAAGTTCATATCTAACCGTATCCCCATTCTTATATTGCACGATTAACGAATATCTCGGATCATCTTCTAAACGTAAAATAGCCTTTTCTGCATAGATCACTGTTGAATTATCTTCTGCAGCCGTATAAGCCCAACTTGCGGCAAGGGTTCCAATAATACCGGTATCTGTTTTTAAAATAAATACAGCATTATCATCAACATCCGCATTTTCTTTTGCACTAGTTTCAACAAACGCACCGACTTCTCTAATCTCATCGCTTAATAAATAACGAATTAGATCTGCCTTATGTACACCCAAATCACCCATAGCACCGATAAATGCTTGGTCTTTCTTGAAGAACCAACTTCCCTTTCCTTCAGCGCTCCAACTTTCAGGTCCAGCGTGTCCAAAAGCGGTACGGAAACTATAAATTTTCCCAATTTCACCACTTTCAATAATTGCCTTTGCTTTTTGATGAGAGGATACGAATCGTTGATTATGTCCAATCATTAGTTTTTTATTATTTCGTTGCGCCGCATCAATCATGTCTTCTGCTTCAGATCTAGAGGTTGCCATTGGCTTCTCGCATAAGACATGACACCCCGAGTCTAGTGCCTTTATCGATACAGGAGCATGTAAATAGTTTGGTAAGCATACACTTACCGCATCTACCTCTTCTAATTCAAGTAATTGTTCATAATTTGTATACGGCTTAGCATTATACTTTTTCGCAGCTTCCTTAACCCTTTCTTCTACAATGTCACAAACAGCTACAATTTCTACATTAGGATTTTCATCATACTCTGGTAGATGACGATTCTGTGCAATGCTTCCAGTTCCTATAACAGCAATACGTACTTTTCCCATTATCTCATCCCCTATTTATCTAAGTTTTCTATTGGTTTATGATTTCCATAAACATGTGTCGGTGTATTTTTATTTTTAGCCCATCTCACACCATTTTTTATAACTTGTTTAATATCTTCGTTATGATAGGTTGGATAAGTCTCATGTCCAGGCCTAAAATAAAATATCTTTCCTCTTCCACGTTTAAAGGTTGCACCACTTCGAAATACTTCCCCACCCTCGAACCAACTTATAAAAATTAATTCATCCGGTGTAGGAATATCAAAATGCTCTCCATACATTTCTTCTTTTTCAAGTTCTATATATTCCCCAATACCTTCTGTAATCGGATGAGTCGGATCAACAACCCATAGACGTTCTCTTTCATCCGCTTCACGCCACTTTAAGTCGCAGCCTGTGCCCATTAACTTCTTAAATACTTTAGAGAAGTGCCCAGAGTGTAATACAACTAAGCCCATTCCATCTAAAACACGTTGCTTCACTTTTTCAGCTATATCATCTTTTACTTCTTCATGCGCTTTGTGCCCCCACCATACAAGAACATCAGTTTCTTGTAGCAATTCATCTGTTAAACCATGTTCCGGTTCATCAAGTGTTACGGTTTTTACATTCATCCCATCCTCCCGTAAAAATGTGGCTAATGTTTCATGGATTCCTTCTGGATATACTTCTTTTACAGCAGGGTTTTCTTTCTCATGTCTATATTCATTCCAAACTACTACATTCATTTTTAAGTCTCCTCTCCTAAATAAAGGCAAACGTTTGCATTTATATCTAAAAAATATATATTCTATAACTTTGATACAGATTCTCTTTCTACGATAATAGCCGGTATGATCACACTTTTTCTAAACATTTCTGGATTTTTTATTAGTTCAATCACACTTTTTGCCGCCTCGAATCCCAATTGATAGGTTTGAATATCTATCGATGTTAAAGGTGGAGTAGATAATTTGGAAATAATAGTATTATTAAATGTAATGATACTCATTTCATTTGGTATTTTTATTTCTTTCTTACGTAATGCAGTAATAACCATTAAAGTATGGACATCAGACGAAGAGATGATTGCTGTTGGTCTATCTTTCGTTTCTAATAAAGCGCTTATCTTTTTCTCGGCAATCTCATCCACTTTCATAGGGAATGTCAAATAATGTTTATCAGGAATTTTTAATTCATGCTTTCTTGCCGCAATATCAAATCCGCTCATTCTATCTTGCACAACCTGATACTCTGGATCATCACCGATAAAACAAATTCTCTTATGTCCACAATTAATTAAATACTCGGTTGCATCCGTTCCTGCTTGAACATTATCATTATCCACATACATAATTCGATTTTGTTCTTTTGTTGGCTTTCCTATAACAACAAATGGAATTCCAGATTCAAGTAAATATGGAACAACTGGATCATCTTTTTTTGAATATATCACTATAATTCCATCTACACGTTTACCCATTACCAACTTTTTTACTTCATCAAAAATAGCCTCTTCAGAATTACCTGTAGTAAGTAAGATACTGTATTCTTTTTCATTACATTCCGCACTAATTCCTCTTAACAATTCTGGAAAGAAAGGATTCTCCAAGGTTTGACTTGCCGAGTGTTTCATTACAATACCAATAGTTTGTGTTGACTTTTGAACCAATACTCTTGCATTTAAATTAATATGATAGCCCATTTCCTCCATCACTTTTCTTACCCTTTTTTTCGTCTTTTCACTAATTTTATTGCTATCTGATATTACACGGGACACAGTTGATGGAGATACATTAGCCTGTTTTGCTACATCTTTTATTGTAACTGACATTAAAATCTCATTCCTTCATTAATTACTATTTATCCATTATATACTAACATTTCCTTTGCATCGCATAAATATAGTTTATTTTACCGCACCGTCAGTTACCCCTTTAATAATTTGCTTTTGAGCGAAGAAGTAAACAATAATTATTGGTATAATAGCTAACGTTAATCCTGCAAGCGCTAAATGCCATTGTTTCGTATATTGTCCAAAGAAAAAGAACATATTTAGCGGAATTGTTGCATTTTCTGCACTCAGTACAAGTGATGGAAGCAAATAGTCATTCCAAATCCAGATAATGTTCAAAATCATAACCGTTACAGAAATTGGTTTTAACATTGGAAAAATAATTTTCCAAAATATCTGCCATTTGTTTGCGCCATCAATTGTTGCTGCCTCATCCAACGAAGCGGGTATACTTGCCATTGCTCCGTGATATAAAAAAATGGAAAGACTACATCCAAATCCTAAATACATAAAAATTAGACCATCAGGATTAAGCATATCCACTTTACCAAAGAGCGATATAAGCGGAATCATTACAGATTGGAATGGTATTAACATTGCTGCAACGAAAACCATAAATAAGCCATTACTTATTTTACTTTTATTTCGAGCCAACGCATATCCAGCCATAGACGAAAATAATATGATTATAGTAACACTGACCAGAGATATAAATAAGGAATTCATGAATGCATTTACAAAATCTAAGTCAATAAATGCTTGCTTAAAGTTTACAAATGTCCATTCCTCAGGTAAACCTAATACATTAGAAAATATACCTTTTTTTGTTTTAAAAGAATTCACAACCATTAAATAGAACGGGGATAACCATAATAAAGCAAGAAGAATACCAATGGTTCCAATAACCAATTTATTTCTCCTTTTCTTCTTCATTATAAATCAACCTCCCGTTTCTTATTGTAGTAAACCTGTGTTAATGCAACTACAGCGACAAGAATAAAGAATATAACAGCCTTGGCCTGTGCATATGCCATATCATACTCCTTAAACGCCGAGTTATAAATATTCATAGCTACCATTTCTGTTGATCGAAATGGTCCACCATTTGTTAGCGCAAGGTTTTGATCATAAAGTTTAAATGCATTAGATAATGTCAAAAACAAACTAATTGTAAATGCCGGTGCTACTAGTGGGAATTTAACATTCCAGAATCGTTTAAAGCTATTTGCTCCATCCATTTCAGCAGCTTCTAATAACTCCTCTGGAACACTTTCCAAATATGCAATATAGATAATCATAATATATCCTGCGTATTGCCAAACATTTAGGATGACCATTCCCCAGAAACCTGTTTCTGAAGTAGATAACCAACCACTTAATGCTTCAATTCCTAACGCATTACCAAATGCGTCAAATGCACTAATGAAGATAAATTGCCAAATAAATCCTAAAATTAACCCTCCTATCAAGTTAGGCATGAAAAATACTGTTCTTAAGATATTACTTGATTTTATCTTTTGTGTAACCAGCAAGGCTAAACCCAATCCAATTATATTTACTAAAATGATAGAGGCAACAGCAAATTTAATCGTAAACCAAATTGAACTTAAGAATGCTTCATCCTGAAATAATTCCGCATAATTTGCAAGTCCCATAAATTCTGTCGCTTTTAAACCGTTCCAATCAGTGAAGGAATAGAAAAAACCATAAATAAATGGTACAAAAACAACGAGTGCTAATGAAAGTAACGTTGGTGTAAGAAATAGCCAAAATGATACACTTCTATTTTTCATTTATAACAACTCCATTCGAAAATCAAAAACTTTGAAAGATGGCAACCAACAATAATGGAATTCTTATTTTGTTGGTTGCACATATTACATTACTTTCTATCTTTTTCCCATTCTTCTTTGGCTTGTTCTAGTACACCGTTCCAATCCATATCGCCACTAAGATAGCGTTGGAAATAAACTCCTATAACATCCTCATTCCAACCAACAGGGGTTCCAAGGAATGTCCAACCAATCGTTTTTCCTTGTTCCGCATAGCTATATACTGCTTTTGATAGGGGATCAGCAATTTGCTCTGTATCATAACCTTCATATGCAGGGATAAACTTAAATTCATTTAGCACCATTTCTTTACCTTCATCTGAGGTATACATCCAATCCAAGAAGTCCTTTGCAGCTTGTATTTCCTCATCACTACTATTGTTATTTACAACCCAGTATTGAGGTACACCAACAGGCAAATGACCTTCTAGACCTTCCACGGGCATTGGAATCATGCCAATATTGTTTTTGGCAAATTCACTATCCATTTGTTCAATTGTAGGATATACCCAATTCCCTTGCTGAATTATTGCAACCTTCCCTAAAGAAAATAATTGTTCCACTTGTTGTGAATAGTCTAGACTTAATACCGGTTGAACAGAGTACTCACTTTGTAAGTCAAGCATTCTCTTCATTTGATCACCGTACTCAAAATCGACTGTTTTTGCTTCATATGCCTTTGTGACATCGTTATCAAATTCTGGTGCAATATACGTATTTGCTAAGTGGTTACCCATTACCCATAATTCTTTTGCAGGAAAAGCAAATACTGCATCAATCCCTAAGTCATCTTTTTTACTATCTAATGTTTTAATAGCACTTTCAAGATCGTCAAAGGTTGTTAATTCATCTGGATTAATTCCCGCTTTTTCAAAAATCTCCTTGTTGTAAATCAGTCCATATCCTTCTTGGGCATAAGGAAGACCTAGAATTTTGTCCCCTTCTGTTACACCATTAAGCGTTCCTTCTAAAGCGGCTTTTGCTGCCGCTGTATCTGATAAATCTGTTAAATAATCATGATATTCTTCTACTTCTGTTGGACCACCAACGTTGAAAATATCCGGTTCATTTCCGGATGAAAACTGTGATTTTACTGCTGATGCATAACTATTTCCTCCGCCAACCGTTTGAACATTGATTACTACATCAGGATTTTCTTCTTGATATTTTGCTATAAGGTTTTCAAATTGTTCTTTGAACTCAACCTTATACTGGAAGACATCTAAAGTAACTTTACCTGAACCACCATTACCTTCTGATGCAGTTTTGTCATCTGAAGAACTGCAACCGGCAATAACAATTACTGTTAAAAAAGTAACGATTAAAAAGATTTTTGATAAAAACTTCCTTTCTCCCATTTCCTCACTCCTTATTTTTTTCTTTCTCATCCTTGATAACGGTTTCATTATTTTAACAAAAAATAGTTTTATAGATTTCTTTTCTAGTAATTTGTTAAAATACTCTTGTTATCGAAAGATAGGGAAAACGTTTGCATGATTATATTAACACACTATATCTATATTAGGCAAGAGTATTTCATTTATTTATATGTCATTACTACCTATTTTCTACTAACATCTCTATTACATTGCGAACGTTTATTATGTTATACTGCTTAAATTCCGCTAGAAAAAATTTTCTCATCTACTACTGATGGTTAGTTGCACTTATCCCCCATCTTCTTTGTTCCCCAGAAGCTTGAGGTAGGCGTCTTACCGACCGTTTAGATGGGATAAAAAAAAGACCAAAATCCTATTTCGGCCTTAATAGGCTCTACGTCAAGTGACGTTGGTACTGTATTTTAGTCGACTTTTAATATGTATTTGATTATCACACTCTAGGGAAGCTATGCTACTCTAGAGTGTGATTTGTTTACTACGGGTTTCAGTTTAAAATGTAATCTTATTCGGTTTTTGTAATGCTTAAAATTCCGATAGCCATATGCAATCCGATTGAGTACCTTGATTTTATTGTTAATACCTTCAATTCGCCCATTGTTATACGTATATTGAAAACTGTTTTTCGTATAGGGCAAGTGCTTTCTTAATGTTTTAATGCTTGTTCTTAAATAGGTTGATGACTGGGTTGGACACTTTTTGTTTAATGTGTTCTCTAATGCATGATAGTCCTTTTCGTCAATTGCCTCCAACAGGTCCTGATATATACCATAATTGACTTTAAGTTCCTCACTATAATCCAACATTTCTTGCACTATTGAACTTTCAAGACGTTGGCCAAATAAGCCGTAATATTTATATTCTGTATAAGATAAACTCGATCTTTTTTTCAGTAAAAGCTTCCAATAACGTTTAAGGCGGCGATACTTTTTCTGATCTTCCCCATTAGATGTTCTGAGTTGGTTCATGATTTTAACACGCGTTTTGTTCATCGCTCTTGATATGAGTTGAACTAAGTGAAAACGATCAATAATAATATCTGCATTTGGAAACATCTCTTTTATCAAACTTACATAACCTGCGTTCATATCGATTGTCACGGTTTCTACTCGTTGTCTAGCTGATAAGCTATAATTTGTGATGAAGTGATCTGTAATAGACCGGTTATCACGACTATTTAAAATGTCTAAGATGTCACCCGTTTCAACATCGATATATTCAAAAGCCATCTTGCCCTTGGCATACTTAAATTCATCAAACGATAGATGCTTAGGTAGGGCTTTATAATGCGGTTTATATTTATTTGCTTCTTTATTAATGATTCTCTGAACAGTTGCCTCAGATACACCACAATCCTGGGAAATATCTTTAACGGACTGCGCTCCAGCTGATTTAATCATGATTTGGGCTTCTGTATTTGAGGATATAAAACAATGACGCTTTACGATATTTGTTTGTGCAGTAAAACTAACACCACAATGTTTACACATAAAACGCTGCTTACTTAATAATAAATATGTTGGATAAACTCCCATGGTCGGAATGGTAATACGAGATAATTGTGTTCCGTTTTTATAAATAGAAGAGCCTACTTTCTCCACCTGGCAATTTGGGCATTGATCTGCATCATATGTTAATTTCGCCTTAATAAATTTACAAGACTTCCCTTTATGTTTGCCATACGTTACTGCATTTTCGCTCATATAAATATCTATGTGTAAAATAGTTCTCGGGGATTTGAAACAAAATTCTAGAAAAAAAAGAAAAGGCGCTCTATCATAAATGTATGCTGACCGGCAAATACATTTGAAAGAGGCCTTTTCATGAATACAATTATATCAAAAATCAGCGAATTATTAAAGGATACAAATGATTTAATTGACTTTGAGGAACATGTTCAAATTTATGTATATGATCTCCTTACTAAACTGATGGGGAGCGTATTTACACAACTTAATCAAACGATAAAAAGAAGAATGCAAAGTAAGGGTTGGACGGTTGAACGAGAAGATGAAAAGACAATTCAGTTTATCTTTGGGGCAGTTCGTTTTACGCATACATTAATGCACGATATCAATGGGAAAGCGCATTATCCTTTTGATGAGTGGGTTGGATTTAGAAAATATCAGCGACATAGTCCTTTAGTTGAAGTAAAAGTGGCAGAGTTGGCTAGTGAGAGTACGTACCGAGAAACGGCACGCATATTAGGTGAATGGACCGCAGTAACTCTTAGTCATACAACTGTGGGAAGTATTGTGAAACGTGTTGGGAAGGCACAAGCGCGAGCTGATGAAGAAATGTTAGCGGAATTAGAGGAAGCTGCTTATTTACCAAAGGGAGATGAGTTGGATTTTTTATTTGCCGAGGCAGATGGTGTATTTGTGCGTGGAACAAAGAAAAAGACAAGTCATGAAGTCCATCATGCGATCATTCATGAAGGTTGGAGTAAAAATGGGAAGCGTATTTCCCTAAAGAATCCACAGGTCATCATGACAACCAAACCAACGAATGATTTTTGGAAAGAAGTCCAGGCGTATACAGCTAATCATTATTCCTTAGAAAACACTCAAGTTGTCACCAATAGTGATGGTGGTCCCGGTTATACGGCAGAACGTTTTCAAGAGGCTTTCTCACAGTCTAGTTATCCTGTTTTAAATCAATTGGATTCCTTTCACATTTCTAAAGCACTGAATCGAACTTTTGGAGTTAAAAAGAGCGAGTTTAAAGAAGGTGTACAAAAGGCAATCAAAGAACACGAACTGGATGATTTCATACGTTGGATGGATACATTGGAGAGCACTTTAGAAACGGATAAGCAGTTAGAAAAGGCCGAGGATTTTCGTAGATATATTGGCGGTAATTGGGATCGAATTTTTGATTGGAGAGAAAAAGTTGAGAATCCACCAAAAGAGGCAAGGGGCATGGGTGCAATGGAATCCAACCAACGACATATTTCATTCCGAATGAAAAAGCGTGGAATGCATTGGAGTTTAGAAGGTAGTGAGGCAATGGTGAAGATCAAACAAGGGATTCTAAATAAAACATTACGATCCGTCTATTTGAGAGACCAAAGGCGAAGTGTAAGAAAACAACGAGACGTGAAAAAAGTGGTTCGTATGACTGAATTTCTACGCCAGGAAACCCAGCCGTCAATTGGAGCAAAACAAGGTAAAATAAGCCTAAATACAGCTCATTCATCAGCTATTGGACAGTTAATAAAAAGTTTTAGATAACACCCTGATTTTTAGGTAAGGTTCTTGGTTTTTAGAACGTTACCTAAAAATTGGGGACAGCAAGCGACAAGGGTCGCGCGGTAGCCGAAAAAGTGTACAAAAATAGAGTGCCGGAAATATTGGTGTGAAAGACACACCGAGAAAAACTTGACACATACTATAAATATTTTTATCTTGAATATCTAACATATTTCTAATATCATTTGATATAGACAAGTGAGTTCCCTCCTAGGAATGGTTTTCAGCGACTTTAATTCTACAGGGAATCTCACTTGTTTTCTATTTATAAACACAAAAATGACGTAGGTGAGTTTTTCCCACCAACGTCATTTATTGTACAACCCCTTAATATCACTTAAATTATGGTTTAACAACTTTTAACTTCGCTTTAAACACAATTCGATTATTTTTCTCGTTGATACCTTCCACATAAACCTGATTATCATGTAATGTAACATCTTTCTTTAATAAAATACTTTCACCAGGCAGTGCTTCATGGATAAAATTCACTTCAATTGACATTACATCGTATTTTTTATGATCATTTATATCAAAACAGTCCATAATGTAATCAATGTATTTAGAATTATTCAAATGTCCATTAAAATCAACATCACTATAACCTATTGTTTTTGTATAGACGGTTTCCACTTGCTCATTATGTTTTAATTTGCTAAAAGTATCCTTCATTGCCCTATCTACTTTAGGAGTTGGAAATGAGAATGGAATAGATTTTGACCTTTTTAATTTCCTTTCCTTCAAATCTATTATCACCCAAGACGAAATAGCCCTTATAATACTTTTCCCGTCTTGATCCCGTACAATGTAATCACGATCAAAGTTTAATTTTCCGGGTTCTAATGGCCACGTTTCTATTATTATTTCTTCTCCCCAGCTAGGTAAGCGATCTACGTCCACACGAATTTTCGTTAAAACCCAAGCAAGACCATTCCCTTTTTGTAACGTATCAATTCCAAGTCCTAAGTCTGATGCGGCTAGACTTGCAATTTCTTGAAAATAACTAAATAACGCACTCCATTTCAGCTCTTTTTTAAAATCAACATCGCGTAGATCAATATGATATTTACTCGTAAATAATGATTCAGACATTCTAAGTACTCCTTATACTAAATTGTAAGTTTAATTCTATCACAAAATGCAATTCCAATTAATAAAGACACCCCTTAGGAGTGTCTTTAGTCAAGCAACAAAAATAAAATATAAAATAAATAACAAACTCAGTACGTACATAATCGGGTGAATCTCTTTGGAACGTTTTTGAGCAATTAACGCCAATGGATAAAGTACAAAACCAAATGCTAGTCCCATCGCAACACTTGAAGTAAGAGGCATCATAATAATCGTCATAAAGGATGGGATAACGACTTCTAAGTTGCTCCAATTAATATTCTTAATTCCCATTGCCATTAATGCCCCGACAATGATTAGCGCAGGAGCCGTTACCTCTGTTGTAATGACAGACAGTATTGGAGAAAAGAATAAAGCAATTGCAAAGCATAGTGCAATGATTACCGATGTAAACCCTGTTCTTCCACCAACCGCAATCCCGGCCGATGATTCCACACTTGTTGCCGGTGTAGAAGTTCCTAAAATTGCTCCGACCGCTCCTGCAGAAGAATCAGCTAACAATGCACTCCCGATTCGAGGGATTTCGTTATTTTTCATTATCCCCGCTTGGCTAGTTAAGGCAATTAATGCTCCTGCTGTGTCAAAAAATGCCACAAATAAAAAAGTAAAAATAACTGCTAACACGTCCGGTGTAAAAACTTCATGTAAATTTTCAAACACTACACCGAATGTTGGCTCAAGACTAGGGATGGATCCAATAATGGAAGTCGGCATCTTTACTAAACCAAAAATGATGCCAATGATTGTAGTGATAACCATCCCATAAAAAATCGCCCCATTGACATTTCGAACCATCATCACGATAGTTAATACAAGACCTGCAACAGCAAGTGCAGTCGTGGGGGTAGTTAAATTTCCTATTGTAACAAAGGTATCTGGATTTCCTACAATTATTCCAGAATTTTTCAATCCGATAAACGCGATGAAAAATCCAATTCCTGCAGCTATGGCATGTTTTAAATCTTCAGGAATCGCATTAATAATTTTTTCCCGGATTTTCAATAAACTTAAAATCATAAAAATAATACCTGCTATAAATACACCAGTTAAAGCTACTGGCCACTCTATTCCCATCCCAATACAAACGGAAAATGTAAAAAAGGAATTCAATCCCATACTCGGTGCAATGGCAATCGGATAGTTGGCAAGCAATCCGATCAGTAAGGTTCCAATAATAGCAGTTAGAGCAGTTGCAGTAAATACAGCTCCCCTATCCATTCCTGCTTGACTTAAAATGAGCGGATTTACCACTAAAATATAAGCGACTGAGAGAAAGGTCGTTATTCCTGCTAGTGTTTCCTGTTTATAAGAAGTTTTTCTTTCTGTAAACTGAAAGAAGTTTTTCATGATGACGATCTCCTATTCTGGTGAATTGACCTTGAATAGCTCATACATTTAACTTTCCACAGCCATTGCTTTTTATGACATTATTAAAAAGCAAAAAAACTTTGACCACAGCATGCCAAAGTTTTATCTAGAAATGAAAAAATATACATATTTTCACTCCTTGTAGACAGGCTATTTAAAGGTAGCTGGTAGAAACGTTCAAGCCATATTCTTGAACTTATACAAGGCGATAACTATTATTTTATATAACAGATGAAATGATAACAAGATTATGCCATTACGTCAATTGGGAAAGCTCATTAAAATTTCATTTGAATCCTTATTTCTAATGAGGTTCATTGACTTTATACCCAAAAAAAGCAAACTCACAAAAGAGTTTGCTTTTTCAACTAACTTGTTACGATTTTTATCCTTTTAACCTTATATTTATCCATTTCATCAATGATAAATTTATATCCATCGTGTACGATAGAACTACCTACTGTAGCTTCCATATTTTTTGAAAACACCCATCCTCCAATTGTTTCTACTTCTTCATTTGGAAGATTGATGCCCAGTAGTTTGTTCAAATCTACCAATTTTAATTTACCAGAAACTACTTTTATTTTTTCATTTACTTCTTCAATCTCTGGTAATTCATCCTTATCAAACTCGTCACGGATATCTCCTACGATTTCTTCTAATATATCTTCTACCGTTACAATTCCCGACGTACCTCCGTATTCATCATGTACAATAGCCATATGAATCCGTTCTTTTTGCATTTTTGAAAGAAGTTGTCTAATAGGAGTTACCTCAGGTACATGAATGATGGGGCGAATTAAATTCTCTATTGATACGGATCGATTACCTTCTAAATGACTTGTAAAAACTTCTTTTATATTAACAAGACCAATGATACTATCCTTTTCTCCGTCTGCCACTGGATATCTAGTGTATTGGGATTCTAGAATAATATCAATGTTATCTGTTAAATTGTCTTCCTTGTAAAAGCAAACCACTTCATTTCGTGGTACCATAATCTCTCTTACAAGCGTTTCATCGAAGTCAAATATATTATTTACATAGGTCATTTCAGATAAATTGATTTCCCCATTTTTATAACTATCCGTCACAATCATTCGAACCTCTTCTTCCGAATGTGCTACATCGTGTTCTTTTACCGGTTTAAACCCTAAAAGTTGAACAAGCAACCTTGCCGATCCGTTTAATAACCAAATAAACGGATACATTATTTTATGAAAAAGAATAAGAGGTCTTGCAAATAACAATGTTACAGATTCCGCCTTTTGTATGGCGATAGTCTTTGGAGCTAATTCCCCGATAACGACGTGTAAAAATGTAACAAGAAGAAAAGAAATTAGAAAAGATATGAAAGTAGCGACTGTTCCATTAATACTTAGCCCATTAAATACCGGTTTTAATAAGCGTGTAACGGTTGGTTCACCTAGCCAACCTAACCCAAGTGCTGTTACCGTAATACCTAACTGACAGGCTGATAAATAATCGTCCAGATTATCAATTAATTTCTTTGCATAAACCGCACTTTTATTTCCCTTAGCTACCAACTGATTAATTCTAGTCGTTCGTACTTTCACAATAGCGAATTCGGTTGCTACAAAGAATGCTGTTAGCAATATCAATATAGCAACCAAAAACAAGTTAACAATATCGTCCAATTAGTATCCTTGCATCACAAGATACAAGGATTTTCACCTCCGTGATATTCCATTTTTAATATCTGGCATAATCGATTGTGATTCAAAACATAAGGTAAAACAAATGTTAATGAATCACAGTTGAAACAATTAAACTGATTTACCTTCCCATATGAATCACCTACCTTATTAGTTATATTATATTTATTTGAGGTGTAATTGTCTACATTCTACGCCCATAAACTTCACCTAACTTTCTTTAATTAACGTAAAAAAGCATTGTCCAGAGTTTAATCACTCTAGGCAATGCTTTGATTGTATATTTATTATATTTTCATAACTCCACCCGTATTAGCTGAAGTTACCAGAGCGGAATAGCGACCAAGCCAGCCTTTTTTCACTTTAGGTTCGAACCCTTTCCAGTTCGCCTTACGTTCTTCAAATTGTTCATCGGAAATTTCTAATGTAATTGTGCGTTTATTTAGATCAAGTTCGATCATATCGCCATCTTCAACAAAGGCAATTGGTCCCCCTTCAGCCGCTTCTGGAGAGATATGACCGATAGAAATACCCCGTGATGCACCTGAGAATCGCCCGTCTGTAATTAGACCAACCTTAGCACCTAGACCACGACCTACGATTTGTGATGTAGGAGCAAGCATTTCAGGCATTCCCGGTCCACCTTTAGGTCCTTCGTAGCGAATAACGACAACATGTCCTTCTTTCACTTCCCCGGACTCAATTTTTTCCATCGCTTCTTCCTGTGAATCGAAGCAAATAGCTGGACCTCTATGGTAGCCGCCAACCTTAGGATCTACCGCACCAACTTTGATAATAGATCCATTTGGGGCTAGGTTCCCAAATAATACCGCAAGTCCGCCACGCTCTGAATACGGATTTTCCAGTGTATGAATAACATCTGTATCCATAATTTCTGCGCCTTGTACTGTTTCACGAATGGTCTTAGTTGAAACACTTAGACAGTCCCCATTAAATGCACCTGGCTTTTTAAGTAGTTCATTAATAATTGCACTAATACCACCCGCCCGATGCAGATCTTCAATATGATGGTCAGATGCTGGAGCAAGTTTAGCAAGATGTGGAACACGGTTAGCAACTTCATTAATTCTCTCAAGTGGATAATCAACATCTGCCTCATGTGCTAGAGCCAGCGTATGTAATACTGTATTGGTTGAACCACCCATCGCCATATCTAATGCAAACGCATTATCAATAGCATCTTTTGTAACGATGTCACGTGGTTTAATATCTTTTTTAATTAATTCCATTAATTGTTTCGCCGATTTCTTAACAAACTCTTTACGTTCTTCAGAAACAGCTAAGATAGTACCATTTCCTGGAAGAGCTAGTCCTATTCCTTCTGCTAAACAGTTCATAGAGTTTGCAGTAAACATTCCTGAGCAAGAACCACAAGTAGGACAAGCATTTTGTTCTATTTCTAATAATTTAGCTGCATCAATTTTACCAGATTGATAGGCTCCAACCCCTTCAAAAACAGAGGTTAAGGATAGAGGATTTCCTGCGCTATCCGTTCCAGCTTTCATCGGTCCTCCACTAACAAAGATTGAAGGGATATTAACACGTAAGGAAGCCATTAACATTCCCGGAGTAATTTTGTCACAGTTCGGAATACATACCATTCCATCAAACCAGTGTGCATTTGCTACAGTTTCAACTGAATCGGCAATGATTTCACGACTTGGTAGGGAATATCTCATCCCAATATGGCCCATTGCAATCCCATCATCAACACCAATGGTATTCATTTCAAATGGGACTCCACCAGCTTCTCGAATTGCTTCTTTTACAATTTTTCCAAATTCTTGTAAGTGTACATGTCCCGGAACAATATCTATATAGGAATTAACAACTAAAATAAATGGTTTACCGAAGTCTTCCTCTTTTACCCCTGCAGCATGAAGCAGGCTTCGATGGGGTGCTCGATCGACACCTTTTTTAATCATGTCACTGCGTAATTCTGCCACTATAATCCCCCTTTCTAAAACTTCTATTAATTAAAGTTTTTAAACTTTTTCCTATTTTAACACTTTTGGCGTAATAAGGGTAGGGGTAAAATTTCAATTTTTTCAATAGAATTCGAGAAATTGTCGAATAATATAGAATCATGTTTACACTCCCACAATGGCTTATTCACATTCGTTTAATGTAAGAAAAAACTCCAAATGAAGGTATAGAGAAACATAAATTAAGGTCTCATTATTCTGTATAATGAAATGCACTTTTACAAATCATATTAATATTGATGTTTACGGCTTGTCTTTTTACTATGTATCATAATGGAGGTTAAGATATTGAATAATGAAGATGTTGCAATTAAGGAATTAAACGCATGCTTAAAGGGAGAGTTTATGGGAATTCACTCATATGAACATTACATCCAGCAAGTGTCTGATCCAGCTATAAAAAAAGAACTACAACGTATTCAACAAGAGCATAAGAAACACGCTACAAAAATCGCTGAAAGAATACAGAACCTTGGTGGTAAGGCTGTTGAGGATAATGGGGTAATGCTTTCCATAAAAGAGGGAATGATGAACCTAAAAGGTTTTCCTAATACAGTAGATGAAATTATAAAAGATGCTATTGATGGACAAGAAAAAGGAATGAAAATGGTGGAAGAAATTGTGAGGGGCGACATCGATTTAGAAAGTAGGAAAATTGTAGAAGAAAATTTAAATGAGGACAGAGAACATATTAACCAATTAAACAATCTCATTCAATGATAATAGAAACCACTAATAGAAACAGATAAAAAAGATTTTAAGAAAAACCGCCTGCATTTAGTAAGTAAATCATCAAAAACTAAAAAAGAAGGATAAAGATGTCTTATACACCTTGATATCCTTCTTTTCAAATAATAATTACTATATTTTTATTTTATTAGGCCTCATAATCGCTTTTAAAAAGTAACTCTTTCGGAATTTCCGAACCACGTGATCCACGAATATCCGTTTCCTTCATTTCTGTTGGATAGAACACGATTAAGTTACCACGATTCAAAGTAGCTAGTTTGCTAGGTGAAGTTTCTAATTCTGGGTGCCATGCCACAGTCCCTCTTCTAGCACTTAATAAAATCACAAGGTCTGTTGATTTAACATCCTTCAAATCGTGTTCATAGAGGGACTCCCACCCCTCAACTGATTGGAACTCGACTTTAATATTAGGGTGTACTTGTTGTGAAACTTTTTCGTATATCTCTAAGTTATCACGAATGACAAGTCCTTTAATTGTTGTACTAAGCTGAGAAGCAATACCCTTAATAATGGATATAGAATCTTCAAATCCTGGTTTAAAGGCGACATTATTTGGTAAAATAAGAATTACACGTTCCATCGTATTCAACGGTTGCTTGATATTTGTTATGAGCGCACGTTGATACGTATGCTCAAGGAAATTATCAATAACTTTCCCGAAAACCTTTTGACCTCCTTCATTTACTCCATCCCAGCCCACAACAATTGCTGTGATACGTTCTTCCGTTGCAGCGCGTTCTATACCCCAGCCAATATTATGGTCTACTCGTGTCAACAGTTTAACAGATACTTCTGCGCCTGAAGCATACATGATAGAACGACCAAGCATTCTTTCCGCTTGCGCTACTTCATTGCTTGCCTGTTTCAAATCCTTTTGAACAATTGTTAATGGGTAGATAGGTTCATTTGTATTTATCGCCCTTTTTAAAACAAATCCTAAATCCATTAGAGATTCCATTGTATTTGGATTCGCCAGTGGGATTAAGATACGTTCAGGAAGTGTTTCATCTAGTACGGCTTTATCTTCAGAAAGAGCTAGTTTTCTAGCATACTTTTCCGAAAAATATGGACCCATAATACAAGATACCAAGATGATTATAATGACAGCATTGACTATTTGCTGGTCAATCAACCCGAGTCTAAAACCTACAAGTGTCGCTGCCAATGTTGCCGCAGCTTGTGAAATAGAAAGTCCAAACATTACCCTATTTTCCACTTTAGAATAACCGTAAGCTTTACTCGTAATCCAGCTTGCAAGTATTTTACCGATGATTCCTGTAATTAAGATTAATACTGTTACTAGTAACGCGTCGGGACTGGATACAAGAGCACTAAGATCCATCATCATTCCCACGGATAATAAGAAAAACGGAATAAACAATGCATTCGCTGTAAATGTGATTCTATTCATTAATGGACCATGATCGTAAATGTACCGATTTAGAGCTAGACCGGCCAAAAACGCACCGATGATTGGTTCCAAGCCTACAAATAAGGATATTGCCCCAGCTACGAATAAAACTGCCATAACAAAGTTAAATTCTAATGTTCCCTCATTATTTGAACGTTTAAAAAACCACTTTGTCAAGTAGGGGGTGATAATTAGAATACCCGCAGCAAAAAGTGTCATTGCAATAATCAAATACACCCAGAACCCAAATGTTAAATTGCCTTCGGATGCTCCTGTTACAACAGCAAGCACAAGCATTGCCAATGTATCTGTTATTAATGTACCACCAAGTACTGTCGTTACAGCTTTGTTTTTTGTGACACCAAGACGGCTTACTGCAGGAAAACCTAACAGTGTATGGGACGATAGAATGGTACCAAATAGTATAGCCGAAAGTGTATTAAGACCAAGTAATAAACCTACTATTATTCCAAGTATAAAAGGAATCCCAAAGGAAAGTAATCCAAAGAAAATACTGCGATTCCTGTACTTTTTAAAACCATCAAAATCAAGTTCTAGTCCTGCTATAAACATAATAAACAATAATCCGACCGTTCCAAGTAACTCAATCGTCGAATCGCGCGCTAAAATTCCTAATCCATGCGGTCCAACGATAATCCCTGCCACAATTGGTCCAATAATGGCAGGAATCCTAAGTTTCCCCATTAATACAGGGAAAAACAAAAAAATTAAAACAGCCAATCCAAATATGAGAACTGGTTGCTGTAGTGGGAGGGTCATATGCATTCCTCACTTTCTTTATATGTTAATTTTATAATTTGTATTTTGGTTATTTCTTTATTATAAATTAATAATGTACTATATTTCATTTTAAAATACTAGTCTAAAATCTATTTAAATAATTTTTGTGGAGTATTAGATTTGGCTATAAAAGACAATAAAAAACCACTCTCATTGCAAATGCATAAAAGCGGTTAAATAATTTCTTTACCCCTTATTTGAAATTAATTTGGTGAATTGTGGGAAAGTAACATTCATATGATTTTCAAAGAGGTTGGGACATAACGATATGTTTAACTCAAAAGACGAACAATCCCACAGAATTAGCGGAGGAAATATACGTAGACTCCTGCGGGAAAAAAGGCCTGGGTGAGACCCCGCAGTGCGTTAGCAATCTTTTCTGCGAGGAGTGCCGCAACACTGAATTACTTGCAACACGACGAGCACGAGGAGGCTCACCAGCCGCCCGCGGAAAGCGAAGTATATTTCCGTAGCGGTTTATCTACTCCATAACTTATTTAAAGTTCGGATTTCCCTTTTGATAAAACATTTTTGTCCCAACCTCTTGAGGCTTATTTATCATACCGAAACTTGTAATCGATGTTTTAGTATCCACTTCTTTGGAAACCATTCACTCATTGATACATTCAATGGCCTATAAATTCAGTGTCTAATTAGGAGCCTGTTATTGGTGTCATGTTTGTTATTAACTGTGAAATTATTTTATAATATCTTCTGCGGAACAATAACCCTTTAGATAAGCTTCGGGCGTCAGATCTAATTCAATGCCCCTTTTAATTTGCTTCAAAAATTCCTCCTTGGTAATATTCCCTTGTTCTAAATTATGAAATGGATCTTTTTCAAGAAGTTCCCTGAAAAAATAAAGATTTTTTCTACTTCCACCCAAATACTTAATGATTGTATATTCTATTTCGTTTATAGATTTATTTAGAAGACCTTGTCCTGTTATACGACTTTCCTGTAAAATGCATACAATTTCGCCAACCCGCTTTTCACTTGCATATAAACCCTCTAATATTTTAATTAAATTATCTGTTATTTCTCTCATTCTTTTCATTCCTTTCTATTACCGTAAAATTCACTATAAGTTTTCTAACATAAGTGATTCGCATTGAAAAATGGATAAAAAATTATCCTAGAGGATCTATTCAAGATTTATTATCAAATTTTCGCTTTTCTTCAGGATTCAACCAAAATACATGTTTTGCTCTGTCGGATAGATTAAGAAATGTTTTCATCCGTGCATCATTCCGGTTATTCCTTGCATCACCTAAAACAAAAATAATAGTTTCATCATCAATCTTTTCCATATAGTTTTCTTCATACATTTTTAAAGCTTTATCATAATTAGAGTAACCCCTATAATCAATATTTGCTTTCATAAGCGAATCTTTCACTACCTTTACTATATCCTCTGTTTCAAAGAAATGTGTGGTTTCATCCAATTTACCGACAAAAGCAAAAGTCCGGACTTACCCGGGGAATTGTTTATGAATAAGAAAGACAAATAGGGATAAAAACTCCGCACTTTTAATAACGGATCCCGATACATCTTGAATAATATCGATTTTGGTTTTCTTTTTCTTCGCTGTTCGAAACACGAGTTCCATAGGTACCCCAAACGTTTGTAAGCTATTAGAAATGGTCCGTTGCATGTCGATTTCATTTTCATTTTTGGCTATTTTCATTAGGTTTGAGAACTTTGTTAGTAATGAAGTTGATGAACGCTCCAAGCTTTCTTTTAATAGTGATATTTGCCTCTTATTTAAAGAAGAAATTAGCCTTTCTTTTAATTGATCAATTTCAGTTTGGACCATTTTTCTCATACCACGATATTCTGTTTTTTCAACATTTGAAAGTACCTCTTCTTGTCGCCTTTTCACTTTGTTTACTTCATTTCTTATGTTTAGTAAATTTTTCCTAGCTTGATTGATAGCATCGAACACAATAGATGGTTGGTCTGATAAAACCGCTTCCCACATAATACTGCAAACTCGTTGATATCGCCAGGTTTTAGGCCTTTCATTATATTTATATGATTTTGAAAGTCTTCACTCAATCTTTTTTCAACTTCTTTTAAAAAGAGTTTCTCTATTTCTCCATCTGCCTTTCCTAGCCTTGATAGTAACCAGCCTTTTCCTATTTGCTGCTTGTTTTCTGTTTTCGATTTCCTTTCTTTTTTGATTTGCTTTTCTTCTAGTTCACTCATTTCCATACGGGCTTCGTTTTCTTTTCTTTCTTTTTATATTTCATATACCTTATCGTAAAATTGCATGTAAAAAAATTCATTAAAACACGCATCAAAGTGATCAAAAAGTTCCCTATCCTTAATCAGCAGTTGACGAATAACCATTTGAAATTCTTCTTTAATCGTTACATTATAGTAGGGTAAACTTTTTAGAATATCTGCTATAGCAGAGGTAGGAACGGAAATATTGTTTTGTCTAAGATAAGCAACAAACGATGTAATCAATTTTTCTAACATACTTTCCCCTCATTTCCGTGCTTCAGAAGAATTCGCTCAATCATTTCTCCAAACTTCCCTTTTCTTGCTTTCCGATACAAAGAGAAAATAGGAAAAAATTTATTCTGATAATATTTGTCTAAAAAAGGTTCTAAAATCGGTATAAGTTTTCTATTATTCAACGTTTCTTCTACCACTTTTTGATACACCTTTCCATTATCATCCTTTAAATGGTTGTGTAGATACTCTGCTTTTAAATCTTTTTCAACAACTGGATTCCCTAAAGTAACTACGAAATCATTCCACATTTGACGTAAAAATTCGTTCTTTTCTTCCTAAAAAAAATCCAATTCTTTTTCCCTTTTTCAGTGATTTGTCTATTTTTCAATAGTGCCTATATACGATTTATTTCTTCCCAAAATTTTCAACAACCCTTTATGGAACAGTTTAATAGTAGTTTGTAACAAGACATAGTGAATTAACACATTCATTACTGGAGATGGTAAACTTTGTGAAATCATTACTTCCCTAACAATTTTCAAATCTTGTTCAGATGCCTTATTTCTCTTTGACAAATCACCTAACAGTTTTTTAGGTGTAATTGTTTCCAATAACCGTATAGTCTTTATCCACCTATTACAGTAAGTGGATTTTTTGTATATAACTTGCTGATTGTGGTAAATTATCCGTAACAGTTCCTTAAAGAAAGGCAGGTGATGCCCTATGACAACTAACAGAAAACCCAATAGATTGATCGCTGAAAAATCGCCGTATCTATTACAACACGCTTATAACCCCGTTGATTGGTATGCGTGGAAAGAAGAAGCATTCGATAAAGCGAAACAAGAAGGTAAACCCATCTTTTTATCTATTGGGTATAGCTAGTTGGTAATCTAACGCACATGTCATTGGTGCCACGTGATGGCCCATGAATCATTTGAAGATGAAGAAGTAGCAAAAATACTAAACGAAAAATACGTATCCATTAAAGTGGACCGTGAAGAGCGCCCTGATGTCGATTCCATCTATATGAAAGTTTGCCAAATGATGACAGGACACGGTGGTTGGCCATTAACTATTTTTATGACCCCAGATAAAGTCCCTTTTTATGCTGGGACATATTTTCCAAAAACAAGTAAATACGGTCGACCAGGATTAATCGAGGCTTTGACACAATTACATCGGAAATACGTGGAAGACCCGAATCATATTGCAAGTGTTACTCAAAGTGTTACCAATGCATTAACCCGCTCCATCACTCCTAAAAGTGATCGTCGGCTTACAAAAGAAACATTAGATAAAGCATATAAACAACTTGCCAAAGGTTATGATTTTACGTATGGAGGATTTGGGGAGGCACCAAAGTTTCCGATGCCTCAAAATCTTCTTTTTCTATTACGTCATTACTATTTCACTGGAAATACTGCTGCCCTTAAGATGGTGGAAAAAACCTTAAAGGATATGGCTGCGGGAGGAATATGGGATCATATTGGATATGGGTTTGCCCGATACTCGACAGATGAAGAATGGCTCGTTCCACATTTTGAGAAAATGCTTTATGATAATGCATTGTTATTAATGGTTTTCACTGAATGTTACCAAATAACGAAGAACCCATTCTACCGACAAATCTCAGAACAAATTATTACTTTTATTAAGCGAGAAATGACGAGTAATGAAGGTGCTTTTTATTCAGCAATTGATGCGGATTCGGAAGGTGTCGAAGGTAAATATTATGTCTGGGATTATGAAGAGATTTTTGATATTCTGGGTCATGATTTAGGTGGGCTTTATGTAGATGTGTATGATTTAACACCAGAAGGGAATTTTGAAGGAAAAAATATCCCGAATCTCATTGATCAAGATTTGGAATACGTTGCAAGGGAAATTAACTTACCATTAGATGCTTTATTGAAGCAATTGGAAAAAGCTAGAACAAAACTATTGGAAAAACGGGAGCAACGTGTCTATCCACATGTTGATGATAAGATTCTGACTGCATGGAATGGTTTGATGATTGCTGCATTAGCAAAAGCCAGTCGGGTTTTTTCCAATCAAGAATATAAGAAAATGGCAGAAAATGCGATGGAATTTGTTGAGGAAAATCTATTTGTTAAGAATCGCTTAATGGCAAGGTATAGAGAAGGCGAAGCAAAATATAATGCGTATATCGATGATTATGCCTTTCTTTTATGGGCATATATCGAGCTATATGAAACAACCTTTTCTAAAAAACATTTAAAACATGCACATTTTCTTTCGGAACAAATGCTAGAATTATTTTGGGATGAAGAACATGGCGGCTTTTATTTTAGCGGAAAAGATAGTGAGCAACTAATTGCAAAAGATAAGGAAATTTACGATGGTGCGATTCCATCGGGAAATAGTGTTGCAGCAGTAATGCTTACACGACTAGGTTATTTATCTGGGAACACTTCATATCTTGATAAAGTAGAGGAAATGTATTTTACCTTTTTCAATGATGTAAATAGAATGGCTTCCGCAAGTCCTTTCTTTCTCCAAAGCCTACAACTGATGGAATACAAAACAAAAGAAGTTGTCATACTAGGTAAAAAGGACAACGATAAAGGAATTCATTTACTAAAAGAAGTTCAAACAGAATTTTTACCAAATGTTGTCTTCCTTTTCGGTGAAGCACCTGAGAATTTTTCGGAAGTTGCACCATTTGCTACAGCGTACAAGCAAATAGATGATGAAACAACCGTTTATATTTGCGAGAACTTCGCTTGTAGACAACCAACTACCAATATAGAAAATGCGTTAAAAGCAATTAAGAAAAAGTAACGTTTTCAATAGCGTTACTTTTTTACATAAAAGCGAAATCCAATCGCCAAAAAGATAAATCGGCCCCCATATAAAAATCCCCGTTACACTCCTATTAGAAATGTAACGGGGATATATATTTTTTATCTATTGGCAAAAAATTCTTCTGCCTTTTCTAAAAACGTTTCTTGATCCGGTGTTAAATCGTATTCTTCTTCTATTGCTGAAACAGGACAAACCGCCTTGCAAGCACCACAGTCAATACAAATATCTGGATCTATGTAAAATTGGTCTGGACCTTCCTCTATACAATCAACAGGGCATACACTAACACATTCGCCAGCCTTTTCTCCCCTACAAGGATCTAATATAACAAATGCCATTTATGTCTACCTCCTTCATGTCAAAACTTATATTATACTAAATGATAATGCTTTCTAGATTAGATGTAAACTATTTGGCTTACGTCTTATACATTTATCATAAACTTAGATTTAGATGCAAAAAGTCCCCTATTATACTAAATAGAGGACTAGAGTAATACTATTTTTTAAATTTCGCTGCTAAGGCTTCAGCAAGTGCATTATTTTTAAATCCATCATCTTGATCTTTCATGTATTTATTAATATCTTTTTTAGACACTTTATGCTGCTTCTCTTGACTTCTTCGTTTATTAAATGTTGATACCTTTTCTCGATGACCACATTTACAAACGAATAATTGACCATCGCCTTCCCCACGAAGTTCCATTCGTTTATGACAGTTCGGGCATCTTGCATTGGTTTGTTTCGCAATATTTTTCTTATGGCCACAAGAACGATCTTGACAAACTAACATTCTTCCATGTTTATTTTTCACCTCAAGCATAAGCTTTCCGCATTTCGGACATTTCGTTCCTGTCATGTTATCATGCTTGAAAGTCTCGTCACTGCTTTTTATTTCTGTAACAATTTGTTTCGTATACCCTTTTATCTCAGAGATAAACTTCTCCTTTTTTAACTTACCTTCCGCAATGGCTTGAAGTTTTTGCTCCCACTCTGCGGTAAGTACTGGAGACCGTAAATCATCTGGTACAAGATCCAATAGCTGACGACCTTTCGATGTAATGAAAATATGTTTTCCTTTTAATTCCATATACATACTGTTAAAAAGTTTTTCAATAATATCTGCACGTGTTGCAACCGTTCCAATTCCACCAGCTTGATTGATTGTTTTTACTAAATCTTTTTCTTTCGTGTTCATGTATTTAGCTGGGTTTTCCATCGCTTGTAATAAGGCACCTTCTGTAAAACGCTCTGGAGGTTTTGTTTCCCCCTCTGTTTGTTTAAGAACGACAGTAGTAAAAACTTCTCCTTTTTGAATCACCGGTAATCTCTGATCATCCGAAAATTCTTCATCATCAAAACGATTGTCATACACTTCTTTCCAACCTTGCTTTTTAACTACTTTCCCTTTTGCAACAAATGTTTCTCCATTTATTTCTGCAAAAACAGTAGTCTGTTCATATTCATGTGGATCCGATAAAACAGCTAAGAAGCGTTTTACAACTAAATCATAAATTTTTCTTTCTTTGTCATTAAGATCTTCTAATACCACTTGCTCTTCTGTTGGAATAAATAGGAATAGGTAACTTTCTACTTCGGCATTATCCGTTAAGTGTACTCATTTTCCCCTCCTCCACACCGTACGTGAAAGTTTCCTCTCATACGGCGTTCCATCAAGTAGTTACAAGATTGATTGGTTCAAGATTACATTGAGTTCGAAGTTTATTTAGCTTGTTAAGAGCTTTTTTATCTTCAATGAGATTGCTGTACTTTTCTATTGTTTCGGGTTTAGTAGCATGAATAAGTTTATGGACATCTTTATGAACAATTCTAAGATTTTGGTAGCCATCTGTTCCCCCAAGTTCTCTTGGTATGACGTGATGACAATGTAGCGTGTCTATAGCAAGATCTATTTTTGTTACTTCACATTTCATTTTGTCATGGAAGCTCTTGAAATTCTATTGTCGTTGTATTCAGCCGTTTCATATGGATTATAATTTTTCATGAGTTGAATGATGTTATTATTAGTGCTGTTTTCCAATTTCTTAGAGGATTTGTTTCGCCCCTCTTGGGTGTAATCACATATGTCTTGGCTGAAATTCATAACTGGTTTGTGTTGAACATGGTCGATTGGATAGATGAAAACCTTGTGAATCTTCCACGTTTTCGCTTTAGAATTTCCATAGAACTTTTTATACAAAGGTGATAATTCGCTACGTTTAGGTGTTCCATAGTTCGCTACATTTCTTAGTTTGTGGAGCATAAACTTATCCAAAGAGAAAGCTAATTTAGAGAAGTCAATATTAGCATAGGTAGCACAGCTATAATACTCATGCCAACCTAAAATCATGCTATTCAGCTTAGTCACATGTGAGGATTCAGGTTGTTTAGCAATTAGCTCAACCTGACTTCGGATTTCATCGCTCATTCGTTTAATTGCTTTGTCTGAAATGTGAGATTGTGCTACATATCCTCCGAAGGTTTTTCCCTTTTTGACGGCTTTTATTTTGACTCCTAAGAAATCTGAGTAATTTTTACGCAGATTAATAATTTTTGATTTCTCTTCACTTATTTCTAACTTTAATCTGATATTCAACCACTCTTTTACAGCGGTCCCATTGGGATGAAATCCACCAATCAAGTTCATTAAGGACAATGTTTGATAGTAGAGGGGATAAAATGCCTCTCTGTGGAGTTCCTTTATTTGGTATTCCTTCTCCTTGTATGGGGGCTTTTAGCATCGCTTTGATTATGCTAATAGTTTCCTATCTCGAATACCTAATGCATACATTTGTTTAACCAACTTTGTATGATTTACATTATCGAAGAATCCTTTTATATCAATATCCACTGTATAGTACATTTTTCCGATATTGATTAAGGACATCATACGAGATATTGCATGTTTGGTACTCCTATTTGGTCGGAAACCATAGCTATGCGGATGAAATTTTGCCTCACATATTGGCTCAAGGACTTGTCGAATACTCTGTTGTACCAATCTGTCCACCATTGTCGGTATCCCTAATGGTCTTTTCTTACCATCTGCTTTTGGAATATAGACTCTTTTAACAGTATCAGGCTTGTAGTTACTTAGATTTGCTTGAACCATTTTAATATAAGAGTCCAAATCCTTGTCTTTAATGTCTTTAATTGTAATGTTGTCAACACCCGCTGTTTGACTTCCAGTGTTAGTTTTTATCATTCTAAATGCCAATCGAATATTATTTTCACTGGTGATGGTGTTCATCAGATTACGAAACGAAAAGTTGTTTTTCGATTTTTGATACAAGTCGTCAAAGACTTGTGTCATCTCATAGTAATCATTATACCTGTATTTGTTCGCCACTCTGTTGGGACAACTCCTTTCAAGGATGTTGCTTTCCCTGTCTTACCCGAAAAACAGAGTCATAGTTTGAATCAATCAACTTGTCCTTACTTGACTTGTGCCTATCCCTCTACAGCTTATTATCACTGCTTCATCGGTACTGTGGCACTACTTTCACCAAGATTAAGTAGCTTATTATATCATCTGGCTTTTCGTCTACAACTGTCCTCGACTATGAGTTTCTGTCATGACAGATACAGTTCTTGGCTTCCCACGTTCCAAAGATTCCCGTTAACGCAATACTTAGGTGCCTCCTTTGAGCCTGTTAGCTTAATACCGTCATCCGCTCGGTATAGAGTCTTTCATAACGCCAATTCTTACTCAACTCCGCTAACGTACCAAATTGGTACTACGTTATCATCACAGATACCGTAACCACCTATAGACTCGTACATTCAGAGGTTCGTCAGTGTATAAACACATTCTCACCATATATTACAACCACCCGACTACTCTAAGTGACAGTTCTTAATTCCTGTTCACTTTCGCCGACTTCACCCCGCTTTAAACAGTTCCACCATAGTCTGCTTCCCTGCTTAGGGGAGTATTAGTGTGAGGGTTTCAGCACAGCATGACGGCTTTCATTCCCCTCAAGGATTCTTCAGTTTTCTACTAAACCATCCCAACTGATATTTCTATCAGAATTTCAGGTTAACGTGTCGCACTAGCATGGTGATCAGATACCTTTGCATTATCTACTACAGATTTCGGAAGTTTAAAATCCTTTTGCAATAGTTTTCCTGCCATTTTGGCGTATTGATCCACTCCACAAGCTTTTAAGCGATCCTTCAAGGTTGGAACAATATCCGTTGAAATAACACGAGAATCTGTTCGTGGATATGTTAAAACTTTGTGTTGTTCATACAGTTTTTGCATGATGGATAACGTTTGTTTCCCTGAAAAGTTAAAGATACGGTTTGCATCTCGTTGTAATTCTGTTAAATCATATAATTGGGGTGCAAATTTTTTCTTAGAAGTTTGATTAATTTGAACCACTTTTGCGGACTGGCTTTTCAATTTTTCTAGTAGTCTGTCGGCTTTTTCTTTAGAAAACATGCGTTGATTCTTTTTATCATCTTGCCAAATAAATTTGAAACCTTTATTCGTTTTCGCTTCAATTCCATAAAATTTCCGAGGCTGGAATTCTTTAATCTCTTTCTCACGTTGGGCAACCATTTCTAATGTTGGTGTTTGAACTCGGCCACTAGAAAGCTGAGCATTAAATTTAGTTGTTAATGCTCTTGTAGCATTTAACCCTACATACCAATCCGCTTCTGACCGAGCTACAGCTGAAGCATATAAATTTTCGTATTGTTTACCTGGTTTTAAGTGTTTAAATCCATTTCGTATCGCCTTATCTGTTACTGATGAAATCCATAAGCGCTTCACTGGTTTATTGACACGTGCTTTTTCCAAAATCCAGCGTGCAACAAGTTCTCCTTCTCTCCCTGCATCTGTAGCAATAACAATTTCTGAAACATCTTTTCTATTTAATTGTGTTTTTACCGCATTGAATTGTTTACCAGTTTTTTTCATGACTACTAGCTTCAGATGATTCGGAAGCATTGGTAAGTCATCCAGTTTCCACGATTTATATTTATCATCATAGGCTTCCGGATCCGCTAATGTCACCAAATGTCCTAATGCCCACGTCACAATATATTTAGATCCTTCTATAAATCCGTTCCCTTTTTTATGACAATTTAATACTCTCGCTATATCTCGACCAACAGATGGTTTTTCTGCTAGTACAACTGTTTTACTCATAAATTTATTTTTCCTTTCTCCAAAAAACATTATATTTTACTTTATCACATTCATGAAAAACTTGCAGAACTTGTCTGACATCGAAAAATGTTATATTTGCCCAATTAATGAAGCACACCTGATCTTTTCCATCCATACAATATGTTAGTAATGTTGTAAAGGAATGAGTTATGAATGCTATATTATACAGGATTGTTCTTATTAGTTATAGCAGTAAGCATCGATGGGCTCGGTGTGGGAATAACTTATGGAATGCAAAAAATTAAAGTACCAATATGGGCTATACTCATCATTATGTTGTGTTCTGGTACTGTATTGTTGGCCTCCATGACAATCGGTAATTTTCTCGAAAAATTTATTTCCGTTGATATCGCACAATCGATTGGTGGAGTTATATTAATCTCTTTAGGATTGTTTTCTTTGATTAATATCATCCGGTCAAATTTAAACAAAGGGAAAAAAATGGAAGTGAATCATTCAAGTAGTAAATTGAAGGATATAACAACTGTATTTGCAACTCCTGATAAGGCCGATTTGGATAAATCCGGAAATATCTCTATTGGAGAAGCTCTCATACTTGGTTTTGCACTTGCTCTAGATGCTTTTGGCGCAGGGATTGGCGCATCTTTATTAGGTTATATTCCTTGGGTAACTGCCTTATTAATCGCAACGATGAGTGGAATTTTCTTATTTTCTGGTATGAAAATTGGGATATTTTTAGCTAAACATGAGAAGTTACAAAAACTTTCTTTTCTTGCTCCGGCTATATTGATTGGATTAGGTGTACTAAACCTAATTTAAGATAAACGTAAAGACAGGTTTCCTATTTCTTCCCGAATAAGAAACCTGTCTTATATTATAACGCCCTTACCGATCCACCATCCACAACTAAAGTTTGCCCAGTTATATACGTATTTGCTCCTGATCCTAAAAATATAATCGCTTTTGCAAATTCTTCCGGTTTTCCCAAACGCCCCATTGGAATTGTTTTTACTTCTTCTTCTATAACTTGATCAATGGACACACCTTGTTGTTCCGCAGTAAATTGATATAAATCGTTAATTCGATCCGTCTGAATGATCCCAGGGCCAACTGTATTAATTAGAATATTGTCCTCCGCAAGTTCGCGGGCTAATGTTTTCGAAAGTCCAACAACCCCTGGTCTCATCGTGTTGGATAGGACAAGATTATCTAAACTTTGAAACATTGATGAAGAAGCTATACTAACAATTGCTCCGCGTTTTTGTTTCTGCATATATGGAACTACCTTTCGAATTGTGCGAACAAAACTAAGTAAGTTCAATTCAAACGCATGGTACCACTCTTCATCTGTCATATCTAAAAATTTCCCAGCTGGTGGTCCCCCAGCATTATTGACTAACACATCGACTGTACCATTCCAAGATATGGCCTTTTCCACTAGGCGCTCAATATCATCTGCCTTTTTCATATCACAAACAATATAAGCCACGTGGTCATTTCCGGTTTCCCGTTTTATTTCTTCTACTGTTGACTTTAATTCATCTTTGCTTCGACTACTGATTAATACGTGTGCTCCCTCTTTTGCAAACTCAAGTGCTGAAGCTTTTCCCAAACCTTTACTTGCCGCAGTAACAATGACAGATTTTCCTTTTAACCCTAGATCCATTTCCTTCACCCCTTGTTTAAATTTATCCTATCCCCATTATAAACAAGCCTGTTCCAATACTCCTACTATTTGAATTCATTCTTCATTTCATTACATAATATTTAACAAAATCGTGATGGTTAAAATACTAGTAACGGTAGAAATAAACGTTATACTAGATACTAACTCAGGTTCCGTATCAAATTCAATCGCATACATCGTTGTCGTTGCTGCAGGAGGCATTGCAGAAATAATAATAAGGATTGCTCCAATCAATGGATTAATATCTAGGAAATAAACAAATCCAGCTGCAAATAAAGGTGCAACGATCATTTTTAATAGAACACTAGAAGTAATAACCTGCCAATCCAATTTAATTCCCATAATCGATCCTAGTTGCATTCCGAGTACGATCATCATAACAGGAATCGATGCGTCACCAACCATTGATAAAGTGGAATGAATGGAATCAGTTATTGGAATCTGGAAAAACTGAAAAATAAAAGCTAAAATCATCGCATAGGTTGTTGGCATTTTAAACACATTTATCAAAGCTCTTTTGATTCCACTTGAACTACGTGAAGCATAGTAAACCCCGAAGAAGTTATTTTGTAATCCTTGTACAACCATAATAAAAACCGCGTATGGTAGAGCCGTTTGCCCTAAACTAAATAAAACAACTGGTAACCCATAGTTCCCAGAATTCATGAAACCTGTAGATAAAATCGATGCACTCTCTACATTTTTGGACCATTTGAAAATTTTGGCAAGTATTTTATTAAGAAAAACCATAAGATAAAATAAAACAATCATATAAACAAAAATCATGACATAAGCACTGTTAAATTCTGCATCATATAAAGAAATAAAAACCAACGCGGGTGATAGAATATAGATGGTTACAGCAGAAACTGATTTAACGTCTAAAACCCGAAGCCTTTGTAAAATAAATCCGGATAAAAATACAAGCATAATTGGTAAAATAACATTAAAAAATAAGGACAATACTTTCATCTCCATCTTACTAGACTAATTCTTTTATAATGATAAACTAAATAATAGTTTATCATAATTACATGATTTTGATAGAAACAAAATCTTGTATCCCTCTTATCTTTAAAATTTGACATTAAAGTGAAATAAATGTATAGTTAATAAGTTGCACAAGAGTAACAACTAAGTGTTCTGGCATTCTACAATGTTTTTGAAGATGCTTATTCACACTGGCGCGTCTAAGGGGACGCAAGGACGTAAGAGCAGGTAGGGCTTACGTTGTTAAGTTAGAGAACATAAAATAAATTAGCAAAAGCCCCTGTTATATAGGCAGAAGGATAGCTTAGCTATAACGGTGTAGATAATGTACCGCGGTTAATTAATGAATCATGCTGAATTTTCCTAAAAGAATCGGAATTAAAAATAAAAAAACTTATGTGTTACTTTTAATCAAAGGGGGTACTCTTATAATAGGGTACCCCCTTTTCCAAATAGATTGAGATATACATACAGAAAGTAGGTTATAAATATGAATAGATTAAAACTTGGCACCGTACAAACCATGACGGTGTTACGCAAAATTGATACAGGTTATGTCTTAGAAAAAGATGGTGAACAAGCTCTATTGCATGTGAATGAAACAGACAAGGAACATGAAGAAGGGCAAGATATTGATGTTTTTCTTTATATGGATAAAAAAGGAAATATAACAGCAACAACTAGTTTTCCAAAAGTCCAAATGGATGAATACGGCTGGGTAGAGGTCGTTGAAAGTATTCCTCGGCTTGGTGTCTTTGTAGATATTGGTGTTACAAAAGACTTTTTAGTTTCTAGTGATGATTTACCATTGTATACGAAGGTATGGCCAAAACCAGGTGATAAATTATTTGTTACGTTAGGTGTTGATAAAAAAGGAAAATTATTAGCTATTCCAGCAACGGAAGGTATTCTGTACCGTGAATTTGAAACAGCTAAGGAAGATTTGTTAAATAAACAGGTGAGCGGGAGAGTTTATCATACGAGTAAAGAAGGTTCTGCTATCATTACCGAAGAATATTATCGGGGATTTATTCATCATACAGAACGAAAATCAGAACCCCGACTAGGTGAGTTGGTAACTGGTCGAGTGATTGAGGTAAAAGGAGATGGTACGTTAAATGTTTCCTTACGACCGTTTAAAAAACACGGAATGATTGAGGATGCAGAAACAATTCTTCAACATCTTGAAGAAAATGGTGGGATGATTCCTTTTGGAGATAAGAGTGATCCAGAGGATATTCGAGGGACTTTCCAAATTAGTAAAGCAGCATTTAAACGTGCACTTGGAAAGTTAATGAAAGAGGGAAAAGTGGAACAACGAGATGGAAAGTCGTATTTAATAAAATAAACTAAAAACGATAGTCCCTTCCGTTAAGGTTCTATCGTTTTTTTGTTTTACGCATTTTTCGTATTTGGTTGTTGATAAGCATCAATAACAGAAATAAGGATTAGGGTAACTGCAGCTGCGAACATACATGCAATTCCAATTCCACCTAATGGCGCGCCCATAACTTGAGCATGCGCTAAAGGAGATGCGAACAAACATAATAATCCGATTGCAGCAATAAGTATTCCAGGATAATATCCTATGTTCTTTTCTTTTGATGCTTTTACTAAAAATAAACTAATCACAAATGCGACAAATGCTAGGATACCACCAAATGTTAAAACTGATGCAACCATCCTCTTCACCCCACTATAAAATAATCCTATAACTTAGTCTACATTCGAACGCTTACAAAGTCAATTGTTTATCCTTTTTAGTCCATTTGAATGATCTTTCCTTGAATGTTAAAAGATCTAACATTTATAATAATAGATAATCCAATCTACATTTACATAAAGAAGACTTCCATCAGTGGGGTCTTACTACCCGTTTAGGTGGGATAAAATCAATCTTAAAAGGAGATAAATATGTCTTTTAAAGCGTTATTTTTAGATATTGATGGAACAATTTTAAGACCAGACCATTCGTATTCAGAAAAAACAAAAGATGCGATTCAACAACTAAAAAACAAAGGAATAGAAGTATTTCTTGCGACTGGTAGACCTATTCATGAAATTAAAGAACTAGCAACATCGTTGAATATCGATTCTTTTATCGGCTATAATGGGGCACTTGCCATTTATAATAATGAAACCGTTGTAGATGAAACAATGAGTGAAGAATTAGTAAAAAAAATGGTAGCTATATCCAAAGAGAAACAACATGAATTTGTTATGTATACGAATAAGAAGAGTTATTTTGCAAACGTGGATAGCCCTTCTTCCCGTTATTTTAGTGAAACCTTTCAAATGAAACACATCGAAAATTATACATCTGATGTGGCGGATCAAATACTAGGAATAACCATCATGAACGTCAAAGAAAATGAAAAGGCACTTTATCAATTTGATCCTAGTATTGTGCTTGCTGAAGTTAAAGTCAATAATTTAAATGATACCTACGATGTTCTTCGTACGAATGTTAATAAAGGAGAAGCTATTAAAAAGACATTAGAGCGATTAAATATTACTGCTGATGAAACCATTGCTTTTGGGGACGGAATGAATGATAAAGAAATGCTTCAATTTGTCGGAGAAGGATTTGCCATGGGAAATGCAAACCCGAATCTATTCCAATTTGCCAAGCATAAAACTACTTCCGTTACAGAAGACGGTATATTTAATGGTTTAAAAAAATTAGGTTTAGTACATTAATTCTTAAAAGAAAGCAAAGCCAAGGTGGAGGCTTTGCTTTCTTTTCTCTCTTCGCTAATGAAACGCTCTTATCTCAAATGTCTCATCATGTTCCCAAAGGTTTGCGATTTCTTCTTATGAAAGACGATTCTAAGATTTGTATCTAGAATGGTTACTCAACGATTTATGAGTGACCGTTCTTTCTATTTTCTACTCCAAACGGGCTCTCATTGGACTTATGAGTGACCTTTCTCTTTGTTCCCCACTTCAAACGGGCTCTCATCGGATTTATGAGTGACCTTTCTCTTTGTTCCCTACTTTAAACGGGCTCTCATCGGATTTATGAGTGACCTTTCTCTTTGTTTTCTACTCCAAACGGGCTCTCATCGGACTTATGAGTGACCCTTTCACTTAGATTTCTTACTAAATGGTCACTCATTCAATATCATGAATAAACTACTGCTAAACAATAGAAATAGCATACCACCCAGTGATTTGGTATGCTATCGCTTTTTGAAGATTTTCCCATATCAACGAACTTCCACCATACGTTATTCCGCTTTAAACGGTTTTTCTTGAGTTACACCAACTTCGTGTAATCCCATAAAGTCAGCTCCAATCGAATAGTTCACGACACGTTTGTTAATTGGTACCAGTTTAGAGCGGTAAAGCGTTGGGAATACAGGAATTTCATCTACCATTAGTTGTTGCCACTCACTGTACACTTTTTTGCGATATTCCGGATCAAATGCTTTTTCCGATGTACCTTCTTCCAAAAGACGGTCATTTTCTTCACTAGCGTATCGCGAGAAGTTAAAAATTGCCTGGCGTCCATATAAACTAGATGGGTCTACATCTGTTGCAACACTCCAAGCACCTTGGTACATATCAACTTCTGGGGCATCGTCTCCGTTTTGTCCAATTTTGTCATAAAAGCTATTAAGCTCAATTAAACGACCATCTAATAGTTGTACGTTTAATCCAACCTCTTTCCAAGCTTGAATATAGTAATTGGTTAGCGGTTCAGCAATATCTCCTCCACCAGACATAGAAGCGAAGTTGATGATTAATTCTTCTCCATCTGGATTTTCACGCATTCCATCATTGTTCGTATCCAAGTATCCGGCTTCATCTAAAATTTGCTTAGCCTTTTCTGGATCATAGGTTGGAGCCTCAATCGATGAGTCATGATAATCAGGATGAGAAGGCGGAATTAGCGTATTAGCATTCCATCTAAGTCCATTATAAAACTGTTTAGCTACCGCTTCATTATCGACTGCATACCACATTGCACGACGTAAGTTTACATCTGCCATTTTTGCATCTGGATTTGGTTTTACTTCTTGCGCTTTCTTATCCCAAGTCCCTAACTTAAATCCGATGTAACTGTAAGACATATCAACAGTTCCTAAAAACTCTACATTCGTAAGTTCCGTTTCAACATCTGCATATTGATCAGTCGGGAAACTATCAACCGTGTCTACGTCCCCAGACTTCAGTGCCTGAACGATCGTTTGTGGATTGACTACTTTTACTGTCACCCCATCCAATTTAGGAGGTCCTTGCCAATAATCTTCATTAGCTGTCATACTTACAGATTCCCCTGGAACAACACTTTCCACTTTAAATGGGCCAAAGCCAATTGGATTTTTTCTAACTGCATCTGATGCCGACATATCAGCTACGGGGATATCTTTAAAAACATGTTTAGGTAATGCATATGGCCAAATACCACCAGCTAATAGAGATGGCGTACCCTCTATATATGTAATTTTCAATGTTTTTTCATCCACTACCTCTAGGCCTGAAATCGAATCCGCATCTCCATTATGGTATTCTTCCATACCTTCTATATTTCTAAAGGAGGAGTCATAGCGCGGTCCATCATAATCTGGATGTCCAATTACTTCGATTGCATACGCCCAATCCTCTGCCTTAACCGGCTCACCATCATGCCAATTGACATGATCACGAATGGTAAAAGTAAACGTACGATGATCCTCACTTACTTCAAATGTCGCTGCGCCATCTTGGGTATACTTATGGTTTTTATCAACCGAAAGCAGTGATTCATCGAACCATTTAATAATTTCATTATCAAATGATCCAGAATAAAAATTATAGTTTAACGTTCCCTCAAAAGTTGTATCTGTCACTAAACCATAATTCAACGTACCACCATCGATAGCTTCACCTTCTGTTGATGCGTTTTCAGAGAAGTCTTCTATAGAATATATGGCGTCCCCTGAACCATTACCACATGCAGCCAATACTAAAAACATAAAAAACATGAGGGCTAGAAGCCATTTACTAACGTGTGTCGTTCTCAACTAAATAACCTCCTTTTATGTTTTATCAGTCCTTTAATTACAAACGCTAAACTTTGGTGTAGATCTCAATAAGGAATTGCTACCCTCTCCTTTGTCTTGCATCTGTTGCACGCCGTAAAGCTTCACCAACGTTTCTAACCGCAAGCATTAATACTATGATCATCACTGCAGCAGGAAACCAAATCCACCATCGATGCTCTAGTGTTTGTGGATTAGTGGCATAACTTAAAAGTGTCCCAAGGCTAGGTGTACTTTCTGGAAATCCAAAGCCTAAAAAGGAAAGTCCGGATTCTAACCCAATATTGGACGCCAAGTTCAACGTCATCGTTACAATAATTAAGGAACTAATATTCGGCATCACTTCTCTAAATATAATTTTGAAATGGGATGTGCCTAATGTTTTGGATGCCTGTACATAATCCAATTCCTTTTCTTGCAAGGCCTTCGATCTAATTAGCCTGGCAATCCCCATCCAACTGAACGCGGTAAAAATTAAAGAAAAAGCGATAATTGTATAGTTTGGAACAATTGAAACAAATACGATTACTAGCATAATAAACGGTAATACTTGGAAGAAGTCTAATACACGCATTAGAATATTGTCAATATGACCACCAAAATATCCCGCAACCAAACCAAATACTACTCCGATGACACCACTTAAAAACGTTACAATGAATCCAATGGAGAGCGAATTGCGCGTTCCAATAATCAACTGTCCAAACACGTCCCTTCCCCCGTAATCCGTACCTAATATAAATTCTTTTGATGGAGGTTCGTGAATGGAAAACAAATCTATTTTTGCGACTTCATCCTGATTCATCACAAAAGAAATCCCATATACAAATACAACGATTACAATTAACAAAACGAAGGAGAGAAGGGCAAGTTTATCTCTTCTTAACTCGCTCCAAAATATTTTTAAACCGGTTTGGTTATTTTCTGTATTTTGTTGACTTTGTGTTTCCTTTTTTCCGAATTCCATATAATCACCCCATAGATCTAAGTTCCTACTTAATCCGTATACGCGGGTCAACAATACTTAGAATGATGTCGGAAAGCAATGCACCTAATATTGCCGCTGCACCAAATAAAAGTACAACAGCGTTTACCACACTAAAATCCCGTTGTAATACCGATTCAATAAATAACTGCCCCATACCGGGAAAGCTAAAAATTTGTTCTATAAAGATAGTTCCAGTTATCAACGTCGTAATTTCATAGCCAAAAAAAGCAGCAATTGGCAACAATGAATTTCTTAATATATGTCTGTTATAAACTCTAGATTCAGAAGCACCTTTTGCCCTTGCTGTAATGATAAAATCCTTTTGTTTCGTATCTACTATTTCACTTCGTAAATACTGAACGGTTGATACGGTTTGAATAAGAGCAATGGAAAGTGCCGGTAACAGAAGATGCTGGATTCTACTCAGAACATATTCCAAAGTTCCCGGTTTTAATTCAGGTGCAACACTGCCGCCAGTAGGAAACCATTCAAGATGATATCCAAAAATCGATAACATTACCAATGCAAATATAAATAATGGAGTAGCGAATCCGATATAAGTATATCCAGTAATAGAAGAATCAAGAATAGTATCGTTGTAGCGCCCACTTATCATACCTAGTGGAACGGCAATCATATACGTAAAAATCAATGTCGCAACAGATAACCAAAATGTATTCACGATTCGTTCCTCTATTAAATCTGTAACTGGTATTTTATAACGGAAGGATTGACCTAAGTCACCTTGAAATACTCCACCAACCCATTCTATGTATTTTTCATACCATGGCTTATTTAAACCTAATTTTTCCCTTTGCTCGTCAATAGTTGCTGGATCTATATTCGGATCAACAAGACCGGTAAGAGCATCACCTGGCATAGCTTGTGCAAGCAAAAAAATAAGTACACTCAGTAAAATTAATTGAGGAAAAGTAATTACTAACCTTCGTACAATAAATTTCCACATTTAAATCAACCTTTCTATTACAGAGTGTGTTCAAAAAGGAGGATGAAAAGGACCGAGGTCGGCTAAGTGCGCAACGTCCTGGGGCTCCGATTACTCGCCCCACCGTAAAGATTTGTTGCAACGCCGACACTAGCACGTCCTGTGCGTCGCAGTTCGAGGCGGCGAAGCTTTTAGGAACGGAACGTATGCAATTAATACGTGAGTATCCGAAAAGTGAGCCAACGAAGAAATGCGAAGTGTCATTTTCACCGGACTTTTTGAACATCCTCTTGTAGAGCAACCAGATGGGTTTCGGAAATAGGCTTCAAACTGTACGCTAATCCCTCACTATCAAAATAATCATGGTATCGTTGATCAAATTCTTGCTGTACCTTTTTTCGAATTCGGAATTGTTTATCTCGGTTACTAGGATTCATATCAGGTATAGCGGATAATAATCTTTTCGTATAAATGTGTTGCGGATGATTAAATATTTCTTCTTTTGTTCCTTGTTCCACATACCTGCCTTTATACATAATGGAAATTTCGTCACAAAAATGCTTTACAATTCCTAAATCATGACTAATAAAAAGATAAGTTAGTCCCAATTCCTTTTGAATATCTTGCATAAAATTTAAAACCTGAGCTTGAACGGACACGTCAAGTGCGGAAACAGGTTCATCAGCAATAATTAATTTTGGCTTTAACGCGATTGCCCTGGCTATACCAATTCTTTGTCGTTGACCACCTGAAAATTGATGGGGATATTTCATCATACTTTCTTTTGATAAACCTACTAATTCTAACAACTCTTCTATCCGCTTTATTTCTTCCTTTTTCGTTAACCTTTCAAAATTTCTTAATGGTTCAGCGATAATATCCAAGATTCTTTTTCTCGGATTTAAAGATGAATAGGGATCTTGGAAAATCATCTGTAAGTTCTTTCGTATTTCTTTTCCATTCTTGCTCGTAATATCTACTCCATTGAAGTACACTTTACCTGAAGTTATCTTCTCCAAGCCAATAATTCCTCTACCTATTGTAGATTTACCTGAACCAGACTCTCCAACCAACCCATACGTTTTTCCTTGCTCTATTTGAAAAGAGACTCCGTCAACTGCCTTAATATGATCTACCGTTCGATTTAATAATCCAGCCTTTATCGGAAAATAAATCTTTAAATCCTTTACCTCTAGTATCGCCATGTCTTATGCCTCCTTGGATTCATCTTCTTGTAAGGAAAAATTCTTATAGCAAGTACAGCGTACATAGTGGCCAGGTTCTACTTCATGCAAAATCGGATTTTCTTCATGATCGCTAGCATCCATCCAAGGTATTCGGTGGGCGAATCGACAACCTTCTCTTGGCAGATGTTTTAACGATGGTACAATTCCATGTATAACATGCAATTTATCTTGACCATCCGCAGGTACCGAATGAAGTAAGGATCTCGTATATGGGTGTAATGGCTTCTTAAACAGGGTGTATACATTCGCTATTTCTACAATTTGCCCTGCATACACAACAGCAACCCTATCTGCCATTTCAGCAACAACACCTAAGTCATGGGTTATCAAAATAACTCCCGATTCGATTGTCGCTTTTAATTCCCGAATCAAATCAAGAATTTGTGCTTGTATCGTTACATCAAGGGCTGTTGTCGGTTCATCCGCAATCAATAATTTCGGTTGATTGGCAATAGCAATTGCAATCATAACACGCTGCCTCATGCCGCCCGATAATTCATGTGGAAACTGACTAAAAACATATTCAGGGCGGGGAATCCCGACCATCTTTAGAAGCTCAATTACTCGATCTTTACGTTCTCTTCTGGTCATGGTTGGTCTATGCAAAATGAAAGTTTCACTAATTTGTGCACCTATTTCCATTAGGGGATTTAACGCAGTAAGGGGATCTTGGAAAATCATCGCCATTTCATTTCCGCGCAGTTTATTTAATTCTGACTTTGAAACGTTTACAATATCTTTCCCATTAAAAAATATATTTCCTTCCATTTTTGCTCGAGTATGTAAACCCATAACAGAAAATGCTAGAGCGCTTTTTCCTGAACCAGATTCTCCAACAATACCTAATATTTCATTTTTATTTACCGTCAATGTAACATCATCTACAGCTGCATAGTACCCATCATTTATATAAAAAGATGTTTTTAAGTTCTTAATTTCAAGTAATTTATTACTCATGGAATCCCTCCAGCATCTTTGATAAAGAAGACTTCCAACAGTGGGAGTTCTCCTTCATCCCCCGCCTAGCTTTGTTTCCCCTAAAGCTTGAGGTGGGAGTCTTACTACCCGTTTAGGTAGGATAAATTTTTAAAAGGTACTTAACCATTCCCACAATAGGTGTTAGGAAAACTTATCGATCTAAATCATTAACAGTATATGTAAATATTTTTGATTAAGCAATCAGGATAGGGTTCTTATTGTTCCACATTTTACCTAAAATAAAACATGAAGAGCGCAAAAAAGAGCCTACTACCCTTTAAAAAGGATAACAAGCCCTTTATCTCTTTCATAATGCAATGGAGGTCTTCTTGGTTTCCATTGGGTGTGATTGATTTGCAAGTTCTTGAATCTTGGCCATCTTACCGATATCCAAATTCCCGCCACTTATAATTACTCCACAATGCCTGGAATGTATCTTATCATTATGGGCAAACAAAGCGGCTAATGCAGCTGCTCCAGCACCTTCCATTAATGTCTTGTTTCGTTCAAGCATATAGACTATTGCCGATGCTATTTCTTCATCCGTTACGGTTACGACATCATCTACATAATTTCTAATAATCGGCAGTGTTAATTCACCAGGTTCTTTAACAGCTATCCCGTCAGCAATGGTTGATACTGTATTTAACTTTTTCACCGAATTACTGTGATAACTTTGAAAAATAGCAGGTGCACCGCTCGCTTGTACACCGATCACCTTAATATTTCGATTCACGTGTTTTGCGGCAACGGCAACGCCACTTATTAAACCCCCTCCGCCAATTGGCACGAGAATGGTATCTATTCGATCCTCTTGACGAAGCATTTCCATAACCATCGTTCCTTGACCAGTCATGACATCATAATCGTCAAACGGATGAACATAAGTAGCTCCAAGTTCCTTTTGATGCTCAACAGAAGCCTTATATGCTTCTTGAAAACTCTCTCCAGTAAGTACGACATCAGCCCCATAATTTCTAGTAGCATTTACTTTTGCTAATGGAGTTCCCTCAGGCATAAATATAGTTGCTTTTGCTCCTAATTTTCTAGCGGCAAGAGCTACACCCTGTGCATGATTTCCTGCTGAAGCAGTGATAACTCCCTTTCTTAACTGGGATTTTTTCAATTGCATAAGCTTATAACTTGCTCCACGGAACTTAAATGCACCAGTTTTTTGTTGGTTTTCCATTTTAAAATAAACATGCTTTCCTAATAAATTATCTGTTGTTGCTGATGTTAATAGTGGTGTACGGTGAACAATATGCCCCAAACGCTTCCAGGCGTTGTGGACTAACTCACCTTTTAGGCAATCCCCAATTAAGTCACACTCCTTAGTTTTTAGATGAATTATATTTCATAAAGTATGGTCTAACGTTCTTTTAAAACCTATGCTTGTGTTGCTTCTTCGTATGCTTTAATTTTATCTTCATTCAATAAAGTTAAAGCAATGTCATCCCATCCATTGATCAATTTTTCTTTATGATAAGAAGGGATATCAAAATGTACGGCATTTCCTTCGTCATCCTGAATTTCTTGTTTTTCCAAATCAATCGATAGATAAAAAGCACCGTTTTCTGCTTCTTTCATCCATTCTGTAATTTGGCTCTCTTCCATTTTAATCAAAATTATGCCATTTTTCAAAGCATTGTTATAAAAAATATCCGCAAAGCTTGGTGCAATGATTACTTTAAACCCGAAATCAAGTAATGCCCAAGGTGCATGTTCACGAGAAGAACCACAACCAAAATTCTCACCCGCGAGTAAGACGGACGTTCCAGCAAATTGGGATTTATTTAGAGCGAAATCCTCTCTTTTATTCCCATTATCATCAAAACGCCAGTTATAAAATACAAATTGACCAAAACCTGTTCTTTCAATACGTTTTAAAAATTGTTTCGGGATAATTTGGTCTGTATCAACGTTTGTGCGATTTAAAGGAAAAACCAATCCTTTATGTTCTTTGATTGCTTCCATTGCTAACTACCCCCTAGCTCAATACTCCAGATTTGAATTTACGAACATCAACGAAATGTCCTTCTACTGCAGCAGCTGCTGCCATTTCAGGACTTACAAGATGTGTACGAGCACCATTACCTTGCCTTCCTTCGAAGTTTCGGTTAGAAGTTGATGCACAACGTCCTCCTGCTGGAACAATGTCATCGTTCATTCCTAAACACATACTACATCCTGAATCACGCCATTCAAAACCTGCATCAATAAAGATTTTATCAATACCTAGTTTTTCTGCTTCTAGTTTCACAGTAAATGATCCTGGAACAACGATTGCTTTAATACCATCTTTCACTTTTTTACCTTTAATAATTTCTGCAGCATTTTGCAAATCTCTTAATCTAGAGTTGGTACAAGAACCAATAAATACATGATCGATTTCAATAGAAGTGATTGGTTGATTTTCCTCTAATCCCATATACTCTAGTGCACGTTTGACATCTTCTTTATGTTCTTTTACACTCTCTAAACTTGGAGTAGTTCCACTAATTGGTACACACATACTTGGATTGGTTCCCCAAGAAACTTGTGGCTCTACTTCTTCTGCATTGATAACAACCGTTTTGTCGTAAACAGCATCTTCATCCGTTGCTAGAGCTAACCATTCTTCGGCTTTTTTATCGAAAGCTTCCCCTTTTGGAACATACTCTCTACCTCTCAAGTATTCTACCGTCTTTTCATCCGGACTAATTAGACCTGCTCTTGCTCCACCTTCAATAGACATATTACAAACAGTCATACGGCCTTCCATAGAAAGGTTACGAATCGCTTCACCTGTATATTCCATGACATATCCTGTACCAAATTTTACGCCAAATTTTGCAATAATAGCCAAGATTAAATCCTTCGCTGTTACGCCTGGACCTAGATCGCCTTTAACATGTACATTTAACGTTTTTGGTTTTTCTTGCATCAACGTTTGTGTGGCAAGAACGTGTTCTACTTCACTTGTTCCAATACCAAATGCAAGGGCTCCAAATGCTCCATGGGTGGATGTATGACTATCTCCACAAACGATTGTTTTACCTGGCTGTGTTAAACCAAGCTGTGGACCTATAACGTGAACAATCCCTTGGTCAGGATGAAACATATCTGCCAACTTAATACCAAAGTCTTCACAATTCTTACGTAGTGTTTCCATTTGCTTTCTAGAAATCTCGTCTTTTACAACATCTCTATTTTTTGTCGGTACATTGTGGTCCATTGTTGCAAAAGTTAAATCTGGTCTACGTACTTTTCTATTATTTAATCTTAACCCTTCAAAAGCCTGTGGCGATGTAACTTCATGTACTAGATGTTGGTCGATATATATTAAATCTGGTTTATCCTCTTCTTGATGAACAACGTGTTTTTCCCAGATCTTTTCAATGACTGTCTTTGGTTTACTCATAAATCTCGCCTCCATTCATACTTACCGTTTCTCTTGGCAGATAAAAATCTCCTCCATCTGCGTTAAGCGCAACTAAGGCCTTCCTTCGCCTAACCAAATAGAGAAGGCCATGTTTTCTTATTACTTTATACATTTTATTTTAAGTATTCTAATACAGCATTTGTCATCTCAATAGTTCCCACTTGATGACCATTTTTAATTGCCAAATCAGCTGTATGATATCCTTCTTCTAAACAAGCATTCACAGCACTTTCGATTTCTTTTGCTTCCTCATCTAATCCAAACGAATGTCTTAACATCAAAGCTGCGGAAAGAATTATCCCTAATGGGTTTGCTATTCCTTTTCCCGCAATATCCGGAGCCGATCCATGAACTGGTTCATATAATCCTACTCCATCTGTTCGAACACTTGCAGAAGGTAACATTCCTAATGATCCAGTAAGTACTGATGCTTCATCACTTAAGATATCTCCAAATAAATTTTCCGTTACAATAACATCAAATTGACTTGGACTTGTTATCAGTTTCATAGCGGCTGCATCTACTAATAAATGTTCTACTTGAACGTCAGGATATTCCTTTGCTTTTTCTTCCACTATTTCTCGCCATAGTCTACTGGATTCTAAAACGTTAGCTTTATCAACCGATGTAAGATGTTTATTACGAATTCTTGCACTCTCAAAGCCTTTTTCTACAATTCTCTCAATTTCTTCCCTCGTATAAAGAAGTGTATCTACTGCACTATTTCCGTTATCTCTACGTTCACGAGGTTCACCAAAATATAGTCCGCCGGTTAATTCACGGATAATTAAGATGTCACTACCTTCAATGATTTCCTGTTTTAGAGGGGATGCATGAAGTAATGCCTTAAATCCTAGGATTGGTCTTAAGTTAGCAAATAAACCGAGTGCTTTTCTTATTCCTAATAGACCTTTTTCAGGACGAATATTTGGTGAGACAGTATCCCATTTCGGACCACCAACAGCTCCCAATAGAATAGCGTCTGCATTTTGACATGCTTGAACTGTTTCTTCTGGAAGAGGAATACCGTGCTGATCAATAGCATCTCCACCGATTGCATGTTTTTCAAAAGTAAATTCATGATTATATTTTTTTGCTATTGCTTCTAATACTGCTTTTGCTGATTCCATGATTTCTCTCCCAATTCCATCCCCTGGAAGAAGTACAATTTGCTTTTTCATGACGTCCCCCTAAATCTACTAATCCACTCGTGCCTCCGTTTTATTAATCTAGCAACCGTCCAGAGACTAGCGAGGCTTTCTTTATGAGATAAGAAAGTATAAAACTTTGACGTATTTAATTTTCTTACAAGATTAGCCACGTCCAGCTCCAGCGCCCAGGGACTAGCGGACTTCCCTCACCTCCGTACGATAAAGAAGACTTGCCGATTGGTGAAACCAGAGGCTTAGTCGCACTTATACCCTTGTGGTGAAAGTCAACATCGGCTCACTCCGTTCGCCGCGTTTCCTTTATCTCCTGCGGCTCAGTCCAGTCCGTACGTCCCTAACCGGGCGCTTGCGCTTTTGTTCTATAAATGCCGATAACGCCACTTTTTTGTGGCGTTTCATCGGCAAACACCCGCTTAATGGAGTGGTTAGATTATTAATTCACTGTCTCTGCTAGTTTTTTAGATTGTTGTTTAATCATATAGCGATTTACTGCATTTAAGTAGGCATTGGCTGATGCTTCAATTACGTCTTGAGCAGTACCTCTACCATTCACTGCTTCCCCATTAACGGAAAGTTGAACGTGAGATTCAGCTAAAGCATCTTTACCTCCACCAACAGAGTTGATATGATAATCTAATAATTTTAGTTCTTCACTTACTAATGAAGAAAGAGTATTATATAATGCTTCCACACTACCTTTTCCAGTACAAGCAGTTTGTACAGATTCCCCTTCAGGAGTCTTGAGGGATACCGTGGCAGTTGGAATATCAGTTGATCCATAATGTACTTGAAATGTTTCTAACTGATATTTATTAACCCCTTCTGCATCTGTCTTGATTTCCATTACAATTGTATAGATGTCATCATCTGTAACTTCTTTTTTATGATCCGTAAGCTTTTTGAAATGTTTAAATGCTTCTTTAATTTGCTCATCCGTTAATTCAATACCAAATTCTTTCACCTTATCTTTAAACGCATGGCGTCCAGAATGTTTACCAAGGAATAATGTATTAGAGCTAACCCCTACTAATTCTGGTGTAATAATTTCGTATGTTTCCGGATTTTTTAAGACGCCGTCTTGGTGAATTCCAGATTCATGTGCATATGCATTTCTACCGATAACTGCTTTATTTGCTTGTACGTGCATTCCTGTTAATTTAGAAATCAAATCACTAGAACGTTTAATTTCATTTAATTTTAGACTAGTCTCATACGGATAAAAATCAGATCTTATCTTAAGAGCAATCGCCACTTCTTCCAACGCAACATTACCAGCACGTTCCCCAATACCATTGATTGTTCCTTCGACCTGGGTTACTCCATTTTCAACTGCTGAAATGGAGTTCGCCACTGCCATACCTAAGTCATTGTGACAGTGACAAGAAAGGTCAACTTTATGAATATTAGGTACTGTTTCTCTCATATATCGAAACATTTTTCCGTATTTAGCTGGGGTCGTGTAGCCTGTCGTATCTGGTAGGTTAATAACAGTTGCACCAGCATTGATTACTTTTTCAATAATTTTCGCTAAGAAGTCCCAATCCGAGCGAGTTGCATCCTCTGCAGACCATTCGACTTGTGGAAATCTTTTCCTCGCATAGGAAACCATGTTCACAGATTGTTCGACTACTTGCTCCGGAGTCATTTTTAATTTGTATTCCATATGAATTGGAGATGTTGCAAGGAAAAGATGCAATCTTGGTTCAGCAGCACCTTTCAATGCTTCCCAAGCAGTATCGATATCTGATTTAACCGTTCTAGAAAGTCCTGTTACAGACGTATCTTTGATCGTATCAGCGATTAATTTAACTGCTTCAAAATCACCTTCTGAGGAAGCAGGGAATCCTGCTTCCATAATATCTACACCTAATCGTTCTAGTTGTTTAGCAATTTCAAGTTTCTCTAATTTATTTAGGTTTACCCCTGGTGATTGTTCTCCGTCCCGAAGCGTTGTATCGAAAATTTTAATTCGTGACATGAACTTTCCCTTCCTTTTCGTTTTCTTTATTTTGCGGATTTACAAATGGCATTAGCGCGCGTAGTTCTTTACCAACTTTTGTAATAGGGTGATTGTATTCATTGTTATTTATTGCGTTGAATTGTGGACGACCAGTTTGGTTTTCCAAGATCCAACCTTGAGCAAATTTACCAGTTTGAATATCAGAAAGTACTTCTTTCATTCTTGCTTTCGTTTCTTCGTTTACTACACGTGGTCCTGATACGAAATCACCCCATTGAGCTGTATCAGAGATGGAATAACGCATATTTTCCATTCCGCCTTCGTACATCAAGTCAACAATTAGTTTCATTTCATGTAAACATTCGAAATAAGCAACTTCTGGTTGATATCCAGCTTCTGTTAGTGTTTCAAAACCAGCTTTAATCAAGCTAGTAAGCCCTCCACATAATACAGCTTGCTCACCGAATAAGTCCGTTTCCGTTTCTTCCTGGAATGTTGTTTCTAGAACACCTGCTCTTGCAGCTCCAATTCCATCTGAATATGCTAAAGCAACGTCTTTTGCTTGGCCAGTAACATCTTGGTAAACAGCGTATAGTGCTGGAACACCTGCGCCTTCTTCATAAGTTCTTCTTACTAAATGTCCTGGACCTTTAGGTGCTACCATAAACACGTCAACGTTTTCTGGTGGTACAATTTGGTTAAAATGAATGTTGAATCCATGAGCAAATGCGATTGCACTTCCTGCTTTTAGGTTTGGTTTAATGCTTTCTTCATAAACTTTTTGTTGGTTTTCATCCGGTAAAAGAATCATAACAACATCAGCTTCTTTTGTTGCGTCTGCTACAGATTTAACATCAAATCCATCTTCATTTGCCTTAGCTTGAGATTTCCCCGGACGTAGACCGATAATAACTTCATAACCACTATCACGAAGATTTTGTGCATGAGCATGACCTTGTGATCCATATCCTACGATTGCAACTTTCTTTCCTTGTAATACCTCTTTGTTAATGTCATTTTCATATAATACTTTAGTCATCATTTATTCTCCCTTTCCTATTTCAATAATTAGTCTGTATTTATATTAATATTTAAAATATTAATGCATTCATTTCTTGAACGTTTTCCGGCTGTCTTCCTCTTTGGAAAGCCGTTACTCCCGTTCTAGTTAATTCTTTAATTCCATAAGGTTTTAATAAATCAATAAGTGCGTCTATCTTTTCAGGGTTACCTGTTACTTGAATGATCAAGCTATCTTTACTTACATCAATGACACTTGCACGAAACGGAGTAATAACTCCTTGAATTTCTGCACGATTTTGACTAGAACTTCCGACTTTGATTAGTGCTAGTTCTCTCGCTACAATTGCTTTATCCGTAATATCAGTAACTTTCAAAACATCAATTTGTTTGTTTAATTGTTTGGTTAGTTGTTCTAATTTCTGTTCATCACTAACCTCTACAACAAATGTCATTTTAGAAATTCCTTCTGTTTCAGAGGGACCTACCGAAATACTTTCTATATTAAATTGACGTTTTACCATCATACCTGTAACACGATTTAATACCCCGCTACGATTTTGTACAGTAGCTGTTATAATCCGTTTCATCTTGTCACCCCGATCATTTCGTGGTTCCCTGTACCTGGTGCAACCATCGGAAATACACATTCTCTTTTGACAACACGACAGTCAACAACAACAGGTCCATTATAAGAAAATACGTCTTCTAGAACCTTTGGTACATCATCTTCATTATTTACTCTGACCCCTTTAACTCCATAACTTTCTGCAAGTTTAACAAAGTCTGGATTTTCAGTTAATAATGATTCTGAATATCTTTCTTCATAGAATTTTTCTTGCCATTGTCTTACCATACCAAGTGCTTCATTATTAATAATGATGACTTTGACTGGTAAGTTGCGTTCCTTAATAACGGAAAGTTCTTGCAATGTCATTTGAAATCCACCGTCACCCACAATGGATACAACTAGTTCATCGGGTCTACCAAGCTGCGCTCCAATTGCAGCTGGGAATCCAAATCCCATTGTTCCTAGTCCTCCGGAAGTGACCCATTTATCTGGATTATCAAATTTATAAAATTGTGCAGCCCACATTTGATGTTGCCCTACATCAGTTGTTACAATTGCTTCACCATTAGAGGTTTCATATACTTGTTCAATTAACCATTGTGGTGAAATTAATTCTTTAGAACGATCATACCAAAGTGGATAATCTTCCTTCTTAGACTTAAGTGAATGTAGCCATTCATCATGGTTAGTAAACTTAACATTAACATCTAATAATTGTTTAAGAGCTTCTTTTGCATCCCCTACAACTGGAATTTTGGTTTTAATGTTTTTCCCGATTTCGGCTGGATCAATATCGATGTGTGCTACTTTTGCGTTTGGTGCAAAATGTTTGATAGCTCCTGTTAAACGGTCATCAAATCTTGCCCCAATATTTATAAGCAAGTCACATTCATAAATAGCCATATTTGCCGTATAGGTTCCATGCATACCTGCCATACCTAATGCAAGTTCATTTGTTCCAGGAAAACTCCCTAACCCAAGTAAAGTTGTTGTAACTGGAAGTTGATATTTTTCAGCAAATGCCTTTAATTCTTCCGCAGCATCAGCAAATAATACACCCGCTCCTGCTAGTAGTAGTGGTCGTTCAGAACGACTTAAAGCGTCCGCAAGTTTACGAATTTGCAATGGGTTAGGTTTAACTGTTGGTTGATAACCCGGCAAATGAAACGCTGTATCAAATTCATCTACTGTGATTTTTTCTGAGATATTTTTTGGAATATCTACTACTACCGGCCCCGGACGTCCTGTTGATGCAATGTGAAATGCTTCTTTTACAATTCTAGGTAATTGTTTCAAGTCCGTTACTTGATAATTGTATTTTGTTATTGGAGTAGTAATCCCAATAATGTCAGCCTCTTGGAATGCATCTGTACCAATTACTCCAGTTGCAACTTGACCAGTAAAGATAACGATTGGTAAAGAATCCATCATCGCATCTGTAATACCAGTAATTAAGTTAGTTGCTCCTGGTCCTGAAGTAGCAATAACTACACCCGGCTTCCCTGTCACTCTTGCATATCCTTCTGCTGCATGAATCAATCCTTGTTCGTGACGGCATAGGATATGCTGGAAAGGTGTGTTAGCTCGGTATAAGGCGTCGTAAATTGGTAAGACTGCACCACCCGGATAACCAAACACTGTGTCAACATCTGCATCTACCAATGAACGAATAAAAACATCTGCACCAGTTGTCGTATTCTTTTCAACTGCAAGTTCCTTAGGCTTTGCCTCAACTTTCACTACTACTTACCTCCTTATAAGTTTCAAAATTCAAATAAATCTCTCTAAATTAATCTATAGTAAAACAACGTTCAGAGTACTCTCTAAATGCCGTTATACTTACCATACGGATAAAACTTAAACTCTTCCTAATTGAATGACTCTTCCCATATCTTCTAAAGGGTAAAATAAAAAGACTCTTCTCCCCCTAAATGCATACTGCACACAATTGCAGAAATCTATTTGGGGAGAAAAGAGTCATCTTTTCACGGTACCACCCAGTTCATAGCATCCTCACGAATACTACCTCACCGACTGAAATAAACAGTCTTTTTTGATAACAGGTAAAGGAACATACCTGACCAAACTTACTAGAAAAGATTGCACTAAAAGAATCGTTCAGCTTGGCACTCGGGGAAGAGAATAGAAATATGTGTATTTCTAGGCTTCCAGCAACCCTAGATCTCTGTGAATACACGGTTTTATTTCTAAATGTCCCGTCAGCGTTTTAGTAATATATTAGTTTTATTTTCAATAAAGAATTTAAAATGGAATGTATTTTAAATTTCTGATATTGGAATTTATGTTATAACTTTTTGGCAAGAACGTCAATAGGGTTTTTCACTTTTTTTCTCCAACATAGAAATATGCAATATATTGAATCCGTTTCCAGCACCGGTACATTAGCGTTTATGAAATAATAATTTTTTCAAAAAATTTATTAAATTCACATCTATCCTAATCTTAACCTCCATTCTAAAAATTTTGCGGTATGCAATATATTACTTGCGTTTTAATAAAGTCTATTTAGTAAAATAAGCAAATTTATTTAGATAAGATTATTTTTTACCTTTCTGCTAAAGTAGACTTCCATTAGTTAGGTTTCCCTGAAGCTTAAAATGGAGTCTTACTTCCCGTTTAGGTCGGATAAGTAATTATATTTCTATTCGTCAAATTTTTCAATATTTATACAAGAATTTTTTACAAGAATTTTTTGTATTTTTTCTTCTTTTGTCTTTTTTGTTTGCATACAAAAATAATATTGACAAGTAATTTTATACTGCTATATTAAATCCAATACCTTTCAATTTAACGAGATTCCTTATGATCGGGAAGTGAAAATTTCAGTTTGCGTCGATGTACTTCCTGCTAATTTTTTTACTTTCCTAACGAATAGAAAGCATGACATTCGCTTTAGGTTAGGCGAATGACTTAGTAGCACCTATGTAAATCTTTACGGTGGGGCGAGTAATAGGAGCCCCAGACAGGAAAGATTTTTATACTTAAATACGATTTACTTTTTTGGGGAGGGTTATTTATGACTTTTAATGTACTAATTAGTGATCCATTAAGTGAAGAAGGTATTTTACCGCTACGCCTAGCAGACAATGTCAAGGTTGTTATCGAAACAGGGTTATCAGAAGAAGATTTAGAAGAACGTATAACTGAATTCGATGCCTTATTGGTACGAAGTGGGACACAAGTTACTAGATCCATTATTAATAAAGGGAAAAACTTAAAGATAATTGGTCGTGCCGGAGTTGGGGTTGATAATATTGATCTAAATGCCGCTACTGAGCACGGTATTATCGTTGTCAATGCTCCGAATGGGAATACAAACTCCGCAGCGGAACATACGATGGCAATGTTAATGGCCTTGTCAAGAAACATTCCCCAAGCTTATTTATCACTAAAAGAACATAGATGGGATAGGAAAAAGTTTGTTGGGGTGGAATTACGTGATAAGACCCTTGGAATTGTTGGACTTGGAAGAATTGGTACAGAAGTTGCGACCAGAGCAAAAGGGCAACGCATGAATATCATTGCTTACGATCCTTTTTTCACAAAAGAAAAGGCAGACAAAATGGGAATTGGTTATGGAACATTTGAAGAAGTGATCCAACAAGCTGATTTTATAACTGTCCATACACCATTACTAAAAGAAACAAGACATTTGATAGATGCTAAAGCATTTGGAAGGATGAAAGACGGTGTATTTATCGTTAATTGTGCTAGAGGCGGAATTATAGATGAAGATGCTCTTTATGAAGCGATTGTTTCTGGAAAAGTTGCTGGAGCAGCATTAGATGTTTTTGAGGAAGAACCGTTTATGGATCATAAACTATTAGAACTTCCTGAAGTAGTCGCAACCCCACATCTTGGTGCAAGTACCGTTGAGGCACAAGAAATCGTTGCCGTTGATGTATGTAAGGATGTACTTAGGCATTTAAATGGCGAAAGTGTCATTAATCCAGTAAATTTACCTTCCCTACCGAAAGATATCATGAAAAAGGTAGAACCGTATTTTTATTTAGCCGAGAAGTTAGGAGCTTTTCTTATAGACCTTGTGAGTGAAGTCGCTGAGGAGATTAATGTTTCCTTCGCAGGCGAACTTTATGATATAGAAGTAGCACCAATAACTAGAAATACGATTAAGGGAATTTTAAAACGCCACTTAGGCATGCATGTTAATGATGTGAATGCCCTTTATTTGGCAGAAAAAAAGGAAATTGTAGTTAATGAGCAAAAAACCCCCCAAGCGAAAGGCTTCACGAATTTAATTACAGTGGAAATTAAAACGAAATCTCAAATTAGAAAAGTTGCCGGTACATTATTAAACGGCTTAGGGCCTCGTATCGTTCATGTAGATAATTATAGGGTGGACGTTCGACCAGAAGGCCATATGGTTGTTATCGAGCATATCGACCAGCCAGGTGTAATTGGTAGAATGGGGAGTTTACTTGGGAAACATGATATTAACATCGCAACCATGCAAGTGGACCGCTCTGATAGGGGCGGGAAAGCAATCATGATCCTTACCATTGACCGACACCTAGATGAAGCAGCTTTAAACGAGTTACTTCAATTAGATGAAATTAAAGATGTCGTTGCAATAGATTTGTGAGTTGGATTTTATAACTAATCCTAGCCCGAATATGCTATACTTCCCACATACGGTTAAGTCCACGTGTATTCGGGCCACTCCATATTTAAATTGAAAAAGCTGCCAAAATTAGGATGACAGCTTTCGGAAATCATTTCATTATTAACCTTTTAATATATCCAATATTTCTACAAGACTTTTCATTTCATAAGTTGGTTTTACTTCAGTTGCTTCCATGGCTTTGCGGTTAATCCATGCGGATGCAATACCTGCACTATTTGCTCCTTTTATATCCGTATTCAAATTGTCACCAACCATTAAAACTTCTTCAGGTTTCACATTTAATAACCCTAAAGCATGTTCAAAAATACTCGGATCTGGTTTTCCTCTTCCAAAATCACCTGAAATAACAATTTGATCAAAGTAAGGACGTAATTCTGGAGTAATTTCTAATTTAATATTTTGTAATTCCGGTGAACCGTTCGTTAGTAATAATAATTTGTAATCCCCTTTTAGAGCATCCAGTACTTTTAAACTTTCTTCGTATAAATATGGTACTTGTTTTCTATTTTCAGGAAATGCTTTAGCAAGCTCTGCCCCAAATTTCACATCATCTATTCCTAATTCAAAAAGACCATTAGTCCATGCTTGTCTTTGATACTCAGGTGCGACTTTACTAAGTTTTTGAAAATCTTCACCCTTATCATGAAATGTTCCCCATAATCCTTCAAATGGATTAATGCCAATCATCTGTGTGAAAGGATATACTTCATAGTTTTCATATAACTCTCTCGCCTTTTTACGAACGGCAATTTCTAATTCTTCCGGATCGACATTATATTTTTGTTGTGCTAATTCACAAGTTTTGCGAAAAGCTTGTCTAACACTTTCTTCATCCCATAATAATGTATCATCTAAGTCAAAAAATACTGCCTTAATTCTTTCCATCAGTTTTCCTCCGTATCTACTTGCCCATTTCGGGTTTCAGAAACAATGTTTCAGCGTAATTCCATTTTTCACCCAATTCTAATTTAACACAAAAAAGGTCTTGCTTAAATTAAAATTATAATTTATCATTAATAGAAATCTTTAAACTTTTATGCAAGGGGATATTGAAATGGCAGATCAATCAATTCGTGTGGAAAAAAGTCAATCTAGAAAAGCGAAACCGGATTCCAACAACTTAGTATTTGGAAGAAATTTTACAGATCATATGTTTGTTATGGATTACACGGAAGGTATTGGATGGCACGATCCTAGTATTGTCCCTTATCAAAAATTATCACTTGAACCTTCTTCGATGATTTTCCATTATGGTCAATCTGTATTCGAGGGTTTAAAAGCATTCCGTACACAAGATGGGGACGTCCAATTATTTAGACCGGAGAAAAATATCCAACGTTTAAATAATTCAAACGAACGGCTCGTTATTCCACCAATTGATGAGAAGCTTGGGTTAGAAGCAATCAGACAACTGGTTGAGATCGATAAAGACTGGGTACCAGATGCAGAAGGTACATCATTGTATATACGTCCATTTATTATTTCAACGGAACCATACTTAGGTGTTTCACCTTCACATCATTATAAATTTATCGTGATCATGTCACCAGTAGGCTCTTATTATAAAGAAGGAATTAATCCAGTTAAAATTGCTGTAGAAGATAAATATGTCCGTACCGTAGAAGGTGGAACAGGTGAAGCGAAAACAGGTGGTAATTATGCTGCCAGTTTAAAAGCTCAAGAAATTGTTGAAAAAGAAGGTTTTTCTCAAGTTCTATGGTTAGACGGAGTTGAACGGAAATACATTGAAGAAGTCGGTAGTATGAACGTGTTCTTCAAAATTAGCGGAGAAGTAGTAACCCCTATGTTAAACGGAAGTATTCTTGCTGGAATTACAAGAGACTCTGTTATCCAATTATTAAAACATTGGAATGTTCCAGTATCTGAACGTAGAGTTTCTATGCAAGAAATTTATGACGCTCATCAAAATGGTAACCTTGAAGAAGCATTTGGTTCCGGTACTGCAGCAGTTATTTCCCCAATTGGTGAATTATATTGGGAAGGTAAACACTTAGTAATAAACGAAGGAAAAACTGGTGAATTATCTAAAAAAGTATATGACACTATTACAGGAATCCAATACGGTAAACTAGAGGATCCATTAAATTGGACTTTAAAGGTAGAGAAGTCAAGTGTCAATAACTAAAGTGTAAGACGTGATAAAGAAAACTTACATTAGTGAAGGTTTTCCTTTTTCCCTACAGCTGCAACATGGATGAATCAAAGAAGTGTTGGCTTATTACGGCCAACACTTCTTTTTAGATACATGACACTATTTACCTTCATTTTCCATTGATTGTTGGGCGATTTGAATCATTCTTTTGACCATCTCGCCACCCACCGATCCGTTCTCTCGTGCAGTTGTATCCGCTCCAAGTTCAACGTTGAATTCTTTTGCGATTTCTTCCTTCATGCTATTTAAAGCATTTTCCGCACCTGGTACTAACAACTTATTTCTGTTAGCCATGAAGAATCACTCCTCGGGGGTATTGAACAGAATCTTTCTGTTCCTTTTTAGCGTTTAACCTTTTGATATTTTTATACGTTAGGAAAGATAAAATTTTAATATTATAATGTAAAAAGTACGTATGAATTTTATGGAAGTGTTCTAAACCATTAATTGCTTCCATATACTAACAATGTTTGATTTTAAAGATGATGTATGTGTCTTACATAAGGGGGAATTTAAAAATGGTAAAAGGAATTCATTGTGTAGAATTAGACAAACCAGTTTCTGACATTTGGAGTTTTGTGAGTGATATGAATAATTGGGCCCCATTGGTACCAGGTTACGTTAGTCATCAAATTATCGATGACCGTCACTCTGTATGGATTATTCATGGAGACATTGGAATTATGGAGCGAACAGTAACTTTAAATGTAGAAATTGTAGAATACATTGAGACTGAAACGATCATTTTCCAGATGGCCACATCAAATGAAACATGTAAAGGGGAAGGCTACTTTGAAGTTGAGGCACTTAATGGTACAAAGAGTAAAATGAAAGGTTGCCTTCAAGTTCACATAAAAGGAATGATCGGAACAATGGTTAACCCAGTGTTAAAGACCCTTATTCCAAAAGTAGGAAAAGATTTTACGGAAAAAATTGCTGCAAATATTATGGATCGTGAAACAGCTCGAGCTACGATTTAAGACAAAATGCTTACTACATTTTTTGTAGTAAGCATTTTTGATTTTTTGCTATTGGTGATGACTATGCATTGTTTCACTGGGAATATAAAAAGGCTTCCATCAGTAGGTTTTTTCCTTCATCCCCCACTGATAGTTAGTCGCACTATCGGACTTTTCCCAGTAGCTTGAGGTGGGATATAGTTTGCCTATTCATACACTATATTCCTGGTCGGTGGCTCAGAAAATTTTTATAGGCAAACCCACGAACTTCTTCCTCTGAGTAATTCTTTAATAACTCATTAATTAAGTTCTGATAGTTAGAGGAGTTTTCTAAATGATTCACAAAAGAAGTAATTCCGTCAAAATCAGAGCCAAATCCAATCTGATTCACACCACCTAAGGAACAAAAATAATCAATATGCCTTATCAAGTCAGTAATGGTTGCCACTTCTTTATCTTTATTAATAAAAGGTGGGTTAAATACAACATGGATTAAACCATTTTTCCGAAACATTTCTTTAATCTGGTCATCATCCAAATTCCTTGGATGGTTACAAATTGCTTTTGCATTGGAATGAGTTGCTATTGGATAATCCGCAATTTCTAAAATATCCCAAAATGCTTGAATAGATGCATGGGAAACATCGCTAAATACGTGATTTTCATTATTTAACTTAATTACTTCTTTCCCCAAGAGGCTCAATCCAGCCCCGCGGGGTTCTAATATTCCATCTGCACAATAGTTAGCGTAATTCCAGGTCAATCCAACACTCATGATTCCCAACCTGTATAGTTGTCTTAATTTCATAAGATCGTTGCCAAATGGGTCTGCCCCTTCCAATGCTAGTACCGCACCAATCTCTCCCTCTTTTAATAAATCCAAATCACTCCAATTTTTGATATGCTTCATTTTGGGATTTTTTCCAAGGACATCTGTATAGAAAATATCCACCTGTTCCAATGCATGCTGCCATTTTTCATCAAATGGAACGTCTGGTTCGATAAAAATGGCAAAAAATTGTACCGCAACATTTCCTTGGATTAATCGGTTTAAGTTTGTTTCTATCTTCTCTGATGTTTTGTAATCAAACGGGCCGTCAAAACCAAATTGTTTTCTTTTTCCTAATTGTAATTTCATTAATGCATCACAATGGGTATCTATGATTTTCATGAATAAATTCCCCCTTACCTTCGTTTTTTTCCGTTCATATCTTTTTTTACTCACTACGATTAAGAAAGGACTTCCATCAGTGAGGGTTTTCTTACTCCCCGCTGATGACGCACTTATCGGATCTTTATAGGCAGTTGATCCCCTACCGACCTTCTTTGTTTCCCCAAGCTTGAGATGAGAGTCCTACTGCCCGTTTAGGTGGGGAAAATTCTTATTATCCTAATATCTAGATTCCAATTGATTGAATGGACCATACTTTAATAGCCCCACTTCATGGTGAGGCTATTCTCTATCTTATTTTTATTTAGCTAGATCTTTCTCGCGCTGTCTTAATTCTACACGTCTTATTTTACCTGACGATGTTTTAGGTAACTCATCCACAAATTCAATTTTACGTGGATATTTATATGGGGCAGTTAAAGTTTTGGTATGCTTCTGTAATTCTTGCACAAGGTTAGGATTAGTACGATCTACTCCATCTTGTAACACAATATAAGCTTTTACTACATTTCCCCTTATTTCATGTGGACTTGCAACTACTGCACATTCTTTTACTGCTGCATGTTTAACTAATGCATCTTCCACTTCAAATGGTCCAATCGTATAACCAGAGCTAACAATTATATCGTCATTCCGACCTTCAAACCAGAAATAACCTTCTTCATCCATTCTAGCTTGATCCCCAGTTGTATAAAAATTACCTCGGCATGCTTTTTTGAAGCGCTCCTCATCTTTATAATAACCTTTAGTTAAAGATGGTGTATCTAATGGAAGAGAAATGTCCCCTACTTTACCTACAGGAACTGGATTACCATCTTCATCAATTAGTTGAACGTTATTACCAGGTGTTGGTTTACCCATTGACCCAGGTTTTACTTTCATCCCTTTTAGGAATCCAAGGAGTAACGTATTCTCCGTTTGACCATAACCATCTCTAACTGTCACGTTAAAATACTTTTCAAACTGATCAATTACTTCACGGTTTAATGGCTCACCTGCAGAAACCGCACTATGCAGGGAGGTTAATTGGTAGTCCTGTAAATTATCCAACTTAGCCATTAAACGGTATTCGGTTGGTGTACAGCAAAAAACATTTATCTTATTTTTCTCAAGTAAATCCAAATATTTTTTCGGTTCGAATTTCCCATTATATACAAATCCTGTTGCGCCTGTTCCTAAAACAGATAGGAAAGGGCTCCAAACCCATTTTTGCCAGCCTGGTGCTGCCGTTGCCCAAACCGTATCACCGTCTTCAATTGCTAACCAATGTCGCGGTGCTGTTTGCATATGGGCGTATCCCCATGCATGTGTATGCATTACTGCCTTTGGATTACCAGTTGTACCAGAAGTATAAGGCAAAAAGGCCAGGTCATCCTTGGTAGTTTTAACCATTTCTAATTCATCCGATGCAGATCCTTGTAACTCGATAAGATCAAACCAATTTTCAACAGATTTCCCGTAAGTAAATTTAATAAGTTGATTGTATTCATCTATATCATAAAATTGTGAAACACAGGAATTACTACATACGACACCTTTTACTTCTCCATGCGTAATACGGTATTGTAGGTCTTTTGTTCGAAACATTTCAGAACAAGGTATAATAATAATTCCCGTTTTCAATGCAGCAATATAAACCTCATATGTTTCAATAATACGTGGCATCATGACTAATATCTTATCGCCTCTTTTAAGACCACGTTCTAATAGTACATTTCCAATTCTATTCGCATTTTTGATTAAATTTTCATATGTGATTTCTTTTCGATTCCCTTTATCGTCTTCCCAAATAATAGCTTTTCTATTTGGCTCTTTTGCATATTTTTCAAATTCCATTACAATATTATAATTTTTAGGTGCTATTAAATTTGTTTGAGACATGTACGATCCTCCTATAATTTAGCACTAGATGCTAACTCCTAACTATTATATCAGACAATAAGCTCTTTAGAAAGAAAGAAAACTTCATCATACCATTACAAACATATTTATCCTTAATATTGAAATACTATAGGTAAAAGGAAAAACTTTATAGTGCAACTTTTTATAGGAGAAATGTAAATGCCGGACTTTTTAATTTATATCATTTTTGCGATGATTCTTATTATATTTTTATCCTTTATCTTCATATTATTTGGCTGGCGTTGGATAATGAAAAAAATTACTAAGTCAGTAGCAAAAATAGTTTTATCGGATAACTATCAAGAAAACATTATCGAAATAATGCCTGGTCTAAGACATACAGGAATTCAAAACATGATAGAAAATAGTCTAAGGTCTGAATCAGGTGATATATTGCATCGACCACTTGGTTCTTCTAAAAAATGGCCACATCTAGATTCTATTACCTTTATCCCCACACAAATCCTTCCACCTCTTATTGACGGAGAAGATGAGGTAGATATGGCAGTTACAATCGGACCAAAATCAAAAAAGCCAATGAAAATCCAAATTCCACTTATGATAAGCGGAATGGCTTATGGTATCGCACTTAGCGAACAAGTAAGACTAGCTTTAGCTCAAGCGGCTAAAAATACAGGCACTGCAATTAATTCGGGCGAAGGTGGTGTCATGCAAGAAGAGTTAGATACAGCAGGTAAATATATTTTACAATTTGGTAAATCCGAGTGGTCCAAAGAAACAAAGAAAATAAAACGTGCAGACATGATTGAAGTAAAGTTTGGACAAGGAGCTCTATTTGGAGTAGGTTCCAGAATTTCCCCAGAAAATTTAACAGGAAATGCTCGTCAAGTAATGGGGCTTGAAGAAGAGGAAGATGCTGTTATTTTTGATAACTTCTTTGAAAATCAGACATTGAAAGATTTGAAAGAACTAGTTGATGAACTCCGAAAGATGACTGGTGGAGTTCCCATCGGTGCAAAAATTGGAGCAAGTGGGAAGATTGAGGAGGACATTGATTACCTGTTGGAAATAGGCGTGGATTATATAGCGGTAGATGGTGGACAGGCTGCCACACTTGGTGCTCCCCCTATTTTGACAGATGACATGGGAATTCCTTCTTTGCACGCTATCGTCCGCGCTGTAAACCATTTGAAAAAAAGAAACAAAAGGAATCAAGTTAGTTTAATTGTTTCTGGTGGCATGCAAATACCGGGACATTTTTTAAAAATGTTAGCACTTGGTGCAGATGCTATTTATATAGGTTCGGCGATGTTGTTTGCAGTGGCACATGGTCAATTGTTAAATGCGCTTCCTTTTGAACCGCCAACACAGGCGGTATGGAATGAAGGTAAATTTAAAGACCAATTCAAGGCAGAAGAAGGAGCAAAAACAGCGGAAAGTTTCCTAACTTCTAGTATTGAAGAAATGAAAATGGCGTTAAGAGCAATGGGAAAGCGTTCTTTAAACGAATTAACCAAGAAGGATTTAGTATCCTATGACGAACATGTAGCCAAAATGGTTGGAATACCTTATTCATTTAAAGCTTGGGAAGAAGAACAACAACAGATTGAGAAAGGATAGATGAAGTTGTGTCTATCCTTTCTTTGATTACTTTGTGCATTATCTTTTTCTCTCTCTTTCGAAAAAAGACGGAAAATATTCTCAATTTGTAGGGGAATTGTCAAACTATGATTGTTTTTTTAAGCTATAATTAAAATGTATACCTTTCCACATTTAGGGGGCGAAACAATGAACCATAAGATAGAGCTAGAAAAAGCGTTACGAAAGCTAAAAGATATAGAATTAGCTTTGAATGAATCATCCATTGTTGCCATTACCGATAACAGAGGAATCATTCAATTTGCAAATGATAAATTTTGTAATATGTCAAAATACAGTAGAAATGAATTAATAGGAAGTCGACAAAATATCGTTAACTCAGGACATCATAGCCAAGATTTCTTTAAAGAAATGTGGAGAACAATTGGTAGGGGAAAGGTATGGAAAGGCGAAATAAAGAATAAAGCAAAAGACGGAACTTATTATTGGGTAGATACTACCATTGTGTCTTTCTTAAAAGAAAATGGAAGGCCTTATCAATATATTTCTATTCGACATGACATTACGAAGCGAATAGAATATGAAGAAACGATTAAACAAATGGCATACTATGACCCGTTGACTTTATTACCTAATCGAAATTTATTAAACGAATGGTTAAATGAGTACGTAAATAAAGAAGGTAAACTTGCTGTTCTATTTCTTGATATCGACCGTTTTAAATCGATCAATGACAATTATGGTCACAGAACAGGAGATATGATTCTAAAAGAACTTGCCAAAAGATTGCAAACCTGTATTCGCACATCCGATCTCATTGTACGACAAGGAGGAGATGAATTTGTCATCTTCCTTACTGATGTAGATAATAAAGATGATATTTTAAAAGTAGTACAGAGAATTAAGAAGCAATTTAACGTACCATTTACCGTAAATGGAAATAAGATCATTGCTACTACTAGTATTGGGATTAGCCTAGAAAAAATGAGCCAATATGAAAGTGATCACTTAGATTTAGTAGAGGAAATGATTAGACAAGCCGACACAGCAATGTACCACGCCAAACAAAATGGAGGTAATTCGCACTGCTTTATTTCAGATGACCAAAATGACGAATTGAGACGTTATTATCAATTAGAACAAGAAATAAAGCACGCACTAGAAGAGGACGAATTTTCTATTGTCTATCAACCACTTATCAATCTCAGAAATGATGAAATAACTGGTGTCGAAGCATTGCTCAGATGGAATAATAAAAAACTAGGTCCGGTATCTCCAGGTGAATTCATTCCTTTACTAGAAGAATTAGGACTCATTATTCCAGTGGGAAACTGGGTTTTACAATCTGTATGTGATCAAATGGTTTCTTGGCATAAAAAGGGGTTCTCGATTGATAGAGTAGCCGTAAACGTTTCGCCAATCCAATTTGTAAATCAAAGTTTTGTACATGATGTTAAGGAAATTATAAGGGAAACCAAAATGGACCCTGTATGGTTAGAGTTGGAAATAACGGAAGGGACAATCCTCAACATAGATAAAGCGGAGAAAACACTCAAAGAATTAAGAGATTTGGGAGTCCATATATCTATCGATGACTTCGGAACTGGGTATTCCTCCTTAAGTTATTTAAAACGTTTACCAATAAATACGTTAAAAATTGATCAATCATTTATACGGGACTTAGACGTGAATGATGAAGTCATTGTCAATACCATTATAACAATGGCGAAAAACTTGCAATTTAATATAATTGCTGAGGGGATTGAAACAGATTACCAACTCTCCTATCTTAAAGATCAAGATTGTCATGAAGGTCAAGGGTATTACTTTAGCAAACCAATTGACGCACGTGAGCTTGAACAAGCTTACAAATGTACAAGTCTTAAACCAAATGCTATTTAGAAAATAGAACAGCAATAATTTAAAACCCGGCATTCGCTTTTAGGGTCAGCGAATGCCTTTTATGCAAGAATGTTTGGACGGTAAAACGCTTGACTTCGAGGAGGAAGTTTTCATACACCCCTACCGATTATGATTCAATCCGCTATTCGAAAACGAAACGGATTAATCCTTTCCCATGCATATCCAACCTGAAGTAATTATTTTTCAGAAAGGTGATTTCCAATGAATTGCATGCCAACTGGAAGTCCTTTTTGGTCAAATCCCATTGGCACTGCTAGGCTTGGTAGCCCCGTTAAATTGACAGGAACAGTAAATGGTAAACAGCGTCTAATAACTTCCAAATTTTGGTCGACCCAATTCTGCGCGAACGCTGGGGTGGTGATAGGTATTGTCGGACCGAGGAGGATATCGATATCCTTAAAGGCATTATGAAATGCTTCCACCATCTTCCTCCGGGCTTGTTGGGCTTTGACGTATTGTGGTGTATTTGTTAACGTACCAGATAGAAGGAAAATTCGATTATCTGCTCCGTAATCCTCTACGTGAGTCTGTAGCCACTCATAATGAAAAGTAGAAGCTTCTCCCGATACAGTCACATAACCAGAAAATGTTGCCATCGATAATTCAGGAATTTCTATTTCTATTAATTCAGCTCCTAAACCTTTTAGTGTTGTTATAGCATTTTTAAAAAGCTTTTCTACATCTGATTCTAATCCTTCAAGATAGTACTTAGGAATACCAATTTTTACTCCTCTCATTCCTTTATTTAAGTCTTCGGTGTAATTAGGAATAGGTACATGAAGGCTTGCTGGATCATCTGCATCAAACCCTGCCATAACATCAAGCATTAACGCCAAATCTGAAACCGATCGTGCCATCGGACCAGCATGATCCAATGACTAAGCTGAAGGAATTACCCCATAGGTACTAACAAGCCCATAGGTTGGCTTTAACCCATAAATACCACACATAGCAGCTGGTAAGCGAATAGATCCAAATGTATCTGTTCCAGTTGCAAGTGTTGCTAGCCCAGCTGCTAAGGCAGCACTGCTACCACCACTTGAACCACCTGGCATATATTCAATGTTCCATGGATTTCGTGTAGTGCCAAAGGTTTGATTAGTACCGGTGGATCCGAGGGCTAACTCATGCATATTTAGCTTTCCTAACATAATCCCACCTGCAGCTAACAACTTTTCTACCGTTGTTGCAGTTTTGTCAGGTATGAAATCAACAAAAAGCTTTGAACCAGCTGTCGTGCGTATGCCTTTTGTATCGAAATTATCCTTGATACCGATTGGAATTCCGTGAAGAGGTCCTTTATATCGCCCGTACATAATTTCATTTTCAGCTTTACCTGCTTGTTTAAGGGCCAATTCATGAAGAGGGGTAATATACGAGTGAATGGTTGGATCAATTGTATCTATACGGTTTAATATATGTTTTGTCAATTCTACTGGGGATAATTGCTTAGCTTTAATTAAAGGAGCAAGGTCACTAGCAGTAAAAAAAACTAGATCTGTCATAGCAACAGCCTCTTATCAACAACCGTAATTGGTACTTTTGGATTTAGATTAGGGGAGATTTTTTTTAGATATTTCTCGGATTGTTCGATTGTTTGAAGGATGTTTTGAATATGTTGAATGTCTGTTTCGTAGGTAGGTAAACCTTGTAGGTATAGGCTTTGATTTATAAAAGTTGAATCATTCATCTAACTTACCTCCTATTTAGGGATATAAAATTACAGGGAAATAACTAAAGTTATCCCCTGTATATTATAAAACAGTATTATGTTCTATTCCAGAAGCGTTGTTGGGCAATTGCAGAGACAAAATCCTGCTCAAAGTTTGGATTATTTGCAGCAAAAACAACACCTGCTAAATTATTTTCTTTTGATGTCTGAATATAAGACTGTCCGGTCGAAGCAACACCAATCGGCTTATAGTGCTTATAGGCATTACTTACAAAATCCATGATGTCTTGCAGGAACTTTGCTTCATTTTTAGCACTTCCGCCAACGACATAAAGCGAGTCAAATAGGTAAGGACTAGTTGTCAGGAATGTCTTATTAACTTTGATTGTTGTACCATCGTTTCCTGTGACCTTACCGAGCGTTTCACTTATAATATCTATAAAGACCCCATTTTGTTGCAAATAGTTAAGTACATTTGTTACTTCTTTACCATTAAAACCATTACCAATTAGTACACCTACTTTTTGCGTATATGCATAACTAGGTGTATTGTACTGGCTAAGAGAAGCATAACTTGTAGAAACAGGTACATTGGATCCACTTGGGCGCTCTACACCAATATTATCAGCAACGATGCACGCCATTTCCTTATCAACATTGACTAATAAATTGACATTTTGTTGGCGGACAGATTCACTCTCAACTTTTCCGAGTTGATAGCTAAACGCTTGGATAGTATGCTGTTTTTCAATAGGTTTCATACTATTCCAGAATATCCTAGGTTGCGAAAAGTAATCGTTGAATGATTCGCTACGCCCACGTATAACGTGTCCTTCCACTTTTTTTGGACAATGCTCATAACCGCCTTTTTCCGGTGGTGTTGTGTATGGTGTGTTATTGGCTAGTGAGTTTTTATGATAGTCTACCTGATCAACATCAATTCGATATCTCATAGGGCCTCGTCGTTGATTATTATGAAACGGACAAATTGGCTTATTAATCGGTAATTCCTGATGATTGACTCCAATTCTGTGGTATTGTGCACTTTGATAAGCAATTAGCCTTCCCTGTAGGACAGGATCATTGGAAAAGTCAATTCCCGGTACAACATTTGCAGGGTTAAAAGCTACTTGCTCTGATTCTGTATGGTAATTATCAATGTTTCTATTTAATGTCATCTTCCCTATTATTTGAACAGGAACGAGCTCTTCTGGCCAAAACTTCGCAGGATCGAGAACATCAAAGTCGTATTTGAATTCGTCCTCTAGCGGAATCAGTTGAACACCTAATTCGTATTCAGGATAAGCACCTTTGTCAATCGCCTCTCGAAGGTCTCTACGGTGGAAATCAGGATCTAACCCACCGATTTTTAGCGCCTCATCCTGAAGAAGGGAATGAACACCCAGGAGGGGTTTCCAAACAAATCTTACAAATGTCGCTACTCCTTGCTCGTTAACAAATAGGTACGTATTAATGGACCACGACTCCATCATTCGGTAACTTCGTACAATACCACGATCAGACATGATCCACTGCACCATATGAAGTGATTCTGGGTTATTGGCTACATAATCCCAAAACCTGTCGTGTGCACCAGTAGCTGTTGGTATATCATCATCCTGCTTAGCTTGGTATGCATGCATAGCATCTGGAAACTTCATTGGATCTTGATTAATTAATACAGGCATAGCGATCGTTGTTAAATCATAATTTCCTTCTTCTGTATAAAACTTAACACCCTGACAACGTAAATCTCTTGCCGTATCATAAGACCCTCTAGGCCCTTGTACGGTAGAAAAACGGATGGTTAAGGGAGTCTTTTTCCCAGGTTCTTGAAAAAGACATGCTTTTGTCACATGCTTCATTGACTGATAACATTCAAAATCCCCATAGGCACTGTAACCTCTTGCATGAACTACTCTTTCTGGTTCCTCTTCTTTTACAAAGTGCGTCATTTTCTCAAAATAGTGATAATCCTCATGTAATGTAGGACCGCGTACACCAGCTTTTAAGATTTCTTCATCGTTTGAAATTTTTCGCCCTTCGTTTGTTGTCATCGGCTTTCCTGTGTTTTGTACACGGTATTGATCTAACTGCTCTTATTTAGCATCTTTATTCATAGGCTTTTGGTTTCTTGATGACTTATCATCCATGTAATCACCCATCCTTTAATTTACAATTTAAACTCCGCTTATATCATATGTTAGTAATCTCGTAAATATTCCTCTAAGATGGTAACTGAATATTGTAGAGGTGGTATTGACCTGAAACCGAAAAAGCTTGGTAAGGTATTTTTCATTTAACCTTACCAAGCTTTATTATTCTTACATACTCTTTCTCATCACCTTATTCCCATCATAGGAAAATAGTGCTTTTTTTCCTTCTAAAACAGTCTCCATATGGACTTTCCTTCCCCAAAGTTGATAAACGTAAGGAAGAACATTCTCTAAATAGTGAAGGTCTAATTCAATTCCTTCATAGTTATGCATTAAATATAATTCACCATTTCGGTTATAATCACCATTTTCTACCGTTATATACGGGAACCCACCATTCACACGCATAGACACTAGTTGGTCACGAACTTGCTCGTAATCTTTTGTCGTAATACGATAGTCTCTACCTTTCTTTTCAAACAGATACATATCTTCTTTTTGTGCCAAATCTTTCGTTAAATAGTTACGAATAAAGGAGATATCCGATTCAATTTCACGAACCTCAAACATTTTTTCACGACCACTACCGGGCTTATAACCTAATTTTTTCATATCTTCAGTCGGATTGTTATACCTTTCTTCAATATCTTCAAAAATCTTTAATCCTAAATAGTAAGGGTTAATTTGTGTTCTTGACGGTTGAACAACCCCCGCATTTAATTTAGAATACTCAATGGTTTCTTCTGTAGTTAAGTCTAACTCCCTCATGATCCGTTGATGCCAAAAGGATGCCCAGCCTTCATTCATAATTTTCGTTTCAAGCTGTGGCCAAAAATATAGCATCTCCTCACGCATCATGGTTAAAATATCACGCTGCCAATCTTCTAACTCACGACTGTATTCTTGAATAAATAATAAAATATCTTTCTCTGGTTGTGGCGGGAATTTTCTTTCCTTTTTTCTTCCTACTGGTTTCTTTTCTTTTGGCTTTTCATCCAAACTCCACAAGTCATCATATGGAGATTGCTTCACTACTTTTTCTTCCTCTTCTTCCATCCATTCTAATTCCTCATACGAAAGCCTAGACGAAATAATAGATGGATCAATATGTTCCTGAATAGACAATACTGCATCTAAGAATTTTTCAACTTCATCTTTCCCATATTTCATTTCGTAATCTGCAATACGTTCCGCTGTTGCTGTCATACTTTCTACCATATCTCTTCTTGTTTTAGAGAAACGAATATTATTTTTGAAAAAATCACAATGTGCTAAAACATGGGCAATGATTAACTTATTTTGAATCAGTGTATTCGTGTTGAGTAAAAAGGCATAACAAGGATCTGAGTTAATAACCAGCTCATAAATCTGGCTAAGACCAAGATCATATTGGAGTTTCATTCTGTGAAATTGTTTTCCAAAACTCCAGTGTGAAAACCTTGTAGGCATCCCATAAGCTCCAAATGTATAAATAATATCGGCAGGGCATATTTCATAACGCATTGGAAAAAAGTCAAGGCCAAAATGCTCGGCTATTTCCGTAATCTCCTCTATCGCAAACTCTAGCTCCTTTGTCATCGACAAGTAGAATCCCCTCCAAAATCGCTTTATACATTTTATGAATGAAGTAAGGAATAAATGAAAAGAATTCCTAGAAAACTCGGAGTTCATCAAAAACTTTAGCGAATATATCTTAGTTATACTTTTGTAGAATGATGTGAATAGTCTTCCCATTACTGTATGATTTCATCGGAAACAGGAAACTTTATATACTGGAGGGATGGACATGAATCAGCATTTTCTAACAATCGAACAATTTAACGATTTAATAAGACAATGGAATGGGAAACAAATTAAAATCGTAAAGCATGAATTGGATGATTTTGATGAGACGTTAATGGATTTAAGTGCCATTTCATATTCTAAAAACGGGGGAACCATCGATGGTTATGAACCAATCTATTCCCTGAATTTAAATGGAAGTGGTATCATTGGAACCACAATAAATAAGTACGAGTCACTCCCGTCTGAATTATATGAAATTCCTCTCGAGGACTCAGCAATGTATGAATATGATGGTTCTCGTTTTATAGTGAGTACTTCAAGAGGTGTATACACAATAGAAACGATTGAATCATGACCACCCGTCCAACGGGTGGTTTGCACAACGGCTATAAGCCTATACTACCGACCAGCGTCTCAAGGCGCTGGCTTTCATATAGCATTCAAGCCTCATTGTCGTTGCCTCTTTTGCTAACCCCTGAAGGAGTGTTAGTATTTCTTGCCACCCTTAAAAGGGTCTTCATATTCTTTTACACTTAATTTATCAAGTGCAATATCATGTTTTTCTTGCTCTTGAATGTATTTTCTAATGGTAGCTTCATTCAAACCAACTGTACTTACATAATATCCTTCAGCCCAAAAGTGTCTATTTCCAAACTTATATTTTAAATTTGCATGCTTATCAAATATCATTAGAGCGCTTTTTCCTTTTAAATATCCCATAAAATTTGATACTGCTAGTTTTGGTGGAATACTCACTAACATGTGAACATGATCTGGCATAAGATGTCCTTCGATTATTTCTACCCCTTTATATTTACAAAGTGTTCGAAGTATCTCGCCTATGCTCCTTCGATATTGATTGTAAATTATTTTTCGTCTATACTTTGGAGTGAACACAATATGGTATTTACACAACCATTTTGTGTGTGCCAAGCTATTTGCTTTATTGGCCAATTTACTCACTTTCCTTTCTATATTTAGAGGCTTGAACAATCTCTATTATAGAAGAAAGTGAGTTTTTTGTTTGGTATAACCACTTGTTACCCACCCGCATAGCAGGTGGTTTTCTGTTTCGCACGCTGCCGCGTACTCAACGGACTAAAGTCATAATAAAATGGAAACCGGCTCATGCCGGTTTCTTTACCAGCATTCACACTAAAACAAAAAATCCCGCAAAATGCGGGGACTCTATTATACAAGCTCTTCTTCTTTTTTAAAGAATGTTTTCATTGCATGATATACGTCACGTTTTTCTTTTAAAATATAGTGTCTAAATTTAGGATCTTCTATCGTACGATACGCATTCATTAATGTGGAGTATCGACTATATCCATTTACCTCACCATAACCGAACATTTGAGACACTTCCATAATTTGACCAAGCAGATCAATACATTTCGCATTGTCAGATGTAATATTTTCACCATCTGAGAAGTGGAATGGATAAATATTATAACGTTTCGGATTATACTTCTCATTAATAAGTTCTAAAGCTTTTATATAAGCAGAAGAGCAAATGGTACCTCCACTTTCTCCTTTATTGAAGAAATCGTCTTCGGATACCACTTTTGCTTCTGTATGATGAGCAATAAATTCAATATCTACAGATTCATACTTCGTTCGTAAAAATCTTGTCATCCAGAAAAAGAAACTTCTAGCCATGTATTTCTCAAATGTTCCCATAGATGCACTTGTATCCATCATTGCAAGTACAACCGCTTTTGATTCCGGCTTGACCACTTCATTCCATGTTTTAAATCGTAGGTCATCATTATAAATTGGTGCAATGGACGCTTTCCCTTCCCTAGCATTTCGCTTAAGAGCAGTTAATATCGTTCGTTTCTTGTCAATGTTACCCATAAGCCCTTTCTTACGGACATCATTAAACTCAATATCTTCTACAATTATTTCATCTTGTTCCTTTTGTTCTAAATTCGGTAATTCTAAATCTCTAAATAGAGCTTCTTCCACTTCTTCAATGGAAACTTCTGCTTCATAATAATCCCTTCCAGGCTGATCACCCGCTTTCTTTCCTTGACCGCTCCCTTGCGCTTGATCACCTCTACCAGGTTCCCTCGCAATGACATCGCCAACTTGACTATCTCCATCACCTTGGCCAACATGTTTATTCTTATTATAGTTATAACGAATTTTGTATTCATCAAGAGAACGAATAGGTATTTTTACAATTTCACGGCCATTCGACATAATAATGTTTTCCTCTGTCACTAAATCAGGCAAGTTATTTTTTATAGCATCTTTTACTTTTTCAATATGTCTTTGTTGATCTTGATAGCCTTTACGATGGAGAGTCCAGTTTTCCTGGGAGACAATGAAATTCGTCTTACGCTTTTCCGACAATTACGATCCTCTCCTTTTCCTTTGAAATTTCTTTAACAGATAGCAAAATATGCAACTAAAGCATTCGCTAAAAGTCCTGTCTATGCCTTAGTTTTCTAATATTATCTTTAAAAGAATTTTTTAAAAGTAACTAGATTACTTTATTTATCATATGCAAAACCTATTTAGTTATTGCTACTTTTTCAAAAATATAGACAATACATACAAGTGCAGATTGTTGGATTAATAGCTTCTAAAGCTTTTCATCGTACTAACTGAAATAACAATTCCAATATAGATAAAAAAAACAGGACTAATGTATAATATTAGCCCTGTTTTCTAAAAGACAATACATCATACAGCTTAAACCTAATTTTTATCCGTCTTTACTGGATGAAAGACCACCACTTTAAGTGGGGAAAACATTCAGTAGAACCCCGAAAAGTTTACCTAATCTGTGGGAGAATACGACAATTAGCTTCACTTTATCGGTTCAATAGGCTTCCTACATAACGTAATAATTCGTTTGCTGAAGTGGAGTTATAACCGTACTCGTCAATTAAACGAGCGATAACTTCGTTTACTTTCTTCAGCTGTGACTCATCTGGTGTTTTCGATGAGGTTGTGATTTTTACAACGTCTTTTAAGTCAGCAAATAGTTTCTTCTGAATAGCTTCACGGAGACGTTCGTGTGAATTATAATCAAAACGTTTTCCTTTTCTCGCAAACGCTGATAGCCTGATTAGAATTTCTTCACGAAAAGCTTTCTTCGCATTCTCAGAGATACCAATTTGCTCCTCAATAGAACGCATAAGTTTTTCATCTGGATTCATTTCTTCTCCGGTCAACGGATCTCTTAGTTTATTATGGTTGCAATATGCTTCCACATTATCCAGATAATTATCCATTAACGTCTTAGCGGATTCTTCATACGAATACACGAAAGCTTTTTGAACTTCTTTCTTCGCAATTTCGTCATATTCCTTTCTAGCAATTGCAATATAATTCATATATTTTTCTTTATCCTCTTTCGAAATCGATGCATGAGCATCCAGTCCATCTTTTAATGAACGTAAAACATCTAAAGCATTAATAGACGGTACATCTTTTCGAATAATGGTAGATGAAATTCGGTTGATCACATACCTCGGGTCAATTCCATCCATACCCTCATCCGAATACTCTTTCCTTAATTCCTCTACATCGATATCGTTAAACCCTTCCACACTCTCTCCATTGTATAAGCGTAACTTCTTAAGTAAATCCACACCCTGTTTTTTAGATTCTTTTAATCTAGTAAGAACAGAGAATATTGCTGCTACTTTTAAAGCATGTGGAGCAACATGCACATGGGCCATATCACTCGTTTTTATCATTTTCTCATAGATTTTCTCTTCTTCATCCACTCTGAGATTATAAGGAATCGGCATCACAATAATCCTTGAATGTAACGCCTCATTTTTCTTGTTAGAAATAAACGAACGGTATTCCGCTTCGTTTGTGTGCGCTATGATAAGTTCATCAGCACTTATCAGGGCGAATCTACCGGCTTTAAAATTCCCCTCTTGTGTTAGAGATAGTAAATGCCAGAGGAATTTCTCATCTGACTTCAAGATCTCTTGGAATTCCATCATCCCACGGTTCGCTTTATTCAGCTCCCCATCGAAACGGTAGGCCCTCGGATCTGACTCAGAACCATATTCTGCAATGGTGGAGAAATCAATACTACCAGTTAAATCCGCAATGTCTTGGGATTTCGGATCAGATGGACTAAATGTTCCAATTCCAACCCGTTTATCTTCTGAGAAAAAGATTCTTTCTACTTCAACGTCTTCAATCTTACCATCATATTCCTTTTCCAACCGCATCGTATTAAGTGGGGATAAACTACCTTCAATTCGAATGCCGTATTCTTCGTAAAAATCATCTCGTAAATGGTGTGGTATTAAGTGCAGTGGATCTTCATGCATTGGGCAGCCTTTGATCGCATACACCGCTCCAGCATCTGTACGTGAATATTCTTCCATTCCACGTTTTAACATACTAACAATGGTGGATTTCCCACCACTAACTGGACCCATCAATAGTAAAATACGTTTTTTAACATCAAGTCGTTTTGCAGCAGGGTGAAAATACTCCTCCACTAAACTTTCTATTGCCTCTTCCAAACCATATATTTCTTTACTAAAAAATTTATATGTTTTTCTTCCATCAACCTCTTCTATTCCAGCATCTTTAATCATATTATAAATACGGGAGTGGGCAGGCTGTGCAACTTCTGGCCTTTCTTTTAAAATTTCCAAGTATTCCGCAAAAGTACCTTCCCATTTCAAACTTTCCTCTTTATCACGGTAATCTCTTACCTTACCTAGAATATCCATTTATACTCTCCCTCCATCATTACTGCGGTTTATAAATTCTATGCACGTACATCTCGTCTCATTCACTAAAAGTTTGAATATTACATCCGCTTCTACATTAAGAAATAACTATCGTCAAAATTCTAGGCCTTTTCGTAATCCTCGGGGAATTAATGTCGAATAAGAAGTGATACTTATGCGGGGGAGAAAGTGTTATGCTTTCTGACAAAAAAAGCCCCTGTCACCCGTAAAATGACAAGGACTTTCCTCATTAATGATGGTGATGTCCACCTTTTGAAGGATTCGTAATAACAAACCCTTCATTATCAACATAGAAATATTGAATCCAAATTCCATCTAAAAGCTCTTCTCGAGTATCCAGAATGATATCAATATCTTTATCCGTTTTTACTACTTCATCATGCTCTCCTGGAGTATCAAATGAAATCCCATAATGCGCATGGTCTCCATGCATATGAGATATATGGATACGAATCATTTTTCCTTCCGCTTCATCTGATTCTAACATTTTCTTTAATTCTTTTGCTGCGTTTCTATTTATTTTAACCTTCATCTATTTCTACTCCTATTCACTTCTAAATATTTTTCCATCATAATTATCACACAGGCAACTATTAACTGTCATCTAAAGAAACTTGTAACATAGCACTATTTTTAATCAGTCTAACCAATAATGGAATATTTAATATCTAAGATTGTTTATAAGTAAAAAATCCAGTAAGCCATTCGCTACTGGATTCGTTCGTTTACATATTATACAAAAGTGTCTGGATCAGGACCGCTTCTTTCGTTTCGATTTAGGCTATCTATTTGTTTCACTTCTTCTTTCGTTAATGAAAAATCAAAAATATCGGCATTCTCGATAATTCGTTGTTCTTTTACCGACTTTGGAATTGTGACAACATTATGTTGAACGTCCCATCGTAAAATAACCTGCGCAGGGGTTTTGCGATATTTTTCAGATAGCTCTTGAATAATAGGCTCATCAAAGACTCCCCCTCTTTTAAGCGGAGCCCATGCTTCAAGTTGAATATTTTCTTTTTCACAATATACTTTTAATTCTTCTTGTGTTAAATGAGGATGATACTCGACTTGATTAATTACCGGCTTTACCTTACAGTCTTTTAATAAATCTTCTAAATGATGTACTTGAAAATTACTTACTCCAATTGCACGTACTTTTCCTTCTTCATAAATCTTTTCCAATGCTCTATATGTATCTTTAAACTTTCCAGTAACTGGCCAGTGAACTAAATAAAGGTCTAAGTAATCAAGGCCTAGTTTTTCCAAGCTATCTTCAAAGGCTTTTAATGTATTGTCATAGCCCTGCTGATCATTCCAAACCTTGGAGGTAACAAAAATCTCTTCTCTTGGAATACCAGATTCTCTAACGGCTTGCCCCACACCCTCTTCGTTATGATAATAGGAAGCCGTATCAATAAGTCTATATCCATGTTTCAACGCAGCTTTAACCGATTGAACAACACTTTGACCATCTTCCATTTTATATACCCCAAGACCAAATCCTGGCATTTTCACACCGTTATTTAACGTGACTGTATCCTGTAAATTGGTGATCAAAAGAATTCCTCCCATTCTTAGATTCTACCCTTATCTTATCATAATGCATCAGCTGCCGTTAATGAAACTAAACTTTTTTTAAATTCAAAACAAATAGAGGATGTTCAAAGTCCGGTGAAAATGACATGCCCCTGCCTAGATCGGCGTTCCAACAAACCTTTACGGTGGAACGAGCAATCGGAGGCCTAGGACGTTGCACATTTAGCAGACCTCTGACCTCTTCCCCCTTCTTTTTGAGCACGCCCTAATAGATCATTTTTCTTTTAGCAGAAGATAATATATTTAACTCTTCACGGTATTTAGCCACCGTTCTCCGAGAAATAGTTATCCCATGCTTCTTACTCAAATAATCAGCTATCTTTTGATCAGAATATGGCTTTTGTTTATCTTCATTACGTATAAGCTCCCCCAAAAGCATCTTCACTTTTACTGAAGATGTATATTCCCCAGTATTACTAGCTAATTTAGATGTGAATAACCTTTTCATTTCAAAGGAACCAATAGGGGTTTGAATAACTTTGTTACTAATTGCACGGCTTACGGTCGACTCATGCATTTCAATAGATTCTGCTACTTCTTTTAATGTCATCGCTTTTATTGAAGAAAATCCATTATCTAGAAAATCCTGCTGATTTTCTACAATATATTCGGTTATTTTTAATATAGTAGAACGGCGTTGCTCAATACTTTTTTTCAGCCATAAATATTTTTGGTAATTAGCCGTAACATATTTTGACCAATCACCTTTTCCACTAATTAAACCCACATAATCTTGATTGATATGAATATTAGGTAAGTAACTGTCATTCAGAGATATGACGTAGTTTCCATTCTTTTTTTCTATCGAAATATCAGGATATAAATAATTGGTGGGGGGACTTGTAAAATCGGAGCATGGTCTAGGGTTTAGTGTCTGAATATATTCATAGATTTTTTTTACTTCTAATAAGGATATTCCTAATTCAGTGGAGATTTTCTTCCACTTTTTCTCTGAAAGTAACTCTAAATAATTCTTAATTACATAAGCTACTAAAGACTCATCCGGATAGTACTCTTGAGCTTGCAGTAATAAACATTCCTTTAAATTTCGTGCCCCCACACCTAAAGGCTCTAACCCTTGTAACAACTTAATAGCATGCTCCGCTTCCTGAGGAGAAATGTCTAATTGAACTTCAATTTCTTTATTAGACATTGGTAAGTATCCATTTTCATCTATATTATATATGAGATAGGTAAGAATAGATTTTTCTCCCTCGCTAATGGATAACCATTTTACCTGTTCTAGTAAATACTGATCTAACCCACCTTCTTTTGTGGATAAGAAATCAAGTGGACTAACATAATCATCTTCCGTATTAACATTTCGTGAATAAAATTTACTTCCCATCATGCTATATTTTTCTTCAAACTGTACCGATGTATTTTTTTCTTCTAATTCGATAAGCGGATTTTCTATCGCCTGCTCCCGAATAAACTGGAATAAATCCAAGGTTGAATATTGTAATAAAGATATTGCCTGTCGAAGTTCCGGACTCATCACCAAATTGATGGTTTGCTTTTGATCCAATCCAAGTTTCATCATTATCCCCCAATGTATACGTTTACATAGTAGAACAATATTGTACGAATATTTAAAATTAATTTTACTATACTAACATTAATTGCGCAATAAGCTATTTCATTTTAATCAATAAAGTGGGGGTTTTCCTTTATCCCCCACCTTCCTCAGAATCTTGAGGTGGGAGTCTTACTATACGTATAGGTGGGATAAACCTCTTCATTTATTCATTCTACTTCCACGTTTTCTCTCTTACTATTTCATATAAATAGGCCATATCTTTATCACCATAGCCAGACGTAACTACTTCTTGATAGCGATCAAATAACGCCCTGCTAATTGGCAAATCAAGTGCTTCCTGTTCGGCAACCTCCATAGCAAATCCAAGGTCCTTCAATAGTAACTTCAAGGTAAAGCCCGGGTTATAATCTGACTTAGAAATAAAGCTTTTGTAATTCCGCTCAAAAATTCTGCTCTGTCCGTAGCTGACGTTTAACATAGAAAACAAGTCGTCTAGATCAATATTCTTTTTGTTAGCTATATGCAGAGCCTCACTGACCCCAGCTGTATAAAAGCCAATTAAAAGATTATTTATCAATTTAACGGTAGTTCCGCTATCCACTTGTTCATCAACATGGAAAATGTTCTCGCCAAGTACTTTCAATGTAGGAAGTACCTTCTCGTATACAGCTTTCGAACCCCCAACCATCACGGTAAGGGTTTGATTTTCCGCCCCAATCACCCCACCACTTACAGGTGCCTCCAAGAAACCTATCCCCTTCAAATCAGCAGCTTCTGCGATTTTCTGGTTCATTTCTGGAGCAACAGTACTTGTATCAACTAATATCATATCTGGATGACTATTTTCTACTATCCCATCATCACCTAAGTATACGTCTTCCACTGCTTTAGTGGAAGGCAGACTGGTAAATACTACTTCACTATTCTCCACCACTTCAGCTATCGAAGGACTGATGCCACCTCCCACCTCTTGAAGCAAACGTTCAGCGTTTTCATTTAAGTCATAACCCAACACCCGGTAGTTTCCATTCTTAACGAAGTTTTTTGACATCGGTAAACCCATATTTCCTAAACCAACAAAACCAATGCGTTTCATAAAATAACATCCCCTTTTATATCACATGAATGGGCTTCATAATCAATGACCGCAGTAGACTCGACTTTTCAAATCTTCCTATTTTTAGATACCCAAAAAACAATGATAACAAGGACTCAATAATAATTGAGACATCTTGTCCACTTCCTAAATATAATACCTTCACTCAGCATCCATTGGCTGAGTGAAGATAATTTTCAACCGATATTTCTATTACGTTAGCTACTCCATTTTACTTTGGGCAAAATTAATCTTGAGACTTTCAGAATAGTAGAATGTTAATTCACCTTTTTAGCACTTCCCCAATGCATTTCTCGCAAGCGGAATTTCTGTAGCTTACCTGTAGCCGTTTTTGGTAAATCTTCCACAAACTCTACCATTTTTGGAGCCTTAAAATGCGCCATATTATTACGACAATAATCAATTATATCTTGTTCAATTACTTTCGCATCCGGTTGAAGAACAATAATTGCTTTTGGTACTTCTCCCCACTTTTCATCTGGTACGGCAATAACCGCCGCTTCCAATACATCTTGATGTTTATAAAGAACTCCTTCCACCTCTGTAGAAGAAATGTTTTCTCCACCCGAGATAATTAAATCTTTCGCACGATCACGAATTTCAATATATCCATCTGGATGGGTAACTGCTAAATCACCGGTATGGAACCATCCATCTTTAATCGCTTCTTCCGTTTTTACAGGATCCTTATAGTATCCTTTCATAACAACGTTTCCTCGAGTAACAATTTCCCCCAATTCTTCCCCATCCCAGTTTACTTCCTCACCATCTGGTCGAATTACTTTTGTTTCTCCGTTAAAAGCAAGCTCAATCCCTTGTCTTGCCTTAATTGAAGCTTGATCATCCATAGACTTGGAGTCAAAAGCTTTCTTCCACTCACAATATAAAATAAATGGCGATGTTTCTGTTAAACCATAAACATGCATCATATCTAATCCTAAAATCTCTTGCGCCTTTTGAATTAGTGCCGCTGCCGGGGGTGATCCCGCTGTCGCCATACGTGGACTTGTCGTAATCTTTGCTTCTTTTGCGTTTGGATCATTAACGAGCATATTAATTACAGTTGGTGCCCCACATAATAAAGTAATTCCTTTTTGTTCAAATAAATCTAGAATTTTTGGAGGATCAACCTTTCGTAAACAGACATGTGTAGCTCCAGCTGCAGTTATTGCCCAAACACCTCCCCATCCATTTGCATGGAACATAGGTAATGTGTGCAAATATACATCATCATGTTTGACGTTTAGATGGTACATGAAATCTGCTGCATTAATATAATTACTGCGATGAGTTTGCATAACGCCCTTTGGCCTTGAGGTAGTTCCACTCGTGTAGTTGATTGTAAGTAACTGATTTTCATCTATTTCGACTTCTGGAGGTGTAGCTGAAGATGCATGATTAAGAAATATTTCGTAGTCTATACTTTTTAGCGAAGAATTGTGTCCTTCTACAGGGACTAAAATGATGTTCTCTAATGATAAGTTGTCTATAATTTCTTCAATTGGTGCAGCAAACTCTGCATCGACAATTAACATTTTTGCATCACTATGATTAATAATGTATTCCATATCAGATGCTGAAATCCGATAGTTTAATGGAACCGTTACCGCACCTAATTGACTAATTCCATAGAAGCTTTCAAGCATATAGTGTGTATTTGGTAGCATTACCGCAACATGATCACCCTCCCGGATACCAGCTTCATGTAAAGCAACCGCTAATCGATCTGTTCGCTCCCCAAATTCCCTATATGTAAATTCCTTATTCTCATCAATCACAGCAATTTTGTCTGGATAATATTTAATCGCTCTTCGTTTCCAATCAAGTGGAGTTAGTGGTGTAATCATCCATAACAGCTCCTTTTCTATTTAATTACTTTTAATTCTTCCGAGCTCAAAAATGTGCTTTGTACTTAATCTTATTAGCCATGTTTTTCAACTGATTTGAAACCGATTACATATATCTAATTTTAGTGACAGAGTAAGTAATTGTCAATAAAATTAAGTTAATTCGTATTAATCGAAATAATAAATAACTCCTTACATTGGCAAGGAGTTATTTACTAGTATTAATTTACATATTCCCCTATAAATGATTGTTCAAAAAAGAGGTTGAAAAAGATCGAGCAAAAGAAATATTCTTTTAACCCTTTGGATACTTTTCATATTCCCTTTTCTTCAATAAGTAACGTTGTGTCTTTCCGCTTTGAGTTTTTGGAAATTCATTTATAAATTCAATTTCCCTAGGATATTGATGTTTGGACAGCTTGTTCTTCACATAAAGACTTAACTCTTCCTTAAGTGCTGCAGATGGTTCATAATTTTCATTCAGGACAATGAATGCCTTTACAATTTCACCTTTTGTTTTATCCGGCTTACCTACTGCTGCTGCTTCTAATACTGCAGGATGTTCCATTAGACTAGCCTCTACTTCCGTTGGCCCGATGCGATAACCGGCACTTGAAATTACATCATCAGCACGGCCTTGGAACCAAAAGTAACCATCCTCATCTTGTTTAGCAAGGTCTCCGGATAAAAACCAATTACCTAGCATTTTCTCTTTTACTTTTTCGGGGTTTTTCCAATACCCACCAAAGCCAGTGATATCATCCGATAAATCCAGTGCTATTTGACCAGCCTCTCCTCGATTAACCGGATTCCCCTCTCCATCCACTAATGCAATATTGTATCCCGGTAGCGGTAAACCCATTGATCCAGGTTTTATTGCCATATTAGTAATATTGTAGTTATTTACAATCATGCCTAGCTCTGTAGCACCATAGTGATCATATATCGCTCTTCCAAGATTTTCTTTAAAGAATTTTACTACTTCCCCATCTAACGGTTCACCCGCACTACTAAATTTTCTTACTTTAATACGATACTTTCTAAGTGTTTCCGGTCCTAAAGCCATCATCATACGATAAGCAGTTGGTGCATATGCAAAATTTGTTACTTGATATTCATCTAAAATCCGATATATCTTTTCTGCATCAAATGGACCTTTATAAAGGATAACTTTTGCCCCGAAAGTTAATGGACCAATGGTACAAGCTACTAATCCAAAAGCCCAACCTAGATCAGCACCACCGTAAAAAATATCATCCTCTTCTAAGTCCATGGCAAATTTCCAATATGGAAAAAGACTATATACAGTTTTATGTCTAGATATTGCTCCTTTTGGTAAACCTGTTGTACCCGATGTGTATTGAATAATCGCCGGGTCATTACCTAATGTTCTTTCCATCTTATGTTGGCTTGAAAATGAATCTACTAATTCCCAAAAAGTTTTTCCATCTTTTGTGATACCATCAGCTAAAAGTATATCAAATGGTAAATTTTGTCCTTCTAATTTGTTTAATTGCTCTTTATTTGTAAGAAGTAAACTCACCCCTGCATCTGTTAAGCGATGCATGATTGCGTCCGGACCAAAGGCAGTAAATAGGGGAACAAAAATAGCACCTATTTTAAAAGTAGCTAAAATCGTAACAACTAACTCCATATCTTTCCCTAAAAGGCCTGCAACACAATCTCCTTTTTTAACGCCCATTGATTTCAATACATTCGCCATTCTATCAGACTTCTCTTTTAACTTATTATAAGTCCACACTTCCTTTTTACCGGTTTCATCTTCCCAATAAATTGCAACTCTTTTTGGATTCGTGGCCCAACGATCACACATTTCAAATGCAATATTCATTTCTCCATTAGGATTTCCCTCATAATATGCTCTGATTTCATCCCATGAAAACTTACTTACAAGCTCCTCATATTTCATTTTTGACCTCCCCTATTTCAAATATTCAGAAACACAGACTATTAAAAATTCCTGAATCAACTATCTCCGTTATTCAGGGGGCTGAAACATTATACTGCGTGCATTCCACCATCTACCGCTAATATTGCTCCCGTTACATAATTAGATGCATCAGAGGCTAGATACAATGCGGAACCTTTTAAATCTTCATTGTTTCCTAAACGATTTAACGGGGTTAGTTCCAGGATTTTCTCCTCTGCTTGATCAAGAACCCCTTTTGACATTTTAGTAGGGAAAAATCCAGGAGCTATTGCATTTACATTGATATTATATTGTCCCCACTTTGCTGCTAAATCTCGTGTAAAGTTTACTACAGCACCCTTACTAGCATTGTAACCAATCGCATCTAAATAACTTGGATCAGCTCCTTTTACTCCAGCAACAGAAGCGATATTAATAATTTTTCCTTGTTTTTGATTCACCATGATTTTCCCTACCTCTTGGCTCATAAGGAAAACACCACTTACATTCACATCCATTACTTTCTTCCAAGCGTCAAATGGCATTTCTAGCACTGGGGCACCCCAAGAGGCACCACTATTATTAACAAGAATGTCTATCTTTCTAAAATGATTATAAGTTTCTTTAACTACCCTTTGGACATCTTCTTGTTTGGTTACATCACAAGCAAAAGCAAGGGAATCCACACCCATTTGTTTCAACTTTTCATCATTTCTTCACATGTGTCTAATTTCCTTGAGCAAACTACTACATTTACACCTTCCTCAGCAAAGCTTTCGGCAATTTGTGCTCCAAGACCCCTTCCCCCACCTGTTACTAATGCTGTTTTCCCATTTAATTTAAATAAGTCGTATACATGCATCGGTATATTCTCCTTTTTACACTATTAAGCTCGAACTATGTTACAGACCTAAATTTTTAGCAATAATAACCTTCATAATTTCATTTGTTCCGGCATAAATCGAATTTACCCCAACATCACGGTACCTTCTAGCAATCTCATATTCTTCCATATATCCATAGCCACCATGAAGTTGCATACATTCAATCGCAACGTTCTGTGCTAAATCTGTTGTCCACCATTTTGCCATAGAAACTTCATTCACTACATTTTTACCTTCTATATGGTCAACAATTAATCGATCAACAAAAGTCCGGCCAATAGTAGCTTGTGTTTGCATTTCAGCTATTTTAAATTGAGTATTTTGGAACTTACTAATACTCTTACCGAATGCTTGTCGTTCTTTTACATAATCAACGGTTATATCAATCATTCGTTGAACGGAGGCCAAACTTTGTATGGAACACATTAATCGTTCTTGCTGTAATTTTTCCATTAAATAATAGAATCCTTTACCTTCTTCGCCAAGTAAATTTTCCTGAGGAACACGTACATCCTCAAATATTAGTTCACTCGTGTCATTTGCATGTTGTCCTACTTTATTCAATTTTTTACCTTTCTTAAACCCTGGTGTTCCTTCCTCTACCACAATCAAACTAATACCTTTATGCGGAGGATTTACATTCGTATCCGTTTTACAAACAACAATTACCAAATCCGCAGAATATCCATTCGTAATAAACGTCTTTTCTCCATTAATAATATAGCTATTTCCATCTTTAACAGCGGTCGTTCGTACTGCGGCCAAGTCTGAACCTGTACCTGGCTCCGTCATCGCAATCGCACTAATCATATCTCCAGTAGTAGCTTTTGTTAGCCAACGATCCTTCTGTTCCTCTGATCCAAATGCTTCTATATAAGGGATAACGATATCATTATGAAGTCCGATTCCACCTAATCCACTTGCCACTTTCTCAAATTCCTCAGATATGACAACAGCGTAACCGAAATCCGCACCAAGTCCTCCATATTTCTCATCTACAGCAGGAGCTACAAATCCTTGTTCAGCTGCTTTTTTCCAAAAAGTGGTACTTGCTTTTCTTTCTCCCATTCTTCTAAGTACGGTATTGCCTCTTTTTCTAAAAATTTTCGAACCGATTTTCTAAAGATTTCATGTTCTTCTGTAAAAATGCTTCTTTCCATTTGAGCACTCTCCTAGTAAATTTATTCTTTTTCACTATTTATTTAGACAATGTAATCTCACAAATGGGAACGACTTCATTTTCATGGTTGATTATAATAATTTAAAGAAGACTTCCATCAGTGGAGGGATTCCTTCATCCCAACTGATGGTTAGTCATACTTATCGGGTCTTTAGTGGAAGTTGATCTCCCACCTACCTTCTTTGTTTCCCCAAAGAGCTTAAGATGGGATAAAAAGTATGGGAGATAATCCTCAGCCCTTTTTAATGACTTATCGTACACCACTAGCTTTATTTTTATTTCTTACTTTAAGTGATTCACTACCACCAAAAATTCTGTTTGGATTTTTCACTAGAATCTGTTCGATTTGTTCGGCTGTTACGCCACCCTCTCTTAATGCTGGAACAATATTTTCAAAAATATTTCCAACATGCCAGTTTGTAATTAATTTTTGCATTTCTTTTGGCCACTCAGGGGTTTTTCCTAACCAATAATTAACAGTGTCATGAGCCATCATTATTTGGTCGGCATAGCCTAAGCCGATTAGCCCAATTAGAGTTCCAATGCGATCTTTATCCATTGGTGCTCCAACAAACCCTTGTAATCCAAAACGGTCAAACCCCACATAAACACCTTGTTCTAAAGTACGTAAATGATATCTTATATCCGTATTTCCATCCATATGTCCAATAAGAATACGATTAGGATCCGCCCCCTCTGAAACTAATAATTCAGCTTGTTCCGGCCCCATCGTTCCTTCCTGCGTATGAGTAATAATGGAAATACCTGTTTCCTTTTGTACTCTTGCTGCCACTTTAAAAAACATTCTCTCATAATCTGTAATAGCATCTTTACCTGTTCCTAGCTTAATCACACCTGGTTTAAGACCTGTGTTTCCAACTCCATTTTGAATTTCATCCATATATAGTTCATATAATTCATCTTCTGCAGTTCCTAAACCTTGCTTAAATTTAAAATATGCGGGCGCCCCTTCGCCTTCATAATAATAACCGGTAGAAAAAATTATATGGAGACCCGTTCTTTCAGCAATTTCTTTAAGTAATACTGGGTCTCTCCCAGAATCATTTGGCGTAGCGTCTACAATTGTTTTAACACCGTGCTGTTTTGCTTTATCGGCTACTTCTATTCCTACTCTTATCGCTTCGTCTCTATCTATAGGATACTTAGTATTTCCTGTGTGACCTGCATAACCGAAAAAGAAATGTTCATGCATTAATGTTTTTCCTAAACTATCAACTGCCACTGGTCCTAAAACGGTATTTACTGTCCCACTCATAATTCTCCCCCTAATTATTTAATATGTGATGGTATATACCTAAGTTGTTTTTTAACCACTTTTCCATTTGGGTTTCTAGGTAAAAAATCCATTACCTCTACATAAGTTGGCACTTTGAACTTGGCTAACCTATCCCTTACCCACCCTTTAACCTCTTCTTCAGTTAAAAACTCTCCTTCTCGTGGAACAATACAAGCCTTAACTACTTCCCCATATTTCTTATCAGGAACACCAACAATTGCTACTTCCATCACTTTAGGATTCGAATATAAGACATCTTCTACCTCTACAGAGAAGATCTTTTCTCCCCCACGATTAATCATGTCTTTAATTCTATCCATAATCGTTATAAAACCTTGTTCATCTACCTTCGCAAGGTCTCCAGTAGAAAACCAACCATCTTTAATAGCCTTTTGTGTCGCTTCAACATTTTGCCAATACTTTTGAATTACCATTGGTCCTTTAAATAATAATTCTCCAACTTCTTCACATCCCAGCTTCACCCTTGTTTCAGGATCAACAATTTTGAATTCTGTTACAGGCGTTGGAGGCCCCACAGCACTAATTCGATCCAATTGATGCTCCCTTGGCATAATTACTGCAGGAGAAGTAGTTTCAGTAAGTCCATAGGTATTATGCAACTCAATATTTGGTATCCAATCCTTTAAGGCCCTTAATGTCTCACCTGGCATCGGAGCACCACCAAAACCTATTACTCTTAGATTCGTGACATCATATTTTTTGTGTGCTGGATCAAGAATAGTCACAACAAATACAGTCGGAGAAGCGATAACATGTGTTATTTTTTCATTCTGCAATATCTCGAGGAATTCTTTTGTTTTAAACATTGGCATGAGAACAATTTTTCCACCTAGGTAGATAAGAGGCATTAACTGAGCAGCAAGCCCGGTAATATGAAATACCGGAACTGCTATAACAGTAGAATCATTTTCTTCTAGGTTATAGCAATACTTGTAATTTAAAATCGTATGAATCATATTACTATGAGTAATTAAGGCACCCTTTGGCCTCCCTGTTGTTCCAGAGGTATACATTATAAAGGCGTTATCATTTTCATTAACTTCTACTTGAACTTCTGCTTCAGTATAATCTTCAACAATAGAGGAAAACGGGATAGAACCCTTTGGTGGTTTTTCATCAGTAATAAATATCTTTTCAAGTTCTGTATTTTTTAGGATTGGCTCCATATTAGGCCACCATTCTTTATTCGCTATTAAAATCTTGGCACCAGAATTTTGTAACATAAACTCTAATTCTAGTGATTTTAGTTTTGTATTAAGTGGGACTGCTATCGCTCCAATTTTCAGAGTGGCATAGACGCCTATAGTAAATGGCGTTCCGTTCATTAAAAGGAATGCGACCCTATCTCCTTTTTCCACCCCACATTCATGTTTTAACTGATAGGCTACATTATTTACTTGTCTATACAATTCTTGATAAGTGAGTCGTTCTTTTCCATGAACAAGTGCAACCTTATTCGGATAGCGTTTAACACTTTCTTTTAGGGTTTGGTTAAGATTCTTAGGTCTATTTTTATAGGTCTTCATATTTATACCATTAATGGTTTCCTCATGGATAAGAGGTTGCAATTCGTTCCAAAAACTTAGCATATCCTATCCTCCAATATATTAAAGTCTTTTCTAACATAAAGAAGACTTCCATCAGTGAAGGTTTTTCCATCATCCTCCATTGAGGTTAGTCGTACTTATTAGACCTTTATGAGCAATTGATCTCCTACCTTCCTTGTTTCACAGAAGCTTAAGGTGAGAGAATTTAAGGAAGACAACAATATAGAATATTCTGCAAATAAAGTCCATATAGATACCAGCGTTGTGTATAATACATTAGGCAGGAAAGAAAGGTTGATACTTCCTGCCTAATAATTGGTGTTTTGGATCAATATTAAATGCCTATAACGCTAATTGGTTTTCAACCTGTTCACGAAGTTTAGCCTTTAGGAATTTACCAACAGATGTTTTCGGAATTTCATCTAAAAATAGCACATCATCAGGTAACCACCATTTTGCAAATTGTGGTCGTAAAAATTCAATAATATCTTCCTTTGTAACTTGGTGCCCCGGACCGTCTTTCAAGACAATACAAGCGACAGGTCTTTCCTGCCATTTTGGATCAGGAACGGAAATAACACAAGCTTCAAAAACGGATTCATGTGCCATAATTGCATTTTCTAAATCCACAGATGAAATCCATTCCCCACCACTCTTAATTAAATCTTTCGTGCGATCTACAATTTTAATAATACCTTCCTCATCAATAGTTACGACATCCCCTGTATGTAACCATCCGTTTTGAAAGGATTCCGAATTACTATCTCCTTTGTAATAAGCATCTGCAATCCAAGGACCGCGAATGAGTAGTTCACCCATTTCTTTTCCATTAGGCTTGATTTCCCCGTTTTCATTCACTGCTTTTATTTCAATTCCGGGAACTACTAATCCTTGTTTAGAAAGTATTTCTAGACGTTCATCGTCTGGAAGTTCTGATTGATAACTTTTAAAACGTGTTACCGATACAAGTGGAGTGGTCTCTGTCATGCCATATCCGTGCAAGAATGGAATTCCATACTTGGATTCAAACATATGAATCATGCCTTTTGGTGCCGCGGAACCACCACATAATAAACCCCGTAGACTGCTAGTATTATATGTTCCTTCTTCCAATTCTTTTAGCAAACCTAACCATATCGTTGGAACCCCCGCTGAAAAAGTAACCTTGTATTTTTCTATCATTTCTGCAATTATTTTTGGTGTCATGTTAGGACCCGGAAATACTTGTGTTGTCCCCATCCAAGTAGCTGCGAATGGCATACCCCAAGCATTTACATGAAACATCGGAACAACTGGTAAAACAATATCCGATTCGGACAAAGCTAGGGTGTCTTTCATACTTAATGCCATACTGTGTAAATAGATCCCTCGGTGGGAATAGATTACACCTTTTGGTTTTCCAGTTGTACCGGATGTATAACAAATTCCCGCTGGATCATTTTCTTTAATTTCTGCTGTAAATTCATAGGAATTATCAGCCCTTTTCAACAATTCTTCATAGGAATAAACTTGATGTAGAGAGGATTCTGGGAGTGTATTATTATCTGTCATGATAACAAATGCTTCTACTGTTTCTAATTCGTCTTTAATATTTTCAATTAGTGGAAATAAATCTTCATCTATTAACAATACTTTGTTTTCCGCATGGTTTATAATATATATCAAATGTTCTTTGGACAGTCGAAAATTAATAGTGTGAAGAACCGCCCCCATACTTGGTACAGCAAAATATGCCTCTAAATGCCGGTGATGGTTCCATGCAAGTGTTCCCACACGGTCTCCTTTTTTTACTCCCAATGATTCAAGAGCACTGCCTAATCGTTTCATTCTACTTATGATATCCTTATAAGTGAATGTTTGAACACCATTTTGTGTCCTTGAAATAACTTCTTTCTTTGGAAAATATTGCTCAGTTCGTTTAATCATAGAGGCTATCGTTAATTGTGTATCCATCATGATACATTCCTCCTTTGTCTTTAGACTCATTGCAAACGTTTACAGTATACTATAAATTTAAAATATTTGAAACCATAATGTCAAGTTTAATCTGGAAGTGAACTAGATGTTTAATGTTCATCCATCAACGACTAGATGTTTTCTCGGAAAGTGCTACTTTTTTAGGAAGTAGCACTTTATACTCTTCTTAAATGAGCCATTTGATGAGATGCATTTAATCAATAAACGTTCCTATAGCAATCTATTATTCCGCGCATCTTCCGCTAGCTCCATTAGGTTAGAAATACCTTTATTTAAAGTAGAAAAACGCTCATCCTTTACTTCACCAATTTTCCATCTATAATAAAGTTGCTGTAGAATTCCCGCTAATTTATAAAAGCCAAATGTTAAATAAAAGTTAATATCGGTTACATCTCGACCAGATAATTGGACATATCTTTCCAGAAATTCTCTTCTATTATAAAAACCTACATTACTTGTCACAGCGGTAATCCCGACATCTACATCCTCGTCAATCCAGTATGCAAGAGTGGAGCCTAAATCGGTTAGTGGATCACCTACCGTTGCTAACTCCCAATCAAAGACTCCAACGATTTTACTTGAATCGTTGCGATCAAACATCATATTATTTAATTTAAAATCATTATGAACAATGGTAGCCTCTTCATTCGTAGGTAGATGATCCACTAACCATTTTTCAATATTTTCGATGTTTCCTTCTATATCATCTGTCTTTGAATTTTTATGGCGCTTCATCCAGCCATAAACCTGACGAGATAGATATCCCTCTGGTTTCCCAATATCACGAAGATTTGATTTTTCAATATCAATACTTTGCAAATCAACTAAGGCTTTAATAACCGCTTCAGATACATTTCTACCAGTTTCTTCTGTTTTTCCAAATTGCGATGGGATATCATCATCAATTACAACACCATTTCTTTTTTCCATGATATAAAAATGTTTATCCATTATTTCAGGATCCTCGCAATATATGAAAGGCTTTGGAGCTAAAGGAAAAACAGGATTAATCTTATCTAATATTCTGTACTCCCTTTCCATATCATGTGCCTTTGGAGGAGTATATCCGAATGGAGGTCTTCTTAATACCGCTTCCCAATTTCCAATTTTAATCATGTAGGTTAAATTCGAATATCCTTCCGTAAATTGCTTAATTTTCATTTCTCCATTAGGAATTCCATCTAAATTTGCACGAATGTAATCTTCTACTTTCTTCCAATCTATTGATCTATCGGCTGTATCCTTTTGCATTAACCTATCCTCCTTTCTCTGTTTACCAACTATTATTTTCCGGCGAAATTCGGGGGGCGCTTTTCTAGGAACGCTTGTATTCCTTCCTTGGAATCTTGTGTTTGAAACATGAAGGATTGAACGATATTTTCTTGCATGATGCCTATTTCATGTGAGAATTCACTTGCATGATTTAATAGATATTTTACAAACCGATTTGAAATTGGTGGTCCTTCTACCACGAATTGTGCAAATTCTGTTGCGTCTTCTAGTAAATTCCCGCTTTCGGATAATCGATTTACAATTCCTTTTGTATAAACTTCTTCTGCAGTAATTCTTCTACCAGAAACCACCCATTCTTTTGCGGTTTGTAATGGTACATTATCGGCCAATAATTTGATAAGACCTAAATCGGGAGTTAAACCTATGTTCCTGAAACTAGAAATAAATAACGTATTCTTATCAGCAATAACAAAATCGGAAGCTAGTGCAAGACTAAATCCTGCCCCAGCCGCAAATCCATGCACTGCCGTAATCACAAATTTATCCAAATTAAGGATTGTTTTCGTTAAGACGGATGTTTCTTTCATCGAATCCATCACTTCTTTCGGGCTACTCCCCGGTTTCATGGAGTCGATATCTCCTCCCGCACAAAAGGCTTTCCCTTCTCCAGACAAAATGATAGCCTTCACATCATCATCTTTTTCTGCATCCTTAAGAGCAGATAGAAGCGCAGACACTAAATCATCGGAAAGGGAATTTCTTTTATCTGGTCGATTCATGGTAAGATAAGCAATTTGATTTTCTTTCCGTACTTTTAATACTTCCACATATTCTCACCCCGATTTTTGAAGATTATTTTTGTAACGTTTTTAAACTTTTTTCAGCAACCTCTTTAATCGCCTGCTCATAACCCTCTCTTAACTCTTCAACAATTTCAGCAACGGTCTGAACTTTTGTAATTGGTCCAATACCTTGCCCAGCACCCCAAATATCTTTCCATGCTTTTACTTCCTTATTTCGAAGTTCCGAGAAGTCAATCTTATCTTTCTTCTTCAAATTATTTGGATCAAGTCCCATTCCCTCAATACTTGGAATTAAATAGTTTGCGTGGATCCCACTAAATGCATCTGTATAAACAATATCCTCAATAGATGATTCTACAAGCATCTCCTTGTATCTATCTTGTGCCATACTTTCTTCTGATGGAATGAATCTTGTACCTATGTAGGCGTAATCCGCTCCTAAAATTTCCGAAATTAGAATATCTTCCCCTTTTGACATCCCACCAGATAAAGCGATAGGTCCATCAAAGAACTCTCTTACTTCATGAACGAAAGAAATTGGGTTGTACGTCCCTGCATGTCCGCCTGCTCCACTTGCAACAAGAACTAGACCATCTGCTCCTTTTTCAATTGCCTTTTTAGCAAATTTAATATTGATTACATCAGAAAATACAATTCCATCATATTCACGAACAATTTCAACAACTGGTTCTGGATCACCAAGAGAGGTAATAACTACTGGAGGTTGATATTTTCTAATTAACTCTAAATCTTCCACATAACGTTTGTTGGAACGATGAACGATAAAGTTAACCCCCCATGGTGCAATTTTCTTATCTGGATTTTCACGTTTTAACCTATCTAACTCTGATGTAATTTCTTTCATCCAATTCTCTAACATTTCATCTGTTCTTGCATTTAAAACTGGAAAAGTACCAATGACTCCTGAGGCACAGGAATTGATAACCATTTTAGGACTATTAATTAAAAACATTGGTGCAACAATAACTGGTAAATCTACTGAATTTCTAATTCTTTCTATTGCTTCGCTACGCATGAATGAACCTCCATAGAATTTATTTATGTGTGAATACAGGTTTTCTTTTTTCGATAAATGCACTAACTCCCTCTTTCGCATCTGCTGTTACAAATAGATCATTAAATAATTGTTTCTCCATTTGTAAGCCCTCTTCTAACGGCAATTCACTTCCCACATTTACTAAGTGTTTTATTCTACTTAAAGCTTGAAGAGATTGACTCGCTAATTTACCTGCGAGTTTTTCAGCTGCTTCCATCCCTGTTCCTTTTGATACAACTTGGTTTACAATTCCTAATCTATAAGCTTCTTCAGCACTTAATGGATCTCCCGTAAACATCATTTCTTTCGCTTTAGAAGGTCCAACAATTCTTGGAAGGCGCTGTGTACCCCCACCGCCTGGTAATAAACCTAGATTCACTTCAGGTAGTCCAATTTTCGCATGATCCTCTGCAATTCTAATATCACAAGCTAAAGCCAGTTCTAACCCACCACCAAGTGTAAATCCATTTAACATGGCTATCGTTGGTTTTGGAATACTTTCAATCCCATTTAGAACGGCATGAATATCAATTTCATCCTCTTTTTTTACGTCACGATCAGGGAACTCTTTAATATCGGCACCAGCCATAAAAGCTCTATCTCCTGCACCTGTCAGAATAATAGAGATTATCTCGTTGTCTTCTTGTAGTTGTTTAAATACGATATCTAATTCCTTATTTACTTGTTGACTAAGGACATTCATTGGAGGATTATCAATCGTAACTGTTGCAACCCCATTTTTTTTACTCACAGATAATAATTCAAGCATGTCATCATCTCCCTAATATTTTATTTAATAGAATATAAGGTTTGCATTCTCTTTTCTAAAGATATGCAAACCCTTCTCTATTTATTTGATTACCCCGATTTCTTCCAAAATCTCTTTTGTATGTTCCCCTAATTTTGGTGCTAGATTTTTTATTTCTCCAGGGGTCTCTGATAGTTTAATTGGAATTCCAACTTGTTTAATCGATCCTAATTCACTGTGATTTACATTTTTAATCATTTCTCGTGCTTTTACTTGTGGGTTTTCTATCATCTCATCGAATGAAAGAACTGGTGCCACACATGAATCTACCTCAGAGAAAATTCCCATCCATTCATCTAGTGACTTTTGTGAAATAATGTTTTGAATTTCTATTTTCATTTGATCTTGAACTTCCATTGGTGCATCTAATTTCGAAATAAAATCTTCTCTCCCTATGGCTTTACAAAATTCATTCCAGAATTTTAGTTCAAGTGCCCCAACAGACAACCATTTTTCATCTTTCGTTTGGTATACTTCATAGCAAGCTAGTTTCCCACTTAAAACTAACTCTCCTCTTTTCGGATGTTCATTTGTAGCCAGAAAACCTGGTAAAAGGGTTGGTAGCCAAGAAATAACCCCATCTAACATCGAAATATCTACTATTTGACCTTTACCAGTTTTTTCCCTTCCAAATAATGCAAGTAAGATACCAACTGCGGCTGGAAGAGCCCCTCCACCAATATCAGCTATTTGTGCTGCTGGAATTTGGGGTTTTCCATTTCTTTCACCCATCAAATTTAACAAGCCTGCATAACTAGTATAGTTAACATCATGGCCCGGAAAATTAGCGTATGGACCATCTTGACCATATCCTGTTATCGCACAATAAATGATACCTGGATTCACTTCTCTTAACGTTTCATAATCTAATCCCAATCGCTTCATTACCCCAGGTCGGAATGATTCAATTACTACATCAGCTTCTTTAACAAGCCTAAGAAAGCTTTCTTTACCTTCAGCTGATTTTAAATTCAAACATACACTCTTCTTATTTCGATTTAATGAATGAAAGAATGCACTGTCCTTATCTAATTTTGGTAGGTTTTCCCTTGCATAATCACCAATACCAGGTTCCTCAATTTTAATAACCTCTGCTCCGAAATCAGCAAGAAGCATCGAGCAGTAGGGTCCAGGTAATAACCGTGATAAATCTAATACTCGAATGGATGTTAATGGCAATGGGTTTCCTCCTTTCATATTAAAAAGTAATTATTTTCTATCAATCTAATCTTTCAATAATGGTAGCGTTCGCCATACCGTGTCCTTCACACATCGTTTGTAGTCCGTAGCGGCCACCAGTTCTTTCTAACTCACTCATCATCGTAATCATTAAACGACCACCACTAGCACCAAGCGGATGACCCAGTGCGATTGCTCCTCCATTTGGATTTAATTTCTTAGGATCTGCTCCAGTTTCCACTAACCAAGCCATAGGTACAGGCGCAAATGCTTCGTTTACTTCAAAAATATCAATGTCATCAATGGTAAGTCCTGATTTTTCAAGTGCTTTTTGTGTAGCTGGAATTGGACCTGTAAGCATTAATGTTGGATCAGAACCTACAACTGTACGCGTATGGACTTTGAATCTAGGTTTTAATCCTAGTTCTTCTGCTTTCTCACGTGACATGAGAAGAATAGCATTTGCCCCGTCACTAATTTGACTGGAGTTACCAGCCGTAATATTTCCGTCTTCTTTAAATGAAGGTCTTAGACTCCCCAATTTTTCAACACTGGTATTTTCTCGTGGCCCCTCATCATCTTTGAGTACCGCTGTAGTGCCATCTGGTAAAGTAACTTCTAATGGCATAATTTCTTTCTCGAATCGTCCTTCTTTACGAGCTTTAATTGCTTTTTGATGACTTTCTAGTGAGAACGTATCCATTTCTTCACGAGAGAATCCCCATTTTTCCGCAATGCGGTCAGCTGATAATCCTTGGTGGATCATTTCATATTTCGATGTTAATTCTTCACTAAAATCAACATCTAAACGGTTCGCCCCCATCGGCACACGAGACATGTTTTCAATACCGCCAGCAATAACAACATCCATATCGCCACTAATAATTGCCTGCGCCGCAAAATGAACAGCTTGTTGGCTAGATCCACACTGTCTATCTATTGTGGTACCGGGGACTTCAATAGGGAATCCTGCTTGTAATGCCGCAACCCTTGCGATATCCAATGATTGCTCCCCGACTTGGGCAACACAACCAAAAATGACATCTTCAACTAAACTTGGAGAAATACCAGCTCTTTTCACTACTTCCGCTAACGGTTTCGCAGCTAAATCCTCCGCACGCATCCCACTTAATGCACCATTTCTTTTTCCGACAGGCGTTCTAACCCACTCCACCATAACAGCTTCACGCATATTCCTATCCCTCTTTCATTCGTATTTTTGAAATCCCTTACATTCTAAACAGAATCAAAATTAACCTTTTACGATTAATAGTTACTTTTACTGGAAAATAGACCACCTACAAATATTCCATCGATTTAGTCTATTGTATTTTAAACATTCGGAATTTTACATGTGCAATTATACCATTAACCTATATAAAAAAGAAAGATTATCTAGGCTGCATACGAATTGCGCCATCTAAACGAATTGTTTCCCCATTTAACATTGGATTTTCGATGATACTTTGTACTAGTTGTCCGTATTCCTTAGGATATCCTAGTCTAGAAGGGAAAGGAACCATAGCACCTAATGCCGTTCTAACTTTTTCTGATGCTGTTGCAAATAATGGTGTTTCAAATAATCCAGGTGCAATTGTAAGCACTCTAATACCTTCAGAAGCCAAATCTCTAGCAATTGGTAATGTCATACCAACAATACCGCCTTTCGAAGCACTATACGCTACTTGACCTATTTGTCCTTCATAGGCAGCAACCGAAGCAGTATTGATAATTACTCCCTTTTCTCCATTCTCATTTGGTTCATTTTCACTCATCTTTTCTGCAGCAAGACGAATGGCATTAAATGTTCCAACTAAATTTACTTGTATTACTTTGTTAAATGTTCCTAGGTCATGTACTCCTTTTTTACTGCTATAGGTTTTTTCAGCAATTCCAATTCCAGCACAGTTAACAAGTGTATTTATATTGCCGAATGTACTTACAGCATGTTCCAGAGCTGCTTGAACACTTTCTTCACTAGTTACATCTGTTTTAATGTACGTAACGTTTTCTCCAAGTTCTTCTACTAAATTTCTTCCTCTATCTTCCTGCAAATCTAGAATCGTTACTTTTCCACCTTTAGAAATAATATTTCGGGTCGTAGCTTCGCCTAGTCCCGATGCTCCCCCTGTAATAACAGCTGATACTTGATTTAATTCCATAAATAGCTCTCCCCTCATGATTTAATTAATAAGGATTCTTAATAGATAATCTGAAATAGATTTTGCTAATTCATTTTTATCTTTACTGCCATCTGATGAATACCATTCAATAACATAGTTCATCGCACCTAAAATGATATTTCGAACAATCTTCGTATCTACTTTATTAAAGTAGCCGCTTTCTATCCCTTGTGCAATAAGTTTATCGATACAATGACTATATTTCTGCCTTAACGAAATTATTTCTTGTAATTGATCACCTGCAAAAAATTGATCTGGTCTTGCTCCCATTGCAAATCCAGTTCGTTCCGTAATTAAAAATTCGATGTGAACAACCATGACTTTTTGCAATTTCTCAATAATAGGTAATTCTTTAGACATTATCTCCTCGATGTTTTGAATACTTTGTTCTAGTAGCATTTTTTGACTTTTAAACAATAAATCCTGTTTATCTTTGAAGTAATAATACACCGAACCTTTTGTCATCAGAAGCTTAGCAGCAACGTCTTCCATTGTCGTTGCATGATAGCCTTTTTCTGCAATAATACTTAATGCAGATTGGATGATCTCTTTCTTTTTCTTTTCGGCCTTCTTTTCTCGTAATGACAAAATGACACATCCCTTAGGTAATATATTCTTATGTAGTTAATACAATTCTAAATATTCATTTTTTAAATGTCAAGTTAAATTTGAAAAGGCGCAAAAGCACTTAAAAAAACAAAATGAGAAAAGTAAATGGTCATGTTACATAAAGAAGTCCATCATTGGGGGAGTTCTTCATCCCCACAATGATGGGATCTTTACGGCGTAGACATAACTTTCTCTCTACCATCAATCAATTAATTTAACGTTATTACGAAAAGTCCGTAATTATATTAAAACCATATGTTTGATAATTAGACATTGCATTAAACACATCGGTAACACCATCTAATGATATTTCTCTTGATATAAGTGATTTAGGATTTAATTTTCCTTGTGCTATCAATCCTAGTAATCCATCGTATTCTGTTCTAGGATTTCCATAGCTACCAATAATCTCCAATTCACTTAAAGTCACTACATCTATTGGTATATCAACAATCCCAGACTCCTTACTAGTTGTAATACCAATTTGCACATGTCGTCCACCTTTTCTTAATGACAGAATTGAATTTAAGATGGTTTCTCTTATACCGAGTGCATCAATGGAAGCTTGTGCACCACCTTTTGTAATTTCTTTAACAGCCTCAGGAACATTTTCTTTACGAGCATTTATTGTTACGACTGCACCTTCTTTTCTTGCCATATCCAATTTCTTATCATCAACGTCTACTGCAATTACTTGTGCCCCAACAGCACTACCAACCTGAACCGCTGACAAACCGACTCCGCCTGTTCCATTAACTACCAACCATTCACCTGGTTTTATATTTGAACGACTAATTCCATGAAAACCGGTCATATAGCGGCACCCTATTGCAGCAGCTGTTAATGAATCCACCTCATCCGGAAGATGAACTAAATTAAAATCACCATTTGGTATATTTATATATTCTGCATAAGCCCCATCCTTTACCGTTCCATACACTTGGGAATGCTCACAAATATTCGATCTTCCACTTAAGCAATAGGAACAGTGTGTACAAGCCTCATGAAATGGTGTGGATACTCTGTCACCAGGCTTGAAGTTTTTTACCTCTTTTCCTACCTCTGCAACAACTCCTCCCATCTCGTGGCCTGGAATAAGCGGTAGCTCTGTAGTTAATCCTACCCAATCCAAATCACCCATCCACGTATGCCAATCACTACGACAAACTCCACTTGCCTCCACTTTTACAATGACATCATGTGGTCCCGGTGTTGGATCTGGTACATTCCCTACCCTTAAAGGTTTCTTTAACTCAATTATTTGTGCTGCTTTCATGTTATTCCTCCCCATTTATATATTAATAGTTTGACAGCTAACGGTCCCTAAACCGTATTTACTATTAAACATCCATACCTCTACAGAATAATATTTTTCACCCCCATCGATTTATCATATTTTTAATTTGATACATGATCGTTACAAAATCATCTGAATCCATATCTGCTAATATTCATTAAATAATGGGAATAATTACAGCTTATTTAGCCTCCCTTGTCACTTCAAATTTTGATAACCCTTACATTAATCTCCATCTTTTTTTCATCTATTGATACGATAATAGATTCTCTACACCCTCTGTAATACGCTCCACATTCGGTAGCCAATCATCCTCAACCGTTTGGACAGGATAAGGAGTATCATAACCTGTTACCCTTACAATTGGTGCTGCTAGAGAATATAAGCATTCTTCACTTACAATAGTTGCAATCTCTGCTCCAACTCCGCCAGTTTTCACTGCTTCATGAACAATCATTAATCTACCTGTTTTATCTACAGATTCTTTAATTGCTTCTGTATCTATTGGACTAATCGTTCTTAAATCAATTACTTCCAAGTTAATCCCCTTTTCTTGAAAAGCTTGTGCCGTTTTCAATACCATTGGGACGGTTCCACCATATGTGGCGATGGTGGCATCTTCTCCTTCTTTTATAACGGATGCCTTTCCAATTGGAATCTCATAAGGTTCTTCAGGTACCTCTTCCCGACTAGAACGGTATAGTTTCATAGGTTCAAAGAAAAGCACTGGATCCTCTTCACGAATAGCAGAAATGAGTAATCCTTTTGCATCATATGGGTTAGAAGGTATTACCACTTTCAATCCTGGTGAATGCATAAATAATGCTTCTAGACTATCAGAATGTAATTCCGGTGATCTTACATTTCCACTAAATGGACTTCTAATTACCATAGGGACTGTAAATCTGCCGCCAGAACGATACCTCATTCTAGCCGCCTGTGCACAAATTTGATCCATTGTTTGATAAATGAATCCAAGGAACTGAATTTCTGCTATTGGACGCATTCCATTCATAGCTAAACCAACTGCTGTTCCGATAATTCCTGACTCTGCCAAAGGAGTATCAAATACACGATCTTCTCCAAACTTTTTCTGCAAGCCATCTGTCGCTCGAAAAACCCCACCATTAACTCCAACATCTTCTCCTAAAATAATCACATTTTGATCTTTTTCCATTTCCTGTTCCATCGCTTCTCGAATGGCTTCAATCATCGTGAGTTTACGCATACTATTCCTCCTAACGCTCTAGCCTATTTTTAAATTCCTCTCTTTGCTTTAACAACTGTGGATGAGGTTTTTCATAAACATAATCAAATGTTTCATGAGCGGGTGGTAAAGGTGTCCCCTCAAAATCCTTTACGGCTTTTTCAATTTCTTCCTCAAATTGCTTAACCATTTCTTCCTTTCTTTCTGTCGTTAATAAACCTTTATTCATTAAGAAACGTTCGAAGCGAACAATTGGATCTTTTTTAACCCATGCGTCCACATCTTCTTGACTTCGGTATTTCGTCCAATCATCTGCAGTAGTATGAGATTCCCTGCGATACGTAACCGCTTCAATTAAAGTTGGCCCTTCTCCCTTTCTCGCCTTTTCAATAGCTTCCTTCGCTACTTGATAGCAAGCTAAAACGTCATTCCCATCGACTCGGACACCTTTCATTCCATACGCAATTGCTTTTTGTGCAATGGTTTCGCTAGTTGTTTGCTTTTCAAATGGGGTACTAATCGCCCATTGGTTGTTTTGGCAGAAAAATACGATAGGAACATTATAAACAGCTGCAAAGTTTAGTCCTTCATGGAAATCACCTTGTGATGTTGCTCCGTCCCCAAAATAAACGGTTGTCACACTATCTTCCTTCTTAAGTTTAGATGCCCAAGCACAACCAACAGCATGCGGTACTTGCCCAGCTATGATTACTTGGATAGGAAATAGTTTGGCATCTTCTGGTGGTCTATTTCCTCCAAAATAACCTTTCAGATAGCTTAAAAACTGTTTTAAACTTGTTCCATGTATCATGGAAACTAAGGATTCTCGATAACTTGGTACAACCCAATCTGTTTTCGATAATGCCAAGGCACTTCCTACCTGTGCTGCTTCTTGACCCGAAAAAGGTCCATAAGTTCCAATCCTTCCTTGTCGGTGTAACTTTAGAAATCTTTGATCCATGATTCTTCCTTTTAGCATCCAATAATGCATGTTTTGAAGAAGCTCATTATTTAAGTTTAAATCGTTTAACGCTGCTTCGTTATATTCCCCTCTTTCATTTACTATTTGATACATCTCCGTTGGTTGATGTTTTTCGAAAATATTAATCATCAAATTCTCCCTCCATTTACCTTACTTCTAAAAGTAATGATTCTGGGTTTTCTAGTATTTCCGTTAACGAGTTCATAAATAGACCCACTTCCAAACCATCCATTATTCGATGATCAAAAGATAGTGCATTCCCCATCATCTTTCTAATCACTATTTCTCCATCAACGACGGCTGGTTTATCTTCAATTTTATAAATGCCAAGAATAGCAGCCTCGGGATAATTTATAATTGGAGTGGCATATGTACCTCCACCCATACTTCCAGTACTACTTATCGTAAACGTTCCACCTTGCATATGTTTTGGTAGCAGTTTACCCTCACGTGCTTTATTCGATAATTGATCTAGTTCCAACGCTATTTCAATAATGGACTTTTTGTCTGCATTTTTTATGACTGGAACAACTAGCCCACCTTTTGTGGCTGTAGCAATACCAATGTTGTAATATTTCTTTAAAATAATTTTTTCCTTTTCCGTATCTAAAGATGAGTTTAGGTAAGGGTTTTCAATCAGTGCTTTCGTAACTGCTTTAATAATAAAAGGAAGATAAGTGAGCTTACAGCCATGTTTCTCAGCAAATGGTTTTAGTGAATTTCGAAATTCTACTAATTTAGTAACATCGAATTCACCCATTCCTGTAGCATGAGGAATTGTATAGACAGACTGAACCATCTTCTCACTGATTTTTCTTCTTAAACCTCTGAACGGTATTTCTTCTATTAATTCAGTTGAATGAATATCAAAACTTGGATGAACGGAAACGGTTGAATGATTTTCTGTAATAGTTTCTGCTTGCCTACCAGTTTGACTAAAATTCCGAACATCTTCTTCTATTACTCTTCCACTTGGTCCTGTTCCTACTACTTCCTCAATATTGACTCCCAGTTGACGTGCCAATTTACGCACAGTCGGAGCAGCTCTAACTCTTTGAGGTGGCTTATTGTTATTTTTAATACCGTACTCCATTGTTTTACTTTCGATTGCTTTTACCTCCTGTTGGGACTTGCTTTCTTTCTGAGGACTATCCTCTTTGGATGATTTTCCTGTTTCATCAATGGTGATTAATACATCACCGACATGAATAACTTTGCCTTCTTCTCCCGCTAATGAAACAACTTTTCCCGCAACTGGAGAAGATATTTCAACAACAGATTTATCTGTTTGCACCTCTACAACAGGATCATCTGCTTTTATGACGTCTTCCTTCTTCACAAGCCATCTCACTATTTCCGCTTCATGTAACCCTTCACCAACATCAGGAAATTTGAACTGATAACTCAATTTCGTTCACCACCAATTAATCGAATTTTTTTATAAAGAAGACTTCCATTAATGGGGGTTTTCTTTCATCCCCCACCAAATGTTAGTTGAACTAATCAGGTTACTACAGGCTATCCACCCCCACTTGGATTTCTTGGTTATAACTCGACTTCTTGAAATGGGAAAATTACTACCAGTTAAGACGCGATAAAGAGTAATTGCTTTATTCTATTCTTATTCGTTATAAAATATACGGGAAAAGGAATATAAAGAAGACTCCTATCAGTAGAAGGTTTCCTTCACCCACCACCTACCTTCTTTATTTCTCCAGAAGCTTGAGGTGGAAGTCTAACTGCCCGTTTAGATGGGATAAATAATAGATATCCTAGATTGAGAGAATTTAGTGCATAAAGATAGGCAGTATCATATAAACGACACTGCCTTACATAGTAAAATTTAATTAAGTTGTTTAGGTTCTTTTTGCAAAACGTACTTCAATACTTTACCTGACGCATTTCGTGGCAATTCATCGATAAACTTAACCATTTTTGGCTTTTTATAGGATGCTAAATGTTGTTTACAATAATCAATAACTTGTTCTGCCGTTAATGTATGATTTGGTTTTGTCACGACAATAGCTTTGACACTTTCTCCCCAATCTTTATCTGGAATTCCGATTACTGCGCATTCCAGAATTTCAGGCATTTGATAGAGAATTTCTTCAATCTCAGCAGGATAAATATTTTCTCCCCCACTGATGATCATATTCTTTTTTCTATCTACTACATAAATGAAGCCTTCTTCATCCATCTTGACTAAGTCACCACTATGGAACCAACCACCTTTAAAGGCTTCCTCTGTTGCTTCTGGATTTTTATAATACTCTTTCATGACGGTAGGTCCTCTATAAACAATTTCTCCTACTTCTCCTATAAGAACATCATTCATACTTTCGTCAACTATTCGTATCTCTACGTTCAGATAAGGTTTCCCTACAGAATCCGTTTTTCTAAGTGCATCTTCTCCGGAGTTACTTGTTGTAGTGGCGGTTGTTTCAGACTGACCAAAGTTGTCTATTAATATGGCATTCGGAAACGTTTTAAGCATTCGCTTCTTTACTTCTAGCGGTGTAATGGCGGCACCAGTAGAAGTAACTTTAACAGAAGAAAGGTCATATTCATTAATGTTTGATACTTGTAATAGGAAGTTCCACATGGCAGGGACCAAAAACAAAATGTTAATTTCCTCTTTTTCCACCGTACTTAAAACATTAACTGGATTAAAATCACGGTGAATAACGGTTTTTCCACTAGTTAAGCACGTTAACATCGTAAGAAGTAGTCCAGCAATATGGAATTGAGGAACGCTAATTAGCTGGGTATCCCCTAAATTGGACTTTGTATCGTAAATTAAATTCATTGTATTTACTGTAATATTCTTATGTGTTAAAACTGCACCTTTTGGTCGACCAGTTGTACCGGAAGTATAAACAATATAGCAAGGATCATCATCTATTAGATTTTCAATAGGTTTATATGAAAATTCACTTTCGAAAATAGATTCATAGCTCATAAAATCGTCCGGCACTTGATTTGTACCAACAACTACTATTGTTTCTACTTTTTTTAAATTACCTCGAATGTATTGAATCAATTCAATATATTCGTTATCAATAATTAAAATTTTTGCATCCGAATTATTTACAATATACTCTACTTCACTTGAACCTAGCCGGAAGTTTATCGGCACTCCAACTCCACCTGATAAAGCTGCTCCAAATGCAACCTCTGGAAAAGCCATGGAGTTCTTTAACATAAATCCAATTTTTTCTTCCTTTTTAATACCTTTTCCTTGAAACCATGCTGCTAGTTTCGAAGCTCTAACATCGATTTCTTCAAATGTTACTCGCTCTTCTTCATAAACATAGGCTTCTGCTCTCGGTGTTTTATGTGTAGCCCTTTTCAACATTTCTCCTACTAATAATTGATTTGATAAAGTTAAAGATGAACTAGTCAGTACTTACACCTCCTAATTTTTCTTCTTTCGTTGTGTAAGAAAAGTCCATTAGATTAATTCCATTTATCGACCTGAGAAAATAAAATATTTTCTGAATCGCAAAATTCACGTTAACATAAACCCACCATCTACTAGCATATCAGTCCCCGTGACATAGGAAGCTTCTTTAGATGATAAGAATGCAATAACATTTGCAATTTCCTCTGGTTGACCAATACGATTCATCGTGGTTTTCTTCTTGACGATCTTCAACAACTTCTCATTTTCCGCGTCAACCAGTGACGTTTCAACAAAACCTGGAGAAACCGAATTAACTCGGATACCATTTCTAGAATACTCAAATGCCATTGCCTTTGTTAGATTAATAACAGAAGCTTTAGCTGCACTGTAATGCGGGAATAGTGCACCAGGCTTATGTCCGGAAAGGGATGCCACATTAATAATCGATCGATCCACATTCGGATTCTTACTTGAACTGTCCATCATTACTTTCCCAATCCGTTTCGATACTAGAAACACACTATTTAAATTAAGCCTTTGGATTTCCTCCCAATCCTCATAAGAGGTTTGTTGAATAGTTGAATTAAATAGCCCTCCAGCATTATTTACTAAAACGGTTACATCACCAAACTCCTTTTCCACATAATCCGTTAAATTCTCCACTTCCTTTTCAGAAGTTACGTCACATGCAAAAGGAAATGCTACTTGGCTATTCCGACTATTATTAATCTCACTGGCTACTTTCTCCAATTTTGAAACAGTTCTTCCGACTAGAATTACTCTCGCACCTTCTGAAGCTAACCTTTTCGCTGTTGCTTCCCCAATACCACTACCAGCACCTGTAATAAGCGCAATTGCATTTTCAAATCTCTTCATCGTTATCCTCCTAATGTTATTGTTTTTTCAAGATATATTTTTATTTAAATTCTCGCTCTTCCCACCACGGGTAGAAGTCTGGCATATCGGAACTTACTCTCAGGCTGAAGTTGGGTTTACGCTTTTCAAGAAAGGCCTCTACCCCTTCTTGAACATCCGCATTTCTACCGGTCCAGTAAATATATTTAGATTCTACTTTATGAGATTCCATGGGATGGTCCGCTCCAAGCATTCTCCACATCAGTTGTCTATTTAATGCAACAGACACAGCAGATGTATTTTCAACAATTTCAGCTGCCAGTTGTCGTGATGTACTCAATAATTCATCAGCAGGAACTACCCGACTAACTAATCCATGTTCTTTTGCTTCCTGAGCTGAAAAAACTCTACCAGTTGATACCCATTCCATCGCTTGACTTATCCCAACAATTCTTGGTAGAAACCATCCACTACACGCTTCTTGTGTAATTCCTCTTCGTGCAAAGACAAACCCCATCTTTGCATTTTCAGAAGCGATACGTATATCCATTGGTAAAGTCATTGTAATTCCAACTCCAACCGCTGGGCCATTAATCGCTGCGATAATAGGTTTGTTAAGTTCAAAAATTCGTAGAGAAACTAAGCCTCCACCATCACGGTAATCTTCCATAGAAGTCTCAGAACGGAATATACTAGCATCTTTATCTAAATCGGCACCGGCACAAAACGCTTTACCTTCCCCTGTCATAATGAGTACTCTCACTTCATCGTTTTCATCCGCATGATCCAAAGCCTGGATAATCTCATCTCCCAGAAACTCGGTATACGCATTTAATCGATCCGGTCGATTTAATGTAATCGTCATGATGTTGTCCATAATATTTGTTTTAATCGTTTTAAACATATTTCTCCCTCCCTTTTTTATATATTCTGAACAAACTTATAACTAAGAAGCCATCATTTATTTTGATGGCTTCTTAGTTTGCAGATTGAAAGGTATACATTTATATGATTTCGTCGTTTTCGTTACGAACCCGGACTAATTGCTTCCCAATATTTTCACCCCGGAAGAGCCCCGTAAACGCTTTTGGTGCATTTTCAAGTCCGTTTACTATATTCTCTCGATAGGTTAATTTTCCTTCTTTCACCCATTTCCCTAGTTGTTTGTATCCTTCATCAAATCGCTCGTAATAATCACCGACAATATACGCTTTCATTAACGCACTACGATTTAGTAAATAACGTTGGATACGTGGTCCAAAAGAAGGTTCCGTATTGTTATATTCGGAAATAATGCCACAAACAGCTATTCTAGCTTGGAAATTCAGCAAACTCATAACCGCATCGGAAATTTCACCGCCAACATTATCGAAATAAATATCTATACCATCCGGACATTTTTCCTTCAGTGAGGCTTTAACATTTTCTGTTTTATAATTAATCGTTGCATCAAAACCGAGTTCTTTTTCCAGATACGTATTTTTTTCATCTGATCCCGCAATCCCAACTACACGACAACCATGAATTTTAGCAATTTGACCTACCACAGTACCTACTGCTCCAGCCGCTCCTGAAACAACCACCGTTTCTCCTGCTTTGGGTTTTCCAATATCAAGTAAACCAAAATATGCAGTAAGTCCAGGCATACCTACTACACCTAATGCAGTAGAGATTGGAGCCAAGTTAGGATCGACCTTTCTTAATCCCTTTCCACTTGTTACAGAATAATCAGCCCAATTTAGTCGTCCTTCTACGATATCCCCTACCTTGAATTTGTCGTGGTTGGATTCTATAATTCTTCCTACGACGCCACCGGTTAAAACTTGATTAAGTTCAAATGGGGACGTGTATGTTTTAACCCCATTCATTCTACCTCTCATATAAGGATCAACCGATAAATAAATGGTTTGAACCAGCACTTCACCATCGTTCACCTTAGGTACCTGTTTTGTTTGCAATTTAAAATTATCATCTGTCGGCATTCCCTTTGGTCTACTTACTAATAAAAACTCCCTGTTTGTTCTATTAATCATTCTCACTCCTCCATATTTATCTATCAATTCCATTTTAATGACATTTAAATTTAATAATCAAATATTCTAGCTTTGAATGTCCGAAACAATAGAATGAACAATATTGATAGAAGAGTATTCACCTTTTGAATACTCTTCCAGTCTATATTTCTTCGCAAATAAGGTTTTGTCTATTTCTGATACAGAATAACCTTTTTTATATAAATCCATTACAGAATCATATATTCCTCGTAAGTTATCTAACTTAGTTTCCAATTTTTCTCTTCCATCAGGTAAATAACCGGCATGAGAACAATACATCGCTCCAAAATCTAATTTCAGTAACGTTTGAATGGAATTCATTATCTTTGAAATAGATTCGGTTTTCATGAGTACTTTAACTGTAGGTAAAATATAAATATCTCCTGAGAACAATCTACCGGTTTGCTTGTTAAATAGGGATACATGATCATCTGCATGCCCCGGTGTGTAAAATACTTCCCATTCTACATTTCTTGATTGTATACTTTCTCCTAATGGCAAGGGGTGGAATTCTTCTCGAATCCCCCATGCTATTTGACGATATTCGGGATAGTCAGCAGGTTTCTCACAAACCGTAATCCCCTTTGGGTAAATATAAATGGGGACATTTTTGTTTTTTTGAATCCATGAAGCTGTACCTGCATGATCCTCATGACTATGGGTTAACGTAACCAAATCAAAATCGTACTGGTCATAAAAAGCTATTAATTCATTTTCTAATATTTTTGGACCCGTATCGATTAACATTCCATCTACCAAATATAGATAAACAGTATTTTTACTTGGTGTCACTGCCTTTACACAGGTCATATTTTCATGATTTGTAATATCTATCATTTTGTTGAATCCCTCCTATTGCTTATCCAACGTAAGCAATAGTTATTAAAATTTCAGTGGGGATGAAATGAAGAAATCCCTCACTGAAATTTCGATTTAATTCACCGTTATTTTCGATCTCTTATTTCTTCTTTCTCGAATTTCTAATTTTGCAATATCACGAATGTGCACTTGATCTGGTCCATCCACAATTCGAAGTGTTCTTGCATGTGCATAATGTTCTGCTAATGGGAAGTCTTGAGAAACTCCTCCACCACCATAAACCTCAATCGCACGATCAATTACATTTAGAGTCGCTCGGGGAACCGCAACTTTTATCATCGCAATCTCCTTACGTGCTGCTTTTGCACCATACTGATCAATCTTATGAGCAGTGCTAAGTGTTATTAATCTTGCTTGTTCAATTTCCAATCTACTTTCTGCAATTTGAGCACGTACTACATCCTTATCAATTAGGTTGGATCCAAATGCCTCCCTCTCCTCCGCACGATCTATTAATAAATCCAAGGCACGTTCCGCTTGTCCAATAGCACGCATTGCATGGTGAATTCTTCCAGGCCCTAATCTACCTTGAGCGATTTCAAATCCACGACCTTCACCTAATATTAAGTTAGATACCGGTACTCGTACATTATTATAGTGCACTTCCGCATGACCTGTAGGAGCATGGTCATAACCAAATATTTTTAATGGGCGTTTAATTTCTACCCCAGGCGTATCCATGGGAACCAATACCATCGATTGTTGTTTGTACGTTTCCGCACTAGGGTCTGTTTTCCCCATAACAATGGCAATTTTACATCTAGGATCAATAGCTCCTGTAGACCACCATTTTCTCCCGTTGATAACGTATTCATCGCCATCACGAATAATTTCAGTTTGTATATTCGTCGCATCAGAAGAAGCAACAGATGGTTCCGTCATCGAAAAGATAGACCGAATTTCACCTTCTAATAATGGAGTTAGCCATTTTTGTTTTTGTTCTTCATTACCATACTTAATTAAGACCTCCATATTTCCGGTATCAGGAGCATTACAATTAAAGATTTCAGGAGCAATTAGAGATCGTCCCATAATTTCACAAAGATGTGCATATTCATAGTTCGTTAATCCCTTGCCATATTTTTCATCCGCATAGAAAAGATTCCATAATCCTTGTCTTTTTGCATTCTGTTTCAGGTCTTCAATAATTGGTGGAATTGTCCAACGGTCCTCAGCAGTTTCCAAGTATGCTTCTACTTCTTTTTCTGCAGGGTATACATACTCTTCCATGAAGTCAATCAGTTCTTCTCTGAGTCGTTCGGCATAACTTGATATTTCCTTTAACATACAAACTCCTCCTTTAAATAAAATTAATGAAGTCATGATAAGAAATATACTTTCAGCCATCCCCTTTCAAATGGCTGATAGCGGAGCACTCCGCTATATTCTGATTATTAGGAAATGTGTATACCTAAAATTCTAACATCGTTCTATTTTAAACACAATGTTGGTTTTATAATATTCTATAAATTTAAACAATAATTCAAAGCATAAACAAGATACGCAACTTAGAAATATACTTTTTATTGCCTTTTCATACACCTTCTTTTACTAGGTTACGTTGTAAATGAGTTCTTATTTCTTCTGGGATCGGCTGAGATAGTTGCTCTGAATAATTAAAACTAACCATAGTAGCGGTGGCACGAACAACTTCTTCTTTTGTATCAGCATGTGTAATAACATGATTAAAAGTAAAACTCTTGTTACCTATATGAGATACAGTCGTATTTACCTTCAGAATATCCCCAGCGTATGCTTGAGAAATATAATCACATTTGGTTGAAGCTAAAATAAAATTATTTAAAGATAGACCCTCTCTCCCATTAAAATCCTGCCGTAAGTTATGATTAAAAAACCTTGTTCGAGCTTCTTCTAAGTATAAAAAATAACTTGTATTATTCACATGACCAGCAGCATCTGTTTCACTGAACCGTACATATACTTCAATCTCATTAGTTTCCATATTCTCCTCCATTTTTAGTAGACTCCCACCTAATAAATGATAAGTGGGAGTATTCTGCTACTATTCTTTTTCAATAATTGTTGCTATTCCTTGACCTCCACCAATACATGCCGTTATAAGCGCATACTTTCCTTCTCTTCTTTGTAATTCATAAGCCGCTTTCGTAACAAGGATGGCACCGGTAGCTCCAAGTGGATGACCATGTGCAATCGCACCACCATTTACATTTAGTTTTTCAGGGTTAAATGATAGTTCGCGGTCACAAGCAATTACTTGTGCAGCGAAAGCTTCATTTAGCTCGATAATATCCATATCATCTATTTGCAGGCCTGATTTTTCCATCACTTTCTTGGTTGCTGGTACAGGTCCAATCCCCATTATATTAGGGTCAACTCCTGCCACAGCAGTTTCACGAATAACCGCTAACGGTTTTAGACCTTGTTCTTCTGCTTTTTCACGGGACATGATTACAAGAGCAGAAGCTGCATCATTCAGCCCTGAACTTGATCCAGCTGTAACCGTTCCATCTTTAACGAAAGCAGCAGGTAGTTTTGATAAACCTTCTATTGTTGAATTTGGACGGGGATGTTCATCTTTTTTAAATATAACCGGCTCTCCTTTTCTGACCGGAACTGAAATGGGAACAATTTGTTCATCAAACCGACCGTCTTCCATAGCGATTGCCATTCTTTGTTGACTTCGAAGAGCAAATTCGTCCTGCTCCTCCCTTGTAATATTATATTTTTCAGCTAGATTTTCCGCAGTTATCCCCATAGGAGGATCTCCAATTTCTTTTGGAGAAAGTTGAGAACTTCTAAATTTTGGCGGCGTTGCTGCATAAGGCTTTTCCGGCCGATCCATAAGATAAGGTGCTCGACTCATACTTTCTGTTCCGCCTGCTATATACACATCACCTTCACCAGCTCTAATTGCCTGTGCCGCTAATGCAACTGCATTAATTCCTGATCCACATTGTCTATCAATGGTTAATCCTGGAAGATTAATAGATAATCCAGCTTGTAAAGCAGTTAACCTAGCAATATTTCCACCACCACTTAAAACATTTCCAAAAATCACATCATCAATTTCTTCTGGATTAACCTTGGCACGTTTGACCGACTCTTTAATTACCTCTGCACCATATACATGAGCTGGAACAGTAACCAACGCTCCACCTTGTCTAGCAATTGGTGTCCGAACAGCGGAAACAATAACTGCATCTCTTTTCATTTTTTTACACTCCTGTTCTATTAATAAACTTTAAATCTTACCTGACCTTTTATAGCCGCTTTTCCATTATCTTTAAGAGCAACCACATCAAAATTTAAGTAATCTTCATGAACTTCATCTAAAACTGCTTTCAACGTAATAACATCATCCAAAAAGACCATATCTGCAAACCGAATCTTATAATCTTGAATAAATCCTTCTTCTAGATAAGGCGTAAATAATTTAGATAGATTTCCCATTGTCCACATGCCATGGGCGATAATTCCTGGTAAACCTGCTTTTGTAGCTTCCTTGTCAATAGTGTGAATAGGGTTAAAGTCCCCTGAAGCTCCAGCGTATTTAATTAAATCAAGACGAGATACAGGATTCAGCTGAACTTCACTTAATGTATTGCCTTTCTTTAAATCTAGTAAACGGTTCATTTAACCAATTCCTTTCTAACCGCTTCCGTAATAATGACAGTTTGATTTTCTGTGAAAATAGTATTTCCTTCTTCATCTTCTCCGTATCTTTTTAAAACTATAAAGCCTAGCAAGCCGATACTAGCTTTCTTTTCATAATATTCTGCTACCTCTGTAAAACAATAAATAGTTTCACCAACGAGTAGTGGTCGTTTATAATGATATGTCTGCTCACCATGAATTAACCCAACATTTGGAAGATGTAATTCTTCTATTTCACCGTAATCAAAGACTCGGGGAAAAGTTGGTGGTGCAATATTTCCTTTATACCTTGACTTTTTTCCATATTCTTCATCTATAAATAATGGATGTGAATCCCCTATAGAATCCGCAAATCTTTTTACCATGCCCATTTCCACAATATTTTTTACTTTTTGGGATTTTTTTCCGATTACATTTTTATACAATAAAGTTCCCTCCACTATTAATCTTTTGGACCTCCAGCTACATAGATTACTTGCCCATTGACAAAGCCAGATTTTTCATCCGCATAGAAAGCTACTGCATTCGCGATATCCGAAGGCTTTCCACTGCGACCAACAGGAATTTGCTCTACACTTAACCGTACCATCTCGTCAAAAGAAATACCGATTCTTTCTGCCGTTGCTTTCGTCATATCTGTTTCAATAAATCCCGGCGCAATGGCATTAGCGGTAATTCCATATTTACCTAATTCTATCGCTAGAGTCTTTGTAAATCCTTGTATACCTGCTTTTGCAGTTGCGTAATTCGCTTGCCCACGATTACCTAATGCTGAAGTGGATGAAATATTAATAATCCTTCCAAACTTATTTTTAACCATGTACTTTTGTGCTGCACGAGTGGCATGAAATGCACCCTTCAAATGAACATTCATGACCTGGTCCCAATCATTATCAGTCATTTTAAATAGTAAATTATCCCGAATAATGCCAGCATTATTCACAAGAATATCGAGTGAGCCAAAACGACTAACCACTTCTTCCATTGACTCTTCTACTTCATTAGCATGAACAACATCTACTACTTTTGTATAAATTTCATATCCTTCCTCTTTGAATTCTTGTGCCATTTCCCTTAAAGCCTTTTCATTAACATCTACAACTGCTACCTTTGCCCCTTCTTCGGCAAATAATTTTGCAATACCTTTTCCTATTCCACGGCTTCCACCTGTGATATAAGCTACTTTTTCATTAAATCGGTTGGACATAATTCTTATTCCCCCTAGTTATTATAAATATTGTCCTAATTTCACATTACCTTTTAGTAAATTTCTAGAAATGATTAAACGTTGTATTTCATCCGTTCCATCATAAATTCTCCATAGTCTAGCTTCCCTGTACCAACGTTCGATTGGTAATTCTTTGGTATACCCCATTCCACCGTGGATTTGAAGGACACGATCAATGACACGATTTCCCATGTTTGCTCCATATAATTTCGCCATTGATGCTAAATGACGATTATCTTCTCCATTATCTAAGGTAAAAGTCGCATTTAAAACAAGCCATTTTGCAGCTTCAATCTCAACTGCAGAATCAGCAATTTGCCACTGAATTGCCTGTCTATCAGCAATTGGCTTACCAAATGTCTCCCGTTCTTTTGAGTAATCGATTGCCATTTGTAACAATCTCTCTGATGCACCTACTGCTGTTGCGCCGACAACCCATCTTGCAAAACCGATCCATTCTAAACCAAGTTGATACCCATTATCAACTTCCCCTAAAATGTTTTCTTCCGGTACTCTGACATTGTCAAATACTAATCCAGCTGGTCCCCATTCTCCCATCGTATGAATATATTCTGATTTCCATCCCATATCACGATCTACAATAAAACAAGTAACCCCTTCTCTTCCTGTGCGAGCATGTTTCTCTTTATCCGTAATAGCCATCACCATCACAAAATCTGCTTCATTCCCACCTGTAATAAATGTCTTTTCTCCATTAATAACCCACTCGTTGCCATCTTTTACTGCTGTCGTTTTAATATTTCTCGTATCTGAACCTGCACCTGGTTCGGTCATCGCAAAGCATGACTTCTTATCCCCATTTATGGTAGGAATAAGATATTTTTTCTTTTGTTCATCATTTCCATAGTAAAGAATATTATCTGCTGTACCTCCAAACTGGAATGGCACAAAGGTCTTGGATACCTCCATAATTACAAGTGCCATCATCATTTGTCCTAAATCTGCTCCACCATATTCAGCAGGAGTATTGATTCCCCAAAATCCTGCCTCTTTCGCTTTTAATTGAAGCTCTTTTAACTTTTCATTTGATAGACTAGGTCTGCCCTCTCGTTCATTTCTTAGTACCTCGTTTTCAAGTGGAATTAACTCCCTTTCTACAAATTTCCTAATCGTTTGTTGTACCATCTTTTGTTCATCTGTTAAACGTAAATACATGTTATCCTCTCCTATTCTATTAGTTATAAGTTTAAAATCTGCATACTAACTAGTAAGTATGTTTCTATTAAAAAAAGGAAAATTATGATGTTATACCCCTCTTCATTTATTATATTTCGCTGAATCTCAAATTTTCCCTTTATTTTACTATAAAATAATATTAATCAACGGGATAAGTTCCAACTTCACCATTTTCTACGATTCCAGCATCATATTCCCATTGTAATGCACCATCTTCGGCAATCCCTTCAAGAGGAAGAACCAATTCTTCTTCAGATAGATTCTGAATCCCTTCGTTAACTGCTTTCATAATGGCTTTTCTATCTTCAACAGTACCTGCTGCCTTCATGGCTCCCACCAATACATATAAACTCTGATAATTTAATGCCGTTTCCGAAGTCGCATAAGGCTCATTATAAAGTTCTTTATATTTCTCAACAAAAGTAGTACTTGCATCCGTATTTAAGTCTTCTATAGGAAGAGAGCCAATAGAACCAGTTAACATCTCATATCCTCCCAAGAATCCTGACATTTCTTCAAGCTTTGCTTGATCCATAATCATAAAGCCACCTTCAAATCCCAATTCCTTTGCCTGCTTAATTACAAGCGCAGTTGGTTCAGATGGTCCGCCGACAAAAAGAACATCGGGGTCTGTAGCTAAAGCGTTTGTCATGATTGTAAAATAATCCGTTTCCTTCGCGAAGTCTATCTCTGTCTTGTAAATTATTTCTCCACCTTTTTCTTCCCAAACTGGAACAATTGATTCAGACCAATCTTTCCCATACTGAGAATTCGTTGGAAGTAATGCCATCTTAGTCCCAAAGTTTTCCATCATATAATTACTATATGGTTCAGACCAAATATTGTATTTAGGTGGAATGCCAATCATCAATTCATTTCCTTGCTCATATTGTCTTGGCTCACTTGTATACGCCATGATTATAAAATTGTCCTGTTCATTATATACCTGTGTCGCAAACACACCCCCACTATGTGGAATCCAAACGGCCACAGGTTCATTCTCTGAAACCATTCTTTTTACGTTGACACCTGTCTCGTTCGGTAAATATTTATCGTCAAGTGCTACAATTTCAATCTTATAGGTGGTTCCATCTACGTCAAAACCGGTTTCATTAATTTCATTTGCAGCCATTTCCAATCCATTTAAAACATTTAAGCCATATTGCGCACCTGGGCCACTTAACGGTCCGCTGTATCCTATCTCTACAACTTTTTCTCCCTCTTTCACTTTCGGTGTTTTTACTTCCACCTCACTTGCTTCCGTACTCTCGACATCATTATCCGTTGATTGGTTATTTGAGACATCAACACATCCAACTAAAATCAAAGCAATTAAAAGTAAACCAAATAAGGAAATCTTCTTTATATTGAACATTTCATTCCCCCTACTTTAAATTCTAGTAAGCTGTCAATCTATTACTAATTATTTATATTACGGACAAAGATTATTATTCGAGTGGTACAGAAATTACTTCTCCATCTTTAACGGCACCAGCATTAAATTCCCACTGTAGGCTTCCAACATCATTGATCTCATTTAGCGGTATAACCATTTTCTCCACTGGAACATTTGGTATTCCTTCATTTACAGCATCCATAATCTCTTTCGGTTTATCAACTGTACCAGCAGCCTTCATTGATTCAACTAATACATATAGTGATTGGTAACTTAATGACGAATCCGCTGTCGCAAACTTTTCTTTATAAACCGATTTATATTTCTCTACAAATATATTACTAGCTTCCGTATTATACTCTTCAATTGGATAGGCACCAATAGAACCATTCAACATATCATAGCCCTCTTCTAGAAATCCCGACATTTCTTCAATTTTAGCCTGGTCCATCACCATAAAACCATCTTCAAATCCTAAGTCTTTTGCCTGTTTAATTACTAGAGATGTTGGTTCAGAAGGTCCTCCAACAAATAGAACATCTGGGTTTGTATTTAATGCATTTGTCATAACCGTAAAATAATCAGTTTCCTTGGCAAAATCAATTTCACCTTCATATACAATTTCTCCACCCATTTCTTCCCAAACCGGTTTAATTACATTAATCCAATCCTTACCATACTGGGAATTGGTAGGAAGTAGGGCCATTTTATTCCCGAAGTTCTCCATCATGTACTTACTGAATGTCTTGGGCCATATATTATACTGTGGGGAAACGCCAATCATCAGTTCATTTCCCTGTTCATACATCCTAGGTTCGCTTGTCTGTGCCATTATGATTAAATCCTCTTGTTCATTAAAAACCTGTGTTGCAAATACCCCTCCACTATGAGGAATCCACACCGCTATCGGATCATTTTCTGAGATCATTCGCTGAACATTCACACCGGTTTCATTTGGTAAATACTTATCATCCAATGCAACAATTTCAATTTTATACGTTTTTCCATCCACCTCAAAACCCTCTTGATTGATCTCTTCAGCTGCCATTTCCAGTCCATTTAATACATTAATATGCTTCATTTTTACCCTCCTTTTTGGAAGTAAATCTATGCACCAATATAGGCCTTACGTATTTCTTCATTATTGAATAGTTCATTACTAGTACCCTTCACAACGATACGACCATTTTCAATGACATATCCTCTATCTGCAATTTTCAATGCAGCACTAGCATTTTGCTCTGCTAAAAGTATGGTAGTGCCTTCTTGATTAATTTGCTGAATAATTTCAAACATCTGTTTTACTATAAGTGGTGCTAAACCTAGTGACGGTTCATCCAACAGGAGAAGTTTGGGTTTCGCCATTAAAGATCTACCAATGGCAAGCATTTGTTGTTGACCACCACTTAATGATCCAGCCGCATCGTCTTTTTTATCAGCTAAAATCGGGAATAATTCATATACGTGCTCCGTTGACTTCTTAATCTCAGTTTTATTTTTTCTATGAACATATGCACCCATTTGCAAATTCTCATATACTGACATTTCAGGAAATAGTTTTCTACCCTCTGCGCATTGAACAATTCCTAACTTGACAAGTTTGTCAGGGGATATACCGTTTACCTTTTGATCCAAAAAGCGAATTTCTCCATTACTTGACTTATTTAGACCACTAATAGCGCGGAAAATAGTACTTTTCCCTGCACCATTAGCCCCTAATAGAACTACCAATTCACCATGACTAACATCCATATTAATTTGCTTTAGTGCAGTAAACGAACCATACTTTACTTCTAAATCAGATATTTTCAACTTCAACTGACTCATCTTCGTCACTCCCTAAATATGCTTCAATAACAACAGGATTGTTTTTAATCTCATCCGGAGTTCCTTCAGCAATTCGTTTACCTTGGTTTAAGACCATTATTCGATTAGCTAAGGACATAATCATAGACATTTTGTGTTCGATTAAGCATACCGTAAGCCCGCTATCTGCCATCTTTTGTATTAATGAACTGAGCCCATCTGTTTCATCTGGATTAACACCAGCAGCAGGTTCATCCAATAATACAAGCTCTGGATCCGTTGCAAGTGCAAGTGCAAATGCAACTCGCTTCTTCTGTTCCTGACTAATATTCGCAATTGGTTCATTCGCTAATTCCGTCAATTCCACAAAATCTAATGCCTGATATGCCTTTTCCATGCTTTCCTTTTCTTCCCTTATCTCTCTTTTCGTCCGCAAAATTGCATCCCAGAGACCCGACTTCGTTCTTAAACGATTACCGATGATGACATTATCAAGAACGGTTGCATCCTCAAATAAATTCGTTGTTTGAAATGTTCTTGCAATCCCCAACCTGGCAATTTTATTAGGGGGCATTTTTGTAATATCATTACCATTGAATGTAATCTTTCCTGAAGTAGGAGGGTGAAAACCGCTAATCAAGTTAAAAAATGTTGATTTTCCTGCACCATTAGGTCCTATAATTGCATGAATATCCCCCTTTTCCACCTTAAGGTCAACTTGATCCACTGCCTGTAATCCACCAAAAGTTTTAGATAAATTATCCACTATTAATACCATTAGCCAACCTCCTTCACATCGGGATAACCTTCATTGGAACCAGGCTTTTTCCTTCTCTGTCTTATTTTTCTTTTAATACCTTCTATCGCACCAACTATGCCATTTGGATAAAAAATGACAATAATAAGCAAAATTGGCCCAAATAAGAGCATTTTGTATTCTTGCATAAATTGAAGTGATTGGGTAAGGAATACAATCAAAAGTGTACCTATAATTGGACCTGATAACGTACCTAAGCCACCGATGACAAGATAAATCAACATTTCAAACCCTAAAAATATAGCTCCTACCTCTGGTCCAATAAATCGTACAAAGGATGCATATAAGGCACCCGCAATAGCTGCAAAGAAACAGGAAATAACGAAGGCTAGAAGTTGATTTTTCTTTGTAGAAATACCTATCGTTTGGGCAAGTTCTTCACTGTTTCGAATCGCAATAAAAGTACGCCCCAGTAAGGAATGAACAATTCTTTTCGTTATAAAAATAGTTAAAATAAGAAAGAACAGAAATAAATAATATTGTGATGTTAGACTTTCAAAAGTGATCGGCCCAATCGGAGTCGGTCCAGGTATTCCAATTAGTCCCCTTACTCCTCCTGTTAATGTATCCCACTTATCAATAATCAAATAAATAATATATCCTACACACATCGTATAAATTGCAAAGAAGTGGCCATTTGTCCTAAGGGAAATTAGACCTACCAAGAATCCAAGGATAATAGACAACACACCAGCAGCTAAAAATGCAAGCCAAAAATTCCATTCAGCCTTTACTGTCAATAATCCAAGTGTATAAGCACCTATTGCAAAGAAACCAACATGAGCTAGTGACAAGTTTCCAGTATATCCTGTAAAAATATTTATTCCGTACACACTAATACTCCAAATGCAGACTAATGCTAGAACATGTAAGATATATTCATTCGGTACGATGAATGGCATGATAAGAGCTAGAACCAACACGAATATTAAACCATTGCGTTTGGATAATAATTTTTCCATTAATTAACCCTCCCTGGGAATAATCCTGTTGGTTTTACAGATAAAATTATTACTAACAACACAAAAGCTATGATGTCTTTATAATCCCCAGAAATATATGTGGCACCAAAACTTTCAACAATTCCTAAAATATAGCCTGCTATAATGGCACCCGGAATACTTCCCATACCACCGATAATGATAATGACAAACGCCTTCATAATGACTAGATCCCCCATACCCGGAAATACTAGATTTATTGGAGAGGCTAATGTTGCAGCAGCTGCAGCCAATATACCAGATATTGCGAAGGTTAACATAGCTACCGTATTAGCATTAATTCCAACTAAAAATGCCCCCTCTCTGTTTTGCGCCATTGCGACAATCGCGGAACCTATCATCGTTCTAGTTAAAAATAGATGGAGAATTATCATGATAATCACTGTAGCAACAATAACAATCAAACGTTGCTGAGTCACAGTAATACCTAGTAAATTTATTGCATTTCCATATGGACTTGACATCTGTTGATAATTTGGTCCCCAAATAACTTGTGCAAAGGCTACTAGAAATAACAGAATCCCAATTGCTCCCATCATTTGATGTAATGCTTCAGCCTTTCTCAATGGATGGAAAATGATACGTTCCGATAATACGGCGAGAGAGGCAATAGCTAACATGGATATAAACATTGCAATCCAATATGGAATTCCAAATATAGTCATTACGGTCAGGGTGACATATGCCCCTACCATGTAAAAGGCACCTTGTGCAAAATTGGGAACATGTAGGATACCAAAAACCATGGTTAAGCCAAGAGCTACCAAACTGTACACGCTACCATTAGATAAACCATTTAATAGCTGCTGAAAAAATAAATCCATTTTCCCCCTCCTAAAAAAATCCCGAATTATGTTACATTTTCTAAAGTCTTTTGACTTCCCCTATCATCTGCTTCGTGTAAGTGGTACTGTTCCATTTTCTTTATGATTTCTTCCGATGGACTCTCTGTCACTAGAGACACAACCACCATCGATACAATGGATAATGGAAGACCAATTAGTATTTCAGAGTTATAAGGCATCTCAAAAAAGGAAAAGGCAATTATAAAACTACTTCCTCCAACTAAAATTCCAGCTATTGCACCTTGAACATTTGCCCGTTTCCACCAAATTCCTAAAACCATAGGGCTAAATAACGCTGCAACCATAAAACCTACTGCACTGTATAAAGTACTACCAAATATTCTGGGGGGTTTAATGCTAAAACCATTACTACAATACCGATTATCCAGGTTACAACCGTAGACATGAACAACGTTTTCTTTTGATTTGCCTTAGGATTTATTACTCCTTTATACAAGTCATATGCAACTGCACTACTTATAGCGAGCAATAGGGAATCCGTTGAGGACATAACTGCTGCCATAATTCCAGCAGCAATAATTCCCATCATAATTGGACCAAACATACTTTCCGCTATTAATAACAACCACATATCGGATGCATAATTTTGCAATACTGCTTCCCCAAATGTTCCAATAAAAGGAGCAGTTAAAAAGGTTAACCCTAACATCAATATTCCATAGATTAACATGCTGATGTTTAAAGATAATTTTGCAGACCTGGCATCTGTTGAGGTAAAGATACGCATAACTAAATGTGGTGTTATACAAACCGCTGTTGCCCATGTAACAAATGCACCTAAATACCCTACTATCGGCACAGTAGTACCCACTGTTCCTAAAGTAGGATTCCGGGTTGCGGACTCTTTAAAGAAATCCATCCATGATGTTGGTAGATGAATAATACATGCAGTAAACAAACTTAATGTAATGAGGATCATTAGAGAACCTTGAAGTAAATTCGTCCATGTAACGGCCAACATCCCACCCATCGACACGTATAAAATAAAGACTAATGCAATAACGACTAATCCCCATTCATAGGACAAGCCTGTAACATAAGATGTAATCAATCCACCTGCCTTCATCTGAGACATCAGATACATCCCTGACCCTAATATAATTACAATTGGTACTGCAATTTTAATGATTTTATTCCCACCATATCTATCATTAAGAAATTCAGGTACAGTAACCTTTCTTGAATTACGAAGAGGTCTTGCAACTAAAATACTTGCTAAAGCAAAACCTACAATAGAACCTACTGTCATCCAGGTTAAAAAAGGAATTCCCAACTGCCATACAGAACCTGGACCAGCCATAAAAGAACCGCCACTTCCCAATGCAGCAAGGATTGCTAAAGAATTCGCTACTGTTCCAACATTTCTCCCTGCTGCATAATAATTATCAACCCCTGAATCAGAGGTAGAGATTCTTTTTTGCGCCCAAATACCCAACAAGATACAAAACAATATATAGAAAATGATTATCGTAACCTCTATAAATTTCAACGTTATAGCCTCCTAATTTTATCTGTCGGTTGAATCTATAAGCGTTAATATGATTCCAGTTATTGGTGCAAGTAAGAAAAGCAGTGCTCCTCCCCATGCAAGTAGCGATACATTGAGAATTTTTATTTCATGTGTCCAAGGGAGGAAAAACATAACAACATATACTACAATACCTATAAAGAAAATTCCGTCTTTCTTCGGTATTAGAAACCAACTATCTTTCCCCATACGAAACCTCCAATTAAAAAATTATTTATATAGAAAACGCTTCCACTTTTGTTTTGTAATAAGCTGTAGTAAAACTGCAAACCTAAACCGTGGATACGCTGTAATGTTCCAAGGTGATTCGGGACTCATTTCTGTAAATTTCCTTAGTATGATTGGTAGTTCCGCAGAGTTACTTTTGTTGTACCCTATAGATAAGAATGAAATTCCTTTGAAGTTGTGAGCCGTTCCTAATAAATTAGCAAAGATACGAGTAATTGGATCATTAGAAACATAGATTACATTTATGGAAAAATTTTTAGTCTTAATAATAAATTGTTCATTGTTAGGATCGTACATAATATTTGGCGGTGCTTTTTCTATTTTATAGTCCATTCCTTGTTTTCCAATAATTTGCTTAAACAATTGAAGCGCCTCTTTTTGGGATATATTTGCATATACTTCCCATTTCCGATTAAACATCTATATCCATTTCCCCTTTCAACACTCCAGTAAAGAATCATCTCGTTTAAAGGTTTAATGTTCCGCCATCAATAATCAGAGTTTCACCAGTAATAAAGGATGCCTCATCAGATGCAAGGAATAAAACAGCATTAGCTATTTCTTCCGGTTTCCCAATTCGTCTTAATGCATTCGCAGTCGATAATATCGGCCACTTATCTGTTTTCTTCCAATCCTCAACCATATTTGTATCTGTTATCCCTGGAGCTATTGCATTTACACGTATATTCTTTCTTCCAAATTCTGTAGCAGCCGTTCTGGTTAATGCCATCACACCACTTTTGGATGCAGAATAAGCAGATACAAGTTTTTGCCCCTTAATACCTGCGATACTCGCTGTATTAACTATGGAACTTCCTGCTTCCATTTTCGGAATAACGTACTTCATTCCGAGAAAGACACCCGTAATATTTATATCCATTACCTTTTCCCATTCTTCTATGGAAACATCTGGTAGTTTCTTTTCTTCACTATTGACCCCAGCATTGTTGAAGAAAATATCGATTCTTCCAAACACACCGATTGCTCGATCTACCATATTCTTAACTTCCCCAGCTTTCGTCATATCACAACGAATGTGCTCTGCTTCTCCACCGTTTTCCTCAATGATTGCTGCCGTCTTCCTAGCCGCTTCTTCCCTGACATCAGCTACAACTACTTTTGCTCCCTCTTTTGCAAATCGAACAGCTGTAGTTCTCCCAATATCCCCTCCACCACCAGTAATAATTGCTACCTTATTCTTTAAACGCATGTCATCCATCCTTTCTGATCAATGAACTAACCAGTTAGTATTTTCTATTTGTTTTTTAATCTCTTTAATTCTTGCTCCCTAAGTTCTCGTTTTAAAAGTTTTCCTACACTTGACTTTGGAAGATAGTCACGAAATTCTATCAATCTTGGAACTTTGTAAGCTGCTAAATTTTTACGACAAAATGTAATAACTTCTTCTTCTTTTATTGACTTATTTTCTTTTAATGTAATATAAGCTTTTACAGTTTCTCCTCTATATTCATCCGGAATACCAATTACAATTGCCTCTTTAACCTGTGGAATTTGATAAATTACTTCCTCAATTTCTCTTGGATAGATATTATAACCGCCAGCAATGATCATATCCTTTTTGCGATCGACAATGTAAAAGTACCCATCTTCATCCATATAGCCTATGTCACCAGTGTGCAACCAACCATTCTTTAATGCTACCTCTGTTTCCTCCGGATTATTCCAATACCCTTTCATCAATTGGGGACCCCTGACTATAATCTCTCCATTCGTTTTAAATGGGGCTTCTTCTAATCCATTATCTGTTTCCACCACTACCTTAGCTTCGGTTAATGGCAAAGGAACACCTACACTACCTATTTTCATTTTGGAATGCGGATTACTTATGGCACCAGAAGTCATTTCTGATAATCCATATCCATCAGAAAGATATGAATTCTTTCCCATTAATTTTTCAAATTTGGTATAGGTTTCCAACGGCAACGGTGAACTTCCGCAAAAAAACACTTTAATATGTTCTAACCCGTACGTTTCAACGTTAGGAAAATGAAGCATAGAGATAAACATAGTAGGTACACCAAAAAAGAACATTGGTTTTTCCTTCTTAATTACATGTAATACGGTCTCTGTCTCAAAACGTGGTAAGATGATTTGTTTATATCCAAATAGATAACCTGTCATTGTAACACTTGCTAGACCGAAGATATGGAATAATGGTAAAAAACTTATGACCACACGATTTGCAGTTTCATCGTTTTTAAATTCTTTTAATAGAAACTCATTAACTAGCTCAGTTTGATTAACAAAATTTTGATGGGTTAACATAACGCCTTTTGATCTCCCTGTTGTTCCACCTGTATATTGGAGCAAGGCAATATCTTCTTTAGGATTTATTTTTATATGTGGAGCTTGAGAATGATATGTATTTATAAAATCATCAAAGAACATATCATTCTCATGCAGTTTAATATTTCTTTTTTCGGTAAACTGAACAACGATTATTTTTTTTAGAGAGGTCTGAGGCTGGACTCTTTTCACTCGTTCATAAACCGAGTCATGGCAAATCATAAATTCAGCTTCTGTATCATTCAATTGGTACTCGAGTTCCCTTTCTACATACATCGGATTTGTTTGAACAACTATTCCACCTAACCGAACAACACCAAAAACAGAAAATACATACTGTGCACAGTTTGGTAACATAATCGACAATCGGTCACCCTTCTCCAATCCTTGCTCGAAAAGGCTACTTGCTAACTTTTCGGATATTTCCTGAGCCTCTTTGTAGGTCCAGGATTCATTTTCAAATTGAAGGGAAATTTCATTTCTAAATCTTTTAACTGCACTATTTAATAATTCCGTTAAAGTTCTTTCCTTAATTTTCATATTAGGATCTACATTTTCAGGATAGAACTCTAACCATCTTTTTTCTTTTGAATTCACGACCTCATCTCCCTCGTATATATACTTTCTAAGGGAACAGCTTACGTAACTCACCTTAAAACTTAAGGAATGGCGATTAGTTTTCCATAAGTCTTACGGTCCGCAAGTACTTCTAAAGCATCTGGAACATTTTCAAAAGGAAATTCTTTATAAATTAATGGGCGGACAGCTCCTTCATTGTATAGGTTCACTATATTATCATGAATTTTCCTAGTCTCTTCTGGATATTTTCTAGCGAATAATCCCCAGTGAACACCAACGATAGAGTAATTTTTAACTAATGCATGGTTGACTGGGGCATCTGGGATTCGTCCACCAGCGAAACCAATGACTAAAATACGCCCATCAAAGGCAATACATTTACGCGAACGATCAAATACGTCTCCTCCGACAGGGTCATAAATAACATCTGCACCTCGACCATTTGTTTCTTTCTTAACAGTAGAAACAAAGTCTTCGGAAGTATAGTCAATAACAACGTCTGCTCCCAAATCCTTACAGACTTTTACTTTCTCTCGACCACCCGCAGTTGCAATAACTTTTGCTCCTATTGCCTTACCTAACTGAATAGCGGCAGAGCCAACTCCTCCAGCTCCCGCATGGATGAGAAGGACTTCTCCCTTTTGTAGTTTAGCCCGATAAAATAAAGCATAGTAAGACGTTTGGTACGTGATAAACATTCCAGCTGCTTCACTTGCCGACATCGAATCAGGAATAACATAAACAGAATCCTCTGAAACACTAACAAACTTAGATAATCCTCCATTTGGAAGGGGCGGTGTAGCAATTACACGCTGTCCTACTTTAAGTCCTGAATTACCTCCTACCTCACAAATAATTCCTGATATTTCTGCCCCTGGTGTAAATGGAAGGGGCGGTTTTTCCTGATATTTCCCTTGACAAAGTAAAATATCAAAAAAGTTTAATGATGACGCTTCAACTTCTATTAATACTTCTCCTACCTTTACCTCTGGTCGTTCCGTTTCTAACAATTCCAATACATCTCTAGGTTCACCTAATCTAGTCACTTTCCAGCTACGCATTTCTGTTCCTCCTAACATTTTAATTCTTAAATAATATAAAGAAGACTTCCATCAGTAGGGGTTTTCCTTCATCCCCCACTGATGCACTTATCGGACCTTTACAGGCAGTTGATCTACCACCAAGCTTCTTTGTTTCCCCAGAAGCTTGAGGTGGGTCTTATTTCCCGTTTAGGTGGGGTAAAATACTAAACGTACAGTATGTTTCTAGGTTCATTATATAACTTGTTTTCGTAATATTCAATATATTTTTACAGTATTTCTTTAAAAACCTGTTGGCCAATTTGCTAACTTCCTCTCACTAAGAGACCCATTTTTAGCACATGCATATTCTAACGTCTGAATTAAAAACTTTCTTGTGTCTCTTGGATCAATAACATCATCAATTAAATATTTACCAGCAGCTTTATATGGTGAACTATCAAATCCCCAGTTTTTCAGTAACTCTAAGCGTTCTTCCTTTTTGTTCTCGGTATTTTGTAATTGACGACCATATACTACATTAATGCCAACCTCTGGTCCCGTAAAATTAATTTCGGCTGTCGGCCAGGCTACAACAAAATCGGCTCCCATCGTCGGACCGCACATATTGCCATATGCTGCACCAATACTTTTTCGAATAATAATAGAAATCTTTGGTACAGTAGACTGTGCTAGTGCTTGATTCCACATCATAATTTTTGTAGGCATTTTAAGTTTTTCCGCGTCACTAGATACTCGAAAACCAGGAATATCATGTAAAAAAATTAACGGAATATTATATGAATCACATAGACAAATAAAATCTGTTGCTTTTTCACATTCATTGGGACCAGCTGCGCCTGCAAACTGCATAGGTTGATTTGCTACAATACCGACAACTTTACCATTCATTCTCGCTAAGACAGTAATTAATGCTTTTCCAAATGTTGGCTTCATTTCAAAGTAATCTTCATTATCTACAATCAACTTAATCACTTTTTTCATGTCATAGGCACGTTTACGATTTGTTGTAACGATATCGACTACTTTGTCTAAACTTCGATACGGTTCATCATTTGTCTCTTTGCATCTTGGTTCTTTACCAGCATGTTGTGGCATATAGTCTAGGAATTTTTTTATACTTTCAATTGAATCCTCTTCATTTTCCGAAAACTGATCCACTTGTCCCGTATACTTCGCATGAACATCCCATCCACCAAGTTCTTCGTTTGTTACTTTTTCTCCTGTTGCCACCTCTAACATCCTTGGTCCAGCAACAGCCATTGTCGTTCCCTTTGCCTGTGTTACAAAATCAGAGGATACCGCTAGCCATGTTGGACCACCAAAACTATCTCCCAAGATGGATGTTACCATAGGAACTTCTCGCTGATGTCGTAACATTACTTGTGGAAATAGCATTTGACTAATACCGTCAGAACCCATTCCATCGGGCATGCGGAGTCCTCCACCTTCCATTAAATTTATTAAAGGGAATCCTCGTTTTAAAGCGTATTCATGCAGTGCCTTCGTCTTTCGGAAATATACAATTCCTTCTGTTCCAGCAAATACGGTTTTATCTGCAGCTTGCACAACTACCGGGCGGCCATTAACCTTTGCGAGACCAGTTACAATACCATCACCAGCACTTTTATGTTCCATGCCCTCTTGATCAGAATGTGCTAGTAAACCTAACTCTAAAAAAGAGCCTGGGTCCACCAATTTATTAATTCGTTCCCTTGCTGTAAAAAAGCCAAGCTTATGCTGTTGTTTTATTTTCTCTTTTCCACCTCCTAACTTTGCAATTTCTTTTCTATTTAATAACTCTTTAATTTCTTTTTCCATATATGATCTCCTTTTAGAAATTCTAGTAAGATTCAATGCATCTTGGAAGGCACCTTCACGAATTATTACTCCTTAATTTATCTGATTGAGCAAATCTGACAAAATAATTAATTGAATCTGGATTACTCATGGCATCAACACTTGCAGCTTTTTCCACAGAAATACCTAATAAAATTTTACGAACCGGAATCTCCATTTTCTTACCAGTTAATGTTCTTGGTACTTCTTTAATAGCAAATATATCATCTGGTATGTGGCGTGGAGACACTTCTTCTTTTATTTTCATATTTATTTTTTTCTTCAACTTGTCTGTTAAATCAACTTCTCCGGATAATACCACAAATAATGGCATATAAGCTTGATGGAGATATCCACTTAAGTCCACAACAAGACTGTCGAGCACTTCAGGTACAGATTCGACTGCATTATAAATCTCACTTGAACCACTTCTTACTCCCATTCGATTAATCGTTGCATCCGACCTTCCATAAATGACAGCACTACCACGTTCCGTTATTTTTAATAGGTCTCCATGTCTCCATACTCCAGGAAAATAATCGAAATAGCTTTCCTTATATCTTTTATCATCTGGATCATTCCAAAAGTAAAGCGGCATGGAAGGGAATGGCTTTGTAATGACCATTTCACCTATTTCACCTGTGACCGGCTTTCCGTTGTCATCATAGGAATAAACAGAAACCCCCAAGCATCTAGAAGGAATTTCACCAGCATGAATTGGTGATAGGGAGTTTCCAGCCACTATTCCTGCAGCTATATCTGTACCACCGCTAATAGGGGCTATCCTCACCCTCTTTTTTACATAATCATATACCCACTTAAATCCCTCTGGTGATAAAGGAGCTCCTGTATATGCAAAGGTATTCAGATTAGACAAGTCGTATGTTTCACCCGGTTTTATACCTACTTTCATACAATTTAGGATATGGCTGGGGCTAGTTCCAAAGATTGTCATTTTTGTTTTTTCAGCTAATCTAAAGAGAACGCCGTGATCTGGATACGAAGGACTTCCATCATATAAAACAACCGATGCGCCTGTAACCATAGCTCCTACCACACTATTCCACATCACCCAGCCGGTAGTTGTATACCAAAAGAATCGATCATTCGAAGTTATGTTTGATTGCAGATTTACGGATAAAAGAGAAAGTAATATTCCCCCATGCCCTTGAACAATTGGCTTTGGTAAACCAGTTGTACCGGACGAGTATAAAATCCATAGTGGGTGATCAAAGGGTACTCTCTCAAACGTTAGCTTGGCGGGAAGTCCGATTATTTCCTTCCAAAAAGTTCTTTGTTCTATACCACTCATATCAGGATCTTGATTTAAGTATGGTACTACGACTACTTTTTCAACACTAGGCAAATTTTCAACTAATTTTGAAACAGTTTCAATTCTGTTAAAAGGTTTTCCATTATACCTGTATCCATCAACAGTAAATAATACTTTTGGTTCAATTTGTTTGAAACGACCAAGAGTACTTCCAACACCAAATTCCGGAGCACAGCTGGACCAAATGGCTCCAATGCTTACAGTAGCAAGGAACGCTATAATGGTTTCAGGTATATTCGGCATATATGCAACAACACGGTCACCTTTTTTAACACCAATGGATTTTAAATAAGCTGCAATCGAAGCAGTCTTATCCAATAATTCAGTCCAACTTAATTCTGATAAAGGTTGATTCTCAGATGTGTAGAAAATGGCTGTTTTATCCTTTTTGACATTTCGTAATATATGCTCTGCATAGTTAAGAGTTGATCCAGAAAACCAATCGGCCCCTGGCATTATCTCTTTCTTTAAAACGGATTCATAAGGAGTATATGATTTCACTTGATAGTAATCCCAAATTGTCTCCCAGAACTCCTCCATATTATCAACAGACCATTTCCATAAATCTTCATATGTTTTCAGAGTAATATTTTTATTCATCCTCAACCATTTCTTATAATCCGTAATAGCTGCCCCTTCTATTTCCTTATTACTAGGACTCCAGAGTAATTCTCCTTCTTTAACAGTCATATTGCCTTCTCCCCTTTAAAAAGTTATTAATTTTCGGAATAAATTACCCATAGATGATGAATGCCGTTATTATTGCAAATATTAAGGCAATTAATGGTGCAATACAACATATCCAGAATACAGGTTTGTAACCTTCCTTGTGTGTCAATCCAGCGACTGTTAATCCAGTAACAACTGCACCATTATGAGGTAGGGAATCTAAGCCTCCTGAACTAATGGTAGCAATTCTGTGCAAGGCTTCTGGATCAACAAGAGTTGCATAGTGTCCACCTAGCGTATCCATGGCTATTCCTAGTCCACCTGAAGCTGATCCTGTAATACCAACAATGATATTTATTGCAATTGCGAATGAGATTAGTGGGTGACCAGGAATATTAAAAATAGCATCTTGTAACATTTGGAAACCTACTGTAGCTGAAACAACACTTCCAAAACCCACTACCGCACTAGTATTTAAAATTGGTGAAGCAACATTCATAGCACCAGTATTAAATGTTTTCATTGGCCGATCAATATATTTATAGAGTAGAATTCCAGCAGCAATCACTGCGATAGCCAATGATATTTCTATACTTAATTTAATGATATTTAGAAAGAGTAATAAGATAACCGATGGAATAATACTTAAAATAAAAGATGGATATTTTTGCTTGTTGTCAAATTTAAAAGTGTCATCCCCTTTTGTATCTTCATAACCCAAGTTCTTCATCTGATACCTCTTATCTTCTCGGCTTAACCACCAAAGGCCAAATGGTATAATAGTCAATGTTGCTACTATTCCGACAATTGGTGCTGCAGTTGCAGTAGTACCTAAATAATTAATAGGAATTAAATTTTGAATTTGCGGTGTTCCGGGAAGCATCGTCATCGTGAACGTACCAGAACCTAAGAATGCCGAACCAATAAATATTGGCCACGGAATATTTAGCTCTTTAAAAATGGGTCTTGCAATTGGCATGACTGCAAATATAACAACGAATAAACTAACCCCACCATAGGTTAATGCTCCGGTGATAGTCATAATTGCTATGATAACAGATAATCTACTTTTCTTACCTGTAACTTTTAGGATTCCTCTAGCTATACTAGTTGCAGCTCCACTATCTTCCATCACCTTACCAAAAAGGGCACCAAATAAGAATATTAAAAAGTAATTACCTACAAAACCAATAAACCCTTCTATATAATGGTTTGTCAAAGCCGCATCAATCGTAATCCCACTCGTTATTGCGACCAGTGCTGATACGGCTAGCGATATAATCAATAAATTAAATCCTTTTAATGCAAGAAATATTAGTAGTGATAATGCAACAATCGTCCCTACAACACTAGCAATTTCCATAATTATCCTCCCAATTTAATTACATAGGTTTACCCTTCCTTTTTCAAAAGTCTCCTTAATACTTTACCTGAGCTTGTGGCAGGTAAACTATCAATAAATTCTATAGCTCTTGGATACTTGTAAGCAGCCATTTTTTCTTTCGCCCATTCTATCATTTCATTCTCGCTTATTTTTCCTTTATAAGATGGTTTTAGCACGATAAATGCTTTAACGCTTTCGCCACGTTTTGGATCGGGAACACCAATACAAGCCACCTGAGAAATAGCTTCATGATCACTCATTAAAGCTTCAACATCTTCTGGAAATACACTGAAACCAGAGGATTTAATCATTTCTTTTACACGACCTAGAAAATATAAATAACCATCTTCATCAATACATCCAATGTCACCAGTGTATACCCAGCCATCACGTAATGTTTCTGCTGTTTCTTCAGGCCTATTTAAATATCCTTTAAATACACCTGGATTTTTTACCGCAATTTCTCCTTGTTTCCCTGGTGGAAGATCTTCTCCTGTTGCGAAATCAATAATTCGAAATTCTGTGTCGTATGTAGCGATTCCACATGAGCCAAATTTGATCTTTTCGATAGGCATAAAAGTATCGCATGTATGTGTTTCACTTAATCCGTACGATGCTTCAAGTACAACACAACCTTTTGTTAGCTTCTTCCAGGCATTTGCTAATTTTTCATCTACCTTCATACCAAAACTAGTTGCAAAATTTAATTCTAAGGATGAAAGATCTCTATTTTCAATACCAGGATAATTTAAAATAGCAGCATTCATCGTTGCAACGGAATAAAACTTATTAATCTTGTATTTCTCTATTGCTTGAATAGTAGCTTCCGTATCAAAACGAGTAAAGAGGACACAGAATAAGGCTTGGTATACAGGAATATTAACACCCATTACCATACCCGCAATATGGCATAGCGGAGCATTGGCTAGGGTTCTATCCCCTTCCCCCAATCTATAGCTATGAACAGTAGCTGCAGTTTTAAATAAAGCATTTCCATAGGTTAACATGGCAGCTTTTGGACGACCTGTCGTTCCTGAGGTAAATACCAATAACCCAACATCATTCCATATGTCAATTTCCTCGGTCTTCGATAATGGATCGGTGGATTGAATTATGTTTTTCATGTCATAGGTATTATTTATAATCCTTTTTTCGATTGTTAATTCTTCAGGTAGCGGAAGTGTTAATTGCTCTGGAAGTAAATCTATATAATTAGTAGTTACTATAAATTCAAGGGATAGAGTTTCACTTTTTATGGATTCGATATGTTGATAAAGTTCTTGGGAAGAGATAATTGCTTTAATTTCAGCTTCAGATATAAAATAAATTAATTCAGACGGCTTATACATTGGGTTCAGCGGAACAACAATAGCACCTAGCATTTGAATAGCATAGTGTCCAATTAAATATTGTGGACAGTTTTGCATATAAAGCGCAATCCGATCCCCTTTGCCGATACCTTTACTCTGTAAAAAGCTTGCAAATTTTTGAGTATAATCACTTAACTGCTTCCAAGTGATTGTATTTCCATAATACAAATATCCGGGTTGATTTGGAAAATCTACCGCGTTTTGCATTAAATATTCATGGAGGGGTTTTTCACCTAAACGATAATTTAATGTTTTTGGAAGTTCTTTTGGCCAATTTTTTATTAATACGTCCTTCACTTTTCCTCCTCCTTTTTATTTCTAATATTCAAAGTTTCCTATTTAATCTCAACAGCTTAAACAACTACCATTAAGACATCCCCTTCGTTAACAAAATCACCTTCTTTTACTTTAACCTCTTTTACTTTCCCGCTTTTTTCTGATTCAATTGGTATTTCCATTTTCATAGACTCTAAAATGACGACATCCTGATTTTCTATTATTTCTTCCCCGTGACTTACCAACACTTGCCAAACAACTCCTGCCAAATTCGCTTTAATTTCCATTAATTTCACCATCCTATAATTTTTGAATTGATTTGGTTTTGAAATAATTCTTTTAATTTATATTTTTCAACTTTATTAGTCGGTGTTCTGGGTAATTCGGAAATCATATAAATATATTTAGGCCACATAAATTTCGGCATGGTTTTCTGTATCCATTTTCTCAATTCGTCTTTGTGTAATTTTTCAGAATTAGGAACTACATAAATAACAATATCATCTTCATTGCCTTGAGTTGCCGGTACTGGAAAGGCTGCACAAACATTTACTTCTTTATGCTGATTTATCATATCCTCAACCTGATAGGAAGATATGTTCTCGCCTTTATGTCTAATTACATCCTTCATTCGGTCCACGAAATAATAATTTTCCTGTTCATCTTTATAGCCTGCATCTCCCGTATGGAACCACAAATTCTTAAATACTTCGACCGTGGCATTAGGAGTGTTAAAATATTCATTGAATTGGAGAAAAGGATAACATGGCCTTAGAACGAGTTGACCTGTTTCATTAGGACCACATTCTTCATCATATTCATTAACTATTGTAGCCTCATAAAACGGAGTGACTTTTCCCATATATCCTTTCGGTAAATCTTGATTACCCTTTCGCAAAGGAATTCCTAATTCATTCGCAATCCTTTTTGTTTCTTCCTTCGTGTAACCTTTGTACAAGTTGGTTGGCGTCCCCTGACCTTCTTCTAATTCGTCTATGATTCCGACAAATCCTACCCCCGCTTCCGTTTGTCCATAGCCAGCTGAAACAAAATGAATGCCAAATCTTTCGGCTACTTGATGATGATACTTGGGAAGTGGTTGCATATGGACACGTGTTAATGTGTTGATATGATCGTTTTCACTAGGCTCCTTATTCATAAGCCAAGGAATCATGACATCTAATAAGATAGCGTTGGATGCCTTGCTTACCTTTATCCTTTTCCAGAAATCATTTGGGCTAAATTTATCCCAAAGTGCAACGGTGCACCCGATAAAAGCACCTCTAGCAACCAAGGCAAATGCCCCGCCAACGTGATACATTGGTAAATCATTATAAATTATATCCTCTTGCTTATTAAGTACACGAAACATATACGTGTACCCGTGTATCCAACGAAAAGATTGTACGACACCCTTTGCCTTCCCCGTTGTCCCGGAAGTATAAATTATGTTTGCGCTATCATAATATTTAATCTCAATATTTGGATTGTTTATATCTCCGGAAATCATTTCATCAAAAGTAGTAGTCGGAAACTTATCATGTATTTGGATATCTTTTAATCCTAGAAGATAGTCGTGACTTGCTTTCTTTGGCTCATAGAGAACAACAGGGATAGGGTTCAACTCGGATTGTACCTCATTTAATAACGAAATCATCTGTCTTTCTGTTATGAGAATACTTGGCTGCGTATCATTTAATTGGTGGGTTAATAATCTGCCTTTATAATTAAAATTGATTGGACAAAATACGGCTCCGACCTTCCATATTCCAAACTAGGATAAAAACTTTCTAATATGTTCAAAAGCTTCCTTTTCCGTTTTAACTATGTTATCTATTGCTCCACTTGAGCGGTGAACCTGTGAACCACCAAGTTCTTCCTTAGTCAATTTTTGTCCAACGCCATAATTAACTATTTGTGGCCCAGCAACAAACAATTGGGATATTTCTTCTACCATTACTGAGAAATGCGATGCGGTAACTCGTGCAGCCCCTAATCCGGCAACAGAACCTAAGCACGCTGCAACTACGGGAACCCTCCCCATATTTTTCACTACGTAATCCCAAGCGGGGTTAACCGGTACATAGGTATGCCCCTCTGTTTCTAGAAAGGTCACACTACCTCCGCCACCAGTTCCATCTACCAGCCTTACCATTGGCAATTGTAAATCGTGCGCCATTTGTTCAAAATAAATCTGTTTTTCCATAATTGCACCATCAGCGGCACCGCCCCGGACCGTAAAATCATCCGCACCAACAACAACTTTTCTTCCGCCAATCCTCCCTGTTCCAATTAAGAAGTTTGCAGGTGTAAACTCTTTTAATTCATTTCCCATTTCCCTCATATATTGCTTTTCCAGCAATTGCCCCTTTTTCATGGAAGGTGTTTTTATCCAGTAGATGATGGATTCTTTCTCGTACGGTTAATTTCCCTCTAGATCTATGTTTCTCTACGTTCTCCTTCCCCCCCATTTCCTTGGCTAGTTCTTCCCTTTTTCTTAATTCATCAATTTCTGGTTGCCAACTCATTTCTTGATCTCCTTCCTCAAACAATTAAGAATATTACTTATAAACATTACTACTCCCACCGACAACACTTATGGAATTTATAATCAGGATTGTCGATTGTTATAACAGCAATTCCACCATTCTTTCTAAGATACTAAATTACTTATTTTACTACTGATTCCTCCGAGTAGTCGTACCATCCTTTACCTGTTTTTCTGCCAAGGTGTCCTTGTTTTACTTTTTCTTCAATCGACTTTGCTGGTTTATCTCTCGGATCCCTTGTTTCCTCATAGAGCTGTAAATTTGCATAATAGCCTACATCTATTCCAGAAAGATCCGCTAGTTCAAACGGTCCAAGAGGGTGACTCAAAGCCTTTTTAGCTATCAAATCAATATCCTTAAAATCGGCATAGCCATTTTCATATAAGTACATAGCTTCTTTTGAAAGAGCAAATAACAAACGATTCGCTATAAATCCATAAATCTCCTTTTCTAGTAATACCCCCGTTTTGCCAATGCTCTCACAAAAATCCATTGCTAACTGTGCCGTTTCATTGGATGTTTGATCGCTTTTAACTACTTCAACGCAATCCATCACTAATGGAGGAAAGAAGAAATGCATATTAATTACTTTGTCAGGCCTACTTGTCACATCAGCAATTTTCGAATTAACAATCGTGGAGCTATTCGTTGCTAATACTGTGTGCTTAGGTACTAGTTTATCTAACTTGGAAAACACCTCCCTTTTTACATCTAACTTTTCAACTACTGCCTCTATTACAAGATCGGCTTCAGCAACCGCTGTTTCCAAATCCGTTGTTAATTGAAGATTTGAGAAAGCTTCATTTTTTTCGTTCTCGGTTAATTTTCCTTTCTTAACCCAATCGTTCATCCGCTTCTCCAATGTTAATCTTGCCTTATCCAATGCCTTTTCGTTAATATCTTGTAAATAAGTCTCATAACCCCCAAGGGCACAAAGCATGGAAATTTGATGCCCCATGGATCCAGCTCCTAATACAGCTACCTTTTGAACTTGATTCACTATCATTTCCTCCTTCTAGATTGTTAATTATTGTGACAATTCTTCTTTTAATTTTCTTCTTAGAATTTTTCCAACACCTGTTTTTGGAAGTTCTTTTCTAAATTCAATAATGCGAGGTACTTTGTATGCAGAAAGATTAGCCCGACAATAGGAGATCAATTCCTCCTTCGTACAATTACTGCCATCTTTTAAAACAATAACTGCTTTCACGGTTTCCCCACGATATGGATCCGGAACACCTACAACAACTGCTTCTTGAATAGATGGATGTTCATATAATACTTCCTCCACATCGCGTGGATAAACATTATATCCACTAGCTATAATTAAATCTTTTTTGCGATCGACGATATAAAGATAGCCATCTTCATCCATATAAGCTATGTCTCCCGTATAAAGCCAACCATCTCGTAATGTTAGGTCTGTTTCATCAGGCATATTCCAGTATCCTTTCATCACTTGGGGACCTTTAATAATAATCTCTCCCACTTCACCAGCAGGAAGTTCCTTATTCCCAGTCGCTAAATCTACAATTTTATAATCTGTACTTGGAACACCAATTCCGACACTACCTGGTTTCCTAGTAGCAAATAACGGATTACAGTGTGTTGTTGGGGATGCCTCTGAAAGACCATACCCTTCCACTATTTTTGCCCCTGTTCTTTCTTCAAAAGATCGTAAAATCTCAACTGGCATAGGAGCACTACCGCTATTACAAATTTCCATACTATTTAAACCATATTCATTTACCTTAGGATGATTAATCAGAGCAATGTACATAGTAGGAACACCTGGAAATGATGTAGGCTGAATATTTTTAATCGTCTCAAGTACTTCTTCCAAATCGAATCTAGGTAATAGAATGTTTATGGCCCCTATATATATCGTTAAGTTCATACATGAGGTCATCCCATATACATGGAATAATGGAATAACGCTTAAATATCGTTCCTTCCCTATATTGATAGTATCCTTAAAAAACTCATAGGATTGCATAATATTTGCTAGAAGATTTCGGTGCGTCAACATGACTCCTTTTGACCGCCCTGTTGTACCACCAGTGTATTGCAATACTGCTACATCTTCTCGAGGATTAATATCCACTTCTACGGGCCGCTTATTTGCACTCTTTAAGAAAGACTGAAATCCTGTGGCCATATCATCTGTTGCATCCCGGCCTTCGATGTTCACTTTAATAACGTGTTTAACAAAAGTATTATCCATAACTTGATTTAGCACCGGTAGTAACGGTTCATAGATGACTATGGTTTCTGCTCCCGAATCATTTAATATATATTCTAATTCTTTACCAACAAGCATTGGGTTTAACTGTGTTACAATACCACCAGCTTGTAAAATACCGTAATAACTAATTACATACTGTGGACAGTTCGGTAGCATAATAGCTGCTCTATCACCTTTTTTGATACCTTTATCTTGTAAAGCTGCAGTAAATGCATCTACAAGATTATTAAGTTCCTTATAAGTCGTCTCCTTCCCATAAAAGTGGATTGCTGTGTTGTTTTGGAATTTGGAAACAGATTGCTTTAACATATCAGATAAGGACATATCAGGAATTGTTATTTCCTTAGAGATATGTTCTGGATAATGTTCTAACCATCTTTTCATTACGAATCCCCCTCAAGATTTAGTTTGAGACATCGTAACACCACGCTTCTTCTACCTTTTATTCATTTTCTTGGAGTACCCTCCATAAGATTTTTCCACTACTAGTTGTTGGGAAACTATCCCTGAACTCTATTATTCTTGGATACTTATAAGCAGCCATTTGGCCTTTTGACCATTCCATAATGTCCTGTTCCTTGACTTTACCTTTATAATGATCATTTAAAATGATAAATGCCTTAACGGTTTCCCCACGTTTTTTATCTGGTGCACGTACTACACACGCCTGTTGTACTGCTGGATGTTTGTATAAAATAGACTCAACTTCTGTAGGCCACACTTTAAAACCTGAGGCATTAATCATTCGCTTTAGACGATCAACAATAAAGAAATATCCTTCTTCATCCATACGAACAATGTCACCTGTTCTGAAGAATCGTTTGCCATCGATTTCTATATGTGCTTTTTCATTCTCTTCATCACGTTGATAGTATCCTATAAAAACTTGAGGACCATTTACAATTAGTTCTCCTTCTTGATTAACCCCAAGTTCTTTACCAGTAGTAGTATCTATAATTCTTGCATCTACATCGAATGAAGGTATTCCTAGACACTGCAATTTCGGTCGATCAGGTGGATTAAAATGGGTATGAGATATCGTCTCTGTTAAACCATACCCTTCGATAAATCGGAGTCCTGTTCTTTCATATAAATCCTCTCCTACCGCCTCTGGGAGAGGTGCTCCACCTCCTCCAATTACTTCTAATGATGATATGTTGTAGTTTTTTAAATTTTGGTTAGATAAAAAGTCGATTAACATCGTACTAATATTGATCCAATGGGTACATTTAAATTTCTCTATTGTTTTTGCAGCGTACTCACGATCCCATCTCGTCATAATCACAAGTGTACTTCCTGCATAAATTGGGGACAGTGTGCTGTGTATTAATCCCGTTACGTGGAAAAGTGGTAAGGTTGTTAATGTAATCGTATCCGCCGTTAAGTTCATCCAATGATAGGCCCCTACCGTATTTGCCTGAACCGTGCTATTTGTATGAACACACCCTTTCGGTAGTCCAGTTGTTCCTGAAGTATAAGGAATTATGGCAATATCTCCACTCTCTCCTTTATATGTAGAAGCCTGAAGTTCTTTATTTAATGCTTCCCTCCAAGGGATAGCTTCTATTTCACCATCGGCTGACTTAGCAACCCTTTGAATGAATGCGTCATCTTCTTTACTGTAATCGGAATAAGTAGCCACTATTATATTTCTTAATAAATTCTCTTTCTTTAAAGGAAGAGCTTTTTCATATAGTTCTTGACCCACAATTGCATGATTAATCCCACAGTCCTTCACATAGAATTCTAGGTCCTTTGTCAAACTCATTGGATTAATAGGAACGACAACCGCTCGTAACCGTAAAATAGCAAAGAAACTAATAATAAATTGAGGGGAGTTCTGCATGAACAGTAGAATATTATCTTTTTCTTTAATCCCCCATTCTTTTTCCATATATCCCGCTAGACTTTCCACTTCTTTAAAAAGCTCCTTGTAGGAATAAGAGGCTCCATAATAGTGAAAGGCTACTTTATCCGGATACTTTCTAGTAGACATTTCAAGATTTTCATATAGCGTTGTTTGGGGAACAGTTAAGTTCTTAGGTAACCTCAATGGCCAATGTTTATAATGATTGGTATTTCTCATCATCTTACTTTTTTATCCTCCTTCTTGAGCTCAGAAATCTATGGTATTAATATAATCTTTCCTTTTGTTTTCCTAGATTGTAGAATTTGATGAACATGTGCTACTTCTTCTAATGGATAAGTGCCACCAATCGTTGTTTTTATTTTCCCTTGCTCTACGAAACTAATTAATTCCTTCAAACTAGAAAGGTATAGATCTGGCTCTTTCATAATCTGTGAAAGAAAAAAACCAATAATGGATTGATTTCTTTTCATTAGTTTAGATGGGTAAAATTTAGGCATATTTCCACTCGCGACTCCATAAATAACAAGTCTTCCAAAAGGTGCTAGACAATTTACCGTCTTATGAAAGACATCTCCACCAACCATTTCTAGTGCAACATCGACACCTTTGCCCCCAGTAATTTCTCTTACCTTATTCTCCCAACCCTCTTCCGTGTAGTTAACTAAATCATCCGCTCCCATTTCCTTCGCTAATTCCAATTTCTCAGGCGTACTAGCTGTAGCAATGATTCTTCCTGCACCGAAGATTTTTGCAAGTTGAACCGCTAACACTCCGACACCACCTGCTGCTGCATGAATAAGGACGGTCTCCCCCTCTTTAAGCCTTCCCATTGTCTTCAATATATGGTAAGCGCTTAAACCTTGTACCGGTATAGCTACAGCATGTTCAAAGGCTACTCCATCTGGAATAGGGATAAGCTGATTCGCCTTCACTATCGCATAATCTGCATAGCCACCAGATTCGATTAATGCCATCACCCTGTCACCTTTTTTTACCCCTTTTACCTTTTCTCCCATGCCAACAATTTCACCAGCAATCTCCAAACCTGGAATAAACGGCAATGGTGTTGGTACTACATATGCACCTTCACGTCTAGCTGTATCAGCATAATTTACTCCAATTGCCTTTATTTTTATTAGCACCTCTGTTTCTCCGATGTTGGGCAAATCTAATTCAATTAATTTCAAGACTTCAGGACCACCGTATTCCTTAAATTGGACCACTTTCATATCTTATTCTCTCCTCCACTTGCTCATGTTTCATTTCTTTAGTTAGGTACTTTGGATAAACTTATTTAGTCTTCATCCTCTTATAGAGGTTGTTCAAAAAGTCCGGTGATCCTTCTTTTTGAACACGCACTTATATACCTCTACTATAGTTCAATGCATAATGAATTAAACTTTCAACTAACCGATTCAAGTTAGCAAATCGCTGATCCTGAGTTTGGCCTTTCTTAAACCGGTAATAGATTTGTTGACCAATTACCGCAAGCTTAAAATATGCAAAAGTTAGATAGAAATGGATATTGGATAAATCCCTACCACTTTTCTTCGCATATTCTTGCATAAATTCCTCTCTAGTATAAAATCCATTTCTAGTCGTAACTGGCTCTTTATTGAATCCACTTTTTAATTCTTCTGGATCACCAGCCTCTATCCAGTAGCCTAAAGCTGCTCCTAAATCAGCAAGTGGGTCCCCTACCGTTGTCATCTCCCAATCAAAAAGGCCAACCATTTCACTACAGTCTTCAGAAAACATGGCATTATTTAACTTATAATCGTAATGAATGATGGCTGAGTCCTCTCGAGTTGAAACATTTTTTTCTAGCCATTTTGTTAACTTCTCAACCCCTGAGATGTCATCTGTCTTTGAAAGATCATAACGCTTTATCCATCCTGCTACTTGTCGTTCCATAAATCCCTCTGGCTTAGATATATTCAATAGATCAGTTTTCGTATAATCAACTTGGTGTAGTTCCACTAATTTATCAACCATGATTTGTGAAAGCTTACGACCTATTTCGGGTGTGTAAGAGATAGAATCAGGAAATTCTGTATCAATTACTATCCCTTTTCTTCGTTCCATAACAAAAAAACTACTACCAACAATCGACTTATCATCCGAATAAATATACGGCTTTGGCGCAGTAAAAAATAATGGGTTAAGGTTACTTAAAATTCGATACTCCCTTTCCATATCGTGAGCCTTTGGAGCAACAGGGCCATAGGGAGGGCGCCGTAATACCGCCTCCCATGTCCCTATCTTTAACAAATAGGTTAAATTAGAATGCCCTGCTCCGAATTGTTCAATTTCCAGATTACCACTTGGAATGTTAGGGAGATTCTCTTTAATAAAATTAGATACAATTGCTTCATTTAACTCTTCACCTTGTCTTACATTGATTGTGTCATTATAAGAAAACTTCATACCATTTCCCTCCCGTGGCAAACATTTAAATACTATCCGACCAGTATGTTATGATTATTCAAAAAATTTATCCCGAATTATTATCTATATATAGATAATAATCTAGTTTTCTATGCCCTTTAAAATAACATTTGCATAAATTTTTGCTAATTCACTAGGTGACACATCACCCTCTGGGTTATACCAGTTATAACTCCAGTTCACTATACCTAATACCCCGTACGCTAGCATGTCTGGACGATCTGCTTTTCTGAATTCACCTTGTTCTATTCCAGCTTTAATTACCGCTTCTACGTTTAAATAAAACTGTTTTCTAATTTCCTTTATTTTCTCTATATTCCCTTCACTTAAATGCCTCAACTCTCTAAAGAAAACCCTAGCACTTGGTCCTTTTACTGTCACATCCATAATTAATAAAGTAATAATTTCTGTAATTTTTTCTCTTTGGGATAGATGAGAGTTATCAACGATATGTTTCTGTCTTTCCAACAGACTTGTAATATAATCATAGTGAATATCCATTAACAATTGTTCTTTACTTGAATAATAGTAGTAGAAAGTCCCTTTTGTAACACCGATTGCATCTACAATATCTTGAATAGACGTTGCACTAAAACCTTTCTTTTCAAATAGTTTGATACTTACTTCTGTAATTTTATCTTTCATAACAACCGTTCCTCACCGCATAAGATTTTTGTACATTAATGTCTAGCTCCAAGCGCTAAAGCCGTAGCTTCCTTCACCTTCGTGCTAAATGGCGCTTGCGCTTTCTTATTATAATGTACCACAACGTCTATAGAAGTTCACTAAGCATAGGCACTAGAACCACCGTCAACTCTTAGAATATCCCCTGTTACAAAATCTGATGCTGTTGATGCCAGAAAAAGGGCTGCACCTTTCATATCTTCATCACTACCGAATCTATTTAATGGTGTTCCAGCTAGAATTTTATCTCCACCCTTTTCTAATAAACCTTTTGACATTTTCGTAGGAAAGAAACCTGGAGCAATCGCATTTACATTAATATTGTGTGGACCCCATTTAACGGCTAAATCCTTTGTAAAAGTCATTACAGCACCTTTACTAGTATTATATCCAATGGTATCCATCACGTTTGGATCAGTCCCGCCAAACCCCGCAACCGAAGCAATATTAATGATTTTTCCTTTCCCTTTTTTCATCATAACTTTCCCGACTTCTAAACTCATTAAATACGTTCCAGTTATATTAACATTGATCACTTTTTCCCAAGCTTCAAAAGGCATTTCGGTTATTGGTGCACCCCAGGTTGCCCCACTATTATTCACTAAAATATCTACTGTTCCGAAATATTTCACTGTCTCGTGAACTACTTTTTTTACATCCTCCAGTTTGGAAACATCGCAACCGTAGGCTAATACTTCCGTTCCAAATTTTCTTTTTAGTTCTTCAGCCTTTTCTTTACAAGCATCTACTTTTCTAGAACATAAAACAAGGTTTGCTCCCGCATCCGCATAGGCTTCAGCAATTTGAGCCCCAAGTCCACGTCCCCCTCCTGTAATAATGGCAGTTTTTCCTTTTAAATTAAATAAATCCATAACACCCATTTTATTCCCTCCCGCTATCATTACTGGTAGTTTTTCATTTCTAATCTCGCAATTTGGCGACGGTGAGCCTCATCCGGTCCATCCGCAATCCGAAGTGTTCTTGCATTAGCCCAATGATACGCTAATGTAAAGTCGTCACTCACGCCTGCAGCACCAAATACTTGGATAGCACGATCAAGAACCTTTAATGCCATATTTGGGGCAACTACCTTAATCATGGCAATTTCCTTTTTCGCCACTTTATTCCCAACGGTATCCATCATATATGCTGCTTTAAGTGTCAATAAACGAGCTTGTTCTATTTCAATACGGGAATCTGCAATCCACTCCTGGATGACTTCATGTTCAGACAATTTTTTACCAAAAGCCTCCCGAACCTGTATACGCTTACAAATATCTTCAAGAGCTCTCTCCGCAAGTCCTATTAAACGCATGCAATGATGAATTCTCCCAGGTCCCAACCTTCCCTGTGCAATAGCAAATCCTTTTCCTTCATCCCACAGCATATTTTCTACAGGCACTCTAACATTATCATATTCTATTTCAGCATGACCATGCGGCGCATCATCATAACCGAATACTGGTAGCATTCGTTTTATTTTTACTCCAGGGGCGTCTAATGGAACAAGAATCATGGACTGTTGTTCATGCCTTGGGGCTGATGTATCTGTTTTTCCCATTACGATAGCAATCTTACATCTTGGATCTCCTGCACCAGAGGACCACCATTTTGTCCCATTTATAACATATTCATCACCATCTCTTACAATGCTTGTGGAAATATTCGTTGCATCACTCGACGCTACATCCGGCTCCGTCATAGAGAAACATGATCTTATTTCACCCGCTAACAAGGGCTCAAGCCATTCCTTCTTTTGCTTTTCTGAACCATAGCGCGCTAAGACTTCCATATTTCCTGTGTCTGGCGCACTACAGTTAAAAGCTTCAGGGCCAATCACCGATCTTCCCATTATTTCACATACGGGAGCATATTCTAGATTTGTTAACCCCGCCCCATATTCGCTTTCAGGTAAAAATAAGTTCCATAACCCCGCTTTTTTTGCCTTTTTCTTTAATTCCTCCATAATTGGAGGTATATCAGACCATCTAGTTTTTTGTTGATTTAATTGGTCTTGATAAACCTTCTCATTTGGATAAACATGCTCTTCCATAAACGTATTAACCTTTTTCTTTAAATCTAAAACCTTCTCAGAATATGAAAAATCCATTTTATCTCCCCTAACTCTATAATTTCACATACCTACCGTATAGTATGTTCCTAATATTTATAATATTATAGTAAAATTTAAAAATTGTAAACCCCTCTCTTCATACCGACAGTTATTTATCATCTAATATATTTATTTATCCTAAATACACTTTTGTCTGTACATATACTTGTACCAACACATAAATCACAACCGCATACTTCCAATTAAACCGAATCCCATTCTTCAACGCACTCAACCCATTTTCACTACTCAACACAATAACTGGCATAATTAACGGGGACAATAATATCGAAATGGTACTCCCCGATGTGATAGCTAATACGACCAATTCTCTCGCATATGGTAAATGAATAGACTCCAATATTCCCGCTACTAATACCATTACTGTCAGTGGGCCAAGTCCAAAGAAACCGAGAATGATAATGATAAACGGTAAGAAATATAACATATTTAAAAACGGGATTAATTCTTGAAGGGAATAAATTCCGTCAACAACCATTTGCGCAAAAGAAGTTTGGTTAAGTGCATAAATTAAAATGCCTGCTCCTAACATCATGCAAACTTGATAAGCCTGATATTCTATATTTTTCGATACATAGGAATATATTTCTTGCGTTAGTTGTTTTGGTCTTCTTTTAACTATGTAATAACTAACAACCCAAACGACTACTACTAATGGAATCAGAACCAATAATTCAATATGAATATACGCTTGTAGAATAAGAATGGATCCGAATAATGTAAGAAATAGTACTAAAAATTCTATTGTGTACCGCTTCACATATCTTTGATTTGCATGATGTAAAACATCATCAATCTCCATTTGTAATCCAGCCGTTAAATCAACTCCATAACGTTTTTCTTCAAAATAAGAAAAAATAAGTGCAATAACAACACCTACAATAGAGATTCCTAACCCTTGTAATATCGATATACCAAGAGAAGCATCCATCACTTCTACAACATAGGCAAAACTCGGTATACTTATTACCCACATAACAGATAAAGAAAATCCCCTAAGAAGGGCAGTTCCCTTATAATTCTCCCAAGGCTCTCCGTGTTCATTTTTTAAAATCCCATTAACGAATTGGTACATCATCGTTATTGAACCAAACAATAAAAAATAAGCAATAATCTGCGTAAACGAAATAATTCCCAAATAAAATTTCCTACTTGTATCAACAAAGTTATGTGCATAGCTCATGATAGATTCTATATAATCCTCACTACGTAACACCCAGCTTATCATTGGAACGATAACTAATAACCCTATCATATTGCGCATTTGAATTAAGCCGTTAAGCAAACCATCTACAACGAATTCCCCAGAAAAGACAAGGATGATTAGGCCTACGACGAGTAACCCAAATGGCATTTTTATATGCTTAATATGAAGTTTAAGTATGGTGAACGTGAAAATCCCAAAGCCAAAAATGGATAAGATTAAGGTAAAAAAACGACTGTCAAAAAAATAGGTTATAAAGTGTAAAATGGTAAACAACACAATGGTAATTCTTATTCCTAAGCTAAAAAATGACTGCATGTTTATGTCTCCCAACAGCTATGTACTCTTATATCCCTTTTCATCACTATAGCACAGTAGCTGTTGGATTATTGTCGAACTTTAGCAAAAAAAAAAGCATTCGCCACAGAATAGGTGAATGCCTTTTGGAAGGTATAAATTAAAAAAGTATTCCATAATAAGGGATAATTTTTTGGTAAATCATATTAAATTCATAAATTATAGAAGTAAAAACTAATGTAGTTGATTTTGAGAATTTCAATTGTGGTATTAAAGGAATTTCATTACAATGAAGATTGCTGAATAAGAATAATTCTTACTTCGACTCCGGGAACTTAAATCACCGCATGCTCTTCCTCTTTCATGTCCGTAATAAACATATACCCCGGAGCATGGGTGATCACTAATTCTGGTCTACTTGCCATGACTACTGCTTGAGGGGTAACACCACACCCCCAGAATACTGGAATTTCTCCTTCATGTATGGTTACAGGATCACCAAAATCAGGATCATTAATATCTTCAATTCCAATCATGGAAGGATCGCCAATATGAATCGGGGCCCCATGAACAGATGGAAATCTAGACGTAATTTTCGTAGCACGAATTGCATTATTAGGTTTCATTGGACGCATACTTACTACCATTGGCCCTTGGAAAACTCCCGCAGGTTCACAAAGAATATTTGTCTTATACATCGATACATTTTTACCTTCCTCAATGTATCGAATTGGAATTCCATTATCTATTAAAGGCTTTTCAAATGTGAAACTACAACCGATTAAGAAGGAAACAAAATCATCTTGCCAATAAGGGGTGATGTCTGTAACTTCTTCGACCAATTCCCCATGTTTATAAATACGATACTTTGATATATCTGTCCGCAAATCACCAGTTGGTGCCGTCTTTTTCGGTACAGGGGAACCGACATCTGTTACTTCGATTAATGGACATGATTTAGGATTACGCATACTAAACAATAAAAAATCATACGCATATTTCTTTGGCAAAATCACTAGGTTTACTTGTGTATACCCTGGTGCTAACCCAGTTGTCGGCTTTTGCCATTCCCCAGTTCTGATTTGTTGACGTATCTCTTCTGTAGTTTTACTCACGATGCATAACCTCCTTTAATTTCATCAAATTCATTATTAAAAAACCCCTGCTCCAACTGCCAATTGATGTAATATTTTTTCCTGTTTAATACGTAAAGTTTGTGCTTCATGTACACTTATTGCCTCAAATTGCAATTTTCTACCTGGTAAATTCTGAGCAACCCTTGCAATATCAACTGATATGACAGTGGCAATCCTTGTATAACCACCTGTTGTTTGACGGTCTGCCAAAAGTATAATGGGTTGACCATTTGCTGGAACTTGTACCGTACCGGGAAAAATACTGTCTGAGATAATATCCGCTCCTGTTACATGTTGAAGTTTTGGACCATTTAAACGCATACCCATTCTATCCGTCTGTTTTGTAATTTCATATGTCCCAGTCAAAAATGTTTCGATACTTTCTTGTAAAAAGGCATCCCGATCAGGTCCTAATATTACTCTTATTTTTTGATCCGATTGATAATTAGGAATTAGATTATCGGGCAATCTTCTCACTCTGTTCTTCCCTGTTACTTTTCCAGAAGGTAACAAATCATCTTTTTGTAAAAATCTACCCTCGATTCCTCCGATCCCAGCTTTTACATAGGTAGAGCGACTTCCCATGACAACCGGTACGTCTATCCCACCTGCAACAGCAATGTATGTATAGACGCCCTTCTTGGGCTGACCAAACGAAAGCGATTGTCCTTTATGAACGAAAATGGAAGTCCACATTGGGATATCTTTCCCATCCAGTTGAGGAGATAAATCGGCACCACAAATAGCGATGACAGTATCTTTCAAAAATTGTAATTTAGGTCCCATGATTACCGCCTCGATTCCAGCAGCGTTTCGTTCATTCCCAACAAGTAAATTCCCTACTTGGAGGGCATAAGGATCCATTGCACCAGATACTACCATTCCATATTGTTGATATCCTGTTCTTCCAAGGTCCTGAACTGACGTAGTTAGTCCAGATTTTTCTACCTTTATAACTGCATTTTCCAAGTTACATCCCTACTCTTTTTAAAATAATTCCATTATTCGTTAATTCTGTATTTAATTTCTTCACAAATTCTAATGATTTTTCACTATCCCCGTGTATACAAATGGTATCTGCTTGAATCCGTATATCTGAACCGTCGACCGCTTCTACTCTTCCTTCTTTAACCATACGTATAACCCGTCCGACAGCTTCATCTGGGTCAGTTACCATGGCATTTGCATGACTCCTAGATGTCAAGCTTCCATCTGGTTGGTATGTACGATCAGCAAAAACTTCTTCCGCTACTTGCAAGCCAACTTTCTTCCCCATATGTATTAATTCACTACCTGCTAAACCATATAAAATGAGTTCTGGATCTACATCATGAACAGCTTGAGCTATCGTTTCTGCCATCTCCTGATCTCTACTTGCCATATTATATAATGCCCCATGAGGTTTTACATGATTTAGCTTTGAGTTGTTTATTCTTGCAAAAGCTTGAACCGCTCCAATTTGATAAACGATTAAATTATAAAGCTCGTCCGCATCTAGCTTTATTTCTCTTCTACCAAATCCGTGCAAATCCATAAAGCCTGGATGTGCTCCCACTCCAACGTCATTTTCGACTGCTTTTTGGAGGCTCTTTTGAATCACATTATGATCTCCTGCATGATAACCACAAGCAATATTTGCTGACGTAATGTATTTCATGACCTCATCATCACGACCAATTTTAAATGGACCGTAACTTTCTCCTAAGTCACAATTTAAATCAACGTAATTCCCCAAAACGTTCACTCCCCTTCATAAAATGCTATTTCTACTTCATAGCTATTTTCTTCTACTTGTTTTTCTATCTCTTTATATTCGGATTCTGTTACCTGAACGAAACGAATATAGTTCCCAGCTTTTAATAAAATAGGTTTATTTCTCATGGGATCATATAGTTTCACTGGTGTTTTACCAATGATTTGCCATCCACCCGGGGTTTCCATAGGATACACACCTGTTTGCGAGCCAGCAATTCCAACGGAACCTGCTGGTATTTTTAATCGTGGTTCTTTCAGTCTAGGTGTAGCAATTTTTTCAGACATCCCACCTAAATAAGGAAAACCAGGTGTGAAACCCATCATATAGATTAAATAATCCGAGCTTGTATGAATGCGAATAACCTCATCTATACTTAATTGGTTGTGATTCGCAACCCGTTCTAAGTCAGGTCCTGTCTCACCACCGTAATAAACAGGTAATTTAATAACATTTGCTGGTGGCAATGTTATTTTTTCTAACTTTTCTCGCATGCCTTCTATTTGTTGCTTTATTTCTTCAAATGTAATTATATATGGCTCATAATATATGGAAACCGCCGTATAAGTAGGAATCCATTCGATAACGCCTCGTATCTTTTCTCTTTCTATAAACCACGAAAGGCTGCGGATTTTAGCATTTGTTTCTTTTGAGATAGAATTTCCTAATTGCACTCTTATCCCACAATCTCCTAACGGTTCAATTTGAAACATCTTATCCCCACCATTACTAGTTTTTCTTTCCATTAAAATAGTTGCGGTATCATTTGAATCAATGTTCTCACACCTAAATACGCCGTTAATATAACGACAATTGCACCAAACACCGTTAACCATAAAGGATGTTTATAATCACCAACTATTTTCTTATTATGTGCTGCAAAAAGCATTGGTCCTAATGTTAAAGGTAAAATCAGTCCATTTACTGCTCCAGCTAAAACGAGCAATGTTGCCGCCTCGCCGATAAATACAAAAACAATGGTAGAAAACAAAATAAATCCAATAATCCAATACTGATAATACTGTTCAATCTTCGGATGAAACGTTCGTAAAAAAGATACCGAAGTATACGCAGCACCGATAACGGAAGAAATTCCGGCAATCCATAACACTAGACCAAATATTCGATACCCAATGTCGCCTGCTGCATATTGGAATACAGTTGCTGCTGGATTGGATGGATCCAGATGAACACCGGCATAAACAACACCTAATACTGCTAAAAATAATAAAATACGAACAAGGGAGGCAACTATAATTCCCGTTATAGAAGTTTTTGTAACCTCTGGTATACTCTCTTTCCCTTTAATTCCTGCATCTAATAAGCGATGCCCGCCAGAAAAGGTAATATAACCACCGACCGTTCCACCTACAATTGTAATAATCGCATAAAAATCTAATTCCAAAGGAACAAACGTTCGATACACCGCATCGCCAACGGGTGGTTGACTGACAAACATCACATAAGCAATTAAAACAAGAAGTACAGCACCTAGAATATTCACGATTCGATCCATTGCTGCTCCCGCCTCTTTAGACAGGAAAATAAAAATACAAATAGCGGCTGAAATGATTGCACCAACTTTCGGATTAATTCCGAGTAAAGCATTAAGCCCAAGTCCGGTACCACCAATATTTCCAATATTAAAGGCAAGCCCACCAATCACAATAAAGAGGGCAACAACTATTCCTAATCCGGGAATCACTGCACTGGCAATCTCCTGGCCTCTTTTACCAGATACTGCAATAATTCTCCATACATTCAACTGTGCTCCAATATCTAAAATAATGGATACAAGGATTACAAATCCAAAACTAGCTAAAAGCGTTTCGGTGAAAACTGCTGTTTGGGTTAAAAAGCCAGGTCCAACAGCTGAAGTTGCCATAAGAAAAGCAGCACCAATCAAAGCACGGCTTCTATTTTTTTTCTCCTTTTCTGACAGCAATGGTTTTCCACTATTCTTCTTATCCGACATGTAATTCTTTCCTCCTAGGTGTTTCTTCGTAATATTTAGGATTTCCCTTCTTTCTCGTACTATTCTTTAGGTTGTTTCCCCAAATGTTTGTCATGAAATTATAAAACTAAGGCATAGCCACCCTTTATGGCCAATGCCTTAGTTGCACTTATACTAGATTACAATGTTTATCCATTCTTATCTGCCGAAAAAAACGATAAAGAAGGATTCCATCGGTAGGGGTTTTCCTTTATCCCCTGCTGATGGTTAGTCGCACTTATCGGGCCTTTACGAGCAGTTGATCTCCCACCTACTTTTATGTTTCCCCAGAAGCTTAAGGTGGGAATCTTACTGCCGTTAAGGTAGGATAAATACAGTTAGAATGTTTACAGTATACGTAAAATTATAAGGGATTTTTAATTTTTTTGTCTAGTATAAACACCAAGGCTACTGCAAACTCCCCCAAATTACGATAAATTAGAAGAAGTAGTTTTTAGTTTATATTTTAAAAAAAGAAGCACCCAAGCATTTCCAGCCCCAGTGCCTCTTTACCTTCTATTTTAGTTCCAATAACTTTTGTTTTAATTCATTCTCCATATTTTGTAGTTCTATTTCGGCTTGTTTACGTTTTTGGCGTCCCTCCGATTGAATTTGCAATGTTTCTTCTATCGTTGAAACAAGATCTTCTTGGGTTTTCTTCAATGTTTCAATATCGATCAATCCCCGTTCATTTTCCCTTGCAGATTCAATCGTGTTTGTTTTTAACATTTCCGCATTTTTCGCGAGTAGATCGTTCGTAGTCTGCGTCACTTGTTTCTGTGCTTCCACAGCATTACGTTGCCGTAGTAATGTTAGGGCAATTGCGATTTGATTTTTCCATAATGGAATAGCAGTCAGAACGGATGATTGAATTTTTTCTACTAATGCCTGATTCGTGTTTTGAATGAGACGAATTTGTGGAGCGCTTTGCATTGTAATTTGTCTGCTTAATTTCAAATCATGAATACGTTTATCGAGTCTGTCCATAAATTGAATCGTATCATTTACTTCTTGTACATCCATTTGATTTTGACTACGTTCTGCTTTTCGTTTTAATTCAGGTATTACTGTCTTTTCAAGTTCCTGGATTTTCACTTCTCCAGCCGCTATATAAATATTAAGCGCATCATAGAAATCTCGATTTTTATCAAACAATTGTTGTAAAAGTTGATTATCCTTCATAAGCGCATTTTTACTTCGATCTAGTCTCACACTAATCCGATCAATTTGCGCTCCTGTTTTTTGGTATTTTGAAAGGATTTCATTCACCGTACCGGAGATCTTACCAAACATTCTTGATAAGAAACCACTTTTTTCCGTCTTTAATTCATCTGGATTTACGGATTGTAATTTTTTCATTAAATCATTTAAAATACCACCAATCTCCTGTACATCATTATTATCCACTTGTTCTAACATCGAATGAGAAAAATCATGTAGCTTTGCTTGAGCACTCGTTCCATACGTAATAACAGAGTCAGGTGATTTATGATCAATTTGTTTCGCAATTTCATAAGCCTTTTGCTTGTCCGATTCCTGTAATCCGTCAATCATCTTCTTCGGCACATTTTCGTTCGATTTTATCTCCGTTATATCCATTGCTGATTCGTCCTGAGTTCCAAATGGATTGGCAAGTAAATCCTCTATTTCATCCGAGCGTTTTGAATCGTTCATTTAATAAATCCCCCTGTTCGTTTTCTTCATGCGATTAATGGAATTCTTAGCTACATCCAATTCGAAATGTAAGGTATCTACATCGTCATTTAGCATAATATATAAATCCTTCTTCACGGATTCGTTTAAACTGTTTAATGTCGAGTCTGTCTCATGTAAGGATACTATCATTTCCTTTGATTTAGCTGGTTGTGAGGAGAGGAAAGAATATTTTTCCGCAAGCTCTACTACTGAATCCAAACGTTCATAAAAGAATCCTTCTGCTTTATAAAACCGCTTCGGCTCTTTTTTGGTGTTGGAATATATTTTTCTAACGGTACGAATCATTTCAATGTTTCGTTTCGCATGTTGAATACTACGAACATTTACTAAAGCGCGTTGCAAGCGTAATATTTTTTCTTTCGCTTCTTTTAAGTTTTTTTCAATGTATTTATATTCCTTATGAGTTAGTCCATTTTTCTTTACAAAACGTCTATTAGAAACTCTTCCTACAGTTAGAAACGTTAACCCTCCACTAATTAAAGCATATACACTGGAAAGAAGAAATGTTTGCTCCAAAGCTAAAAAACTTAGAAGCCATATCGCAATCATCATAGTAAATGATGAAATCGATTGTATCATAAATAGAACAAATGTCCTCAAATGGTTCATCTCCTATTTTTAAACTTGGTTATCTTTTATTTACCCTTCTAATACGTATTCATACCCCAAAAGGTTTCATATATCTTCATTTTAATAAATTTGTCCAAACAAGCCAAACTAGAGAACGGGTTCAGATAATTGTCAAAATAGTTCGCATATGGTAGAGTATTAGAAAACTTGGTATTTGCTACTATGCTGCGGAGATACTCTAGTTGTGCTTATGCAAGAAAAGAATTTAATACTTTCTCAAATTAAATTTAATATGGAAAGGAATATTCCGATGACAAATAAAATTGGGATTGATGCTGGGGGTTCATTACTTAAAATAGCGTATGAAGAAAAAGGGAAATTCCATGTAAAAACATACGGAAATGATGAATCAAAGAATCTAATCCAGTGGCTAACAATGCTTAACCCCGACGCAACACTCTACATAACTGGTGGAAAAAGCACCTCCATTAAAGAACAAGTGATGCAAAAATGTGTGTACATAGAAGAATTTGAAGCAGTAACAAAAGGCGCACGTTTTCTTGTAAAGCGTGAAAATCCAAGCTTTCAAGATGACTTTATTCTTGTAAGCCTAGGGACGGGAACATCTATCTTTCACGTAAAAGAAGAAGAATCTTATCGGCTTCTAGGCAGTGGGATTGGTGGTGGAACATTGATGGGACTCGGCTCGCTCCTTACTGGAAGAGGAAATTATCAACATCTTATAAATCTTGCTGAGAAAGGCTCTAGTCAAAAAAGTGATTTATTGGTGCGGGATATTTATGCACCAAATGAGCCACCAATTCCGGGAGAACTTACCGCAGCTAACTTTGGCAAAGCCCACTTCAATATGCAAGCAAGGGTGGAAGATCATGTAGCAGCACTTATTCGACTAATCGGAGAAACGGTTATTTCTTTGGCTAGTCAAGCAGCCAAAATTACAGGGGTTGAAAAGATAGTATTTGTAGGAAGTACGTTAAACGGAAATAAACCTTTAAAAGAAGTTTTAAGTGGATTTCAAGGTATGATGCAATATGAACCAATTTTTCTAGAAAAAGGCTCATATGCTGGAGCAATCGGCACCCTCATTTAATAGGATGCCGATTTTCATTCTGTAAAGGATATTTGCCCGTAATAATTGGGAAGCATTTCTCTTAACTTTTTCCCATATCGCTCTGGTATCAGTATTCTTGTAATGTCATGTATATGGAACTTCACATCGCCGACAATCCGCCATTCTCTTTCTAAATAATAATTATCTTCATCTGCATCTGTTTTAGAGGCATCAAAAGGTTTGAAATAAGCGAAAATATGTTTAATGAGAAAGGAATCTAGTCGTTCAAGGTTTTCCAGATGTTCCGGTGAAAATCCTTGTTCTTTAAACATCTTCTTTAATTCATTCACCCATGTAAAATAACCTTTTACATTTTCCTTAAAATATGCTTCCCTAGCACATTTATTCGAATCTCCAACTATTCCATTTGTAGCAAGATAATAAACTGGATTGGCTCCTTTTTCCACAAGAAAATCCTTTTTAAAAGCTAAACCAAAATTACTATACTTTTCCATATGGAGAGATAAATCATTTATCGGGATATCTGCAAAACAAGTAATTCCTGGTATGACAATATTCTCTAACCCATGAGCATTTGGGTTAATTTTTATGTTTCCGCCAATGTCTTTATGTAAAAGCCAACCGCTCCTAATGATATCAATAAGCAAGTCAAATCGCTCATGCTCCGGTTTATGTCGACCAACAAAATGTGTCAATTCCTTGGAAACATATCTTTGGATAAGTTCCATATACATTCCCCTTTTTAGTACTTAGTCTAGCCAAAATAACAATCTTTTTTCATACATTATCTAAACAAGTTATTCATCCAATTAAAGAGAAACGAACATATTAACAAAAAAGCCCTTACTTTCTCTTGATCTTTCTCCACTTCCTTAGGCTTATATTGTAATTCGACAACATTCTTTTACTTCATTATTATTCTAACTACTAAAAAGTCGTTGCATCTAAAACAAGGAACAACGACTTTAGTATCTATAGCTACCGCAAAGACATCCAAGCTCGGTTACGTTTCCATTCCACTTCAACAGAGGTAGAGAAGAATTGCGATAGGTTTTCTTTTGTGAAAATTTCTTCTGTATAGCCTTGAGCGTAAACCGAACCTTCTCGTAATAATAATGTTTTAGAAAAAACAGGTAAAATTTCTTCCACATGATGTGTTACGAATATAATCGTAGGAGCGTTTTCTTGCCGAGCTAACCGATCCACTGTTAGAAGTAAATCTTCTCTAGAAAGAAAATCAAGGCCATTTGTTGGCTCGTCTAATATAAGCAGTTTAGGTGATCCCATTAGTCCTCTAGCAATCAACACTTTTTGTTTCTCACCTTGGGAACAAGTTTGGTAGGTTCTCCCGACCAGCTTACTACAACCAAGCTTCTCCATCATTTCTAGAGCCCTATTTCTATCCATTTCAGTATAGGAATCGTATAAACCAATGGAGGAAAACTTCCCACTTAAGACAATTTCTTCTACAAGCGAAGATCCTTTTATCCGTTCCCCAAGAGATGAACTAACCCATCCGATTGATTTACGTAACTCCCGTAAATCTGTCCGCCCAAACGTTTGTCCTAAAACAGAAATGTTGCCCGTCGTTGGCCATATGTAGCCATTAATCATATTAAGTAATGTTGTTTTTCCAGAACCATTAAGGCCTAATATTGCCCAATGTTCTCGCCTTTCTACTTTCCAATTTATATTAGAAAGGATTGATTTTGACTGCCTTTTCCATGAAACATCCTGGATATCTACTACTGTTTCCACACGAATCCCCCTATTTTAAAAAACTATATATTCTCTAACAATTCGACACCTTTTTTTATTTTCCTGCCTTTAACCATAAGAGGGTATGTTTATGATTGGGTTTGAATCCTATTTAGGCACTCATCAATTTTCTCCTTCAGCATTTTTGTTCTAATTCTTTTTTATTTTTACCTTAACAAAAGGATAAGCACCCAAACTTTCCGTTAAGATTATACATACATTAATAATAAAAGTTCTATATTAATTTTAATTAACACTATGATTAGAAAACTTGGCATTCGCCAAGCTTTTGGGCGAATGCCTTAGTTGCACTTATGCAAATCTTTACGGTGGGGCGAGTAATCGGAGCCCCAGACTGGAAAGATTTTTATACTTTCCTACCTGCTAAAAAAGAAGGGAGTGATTTCTGTGAAAAAAGGGAATTTTCCTGATGGATTTGATCTGGATATGGCACCTGTTCGTAATTTCGTGCGAAGGTTAGATTCTGTATTTAATGAATCGTTTAAACATCTTCAGAAGAATTTTAATCTAAATTCTTTTCCCATTGATGTAAAAGAAACTAATAGTGAAATCATTGTGCATGCAGAATTACCAGGATATAGCCGTGATCAAGTTAAATTGGAAATAACCGGAAACCAATTAAGAATTATAGTGGAAGATAGAAGAAGTTTTTCTGAAAAGGATGAACAAAATTCTTCTTATCGTCATGAAGAATCCTTCCAATATAAGGAGCGAGTTATTACAGTCCCTTTTGAAATTCCAGAAAAAGAAACAAAAGCATCTTTTAAAAATGGACTTTTAAAAGTGATCATTCCGAAGAAAAACTCGAAACGAAAATTTATTAATATTGATGAATGATGAATCCACATGAATAAAGGTAGTGACTTCTTATTAATAAAGTCACTACCTTTATTGTTTATTTTAATTATTTATTTCTTCAACTTTTGCCATCACAGCATTTCGAAGTCCTTCTAGTTTATTTTCACTAGCTTCTAATGTGTTATCTTTCACCCCAAAGTAGAATTTAATTTTAGGTTCGGTTCCTGATGGACGTAGACAGAACCATGATCCATCTTCTAGTTTGTATTTTAGTACATTCGATTTTGGAAGATGTATCGTTTCCACTTTGTCGTCATTCACTAATTGACGCTTGCTAGATTGATAATCCTCGATTTCTACTATGGATTTACCACCCATTTCTTTTGGAGGGGTGCCGCGAAAAGCGGTTAAAATAGAGTTGATTTGTTCGACCCCATCTTTCCCTTTTAAGGTCAATGACTCTAATCCTTCACGGTAATACCCATATTGTTCAAACACTTCTAAAAGACCTTCGTATAACGTCATGCCCTTTGTCTTATAGTAAGCTGCAACTTCTGCAATAAGCATACAAGCTTGTACTGCATCTTTATCACGTGCAAAAGGTTTCACAAGATAACCATAGCTTTCTTCATAACCAAACAAGAAGGATTTTTCTCCTGTTTGTTCAAATTCCCTAATTTTTTCACCGATAAATTTGAACCCGGTTAAGGTATCAATCGTATCTAGTCCATGTGTTGTTGCAATATCTCGTCCAATTTCAGATGTTACGATGGTTTTAAGAACGGTCGCATTAGATTTTAATGTACCTTGTTTTTTCTGTTCTGTAATTAAATAGTGTAATAATAATGCTCCAACTTGATTACCAGTTAGTACTTGATATTCCCCTTTTTCATTACGCACTGCAACCCCAACACGATCGGTATCTGGATCTGTCCCAAGTAATATGTCCGCATGAATCTCTTCACCATATTGGATTGCTAATTCAAACGCTGCGTGCTCCTCAGGGTTAGGAGATTTAACAGTCGAAAAACTAGAATCCGGAAGTTCCTGCTCTTCTACCACTTGAACATATTTAAATCCAATTGCTTCTAATCCTTTACGTACTGGTTTGTTTCCTGTTCCATGTAATGGAGTGTACACAATTTTGAAATCATCTGCCACTTGTTGAATAACTTCCGCGTTAAGGTTTACAGTTTTTAGCTGTTCTAAATAGGCACGATCAACTGTTTCACCAATCATATGAATAAGACCAGCTGCTTTAAGTTGTTCCTCGTCCCCTACTTCAACCGCCAATTCATTGTCTACAGCGTTTACTTTCGCAATAATTTCTTCCGCTACTTCTGGTGTTACTTGAGCACCGTCTTCCCCGTACACTTTATATCCATTGTATTCGGGAGGATTGTGGCTTGCAGTAATAACTATCCCACTAAAGGCATGTAAATATCTTATAGCAAAAGATAATTCAGGTGTGGATCTTAACGATTCAAAAACATATGTATGTATTCCATGTTTTCCTAATGTTTTTGCGGCCTCCATTGCAAATTCAGGTGATTTAAAACGACAGTCGTATGCGATGGCGACTCCACGTTTTTTGGCCTCTTCTCCATGACTTTCTATATACTTGGCTAATCCTTCTGTCGCTTTTCTAATTGAATATATGTTCATACGGTTCGTTCCAGGGCCAAGCTCTCCCCGAATTCCACCAGTTCCAAATTCTAATGTTTTATAAAAATGTTCTTCCAACTGTTTTGGATCATTTGCAATACTTTCTAATTGTTGTTTTAATTCCGGATCCAATTCAGAAAAATGTTTCCACTTCTCGTAATTCGCTTCCCAACTCAAGTCTAATTCCTCCGTTCAAACTAATAGATTACTTATCTTTTTAGTAGGACTGCATAAGTGCAACTTAGGCATCCGCCCAGCCCAAAACGGATCGCAAGTTTTTAATAAAGAAGACTTCCATCAATGGTGGTTTTCTTTCATATCCCTCGGATGGTTAGTCGTACTAATCGGACCTAAACGGGCAGTTAATCTCCCGCCTACCACCTTCTTTGTTTCCCCAGAAGCTTAAGATGGGAGTCTTACTGCCTATTTAGGTGAGATATAAAATGTGATTAACAGTCTATTTCATTATACTTGCCGAACGTCGTTAAATCAAAGATGTCTTGTCTTCTTATTGCGCTATAAATCGACACAAAGGTTAATTAACCTTGAAATAATTCGACAGAAGTGTAAAAATCCGATTATTTCCGGGGAAATGTTCCACTGAATATAAGTAAAACAGGTTATTCGACAGGTAAAAAATGATTCACTAACAAAATTAGAGTCCATAGTCTTTTTTATAAAGAAATTAGAAATCGAGCATTTACTAGCCTTTCGTTGACAGTGCCTTGTTTGCACTAATTCAGGTAGAATGCTTTCTATTTACTTTTTAAATGATAAGTGACAACTAACTTCATGATGATTATCTAAATTTTGTCGTTTTTCTTTAGTGTTTTTGCAAAGATCCATTACATACATGCATCTTTTATGAAATAGATAAGCCTCTATATTTCTAAAAGACTAGGTAAATCTCCATCCAATAGTTTTAACTCTTCCGATTCATCTAGTGATAAAATCGAGGAGAACAGTGCCTTAGTGTATGGATGTCTTGGGCTTCTTCCTAACTCTTCCGTCTCTCCAATCTCTACAATTTCTCCTAAGTACATAACAGCAACTCTATCACAAAAATATTGGACAACGTTTAAATCATGAGAAATGAATAAATATGTCAGTCTATATTTTCTTTGTAATCGTTTTAGAAGATTTAAAATCTGTGCTTGAACGGAAGCATCCAGTGCCGATACACCCTCATCTATTACCATAAATTCCGGTTCTAAAATAATGGCTGATGCGATAGCAATGCGTTGTCTCTGCCCACCACTTAATTCATGAGGATAGCGATCCATGAACGTATGATCCAGTCCCACTTCTTCAAGAACCTCCATTACTCTTTGTCTACGAAACGCCTTATTTCCAATTCTGTGAATATTTAATGGTTCTTCCATTATCCAGCCAATTGTCTTTTTGGGATTAAGCGATGCATACGGATTTTGGAAAACAATTTGTACTTGTTTTCTCCATGCTTTTAATTCCTTTTTTGTATACGTGGATACATTCTTTCCCCTATATTTTACGGTTCCAGAAGTTTGTTTAATCAATTGAAGAATAACCTGACCAAGCGTTGATTTACCTGATCCACTTTCGCCAACGAGACCAAATGATTCCCCTTCATATAAAGAAAAACTTACACCATTGACAGCTTTAACATATTTATTTTTATCTGAGAAGCTTTTTCGTGCTTGTTTATAATATTTATATACATTTTCTACCTCAATGATTGGTATAGTCATGACGTAAGCCCAGCTCCTTTTGTATAGAGATGGCACTTTACTGTATGTGTTCCTTCTATTTCTTTTGTCATTGGCATTTCTATATGACATGCATCAAAGCGATGAGAACAACGATCAGCAAAAGGACATACACCTATTTTTCTATCTTGTAAAGAAGGAACTTTTCCCGGTATGGTAAATAACTCCATACCACGTTTTCGATGATCTGGTATAGATTGAATTAATGATTTTGTATAGGGATGTTTCGGATTTTTTAATATTTCCGATACAGCACCTTCTTCTACAATATGTCCAGCATACATAACAAGTACACGATCACAAATGTTCCGTATGACCCCCCAATCATGAGATATAAATATCATCGATGATTTCTGCTCACTTTTTATTTTTTTTAATAAAGCTAATATTTGGGCTTGTATCGTCACATCTAGTGCGGTTGTCGGTTCATCAGCAATTATAAGATCAGGATCTGCGATAAGAGCAATTGCTATAGCAACTCGTTGTTGCATCCCACCAGACAATTGATGGGGATATGTTTTGTACAACTCTTCAGCTCGAGGCAGTCCAACTTTTTTCATCATTTCAATCGTCCGTTTTTTTATTTCATCCTTTGAATGGGAAGTGTGTACTTTTAATACTTCTGCTATTTGTTTTCCTACTGTAATTAAAGGGTTTAAAGCAGACATAGGTTCTTGGAATATCATAGAAATATCCTTTCCACGAATTTCTCGCCAATCTTTGTCTCTTAATCCCCTTAAACTTACTTGTTTATATTCCATCTTTTCATATTCTAGTATTGCATTTTTAGGCAAAACACTTAAGATTGCTTGAGATGTTAAACTTTTTCCACAACCAGATTCTCCAACAATTCCAACAACCTCATTTGGATAAACAGAGAATGTTATATTTTCTAATGCCTTGTAATTTCCATTAACTAATTCGAAGGAAACGTTCATATTCTCCACGGTTAGTATTGGTGTACACAATGTTTTGTCCTCCTCATATCACAGAATGGGTTATGCTTTTCTATCTTGTTTATCCCGTAAGCCATCTGCAAGTAAGTTAAATCCTAAAACCAAAAACGTAATCGCTAATCCTGTTAAAATAACGTACCATGGAGCGGATGCTATATAGGCTTGTGCTTCTTTTAACATTCGTCCCCAACTAGGATCTGGTGGTTGTACGCCCAGCCCAAGATAACTTAATCCTGATTCAGATAAAACTGCTCCTGAGAAACTTAATGCAACAGCAACTAAAATAGGAGAGATTGCATTTGGTAAAATATGTTGGAAAATGATTCGGAATGAGCCGGCTCCTTTGGCAATGCTCGCTTTAACAAAGTCATATTCTTTATATTGAATAAAACTACTTCGCGTAATTCTAGCAAAAGATGGGATGCTCATAATCCCTAAAGCGATAATGGTATTCGTCATTCCTGTATTAAATACTGCAATGAGCATAATAGCAAGAAGAATACCAGGAAAAGCAAGCATCGCATCTATAAATCTACTAATCACTTCATCAAACCAACCACCAAAATATCCTGCAATGGCTCCAAATAAAAAGCCAAATATGAACCCAATTGTAACAGATGAAATTCCAATGATAAATGCGGTCTGAGATCCCTCCATTATTCGGGATAAAATATCTCTACCAAAGTTATCTGTACCAAATAGATGTTCCATTGAAGGGGCAGCTAAACGATTAGCGGAATCCATGGCGTTCGGATCATACGGGGTATAAAAAATACTTATAATCATTACTAAAAGTAAAAATACAATTAATCCGATGCCTATATAAAACGGAATACTCTTTGCCTTCTTCAAGTTCATCACCCCTTAAGCCGAATTCTTGGATCAATAACCTTGTATAACATATCCACGATGAAATTAATGAGAAGAACGATGATTGCAATGTATAATACCATCGACTGAACTAATGGAAAATCCCTAGACGTAATGGATTGAATGAGTAAATTTCCAAGTCCTGGTAAGGAAAATACATTTTCAATGATAATACTACCACCAAGCGTATCAGCTATAAGCAATCCCATAATGGTTAATACCGGTATTAACGAGTTTCTTAAAATATGACCGTATAAAATAGAACGTTCCTTTAGTCCTTTCACCCTAGCAGTGCGAACGTAATCCATTTTGGACTGATCTAATATCGTATTTCGTAAGTAGCGAATAACGATAGCAATATTTCCAATCGCTATCGCAAATGATGGTAAGAAAAATGAACGTAAAGCACCAAGAAAGTCTTCCGACCATGGTACATACCCATAGGTTGGAAATAATTGTAATGTCACACCAAAAATTAAAATAAGAATAAAGCCAAACCAAAAAGAAGGAATGGAGATTCCAAGTTGGGTCAATACGTTTAAAAAGATTGAAATCCACCTTCCATCTGATCGAGCAATAAAAATTCCTAAAGGTACCCCAATTACAACCGTAAATAATAAAGATAGAATGGCGAGTGAAGCAGTAACAGGAATTCTGTCTATTACGATATCACTAACTGGGAGTTGATATCGTAAAGATTCTCCAAGATCCCCTTGCAAAACGCCCGCTACCCAGTCCATATATCTCTCAACTGGGGAACGATCTAAACCGAGTTGTTTCTCTAATTGTGCTACTTGATGCGGATCAGCGTCGATTCCCAATATAATTTGCGCAGGGTTACCAGGTAAAAGTTGAAAAACGAAAAAGATCATAATAGAAACAATGATTATCGTAGTAATAAAGCTTGATAGTTTATATAGAAAATATCTCATCGTTTCGGTCTCCTTACTAAAATGCGAACAGTATGTGGATCCAATAATACTGTTCGCTTAATAAAACTATTGGTTCGTAATTTTCAAATCTTCTAAGTTAAACTTCTGAATAGGGTACATTTTTAACCCTTCTAAATCGTTTCGCATTGCAATCGTACGATCAGGGTCCATAATATATACACTTGCCGCATCTTCTGTTAATAGACGTTGGGCTTCTTTGTAATACCCTGCCATCTCTTCCATGTCTGTCGCAGCAATAGCCTTTTTAATTAATTCATCATAATTTTTATTCTCGTAATTAACAAAGTTAGACCGGTAATCACTTACATATCTTACGAGTATCTCATACGGATCTAATTTTCCTGTAAACGAAACAACTGTTGCTTCATATTGTGCATTTTGATAAACCGTTTCTAACCAGGAACTAAATTCAATCGGTTTAATATTTACTTCAATACCAATTTGACTCAATTGTTCCACAATCACTTGTGCTGTATCAACGTGGAATGAATAATCAGATGGTACCGTTAATTCTAAAGGGAAGCCATCCGGAACCCCGGCTTCTTGTAATAATGATTTTGCTTCTTCGATATTTGGAGCATACACATCTTCTAATCCCGCTTCATAGTAAAAATCCATCGCTGGGCTGAAATTTGACCCTAGTTTCGTACCCTTTCCATCTGCCACTGTTTCAATAATTATATCTTTATTAATTGCTAGGTTGATAGCTTGACGGACACGGACATCATTTAATGGTTCCACATCATGATTTAATGCCATTAATTGAACCATATTTTGTGGACCAGATACCGTATTTATAGAATCACCTAGTTGAAGCAATCCTTGAGGGGTGATTCCAAGAATGATGTCAATTTCACCTGACTTCATGGCTAGAACGGCAGCCTCTGGATCTGGCATCACAATAAATTGAACTTCACTTATTTCAGGTATATTTTGTTGATCATAGTATTCTTCGTTCCTTACCAATGTTAGTTTCTGTCCAACTTGATATTCCTTAAACTTAAATGGACCTGCACCTATAGGGTTCGTACTTTGTTCTTCATAATCTGCAGGTAAAATAGGACGAATATTCGCAGCTAAAAATGCAGAGTTTTTTTCTTTTAACGTAATTACCACTTCATAGTCAGACGGAGCTTCTATTTTTTCTATCATTTCAAATTGGGACGAAAGAGGTTCTTCTCCATTTAATCCACTTAATCTTTCATAAGAATAGATAACGTCCTCAGCTGTTAAGTCAGAACCATCATGGAATGTTACTCCTTCTTTTAATGTAAACGTATAGGTTAAGCCATCATCTGATATCTCATAAGACTCAGCTATGGCTGGAATTAGTTTGCCAGTTTCATCTGTATCTAGCAATCCGTCAAATACGTTGTCCATCATAGACTGTGTGTCTGTTGCAGCCGATATGTAAGGATCTAAATTATCTACTTCTGTACTCATGGCAATTTTGATTACTTCATCCTGATTCATTGTTTCCGATTTATTACCTTTTGCAGTTCCATTGGATTCTTCCGTATTAGAGCCTGAGCATGCTACTAATAAAAGAATAGCAATGGTTATGTAAGCTAATTTACTAACTAGTTTCATTTTAAACTATCCCCCAAAAGTAATATCATATAAAAAAACTTTCCCCTTGTTTTTATGAACTTTTTAGCTCTACATCTCACCCTTCTCTTATTTGAAAATAACACGATAGTCATGGTTATTATTTCGCCAAAGAATGGCAAAAATCCTTTTTTATCAGAAATATTTTCGCACTTTTTGGTAAATTTTATAATGATTTGATTATATAAAGATGACTTCCGTTATTAGGGGTTAACTGTCCGGTCCTAAAGAAAAAAGCTAGAGAAAATTGCGTATCGCAATCTCTAGCTTTATTCAGAAAAGGCCACGTCCGGCTCCAACGTCTTTGTTCTTTATAGAAGTTTCCATATTTCTTCATACACTTTTTTTAACGGTATGTAATGTGTCTTAGCTATCGTTTTACATTCTTCATATTCCGGGGAACTTTGAAATACTTTGCCGTTTGATATTCCTTGTTTTACAGTGACTGGGCCCCATTTGGTATCCACTTTTATAAATCTCCTTTGCATGCGGTGAACGGTTATAGGATAATAGCGAATTCCCAACGTTGTCGTTTCTTGGAGCAAAACTTCCTTCATTTTTTCTAATTTATCCATAGAGCAAAGAAGTTGAAGCAATACACCTGGACGGTTTTTTTTCATATAGATGGGCGTATAAAAAACATCATTAGCACCCGCTGTAAATAATAACTCCATCACGTAACCAAGCAATTCCCCTGAAGTGTCATCAAGGTTTACTTCCATTTTCACCATATTGTTATCGATATGCTCTTCGTTTGGAGGGTGTTTTATTTCCACTTTCACTCATTCCCTTCCTAACTTTTCCGTGCTAACCGATCTATTAATACTGCGTTATACGCACCACCGAAACCATTATCAATGTTCACCACACTAATTCCACTGGCACAGGAGTTCAGCATCGTTAATAGTGCAGAAAGACCTTGAAAATTAGCACCGTAGCCAACACTTGTAGGAACAGCAATAACAGGATGTGATACGAGTCCACCGACAACACTTGGCAATGCCCCTTCCATTCCCGCAATAACAACCGACACTGTGGCTTGTTGAATTTCTTTCGCTTGATCTAATAATCGATGAATACCGGCTACACCAACATCGTAAAATCTCCGAACATTACATCCCATTATTTCCGCTGTTACAGCAGCTTCTTCCGCTACTCTTAAATCAGAAGTTCCCGCACAAAGTATCGCTATATACCCATCATTATTTCCATCCGTATTTTTAGCGGATTTCCAATATAAAATCTGCGCTAATTTTTTATACGTTAACTCTGGATGAACTTCCAAGATTTGATTTGCCTTCTCTTCTGAAATCCTCGTAATAAGAACATCATTTTCCTTTGCTTTTATAGATTCTAAAATGGAAATCATTTGTTCTACTGTTTTTCCTTCCCCATAAATAACTTCGGGGAAACCTTGACGCTTCTTACGATGATGATCTACTTTTGCAAAGCCCAAATCCTCATATGTAGCAAGTTGTTTCTTTGCTTCTTCAATACTTAATGATCCATTTTGAACTTTAAGTAAAATATCTTCCATATTTCCTTCTTCCCCCCCGAAAGTATATTCTTTCATTCTTCACCTATTACAACGCGTAATACGTTCGGATGTTGAGGGAAATTTTTCGTTCCCGCTCCATAGCCAACTTTTTTCACTTTCATCGAAGGAAAAGTGCAAAATTCTTTGGCCAACACTGCGGCAATAGCAGCACCTGTTGGAGTAGTTAGCTCTCCCCTGACTTCACTATTTGCGATAGGAACACCACGTAAAATTTCTAAAGTTGCTGGTGCGGGTACCGGATAAATTCCATGGTCGATATGAATTTTCCCAGAACCAGTTGGGATTGGGGAAGCCTTGATTTCTTCTACTTCAAGTTGTTCCAATAATATGGCAGTACCTACAATATCAATGATAGAATCCACTGCACCTACTTCATGAAAATGAACAGTCTCTAGTGGCATCCCATGAATTTTCCCTTCCGCTTCACCAATCTTTTTAAAAATTTGTAAGGACATATTTTTTACCTTTTCCGATAAATCCGATTCTGAAATCATCTGTACAATATCACGATATGCTCGGTGGTGATGGTGGTCCCCATGATCATGATGGTGGGAATGTTCATGGTCATGAGAATGCTCATGAGAGTGTACATGATGATGGTGCTCATGGTCAGCATTGTGCTCATGATGATCATGACCCTCACCATGTGTATGATGATGTTCGTGATTATGAGTATGATCATGGTTATGCGTATGTTCGTGTGAGTGGTCATGATGATGTTCTCCATTTTTTAACACGACATCAAATTTAGTTCCTGTAATTCCGTTTTTCACTACCTTGTCCATTTTCAATTCATACTCATCCGCAAAGTTCAATTTCTTAAGTTCTGACTCCAGGTGAGAAAAATCTCCTCCAGCATCAAGTAGTGCACCTATTGTCATATCTCCGCTCATACCTGAAAAACAATCAAAATATAATATTTTCATTCTAAAGCCCCTCGTATTTATAAATTTCCTTTTTTAAAAGCATATCCATCTTTACCTTCTTACTAACCGTTTAGGTGGAAATCGTTTAAAAACTTTTCCAATCCACCTAAAAAAGCAGTTTTTAATCTTATGTCGAGATTAAAAACTGCTACCATAGATCCCTAAATCAACACGATTTAAGCATTAGCTGCAAGTTGCCCGTTAGCAGCTTCAGACAATACTTCATTCATACTACCAGTACGATACCCTCTAAGGTCACAAGAAACATAATCAAATCCTAATGACACTAGTTTATGTTGAATTTGCTCACGCTTCTCAAGTAAGGAAATGATTTTATCTGCTGCCACTTCAATACGTGCAACATTGTCATGATAGCGAACACGAACTTCATCAAAACCGATGCCTTTCAGATAAAGCTCTGCTTCATTTACTTGATTAACGATTTTTTTATTTAATGTTGTTCCATAAGGGAATCTTGATGCAAGACTACAAGATGCTAGTTTATTCCAAACTGGTAGATTTAATTCTTTTGCTAGTTCACGTACGTCCGTTTTATACATATTTACTTCTTGGAGTACACTACGAATGCCCTCTTCCGTTCTTGCTTTTAACCCGGGACGGAAATCTTCTTCATCGTCCATAATCATTCCATCTAATACATATGGAAAATTCATTTCTTTCGCAAGTTCATTTAGATGAGTGTACAACAATTTTTTACTGTAGTACCAGCTATCTGGATTATTTGCAACGATTCGTGAATCCTCTAATTCTTTTATTTCTGTCTTATGAACACGGACACCCATGTCTTCCGCAAATGCAACAGCAGCATCAAACTCAGAATCACGGAATAGCTCGGAATTCACAACAACAGCTAATACATTGTCATCTCCAAGTTCTTGTTGAGCTCGCTTTAAAACAACTGCACTATCAACACCACCAGAAAACGCAACCATTACACGGCCCATGTTCTTTAATATTTCACCTAAACGACGGTTCTTTTCTAACATCCTAGTCACTCCATTCAGCACATTTTCCCTCTAAGGAGGTTTAATCTTAGTAAGTTTTTATCTAGATGACTTCCATCAGTGGGAATTTTCCTCCATTCCCACTGATGCTTAGTCGCACTTATCGGACCTTTACGGGTTGTTGATCTCCCAACTACCTTCTTTGTTTCCCCAGAAGCTTAAGGTGAGAGTCTTACTGCCCGTTTAGGTGGGATAAAATAACATTTTATTTATTTTCCAAATCTTAAAATCTTATAACTTTAAAATACTTTCTTTTTGTTTAGTTGTCAAACCAAATGCCGGGCACTTTCCGAATTTGGTTTTAACAAGTTATTTATCATATTCATATATATTCTTATCCCTTCCTTATGTATTACCAAATTAATTTAAAATAACAACGACCACCAAATCTACATTAATTTGATGGTCGAAAAGTTATATTATTTCAATCTTTGATCTAGCTCACTCATTATTTCTCCGGCTTTTTGCCAGTCTCCTTCAGATAGTGCTTTTTGGTATTGATTGAAAAGATCAGACACTTCACCTAGTACTTCATCCGCATTTAGAATTGGATCCGTATTTGGCTGGTCTTGTTGATCTTCCTCTGTATTGCCCTCATCTGTTACCTCACCGTCAGCATCTGGAACTTCTTCTGGTTTAATTCCCTTTTCTACACGATCCACAATCTTCTGCAACGCTTCATCAAACGTAGCTTCCATTGCAATATGATCACCATATGCAACAACGACTTGTTTCACTTCAGGAAGAGAAGTCTCGTTAGAAGATTCAATGTAGATTGGTTCGACATAAAGAACCGTATCTTCTATCGGTAACGCGAATAAGTTTCCGCGAATTACTGAAGATCCACCTTGTGACCATAAGTTTAATTCCTGAGAAATGACACTATCTTGGTTTATCCGGTTTTCAATTTGTTGTGGTCCATAAACGTTTTCTTGTTTAGGGAACCTATAAACAAATTTTTCACCGTAGTGTTCCCCATCATTCCGAACCCCCATCCAAGCAATCATATTTTGCCTGTTTCTTGGAGCATATGGCACCATAAGGATGAACTCTTCTTCATCATATTCAGGAAGTTTCATAGTTGTATAATAAGGTTCCATTTCGATATCTTCATTATAGTATTTTTCGGTTGGAAACTGCCAATAATCTTCTCTATTATAGAAAAGTTCAAGATTTGTCATATGATAGGTTCCATACATCGCGGATTCAATCTTAAATAGTTGCTCCGGATAACGGAAATGACTGCGTACATCATCAGGAATTTCCGTAGTGAACAAGTTCGGGAACATATTCTGGTATGTCCGTACGAGCGGTTCATCAGGATTAGTAATATAAAAGTTTGTTTCTCCTGTATAAGCATCGACTACAACTTTAACAGGGTTTTTAATATAGTTGTTTCTTCCGTCAAAGTTTTCCGCATATGGGTATCCTTCTCCAATTAGATATGCATCTATCATCCATGCAAGACTTCCATCATCACGTATGAAAATATAAGGATCATCATCATACTCAAAGAATGGAGCAATACGCTCTACACGTTCCATAATGTTACGTGTTTGCAGTAATTTACTATCTTTATTGATTTGTCCAGATACTAGAATACGAATGGATCCTTCATCAATAGCAAATAGTAAACGATTTAGACCCGTTAATGGGATTCCCGCTTCTTCTTCATAGCGGGTGGATACATTCTCTTCACCAGCTGGATAGTCAAATTCATTTACCTCTGTATCGACAATGACACTTCGATAATCTTCTTCCCCAAAATAAATTTGCGGTTTTTCAATATCGATTGCACCTTGTGGTGGTAAGTTTCTAACTAAATATTCTGGTTGACCTTGAGAAGTTACTTTATTCACTTGACTCATTGCAATCCCGTATCCATGTGTATAACGTAGGTTTTGGTTAACCCATGTTTGTGCCTGCTCCGGCAAATCTTCTGTATTCAATTCCCTAGCGCCGATAAATACTTGCTGATACTTCCCGTCAATCTTATAACGATCAATATCGATATCATTAAATTGGTAATACGTACGGAATGTTTGTAATTGATTATAAACATCTAAAAGTGGTCTAGCATCGTTAATACGTACATTATCAATCGTTAGTTGATTTCGCTTAATTAAATCTTCACTTAATGAATCAACATTACCAGGGTGCTCCTTTTCTTCCATTCCTTCTAAGCCATATGCCGCCCTAGTGTAATTCAAATTATGTTCCAAGTACGGAGCCTCTCTATTAAACTCGTTTGGAGAAACGATAAATTGTTGAACGACAAATGATGCTCCTTGCCCCAAAATAATAATTCCAAAATAGATAGCTATTGGCATAATAAGCTTATGGATTCTTCCTTTACGTAAACTAAGAATAATCCAAACAGCAGCAATAATTGAAAATGCCGCAAGAACGTAAGATACTGGAATATTAACCATACGGTCCGTAAAACTTAGCCCGTGCACGACACTATGTTGAAATATATTAACACGATTAGTCAATAGCGTACCCAACGGTTCTAAAACGTGAGTTACTGCCAACAACACCCCAACAATTAATACCGTTAGAGATAAATGTGACTGGGCAGATTTATTCATACGATAAATATGAAAGACTGAATAAGCGGCAACCTCTACTATTAAAACAAATATACTTAAACTTAATAGTAGATTCACTACAAATTTCAAGAATGGTAAGACATACATATAAAATGAAATATCCCGATTAAAAAATGGATCTGTTTCACCAAATGGTACAAAGTTCATGATTTTGAGCGCTGGTTCCCAACCAAGCCCCTGCACCGTTGTACTTCCAATTAGGCCAACAAATAAAGTTCCTGCTAAAATAATTAAGTTTAATGTTTTGCCTCTTTGTAAAAATGGTGGAAGCTGGTGAATAGAAAATTGTGAAAGATAAGTTCGTTTTATCCAAAATAGGGTAATATACGTAATAATTGCAAATAATACAAACCCTATAGCTCCAAGCATAACCTTAATACTTAATATGGTGGTAAACACAGAAGAAAAGTCTAGCGAATCCATCCATATGTATTCGGTAACCCAGCTTAAACCAAGTCCAACGATAATGAATAGCACAACTAAAAATCCGATAAAAATACCAGAGCGACCACCTAGTTTTTTCATCTTTTTTAACTGCTCTACATTTGAACCATTTGGACCATCTGTTCTTCCCCTAAAAGCCATCTCATACCTCCTATTTGCTGCACTTATACAGACGGGAAAGTTTTTTATACTTTCCTACCTGCAAAAAAATGATAACTACTTATATCGTAACAGATATACCGTATATTGTCGCTTAATTTTTGGAAGATTTTCGAAGTTGTTTTTCGACAGAAAGGAGGTATAAAGAAGACTTCCATTAGTGGGGGCTCTCCTTCATCCCCACTGATGGTTAGGCGCGCTTATCGGACCTTTACGAGCAGTTGATCTCCCACCTAACTTCTTTGTTTTCCCAGAAGCTTGAGGTGGGACAAAACTAAACTTTCTTCCTGCATAAATGGTAATTTGGTGTTAACTCATTTCCCTTTTATTTATGACATGTTCTTCAACTAACTTATCTTTTATAAATACAATTTCATGAACGTAGCTTCTTATGGTGGATTCTAAGTACTTGATTCGCATCCAATCTTTTTCACATTGTTCGATTCCATAAAAATAAATGAGGTCCATTTTTTCTTTACTATTTACCATAAATTTAATCATTTCCTGTAAAGCCGGGCGTTTTAAATTACTTGCGGGATAGCCAATGTCTGAGAATTTTTTTATGATTTGGATATTAAACTTTTTACTATGTTCATTCATCGTCCACTCTTGCCTTGTAAATTGTTCATTAGGTTCTAGCGGTCTTATCATATATAGAATAGCTTTTTTCAACGTTATCCCATTCCTTTTCTCTGACTCTAGTAATATCAGGTTTTAATCTCTAGTATGGGCAGGAAAAAAGCTTTTCAGACCATTGGCAGATTAATTGGTATGGAATAGTCAATAGGCTTTAAGGGTATAGTTAAAAGATATAGAAGAATACATATTAGAGGGGAATTTTACTGTGATTCAGATTTTAGCTGTAACTTCTGAAAACAAGAGAGTTTTAGAAAGGGACTTAGATAATTTCGAAACCCATAAATATAAATGGTGGTGGATTGACTTTAATAAGCCCACTGAAGAGGAAATTGATAAATTAAAATCCGTGCTCAACTTCCATCCACTCGCTATAGAAGACTGCATCCAAGGTCAACAACGATCCAAAATGGACTATTATGATGATTTTTCATTAGTCATCACCCATACAGTTGGTGAATTGAAATATAATCAACATGAAATTGGTTTCTTTCTTGGAGAGCATTTTATTGTAACATTCCACCTAACCGATTTGGCCGAAGTTAATTTAGTATGGAATAACTTGATTAAACAAGAAAAGATGGATAATTGGGATGAATTCCGTGTCTTTTATGAAATTTTTGATAAAGTGGTAGATAACTTTTTTCCAATCATTTACCACTTAGAAGAAGAAATTAATGTCGTGGAAGAAAATCCTCATCATTTGGGCATGGATATTTTATTAGATCAATTATTCGATTTAAGACATGAACTACTCAAATTACGGCATACAATCAATCCGATTATGATGATATTATGGTTTAGAAAAAAAGGATGGTTTTAGAAGGTAAGCTATATAGAGTATAGGAACTTATAATGGAAATGAGTTCCCAAACTTGGCTAAAATCTAGAAAATGGGTACTCATTAAGGTGATCAGTGCCCAAACAAGATTAAAAATTTGGAGTAGGGTCACTCATTGAAGTTATGAGTGACCTTACTCAATTAAAAATCTAGGGAATGGGCGCTCATCGTCGTAATGAGTTCCCAAACTCAATTGAAAATCCAAAGAACTGGCTCTCATAGACGTAATGAGTGCCTGAACATAATAAACATAGATAGAATTATTTTCCCGCCTGTTTTTCCATGAAATATATAGCACTAGATATTAAAAACGTTTTTGTTTCTTTCTGGAAGAATCAGCTTTTTTCCTTCCAGTTTCCCTATTTGTTGTTCCTTGCCCTTCTACATCTGGTGAACCTAAACCATGTGTTAGTGGATTAACTTTTCTTTTGGACATTGTAATCACCTCCAATGTTAGTGTTCCTTAAAATGATGTGGTTATGTTACTTTAGAAAAATTGACATTCACTATAAATCTTGGCAAAAGCCTTAGTCCCCTTATGCAAAGAGTTTTCTTTCCTATCATCTAAAAGGAAAAGACGATCCAGTTTTTTGGATCGCCTTGTTTAATGCTATGGAAATGATAAGTGCCATTTTACCAGTCACTCTTCATTAGATTTTTCTATTACTCGGTACTTATGATGTGCCACTACTGTATTAGAATAACCATGATTTATTTCCTCTAATACTTTAAAGCTCGTTGATGATAAATCAACAACGATACTATTTTCCGCATTTGAGGGTAATGCAATCCCTTCCAAAATAATATTATTTCGTAAAAATTGAACAACATCCCCCGGCTTTGCCTTTTCTTTATCCCCTTGAAATGCTTCTACCTTTCTCCTCTTCACTTTCTCCACAATAGTCACCCTTTTTCCCTTTGTATTTTTCCCCAAAATCATCCCTTTACAATATTGCCCATTAGCTGTTGTTTTTTTATTCATCAGTGTATTTTAATCGCTTTTAAGTTTCATCCCAAGTATACTATCATCCTATGTAAAAAACAGAACTTATATTCTTTTATTTCCATACGTATGGTGTTTGTTGGTATACATAGTAATTTAACCAGTTAGAGAAAAGCAGATGACTATGTGAGCGCCAAGTATGTAGTGGACGTTTATTTACATCATCATTCGGAAAATAATTAACAGGTATATCTATATCTTTCCCACGTTCTAAGTCCCGGTGATATTCATCTGAAAGTGTCATCGCGTCATACTCCAAATGTCCTGTTATCATAATGTTTTTTGCATCTCTAGATATGATAATAAACGGCGCATCTTCCTCTGATTTCGAAAGTAAAAATAAATCTGGATGTGATTCAATTGCTTCTTTTGAATTACCAGTATGCCGAGAATGTGGAGCTTGGAATACTTCATCAAATCCTCTTACTAATTTTACTGTTGGATCTGCTATGGTATGTTCGAATACCCCGAAACATTTCCTAGGTAAATCATATTTCTCAATTCCGTAATGATAGTACAATGCGGCTTGTGCTCCCCAACAAATGTTTAGTGTCGATGTAACATTTTCCTTTGCCCAATCCATAATTTGAGTTAGTTCATTCCAATAATTTACTTTCTCAAATTCCAGATGCTCAATGGGTGCACCAGTAATAATTAATCCGTCATATCGGTTATTTTTTACTTTTTCAAATGTTGTATAGAAGGAATCTAAATGATAACTACTCACATGAGTAGAGCGATGGGTCGCTGTCCTTAAGAAAGTAATATTTACTTGTAATGGCGTATTACCCAATAGTCGAAGTAACTGTAGTTCTGTTTTTTCTTTTTCAGGCATTAAGTTTAAAATTAATATATTAAGTGGACGGATATCTTGCGTAAGCGCCCTATCCTCATCCATTACAAATATTTTTTCCTTATTTAATAGTTCACGGGCTGGCAATTGTTTTGGTATATTAATCGGCAACGAACATTTCTCCCTTCCCCAAATTATCTGAATGTTATATTCCATTATAAATTTAAAGTAGCCCCATGTCACCCTTCGATTCCTATACATTTTTGTCGAAAAATATCTTTTACAGTCTAAATAACAGAAGAGAAGCAAAAATTCACTTCCCTTGGTTTAGCTCCCATCCTTATTATAATCGGGATTGATGAAACAATAAGAAGACTTTGTATATTTCCTGCTAAAATTATGAAAGCCATTCAAACATATGCAGAAAAACAAACTTCATTCGAAAAGCTAATAAAATTGGGAAGGACAATTGGAAGAAAAAAGTGAAAACTAGGTGAGAAAATTCCTTCCATATTTTACTGAAAGATATTTTATAATATTTATGTATATTTATATATAGGATTGTGATATACTATTATTAACTTATTGATGTTCGTGTGCAATATTAAAAAACTTGGCATTCGCCAAGCCTTTAGGTGAAGGCCTAGTTGCACTTATGCAGAAAGAAGGTTTTATGCTTTCCTTTCTGCCAAGTACTACTAAATACTTCTTCAAAGTAATTATGGTCTTGGTTATCTAGAACAGAAATTAGTAATAAACGTGCCGTGAGCACATGGAGGAATTTTCTATGAACAAAGGTTCAGTAAAATGGTTTAACGCAGAAAAAGGTTTTGGATTTATCGAAGTTGAAGGTGGAGACGACGTATTCGTACACTTCTCAGCAATCCAAGGCGACGGTTTCAAAACTTTAGAAGAAGGTCAAGAAGTTTCTTTCGATATCGAAGAAGGTAACCGTGGACCACAAGCAGCTAACGTTACAAAACTATAAGTTGCATTCACATAAAAAGCTCTTCTCATTATTGAGAAGGGCTTTTTATTTATCTTCCTATTATATTTTAAGAAGGTGAAAAAATTGATAGAAATATACACGGATGGGGCGTCTAGTGGAAATCCTGGGCCTAGCGGGGCTGGTATATACATAAAAGCAAATAAAAAACAATATGAATATGCCATACCTTTAAAAGATTTATCAAACCATGAGGCCGAGTTTTATGCCGTTATTAAAGCTTTGGAAATCTGTAAAAATGAGTTTCCAGGTGAAATTTTATCATTTCGATCGGATTCCCAAATCGTCGTAAATACCATTGACCGTGATTATACGAAAAACAAAACATTTCTACCTCTGTTAGAAAAGGTTAGAGAACTATCCACCCATTTTGCTTATGTTTTTATTAAATGGATACCAGAAAAACAAAATGGAAATGCGGATAGGTTGGCAAGAAAGGCAATTCAAGATCAAAAATAGGGCAGTTTCTATTTAGAACTGCCCATTAATTAGTGATCAATCTCTTTCTCTTGCTTTCTGTGTATCTCTAATATTCTTTTGAACGGTGATAGCTGCAAATATGCTGAGAACAAATGCCATTCCATAGAATCCTTTCTCACTTAAGACCATACTTCCTGCATTGAATAGTCCAATACCAATTAATGCAATTGCGATAATCAGTGCCAACCAACTAATACCATAATAAATACTAGTAACTGGTACTCCCTCATCTTTATCCCTTACTGCTTTTTGTAAGGATACTGCTGCATAAAGTCCGAATACTAATACTGCAAAGTAATATCCCTTTTCGTTTAGCTGCATTGCTTCAGCATTGAATAAACCAATTAGATAAGCTGCAACACCTATTAAAAGCGCTGCCCAAGACGCCCCTTTGAAAGCTGAGGTCGGTTCCCCCTCTCTTCTTTCCTCTTTTATTTTTACATCGCTTTCTTTATTTAATAATCCCTCATCTTGACGTTCCATGAATGATTCCCCCCATTTTTTATTTACGACCGACTCTTAAGCTGCTCTAATACCCCACTTAGAACATACATTAAATTCTTGATAGTTTATCTTATGCAAAAGTGGTAATACATTATATGGATTTGCTACCAATAAATGTAAGATAATTTTATTTTAATTATTTAGGCAAAAGAATAACCAAGAATTGTACTATTAACTAAAGAGATCGTGCTTTCTTCCCGTACATTAACTTAATATGAACATCATAGGATGTACCTTCTTCTATATGATTAGGATCATCTGATACTTCAAGCAGTTCCTTTAATTGAATAGGCTTTTTTTGATTGGCTTCAATCGTCATTGGATATGGGCCTGCCAGATTCATAAGTGACTCCATTCGTACCCCATCCTCCATGTACGGGGAATCTATAAATTCTAATTCAAAGGACACATCTTCATTGCTTCGATTATGTAAAACAAGATGACATTCCCCATCCAATAGATCTTGACCCACAGATTCAAAACTACACTCGCCATTGTTATCGTATGAGATGGCTGCAATGCCACTTGCTAATGTTTCTTGGTAGATGGTAATAAGAATATTAGGCAAAAATGAATACACAAGGACAACGATGATTATGGTACGCCAGTGATATTTTTTCATGCCAATACCAAGTAATATCATGGCGATTACAAATAAAACGGATCCAATGATACCAAGAAAAATATATCCATCATGATTGCTAAGTGGGAACGACATGAATGTAAAATGCGCTCCTAACATGGCATTATTAGGAATGGGAAATATAAAGACATACATATAGCTAAAATAACAAACGAAATAATGAGTGCCAATTTGCTTCTTATCATCCAATTCCTCCTCTCTTAATCGTATTTAGCGAACTTATTTAAACAACATCTCCCCTTTTATTTCAAACCAAACATTTTCTACTGTAGCTATAACGATGATTGCCAAAATAAAGGCTGCTCCACAAAGTAAGATCTTGTTTCGTAACCTAGCATTAAAGCGCTTATACAACATGCCTATGAGAATGACAATTGACACAAAAATAGGGAAACTGATGCATATCGCTATTATGTCAACAATCGAAAATGGTTTACTTATGTATGAATCAGAATAAATATTCAGAACAAGAAGTGCTAGAAACAATATGAATTGATAAACAAAAAATCTAATCCGGCTCATAATTGGCTCCGTTCTATGGGTTGTTATAAAAAGTATAAATCATTAAGAAAAAAAGAATATACTTTTATTTTAAAAACAGTAATCCCTTTAAATACGAAATAGCAGAATCTTTGTTTTTCTGTATAATATTAAAATCCTGGTAAATCTATGTTTACCAGGATTCCAAGTTGCTTTTCGTTCAAACACTATGAATATGTTTTGTACCCAAAAAGGGAACCTATACCCCTTTATAATCTATTATTGTTTTCCTTTTTTAACCCATTCGGCAACAGTCACAGTACGTTTCGCCTGATGTTTCACTGCAGCTTCTACATCTTCTACCATTTTACCATCTCGATCCACTGTTACGCTTGTTCCGTATGGGTTTCCACCTGCACTAAATAGGACTGGATCTGTATAACCTGGTGTTGCAATGATTGCACCCCAATGCATCATAGAAGTATATAGGGACAACAATGTTGCTTCTTGACCACCATGTGGGTTCTGTGCGGAAGTCATCGCACTGACAACCTTATTGATCGTCTTACCATTTGCCCAAAGTCCACCTTGAAGGTCTAGGAACTGTTTCATTTGAGAAGCTATATTTCCAAATCGTGTAGGCACACTAAATATGATTGCATCTGCCCATTCCAAATCTTCTGAAGTTGCCACCGTAACGTCTTTTGTAGCTTCCACTGTTGCTTTCCAAGCTGCATTTGCTTCAACCACCGAATCTGGTGCTAACTCTTGAACTTTTAATAAACGAACTTCCGCACCTGCAGCTTCTGCTTCTTCTTTTGCCCATTTGGATAGTTGATAGTTTGTTCCACCCATTGAATAAAAAATGACAGCTAATTTAACGTTTGACATATTTTCAATTCTCCTTTGGTGTTCCAAGTATTTTTTAATAATCCCATATATTTCACCATTTTATTATTCCCGATTATCAGGAATAATATTTATTTGATTCATATAACTTTGAGATATTTGCAGTGAATTACTATCTTCCCTTTAGCATTTCCTTCCTTATGATAGAAATCGCAAAAAAATAAGCAGCTCAACTCATACGTGAATTGAACTGCTATGTTTATTATTTAAAATACAATCGTTTTATTTTCATGAACAATAATTCGATCTTCTAAATGCCATTTTACTGCACTTGCTAATACACTACGTTCAATGGATTGGCCGATTTTTTTCATATCGCTAGCATTATCACGATGATCAACACGGCCAATATTTTGCTCTATGATTGGACCTTCATCTAGGTCACCTGTTACATAATGGGAAGTGGCACCAATCATTTTTACTCCCCGAGCATAAGCACGTTCGTACGGTTTCGCCCCAATAAATGCAGGTAAGAAGGAATGATGAATATTGATAATTTGGTTTTTAAAATTTTTCACAAAATCATCTGTTAGAATTTGCATGTAGCGAGCTAGTACAATTAAATCGACTTCATACTCTTTTAGTAATTGCTTCTGTTTTTCTTCAACTTCTTGTCGAATGTCCTTATTAGCAGGAATATGGTAAAAAGGAATTCCAAGGGATTCCACCATTTCACGACATGTATCATGATTACTTATAACTAATGCAATATTAGCCATTAAATCTCCACTTTGGTATTCCCATAATAATTCTAGTAAACAATGTGGTTCCTTCGATACGAAAATCGCCACATTCTTCAATTGACTAACATACATAATTCTCCAATCCATATGAAATTCTTCCGCAATTGGTTGAAAATCTTTTTCTATTTTATTGGCATTTTTCATAAGGTTAGGACATTCAAATTCAATTCGCATAAAAAATTGTCCACCCTCTGGATCCATTGTATATTGGTCAGATTCGACAATATTCGCCCCTTGTTTAAATAAAAATTCCGAAACAGTAGAAACAATCCCTGGTTGATCGGGACATTTAATTAAAAAGCGTGCTTTGTTTTCATTTTTTTCTGTAAAACCTTTAATTCTATCTTGCATATAACTATTCATATTAAATACCTCATTATTTTCCGTGTACTCGATCGCGTAATAACGCTTTCTAATATTACTTTATGAAATTCTCGTTCTCTAGTCAAGACGATGTTCATTATGTTTGTTATAATATCTATTAAATTGTTGCAAGTTTGGGGGGACTAGAAGTGGATCCATTAGATATCATGATGAATTTAGACCACGTTATTCCATATTATCAACCTATTGTAAGTGCAGATACTCGTAAAGTGATTGGCTACGAATTAAAAGCTTATTACTTAACCGAGGATGGTGAAAAACAACGTCTAGATTGGTTTTTCAAAGATAGTTCCATCCCACATGATTTCCGATTAGAAGTCATTACTTGTATCCAACAAAAAGCACTAGATTATTATTTAGAAACTGATAAAACCGTCCTTTTATTTTTCAGCTACGATGCAGAATTACTTTATGAAGACGATGGTGAGACGATCCTTTCGCTTTTACAATCCTACGAAAGTAAAGGGCTCGATCTAAGTAAGATTGTTCTAGAATTGAAGGAAAAACAAATAACAGAAGAAGTATATTCTCTCAATTCCTTATTTAAATACATAAAAACTCTAGGAATCCAAATCGCTTTTGATGATGTCGGAAAAACAAGCGGGAATTTGGATAAACTTACTTATTTCGAACCAAATATCATTAAAATCGATGTCAGCTTTTTGAAAGAAGATGCGTTGCCACACTTATATAATGATGTCCATTATTCCATTTCCATGTTAGCACATAAAATGGGATCTACATTACTTTTTAAAGGGATCACCACGTATAATCAATTTAATTATGCCTGGCGAAACGGTGGAAGATATTATCAAGGTCGTTACTTGGCAAAGTCAAATCCACAATTTGTAGAGAAAGATACGTATAAGGATATCATGGAGAGGGATTTTCAACTATTTGTTAAATACGAAAAGAAAAAAATGAAAGCTCAACTACAACTTACTACTGATATCCAGCAATTATTCAAGCAAACCTTGCAAGATATAGATGCGAATGCACCACATGATGAAATTATAATTACCATTGGAAATGCATGTAGTCCTTTCGCCTTCCGAGTATATATTTGTAATGATGAAGGAATACAGTTATCTTCTAATGCGGAAAAGAGTCGTGAAGGTGATTGGGAATTAAATCCAGAAGGCAGACAGAAAAACTGGAGTTGGCGTCCTTACTTTTTTGAAAGTATTGTACGGATGAATGTAGAGAAAAAAGGAATCCTCTCCAACTTGTACACGGACATTGATCGAAATGAACAAATTCGGACCTATTCTTATCCAATTTCAAAGAATAAATATATTTTTATGGATATACCATATGATTATTTATTTGAACAAGAAGGGCTGTTGTGAGGAACAAAAGCCCTTTTTCATTTATCTATTTTGAAGATTCAATGAATGTGCTATATTGTTAATAATGTGAAAGGGGTTTTTCGGTATGGAGATAGAGCGTTCAAAACAGCAGACAAATAAGGTGTATTCATTCTTATTAATTAGTGGTATTGTTTTAATCGCATTAAATTCCAGCTATTACATCTGTTGGGCCTATTATTGGTTCTATTCAAGCAGATGTTGGTTTATCAAGCTCCAGTGCTGGATTATTAACAAGTTTACCAGTCATTGCATTTGCGATTATGTCACCGTTAGCACCAAGTTTAGCAAATCGGTTATCTAATGAATGGGCAATGTTAATTGGATTACTTATGTTATTTATCGGAATTAGTATACGTTCCAATTCTATTGTAATCCTTCTTTTTTCAGGAACTTTATTAGTCGGACTAGGAATAGCGGTATTAAATGTATTATTGCCTAGTTTTATTAAGGATAAGTTTCCTCATAAAATAGGTTTAATGACTAGTTTATACACAACAGCAATGGGAGTTATTGCTGCAGCTGCCTCTGGTCTCAGCGTTCCAATTGCGGATGGATTAAATCTCGGTTGGAAAGTCGCTTTATTTATATGGGGAATACCTACGCTTCTTGCACTATTTAATATTTTCTATTTGGCACGAAAGGGAAATTCTGACCAGCATATGGAGAGAAAGTTTATCCGCACGAATAAAAAAATGTGGAAATCACCTCTAGCTTGGCAAGTTGCTATATTCATGGGTACGCAGTCGTTTTTGTTTTATTCAACGATTTCATGGTTACCTACCATTTTAAATGACCAAGGGGTTAGTATGGCTACAGCGGGTTGGATGTTATCTTTCACACAGTTTATAGGACTTCCTGCAAGTTTTCTCGTTCCAGTTATAGCAGAAAAGTTTCGTAATCAACAGGGAGTCGTTATTTCTATCATTATTAGTTCGTTTCTTGGTTATGGGGGACTTTTATTAGGTACAACAACTACAATGATGGTTATTAGTTGTACATTTATCGGATTTACGCTAGCTGGAGCTTTCTCACTGGCTTTAACATTAATCGGACTTCGTGCAAGAACGGCAATTGAAGCCGCGGAATTATCAGGTATGGCTCAAACACTAGGTTATTTACTTGCCGCAACAGGTCCGTTATTAATCGGTTTTCTGAACGATATTTCCAATGGATGGACGCTTCCTTTAATTGTCATCTTAATAGACTCTGTAATTGTTCTTATATTTGGACTAGGTGCAGGCCGTAATAAATATGTATAAGTTTTTAGATTGAAAGGAATTAACATGTTAGTTGATTCCTTTTTTATGTGCGGTACAATCGCCTAAAACCTATAATTCTACTTTTTCAATTAAATTCTATACTAAATTCTCCTAGATAATTCTACTATTTTTAGAAAAAAATGGTATAATAGATTTATTATTGACAAGTTTAGTAGGAGGAAAGTGAAAATTGGCGAATAAAAAAGTAATCATGTCGGTTACAGCAGGTGCAGCAATTGCATCGGCTATGGTCGGAGCGGATCAAGTTGAAGCAGCATCTCATAAGGTACAGAGCGGAGATTCACTTTGGACTATTGCTCAGAAACACAATACAACAGTAACGAATTTGAAAAAGATAAATAACTTAACCTCGGATTTGATTTTTCCAAATCAAGTACTAGAAACAGGTTCAGCAAGTTCTTCAGCCAAGGATACTGCATCGAAAAAACAAGAAAGCTCAAAAAGCACTTCTAATACATATACAGTTAAAGCTGGGGACACTTTAAGTGGAATTGCGTCAAGACATAATATATCCCTTACTAATTTAATGAAATGGAATGGATTAGATACTACTCTTATCTTCCCTGGAAATGTGCTAACTGTAAGTAAACAAGAATCTCAAAATACGAAAACAAGCGGAAAAAAAGAAACTAAAGTCAGCTCTTCTACTGTTTATTCCGTTGTAGCTGGAGACTCTCTTTCTAAGATCGGTGCAAAGTATAATGTCTCTGTAGCTAATCTAAAGAAATGGAATAATCTAAGTTCTGATTTGATCTATGTTGGTCAAAAATTAAACATAGCTGGTAAATCTAGTAACAATTCTTCAACTAGTACATCATCTTCGGCTAGTAAACAAGATGGAAATAAAGCTTCTGTATATACGGTCAAATCAGGAGATACCCTTTCTAAAATTGGTAAGGCACATGGGGTTAGTGTCGCTAATCTTAAGAAATGGAATAGCTTATCGTCTGATATGATATACATTGGACAAAAATTAAGCATTGGTGCTACGAAAGAGAAATCAACTGGTTCTGTAAAAAGTACAAAGACTGGCTCTTCTACAAATACAAATGTAGACTACGATGTTAACAAACTAGTTAGTGTTGGAAAAAGTTTAATAGGCATCCCTTACAAATGGGGCGGTACAACTACTAGTGGATTTGACTGTAGCGGATTTATTTATTACGTATACAATCAAGCTGGAAAGAAAATAAATCGTCTTTCTACGGATGGTTATTTTGAACGCTCTTATTACGTGAACAATCCACAAGTTGGGGATTTAGTCTTCTTTTCAGGAACTTATCGATCTGGTATTTCTCATATGGGAATCTATCTTGGAGATAATAAATTCCTCCAAGCTGGTACAAGTTCCGGTGTATCTATTGTAAGTTTAGATAATCCTTATTGGAGTAAGCATTTCGATAGTTTTAAACGATTTTATTAAAGTTAGAAAACGAACATCTTCGTTAGTATCTGATCGAGGGTGTTCGTTTTTCTTTTGGGTAATCCCAGTTTAGCTGGGGTAAAGAAGACTTTCATCAGTGGGGTTTTCCTCTTCATCCCCCACTGATAGTTAGTCGTACTTATCGGACCTTTACGGGAAGTTGATCTCCCACTTACTTTCTTTGTTTCCCCAGAAGTTTGAGGTGGGAGTCTTACTGCTCGTTTAGGTGGGATAAAACATTAACTAAAGATAAAAAACAAAAGCTGTCGGGGGACGACAGCTTTTGTTTTATTTAACGAAGAGACAGCAGTTAGGTACTACTATCTTTTTCACTTATGACTTGGAGGTTATGTAAGAAGAATGTGGGCTAACTTTCTAAGGAACACCTTTTCATCTTTGACCAAAAATATGAAACGAAGGTAATAAGTATTATTTTTACCGCATACAAATAACAACTAATTCATAGAATCAGCCAGTATTCTTTCTGATGTTATTGATAAATGATAAGTATGATTATGAAAATAATATTATTCTATTTAATTTTACAAAAGGTCCCTTAGAATAGTTTGAATATGTGAAATGGATATTTAGTATTTTGACAGAAGTTGTTCTTTGAAGGCCAAGAATAAAGTGTTAAAAAGGAGTAAACGGTGAATAATTAGTAGAAATCTTTTATTCAGAGGTTTGACGGTTACAATGATGTAACGTCATAATACTGAAATATTGTCCATTCACTCTACACAGTACTGTACTGGCATTCGAGGCAAATGAGGCAATACATCCATTCCGACAATTATTAGTTTTAAAGTAATAGTTTGAATATCCTATCTTTCTGTTTTTTATGTAAGTTTATCTCCTCCTTAGTACCTATTACCTTTATTATAGTATATAAAAGTGAATTGTCAATTGAATTCTAAAAGTTTATTATTTTAATTCCATTTTTACTTTTTTAGTAGGTGTTCAAAAAGGAGGATAAAAAGGTTCGAAGTCGGCTAAATGCGCTATTGCCAGCTAGAAACATCGTAGTGTCATCTTCACCGGATTTTTTTAAAAACCTTTTTTTATAGATTAGATAACTTTATATTAATCAAGTGAATATTGTTTAATTATCCCATCATATTTATTATCCTTATTTTCAAGCAGCATTTCTACATGAGTATGTCCTATTTTAATATTTCCTTGAATGGGTACACTGGCATTCGCAAGGCATTTGGATAGATGCATAAGAAGATGTTTTCCCAGCAATTAACTCAAGTTTATTCCTATGACATATTCCCCCTTCCATTTCCATAGAATTTATTAACAATTTCAAAGGAGGAGTTAAAATGGAAGAGCTAATCACAAAGGAAATGGTAGAAAGATATTATGAGTTAAATCTGGTAAAGAAAAAAATCGAAGCAGAAATTAACCAATTAAAGAAGATCTTTCATACATATTTTGATAATGAGTATGGGGAGAACGAAAAAGGCGAATTAATCAAAGAACAATATAAACTACAAAGACAAGTTCGGAAAACAGAAAAGTGGGCGGAGAAGGATACCGTGGAAAAACTAGAAGAATTAAATATGAATGATTTAATTCAAATCGTTAAAACACCAGATAGCGAAAAGATTCATGCCGCCATTGAGTTAGGTTTGCTTAAGAAAAGTGATATCGAAGGATGTCTTACGAATAATTATACGAAAGCAATCACTGTAAAAGCGGTTAAATAAAAAGGCTTGTTTCGTAATAAAGTGAAACTCATTCAGTAGGGGGCATCCAACCAGTTAAGGCGGATAAAGAAGAATGCCATCAGTGGGGGTTTTCCTTCATCCCCCACTAATGGTTAGTCGCGCTTATCGGACCATCACGGCCAGTAATTAGTCCACAGTTTAAATATTAACTTTAGCTGAAAACACGATTAATTTCCTCTATTTCATCCTCAGTAAGAGTAACGTCCAGTGTCTTTTGATTTTTCAATACCTGTTCTGGGTTTTTCGCACCTGGAATAACAGCGGTTATCGCGTCTTGGGTCAAATACCATGCAAGAACTATAGAAGCGACTTCAGCATCTTTTTCATTCGCAATGTTACGTAACACTTCTACTTTTTCTAGGTTTTGTACGAAAGCTTCACCTTGAAGATGTGGCATGTTATGTCTTAAATCATCAGCTGGGAATTTTGTGTTTTTATTATATTTCCCTGCTAAGATTCCAGCAGCTAATGGGAAAAATGGAATAAAAGCAATATTATGTTCTAACGTATATGGGAAAAAGTCATTCTCCGCACCACGAGCTAATAAGTTATACTCTCCCTGGAATACATCTACATAGCCATCTTTGTTTGCTTCCTCAAGTTGTGCAGGCGTTAAATTAGATGTTCCGATTCCACGAATTTTCCCAGCATCTTTTAGTTCTTGTAGGGCTCCTACCGCCTCATAAAGTGGAGTTTTACCATCGGGATTATGAATATAGTACAAGTCAATATAATCCGTATCTAAACGTTTTAAGCTAGCTTCAACCGATTGCTTCATGAATTCTGGCGAATTATCAATTTCTACTTTTCCATCCAAAATACGTTGAGCACCTTTAGTTGCAAGTACTACTTCACTACGCTTACCTGTTTCCTTAATAGCCTGACCAACTAATTCCTCTGAACGACCAATTCCATAGATGAATGCTGTATCAATGAAATTCATATCATGATTGATTGCGGCTTTCACTAGATCAATACCTACTTGTTCATCCAAATTCGGATATAGGTTATGGCCACCAACAGCATTTGTGCCAAGTCCAATTGGGTTAACCCATAAATCCGTTTTACCTAATTTTACTTTTGTCATTCCTATCATCCCTTCCCTTACTTAAAACTTAACTTAGCAAACTTAGCATTCGCTACGGTCTAAAATCCACTCATGGTCTGGATCATTATGGAATTTCCAAATACGTGTCGGGCCTGCCATTACATTTTAGTTAAATTCAGGAGCAACGTAACGTGCAGTTACAACTTTCTTACGAGTATAGAAGTCTACACTGTCTTTACCGTTAGCATGTAGCGTACCGTAGAAAGAATCTTTCCATCCAGAGAATGGGAAGAATGCCATTGGTGCTGGAACCCCTAAGTTAACCCCTATCATACCTGCATCAATGTTTTCACGGAAATATCTTACGGAAGAAGTGTTCGTTGTAAAAATACAAGCTCCGTTAGCAAAGTTAGATTTGTTTGCAGTTTCTACTGCCTCTTTCAAGTTTTTAACACGAATGACGGATAATACTGGAGCAAAAATTTCATCTTGCCAAATTGTCATTTCAGGTGTTACACCTTCAAAGATAGTTGGTCCAACGAAGTAACCACCTTCTAAATCATCTTTACGACCATCTCTAACTAGTGTAGCTCCTTCTTCCAAACCTTTTTCAATGTAGCTAATTGTACGTTTTTGGTTTTCTTCACGGATAACTGGTCCTAAGAATACACCATCGTCAAGTCCGTTACCCATTTTCACGTTGTCGGCCGCTTCTTTAAGTTTTGCCATGAATTCGTCAGCAACATCTTCTTCTACTGTTACAACAGCACATGCCATACAACGTTCACCAGCAGAACCGAATGCAGCAGAGATAATATCCTTAACTGCTTGATCTACGTCAGCATCTTTTAATACAGTAGTATGGTTTTTCGCACCAGTTAACGCTTGTACACGTTTAAGGTTTTCGCTTCCACGTTTGAATACATATTCACCAACTGGTTTAGAACCAACGAATGAAATAGCCTTAATTTCTGGATGATCAAGAATTCCATTAACAACATCATGTGCACCATAAACGATGTTGAATACTCCATCTGGAAGACCGGCTTCTTTAAGTAAGTCAGCTAATTTTTCAGTTAACAATGGCGTTTTTTCGGATGGTTTTAATACGAAAGAGTTACCCATTGCAATTGCCATTGGGAACATCCAACAAGGAACCATCATTGGGAAGTTAAATGGTGTAATTCCACCGATAACTCCAATTGGATAACGATAGTTTGCAGCTTCAACATCTGTCGCAATATTTGATAGAGAGTCACCCATCATTAATGTAGGAGCACCAGCTGCGAATTCAACGTTTTCGATTCCACGTCCAACTTCGCCTAATGCCTCCGTCGTGTTTTTTCCGTTTTCAATAGTAATTAAGCGAGCTAACTCGTCTCTATTTTTTTCTAATAATTGTTGGTAAGCAAATAGAATTCTAGCACGTTTTTGAACTGGAACTTTACTCCATTTATCAAAAGCCTTTTGAGCTACTTCTGCAGCGTAGTCTACATCTTCTTTAGTTGAGATAGGAACTAATGCAACGATTTCCTTTGTTGCTGGGTTATAAACTTCTTCATATTTAGTAGTTTTGCTTTCTACCCATTCCCCATTAATAAAGTTTTTTAGTTTTCTAGCTTCAGCCATGCTATATTCCTCCTCGTTTATTTATATGTAGAATACCAATCTACAACTATTGCAAAACATAAGCGCCTTGCCTCGGTAAATAACTTATGATTATACAATAATACTGTTATCGCTTTCAGTCAATAGATATTATCACATTTTGTTAACTTCCTTGTTAACTTTGTATTAACTTAGACATAATTCATCAAAATATGTGGTTTAATTAGAGTTTGATAGATAAGTTTGGAGAATTAATCATGCCAACGAGGGCTTTCTGGAGCTTATAGCATTCTAATCCATAAAACGATAGCCGGAACATTGCAATAACAAGCATAATATGCCATACACAAGGTCTGCTACAATATTTGTAACATCCCCCAAAACTAACACACAAAGAAGCCCTTAAGATGTCAATTCATCTTAAGGGCTTCTCCATTAAACTTAGTTTTCTTCTATTTCTTTACGGTTTTTCTTAAATAGCTTCGATAATAATTCATAAACAATAGGGACAATAATCAACGTTAATAGGGTGGAGCTTGTTAAACCACCAATAACGGTAACGCCTAGGCCTTTCGAAATTAAACCGCCACCGCCAGAACCAATTGCTAACGGAATTAATGCACCAATCGTTGCAATAGCTGTCATTAGAATTGGTCTCAGACGTGTTGATCCTGCTTCAAGAATCGCTTCTCGGAGTCCCATGCCGGAGTGCTCCATACGAATAATCCGGTCTACAAGTACAATCGCATTCGTAACCACGATACCAATTAACATTAATAGACCCATTAAAACAGAAACAGAGATGGTTTCACCCGCTATGAGCAGCCCAATTAATGATCCGATTACCGTAAATGGTAATGAAAACAGGATTGCAAATGGCGCCAGACCTTCGCCAAACGTTACAACTAAGATAAAGTATACAATCAAGATTGCCGCCAACATTGCTACACCAAGCTGTGTAAATGTCTCAGTCATATCTGCAGCAACTCCGCCAACACCAACTGATACACCCTTAGGTAACTCTAAATCCTCAATTGCTTTATCTACTTCAGATGTAGCTTTTGATATATCATCATCAAGGATTGTACCTGAAACCGTTGCGTAATATTCTCCTTTACTACGTGCAAGGGTATTTAACGTTGTACCTTCTTCCACTTTTACAAGCTCGGAAAGCGGCATTGTTGTGCCAAGTGCTGTTGGTATTTCTGTTGCTAGTAGTTCATCAATTGACTTAGGTTGTTTCGCTTCTTCCTGCTGGACAACGACATCCAATGTGTCACCGTCTTTTTCAACTGTTGTAATCACTTCTGGTGTCGAGGATGTCCTTAGCATTCCAACAATTTGTCCTGCTGTTAACCCATACTGTAGTAACTCATCTTGATCTACATTAAATGTATACTCAACATATGCGTCTTCAGTACTAGAGGAAACATCTTTTAATCCATCATTCTCTTTCATCACATCTTCTACCATTTTCACAGATTCATTTAGTTTATCTAAATCTTCACTGTAAAAAGTATACTCGAGTTCATCGGTAGACATCGACATACTTGAGAAGTCTTGGCTCTTCCATTCGCCTGATTGACCAATGTTAAACACATAATCCTCAATTTCCTCACGTGCTTCTGGGAAATTTTCCATGTCTGGGTCAAAGATTAGGAACATTAATCCACCATTTCCTCCTCCGCCCATCATTGCTGCCATTGGATCGCCATTATCGGTAACAGATAATTGAACAATATCAATGTCTTCACGTTTTAATAATTCTTTTTCTACTTCTTCAATATTTTTTAATGTCTCTTCCTTTAACTCACCGGCTTCTGGCGTATACGTAAGATACATCACCTTTTCTTCTTCACTACCTAGGAAGCTGAAACCAATCAATGGTGTTAAAGCCAGACTACCAACTAATAATATAATAGCTGCAAGTGATGTAATTATTTTATGATTTAGTGCCCAGTTAAGGATACCTTTGTACCAATTAGCTAACTTACCAGCTTCTTTATGACTGTGTTCTGTTCTTTCGCTATACAACTTTTTCTTAAATAAGAAGTGAGATAGTGCTGGAACAATGGTAATCGCAACAATTAAGGAAGCCGCCAGTGCAAACGTCATTGTTAATGCAAATGGCATGAACAATTCCCCTACCATACCACCAACAAAGATAAGTGGTGCGAATACCGCAACCGTTACAAGTGTAGAGGATAGGATTGGTTTGAACATTTGAATGGTCGATTCACGAATTAATGCACGACCTGTTAATTTCTCACCCTTCAAGTGCAATCGCCGGTAAATATTCTCAACTACAACAATAGAGTCATCGATAACACGACCGATTGCAACCGTCATCGCCCCTAGTGTCATAATATTTAATGTCATATCTAACCAGTTAAGTAGAAGTAAAGCCATTAAAATCGAAACTGGAATAGATACAATGGAAATAATAGTAGATTTAAAATCACGCAAGAATAAAAGAATAATTAAGATGGCGATTAATCCACCGAATAATGCCTTTTCAACCATCGTAAATACCGAGTCCTCAATCGGTTCTCCTTGGTCAAGTGATATATCGATTTCGAGACCATCTATCTTTTCCTGCTCTTCTTTTATTAAATCTTTTACATCGTTCACAACATTAACCGTATTTGCTTGTTGTCCTTTGACAATTTGTATTGCAATGGCATCTTCCCCATTTGTACGTGAAATTGATTGTACTTTACCAACTTCCTTAACTGTAGCTATATCGCTAAGCTTCACAAATGGTGATGGATTTGTTTCCGATGGTGTTACTGGGATTTGCATTTCCTTTAACTCATCAACTGTCATGAACTTGCCGTCAATAGATACAGCTTGTTCCCCTTCTTCAAATTCATATAGCCCTAGGGAAACATCTAAATTACTTGCCTGGATCATTTGTTCGACATCATCTTCAGTTAAATCAAGTTCTTCCATCTTGGCTTTATCATAAGCAAGCTCGACTTCTTCAATATGTTGACCTGTAATGGTGGCAGATGCAACACCGTCGATCTTCTCGATTTTTGGAAGAAGAATGTCCTCTACTGTCGATGTTAATTCAACAATATCTTCATCCTGACTACTAACACTTAATGCAACAACTGGCATCATATTCATACTAATGGCTGAAATGGTTGGCTCCTCTGCATCTTCCGGCAAGGATACTGAATCTAATGCTGCTTCCAATGCACGCTTGGCCTCATCCATATCAACACCATAATCATATTCCACTTGAATATTGGCCATGTTAGAATAAGAGTTAGAATAAACAGCTTTCACGTCCTCCAAACCTTCTACAGCCTTTTCTAAAGGGATGGAGATATCTTCCATTACCTGTTCAGGGGTTGCTCCAGGATATACATCCGCGACCATTAAAAAAGGGATGGAGATATCCGGGATGGTCTCCATTTTCATACGTGTTCCTGAATAAATACCAGAAACTGTTATAATGATGGTTAGCAACCATACTGCTAGTTTATTTTTTAAAACAAAATTGACTAAACCTTTCACACTTTCACCTACCTAAATTGACTTATGAATTCTATTTATCTATACTAATGACTAAACGGTCATCTGTCAATCATAAAAGCAGGAGAAGATTATATGAGTAAAAAACAGTTAATTATGGATAAAGCATTAGAACTCTTTGCTAAACAAGGTTTCGAAGCTACTTCTGTTCAGCAGATAACAGATTACTGCGATATTTCAAAAGGTGCCTTTTACCTATCATTCAAGTCAAAAGATGAACTGATTATTGCGTTAATCGATCACTTTATGGAAGCAATTACATCTGATATTGACTATATAGTCAAGACAACAAAAAACGAAGAGCTTTTGTATTCATTTTACTACATGAACTTTCAATTTCTTCATAAACATTCAGATTTTGCTAAAGTTTTCATTAAAGAGCAAACTCATTCTTTAAATGAAGATCTACTTGTAAAGATGCGTTATTACAACGCATTAATTGATAACACCATTTTATTGATGATTGAACGATTATTCGGGGAGAAGGTTACCGATACAAAATATGATCTTATGTATTGTATTAAAAGTTTTATGGGGATGTATTCCGAGTTGTTTTTCTTTAATAGCACCACATTAGATTTGGATTTAGATTTACTAGCACATTCACTCGTAGAAAAAACAAATTTACTAGCAAAACATATAAGTATCCCATTTGTCACAAAAGAGCTTTTCCAAGTTTCTAGTCAAACGTTAAATTTAGAAATGAAACGGGAACAACTACTTGACTTACTGGAGCAAAAAATAAATGAAATGGATGAACCGATCATAAAGGAGTCGTTAATACTTATAAAGCAGCAGCTACTTCATCACAATTTAAGTCCAGCTATTATAAGTGGATTACTTGAAAACATACAAAAGCATCCACATTGTAAATGGATTTCTTATTTACTGCGTAATTATTTTCAAGTCGAAGCTAAATATTACTTCAATTGAGTAAGAGGGGGTGACTAACCGCCGACCTCTTACACCACCGTACGTACGGTTCCGTATACGGCGGTTTCATTTAAGTCCGACGCATGGTCTGATATCGCTTGGATAGACTCTTTAAACCTTGCCCCATAATTAAAGTATGGACATCAAAGGATAAGGTTGAAAGCGAATACCATCTAAAGACGGTGGAGTTACTTTCAACTTTCAACATTTTTATTCCCTCCCTTCCACAAACGAAATAACCAAAAGGTAACCATTATTTAATAAAAGGTATGTATAATTATATTTTCTTTATAAAATATTTCCAAAGTAACAAAAAAGTAATACAACATCTTACCATTTCCGGTTGATTGGCATGAATATTAAAAACAAAAAAAGTAAGCATTTCTGCTTACTTTTCCGTTATAACTACTTCAATATTATTTTCTTTGGCATAACGAACATATTTCTCCGGTATACTATCAGAGATTAAGTAGTTGATTTCATTTAATTGACAGTATGTCGTTAGCGCCGCTTTATCAAATTTACTGGAATCCACTAATAAAAAGTTTTCCGCACTTTCTCGAACAACGGTACTCTTTAATCCACTTTCTAAAGGAAGCGCATTCGTAACTCCATTCTTAATGGTAATTCCAGTAGACGCAATAAATGCCTTCGTAATATTATAAGACGTAATTAATTCGTCATTCTCAGCACTAGTAAACGAATTTTTTTTGCGTTCTAGCATTCCACCAGTGGAAAACACGCTTAAATTATTATAAGGGAGCGCCATAATAATAAAATCTACATTATTTGTAATAACCGTTAATTCCTTCTCTTTGATAAACTCCACCATTTCCACTGTAGTGGTACCGGAATCTATAAAAATGATGTCTCCATCTTGAACAAATTCAGCTGCTGCTTTTGCGATTGACTGCTTTTGCTTATGATTCCGAATTTGTCTATCTACAGATGGAACTGTTGATGCAGACTTATCTACGGAAACACCGCCATATACTTTCTTGAAATTTCCCCCCTCAATCAGATCATTCACATCTCTCCTGATTGTATTTTTAGATACCTTAAATTTTTCAACTAATTCGTCCAGGGAAACACTTCCTCGTTCAACGATATATTCCTCGATTAAATCCAAACGTTTTGTTTTTAACACATACACTCATTCCTTTTTTATAATCTTCATTATCATACACTAATTTTTAACAAGTAACCAAATAACATAAGAAGTTTATAACCGTGATTGATATATATAATTTCATTAAGAGAAGAAGTTGGTTAACTAATGATTCTATTTTAACATTGATACCGCTTACAAACAATACCTTTTATACTTCGCTTATTAGATTGGTAAGCTGTTTATATATTTTTCCTATAAATTAGAGTTGATTATATAATGATATCCCCATCAAACGAAGCAATTCGCAAAAGAAATTCGTGGTACAGATTTTGAAAAAGTGTTGATTATTCCTATCGATGTTTCAAAGTTCTTCAAAGGGCTGTGATTTTAAATTACTTTGGTGAAACTATAGAACCTGCCCTCACTTTCTTGGTCAGCCAAACCGGTATGAAATTTTTTATTGATAAATGCGAATCAGTATGTTATTTTTCTATTTTATACTCAATGCCAGATTGCATCAATGCAGATTAAGAATCGAGTGAAAACCTACTTTTGAATCAAGAAAATGGTGCCTGTTTTCTAATAAACTTGGTTAAATGCTACTTGTAAAAACTTCCATATTACGGTAGGTGTATTAAAGTTACCCAAAATCTTGAAAAAAGTATTTGACATTGTACGCTTATCCATAAAATAACAATAGATTAAGAACTACAATATTAACAAATGCTGAAAAAGATATAGACAAAAAAATAAAAAATGGTTTATGTGAGAGGGTTGTTATTAAGAAATTAAGAAACAGATATAGATTATCGTTGAGGTAAAAAAGTCCCTACACGAAGTATAATAAAGGGGTTGAAAAATTTGATTGTTTTCCTCGTGCAGTAAGGCAAATTGGTCTGCAGAGATAGTGACTAGTTACAATAAAAGAAATTGCTACGCATCTGTATATTGATACAACATCAAGGTAAAGTAAACCTGCCTTTGGGGGAACTGGCCGATGTAAATATTATGCTTATTTAATTACATCGGCAAAATTAACATACTAAATTTTAATGATTATTAATTGAACCTCTCAATAAAAGGAAAATTACCGATTGAATTCATTGCGAAATTGTATAAAATACGGAACATTAACGAAAAATGATATTTATTATGGGATAGATTTCTGATCTTCTTTATTCGTCTGTTTCTATCTAAATATCTTTCATAGCTGTATACCGAAAGAGTAAATAGTCTGTTTATTATATATTTCATCTTTATGTAATACAATGGTAGGCAAAGTTTCATGGTGTAAGGAAGCAGGGGGACCTTGTGTTTCAAAGCAAATACCTAAATATTTTCTAGATGGGCCATTATCCAATTCAATACCTTTTTCCAAATTATTGGCCGTATACATCACCATTCCAGGATGGTTAGTCTCTATATTCAGAATTCGACCGCTGGACTCTTCAATAATCTTTATTTTTCCTATTTGATTTTTATCAAATAAAAAATAGTGATCATAACCATTGCCAACCACTTTATTTTGTTTAAAATCAGAGTTTATTCCTTCATTTAATGTTCTTCCTTGTATAAAATCGAACGTTGTATTCTGTGTATTTAATATTTCCCCGGTTGGGGTCAATTCATTATTAAGTTCTAAATAGTAAGGACTATTCACTGTTACAAAGTGATGCTGAATTAGGTTTTTTAAATTTCCCGATAGATTAAAATAGGTATGATTGGTTAACGTAAAAGGGGTGGCTTTATCTGTTGTAGCCGAATAATCAATAATAAGTTGGTTATTATTATTTAACATATATGTTACGGTAACACACACATTACCGGGATACCCATTTTCTCCATCTTTACTAATATAAAATAGCTTTACTCCTATTTCCGTTGCCGTTTCAAATGGAACTGCATCCCAGAGGACACGATGGAACCCATTACTTCCACTATGTAAATGGTTGGCTCCATCATTTGGTTCTAATTCATATTTGTTCCCATCAAGCTCAAAATATGCTTTCTTAATTCTTCCAGCCACTCTCCCAATTATAGCCCCAAAGAAGTTGGAGGAGTCCGTTTTGTAGTCTTGGTAATTTTTATATCCTAGAACAACATTTTCAAAATTCCCATGTTTATCGGGAACAAGAATTTTGGTAATGATTCCACCAAAGTTCAAAATATGTACTTCCATATTATTATTATTTTGTAACACAAAAGTGATCCACTTTCCATCTAGCTTATTACTTTTAATTTGCATATAATCATCTCCAGTAATCAATTATAGTTTAAATACTATTAATGTTACTTAATATCGGACCTAACTTTACAGATATAGATTTCCGAGAAAATAATCCTTTCCGAAGCATGATGAGTATAGTGTTCTCTTTGAAGTGAAGCGTAAATTATAAAAGGGGGGATCATCAGAAAAATACCGGCGTTGTAAATACGCTTTTCCTGACGGTCCCCCATAAGAAACTAAATCGAAAGTTTGTAAAAATAATTTAAACCTCTATCCAAATTTTATTATTTGCTGATTCTTCAACTGCATCTAAGACCTTTTGATTTATTAGTCCATCTTTAAAATTAGGCTCTGTTTGATAATTATCTACTATTCCATTTAAGAATTCGTAAATTAAATGGATAAACGTGTGTTCATAGCCAATAATATGTCCTGCAGGCCAATAGGCAGAAGTGTATGGATGTATTTCCTCTGTACAATTAATTAACCGAAAACCTTGAAGTCCTGGTTCATCATCAGCGAAATAAACTTCTAGATTATTCATGTTCTCCATATCCCATTTTATGGACCCTTTTTCACCGTTAATTTCAAATGTATTCTTGTTACGATTCCCACCAGCAAATCTAGTTGCTTCAAATGTACCAATAGCTCCATTCTCGAATCTAGCAAGAAAAGCAACGGCATCATCTACAGTTACGGTTCCCTTTAAACTGTTATTTGCCTTACCACCTAGTCCTCCAGACAATTCTGCAATCGGACGTTCCTTAATGAATGTCTCCATCATTGATACAACTTCCTTTATTTCACCAACAAGAAAGCGTGCCAAATCAATACTATGTGCGCCTATATCTCCTAATGTCCCTGAGCCCGATACTTCTTTTTTCAGACGCCAAACCAAAGGAAATTCTGGATCTAAAATAAAATCCTGTAGATAATTTGCGCGAAAATGGTATATCTTCCCTAATCGTCCTTCTTCGATTAATTTTTTCGTTAACTGAACAGCAGGAACGAATCGATAATTATGGCAAATCATATGATGTACATTATTTTTTTGAACAGCTTCATACATTCTCTCTGCTTCTTCAACTGTTAATGCAAGTGGCTTTTCCGTTATGATATGCTTTCCCGCTTCCGCTGCTGCAATAGCAATTTCAGAGTGTGTATGATTTGGTGTTACAATGTCAATGACATCGATATCTTTACGCTCTATAATTTTACGCCAATCCGTCTCATAAGATTCCCAACCATATTTCTCTGCTGCTTCTATTACGGCTTGTTCATTTCTTCCAGCAATCGCCTTCATAACAGGCTTCATTTTTGAATTAAAAAAAAACGGTAAATCTCTATATGCATGGCTATGTGCCTTACCCATAAACTGGTAACCGATCATCCCAATTCTAATTTCTTTTTGACTTACGCCCACCACATTTCACCAACCTTTTCTTTAATTAATGCACCTCTTAAAAATGTAGAACTTTTATCAAATCCCTCTTCTACTGACATTAGACTGTCTTCATGTTCGATGCTAATTGTTCCTTCGTACCCTACCAACTGAAGCGTGCTTATTATTTTTCTCCACATTTGTTCTCCATGTCCATAACCAACTGTTCGAAAGATCCATGAACGATTAATTTCATCACTATATGGTTTGACATCAAGCACACCATTAACTGCCGTATTTTGGTGATCAATTCCTGTATCTTTTGCATGAAAATGATATAGTGCATCATTTTTAGCAATTTCTTTAATACAAATGATTGGATCCATGTTTTGCCAGAATAGGTGACTCGGATCAAAATTCACTCCAATGTTGTTTCCGCACTCTTTACGTAGCCGTAACGCAGTTTCATTATTATAAACAACAAACCCAGGATGAGGTTCAATTGCAACTCGCACCCCATGTTGGGATAAAAAATTACTTTGTTCAGTCCAATATGGAATAACTTTCTCTTTCCATTGCCATTCAAGTACTTTTGGATGGTCTTCTGGCCATGCACTTGTTACCCAGACCGGGAAATGGGAGAATTCGGATTCCCCTGGACATCCGGAAAACGTTACAACCGTATCTACTCCAAGCTTTTCAGCTAATCGAACAGTATTTTGAAATTGCTCATGATGTTTATTAGCAACTTCAGGATTTGGATGAAGTGGGTTGCCGTGACAGCTCAATGCGCTGATTTCAAGCCCGTGATCTTCAATTACCTTTTTAAATTTCTCTAATTTATCGTTATTGTTTAGTAATTCTTCTGGTTTACAATGTGCATCACCAGGATATCCACCTGTTCCAATTTCAATGGAATCAAGTCCTCTCTCAGCAATAGTACCCAATACTTCTTCAAACTGTTTATCACCAAATAATACTGTAAAAACTCCCAATTTCATATTCTATAATCTCTCCTTTTAAATTAATAGTTTTCTAATAAAAATTGATAGGATGGAAGTGGTTTAGGCTGCTCACATGTACTATTTAAACTATAAGCTTGGTTATCTACGGAGGCGTCTAAAAATCCTTGCATGACATCGAGTACATGGTAGGCTAGTTCCCCGCTTGCCCGCGGTTTCTCATTGTTTAATATAGCAAAAGCCATATCCGCAATCCCTAATCCCCTACTATTTTCAATAAATGCATTAATTAGAGGAATTTCCCTCCAATTTTCTTGATCATGTCTTCTAATTAGAACAGGCCCATCAAAGGTATTTGGATCTGGAACCGCCAGGCTTCCTTCTGTCCCGTAAATCTCAATAAAAGGAAGTCGATGATGCCAAACATCAAAGCTAGTAATTATAGAGGCAATTGCGCCGCTTTCAAAATCAATTACACCATTTATTTGGGTTGGTGTATTTACTTGAATTTTCTCTCCATACCGAGGATTGCTCGTTATTGTTCTTTCTGGAAAAGTAATTCGACTTGAACTGTTAACTTTTCGTATCGGACCTAGTAAAGAGATTAGTGCTGTAAGGTAATATGGCCCCATATCAAACATTGGGCCTGCGCCTTTTTGATAATAGAAATCAGGATTTGGATGCCATCTTTCGTGGCCATGATTCATCATAAAGGCAGTGGCCGAAACAGGAGCACCAATCCAACCATCATCAATTAATTTTCTACATGTTTGTAATCCCCCACCTAAGAAAGTATCAGGTGCACCACCAACTACCAATTTTTTCTCCTTTGCTAATTTTAGTATTTCCCTTCCCTCTTCACGAGTAATAGCAAAAGGCTTTTCTCCATACACATGTTTGCCCGCTTGAAGAGCGGCAGTTGCAATCTTTGCATGAACATTTGGAGTTGTTAAATTTATGATTATATCAATGGTTTCATTTTCTAATAACTCTTCAGGAAGACATGCTAACGGAATATTAAATTCCTTTGCTCTATCTTCAGCTCTAGTAATATCAATGTCTGCACAAGCAATAATATTGAACGTTTTAAATTTCTTTACATTTTCCATATAGATAGAACTAATATTTCCACATCCAATGACACCAGCTTTAATTGGCTCCATAATCTTACCTCCATTAGAAATATACTTATCTACTTGCCCATAAAAATCCATTTCTCATTAGTTGAATAACTTCAGGCATTCTAACAATCTCTGCCACATGACCTAAAGAACAATAATAAACTTTTCCTTTTCCCCACATTTTGGTCCAAACAACTGGCACTTCGACTTCTCCATTAACTTTGTATGGACCTTCAGCAATTGGGAATTTTGTTGTCGCATGAACCTTTACTGCTGGATCAACATGCATGTAATATTGCTCAGAAATAACCGTAAAATCTTTTATCCCTTGCGTTACTGGACAATCTCGGTCAATAATATTGACTTGATAGCTAATACCGTCATTCCCTGGATGCGCTACCCACTGTCCACCTACCATAAATTGATAATCTGTCTCCCATCGGAAAGAATCACCCATCCCCCCGTGTAATCCAGCTAACCCAGTTCCATTAGCTACAGCTTCTATAAGAGGTTGTAACTGTTCTTTTTTAATAGTCCCTTGTGTCCAATTTGGAACGATAAGATCATATTCATTTAAATTTCCTTCTTCTAAAGTCTGCAATGTATCAGTTAGTCTTACTTCAAAATTCTCTTCAGAAAGGATATCTTTTAAAATGTGTGCTACTTGCTCTGGCTCGTGTCCTTCCCAACCACCATAAAAAATTAAGGCCTTTTTCATAGACTCATCACCCCTACAATTGTTTGAATATTGCTTTATTCAATTCTTAATTAAAGATCATTTCTAGTTTTCATATAAATCATTTTTTATCCTTTTACAGAGCCCGCAGCAAGTCCTTGTACAATTTTCTCTTGTGCTACAAAATAAATTAATAATAGTGGGAGACTGCCCAAAGTCAATGCTGCCATTATACCTGGTACATTCACAGAGAATTCTCCATAAAACTCCCTTAATCCAATTGGAAGTGTTCCGTTACTTGGTGAATTTGTTAGTACTAACGCAAAGATAAATTCATTCCAAATATGGATAAAATTATAAATTGCAATTGTTGCTGTCGCCGGCTTCAATAATGGAAATAAAATTTGCCAAAATAACCTAAAATGTCCACAACCATCTATTTTTGCGGATTCTTCTAATTCCTTTGGTATTTCTTGTAAAAATTGGGTATAAATTACGATAGAAACCGGTAATGCAAAAGCAACGTATGGACCAATCAATGCCCAAATAGAATCATATAATCCAATGGTTTGGGTTAATTTAAATATAGGAATTAACGTTGTATGAATAGGAATCATCATCCCTATTAGAAACAGAATGTAAACAGGTCGATTCAATTTGAACTTCATTCTTGCTAATGGATAACTGGCTAGTGCAGCAAAGATAATAACTATAACAACTGAAATCACGGTAACAATTACACTATTAAGAAAATAGCTGAAAAAATTAGATTCTATTAATAAAAAGTAATTTTCAAGGGTGAACTTTTCAGGTAAGGACCATGGAGCGGTCATAAATTCCAACTGTTTTTTAAAAGATGTATTTATCATTACTAAAAACGGTAATCCTGTGAAGATTAATATAACTATTGCAATTAAATACATTGGTATTAGCCGTAATTGTTTTATCATTTAATTTTCTCCTTTCTTTGATTTAATAGTAAGATAAGTAGTATTACAACAAACGATATAATAAACATTAAGAAAGAAATAGCACTACCGTACCCCATATTAAAATTAGTAAATGTTTGTTCATACATATAAGTAGCCATAAGTTCTGTTTTATTATTAGGTCCTCCACCAGTCATTACATATATCAAATCAAAATACTTTAATGATCCAATTATAGAAAGTATTGATGAAGTAATAATTGTTGGCCACAAAAGTGGTAAGGTAATGTTCGAAAATTTCCTCAAGGCATTTGCACCGTCAATGTCTGCTGCTTCATACAATTCTTCTGGAATACCGACAATAGATGCTCTGAATAAAATCATGTAAAATGGTGCAAATTGCCAACTAATTGTTGCTATTACAGCCCAAATTGCAGTATTTTCATTTCCAAGCCATGCATTTTGCGATGATTCTAATCCAAACATACCTAGAATCTGATTAAATAAACCAAAATTCCCATCATAGATATAAACAAATAAAATACCTATTGCGACAGTTGACATTAAGAACGGCATAAAGTAAATAGATCTAAAGAATCGGATACCTTTAATTGGACTAAATAATAACAGTGCCATTATCAGTCCCAAAGGTAACTGGGTAACTAATGAAGAAATAACGAGCAAAAAGTTATTTTGTAATGAAGTCCAAAACACCTTGTCATTTAATAATGTAGTATAGTTATTAAAGAAATTGAAAGAGAGATTATTATCGATACCAGACCATTCAAATAGGCTATAATAAGATGTCATTCCAATCGAATAAATAACATAAACACTATAGATTATAAAGGCTGGTAGGATAAATGCTAAAACAACCCAAAATTCTTTATTTCTTTTCTTTTTAACCCTTGGTTTTCTACGGTTCTTTTGGTTAACATCTCTAGAGACGCTTTCCAACTCTGTTCTGATTATTTCATCGTTACTAAATGATTCTTGGACTTTATTTATCAAATTTACTCACCCCAATTCTATGTAGGAAACTACATTAAGAATGGTACCCTATTCTTAATGTAGTTTTTATTATTATTCTAATATTTTCTTAGCTTTTGATTCGACTTCTTTCGCAGCTTCTTCTGGTGTCATGCTTAATCCAAATAACGCTTGCGTTGTGTCTAAATGGGATGTTGCTAATTCTGGTGGTAGCGTTTGATCATAATAGGTTTGTAAGTACTCAGCTTCTTCTAGTAAAACATTTAATTCTTTAACAAACGGGTCTGTGTATTCAACACCTTTAACTCCGCTAACTCCACCTCCATGATCTGAATATTCTGTTGCTGTTTCTATTGATGTCAACTCTTTTACAAGTTCAGTAGCAAGTTCACCGTGTTCACTATTTTCTGAAACAGAAAATGTTGGACTTACTCCACCAACTAAATGATTACTAGAGCCTTCCCCCCCATCAATGCTTGGAAAAGCAAAGAATCCTAACTTTTCCTCAAATTCGGGTGCTTCACTTCGAATGTTATCTAAATAAGAATCCGTTTGGATTTCCATCGCAGCCTTTTCTGAATATATTAGTTGTTTCGACTGCCCGGTATCATAATTCATTCCATTTACTCCTTCTGGAAACGCTCCCATTTCAACTAACTCTTGAATTTTGGTACCCGCTTCAACATACGCTTCGTCACTAAAGTCTCTACCTTTTCGGTTAAAGGCTTCATAAAATAAATCCTGTCCGCCTATTCTTTCTGCAAAATACATTAAATAAAAGGCACCTGGCCATTTAGTTTGATTCGCTAAAGCAAATGGAGTAATATCATTTGATTTTAATGTATCAATGATGGACAACAACTCCTCGTAAGTTTCCGGCTCTCGGAGACCATACTCCGAAAAAATATCCTTATTATACCATACTGGCACAATTTTAATTCCTAATGGCGCACCATACACTTTATCATCGAAAACCAATGGAGAAAGAGCCGCATCTAAATAGTTACTGGTATCAATTTCATCTGTAAGTTCTCTAACTTGTCCAGCATTCACAAAGTTTTCAAGCCACCCCCCTCCCCAGGAGTGAAATACATCTGGAGGTGTTCCTCCACCCATGGCTACACTTAACTTTGTTTTATATGGATCATTTTCTTGTTTAATAACTTCTACATTGACACCTTCATGCTTTTCTTCAAACCTAGCAACTGCATTGTTAATTACTTCCTCGGAGTTTCCGGTCTGTATATGCCATAATGTAAGTGTTGTTCCACCGTTACCATACACACTTGCCTCATCTCCTGTATTTTGACAGGCAGATATTATTAATAATGATAAAAATAAAACTGCTAAAATTAATAGTCTTCTAAACATACTAATATCCCCTTTCATAGATTAAATTACTATAAATCTGATAGTTAGAGACACTCATTACTTTATAGTTGTAACTTATTAAAGAAGAGGTTTTATTTTTATAGTTGTCATCATTACACAGAAATATTTTTATAATTCCAGTTACTATAATAAATATATTTAAGTTATTTATTACTTTGGAAAACTCATCCGTTAATACCCGTAATACTAATAAACAAGGATTACATTTTAAAGGTAGATATATCATCTTACATTTTTCTATTTCCAACAAGAAACATAATTACATGTTCTAGGCAAGAAAAACTTTGGCGATGAATCTTCTCTCAATGTAGTTTCATTAAGATTTATTAACCCCTATACTGCATTAATTCTTTATTTAAAAAAGCTGTGGATGAGTAAATCATTTTGTACAAATTAAAAAAATCCTTATACTTCTCAGCATTCACCTTGTCAGGATAATAAATTTTATCCTCTTTCAAAAATTCATGAGCGCAATCTTGCAATGAATTAAACCATCCACAACCATAAGCAGCAAGCATCGCCGCTCCCATCCCCGGTCCTTGTTCACTTTTTAGTTTCACAACTTTTGCATTAAAAATATCTGCCTGCATTTGTAACCAGGCCTCATTTTTCGCTCCACCGCCAATGGAGATAATTTCGTTAATTTGCTTTCCATTTTCACGGAAAATTTCCACTGATTCATTAAGGGAAAAAGTAATACCTTCCAATATAGCACGAACAAAATGCTCCCTTTGGTGCGAACTGTCAATTCCAATAAAGCTACTCCTTATTGTTGCATCGGCATGAGGAGTTCTCTCACCAACAATATAGGGTGTAAATAATAGTCCATTTGATCCCACTTGGATGTCTTCCACATTAGCTAATATATGAATTAAATTTTCATCTTTAGCAAATGTGTTTTTAAACCATTTTAAGCTGTGCCCAGCAGCAAGGGTTACTCCCATTGAATAAAACGCATTTGGTTCTCCGTGATTAAAGTAATGGATTCTTCCCTGGTAGTCTTTTTCTCTTTCTTCAAACGTTAAAACAACACCGGAAGTACCAATACTTACCAACGTTTTTCCCTCTTCTAGAATACCGGCACCAATTGCTCCGCATGCATTATCCGCACCACCAGCAAAAACACTAGTAATTGACGATAAACCTGTTATTCTTGCAACATCTGAAGTAATGCTACCAACTTCATCACATGATTCAACCAATGGCGGACAAAAAGCTACATCAATCCCAACGAGATTACAAATCTCATCACTCCATTTCTTCTCTGTCACATTAAGTAGGAGTGTACCAGCAGCATCTGAGTATTCCATATGGATTTTTCCTGTCAATTTATATCGGACATAATCTTTAGGTAATAAAAATGTCTTCGCTCTGTTAAAAATCTCAGGTTCATTGTTTTTAACCCATAAGATTTTAGGTAATGTGAATCCTTCAAGGGCCGGGTTATTTGTAATTTTAAGTAAGCGCTGTCTCCCGACTTTTGAGTAAATCTCATAGCATTCTTCTGTTGTTCGAGTATCATTCCAAAGGATAGCATTACGTAAAACTTCATAGTTTTCATCGAGTAATACCAAGCCGTGCATTTGTCCGGAAAAACTAATCCCTTCAATATCCTTTGGGTTCCCATTAAAGTTTTTGAGGAGAACAGACAATCCCGCTATTGTCTGTTCCACCCAGTCCTTCGGATCCTGTTCACTATATCCTGATTTTTCTTGAATTAATGGATAGGTTTTGGAAACCTCTTCGGTCACATCACCATGTTGATTAACTAATAAAATTTTAACAGCGCTTGTTCCTAAATCGACACCAATTACATATTTCATATAACCACTTCTCCTATGAGGAAATCTCTATTTATTTACCATCGCATTCAATAAATATTGATTAATTGTTGATTTAATTCGTTCTAATTTTCCAGATTCATTTTTGATTTCGGATAGTTCTAACGCATATTCCTCCAATTTATGGAAGTCTGTTTTCCCTTCTACAATATCTAAACCAATCCCTTCTGAATAACTCTTATAACGATCTTCTAGAACACTTTCCAAGACTTTATCATCGATTAATTTTTGAGCCACCTTCAATCCAACTGCAAAGCTATCCATTCCAGCAATATGTGCTTCGAATAAATCTACAGGTTCGAATGAACCCCGACGAACTTTCGCATCGAAATTTAACCCACCTCGCCCAAGACCACCATTTTTTAAAATTTCATACATGGCAAGAGTTGTTGTATATAAATCGGTTGGGAACTCGTCTGTATCCCACCCTAATAATGGATGTCCTTGATTTGCGTCAACGGAACCTAACATACCATGGATACGTGCATAGTAAAGTTCGTGTTCAAATGTATGTCCGGCTAATGTTGCATGATTTGCTTCTATATTAAACTTGAAATTTTCTTGGAGATCATAGTTTTGTAGAAATGCATAACCACTTGCTACATCAAAATCATATTGATGAGTTGTTGGTTCTTTTGGTTTTGGCTCAATTAAGAATTGTGTATCAAAGTCGATTTCCTTCGCATAATCAACCGCCATGTGGAAGAAACGACCTAAATTATCCAATTCTAGTTTCATATCAGTATTTAATAACGTTTCGTACCCTTCGCGTCCGCCCCAGAATACATAGTTTTCAGCTCCAAGTTCTTTACCAACTTCCAAACCTTTTTTAACTTTTGCAGCTGCATAGGCAAAAACATCTGCATTGTTAGAAGAAGCGGCACCATGTACAAAACGCGGATGAGTAAAACTATTTACTGTATTCCAAAGTAATTCAGTCTTGCTATCCTTCATATAATCTTTAATCATTGCAACAATCGTGTCTAAGTTTTTATTGGATTCTCTTAATGTACTTCCTTCTGGAGCAATATCGACGTCATGAAAGCAAAAGTATGGAACATTTAGCTTTTCAAAGAATTCAAACGCAGCTTCTACACGAGCTTTTGCCCGATCCATTCCTGTATATTTGTCCCATGGACGAATTGCTATCCCTACCCCAAATGGATCAGACAAATCTTCTGTAAATGTATGCCAGTAAGCGACACCAAAGCGTAAAATATCTTCCATTGTTTTATTGCCGATTTTTTCATCTGGATTATAATATTTAAATGCCAATGGATTCGTTGATGTTGGCCCTTCATACTTAATTTTATCCACATTCGCAAAATAACTCATATAGCGATCTCCCCCTAATCTTTGTTTAATGTTTAAATTAAGTTTAACACTACAGGAAAGCGTCGTCAACAAAAAATTCACCAAAGTATGAATTTTTCATAATATTAATTAATTTAAAATATTCGTTTCCCTTTACTTTGTTTAGGTTTTAAATTATCTTATAATTAAAAGTGAACTTGAAACAATTATCGAATAGTCTTTAGTAGACGACTTGTAAGGAGTAGAAGTAATGAAATCATTACGAACAGGTGATCAAAACCTCGTTAAACAAATAAATAAATCAATCGTTTTTAATACGATAAAAAATAAAGGGCCTTTGTCTCGATCTCAAATATCAAAAGAAACTGGATTAAATAAGGCAACTGTATCAACTATGGTCACTGAGCTTGTAAAAGAATCGTTTGTACATGAAATTGGAGAAGGCCAATCAAGTGGAGGAAGAAAACCAGTCATGCTTTTTTTTAATCAACATGCTGGTTACTCAATTGGAATCGATTTAGGAGTTAACTATATTTTGGGGATTCTAACAGATTTAAGCGGAAATATAGTTTATAAAGAAACAATTAATTTTATTTCAATAGAAACAGATGAAATAATAAAAGAGATTCACTCCATCATCGAGTTGCTTATTAAAAAATCACCAGAAAGTACATATGGTATTGTCGGAATAGGTATTGGAGTACCAGCACAAATCAATAAGTATGGTAAGGTGCTCTTCGCACCAAACTTGAAGTGGAAAAACGTAATACTTAAAGAAATGATAGAGGATTATTTTCATATTCCTACCAAAATTGAAAACGAGGCCAATGCTGGTTCACACGGCGAAAAATTATATGGCGCAGGTAAAAACATTTCAAACCAAGTGTATGTTAGTATCGGTATAGGTATCGGAACAGGCATCGTTATTAACAACCAACTTTATAAGGGGGCAACTGGTATTTCCGGTGAAATGGGACACTCTACGATTGATTCAAATGGGAGAAAATGTTCTTGTGGCAACCGTGGATGTTGGGAATTGTATGCCTCGGAAAAAGCATTGTTAAATGCTGCGCAGGAACAAAGAATATTTGATAATAGCCGAATAATTGATTTAGACTTCCTTCTTGATCAAGCTAAACAAGGAAATCCAAAGGTTATACAATTATTAAATACGCTTGGCGAAAACATTGGTATTGGGATTATTAATATTATTAATACATTTGACCCGGAAATTGTTATTATTGGAAACCGAATTGCACAATTTAAAAATTGGATTAAAAACCCAATCGAACGCATCCTTGATGAACGACTATCGATTTTTCACAAATCCAAAACAGAGATTCGCTTTTCTGTACTAGGAAACTATTCAACCGCACTTGGAGCAAATTCTTTCGCAATTACTGATTTCTTGTCAAAGATGAAAATTACTGAAACTAAATTAGTTCAAGTGTGAGTAATATTAAAGTACCAAAAAGTACTAACTTGGATTAAATTCCTCCTATATTAGATGATTAAGTGTTTCCAGCTGTTTTCAAGACAATTAAGTTATAGCACTTGGAAGGCACAACCCTCCAATCTATTTCCAATAAAAAAGCAATGAAGGTGAGTACACTTGGCATTGGTACTGGGTTTCTCGTTTCAAGAAGTTTGGAAATCACCTAGAACTCTTACATCCAACTTATTTAGGTAAACACTAATAGTGCCATTAGTACAATTAACAGATAAGTGTTTATCCTTCCATTTAGAACAGAAAAAAATCAACATTGATATGATTTCCAAAAGGTTATAAGAGGTCTATGATGTTTACATTAGATCTAACTTAATGTTATAAATACATTTTGAAACGGCACTACAATTCATTTTAAACTTATCAATTTTTAAATACGTGTACGCCTAGAGTAGAATAACAGGAATAGTTGTGTTGAAGATGTTACATAGCTTTCCTTCTGTTATATGCCCTAAAAACCCGGCTCTACGTCAAGTGACGTTGGTACTGTATTTTAGTCGACTTTTAATATGTATTTGATTATCACACTCTAGGGAAGCTATGCTACTCTAGAGTGTGATTTGTTTACTACGGGTTTCAGTTTAAAATGTAATCTTATTCGGTTTTTGTAATGCTTAAAATTCCGATAGCCATATGCAATCCGATTGAGTACCTTGATTTTATTGTTAATACCTTCAATTCGCCCATTGTTATACGTATATTGAAAACTGTTTTTCGTATAGGGCAAGTGCTTTCTTAATGTTTTAATGCTTGTTCTTAAATAGGTTGATGACTGGGTTGGACACTTTTTGTTTAATGTGTTCTCTAATGCATGATAGTCCTTTTCGTCAATTGCCTCCAACAGGTCCTGATATATACCATAATTGACTTTAAGTTCCTCACTATAATCCAACATTTCTTGCACTATTGAACTTTCAAGACGTTGGCCAAATAAGCCGTAATATTTATATTCTGTATAAGATAAACTCGATCTTTTTTTCAGTAAAAGCTTCCAATAACGTTTAAGGCGGCGATACTTTTTCTGATCTTCCCCATTAGATGTTCTGAGTTGGTTCATGATTTTAACACGCGTTTTGTTCATCGCTCTTGATATGAGTTGAACTAAGTGAAAACGATCAATAATAATATCTGCATTTGGAAACATCTCTTTTATCAAACTTACATAACCTGCGTTCATATCGATTGTCACGGTTTCTACTCGTTGTCTAGCTGATAAGCTATAATTTGTGATGAAGTGATCTGTAATAGACCGGTTATCACGACTATTTAAAATGTCTAAGATGTCACCCGTTTCAACATCGATATATTCAAAAGCCATCTTGCCCTTGGCATACTTAAATTCATCAAACGATAGATGCTTAGGTAGGGCTTTATAATGCGGTTTATATTTATTTGCTTCTTTATTAATGATTCTCTGAACAGTTGCCTCAGATACACCACAATCCTGGGAAATATCTTTAACGGACTGCGCTCCAGCTGATTTAATCATGATTTGGGCTTCTGTATTTGAGGATATAAAACAATGACGCTTTACGATATTTGTTTGTGCAGTAAAACTAACACCACAATGTTTACACATAAAACGCTGCTTACTTAATAATAAATATGTTGGATAAACTCCCATGGTCGGAATGGTAATACGAGATAATTGTGTTCCGTTTTTATAAATAGAAGAGCCTACTTTCTCCACCTGGCAATTTGGGCATTGATCTGCATCATATGTTAATTTCGCCTTAATAAATTTACAAGACTTCCCTTTATGTTTGCCATACGTTACTGCATTTTCGCTCATATAAATATTTTTATCTTGAATATCTAACATATTTCTAATATCATTTGATATAGACAAGTGAGTTCCCTCCTAGGAATGGTTTTCAGCGACTTTAATTCTACAGGGAATCTCACTTGTTTTCTATTTATAAACACAAAAATGACGTAGGTGAGTTTTTCCCACCAACGTCATTTATTGTACAACCAAAAACCCCTCTTTTCAATAATAGACAAAAGAGAGGTTTTTCTGTTTCCATTCGCTTACAAATAACCTGTATAACTGCATATAGTTACTACAATTATACAATAATTACATTTTACGGTATTTTTTAATAATGTGAACATCTGTACTACAAATCCCTATGGCATGAACTTTAACAAAAACTTCATCTTCCTCAGCAGAAGGAATCTCTGACCAATATTTTCTTCGCCTGATGCCTTTTTACTAATGCCTTGATGTGTTAATTTCCCTTTGCTAAAGTTTTAGTTAAGTACTCCTCTAAAATATTTTACAGAACCTTTTTCCCAACAACTTCCACTTTTCCATTCTTCCCTACCAAAACCTTATCAGCCATATTTACAAACAATCCTGTCTCCACCACACCAACGATTCCAATAAGTTCATTATGTAGTTTTTCCGGTTCAGTAATCTTTTGGAAATCGCAATCTAATATGTAATTTCCATTATCGGAAATAAATACTTTCCCATCTTTTTTTCTTAGCACCGGTTCACAACCAAACTTTTCAATTTTACTGGCCGTTACTTCCCAACCAAAAGGGACCACTTCTATTGGTAGTTTGAATGCACCTAAATGATTTACCATTTTAGTTTCATCGACAATGACATAGAATTCTTTAGCCGCTGCCGCCACTACTTTTTCACGGAATAACGCACCACCGCCACCTTTAATTAATTGTAAATTAGAGTCTACTTCATCTGCTCCATCAATGGCTATATCAAGCTCTTGAACTTTTGAAAAATCAGTAAGAGGAACCCCAAATTCTTTCGCCCATTCCGCTGTTTTATTAGCTGAAGGTACTCCTACAATATTGAGCCCCTCTTCTTTTACACGTTCGCCTAGTTTCTTCACAGCGTAATACATCGTTGAACCATACCCTAATCCAACTTTCATTCCATCTTTTACATATTTAACTACTTCTTCACCAACTAATTGTTTTGTTTCATCGACTTTATTCAAACCGGTATCCTCCTTGTGTCTTCAACATAATTCTTTTACGATATGATATAAATCTGTTATCTTTCCCACGTTTCCCGGGAAAATAATATAAGCTATATTTGGGTATTTACTATCCTCATCTGTTTTCCAGACAGGTATGCCTGGTAAAACTTGTCCCATTACAAGCGCCTTTTTAACATGTAATGCCTTTGCGCCAATTTCCGATGATGTTATTCCTCCCTTGGCTATAATATATCTTGGTTTGCAAGTCAAGGCTTCAATGATTTGTGTAAGACCAATGGATATTTGAACAGATAACATTAATTCCTTTTCCGCCATCCCTTCACCTAAATCCAATCGATTGCGCTTTGTATAGATGACACAAGTTTCACCTTTACCTAACTTTTCATCCAATTCACGAATGCAATATTGGATCTCTTCTTTGAATTTCTCCTCATTTAAAACAAGATCACTATTAAATTCTATTGGTGCTACATGCTTTAATTTTAGCAGTTCTTTTAACTGTTGAGTTGTTTTCTTCACATGAGACCCAACAATAATTAGTCCACCAGCAGGGTTGTTTTTTTGTACAATCTCGTCTATATTTAATAGACTTTTGTCTGGTATATTTCCTACTACCTTTGTGAAAGTTGCAGCCGTCCGAAATAAAAAGCGCTTTCCATAATGAATAGCTTTAATTAATGCGATCATAAATACCTTCAAATCATTGTCTGAAATAGCATTGACAATAACCTTATTAAAATCACAAACATTTATTAACTGATTTACTATTTTCTCTATTCGTAATTCACGTAAATCATCTAATTGAATATACACCATTTCTTCCTTCTTAAACGCACCACTTGTTTTTTCTTCAATGTACTCTCCTAGATGACTTTTAGAAAAGCCAAATGTGCGGTCCTTTGCAAATTCTGTCTCCGCAGTAGGTACAAGTTCCCCGTTTATTTCAACATAATGAACATTTTCAATTGTATACCGTCCACCTTCTCTGAAAAAGGGAATCATAATTTCCCCTTCGACAGAGCGTTTCATTGTATCATGAATGACCTCTGTTTCCAGGGGATAGTGACCACGAAGGGTAGAGTCACTTCTACTTATAAGGAGATAAGGTAGATTGCTTTGCTCTGATATCCTTTCAACTGTTTCGGTAATTTCTTTATAAACTTCTATTGTTTTTTCCTCAGAAAAGGATCTAGAATTTGTTAAAATGAAAAACATTTGTTCATTAGACTGAAAGCCATCTAAAATACTAGATTCGCTCCAGTCTGTATATACATGTACTCCGTGTACTTTTTGAACACCTGTTGGGTCATCATCCAAAATAATAATTTTATGTTTAAAGTTTTTCATTTTTAAATCATATTGTTGCTGTAATTCAATTTCATTATAATTTTTATACCTATCTAATACTGATATATCCATATACATCCTCCTCCACTAAGTGTTTGGATGTTTAGTAGATCTAAAAATAATTAAATATTAACAATTGATCCTTCCTCATTAAAATCATTTACTGTGGCAAGGTCACTCTTTTAAACCTACCAAAAGCTGGATCAACTCTCTTTATTAAATCACCTATATAAGCGAATTCTTCCAATATCTATCATACAGGTTCTGCATATGATTCATCATTAATTTAGCTGCTTTTTCTCCATCATGTTCTTCTATAGCATTAATAATTAATTTATGCTCTTCAAAGTTAACGTCCCTATAGTCAGGGCGGGTAACCGTACGGTCACGGATAAAATCCCACATTTCCTGTTGTTTCATCGCATTAACGATATCAGCCATAAAGCCTATAAATAAATCATTATGAGTGGATTGTGCGATTCGTGTATGAAGTTCCTCATCTGTTTGAGGTACATATTCCCCATTCCTTGTTTCCTTTTCCATTTTTTCCAAGATAGACTTAAGTGCATTGATATCTTCATCGTTCGCCCTTATTGTTGCGTATTTAACAATAAGAGGTTCGATCTCCATTCTTGCCTCTACGATATCCTCCGGTGCAATTTTATTTAATATAATGGATGATCTATTATTTTCTGTGTCCACATTATTATTTTGAACATAGACACCTTCACCCTGCCTAGAGTAAATATAGCCATTTAATTCTAAAGCACTTAGAGCTTGCCTAACAGGTGCTCGACTTACTCCAAACTGTTCGCATAGTTCCCTCTCAGTAGGTAATTTATCTCCTACCTTAAAAGACCCTTGCTGTATTTCAGAAAGGATTTGACTATAAATCTGTATATATAACTTTTTATTAGAAACTGGATTAAATGCCATTAGATTCACTTCTCTCTATGATTATTTCAGTCAATATAAATATACTCACATTATATATTTAAAAGCTTAACATAGAAAGTCTTTTTAAATAATACAGGCATACCCTAAAGTATGCCTGTACAAACCGTATAAATTTTCTTAAAGATTAGTCCATGTGAGAGCCACCATTAATATCAATATCTTCACCGGTTATATAAGAAGCTTCTTCGGATGCTAAGAAAGCAATGGTTGTTGCAATTTCAGCTGTTTCACCAGGTCGCCCTATAGGAATGCCATCAATCACTTTTCTAGCGTCATCTTCAGGTAGCGATTTCCAAATTTCAGTGTTGACTAGACCAGGTGCTACACAATTAACTGTTATTCCGTCTGTTGCCACCTCTCGCGCTAAGTTTTTAGAAAAACCTAATACAGCAGCTTTTGAAGCAGAGTAGTGTGCGCCACCAAATACACCTCCACCACGTTTGGCAGATACAGATGAAAGACTAATAATTCGACCAAACTTTTGTTCTTTCATTGGTTTTAAAACTGCTTGTGTCGTTAGGAATAAACCAAACATATTGACATTGAATACTCGTTGGATATCTTCTAATGTCATATCTTCTACTGTTACTTTTTGGGAAATACCCGCATTGTTAACAAGGATATCAATTCTTCCAAATTCAGCAAGAACTTTTTCCACCATAGTGTCAACAGATTCTTTATTTGTTACATTAAGTTCAACACCTAAAGCTTTTGCACCTGCTTCTTGTACAGCTTGAACAGTACTTTCAATACCTTCTTTATTTAAATCAGCTACTACAATACTTGCACCTTGTTTTGCCAATGCTAACGCAATTTCACGTCCGATTCCTTTTAGTGATCCACTACCTGTTACAATTGCTACTTTATCGTCTAGTTTAAACATATGTTATTTCCCCCTAAGTTTTAAAGCATTTCTTTTGCTGCGTTTACAATATTTTCTACTGTGATACCGTTGATCTCTAATAGTTTTTCATATGGTGCAGATTGTCCAAATTGGTCTTGAACACCAATTCGGCGCACTTTTCCTTTTCCTGCTTCTGCCACTACTTCACTAACCGCACTTCCTAAGCCATTTAAGATGTTGTGATCTTCTACTGTTACGATGTTACCGATTTCGATACATTGTAAAATAGCCTCTTTATCAATTGGTTTTATGGTATGCATGTCTAGAAGTTTAACGGAAATCCCTTGTTGTTCTAACTTTTCAGCAGCTTCAAGTCCTAAACGAACGGTATCCCCATTTGCAATAATCGCAACATCTTTTCCGTCTTTTATTTGTTTTGCTTTGCCGATTTCGAAATCTTCATTTTCATCATAAATCACAGGAATCGCATCTCTCGTAAATCGTAAGTAAACAGGACCATACATTTCAGACGCTTGACGAATTAATTTACGAGTAGAATGATAATCTGCCCCCATAATTACTGTCATATTTGGAAATGTTCTTAGAACTCCCATGTCTTCAATCGCTTGGTGACTTCCGCCATCATTTGCCGGTGTTAAACCGCCATGTGAACATGCAATCTTAACGTTTAAATTAGGATAGCAAACTTCTTGACGAATTTGTTCAGCCATTCTTAAGGATCCGAACACTGCGTACGTACTGACAAAAGGAATCTTACCAGTAGTAGAAAGACCTGCTGCAACACCTGCTGCATTTTGTTCTGCAATCCCAACGTTTACATGTTGTTTTGGAAGTTCATTCATAAATTTTGTTGTTTTACAAGATCCACCGATATCTGCATCCACAATCATGATGTTTTTATTTTCTTTTCCTAATTCTACTATCTCATCACCGAATGCTTCTCTAGTTGCCTTTTTTACTACTTCTTTCGCTAATACAGTCATTAGTTTACACCCCCTGCTGATAACTCTTCTATTGCTTGTTTGTATTGCTCTTCGTTAGGAGCTTTACCATGCCAACCAACAACGTTTTCCATATAAGAAACACCTTTACCTTTGACCGTGTTACATACGATACATTTTGGTTTTCCGTCTTTAACATCACGTATTTCATCCAATGTTGCAACGATTTCTTCCATTGAATGACCATCAATACGTTTTGTAGCAAAACCAAATGCCTTGAATTTTTCTTCTAAATCACCGTTTGGCATAATTTCTTCTGTCGGACCATCGATTTGTAAACCATTGTCATCTACAATGACTACTAAATTATCTAATTTATATTTTGCTGCCGATTGAGCTGCTTCCCAAATTTGGCCTTCTTGACATTCACCATCACCTAGGACAGCAAATACACGATAGGTTTTCTCATCTAACTTTCCAGCTAATGCCATTCCTACTGCACAAGAAAGTCCTTGTCCTAACGAACCTGTTGAAATATCAATACCGGGACATTTCTTCGAGTCAGGATGACCTTGGAATGGAGATTTGTATTCTCTTAATGTATGAATCGTTTCATAAGGTACAAAACCTAGTGTTGCTAGAGCAGAATATTGGATTGGCGCAACATGACCTTTTGATAAAACGAAACGATCACGATCTTCCCAATCCGGATTCTTAGGATCGACATTCATTTCTCTGAAATATAAAGCGGTTACGTAATCAGCAGCAGATAAGGATCCACCCGGATGACCGGATTGTGCTTTATATACCATTGTCACCGCTGTTTTTCTTAATTCGGTTGCTTGTTTTTTTAATTCTTCAATTGATATGTTTTTCATTTATGCCACCCCTTTAGTAGTTAAATCCATTCTGTTGTATACTTGTCTACTAAGTTAATTACAATGTAAGTATACAATCATAAGAGTTTATTGTCCATACCTAAATATAAAAAATGAGTCAGTTCTTTTACACCTAGTGGTTTTATGTGAACCGACTCAAATAGCTTGCTAGTTTACAAGAATAATAGTGTTAGTTGTGGAACGAACGCTATTATGAGTGCTGCTACCAACATAACTATGAAGAATGGAATCACCGCCTTCACCAGTGCTGGCATACTTACTCCCGATATTCCCGATCCTACAAATAGGTTTACACCTAGTGGTGGAGTAATGAAACCAATTGCCAATGTAACAATCATTACGACACCAAAATGAATCGGATCCATGCCAATTTGCAATGCTACTGGGAATAAAATTGGTGTAAAGATTATAACAGCAGCAGATGTATCAATAAAGCATCCAATCAATAGTAACAGTAAAATAATCATCAATAATACAACAAATCCATTTTCCGATACGGTTAAGAATGCATTTGCAACTGCTTGTGGAATTCGCTCCATTGATAAAATTGTACCGAAAGCATTAGCAGTTCCGATAATAATTAAGATGGCAACAGAACTTAAAGTAGCATCTCTGAAAATTCCATGTAAATCTTTAAATTTCAATTCTTTGTGCAAGAAAAGACTAACTATCAAAGCATATACTACCGCAACAACCGCAGCTTCGGTTGGAGTGAAAAGACCCCCATAAATTCCACCTAAAATGATAATTGGAACAAGCAAAGACCATTTCGCTTTGTTAATGGCAGAAAGCAATCTTTTAAATGAAAAATTCTCGCCTGTACCTTTGTACCCCATTTTTTTGGAATGAAAATATGCATAAACCATCAGACATATTCCTATAAATATACCCGGTAGAATTCCACCGATAAATAGATCTCCGATTGACTCACTTGATGAGATACCAAACAGAACCATTGGAATACTTGGTGGGATAATAATTCCTAGTGAACCTGCTGTAACAATAACAGCGGTTGCAAACTTCTTATCATAACCTTGCGCAACCATGGCTGGTATCATAATTCCACCAACCGCAGCAACAGTAGCTGGACCAGAACCTGAAATAGCAGCGAAAAACATACAAGTAATAATGGCCGCCATGGCAAAACCACCAGTATATCTACCAACAAATACATTAGCTAAATCAAATAATTTGGTTGAAATTCCACCTTTCCCCATTATCTCACCAGCCAAGATGAAGAATGGGATAGCCATTAGTGCAAAGTTATCTGTGGACGTCACTAAACTTTGCGATAAAAAGGTGACCGTTATATTTGTTGAATACAAGGCTGTAACAAGACCGGCGAGTCCTAATGCAATAGCTATTGGGACAGTTAGCGCCATGAACATGAAAAATGTACCGAATAAAATAACTGCTGTCACACTACATCACCCCTTTCTTCAATAATGTAATCATTTTCTTGATTATTGTTTATTTTCTTTAACTGTTGATATTCTTTAATTAAATTTTGAGAAAGGCGAATCGCTGTTAAGGCTAGTCCTACTACTGGTGCAGCGTATACCCATTCCATAGGTATTTGCATTGCAGCCGATGCTCTAGTAACCCGTAAAACTATATCAAATCCATAATAAGTGATCACTATTGCAAAAATAAGAAATGATACGTTTGCAATCATACTTATAATAATTTGTCCTTTTTCTTTAAATAACATATTTAGTGCATCTACACCAAGGTGTTTCTTCTTTTTCACACCATAGCTTACACCGAGATAAATCATCCAAATAAATGCGTATCTTGCTATCTCTTCTGACCAAGTGAGTGAACTACCGAACACGTAGCGCATGACAACTTGAAGGAAAATAACCACCACTGTAAACGCACTCAAAAAAACGAGGATATATTCTTCAAAATGTTCGTCAAACCACTTTATGATTTTCATATAGAATCCTCCCATTCAATTAAATTATTCTGCTGCTTCCAATATGCGATCTACAATCTCATCACCGTATAAATTTCTGAAAGAATCATACACACCATCTACTTTTTCTTTAAATGGTGCTGTGTCTGGATAAATAATTTCCATTCCAGCTTCTTCTAGCTCTTTAATCATTTTACTTTCGTTTTCTCTTAACAAATCACGGTGGAATTGTGCAGCTTCTTGGGCACTTTCTTCGATAATGGTTTGTTCCTTAGGTGTTAATGTTTGCCAAAACTCTTCACTAATAGCCACTGGTAATGGCATGTATTGATGGTTTGACATAATTAGGTAATCTTGAACTTCGTTAAATTTACTTGCGTATGAGTTAGCAACTGGATTTTCCTGAGCATCCACTGCCCCTTGTTGTAACCCCATATACAACTCACCAAAAGCCATTGGAGTAGGGTTAGCACCTAATGCTGAAAACGTACTAACTGATATCGGAAATTCTGGAGTTCTAATTTTTACACCTTCTAAGTCTTCTGGAGTTTCAATAGGCTTATTAGTAGTGATATGACGGAATCCGTTTTCAAAATACGCAATAATTCTTAAATTTTGGTCCAAAAACGGTTCTGCAATTTCTTTACCAATTTCACCATCTAGGACACTCCATGCCTCCTCAAATGAATCGAAAAGATATGGTAATTCGAAGACACTTATCCTTTGATCGTATTGACTGAATGCACTCGCTGCAACCATTTGTAGGTCATTAAATGATACGCTTTCAATCATGACCGGTTCGGAACCTAATTGTTCGTTAGGATATACTTCAACTTTAATCGTTCCTTTTGAACGTTCTTCCACTAATTCTTTAAATTTCATAACAGCAATATGTCGTTCATTGGTCTCTGGTTGACCATGTCCAAAACGGATGACTTTCGTATCCTGAGACAATGCATTACTAGTTGTGAAAAAAACAATAACTATACTAACTGCTAATATAGAAATTAATAATACTGTGATATTCCGTAACGATTTCATCCCTTTTCCTCCTAATTAGTTAATCGTTTAAACAAAATTATATATTGGAAGCGATTTCCTTGTCAATGATTTTTCGACAAAAAATAATACTATAGAAAACCTAATCTTATCAATACCCACTAGTAATGTTATCCTTGAATTTTCTTTTTTACTTTACAAATTCACTCATCCTCAAGGTAAATCCTTTAACTATTTGAACCAAAAGTATTAAAGGTTGTAGGTATTCATTGTCAACCGTTATCTTATAACCTTCCACTACTGAAACTATTGAAAACACGGTAAATCTGTTATAATAACAATAATTTGAAATAGAAGTTAATGGTCTAAATTAGGAGTAATTAAAAATGAAAAATGAAGTCACGATGAAAGATATTGCAAGGGAAGCAAATGTATCTGTTGCCACTGTTTCGCACGTTATTAACAATACAAAGCATATTTCAGAAGCTACACGAAACAGAGTACTAAAAGTTGTTAATAAGTATAATTACGTGCCTAACTCAGCGGCAAAGAACTTAAGACAGCAATCCACGAAAACGGCTGGCTTAGTTGTTTCGAGCTTCCCTGATTCCTTTGTTACAGAGATGATTTTTGGTATTGAAGAACGTGCAAAAGAAAAGGAGTATAACTTATTACTAGTTAATACAAATGAAGATAGCGGTTATGAGGAAAAAACGATTAATTTACTTCATTCCAAATTAGTAGATGGTATTATTCTCTCTCCAACTTCAGGTGACATCAATTATTTACGTAAATATATGGAGAATCACTTTCCGATTGTCATGGTGAATCGTTATGACCGAAGAATTACCAATATCCCTCGTGTAACGGGGGATAACTATCAATTAGGCTACGATGCAACCACACACCTTCTTAAACACGGACATAAAAAGATAGGATTTATATATTCTTTTAAAAATGTATCCACAACAGAAGATAGAATAAGAGGTTATCAAGATGCGTTAAATAGGTTCGAAATTCCGTTTGACGAAAACATAATCGTACAAGGATATGCAACTGTTGAAGGTGGAGAAGCTGCGGTAGAAGAATTATTAAAAAAAGAAAAAGATGTGACCGCCTTATTCGTACAAAATGATTTAATGTCTATTGGTGCTATCGGAAAGATTAAAGAATTAGGTTTAACCATACCGGATGATATTGCACTTATTGGTTTTGGGGAATTTTCAACATCCCATATTATCGACCCTCCCGTAACCAATATCGTTCTTCCACCAAAAACGATCGGAAAAACTGCATTTGATGTACTATTAAATAAAATAAACAACCCAAATTACATGAGCCATATCGAATTACCACCATCCATGAACATTCGTAAATCTTGTGGATGTTAAAAGGGATAAGGGGAATTTTTTTCTTTATCGAATTGTACGCCCCCCTTAGTGTTATCTTCAAGTAAATTGATTAACTTATATGTATTAAAATTATAAATATAGTATAACGTTATAATTTAATAGAAAATTTCAAATGCAGGTTAATAGTTTAACTAAATGTGATGATTATAACGGAAAAGTAAAATTAATTGCTCCAGTACCATCCGTTGATACTGGAGTATGTTCAAAAGAAACCATGCGTTTCAACAAAGAGGCGGATAAACTTTCAAATACGCAAGTACTATCCATTCCATTAGTGTGAACTTACTTTTGCACAAACACGGTGGTGTGCTGCAAATGGTATTAAAAATTTAGACGCTCTTTCTGATCACCGAGATTCTGATTTGGTAAAAGAAATATGGTGTACTAATTGAAGAGTTATGGCTTTTAACAAGAGCAAGTTTTGTTGTAGATTCAGACAATAAGGTAACTTACGTGGAATATGTAAATGACGTCATAACCATCCAGATTACGATAAAGATCTAGAAGCTGCGAAAAATTATAAATAAGTATAAGAAAGCTAAAATTTAGTTAAATTATTATACTAGAAAACTTGTATTCGTTATTAGATTGCCAACATCTCAGTTAATTTACAGGTAAGAAATTTTTATATTTTCCTCCCAAAAGTGTAAACCTTTTCCTAAACTCATTATAAACGAAAAACGACAAACTTACTTATTAAATTACAATTATTTAATTGTTTTTCGTTTGTTTCCCACTCGTTTTCTATTATACTAGTATATAGTAATACTATTAATTACTTTATTCGGAGGGAGTTTGACAATGTCAAATAATGTAGAACAGCTAGCAGTAAATACTATTCGTACTCTTGCAATTGATGCGATTGAAAAAGCTAATTCTGGTCACCCTGGTTTACCAATGGGGGCAGCACCAATGGCATATACACTTTGGACTGATTTCATGAATCACAATCCAAAACATTCTAAATGGTTCAACCGTGACCGTTTTGTACTTTCAGCAGGCCATGGTTCCATGCTTTTATATAGTTTACTTCACTTATCAGGATACGATTTATCCATGGATGATTTAAAATCATTCCGTCAATGGGATTCTAAAACTCCAGGACATCCAGAAGTAAACCATACAGATGGTGTGGAAGCTACAACTGGTCCACTTGGCCAAGGTATTGCAATGGCAGTTGGTATGGCGATGGCTGAAAGTCATTTAGCTGCCAAATATAATAAAGATGATTTAAATGTAGTTGACCACTATACTTACTCTCTTGTCGGTGACGGTGACTTAATGGAAGGTATCTCTCATGAAGCAGCTTCTCTAGCTGGTCACTTAGGCTTAGGAAAATTAATCGTTCTTTACGATTCGAATGATATTTCCTTAGATGGAGATTTAAATAAATCTTATTCTGACAATGCACAAGAACGTTTCAAAGCATATGGTTGGCAAGTTCTTTATGTAGAAGATGGAAATAACCTAGATGAAATCAGAAACGCAATCAAAGCAGCTCAAAACAATACAGAACAACCAACGTTTATTGAAATTAAAACAGTAATTGGTTACGGATCACCTAATAAATCCGCTAAATCTGATGCTCACGGTGCTCCGCTTGGTACAGATGAAGTGAAATTGACAAAGGAATTCTATAACTGGGAACATGAAGCTTTCCATGTACCGGAAGAAGTTTATGCTGATTTTTACGAAAAAGTTGTTAAAGACGGTGCGGAAAAAGAAGCACAATGGAATGAGCTATTTAATCAATATAAAGAAAAATACCCTGAACTTGCTAAAGAATTAGAAACAGCAATTAACAACAAACTTCCTGAGGGTTGGGAAAAAGCATTACCTCAATTCACTCCTGGTGAAGATACATTAGCAACTAGAGCATCTTCCGGAAAAGTGTTAAATGCTATTGCGGATGCTGTACCTAACTTCTTTGGTGGAAGTGCGGACTTAGCAGGTTCTAACAAAACCATGATGAATAAAGAAGAAGACTATTCTAAAGAAAATTACGCAGGACGTAATATTTGGTTTGGTGTTCGTGAACATGCGATGGGTGCTGCACTAAATGGTATGGCACTTCATGGTGGATTAAAAGTCTATGGTGGTACATTCTTCGTATTTAATGACTACCTACGTCCATCCATTCGTCTTGCATCGATTATGAATCAACCAGTTACGTATGTATTAACTCACGATTCTATCGCTGTTGGAGAAGATGGCCCAACTCACGAACCAATCGAACATTTAGCAGCATTACGTGCCATGCCTGGTCTTTCTATTATCCGTCCAGCAGATGCAAATGAAACTTCTGCAGCATGGAGATTAGCAGTAGAATCTACAGACACACCAACTGCACTTGTTCTAACTCGCCAAAACCTTCCAACATTAGAAGGTACTGGTTATGAAGGAGTACAAAAAGGTGGCTACGTATTAGTAGATTCTGAAAAAGAAACCCCAGATGCAATCCTTTTAGCAACAGGTTCTGAAGTACAATTAGCTGTACAAGCTCAATCTGAATTAAAAGCAAAAGGTATCGATGCACGTGTCGTAAGTATGCCATCATGGGATCGTTTCGAAGCACAAGACGAAGCATACAAAAAAGCTGTTCTTCCATCAGAAGTTAGAGCTCGCGTAGCTATTGAAATGGGTGCAACACTTGGATGGGAACGCTATGTAGGTCTAGACGGTAAAGTACTAGGAATCGATCGTTTCGGCGCATCCGCACCAGGAGACAAAGTGATTGAAGAATACGGATTTACAGTTGAAAATGTAGTGAAAACTGTGGAAGAAGTATTGGCATAATATTTATCCAAAAAATGCGAAGCCTTTTATAGGCTCCGCATTTTTTCTTAATCCTTTAAATCACAAATAATCCCCATCTATCTCGATAAACCAATACAAATAAGAAGAGGGTAGCTAAATTTCTAGCTACCCCATAACCGCTTTAGAGGAGGTAATAGTCTTTATTAAAGACATGAGGAAAGCTTTTAAAAAAGGTTTCTTCCATTAGAAAGACTTAGCAATACCAAGCTGCGCCAACGATGATTAGAAGGATAAACAGAACAACGATTAACGCAAAGCTGTTACCTCCGCCATATCCTGCTCCTGCTACTCCTCCACCGTATCCATATCCACCATATCCACAGTTACCAAATCCGAATCCCATAATAACACTCCTTACAAAAATTTTATTATTAATAACCAAATCCAACATATGCAGAACCTACAATAATTAACAAAATAAACAACACAACGATCAACGCAAAACCATCACCGTATCCTCTTCCATCACTCATTACAATACACCTCCTTAAGCCTTATATAGTCACTATATGCTAGGAGAATTCATGGCGACATGGATAAAATCCTAGTTTTTGGGTTTTTTTACGAGCTTGACAGAACATCCCTTATTTTAATGTGTATTCGGATGATCGACTAGAATTAAAATTCGCTTGTATAAATTAGATTAAAAGTTCAATTCAATAGCTTTCTTTATTCAACTTGGCGTAAGATTTGAAGAAACATGATTAAAAGGGACTGATATAAACACATCTGATTTTGATTCTTTAACTGTTTCAATAGTGAAGTTAAGAGGATACAAAGTATCAACGTCTCAAGCGATACAACTGTTATAAGCGCTAAAGTGTGAAAAACAGAGGATTCAAAAGTAATCTTAACTACGTGGAACACATCTTCAAAACTGATAGTGAGGAATCTATCCCACCTAAACCTTCTTGGGAAACAAAGAAGGTAGGTGGGAGATCAACTTCCTTAAAGGTCCGATAAATGCTTCCTAGTTCATTAAAAACGATATGCCCATTACGCTCGCATAAATGAAATGTCACCACGGCAAATGGTGTATTGTATATTCAACGCATCATCAACAAGTAAAATATCGGCATCTTTTCCTTCTTTGATACTTCCCTTTCGATCATATATACCGATTTGTTTTGCAGGATTGACGGAAGCCATTTGTACAACATCACCTAACGTTACACCATCCAATCCGAGCATCATTTGCACTCCTTTATCCATTTTTAAAATACTACCAGCAAGTGTACCATCCTCTAATACCGCACGATCTTCCGTAACTTTTACAGGTTGTCCACCAAGCTCATAATCACCCGCTGGTAAACCTTTTGCCCGCATCGCATCCGTAATTAAAATGAGTCGCTCACTACCGATATTACTATAAATCAGTTGTAGCATTTCTTTTACAACATGTACGCCATCAGAAATTAATTCCGCACGAAGATCGTCCAATTGGAATGCCGCACCAACCGCTCCAATGTCACGATGATGAATCCCGTTCATCGCATTACATAAATGAGTTAATTGGCTAACCCCTTCTCCAACTGCCTTTTTAATACCTTCAAATCCAACATCTGTGTGTCCAGCAGATACGTTAATACCATTTTTATTTAAATACCCAATAAATGTACCGTCCACATCATGCTCTGGTGCCATGGTAATCGTTCGAATGTTGTTCCCTGAAAGCTCCTGCCATTTTAAAAATTGATTCAAATTGGGCTCCATAATGTATTCAATAGGTTGCGCACCAGCTTTCGACTTTTCAACAAATGGTCCTTCCAAGTGGACACCAATCATTTCTGCGTGTTTGGCTTTATTTTTATATTTTGCAACGTTCTTTAAAGCTTTCTCGATATTTTCCGGAGACTGGGTGATGGTTGTTGCTAGAAAACTAGTTGTCCCTTCTTTCGGTAGCAAGTATGCCATCGCATCCAACGCTTCCTCTGTAGCATCCATCGTATCGGCACCGTTCGCACCATGTATGTGACCATCGATGAACCCTGGAATGGCGGTTAGATTGGCACCGTTCAATATTTCTACATTTTCAGGGAGATGATTCGGTTGCTCATTTTCCCTAAAAATTTTCTTAATCTTATCGTTTTCTATTAATATTCCCCCATTAGACAATTCCTCATCTTCCAAGAGAATATGGATGTTTTTAATATATATAGATGTATTCATAGCTCACTGTTCCTTTCACATTTAAGATGTTAAACCTATAGTTGTCTAGTCATTAATATATTTGTGTACACACAATCATTATTTTGATAAAATTAAAGAAAACCGTAGTGTCCTCGTTGGCAAAAATAAATGTTGAATATTACTCGCTGACAGCTGTGGCACTGAAAACGGGCAATGAAAGGGAATACACATGATTGACAAAAATTCTCCTATCCCTATTTATTATCAACTAGAAGAAGAGATAAAACGCATGATTCAAGATCAGTTGAAACCTGGTGATTTATTGCCTTCCGAACGTGAATATGCAGAAAAATATGACATAAGCAGAATGACCGTACGCCAAGCAATTACAAACCTTGTAAAAGAAGGGTTGATTTATCGTCAAAAAGGCCGAGGTACCTTTGTTGCAGAAAGAAAATTTGAACAGGACCTATCCGGACTGTCTAGCTTTAGTGAGGACATGAAGAACCGTGGATTGATTCCTTCTAATAAACTACTTAGTTTTCATGTCATTTCAGGTCATACTTGGATAAGTTCTATACTAAAAACTGAACCAACCGATGAGATCTATGAAGTCAAACGAATCCGAATGGCTAACGACGAACCACTTGCTTTAGAAACTATTTATACACCGAAACATTTAGTTGGTGAAATCAGTGACAAGGACCTTTTTATGTCATTCTACGATTACATTGAAAAAAAATTAAATTTAGAAATTGCTTATGGGAATCAAACGATTGAAGCATCCCTAGCTCACGAAGAAGAAACCCAGTATTTAAATATCAAAAAGGGAGATCCTGTTCTCGTCATGCACCGGACAAGCTTCTTGAAAAACGACCAAGAAACGCCAATTGAATATGTCAAATCCATTTACCGCTCCGATAAATATAAATTCAAAATGCAAATGAAACGGGATTAACAGCGCTGTTTGTTGATCCTGTTATTTCCCAAAATTTATTTTAACATTGCTTCGGTTTAGATTATAGACCAATAGAAAAAACCTTATCTCTCCATATTTCTCGTAGCTTTTATTTTTTAAGTTGGCGAATGCCTTAGTTGCACTTATGCAAATCTTTATGATGGGGCGAGTAATCGGAGCCCCAGACGGGAAAGATTTTTATACTTTCCTACCTGCTAAAAAAGGCCAATATCCTTCTTAAGAATACCAGCCTCCCCCATTTTTATTCATCTTTTTTTCTTAATTTGTGTACTTCATCAGCTACGGCTTGAACCTGTGTCCCTACAATAACTTGTATGCTATGTTTTCCAACGACATTTATTCCAGGTACACCGGTTGCTTTGATTTTCTTCTGATCCACTGCGTCCATGTCTTTTACCTCAAGACGTAATCGGGTCGCACAGTTATCAACGGATATTACATTCTCATCTCCGCCAAGCCCCTCATAAATTGCCTCTGCCATCATTGCATACTTATCTTTTCCAGTAGTATTCGGTGCAGTTTCTCCAACTAGCACTTCCTCCTCATCATCATCTTCACGACCAGGCGTTTTGAAATCAAATTTGATAATTAAAAAACGGAATAGGAAGTAGTAAATAACCGCAAACACAAGACCTAAAAGAATGAGCATATATGGATTATTCGCTAGTGGAAGTCGTGAACTTAATAAAAAGTCGATAAGACCAGCACTAAAGCTAAATCCTGCTGTCCAATGGAATGTTGCTGCGATGAACAACGATATACCTGTTAGCACTGCGTGTACCACGTAAAGCACTGGTGCTAAGAACATGAATGAAAATTCAAGCGGCTCCGTAACACCGGTAAGGAAAGATGCAAACGCTACTGCCATTAGTAAGGACGCAGCTTGTTTTTTCCTTTTCGATTTCGCTGTATGATACATGGCAAGTGCTGCCGCCGGAAGCCCAAACATCATGATTGGGAAGTAACCTGCTTGATATCTACCAGTAATACCTGGCGTTCCTTCTCCATTCCAGAAGTTACCGATATCATTAATACCCGCAACATCAAACCAGAACACGTTATTTAATGCGTGGTGTAAACCAGTCGGAATTAAAATACGGTTAAAGAATCCATACAGTCCAGCACCAATTGCCCCTAGACTACTAATTGCTTCCCCAAATGAAACCAATGCGGAATATACAGCTGGCCATACAAATAATAAGATCATGGAAACTACAAGCATGGTTGCTGCTGTTAAAATTGGTACCAATCGTTTTCCACTAAAGAATGCAAGTGCTTCAGGTAATTTCACATGACTAAAGCGGTTATATAGTGCAGCCGCAATCAGTCCAGAAATAATACCAATAAAAACATTATCAATATTTTCAAATGCCATATTGACACTTTCAACTTTAATTTGTAACAAGTTGGCTACATTATCTGTTGCTAAAACAGTTGTAACAACCAAATAACCAACCAGGCCACTAAGTGCTGCTGGACCATCTTTTGCCTTTGTCATCCCTATTGCGACACCGACGGCAAATAAAATCGGAATAAAGTTTAAAATTGCATTACCCGCGCTAATTAAAAATGCCGCAATGATACTCCCAGAACCCATACCTTCAGGGTCAATTGCATAACCAATCCCCACTAATACCGCAGCTGCAGGTAATACGGCAACAGGAAGCATTAATGACTTACCTAGATTTTGCAAGTATTTCATCATAGTAAAAACCTCCTATTTTTACTTGATAAACATTTAATAAATCGATCTCAATTCTCTTTTTAGAAAACTTGGCATTCGCCACTTTAGAACAAATATCTTCATTCCACTTATGCAAGAAAGAAACTCCTCCTAATTCTGTCGACAAGAACTAAAGCCCTTCTTTTTTTTATCAAAATTATAGCACGCCTTATATATAGTTGTCTATACCACTTTATGTGCTATTTGTTTAAAATCTAATTCGGTGGCTATATTTTTCCATTAATACGTGATTATGCTTATCAGCCCCGTCCACATTCCCACTTAAAAATACTGGCGGAGTTATTCCCTTTTCTACCATACGGGATATCGCTTCTGCCATCATCGCATTAAGAATAGACGCACCAACAGTGGTTGATCCTGGAGCAAAACCAACGGATACATTTTCATTCGTTAACAAGGCATCCCCCACTGGAATATGGTTATCAATTCCTACATCAACAACTTCATGTAAAAACTTCCCACTAACATGTCTTGATGTTTGCCCTTCTGCATAGACATGGGATGATAGGCCAATTACGAACGCTCCTTTTTCCTTGGATAAAAGAGCAGTTTCAATAGGAACAGGGTTTCTTCCAGAAGTGGATATCACAATCATCACGTCATTTTCACGAATATCTTGTTCTTCCATAAATGTCTTAGCATAGCCGCTCTTCCGCTCCAATTCCGATGAACAGATCGCGCCTTCATGTAGCATTAATGGCTCATGAAAAATTGGATGAATGGGGACAAGCCCTCCAGCCCGATAATAGACCTCTTCTGTTAATATATGTGAATGACCGGAATAGTTTTTTAAACAAAATTATCTTCCTTTCTTTACTCATCGTTTATCTAGATATGAAGACAATGTAATTGCTTACTTTTATAATAACAGCCTATTGTATATATGTCTATACCAGTTTATTGAACATAATATTAACTTTTTGCACCAACACAGAATAATTATCCAGTCCAACACTAAAAGAGCACCCATTTACATAGGCTGCTCTTTTCAAAATTACTTTATTTATTCTTCGTCTTAGATAATGCTGCTTCGTCTGCAATAACCGTGACATGATCGTGTTTTTGTAAGATAGATGCTGGCATTTGCTCATCTACATCGCCTTCGATTAATTGTGCAACTGCGTCGGCTTTGTTTTCACCGGAAATAAGTAATAATATCTCTTTACTTTGCATAATCGTTTTAGGCCCCATTGAAATAGCATGGGTTGGCACTTCATCCTTAGAAGCAAAAAATCTTGCATTCGCCTCACGAGTAGAATCCGTTAATTCCACAACATGCGTTGGTTTTGTAAATGGTGTTCCGGGTTCATTAAATCCAATATGACCATTCACTCCAATTCCCAATACTTGAACATCGATTCCACCTGCGTTACGGATCATTTGCTCATAATTTTCACATTCTTGATCCATGTCTTTTTCTAATCCACTTGGTATATGAACATTTTCTTTTGCAATATCAACATGATCAAATAATTTATCATTCATAAAGTAAACGTAGCTATTTGGATCTTCCTTACTTATTCCAACATATTCGTCTAAATTGAATGTCGTCGTATTTTTAAAGGAAACTTTGCCTTCTTTATTCTTTTTAATTAAACATTTGTATAAGCCTTCCGGAGTAGAACCAGTTGCAAGTCCTAATACGGGGTTTTCCAGTTTTTGCATTCTTTCTACGATTAATTCACATGCTTTTTCACTCATTGCTTGATAATCTTTCACTTGAATTATTTTCATCTTTATTCTCCTTTTTATGAAACGACTTTGCAAGAAATAGTATACTTAATAGGAAGCAGACCATCAAGAAGGAAAATGTCCGTATCTTACCTAATTTTCATAGTATCTTTACTTTCAAATTCACCAATTTATTTTTGATATCTGTAAAACGTTCCAGAGGTTTTACACAATAAATCTCCTTCTTCATTATGTACTTCACATTCCATGAAACATACTTTATACCCTTCTTTTGTATATCTTGCTGTGGCGGTAATATTCCCAGTAGATGCTGCTTTAAAATAAGAAGTCTTCAATTCTAGTGATACATACGGGGCGTCCTTTAGGCGAAAATTCAAATGCCCCATTGCTGTATCTGTCAAAAACGTGTAAACTCCCCCATGAACTATTCCGCTTGGGTTGAGCATCACTTCTGATATGGGGCACGTAATCGTACACGTTCTATTTTCATCATCATATTGAAAATCAAATTGAAAAAGTTTAAATAAAAAAATACTCTCTGGATTAAAATTTCTTTCATCGAAGGCCTTTTCAACTAACCCCATAAACTCCTTTTTTTCCATCATAAATCCCCTACCCCCTTGTCATCTTTCTCTTTTATCATATCATAATGAAAAGTCTTTTAGAGAGTGGGAAACCTAGATATTTGCCTTCTTTTTAGATTCCTATTCTAGTACTTTACATACAGGAAATTTGTCCGATATAAATAATATAATGCTTAACATTGTACTTCGTTATTTTTTATCCCACCTTTACGGGCAGTAAAACTTCCACCTAAAGCTTCTGAGGATACAAAGAAGGTAGGTGGGGGATCAACTACTCGTAAAGGTCTTATATAAGTGTGACTAACCATCCGTGTGGGGTGAAGGAAAACCCCCACGGATGGAAGTCTCCTTTATGAAAACTTGGTTTTTTCAAGCTTTTGGGCGAATGCCTTAGACACAAATATAAGATAAGAAAGGAGCCTTATCATTAATTACAGATAGTGCAGCATCAATAAAAAAGTACTTGAAAATTGAAATTACATATTAGCGAGGTGTATTCATCATGAAAAAGCTATTTAACTTTAAAAGTGTCCGAACAAAGATTATTTTCGGGTTCTCTATTGTTATCGTTCTTACACTACTATTAAGTGTTCTAACTATTAACTCTATGAATCAGTCCAATAAACAAGTAGAAAATTTAATCAATAACGAATTAGAACTATTAATTTTAGATGAACAATTAGCTAGTAATATGGCCAGCCGAACAGGATTGATTCGGGCATATTTATTATTTGACGAAAAAAGTTTTATGGACGAATTCCAAGCTGGGACCGTTCAAAGTCAGGATCTAGTAAAACAAGCTCGTGAAATTAGTGACTCCACAAAATTAGATGAATTAATTAATCAAAAAGTAGAATGGGAACAGTTAACGGATAAAGTTTTTTCAGAGTATAGTAAAGGGAATAAAGAAGAAGCTTTAGAAATTATGAAAACAACAGTGGGTCCACTTGGTAGAACATTAATTACCGAATTCGATGACCTAGCAAAAAATAGGGAAGCAAAAATTGAAAAGTTAGGTGACAATATTCAGGAAAATGGTAAACAAATTATCATAACTAGCATCATAACTTTTATTGTGGTACTTATTTTAGGGGTTATTACGGCATTTATTACGTCTAGATCAATTGTGAATCCTATTAAAACAGTAATGGAACAAATGCAAAAAATCACAAGTGGTAACTTAAATAATGATGAACTACATACCGATTCCAAAGATGAACTTGGACAACTTATTCACGCAACAAATGGAATGAATAATAGTATGCGCAACATTATGTTAACCATTAGTGAAGTTACCGCCACTGTCTCTGCCCATAGTGAAGAATTAACACAATCAGCTAATGAGGTACGTTCTGGAACGGAGCAAATTTCTACAACAATGGAAGAATTAGCTACCGGATCTGAATCACAGGCAAATATGACAACGGATCTATCGACCATGATGAAAGATTACACAGAAAAAATCGAACAAACAACAGAAAATACGGAACGAGCAACGAATGAATCCAATCAAGTACTTGTATTAGCAGATGAAGGAACTGAGTTAATGAATGCTTCTATGAAACAAATGGAAAACATTGATTCAATTGTTCAAGATTCAGTTGAGAAAGTTCAAGATCTTGATGAACAATCACGTGAAATATCCAAATTGGTTGTCGTTATTCAGGATATAGCAGACCAAACAAACTTACTAGCGTTAAATGCAGCAATCGAAGCGGCTCGTGCTGGTGAACAAGGTAGAGGTTTTGCAGTTGTGGCAGATGAAGTAAGAAAACTTGCAGAACAGGTCGGAAATTCCGTAACCGATATTTCAACTATTGTTGGTTCCATTCAGAACGAAATTAATCAAGTTACAAATTCCTTAAACGATGAATACAAAGAAGTGGAACTAGGTACAAATCAAATCCGCTTAACAAATGAGAAATTCAGCACGATCCAGCACTCTATTTCAGAAGCAGTTAATAGCATTAATTTTATTAATACGAACATGGCAGACATCGCGGCAAGTAGTCAAGAAATGAACAGTTCCATTTATGAAATCGCAGCTATTTCAGAACAATCCGCAGCTGGTATTGAGCAAACCTCTGCTTCTTCCCAACAAACAAGTAGTGCTATGGAAGAAGTTGCGGGGAGTGCAAATGAATTATCAAAACTTGCTGAGGAATTAAACGGATTGGTAAGTAATTTTAAATTGTAAGGTGGGGGATAGTTCTTTGAGGGGAACTATCCTTTTTATCTATTCTAAAAACAAGCGATGTAATAGAAAAATTCCAAGCTATGGTAAAAACAACAGAACCGGTTCGAATTTAGATTAGTTTGGAAATAATTCATCATGGATTATTTCTTTTTTAATTATCGATAATTTGTTCATAGATATTATTGATTATATCTCCCCTGCTAAGTACACCTACAACACGGCCAGCACCATTAACAACAGGAAGCTTTTTGAGACGATGTTTAGATAATAAGCGAATCGTCGTTTCAAATTCTTCGGTGGGAGATACATATATAAGATTTCGTTTCGTCATAATTTCCTTCACAGGTGTATTTAATTTTTCCCTTAATACATCTTCCATTTCCCCAACTTCTATAATATAAACAAGCCCGGCAATTCCCATAGGTGTGGGAGATAAATAACGTAATACATCTCCGTCAGATACCATTCCTAATAATTGATCTCTATCATCTACTACAGGCACACCACCAATTCGATTGGTTTTAAGTATATTTAGTAAGTCCTTTACCGTATTGGATGGTTTTATTGTATAAACTTTCGTAATCATAAAATCTCTTACATTCATTGTCGACACCTCTCTGTTGTATAGCCGCACGCAGCTTTTGTAGGTTTATTTTATCATAACTTTAATTTCCAAGTATTTTTAAATTTGACTAATACATATCTTTTGTACCGTAAGCCGAGGTTTTTCATTACTTCCGCTGATGCTTTTGAATTTAAATCATTCTCTTCAAACAGTTTCTTAATAATGTTCTAATAGTTCTTCTACCAGTTACCTACATTCATACCATTATCGTATTAACATTGAAGTTTAGATGTTTTATCTATTCTATATTTTATTGTTTTTCTTTATTTGATCTACCTATACAAGCTTTCAAATTTTTCATACGCTGTAGTAAATATAATGAAAGGAGGAGGAATAAACTTGTCAACTTGTCAAAGACTTGCGGATATAATCGGTGGTGAAGTTATTCAATCGACTCCTGTTTGTGTCATCATGCGACTTCGAAATATTCGAGCAACTATTTTAGGCCGCCGCACTCGTTCTCCATTGGCACTTCCGTTTATGTTATCCTTTGAAAATAATGGTCTTAACCTAGGTGAAAGTGTACTTCTTCAAAGAGAAGTTAATCCAATGCTTGATGCATTACGAAAAAGAGGACTTATCGTAACAGCCTTTCATAACCACTGGCTGTTTGACGAACCACGGTTAATGTATATGCATTGAGAGAATGTTGGAATGGATCCGTTTGAGTTTGCTAGAAGAAGTTTTGGGGCAGCAAAAGAAGCAGGTCTTTTCTAAGGCGAGCCATATGTTTTTTTGACCCTTTATTAGGGTCTTTTTTCATATTCTTTTTATATGGGGCGATGCTTCATATACATCAACCCCATCAACTTTTTCATTTAATTTGGCTCTACGTGAACATGAACGCTGTATACTCCGTAATCTTTAATCATAATTTCCTCTACATAGGTTGAAATCTCATGAGCTTCATTTATATCTAACCTAGAATTAACAAGGATGACAACATCTATCACTTCATTATTTCCATAGTTTCTTCCTTTAATTTCTTTTACACCTTTAACTCCATCCACATTGGTAATTACATCGTGATATAGTTGAATTTTATTTTCATTAAATCCATCTGATAGATCATGGGAAGCTTGTCTAAATATATCCCAAGCTGTTTTACATATTAGTAATCAAAACCATTATAGCTGCAAAAGTATCTAGCCAAGGCATGTTTAATTGGGAACCAAATATTCCTATCGCTGTTCCAATACTAACCCAAGCATCTGAAATGTTATCTTTAGAAGCTGCCATAACCGCCTTGCTATTAATCTTGGTTGCAAGCTTTTTATTATAACGGTAAACAAAATACATAGCTATTGCAGAAAACACAGCCACATATGCCGCCATTATGTCAGGTGACTCTTTCCCACCTTCAACCATGGATGTTATAGCATCTATCAACACCTGTATACCAACAACAACCATAATAAAAGAGGCTATCATGGAGGCAATTGTTTCGCTTTTCCAATGACCATAGCCATGATCTTTATCAGGAGGCCTTTGTGCTAACCTTAATCCAACCAGTACGGCAATTGATGCAATAATATCAGTTGTATTGTTCAATCCGTCTGCTTTTAAGGCTGCGGAGTCACTCATATATCCTACAATTAGCTTTATAATAGATAGACAAATATAGGCTAATATACTAATGGTTGCACCACGTTCACCTAATTTTAGGTCTTTATATTTTTGTTCTTCCATTCTTCTTCTCCTAACAAAGTATGTAAATAGAATATCAACTTAAAAGTTGGTGTGTCTATAGCAACCTTTTTGTATACTTCTACAAAAGTAAGAGATGAGAATATATATTGCATGAGGTAAACAATCAATCGTAATTAGGCGTGTAAACTCCCATCGTCTTGAAAACTTGACCATTCACGAACATTATTACCCGAAGACAAAATTGCTAATTGCACATTGAAGGGTAGTGAGGTTACAAAGTTCAACAATCATGGTAAAATCTTTAGACGTTCACAAAAATACACACGCTATTTATAATATAAAATAGCGTGTGCGTAATGTTATTTGCTATTATTAGGAATTTCCCTTGTTTTCTACTCATTTTAAATGGGGTAAATCAAAGATCAAAGATAATACCCATAAGTGAATAGATAATAACAGTTGAAAAAAGAATGGTCATATAGATTAAGGAATAAATAAACATGGATTTTGCCCATTTTTCCGAATCCATCCTCTTAGAACCAACCATACTTAAAACAAGCCAAATAATACCTAAAAGAAGTGCCACTAACATTAATCCGATACTTAACGAACCAAAGAGAAAACTGATTGCAATTAATACAATTAAGTAAATATTCGTTTGTACATACGTCCGCTTAATCCCTTTTACTACGGGCAACATCGGTACTTTTGCTGCCTTATATTCATCGTGTCTCCTAATAGCTATAGCGTAAAAATGCGGCATTTGCCAAATAATTGTGATGACAAACAGTCCAAGGATGGCAGGATGTGTGATGTCTGGATAAATAGCAGCCCATCCAATGAGAGGTGGCATTGCTCCAGAAATACTTCCTATCTCCGTGTTGTAAACTGTTCTTCTCTTACTCCACATCGTATATGGGACAATATAAAAGAATAATCCTAGGAAACCTAGAAATGCTGCTAATGGAGTGGTTAATGCTAGAGATATGATTCCAAAAATAGACATGAAGATACCAAGCCATAGTACTGTACTAGGTTTTATTTCTTCTGTTACTGTTGGTCTGCTTTGGGTTCTTTGCATGATTGAATCGATGTCTCGATCATATAAATTATTAAAAGCTCCTGCCGCTCCAATGACCAAAATAGTACCAATAAAAGCAAATATAATTTCAGGCCATTTCTCAAAAATACTAATTTGATACGTGTATAACGACAATGTTAACCCTGCAAACATAGGGATTAGATTTGATTTAATGATCCCGGTTTTAATGGTTTGAGCCAAGATTTTTGACAAAGGTAGGTTTTCTACCTCCCCCATTTATGTTCACTTCCTTTTTCTTGATAAGTTATGATTTTTTACTTCGAGTGCTTGTTCAAAAAGGAGGATGAAGTCGAAGTGACATTTTCACCGGACTTTTTGAACAACCTCTTCCATAAAGATATGTTGATAATACTAAACAGACTTAAATATACCATATAGTATTTGTTAAAGTCATTGTTTTTCCACTTTGATTACAGTTATGTCGTATCCTATCTTCACACTTTTTTCACTATTTCTTTTTGGTTAGCTCTCGCAAATATGTAACTTTTCCTATATTATTTTAAGGGGAGAGCCATGGGAACAGGCCCCGTTTCCTAATAATTAATGATGAAGCGGGACAAGAGACCTGTCCTTCTGTCTCTAGTAAACAGCTTACTATAATGGAGTGACCTATGTTGAGTACAAATAAAGCGTTATCTATCTTGTTTGCCGTCATGTTTCTCGTGATGGTTGGTTTCGGAATTATTATCCCTGTCATCCCCTTCTATGCGGAGGAACTGGGTGCTTCGCCAACCGAATTAGGGCTATTGATGGCAGTTTATTCATTAATGCAATTGATTTTCGCACCGATGTGGGGAAGAGTTTCTGACCGAATTGGGCGTAAACCTGTTATTATGATTGGAACATTAGGACTAGCACTTTCCTTTTTCTTAACGGCCATTTCCACACAATTATGGATGCTATTCGCAGCAAGAATTATTGGTGGGGTTTTATCTTCTGCCAATATGCCGACAGTTATGGCATATGCAGCAGATATCACATCAGAAGAAGATCGAGGAAAAGGCATGGGAATTGTAGGTGCTGCAATCGGACTAGGATTTATATTTGGTCCTGCAATCGGCGGCATTTTCTCAAAATCAAGCTTAAGTACACCTTTTTTCTTGGCGGGAATCTTTTCTCTTTTTACCTTTTTCATGGTAATGTTCATTTTAAAAGAATCCTTATCTGTAGAAAACAGAAGAAAAAAATCCCCAGGAAAATCTGGAGGATTATGGATAACGTTAAATGGCCCAACGTCTATCATGTATTTCTTATCATTCTTCGTTACCCTTTCTTTAGCTGGGTTAGAAGCAACTTTTGCCTACTTCGCTGCGGAAAAGGCGGATTTAGGAACAACCGAATTAGGTTACATCTTCATGATCATGGGACTTGGTAGCGCCATCGTACAAGGTGGTATGGTTGGTAAATTAATTAAACGATTTGGTGAAGGCTTTGTCATCCAAATTGGAATTTTTGTTTCTGCAGTTGGCTTTCTACTAATTCTATTCACGGAAAGCTTTACGACAGCAGCTATCTTTTTAACCATCTTTGGTTTAGGTAATGGAGTTATCCGGCCAGCTGTCTCCTCTATACTTACGAAGCGTTCTAGGACTGGACACGGTGGTGTAACAGGGATGATCTCCTCCTTTGATTCACTTGGAAGAATTATCGGCCCACCATTAGGAGGTTGGCTATATTCTATTTCTATTGGATTACCGTATGTTTCAGGTATTATGCTATCGATTATTGCGTTTGTGCTATTTCGAATATTTTCAGCCTCACAGTCAAAAGGGATTAGTCGCGGGTATTAGGGGTTAAATCTTGTTGTGGTATGATGATGAATATCGGGATTTGGGTGTCGGATATCAGCATTCGCGAGCAGTTTATCAGTACTTACTCTCGGATATCAGCATTTGCGAGCAGTTTATCAGTAATTGCTCTCGGATATCAGCATTCATACACAGAACTCGAAGAAAATTTTAATAAAAACAACAATATTCGGAGGAAATATCATGAATAAATGGTTTATAACTTTTACGATTGGCATTTTAACTATATTGCTTTATCTAGATCTTCATTTCCAAGGTCAGGTTTATAAACGTTTGCCAGAAAAATGGAAACAACGCTTATCTAGTTTGGTTTGAGGGTAAAAGGAGGAGCCCGCTTACATAGGATTCCCCCTTACTCCTCTTACTTATTTTTCTTCAACTCTTTTTTATATTGCTCCCGGACCATTTCTGCAATTTCGTCAGCGGACATTGATTCCATATCGTTTTGATAACTTAATTTCTCACAAACCTTGATATAAGCAAATGCTAAACTTGTTGTTATCGTCGAGGCAACCGCTCCGTTAATGATCCCGCCTGCAACTGTACCAACTCCCGGAATGAACTTAAGCAGTTGTCCAACCATTGCTCTTCCTGTTAGAGTCGCGGCACTTGTCCCAGCCAAAGCTGAAACAATCGTCTGGATCAAAGCACGTGACCGAGAAAAGCCGAAAATATTGGTGATTTTTGTAATTAAGGTTATCTGTATCCCAGATAAAACTACAGCATCGGAAAACGGAATTGGGGCAAACCCGGCTCCAAACGAACTAGCGATGAAACCGGTCGACCACTTTTTTGCTTCTTTTACCTTTAAATCAATATTTGTTTTTTGCGCATTAACAAAGGCTCTTTTCGTTGCCTCTGGTAAAGCATCAAAAGTGGCATCGACAAGATTATTTAATCCATAGGCAGGTATTTCTATATTATTGATAATCCTTTTAGGAGCGGCTAGTAAGCGAACCATATTTTTTACCGGTAATTCTAATTTCTCTAATTGTTCATAAAAAGATGTATCATCACTAAAGCATTGCGTTAATACAAGAATTACAGGCATTTTTTTAGAGAACAACCGGATCCATTCGATTTCTTCTTGCTCAATCCGATACGATTCATAAGAGATACAATACCACATGAGATGAATATGCTCATTAATATCTTTATTCTTTTCCCGCTTCATAATTTCGTCTAAAATTTCATTTTGTACTTCTTCTCTTGCAATTTCCGTTAGCTCTAGCCCTTTCGTATCAAATAAAGTGACAGGAACCGAGTCTTTAGAAATTCTTTGTAAATGCTGGGTAATGGGCTTGCCAGTACCTGTTTGCACCATCTTCTCGCGAAAAATAGCATTAATAAGTGTACTTTTGCCAACACCCGTTTTTCCTGCAATCATAATGTTTGGCTTTACCATACTGTCATAGTCCGATTCCAGCTCTTTTATAATATCTTTCATGTTAAGATCCATACCTGATGTTTTCTTCATTTTCTTCTCCCCTTAAAATACCTTTTCATTACTGACAAGACTTTTTGTTTTATTATACCCCAACATCCATGACCGCTACTCTTCTATTATTATGTTTAAAGATAAAAAAGCTGGGTATATTAACTAACACAAAATTAAATTTTACTGAAAAGGATGTTGACATAATGGGATTTATTTGGAGTTTAATAGTAGGAGGAATTCTTGGTTGGATTGCAGGTCTAATTATGGGCAAGGACATACCCGGTGGAATTATTGGTAATATAATTGCTGGTTTTGTTGGTGCATGGCTAGGTTCTCTCATACTTGGAGATTGGGGACCTGAAATAGGAAACTTTCGTATAATACCTGCACTAATTGGTGCAATTATCCTTATTTTCATTGTGAGCCTTATTATGAAGGCTGCTAGGAAATGATTTAAATCATAACCACCCAGCCAGCGTCTAAAGACGCTGGCTTTAAAATAGTATTCAAGCCTCATTTTTACAACCCCTAAAGGTGTGTTAGTATTTCTGGCCACCCTTAAAAAGGTCTTCGCATTCTCTGATATTTAATTTATCCAGTGCCATATAATGTTTTTCTTGTACCTGTATATATTTTTTTATCGTTGCTTCTTTAAGCCCAACTAACGCTCACATAATATCCTTATGCCTAAAGTGTCAATTTCCAAACTTATATTTTAATTTGCATGTTTATCCAACATCATAACTCACTTTTCCTATTCAATCCCGTAAACCTTGATACAGTTACCCCTCCAGTGGAATGCTTACCAGCTTATGAACATGTTCTGGCATGAGGTGTCCCTCGATTATTTCTATTCCTATGTATTTACACAAGGTTCGCAGGTGGTTTTCTGTTTCGCACGCTGTCGCGTACTAAATTGACTAAAATCATAATAAAAAAGCATGAAATCAAAGGCTTATCGATTCCATGCTGTTTAAATTATAATAAGGTTTTGTCTTAGACTCTTTGTTACAATTTAGTAGATGAATCACCTTTTATCAATAACTTCCACATTGCCATCTTTGCCAATAAGAACTTTATCCGTCATGCTGGTAAACAATCCTGTTTCTACTACACCGATGATAGAGATAAGTTGTTTATATAATTTTTCTGGTTCTTCAATCTTTTGGAAGTTACAATCAAGGATATAATTTCCATTATCCGTAATGAAAACCTCTCCATCTTTTTCTCTTAAGACTGGTTCAACTCCTAGTTTGGCTATTTTACTTTTTGTTACTTCATAACTAAATGGAACGATCTCTACTGGCAACGCGAATGCACCCAAATGATCAACGATTTTTGAGTCGTCTACAATAACATAAAATTCTTTTGCCGAGGTAGCAACTACCTTTTCACGGAACAATGCTCCGCCACCACCTTTAATAAGCTGTAGATTAGGATCTACTTCATCTGCACCATCAATAGCAAGATCAAGCTCTTGAACTTTGGAAAAGTCTGTTAAAGGAACACCAAATTTCTTAGCCCATTCTGCTGTTTTGTTTGATGTTGGGATGCCTTCAATGTTTAAACCTTCTTCCTTGACACGTTCACCAAGTTTCTTCACAGCGTAATACATCGTAGAGCCTGAACCTAAGCCAACTTTCATTCCGTCTTTTATAAATTTCGATACTTCTTCTCCAACTAATTTTTTTGTTTGATTTATCTTGTGCATTACTGAGGTCCTCCTGATTACTAGTCTCTTCACATTTTCTACTTTAAACAAAGAAATAGCGTCCCTATAAAGACACTATTATCTACAATAAGATTACTTGTACACTTATTTAATTTACTGCTTCTTTTTCCTTTAATAATAGATTTTTATTTTCTTCTTCTGGATGAAAGATTACTTTCACAGAATCTAATTCTCCATTTATTATTTTTTTGAATACATCTGGCCCTTCTTTTAACGGTAACTTATGAGAAATCATTGGTTCCGATTTAATTTGGCCAGTGCTCATATAATGAACGGTTGAAGACCACTCTTGACCAGGAAATGGAGATGAAATTGCATTCCAAGAACCATAAACAGTTAATTCATTTCGTACAATTTTCTCAAAAAAGAAACGTTCAATATTAATGTCAGCATATGGAATCCCCATAAATACTATTTCGCCACCTTTACGTGGCAGAGCAAATACTTGTGCAGAAGTAATTGGAGATCCAGCGGATTCAACAGCTAAATCCACACCACGTCCATTTGTATGTTCTAGAATTTGTTCATGTATAGGTCTTTTTAAAGAATTAATAGCAATGTCTGCGCCAAGCTTTTTTGCGATAGCAAGTTTCTTATCATCAATATCAATCGCATAAACCTTCTTTGCACCAAAGATTTTTGCCCATTGTACAGCAAGTAATCCAATACTACCAACACCCATAATTGCAACTTCTGCACCTGGTTGGATACTAGTACGATAGAATCCATGTGTAACAACAGATGAGGGTTCAACCAATGTTGCAGTGTCGTAATCCACATTATCTGGAAGTGGTATTACGTGTGTTTCTGGTAGTTTTGTGTATTCTGCGTATGCACCAGGATGACGAGCACCGATTACTGTAAGTTTTTCACAACGTGCTGGTTGTCCACTACGGCAATATTCACATTCGCCACAGACAAATGTCGGACATCCTGCAACACGATCACCAACTTTTACTTTCGTTACACTAGAACCTACTTCTGCAACTTCACCAGCGAATTCATGACCAAATGTCATTCCTTTTACATATGGTCCAAGTTTTTTGTATCTGGAAGTATCAGATCCACAAATTCCGACTGATTTCACTTTTATTATTACATCATCACTATTTCCAATAACCGGTTTAGGTGTATTATCTTCGTAACGAAGGTCTTGAACGCCATATAAATTCAATGCTTTCAAAAGAAACATCCTTTCTTGTATTTTAGTTCCTATCTATTAGTTAGCAGAATCATTTTTTGTGTTTTTTTTCTTACCTACAAATAATTTATAACAAGCTAACCCAAGAACAATAGAGTTAAAGATTAATTGATTTTCAAAGTAAAACGCACTAATATTTCTAAACGGGCCTAACATAAAATCCAACATTGCATCAACCATCTTTTTCCCTCTTTTCTATATAAGTGGCAAACGATTAAGCATTACACTTAATCGTTCAGGTTAAAATATCAAAATTAATAAGATGCATTAGAGACTTCACCGTTAATAATTGCTACAGCTCCACTAGCCCCAATTCTAGTAGCTCCTGCTTCCACAATTTTCACGGCATCTTCATATGTTTTGACTCCGCCGGCAGCTTTTACTTTAATTTTGCCGTTGGCAGTTTTGTGAAGTAGTTGAACATCTTCTACGGTTGCACCACCACCATTGAAACCTGTTGCTGTCTTAACAAAATCGGCCCCTGCTTCAATAATTAATTCTGTTGCCTTCACTTTTTCTTCATCTGTTAATAAAGCAGTTTCGATGATTACCTTTGTGGTTAATCCGTTAGCTGCTCTTACAACAGCTGCTATGTCATCTTTTACAACATCATAATCACCGGATTTAAGTGCACCTAAATTTACCAACATATCTATCTCTTCTGCACCATTTTTTATTGCTTCTTTTGTTTCTTCCACTTTTACAAAAGTCGTTGCTCCCCCAAGTGAGAATCCAATTGGCACACCTACTTTAATGCCATGCGTGGAAAGTAAGTTATGAGCATACGAAACATAATAAGGATTTACGAACACCGTTTTGAAACCATATTCAATAGTTTCCTCACAAAATGTTTTAATTTCTTGTTTTGTAGCTGTCGGTCTTAATAATGTATAATCAATGATATTTATTAGCTCTTGTTTATCCATTCCAAATTCCCCCCAAGGATTTTATTCAATAGGCTTTAACAAAACCTTAATTGCTTCCCCACCTTTTATTACTTGATATGCTTCGTCCCATTGTGTTATATCAAATACATGTGTTACTAAAGCTTTTGCATTAACTTTTCCTTCGTTCATTAAAGTTAATGAAGGTTCCCAGTCAGCAGGCTTTTGACTTCTACTTCCAACAACACGGATTTCCTTTTGAATAATTTTTTCTAGATCGAATTGAACTTCAGATTGTGCAAAAAGGCCAACTTGAACATAGCGTCCTTTTTTGCAAAGAATATCAAGCCCTTGCTTAGCAGCTGGAACTGCTCCAGAACATTCTAAAACAACATCAGCACCATAACCTTCAGTTAAACCATTAACGAATTCTTTAAGGTCTTGTTCTTGTGTATTAACTGCATAGTCAATGCCCACTTCCAAGGCTTTATCCAAACGAATTTTATCATTCGTTAAACCAGTAATAATAACAGTTGCACCTTTGCTTTTAGCTACTTGGGCAGCTAATAATCCAATTGGTCCAGGACCAATAACAACAACGAGGTCACCTTCATTAACTTGCGTTTTAGCAACTGCGTGATGTGTACATGCTAAAGGTTCAGTCATTGCAGCTGATTCAAAATCAACATTTTCTGGTAGGTGATGAACACTTTCTTTACGTGCTATTAAATATTTAGCAAATCCACCATCTTGTTGAGTACCTAAACCTTTACGATGCGGACATAAGTTATAATCACCGGATTGACAATATTTACATTTTCCACAAATGTAAAAAGTAGTTTCAGAAGTTACACGATCACCTACTTTAAATTCAGTTACGCCTTCACCAGTTTCAACTACTACACCTGAGAATTCATGACCTAATGTAACAGGAACTGCCACTTTGTAATGTCCTTCATAAGTATGAATGTCGGAACCGCAAATACCGGCGTATTTCACTTCAATTTTTACCTGGTCTTTTCCAGGAGATAATTCTGGTTTGTCTTGTATTTGAAGATTTCCAAATCCCAGCTCTGTTTTTACTAATGATTTCATAGCTGTTCCTCCTTACAAGTTATCTATCTTTTTTTATTTGCCTAGTCTACTTCCAGTAGGAGTAACTCTTACTGGAAGCAATTAATAAATGTAGGAATATTATTTACTCTTAATTAAATAATGAGAATAGCTTCCAAATTAGCCAGTTTACTAGGTTACCACCTTGGTCAATACTTGATACCATCGCAGACCCTTCGGGCATGTTAATTTTTGCATTGGTTGCCATGTCTGTAAATACTATTGCTAGGTCTGTTGCCATGTAAAGAGAAAACGCAATCATAATAGTCCCAACAATTAAAGAGTGTATGATATTTCCTCTAGCTGCCCCGACAATAAATGCAATGACGAATGGAATCGTGGCTAGATCACCAAATGGAAGTACAGCATTACCTGGTAAAATAACTGCTAAAAGGACTGTAATTGGCGTAAGTAACAATGCTGTGGAAATAACAGATGGATGGCCAAGTAAAACTGCGGCATCAAGACCGATAGTGATATCGCTTTCGCCAAACTTCTTATTCAACCACTCACGAGCAGACTCAGAAACAGGCATTAAACCTTCCATCAAAATTTTAACCATACGCGGCATTAATACCATTACAGCTGCCATAGAAATACCAATATTGATAATATCTCCTATTCCATAACCAGCAAGGGCTCCTATAACAGCACCGAGAATTAGACCTATTACCATAGAGTCTCCAAAGACACCAAAACGTTTTTGAATCGTATCTGGGTCAGCATGTAAATTCTTCAATCCAGGAATTTTTTGAATTCCTTTTACAAGGAAAATAAACGGAGCATAAGAAATCGTGCTACCAGTTGCAACGGATACACCCGGCATTCCATAGAAATCTCTTACCATTGGTGTTGTCCAGTCCGCAACTTTAAGACAAACAACTTGGAATATCACAGCAGCGATTAAGCCTTGAATGATACTTCCAGAAATCGTGTATACCAATGCTGCCATAAATGTATAATGCCAAAAATTCCAAATATCTACGTTCATTACTTTAGTTGTCTTTGTCAATAACATGACAACGTTTACAACAAGTCCTAATGGAATAATAAATGCGGCAACTACTGAGGCCCATGCGATAGATGAGGTTGCGGGCCAACCTACGTCAATTACGTTTAGTTCTACTCCTAATCTTTCCACCATGCCCTGAGCGGCTGGTCCTAGATTGAGTGTCAATAAGTCTATAACAAGGAAAATACCAACAAATGCAACCCCGATGGTTAAACCGGAACGAAATGCTTTACCTGGTTTTTGTCCAAAGAACATACCAATTATGAAAATAGCTACAGGTAAAATAACAGTAGCTCCCAGATCCAAGAAACCTTGAATAAAATCTACGAATCCTTGCATGATGTTCCCCCCCTAATAGCTTTAAGGCATATTCCGATTTTCTATTCTTTAAAAAAGAATAGAAAATCGGAATATATTCTCCCTTTTATTTTTTTAGTTCTTCTAAGATTTTTTGTTTTGTATCTTCAACGCCAATACCAGTTAAAAATGTTTGCGCATTAATCACTGGGAATGGGAATTCCTTTTGAGTCATTGCAGTAGTAACTAGTAGATCTGCAGTATCTAAATAATTTCCGACTTCCGCAATTTTTATTTGGATTAAGTTAATATCAATACCATTATCTTTTGCTAACTGCTCAACCGCATTATTAACAACTGTAGAAGTTGCGATACCCGCTCCACATGCTACTAATATCGTCTTTTTCGCCATTATTTCTCACCTCCTTCAAGTGCAACAAAATCTAACTTTCTCTCCAATAGTTGTTTAATACTTGTTTTGTTTGTTTGTTTTACGATATATTTCAATGTTTCTTCTTCCTGAAATACCTGCATTAGTTTTTGTAATAAAGATAATTGAGAATGAGCTTCATCCATTGCCAACATAAATACTATCTGAACTGGAGTTGTAGCACTACTGTCTCCCATGATTGCAAAATCAACAGGATTTTTGAGTACAGCTACACTAATTGTTTTTTGATTGACATGTTCTACATCGGTATGAGGAATTGCTACGGATACTCCTGCTGTTGGAAGTCCTGTAGGAAATTCCGATTCCCTTTTAATAATAGCCGGAATAAAGCTTTGTTTTACTAAATCATTATTTACAAGATTTCGACCGACCTTCTCTAATACTTCCTCTTTTGTTGTAGCTTCCACATTAAGTAAGATTACGGATTCCTCAAAAAACATCTTCCTATCTCCCCTATCTTTATATTTCTTAACTCAGTCCATCAATCTTTTGAATATGATTTGATAATTTCATAGACTTTTTCTTCGGAATCGGCACTTATAACTTGGTTACGATCCTCTTCAGAACCTACTAAACTCATTAGTTGCATCAATGCATGAATATGCTGTTTTTTATCTAATGCAGCAATTGAAACGATTACATTAATCTTATAATCATTAGTATATTGCACTCCATCTTTTAGTTTCAGTAAACTCATACCCACTTTGTTTACTCCATCTTCCGGGGCGGCATGCGGAATGGCAACATTCGGACCAATTACAATATATGGATCCTTTTCACAATAACAAATCATTGCATCTACATATTTTGGTTCTATATTCCCGCTTTTGATTAGTGGGGCGGCACTAATACGTACTGCTTCTTCCCACGAATCTATTGAATCTAGTAAAGTAATATTTTCCGGTTTAATTAACTCATCAAGATTAATGTCTTCTTCAGAAATTCCCTGCTTAATATAATCAGTGTTTTCCCCTTTTTCGAAAAAGCTTATCAGTTCCTTAATCAATGCCCTTTCATTGTGAACAGTTGCATATTCTTTAACAACTTCTATCAGCTGATCAACATTAATATCATTTGGACTATACCCATGAACAGCCAACATCACTTGTTTTCGTAACCTATATTTTTCTTCTTTCCCAAGAAATGCTTTTGTCACAAAAAGTTTTTTTGTAGTTTCTAAGGAAATAGGTGAAAAAATAAGATCATATTCCAAAGGATAATTCATGTATTCGCGAACCGATAGATAATCCAAAAAAACAAATTCCGGAAATAATTCACTTAATTCATTAAACATAAGTCTAGATACAGATATCCCCTGTGGACAGACAACAATTGCTTTTACCTTTTTTTCAATACTATCTCCTTGTTTATTCATCCATCCTCCAATCAACATAGTAATATAAGCGATTTCATTATCAGGAATATCTGTACCAATTAATTCACGAAGTGGTCCTATTGAACGCTTTACTAGGTGGTGCAACTCTTTAAATTCCTTACTTAAAGATCCTTGGAATAGGATTGTATCAGTAAGATGGAATTTTATTCGATAGTAAGCAGGCGTAATATGCTGCAAAATTTTATCCATCAACTTATCACGTTCCTGCAGATAAATGCAGGCATTTTTTTCAAATTGCCTTAGCATATTATCTATAGCTGGAATTAAATCAGGGATTGATTCCTCTGTTGCTTTGATCGAGAATACATTAGCTGTTAATATATACAAAGTTATATACAACCGATCAGATACAGGGATATTTCCCCTATCATATAAAAGTTCCTCTGTTGCTTTGTACTCTTTCGTGTTGGATAGTTCTTCATATTCAATAGAAAAAGAATTGATCTCATATCCTCTTTCCACTCTTCGTAAAACTAATATAAGAACATATGGCATAATCTTTATTTTTTCATCCGTAAATTTTAGATTTAATTGATTCTCTAAGTTCTCTACTCTCCTTCTAAAATCATTTATAAGTTCATCTCTAATTCCGGCTAGTTTCTTTAGTTTACTTTCCCCGTTACTCATTTCTAAGTTGTGGTAAGTAACAATTGTTAATAATCTTCGTATTTGAAATTCCTTTCCCTCAATTAAATATCCATATTTCCTTGTATAGCGAATTTTTAAAGAAAAATCATTTAAATACTTTTGCGCTTTTTTCAAATCATTTAGTACAGTATTTTTACTAACCTTTAATTCATAGGTGAAATGATTGAGCGATAATTCTTCCTCTGAACTAAGTAACATCATTATTATGATTTGGATTCGTTGTTCTTCATTTAAAATCATTGGCTCCACATCGTTTGGTGTGGTTTCATGATTTCCACCTAATTTAGTGAATATTGATTGATCAATTACAAAATGACCTTGTCTTGTTCTTTCAATTACAGGCAAGTTATTTGACATTAACCAATTATTAATCTTCTCTATGCTATAACCTAACTGTCGACGGGATAAATCTAGTTTCTTCTCTAATAATGTACTTGTAATACTTGGATTACTTTTCAGTTCATCCAAAATATTTTTACATCTTTCATTTAACAACTCTTGTGCCCCCCTTCGACACTTTTTATTCTAACACCAATTATACATAATTTGAATCCGTTTTCATCACACTTTATTGAACATTCTTTGTATAATATTGTGATTTGCAAGTGAAGTCACATTTTTTTATAGTACGTTCACAATCATCTACAATAAATACCTTGTTATTGAAAAATATTCTTCACAATACATTAGTGTTTCATAAATAAGATTTAAATTAGTCAAGCACATTGTTTAATAAAATGGGTTTCCTAACATTTCGGTTTTTGATAATTATGTCTTCAAATCCATAAAAAAACTCCTTATAATTAGGATAGATGGTTCTGTCCAAATCCCAAATTATAAGAAGAGCCTATGGGCAAGGATCCTCCACACATTCCACAATAAATGAACTATTAAAAATACTTGATGAACAGAAATTCCTGAAAGTAATTAATGCTTCCAAGATTGGCTACTAAATAAAAAAGCTGACAGCCTTCAAATTTCTTCAACAGTTTATTGTTGCCCAGTTGAATGAAACGGAAAGTCTAAGGTCATTATCCAAACAACTTAAGGACGAGAAAGACATCCAAAAAGCGATAGATATTAATACGATTAGTACAGCACACCTTTCACGTAAACAGTACGATCTCTCATCACAAATGTTTGAAAAAGTATTTAGACACCTCTTATTTGAGGTACAAGCACGGATGAAAAATAAGTTTTTTATACATGATATTAGGAAGCTGCTTGTCATTGATTCATCAACCATGTCATTGAGTGTCAATCAATATCCTTGGGCAACTTTCCGTAAAAACAAAATCTGGTGTACGTCTACACTCAAGAGTCGTTGTGAAAAGGATGTAACCATTCCGAATAAACTGCCGTTTTGCCCGCTGAACATGCGGACCGTACACAAATAAATGAATTGACAGATATTGATTCAGATGCGGTTCATTTGATTGATCGTGGTTATAATGATTACAAGTAATTTGATTGACCTTGTTTCTATGATGTCCGATTTATCACAAGGATAAAGAAAAATACTCAAATTGAAGTGGTATCGGAAGAAGTCCTTACACGGAAGGTAACATTTTTCTTGACTAAGGGGTGTTTCTAGGCAATACGCAAAAAGGAACAAAAATGGAACACCCATTACGTCTTATAAAGAAAATCTGCAAAAGAAATAGGAGATTTGTACCGTTATCGCTGGAAGATAGAAACATTTTTAAAATGAATGAAACAGCATCTAAAATAAAAACATTCTATGGTATAAGCGAAAAACGCAGTGTACACACAAATATGGATCGCATTAAATACTTATTGCTTACAAGTATTATTACAGTTAATTCAATCATGAAGATCCAATTTTAGATTTAAAACGAATCCTTCAAAGCCTTCTATTTAGGATGGATTTTTACGGTCACTATTTTGGAATCCTACTCGAGAATCACAGATCAGTAAAAAGTATAACCGGGAGGAAGAATTCCAACTCATTGTAAGACACTTTGAAGGGGAGGAGGTGGAATATCTTAACGAATTAACTTACGATCCACCCTATTTGGTGAATAATTCAAAGTAACTGAAAATCCCAGATAAGAACTACCACTCATATCCCTGTTATCTTTTTTTAATATCGGGTGTAGAACATCATACAGAACATTCACTTTATTACGCTAAAAAAGTGATTTTTTCCTGTTTGACAAACTAAAAGGTGTTTTATGCAACGCTAATGATTTGACATATTTTCATTCACCTTTGTTGTTCCAAATAATTTGTCTAAAAATCCCATTTCTCATACTACTTTTTACTGCTTGTTTTTCCACTTACTCTTATACCATTTACTAGCTGCTTCTACTTCACTATAGGTTAATTGATGCCCTCTATTTTCCCAGTGAAGTTCCACTTTTGCACCTGCTCCCTTTAACAAGGATGTTAATTCTTCTGACTCTTGGGCTGAACATATCGGATCATTGGTACCTGCTGCAATAAATACATTCTTACCTGATAAATCCGGCAAATCAATTCCCCTTCTTGGAATCATGGGATGATGGAGAATTGCGCCTTTTAAAGCGTCTTTATAATGGAACATGAGGCTTGCTGCAATATTTGCTCCATTTGAATATCCTATCGCAAAAACATTATTACGATCAAACTCATATTTTTCAGCTGCTTCATCCAAAAATTCGTTCAATTCTTTTGTACGGAAAACCAAATCTTCTTCATCAAATACACCTTCAGCTAATCTTCTAAAAAAGCGTGGCATTCCATTCTCAAGAACATTTCCTCTTACACTTAAAACATTGGCATTTGGATCCATTTTATCTGTAAGAGGCAGAAGGTCATGTTCCGTTCCACCAGTTCCATGTAATAATAGTAGTGTCGGTTTAGATGCGTCATTTCCTTTTTGAAAAATATGTTTCAACTGTATTCCTCCCTTTAACAATAAAGTGCTTAGTTCTCATACTCTTTCTCAAATTCCTTCGTGCTTCTAACTGTATCGATAGGTCTTACTAATTTTTCAATTTCCTCACGTTTTGCTTCAAAGAATGGGGGTAAGGATAGTTTTTCTCCAAGTGTTTCATATGGCTCATCACCCGTAAATCCAGGTCCATCTGTTGCAATTTCAAATAAGATTTGCGGAGCAACATTAGCATAGAGCGAACCAAAATAATATCGTTCGACAAAACCTGAATTTGGCAATCTAATTTCATCAAACCATTTCTTCCAGTCATCTAATACGGAGCGATCTTCCACTCGGAATGCAGCATGGTGAACGGTACCGTAACCTTGGCGGGCACGTGGAAGAATGTTGTTAAACTCCACAACGACTTGTGCACCATTTCCGCCTTCCCCTACTTCAAATAAATGGAACGAGCCTTCCTTATCTACCTCTTCAAAGAACAATACCCTTTCCATAATGGTTTTAAAGTAATCCATGTTAGATACTCGTACGAAGACTGGCCCTAACCCAGTAATGGCATACTCCAAAGGAATCGGTCCTTTTTGCCAAGGGGTTCCTGAAGCTACACCTTTATTATTCTCATCAGAAATTAATTGGTATTGCTGATCATCAAAGTCAACAAAGTTAAGTACTTTCTTCCCAAATTGCTCTTTAATTCCTGTGTGTTTCACATTTAAACGATTAAACCGTTTCACCCAATAGTCCAATGCTGCATCATTCGGAACACGGAAAGAAGTTTTTGAAATTTCATCTGTTCCATGCATCCCCTTTGGAATACCAGGGAAATCAAAGAAAGTCATGTCTGTCCCAGCGCTACCTACATCATCCGAAAAAAACAAATGATAGGTTTGAATATCGTCTTGGTTAACAGTTTTCTTAACTAATCGTAATCCCAATGTATACGTGAAAAATTCATAAATCCTCTCTGCACTGCTCGTTATTGCGGTTATATGGTGTACTCCTTTTAATGGTTGCATGTTTATTCCTCCAGCCTTTCGTTTCATTTTGGTTTGGTTCATTGTTCTATCATTTCATAAATCTTCTTTCTCCACTTCAATTGGAGGTAATATTTCTTCAAATTTTTTCCTTTTATGTTCAAACCAGCTTGGTAGCATTAACTTCTCACCGAGTTTCCCTGGAGATTCATCAATCGAAAACCCCGGAGAATCAGTTGCCATCTCAAAAAGGATTCCGCCTGGTTCATAAAAATAAACAGCTTTAAAATAATTGCGTTCTTTTATCTCAGTCGGTTTATAGCCTTTTTCCTCTAGTAACTCTCTCCAATTTTCAAGTTCTTCATCATCTTTTGCTCTCCAGGCAATATGATGTACCGTACCTGCACCTGCAAGTCCTCTAACAGATGGGGATAGTTTAATGTCAATCAAATTACCTAACACTCCATCCGATTTAAAACGTAAATAATCATCTTCTTGTTTAACAAAATTCATGTTCAATATGGTTTCTAGCACATCTTTGGTTTGATTTGGCTGTGCTGAATTTAGAATTACACCGCCAAATCCTTTAATGGCATTTTTTGATGATATGCCATTCGTTCTCCAACTATTTTCTAATCCTTCATCACGTTCCACTATTTCTAGTTTTAATCCATCTGGATCTTTAAACTTCATATAGTTTTCATTAAAACGGGTCTCTAAAGTGAAAGAAATTTTATATTCGCGCAAACGATTTTTCCAAAAATCCATCGAACCTATCGGAACCACATAACTTGTCGTTCCTACCTGTCCAATACCAACACGTCCTTTAGGAAGTTTTGGGCAAGGGAAGAAAGTGATAATGGTTCCGGGATCTCCTGATTCATTCCCGAAATATAAATGATATACTTCAGGTCGATCAAAGTTCACCGTTTTTTTCACAAGTCGTAACCCTAACACTCTGGAATAAAAATCAACATTCACTTGTGGATCATTAACAATTGCTGTGATGTGATGAATTCCGGCTGTTTTCATAAACTTTCCCCCAACCTATTCTGCTCTCACGATAAAAAATACATCACCAATTTTCGCGTAATAAAAGCCGGCTAATCGACTTACTGCGTTGAAGCTTTTCATCATGTTTCTAACGGTATTAATCTTCTATTAAGCTGATCACGGTATTGTTCATATTGTGATGGCAATTTCAGTTCCTGTCCCATAGTTTCATAAGACTCATCATGAGCGAATCCTGGTGGGTCGGTTGCAATTTCAAAAAGTATTTCTCCAGGCTCCCTAAAATAGATGGCATTGAAGTAATTTCTATCTTTTACGTCAGTAACCCCATATCCCTTGTTTGCTAAATATTCCTGCCAATCTAAATGATCAACATCATCTTTCGCGCGCCACGCAATATGGTGAACCGTTCCAACACCCATTCGGCCACGTCCAATTGGTGTTTGTTTAACATCTATGATATTTCCAATTTCCCCATAAGATTGGAATCGAACTAAATCATCTTCTTTTCCTACTTCTTTTAGACCCATAACCTTTTCAAGCGTATCGTTCGTTTTTTCTGGATGAATAGATAATAATACTGCTCCACCAAAACCTTTAATAGCAACTTCTGGTGTCACATCACCCGTTGTCCAATTATTTGGTTCGCCTTCTTCTCTTTCTACAAGCTCTAATTGTAATCCATGAACATCTCTAAACTCTAAATACGTTTCTCCAAATCGTTCTGTCTTTTTGAATTCCATATTAAATTTTGAAAATCTCTTCTCCCAAAATTTCATAGAACCAACTGGAATGACATAAGTAGTAACACCTACTTGACCGCCCCCAATTTTCCCCTGATAAGCGCCGGCCCACGGGAAGAAGGTGATAATGGAACCCGGTTTTCCTTCGTCATTACCAAAGTAAAGATGATACGTACCCGGGTCATCGAAATTTATTGTCTTTTTTACTAGCCTTAACCCAAGGACACCTGCATAGAAATCTACATTTTCCTGTGGGTGGCCAACAATGGCGGTAATATGATGGATACCTGCTGTTTGTTTCACATACATGCTCTCCTTTTTATTCTTTATTTAGTATGTTGAAGTCTTTGTTAAACATAAGTTGCCAATTCTTCATTTATAACGATACTTTCTTGGCTGTCTGATTTTTACCTAGCGATTTTTTTCTGACTTAATCAAATTACTTTTAATTAATTTATATTTAATTAAGTTATTATTAATTAAATATAAATTACCATAAACCTTTAGTCTTTGTCAACTTTTTGGGAGTCCCTTCAATTCAAACTCGAATTTAATCCAAAAAATTAAAAATGCACTCATCATTAAATGAAGAGTGCAACATTTGATAAAAGCTTTTTTTCATTAATTTGCTCATTACAAGATAGAGTGAAATCACCTTTTCTTCTTTTCTTCCCGTACCGATATGATTTGAACTTTTCCCTCAAATTCCTGACGAATACGTTTCCTTGCTTCGGCGGAAGTCCTAGCAACAACCGGCTGTATTAGTTTTGCTTCATCCACATCAATCTTAACCAGAAAGCACTTCGCTCCACATCTCAATAAAAATCACTCTTTCCTCATTAATAAACTAGCTATATGGTTTCGAATTGCATAAATAAAAAACCTAGCTAATATAAAACACTTGTAAACCCTATCTCCCCAACATCTATTATTCCCTATACAAAATAATAATTAATTAGGGTTTGTTTTCACAATACAAAGGAGGTATGAGTTCATTCACGATAATGACGCTTTTACTAACACATTTCTTAAAAATTCATAATTAGGATATTCTTTTTCTTTTAATTGCTTAATTACATAGTCGACGTCATAAGAAACACGATGAACACTAACTTGAAAATGTTTATCTTCTCCCTCTACTATTAAATAGGAAGCATTTTTCGAACCATCAAATGGCAAACCAACACTCCCTAAATTAGCTACGCACTTGCCGTTAATAAAGCGAACATACGGTAGATGAATATGCCCATACAAAAAAATATCCGCTGATGTTTGTTGCATTAATTGTTCCGCAAGCTCTGTATCCGATTGATTTGGCAGCACCATATTAAAAAGATTATTCGGTGTAGCATGAAATGCATGGATTTCTATATCATCCGACAGTTTAATAGTTAATTGTGTCGGTAAATTAGTTAAAAAGTCAATATCCTCAGTAGTCAATTGCTTTAGTGTCCATTCACGTTCTTTTCTCATAATCTCTAGTGCCTCGTTAGGAACTTCTCCTTCCTTAATTCCCCGAGAAACCCATTCATCCGCATTCCCTTTAACCACATCTGTATTTAATGAACGTATCAGATCTAAAGCACGCTTTGGTTCTGATCCACGAAAGCAAAGATCACCAAGTACCGCAATTTTATCTACATTCTTCTTTTCAATATCTTCAAGTACCGCTTCCAATGCGGTAGCATTTCCATGAATATCGGAAATAAATGCTATTTTCATAAAAGAATCCTCCTTGATACACGATATTTTTATTTAACCTTATCGTAACCCAAACTCACTATACATGCTAAATTTATTACATTTCCCGTAGATTCCTCAAGTTATTAACCTGAATTACATAATAAAGTGTCGATATTTCCCAGGAAATGAAAAAGTCCCCCGAACATCCCCGGGAGGCTACTCATTATAGTCTATTATTCAACAAACAATTCCAAAAGCTCTGTTGCACTGTATACAATTTTATCTGGTTTCACGGAATTCTCACGAGCTTTTCTTCTGCGATGATTCATCCAAACAGCGTTCCATCCTGCTTGTTTGGCACCAACCATATCATTGTCGAATGAATCTCCGACATAAACCGTCTTTTCTTTGTCTAAGCCAAGTTTTTCCTCTAGTATTTGAAATGCTTTTCCTGTCGGTTTGGCATGACCAATCGCACCAGAAATAAAAGTGTTTTCTTCGGGAATCCATCTTGATACATTCAATTGTTTAACTTTCATTGATTGATGGTCTTCTGAACCGTTTGTTAAAATAGCCAGTTGTTTTCCTTGCTCATGTAAATATTCTAGTAGTTTTTCAGATTCAGGAAATAAAGTGATTTTATGTTGTTCCTCGACATAAGCGTCTTGAAAATCCAAAGATTCTTGATTCGATATTTCTATTCCAATTTCCGCACAGGCATCTTTAATCCGACGAATATGCATCTCCTGAACGGTCATTTCTCCTGCTTCACATCGGTCAAATAACGCATCACTATATTTCCTACTTATAATATAAAATTGATTTAATTCCTCTTCCGTAAAATCTCTATCAAACATTCTTCTACACGTATTTTTAAAAGACATCGCTTGATCATACAACGTATCATCGACATCGAAAATAATCGTATCCATATTCAATTCAATCTACCTCCCTTTTCTATCATACTAGTGAAAGGTAGAAACGTATAGATAGAAGGTGGAATCTTATTATAGGAAAAACTTTACTATCTAAAACAACTTCGTATTATGGGGATTCTTTTATAAAAATCACCCCAACTAAACCAATTACTGAAAATATAACTGGAGTAATAAAACCATAGAAATACCCAGCCCCTAACTCACCTACATTCTGAAAATGATCCAATATTTTCCCAAAAATACCAGGTAACAAAACAGCACTCATAAATCCGCCTGTGTTTGCAAAACCAGAAACAATTCCAGATTCGTTTACAGGAAATGATATGCGTACAAGGGCAAAGGTTAACGAATTGGACCCAAATGCAAAGCCGATAATGAACATAATCATCACTAAAAACAAAAATGGCGGTTTTCCATGAAATATTAGAATAGTAGACCAGCACAATAACATGACGATATGAAATATAACAAAAGGACGTTTAATCGTTCTTAACCGACTGGCAAGCCAACTTAGGAACGGGGCACCAATAAGCGCTCCAACTAGACTAATCATAATGAGCTGACTTGCATCTATACGCGTTAAACCATACATCTCCATCCCATACGGTACTGCCCATGATCCAATCAAACCTAGATATGCCCCAACAACACCAAAGTGGGAAAAGAAAATTGCCCAAGCTTGTCGATTCGATAAAACTCTTCTTAAGATAACCCATGTATTTTCTCGTCGCATCTCTCTTTTTTCAAATAATGGTTTATTTGGCTTTTTCACGAGGACAAAATAAAGAAGTATTCCACATAAGCATAATAAAATTCCCGCTAAAAGAAACGTCCTTCTCCAGCCAACGAGAATAATAAATGCAGAGAAAGGAACGGTCGCCATTAAGAATCCTAGACTTCCGGTCATTCCTGCTACACCGATTAATCGGGTGAATTCTTTAGCATTAAACCATTGACTTAAAATTAACACCAGATTCACCCAAATTGTCGCATCGCCTATCCCTGTTAATATTCTTGCAAAAAACAAGATAAATTCATGACTACCTACACTATATATAATAGTTCCAATCCCTGTAAGAATCGCACCTACAATAAGAAAAAAATTCGGTCCATATCGATCTGTTAGAATGCCCATCGGTATTTGTAGGGCCGTGTATACGAAAAACTGTATGCTTGTTACTAACCCAACCGTTGTTGCTGTTACACTAAAATCAGCCATTAACTGATCTGTTATTAATCCTGGAGCTGTTCGTAAACTTGACATCAATAAATAGGAACATAATACAGAAGCAAATACAATCCATCTAAATTTACTGTTTTGATTATCCAACAGAATCTACTCCTGTGCTTTTATACTATGTATATGGTTTTTCTCTTAGGTGGGGACTTAATTTTCCATGCTAATTAAATGAATGTTCCAAGATAAAAGAAGTACTTTTTTAAAATCAGCACACCCTTCTATTCCAAAGAATACAATAGGTCAAAAAGGGTGATAAATATGCCTATCCCTTTACCGGTTAATATAAAAGCCTATAAGATTCAAGCTGGACCAAGTAAACAAGTTGTCTACCCTCAAGTTAGCTACCCACAAGATAAACAATTCGAACACGTTATGAATCAAACTTTTGTTCAAGAAACACAAAAGCTCATCAACGAGCAAGCTAGGGAAATGCCAACAGCGATTGTGGAAATGGATGGTTCATTTGAAGTAAAAAATAATCAACGTAACGTCTTAAGCGTATCCCTATCCAACTACGCTTACTATTATCATGCTGCACATGGTCTTACCCTATTAAGATCCGTAACATTTGATTTAGAAAAAAAGAAGCGTTGCAATTTAAAAGACCTATTCAAATATGGAAGTGATTATATCAACCGGCTTTCTGAAATCGTTCATAAGCAAATTGCAGCACGTGATATTCCAGTCATTACTGAGTTTACCAAAATTGAGCCTAATCAATATTTCTATATAGCAGACAAAACACTCGTCATCTACTTCCAGCTTTACGAGTTAGCTCCATATGCATTTGGTTTTCCAATGTTCCCTATTTCCGTATATGACATTCAAGATATTATTGATGAAGAAGGGCCACTTGGAAGAATGGCTGCAAGTCCATAGCTATTAATGATGGGTACACATCTCCACTTATCCTATTTATTTTATCCTACTTGCTAGTAACGGATTACCTGGCTTGAGTATCGAATTCAATATTACTAACAACTGATTTTCATTCACGAGTAACGGATATTTTTAATGTAGGGATAATATGGTTAATGATTATTTATCTCACCTAAACGAGCAGTAAGACTCCCACCCCAAGCTTTTGGGGAAACAAAGAAGGTCAGTGACTAACCATCAGTGGGGGATGAAGAACCCCCCCACTGATGGAAGTATTCTTTATCTATTTAAAAGAAACGGAGGTAAGATAGTGACAAATTTTAAATCATTTCACGGGACTGTAACGAGGATAAGTGATATGTATACAGGGCAAGATGGAGAAGGCTGTAATAAATTTATAACTGTAGAAGACAACTCAGGTGCCATTGTAAATTTCGTCGTAACACCTACTACTTACTTTGTAGATCATGTCATGGTGACAGTAGGAGACCGAGTAACTGGATATTATGACGGGAATGCACCTACCATTCTTATTTACCCACCTCAATATCCAGCACTTGTCATGGTAAAAGATAATCCAAACCAGAATGTAAAAGTGGATTATTTTGATAGTCAATTAGTAAGTAGCGATGGACAATTACAATTAAATATATCTCCATATACACCATTGTTATTAACAAACGGTCAATTATTTTCGAATAATCCAGCAAATCGAGATTTAATTGTTATCTATGGACCTTCCACCAAAAGTATCCCAGCACAAACTACTCCTTATCGAATTATCGTTTTGTGTTTAAATTCATTTTAGAAAAATTCTAATAAATAAAAAATTCTTGGAAATTGGTACAGTCGGATTATATACCGGAAAGTGTTTCTTGTATGTATTTGGTTATGGGAATGAATAGACCTTTACCATTACCGTAGAGGGAATCTTAGAGGAAGAACCTGAGCCAGCCACACCTTATATCGTTGGGGAAAAGGTAATGAACCTATGCAATATTATTGATGCATGGTGTCAGGACAGCTGGAATATGTAATCCTGTACCTGTATCACGGACATTTTTACTGCTATTTCCTTGCATTTTGTCCGTGATACCTTTGTCACCCAATAAACTAACTTATATATCGATCTTTTTTATCACTTTAGCTGGATTACCTCCAACTACAACATTATCCGGTACATTTTTAGTAACTACTGCACCTGCTGCAACTACAACATTGTTTCCTATCGTTACTCCTGGACAAATTACTGCACTACCACCAATCCACACATTGTTTCCGATAGTAATCGGTTTTGCATATTCTATACCTGAATTTCGTTCGGTTGGATGGAGGGGATGTGTTGCAGTATAAATTTGTACACTTGGTCCAAGCATGCAATTATTCCCAAACCGAACTTCAGATACATCTAAGATAGTACAATCAAAATTTGCATAAAAGTTTTCACCTACATATGTGTTATAACCGTAATCAAATCTTATATTAGGCTCCATATATAGTTTTTCCCCTGTTGAGCCGAGTAATTCCTTTAATAATTCCGTTCGCTTTTCTCCTTCCGATTCTAACGATTGATTGTATATTCTGACTTTACGTCTTGCTTCTTCACGATCCTTTACTAATATCGGGTCAGCAGGATCATATATCTCACCAGCTATCATTTTTTCTTTTTCAGTTTTCATTTTTAGTCTCCTTCAATCATATGTCAATGTCTAAACGTATATCATAACATTAGATGATTAACCTTCCCAATTAAAAATACTCCCCAGAGTACACTAGAGAGTTGTATATGATTATCTATTTAAAAATATCCCCACGGTTTCCAATGGCTTCGATATAGACCACCTTCTCTTGGTGGTCACCTTTATTTCAACATTCTTTTATTTATATGATAAACCATTTTGATTGAAAATTAACATTAAGGAGTTTATACAGGTTTATTAATTAACCTGTAATTCCCTTTATAGAAAACTTTACACTTACCGCTAAGACTTGTTGAAAAATGTTTATCGTTGTAAATTCACATTTCCCATTTTATTATATTATCTTCTGATTTTCTTATTTTTTCTTCCTCTATAAACCAACTTATATTCCGCCATACCTTCTCTTTCGTTGCCGATATTCTTCAAGCGCATGCAGAAATTCCTTCTCTGAAAAATCCGGCCACAGTGTATCGGTGAACCAGAACTCCGTATAGGCAAGCTGCCATAGAAGGAAATTGCTCAATCGTTTTTCCCCGCCGGTGCGAATAAGTAGGTCAGGTTCTGGCATACCAGCTGTGTATAAGTATCCTGAAAGCTGCTGTTCATCCAGTTCATTCAGTGACAATTTTCCAGCTTTTACATCCAGGTGAATTTCTTTCATGGCATTCAGAATCTCATATCTACTTCCATAGTTGATTGCAATATTCAGTTGAAGACCGTCGTTGTCCCGGGTACGATTGATTGCGTACTGTATAGCTTGACGTGTATAGGCTGGAAGTTTTCCCAGATCACCAATTGCCTCAACTCGTACATTATTAGATAAAAGATCAGGCAAATAATGATTTAGAAACTCCTTAGGAAGTCTCATTAAAAAGTCTATCTCGAGCTTAGGACGTTTCCAATTTTCCGTGGAAAAGGTATAAAGTGTAAGAACCTTTACCTTGCATTTGACTGCTGCCTTGACAATTTTCACAACTGCAGATACCCCTTCATTGTGGCCAGCGACTCTGGGCATGCCTTGCTTTTGGGCCCAGCGTCCGTTTCCGTCCATAATGATGGCCACATGGTCAGGTGTACTACCTCCCGTATTATGATAGTTTTCTTTCGATTGCAATTGCTTATTATTGAAAAAAGGAATTTTCATTAACATTGTCTATCCCCTCAAATGTTGTTCTTTAACTACTACCTTCACGGAACTTACCTTTCACCTGTTTTAACGTCGCAACAATTAGAAAGCTAACAATCACGAGTAAAACCCATGAACTCACCTTTCCTATATGTACAAGACTCCATGCATCAGCTTGGTTTGGATATTTCCAAGCTCCAAAGAACGTTGCAATGTTTTCAGCTATCCATATAAAAAATCCGATGAGCACAAAAGAAAGTGCGATTGGCATACGATAACGAGTTCCACCCACCTCATATGTGACCCATGATTTCCAAAAGACAATAATGACAAGTCCGGCTAACCAGTAGCGGATGTCAATCCAAAAATGATGAGTGAAAAAATTTAAATAAATCGCAGCTGCAAGAGTGACAACCACTATAAACGGTGGCCATTTAACCAGATTAACTTTTAACCTTCTCCATGCCTGACAGAGATAACTCGCAACACTTGCATACATGAACCCACTATATAACGGCACTCCCAAAACTTTGAAATATCCTTCCTCCGGATAAGCCCAAGAGCCCATATGTACCTTAAAAATTTCAAGAGCAAGCCCAATCAAGTGAAACAATGTGATAACCTTTAGTTCATCCCACGTTTCAAGCCCTGAACGTACCATCCAGCCTTGCATAAAAAGAAAAAGGATGAGTAACCAATCATACCGCGGTAGGAAAGGTAGTGGAATCATTTGCGTAATGGCCAAAGAGGCAAAAATAACGACAGGAAACAAACAGGATAAGGCCTGCTCCCAACCAAAGAGAATGAGTTGTTTGAATGCTCTTGAGATGGATGCCCTCACTGTTTTTTTCTGAGCATCTTGTTGAATGGTTACGTTCATCCTATCTACTCTCCTTTTCCCCTACAAGTGGTTTCCTTATTACCCTTCCGTTTCTTCATCACCTTTATATTCCAAAATATCCCCTGGTTGACAATCTAGTGCCTTACAAATTGCATCTAAAGTGGATAATCGGATTGCCTTTGCCTTTCCATTTTTCAATATAGAAAGGTTAGCCATTGTAATTCCAACCCGCTCCGACAGTTCTGTTACACTCATTTTCCTCTTCGCTAACATTACATCAATATTAATTATAATTGCCATGTCATTCACCTCAGACCGTTAAATCATTTTCAGATTTGATATCAATAGCTTCTTTTAATAGTTTTTGAAGAACAGCAGCAAAAACAGCTATAACCAGTGATGCAAAAATAGGAACCATTCCAATTATGATAAGCCCTGGCGCATCGTCTAGCTCTGCTACAACATAAACAAATGGCAGCATAACCACATACAAACCACTGATTGTCATGGCGCAGAATTTAATGTTTTTTAGAGCCTTAACAGACAATTCCGAGAAAGCTTGACTCTTGTCAATGTAACTTAATAGTTTAAAAGACTGATACAAAGCTATGAAATAAGGAATCACGGATATACAGATTCCTATTACAATCGGATACAGTAAATGGGCATAATCTGGATTTACAGGATTATTCACTAACCAAGGTAACCCAAATCCCCCCAAAGCAAGTACTGGTATTCCAAGAAGAATAACGGCTATTTTTAAAAAGAGTGTAGAAACTTGTTTCATAAAAAAAACACCTCACTAAATTATTTTCAAGAATGATTTTACTATTTTATTAATCGTTTTACAATAAAAAAATATTGTTTTCTGTTATATATTTATTGTGATTTGATTCTCTATTCACTTTAGATACAGAAAAAAAGCATTCCTGTAATAAGAAATGCTTCTACCATCTTTACGATAATTCTTTTATATACCACGCATCCATAGCTCCATGCTCTGAACCATCTAGAGGTTTTTCTAGTGATTTGAATCCTAATTTAACATAAAGGAGATTAGCTGTTTCGAGTTTCTTTAATGTCTCTAAGTAACAGTATGAATAATGCTCCTTAGCAAAGTCGAGAGCTACTTTCATCAGTTCCTTCGACAGTCCTATTCCTTGTGACTTCGGTGTAATGTATAGCTTTTGGAGCTCGCAAACCCCTTCCTTCTGTGCAAATGGTGCAATACCTACACCACCTACCACTTCATCTTGTTCATTCACTGCTACCCAATAGTTAGCATTTGATTGTTGCTTGTAAAATTGTGCTAACTTGCCAAGCTCAGGATCAAAATAGGCAGTTCCCGGAATGTTTAAATCAAACGATTCCAGTGAGCGTTTAATAATTTGCTCCATTGTATGATTGTCTTTTTCTTCGATTTCACGAATATGCATGTTTTAACCTTCCTATCACTTAACTGTATTAAGGTAATGTTAGCATAATATGAATGGGATTTTAACAGTATTTTCTACATTTTCCTTCAAAAAGTACTAGTCATTTAGTATGAATATTCTTTATAAACCATTAACTTTCTATTAACTCTCTATCAATATATATCTATTAAACTATAAGTGTAATAGATTTTGGAAAAGGAGAGATTAGATGTTAAAAAAACTAGGTATTGTAGCTTTAAGTGGAGCACTTGTATTTTCCGGGGTAAATCTTGGAACAGCAGATGCAGCTAAACCAGAAAATGCCGGTAAGGGAAATGGAAATGGAAATAATGGGAAAGTAGAAAATGTGATATATATGATTCCGGATGGATTTAGTAGTGACTATGCTGCGAATTATCGTTTGTTCAAAGGCGAAGATGCCATTTGGGATAGTCATTTAAAAGGGATGTATACTACGAAATCAGCAAACTCTGACATTACCGATTCTGCAGCTGCTGGAACAGCGATGGCAACAGGGATCAAAACAAATAATGGTGTAGTTGGACTTGATACAAAAGGGAACAAGGTAGAAACCATTCTAGAAGCTGCTGAAAAAGATGGCAGATCTTCTGGATTAGTAGCAACCGCAACCATTACACATGCAACTCCTGCCTCATTCGCTGCACATGTGGATGACCGAAACAATGAAACAGAAATTGCCAAACAACTTATTGCTAGTGATGTAGATGTCATGCTTGGCGGAGGAAAAAATAACTTTCTTCCAGCCTCTGAGGGCGGAAACCAAGAGGAACTAAACCTACTTACACAAGCAGAAGAACAAGGTTTTGAAATCGTAGAGACTCGCAACGAATTAACGAATGTAAAAGACCTAAATGTAGAAGATGGAGATAAATTACTTGGTTTATTTGCTAACGAAGCATTAGCACCTGAGTTACATCGTGGTGATACAAAAGAACCTAGTCTTGCTGAAATGACAGAGACAGCAATAAATGTATTAAAAGAAGATAAAGATGGCTTTTTCTTAATGGTGGAAGGAAGCCAAATTGACTGGGCAGGACATGCGAATGATGCTGCTTGGGCTATGTCTGAAGTAGCAGCTTTTGAAGAAGCAGTTGAAAAAGCGATAGAATTTGCTAAAGAAGATGGGAAAACATTAGTTGTTGTTGGCGGTGATCATGACACAGGCGGAATGACGACTGGGGCAAATGGATCCATGGAATTGAATTTGGACGTATTACAAAATGTTACAGCTACAGGGGATTACATGGCAAGCCAGTTAAATGATGATCGTTCTAATGTTCGTGAAGTGGTTGAAGGACATACTAGACTTACATTATCTGAACAACAAGTCCAAAAAGTTCAAGAAGCAGAGGATGCAGCTTTAGCAATTAATACAGTTACAAGTGAACATGCGAGTGTTGGCTGGACAAGCACCAATCATACCGGTGTAGATATCCCGCTTTATGTGTATGGACCACAATCCGAGAAATTTTTAGGGTTCCATGATAACACCGATTTACCTAAAAAGATTGCAGAAATGATGAAGATAAAATAAGAAGAACTCTGCGAAAGGTCTCTTACATGATATCACTACATGTGGAGACTTTTTAATCTTCTTACTTAATTTTAATGGGTATTCGGATTATCATGTGGAACCTTTACTATATCGATTTCCTTAGAAACTTACCTTGCATTACAAGGCTAATAATGCTATCCTCTATATATCATGTAATACAAGATATTCTATAATCATAACCCTTGCATTACAAGTTAGTGGAAAAGGAGTGAAAGATTTGTCGACAACACAAATGCTAAAGGGCATCATTGATGGCTGTTTGCTGGCAATTATCAAAGATACAGAAGTGTACGGTTACGAAATGGCAGAAAAACTTGGTAGTTATGGTTTTCACTCTTTTAGTGAGGGTACAATTTATCCTTTGTTATTGCGGATGCAAAAGGAAGAATTAGTTACATCCACCTTAAAAAAATCCACAGCAGGACCAAGAAGGAAATATTATTCACTAACTCCAAAAGGGGAGTTGGAATTGAATAAATTTATAGAACGCTGGAACAATTTACAGTCTAATGTTAACAAAGTGTTGGATTGTGAGTCAGATACAGAATATACAAAAGGAGATGAAATCATTGAGTAATGAGTTAAAACTTTCTAAAAAAAGCCAAGAGTTCTTGGAAAACTTACGTGTTTACTTATTTTCAAGTGGAAAAAGATGGGATGAAATTGAAGGAATTGTGAATGAATTAGAAATCCACTTATCCGAAGCTGAAAAAAACGGAAAACCCATTGAAAAAGTTATTGGGAAATCACCGAAGGAATATATGGAAATGATTTCTAATGAAATGATTATTGACTATCGAACATGGTTCAAATACATTTGCCTAATCATTTTTGGGGCCTTGTTTATAAATATTTTACCCGATTTATTGGAAGGAAATCTCTCCTACTCTGTCTTGGAAATTGTCGGATACATTGTTATTACAATAACCTTTATTGCTTCTGTATTTACTGGTTTTAAATACATTTCCAAATCAAATCAATCTATTAAAATACAGGGATTAATATTGTTTACTATAGCTCTACTGCCAATGCTTTTGTTTAGTGGTTTGATTTTCTTAAATAGATCCATCAATACTCCTATCATCTATTTGGGCAATACAGGAAGCATAATTATTGCTATTATTGCAGCCCTATTTATTATCGGAATGTCTCTTTGGGCGAAAACTTGGCTTCTAATTATCGTAGTGACAATGTTAACACTACCTAATTATTTACTAAACCTAACATCATTGGAATATGAAACACAACTAATCTTAAATTCAATCATAACCTTTGGTGGAATTGGCATTTACCTTTGGATAATGTTTAAACTAGAGAAGAATAAATAGATATGTCTACTGAAATAACAAGTCCATTATCATCATCGAATAAAGGCATCCCATGGTGTATTATTGAAACATTTGAAAAGATATTCATACAAGAAAGTTAATGATATTGATGAATATACGCTCATATGATAAAGCAGACTTCCTTAGGTGGGGGTTTTCCTTCCTTTATGGACAGTTGATCCCCACCTATCTCCTTTGTTTCTCTAGAAACTTAAGGTGGGGTAATTCTCTAATATATCTTTCAAAAATCGGTGCTCCCATTCGGATGCTAATAGACTAAATTCTATTCTCCACGTCAACACTTTCTATAAAATCAACAAATGCCCTCACAATATTTAACTTTAAAGAATCCTCATGGTATAGCATCCATGTCTTACGCAGAATTGGCTTTCCATCTTTCATTTTTATTACATATTTGTACACATCATCTACGTCATTTAGCGACATACTTGGTAAAATGGCATAACCTAATCCGTTCACAACCATTTTTTTACAGGTGTCCGCTTTCGTTACTTCGATACTGACTAATGGCGGTTGGGTAAAGTTTTCAGACCACCAATGATCAACAGAAGCTTTCAAATGTGTGTCAGAATGGTAATCAATTCTAGGTAAACGGGGAAGATCCTGGATATCTATCTTTTCCTTAGAGGCGATACATATCGTCTCTTCTAATAATAAGTGTTTTTTATCTTCCCAGCTGTATTCCCCTTTTACAATACCGATATGAACATCCTGCTGATAAATTAATTGTGCAATATGACTGCTAAAGCCTGTTGTTACCTTGAATTCAATATTAGGATACTGTTCCTTGAATAACTTTAATAGGTTGGGAAGCTTATAATCGGTAAAAAAGTTAGAAACACCTAACCTTAATGTTCCTGCCACGTTATTCTCCATATTCTGGACATTTTCTTTCATCCTTTGAATGGACAACAACATATCATGCGCACAGGTTGCTAGATATTCCCCCTGTGGTGTAAATTGAACACCTCGTCTTCCTCTGTTTACAATTTGTACGCCAAATTCCTTTTCCAATTGTTGGATGCGATTTGTCAAGGCAGGCTGGGATATATATAATCTCTGCGCTGCTTTCGTAATGTTTTTCTCATTGTAGAGCGTTTGCAAAACTAGCCAATCTCGTTCAATCAAATGAATCACCTCATCAGCCATCAACTTTTGTTATAGATAAATATGCAAATTCAATATTTTATTTATTTCTAAAAGTATACTATGTTGGATGTAAAACGTAAAAGTTAGTATCTTAGAAAATTGGCATTTGCCAAGCCTTTGGACGAATGCCTTAGTTGTACTTATGCAAGTTTACGGTGGGCGAGTAATTGGAGCCCCAGGATAAAAAGGTTTATACCTTTTTATCTGCCAAAAAACTAAAAAGAAGGTTTTACAATGATGGAAGGTAAATCTGTATTTCGATTTGTCGGGTTTGTCATCATAAGTGGAATAGGAGGTTTTCTTCTTTCGCTCACAGGTCTATCAATTGGTTGGATGATTGGGACACTTCTCACGGCGACCTTGCTTTCTATTTTCTACCCAAAATTATTGCAAGTACCAGCACTTCACAAACAAAAAGGGTTACCAAAGATTTGGTTACATGTCGGCCAGCTTATATTAGGTATAGAACTTGGACGGAAAATGAATAGTTCCGTGTTATACATTTTCGGGGAAAATTGGCTGACGATCATTGTTATGCTTATTTTGTCCATTGTTTTCGCTTTACTTTCAGGATTTATTGTATGGAAATACACGAACTTGGATATGTTGACTGGTTTTTTCGCAACTGCACCTGGTGGTCTATCCTCGATTCCAAGTATTGCGGAAGAAGTAGGTGCTAATACCGGAATTGTCAGCATTGTTCAGACCATGCGTATATTTTTAGTTGTGCTAACCATACCGGTCGTTCTCTCAATGAGCTTTGTTAATCATACTAGTTCAGTAGCTAGTCATCCCGTTTCAACAGCAACCCCACCCTTTGAAGCAGAGCAGGTACTATGGATGATTGTGTTCATAGTGATAGCATGGCTTGGGTATTATTTAGGTAAATTTTTAAAATTCCCTGCCCCATGGCTGCTTGGAAGTATGGTAAGTGTTGCAGCTGTTAAGTCCTTTGGTTCCATTATTATCGGGCACGACCTTATATTTTGGTGGCCACATGTGCTTATGATTTTGTCACAAGTTTTCATCGGCGCAAGCATCGGCTCTCGTTTTCATAAAAATATGTTCAGCGGATTAAAGAGAACCTTAGTCGTATCCCTTTTAGGTACCATTGGCCTTATCATTTCTATGTTCACCTGTTCCTATATCGTTTCATTGCTAACTGGTATATCATTTATCACATCCGCCTTAGCATTTGCCCCGGGCGGAATAGCAGAAATGACTACTACTGCAATCGTCCTTGATGCAGATTCTACATTTGTCGTGGCTGTGCAAGTACTAAGGATCATCGCTGTTTGTATCATACTCCCGCCATTGTTTCGATGGTTAAATTATTGGGAGATGAAAAAGGGGGCGTATACGCATGAATCTGCTTAGAATTGATGCGAAATTTGTATTTTTCTCCAATAAAAAAAGAGTTTACCGTTTAAATTAAACAGTAAATAAATGATAAATTGCATAGAAAAACGCAGTGATATTAGTATCGCTGTGTTTCTTGATATCTATTGACCTGTTCTTAACCATTTTTTCTCAATAATATTAGGTTCTTTACGGTTAGTATGAAGTACATATAATTCCCTTTTGGATCTTCACGATGAAGTGCCTGATATTCTCTCATTGCTTCTAGAGAATTAGAAAACTTCTTCAATGGCGTAATTTCCTCTAGTATTCGTTGTAATTTTATCAGAAGATACGGTATCTTTATTTAGATACAGAGATTATGTTTGCTCCGTAATCACTCCATTCACGAAAATGTGCTTGTAGATATTTTAATAATAGAATTTTTATATTCAAAGAATTAACATAAAAATAGGGTAACAGAAATTTGACTCTAAATTCCTGTTCCCCTTTGATTGATATAATTCTAGCTTATCTAAATCAAGTATAAATTTATTTGGTTTTAAAATATCCAAACCAAGTAACCCACTATGTTCTGCGGGTAACATTCCTACGTCCAACTCAAAGTTCTTTATAATAAATGTACCAATCCGTATTTCATCCATAACTTTTGTATAAAACGGAACACTACCACCAATCCCGTATGCCTCATAAATGGTATCGCCGTTTTCATATTTCACCCCAATGGTTTCTAATACATCTGGGGAAATAACCGTGTGAGATGAACCAGTATCAATTATTACATCGTCAATTCTGGTTGAGTTTCCACGATAATTGATAGTTAGAGAAGTAGTAATAAGTTGTCCATCAAATAATATGTTCACTGCAGCCTTCTCACTTTCATTAAAGGATCCTTACGAATGTGAATTACAAATTTTTCATTTGCTGTATGGTATACTACGGTTCCTTCTTTAGCTTTAAAAAATTCTCTAGTTGCATCTTCATCATCAATTGTACGTATTGGTGCTACTTCATCAACTATCTTCTTGTCATTCTCATAATGATAATCTAGAATTGAAACTAAAAGAAACTGATTAGGGAATAATTCCCTTACCTCTTGCCATTTCATTTAGCACCCCTCCTCTTATTTCTAATTATAATAGAGATATTATAATTATCATACACAAAAGACTATAAATAATTATTTGTTCAAAACTAAAACTTAATTATTTTATTATAAACCCCTTACCATAATCAATTAATATTAGCAACTTATTCTTTATCGTCGTCATCTCCATCAAAAACAATCTCTATTACAGTAAGCAGCAATGCAATAATAATCTCTGTTTTCAAGGAAAGTGCAATACTTGTCATAAGCTCATCCACCGTAAACAGAACTAACCAATTCGATGTGCCTTCAATAATGGCTCGAATCAAAATCACCTTTCTTTTACCTGTTATATTCCGGACGGACAGCTTGAAAATTACTTTAGAAAATAACTCAACAATGATGCCTAGAATAATGAAGTTGATAACGAAAACAACCAATGACCAGATGGATTCATATCGTACATCAAGTAATTCAAATATTCCCGCCAAGCCAAAGAAAAAAAGCCCAAATACAAAACCCACTGCCAGGATTATGAGAAGTGCTATTCCTAAAATTGTTGCCATCTTTTCTTTTATATTCATATTACGAAATGAATCATTTTTATGTTCAGGCATAGGTTTGTTTCTCCCTTGTATATTAAGGATTATGTATCTTCCATTTTCAATTTATCAATATATTGCTTTCCTTCAACCAATGAAAGACCTAAAGTTTCTCTAGCCTTTTTAACCGCTTTTACATCTTTACCTTCTTTTATAAGTTGACGCAAATCATCGTTTATTGGATTTTCCGGTATATCCGATTGTTTAACTAGCCGATCTAGCTTGTACTGCATAGCCTTCATACGGCCTTCTAATCTATCCAGTTTAATAAATAAAGAAATAACCATAAATACTAGTAGAATAGATATACATATAAGAGTGTACTCCATTATTAGCATCCTCCTTTGATAAAGTTTATACCTCTACTTTCTATACAAAAACGTTAGGTAAAAACTAACACATTCGCTCGTCTCTCAGCAAATGTGTCAGTTTTTCTTATACTTGGGACATTTAACTTTAACAAACGAATTATTTCCATTGTAGCTTTTGGATCAAGACCTATACCAAATGAGGTTTTAAAATACCCACGTTATTCATAACGTAATGACTCAATAGGATCTAGGCTAGATGCCTTGTTCGCAGGTAAGATTCCAAAGATAACCCCAATGATCATCGAGAATAATAATCCACCGATAATAACTGGGAATGATACGAGTGGTGGCCAGCCAGCAAAATAAGAAACGACATTGGCAACCCCTGTCCCTAAAAAGATCCCAATGGCGCCACCAATTAGTGTGAGGGTTACCGATTCAACAAGAAATTGGAATAAGATTTGCCCCCGAGTTGCACCTAAAGACATACGGACACCAATTTCACGTGTTCTTTCTGTAACAGAAACGAGCATTATATTCATCACACCAATTCCACCAACCAATAAGGATACCCCTGCAATACTACCAATAATGATGGTCATAATACGTGTTACCTGTCCTAGTCCTGCTGCAATCTCTTCCATATTCATCACCTGGTAGGCTTCCTCTGTATCATGAATCCGATTTAGCATATCAGCAGCTTTAGCCCCAACTTCCTGTAATGCATCAGCATCTTCGGCTTGTAATGTGACTTGACTAATATCATTGCTCGCATAAATACTTCGCCATGTATTCCAAGGAATATACACATCATTTGATCCAAAGGAAAGAAAGCCAGTTGGTTCCTCTAAGATCCCGACAATTTCAACGGGCTGGGACTCAATATGAATTACTTCACCAAGCGGGTCTTCCCCGTCAAATAACTCTTCACGAAACGAAGCACTTACAACAGCCGTTCGACTACCACCAAGGAAATCCGTTGCAAGTAAGTTTCTTCCACTTTCTACTTTTAGTTCATTCACATCTAAATAGGATTGGTTTATTCCAGTAATATAGGCTTCAACCGTATCTTCCCGATTTCGTATATTACCAAAATTACTACTTGTTGCAACAATATTTGTTACTTCTGGAATCGTTTCAATCGCTTTAATATCATCTTGTGTAAACGGAGACATAAAACTATTCGCATTCGCCTGTATCTCTTCATCGGATGGCATGTAGTATAATTCTACTGTGTTTCCTGTGCCAACAATCTGTGACTTTAACATTGCCTCTCCGCCTTGTCCAATGGCGACAATGGCAATAACAGAACCAACACCAATGATAATCCCAAGCATTGTTAAAATCGAACGCATTTTATGTGATAACAAGGAGGAGATTGCCATTTTCATATTTTCTAAGATACTCATTGAAGCTTCTCCCCCTCATCAACAACTACCTGCTTATTTCTATTTAATAATCCATCACGAACATGGATTTGTCTTTGTGCATATACAGCGACTTCTTGCTCATGTGTAACCATTACAATCGTGGTACCTTCAAGATTTAACATCGTGAAAAGTTCCATAATTTGTACACTTGTTTTAGTATCAAGTGCCCCTGTTGGCTCATCTGCTAAAATGAGATCTGGCTGGTTAACAATTGCTCTAGCAATGGCGACACGTTGCTTTTGTCCACCAGATAATTCATTTGGCAAATGATACATACGATCAGCCAGTCCGACTTTTTCCAGTGCCTCTTTGGCCCGCTCCTCGCGTTCCTTTTTCTTTAAGCCTGCATAAATCATCGGAAGCTCTACATTCTTCCATGCATTTAAGCGTGGTAATAATTGAAATTGTTGAAAGACAAAACCAATCGATTGATTTCGTACTCGGGCAAGTGCTTTATCATCATACTCAGACACGAGTTTTTCATTTAAAAAATAGTCACCACTTGACGGACGATCTAAGCAGCCAATAATATTCATAATCGTTGATTTTCCTGAACCAGATGGACCCATAATAGCGGTAAATTCACCTTTATTTATCGTTAAATCAATCCCCTTGAGAACATCAACATCCTCTTTACCCAATTTATAGCTTTTCCTAATAGACTCTAAACGTATCATTGTACCGACACATCCATACCATCTTTGATGTTCTCTGCTGGGTCTATAATTACTTGATCTTTATCCGTAATTCCATCGCTAATCTCGATTGTCTTAAGAGATGCGGTGCCTACCTTTACTTCTCGTCTTTCGGCTTTGCCTTCCACGACAACATAAACATAATTATCATCTTCCTCTTGTTGTACTGCAGTGATCGGGAGTGTGTTCGCCTTATGTTCATCCGTTTTAATTTCCATAGTCATTTGAAACCCCGGTTTTAGACCAATATCTTTATCGTCCACGGTGACTGTTACTGGATACTGAACGCCTGTAGTTCCATCATCCATCCCCATTTCACCTGTATCATTTGGTAGATAGGATATGTGGCTAACTGTTCCTGTCCATGATTCATCTGGAATCGCATCAGAGGTTAACGTGACTGTTTGACCGTCCTTTATATTCAAAGCATCATATTCTGATACGGACCCTTCAACAATCAGCTGATCAAGTGATCCAATACGGATAAGCGGTTGTTGCTCCATTTGATTTGAAGTAAAGGCAGCCTGTTCATTTACTTCAACCACTTTTCCGGTAATATCACTTACTACCTTTAAATCAGCGATTTGTTGATTAATGGTTTCTTTTTGTAATTTAAGCTGTTCTAATTCAATATTCGCCTGTTGTTGTTGTAACTTAATCTGATCATGTTCCTCCTGTAACATCTTATTTTCTTTATCTTCTTCGATTTGTTTATCAATTTCCTTATGCTGCTCTCTTAAACTATTACTCTGCAAAATTCCAGATTGTTGTTCAAGTTCATTCTGTCTTTGTTCTAATGTTAGCTGATCATTTTTATATGTGAGGAGTGCTTTTCCTCTCTCAATATCATCTCCTTCGTTGACAAGAATTTCTGCAATTTCTCCCTTGTCAGGACTGTAATAAACGGTTTGTTCTTCAGCAAGTTTTAATGTACCCTGTGTCAACACCTTATCCGTAATCTCTTCTTCTTTTAATGTCGTCACTTCAACAGTAAGATTGCTTTCATCAGCGTTTACCCAAATATTTATTCCTAGAAATCCGACAATGATAGCTACAATACCTATCGCAATCCATATTTTTCTCTTCTTCGTTTTCGCTTCCATTTCCATTAGACACCGACCATTCCACTAAATGCAGCGCCAATCATAGCGAAGACAACTCCGATAACAAAGAACGCAATAGAAACCGTCCATGCCAATCCCTTCGAAAAATTCGCAACTCTATTCAATCCAAGCGCTGCAAGAATGACTCCCCAAATCCCAAACAGTTCGATACTGTTTAGTAAACCGCCGATTGCACCCTCTACTGGAATAAACGATCCTAAACTAGTAAACATTGTTTCCCCATCTCCACCAAGGATAGCAATACCAACTCCATTTATAATGGAACCTAAGACAGATATAATCATTATGTATGTACACATAGAAAATAATTGCTTAAAAGATACTTCCGATCGAGCTAACTTTGCGATAATCCAATAAATAAAACTGCTGATTAAAGTTCCGATAATGGGTGCAATTACACCTAAAATCCCCGAAGTTACTGCTAGAAATACTGCAAAACCAGCCATTTCCCCATTTGATAAACCTTCAAGTCCAGTGTCTACACTAAACATCGTAATCAGCATTCCAACAATAAATAAACCGATAATAATTGCCATTGGTCCCAAAATCCTTGGACGCTCCCTAATCCGTTCGAACTGTTCGATTGGGCTCCAAATCATTCCAAATATAGAGGGCTTCTCCACAATTTTCTCTTCCGTTTCTAAATTTTTTACTTCTGACATTGTACTTACATCCTTTCTGAATTTGACCTTCTTATCTTTATACGGTAACCATATCGTAAAAGTTTCAACTTTTTTAATTAATCAATAGTTTATTTGGGAGATGAGACAGAGGGACAGTTTTGCACCGTAATCGCTCCCTTTACCGAATAACTTCAACTTATATAACATCCATTATTGCCGTAAAAAATTGATAAACAAAATAACCAGAAAAACCAATTAATACTAACCCGGCAATGATAGAAAATCCTTTAATCATGGAATGGCTCATTACTTTTCTAGTTGTTGCCACAATCGTTAATAGTCCTATATCATGCAATAAAATTCCCGTTAAAACACCTGATGCAATAATTAAAAAGTTAGCTGACTCGGCTGCATTATACGAGTTAGTTAACACTGCTCCAAAAACGCTTAACCAGAAAACGATATTCCCTGGTGATATGGCAACAAAGAATCCATTACGATAAGTAGACCACAATGATTTGTTCGGTTTTTCTCCTGATAATGTAATATCCTTATCCACGTTCTTAATGGAATCATACCTGATTAGCAACAAAAATACTACACCAATCAACCACATAGGAATTTGAATAAAAGGAAGTTGCAAAATAGAGGCCAGCACTAAATAAAGGGCTAAAATTAAAACAAAGTCAATGGTTGTTCCCCCTAATCCAACAACCTTGCCATGTATAAATCCGTTTTTAAGACCTTGTTTCGTCATTTCTACCGTAATTACCCCCACTGACATCGCAACAGCAAGTCTCGCAATAACATATGTAAAGAATAATGCCATTAACCTCATACCCCTATAAAAATTAAATACTATCACATCATAAAAATTTAAAGTTATGTATATTTATACAATTTATTTTATGTTTATTTAATAGGGTGAAACCAATTTAAGCTTTCCAAGGAGCACAATTTAAAATTACGTAAGACCACGATTGTAAAGCTTTTATATGTGGCCGACCAAGCCACTTTCACGCTCCCTTAAAAGGCTTAAGCCAGAACTTCTCATACTCAAAACTAAGCTTCAAGATTTAGAAAGATTAAACGGGAATATTAGTTCATTCGAACAGAAGATTGAAACACTCCTCCTTCAAACGTAGGGCAAGCTTCTATTATCTACTCGTGGTATGGGTGTAAGTACAGCTGCTGTTGAGCTTTATAGTGAAGAAGAAGATGTTTCTCAATACGAGAATCCTGGGCAAATTATTAAAAAAGCAGGTACAAATCCTATCATAAAGCAATCGGGTGGCGGAAAAAGGTATTTTGGACGTATTTCGAAACAAGGGAAACCTCATTTACGCTATATCATATATAATCTTGGTTGTTCCCCGGCTATGCACAACAAAGTTTTACAGGCATTTGTCACAAGAATAAAAAAAAGGAAACACGCTCGCAAAGTATTTATTGCGTTAGGAAACAAGTTTATTAAAGATAGCATTTGCAATGCTTCGCGAAAAAAAGCCATTTATTTCAAAAGTAGAGTAATATGAAATATTAGAAGAAATCAACAAAAAACTAAAGTATCTGATTAGTACTACAAAAACGGCTAGATCATTTTAGTAGCATAAAAAACAAATACAGTTACCACTACTTCTGAGGTCGAGGTGAGATCAGAATTACTTTCTGGAGGCTCTTAGACCTTGAAGTTAAGCATAATCCACCTAGTCCTATAAATGCGAAATGTACGTTAATAAAATCATAAATTGTACTCATGCCAGAATGCATCCCTGTAGTTTTGAAACGAAGTTTACCGCTTCAGATCTGAGAAGTAGTGGATAACTTTCATAAAAGTTTCCTGTAAGATGCTTCTTATAATTTTACATTTTTTTTAAAAAAATTCCCGCCCAAAGTTAAATCAGATTTTTGTATACTAATCTGTCTAGCTTAAGGTAGCATATCATTTTTATGATTACTATTTTTTCTTTTTCCTCTGATTGAAAACAATTAAACCACTAAAAGCTGTCGCTGCAATAATAATTGTTAAAATAAAATTTATCATCTTTTCTCCTTCCTATATGATTGACATTATTAAATATATGATTATATTAGCATAATTCTAACATATTTTAAATTATAACACTATATTTTAACAATATTTTAAATTATAACACTATATTTTAACAATATTTTAAAGAACTATTTAATTATTTCTTTTAAAGATTTAGGCAATTTGGATTAAAAAAAGTATTGATTATTCACTTATCAAATGCTACTATTCAGTTATCTGATAATTTGAAGGGAGGTGAAATAAATGACACATACTCAAAATAGATTTATGCAGATCATGCCATATATGTTGCTTATTATGGGTCTTGTATTAACGTTAATGGTGGCTGGTCTAGTTCAAAGTCAACTTATTATGCAAATTGCAGGGAAAATCTCTTGGACAGGAGTTAACACTGCAACAATAACTTCTGTTTTAAATGTAATTATGGGAGGGGCTAGCATTGGTAGCGCCGTAGCAGCAGTCGTAGGAATTGCCTTAGGTGGTCCACTTACAGCGGCTCTTACAGCTCTTGGTAGAGGTATGTTGGTTAAATGGGTCAAGAAACGCGGGATAAAATCTGCGGCTAAATTCTAATATTTACAGTGGAGTTCCGAACATAATCAGATTTTGCACACATGATATACATACATCTATGGAGGGGCTCCCTCCCAAAAATGTAAAAAGGAGAACTTATGGATAAATTAGTCTTTAATCTTAACAACAGGTCTTTATTTATCTGGAGCTGTATAATTTATTTTATTGGTATTCTTTTATCCCTAGTTCTATCTTTAATACTTAATTATAGTATAGGTGATATGAATTTCAACAATGATTTGGGGGGATGGCAATCAATTTTTGTTCATAACGTAAAAATTGATTTAATAATCATATTTGGTGGATTTTTATTAGGAATTCCAGCAGTTTTATTGCTTTTTTTTAATGGAATAGTTTTTGGCTTAATACTTGCCCAAAGTATTATTAATAGTGAATTAGTCTCTTTTATAGTTACAATTGCTCCTCATGGAGTGATAGAAAATATTGGTTTTTTATATGCAGGATGTATCTCATTTCAGATTGCGAGACAAATTATTTTTGTTAGGAAATTTAGTTGGGAGAAATCATATAATTTGACTGTACAAATAATAATCTGTATTTTTTTATGTTTAGTGGCGGCACTTATAGAGGGAGGATGAATGCAAAAAATGAAAATGCACACTAAAGTCGCGTATATTAAGGCACCTATATATAATTTGGAAAATATAAAAAGAAATCCCCCTGTATTTTTTCTAATAATCTGTATTACGATCTTATGTGTTTTCAACTCATTACTTACAACGAATGATTCCATGTCAAACTCGGAAATCTTGGACTTACTTTCTAAAATTAATATTAGTTCAATCCGTCTTCAAATTGTTTTGACTGCTATTGCTTTGATCACTCTTATTACGAACTCGCTAATTGGATACCTTGTATTAGCATGTATTTTTAAAATAATTTTTATACTTATGAGATATGAGGTGAAGTTTTCGAAGGTTATTTTTTCTACATATTATATGAGTTTGATTGGTTTGATGATGATGTTTTTGAATGTCTTAATATCTTACTTTGTCAATAATGGAAAGATTCAATTATATACAAATTTAAGTTTTTTAGCTTCAGAAAATAGCTTCTCTGCTGCTCTTTTACAATTATTAGATCCTTTTATTTTATTTCAATTCGTTATTTTGTATTTATTCGTTAAAAAGGTCGTTAAACTAAAAAAATGGCAAGCGCAACTATTTACTTCTGGTTATATAATTATATTTATTACTGTGCAATTATTGAGTGTGGTAATCTCATGAATAATGTTTTAATTATAACAAAGATTCATCTAAAGTATCATCTTAGAAGAAAAAATGAAAAATTATATCAGTTTTTAAAAAAGGGTTCTTTTAGTAAATTTTTGAAGAATGATTCCTTATTTTATTTAATTGCAGCTATTATTAAATTTGCATTGGTGTCAATAGCTTTAGGAAGCTTTTTACTGACAATTCATCATTTCTATCCGGAGCAGGAAAATTTACTATGGTTTTTTTATTGTGCACTTTTCCTATTTTCTCCATTTTTGACGTCATTTAGCGCTGCACAGAAATTACTACTTCCTGTTAATCAACAAATGTTTGGATTAGCGCCGTTAACAAATCGAGGCTTATTTTTGTTAAACTGGATAATCCACTTTCTTATTTATGAGTTTATGTCATACTTACAATTTATTTTAGGAGGATTAGTCTTACTTCTTGTTACTATAGATTCTCCAATAAGTATTTACGTGCTATATTTTGCAATATTAAGCCTATGTATACTAATTCTTCATTTCTCTGTGACTGGATATTTGTGTTTTATTAAATATAGGAATATCAAGAGAGGATACTATTGGAATAGCTTACTAATGTCCTTTCTTAAATCTATTGTAACATTTTTTTGTGCATTCTTAATTTTTAATGCAATATTTATATTTATAAACAGTTTAGAAATTTCATTAAAGAATCATTCTATTTGGAATGTTGTTGGGGTATTTACAAATCAGTTATTTTCACAATTAGGTCTATATCTATCTTTTTTAAACTTTTTTTTAGATATTAAATTTGCTGCTATTTTATTAATTGGAACGATTTTAATTGGATGCATTGTCTATAGAAAAATTGCGGGTGTATGGTATCGCCAAGAGTGGGAAGTGAATAATAATCAAAAGAATGACTGGCTAACACTCATTAAAAACTTATTTTTAAAGTTAACAAAAGATCCACTCTTGAAAACTCAATGGAAACATTTTTTTCAAAATCGCGAACAATTACAGATGCATTATAGTTATTTCTATATTCATTATACAAACTTTATTTTTTTGGGGTTAGCATTTGCTTCAAAAGAATTAACAGCACAAAATGGTTTTATTTGGGTGCTGGTTATATATGTGATTTTTAATAATTTAACAAAGGACGCCTTTGGAAGTATAGAACTTTTCCCTGGATTGCTACGCTTTGATAGTGAGCGTCATGCAATTAATATTTACCAATTAACAGGTACTTCTTTTCTTTCACTCTACAAACGTAAAATAAAAATGCAAAGAGTATTAGGAATCTTTGAATCCTTTGTTATGCTTCTTATAATTGTTCCAATCTTAAGTCCAACTTGGGAAGAACTTTTTTTTGGTTTGTCGCTTGTGATTTTTAACTTTGTGGTTACACCACATTTGAATACAATTTCTTCATTTGTTTTTCCACATTTTAATTATCAGCATTTTTCAGAGGTTGATGATTTTATCGAGGATAATTTAATAGTAGATAAAATCGGATATCAATTCAGGCAAATAATTATACTTGTTTTTATAGTACCCGTTATTTTCTTGATATTTTTAGATATATCTACGAATTTCATATTCTTTTTTAGTGCTATAAATTATTTGCTAATAACTTGTGTATCACTCTACATAATTAAAATAATACTTTTAAAAAAGGAGCAACGATATAATGAGCGTGACATCTCTTAATAACAAAGATTGTATTGTTCGTGTAGATAATGTTTCCAAAGGATATAGAAATAAAAAGGTCCTAAATGAGATTAATTTTGAAATTATGGAAGGGCAGAAGGTTTGTTTAATTGGTAGCAACGGTGCGGGTAAAACAACCACATTAAAAATCTTGGCTGGTCTACTTCATCCCGATTCGGGGGCGGTATTGTATGGTGGGAAATCGCTATTTGATTGTCCTAAATCACGGAAAGAAATTGGATATATGACTACAGAATTGATGTTTTATGAGGCATTATCCGTAGAAGATAATCTTGCTTTAATCGGAGCTCTATATGGTATTTCCTCTTTAAACAAACGTATTAATCAAGTGATTGACATTTTTCATATGGAAAGTTTTAGATCATCTTTACTCAGTGAAATTTCAAGTGGAATGAAAAGAAAATTTCAAATTGCAGCCTCCATAATGCATCGACCCAAATTATTAATTTTAGATGAACCCTTTAATACTTTGGATTTAGAAACAATAGAGATTGTAAAAAAAATAATCCAAGAAAATACGGTCATATTTACAACTCATGATCATAGATTGGCAAGATCTATCGCCACAAATTTTCTGGAAATAAAAAACAATAAAATTGAGGTGCTAGAATAGTATGTATCATAATTTCTTATCACATTATAAACATTTATTAAAAAGAGGCTTATCACAATACTCAACTTGGGTGAGTATTTTTATTGTTTTCTTTATTTATTTATTTGGTGCTAAGCGAGATGGAGTCGCTACCTTTATGGGTTATACAAAAGTAATTGTTATGTTTGGTATTGTGTTTGTCATTGTACACTTAATAATTTCATTTATTATATGGAAAATGAAAAATGTTAAACAAAAAAAGTAATTGAGCAAATACTTTTTTACGACCTAACTAAGATGGGGAAATATCTTATATTTTTAGACAATGAAAAACCGTTATATTTACCTCGTCGATTTCATGTTCTTCCATTTCTGATCACTATCGTTGCAAAAAAAATATCACACCAGTCAAGCATTTGATTTATGAGCAAAATAATATTAATTGAATTTTCAATCATTAGCTATCCAGATTAAAGGAAAAAAGGACAATAGGCTTTAAAGGTAGCCCTTTATCCATTTTCAGTATTTTATATTACCTTTAAATTAATGATTGGATTGTAATTTAGATCATCTAAGTGCATAACATCTCCTGATTCATATTGTGCTAAGTTACCATCGAAAGTCTGTTCATGTTCTAGCCTTTGTCGTCCTCCCGATGGGCGTTTAGGCTCTCTGAACACTTTGGAAATAAAGGTTGTCATCGGTATTGACCAGCAATCTTGTATCCACTTCACATTTCCAGTAGGGGTCCTTTATAGCCTATTTTGTTTTTCATTAAAAGAGTTAAGCAGATTTGATTATATACAGCGTTTTCACTTTTCCCATACAATGTTTTTCCATGCTTGTGATCCATGGGCTCGAGCGGTATATCTTCGAAGATCTGTCGTGATTTTCACTTTATAAACCTTCTGGCAGATACCCTCATTTGCCAAAGGACAATCACTACATTTGTTGTATGCAATCACAGATTTTTGTCCCATTCGATTTACTTGTTAGTATATCGGCTCATAGTCATAGCCGGCATCCATTGTTTGATAACGTAATGATGGAAGATGAATACGTTCATTAATTTCTTTAAGCAAAAGTTTACTCTTCATAGCTGTCTTCATCTTTATCTAATTGCCCGTTTGAAACCTGATCCATAAATTCAGCTGCAATAATAATTTTACTATACTTGCTAAAGGTAATAGTTTTTCCTCTCCATATTTTTATTGCAACTCCTCATAGCCGAGTTTTTGGATTTTTCACCATTGTTTCAAAAACTTTTTCTGATTCACTCTGTCTCTTTAAAAACTTCATTACTTACATCCCCTGGAAATAAGCACTTTATTTGTGGAATTTATTTGAAGAAACCCACTCCATGAACTGATTAAAAGGATAGTAAATTTATCCTTATAACTCTATCTTAGGGGGTTGGGATACTTTTTCAATAATTCCTCAATCTCGTTTTTATCAAGGTTAAGATAAAATTCCAAATCACTTTCCTCTATAAAAAGATAATAGCCTTGATCTTTTTCTGGATGACCCATATTCTGTAAACCTTTTCTTATAAAATATCCCATAAGGGTTACCCCAATAGCTAACATGATTAAGCCGTTGCTTAAACCAGATACCTCTATTTCCATTTAATCCCCCTCCGTTTTCGTTTCTTCCACTCTCTTCCTATCACCTTAACTCCAATACACTGTCTAAACGTTAATTTCTACCCCCGTTCCCTCGAGCCTTTGATAAAGGGTCATAATGATCCAAATAGCGACTGGAGGTACAATAACTTCAGATGTTATATATGATAAGAGTCTAATTGCAGTCCTGAACAAAATTAACAATAATATAATAGTAAATATTACTTGACTAAATGTTAATTTATATTCATTCGGATTTTCCGCATACTATCGCTCCATAACCGCTCTAACGATTTCACAAATACCAATCAGAATAAATATATAAACCACAGCCAAATCCTATCCGTAGGTTCTCGAATGATGGTTATGATATAAGTAAATAAGAGAACGACTAATGTAATAATTCTAATTGTCCAATCTATTTTTTATGTTTCTCGTTGAAGTAGTTATTTGAAAATAAACTTCCTTTCCTTTTCTCAACGTTTAGCCATCTTCTCATTACGGTATGAAACAAAAAAGATAAAAACCATACAATGGCTAACAACAATATAAAGGTTTAAAAAAAACTAACATATTCGCTCGTCCTTTAGCGAATATGTTAGTTTTTTTTACTTGTGACGGGAAGTGAAATACAAAGGACAAACCGCCAATTCACCTTCCTCCTAAAATTTCTTTTATGATAGACACTTTATCCACTAGGAAAGAATGCCATTTAACTTAAATTGAAGGTTTGTGAACAAAATTGATTCCAGCGTATCTTCTGGTCCAAACACCTTTCTTTGTGTATATTTTTCATTTTCTAGTCCTAACACCTCAATTGTTTTATTACTTGGATCGACTAACCAATATTCTTTCACACCATATTCCTCATAAAGCCTATATTTTTGATTACGATCTTTTAAAGCTGTCCCAGGAGATAGTACCTCAATGATTAAATCCGGTGAACCTTTTACTTTGTTTGAAGTTATTTTATTTTCATCACAAACGACCATTAAATCTGGTTGTACCGTTTTTTTTGAATGATCCCCCTCTTCTTCTGTATCAAATTGAACATCAAATGGAGACAATATTACGGTACATTTTTCGTTTTCCATGTGATTAGAAAACTCTAAATAGAGTTTTCCAACAATCGATTGATGTTTGTATGATGGTGAAGCCAATAAAAAAGGAATTCCATCTATAACTTCCCAGCGACCTTCCTCATCTTTAATGTCTTTATACGTATATTCCCTATTAACTTCAATCTCCTTCATATATTCTCACATCCTTTTTTCATTTTTCTTTTCATTATACAGGTAAGATTAAAGTAAAAACAGACCATTAGAGTTTGTCATCTTTTAATTAAAACAACATTATTTAAATTCATTTCATAATGTCCCTTTTATCATCCAAATTTTCCTGTACCATATTTTTAAATATGTCAACGTCTTTATTACTTTGTAAAAATCTTTAAGGTAAAAAGTATTTGGACTTGAAACGCATGCCTTAAGAATAATGTATTGTTACCATTATTGACCAACATATGTTCATTTTGTACATTATTCTGAGTAAAGGGGATAATTATTTTTATTTTCAACACCAATTACACTTTCCTATCCCACTTTTCGAAATTAATTTAGGGCGTTAAGAGCGACCTTCGCAGCTTGCGCAATTAGTGCATCATCGTATGTCGCATCCTCTGTATCATGACGGGACATAATTGCAATGACGATTGGCTCTCTGTTTGGTGGCCAAACAACTGCAATGTCATTTCTCGTTCCGTAACTTCCGGCTCCACTCTTATCGCCAACCTCCCATCCTTCTGGTGCGCCTGCACGAATCAGTGTATCACCTGTCGCATTTCCCTGTAGCCAATCCGTGAACTGTTCACGCTTTTCATTCGGAAGCAAGTCACCTAATGCAAATGCTTGAAGACTAGTAGCAAGAGCTTTTGGAGTACTGGTGTCGCGAGGATCTTCCGGACTGAATTGATTTAAGTCTGGTTCATATCGTTCTGCCTGAGTATCGTTATCTCCTATCTCTCTTAGGGTTTGTTCAAATTCTTTAGGGCCACCTATTGCATTAAATAAGAGGTTTCCAGCTGTATTATCACTGGTTCGAACTGCTGCCTCAGCAAGGTTTAAAAGGGTCATACCGCTATCTACATGTTTCTCAGTCACCGGAGAATAGGGAACCAAATCCTCTTTAGTATAAGTGATAACTTGATTAAGCTCTTCCATAGAATTCTGCTGCAGAACAATAGCAGCAGCCAACGCCTTGTACGTGGATGCAAAGGCGAAACGTTCCTCCGATTGATATTCAATGGCTTGATTTGTTTCTGTATCAACCGCATAGACACCAAGTTCAGCATCAAACTCTTCCTCGAGTTGAGAAAACTGATTATCTATTTTTGCTGTTTGATTTTCTTCTTTCTCCTCCTTAGATGAGGCATCCTTTGAATTTTCCTTATCCGCGCAAGCCGCAAGTGTGATCAGCATAAGCAATAATATACATAATGTAAATTTATGTATGCTGAATTTATATTCAAATCGTTTTCCCATATCTATAACCTCTTTCTATTTTAGATTCACTATCTTGATTTAATAATAATCAAATTTGACTTAAAACTTTAAATAAGATTTTATTGTTAACCTTAGTTCTATCTTCTTCCTTACAACTCTTCTAAATTAACTCCTGTTCCTCCTTTCCAGATTACACCTGTAGTCATATACTACAATTGTAATCGATATGTGTCAAGTTGTTTCATAAACTTTCTTTAAAGACTTTTAATCTCGTATTCTATTCCATTTTCCTATATTAGGTAATCAATAACTAATTGATAATCTTCTAATGAATTGTTAAAATGCAAATACCTACTGATGGGAAAAAACTTTATATTTTCCTATTTGCCAAAAAATGGAGGTAATTAGAATGTTCCTCGTATACATATTCACATGTTTTATCGTGTCCTCCATTACTATAGCTGTTATTATGTTGATTAAAAGGTTATTTTCAAAACACATTTCCGAGAAATGGCAGTACAATCTATGGTTTTTATTGCTAATCGCGTTAACTCTACCATTTTTACCAAAACAACTATTTCATTTTGAAAATCTTTTTCTATCATTCGATGTAAATCAAAACAACGGAATGATCGATTCATCTATCAACAACGACAAAAGCTTAAGATTTAGTAATGGAAACTGGATGGAGGACTTCACAGTCTCAGTCCATCGACTCGACCTGGATTTTCTAAATATAACTTTAGGAAGTATTTGGATCATAGGCATGATAGTCATGATTATTCTATCCCTACTTGCCTGGGTTAAGTTAAAGAAAATAAAAAGTACAACATCGGTTCTAAAGAATCAAGAGGTATTACATTTATTTGAGCAGTGTAAGAATCGTTTGCATATCTCCAAACCGATATTCATTGGAGAATCACCACTTGTCAAATCTCCAATGACATTCGGTATATTTAAGACATATGTGGTGTTGCCGATGCAGCTTGACGAATGGATGCCACTTGAAAAAATCCAATATATTTTTATGCATGAACTACATCACTACAAATATAAAGATATCGCAACAAACTTCATCCTCATCATTTATCAAATTATTTACTGGTTTAATCCACTTGTATGGATTGCTTTTAAGGAAATGAGGGTAGATCGCGAAATTGCCTGTGATGCAGCTGTTTTAAAATCATTGGATGAGCATTGTTACGTAGATTATGGGAATACAATTATAAATTTTGTGGAATTATCCTCACGATCGAGGAATATTACTTGGACCAATCAGTTTAATGGACCCAAGGAGCAACTCAAAAAACGAATTGAAAAAATTGCATCTTTCACGATGGAATCAAAGGGCTTAAAGTTCAAAAGTATTTCAATATTTGCCCTTATAGGTGTATTCGTAGCTGGTCAAGTCCCATTTGTTTCTGCCATGTCCAATGACAAAAGCTTTTATCATTTTAACAGTGAAGAAAATACCACTTATAAAGATTTCAACGAATACTTTTCTAACTATGATGGAAGCTTTGTATTATACGATATGAAGGCTGATCACTATACCATTTACAATAAAAATAACAGTATGAAAAGAGTTTCTCCAAATTCTACTTACAAAATTTATACTGCATTATTTGGATTAGAGTCAGGAGTAATAGCAGGTGATCATTCTATAATCAATTGGAATGGAAAACATTATCCTTATGAACCTTGGAATAAAAACCAAAACTTATCAACCGCTATGAAAAATTCGGTAACTTGGTATTTTCAGGAATTGGACCAAAGAATACCAAAAGATACCGTCCAAACTTATTTAAGACAAATTAGATATGGAAATGAAGATCTTTCTGGTAGAACAGACTATTGGCTAGAATCTTCTTTAAAGATATCTCCAATCGAACAGGTACAATTACTATCAGCGTTTTATACAAATCAGTTTGGCTTTGAAGATAACAATATCCAGACTGTAAAAGACTCCCTTTTATTAGAGGTATATGATGATGCAAGGTTATCTGGAAAAACCGGCACTGGTAATGTTAATGGCAAAAATGTAAATGGCTGGTTTATTGGATATGTAGAAACGAAGAATAATACATTTTTCTTTGCAACCAACATCCAAAATGAAGATAATAGTTATGGAAGCAAGGCCGCAAACATAACATTATCTATTTTAAAAGATAAGGGAATCATTAAGGAAATTGGAGAATAATTGAATTTCACATGTATGTAAAAGAAGGAGGGGAATCAGGTTGACTAAGAAAATCCCCAATATTTCAGAATCAGAATGGGAAATTATGCATGTCCTATGGGAAAAGTCTCCTAGAACGGCTAGTGAGGTTATATCTTCCATACAGGAAAAAACAGATTGGAAGCCGAAAACCATACGTACTCTTTTAGATCGTCTTACTCAAAAAAAAGCAGTTGGTGTCAACAAAGATCAAAGAGTCTATACGTTTTATCCACTTTATTCACAAGAAGAGTGTCAGCGCGCCAAGGCTCGCTCCTTCATTGATCGAATTTATGGTGGAACCTTAAAGTCGATGTTAGTTCAGTTCATTCAGGAAGAGTCTTTATCAGAAGATGATATTAAAGAATTACGTTCCATTTTGGACAAAAAACCTAAAGAAAAATGAAGGGCAAGACAAGGTAATATTTTTTTAAAAATAAGATACTGATAAAAGAGCGATTATGGTTAGTACCGTAATCGCTCCCTTCGCTGAATCTCTATATAACATGTGTTATCGCCATAATAAATTGATAAACAAAATAACATGAAAAACCAATTAATACTAATCCTGCAACGATAGAAAACCCTTTAATCATGGAATGGCTCATTACTTTTCTAGTTGTCGCCACGATGGTTAATAACCCTATATCGTGCAATAAAATTCCTGTTAAAACACCTGAAGCGATAATTAAAAAGTTGGCTGGCTCAGCCGCATTATACGAGTTGGTTAGTACTGCCCCAAATACACTTAACCAGAAAACAATATTCCCTGGCGATACGGCAACAAGAAATCCATTACGATAAGTAGACCATAATGATTTTTTCGGTTTTTCTCCTGATAATGTTATATCCTTGTCCGCATTCTTAATGGAATCATATCCGATTAGTAACAAAAATATTGCACCAATGAACCACATAGGAATTTGAATAAAAGGAAGTTGCAAAATTGAGGCTAGCCCCAAATAAAGGCATAAAATTAAAACAAAATCAATGGTCATTCCACCTAACCCCACAACCCAACCGTGCATAAATCCGTTTTTAAGACCTTGTTTCGTCATTTCTACCGTAATTGCCCCTACTGGCATTGCAACAGCAAGTCCCGCAATAACATATGTAAAGAATAATGCCATTAACCTCACACCCCTATAAAAAGTAAATACTATCATATCATAAAAATTTAAAATCATGTATATTTATGCAATTGCTTTTATAATTATTATTTGACTTTTTTCAATCAAATTGGTAGCTTCAGAATAAATATTAACTGAAGAGTTACCTTTATCCTTATTTAGCCTCCAATTTCAAAAACTCCATTTTGAAAAAAGATTAATCAAAATGGAGTTTCATTTACAAGTTAATGTATGTTATATTTGATTTGCTACGTGGATCCATAGTAGCAATCGTTTCATACGGACTAACATCTAAATCTTCAGGAGAAAGAGTTTATAAATACATGCAATATTTTTATATCTTATGCAATAAAAATACAAGAAATTCAGTCTGAAAAGTTTATCAGAGGCAGATTGGTAGATTATATGAATATCTTTAGAAGTCTATTAAAGAACAAAGATTATAGAGATTTGTTTAGCGCGTCCTTTAAGAAAAGAATCCCCTTATAAATACGCAGCGTATAAAGGTGGGAGTAGGATAAATATAACTAATTCACTGATGTATTTGGAAGATAAAATGAATCCTAATTTATTATTTACATTTTGAATTCCTAGTCAATGTAAAAGGATCGCCCAATTATTCACTACCTACTTTTTTTAATTCCTATACGGATAAACAATAAAGAAAAGAATACTAAAGCTGATATAGCAATTGTCCTACCAATATACATCCAATTCATTTCCCCATGTCGAATTGCACTCACAATTATAATCCCTACCAGAACACCCACAATAATATAAAAATATGATATTAATTTATTAACCATAAGAACCCTCCTTAGATTATTTAATTATCTTTAACAAAATATTAGATTGTTGATACCGAGACTGGAGTTTGGAAACAACTTTATTGTTATTTAACACTATCCTGCTTACCTCGGACCTTATGATAAAGGGACATAATGATCCAAATAGGGATTGGAAGTACGATCACTCCAGCTGTTATATATGATAAGAGTTAATTGCAGAATCTGGATCTCTATCACCGACAAATAACAAAAGAATAGCCAATAGTAATAGGACAAGGGATGGTATGGCTTTTACTAAATGGACTAATCCTTTTCTTCCTTCTACCTTCCATTTGTTCCTGTAAATTGTGATTATAGTCCAAGCTGTTGGGAGAGCAAATATACTGAGAATAATGGCAACTATAATAAGTAATGATTCTAAGATGCCGGAACTTATTATAGCCCCAACCCATGCGAATGCTGTTATTAAAACAAACGGAACTGCCAACTTTTTCATGGAGTCAATTGAAGAAAAAAGAACCCTACAAGGCTCTTCACTAAATTAATATAATTTTTTTGATTATCCAACTGTATTATATTAACCCAAAAAAATCAGTCTTGAACAAAATTAAAAATAATATAAGAGTAAATATTACTTGACTAATTGTTAATTTATATTCATTCGGATTTTCCGCATACTTTCGCTCCATAATTGCTCTAACGATTTCTGAAATACCAATCAGAATAAATATAATAAACCACGGATAAGTTCTATCCATAGGTTCTCTCATGATGGTTATCACATAGGTAAATAAGATAATTACTATTGTAATAATTCTAATTGTCCAATCTATTTTTTTATGCTTCTCATTGAAATAGTTATTTGAAAATAAATTCCCTCTCCTTTTCTCAACTTTTAGCCAATTTCTCATTATGGTATGAAACAAAAACAATATAAACCCTACAATGGCTAACAACAATATAAATCTCAACAAAAAGTTAGGCTCTTCACCATACATAAATTCATCCATCCTCCCATACGTTTGCTTAATAACATATTTTTATTTTACATAAAAATTGCCATCATTACATAGAACTTCCTAAATTATTCAAAAAGTTAACTTACCTCACCTATTGTAGTTGCTTTATTCATATCAGATAATTATTTAAGTTTACCTAAAAATAAAGATTGACTTCCAACAAAAAACAGGCATTGAAAAGTTCAACCTAATAAATGGACTTTTCGATGCCTATTTTAGTCTTTTTTAATCAAAATGTACGTAATTTATTGGAAATTAAAAAGAAAAAGCCTACCTAAATATGCTAAAATTTTATTTGGACAAAACAAAATATACAGCATAAAAAGGAGTCTTTTTCTATGACCAATTATAACACATTTAGCCAGGCAATTTACACTACTAAACGTTCCATTTATGATTTTTCTTCAAAATTGACAGAAGGAATGCAAAAACCCAATAAAAACTTTATCCTAGATATTTTATTTGGCATGGCAAAAAGCAAATCTGTTTTGCTTTCCAACATTGCACGCACTCTAGAAGAGCCCATCGATACGATACAAACCGTCAAGCGACTTTCCAATCGTATGGATGAGTTTCATGAAACAACCGAGCTGTTGGAGAACTATGAAGAACTAATAAAACCTTTCCTGCAAGAAGAAGATAATCTGATTCTGGTAGATAACTCTGAGATTGTGAAACCCACCGCCTGTAAAATGGAAGCTCTTGGGCAAGTGAGAGATGGTTCGACAGGGAAAATTGGCAATGGATACTGGACAACCAATATGATTGCCGTGGCTCCGAGGACAAAGCATCCGATTTCAGTTTATTCTCATTTATACTCATCTGCTGAAAAGGGATTTATCAGCGAGAATGATGAAACATACAAGGGCTTGGATTACGTAGATCAGCTTTTAGGCGAGAAGAAAGCAACCTTCGTCATGGACCGTGGGTATGACAATATAGAAGTCATGAAAAAAATCCTCAAGCAGGAGAATAACTTTATCATTCGGTTGAAGAAAAATCGAAATTTATTGTATCAGAATAAAAAGTTCTCCGTACATGATTTGGCAATCAGAAGAAAAGGGAAAATCAATTTTCGTTCTGAAATAAAGGGAACCGTCTATGATTTGAAAGTCTCTCATCTTACTGTAGAAATCCCCTCGCTTAAGGGAAAAAAGTTCACGATGATTGTTGTGTATGGATATGGCAAAGAGCCGATGGTGCTGCTTACAAATAAGCGAATCCAGAAAAAAGCAGAGGTAATTTCTGTTTTAAAAGCCTATATTACTAGATGGCGTATCGAAGAAATGTTTCGCGTGCAAAAGCAAGAATTTGAATTAGAGAATATTCGAGTTCGTACCTTGCCCAGACTGAAGAGAATGTTTTTACTCTTGTCCATCATGGTTACGTTTATGACACTGAAAATAGAAAAGCAAAATGGATTTTTTCATAGTGTGATTGAACGGGCAAAGGGCATAAAGGCAAAGGATCAAATTAAGATGTTTCTATATCGTTTTTCGGCGGGAATGGAAGCCATACTGAAAAAAGATGCTTATGGGATTCGACATTTTAAATACATAGAAAAGCCAAAAGATTCACGACAACTAACATTTCAACTTTAGACCAATTAATTGAATAGTCAGAATAGACATACTGCGTAGTATGTTTATTTGTATTGGAAAAAACTTGCTTCTTCATTGAAACTGCAAAAAGTTTTCCCTAAAGAATCTCAATATGACGAAAACATGTTCTTATAGGGGAAAAAAAGGTAAACTTAAAGATAATTAGGATTGACAGGGGAATACATTTATGATATATTTTCCAAAATAGCTAAATAACCAATATTTAATAACTCTTATCAAGAGTGGCGGAGGGACAGACCCTGTGAAGCCCGGCAACCTTCAAGTTTTTTCTTGAAAAGGTGCTAATTTCTGCAGATTAATTTCTGGAAGATAAGAGGAGGACAGAAAGATTTAAGACCTCTTCTTATTTATGTAGAAGAGGTCTTTTTGTGTTTTGGTATAAAAGTGAATGACTATAAGGGGCTGATACGATGGCGAATGAAAAACATAGTGAAAGTTCATTAGTTGCAAAAGCGTTAGTAGATGGAAATAAAAACGCATCCATAGCTGAAATTTCTAGTGACAATAATTTTTGCAGTATTTATGTCAGCAAGTATAGAATGAATAAAGAAGTTGGGTTTGAAAGAAAGTTGTTTCAGATGCTTGAGGATTTTCAACTTTATTACAGAAATATACCGTCTAGTGTCGATACTATTAACCTTATTTTACATGAAAATCAATTACATCAGGAGATAGAATGTGAACTGATTCAGAGGATTAGTTCGGAGCTTTCAGCAGATAAAGTGACTATTCAACGTAATCTTGCGCTAATTATGCTAATTGGAGGAGAGATGAATCATAATGTAGACAATATTACCAGAGCAGCGAATGTTCTTGCAAAAAAAGAAATTAATATTGAAATGATACATATGAGTCATGGCTCATCCAAGATAAGTTTAGTATTAGGTGTAAAGGCTCATGATGAACCAAAAGCTGTTGCGGCTCTTCATCGTGAATTTTTTGCTGGTGTTTCGGTTTGATCATATGTGTTAGATAATATAGGACATCTAATTAATCAGTGTTTTGACTATTAGATGGTCCTTTTCCTTTTTGTTATACTGTTGACTCTTATTTGAAACATTCTTTAACCTGTAAAAGGTTTGAATATTCATCTGTTCTTACAGGTATTGGAGATTATCATTTTAGTACTACTGTTCTCTCTTTTCAACAAATAACAAAATTAGTGTTGCCAATGGACCTAATACAAGAGAGAGCAAAAACCAGTTTAATCCCGTTCTATTCTTCCCTTGTGCAAGTGCAGCGTTTATCAAAGCAAGTGTACCCCATCCTACAAAATATTGGTTATCCATCATCTGTCCTCCTCATTAATCCCATTCATCTATGCAGGGGGCATCTCCTCTTATTGCCACCTTTGTACGCGTGACAGAAATTATGAAACGGTCCAAGGACTATACAAATATTTGATTTAGGTCTAATTTCAAACCTGTTAAAACATTAACGGAAATATTATCACCTTTTGTTAAGACTCCTTGAAATTTGTATTGTTTACCAATTAAAAGATGTATTTCTACAGATTTGTTAACCGGATCAACAATCCAACACTCTTTTACTCCTGCTTTTTCGTAAAGCTGATATTTCTTCCAACGGTCTAACTTAACAGATGAAGGTAAAAGTATTTCGATGATCATATCTGAGGCTCCATTACAACCCCTGTCGTCAAGCTTTTCTTGATCACTTACAACATATAAATCGGGTTGACTACATTATTTATATCATCGTCCTCTTTGTTATCCACTAATAATCGTACATCGAAAGGCGCAAAAAATACTTCGCATTCCTTTTCTTGGAGAAAGACTGAAAAAGCCGTAGATAATTCCCTGAGAACTTGTTGATGCCTACGTGAAGGGACAGGAACATATAAAAAGTTCCCCATCAATTAACCCAAACCTTTTACCTTCATCCTATGTTAGATAATCGGCATATGAATATTTCTCTTTTTCATTCGGAATGACCATTAAATCCTTCATTTCAGCTTATACTATCAACATATTATCATAACCGAAAACATTGAACATCTTCCTTTAGATCACTTTAATAATAACTGAACCTGTTACATACTGCTTTCCCTTGTTATTTTACAGCTTTGAAAATGTCTTTCTTAAATTTTCTGGATTGAATTTTAATTCATCTGGTTCATCCGTTTCCCAAACTTCATAATCCTCATCATTCAGCATTTTCCTAATTTGGTCTGTATCATAGATTTGTAGGTTGTATACCCTATTGGCCATCATTAAAATGGAAGCCATGTGAGCTCCTTCTGATGTTGATCCACAAATATCCTTCACTAAATTTACCTGATAATCACGATAATACGCATCCATTACCGTTGATAGCACACTGCAGTCGGTTAGAACACCACCAACGACTAGATGTTTAATATGAAGGTTTTTAAGCACCAGTTCTAAATTAGATTCATAAAACCCACTGTACCTATGTTTATCAATAATGATATCCCCTTGTTCCGGTTTAATTTCGTCGACAATTTCAATTGAACTAGACTTAGAATGGTAATAAATTGGTTCACCATTTTCGTTTAACGGTTCACCAGCCGCGAGTCCAACTGCATCCGCACGATTAATATGTCGCGTATAGATAATAGGTATCCCTTTTTCTCTACAGTCCTCACTAAGATCGGATGCGTTATCAAGAATTCCTTCCATATCCTCAATTTCTGAAGTTCCCTCTTCTTTTTGAAGATCCATTAATAAAAGTGCGGTTTTATTGAGATCCAAATGGCCTCCCCCTTACTTTTCTTCGTCATATATATTTATTGTACCGGATGGCACTATATAAATGGAAATATTCTGATATATAGGTTCAAAGGTTTCTATTTATTTCAAGTGCAATAACGATATTTTGACTGTAAATGAAACATTTTGATTTGAAATACGTATAAACATAGTAGGGTATGGTACTTTTTAATAAAGGAGAAGTGGAGTGTTTTATATTTAAATACTAGAAATCTAAAAGGAGTATTTGTTATGGTAAAAAGAGTTTCTATGGTTTTGTTAACTATGGTTTTAGCTATTGTTGCCTTATTTTTAGCTGCTAAAAATCCAACCGGTCCTAATACTGTTTCTTTCGATGAACCATTCATTCTGTGGATATCTTTAGGAATACTCGTAGTACTATTCTTACCACCTTTAATTTTATCATTTTTTAATAATCTTGCGGTAAAAATTATTTCTACTATTTATCAAGTCTTTATAGTTTTAACTTTCTTAGGACTTATTCCAGTAGGTTTTATGATTCCTAGTACTTCGATAATAGTTATCGGGGCTTTGGGTACTGTTAGTAGCATTTGTAGTATCATTGTCACTATTTTAGTAGAAATAAAAAATTGACTTTTATGTAAAGGAATCTTATGAAAGATATTTTAATTTCGACTTTGTCCATTATAATAATTATGTATGTCATTTTTAAATAAAAAATTTTAAAGGAACTTACATGGTTTCAGATTTTTAGCGTTGGGGCTTCCTATCTTGTTGCAGTCCTTTTTGCTTTCATTCTTATAAACTACGGAGGAAATTGGGTTTCTGGGTATTTTTCAAATATAATCTTTAAGTACATAATTTTTCTTATGATCGTTTGTATAGCAGTATATTTATGTGTAAACATTTTAAACAGGGTATTGGGGATAATTACTAATGGCATTCTTCCAAAAAACTAAGGAAAGGAATGTCAGATGTCAAAATTAAAAGGCAAAAGTCCGGTTCAATACCGAACTCTTGTCCATCAAGCAGCTTAAAAATAAATATGTCCAACTTTTTGGGGTCACTTCATTTTTCTGCGCGTTTTTACCCGTTATGGTAGACCTTATTAAAAAACAGGTTGTTCCCGTCTTATTTTCCCTAAGAAATATTCTATTTGTTTATTCGTACGATTTAACATGGACTCGTCAGCAATCAGATGGTCACTTGTCATATCTAACTGGCTGTCCTGAAAATAAAGTCCTTTTAGGTTTTGACCTTTCATCGATGCTAGTAAGGGTTTCAATGTATATTCCAATGCTAATAAATGAGACGGACTGCCACCAGTCATTACTGGGAGTACTGGAGTATCTTGCAAAACATCTTGCGGAAGGATATCAAATAATGCTTTTAACACACCAGAGTAAGAAGCTTTGTACACTGGGGACCCAACAATAACACCTTTGGCTTTCCCTAATCGTCTTGCAATCTCCTTAATTTCCGGGCTTTCGAAGTTTCCAAAAAGTAAGTCCTTCGCATCCACGCCTTTTACCGATATATGTTTAATCAAAAATCCTTCCTGTTTTACTAAGTCACCTAGATAATAAAGAATACGTTCCGATTTTGATATAGAAGAAGGACTTCCCGAAACAATGACAATATCACTCACACCCATTCCCCTTTCTTTTCGATAAGTGGGATCCCTAGTCAAAAAGGGATTCCACGTTTAATAGTTTGCTAAAGCTTTTTCTTCTAAAATTAGGATAACATTTTCTATAATCATCATATTGCTCGTCTAAAACTGATATACTTAACAAAAACCCGTCGGCGGCATTATACCCACTTTTTTTATTTTTTCGAACCATACACAAGTATACTAATTAATTTACTTGGTTTTGTCTATTGAATATAAGTATAGCATTCTTCCAAACTAACAACAATAGGATGGGTTATAATTTTTTATCCTTTCACTTATAGAGAAATTCTATAACAGGGTCTTCTAATCGTTAAACGCGATTTTCCCTGAACATAAAATTAACCATTTACCGTATCTAAACTAACAATGATAATCCGTGCTTCAAGTGATCTTAATTCTTAAAACAATTGTATATTTTCTATAAAGCACTTTAACAAATTTGTCAAAAACCTTATAAGCCAATTAACCATAGTGATGTACAATAATACACAATAGTAGTTATTTACTTTTTCATAAATAACGCTTGAAATTGAATGATCATCTTGTTACAGTAAGATTGATAAATGTCATTTTCACTAATGGGAGGGATGATTTTATAGGCCTCGTTTGATCAAATAAAGAAAGATTTTACATTATTGGCGAAGTGATTGGGAAATTTTACGTGAAATTATTATTACAAAGTGAGGGAACTTTAATGTGGGTTATTACTGTTTATGAACAAAACGATATTCATATGTTTGAGTTTAATAATCAAGAAGAGGCAAATGAAGCTTTTAAGAATATGAAAGGGTGCAAGTATCTTAGTGAAGTGATTTACTATAATGACTTTGATTCAGAGCAAATCGAAGAAGCTTACTTGCATGCCATAGTTTCCTAAAAGAAAGAAATCCTCTTATACCACCAACAAAGTTTCCAATTTCTAAATCGCCGAAACCTCTGTGTGCGGGGGAACCATCTGGATTCAATGGAATCCAAGGGGTGAATCCTTTTTTAAAAAAGGTAGGGCTACTCAATGGCCCGAATCCGACAGCTAACCTCGTAAGCGTTATGGAGAAGGATGGTGAAGCTTGTGGCGTCCAAAAAAATACGTGTCTACAGATCATGTACAATGAATGAACCTGTAGACACGTTTTAATTTGTTTAAAAATATCGGATCAGGTACTAGAATGAGAGGCCGTGCGAAAATCATAGCCGGACGTGCAATAAGAGTTGGGCATTATAGCTTGCTAAAGGTTGTCATATTATTAAGTTCGATTGTTGGTTCAACAACAAGAACAGTAATAAAAATATTCGATGTGGAAACAGAGTTAATTCATCTCGCAGATTATGAAAAATTCAGTGGTGCCCGTAATTATGGAATATGAAGGATACAAATATATTACTCAAGCAATAATGAATGCAGATGTTATTATAAGGAATTCATTCAAGCGATATTGATAAACAAATATGATTTATTATCTGTAAAGGACTTTTAAAGAAGATTATGAGTATGGTTGTTACTGCAGGCTTTTGCTTAATTGTCGGACAACAGTTAAAACGAATATTATCTTACATAAAAGCACAAATCGTTTCTTCCTATGTATATAGAGGAATAGAATTTCAAGCTAAAGAAATCATTAATGATGACGTACTATTCCGTATCGAACCATTAATTGAGGAAATTATTGTATTAACCGAAATATACGAAGAGATTCGGGAAGTAAAAAAATGAATTGAATTCATTTCCAAATAATATAAAAAGGCTCCACAGGTAGGATTCGAACCTACGACCGATCGGTTAACAGCCGATTGCTCTACCACTGAGCTACTGTGGAATAATCTATACGCGCCCTAGAGGATTCGAACCTCTGACCCACAGCTTAGAAGGCTGTTGCTCTATCCTGCTGAGCTAAGGGCGCACTTATATTAACATACTCATGTATGGAATTTGAAACACCAATCACTTTATATGTTAGTAATGGGCCTGAGTGGACTCGAACCACCGACCTCACGCTTATCAGGCGTGCGCTCTAACCAGCTGAGCTACAGGCCCACTATCAATAATGGAGCGGGTGAAGGGAATCGAACCCTCATCATCAGCTTGGAAGGCTGAGGTTTTACCACTAAACTACACCCGCATATCGTGTCAATATTATAAATAAGATGGTGGCTCGGGACGGAATCGAACCGCCGACACACGGATTTTCAGTCCGTTGCTCTACCGACTGAGCTACCGAGCCAACTAATTTACTCTTATGTATGGAGGAGGTAGAGGGATTCGAACCCCCGCGCGGTTTGACCCGCCTGTCGGTTTTCAAGACCGATCCCTTCAGCCAGACTTGGGTATACCTCCACGTTATTATGGTTTCTACAAATGGACCCTGCAGGATTCGAACCTGCGACCGATCGGTTATGAGCCGATAGCTCTAACCAACTGAGCTAAGGGTCCATCATAAATAATTAATGGGGCGACCGGTGGGAATCGAACCCACGAATGCCGGAGCCACAATCCGGTGCGTTAACCCCTTCGCCACGACCGCCATCTTATAACTATGTATTTCTGATAGCAGCAGAGGGTATTTAACCCATGATCTTCACGGGTATAAACCATACGTTCTCGCCCACTAAGTTCTTCCCGAATAATTGGCTGGGCTACTAGGATTCGAACCTAGGATACACGGGATCAAAACCCGATGCCTTACCGCTTGGCTATAGCCCAATACTTCATGGTGCCGAGGACCGGAATCGAACCGGTACGGTAGTCACCTACCGCAGGATTTTAAGTCCTGTGCGTCTGCCAGTTCCGCCACCCCGGCAGATGTGATGAGCCATGAAGGATTCGAACCTTCGACCCTCTGATTAAAAGTCAGATGCTCTACCAACTGAGCTAATGGCTCGTACTTGTAATTTTATGGTGCCGGCCAGAGGACTTGAACCCCCAACCTACTGATTACAAGTCAGTTGCTCTACCAATTGAGCTAGGCCGGCATATGGCGGTCCGGACGGGACTCGAACCCGCGACCTCCTGCGTGACAGGCAGGCATTCTAACCAACTGAACTACCGAACCATAATTTGGTTGCGGGGACAAGATTTGAACTTGCGACCTTCGGGTTATGAGCCCGACGAGCTACCAGACTGCTCCACCCCGCGATATTTATTAGATAATATTAATGGTGGAGGATACAGGGATCGAACCTGTGACCCCCTGCTTGTAAGGCAGGTGCTCTCCCAGCTGAGCTAATCCTCCGACGCACAGAAGTACCAGTGCATGTGTTGCGACAGGATGTCGCGTACTTAACATGCCTTTCTTGAAAATGGTGACCCGTACGGGATTCGAACCCGTGTTACCGCCGTGAAAGGGCGGTGTCTTAACCGCTTGACCAACGGGCCAGGTAAAATTTACCAATTATTGACAAATAAATAATTTCACAGGTAGATTTCAAAAGTTAAAGTTTGAATCTACAACTAATCAACTAAAAGTCGATATTCTACCATTAAGGTACTGTGAAATAAATCTATTGCCTGGCGGCGTCCTACTCTCGCAGGGGGAACCCCCAACTACCATCGGCGCTGGAGAGCTTAACTTCTGTGTTCGGTATGGGAACAGGTGTGACCTCTCCGCCATCGCTACCAGACAATTGATATTCAATTAGGATTTGTATCCTGAAAACTAAATAAGAGTAAATGAAGACATGAAAAGAATTTAGTTAAGTCCTCGATCGATTAGTATTTGTCAGCTCCACGTGTCGCCACGCTTCCACCTCAAACCTATTAACCTCATCGTCTCTGAGGGATCTTACTCATTTAAAATGATGGGAAGTCTCATCTTGAGGGGGGCTTCATGCTTAGATGCTTTCAGCACTTATCCTTTCCATACGTAGCTACCCAGCTATGCTCCTGGCGGAACAACTGGTACACCAGCGGTATGTCCATCCCGGTCCTCTCGTACTAAGGACAGCTCCTCTCAAACTTCCAACGCCCACGACGGATAGGGACCGAACTGTCTCACGACGTTCTGAACCCAGCTCGCGTACCGCTTTAATGGGCGAACAGCCCAACCCTTGGGACCGACTACAGCCCCAGGATGCGATGAGCCGACATCGAGGTGCCAAACCTCCCCGTCGATGTGAACTCTTGGGGGAGATAAGCCTGTTATCCCCGGGGTAGCTTTTATCCGTTGAGCGATGGCCCTTCCATGCGGAACCACCGGATCACTAAGCCCGACTTTCGTCCCTGCTCGACTTGTAGGTCTCGCAGTCAAGCTCCCTTCTGCCTTTACACTCTGCGAATGATTTCCAACCATTCTGAGGGAACCTTTGGGCGCCTCCGTTACCTTTTGGGAGGCGACCGCCCCAGTCAAACTGCCCGCCTGACACTGTCTCCGAACCGGATCACGGTCCTGGGTTAGAAGGTCCATACAGCCAGGGTGGTATCCCACGGATGCCTCCACGTAAGCTGGCGCTCACGTTTCTAAGGCTCCCACCTATCCTGTACAAGCTGCACAGACATTCAATATCAGGCTACAGTAAAGCTCCACGGGGTCTTTCCGTCCTGTCGCGGGTAATGCGCATCTTCACGCATCGTATAATTTCACCGGGTCTCTCGTTGAGACAGTGCCCAAGTCGTTGCACCTTTCGTGCGGGTCGGAACTTACCCGACAAGGAATTTCGCTACCTTAGGACCGTTATAGTTACGGCCGCCGTTTACTGGGGCTTCGGTTCTAAGCTTCGGGCAAAAGCCCTAACTCTTCCCCTTAACCTTCCAGCACCGGGCAGGTGTCAGCCCCTATACTTCGCCTTTCGGCTTCGCAGAGACCTGTGTTTTTGCTAAACAGTCGCTTGGGCCTATTCACTGCGGCTCTACTCCGTAGAGCACCCCTTCTCCCTAAGTTACGGGGTCATTTTGCCGAGTTCCTTAACGAGAGTTCTCCCGCTCACCTTAGGATTCTCTCCTCGCCTACCTGTGTCGGTTTGCGGTACGGGCACCTGTGACCTTGCTAGAGGCTTTTCTCGGCAGTGTGAAATCAGGAACTTCGGCCAGAAGGCCTCCCCATCACAGCTTGAAATGGCCAGGCGGATTTGCCTACCTGACTTTCTCACTGCTTGGGCGCACACATCCATCCGTGCGCATTCCTTATCCTACTGCGTCCCCCCATCGCTCAAACGGTCATGAGGTGGTACAGGAATATCTGCCTGTTGTCCATCGCCTACGCCTTTCGGCCTCGGCTTAGGTCCCGACTAACCCTGAGAGGACGAGCCTTCCTCAGGAAACCTTAGGCATTCGGTGAAAGAGATTCTCACTCTTTTTTCGCTACTCATACCGGCATTCTCACTTCTAAGCGCTCCACCAGTCCTCACGGTCTGACTTCACAGCACTTAGAACGCTCTCCTACCATTGTTCGTAAGAACAATCCACAGCTTCGGTGATACGTTTAGCCCCGGTACATTTTCGGCGCAGAGTCACTCGACCAGTGAGCTATTACGCACTCTTTAAATGGTGGCTGCTTCTAAGCCAACATCCTGGTTGTCTAAGCAACTCCACATCCTTTTCCACTTAACGTATACTTTGGGACCTTAGCTGGTGGTCTGGGCTGTTTCCCTTTCGACTATGAACCTTATCACCCATAGTCTGACTCCCAAGTTTAAGTATCTGGCATTCGGAGTTTGACTGAATTCGGTAACCCGATGAGGGCCCCTAGTCCAATCAGTGCTCTACCTCCAGTACTCATCATCTTGAGGCTAGCCCTAAAGCTATTTCGGAGAGAACCAGCTATCTCCGTGTTCGATTGGCATTTCACCCCTACCCACACCTCATCCCCGCATTTTTCAACATACGTGGGTTCGGGCCTCCAGTCAGTGTTACCTGACCTTCACCCTGGACATGGGTAGATCACACGGTTTCGGGTCTACGACCGCATACTAAATCGCCCTATTCAGACTCGCTTTCGCTACGGCTCCGTGTCTTCCACTTAACCTTGCATACAATCGTAACTCGCCGGTCCATTCTACAAAAGGTACGCCGTTACGCATGAACGCGCTTCGACTACTTGTAGGCACACGGTTTCAGGTACTCTTTCACTCCCCTCCCGGGGTGCTTTTCACCTTTCCCTCACGGTACTGGTTCACTATCGGTCACTAGGGAGTATTTAGCCTTGGGAGATGGTCCTCCCGGATTCCGACGGAATTCCACGTGTTCCGCCGTACTCAGGATCCACTCCGGAGGAAATTCTTTTTCGATTACAGGGCTGTTACCCTCTTTGGCTAACCTTTCCAGGTTGATTCATCTAAAGAATTTCTTTGTAACTCCTTGTGGAGTGTCCTACAACCCCAGAGAGCAAGCTCTCTGGTTTGGGCTGTTTCCGTTTCGCTCGCCGCTACTTGGGAAATCGCATTTGCTTTCTCTTCCTCCAGGTACTGAGATGTTTCAGTTCCCTGGGTGTGCCTCTTATGCCCTATGTATTCAGACATAAGTCCTGTTCCATTACGAACAGTGGGTTTCCCCATTCGGAAATCCTCGGATCTATGTTTACTTACAACTCCCCGAGGCATATCGGTGTTAGTCCCGTCCTTCATCGGCTCCTAGTGCCAAGGCATCCACCGTGCGCCCTTATTCACTTAACTAAGTTTACAATGAATAAGCGTGCTATTATATAGCCTTGCTTTAGCTTCAGCTCCTAACGACTAGCGTACTTCCTTCACCTTCGTGCGATAAGTCAACATCGATTCACTATCGTTCATCGTGTTTCCTTTATCTCCTTCGGCTCAGTCCAGTCCGTACGTCGTTGAACAGTCGCTTCAGCCTTTTGATTGATGTCGTTTGATTACTCTTATTTAGTTTTCAAGGTACAAAGTTTCAGAGAGATTTGCTCTCTCAAAACTGAACCAGACAACACAGTATGCTTCATCCAAATTAGGATGTTCCGTAATGTCCAGCTGCAGCACCCAGCGACTAGCAAACTTCCTTCACCTCCGCGCGATAAGTCAACATCGATTCACTTACGTTCATCGTGTTTCCTTTATCTCCTTCGGCTCAGTCTAGTTTGTACGTCGCTAACCGGATGCTTCCGCTTTTCGTATATCCTTAGAAAGGAGGTGATCCAGCCGCACCTTCCGATACGGCTACCTTGTTACGACTTCACCCCAATCATTGGTCCCACCTTCGGCGGCTGGCTCCAAAAGGTTACCTCACCGACTTCGGGTGTTACCAACTCTCGTGGTGTGACGGGCGGTGTGTACAAGACCCGGGAACGTATTCACCGCGGCATGCTGATCCGCGATTACTAGCGATTCCGGCTTCATGTAGGCGAGTTGCAGCCTACAATCCGAACTGAGAATGGTTTTATGGGATTTGCTTGACCTTGCGGTTTCGCTGCCCTTTGTACCATCCATTGTAGCACGTGTGTAGCCCAGGTCATAAGGGGCATGATGATTTGACGTCATCCCCACCTTCCTCCGGTTTGTCACCGGCAGTCACCTTAGAGTGCCCAACTTAATGCTGGCAACTAAGATCAAGGGTTGCGCTCGTTGCGGGACTTAACCCAACATCTCACGACACGAGCTGACGACAACCATGCACCACCTGTCACTTTCGTCCCCGAAGGGAAATCCCTATCTCTAGGGAGGGCGAAAGGATGTCAAGACCTGGTAAGGTTCTTCGCGTTGCTTCGAATTAAACCACATGCTCCACCGCTTGTGCGGGTCCCCGTCAATTCTTTTGAGTTTCAGCCTTGCGGCCGTACTCCCCAGGCGGAGTGCTTAATGCGTTAACTTCAGCACTAAGGGGCGGAAACCCCCTAACACCTAGCACTCATCGTTTACGGCGTGGACTACCAGGGTATCTAATCCTGTTCGCTACCCACGCTTTCGCTCCTCAGCGTCAGTTACAGACCAGAGAGTCGCCTTCGCCACTGGTGTTCCTCCATATCTCTACGCATTTCACCGCTACACATGGAATTCCACTCTCCTCTTCTGCACTCAAGTCCTCCAGTTTCCAATGACCCTCCACGGTTAAGCCGTGGGCTTTCACATCAGACTTAAAAGACCGCCTGCGAGCGCTTTACGCCCAATAAATCCGGACAACGCTTGCCACCTACGTATTACCGCGGCTGCTGGCACGTAGTTAGCCGTGGCTTTCTGGTTAGGTACCGTCAAGGTCAGGTCAGTTACTACCTGACTTGTTCTTCCCTAACAACAGAGTTTTACGATCCGAAAACCTTCTTCACTCACGCGGCGTTGCTCCGTCAGACTTTCGTCCATTGCGGAAGATTCCCTACTGCTGCCTCCCGTAGGAGTCTGGGCCGTGTCTCAGTCCCAGTGTGGCCGATCACCCTCTCAGGTCGGCTACGCATCGTTGCCTTGGTGAGCCTTTACCTCACCAACTAGCTAATGCGCCGCGGGCCCATCTATAAGTGACAGCTTACGCCGCCTTTCAAACTTCTTATTATGCAATAAAAAGTATTATCCGGTATTAGCTCACGTTTCCGCGAGTTATCCCAGTCTTATAGGTAGGTTGCCCACGTGTTACTCACCCGTCCGCCGCTCTTTCCACTAATTTCATCCCGAAGGGATGAAATTAGCTTCCAGCGCTCGACTTGCATGTATTAGGCACGCCGCCAGCGTTCGTCCTGAGCCAAGATCAAACTCTCCAAAAAAGTTTGTTTAGAATTAACATAATTAATTCTATCTCTTAGCTTCTAGAAGTGTTACCTTCTATTTTTAAAAGAAAACGAGTTTCTTTTATCTTAACATACTGGTTGTTTTGTTCAGTTTTCAAAGAGCAAAGTTCGTGTGCTGAATTCCTAACAGCAACTCTATTACTATATCACAACTACTTATTCAATGTCAATAAGTTTTTTATTAATTGTCGTTAATTACGTAACAATAGAAATTCATTATATGATTTCTAAGAAAGAAAGTCAACAAGTTTTTGATTTTTATTGATTATAGTCGACTTTTTGAAACGACAAGAAATATCCTACCACACTATCTAACTACGGGTCAACCACTTTTTAATGATTTTATCTAATTCCTGTTGAGGATAAAAAAATAGAACAATACAAATTTATATCCATTTCTTATATTCCTTTTTATTCTATCTTTGGAAAAGGGATATTAGAAAACCAAAATGACATACGGAAAGATACATAAGATGAAGCTTAATACTATTATAAGTATTTTTAATCCCTAGCAATATAAGTGTGGTATTAGTTTCATTATTATTCAATTCTTTTCGTTGTAAATAAAAATAGGTTTAGACTATTCTTCAAATCCTTTATATTATTCCACTCACCACTAAATTCACATGACATTTTAAATGTGTAATAACATGCTTTTAAGAAGATATCTTATTGTCGCGGCTCTGGGATAAACCTGTTACTCAAATAATCAGTTTTGTGCCAACTGGAATGGATTAAATAACGATAACATGTTATATAACCGAGCAATCCCTTTTTCAATTAGATCTTCTACAAGTTCATCCGTCAAATTAAACATTTCCTTCACCTATCTCTATCTTTGCATTATTAGTACATTTCGGAATATAAATCACATAAAATCGTTTAATAGGTATAATGTTCGAAAGTTAATGAAAATTATTAGAAAACTTGACATAGCTATTAGTAGCCAAATGCCTTAGTTACACTTCCTACCTACTCAAAAAGACCCTCTTCCTTTAAGTAAATTCATTATTACGGGTAATAGTTTTTATGGAAATTCAAGATTAATGATACTCGCAATTATATAAATATATCCAATATATAAATAGTCATTGAATTCTGTAAGATTACTGTTATAATAAAATAATAATTTTTTAGAATAATGTCGAATTTTGTAGAAAGAGGGTAGAATAAATGTCGCAAATGTTAGCTCTGGTTATTTTAATAACCATTTTATTTATAGGAGAAGCCGTGTCTATACGTACAAAAGCTTGGATTCCTTCTGTATTTATTTGTGCAATTCTTTTCTTAATTGGGTATTGGACGTTCTTCCCGAAAGATATTGTTGAAATTGCAGGTATACCGTCCGTCGTGGCGTCGATGATGATTTACTTGCTTATCACCAATATGGGAACGTTGCTTTCTTTGGATGAATTAAAAAAACAATGGAAAACCATTTTGATTGCACTCGCTGGTATTGCTGGAGCAGCTCTATTATTACTTACGATTGGAACGATGATATTTAGCTTAGAAGCGATGATTGTAGCTGTTCCTCCATTGGTTGGCGGGGTGGTGTCCTCACTTATTATGTCCGAGGGGGCACAAGCAGTAGGACTTACTAGTTTATCTGTATTTGCTATCGTCATTTATGTGGTGCAAGGATTTGTTGGTTATCCGTTAACCTCAATCATGTTAAAAAAAGAAGGTAAAAACTATTTAAAGAAATATCGGAATGGTGAATTAACAATAGAGGTATCGAACGAGGCAGCTGCGGCTGTTGAAGATTCTAAACCAAAGCTATTTGAAAGATTACCTGAAAAATATAATACGAGTTTCTTTAAACTTTTCAGATTAATTGTTGTAGCCTATTTGGCATACCTTACTTCCGTTGCAGTGGAACCAATTGTTACGATTCATCCATATGTACTTTGTTTGTTATTTGGTGTTATAGCTTCTAGTATTGGATTTTTGGAAAAAGGTGTTCTTGAAAAAGCAAATGGATTTGGCTTTGCGATGTTTGCTCTATTGTTGTTTATCTTCGATGGACTAAAAAATGCTACCCCAGATATGATGGTAGAAATTCTAGGTTTATTGGTAGGTACAATTGTTATAGGGATTTTGGGAATGTATATTTTCTCTTGGATTATGGGGAAAGTGTTAAAAGTTAGTAAGGAAATGGCATTTGCTGTATCATTAACGGCATTATATGGATTCCCACAAGATTATATTATTACAAATGAAGTAATCGAATCGATGACAAAAGATGAAAAAGAGAAAGAGGCTTTGTTAAGTCATATGTTACCACCAATGCTAGTCGGTGGATTCATAACTGTAACGATTGTGTCTGTTATTCTTGCGGGAGTTTTTGTCACATACTTATAATAATAATAGATTCTCAGACTTCAAGGTCCAATCGGGTAAGTACACTTACTCGATTTTTTCTAAATAGTTAATATAGATTTTAGGAGGAGTGATTTAATTGGCAAATAAAGAGAGAGTGAAACAGCATCTTGAAACAATGAGTCAGTATACTGCAACACCAAATGAAGGAATGACGAGATATTCTTATAGTCCAGAAGACGTGAAAACACGGAAGTATATTAAAGAAAAGATGGCAGAATACGGTTTAACTGTAAGAGAAGATGGTCTTGGTAATATTTTTGGCAAGTTAGAAGGAAAGAAAGAATTTGCTCCTAGTGTTCTCATTGGTTCTCATTTTGACAGTGTTCCTCATGGAGGTAATTATGACGGTCCTGCGGGTGTTATAGCGGGGCTTGAAGTTGCAGCTTTATTTCAAGAACACAATATCAAACCGACATATCCACTAGAAGTGATCGCAATGATTGAAGAAGAAGGTTCTCGTTTTGGTGGGGGGTTGATGGGTTCTCGTGGGATTAATGGATTAATTGGTGAAGAGGATTTCCATACGATTCGTGATAAAGATGGAATTTCTGTTATAGAAGCAATGCAAGAAGCAGGGCTCGATCCAACACTCCCTAAACATCGTGATCCAAAAACGATGAAGGCATTTTTAGAATTGCACATTGAACAAGGACCGATTTTAGAAGAGGAAAATATTAGTATTGGGGTTGTTGACACGATTGTTGGTCTGACACAATTTGAAGTGACCATAGAAGGAAAAGCAGGACATGCCGGTACAACACCGATGGATCGTCGTTCAGATGCGTTAATTACTGCAGCAACAATTGTTTCCCAATTGCCAAAACTAGCAAAAGCGGAAGGAAATGGCACCGTCATTACTACTGGTCAGTTTGCTGTCTATCCAAATGGCTCGAATGTCATTCCGGATAAAGTAATCTTTTCGATTGATCTTCGCTCAGGGGAAGAAGCATCGATTCAACGCGTGATGGAAAAAGTAAAAGCACTTATTGAATCATATCAAAAAGATGGCATTAAAACTTCCATCGAGCAGCAATTATATATCCAACCGAAAGAATTAAGTAAAGAGGTTCGATCCTCATTAAAAGAATCCACAGGAAAATTAGGGATTTCTTCTATACCGATGCTAAGCGGGGCTGGCCATGATGCGATGGTATTTTCAGACTATACAGAAGCCGGGATGATCTTTATTCCAAGTAAAGATGGACTGAGTCATTGTCCAGAGGAATGGTCAGACTTAGAACATTTAGCCCAAGGAGTAGACGTATTATTTGAAACAGCAAAAAGATTAACGGAGGCAGAGTAGGATGATTAACAAAGCAATTAAATCATACATCACGGAACACGAAGAAGAACTAATCGCTACACGTAGAAAATTACACAGTGAACCAGAACTATCTTGGGAAGAAGAAAATACGACTGCGTTTATATGTGAACAGTTAGAAGAGTTAGGTATCCCCTACCGCCGAACGGAACCTACTGGCGTAATCGCGGAAATTAAAGGAGGCAAACCAGGAAAAACGGTAGCACTCCGTGGGGATATGGACGCATTATCCGTTCAAGAAATCAATCAAGATTTAGCCTATAAATCTAAATTTGATGGAAAAATGCATGCATGTGGTCATGATGCACACACTTCGATGCTTCTATTTGCAGCAAAAGCATTACATCAAGTGAAAGATGATATTCCCGGAAGTGTTCGACTTTTATTCCAGCCAGCTGAAGAAGTTGCTGAAGGTGCAAAAACAATAATTAAACAAGGTGCCATGGACGGGGTGGATAATGTGTTTGGTATACATATTTGGTCCCAAACCCCAACGCAAAAGATAGTATGTAATCCGGGTCCAGCCTTTGCTGCTGCAGATATTTTCAAAGTAGAGTTTAAAGGAAGAGGAGGTCATGGTGCTATCCCACAAGATACCATTGATGCAGCTGTTGTCGCTTCATCCTTTGTCATGAACGTACAAACCGTTGTTTCTAGAACCGTTGATCCGCTTGACACGGCAGTACTGACAATTGGAAAAATGGAAGTAGGAACCAGATTTAATGTGATTGCAGAAAATGCGGTCATTGAAGGAACCGTTCGTACTTTTGATAAGGAAACAAGAAATCACGTAGAAAAAGAATTAGAGCACTATGCAAATACAGTTGCAAGTCTTTATGGAGCAACAGCTAAAGTAACATATTCTAGAGGAACCAATGCGGTTATTAATGAAGAAATAAGTACACATCTTGTTCAACAAGTAGCCTCTGAAGCCTTTGGCAAAGATGTCATTTATGATCAAAAGCCGACTATGGGGGGAGAAGATTTTAGTTTCTTTTTAGATGAAGCACCTGGAAGTTTTGCATTAGTTGGTTGTGGAAATCCGGAAAAAGACACAGAATGGGCGCACCACCATGGAAGATTTAATATTGATGAAGATGCTCTCATAACAGGATCTGAATTATACGCACAATACGCTTGGGCTTATTTGAATAAATAAGGGATGACTCAATACGTACAAAAACGAGCTGTAAATAATAAATTTACTGCTCGTTTTTTTGGTAAATGTAGTAATTCCGGCGGCAGATATCGGCATTTCATATGACGGATATCAGTATTCAGTCAATAGATATCAGGTGTCATGCATTGAATATCAGCAACAGATATCGGCTTGCATACGAAAAGGGGCTGCCCCAAGTACTACGAGACAGCCTTACCTGCTTTAATATACTTCTAACAATCTATGATATTTTATGCTCTGATTTACTTTTCCTAAAAAATACTCTAACTGTTTATTAGTTCTCTCTAATATCTCTTTATCTATAATCGGATTTTCCTTTGTTTTATCTAATTGACTATCTAGAAAATAAAGTCCTTTTACACTCTGGCCTTTCAAAGATGCTAAAAGTGGCTTAAGTGTATACTCAATTGCTAATAGATGAGAGGCACTTCCTCCTGTCATCAATGGTAGGACAGGAGTGTCTTGTAAAATATCCTGTGGTAAAAGATCAATAAGTGCTTTTAAAACCCCTGAATAGGATGATTTATAAACCGGTGTACCAACGATAACCCCATCTGCCTGTTGTAAATCATAAGTAATGTGTTTAATTTGATCACTATTAAAGTTACCAAATAATAAATCGTCCGCATCCACATCTTTTACGGAAATATGTTTTATCGAAAACCCCTCTTGTTCTACTCGTTTCCCCAAATAATGAAGAACGCGCTCCGACCTTGATGTGGAAGACGGGCTTCCTGAGACAATAACAATATGATCCATAGTAATTCCCCTCTCCGGCAGGCAAAAAGTCTTCCTACCTCCATAACGCAACTAGGGCATTGTCCAGCCTAATAGCGAATGTCAAGTTCTCTAATCATTACTTTTGCCAAAATACCATTTCCAAAGTGACAAACCTATAATGACATAAATCGCAATCATTCCATAAAGCCAGACGGAAAGCATTTCATTTACGAACATTTTTTATTCCTCCTATTCAGCTTTGGCCAACTCAACCTCTTCTTCCCTATCCTTATCCTTTATAACAAAGGCTAAAACAACCATTGCTAGAATCCCAATAAATGTCGCTACTGCCCCAGCTGTCATTGTACTTGGGATAATTCCACCAAAGTATAGAATTAAATACGATAGTAAACCGATAACCATCGAGCCCTCCGCTGCCCTTGGAGATGCCTTTCGTTTGCTGTAAACCGCATATAAGATAGGTCCTAACGTTCCAGCTGCTATACCGGAAATTCCAATCCACATAATGTCTCCCATATACATCGGTGGTTTAAGGACAATAAGAAATGCTAGTAACCCTACAATTGGTACCGTTATTCTACTAATCTGTAACGCTATTTTTTCCGCTTTCTCCTCCTCTACTCGAACAAATCCGCGTTTTACGAGGAATTTCAGAAAAATATCATTCGCAAATACCGTGGAGATGGATACAAACAACCCATCTGTAGTAGACATAGCTGCAGCAAGAATCACGACTCCGAAGAAAGCTACAATAATTGCTGGAAATGCCCATGCTACATACTCCATTAAAGCTAAATCTGCTACCACATCTGCAGGGCCAATTGCCACCCTACTATAAAGTCCACCAAACAAGACAACAACACACAGAGAAGCCGTTATAACATAAGTAAGTATCATTTTTCCTAAATCCTTATCATTCTTTAAACCTAATACTTTATTAAATAGATGTGGAGCGGATGCAAATGCCCACTGAATCGTAATCGCACCTATTATTGCACCAATGGAATAAAAATGAACGGAATCGGGATTAAATACCTTTACTAGATTTCCATCTTGGGCAGCTAAATTGTCCACGATTCCGGAAAGTGTTGTTGTAATCCCACCGTTCCAAAAAATCACAATTCCCGAAACGAACACAATTATTCCAGCAATAGCCATTAAAATTACTTGGACCGCATCCGTATAAATATCAGCTAATGCCCCACCACCAAAAACGTACAACACGACAACAACTGTTATAAGAATCAGACCTACTGTATAATCCATACCAAGTAAATATTCAAAAATTCTCGCTCCCGCTACAAACTGTGCCGAGATATAAAAAATATTAAACAGTAAAATCAAACCTGTACCGACTCGTAAAATATCACTATTATAATAATCGCCTAACCAATCCGGTAAAGAAAGTGATTTTTGTTCTTTATTTAATTCCCTTATTTTTTTGGCAACCATAAGAACTCCTAGAGCTCCTCCACCAATCATGGCGAGAATAAGCCAAAGATTCGACAGTCCCCATTCATAAGACCAGCCAGGATACCCAAGAAAAGTAGCTGCACTTAGATAGGTGGCCGCAAAGGATAGCCCCAACACAACTGGGCCAAGTCCCCCGCCTATCGCAAAATCACGAACACTTTTCGTTTGTTTAGTCCCAATATATCCAAGTGCCAACATAATACCTAGAAATAAAAGGAATCCAACCCACGTATATAATGTTACTGTATTCATCACGTTACCCCTTTTTAGAAAACTTGGCATTCGCTATTAGGTTGGGCGAATGCCTTAGTTGCACTTATGCAGACAGGAAAGATTTTTATACTTTCCTACCTGCCAATGAAAGGCTTAAGCGCCCCCTGAGGCTCATCGCACTATCACAAAAGGTTGCGCAGGGCGCTTTAGCTAGAAACGTAAGGATTAACTATTTCACTAATGGAGACACCTTTTTCGCCGGATGGTTGTCAGGTAAATAAGGTGACCCTGTACCGAATAAGTTTTCTCGCAATGTTTTTCCTTCATATTCGGTTCGATAAATGCCACGTTTTTGTAATTCTGGAACAACATGATCCACAAACTCACGGAATGTTTCTAATGAATAACTCTGTGCAATGTTAAAACCATCTACATCCCCTTCTGTCGTCCATTCCTCAATACGATCTGCAATTTGTTCAGGTGTTCCGACAAATTTCACGGTTCCATTACCAAGCCCATGATTTTGTATTGCTTCCCGTAACGTCCACTTCTTATTTGGATCTTTCGTGTACATATCTAAATTACCTTGAACTGCATCTGTTTCAATGTCTTCAATGTATTGATCTGGATCATATTTCGAAAAGTCAATTCCCGTATGCCCAGAAAGAAGTGCTGCCGTCCCTTCATAACTAACATGATTTTTTAAATCCTCATATTTCGCATACGCTTCTTCCTCTGTGGAGCCGATAATTGGAAGAACCATCGGGAAGATACGAATATCATCCGCATTTCTACCTTGAGCAACCGTACGTTTACGAAGATCTTCGGAGTAATTTTTCAACGCCTCTAAAGAATGACCTTTCGTAAAAACGGCTTCCGCATGTTTTGCCGCAAAGTCACGCCCTCTAGGGGATGCACCAGCTTGGAATAACACAGGAGTCCGTTGTGGTGACGGTTCCGTCAAATGAATTCCTGGTACATTGAAAAATTCACCTTCATGATTGATGGCATGAACCTTTTCAGGGTCGGCAAAAACATCCCCTTCCCGATCATAAACAACCGCATCTTCTTCCCAGCTATGCTCCCAAAGTTTATAAACTACTTCTAAAAATTCATCTGCACGATCGTAGCGCTGATTTTTCGGGAGACGTCCAGATAATCCTAGATTAATAGCTTCACTTTCCAAATACGAAGTCACTACATTCCACGCTACACGACCTTCTGTTAAATGATCGAGGGTAGATAATTGGCGTGCCAATGCATATGGCTGTGCATATGTGGCTGAAACTGTCGGTGCGAAGCCAATATGCTCCGTGACTTGAGCCATTGCGGAAATAATTAACAATGGGTCATGTGCAGGAAGTTGTACGGCATGACGTACCGCTGCATCATGGCTGTTTCCATAAACCGAATAGGTTCCTAATACATCCGCAATAAAAACCGCATCAAATTTCCCACGTTCTAATACTTTCGCTGTTTCCGTCCAAAACTCTAATCGATTATGTTTCGTTCCTTGATCTTTTTCGTGTTTCCATAATCCAGTAGAATGTGGAGAAGGTGAATTTTGCACAAAACCGTTTAAATGAATCTGTTTCCTTTTACTCAATGCGTATCTCTCCTTTTCTTATTTCTCATCATAAGCATTTAGCGCATTTACACTATGAGCAATTGCAGAACCTGCTTTAAGCGCAACTGCAACGAAAATCGCCTCTGAAATTTCTTCTAAGTCTGCCCCAGCTTTCTTCGCATTTTTGGTATGTACATCAATGCAATATACACAACCTGTTGTATGTGCAGATGCTACTGCAATTAGTTCTTTTTCTTTTACGGATAATTTTCCAGCTTTTATTGCTTTTCCATCAAAATTCACAAAAGCCTGGAACGTTTCTTCGCTTAATGCATTAAATTCTTTCAATCGATTAAAGTAAGATGCTTTATAGAACTCTTCACCTCCACTATTATCAAAAGCGTTCAGTCCATTCACACCATGTGCCAAAGCAGAACCAGCTTTCAGTGCAGTCGCAACAAAAATTGCCTCTGCAACTTCTTCTTTCGAGGAATCATTTTTCTTTGCGTTTCCAACATGTAAATCAATGCAATACGGGCAACCTGTAATATGCGCAACCGCTACTGCAATTAATTCCTTTAATTTAACCGAAAGCTTTCCTTCTGCTAATGCTTGATCATTAAATTTGAAAAAAGTTTCGAAAGCCTCTGGTGCATATTCCTTTAATTCAAAAATCCTCCCGAAATATTCCTTCTTATACAAGCTATCTGTTTTTGTAATTGTCATTCTAAATCTCTCCCTTTACATTTTTTCTTACTAAGAATATAATTTTTCCAATATGTTTAATCGGAATTGTGTTTAAAAATTTTTCCATTTGATTACCCCTCTAAGAAAATGGTAAACAAAAGACCCCTTCTGATGAGAAGAGGTCATATATACCAACCCTCATCGTTCAAGCATCAGCTTGCTGGAATTAGCACCTTATTACTTTAGTAATGGTTGCTGCGGGATCCACGGACCAGGTTCCTACCCCGACTCTTGATAAGGAAAACATATTCAATTAGTAAGAATTAATAACATCTTACATAACCAAAAGGAATCTGTCAACAGGAAATTTTCAGAAAAGGACTTTTTTATCAACAGGGATATTGTCACCAAAAAAATTAGAACCTTTGGCCTAATTCACTATTACCCACAGAAACAATATCTTGGTTGATAGGTCAAACTTTCTTGTATGGTGAAGAATACATACTTCACCATACAAGAGCAGCAAATAAACTTATGCAGTTTTCTTAACACCAGGTTCAGCTTGCTCTTTCTTCCCCCACCAGTTTGCAAGGAGTGGACCTGAGATATTATGCCAAACACTAAAGATTGCACCAGGAACGGCTGCAATTGGCGAGAAATGAGCAAGCCCAAGCGACGCGGCAAGTCCTGAATTTTGCATGCCAACTTCGATAGAAATTGCTTTTTGATCTTTAAAATTAAGTTTGATTGCCTTCGCGAGTAAGTACCCGAACAAATATCCTAAACAATTATGTAGTACGACGACTGCAAAAATGAGAAGTCCTGAAGTCATAATCGATTCTTTATTTACAGCCACAACTGCTGAAGCTACTCCTACAATTCCAATGACTGAAATGAGTGGTAATACTTCCACACTTTTACTGACCTGTTTGCTAAATAGCATCCGGATAACTACACCTAAAACGATTGGTAATAAGACGACTTGGACAATCGACAAGAACATGTCCATGAATGACACGGAAAGCCATTGACTGGCAAACAAATAAGTCAATGACGGAGTTAAAATTGGTGCAAGCAATGTTGATAACGCTGTTACCGTTACGGATAATGCTGTGTTCCCTTTAGCCATAAACGTCATTACATTAGAAGACGTACCTCCAGGACAGCAACCAACTAAAATAACCCCCGCTGCTATTTCTGGCGATAAATTAAATGCATGTGCAAGTCCAAAAGCCGTTAATGGCATGATTGTATACTGTGCAACTACACCGACCAAAACACTTTTCGGAGCTAGAAAAACTCCTTTAAAATCATCTACACTCAAGGTGAGTCCCATTCCGAACATAATAATTCCCAATAAAAGCGACACATGCGGTGCTATCCACGCAAATCCTTGTGGAATAAAGAAGCTAAGCAATGCAAAAAGAATAACCCATAGCGCAAATGTGCTTGTTGCAAAGTTACTAATCTTCCCTAATGTTCTCATACTTGTTTCCTCCAAAGTTGCCAAAGAGTGTGAATACTCTTCTAGTTATTTAATTTAAAATATTACCATAAATAGAACCTTTAATCTAGTGTAAATTTTTAGAAATATATGTACAGGGGAGGCCATTATAGCTTATATGATCTTTTATATACTAATCGTGGCATAAATAGAAAAAAGACATAACCTGCCATATAAGCAAATTATGTCTTCTTTCCCTATCCTTCTACATTTTCTCCATTTCTAAACTTAGAAACTTACTAAGTCAAGGAATCCTGCCCATTCCCAGACCTTTAATCAAACGTATCCGTCCGTCAAACAATACCCCCTAAAAGATAAGTTTCAAAGGTTAGAATGGAGTGGGACGATGAATCCCGTTTTTCCAATTTTCCCCTCCCAAGTATTAGCGATATCATTTACCGTACTATAAATAATAATTACATATTTCTATTTACCAAAATTAAATCGCTTACATTTACTTGAGGTAAAAAGGAAAAAGTCAAACTCTTTACGTTATATAGTATAATTCAGAAAAAATAATTCGTCAATGCTTGCAATAAGTTGTATTTATTTTCATAAGGTCTGACTTTCATAGAATTTTAACTCCGACATGATTTTCGTGAATCCAGTATTCCCAACACTAAAATATGAACATCAGCCAATTTCCTGTGAATTTTAATAAAGCATCCCATACCAACCTGCCATAGTTAACTTTGAAAATATTTTTGTATAGTTTTACCTAATATTGGAAATAACAGTAAGGAGTAAGTAGAGAGGATTGAAGATATGAACAATTTTCAGAGCAGTATCCACACTGGCGATGATTCCATTGTCATTGGTTGCTCTCGACATGGGGCAATGAGTGGTGCTGCATACGGTAGTTACATAGGTAGCAAGATTGCCGGTTCTACCGGAGCAACGACTGGGTATATCCTTGGTGCCATTATTGGTGCAGTTTTTGGCCCCGATGATAGTTTCAAAAGTACTAAGACAATTCAGTCCGAACACAACTCGGACATGAAACAATTACTTTAACCAAGGGACCCTAGGCGACCCATCTCTATCTAAGAAGGCACAACTGGTATTATTACTAGTTATGTCTTCTTTTTATTAGTTAATTTCTTTTACCTTACATACGATTTTTTCAGGGCAAAATTTCACTTTTCCGCCATACTTTTAAGCGAACTGGCTTCTTACTTTTTTAGGATATTCAAAATAGCCTTCAGAAAATCCTCATAGGAAGAAAAATATTTATTCCGCTGGTTATACCACTTTCGAACCGTTTCTACTAACCAAAACGGTACAGAATTCCCATCAATCAAATGATAGTACTGCTCATATCCTTTTTTTAGATGCTCCCACCTAAAATCATTACCTGGTTGAATGTATTCGGAGACATCTAGTATTTTGGCCCTTCCATTTTGTAATAAAATATTTTTCAAATGAATATCACGTGGATTAAGTCCCTTTGAACGAACATATTCTCTTGCTGCTTCCACGTCATCTATCACTTGTTCTGGGATATGAATCCCTTGTAGAACGCAATCAAAGAGAGTATTTCCTTCCTCGTAGCTTAGAACGAGGTATTCGTCGTAGGAAGCAAAACAGGTTGAAAAGAAGGGGGAATCTCCTAATTTCTCATAAACGTCTGCTTCAGCTTTAACTTTGTCTACTTTATTTTTTGCATATTTTTTAAACGCAAAAGCTGGAACTTTAAAAGATTGAAATACGGCCGCATCTGTGCCAACCCCTATACACTTTAAATCCTTAGCATGACCACTTATGGTTACAGGTCCGTTGTTTGGATTTGAAAAAACGTTAATTTCAGAAAGCGAATCTCGTACTATATCCCAATCATTTTCCATATAAAATCTCCCTTTTTAGATTTTTAATTATAGACGCGCAACATGTTTAACACCCTGAATGAACTATCTTTGATTTACTCCTATATAAGGAATTTACCCGTTATCTTAATATCTAAAATAGTTTCAGTATTACATCCATTCTACTTTCATTTAAACCTTATGCTTTCGATTCTTTGAAATGTACAAGCAGATAAAAAGGTTTATTAATAATATTGATTATATTTTTAGTTCTCAAGATATATTACTTCGTCTTTTCTACTACATACGAATAATGCAAGTATAAGTTTTATATTCCACGAATGGTGCTCTTTTATAGCATAGAAAATTTGATACTTATCCAAATAGTTAAATTATGGTTAACTAATCTTTCTAATAATGGTAATATTCTTTCAAAGGGGTTAGTTTTATTCTTAATAGTGGAGGGAGAAAATTAATAATGAATAAGCTAGAAGGTTTAAAAAAAATGATAACAGGAGAAATTCCTGGTCCACCAGTCGCACAGGTACTTGGGTTTAATGTAGTAGAGGCTGAGGAAGGAAGAGTTGTTATAGAATTGGAAGCTTCTGAAAGACTTCATAATCCCATGGGTACATTACACGGCGGTATATTATGCGATATAGCTGACGCAGCAATGGGTTATGCTTTTTCGAGCACGCTTGCCGAGGATGAACTTTTTACGACAATGGATATTAAATTAAATTTTCTTAAACCTATTTTTCAATCGAAACTTCGAGCTGAGGGAAAATTAATAAAGAAAGGTTCCACAGTCGGATTACTGGAATGTCATGTATACGATGAAAAGCATAGCCTCGTTGCACATTCAACAAGCACATGTATGATTTTGAAAGGAAATTCGAGTGGGAAGAGATTAAAAACGGAATAAGGAAACTTTAGGAAGGAATTAAGTAAACCAGGCTAGATTAGTAATGAATTTTTTGTAACGATTAAGGATTCGCCCGACTGAGTAACGAGTTAAACCCAACAAGCAATCAAATGCTTATCGGGTTTAACTTTCTTTAATATATGGTTCTTCGTATGAACACTAAGGTCTTATTTTTTACCTCGACTTATTACTAGGTGCAAACCAACCAATTAGGGCAATACCAACTAATACACCATAGAAGATTATCGTCCAAATGGTACTGTGAGGAAAATCATGATCTAGAACACCTATATCCTCATGGGCGAGAGTAATAACCGCCAGTTTGACCCCAACCCACGCAACAATTACATATGCTGTTGTTTCTAATGCTGGACGTTTTTCAAGAAGTTGCACAAACCAGGTTGCTGCAAACTTAATCAAGATAAGTCCAGCAATTCCTCCAAGAAGTACAATAATAAATTGTCCTCCATCCATTCCTCCAAAATTATCTAACGGTGAATCTGGAAGACCAAGGGCAAGAGCAACTGCAGCTAGAATCGAATCAATCGCAAAGGCTAAGTCAGCTAATGCGATTTTCCCTACTGTGGGCCAAAAGCCTTTACCAGCTGATTCCTTCTCATCTTCTTTATGAATATCCTTATTTTCTTTCCCAAACCGTGCCTTGATGACATGCTTTAATCCTAAGTAAAGAAGATAAGCCGCTCCTATCGCTTGTATCTGCCAGACATTAGCAATAAAGGAAATTGCAAAGAGTGCAACAAATCGAAAAGCGAAGGCCATAATGATTCCGTAATTTATAGCTCTTTTTTTCTGTTCTTCGGGTAAATGCTTGGCAATAATGGCTAGAACAAGGGCATTATCAGCCGACAACAATCCTTCCAATCCAATTAGTATTAATAAAGTCCAACCATACTCTAGCCATATTGACTCCATGAACTTCTCCCCTATCTTTGACTAAAAGTAAAATTTCCACTAACTATATATTTTGTTAATGTACCGCAAGTATTCCTAAATAATTATACCAAAATTATAAAGAAGTCTTCCATCAGAGGAGGGCCTTCATCCTGCACTTATAGTTATTCGCACTTATCGGACTCCCACCTACCCTTTTTGTTCCCAAGAAACTTGAGGTGGGAGTCTTACTAACATCGAATGTTTAGAATGGAATTATAAGTTCATGTTCAACAATAAGAAGTTAAAGAACTTTGCAAACACATTACTAATACAAACAACATCTGCTCTTGAGATAAACCACTTATATCAGTTATGATAAAGAAGACATCCCTTTATCCCCACTGATGGGACCTTTACGGGCAGTTGATCTTTCATCTACCAGAAGCTTGAGGTGGGATAAAAACAAAATACAAGAAAAAGAAGTGAGCTAAATGATGAATTGGCGTGAGAGCATTAGAAATTACACACCTTGGAATGAACAAGAGGCAAAAGATAAAGCAATCATGATAAAATGTATGGATACGTTTAAAGATGTCCTAACACGGGATAACGAAATTGCCCATATTACCAGTTCAGGTTTTGTCGTAAATAAAAATAGAAATAAAGTGTTAATGGTGCACCATAATATTTACAATTCCTGGTCTTGGACAGGTGGACATGCGGATGGGGAAGAAAATTTATTGCAGGTTGCAATGAAAGAAGTAAAAGAAGAGACAGGAGTCCAACATGTGCAGCCTGTACACGAGAATATTCTGTCACTAGATATTCTAACGGTTATTAGCCATTATAAAAATGGTAAATATGTTGCCCCTCATCTACATTTATCCCTTGCTTATTTATTGGAAGCAGACGAAAATGATCCGCTTTTCATAAAACCGGACGAAAACAGCAATGTTCAATGGATTCCTTTTGAAGAGGTAGAAACCTATTCAAATGAACCCCACATGGTTAAAATATATAAAAAAGTGATAGATAAAATTCAATGTTAGCACAAAAGCGGAAGCGCCCGTTTAGCGACGTACGGACTGCGCCTGGCCATGCCAGGTGGTCCGATGTTGCCGCGCAAAGCGGAGGTTTTAATCGGACATTCCACCGCCGTAGGAGATAAAGGAAACACGGTGAGCGTAAGCGAGCCGATGTTGACTTATCGTACGGAGGTGAGGGAAGTCTCGCTAGTCGCTGGGCGCTGGAGCTGGACGCGGCTATTTCTGTATCTAAGTTATCCAAAGCCATACAAATTTTATAATTTCCTGACAAAAACAAAACTCGTATCATGGAAACATCCCCATCATACGAGTTCTCTTATTAATAACCGGAATCCTCCGAAGTAATATTATCAATCATTGTATAATCGTATTTTTGTAAAGGTTTTTCAGCTGGACCTTCAATCACGTCACCCGTATAAGTAAACCTTGATCCGTGACATGGACAATCCCAGCTGCGTTCTCCACTATTCCACTCTACCTCGCAACCAACATGGGTACAGGTTGTGTCCACAATATGCAGTTCCCCTTCTTGGTCTCGGTAAGCACCTTTTCTTTCGCCATTTATACGAATAACTGCACCTTCATCCTTCTCTAACGTATTCGGGTCGGTATTACTCGTTTGTAACTTTCCTTTAATTAGATGTCCTGCAACGTTCGCATTTTGAACAAGGAAGTTTTTAATACTAGGTGTCGCATAAAATCTAGATGGGGTATACAGTTCCCGGAAACTATTCTTCTTTCCTAATACGATGTCCTTCATTAAAAGTGCTGCAGCTGTACCATTGGACATGCCCCATTTTCTAAAACCTGTTGCAATCAAAATGTTTGGCTGACCAGGGGTTATTTCCCCAATATAAGGGACTTTATCTAATGTAGTAAGATCTTGAGCCGACCATCGATACGAAATATCTTCTAACCCAAAAACACTTTGGCCAAACTCCTCCAATGCATCGAAGTGTTTCATCGTGTCGGTACTTTGACCCGTTTTATGGCTTTCCCCAACAAGAAGGAGCATTTCTTCCCCATTGATAGTCACAGAACGAACGGAACGCGTTGGTTTATCCGCACTAATATACATTCCTCCAGGAAAGTTCTTCTTAGGTTTTGCAGCAACAATATAAGCACGATCCGCATACATTCTTGTTGAATATAGCCCCAATCCTTCAAAAAACGGAAAATGTGAACAAGCAAGTACATATTTAGCAGTTACCCGAAAATCTTTACTAGTTAAAACAGTTGGATTTTCACCTGTTTCAATATTGACTGCCGTTGTATTACTAAAAATTTGAACCCCTTTTTCCGTAATCTCATCTACAAGTTTGACTAAATATTTTAATGGATGGAACTGTGCTTGGTTCCGCATAACCACTGCATTTCTTATTCCTAAATCGAATGGAAGCTTTTCTACTAACCCGCCATCAATGCTAAGCTTTTCATATGCTCGTACCTCTTTTTTGACTTTTTCTTCATATTCGTCTGTCGTGGAATAGACGTAGGAATCCTGCTCCTTAAAATCACAATCGATGTTCAACGTTTCAACCGTATTTTTTATGAACTTTAATGCTTCCATATTAGCTTCATAATATAATCTTGCCTTACTTTTGCCCATGTTCGTAATGAGCTCGTCATAGATTAAATCATGTTGAGCCGTAATCTTCGCTGTAGTATGTCCTGTTGTTCCACCAAGAATCTGATCCGCTTCTAAAATAGCAACTTTCTTTCCTTCATTCGCTAAAAGATAAGCAGATGTAATCCCAGTAATTCCACCACCGACAATACAAACATCCACTTCAATATCTTTATCTAAACTTGGAAACTCCGGAAGCTTAACAGAATCTCTCCAATACGACTTCGTAATATCTGGTAATTTCTCAGGCATAATACCCCTCCATTATGTAGTGAATCATACTAACAGATTCTCCATTTTTAGATGGTAGTATACAGAACCCTTTTAAAAAAAACGACACTAAAAATAAACCTAGGAACTTTTCCCAGGTTTAATCCTCATGTTTATTCAACGTGAACTCAGCAGTAATTTCCCCTACCTTTTCACCTACTGTATTAAAAATCGGCTCTTTCTCATACTTAAGGAGTCTTTCTACCATTTTTTTGTCTAATATATTTAGTTGTTCCAGTACCTTCATTGCAGCAACATAGGCCCCACGATCATTTCCGTCTTCTACTTTAATCGCAATACCAAGCCCTTCTTCGACCAAACCTATTCCTTGCATTCCTTCTGCACCCATTTTAGATACTAGTTTTCCCTTTAAAACTTTCATTACATCCGTGTCAAAACGGTCTTTTCCAGCTACAAGTCGCGGATGAGCCATCATACTATTCCTAATTCTTTCTAAAGCATCACGGTGTGTCGTGTCTTCTAATTGATCAGGTCTAGCTAAACGTGCGAAACCAAGCGCAAAATTCTTAAGAGGTAAGTAATGAGTTGGCAAGCCACAACCGTCAATCGCTGCTTCAATATCTTCTCTTTTCATACCAAAAACATCAGCCATAATATCGATAATTCGTTGCTGCAGTGGATGAGATAACTCATAATATGTTTTAGGGCTTTCGTTCAAGTATAAACTAGCAGCAATCATTCCTGTATGCTTCCCTGAACAATTATTAAATACTGGCGAAACATCTCCACCATTTCGAATAACCGTTTTATACCCTTCTATATCTTTTGGGATTTGCGGACCACAATAAAGATCAGATTCCTTGATATTAATTTTTTCCATCATCCCAAGTACTGTCGACCGATGGATTTCTTCCCCACTATGCGAGGCACAGCTTACTGCTATTTCTTCATCAGTGAAGGAAAAATGTTCCGCAGCCCCACTTTCTATTAAAGGGATCGCCTGAAAGGGTTTTAAAGCAGAACGTGGAAAGGTCAATCTCGACGGATCCCCATATGAATATTTCAAATTCCCTTTTGTATCTACAATAGCTATATGAACATCATGGGTACTTTCTAAAAAACCACCGCGATATACTTGTATCGGTTTTGTCATGTTTGCATCCAACTCCTCGTTATTGTTAATTAAATCAAACCTTTAAGGCACAATCATAAAAAGTATTTTTAAATGCATACCCTTATCCCTCATTTTACACCAATTATACTTTATAAGGGCACGAGATCTATTTCTATTTTCCTTTATGTTAACCGCTTCCCCTTGATTATTATATACTAATCTTAATCTCATTACATGGAAGGCCAAAACTAGCTTTCCTTCATAGAATAATTTTGGTAAACCCCCTGTGAATCTTGTATTTTTGAATATGTATGCAAACATAAGAGAATCTGGAAATTTAGAAGACTAGTTAAATAATCAATTAAGGCCTTTAATCCTTAATTATTCATAAAAAATCCTTGAGCGCCTAAAAATGCATATCTACCAAGGAATCCAGCTAATTTAGTCATGCATCAAATAAATGAAAAAAGAATCCATTTCTGTTAAAGTTAAATCACCACAAAATAACCACAGAAAGGATTCTTATAATGGCTACTTTACCGCAATTAACACTAGATTTCAATCGTCAAATTAAATTGTCAAATGATGGAGGTTCCCTTTCCTCCGATACGGGTGAATTCATCTTTAAAGAATTTGATAGGAAAATTGGATTCTTAAAGACTATTGCTGAATACCTTCACTTAAATGACGAAAGAAAATACCATTACCATTCGAATGAAGAACTACTCCGCCAAAAGATTTACCAAATCATTGCTGGATATGCGGAAGATGACGATGCGGATCAATTGACTCAAGACCCTGTGTTCACAAAAGTTATTGAAACGGATGCTTTAGCTTCTCAACCAAGTTTATCACGGTTTTATACACGGTTTGATAAAGAATCCATTGAACAATTAAATCAAGCCAATCAAGCACTCTTGGATAAGGTTCATGAATTCAGAAAGTCAAAGGCACTCATTATTGACCTAGATTCCACTCATGCTGATACCTATGGCAAACAAGAGTCTGCGGCTTACAATACCCATTATGGTACAGTTGGATTTCATCCATTAGTTGCATTTGACGGGATAACCCGTGACTTTTTAAAGGCACAGTTGCGCCCTGGAAATGTCTATACTTCCAATGGTGTTGTGGACTTTGTAGAACCCCTTATCACACATTACAATGAAGAATTTCCAGAAACAATACCGTTCTTACGTGCAGATAGTGGTTTTGCCGTCCCAGCCTTGTATGACTTATGTGAACGTGAATCTGTTTATTATGTCATTCGTTTAAAGTCTAACGCTGTTTTACAGCGAATGGCAGATGAATTACACCCTGCAACAGCGCCATCAGATGCAACAAAGTCAGAGCACTATTATGAGGAAATTGACTATCAAGCAAAATCATGGTTTAAATCAAGAAGAATAATCATTCAATCCGTTCGACCAGCAGGAGAACTATTTTTCACTCATTCATTCTTCGTCACAAATCTGGTCGATGCATTTACACCAAAGGATATCGTTCATACCTACCAAAAAAGAGGTACGATGGAAACCTTTATTGATGAAGCAAAAAATGGCTTTTATTTGGATAAAATGAACAGCCACTCCTTCCAAGTAAATGAAGCAAAGATGATGTTAAGTTTGTTAGCGTATAACCTAACAAACTGGCTTCGAACACTTTGCTTTCCAGAAGGACAAAAGACAATGCAAATCGATACCATTCGCACAAGAATTATTAAAGTCGCTAGTAAGTTGGTAAAATCTGGGCGTTCCCTTTACTTTAAATTGTCCTCTAGTTTTGTGTACCAAAAGTTCTTTTGGAAGGTTCTTCAACGAATTCAAGCACTAAAACTGGAATAAAACATACAAATACCTATTTTTTTAAAAGTATGGTAAGCCCAAGGGGGTAGTCTGCCCAAAAATGGCCATTTTTTGGTATTTAAAGTTGCGTTCCTCAAATTTATGGTTATTTTGGGCTTAACTATATTTATAATTTGAAAAAATATAGAATTTGAACCTTGTTTACTTAGGCACATGGAAGTATGAATAATTAAGGTTAATATATATTTAAGCAGTGTGTTTTATGTAAGAAGATGGAACGTAGTATGAAGATATCGTAAGGATGATATACATAAACCTTAATTATTCATAAAAAATCCTTGAGCGCCTAAAAATGCATATCTACCAAGGAATCCAGCTAATTTAGTCATGCATCAAATAAATGAAAAAAGAATCCATTTCTGTTAAAGTTAAATCACCACAAAATAACCACAGAAAGGATTCTTATAATGGCTACTTTACCGCAATTAACACTAGATTTCAATCGTCAAATTAAATTGTCAAATGATGGAGGTTCCCTTTCCTCCGATACGGGTGAATTCATCTTTAAAGAATTTGATAGGAAAATTGGATTCTTAAAGACTATTGCTGAATACCTTCACTTAAATGACGAAAGAAAATACCATTACCATTCGAATGAAGAACTACTCCGCCAAAAGATTTACCAAATCATTGCTGGATATGCGGAAGATGACGATGCGGATCAATTGACTCAAGACCCTGTGTTCACAAAAGTTATTGAAACGGATGCTTTAGCTTCTCAACCAAGTTTATCACGGTTTTATACACGGTTTGATAAAGAATCCATTGAACAATTAAATCAAGCCAATCAAGCACTCTTGGATAAGGTTCATGAATTCAGAAAGTCAAAGGCACTCATTATTGACCTAGATTCCACTCATGCTGATACCTATGGCAAACAAGAGTCTGCGGCTTACAATACCCATTATGGTACAGTTGGATTTCATCCATTAGTTGCATTTGACGGGATAACCCGTGACTTTTTAAAGGCACAGTTGCGCCCTGGAAATGTCTATACTTCCAATGGTGTTGTGGACTTTGTAGAACCCCTTATCACACATTACAATGAAGAATTTCCAGAAACAATACCGTTCTTACGTGCAGATAGTGGTTTTGCCGTCCCAGCCTTGTATGACTTATGTGAACGTGAATCTGTTTATTATGTCATTCGTTTAAAGTCTAACGCTGTTTTACAGCGAATGGCAGATGAATTACACCCTGCAACAGCGCCATCAGATGCAACAAAGTCAGAGCACTATTATGAGGAAATTGACTATCAAGCAAAATCATGGTTTAAATCAAGAAGAATAATCATTCAATCCGTTCGACCAGCAGGAGAACTATTTTTCACTCATTCATTCTTCGTCACAAATCTGGTCGATGCATTTACACCAAAGGATATCGTTCATACCTACCAAAAAAGAGGTACGATGGAAACCTTTATTGATGAAGCAAAAAATGGCTTTTATTTGGATAAAATGAACAGCCACTCCTTCCAAGTAAATGAAGCAAAGATGATGTTAAGTTTGTTAGCGTATAACCTAACAAACTGGCTTCGAACACTTTGCTTTCCAGAAGGACAAAAGACAATGCAAATCGATACCATTCGCACAAGAATTATTAAAGTCGCTAGTAAGTTGGTAAAATCTGGGCGTTCCCTTTACTTTAAATTGTCCTCTAGTTTTGTGTACCAAAAGTTCTTTTGGAAGGTTCTTCAACGAATTCAAGCACTAAAACTGGAATAAAACATACAAATACCTATTTTTTTAAAAGTATGGTAAGCCCAAGGGGGTAGTCTGCCCAAAAATGGCCATTTTTTGGTATTTAAAGTTGCGTTCCTCAAATTTATGGTTATTTTGGGCTTAACTATATTTATAATTTGAAAAAATATAGAATTTGAACCTTGTTTACTTAGGCACATGGAAGTATGAATAATTAAGGATAAAAATTATTTTATTTCATTCCTCTATATAAATTTTCCTTTGTGTTATTCGGCTTGAGCAATACCTAGTTGCAAGAAGGGGGAGTATTTATACTTTATTTTTGTAAATTTAAAAAAGGTCATAGAATTTCTCGAATAAAATCGGCTTTTCTTGAAAATACTATGGTCTAGCCTTCATTATACACTTGGCACACTTTCATCTATCTATTTACAATTATTATAAACTAAGTAAATCCTTCATATGAAAACCTGAAGTAAGAAATTTGAGACCTTGGAAGATATATGGAGTAATTAAAATATCTTCCAAGGTCTTTTCTTTTGTTTATTTATAAGGTTAGTAGATAAGGTGATTCAATATATTTCATTACTAGATTTAAGAACTGTGCTGCTGTTTCACCATCTAGAATTTGGTGATCAAAAGTTAAGCTAAACGGGATTCTCTTAACTTGTTTCACTTTTCCCTCTTCCGTTAAGGCTAATTCCTCCTGTAATGCACCTACACCTAAAATACCACTTTCTGGTGAATTTAGAATTGGAGTGAAGTATTCAATTCCCGTTGCACCCATATTACTAATCGTAAAGGTAGCACCCGAGAGTAAATCACCGCTTGCTTCTCCATTTCTAGCTTTGGTTGAGATTTCTTTGATTTTTCTTGCAAGGTCTCCAATTGTTTTTTGATGTGCATTTTTAACAACTGGGACAACCAAACCGTCCTCAAGTGATGTGGCAATTCCCAAATGAACCTCATCCAATTCTTTTAGCTCACCGTTATAGTAGAGAGAATTCATTTTCTTGTAATCTTGTAAGGCAAGAACGGTTGCTCTAGCAATTAGTACAGTTATACTAAGTTTTACATCTAGATTACTTTTGTCAATTTCCTTTCGTAGTGATTTTTGGAAATCAATCAGTTTGTCTGCATTTACTTTTCGATGCAGGGTTAACTGTGCTGTTTGTGCTAAACTTCCACGCATTCCACGAGCAATAGCTTTGCGCATTGGTGAGAGCCCTTCGCCCACTGCTTCTAAATCAACGTAATTCTTTGTCCTTTCCTCCACTTCTAATGTTTCTGCTGGTTGATAATCGAACCCATTAGCTTCCACTCGCTGAATGTCCAATTTCGTAATTCGCCCATTACCACCAGTACCTTTGATTAATTCTATATCAAAGTTCATTTTCTTGGCCATTTTTCTAGCCAATGGGGTAATAAATATCCGCTCACCTTTAATTGTCTTTCCTTCCTTATCATCTGACTGACAATTAGGATCTTTTTCTTTTGATGTTTCAAAAACAATGGCCGATTCTTTCTCCTTCTCTTCAACATCTATTGAAACAGAAGCATTCCCGACCTGTTCACCTTCTTCTCCTATTGCTCCAAGCATCCCTCCTACTTCTACTTCATCACCAATATCCGCATTTTTGACTAACAGAACACCTGCAATTGGTGCTTCCACTTCTTGGGTAAGCTTTTCTGAACTAATTGTCAATATTGGTTCATCTTGTTCGATGTGGTCTCCGACTTCTTTGTGCCATTCTACAATTGTACCTTCTGTCATCGTCATCCCTAATTTTGGCATTACAATGGGTTCACTCATTTAATCATTCACCTCCTAAAAGTTTATTCTTTTTTTAAATCAAAAATTAATTCTTCTGCCACTTTTAACACCTTGTTCGCATCTGGAATATATGCTTTTTCCAAATTCGCGGCAAATGGTACAGGTGTGTCCGGTGCGCAAACAGTTTTAATAGGTCCATCTAAATAATCAAATGCTTTATCAGCGACGACTGAAGCTACATCTGTAGCAGTGTTGTTATGCGGATTTGCCTCATCAATTACAATGAGTCTTCCTGTTTTCTTTACAGATTCTAAAACGGTTTCTTCATCCCATGGTGCCACCGTTCTTAGATCGACTACTTCTATAGAAACCCCATCTTTTTCCAACCCTTCCGCTACTTCAAGCGCTACATGAACCATTTTGCCAATTGCAACGATAGTAAGATCCTTTCCTTCTTTCGTAACGCTTGCTTTACCAATCTCTACTGTATAATATTCTTCCGGTACTTCACCTTTCATACCATAAATCGATTTATCCTCTGAAAAAACGATAAGGTTATCCTCTTCAATCGCTGCTAACATCAGACCCTTTGCATCATATGGATTAGACGGAACAACCACTTTTACTCCCGGTATAGATCCAAACATTCCATATAAGGTTTGCGAATGCTGCGCAGCTGCTCCAACACCTGCTCCGTGTACCGTTCGTACAGTAAGTGGTATTTTAGCTTTCCCACCAAACATATAGCGCATCTTAGCTCCTTGATTCAATATAGGGTCTAAGGCAAAGCCAATGAAATCATTAAACATTAATTCAGAGATTGGCCGTAATCCAGTAGCAGCTGCACCTACTGCAGCACTAAAATAACCATGCTCTGCAATCGGTGTATCAATAACCCTTTCCCTCCCATACTTTCCAACGAGTCCTTTTGACAAACCAAATACACCACCAAATGCATCTTCATATACATCATCTTGGATGAGGTGATCAACTTCCGCTCCACCAGCAACGTCTGTTCCAATTAATATAACCCGATCATCTTTTTCCATTGCCATATCCATGCTTTCTGTGATAGCGTTCATAAATGAAATTTTCCTTTCAGCCATTGTAATTCCTCCTTTTACTTTTTTTATGCGAAAACGTCTTTATATAAGGATGATTCATCAGGTAATGGGCTAACCTCAGCAAATGCAACAGCATCTTCAATCGTCTTTTCTGCTGCTGATTCAATGGAATCTGCTTCTTCTTTTGTTATCCAACCATTCTCAACCGCCTTCCCCCGAAACTCTATGATTGGATCACGGTCTCTATTTGGATCATCCTCCGATTTGTATTTTTGTTCGTCACCTTCGAAATGTCCGTATTGACGATACGTATCACATTCAATTAATGTAGGTCCTTTACCAGCTTTTGCTCTTTCAATTGCTTCCTCCGTAGCTTTATACACTGCTTCAACATCCATTCCGTCCACACGTACACCTGGCATATTATAGGCTGACGCTCTTTCCGCAACAGTCTCAGACGCACTTGCATATCTAAACGGTGTTCCTTCACCAAATTGATTGTTCTCACAAACAAAGATAACTGGTAAATCCAAAATCGAAGCAAGATTTAAGCCTTCATGGAATGTCCCCTCATTCGAGGCGCCGTCCCCAAAGAAGCAAACCGCCACATTATCGTTACCTAACGTCTTAATAGAAAGTGCAGCACCAGCTGCTAAACCAAAGCCGCCACCAACAATCCCATTGGCACCAAGCATACCTTTATCGATATCAGCAACGTGCATTGATCCACCCTTACCTCCACCTAATCCATCCTTTTTACCCATAATTTCTGCCATCATCCCATTAATATCACAACCTTTTGCAATAGCGTGTCCATGACCACGGTGTGTACTGGTGATATAATCGCTATCTTCTAACTGAGCCATAACCCCTGTTGCAACAGCTTCTTCACCAGCATACAAGTGAACAAAACCTGGAATAAGACCCTTTCCAAAGATACGACGAACTTGTTCTTCAAAAAATCGAATCTCATTCATCTTTTGATAAATCCATAGAGCTGTTTTCTTTTCCATTTCAAATTCCTCCCTTTAATGCTTTTTACATATGAATAGCTTGTTTAAATAGGGCATTGGCGCTTTCACCAATTGTTTCTGAAACAGTTGGATGGGCATGTATCATTGTTGCCAATTCCGTAACGGTCCCCTCAGCGTGTTTCATGGTTAAGATCTCACCAATCAGTTCTGTCGCACCAGTACCAACGATAACAGCGCCTAAGATCTCTTCATAATTGTTTTCAGAAATAATTTTTACAAAGCCTTCTGTCGATCCCATAGCAATAGCCTTAGCATTTCCGCCAATACTTGACATGGTTACTTTCACATCGTAACCAGCTTCTTTCGCCTGTTCTTCACTTAATCCAAACGAAGCGACTTCTGGGTGTGTGTAAACACATCTTGGAATTTTTGTTTGGTCAAGATTTAAACTGTGATCGCCTGCCATTTCATGTACAGCAACAATCCCTTCTGCACTCGCAGCATGTGCCAATTGATAGGCCCCAACCAAATCCCCTACTGCGTAAACATGTTTTCTACTCGTTTCATAAACCTCGTTTACTGCAACAAATTTATTACTTTCATCCATTTTCAAATTCAAATCCTGTGCCAATTTAATATTGGGCTTTCTTCCTGTTGCGACTAAAAGTTTATCAAAAGGTATCTCTTGATTAGATAAAATTACTTTGTTTTCTTTTACCTCTTTAATTTTTGCTTTTATAATAGTTTGAACCGATTGCTTATCTAATTGCTTTTTAATAATTTTTCTCGCATCATCATCCTCAGTCATTAAGATATCTGGGGCTACTTCGATAATCGTTACTTTCGTTCCTAATGGTGCCATAGCAGATGCCAATTCTACGGATATAACGCCTCCACCAATAATTACTAGTGATTTGGGTAGTTTTTTCAAATCAAAAAATGTATCTGTTGTCAGGTAATCAATCTCCTCCAATCCTTTAATTGGAGGTACAAATGGTTTACTACCAGTTGCTAATAAAATATCTTTCCCACTAATTCTCTCTGCACCAATATCAACCGTTAAATCTGCCTTTATTTTTGCTTCCCCTTGAAAGACGGTGACATTGTTTTTCTTAAGTAGATGAGACACTCCACCAGTTAACGTTCGAATAACTTGATCTTTTCGGTTCATTAATTTGGGAAAATCAATAGAAACTTCTCCTGTTTTAATCCCCCAATCATTTGCTTGCTTTATTCCCTCTACTAATTCACTATACTTTAATAGTGTTTTTGAAGGAATGCATCCAACATTCAGACAAGCTCCACCAATTTTTTCTCTTTCCACAATGGCAACTGTCTTCCCTAACTGTGCAGCTCGAATAGCTGAGACATATCCACCTGGACCTGCACCGATGATGACTACATCAAATACTTTCAATGTATCAACTCCTTTCTTCGCTGTTTCACTAGTTTATATGCAAAAAACATGCCAACAAGTAATATCTTGCTATGACTCCGCTTTCAATTACTTTGAAAATAAAAAATAAAAAAATGAGACGCTTTTCTCAAATCGTCTCATTTTTTCTCAAATATTTTATGAATTATAAGTTGAATTTCTTTATCTTTCTATATAATGTTGCTCTTGATATATTCAATTCTTCTGCAGCTCTAGATACCCTACCGTTATATTTAGCTAGCGCTTCTTTCATTCTTTTAATCTCTAATTGTGTTCTAACATCATAGTTTTCTATTTTCTTAGGTTGGGACTTGGCGGAAAGTGAAGTTGGTTCTAATACGGAGACAAGTTGTAATAACTCTTCATCGTTTGGTGTTTGATTGGTAAATAATATTTTGCATCGTTCCAAAGCATTATATAGTTCACGCACATTCCCTTGCCACTCTCCCTGCATGAAAATCTTCTCCAATCTCCTTATCCAACTAGGAAACCATCTTTCCCTCTCACAATAGTCATTTATGAAGTGTTTGATATCTTCTTTTCTCTCTCTTAGTGGAGGTATTTGAATAGGGAAAACATAAATCCGATAAAACAAATCCTTTCTGAATTTCCCCTCCTTTACCAACTTTCGAATATCCTCATTAGAAGCAGTAATTATTCTGATATTGAGACGAATCGAGCCTGTCCCTCCGATACGTGTTATTTCTCTTTGCTGTAGAGCTCTTAATAATGACACTTGCATCGATGATGACATTTCTTCGATTTCATCAAGAAATAATGTTCCACCATTAGCTTGTTGCAATTTACCTTTATATCCTTTGTTGTTTGCACCAGTGAAAGATCCTGGCTCATATCCAAACAATTCACTTTCTAGTAATCCTTCAGGTAATGCACCGCAATTTATTGTTAAGAAAGGACCGTTGGAACGACTACTGTTATCATGAATGGTCTGAGATATAACTTCTTTCCCAGTACCGGTTTCTCCATATATATGTACCGATGTATCCGTAGCAGAAACTTTCTTAACGTCCTCCAATACTTTCTGAAATGTTGCACTCGTACCTTTCACACCTTTAAAGTTAAGTGTTGAAGAATCCTTAAAAGGCATTTCGATAGGGATACGATATCCAATAATCCTATTTCCATTTTTAATAGGGATACGTAGATTTGATAGTTGTATATCCGTTTCTTTAATAAATTCAGATAAGGTACATCCGATGAGAGAATGATACGTAGAAGATAGTCCCGTTGGTAATGAATAAATAACTTCATTAGTTGAGCATATGATTGCATTCTGGTCGGAGTTAAAATCGGGTTGGATCAGCAGTTCCAAATCCTCTTGCACTTGTTGTTTCAAATCTAAAGAAATAGAATCAGCAGCTAATTTTATAGATGCTAAAACATAATTATAGTTAATCGAACGATACAGACTGGAAATGTTAAGTACACCAATTAAATTATCATCCTGTCCGAATATTGGAGCAGCAGTGCAATTCCATGCTTGAGAGGCAACTGAGAAATGTTCATATCCCTTAACCGTTATCGGCTTTTTCAAGCGTAGAGCAAGTCCAATCGCATTAGTACCAACTTCCTTCTCTCCCCACTTCGCTCCCTCGATAAAATAGATTTTATCAGCCGCATGTTTAACCGTGTTCTCTCCTTCTTCAAATAATATATAACCATCACAATCTGTTAAAGTGGTTACATAACGCCAGCCTTTTAAAAAATCTCTTAATTGTTCAATATGTGGTTTGGCTAAATCTAGCAATAATTGATTTTGCTTCTTCTTTCGTTTTAATGATTGTAAATCTAAGACCTTTCCAGCCTTACCACAATATGGGTTTACATTTTGATTTCTACAAAACTGCCAGGATTCAATTATTTCACTAGATATATTCGTTTCTTTCAATCCAATTGTCCCCTCATAGAGAAAGCGCTGCCAAATTTGTTTTGAAACAACTTTCCTACCCATGTTATTGATCCTCCTGTTAAGTTTTTATGTACTTAAATTATATACTTCATTATGATTTATGTTAAGTATGGGCTATTTATTCACTTTTAAAATATCAATGGACATCAACTCAAATGAGAAGAATAAAACTTGATAAATCACTATTCCCTCCGAAATATGTAACGTAAAATTACTATTAAATTGTTTAAATAACTCTTTATCATAATAGTTAAGATTAATTGTTTGGAAAGAATACTGTGTTTATCAAAGCTTTTCCCAATATAAAGAGACAGGATAAGATTTTTCATCCTATCCTGTCTTTTAGTTTTGCCTGGCGGCGTCCTACTCTCGCAGGGGGAACCCCCAACTACCATCGGCGCTGGAGAGCTTAACTTCTGTGTTCGGTATGGGAACAGGTGTGACCTCTCCGCCATCGCTACCAGACAATTGATATTCAATTAGGATTTGTATCCTGAAAACTAAATAAGAGTAAATTATAACATCAAAAGAAGTTAGTTAAGTCCTCGATCGATTAGTATTTGTCAGCTCCACGTGTCGCCACGCTTCCACCTCAAACCTATTAACCTCATCGTCTCTGAGGGATCTTACTCATTTAAAATGATGGGAAGTCTCATCTTGAGGGGGGCTTCATGCTTAGATGCTTTCAGCACTTATCCTTTCCATACGTAGCTACCCAGCTATGCTCCTGGCGGAACAACTGGTACACCAGCGGTATGTCCATCCCGGTCCTCTCGTACTAAGGACAGCTCCTCTCAAACTTCCAACGCCCACGACGGATAGGGACCGAACTGTCTCACGACGTTCTGAACCCAGCTCGCGTACCGCTTTAATGGGCGAACAGCCCAACCCTTGGGACCGACTACAGCCCCAGGATGCGATGAGCCGACATCGAGGTGCCAAACCTCCCCGTCGATGTGAACTCTTGGGGGAGATAAGCCTGTTATCCCCGGGGTAGCTTTTATCCGTTGAGCGATGGCCCTTCCATGCGGAACCACCGGATCACTAAGCCCGACTTTCGTCCCTGCTCGACTTGTAGGTCTCGCAGTCAAGCTCCCTTCTGCCTTTACACTCTGCGAATGATTTCCAACCATTCTGAGGGAACCTTTGGGCGCCTCCGTTACCTTTTGGGAGGCGACCGCCCCAGTCAAACTGCCCGCCTGACACTGTCTCCGAACCGGATCACGGTCCTGGGTTAGAAGGTCCATACAGCCAGGGTGGTATCCCACGGATGCCTCCACGTAAGCTGGCGCTCACGTTTCTAAGGCTCCCACCTATCCTGTACAAGCTGCACAGACATTCAATATCAGGCTACAGTAAAGCTCCACGGGGTCTTTCCGTCCTGTCGCGGGTAATGCGCATCTTCACGCATCGTATAATTTCACCGGGTCTCTCGTTGAGACAGTGCCCAAGTCGTTGCACCTTTCGTGCGGGTCGGAACTTACCCGACAAGGAATTTCGCTACCTTAGGACCGTTATAGTTACGGCCGCCGTTTACTGGGGCTTCGGTTCTAAGCTTCGGGCAAAAGCCCTAACTCTTCCCCTTAACCTTCCAGCACCGGGCAGGTGTCAGCCCCTATACTTCGCCTTTCGGCTTCGCAGAGACCTGTGTTTTTGCTAAACAGTCGCTTGGGCCTATTCACTGCGGCTCTACTCCGTAGAGCACCCCTTCTCCCTAAGTTACGGGGTCATTTTGCCGAGTTCCTTAACGAGAGTTCTCCCGCTCACCTTAGGATTCTCTCCTCGCCTACCTGTGTCGGTTTGCGGTACGGGCACCTGTGACCTTGCTAGAGGCTTTTCTCGGCAGTGTGAAATCAGGAACTTCGGCCAGAAGGCCTCCCCATCACAGCTTGAAATGGCCAGGCGGATTTGCCTACCTGACTTTCTCACTGCTTGGGCGCACACATCCATCCGTGCGCATTCCTTATCCTACTGCGTCCCCCCATCGCTCAAACGGTCATGAGGTGGTACAGGAATATCTGCCTGTTGTCCATCGCCTACGCCTTTCGGCCTCGGCTTAGGTCCCGACTAACCCTGAGAGGACGAGCCTTCCTCAGGAAACCTTAGGCATTCGGTGAAAGAGATTCTCACTCTTTTTTCGCTACTCATACCGGCATTCTCACTTCTAAGCGCTCCACCAGTCCTCACGGTCTGACTTCACAGCACTTAGAACGCTCTCCTACCATTGTTCGTAAGAACAATCCACAGCTTCGGTGATACGTTTAGCCCCGGTACATTTTCGGCGCAGAGTCACTCGACCAGTGAGCTATTACGCACTCTTTAAATGGTGGCTGCTTCTAAGCCAACATCCTGGTTGTCTAAGCAACTCCACATCCTTTTCCACTTAACGTATACTTTGGGACCTTAGCTGGTGGTCTGGGCTGTTTCCCTTTCGACTATGAACCTTATCACCCATAGTCTGACTCCCAAGTTTAAGTATCTGGCATTCGGAGTTTGACTGAATTCGGTAACCCGATGAGGGCCCCTAGTCCAATCAGTGCTCTACCTCCAGTACTCATCATCTTGAGGCTAGCCCTAAAGCTATTTCGGAGAGAACCAGCTATCTCCGTGTTCGATTGGCATTTCACCCCTACCCACACCTCATCCCCGCATTTTTCAACATACGTGGGTTCGGGCCTCCAGTCAGTGTTACCTGACCTTCACCCTGGACATGGGTAGATCACACGGTTTCGGGTCTACGACCGCATACTAAATCGCCCTATTCAGACTCGCTTTCGCTACGGCTCCGTGTCTTCCACTTAACCTTGCATACAATCGTAACTCGCCGGTCCATTCTACAAAAGGTACGCCGTTACGCATGAACGCGCTTCGACTACTTGTAGGCACACGGTTTCAGGTACTCTTTCACTCCCCTCCCGGGGTGCTTTTCACCTTTCCCTCACGGTACTGGTTCACTATCGGTCACTAGGGAGTATTTAGCCTTGGGAGATGGTCCTCCCGGATTCCGACGGAATTCCACGTGTTCCGCCGTACTCAGGATCCACTCCGGAGGAAATTCTTTTTCGATTACAGGGCTGTTACCCTCTTTGGCTAACCTTTCCAGGTTGATTCATCTAAAGAATTTCTTTGTAACTCCTTGTGGAGTGTCCTACAACCCCAGAGAGCAAGCTCTCTGGTTTGGGCTGTTTCCGTTTCGCTCGCCGCTACTTGGGAAATCGCATTTGCTTTCTCTTCCTCCAGGTACTGAGATGTTTCAGTTCCCTGGGTGTGCCTCTTATGCCCTATGTATTCAGACATAAGTCCTGTTCCATTACGAACAGTGGGTTTCCCCATTCGGAAATCCTCGGATCTATGTTTACTTACAACTCCCCGAGGCATATCGGTGTTAGTCCCGTCCTTCATCGGCTCCTAGTGCCAAGGCATCCACCGTGCGCCCTTATTCACTTAACTAAGTTTACAATGAATAAGCGTGCTATTATATAGCCTTGCTTTAGCTTCAGCTCCTAACGACTAGCGTACTTCCTTCACCTTCGTGCGATAAGTCAACATCGATTCACTATCGTTCATCGTGTTTCCTTTATCTCCTTCGGCTCAGTCCAGTCCGTACGTCGTTGAACAGTCGCTTCAGCCTTTTGATTGATGTCGTTTGATTACTCTTATTTAGTTTTCAAGGTACAAAGTTTCAGAGAGATTTGCTCTCTCAAAACTGAACCAAACAACACAGTATGCTTCATCCAAATTAGGATGTTCCGTAATGTCCAGCTGCAGCACCCAGCGACTAGCAAACTTCCTTTACCTCATGACACGATAAGTCAACATCGATTCACTTACGTTCATCGTGTTTCCTTTATCTCCTTCGGTAGAAGAATGTCCGATTAAAATCGCCGCTTTGCGCGGCAACATCGGACCACCTGGCATGGCCAGGCGCAGTTTGTACGTCGCTAACCGGGTGCTTCCGCTTTTCGTATATCCTTAGAAAGGAGGTGATCCAGCCGCACCTTCCGATACGGCTACCTTGTTACGACTTCACCCCAATCATTGGTCCCACCTTCGGCGGCTGGCTCCAAAAGGTTACCTCACCGACTTCGGGTGTTACCAACTCTCGTGGTGTGACGGGCGGTGTGTACAAGACCCGGGAACGTATTCACCGCGGCATGCTGATCCGCGATTACTAGCGATTCCGGCTTCATGTAGGCGAGTTGCAGCCTACAATCCGAACTGAGAATGGTTTTATGGGATTTGCTTGACCTTGCGGTTTCGCTGCCCTTTGTACCATCCATTGTAGCACGTGTGTAGCCCAGGTCATAAGGGGCATGATGATTTGACGTCATCCCCACCTTCCTCCGGTTTGTCACCGGCAGTCACCTTAGAGTGCCCAACTTAATGCTGGCAACTAAGATCAAGGGTTGCGCTCGTTGCGGGACTTAACCCAACATCTCACGACACGAGCTGACGACAACCATGCACCACCTGTCACTTTCGTCCCCGAAGGGAAATCCCTATCTCTAGGGAGGTCGAAAGGATGTCAAGACCTGGTAAGGTTCTTCGCGTTGCTTCGAATTAAACCACATGCTCCACCGCTTGTGCGGGTCCCCGTCAATTCTTTTGAGTTTCAGCCTTGCGGCCGTACTCCCCAGGCGGAGTGCTTAATGCGTTAACTTCAGCACTAAGGGGCGGAAACCCCCTAACACCTAGCACTCATCGTTTACGGCGTGGACTACCAGGGTATCTAATCCTGTTCGCTACCCACGCTTTCGCTCCTCAGCGTCAGTTACAGACCAGAGAGTCGCCTTCGCCACTGGTGTTCCTCCATATCTCTACGCATTTCACCGCTACACATGGAATTCCACTCTCCTCTTCTGCACTCAAGTCCTCCAGTTTCCAATGACCCTCCACGGTTAAGCCGTGGGCTTTCACATCAGACTTAAAAGACCGCCTGCGAGCGCTTTACGCCCAATAAATCCGGACAACGCTTGCCACCTACGTATTACCGCGGCTGCTGGCACGTAGTTAGCCGTGGCTTTCTGGTTAGGTACCGTCAAGGTCAGGTCAGTTACTACCTGACTTGTTCTTCCCTAACAACAGAGTTTTACGATCCGAAAACCTTCTTCACTCACGCGGCGTTGCTCCGTCAGACTTTCGTCCATTGCGGAAGATTCCCTACTGCTGCCTCCCGTAGGAGTCTGGGCCGTGTCTCAGTCCCAGTGTGGCCGATCACCCTCTCAGGTCGGCTACGCATCGTTGCCTTGGTGAGCCTTTACCTCACCAACTAGCTAATGCGCCGCGGGCCCATCTATAAGTGACAGCTTACGCCGCCTTTCAAACTTCTTATTATGCAATAAAAAGTATTATCCGGTATTAGCTCACGTTTCCGCGAGTTATCCCAGTCTTATAGGTAGGTTGCCCACGTGTTACTCACCCGTCCGCCGCTCTTTCCACTAATTTCATCCCGAAGGGATGAAATTAGCTTCCAGCGCTCGACTTGCATGTATTAGGCACGCCGCCAGCGTTCGTCCTGAGCCAAGATCAAACTCTCCAAAAAAGTTTGTTTAGAATTAAAATAATTAATTCTAAGTCTTAGCTTTTAGAAGTTTTACCTTCTATTATCAAAAGAAAACGAGTTTCTTTTATCTTAACATACTGGTTGTTTTGTTCAGTTTTCAAAGAGCAAATTTCCTCGTCGCTTATCAAAAGCAACTCTATTAATATATCATATCGCAAATACTTCGTCAAGGACTTTTTTAGTTCCAAACTATGTTTTTTTGCGATGGAATTATATTATATATAAACTACTTTTAAAAGTCAACGGTTTTTTTAAGTTAAATAGAATTATTTTATTCACCAACAGGCTTCCATAACTCCTGCCTTTTTGGCGACAAAAACTATCTTAACATCTTGTTGTTAAAAAGTAAATATATTTTTATTCATTACCACTTTTCCCTTTAAAACCACTCTACTCTCATCATATTAACTATAAAGAAAGGTGTTTAATTAGATAGAGTTTTAAACACGTATTTAAAAAGGAGGATAAAGAAGACTTCCATCAGTGAGGATTTCCCTTCATCCCCCACTGATGGTTACAGGAAGTTGATCTCCCACCTACCTTCTTTGTTCCCCAGAAGCTTGAGGCGGGATAAAAATACAAGTATCTTTGTCCAAATACGGTATTTACCTATTGAAGTGAAAAGTCTATTTTGCGATAACAAAGAGAAAAAGATTAATAATCGTTGTTTTAAATCATATCTTGTTATCATTGCATTCATAACTAGCTTAAAAAACGAAAAACTCTTGGCAGCCAATACTAGCCAAACCAAGAGTTTTGGGTTTATCGAATGTTATTTACATGAAACCACCGTTGTGCATAGAACTGTCTAATCTATGATTCACTATCTGCCCATCTTATTTCTGTCCCCTGGAAGCGAAAAGCCTAATAATCGTCAAACACACGTTGGATTTCCGAAACATCATCAGAAATAGAAAGGGATAACATAAGTAGGATCCGCGCTTTTTGTGGATTCAAGTTATCAGCTGTCACGCAACTAAATTCTTGAAAACTTTCAATCGGAACTACTCTCCCGTCCCCAACCCTACTACTGCGCACCACGATTAATCCATTTTCCACTGCTTTTTTAAGTGCTTCCCCTTCCTGAGCTGAACAGCGCCCTGCTCCTGTTCCAGCAACAATGATTCCATCATATTTACCGCTATTTGAAATATAATGAATCAAGTCACCATTTGCTCCAGCATAGGAATAAACAATTTCAACAGCAGCCAGTTTTTCTAACGAAAGCTTTGAAAACTGAGAGTTCGTTGTATGCCGTCGTTGTGGTGAGCGATAAAATTGGACTGTTTGATCAGCATCTACATACCCTAGAAACCCTAACACACCAGATTGAAAGGTTTCCAAACGATATGTACTCGTTTTTGAAACCTCACGTGCGCTATTGATTTCATCATTCATTACAACAAGTACCCCTTTTCCAAATGAAGACGAATTCGCGGCTACACGAATAGCAGCAACTAGATTTGTCCCTGCATCTGAACCAAGTGCCGTAAAGGGGCGTTGTGCCCCAACACATACAACAGGTTTTTCACTGTTAACTGTTAGATGTAGAAAATAAGCAGTTTCCTCCAATGTATTGGTTCCATGCGTGATAACTACTCCGTCATAGTCCGCCTCATTAAGCGCTTCTTCAACGAGTTTTCTCAATTCTAACCAATGCTCCGTTTGAATATGTGTACTACTGAAGTTGCTCAACTGCGTAACATCGACATCTGCTATATTCGAAATTTCAGGTATATGTTTTATAAAATCCTTTCCTGTATAATAACCTGATTGGTAATCTTTTAGATCCATTCTATCCGTTCCACGTGCAGATATAGTCCCCCCTGTTGCAACAAGTTTAATCTTTTTCATTAAAATCCCCCATATTCTACTCTAATAATATGATGAAGGAAAAACTTCTCCTTCTTTCTTACTAATCCATGTTGACGATCATTTTGTACTTTTTCTTTTTTTCCTTAAATCTTTTACAATTGGAACGAGTAAAGATAGGAAAGCAATGAACAACAGGATAGCTGCGACTGGGCTTGTTACAAAAATAGAAAGACTTCCATTTGAAATGGTTAATGATTGACGAAATGCTTGTTCCATCATGCTCCCTAGAATAAATGCTAACAAAAGTGGTGCTGCTGGAAACTGAATCAAACGCATAACATAACCAATAATTCCAAATGCCAATAATATATATAAATGGAACGTACTAAAGTTAACGGCATAAACACCGATGATACAAAAGAAGATAACTAATGATATTAACAATGGTCTAGGAACTAACAATATTCTCGATATATACGGGATTAATGGTAAATTCAAGATTAATAGAATGACATTGCCAATATACATACTTGCAATCACACCCCAGAACACATCGGTATGATCTGTCATCAATAACGGTCCAGGTTGGATTCCTAGAACGATCAATGCCCCAAGCATAACAGCAGTCGTACCCGAACCCGGGATGCCTAGGCTTAACAATGGAACAAACGCACCGTTATTCGCAGCATTATTTGCTGTTTCAGGAGCTGCTACTCCTTTTATCGACCCTTTTCCGAATTCCTCTGGATTTTTAGATATTTTCTTCTCAAAAATATAAGCGAGAAAAGAAGATATAGTTCCGCCAGCACCTGGTAAAACGCCAACTAGAAAGCCAAGAACTGACTGTCTTCCCATTGTTGGAGCCAACTCTTTATATTCTTTCTTCGTAATCTTAAGACTTCCTATCTTCTTCATATCTTTTAATTTAGCACTTCTGTTCAGAATAAGGGATGTCACTTCAGCAAGAGCAAATAATCCTAATGCGATAACAATAAAGTCTATTCCTTCCATAAGATGTGGGGTACCGAAAGTGAATCTTGGTGTACCAGTTTGGTCATCAATCCCAATTGTTGCAATCATAAGTCCAATGACACCTGAAAGTAGTGCCTTAATCGTCGACCCTTCCGAAAGACTGGCAATCGCCATTAACCCCATCAACATAAGTGCAAAATATTCCGGCGGTCCAAATGAAACGGCAACATTGGCAAGCAATGGCGCAAAAAGCGTTAAAAATATAACACTAATCGTTCCCCCAACAAACGATCCAATGGCAGCAATGGCAAGGGCTTTTCCAGCTTTTCCTTGCTTCGCCAATGGATATCCATCAAACGTTGTCGCTGTAGCTTCTGAAGTCCCTGGGGCATTTAACAAAATCGACGCTGCTGCCCCGCCATAAGCTGCACCATAATAAACACCGGCCATTAAAAGTAGAGCGATTGCCGGATTCATCCCATATGTAATAGGAATCATGACGGCAATGGCTGTAATCGGACCAAGTCCCGGTATCATACCAATAATCGTTCCGGTCGAAACACCGATGAATACAAACAATAAACCTTGCATACTAAAGGCAACTTCAAATCCTTGGACTAGTCCTTGAAAAACATCCATAATGCTACCTCCCTTTTAAAACGGCAATATCCCAGACGGCAGTTGTATTTGTAAGAACGAATCAAATAACAAATAAACGAAAGTAGGGATAACGAGTGAAACGATACCATTTATTACATACTTTTTGTAACCAAGAAACATCGAGCAGAAAAAAAGAAATAGAACACTAACTAGAACAAAGCCAATTATTTCTAAGAGGGAAATATATATTACAATAAGGCCGATAACGCCTAAGACAATGGGTAATTCTTTTTTCGGTATCCGTTCATCGTCTTCTTTCTTTTCCTGATCTTTGGTAAAATAAAGAATGCCAGCCAAAATCAACAATAGAACTCCCAGACAAATTGGTACCAAATCAGAATCAACCGGTACATAAGCATACTTTGGAAGCCGGAAGCTTAGGATGAGATAAATAATTCCAAGAAGAATTAAAAAGATAGATACCTTTTTATTCGTTGTATTGAACATTTTTACACCACCTTATTTACTGTTTTCATGGAAGGTTGTAATTCTCCAAGCATTCTTCGCTAAAGAACAGTTTGTACCACCTTTGAAAAGAAAGAGGCTGGAACAAAAGTGTTTTTTATTAAATAAAATCTGAACATGATTGGTCATATAAACCCCTTCGGAAATATACTCAGCTTAGTGCGTAGTTCGTTTTTTTCATTTAAATTCCTTAGTTATGTCCCGACCTCTTTTTTTAAACTATTATTTTCCAAGCCCTAATTCATCTAACAATTGTTTTGCTTCTTCTCTTTGTTCATTTAGAAATGTTTCATATTCCTCTCCACTCATAAACATTTCATCCCAACCATATTGCTGACGAATATCAGACCACGCCTCGGAATCACTTAATTCTTTAAATTTCTCAACATAATATTGAACAGCCTCTTCGTCCATATCTGAGGGACCGAAGAAACCTCTCCAATTAACAAATGAAGAATCGATTCCTTGTTCTTTAACCGTTGGATAGTCCGAAATAACTTCTCCCTCTAAACGCTCTTCCGAAGTAACCGCTAACACTTTTACCTTTCCTGCTCGAACTTGTTGCACGGTTTCAGCAACCCCTGTGGAAAAAACATCAACACTACCATTCAATAGGGCCGTAAGTTCTCCACCGTCTTGTTCGGATACATATTTAATCTTCTGGATATCAACACCCGCTGCTTTAGCAACTTTTACAAATTGGATATGATCCATACTTCCCGGAGAAGAAGAACCGATTACAGTAATACTGGAAGGATCCGCCTTCATATCCTCGAATAAATCATTTAAGTCTTCCCATTCAGAATCTGCTCTTACAACAAATGCTCCATAGTCCGCAATCAAATTTGCAATTGCTGTGAAGTCTTCATGATCATACTCAGATTGTCCATTCAAGGGAACGTCTATTAATGGTGGTGAGGCTACAAACAAATGATGTGGATTACCTGCTTTTCCCGCAACATATGCCCATCCTACAGCACCACCTCCACCAGTTTTATTAACGACCCCTATATCTTGATCAATAATTCCTTCTTCGTTAAATACCTTCGCAGCCATACGAGCTGTCGTGTCCCAACCGCCTCCTGCACCAGATGGAGCAACAAATTCTATGGATTTTTCCGGAGACCAGCCCTCATCTGAGTCAGAACCCGATTTTTCATTTCCCGTTTTTTCACCTGAGCATGCTACAATGAACAAAGTCAGAAATGAAAAACATAAGATTAAAATAAATCGTCTCACTAAAACTCCCCCTCACTTCATTTTTTTGTAAATGCTTCTCTTTTTTCGAAAAACTATTCGTTTAAAATCTAAAGTTCAATATATTGTAATAATATAATTATAATACTCAATTTTCCCTTTATTACAAAAATATCTCTTGCCCGATAAATAATAAAATCAGAAGCGATTTTTTAACACTAAAGAGAACATCCATTCCATGATTATATAAAAAAGAAGGCATTCGCTATTAGACTTGGCGAATACCTTCTTATTACAGAAAAGAATAATTATTTTTTGTCCCTAAGACCAACACTCTCACACTTAATATGTTTCCACCTTTATATTTGTATTAATTAAGTTCGTACAATTTTCACCAAACGTAGCTTTCCATTGTTGTTTCCATTCACCTACTTCCGCTTCCGTATCCGTAAATGCGAATAACGTTTCAAGCATATGAGAAGGCACGGAGAGCGCTCTTACACCAGCCAACGCAGAATCATAGATTTCACGTTCATGATGAAAACCTTCTGCTATAATTTGACATAGCCATTCATCATGAAGAAACATTTGAACCATATCTTCTATAGCTTGTACACCATTACCAGTTAAGTTATCGAATCGGTTAACATTCAAGGAAACATATTTTGCTCCAGCCTCGGCTGCCATGAGTGCTTGAAAAGGTGTATAAATCGTTGTTGCTAGAGTTGGGATATTTTCATGTGTTAATTGTTTGATTGCCTTTATTCCTTCGTTTGTAGCAGGAATGGTCAGAATTCCATTACCCGAAACAGCCTCCAATAGGTATCTCCCTTCTTCCACCATTTCTTCTGCTATATCACCTAAAGCTTGGACGAAGATTTCCTTTTTATCACCAATCATCGTGCAAATTTCTCTCAACACTTCTAAATACGGTTTTCCTTCATTTGCAAGAACTCTTGGATTTGTTGTTACTCCGGTAATTGGATATTGATCCTTTAATTGTTCAACTTCCTTAACATCTGCTGATTCGATATACAATTTCATTGATACGTACCTCCTAAAATAAGATGGATTTCAACTCTTTTTTCTATTTAAAGTACGTCTTTCTTTTTTCTGTTTACCCAAATAGCAGGTTTGGAAAACGTTTGAATCATTAAAGGTTCTTTTTTAAAATTCCCCTCCACGATATCTTTTCGCTAAGCGGATGATGGCTTCCGCACTCACTTGTGGTCCGGTTAGAACATTATGGAAGGTCTCATTGTCTGATTTAACTGCTCTCGCCATTGAATATTGGGCAGGTACTGTCATTCCTTTGTTTTCATTTTCTTTAATGGCATCACGGATCAGTTGGTCGTGCAGCTTCCCATTCCCGTTTTGCAGAGCATTAAACGCTTGTGGAATAATACGGACTTGAACCGTAACATCTTTGCCTTTTTTTAGAGCTATTTCCTGAATGACCTTTTTGGTAGTAGGCCCAGCTGCTTTGACCGTAGCAATAACAAATATGTTCTTACTTAACTCGACAGCTTTTTCTAACATACTAATATCAGAACTTAATACTGGAACTGGTACTAATTCAGCAATTTTGGGAACATATGGAGTAAAGGTTGAGCACGTAAACTGAATAGCGTCTACTTGACTCTCAACAGCTTTTCCTGCTAATTCACTCAGACGCATAACCATTCTTGTTGTTACCGTATTTGTTTCGTTAAGTTCGTAAATGATCCCCTCATCCATGAAATTCACAAGTTCAAAATCATCTTCAATAGTAGAAAATGCGTCAAGTATAGGTCTTACAGAATTGATTGTCGCATGAATGAGACCGATTCTTAATTTCTTCAATAGACTCTCCCCCTTCTCATTTAATCAAACTCACAACCTTTATTAAACCTATCCAATGAAAAACTAGAGATATCTAAAGCGAATGATCCATTTTCTATCATTTCACTAAGAATCTCTCCAATCACACTTCCAAACTAAGGCATTCGCCCAAAAGTTTGGCGAATGCCAGGTTTTCCAATATCTAGAAATTATTCGGACCCTTCCCATACCTCATTCATTTCTAATATCCCATTGACTTTTTAACATAGAAAGCGTAAACTAAAAAATCATAACATACTAAATTGATAGGGATTAGGGGTGTTTAAAATGTCTACACAGGCACAACCAATTTCCGAACAAACAGCAACAACGGAAAAGGCTCCAAATCTGAATCCTCCACAGAAAAAACTGGTGGCAGGTGGAATCACCGTTGCATTCATTCTTACCATTTATTTAGCAGCCACGCAACATGTCGTTCAGCCATTGTTATTATTGATCGGGCTGCTGCTTGGATATACGTTGTTTCATGCACGTTTTGGCTTTACATCCGCTTTTCGGAGACTCGCTTCGGTAGGTAATGGCCAGTCCCTTCGTGCGCATATGTTCATGCTGGCGATTGCATGTACATTATTTGCACCTATTTTGGCATTTGGGTATTCCTTTTTCGGTGGAACGCCTTCTGGTAATATTTCGCCAATCGGTATCAGCCTGATTGTCGGAGCCTTTATGTTTGGCATCGGCATGCAGCTTGGCGGGGGCTGTGCCTCTGGTACGCTTTACTCAGTTGGTGGTGGCAGAACCGTTATGTTTATTACCCTGTTGTTTTTTATTATCGGTTCGACCATTGGTGCTGCTCACTCCACATTTTGGATGGAAGATTTACCATCGGTAGAACCTTTCTCACTTGCAACGTCAACAGGGCTAGGTTACGGGGGAGCTTGGGCAGTTTCCTTAATGATTTTTGCCATCATTGCCTGGATAACCATTTTTATTGAGAAAAAACGGAAGCCTCCTAAAATGGCGCCACTTCCTTCTGAAAAAGGATGGAAACGAATTTTCCGAGGTTCTTGGCCTCTTTTCGCAGCTGCTGCAGCACTAGCTGTTTTAAACGCTCTTACATTGCTCACCCGTGAGAAACCATGGGGCGTTACTGCAGCATTTACACTGTGGGGTTCGAAAGTAGCAGAAGCACTTGGCTTTAATGTGGAAAGCTGGGGCTACTGGGCGGGAAATACAGAAGCTCTCCATGCTTCTATTTTCGCTGATACGACAACCGCTCTTAATTTCGGTGTTATCTTAGGAGCTTTCATTGCTTCCGCAGCAGGAGGATTATTCAAGTTTACGAAGATTACCAAAGGAAACACTGCTGCTTCTATTATCGGCGGTCTTTTGATGGGTTATGGCGCACGTCTTGCTTTTGGTTGTAATGTCGGCGCTTATTTCAGCGGTATCGCTTCCTTTAGTGTCCATGGTTACATTTGGGGTGTGATGGCACTTGCGGGCACCTTCCTTGCTTTATATTTGCGTCCGTTATTTGGTCTTTCGGTGCCAAAACCACACGATTCATTTTGCTGAAAACTGGGACGATACAAGCAGATTCCTGTAGTTATTTCAACAAATGAAGCCAACGAACTTCATAAAGGGCAGGAAGCTCTTCTTCCTATTGATAATAGAAAAACACGGGAATCCCCGTGTTTTTTCTATTTTAAGTATTGTTTGACATCTTCTATTATTTCAAATTCACCCATACGATTCATGATTGTTTTCCAACGTACTTAATCCTTGTTCGTGTATTTTTTTCTTTATAGGTACATGGCGAACATCATGACCCCCCTCACAAACGAAGAGTTTGAAACCATTTTCAGGATCTCCACAATCATGAAATCCCTCTACCTTCTTAGTGACAATTGACGAATTCTCTCTCCATATTTTAATATCTACCACAGCCAAAAAGACTGTGGTAGGGGGAAATTTTTATACTATCTTTTTAAAAAAGAGCATCCTATCAGGAAGCTCTTTAATATTAATCCACCAATTTAACTTTAACTGGCACTCCAGTTTTTAAAGATTCATTCGCTGCAGCTGCAATACGTTGAGCCATGATTCCATCTCGGAATGAACATGAAACCTCTTTGTCATTGCGGATAGCATCGAAGAATTCAGAAGTCTCTTTAATATAAGCGTCATTATATCTTTCTAGGAAGAAATGTAGTGGATTGTCACCTTTCACTCCATCTTTAGAAGATACTTCAACCGTTGATTCTAGTTCATTTTGAGCTGTTGCAGCACCGTTTGAACCGAATGCTTCAATTCGTTGGTCATACCCATAAACCGCTTGACGGCTATTATCGATAACACCCATTGCACCATTAGCAAATTTCAATGAAACAATTGCAGTGTCAATATCTCCTAGTTTACCAATTTCAGGGTTTACTAGAGAAGCACCTTGTACGTAAACCTCTTCTACTTCTGAACCCGAAATGTAACGTACGATATCAAAGTCATGAATAGCCATGTCCATGAACAGGCCGCCAGAAGTTGGAATATATTCTAATGATGGGGGCTCAGGGTCTCTTGATGTTACTTTAAGGATGTGAAGATCTCCAATTTCTTTTGTTTCTACTAACCTGCGAACCTTGGAGAAGTTACGGTCAAATCTTCTGTTAAATCCGATTTGGAATTTAACTCCAGCTTTTTTAACTGCTTCATATGCCTCAAGAGTCTCTTCATCAGAGAAACTAATTGGTTTTTCACAGAAAATGTTTTTGCCAGCCGCTGCAGCTGCTTTAATAATTTCAATATGTGTATTGGTTGGAGAACAAATCATAACTACGTTGATTTCAGGGTCATTGATAATATCCTCGTAGTTCTTCGTTATTTCTTCCACACCAGAGGTTTCGAACCATTCCCCTAAATGATCGGCGAATACATCAGAAACCATTTTCACGCGAACATTTGCCATATTTCTCATGTTATTTATATGTAGTTTACCGATTCTACCAGCACCAACTACGCCAACAACGATATCTGCCATTCTCATTTCTCCTTTTGATAGAGTTACAGCTTTTTTAGTAAATATATGGCTGTTTCTCTCCTGTTTATCAAATTATTATTTTTTGATTTAACTTAGGTAGTTTATTCATAAGGGATACACTTTCAACTTAAGTTATGATTATATTTTAATACTGTTAGCGCTTTCGGTCAAGATTAATTGTTAGATTACGATAAACTTTTCATTGTTTTTGATTAACAGTTTATCAATTCGTAAGTTTATTTCAATATTGGATGTTCCTTTTTTGAAAAAATAGATGGAAAAGCAAATTCATGTTGTGTATAATTTCTCTTAATAATTGAAAGATTCCCGTTTGTATAAGAGCGGAAGATATAAAGAAGACTTCCATCAGTGGGGGGTACCTTCTTTGTTTCCCATGAAGCTTGAGGTGGGATAAAACTATATACCTATTAAACTAAAAAGGAGAATTCGATGATTAAAGCTGTTATTTTCGACTTTGACGGTCTAATTGTAGACACGGAGACTGCTTGGTATGATGCGTTTAAAGAGACCATGGAATTGTACCATGTAGAGCTACCACTTGAGCAATTTGTCAAAGGGATCGGTTCAGATGATATTGCTCTCTTTCAATATTTCAAAGAACAACTAGGCGAAAGATACAATCCAGAAGAGATACAAAGTAAAGCTGACCGTATACATAAAGATAAAATGACAAGTCCGCACACGCGAGAAGGAGTACGGGAATATTTGGAAGAAGCAAGAAAATTAAATTATAAAATTGCCCTTGCTTCCAGTTCTCCTAAAGATTGGGTAACTCATTATTTAAAAGAACTTCAACTCTTACACTATTTCGATGAATTGATCACTCGAGATGATGTTGAAAATGTGAAACCTGAACCAGATTTATACCTTAAGGCTATAGAAGCTTTAAACATTAGCCCGAAAGAAGCTGTTGCATTTGAGGACTCACTTAATGGGCTCAAAGCTGCCCTGACTGCAGGATTAAAGTGTGTCATCGTTCCAAACCCTGTAACGGATGCATTGCCTTTTGAAAATCATCACCTACGCCTTACATCCATGGCGGAAATGAGTCTATACCGAGTCATCCAACTTATAGATAAAGATTAGTATAAACTAGCAACCGGCCTAGCTCGTTATGAACTAGGCCTTTATTTCACTACGACGTCACTTGCACGGATTAAGGAACAAATGTATCATTTATGAAGATCAAATCATTCTTGTGAGATTCAATTACGAGAAATTATAATGATAGAATCTTCAAGGTATAAACATAAACGAGGTGGAACTATGACAGAGAAAAATGTCTGCTGCATTGGGGAATTATTAATTGACATGTACTGTACAGATGTTGATGTCGCTTTAAAAGATGGCGCGAATTTTAAAAAAATGGCTGGTGGTGCCCCCGCAAATGTTGCGGCGACTATAGCTAGATTAGGTGGGAGTTCTTCATTCGCTGGGAAGGTAGGTAAAGATTCCTTTGGCGACTTTTTAATAGAAACGCTAGAGCAATACGATGTGAATACAAACATGATTAGTAGAGATGAAGCCCTGCCTACAACGATTGCTTTTGTTTCGTTGACAGCTGATGGAGAAAGAGACTTTCAATTTAACCGTGGGGCTGATAAAAACTTAACGATGGCTGATTTGTCAGAGGATCAGATTCTACAGTCAAATGTCATTCATTTTGGTTCGGCAACAGCACTCTTAGAAGGTGAAACACGAAACACTTATTTGAAGTGGATGGATAAAGCGAGTGAAACAGGAATCTATATTTCTTTTGACCCTAACTTTAGACAAGACCTATGGAATAAGAATGAGGAAGAATTTGTGCGTTTATCGAAGGAAGCTATCTCACGTGCAAACTTTGTGAAAGTTAGTCATGAAGAATTAGAGTTAATTACAAATAAAAAGGATGTATCCGAAGGGGTTGCAGAACTTCATCGCCTTGGGGCAGACCTTGTAACTGTAACAATGGGGAAAGAAGGATCGTTCCTATCTAATGGTAAAGAACAAGAAATTGTTCCTAGTATTGAGGTTAAAGCTATTGATGCAACAGGTGCAGGTGATGCCTTTATCGGTGCAGTATTGTATAAGTTTGCTAATTCCGAAATTGACATGGGAGATTTCTCTCAGTTAAAAGAAGTAGTTCGGTTTGCGAATAAAGTTGGGGCAGTTGTTTGTACGAAAATCGGATCCTTGACCGCACTACCAACAATGGAAGAGGTTAAATAGCTTGGATTACAAGAAACACGTTGGGAAAACCTCAACGTGTTTTTTTATTTTCGTAACTAACGGACTGAAATCACTGTGGATGATAAAATGTTCACTCTAATCGGGTAAAAAATTCATTTGACAAATAAACGTATTGACAACCTTTTTGAATCCCTTTACAATAATAAAAGTAAACGATTACGTAAACGATTACCTAAAGAACACAGTAAATTCCTAAAATAGGAGGGAAAAATGTGAAAACTTTTTCTAATAGTAAATACTGGTTTTCGTCTGGCTATTTATTTTTATTCTTTATAACCTGGTCAATCTGGTGGTCCTTTTATGCAATATGGTTAAATAATACGCTTGGCTTAACAGGATCACAGGTAGGAACCATTTATTCTTTTAACTCTGCAGCTGCACTAACTTTTATGTTACTTTATGGCATCATTCAGGATAAATTGGGCATCAAGAAAAATTTAGTCTGGTTTCAAAGTATCATTCTAGTTTTCATAGGGCCCTTCTTAATTTACGTGTATGAACCGTTACTATTAAACAATTTCTATCTAGGAGCGATATTAGGTGCAATTTACCTAGGAGCCGGATTTGTAGCGGGGGCTGGATTTTTAGAATCCTATACGGAAAAAATCAGTCGGGAATACAACTTTGAGTTCGGAAAAGCTAGAATGTGGGGTTCTCTGGGCTATGCCGTGGCTGCGTTTGGCGCAGGGACACTGCTTAGCATTAATCCACATATTAACTTTTGGCTTGCTTCGGTCGCAGGGGTAGCTTTCTTTATATTAAATTTCATATTTAAGGTTGATGCATCAGTTACGGAAGAAAAGAATTCTAGTAAAATTTCTAAAAAAGATTTCATGTTAATCTTTTCAAATAAAGTATTTTGGTTTTTATTGATTTATTTATTTGGTACAGTCTGTATCTATACCGTGTATGATCAACAACTATTTCCTGTCTATTTTGTTCAACAGTTCGCTGATCAAGCAACTGGGAATCAAATTTATGGTTACTTGAATTCTTTCCAAGTATTTGTGGAAGCGCTGTTCTTATTCTTGGCACCATTTATTGTTAATAAATTAGGAGTTAAGCGATCCTTAATATTTGCAGGAAGTATTATGGCAATTCGAATTGTCGGCTCTGCTTTTGTAACGAGTACATTCGGGATTTCATTTGTGAAATTACTTCATGCTGTAGAACTTCCAATTCTATTAATTGCCGTGTTTAAGTATATTGCTATTAACTTTGATTCCAGATTATCGGCTACAGTATATCTCGTTGGCTTCAAAATTTCTAGTGAGCTAGGCGTCATTGTTTTTTCAGCACTGGTTGGATATATTTATGACTTAACAACCTATGAAACTACCTTTTATATACTCGGTTCCATTGTATTTATTTTTGTCATCATGGCTGTTTTTACATTAAGTAAAGATGATAAAACTTCAACAGAGAAAATAAATAAAACTATAAATAAGGGAGAGAACTTAGCTTGAATAATCACAAAAAAGCAATCGACAAGGCAAACACATATATCGAAGAAAAAATAAAGGAAAAACAGGAAAGAACATTTCAACCGTCTTATCACTTTACAGCACCTGTTGGTTGGCTTAACGATCCAAATGGATTAATCCAACATAAAGGTATATATCATTTATTTTATCAGTTCCATCCATATTCAGAAGACTGGGGACCTATGCATTGGGGACATGCGACTAGTAAAGATTTAGTCCATTGGGAACATCAACCCGTTGCACTAGCACCATCCGAAGATTATGAACTAGGGAAAGCTGGAGAAGGATATGGCTGTTTCTCGGGAAGCGCAGTTACAAACAATGACCAACTAGTACTCTTTTATACAGGACATATTGATAGTAAAAATCCAAAAGAAGTCCAATGCATGGCGACTACAGAGGACGGGATTCATTTTGAAAAACCTGCAATAAATCCAATCATTCCAAACCCACCAGAAACACTAAGTGCAGATTTTCGTGACCCTAAAGTTTGGGCTTATGATGGAGTTTGGTACATGGTTGTTGGAACAAGTGAAGAGGGTCACGGCGGTGCAGCTCTTTTCCAATCAAAGGATTTAATGGATTGGCAGTATTGTGGACTTGCCGCTAAAAGTGACGGAACATTAGGAGATATGTGGGAATGTCCGGATTTATTTCCTATCCAACATAAACATGCCTTGGTTGTGTCGCCAATGAATATGAATGGTGGAAAGAATATTATGATGGTTGGTGACATGGATTATAAACTCCACCGGTTTACGAAAGATTATTTTGTTGAAGTTGACGAAGGCTTTGACTTCTATGCCGCTCAGACGTTTTTAGATGAAAAAGGAAGACGTATATTATTTGCATGGATGGATCAGTGGGAAACAGAATTCCCTACTAAGAAAGAGGGATGGGCTGGTGCTATGACAGTACCTCGTGTCGTTTCGCTTAATGATGAAGGGGAGGTGCGGTTCCAACCAGTGGAAGAGTTACAGCTTTTACGGAAAGGAAAGGAACAGCACAAACATGTGGAACTAACTCATTCCTTTACACCTGAGACTAGTGGCCAATCATTAGAACTGAAAGTAAACTTTGACCTTTCTAATACGAATAGTGAAGGAATTGGATTACATGTATTAAAGTCAGAAGATGGGAAAGAGTACACCGAGATCAAATATGATACTAGTTCTGGCGAAGTACTGGTTGATTTAAATAGAGCGGGACAAATTTCAGGTATTGCTTCAGCTAAGATAAAGGAATGCGATGAACTATCACTTCACATATATGTCGATCGTTGTTCAGTAGAGGTATTCATAAATGATGGAGAAAAAGTGATTACGAATCGTGTTTATCCAGATAACAGAAGTAATCGTATAGAACTTTTTGCAGACAATACAGTGAATGTTAGTGACCTGCAAATATGGAGTCTTGAGAAATAAAAGATTTTAATAAAAGTAGCCAGTTTTACGTATAAACTGGCTACTTTTATGTTGATTTTCTTTTAATTAACGTTGGCTTTAAAACCGTTTGTATAGGTTCATTATCTGGTGATTCAATACGTTCAAGAATGATGTTTGCTGCCTCTACTCCCATTTGATAGGCTGGTTGTTCTACTACTGTTACGGATGGGGAGATGATTTGTGTCCATTCCGTATTATCAAAAGTTATTACCGCGATATCTTCGGGAATCAAGATATCATGTTCTACTAAGTAGTGCATAATTCCTGTTGTAAGAACATTATTTGCCGAAAAAACAGCATCCAAACCTTGCTCGATTAATTTAGAAGCTATTTGATAACCGTCTTCATAAGTAGGTCTACTTATAAAGATTCTATCTTCCAAATCTGCTTCAGGTTGTAGTACGTCCCGGAATCCCTTCAAACGTTCTTTAGCTGTGCTAATCGATATATCAGCCCCAGCAAAACCAATACGACGATAACCACTTTCCTTCAGATATTGGATAGCTTCAACAGTTCCCCTATAAGAATCAATAGTTACAGAGTCTCCATCATATCCATTTGGGATTCGATCAATAAGAACTAATGGATGGTCTTCTTCTAAATAGTCCTTTAGTTCATCAAAATCATGAAATGTTGTAGCTAAAATAATCCCATCTGTAATTTGATGATTTAATAACTGAACCTGCTCTATTTCATGCTCAAAGTCTTCTTTTGAGTTACTGATAATAACATGATAACCTCTTTTTCTCAAAGTCTCTTCTAGTCCTTCTGCAATGGACATGAAGAATGTCTTTGAAGTATCTTCTTTATGAACAGGAATGATAAATCCAATTGTATTCGTTTTTGAACTTCTTAAACTCCGTGCTGCATGGTTAGGACGATAGTTTAATTGTTTCATTGCATGTAAGACTCGATCTGTTGTCTCATCTGAAACATAACGGGTCTTATTTATAACATGAGAGACTGTTGCTGTTGAAACACCAGCAACTTTAGCTACGTCTTTAATTTTAACTTTTGACAATTGAATTACCACCTATAAATATATGTATGCATTCTGCTGAAATGGTCGTTCCTATAACGCGGAACTACTTATATTATTATACGTCAAAAATATTTGTTTTCCATCAAAAAGAGATTGAGAATCATAGAATTTTTAATCGAAGGGACATAAAGAAGACTTACTTCAGTCGGGGGGTTCCTTCCCCCCCACTGATGGTTAGGCGCACTTATTGGACCTTTAGGGGGAAATTAATCTCCCACCAACCTGCATTGAGACGGGATAAAAAAAGCAAGATATCCCACAGTCTCGCTTTCCATCAGGTAGAAGTACCTACCCTACTATTTCTTGAAGATATAATCACAAGTGAAATCACCAACAAAATACCTACAACCTGCACAACGACTGGATAATGAAAAACCTTGATCGTATAAAATTCAATTACAATCGCAAGGCTAATGATTTGCAGCAAAGTAAATAAAAGCTTATGAATTGGTTCACGATTCGTTTCCTTTTCGATCACCGTAAAGGCTATATAAGAGAATCCACAAGCTGCAAGTAACATGATGATCCCTATGTTACTATAAGGATAATAAAAGCTCGGTACACCAGTGAAATCATATGCCATGAGATAATCTTTGCCGATTACATACATCACAGCGAAAACAATAATTCCAATTAACTGGTACATTACTCTTCTATTCAACATCTATCCACTCCTTATCATAAAAGAACATGAATTTCCTTCATGTCCTATCCTATTTTTGATAACAGTTTTCCCTATTACATTAGAATCGATACTTTAAGGATTTAAGTTATTCCATTATATGACACAAGTTTTTTCCTAGAATGACTTAATTTTGTGGTACTTTCTATGTCCACCCAGAAGATCGAGGTGGAAGTCAACTCATTTTCTTACAAAAAAACTAAACCGAAATCGGGTAAAAAGTACTCTATTCCTTCTTCTAACATTGGTGTTAAACTAGTAAAAGTGAAAAACTGACTTAAAGGAGTAGGAGATTTTGAAAAAATCACTAAACATCATTGCCCTTTTTATCATTCTATTAGCCGGATGTAGTATGGAAGGGGCTGGGTTAGATACCGATTTTACGAATCAAACAGAAAAAGCAGAAACACAGGAAGAGCCGGTAGTAGAGAATGAAACCTCTCCAGCCGATTCCAAAAATGCCCAAGAAACTAGCACCGACAAAAAATTAGTAAACGTCCAATTAGTCAAACCAATTGATGGCGATACCATCAAAGTTAACATCGATGGCAAAGAAGAAAATGTACGATTTTTATTAGTTGATACACCTGAAACAAATCACCCACGATTAGGGGAACAGCCCTATGGACAGGAAGCGAAAGATTTTACTAGAAAAATGGTAGAAAGTGGACAAGTGCAATTAGAATTTGATATTTCGCATCGAGATAAATATCAAAGATTGCTAGCTTATGTCTATGTCGATGGCGTTTCCGTGCAAGAGGAATTATTAAAAAATGGATTGGCGAGAGTCGCATATATTTATGAACCTAACACGAAATATGTGGACCAATACAACGAAATACAAAAAGAAGCGCAGCAACAAGCTATTGGGATATGGAGTGTAGAAAATTACGCAACAGACCGTGGCTTTGATGCATCTGTTATCAACTCTCCTAAAGAAGAGAAAGAACCTTCTAGTAACTCAAGTAGTTGCGACATTAAAGGAAACATAGCAAAAGATGGAGAGAAAATCTATCATATGCCAGACCAACAATTTTATGAGGTGACGAAACCGGAAGAAATGTTTTGCACGGAACAAGAAGCTGTAGATGCTGGGTTTAGGAAATCAATACGGTGATAACCCCTACTTCATAAACAAGCCATGGCCTCTCATGGCTTGTTTTCTTACTTTATTTCTTCTCCCCTATTTTATTTTGGTGATCATAGTACAATTTTACCATGATACTTTATGCATATTTTAATATAATAGTATTGTATGATGGTTTTTATGGTAGTTTTTGACTTTTTAGCAGATAGGACAACCAAATTTATGTCGTGGGATAATCACCGTCTTATTGTCCCAAAGGAGAACGTATGAAATATTACGGTAGGTTTATTTTATTAATTTTGTCGTTGACTTCTACATTGGTATATTCGATAGTAGGAAGAGTTGATATCATTCTTTTCACTATCTTTACATTCATACATGCAGGTTTTTCATGGTTTATTGGAAGTTGGTATGATAAGTTCAGATACCTATCCTATCATGACCCGCTAACCGGTGTTTATAATCGCAGGTATGCCTACATCTATTTTGAAAAGCAGTTAAAACGGGCAAAATGCAAGAATGAAAGAATCGGAATTTTAAATATTGATATAGACAATTTTAAAATGATTAATGATTCCTATGGCCATCATTATGGTGACTTCATTTTGCAACAATTATGTAGGTCGATTACGAAAAATATTCGTAAAGAGCACATACTTGTTCGCTGGGGCGGAGATGAATTTATTGTATTACTCAACCATATGGATTGTACTTCTGCACAAAATCTGATTAATCAAATGAACGAGTCGATTAGGGCCGAGTTGAACCATTGTCAAGAATCTAGTAAATCAGGTGTAACTTTATCCATCGGTCATGCCATCTATCCAGAAGACGGGCAAAATATTTCAGAATTATTATTGATTTCCGATAAACGAATGTATCAAATAAAATCCAATACTGTGGAAGTTAGCCCATCATGAGTCAAGTATACTCCCATCGTCCTACAGTCAATCGGAACAACATTCATCCGGCCACTCCATCGTTGGTTAGTGAGGTAAATAGATGAAAAATACGTCATTATTACAAGAAGAAAAAAGGGCTACCTTATTATTTATGTGGTTATTTTATATTGTATTCTTTTTATATGATATATTTTATTATAATTTTTTGCCCTTTTTTCCATGGGCATTAGAATTACCAGATAAGATTTGGTACTATTTAAGTTTCGTTAAACATTTCATCATTATCTGTCTTATCCCTGTTACCATATATTTCTTTAAAAAGGGTAAACCTGAAAATGTAAAATATATTCTCGTTATCACCTATTTAATCACAAACTTAGTGACTGATATTTATTATTACTTTGGTAATCAGGAATCATATAGTAGTGGTAATTTAGTAGAAGTAGTGATTATATTATTTTCTCCTATTTTTATCAATAAGCGGTTTTTCTATCTAGTTACATTGGGAATTATCTTAAAGTACATAGTGGTAGGAGTATTCATACAAGACCCTGTCGTATTCTTTCCTGTTATTCTCAATATCTTATTAGCTTTTATTGCCTATATGCTTCTTCATCGTTTTTTAATATATGTACAGGCACTGAAAGATTCTTACAATGAACAATTAGCGGGAATTGTTAAAGGAGTAATTGCCACTTTGGAGTTAAAAGACCCTTATACTCGTGGTCATAGTGAACGCGTAGCAGAATACGCAATAAGTCTAGCAAAAGCAACCGAACAAGTGAAAGAATCCAATTATAATCATTTTTATTATGCGTGTCTTTTACATGACATCGGTAAAGTGAATATTCCCGACTCCATTCTGACAAAATCTAGTAAACTAACAGATGAAGAATATGAAATCATTAAAACTCATCCCGTTGTGGGGGCGAAAGCAATTAAAGATGTAGAAGGTATTGCTGATCATATCGCTGTAGTTTATCATCACCATGAAAGATGGGATGGCAAGGGGTATCCAGATGGACTTAAAGGAGAGGAAACACCTCTTGTTGCAAGAATCACAGCTATTGCAGATGCTTTTGATGCGATGACTTCTACAAGGTCATATCGACCAGCACTTCCTTTTGGTGAAGCTTATCAACGTGTTATAGATGGCAAAGGAACGCAATTTGATCCTAAATTAGTAGAAACTTTTAAACAAGTGTATCCAGATTGGATGACAATCTTTAAAAAATATAATAAAGACCAATCTTTAAAGGAGGGTAGCAACCATGAAAATCCGTAAACTAAAAAAAGTTAAAGCAACATGTTGGTGGTGTTTCATCATTCCAAAAGGTTAAGTAGTTTTAGATATAGGGTGCATTTGCATCCTATTTTCATTTCTAAAGAACGGTGGTGAAAGGCTTGAAATTATCATTAGAATCGCAAATCACCCTATATCCATTGTCCATTCAAAAAGATAGGAAGAATTATATCGTGGAGGAACCTGTTTCTGGTGATTTTTTTGAAATGCCGGAGATTTGTATTGATGCAATTGAAAGGATAAATGATGGGCAACTATTAGGTGAAATCGAAAGTAAATTACAGAAAAAGTATCCGAAAGAAAAAGTAGATATAATTGAATTTGGCGGGCAGCTAATGGAATTGGGTCTCATTCAAGAGGTAAATGGAGAAAAAGTCAAGTTAAAGAAGGGGCTTTTAACTTGAAAAATTTAATTATTGCTTTCATCGTTTTGTTTGCACTTTGGTTAATACTTCCGTTTTTCGGCATAAACACTTCATTTATAATACTTCATGTAATAGAGTGGTCTACCAAGTTTATTTTCCCATGGATAATACTATATTGGATAATTAGATTATTTAAAGTTTTGGAAAAGGGGAAATAAAGAGACGGGGCTCAAGTGACGGACCTCCCTCTTCTCAAAAGACAGAAAGTATGATACTATCATGAGTAAATCGAATAACGTGACCACAAGGGGAGCGAAAGCTGAGAGGGAACAAATTGTTCTTACCCTTCGAACCTGTTAGTTAATTCTAGCGTAGGGATGTGGTGAATAGTTTACTAGTTGTTTATGCGTAATGTGAAATCTATCTAGTAAACTAGGTAACTATGTCTTCCTTTTGGTGCGTTAAAAACACAATTAGGAGGCTTTTTTTAATGAAAAAATTAGGTTTACAAACGCTTATTGAGGTGGCCATTTTTGCGGCACTTGCCCTTGTGCTCGATTTATTGCCATCACTCCGTATTGGACCGTCCATCTCCATTTCCTTTGCGATGGTGCCGATATTCATCATCGCATTTCGCAGAGGATTTTTAGCGGCAATTATCAGTGGATTCCTTTGGGGATTATTACAAATTGCCATTGGGGAAGCATGGATTCTAACACCATTACAAGCGTTCATAGAGTATTTCGTAGCTTTCGCATGTGTCGGTTTTGCAGGACTATTTATCAACCCAATTAAAAATAACTTAAGAAGCAAAAACATGGGCAAGGCTATTGTCTGGATAATTATCGCAACCTTCGTCGGTGGATTTGCCCGTTACTTCTGGCATTTCCTTGCAGGTATAGTTTTCTTCAGTGAATATGCAATTGAAGCAGGCCAGGCGCCAGTTATTTATTCCTTAATTATGAATGGCATCTCTTATATTTCTTCTGCTATTGCATGTTCCATTGTATTAGCGTTGGTGCTTTCGAAAGGATCAAGACTGGTTACATCTGTGAGCACAGAGAATAGAAGTAAACGAGCAGCGTGAGACAAAGGAACAGGTTCGAGACTACTGTAAAAGCACCTTTTTTTCAGTGGTCTCGACCTGTCCCTATAACCCCTATTCCCTATTACCAATATGCGCTTTTACTTTGACCTCTGCATAGCGTTTGAGATCTTGTTCTTTTGAGTAAATCGTACCAAGGTAACCTCCGAGAAAGCCTAGTGGTACACTAACAAGTGCTGGATTTTCTAATGGAAAGATTGGATTTCCGACAAATAACGCTGCCCCCGCTTCTGGCGAGAAAACACTCGGGCTCATCGATACTAAAACTAATGCAGAAATTAGACCGAATAATACTGCTGAAATCGCACCAGTCGTATTAAACCGCTTCCAATATATCGTATAAAGAATGACAGGTAAATTGGCACTTGCTGCGATACAGAAAGCAAGCGAAACAAGGAATGCAACATTAAGGCTTTGCGCACCTAAGGCTAAAATAATCGATAACACCGAAACTGCTAATGACGCATAACGTGCAGCTAGCATTTGTTCTCTATCCGTAGCTTTCCCTTTTTTAATAATTTGACCATATATATCATGGGCAAAAGCGGAGGCTCCAGATAATACAAGACCTGCCACAACCGCTAGAATGGTAGCAAACGCAACAGCAGATATGAAGGCGAATAAAATATTACCTCCCAACGCCTCTGCAAGTAGCGGTGCCGCCATGTTCCCACCCGAATTAGCTGCAAGTATTTCATTTTGACCAACGTATATGGCCGCTCCAAAGCCTAGAAATAACGTAAGAATATAAAAGATACCAATCGTCCAGGTAGCTGTAATAACTGAACTTCTAGCTGTTTTCGCATCTTTTACCGTAAAGAAACGCATCAAAATATGTGGTAAACCGGCTGTACCGAGAACAAGCGCAATCATTAAGGAAATCGTTCCTAATGGATCATCATATTTTAATCCCGGTTCTAAATAAGCAGCGCCATGGCTTGTAGCAGTTTTCACCTCAGTAAACATGGCAGCTATATTAAAATCAAATTTCCAAAGAACAAGAAATGCCATAATAACCATTCCCGCCATTAAAAGAACAGCCTTCGTAATCTGCACCCAGCTAGTGGCAATCATTCCACCAAAAAGCACATAAATGGTCATCATAACACCAACAATTAAAACAGCAATCCAATAATCAATATGAAATAATAACTGAATGAGTGCACCCGCTCCTACAAGCTGTGCAATCATATAAAACAGAACGATTGTAATCGTACTTAGTGCAGCCGCACCTCTTACCTTTTTCGAATCAAATCGTGAATGAATCATATCAGCAAGTGTATATTTCCCAAGATTACGCAATGGCTCCGCTACTAAAAATAAAACAACTAAATAAGCAATTAAAAATCCAATACTGTAAAAGAATCCATCAAAACCGTTTAACGCAATCGCCCCAGCTATTCCAAGGAAAGATGCAGCTGATAGGTAGTCACCGGCAATGGCTAATCCATTTTGCCAGCCAGTTAATCCCCCACCAGCTGTGTAGAAGTCACCAGTTGATTTGGTGTTCTTCGCGGCAAAATACGTGATTACCAAAGTTAGAATAACGATAGCAATGAAAAGGATGACAACGATTGGATCCATTAGGCTTTACCTCCTTTATTAATTTGGTCGTGAATAATAGCTTCAACTTTTTCATCAAAGGAGTTTGCCTTTCTCACATAAATCGTACATAACACCCAAGTCATCACAAATTGGGCAACCGCAAATATCCAGACCCACGAAATATCCCCAAATGCCGGTGTATTTAAGAAGGTGGTGTAAGACGTACATATAGGAAGCAAAAAGTAAAAGATGAGAAAGAAAACAGTCATTGGTACCGTAAACCTTCTTTTATCTTTCATAAAATGCTTAAATTGCTCACTTTCTACGATACTTTCATAATCCACTTTATTATTTTTGTGTAAATCAGCCATCTAATACCCCCCTTTATTTAATATCCTTACAGCGTTCGCATTAAAAAATACTAACTCACCCCTCTTGTTTAGAAAACGCTTACTATTTTGCTGCCACACTTATGATTTATGAATGATTCATTTAAATTATGATAAAGAAAACGTACCAGGGGTTCTTCCTCCCTAAGAAAAACAAACCACTAAAAAACAGGCAACCTTTGTAGTTTGCCTGTTTTTTAGTGATTATTTGTTATCCTTGAATTCTATTTTCGTGCCATCTTTAAATTTAATTTCTAATTCTATTTCCTTGTAATTTGACTCTAGGGAAAATGCATCTAATGCTTGTTGAATAGCATCGTCTTTATTCGTATTCTGTTCAATCGTTAGCTCTTTAACTTTTGGATAAACCTCGTCAAATGCCTCTTGACCGTGAATATCAACTCCATTAATTTCATCTTCTAAATCCGCTTCAACACTACCGTCTTGATTTTTTTCTAGGCTTGCTTCATATTCTTTATCCCCGTCATATTTGACAGATAACTCGAAATCATCATAATTCAATTCATCCATTTTAGCCCGCATGTCTTCGGTCCCATTGTTATTGTTAGTTGCTGTGTCATTGGTATCGTTGCCGGCTTTATCATCAGCTTCATTGGTATCTTGATTTTCGTTGTTTGTTACATCGGCTCCCTGATTGGTGGTCGTATCATTATTATCATTGTTATTGCCACCACATGCTACTAAAGTTAAAGCTAAAATAAATATTGAAGCTAGAAATAAAATTCGTTTCATATTTTTGCCTCCTATTTTTACCTTAATTTATTTAATAATCTTCCCATTTAATCAAAAATTAACCATAAAGGTTTAGATTACATGTTGGGTGTTGTAGGGATCAGGTTGGAGGGGTAGATAAAATCCGTTCTTTTCGATGAGTTGCGATTTGAACGCTTTTCTTACGTCTTCCGCCACTCATACCATCGTTAAGCATGTTTCTTTTTACTTTTGAATACAATAAGATAGGTTGTCCGTCTATTGAATAGAATGCAGCCCTATTTGTAAGGAGGATTTTTATTGAATTCATTTATGTTAAAATTCGGCTTAGTTGTAGCAGGGGGAGCTATTCAAGGGCTGGGAATGGGGGTATTTTTGTTCCCCCATTCCATTCCTTCTGGTGGGGCTGGTGGGATTACTGTTCTCTTGGGTTATTTGTTTCACATTGGAATGGGACTAGCACTATGGATAGTGAATGCTTCTTTATTATTTTTAGGTGTTAAATATTTAGGAAAAAGATTCGCATTGTGGACGCTTCTTTCCATTACGGTGACATCTTTATCTGTTGATTTTTTTGAACAAATTATTTTCGTGAAAAATCGAAGCTTACTTTTGGATCTTTTATTTGGTTCCGTTTTTTTAGGTACGGGAATCGGAATATTAATGCGTCAAGGTGTTTCGAATGGTGGTGTCGGTGTCATCGCAATAATTATCTCCGTCAAAAAAAGAATTTTACCTGGTAGACCGCTCTTTTTCCTTAATTTCTTTATTTTTCTATTTGTAGCGTTGATAATCGATTGGAAATTAATCTTTCTTGCATTGATTAGCCAATAGATTTCAACCAAGGTGGTGGATATGATTTGTGAAATATCTTTTCAAAAGACCTATACACTTGGATGGCGAAAGAAGCCATGAACTTACGTGTATTTGTATCGAATATTACTTTTTTTCTTTTCTTTCCCGTCTTTCCCTTTAACATGGACTAACAATAGTACTAACAAGGCTACAAGTAGGGTAAAAGCAGCTATGGAAAGAAACATTCCCGTTCGTGACCAATCCATTAAACGGGTAAAAACGGGTGGCCCAAGTGCTACACCTATAAAACGAACAGAACCATATAAAGAGGAGACAAAGCCTCTGCGTTCTTTTCCGACTGCACCCGTAATGAGACTGTTGACACATGGTAGGACAAGTCCTGCGCCAATACTGCTAATGGCAAGGACAATAAGAAAAGGAATAAGCTTTTCAAATAATACAAGAGAACTATAAGATAGCGTCATCAGAAATAAACCTAAAACCGAAAGCCACTTCATCTTTTCTAAGTTTTTTCCAATTTTACTACCTGTGATATAGGATGTACAAACCATTACTAGAAGCGGAATTGCAAGAATAAGGCCCTTTGGAACTCCATTAATATTGTATTTTGTTTCAAGGATATCCGATAAATAAAAAAGGATTCCGAAAAGCGTAAATAGACAAGTTCCACCAGCTAAATAGATTGTGAATAGCCATCTGCCTTCATGTTTAAAGACACTTAAAAGCCCTTTTACATATTTTTTAAAAGGGGGAGGTGCTTGGAAATTTCGTTTTTCCTTAATAAATATCCAAACGAATAAAATAGAAATAAGACTAATCACAGGAAGTGCAAAAAATACCGAATACCAAATAATAAGAGCAAGTAAAGAGCCTAGAATCGGCGATAACACTTTTCCTAAACCATTCGATGCCTCAAATATTCCGAGTACTCTACTACGCTCTCCCCCTCTGAATAAATCCCCAATTAAAGCCATAGCAATTGGTGCAGTTCCAGCCGCACCGATTCCTTGTAATATTCTTCCTAAAATAACCCAAATATAAGAATTGGAAAAAACGGCTGCTCCTAAACCAGCTAATAACGCTCCTCCACCAAATAACAGCAATGAAGGAATAATAACCATCTTCCGTGAAAAACGATCAGACAAATACCCTACAATTGGGATAAAGATAGCAGCAGCAATAGAAAAAACCGTTATCGTTAAGCTTACTTGTAACTGAGTAAGATCCAATGATGATTTCATTTTTGGGAGTATCGGAATGAGCATCGAATTTCCCAATGTCATCATAAGCGGAACGGATCCGATGGCAGCGATGACCATCCCTTTATTTTTCTTTTTCAAAGCCTGTACACTCCTACTTTACATTAATGGGTGGAGAAACAATCCAGCCTTTTTGTTTAGATAAATCAAGGAGTTTTTGTTCGTATTCTTCCTTTTGGGTATGAAATTCCCCAAATAAAGAACGAATGTCCTCCCTTATTGCTACTCCTGTGACAAAACTACATAATACTCGATCTGTCATTAACTCATTTTGAACGATAACAGCGATTTCTGGATCATGAAACCTTGCACCTGCCGGGATATCTTCTACTTCCACATTCGGTCTATCAGGAGGTGCTGGAGGTAACCGAATTCCCGATTCTTTTAGGATAGCTTCCACTTGCTGTTCTTCTTGTGTAAGGCAACTTTCTACTAAATCCTCTAAATATGTTTTTAAATCATGATCACCAGTATGATTGATAAGTACTTGCATCGTAACTAAAATGTTTTTTGTATTATATAGATAGGACCATAAATGGTAAACTTCTCCAGAGTGAAATGGTTCATCTGGCTTTTTATTTGTTAGTTCCATCATATTCCTCCTTTTCGTATGCGTATATAGTATCTCTTAAAAGTGAGATATTATCCCTCTTATATATCAGTACTCGTCCACCATTTATCAGTAATCCATCCTATATATAGCTCTCTGTTTCCCTAAAAAGCTTGAGGTGGGGAAAATTGTATTAGGACAGGAACCTACTTTCATTTTATACATAGGCTAACATCAGAAACTTAAAGAAGGTGAAGAGGGGATATGTCTACCATGAAAAAGAAAATGTGGTTATTTCTGGTTATTGCTTTTTCTTCCATTTTTTTACTAGTAGCATGTAATGAAAAACAAGAAAAAAGTGGCAGTAGCAGTTCAGAAGACGAGAAAGTTGTACGTATTGGGTACCAGAAAAATGGCCCGTTGATTATTTTAAAATCATTAGGTACGTTAGATGAACGATTAGAATCTATGGGATATTCTGTGGAATGGAATGAATTTCAGGCAGGTCCATTATTGGTGGAAGCTCTTAATGCAGAGAGCATTGATTTTGGTAGAACAGGTAATACACCACCAATCTTCGCGCAAGCTGCCGATGCCCCTTTTAAGTATGTTGCAGTCGGATTTTCCAAATATGAAGGTAGTGGCATCTTGGTACCAAATGATTCAGATATACAGGATCTAAATGACTTAAAAGGAAAGAAGGTTGGATTTGCAAAAGGATCGAGCTCCCATTACTTAATTGTTAAAGCTTTAGAGAAAGTCGGGCTTCAGTATACCGATATTACCCCTGCATTTTTAAATCCGGGTGATGCAAGGGTAGCATTTGAACAAGGCACAGTTGATGCGATGGTCGTTTGGGATCCATTTACGGCATCTACAGAACTTCACTCGGACGGGAAATTACTCGTTGACGGGGAAGGGTTAACAACGGATCGAGACTTCTTTGTTGCCTCCGAGAGTTTTGCTAAAGAAAATGAAGAAATCATTAGCGTTATTTTGGAAGAAATTGAGAAATCTTCCGAGTGGGCAAATAACCACCATGAAGAACTGGTGAAAATGTTAGCACCCATTTTAAATATTGATGAAGAATCCATTGAAAAGTCTGTTGAAAGACGTATTTATGGAGTGGAAGAAATAACAGAAGATACCATAAAGGAACAACAGGAAATTGCAGATACATTTTATCGTTTAGAGATTATTCCTAAAGAAATAAACGTAGAAGAGGTTATGAAATAAGGGGGAAATGACAAATGAAAAGAAGTATCAAAGGACCTTTGGAAAAATTCTTTCCCTGGTTTATTCCACTTTTCATTATTGCTGCGTGACAATTATTGTCGTGGTCCGGAGCTATACCTGAAAGAATATTACCGGCCCCATCCCAAATCATTCAGGCGGGTATTGACTTAACGATTACAGGGGAATTATCCGAACACATGGGGATTAGCTTATGGAGAGCTTTAGTAGGCTTTTTAATTGGGGGAATTGCTGGATTTGTTTTCGGCTTATTAAATGGCGTATTTCGCTTTGCCGATTTAATCTTTGATACCTCGATTCAAATGTTACGTAATATTCCCCATCTTGCGTTGATCCCTCTCGTTATTATGTGGTTTGGAATTGGTGAATCTTCCAAAGTATTTCTTGTAGCATTGGGCGTTTTGTTTCCAGTCTATATTAATACGTATCATGGAATAAAGTCTATTGACAAAAAGCTTATTGAAATGGGTAAAGCATATGGATTAAATGGGAAGGAGCTTTTTTTCCAAATAATTTTACCAGGGGCTATGTCTTCCATTCTCGTTGGTATACGGTTCTCACTTGGGGTCATGTGGTTAACCCTGATTGTTGCGGAAACTATTTCTGCCCAGTCTGGTATCGGTTATATGGCGATGAACGCTAGGGAATTTATGCAAATGGATGTCATTGTTTTAAGTATTATTATTTATGCGTTGTTTGGAAAAATTTCAGATATGATTGCTAGGTATTTTGAAGGGAAATTATTAAAGTGGAATAACTAGTTTTAGGCGGTATTGGCGAAGAAATAGGGGGAGTGCAAATTGAATTCATATGATTTACAAGGAGTAGATGTTACGATTCATCAAGTTAAGAAGAAATATGATAAAAGGGAGGTATTGAAGGGACTGGATTTACAGATTAAAGAAGGTGAGTTTGTAGCGATCGTCGGAAAAAGTGGTTGCGGAAAAAGTACATTGTTACGTCTAGTAGCGGGATTAGAAAACATGAATGACGGCTCGATTAAATTAGACGGAACACCATTGAATGGGTTGAATAAACAAGCAAGAATGATGTTTCAAGATGGTCGGTTACTTCCTTGGAAACGAGTAATGGATAATGTTTGTTTAGGATTATCTTCTGATGCAAAAAATAGAGCAATGCAAGCCATCACACAAGTAGGACTGAAGGAAAGGATACATGATTATCCATCTAAACTTTCTGGGGGACAGAAACAGCGTGTAGCACTTGCAAGAGCATTGGTACATGATCCTTCCTTATTACTTTTAGATGAACCTTTAGGAGCGCTTGATGCTTTGACACGCTTAGAAATGCAACGATTGATTGAATCATTGTGGTTAGAAAGAAAATTCACCTCTATTCTTGTTACACATGATGTAGAAGAAGCAGTAGCTATTTCCGATCGTGTCATTTTAATTGAAGATGGAAAGGTAACGTTAAATCAACCGATACATTTAACTAGACCAAGACAACGTACAAATCCCGCCTTTTCCATGTATGTGGAGGAAATTTTAGCACGAATTATGAATCGAAAAAGTAAGAAAAACTATAGTATGCTTGTCAATACGGAGATGGAATCACTTTTTGACCCCGTAAATAATTAAAGCTACTCCGAGAAAAATCCAAAAAAATTTACCAAAAGATATTTTATCAGAGATACCAACAATTCCAATTGTGGTTGTAATGATAAGAATTAAAGGCCCAATAAAGGCAAGTGAACTATTAATAACAAGGGCCTTTTCCACATCATTCATTTTAATCATCAAATATGCGGCAAAGACCTCAATGGATCCAGATAAGATACGAAATAATGCCATGGCAACAACAGCTTTTTCCAATAAGGTAAACATCTTCTTCCTCCCGAAATGTAGACTCTAGACATTATATGTTTAACTTGTCCAGATTAGGACAGTGTTTTTTGGGAGGGACATGGTCCATGAGTATCGAATTATAAGTAAGGGCGATTCTCTTATCGCCCTGTTCATAAATCAAAATGTAATTCACTGGCTCTGCTCCCTTATCGGTCGGACAAAGGACCTGTTACCATGGCTCAAACCGCTACCGTATTTCCCTGTTCCACAATTTCCATATCTATGATAAAAAATTGATCATCCATTTCCTCTAGCTCGTAGATCACAGTCTGTTTCACCATTTCCTCGGAGTAATCCGTGTAATCTATTAAAGAATGTTCTTCATATACAGTCACACTATAACGATTTCCTTCTAATTTTTTAATATCTGTTACTTCATGCGTTAATAGAACTCTTCCCAATTGATTCTCATACATAGTCATAATAGAATCAGCTAATTCACGATAAAGCTCACTATCAGGATCAATGTAATAGTCAAGGTTCTGAAGGTCTCCTGCATCCGTTGCATACGTCATCATATACAAAAAATCCTCTATGACCGTCTCAATCTCCATGTTACCTTCTTCCTTTTGATCGTCATTCACATAACTTTCCGCTTCCTCTTTCGTTGATTTCATTATTGTATAATCGCTATCGTTATCGTTAAAGGATAACGTCTCATCATCTATTTTCGTAATCGTGACAAAATCATTCTCTGATGAAGCTGCAATCGAATTAAATTCGGCATAATCCACTGTAAATATTTCCTTTGTCCCGGCTAAATAATCCGTAATCGTTCCATCCGCATTTATTTCAAAGAAAATGGCTCCTTCATCATTTTCCAACTTCCACATACCACTAATATCTTCAAAAGTTAGTTGTTTGGAGAATACCGTCAGATTTTGATAAGTAACGGACGAGAAATCGCTAATGTCTTCGATTACTTGATCCCCTTTTAAATTCTGCATGAGGACTAATTCATTATCCTTTGTCACGTATACAAGATTACCATGAAAAAATGCATACATATCAACGTCATCAGTTACCTTCGTATCGTCTATAAATAATTCATTCTCCTCTGTTAAATAAACAATCCTTCCATCTGTATGGACATTAAATTGGTATACCTTTTTTGCAATCTGTTCCTTACCCTCCGCACTAGTTATCTGATAAACATTGTTATCTTCATCCGTATAATAAACGGTTCCTTCCACTAAATAGAAATAGTTTACATCACTCGCTAATTTCGTAGCCTTTTCGTCACTATCTCCTTTTTGATAGAGATTATTATCCTCATTCACGTAATAAAATCCACTTTTGTCATAATCTGCCAAATAGACATTAGATGCAATTTTTTCCGTTTTTATATCTTTGGATAACGTACTGGAATATAAATCCATTGCTCCTTCTTCTTCATAACTTAAGTAAATTAAACGGTCATCTACGTTTTTAATGTAGTAAGGATCAATCTCCTCACCCGATATTTTCACACTACTTTCATCTGCCTTTTTATAAAACAGCATATAATCGTCATTGGTATAAACAAGATCCCCATCACGATTTAAAATTTTAAAATGAAAAACATTATTAGCAATGTTACTTTCTTGCCTACTCTCTATGTTATAAACCGAATAGTCTCCATCCGAGTCAATGAAATATAGATTTCCATCCACCAAATCATATTGAGTAACTCCATTGCCTATCTTTTCCTCGTTCCCATCCTCATTGATTACGTACAAATTACCATCCGTATCCTCATAAACGATAAAATCCTCCGCGTTAAATCCATCGAAAAACTGTACATCTTCCGCGAGTTTTACTTTATCTTCCCTCTGGCTGAACGCATACAACTTATTTTCCTCATCCACAAAAAGAACCTTATCTTTATCATTCAAATATACAAAACCATAATTTTTCACATTACTAGCAATTTTCTCCAACTCTCCATCTTTCGTTTTAATGGACAATTCCCCAATACCTTCCCCGTTCTCATTCACATAACTCTCCGTATAGAATAAAAATTTATGATGAATCGTATCCGGCTTCTTACTTCTCTCCTCATCTAATGACACTGGCTGCGTACACCCCGCCACAAGCACTACCGCTAACATAAATAAAAAAGCACTTAACGATCTACGCATATGCAATCCCCCTGCTGTCATAGTTAAACCAATCGTTAAGATCCCATATCTACCTATCTCCAGACATGAAAATTCCCCCTGTACGTCATTGTATGAGGCGGATGGGGAAATATGACAGGAGGACAGGTTTCTTGTCCTAATTTGGTATTTATTTGACATGAGACTTTTACCTAACATTTGAAGGGGGGTGAATGCTGATAGGTGGGGGGGAGTGCTGATATATGGTGTATGAGTACTGATATCCTACCAGCGTTTGCTGATATATGGTGCACGAGTACTGATATCCTGCCAGCGTTTACTGATATATGGTGCGTGTGTACTGATATCTTTCCAGCGTTTACTGATATATGGTGCATGAGTACTGATATCTTTCCAGCGTTTACTGATATATGGTGCATGAGTACTGATATCTTTCCAGCGTTTACTGATATATGGTGCGTGTGTACTGATATACGGGCGTGATTACTAATAAATGACGATCCAACGCTGATATCCCTATGCCGGAAGGGTCGGTTCCCCCGTCACATTCTCCACCAATCTTTAGAACAAAAAAAATAGTGAAATACTTTGTGCATTTAAACAAAGTACTTCACTATTATCTATTACGGAACATTCAACCTACACTTCGTTTACTAGCTCTTCAACCAGTTTTACTACATTTTCTACAGTAAACCCATACTCCTCCATAACTTTATTTCCTTCACCTGAAGCCCCAAAGGTATCAATCCCAAGCACTTTTCCTTCATCCCCAGTATAGCGTTCCCAACCAAATGGAGATGCCATTTCAACTACTAAACGTTTCTTCACTTGAGGGGAAATGACTGAATCTTTATATGCTTGATCTTGTTCTTCAAAGCGATCCCAAGAAGGCATGCTAACCACACGTACATCGATATTTTGAGATTTCAACTCATTTTGAGCTTTGATAGCTAGTTGAACTTCTGATCCTGTTGCAAGAATTAATGCATCAGGAGTTTCTTTTTCTGAATCACTTATGATGTAGGCACCTTTTTTCACACCTTCATAAGCGCGTTCAGCTGTACCTTTTAACGTTGGGAGGTTTTGACGAGTTAATACCAATGCGGTTGGTTTATCCGTTGACTCTACAGCTAGTCGCCATGCAGCCTGTGTTTCATTTCCATCGGCTGGGCGGATGAGTGAAACTCCCGGCATGGAACGATAGGATGCTAAATGTTCAACAGGCTCATGTGTTGGACCGTCTTCCCCAACTGCGATTGAATCATGTGTCCAAACGTAGGTTACAGGTGCTTTCATGATGGCAGATAACCGAACCGCTGGGCGTAAATAATCGCTAAATACAAAGAATGTACCACCGAACACTTTTAACCCGCCATGTAAAGCCATTCCGTTTAATGCTGCAGCCATTGCAAATTCTCTCACACCAAACCAAATGTTTCTTCCGGCATAATTTTCTCGTGAAAAATCTCCGCCATCTTTAATCGTTGTTTTATTAGATCCTGCTAAATCAGCACTTCCTCCGAAAAGGTTTGGAACTGCTTTTGCAATCGCATTTAGTACTTCTCCTGATGAAGCGCGAGTTGCTAAGGTGTCCTTATCAGATTCATAGATGGGCAAATCCTTTTCCCAATTCTCCGGTAATTCACCATTGATTGCTGTTTCTAATTCTAGACCGAGTTCTGGATATGCTTCTTTATAATCAGAAAGGAGCTTGTTCCATTTTTCCTCCGCCTTGATACCTTTTTCTACGACTTTTTCTTGAAAATCAGCATATACTTCCTCTGGAACGAAGAATGGTTCATGTGACCAATGGTAATTTTCTTTGGTTAATTTAACTTCTTCTTCACCAAGTGGTGCACCGTGGGCATCTGAAGATCCTGATTTATTTGGTGACCCATATCCAATGACCGTCTTTACTTCAATTAATGTTGGTTGAGCTGTGTTTTGTTTCGCTTCCTTAATAGCAGCTTTTAATTTATTGACATCGTTACCGTCTTCTACACGAATAACTTGCCAGCCATAAGCTTTAAAACGCTCTTCCACATTTTCAGAGAAAGATTTATTTAAATCTCCGTCTAAAGAAATATCATTAGAGTCATATAGCGTAATTAGTTTTCCTAATCCTAAATGACCTGCTAAGGATGCGGTTTCATGAGAAATTCCTTCCATTAAATCCCCATCACCTACAAGGGCATAGGTATAATGATCAACAACTGAAAAACCTTCTTTATTATATTTAGCTGATAGATGTGCTTCTGCCATTGCCATACCAATAGCGGTAGAAATCCCCTGACCTAATGGGCCGGTTGTTGTTTCCACACCGTCTGTATGATGCACTTCTGGATGTCCAGGAGTTCTAGATCCCCATTGACGGAAGTTTTTTAAATCATCCATGGAAACATCATACCCAGATAAATGCAATAAACTATATAAAAGCATGGAACCATGACCTGCGGATAATACAAAACGATCACGATTAAACCATTTCGAGTTTTTTGGATTATGGCTCATAAAATCTGTCCATAATGTATAAGCCATTGGAGCCGCACCCATTGGTAATCCGGGATGTCCTGAATTCGCTTTTTCAATTGCATCAATAGAAAGGGTGCGAATCGTATTAATTGATAGTTGTTCTACAGCTTGATTAACTGTCGTTGTCACCGTTATCATCCTTCCTTATGATAGTGTTTCAGTTTTTTAGGAACCTTCTTAGCACCTGCTATTGCCGCCTTTTCTAAATGGCTAATAGTACGAATACCAGCTGTGATGATTTCGATTTCAAAATCGTAGTTTACTAGAAAGGCTGTTTGATTGGATAGGTACTCTTAACATATCGGACTTGTTTTTCCCTACCATTAACAAGAATAGAATGGGTAATAAAGTTACTATATTCTGTTTCAATTCCATCAATAATTAAGTTATCGGTAATTCCTGTTGCAACAAACATACAATCATCCGAACTTACTAAGTCATCAATGGTTAAAACGCCTTCTAAATTAGTAATCCCCATCGCTTTACATCTTCTTATTTCATCATTGTTTCTTGGTAAGAGTTTTGCTTGCATTTCCCCGCCAAGAGAACGAATAGCAGCTGCCCCTAATACGCCTTCTGGTGCACCGCCAATGCCTAGAAAAATGTCAACACCTGAACGTTCAATACAAGTTGCTGTTGCATAAATGACATCACCATCATTAAATAATCGAACCTTTGCACCAGTTTCTCGAATTCTATCAATATATTCTTTATGTCTAGGTCGATCCTGTATAAACACATTTAATTCCGTAATTTCTTTGCCATTTGCTTTTGCTACTGCTTTCATATTGTCTTCAATTGGTGCATCTAAATCAATTTTCCCTTTCGCCCTTGGACCTACAGCGATCTTTTTCATATACATATCCGGTGCATGTAGTAAAGTTCCCTTTGGTGCAGCAGCAATGACGGTAATTGCATTTCCTTGTCCATTTACTGTAGGCGTTGTTCCTTCAATTGGATCTACCGCAATATCTACTTCATGACTTCCACCCATACCAAGCTTCTCTCCGATGTAAAGCATTGGTGCTTCATCAATTTCACCTTCACCAATAACAATCGTACTATGCATTTTCATTTTATTTAAATTCTCTCGCATTGCATTTGTAGCAGCTCCATCAGCTGCAATCTTATCACCACTACCAACCCATGGAAGTGCTGCAACTGCTGCTGATTCGGTTACCTTTAGAAAATCTAATAATAAGGATTGCATGCTCCCTCTCCCCTTCGTTAACACGTTTAGTTAACGCTACAATTACTTCCTGCTACTGCCTCTTTATAATTTTGGCTTACAAATTGTTCTTCTTTTTCAATAATTTTATCCACTTTACGTTTGGATCCTTCTGCCCACTCTACGTTTAAGTATGCTTCTACCACTTTTTTCGCAGCCTCAGGTCCAATAATTTGAGAGCCCATTGTGATAATTTGTGCATTATTACTTAATTGCGCTCTTTCCGCAGAATATACATCATGTGCTAAAGCTGCACGGATTCCAGGGTATTTATTTGCTGCGATACATACACCAATTCCAGTTCCACAGAAAATGATTCCTCGTTCTGCTTTCCCTTCACTAATAGCTTGAGCAATTTCAAAAGCTACGTCTGGATAATCTACAGCATCTTTAGAATGGCATCCATAATCAACTACTTCATGTTCTGTATCAGATAAAAATTCCTTTATTGTTTCTTTTAAATCAAATGCGTTGTGGTCACTACCGATTGCGAGTTTCATATAAAGACCCCTTTCATACATCAAAGTTATATTTTTCATTTACAGTTATATTTTATTACAAACAATCAATTTTATCAATTATTATTTTCATTTATTTTCAATTCGACAATTAACAATAATTCCATCTTATGAAACCAATTCATTGCTGTTTCATTTATTATGAGTAAAACTAGTAAATTTCAATTACCTTTATAAAAGGATATACTATGTCGAATTATTCAACATTTGCTTTCAATTCCTTTCGTGATATGATTAAATATATATTTAAATAACGGAGGTAACAGCATGACCAAAATGTTTGCAGAAGAGAGAAGAAAAGAAATCCTTTCTCAACTCCAACAGAAAAATCGACTAACTGTTAAGGAATTATCACAAACTCTAAATGTTTCCGGCGCCACCTTACGAACAGACTTGAATGAGATGGAAAAAGATGGACTACTTACCAGAACACATGGTGGCGCAGTATTAAATGATCGAACACTTTCAAAAAACACTTTTTCTGAAAGAGCCACTAAAAATATCGATGTGAAAAAAGCAATAACAAATAAAGCAATCCAGTTCGTTCAAAATAAAAGTAGTATCATCCTTGATGCCAGCACAACCGCATTAGAATTAGCACGATGTTTAAAGGATACAGACATGAGAATAACCGTTATTACAAACGGGTTAACTACTGCATTGGAGTTAAAAGAAAATCCAAATATTAATGTCATTTTAATTGGTGGCATCGCACGTATGGGCTCAATGGCACTAGAGGGTTTATTAGGTAAAACGATTCTGGATCAAATTAACATCGATATTATGTTCACATCTGCTAGTGGATTTACAATAGAAAAAGGCCTTACCGATTTCAATGTGTACGAAGTGGAGTTAAAAAAAATAATGGTGGAAAAGGCCGATAAAGTCATTGCACTCGTCGACCATACAAAAATTGGGGACAGTTCCATTGCGTCGTTTGCATCCATAGATAAATTGGATGCACTAATAACCGATGAAAAAATACCGGAGGAAATGAAAAAGACATTAGAGGATTCTCATATAAAAGTGATAGATTGAATTAAAAAGTAACCAACTTTTTTCGTTTAAAAATCACTACAAAACGAAGGCAACTGAAAAACCATTAGATTTTTTCAGTTGCCTTTATCCATCCCTCTTTTTTATTTTATATAGATTTACACGAAACTTGTCTGTTGATACTTATTTTTCCCCTTTGATTGGTAAAAAATAGAAGGATTAACATAATTTCATCTAATCTAATAATTTATTTCCTAGTATTTTACTGTTTCTTTATTTGGCAATTTCACATAGTACGGTGAAACAGCTGGAGCATCATATAGTTCTTGTAACTCTTTATCCAGTTCTAATAAAGTAATAGAAAATCCAGCCATCTCTTGGGTTGTAATAAAACTACCCACTTCCATATCATGAATTTTAATACCATTCTCATCTAATATTTGAGCGACTCGACGATTAACAATTAATAATTCCATTAACGTTGTCGATCCCAGTCCGTTTACTAGCACTGCAACATTTTTATCATTTTCAAGATTACTTTCACTTAGAAGTTTATCCATTAATAAATCAACCATTTTATCAGCAGGCATCATTTTCCTTGTCTCAATTCCAGGCTCACCATGAACTCCTAAACCTATTTCAATTTCATCATCGGCTATAACAAAAGGAAGTTCTGTAGCACCAGGAATTGTTCCCGGAGCTAACGCAACACCCATTGAAGTTGTGTAATCATTTGCCTTTTGCGTAATTCTTGTTACTTCGTCTAAAGAAAGGCCTTTTTCTGATGCAGCACCAGCAGTTTTCATGATAAAAATATCCCCAGCAATCCCTCTTCTATCATCTTTCCTGTCTGCTGGCGCAGAAGCAACATCATCACTGACCCGTACTGTTCTTGTTTCTATTCCTTCCATTTCAAGTAATTCAGCAGCCATATCAAAGTTTAGGATATCTCCAGCATAATTTCCATATACAAAAATAACCCCTTTACCTGAATCAATTTTCTTTGCGACCTCAACAATAGTATTTGGTGTCGGAGCTGCAAAGACATTACCTAAAGCAAGACCATCCGCCAAACCTGATCCAATTAGGTTAAAAAACAAAGGTTCATGTCCACTACCACCACCAACTAAAACTGCTACCTTGTCCTTTAATTCTTTTCGTACAATTCCCGTTACGCCCTCAACTTTTTCATATTCTTTATTCGCAACAAGAAAACCTTCAATTGTTTCTTCTACTACATTACTAGGATCGTTGATTACCTTTTTCATGTTTTTACCTCCATCAGAAGTTTTTAACCAAATGATTTACTATTTTCTAATGAGCTTCCCTTCATATCTCAACTGTCTATATCAAATTAGGGTATTTACAACCAGAGTAAATACCCTATGGATTAAACAGTTTAGTCTACTTATGCTGCTTTAGATTCCTGAATTGGCTTTTTAACAATTAGGAAATAACATAGAGCCGCACATCCTGCAATGATACCACCGCTAATAAATGCTAAAGAGTAAGAACCAGTAGCATCAACAATGATACCTGCAACAACCGGTGAAAAAGCTCCACCAAAGTAACCACCAAAGTTTTGAATAGAGCCAACAGATGCTACCATTGAAGAAGGTGCTACATCTGATGCCAATGCCCAAGCATTACCTGTAATTGACGAAATAAAGAATAATGCGATTGTCATTAGTGTTACAGTTAATCCAATTGTATTCGCAAATGGAATGAAAATAACTGTCGCACCTGCCATAACTGCACAGAAGCTTATAACAGCCTGTTTAGCTTTCATTGGTGCAAATTTTCCAGACTCCGTCATCTTTTTAGTTGTATAACCACCAATAATATTACCTAATCCCCCACCAATCCAAGGAATACTTGCAAGAAGACCTAATGCCGCAAAGGAAACATTAAACTCATCCAATAGATACAACGGTAGAAATACTAGGAAAATGTTCCAGATCCAAATAGTACAGAAATATCCCAAAATCATTCCCCAAACACTACGATATTTAAACAATGAAAACCAGCTAATCTTTCCAGTTGCTTTTTCTATTGCTTCCTCGCCATCTTGTTTAATATATTTATATTCTTCCTGCGTTAATCTTTTACTTCTTTCTGGATCATTATAGAACTTTAAGAAAATTCCTCCGAAAACTATTCCTAACAGTCCAGCAAAGTAGAACAGCTCTCTCCAACCAAATGTAGCCATAATAAATACTAGAATAGGTGGAGCAATTGCTGGCCCCCATTTAGTTGATGAATCCCAAATCCCTGAGATAAAACCACGTTCCTTCTTCGGATACCATTTACTGGTAATTTTTGCAGATGAAGGGAAACACGGTGCCTCTCCAACCCCAAGAATAATTCTTAATAGAACGAATACCCAAAGAGCACTAACCAAACCACCAGCAAAGGTAGCTAAACTCCAAACAATAAGTCCAATTCCGTAAATCTTTTTTGGCCCAAATTTATCTATAAGCCATCCCGAAGGCAATTGCCCAATGGCATATGCCCATGAAAATGCTGTACCTAATAGTCCAATATCTGTTGCAGTAAAATTAAGATCTCTCATTATTTCAGGAGCTGCAATACCTAAAATTGAACGGTCTAAATAGTTAATCATACCACCAATTAAAAGCCATATTACTACTGTATTACGAAACTTTTTTTGTGTTTGTGGAGTCTCCATTGAAGGTATAGGTTGTACATTCATCGTTAACACTTCCTTTCCATTTTTATATTGAAAGCTAGATTTATGTCGTTACAACAGCCTCAATTGCATCTATTAATATAGATTTTGTGCTTTTAGCACTTTCTTCCAAATACTCTTTACTTAATGTTCTAGCTTCTATCGCAACACGTAGGCCACTCCCTGTTCCAATATTCAACTTTTCAGTTGCTTTTAAAATTTCAATTATTTTTTGTGTTGTCAAAAAGCCTGGTTCTCCTATTGCCATATGATTATCTCCATATAACTCACTTGTTGGGTCCAACACGGCATTAGAGAAATGAATTTGATGAATAAATTCTTTTCCTACCTCAATCGCATCTATTACATTTTCACCGTTTAGTGCAGAATGAGCGGTGTCAAATGCAAGTCCAATATTTTGATAGCTTTCTTTCACTCTAGAAAACAATTGAACTGTCTCATCAACTGGACCTAAAATACGTTTCTTATGTGCAGTTCGATCTAAATGTTCTACTAGAACATTCATATTAAATTTTTCTGCTTCTTCACATAATGCGCAAAGACTTTCATAGAACCCCTCCAAACCTTCTTGCCTACGTTCTGGACCTGGGTCTATTCCCGGTACAAATGCAATATTTGATGCGCCACATTCAGCAGCTAAATAAATGTTATCTTTTAACTCTTGCACTGTTTTTAAACGTAAATTACGATCCAAAGAAGAGGCATCAAGATTATTACGATCGATTAAAAAGGTTAACCATTGGGTAATTACAAGGTTATTTGCTTCTTTAGTTTTATAAATCCGCCTTCTCTCTCTTTTATCCTGAATATCACCTATTTCAAAACTACGATAGAACCCTTCTTCTGTGTTTCTTTCAATAATATCTGCTGTGAAATCCCTTTCATCTTTCACCGGAAAATAGGTTTCAGCTAATAGTAGAGAAGGAATAATTGCTTTATTCATGACTGCTTCACTCCTTTTACAATAGGAAATACATTTTCTTTAAAATATTCATAGATACCATGGACACATCTGTCTGGATTTACTTTTGTCTCTTCCGTTTCTTCTTCTACCATAATCCAACCTTTATATCCATTATCATAAAGGAACTCTACAATTGCAGGATAATCAATATCTCCTGTCCCCATTTTCTTCCATTGAAGATCATTCGAACAATCTTTAAAGTGAACATGTCGAATGATAGATAGATTTTCTTTTATTACTTCAAATGGTTCCATACCTCCAGCTTTGATATGACCACAATCAGGTGTGTATCCAATGTATCTTGTGTCTAACCCGTCAAACAATACTTTGTAATCTTCTTCTGTTCTAAAATATGAGGTCTCCGGAGAAGCCGGATGGAATGAAGCTGTAATACCATTTTCATGAGCTCGTTTACCTACTTCATTTGCACACTTAATAATTTGTTTTTGCCTCTCTAGTAATCGCTCTCTATTTGGACCTACGCGTGATGGTAGATTCATAATCGCGCCAGGAAAGTGTTTCAAAAAGTTAATATAAAAATCTGCCTTTTCTCTTTCTTCAGCGGATTCCTCATCACCTTCCCAAGTAAATGGTACGGTTATAGATGCTAGTTCGACACCTTTACTAGCCAGTTTTTCCTTAAATTCTTCGGGACTGTCTTTATATTTACCAAGTAAAGGTACTTGAATATCTAACCCCTTAAAACCAGATTCACTTACGACATCAATAATGTGATCAATAACGTCCACTTCTTTGTCATAATCTAACACCCAAGTTGAAGTATGACAACCAAATTTAATCGTCATTGTAATTCCTCCTATTATTATATTTTGATAGCACTTACACACTATTTCTATTGAGGGCTAATCAATTTTCCTTTTTACGGTAAACAAAATATGATTTGGATTGTTTATAGACTTTTTTATTTAGTATAGTTAGGTACTTCACTAAATCTTTAATGCTCTTTCTCTTTCTAATTCCATTTTATAGACTTCAGCTGCTTCTTCAGCTGTTCCATTTTTGTGAATGATAGTATTTAAGGCTGCAACAACACCAACAGGACTTTGATTCAATGTTATTTTTCTTCCTACGGCAACCCCTTTCGCCCCTACATCCATACAATGTTTTACATAATTAAAATAACCATAAATGTCATTTGTTTCCGGTCCCCCCAAAACCAGGACAGGTTTTTTGGCTGCTTCAATTATTTCAATATCCTGTGATTGACCTGTTAATCTTGTTTTTATAATATCGGCACCAAGTTCTGTACCGATTCTTGCAGCATCTGCAAGCTTCTTCACTCTATTGGATTCTGTAGTAGTTATATGATAACTGTATGGAAGTGTTTCACACATGAAAGGAACACTCCAATAATCAGCATCTTTTGCAAGTTCCCACGCAATCTTATGGGAGTTTGCTTCGTTTTCAGATCCCGGAAATGTCATTGAAACAACTCCGTCTGCTCCTAATCTAACCGCATCTTCCACTGAATGAAGTTCCGTAGTATATGGAACAGATTCTTTAAAGATATTAGTTGATAAATCTGCTCGAAGTACAACTCCTAAGTCAGAGAATTCAGATTCATACATTTTTGTAAGTCCATAGGTAGTAATTACTGCATTCAACCCATTTTCAACTAGCCGTGGAAGGATTTGTATTGTTTTTTCAATTCCACTCGTTTTTGTTGAAAAATAATAGGCATCCAATGCTAGGATTATCGATTTTCCATCGCTAGAAAATAATTTTGACATTCTTCTCCCCTTTGACATGATTCCACTCCTTTTATTCTTTAGTTAAGAATGCAAAAATCCCCCACAAACCATGTCAAATCAATTAGTAATTGACAATCTTTTTGTGGGGGATCTCTATTCACAAACCCATTCATCAATATTTTGTTTTGTTACTCTTATGTTAACGCTTTCCCACGTAAAAGTCAAGATGTTTTATTGAATTCTTTTGAAGGTTATTTTCATATTTTCTTAAAACCATTCATATTCTTTCGTTTATTACATGATTCTCAATTATTCTTTTAATCTTGTTGTAACACCATAAAATAATTAATTATAGTTATAACTAATTTTAAAGGTCTCTTTCGCTAGCAATGTCAAATAAACGGAATACAAGTAACTTAGTAATTTTGGGAAGGATAGTGAATAGCTTTATTGTTAATAAACTATAATACTCTAATACACATAAGGTTCGTTAAACCAAACTATAAGAATAATAATGATAGTTGTGGTAAAAGAATGATTAGTATTAACGATATTACCATAGCTATGAAGAATGGAATAACCGTTTTCGAAATTGCTCCGATTGAAAAACCCGATATTCCAGAAGCTACAAATAAATTTACTCCTAAAGGAGGAGTAATAAATCCAATAGCTAAGTTAACTACCATAATAATACCAAAGTGAACTGGATCATATCCGATTTGAACAGCAACCGGTAATAATATCGGTGTTAAAATAATGATTGCCGCTGTAGTATCCATAAAACATCCAACAATTAATAAAAATACTGTTATTAACGCCATTACTACAAGTGGATTTTCGGAGATAGCTAACATGGCCTCAGCAATTTTAGTTGGAATTTGTTCAATTGTAATAAATTTACCAAAAGCAGTTGCGGTACCGACTATAATCATGACTACTGCGGTTGTTAACGATGATTCTATCAAAATTTTAGGGAGATCCCGAAATTTTAATTCTTTATATATGAATAGACTTACAACCAAACCAACTGCAACCGCAATAGCAGCGGCTTCTGTTGGTGTAAACCAACCTGTATAAATTCCGCCTAGGATTATTACTGGAATTGCCAGAGCCCATGTTGCATTCAAAAATGATTTTACAATATTTTTTAAAGAAGTTGGTTCATCGGATCCCATGTATCCTTTTTTCTTAGAATAAATATAAGCCCAAACCATCATTCCAAGACCAACAATGATTCCAGGAACAATACCCGCAATAAATAAATCTCCGATAGATACAGATCCACCTACTCCATACATAATCATAGGGATACTAGGTGGAATTATTACTCCAATTGAACCAGCTGCTGCTACGATAGCAGTTGCAAATTTTTTGTCATACCCCACATTAACCATTGCCGGTATCATAATCGTACCTATTGCAGCAACAGTTGCTGGTCCCGAACCGGATATAGCGGCGAAGAACATACAAGTAATAATTGTAGCAATAGCAAAACCACCTGTTTTATTTCCAACAAATGAATTGGCAAAGCGAAACAAACGATCAGAAATCCCACCTTTCCCCATAATCTCTCCTGCTAGAATAAAGAAGGGAACAGCAAGAAGTGGGAAGTTATCGATAGATGTAACCAATTCTTTCATTAAGAAGTCAACTGGTATTGATTGAAACATGAATAACGTTATAAGAGCTGCTATACCTAAGGATATACCGATAGGGACATTGAGTAATAAGAACGCAGCAAAACTACCAAACAATACTGCTGTTGCCATAATATAAAAACCTCCTCCAAGCAAAAACTATACACTTTTTTTATGTTCTGTAACCCCAATATTGCCCTCCTCATTTGAAACAAGGGTTTTAAATTGAATCACTAATTGTTGAATTAATCTGATGATTGTTAACCCAAAACCTAATGGAGTTGCAACATAAACAAGCCCCATGGGAATTCCCATAGCTGGAGAAGCCTGACCAAATTGTAATAATGTAGAGGCTATATCGTAGCCATAATAAACCACAAATAAGCAAAAAACTAAAAATAATAGATTAGAAATTATTAATAAAACCGTATGAGCTTTTCCTTTTAGAAAAACGGTTAAAACATCTATACTTATATGACTTTGTCTTTTTACACCGTAGCTAATTCCTATATAGACTAACCATATAAAGCAATATCTTGCTAATTCTTCAGACCATGTTAATGAGTTACCAGTAATCCTCATAAAAACTTGAAGAACAATAACCGTTACCATCACCGTTGAAATTAAGATAAGTAGGACCTCTTCTATATATCGATCTATCCATTTTATTATTTTCATGGAATTCACCTCTTCCCCTAAAGAATAGGGAAGACTTTGAAAATAATTCCAAAGTCTTCTATTAATTTACTTACTTGCTTTCTCTACTGCATCATAAATTGCATCAACAATGTCTTCCCCAACCACATCCGAGTGCTGATCTATAACCGGCTGAACTAATTCTTTCATTTCGTTTCTTGCTTCCTCTGAAACCTCTGTAAATTCAATCTTACCAGAATCAATAATTTCTTGGAGATATTCCTGTACTTGTTCTTGGTTTACTTCTCTTTGGTATTTCCCAGCTTCAATAGCTGCTTCTTTAACAATTCCTTGTTGCTCTTCTGTTAATTGGTCATAAAAATTCTTGCTTAACAATACTAGATACGGACTGTAAACATGTTGAGTATCAGACATATATTTTTGAACTTCAAAAAATTTATTTAAGTAAATTAATGGATATGGGTTTTCTTGCCCATCAACAGCACCCTGTTGTAAACCTGTATATAGTTCTGTGAATGCCATTGGTGTTGGATTTGCTCCTAGTGCTTTAAATGCATCAATATGAACATCATTCGACATTGTTCGTAGTTTTAACCCCTCAAAATCCTCCGCTGTTTCAATTTGCTGGACATTACTTGTTACGTTACGGAAACCATTTTCCCAGAATCCTAATCCAATCATATTTTTTTCCGGAAATTTATCTAATATTTTTTGCCCAGCTGGTCCATCCAGTACTTCATACGCTACTTCATTACTAGGAAAGATGAATGGAAATTCAACAATCGCTGATTCTGGAACAAACGGAGTCACATTACCAACTGAAACAATTGCCATTTCTTGTGTCCCTAGCTGTACTGCTTCCGTCATGGCACGGTCATCACCAAGTTGACCACTATGGTATAGCTCTACCTCAATTGCACCTTCAGCTTTTTCTTCTACTATTTCTTTAAATTTTTCTAAACCCTTATAAGAAGAGTGGTCTTGAACAGAACCAGTTGCAGCTCTTAATTTCAATGTTTCCCCACTTTCACTTGTTGATCCACCATCTCCAGAAGTTTCATTATTACTTCCGCCACAAGCTGAAAGAATACCTAATATTAGGACAATTAAACTTGTAAATATAAGCTTTTTCATTAATATTCCCCCGTAAAAGTGTTTTTTTTAAATAGACGAAGTACTAATATCCTAGATTCTTATAATGACTGTCCTCCGTAAATGGCTTAAGAGAAAGTTGCTCGGATACGTTTTTATTAAACAGATACTTAGGAGTTTGGCTATAAACTAAAACATCCATTAAAGCTAATGCTGTCTTAGACCTTAATTCAGCGTAAGCCTCTTCAGAGTATCCGGCCATATGAGGAGTAAGCGTTACTTGATCCAATGTTAAGAATGGGTGTCCTGAACTAATAGGCTCCTTATCTAGTACATCAAGTCCTGCACCAGATACTTTACCAGTTTGAATTGCATCAATTAATGCACTTTCATCGATGACTGGGCCCCTAGCTGTATTTACTATATATACCCCATCTTTCATTAAATTGAATTGATCCTTTCCAAGCATTCCTTTAGTAGAATTTGTTAATGGCGCGTGAACCGAAATAACATCTGCTTGCTCACATAGTTCATTTAACGATACAAGTGTTGCTTTATTATCTTTTACAACCTCTTCTGAGATAAATGGGTCGGATACAATAACATTCATACCTAAAGCTTGTACTTTTTGTGATAATCTTCTTGGTATGTTTCCAAAGCCAACTAAGCCTATTGTTAAAGTTCTAAGTCTACGTATAGGTTTAGTAACTGCATAATCCCATACACCGTTTTTCACACTTTTATTAGTTATAGTTACTTTTCTTAGAACATTCATTATTAGTGCTAGTGCGTGATCAGATACTTCATCAATCCCATAATCAGGTACATAACCAACAGGAATTCCTTTTTCTGTTGCCGCTTCTATATCAATGGTATCAACACCAACACCGTAACGGGCAATGATCTTACAATTTTCTAATGATTCAATTACTCTTCGCGAAATAGGAGCATATTGATTTATAATGCCATCCGCATCACGGCAAAATTCAATAACTTCTTCTTCCGTTTTACATTGACCATATACCAATTCAACATCTGAATGGTTTAAAACTTTCTCTTCATATTTTAAGTCTCCAAATTCAAAATCTGTTATTACTACTTTCATTTTACTGACCTCCATTGGTTCAAAATTAAATCGTTCTAACAGCATATCTGATAATTGGCAAATAGTTTTTACTACTTCAGTAGGACCATTCCACTCATTTTTATAGGATTTTTTTCTTTTTAAAGTATTGTCAAGGTTTTGTCCGTTATGTACAGGAAAATTCATTACAAAAAATAGGAAATTACTTTAAAAATTTATATAGTAATCTACTCTTTTAACTTTCCGGGATTATTTTTATATTTTCCCAATAAAACAACTTGAACATCTATAACGTTAAACCTTGATTGCTTACAACTTCTTTTAAGTGACCTAAATTATCAGTTTCTTTAACATAATCCAATGTCCACGACAACCTGATCTAATGGCGTTTAAATCCCCCCCATTTTTTATTCCTGATAGTTATCGGTAATTAAAATCAGTTTAGGCAAACGCTTACAAACAATTATAGCGTATTTCCTTCTACTTTATTATTATCATAAAGTTTTAATTGCCTCTTTATAAACTATCATTATATTCTAAATTCTATCATTACTTTTTCACTTGTCAATATTTACTTTTACTTTGAAAACCAAAACAAAATATATCAAAACAACATGAATAAAAATTAGTTGATCTAATGCTAATACGATCAATAGACTTCTCATCATCAAAAAGATACAAAAATCCCCCACAAAATGACAATTAAAAATTGACTATTTGTAGGGGAACTCAATTCACAAACCAATACTCCATAATCTTTTTAGGCTAGTGGTAATTCCATAAACTCCGCATTCTTTAGCTTTATAAATTAATTCTTCATTATCAATAAAACCGCTTAATATATACGGTACGTTTCGGATTTCCTTAAAGTTCTTAAAATATTTTAATCCATAATATGTTGGTCTTAATTCAATCATATCCGCTTTTGTATCCTCAATAAATTTTAAAGATGATTTTAGAGAAAGTGAATCTTCTAAAACAATATGCTGGATTGTCGTTAAACCAACATTATTTGCTAGATTTATTTTGGATGCTCCTCTTGCAATGACTACATCTACCCTAAATTGCTGTTTTAACAGTTTAATTCCCAAAGTGTCAGTGCTAAGCCCCCCCACTAAATCCATGTTTACGATTACTTTTTTACCTGATTGATGACATAACTTAACCAAATTTTTTAAATTTCCAATATGGGTTTCTGATAATAAAATGTATTCATTATCCAATTTCAAAGCATATTCTAACTGTTTTAAATTTAAAATAGATGGAATGATATGAAACTGGGAATTTGAAACTGACACTATATCACTCTCCAGGATATTACTTTAATATTATAAATTAAATTATACAAGGTATCGTATTTATGCTATTATTTAACTTTTTACATAAAAAGGAACAGCATAAACTACCCCTTTTTAAATTGTCGTGTAGACCTACCTTAATTCCTTACCCATGGCCCCCCCATCCACTTCAAAGTTAACTGCAGAAAAATATTCTTCGACTTTATCCTTTACATGTAATAACAACTCTGTGGTAAGTTCTATTTTTTTCCTTTGTAATACGAAAAGTAGGAATGCTAACACTAATAGCTGCAACTGGTTTTTCATTAACATTTAAAGGCACAGCATAACAACATACATGCTTTGTTATTTCTTCTATTTCCGATGCTATATAATCTATTTTCACTTTCTTCAACTGCTTTTCTAATGTATCAAAATCTGTTACGGTATTTTTAGTAAATCGCTTCAAACCCTCAGGAAACAACAACTGTAATTCTTCTTTGTTATATTGATATATTAATGCTTTACCTAGTGCTGTACAGTATGCGGGCAAGCGTTTACCTACATATGATACTAAACGTATATCATTGTCTTTATTAGGGTCTTCTTTTAACAAATATAAGACATTACCTCCATCTAATATACCCATTTGACTTGTTTCACCAATTCTATTAACGATATAATTCATTTCCTTTTTGATAAATTTAATCATTTCTTCATTATTTAAATAAGAAGCGCCAATACCTAAAGTAGAAATTCCCAATGTGTATTTTAGTGTTGATTTGTCTAAATGAATGAATTTACGATCCAACATTGTTTGTATAATCGGATAAATAGTACTTTTGGGAGCATGAATGGATTGAGCTATTTCTGTTAAAGTAATCCCATCACGTTTTTCAGATAATAACTGTAAAATATTAAGGACTCTTTCCGTTGGTTTATGTGTCGATGATTTCATTTCAATAACCACCATTCAATATATACATTGTCTATTAATATTAGCAAAAACTATTATTTGTATCAATTGTAGGAATATTCCCCCTATTGATTATTGACTAAAAAAAGCGACGATGATATTATTATATTAATGTTCATATATACAAAAACAATTCGTATATACGAATGATTACTTAAATTTTAATTTTAAATCGGGGTGAGAAAAAATGTTCAAAAAAGCACAGTTTTTAACACCAGTTGTAACCGCTTTTGATGCAGATGGCAATTTGGATATCCAGGCTAATAAAAATATTTATGACAATCTTATCGATTCTGGAATTGACGGATTAGTTATAATGGGCAGTACAGGAGAATTTTTTGCTATGTCAACTGTCCAACAGAAAGAATTGATTGATTTAGCAGTTAACTATGTGAATAAAAGAACGAAAGTATTTATCGGTACAAGTTGTATGTCCGTAGAAGATACCGTTAATCTTTCCAACTATGCATTAGAGGTCGGTGCTGATGCTGTTATGATTATTAGCCCATATTATTTTGCACTTTCTGATGAAAGTCTTGAATATTATTATGATGAAGTGGCAAAATCTGTAAAAGGAGATATCTATCTGTATAACTACCCTCAACGTACAGGACATGATTTATCAGCTGAAGTTACATTAAATCTTTTAAGAAAAAACAAAAATATTGTCGGTTTTAAAGATACCGTTGTTGAAAATGGCCATACTCGAAAATTAATTCAAGAAGTTCGCAACGAGTTTCCTGACTTTGTTATCCTTTGGGGATTTGAAGAAAACACACCACACAATATTTTAAGTGGAGGAAACGGATGTATTGGCGGACTTTCCAATCTTTTCCCTGAGTTATTTTCAGGATGGATAAAAGCAATTAACGAACAAAACATAGAGAAAATTGCCAAAACCCAAAGAATTGTTGATAGATTATCAGCACTATACGATATCGGAAGCCCCTTCATACCTATTTTAAAAAAAGCAATGGTACTTAGAGGCAAAGTAGAGATGAACGACTATTGTAAAAAGCCTTTTATTTCAGCTGATAAAAAGCAAACAGAAGAGATTAAATCAATTGTTGACGATGTTGAGAAAATGTTACAAGATATACATGTCCCAGGCATTGTTTAATTTTTAAATATATTAAGGATTTATAGCCCCATAACTATGAATAACGGGGCTTTTTCACTTGTTGTACCTCCCTTTCAAATTCAAAATTACAAACGGTACAACAAAAATTAAATTATTAAAAGCAAAAATAAGCGCGGAACACTTCACCAAATTTATTTTGGTGGGTACCGCGCTCATTTATTATAATTTACTAGAGAGTTGTTTAAAATCTGTAATTTATGAGTGGCTTTCTACCCATTCTCTCATCGATTTGAAAATAATCCATACAGAAGTAGCTCCTGCATCTTGGTGACCAATTGCTCTTTCACCAAGTGATTTTGCTCTTCCAAATTTAGCAACATATTCTTTTGTATCTTCCACACCTATTTCAGCACCAGCTTCTGCATTTTTAAGTGCTTCTAGTAGACTAGCAGATGATTCAGCACTTTCCCTTAAAGCACGAGCAGCAGGATCTAATGCATCAATCATTGTTTTATCTCCAACATTTGCTTTCCCACGTTCTTTAATCGCTTCTAGTGATTTTTCAAAAATCTCAGCAAGTGTTGGAACATCTAATTCTTCCTTTTTGTCTAATTGCTTCACACCACCAAGAAACATCGTTCCAAAAATGACACCAGAAGCACCACCCATTGATTGTACCATGGACATTCCTTGTGCCTTAAACACGTCATTAATGGTTGCAAAATCTTTATCTTTTAGGTTTTCTTCTGCTTTTGTAAAACCTACTGCCATTCCGATTCCGTGGTCCCCATCACCAATGGCGCTATCTACTTTTGTTAAAAATGGCTTGTTTTCTCTCACTTTTTCTCCTACATATAATAACATGTCTTTTACTTGAGCAGCATTTAATGTGTTTATTGTCATTTTAATTCCCCCACTAAAATTTGTTTATTATTTTTAATATAATATGGTGAATATGCTGGTGCGTCATATAGTTCCTTTAATTCTTCATCTAGTTTTAGTAGACTAATAGAGAATCCACCCATTTCTTGGGTTGTACAATAACTATTTACATCCATGTCATGAATTTGAATGCCTTTCTCTTTCAAGATTTGCCCAACTTTACGGTTTACAATAAATAATTCCATTTGTGTAGTGGAACCTAAACCATTTACAAGTACTGCAACTTCATCTCCAGACTTTAACTCACTTTCCTCTAGTAGTTTATTCATTAGTTTCGTTACTAATTCATCAGCAGGTAATAATTTAGTTCTTTCCATCCCTGGTTCACCATGAATACCCATCCCTAATTCAATTTCATCATCTGCAAGTGTAAATGTAGGCTCACCGGAGTCAGGAATCGTTCCTGGAGATAGAGCAACACCAATAGATAATGTTGAATCATTTGCTTTTTGTGTTACTTCTGTCACTTCTTCTAATGATAAACCTTTGTCTGCAGCAGCACCCGCTACTTTAATAACAAACACATCACCGGCAATCCCTCTACGGTCACTCTTTCTTTCTACTGGTGCTGAAGCTACATCATCGGTAACTGTTACTGTACGTGTTTCAATATCTTCAAATTCTAATAATTCTGCAGCCATATCAAAGTTTAGTATATCGCCCGCATAGTTTCCATAGATAAACAGGACGCCTTTCCCTTTATCTACTGCTCGAGCAACCTCTTGTACATTATTTGGGGTAGGGGCTGCGAATACGTTTCCAATTGCAACACCATCTGCCAAACCGTTACCTACAAGTCCAAAAAATAGTGGTTCATGTCCACTACCTCCACCTGTAACAATCGCTACTTTATCTTTAAGGTCTTTTTTTATGATTCCGTTTACATTATCAAGTTTAGTATACGAATGGCCGTACGCTAACATAATACCTTCCAACATTTCGTCAACGACTTTTTCTGGGTTATTCATAACTTTTTTCATTTAAGAAACCCCTTTCTTTTCCTTTTAGCAGTTGTTTTTATTTGTTTTCATTCATTATAATATTATTAGTGTTTTGTGTCAATTGATTATAAATAGATAGTTGTCCTCTTTTTTGTCCAATAAGAGAATTCATTTTTTGAAATTATCTATTGTAATTATACTTTTTTATACAAA
>NZ_JBBOVR010000002.1:0-254739 GCF_038006665.1 Oceanobacillus sp. FSL K6-0118
AAAAAACATCCATCCCCGCACGGAGAAACTGCTTTTTCTTTAGCGCGTCCGCTAGATCCTTTTCGTGAATAATTCCACCGCGTGACGTATTAATCAAAACGGCACTTTGCTTCATCAGATTGAAATATTTTCTATCGATTAACTCATACGTTTCATCGGTTAACGGGATATGTAAACTAATCACATCACTTTCACGAAAAACCTTTTCCATGCTTTTAGTAAGTTCTACCCCTATTGTATCTGCGTTCTCCTGTCTTTCGGGTTTTATCGTACGAACATAAGCAGTGACGTCCATATCAAAACCAAGCTTCATGATTTTCGCTACCTTTTGAGCAATCGTCCCAAACCCAATCAACCCAAGTTTCTTCTTATGAACTTCTAGCGTATATTTTCCGTCACGATAATTATAATTTCCTTGTTTCGTTTCTTGATGAAAGGCTACGAGATTCTTCATGGTTGCTAAAATTAAACTTAATGTATGTTCTGCTGTTGCTTGACTATTAAGTTTTGGTGCATGTAATACTTTAATTCCTTTTTCTGTTGCATAGGCTACATCTATGTTATCAAGACCAACACCCGCTCCGGATATTGCCTTTACATTTTTACATGCATCGAGAATAGCTGGCGTAATTTGGGCAGGTGCTCTTAATATAATGCCTTCAACAGAATGATTCTTTAAAAAATGAATAATTTCCTTTTCATTAAAGTCAGCAAATTTAGTCACATTCGCTAAGCGATTTAATAATTTTTCCCCATCTGGATGATACATCGGGAGAATCTGAACAATATGTCTTTTCAGTTCGTTTTCCTCCTTTGATTTACGTATTCTTATTCATGAAAATTCTTCCCCTTCTCATTAGAAATCCGTAAAGGTTGTAAATTCCTCTATTTACTACCTAATTCATAGGAAGCTGGCAAAAAAATGCCAGCTTCCTCCCTTTTTATGGAAGATACTCAACTATAGTAGATATTCCTTGCCCCCCACCAATACATAGGGTAACAAGACCGTATTTCTCACCTCTACGTTCCATTTCATGAAGTAATTTTGTCATTAAGATGGCTCCTGTTGCGCCAATTGGATGCCCGAGGGCGATTGCTCCACCATTGACATTCACACGATTTATATCCATCTCCGCTTCTTTAATAACGGATAATGCTTGCGCTGCAAATGCTTCATTTAACTCGATTAAACCAATATCATTTATGGATAAACCACATTGCTTTAAAGCCTTTTGAGTGGATTCTACAGGGCCAATCCCCATAATTTCAGGAGAAACACCGCTAACTGCTTGAGCGATAATTTTCGCTTTTGGTTTCAAACCATACGCCTTCATTTTCTCTTCGTTCATCATTAATACTGCTGCTGCACCATCATTTCTGCCACTGGAGTTCGCTGCGGTAACGGAACCATTTTCTTTAAAGACAGGTTTAAGTGTGCTTATCTTTTCAACCGAAGAAAGTCGTGGATGTTCATCTTTTTCAAAAGAAATCGTCTTTTTACGTTCTTTTACCTCAAACGGAACGATTTCTTCCTTAAATTTACCTCCATTAATCGCTTGATCCGCTAATTCCTGACTACGATGGGCAAATTCATCTTGCTCTATCCGGGAAATATTATATTTTTCCGCTAAATTCTCTGCCGTTAGTCCCATTGTCAAATTCCCATATTTCTCCACTGGCTGTGAACACGGTTGACTTTCCGTATTTGGATCGAGCAGTAGCCCATTTCCTGCCCCGTAACCATAGCGTGCATTGCGAATATAGTACGGTGCAGTACTCATACTTTCTGCTCCACCTGCAACAACTACATCGGATAACCCCATCCTTAGTTGCATTTCCGCATTATTAATTGCTTGCAACCCTGACCCACATTGACGATGAACAGTGTAACCTGTAACAGATACAGGTAAATCAGCACGTAAAGCAGCTAACCTTGCTAAGTTTGATGTGTCCGCGCTTTGTTTTGCTTGTCCAAGAATGACCTCATCAACTGCAACCTCTGGACCATATCTTTGGAGCACTTCACGAATAACCTTTTCCGCCAAGTGATCGACGGGAACGTTTTTTAACGTCCCTCCCATTTTTCCAATTGCCGTTCGGACAGAGCCAATAATATAGGAATTCTTCATCATGATTTAACCTCTTTCTTCTTTAGACTTCGGATTAATTCACTTGCGATAATATTCCGTTGTATCTCAGAGGTACCTTCATAAATTTTCGTAATTCTTGCATCACGATAATATCTTTCAATCGGATAATCTTTCATATAGCCAATTCCCCCATGAATTTGTACCGCGAGATCTGCAACTTTATTGTAAACCTCTGAACCAAATAGTTTGGCAATTGCTGCCTCTTTCACGACACGTTGGTTCTGGTCTGTCATCCAAGCAACCCGGTAAGTCATGGAACGTAATACTTCAATTTGCATGCTAATTTCAGCTAACATATTTTGCACGCTTTGGATTTCTAGTATTGGTTTTCCAAACTGTTCTCGTTCGCTAGCATAGGACAAACAATGCTCTAGCAATCTTTCACATGAACCAAGGTTGCGTGCTGCTAAACCCGCACGACCATTTGCAAGAATCTTCAAGGCATTAATATATCCATTTCCTTCTTCCCCTAAGACATTCTCAGCTGGAACTTCCATATCTTCAAAAAATAGCTCTGCAGAATGGGAACCCCTTAGGCCCATTTTTTGTTCCACACTACCGAGTTTAAATCCTGGAAAGTCCTTTTCAACAATAAAAGATGTAATTCCTTTTGCTCCTTTTGAAGGATCTGTTACGGCCATCACGGTGAAAACATGACCATCTACGGCGTTCGTGATATAGTGTTTCGAGCCATTTAGAATGTATTTATCCCCTTTTCGAACTGCAGTAGTTTTCAGATTAGCAGCATTAGAGCCCGCACTTGGTTCGGTTAGGGCAAATGCTCCAATCCATTCTCCTGATGCCATTTTAGGCAAATATTTTTGTTTTTGCTCTTCTGTACCAAGTTCCACAATTCCGACAGAACCTATCCCAGTATGTGCTCCGATTAGTGTTGTATACCCGTTATGTGTCTTACCAAGTTCTTCATAGATAGCACATTTTCCGACCATATCAAGGCCAAGTCCGCCATACTCTTCTGGTATACTTAAGCTGAATAGCCCCATTTCTTTCGATTGTTCAACGATATGTTCCGGAATATGATCTTTTTCCTCGATTTCCATTGCTACTGGTTCCACAACTTCTCGCACAAATTTCCTTACATTCTCCTTTAAAAATTTAATATCCTCAGCAAATTCAAAATTCATATCCTGCATCTCCCCTTATTTATTTTGAAATTCAGCTTGCCTTTTTTCGATAAAAGCTGTTGTCCCTTCTTGCTTATCCTCTGTTCCAAAAGCTATCGACTGGGATAGTTTCTCTATCCATAATGCCGTTTCCATATCGAGGTCATAGCCTTTATGGACTGCATGCTTCGCTAATTGGATGGCGACTGGACCCTTCCTCATAATCTGACTAGCAACTTCTTCTATTTTTTCTTTCAATTCCTCACGCTCGACATAATAGGTAACTAGACCAATTCTTTCTGCTTCTTCACCATCAATCATTTTCCCTGTTAATATCATGTCCAGCGCCCGGCCTTTTCCAATTACTCTGGCAAGCCGTTGTGTCCCACCAGCTCCAGGAATAATTCCCAGATTCAATTCCGGTAAGCCAAACTTGGCATTTTTCGTTGCGATTCGTATGTCACAAGCTAATGCAAGCTCACATCCCCCGCCTAATGTATATCCATCAACGGCGGCAATCGTTACCTTGCTACAGTTCTCGATTTTCTGGTAAAGTCCTTGCATCCCCGGAACAAGTGCCTCTAGCGGTTTTCTGGCTTGCAACTGTTTAATATCCGCACCTGCAGCAAATGACTTCCCACCTGCACCTTGAACAACTATTACCTTCACATCTTGGCTTTTCTCCGCCTCATCTAATGCGCCTTCAATTTCGGCTAACATCTTAGTATCAAGCGCATTTCGTGCTTCCATTCGATTTAAAGTAAGAAAATAAATACCTTGTTGAATTTCCACGTCGACATAACTGACAGGTTCCATCCGTTTCCCTCCTAGCTATATTCATAGAATCCTTTTCCACTTTTCTTACCTAATCTACCTGCTTTGACATACTTCACTAAAAGTGGGCAAGGTCGATATTTCTCACCTAATGTTTCATATAAATACTCCATATTCCGTAATCGCGTATCAAGGCCTACTAGATCAGCTAGTTCCAGCGGTCCCATTGGATGGTTCAACCCTAGTTTCAGTGCTTTATCAATATCCCCTGCACTAGCCACGCCTTCCATCAACATGTTCATCGCTTCATTCCCAATTAAACAATTCATTCTTGATGTTACAAAGCCCGGAAATTCATTTACTTCCACCGATTCTTTATTTAATTTGGAAGCAACTTCTTTTACATAGGCGACCGTTTCATCCGATGTCTCCAAACCACGAATGATTTCCACTAATTTCATTTTGTGTACCGGGTTAAAAAAATGCATCGCGACAACTTTATCTGGTCGTGACGTTTGCGCACCAATTTCCGTTGGACTCATCGTGGAAGTATTAGTTGCCAAAATCGTATCTGGCTTACAAATTTGATCCAATTTCTTAAAGACATCAATCTTTAATTCTATTTTTTCTAATACAGCCTCAATGACTAGGCTAGAATCTTTCGCTACTGTTTCAAGATCCGCTTCATAATGAATATTGCCTAAAGCATGTTGATAGACTTCCTCACGTACATATCCTTTTTCAAAACTAGTTTCTAACAAATGCGTAATATCCTTCTTAGCCCTTTGAAGGATCTCTTCACTAATATCATTTAGGAAAACGGTATACCCGGCAATTGCACAACTATATGCAATTCCTTTTCCCATTACGCCTGATCCGACTACGGTTACTTGGTTCATTAATACATCTCCTTTGCATCTTCATATGTTTCTGTAATTAGTAGATCTTTTCGGAAGTTACGTTGGAATAGATATATAGCGACCATAATAATCACCCCAGCGACATCTGTATAAATTCCAGGAATGACCATTAGTAGTGAACCGATAAATAAGATGACTCTCTCATACCAAAACGAATGACGTAACAACCACCCTTCTATTGCGCATGCAATTCCAATAATCCCTATCGTTGCAGTGATGACCGATAGCAAAATTGCTGGTGCCGAACCAACTAATAAGAGTTCTTCCCCATACACGAATAGAAAAGGGACAATAAACGCTGCAAGCCCTAATCTTACTGCTGTTAACCCCGTCTTCATCGGATCAGAACCTGCAATCCCTGCTGCTGCGAAGGCCGCCAATGCCACCGGTGGAGTAATAGCTGATAATGCAGAAAAATAGAATACAAACATATGGGCAGCTAATGGGGATACTCCTAGTTCAATCAATGCCGGAATCGTCAATGGTACTTGAACTAGATATGCGGCAACCGTCGGAAGACCCATTCCTAAAATAATACTAGTAACCATCGTGAAAATAAGAGTTAAAATTAAAATCCCGCCCGATAGATCAATGATAATACTACTAAATTTCAAACCGATACCAGTTAAACTAATCATTCCAATAATTAGCCCTGCCGCTGCACAGGCTACTGCTGTTTCAAGGGATGCCTTAGCACCTAAATCTAACGCTTTAATAATCGTCTTAAATGAAAGTCTGCTAGCCTTACTAATCGCAGCAATTAAAACTGTTGCAATAATGGCATACAATCCTGCTTTCATCGGAGAACTACCAGCAACTAGCAAAACAACAATCAGTACAAGAGGAACAAAAAACATAAACCCCTTTTTGAATACTCCCCAAGTACTTGGTAACTTCTCTTTGTCCAAACCTACTAGACCATTCCGTTTCGCCCGTAAATCAACTTGAACATATAAGCATAAATAATAAAGTAGTGCTGGAATAATGGCCGCAATCGCAATATCCATATAAGGGACACCTAAATAGGCAGCGATAATAAAGGCGGATGCTCCCATGATTGGTGGCATAATTTGCCCACCAGTGGATGCCACCGATTCAACGGCCCCGGCAAAATCCTTCTTATATCCCGTTTTCTTCATTAGAGGAATCGTAAAAGTCCCAGTTGTTACCGTATTCGCCACGGCACTTCCAGAAATGGTTCCTAGAATAGAACTAGCAATAATTGCAGTCTTTGCAGGACCACCACGATATTTCCCCATTCCAGCAACAGACAGATCAATAAAGAACTGCCCTGCACCAGATACTTCTAGGAACTTCCCAAATAGTATAAATAAGAAGATAAACGTTGCGGATACGCCAAGTGGGGTACTAAAAACCCCTGTCACTGTATAGTACAAGTGATCAATGATCCACATCGTTGTAAATTCACGATGGGATAACGCACCAGGTAATAGATGCCCCCAGAAGCCATAAGCCAAGAAGAGTAATGCAAGAATGACTAGTGTATTTCCTATCACGCGCCTTGTTGCCTCAATCAGGACTAGACCGGCTATAATACCAAGTGCAATCTCGAATGGTGTCAGTGCTTCAATATAACTCATACGAGATTGAATCTCTTGGGCATTAAAGATAAAGTAGGAGTAAGATACGATGGTCAATAAAATTAAAATCCAATCATACCAAGGAACTCTTTCCCCTGATGAAGCTTTTTTACTAGGTTTATAGATAGCAAATACTAGAATCAAAGCAAATCCAATATGTGCGGATCGTTGCAAAATCGATTCGAATACACCAAATAATGCCGTGTAAAGATGAAAAATGGACATTCCAATGGCAACAATCGAAATAGCGGTACTAAAGGAGCCTTTTAAGTTTCTTACCTTTGCGTTGGGGATACCATCATCATCAAATTCTGAAGATGCTTGAGTCTCCGTGTTTTCAATTAAATCCTTTTCACTCATTTTTTCACTCTCCTTTCTTCGTTATATTTGTTTACTTCATGGCTCCAACTTCCTTGTAATATCTCTCCGCACCTGGGTGTAACTTACCAACATTATTTTCAACCGAATATTCTGGTGTAAAATCACTCATAATGGAAGAAATCGTTTCCCATGTATCACGATTCTCGAACATCATTTTTGTTAAATCATAAACTGCTTCTTCGCTCATTAAATCATCATTAACAAGTAATACCGTATAACCAGCAACGGTTCTCACATCTTCTTTTTGCTTCGGATAGGTTCCAGCTTCAACTGTATAATCTAGATATCCTTCATTTTTTTCATGTAAACCCGCAACAACTTCCTCATCAAGTGGGATTAAGCGAAGACCAAGTGTTGTATCTAATTCTTGAAAAGTAGAAACTGGTGCTGAAATCATCCCTGTTATTGCATCAATATGACCATCTCGTAATAAGTCCGCTGCTTCAGATGTTCCGACATATTCCACACCACCTAAATCATCGTAAGTCATATCGTGAAGCTCTAACACATCCAGAAAGGCAAGCTCCCCGCTATATCCTTTAATTCCCGGACTTACTATTTTCCCTTTTAAATCTTCAACCGTGTAAATATCCGAATCTGCACGGACAGCGATATGAAATACATTCGGATAGAGTGTTGCAACTGTACTGACATTATCAATTGGCTCTTCAAAAGCTGCAATACCATTTAATGCTTCTGGAACCGTTTGACCATTACTAAATCCTATATGGTAGACCCCTTGACCAAGCCCAAGTAAGTTAGAAACGGAGCCGCCTTCAACAATCGTAGTAGATGAATCCGGAAAAACTTCTGTCATGACATCCGCCATTGCGCCAGATAATGTATACCAAAATCCACCAACCGTCGCTGAGCCAAAAGTTATTTCGTTCGGCACTCCACTTTCTGTAGCTGCGGCATCCTTTCCAGCTCCATCAGACGACGAACAACCGATTAACATGAGCGACATAGCAGCCATACCTATAAACAAACCTAGTAACTTTTTCATTCTTTTCCTCCTTGTAATCTTATTTTTTAAGGGCTTTTAAAACTTTAAATTAACTTATTTGGTTATTTTTGAGGATGATATTTTCACATTGTCACATCCAAATTCAACTCCGGTTATTTCCTTTAGTTTCTCCATGCTAATATCCGATAAAATTTCAATTAATTCTGTTCCGGTATCGGTGAATTTAAATACTGCATGTTCAGTAACGAGTAAATCTGCTCTTCTTGTGCCACTACTAGGAAAAGTTAATTTATCGACAAGTTTTGATTTTCCATCCTTTGCTTGCAACGTGCATGCAATAATAATTCGTTTTGCGCCAGCCACAAGATCAATTGCCCCACCTACACCTAAAATGCTTTTTCCTGGGACTGCCCAATTTGCTATTTCACCATATTGGTCTACTTGTAAAGCTCCTAATACAGCTACATCAATATGACCACCACGTATCATTACAAACGAATCTGAACTGTCAAATAAAGAAGCCCCCTTCTCCATCGTAATCGGCTTCTTACTTGCACTAATTAAATCCATGTTTACATTTTCATCATCCGGAGTTGGTCCCATCCCTAATAATCCATTTTCGGATTGAAGGAATACTTTCTTCTCCCCAAGAAAATCCGGTATTAACGTTGGTATTCCTACACCAAGGTTTACAATTTGCCCCTCCGATAACTCCTCTGCTACACGCTTTGCAATTTTAATTCGTTCAGATTGACTCAACATATACACCGCCCTTCTTCACATATTTATTTAATACAACATGATCGACATAAACATGTGGTGTAACAATTTCTAAAGGATGCAAATCCCCTACTTCTACGATTTCATCTACCTCTGCAATTACTATTTCCCCTGCCGTTGCCATCACCGCGTTAAAGTTTCGTGCTGTGTGATCATATATAAGATTCCCTAGTGTATCCGCTTTCAAAGCTTTGATAATAGATACATCCCCCTTGATAGCTTGCTCAAGAATATACGTTTCTCCATCAAACACTTTTTGCTCTTTCCCGTCAGCAAGCGTAGTACCGATACCCGTCTTTGTATAAAAACCACCAATTCCTGCTCCTCCACAGCGAATAGCTTCAGCTAGTGTACCTTGTGGAACAAGTTCGATTTCAAGTTTTCCCTCTTTCCATGCCTCAACCGCATCTCTGTTCGTCGTAAAATAAGATCCTACCGCTTTCTTTAAATTACCAGATACTAACAACTTTCCTAGTCCTTTACCAACTTCCCCCAAATTATTGCTAACTACAGTTAGATCACGTATATTCGAATTTGCTAATTCATCTAGCAATGTAAGTGGTGTGCCAGATAAGCCAAATCCACCGACTAAAAGCGTGTCGCCATCCTTTATGTAGTTTAACGCATCCGAGCGATCAATTAATTTGTTCATAAGCCTTCTCCTCCCTGGAATGGTATACATTTAGCTTTTATCATCTTTCTACAACCAGAACTTTAATTAATGAGTTGGATTGTAGATATTCAATCCCCCTTCCACCTACTTTTTGGTCATTCCGTATTTCGGAATGAATATTCTGATTTATTATATTTAACATTCTAATTCAAATTTTCATAAAAATCAATAAAAATTTTTGGCGGATTTTGTAGGATTGATTTATTAAAGGAGGAATATGTGACCGCTAAAGCATTGCACACTGACAAAATGTTTGTATTAAAAAGTAAAAGCAGCCCCACTGTTACTAATAGTGAGAGCTGCCTTTTAAAACTTAAGGATCTTGAAGTTTTATTCTAGATTTATTGCAAAAGTAAACAAAATACATGTATAATATAAATACAATTATAATAAGCTAAAAATAGTCAGAGTGCTGCTAACACTCTGACTAGGCAACATACATGCCGCATGAAGAGCGGCTGACCTAAAGTATTGAAGTTTTATTTAAAAGTAGCCAATCTAACCTTTGGACTAGGGAGGACGGTTACTTTTTTCTTTGTAAGACTATCATCACAATAATTGTTACGGCTCCTATCAAAACAATGTTTGAAGTAAGTGCTATCATTATTGTGCTATGAACACCCTCTTTAGCAACATACATGCCGCAAAGAAGAGCGGCTGACCTTAGATATAAGTTTCAAAAAAGTAACTACCCATTTACCTTTGGTCGGGGCTGGGCAGTTACTTTTTTCTTTCTATGGTGATCACAAAGGATACTTTCTTTTCCAAATAAAACATACTCCATTTCCTTGTGAAAAGAAGGACTCCACTTTACGAACACCACCATGTATCTATTTGACATGAGTGGGACCTGTCCCTGCATCTCATTCATTAACTCGCATAACCTTAAATACTGTACTTTTTGGTATATTCGGGTTATGGTGCACCACATATGCTTTAGAAAAGCGATAAAGGTACTCCTCTTCATGTGACTTCGGTGTAAGAATAATCATTTTCCGCTTCAATTCCTGCTCATATAATTCAAACACTTTATCCTTTCTTCCCTCATCAAGTGCACTATCAAACTCGTCTAGAACAATATAGCCCGGAGATGCTTCGATTGTTTGTAGCAAGGCTAGAGCAAACAATAAGGAACTAAGAGATTCCTCTCCACCAGATACACCTTTTCCAACTTTTCCTCCTCGTGCTTTCACACTCACATCTTCTAATTTTCCACGGTGGCCTTCTTTCCGCGCTTTAATGAATAGGGTGTACCGAATTCGGCCACGTCGATCGGTGTTCATGTCCCACTCAATTTTCCCTTCAAATCCGAACATGGACATATAATGAACAAACTTTTGATTCACACCAATTATTTTCATGTTAATGGTATCTTCTAAATCTTCTTTAAGCCGTTCCATTCTATCCGTATATTCTTCCAATAAAAGTTTTGATTTTTTCACTTCATTTTCGGACCGATCGTATTCCTCTTTCATCTTCTTGTAATTCTCCGGTGCAGCTTCATCAATACCTGTTTCATTCACCGCGTTGTCATATTTCGTCTTTCCAAGGTCTCGCATTTCCTCTGCTTGTGGCTTTGTTGTTTCAGGTAACTGTTCCGCCTCTTCCTCAAACTTCTCGATTAGCCGTTGTGCAGTTTCCTGTAGCCTTATTACTTCTTTCCTTGTTCTAGAATAGGCCTCTTCACTCGTTACCCGCTCATCAGACTTATTCCTTATTTGTCTCTCTATTTGTTCAATCTCACGGTCTTGATAGATAACTTTATCTTCCAAGTCCTCCAAATCTCTTACTAACCGTCTCTCTTCACGTCTCTTCTCATCCAGTAAATCTTCCAATTCATTTAGCTGATCGTTTTTCTCTTTTTTATCTTGTTTTAGCTCAGCTACCAAACCTTTTAATTTTTGTACTTTAGTAATTTTTTCTTGTTCTTTTTGAAACTGAACATATGTTGCCTGAAATTCCTTATAGGTTGAAACCTTCTGCTTCCATTCAGCAAGCGACGTATTAAGCCTATTTATTTGAGACTGAATCGTATATTGCTCCTCTAGAACGGTACTCTTTTCACTATTTAACTTGTCAAATTGGTTTCTCCGCCATTCTCTTTCATTTTCTTTCGTTAAAAATGCTTCAGCATCCTTCAGTGACTCGCGCCGACTAAACAATATCGAATTTCTATTATTTAACTCATCAATTTCTTTCGTAAGTTGATCCATCTTATCCCCGATTGTGCCAAGCTCTTGTTCTAGCTTAACCTGATGGCTTTGCAACACTTTTTCACTTAAAATAATTTTATTTTCTTCTTGGGATCCTCTTATCCCCTGTTGATCCATTAACATCCCTTTTTCAATCACAGGCATTTCTTTGGTAAAAAAGGTTTGCGTCCACCATAGTGCTTTTACGGCAAATACATAAAGGTTATCACTTAAATTATCCTTAATCTTGATATGTTTGTCCGGAAGATGGGTAATTGTCTTTTTGGGAATTACGTTTGGCAATGGGACATGATACAAGTCATTTGGCGCTTGAAATACTTTTTTGTTAACAAATAATGTATATTTAATCGTATCAAATAACTGCTCATCACTTTGTTTTGCCGTCTCATCTAACTCCAGAAGCTCACGCAACGGATAGACTTTAATATTGTTTTCTTCAAAGTAATGAATCGACTCCTCCTGGCGAGGGCTGTATACCTGATTTTTTCGGAGGTACTCTAGTTCCTTAAATAACGCTTTTTCTTTCCCTACCAGTTCACGTAGCTCATCTTTATTAGAATCAAGCTTCCGTTCGTTCCTGTCCATTTCCGCTTGAACAGCACCGCTACTATGATACGTCTCAATTAGATCTCTCACTTGTTTTTGCTTCTCATTGTCTTGCTCGATTTCCACTTCCAATTTTGCCAATTGTGGTGTTAACTTGTCTAAAGTTTCCGCAAGGCTTTTACTCATTTCTTCCTTTTCACGAACAGAGACATCCAACTTAGCGTAGGTTTGTTCCGCTTCACTCAACGCCTCAGTAACTTCCTCTTCTGTCATGCCAATACGGTCTACTTTTTTAGTAATTTCTTCAATTTGATCAGAGATGGCATCTAGTTCTTCTTGCGTTGCTTTTAACTTTTGATTGGACTCCTCTAACTCATCCACCAATTCCTGTTTACGCACGTCAAGCAAGCCAAGCATTTCCGTAAACTCTGCATGCTGCTCTTTTTGCTCAACGTGATGGATGACTAGTGTTTTTTTCTCATCCATCTTTTCTTCCTTTGTATCAATCAATTCCTCAATCTGGCCTTTTAAGGAATCAATTTGCTTCAGATGATAATTTTCCAACCATTTCAAACCAAGATAATATTGCTTAAACCCTTCCTCAAGCCGACGGTTCCGATCGTGGTACCTATCGAGCTCCATCTTTTTTTGCTTCAGATGCATTTTGTTAAGCCCTTGTTTACTCTCTGCCTCTTGCAGGCTTTGTTCCGTTTCCTTCACAAGCTCCTTACTTTGCTCCCAATTTTTCTGGATCTTATCAATTCCATTCATTTCACTAAAAATCCGGAACCGCTCTTCGGGATGCATAACCGCAAATTGATTCACTTCTTTTTGATACCAAATCAAATAAAACTCATCAGGATCAACCGCATACTTATATAGCACTTGGTTTTTATATTCGGAAAAATTAAGATTTCCACCAGAAGAAAATTTCGTTGACCGCTCCCATTCGTCCATCACATCTCCCTCTTCAATGTAAAACTCCTTCTTAATTGGATCCCCTGGCTTTTGCTCAATATCTAACCGAAATTGAACGAACTGTGGGGCATCGACCTTAACCTTTCCTTCATTTTTGAAAAGCAGTTCAATTTTTGCCCGCCATGTTTGATCTGATGGAAGATTATTAGACTTTAATCCTTCTAAATCAACCTTACTAGAATAAAGTACCCCACCCATACAAAAAGTAATGGTTGACTTACCAGCACCATTTGGTCCAGAAATGAGAATGTGATCATCTTTATCTGAAAAATCCATAACCGTCGGGGTATAATCACGAATACCAGAAAATCTAAGTCTCCATGGAATCATCACCCACACCTCCGTTCATGTTGTATCGTTTAAAGAACCGTAACACGTCTTCCATATGAAGCTGATTCGACTGACTAAATTCCGCATACCGCCGCAAATACGAATCGGAGAACATATGTACACCAATAGCCGTAAGTTGATACGCCTCTTCATCAGAATTCGTATCATAAACTTCAATTGCACCAATTTTTTTCAAAGGATCTAAGTTTGCTTGAATTTTCCTTGTCACCTGCAGAGATTCATGACCAAAACTATGAATCAATTGTGAGAAAAGCGTGTATTCATTTTGCAACACCTCTTGGTGATAAAAAATAAACATGAGAATCGCAAGGCTCTCCTTGTTCAAGACATTTCTCGCTTGTTTTGCGGGTACTCGCATTAGCGCTACAACTTGGTTTCTACGCTCATCATAAATCACCTTAAAATAACGGCTAAGCCCTTGATTCACCCGTTTAATAAATGAAGCAAAAGCTTCCTCATCATTCGTAATACCAAGTAATTTCTCCACTTCCTTACGTGATAGACCAAAGTTCCCCGTTCGGATGGTAGCAGAAGAAGAAAACAAGATTTGCATAAAGACAAGCTCTTCTTCCTTTGTCAAAAACCCCTGTATCGACTGCAAGGCTGACAAGGGATTAATATTTTGAATCTCTTCTTCCTCGTTTTCTAATTCCATAGGTTCCTTGTTCATCCTCTATCCACCTCCAATCTCTCTCCGTCTTATTGTCATCTAATTTTCGATTTGCTTTCTCATCGATATCTGCCTTTTTATTAGCAATGAGTGCAGACACACCAATTAGACCATTTAAGACGTCACTCCATTTATCAGATCCAGCCTGAACTACTAATTCATCTAGTCCTGCTTCGTCTACGTTATCGAGGTATTTTTCAATCTGCTCGGTATGAATCATTTGTTTCGTCATTTGCCATCTTGAGTCTCCCATAAGCTCTTCTAGTTGATCCTCCATCACTTCTTCTAATTCTGGAAAATCCTCTTCCACCGTTTCTTCGATTTCCTCCGTGATTGGTTCATAGTTCTCCACATACTCGATCCCCTCATCAATTGCCACCGGCGGCAAGGGACTAGCAAATTTGACCGGTACCCACATACCATCCAATTCCTCATCCTCATATTGTCCCTGTTCCATAAAACTAAGGATTTGATGAGCATTAGGTATATCCGAACCTATTGGTGGATCAAATGACTTCACAATAAAATTCCGGAAGAGTTCAGGATGGATTGTCTTGATAAAATCTGTCTCTTGCAGATGGGCAAACTTAAGAATCTTGTTTATCGTCCCAAGACTTATCTTTGTTCCTTCACTTATCGCTGTTGTTCCCCTTTGCTTCACAGTAGCAAAAACAAGTTCCTGGTCTAGCGTTTCAAATTTAGCAAGCCTTTCAACCATTTTTACTTCCAATTCTTTCATCAATTGATGGATAACCTCTACCTGGTTCAATGCGTTGCGATCGGACAAATACTCTAACTCTCTTTCGGTTAATAGCGAGACCGCTTCCTCCACATTTTTAATCATACTCATTAGTTTGTTCCCACCAGAAATGCCCTTATCATCATAAGCCTCACTTAGCTCCGCATCTCTTTTTGCTTGGAAAAGCGATCGTTGAACATCATCATTCAAATAATACGCAAGGGAATCATTAGCAAGCCGAATCAAGACATCCATCATTCGCTTACCAACATCACGCATCTTGATTCGCTTCCCCGTTTTTGCAATCCAGTTGTATTTTCCCAACACAAACGTCAAGTGTTTTATGAAGCCGATTGTCATCTCTTCGTCATAACCGAACGTATGACGGTAACGATAAAAAAGTGTTTCCTCATTCTCGATTGGATCCGTAATCCCAAGCGCCTCTTGATTAATAATATTTAACACTCGCAAAAAACGTAGGACGTGAATCGGCGATTGAAAATATTCCTTATCACTTAGTTCACTCAACACGCCAGATAATGCCGCAATATCACGCATGGACTGAAGAAGCTCTGGCTTATCTCCATCTGTATCAAAAATGGAAATTAAGGCTTTATCCAATTCTTCCAATACCTCACTCCTCCAATCTCTTGTTCCTGTTCTTCCTTCCCAGCTTGAATCGACTGTTTATACCGTATTTCAAACTCCTCTATATCAGTTACGATCTCTAACGGTGGAACCACCCACTTTGTAAGGACTTGCTCATTTTCAGTCAGCTGGAAAATTTCCTTAGCAATCGTTAAACCCGCTTCATCGACATCCGTCCAGATAATTACTTGTTTCACAAAGGGAACGAGATTTCCAATCAATTGTCGGTGTGCTGATCGCAACTGCCCATCAATTCCTAACACAAAGCTCTTGGAATCTAGTAAAAATTCTTCTTCATAGGCCATCCGCGTTAACACGCCTCTATTCTCCACCAACCACAACACTTCCGCACTCGTTTGAAAGTTGTCGGTAAAAACCGCTAAATCGGTTGTAGCGTGAACACTCCCATAGCTGTACGTTACTTTTTTCCCACTCATTGGTCCGGAAAAAAATATCGGCGTAATCGTACCCAAACTAGCAAGACCTAACAAATGTAACGGACGTTCGAGAAATCGTTCTGCCTCTTCAATGAAATCTTTTTTATAGGAGTCAAATTCCTTTGACCCTCCTATTTTCCGATAATAACGAGCGCCAATTTGCTTCCAGTCATAATGATGTTCAATAGCAGCAATCTGGTACAAAGCTACTAAGAAATGTAAGAATAGGACTTGCTTTCTAAACCTCCAAGAAGGATTTACTGTTTCCATTTTATCAACTTGGCCTTCTAAAAACCGTTGTCCCTCATTGGCAATCAGTTGTAATCTATTTTCTAATAAGTCTAGTAATTCTAAGCGGAGCCCATCCTCCACTTTACCAGTGCCCCTCGTTTCTTCCCAGCGTGTTTTCCATTCATGGATAAGCTGCTTTTTTTCTTCTTCCTTTTGTTTTTGAATGAACTGTTGATATTGAAAAAGACCATAACCCATTCGATATTGCTCACTCTTCAAGGTCCGCTCATCTTTTTCAAAGCGATATTCCCTGATCAACCAACCATTACGAATCCAATCATACGTTTCATCTGATAGAGTCAAATGCTTCTTGACCTTTGAACTACTAAAAGCTTTTACTAGTTTTTCAGGTGGTGAGACCGTATGATCAGTAACGATTCCGATGGTTAACCTAGCAACTGTTCTTCTTGTTCTAGCAGTTCTCCTGATAACAGGGATATCCACGTTTCCGTTGTTTTCATTTATATCTATTAAATGAAGTTCTTCATTTTTTAATAAAATGTGCTCTTCTAAATACTCTTTCCATTCACTTGGAATCAAGCATTCTCCCCCCTCTACTTCCTAGTATATTTTATCACAGAGACGGGGGCTATCCTCCATCGTGTGAACTGACAAATTTATGTAATTGAGTTTTTACAACTACGACTTTCGAAATGGATTATCTCTTGTTAAATAAAATAAGACGGGTGCTATGAACACCCGCCTAAGTTAACATACATGCCGCAAGAAGAGCGGCTGACGTAAGAGATATAAGTTTCGTTTTAAAGAAGTAATTACCCTACACTTTGACCTAGCGGGGGCGATTACTTCTTTTTTCTATTGGTGACTAGTGCGATAATCGCAACAATTGCTGTCAGTCCTGTTCTTCATTGATTAAACAGTACTTTCCTCTCCTCCCCCGTAAACACCCGCGACCTCGTTAAAAATCGTTTGCCTTCAGGACCCTCCAGAGAAAACATTCCCCCGCGTCCATCGACAACATCAATAATAAGCTGCGTATGCTTCCAATACTCATATTGATCTTTAGCTATGAAAAATGGTGTGCCGCTAATTTCCCCTAAAAGGATGTCTGAATCTCCTGTACGAAACTCATCCCTTGGATAACACATCGGGGAACTCCCATCACAACATCCTCCTGATTGATGAAACATTAATGGCCCATGAAGATCTTTTAATTTGTCAATCAATTTCAAAGCCTCTTCCGTCGCAATGACACGTTTAACCATGTGATACCTCCTTTTTAATGAAAAAAGGAGCAACCCTTCACGATGGAATGAATGCTCCTTTGACAAAATCCGTTACTTACTACTGCTTAATACTGATATTTCTTTATTCATTACTGATATTCCGTTAATCTTTACTGATATCCGCTATTCTTTACTGATATTCCGGTACTGATTGCTGATATCCGTTACTCTCACTACCACCCAAGCTACAAATCTAATAAAATTTCCCGCAACCCATTAAAATAAACCAGTTGCCGTCTCACTATAATTTATCAATAAATTCTTCGTTTGTTGATAATGGCTTAGCATCATTAAATGATTTTCTCTTCCAATACCAGATTTCTTATATCCGCCAAATGCAGCATGTGCTGGGTATTGGTGATAGCAATTTGTCCAGACACGACCGGCTTCAATCTCCCTACCGAAACGATATGCCGTGTTAATATCTCGCGTCCAAACCCCCGCTCCTAATCCATATAACGTATCATTGGCGATTTCTAGTGCTTCCTCTTTATCCTTGAAGGTCGTTACAGAAAGAACCGGTCCAAAAATTTCTTCTTGGAAAATTCTCATTTTGTTATCGCCCTTAAAAATAGTTGGTTCTACATAATATCCGCCTGCCAGTTCTCCTTCTAATTTATTAACATTTCCGCCAACTAAGACTTCCGCACCTTCTTGTTTTCCAATACTTAAGTAGGAGCTTATTTTTTCCAATTGTTCATTTGATGCTTGTGCTCCCATCATCGTTTCTGTATCAAGTGGGTGACCAATTTTAATTTGGTTTACCCGTTCGATTGCTCTTTCGATAAATGCGTCATAAATAGATTCATGAACAAGCGCACGGGATGGACAAGTACAAACTTCCCCTTGGTTCAAGGCAAACATGACCATTCCTTCAATAGCTTTATCTAAGAAACCATCATCCTTATCCATCACATCTTCAAAGAAAATATTCGGCGATTTCCCACCTAATTCTAGAGTTACTGGAATAATATTTTCCGAAGCATATTGCATGATTAATCTTCCAGTAGTTGTCTCCCCTGTGAAGGCAACTTTGGAAATACCAGGATTCGTTGCAAGTGGTTTTCCGGCCTCTACCCCAAAGCCATTCACCACATTAACCACTCCCGCCGGCAATAAATCTTTCACAATGTCTAGAAGAACGTGAATCGATGCCGGAGTTTGTTCAGCTGGTTTTAAAACAACACAATTCCCAGCTGCTAATGCAGGTGCTAGTTTCCAAGTTGCCATTAGCAATGGAAAATTCCACGGAATAATCTGCCCAACTACTCCTAATGGTTCATGGAAATGATAGGCAACCGTATCATTATCCACTTGACTGATGCCACCTTCTTGCGCGCGGATAGCACCAGCAAAATAGCGGAAATGATCAACTGCAAGCGGGATATCTGCGGCAAGTGTTTCCCGAACGGCTTTTCCATTATCCCAAGTTTCAGCCACTGCTAAAACTTCCCTATTTTCTTCTATTCGATCAGCAATTTTATTTAGTATATTTGCTCTTTCTGCAACTGACGTCTTTGCCCATGCATCCTTCGCCGCGTGTGCCGCATCAACTGCTAATTGAACATCTTCTTTCGTGGAACGAGCAATTTCACAAAACACTTCACCAGTTACTGGAGTGACATTGTCAAAGTATTGCCCCTTCACGGGTGCACGGTATTCACCACCAATAAAATTATCATAACGTTTTTTAAATGAAAGGATAGAACCTTCTGTGTTTGGATTGTTGTACCTCAAGAATATTTCCCCCTTAATAATAGTAGAAATTGAGATGTTATGTATGATCCTGAAGAACCTCTCTAATAAACTTATTCTTGTTTTTCGGAAATATTCCAATGAATGATTGTTATTTCATTTAAAACGTATAGGTTAATTTCCCTTTGATTAACCAAAATGAATGTTGGATGAAAAAAAGAAATAATTACCCTACACTTTGGTCGCGGGAGGGCAATTACTTCTTTTTTCTAAAAACCAGAGGGATAGACCTGTCCTCCTGGCTCATTCTGGAAATAAATCTGATGATAAGTAACGTTCACCAGTATCTGGAGCAATGCATAAAACATTTGCAGAAGATGGGAGTGTTTTCGCTACTTGAATCGCAGAAAAGGCCGATGCTGCACTAGAAGCTCCCACAAAAATTCCTTCTTTTGCAGCAAGACTTCTAGCCATATTTTGTGCATCGTCATCATCGACATGAAGAATTTCATCATAAATTTCTTGATTTAAAATACTTGGAATAAATCCTGGCCCTGTTCCTGGAATCTTATGCGGACCCGGTTTACCGCCTGAGAGAACAGGTGATCCTTTTGGTTCCACAACGTAAATTTTCAAATGAGAAATTTGCTTTTTTAATTCTTCTCCAGTCCCTGTAACAGTTCCACCTGTACCTGCTGTTAACACGAATGCATCCAATTTCCCATCAAAGGCTTCCATAATTTCTACAGCAGTTGTTTCTCGATGTGCATCTGCATTTGCTTTGTTTTCAAACTGCATTGGAATGAAACTATTTGGTGTCTTTTTGGCTATTCTATCCGCTTCGTCAATAGCGCCTTGCATTCGCTGGCTTGATGGAGTTAAAACAACTTCCGCTCCATAAGCTTTCATAATTTTGATCCGCTCTTTCGTCGCATTGTCAGGCATCGTAACAATACAACGATAACCTTTTACGGCACTAACCATGCAAAGTCCGATTCCGGTATTACCGGATGTTGGTTCAATGATTGTGCTTTTTCCTGGAATCAACTTTCCTTCCTTTTCCGCTTCTTCAATCATATTAAATGCCGCTCGATCTTTGACACTTCCGCCGGGATTAAAAGATTCCAATTTCATAAAAACATTAGCACCGTTTGGATCAGGCAGTCTGTTTAATTGTACGATTGGTGTCTTACCGATAAGGTCGAGAATAGTTGAATATAATTTCATCCTGAGTACCACCTTTTGATTTTATTCTATCTGAAAGTACCAATTCCAACTAAAGTAGTATGTATACTAAATTTTAACGCATTTAGAGGTTATTAACAATGGAAAACCGAGATTTTTTGCCTAATTTTCTAAAAACTAATTGACTTTCCCTATTATCGTCATATAATCTAATTATAAATATTCCTATTATTATGATGTGAATTATAAGGTTATTAAAAGGTGGGAAAAACGCATGTTCCTAACGATAAAAAATGTACAGAAGCGTTTTACGAACTACGGGAAAACGGAACTAGTTTTAAAAGACATTAATTTAAACATAAAAGAAGGAGAATTCGTTTCTCTTCTAGGGCCTTCTGGATGTGGTAAATCAACACTCCTTAATATTGTTGCAGGTCTTCTGACGCCAAGCGAAGGAGAGTTACACTTGGACGATTGCTTAATTACAAAACCAGGAAAAGACAGGGGAATGGTGTTTCAGCAAGCAGCCCTTTTTCCATGGCTGTCTGTTGAAGAAAATATCATGTTCGCTTTAAAGAAAGAAATGAAAAAGAAAGAAGCAAGAGTCATTGTACAGAAATATTTACAGTTGGTGCAGTTAAGTTCCTATGCCAAACATTCCCCACATGAACTTTCAGGCGGGATGCAGCAAAGAGTTTCCATTGCTAGAGCCCTAGCCATGAATCCACGCGTTCTTCTAATGGATGAACCGTTCGGTGCATTAGATGAGCAAACAAGAAGAAGACTCCAAGATGAACTAGAAAGAATTTGGTCCGAAACGAAAAAGACAATTCTTTTTGTTACACATAGTATCCAAGAGGCTATTAAATTATCAGATCGAATTATTGTATTAGGCACAAACCCCGGTAGAGTTTTAAAAGAGATTCCCATAAATATGGAACGACCACGAGAACAACATATACAGGAAATCGCTCATTACGAGGAATTGATTTCGAAATTACTAAAGAATGAGATAGATAATGTCGTAGAAGAGGCGTTATACGATGCAGTTAGCTATTAAACGAATCCTCTTTTTTGCGGCTTTAGGCGGACTCTGGGAGTTAGCAATTAGAATCTTTCATATTCCAGCTGTCATTTTGCCATCACCGGTAGATGTGCTGTTAAGCCTTCAGGAAAGTTTAGCTGACGGTTCCTTATTAGAGGACTTAGGAGCTAGTTTTACTCGACTAATCATTGGTTTATCCATTGCTCTTATTATTGGTGTTTTATTAGGCGTATTCCTAGCCAATGTGAGAACCGCAGATGAAACGTTGGGATCACTGATACTGGCACTACAAAGTATTCCTAGTATTGTTTGGCTTCCACTAGCGATCATGTGGTTTGGGCTCAATGAAAAATCAGTCATTTTCATTATCGTACTAGGAGCCGCTATTGTTATGACAATTAATATGCGGACAGGGATTAAAAATGTTCAACCGCTTTACATTAAAGCAGCCCAAACCATGGGATCTACTGGAATTGATTTGTTCATCCGCGTTATGTTACCAGCAGCGGTTCCATATGCTGTCACAGGAACCCGTTTGGCATGGGCTTTTGCATGGCGCGCCTTAATGGCAGGAGAGTTACTAAGTACAGGGCCAGGACTCGGTTATACCTTGAAATATGCATCTGACTTTGGACGGATGGATATGGTGATTGCAATCATGTTCGTTATTGGTGTTATTGGGGTAACCGTTGATATTCTTATTTTTCAACGGATAGAAAAAAGAGTCTTGGTGAAATGGGGACTTGAACAAAAAGAAGCAGCATAATACACGAGGAGGAAGAAGGATGAAAAAATGGTTATTAATGACTATATTCGTGCTCATCATAGGAGTATTAGCAGCATGTGGTGGGGGGAATGAAACTTCCAGTGGAAAAGAAGGAAAGGAAAAAGTTGTTATTGGCTATTTCCCCAATATTGATCACGCACCAGCAATGATTGCACGTGAAAAAGGATACTATGAAGAAGCGTTGGGAGAAAATGTTGAAATTGAATATCGTACATTTCCTGATGGTGGAACCTTTATGACTGCATTAAAATCTGGTGAAATTGACGCTGGGTTAGTTGGACCAGGGCCGGTTTTAAACAACTATTCAAATGGAGCCAATGTCAAAATCATCGGTGGTGCGTCAACTGGTGGTACAGTGGTTGTTGCCAGTGAACAAAGCGGAATCGAAAACTTAGAGGACATGAAAGGAAAAACATTCATCACACCAGGAATTGGCTGTACACATGATGTTCAGTTTGAAACCTTCTTAATGGAAAAAAGCATGGATGATTTAGCATCTGCACGTATTGGTGGTTCCTTAAAACATGTTACTGGTAATCCAGCAACATATCAAGGAATGTTTGAAACAGGTCAAGTAGACTTAGCGGCGGTTCCAGAACCATGGGCAACTATTTTAATTGAAAACGGTGCGAATGTAGTTGTAAGTACAGAAGAAATTGCATATGGAGAAAACCTTCCGAACGTCGTTTTAGTGGCTTCAGGTAACCTAATAGAAGAAAATAAAGAATTGGTTCAAGGCCTAGTGAACGCACAACAAAAAGCTGTAGACTTTATTCATAACAACCGAGAGGTAACGCAAGATATTGCAATTAAAGCGATTAAGGATTTAACGAAACAGGAAATGGACAAAGAAATCGTAGCAAAAGCAATGGACCGCATGACGTATACAACTGAAATTGATGAGGAAGTGCTGAAAGAGTTTGGTCAATCCTCTTTTGATTTAGAATTCCTTAAAGAAACCCCTAATTTCGACGGCTTGGTATTAAAATCTAATTAATTCATAACATTAAACTCATCCTAAAGAGTAGGCTTTTTAAATGGCTACTCTTTGGGTATCAATTATCCAGATACCTTATTTGCAAGAGCCTATTTACATTTTTTCCACCATTCCATATGGCCCCATACACTTTTCTGCATCTTCCACCAAGTCCCTTCTAAAACATATGTTTCATATGATAATATTTTTGTGTTATAATAGGAACAAACGTTCTAAGGGTAGGTGGTTTTATTATGTCAGAAGTAAATGATCGTGGATCGATTAAATGGACAGCTATGATGCTACCAGAGCATATTCAGATGCTAAATAAGATGTGGAAAGACAAGGAAAGGAAAGCTAAGCCAATGTTAGACGAGCAAGAATTAGAAGAAATAAACATGAAACTGCAACTCGCTATTCATCATCATTTACCCGTTCAAATTAAATATTATTCCGATTATGATTACAAAGTGATTAAAGGCAAAATAAAAAAGATTGATCTCGCCGATAAATATATACAGTTAGATGATTATACGAAAATAGGATTAATGGATATTTTAGATGTTGTTACGGAATAGCCCTAGCCGATAAGGTTAGTGGCTTTTCGCCTTTCTCGGGTATTTCATAACATATCAAAATTAGACGAATCTTTTCGTTGCTGTTCTTATTCTATGTATTCATCACAAATCAAACGTTTGTCTGAATATGGATTGGTTGTTACTCAGCAAGGTTTCTAGCCATATTAAAACCCCTAATTAAGGAAATTAGAGGTAGCAACAAAATATATATCAATGTAATGTAAGTGAACTACCCCCACTTACCACTCTTACGGGTTGCTTGAAGTGGGGGCTTCTTGGGTAATCGCCACTTTTGGTAGCTGACGAATTTGACCAAGCTAACCCTCTTGTTCCAAGAGTTTATTTTTTATCAGGCACTTTCTAACAATCGAATGCCTTCTTTTTTGATATTGAGTGCTGAATTGTAATCCCTATCAAGGTTTAGTCCACATGCACATTGATAAGTGCGTTCTGATAATTTGATTTCTTTTACTGCCCCACATTTCGAGCAGGTTTTTGTAGAGGGAAACCATTTATCTATTTTGACAAGTCGTTTCCCTTGTTCTTTTAATTTGTAGTGTAAGAAAGAAGTAAACATCCCCCACCCATTATCAGCGACACTTTTACCAAACTTTAGTGCTTGTGACATCCCCTTCATGTCTAAATCTTCAATCACAACAGCATCATAGTTAGTTACTAATTCTTTCGACTTATGATGAAGAAAGTTCTTCCGTTGATTGGCGACCTTCTCCCCGATTTTAGCTACTTGAATACGTTGTTTATTCCAATTAGAAGAGCCTTTCTTTTTGCGCGAAAGTTTACGTTGTTCCATTGCTAATTTATCAAGCATTTGTCGATAAAACTTAGGATAATTGGCTTTCTCACCCTCGCTATCGACAAACAACCCATCCATCGCAAAATCTAACCCGACTACTTTTTCAATTTCTTTGCTTTCTATCTCCTTCTCGTACTCTGTAAGAATAGAAATATAGTATTTTCCTGATGAGGTCATAGATAGGGTACAAGATTTGATTTTGTATTCGGATGGTATCTTTCTATGTTGCTTGATTTTGACCATTTTTAGTTTAGGTAATTTGATATGGCTATCCAATAACTGAATATTACCGTTTACAACATTTGTTGTGTAGCTTTGCCTGTGTCGTTTACTTTTGAATTTCGGGAATTTGGCATTCCCCTTGAAGAATGCTTTATATGCCTTATCCAAGTTTAGTTGTGCGTTCGCTAATGCTAAAGAGTCTACTTCCTTTAGCCATTCATACTCCTTTTTGTACTTGGCAGGAGTAGGGTGCTTCACCTTTTTTAAGGCATCTTTATCATCTTTTAATAACTCATAAGTCTCTTTACGTTCAGCTAACATCTTGTTGTAGACAAAACGGACACATCCAAACGTTTTGCGTATGATCAAAGCCTGTTCATCTGTTGGATACAATCTAAACTTGTACGCTTTATTTTGTTTAGCCATATCAAATCACCTCACTTTATCCCTTGATTTTCAATATATTTTTTCACCACTTCAATTGGTGAACCACCAGTCGTCAACAAACAAAAACTTCTTGACCAAAACATTTCTTTCCATAATTTTTTACGAACATGAGGAAAATCCTTCTTGATAAGTCTTGAACTGGCACTTTTATAGGCATTGATGAATTTCGATAATTCACTGTTAGGTTGTGCTTTGAACAAAATATGAATATGGTCCATATCGTGGTTCCATTCAACTAATGTAATATTATACCTTTCACTCAATGTCACAAATTTATCTTTGGCATAATCTGAAATGGTATCATCTATTACTTTTCTACGATACTTCACGACTAACACAAGATGATAATACATCAAGAACATTGAATGGTTATTACTATCTAATTTCATTGTTATATCAACCCTTATTTTTTTTGAGACTGATTATACCTTAATGAACAATAAAGGCAAAAGAAAAAGCCTTGAGGCTGTCGCCCAACCGAAATTCATCTCCCCCTTACCATTGGGCTACTCCCTTCACACGCTTGAAGAGGGAGACTTCTTTCGGAAGTGCGTTAAATAGAGAAAGCATTCTTAGAGGCTCATTAACAACCTATATAAATAGAAAGTACTAAAATACTAGGAATCTGTCAAAAATATGAAATAGGAAAACAAGCGGGTATGAAAGGGTTATTTTATTGTTTTGGTGTGGCAGGAATGTAAAGTTCGAAGGGTTTAGATTGTAGATTTAGAGTTTTTGCATTAATGATAATGAAAAGGCTTCTTCGCTGTTTAGTGTTTAGTTTACTTTTTTGATATAGTGTGGATGTAAAATTTGGAGGGATTGGATTGTAGATAAAGAGTTTTTGCATCAACAAAAAAGCGCAGGATTAACAGCCTTGCACTATATTTTGGTGGTACGAGGTATCTGTCTATATGGTCTTAAATTATCATTGCACTAAAAGTTAACATCCTTGTGTAAGTGTTTTGTTCGATGATTCCCCTTTCTAAAAAATCTATAATAACCATCTATCAACTTAGCGGATAGATGGTTATTATTTTCGAGAGATAAGATTAAACACTTTATTCATAAAAAAACTACAAGAACAAGAATCAACCGGATGAACTCCAATTTATTCTTGCAGTTACACTTTAACGCTCTAAAACAGTGTCAGTCTAACACAGGTATCTTTAGGGCATGGCTAGTATTCTAACCCCATAGCCTCTCCCTATGCCCTACTACTATCCTTCGCTTTAACAAGTTGCCCATCTTTGTCCCTAAACTTTAAAATTCCCTCGGCTGCACGATATGCTAATGCTCCTACTGTGCCTGTAGGGTTATAACCTCCATTATGAGGAAAAGCAGAAGCACCGATAACGAACACATTATCCATATCCCACATTTGGAGATAATTATTAAGTGCAGATGTCTCAGGATTTTCTCCCATAATGACACCGCCAGTAATATGATCATTATGGGCGGGAACGATGTCAAAGTGTTCGGTTAACTCCCTCGTTTCCACCTTCTCCGCTCCCATTTCATGCAAGATTTCTGCGCATCTTTCCGAAATAAAGTCATGCAGTTTATGATCATGCTCGGTAAAATCATACGTTAATCGCATCAACGGGTTTCCATAGGCATCTTTATAAGTCGGGTCCAGACTCAAATAATTATTACGATGAGGCAAAGAAGTCCCCTGGGAAGTAACAGGTATCGAGCGATTAAAGTATTCGATTGATTTTTGTTTAAATTCTTTCCCCCATGTTGGCGTACCTTTTGGGGCTGCATTTTCATTAATCGGTCTTTTACCTAATTGCTTCATCGTGATGGAGCCACCATGGATAAAATCCAAATCGGAATGATCAAAATTATCATTATTAAAGTCGTCCAAGGTCGTTCCAAGCGAACCGGCTCCCATTGCCGAATTAAACTTTTCCTTAAAGAATCCAGTGACAACTGGAGTAATATGGTAGCAATAATTTTTCCCGATTACACCAGTTCCTGTTTTTGGATCATAGGGCTTTCCAATATCAGATAATAATAAAAGGCGAGCATTACTCACTGTATAGCTCGTTAACACTACGACATCCGCTGGTTGATCAAATTCTTCACCTGTTTGAACGTCAACATATCGAACACCTGTCGCCCGTTTACCATCATGATGGATTGCCACGACATTGGCATGTGTCCGTAATTCAAAGTTATTTGTTTCTAATGCTGTTGGAACGACTGTTACATTTGGTGTCGATTTTGCACCATATTCACAGCCGAATGTTTCACAAAAGCCACAATACTGACATTGGTTTAATGTTTTTCCATCGGGATTTGTATAAGATTCAGATATATTTCCAGATGGCAAACGAAAAGGATGCAACCCTAGATTTTTGGCTGCCTTCTCAAAACGATCAAGCATTGGAGTACTTTTCATCGGTGGAGTTGGATACTCCCTCTTTCTTTCAGGTCTTAAAGGATTTGGTTCCCCACTTGTTCCGGCCATCTTCTCAAACTTTTCATAATATGGCTCTAGTTCATCGTATGTGATGCCCCAATCTTGAATCAGATATTCTTTAGGGAGTTTATTCTTACCGTATTTCTTTTCCGTCATGGTTTTTATCTGAAAATCATAAGGTGAAAAAAACCACGTATCCCCGTTCCAGTGAGACCCTGCACCGCCCACCCCGGTTCCAATCAGAAATGCACCAAATTGTCGCATTGGTAATGCAACTTCATCAGGGTTATTCCGAAAAGTAATCGTTTCCTTGGATAAATCTTGCATCAGGTCATGCCGTATCGCATATCGATATTCGTCGTGTATCATTTGAAAATCTTCGGTTGTCCTATTTTCACCTCGTTCAAGACCAACAACCTTTACTCCGGCTTTCCCGAGTTCCGAAGCAATGATGCCTCCAGCCCAACCTATTCCCACCGTAACTACGTCTACTTTATCTAGTGTTTTAACCATACGAAACCTCCATATTCTAGAATTTATAAATGATCCTTCAAAGAACTTGGTTCATATTCGATAAATTCCTCTTTCTCAATCTCCTGTATATAACTCATTTGATTACCAGGGAATTCCTTCATTCTCCATCCGTCCATATTGGCGTTTCCACCATACAAAGGATCTGCGTATACACCTGAAAGCGTTGCTGTACGAAGTTGATCAAAAAAATACGCCGAGCTAACATGCTTCATCTTTACCTTCTTTTCCTCGAATTTCCGTAGAATCTCATCCTGTTGTTCCCCTTCTAGTTCTGCAAAGGAAGTGCCATAGTTTTCTTGACTTTCTCTTTCCATAGCTTGGATCCCAGCTGTAAAAATTTCATGCCGTTTTAATGGAGATTGATAACCTTGGTAATCTGTCCCTTCTGAAAAAGGCCCTAACGTATACTCTTTTTCATTATTTCCATAGCCTCCAGCTAATTGGTGATCGATAAAATAAGGTACACCCAACGCGATTGCTCCTGGGCCATTTTCATCTTCTGGAAAAATTCTTTCCGTCGCTGCGCTAAGAATTTCGAAATCTTTCCTTCTCCTAAAATACATTAGTGCGCGATTATATGAATCTGCCTCATTCGTTGTAGTTTCCGGTGCTGTTTTTTGATTCCCGCCCCAAACATTTGTACCGATTAGAGAGGTAAGGATACCACCGCCAATCGCTCCTCCAGCTACATAACCGGAATTTTTAATAAATTTACGGCGGGATAAATCCGGTGCCTTCTTTTCTTCATCCGACAACTTTATTCCTCCTCGTCTTTATGTATGATAGTTGTTATTCAGTGTATCCAATTGGTTGATTATTAAACTTGTCCATTAAAAATAGATTCACTCCTTGGTATTTTCAAAGTTTTACTGAGTAGAGTCAGCTTCACTTAAAGTAGGAAAAGCCGCACATCAAACGCTATGTGCGGCTTTACGTGAAATTTGCTATAAATAATATATGCCTTACCATGTCTTTGACGCGTCTAATGGTGCGAGCCAATGCGCATCCGCGTCTCATTCTTAATCATCTAATGCTTTGTTGTTATTCTTATCTTTTTTATCAATTTTATCGTCGTCATCGCTAATTAAATCATTTGTTGTGCTCTTAAATTCCCGTAATGTTTGTCCAGCCGCCTTCCCTATTTCCGGAAGTCTTCTAGGGCCAAAAATGATTAATGCTAAAAAGATGATGAGAATCAAACCTGGAATACCAATTTGTGCTAAACCCAATAAAACCCACTCCTATCCACTATAGTTTTTTTATAGTATTTCCATTTTTAAAGAGGTTTACACGAAGATCATCATATTAAATCCATATTATTTAAAATAGGATGCTCCGTTACCATTCACCAAGAATCCCTGGATTAAAACACACCAAAAGGAGATACTATAAAAAGCGGAATGGTAGGAGGACTTTTTATGGATAATTACATACCTGACAACACGGCTAGACGTTACACTGCATATGTCATTAGTTGAAAGTATTCTTTGGGGACATCTCGCATTAGGGGTGGCAAAAGTAAAGTAGCAAATATAAAGAAAGGGATTATAAATGGATCTTTCACACGAAAGCGGTGTATTTTCTAATGCTTTCCATTCTCCTTTCCATAGCAATATTCTGTACCATTATTTATTTTATGCCGAAACGCCTGACGTTAATGGAAATGTACACAACCTCTTGATTCACCATGACATTTGTATTAACAGTTGATATATACCTTTCCTTTAAACTTCATCTCTATGGCTATTTAACTAAAGGAGTAATAGTCTGGAGAACTTTGATTATCCATTTTGGAGTATTTCCAGCCTACAATGCTATTTCCCTGAACTTTTTCCCTAAAACAAAGCGTACTTAAGTGTTATATATTCTGGGACATTCAATCATATTAATTACTTATGAATGGATAACTACCCTTACAGGTGCCTTTTATTATAATAATTGGAATTTGGGATATTCAGCACTGCTTTATCCGTTTATTTTGTTAATTCTTTATGGGAATTTGAAAATAATAAGGGCGTTAAAGAGGAGGGAAGAATGCTAAAATAAAAGGTGACTTTAGTTAGATAAAAACACATCCCCAAAATGATAAAAAGAAGATGCACCCTTAGCCCTTTTTGCCATGTTTTCACCTCATCACTTGGACATGGTGATCTGACATCAATTTCAGGAAATATTCTAAATTCATGTTTATTGACAGCAATTATTGCATATAATATAATGATCTTAGTGATCAGGCCCATGTTCCTTCCGAGGACTGGGCTATTTTTATGAGGTGAAAAGTAATGAAGCCATTCCAAACGCATCGTCAGCAAATTTCCATCTTGCGGGCCAGAGGTTTAACCATCAACAACGGGTCCACTGCTATGCGTATATTTGAAAGAGAGAATTATTACAACGTTATTAATGGTTATAAGGATTTATTTTTAGTTAAAAATAAAAATGGACAAGTAGTATCCCCCGAAACATATATACAAAATACCACCCTTGAGGAAATATATAGTCTCTTTACATTTGATCGGGAACTAAGGAACCTATATTTGAAATACCTATTAATCTTCGAAAACAGTATGAAGTCCAAGATCTCTTACCGGTTCAGTGAAAAGTTTAAGGAACCTCATGCCTATCTCCTCTTTAAAAATTACTCAAATTCAAACCTAAATCAGGTATTAAATCTGATTGCTATCATATCAAATAAAATAAAACAAAGGTCATCAGAAAAGAATAATAATTCTATTAAGCATTATTTGACTGTACATGGCAATGTTCCTTTATGGGTATTAGTTAACGATCTGACTCTGGGGAATATCTCTAATTTTTATCAAGCTATAGATGATTCCTTAAAGGACAAAATTGCAAAGGACTTTTCCTTACAATATAAGAGAGAGTACGGTGCAACATATCAAATTCCAAAAGAATCAATCGTGGATGTTTTAAAAATCGCTAACCTGATTAGAAATTTATGTGCACATGAAGAAAGATTGTATAACTTTAAATTACACCATCAAACAAGGGCAAGACATAATTCCCAACTATTATCTATTCCTGTCAATCTTTTAGACGGTAGATTATTTACGATGTTAGCCTTATTAAAATTAGTGCTTCCTAAAAAAGAACATAAGGAACTTAAAGTCTCTTTGGAAGAGTTGTTTAATAGTTATCAAAATAAATTTTCAACTATTCCATTTGCAGATATATTAGCTATTATGGGATTTGACCTTAATTGGAGAGATTATTTATAAAAAATACTAGACACACCAAGTAACTAATAAATACATCCCCACTATCTCGTCTTTGTGCATAACTTTTAGAAATCCCAATCGTAGAACAAATAAAAAAGTACCGGGTGTGTCTATAGAATCTTTACTAACCTTATTAGCTATAGTGTAGAGTAGGATAAAAAGACAGTAGACTAGCAAAACTGGTCTACTGTTTTATAGCATTATATAAAAATATACGTTGAATTTCATAGAACTATATTTATTATGAAAAAAACTTATGTACAAAAAGATTTATATCCAGAGTGACAGTCAAATGTCCCTCTTCTTCACCTTATCCAAACAATCGATTTTCACCGAACTCCCTTTAATTCTTGCATAGCACGATAAATAGAATCTTCTTTCCCAAATGCACCAGCTTTCGTTACCGCGAAATATTCCTTTTCAGTTCCAATTAAAGATCCTAATGGAATTCCCGCTTCTATCTGTTTCACCAACTGAAAACCGATACCACCCAATTGACGAGAAATATCTTTTGCCGTATCCCCACCTGTAAGTACAAAACCAGTGAGTTGCTCCGCTTCTTCCGCTACTCTAACAGTAAGTTCTCCTAATGCGTGAGATATCTTTTCCCCAATTTGGTTACCAGTTAGCTCTAAACTGTTTCCAACCTGTTTCACTACTTGTCGAATCGTTTCATTCGAAGGCACGAAAAGAACAATATCATTTCCTTGGCGTAATCCAGTTAGACATTCTTTTATATAGTGATTCTTATGTATATCCCATTCTTCAGTAAATATTTCTACCGTATTTACCTCAACAGCCGTGATATTAGATTGCTTCGCAGCATATTTGACTTGATTTTGTGTTACTTGCGACAGGCTACCACAAACAGTCATAACTTGTTGAGATATTGAAAATTCTTGCTTCCCAACCTGTTGACCGAATCCCAGTACTTCTGGAAGCACTTCTGCTAACCCAGCAGATCCTGCCCATATCACATTTTTGGATATGGAGGCGATACGTTTTGCAGCCATTCGTAAATCATCCTGTGTTTCCGCATCGCAAACAATATACGTTACGCCACGATCTTTCCAAGACTTTAGCTTTTCTTGAAATTTGGACGAGTCTTTCTCATAGTCCGCCCTTGTTAATTGACCAATTGGCTCTTTCGTTTCATTTTCAAGTAAAACTGGAATAAAAGAAGTTGTAACAGGGTGTTTTGGATCCTTGGAAAATTCCGTATCCACTATTTTCTCCCCATTTACATAATGTATTCCATCCTTTGTTGTTCGACCAAGCGCCGGAAACGCCGGAGCAACAACAACATATTCAGGATCAAAAACTTCCCTAATTGCCTTTAACTCTAACCCTGTATGTCCTCTTAATGTAGAATCCATTTTTTTATAAATATGGTTATATCCAGCTTCTTTTAAAAACAAGGAAGCGTGTTTCGCAGCGGAAACAGCTTCTTCCTTTAATAAGGTTCGTGAATTCGTGTCAATCACAATCCCACTTGATAAATGATGATGATGAGTTGGAATTTCAAAGTAAACCGATGTATGGATTCCCTTCATCGTTAATTGAATACCACTATCGTTTGCACCTGTCAAATCATCCGCAATAATTCCTATCGTTCTATCCATGTTGTTCCATCACCCTCAGCTTTTATGAATTACTTATCGATCACATAATCGTCTGGCACTCGAACACCTTTTTTCTCCAGTCTCTTCACAAGAAATCCAAGATAAATAGGTAGTAAAATGGCCGTTGTCACTACAGATGCAGCAACTTGAACAGTTGCAAGTTCAACATTTGCAGCAAATGCAGAGCTAGCTGCAGCGATAGCAGCAGGTGTTGCTACAGCATTACCAGCTGTGGATCCTTCAGCAACTCCAGCAATCGGATTCCATTTCATAGCTTTAAATACAAAGTAACCCGCAGTACCAGTAACAAATACAGTTAATAAACCAACTATAATACCGGATAATCCACCTTCGATAATGCTCTCAAAGTTAATTCCCATTCCTAATGCAAATGCAAAAAATGGAATTAGTACAGAACTTCCTTGATTAAAGAAGTCGCGCATATCCTCGTCTAGATTACCTAAAACCATACCAATAACGATTGGTAATAATACGGAAATAAAGGAAACAATGGAGAACATACCATCAACAAATCCCATTGCGCCAAAAATAGCTAATGCAACCATCGTTAAAAACGGACCGTCATTTAATGCCAATAAAGAATACGCCGCACGGTCTGTCTTATCTCCGTACTGTCCAACTAACGCAACATATAAACCACCATTACTATTGGTCATCGCAGCAATAATGGCAATTGGTGCAAGTCCCAACCATAGTCCATCATCACCAGCAAACATAAACGCAATTAAACCAACAATTGCACCAACAACCCATTTCGTTAATAAGAGGGTTGCCCCTTTCCCAAGACTAACCCCTACGTTTTTTAGGTTAATTTGTGCACCTGTAAATAGTAAGAACAAAGCGATTAATGTACTTGCTCCATCCACAAATAACGCTTCTGTAAAGTTTCCTATCCTTAATAAATCCGGCGCAAACGTATTGATTGTTGCAGCAAGCAACAATGGAACAACCATCATACCACCTGGAATCTTTTCTAATGTAGCTTTAATTTTCATAAATATCTCCCCTTTATACGAATCGTTTAATTATGTAACGATTATTATTTTATTAAGCGTTTGCATAAGCAATTCTATACTAAAAATATATATATTGCAACACTATTTATAAAAAACGAACCTATTGAATGATCTCAATAAAGATATTTTCGTTACATTTTTAAACAAATAAAAAAGGAGAAAGTCTCCCATCTCTTCTTTTTATTGCTCTATGAATTTAATTTTCTCCATAATGTCGTTCGACTAATCCCTAGTCGTTTCGCCGCTTTGGTTTGATTATGATTCTCTTCTTCAAGCACTTTTCTAATAACCACTTTTTCTATTTCTTCTAATGTTTGGTTACTTGGTACATTTTCTTCAACAGTATCTCCTGTTTCTAAATGTGACAGAACGTCTATTACATGATTCAGTTCTATATATAAATCTGAAGTCGTCATACTTAATTCATTAATCACATTTTTCAACTGAGTAAAGTTCCCTGGCCAATCAAATTGTTTCAAATAATCCATCGCTTCTTTTTTCATACCTAATGTTTCATTTCCACTTTCTGCATGAAAATCAGATAGAAAATAGCCTATAAATGTTGCGATATCCTCTTTCCTTTCTCTTAATGGAACTAAGTACAAAGGAAGGTTAGATAGTTTTTCATATAATTCCTTAAGAAATTGTCCCTTTTGAACCTTGGAATCCAAGGAATAATTTACTAAAGAGATTACTTTTATTTTTCCTGGAATTTGATTTAAAAAATCCAATAATTTATACTGTGTTTGTTTGGAAAGTTCTTCTATGTTCTTAATAAGAAGAGTACCTTTCTGCATCTTGAACAATGTACGGTTGAGCTCTTCCCACTCCAAATCATTTAAACGGTTCCCCCACACAAAAACAATGGGATGATCCTGTCCAAATCGTTCAAAATGTATCGCCTGAGCTATCGTGCTTTTCCCTGTTCCGGCTTCCCCCACAATCATAATAGGGACATCCGTCAATGCATATTTATTTAAATTACTCCGTAAATTTTCCGCCTGACGACTGTCACCAATAATTGGTAAACGAGTAGGACAGTGATTGATTTGATAACTTTTCTTAACTAATTTAAAGGAGGAGTGTACAATAATTCCTGCCATCAATTTCTCTTTAACAGGAAAAACCTGTACCACATATCCTTTAGATTCCCCTTCTATTTCAGTCCATTCATCCTGTCCACGTTCTAAAACACGCTTCACAACTTTCCAAACATCAGGAATCAACACATTATGTTGAAGGAGTTCATTATCAAATGAACTAATTTTATCCAAAATTTCTTTCTCATTATTAACTAAAACAAACGGGAATGGCAGGGATTGTAAGATATGATGATATTCATTTACTTGTCTTGTTACACCTTTAAATAAACGGTATAACCGCCTGGCCTCATCATACGCATCCATGATAGCTTCTTTTCCAGACGTAATTAATATCCCCCGTAAACCTATTTTTTCCGCTTCCTGTATCGTAATTGTATCCCCTAGTACAACGGTAAATCCCTGGTTCTTTAACTTTTCCAATGTTGGGCTCACGTCATTGCTATTTTTCACAGTAACCACTTGGACATCGTATTCCATTATATTACACAATGTCCCAGCACCTCGGGTAATGTTTTCAAACCCTACAAGTGCCACCCCTTCATTCATTTCCCGAATAAACGTAAAAACACGAAGCAAATCATACCCACTAATATCGACATGAATAACTGGAATGGATACAATTTCCTGAATCAGCGAGGCGGTACCACCACGACTTATGATTATGTCATACTTGTCCTTTTCGGCACGTTCAGCAATATCAATCGCATCTTCTAGGTTAGCAACCTCAACATCTATATCAAAATCATTAGGAACATTGGTCTTTTTAACCGTTTCCGCTAACCCTGTATAGGGAGCAATAAAAAGTGCTTTTATCATCAGAACACACCTCGTTTGTTGCATTTTTAAACAGTGGTTTTATTATCCCATAGAACGGGAGGAGACACAAGCATAGTACGCTCCCCCCAAAAGTTAGAGTAGACATCTAACTTTTGGGTGTATTACAGATTTACTTCTGTTCCAAAGTGACATGACCAACATGACTACATGCATGCAATAAACCATCATTTTATTGATTTAAACACCATTAGTTTTTGTGATTGTTCTAACATCCATTTATTATTTTGGTGTTATAATCAATATTCTAATAAAGGGTGTGTATGATGTGAGAAGTGAATGATCACGGCACGATTAAATGGACAGCTATCGCACATTCAGGGGAATTACAGCTGCTTGTCGGTACATTTCCTAGATTTCAGCAATCAAAATATAATAGTGAAATTAAAGGTCAATTCCCTTTATACGGAATTGACCTCTTTAATCTTTCAACCTATTTTCCCAAAATCCTTTTATATCGCCGTTCAACACTAATGGCAGTCCTCCCCATTTGTTCCCCAATTTCTTTATAAGATAACCCCTTCTCACGTAACTTTATAAGTAAGGTTTCCTCTTTCGTTGTCCATTTTTGATAACGCCTTTTCTTCGTAGTACACTTATCCTTCCTTCTTTCGTTCTCTACCCATTCCGGTTCAGGGGGGATGCTGTGGGGATCAATATCGGAAAATTGAACTTTATCTTTATGTTGCTCTGCCCATTCCCAAAAATCAGACGGATCTACAAAATAGAAATATTTACGTGCTCTTGTGGCTTTTTTGAAGTATGGTAAGTTATGATTCTCCGCCCAGCCCTTGACAGTATTTCGATCTACCTTTAAAAGTGTAGCCAATTCGTGAAATGTGAGATAACCTGTCTGTGATTTTGTATTGGATAGATAAATTCTCGTCATCTTAACCCTCACAGATTCATAAGAACGATCTAGATTTTGGGCAATCGTTGTAAGTTTATATAAACCTACATTATCTTTTAAATATGTAATTTCATCCGAAGTCCAACTTCTTCTCACTCTTCTCACCAACACCTTTCTAAATAAATATTTTTTATATGAACTTTTACACCCTCCAACTGGAATTCCATGGAAAAAATTCATTCTAAAACACTATAACATAGGACAATGGGATTATGTAAGGGGATAAAATCAAAAACACAGGTATATAGACCTACAAACTTATCCGTTATTATCAAGACATGGAATCTGGCTCCGTGACTTTAATGAAACCTCTTCTTCTTTCAATCGTATGTATAGTAGGAAAACTAGGGGGAATTTTATGAAAAAAACATTTGGATTTCTTTTTATAGCCATGGCCACACTTCTTTTTCCATTACAAGTATTCGCAGTTGATTTTTCCATCAACCAATCCGAAATTCATGCCTATCTAAAAGAGAATGGTAGTGTACAAGTAAGGGAGACTCACACATATGAATTTGACGGAAAGTTTAATGGAATCATACGTAGTCTTATTCCACAGGATGGAACTTCCATCACGAATTTTGAAGCCACAGAAAATGGATCACCTTTAAAGATGGAACAAGAAGGAGAAACATATAAGATTTACCGTACCGGGAAAAATGAAATGATAACGATTGAGCTTTCCTATTTGATTGAGAATGGGATCGAAGTATATTCTGATATGGCTCAATTTTATTGGCCCTTCTTTGATACGAGTAATGAGTCAGATTACGAAAATCTAACCATCTATGTTCACCCACCTCAAGAAACCGATGATGCCATTGCCATAGGTTATGACGAAGCAGAAGGCACGGAACATATGGAGGATAATGGAACGGTAATTTTTCAAATGGGAATGGTAGATAATGGCGAAAAAGGAGATATCCATGTCGCCTATGATCAGGAATTATTTCCAACTGCCCCTGTACACAATAACGTTCCGATTCGTGAAAAACTATTATTAGAAAAACAAGCAATGATTGACAAACAAGTAGCCTTCGAAAATCGAAAAGAAGGGCTAAGTAGGATAGCTCCTTACCTATTCACGGCTTTCACACTCTATTTGTTGGTTTTATTATTCTCTGCTTGGAGGAAACGCCAACACATTGCTCTAGAAGCACAACGTAAAAATTCCTTTTATTCCTTTGTCCCTAAACAAGTAATGAGTATGCCAGCAACGGTTTACTTTTATCGAAATAATTCTATTCCATATGCAGAAATGCTAACAGTAGGGCTAATGGACCTTGTGAGAAAGGGAAATATACAAAAGAAAAAAGAGGATAATTATCATTTATTCAATCCAATGACAGACTACCATCATGAGGACCACCTTATCCACTTCTTATTTGATAAAGTGGGAAAAAACGGTGTATTTACATTCGAAAAATTGGATGAGTATGTTAATAAAGGTAAAAATCAACAAAGCCTCCAAAATCAAATACGGCATTGGCTAACGCTAGTAAAAGAAGAGATTCACTCTCACGGCTTAACTGAGAAAAAGTTAAAACTCCGTTGGTTGACAGGAATAGTTGGCTTCTTATGTATTTCAATAATGATTATCTTCATTATTCATGAATTATATATGTGGTTTTTCTTATTTGCTATATTAATGGGAGCGTTATTTATGTTTTCGATCACCTATCGCCCAATGACAGTAAAGGGATATACCATTAAAAATCAATGGAAACAGTTAAAGGAGAAATTTGAAACAACAACATCACACACTTGGGACACATGGCCAGATGATGACAAAGAGCGTGCGCTTATCTTTTGCACGGGATTAAATGATAATAAATTAATAAAAAAAAACAAATCGTTGATCTATGCGATGAATGACTCTTTGGCTAGTCCAACAAACATGTTCTTACTTTTGGCCATATCTAGTTCGGCTACCACAAGCTTTCATTCAGCAACCGAAATTTCTGCCCAATCGTCAACAGTTACACCGGGTACTGGTACAGGTGTTGGTGGAGGTGGTGGAGGTTCTGGCGCATTTTAACTTTGGACTACCGTGTTTGGTAGTCTTTTTTTATGATTGATAACTTATGATTAATGAAAAGTAGAATAATTCTACTGGTTTTCGAAATGTTATTGTTCTATTTTTACATTTTAAAATAGCGTCTTCCTAAGCTACCTCTCCCATCCTCCTTTTGTTAAAGCCATTCGATGGCAATGACTTGACTGGTGATATGGCATTTTATGCCTATGGGATCTAACACCTTTTTCTAATTTTTTTATTCGCCTATTCATAATTTCGAAAGGAGACTATTCATAGCCTTAACTAAAGGGTCATTTTCTCTTTTATAACCCTTCTTATCCATCATTTCTTGAATACGTTGCTGATTCACATATGCTTGTTTATTCGAACCTAAAATGAGTTTCTTTTTACTTGTAATAACTTTCTTTCTTGGAAAATGTAAAATAACCAAAACATCACACCTCCTTTACATTTATACTTAAATGAGTTTCCTAGCTCCACCCCCCTTTCTCTTTTCCTTAAAGTCTTTTATAATTATCGTAATAATTATTAAGGAGTGATGAAAAGTGAAACCTAAAAAATTGAACAAGAAGATCTTAAAAAGGTAAATAAAAATGATTATTATATTGTTTCAGACTCAGTTGAAGAAAAAAAGTTACTGGAAGGATTGAAAAATCATAATCCCATTCTTTCTGAAGTGGAAATAAATGAGATGTTAGGAAGATAGCTATGAATTTTCTATAGGGAAAATCAGCAATTCAATCCTTAATAGAGTTAGACAACTGGAGGAAAGCCATAGAACTTCCACCTATAGTGGCTTACCTAAAAGACTCCATTCAAACATATTTTGAGAAACAAGATTTTTCTATTTATATTCCCGTATTCCCAAATGATAAATATGATTATTTATTAAACGTTAAGAGCTATTTATATCGAAAAATGCGATTAGTACGGTGCAAAGGAACAACAATCCTCATATTAATCATTATTTCTTAAAAATTCACAAGGAAATATTTCATTTCCCGGGGAATATCGACAATCCTCTTTCATTATTCTAATTACCATCTCTGAATCAAAAGTCGGAAAATTCTTCTTGTTCCGGCTGGTGAAAGTCTAATGATACTTTTTTATAAGATACCTAGAATCATCCAAATATAGAGCCACCAACCATTACCCATCCTTTGACTCCTTTACGGAAGAATCCGAAAGATCAACAATTCAATACTTTCTACTTCTGGAGGTAGTTGTATTTCCACCTAAACACGGTACTTTCATGCCTTAAGACCCCCATTTTGATTAATCCCTATACTCATGCAGAAAAACGATTACAAGTCATTGTAATCGTTTTATAGATCCATTTTATTCATGCCCTTACATAGGAGTAACGCACTAGCAATTACCGTAACATTTAGTGAGAATTAATGCATAAAAGAACTCTTCCCACGCCATTAAAAATGCCATAATACCAGTCGCACTAAACCTCTCATGACTAGAGTCACGAGATTCTATGGACATCTTTATTCCGTATCTTTACTAGTTTGCTCTGGTAATGTATCCCAGAAAGATACGTCTTGTTCGTTCACGGATCCATTTGCAACTGCTCTTAGTGTGGAGTCAAGTGTGTTGATAGTCTGTTTAATTAGGTAACCATTACTCTTTTGACCAAGTACGGATGATTCATTAGAATGGTCAGACATACCACGCATTTCGAATAATAGAGTGGCAATATCGTATTGGACGGCAATTCCATTACGAGCAATAGTTTCAGCGCTTCCACCTTGGTATTTTCCAATATTTCCCCAACCAGTTGAATTAATTTCATTGTAGACTACAGCACCCAATTGTTTTGACTTATGCACGACCTCTGGATCGACATTAGGTGTAGTTGGATAAAGAATGGAACCAGAAACCAATTCATCCCCATTAATCACCCTGTCAGCTCCTTGATGATGCAGGTCAATCATGTAATCAATATCATATTTTTGTAAAACATTTTCATGCAAAGCTTGCGTTTCTGGTTGGATCTTATCAATATGATCACGGTTTAAATCCGTACCAGTAGCATTGTATCTGGTTAAATGACGATCGCCACTTGCAATATAATCGTCTAATGGAAAATCAACGTCCCCCATGGCACCATCTGCATTTAGCATTGGTAATACTAGGACGTTAACGTTATCCAATACACCTTTTGTTTTCCCTGTTCCAAGATGTTTTATAAATTCTAGTGCTCCTTCTGTAGTTAATTGTTCATTTCCATGTTGTTGGGTTACATATAGAATCGTTGGATTTTCGGGATTAGAAATATATTTCACAAGGTGAATATCCCGTCCTTTTACAGTTTGGCCAATGACCTCTAATTCCATCTTTTCTTGTTTTGCTTCTTGTTTCTTTAGATAATCTACCAACTCCTGATAGGTAGAAAGGATAGAGGTATTTACGGTTTCATTGCCTCCATAATTGGGACCGTTCCCAACCGCATTGACTACTGGAGAAGCGATAGATGTTCCACCAAGTACGATGGCCCCCGTAAGACTTAATGTTAATAATCTTTTGTTCATTTTATTCATGAAATCCCTCCATTTTTATTAATCTATAGTTATATTCTAGATATTTTGTTAGAACCCTCCAAATAATTCGAAAATAATAGGTATTACCTATTTACATATACCCATTGGAGTTATAGTCAATGAATTAGTAGACTATTGCGGGGTTACCAAAAAAAACAACACCAAGGAAAATACCCCCAGTGTTGTTTTAATCAGCCTAATCAAACAACTTCATTATATTCTTCTTTATCTCCTTGCTTTGAATTTTTACCAGACCCTATGAAGTATAGTGCTAGTCCGATTAGGTACCATCCTCCGACGATTAGCCATTCAATAGGCCATAACAAGGAAGAAGGCATTCCTGGCAAATATAGTGTTATAAATAGTGCACTTAAAACAATTGCTAGAATTCCAGTAGTTTTCCAGTACTTAATTTTATATGGACGTTCTAATTTTGGCTCTGTTTTTCGTAATTTCATAAAAGAAAGTGATACGATCAGGTATCCGATTACAATTCCAATTCCTCCTGCATTTACAAACCAATTCAAGGCGGAATGTCCTAATAAAGGAGCGAAAATTCCGAGCACTCCTAAGAAGATAATGCCGTGGGTTGGGGTATTATATTTGGGATGAATGTAAGCAAACCATCTAGGAATCATATCTCGTATTGCCATCGCATATAGGATACGACTTCCACCGATAATAAATGCATTCCAACTCGTAATAATACCAGCAACCCCTGCGATAACGATGATATTAGCAAATACCCGGCTATTAAATAGATTCCCCATTGCATCTGCAGTTGCTAGATTTGTAGTTGTTAGTTCTGCCGGTGATAAACCAACAGATACACCAAAGCCAATTAATACATAGAAAACAATGGATACAATAATCGATATAATTAATATTCGGCCGATGAATTTGGGTGGTGCTTTTACTTCTGATGCAATCTGTGGTATGACATCAAATCCAACGAATAGGAATGGAACCATAATAAGTACGGTCATTACACCACCTATTCCGTCCCCATGTAATGATTGGAGAATCGGGGTGTTACCGCTTCCAAATCCACCAACGACTAGTACTAAACCAATAAGTACAACCGCTGCAGTTAAAATATTTTGCATAATAGTTGCAGGTTTAACTCCAAAATAGTTAAGAGATGTAAGTATAATAGCTCCCACAGAACCAATCAATGCCCAGGTAAGATAGATATCAAATCCTCCCATGGACCATAGATACCCTAGGTGATTAACTGGAATCACGTAATCGATAACAGTTGGCAACGCTACCGCTTCAAATGTGATAACGGATACATATCCAAACAGTACACTCCATGCAGCGATATAACCTAATCGCTTATTAAAGGCACGTACAACGAATACTAAGCCACCACCTGTTTCCGGGATTGCTGCTGCAAGTTCAGCATAGGTTAGCCCGATAAAGATAACCAATAAACCACCTAAACCAAAAGCAATCGCTGTTCCCAAGAAACCAGCTTGACTAATCCAATCACCTGATAAAACCACCCATCCCCAACCAAGCATTGCCCCCATCGAGAGAAATAGGACGTCCGTCATGGACATCGACTTTATTAACTTCTTTTCTTCTTTCATCCAAACACCCCTTGTCATATTATTCGTACAATCTTTTATCATTGCGATTATGCTTATCGAAAGGGTATGAAGGAAGGATCTATACATTAACGAAATGAAAATGTTTCAACCTTCTATAAGAATAAGGGAGAAAGATCCCCCTTTAAAAAGGAGACCTTTACAAATTCCCAATAGATAAATATTTCGTTTCCAAATATGGTTCAATGCCTTCTATTCCGCCTTCACGTCCAATTCCACTTTCTTTCACACCACCGAACGGTACATGTGCAGCGGAGGGAGCACCATCATTCCATCCAACGATTCCAAATTCTAAATTTTCATTTAGATACACACCTGTACGATAATCATTGGTAAAGAAGTAAGAAGCTAAGCCATAAGGTGTACCGTTAGCAATGTCTACTGCTTCTTCTAACGTTTCAAAAGTCGTGATAGGTAGAACAGGGCCAAACGTTTCTTCTTGCATAATGTTCATATCAAGATTCACATTTTTAAGAACAGTTGGGTACACGAAGAAAAAGCCTTTTTCTGCATCAGCATTATACTCGTTTCCACAAATTACTTCAGCACCTTTTGCAGTGGCATCTTCAACTTGGGAAACAATCTTGTTAAAGCCCTTTTCATTAATTACAGGTCCTACTTGTGTATCTTCATTTAATCCGTTCCCTACTTTTAATTCACTAACTTTAGCGGCTAATTTTTCAGAGAACTCATCAGCAATACTCTCGTGAACAAGTAAACGATTGGCACAAATACATGTTTGTCCAGCATTGCGGAATTTCGATGCGATTGTTTGGTCAACAGCTAAATCAAGATCGGCATCTTTTGCAACAATAACTGGGGCATGTCCGCCAAGTTCCATGGACACATGTTTGACCGTATCTGCACTGTTTTTTATTAACAGTTTTCCAACGGGAGTAGAACCAGTAAACGTAATTTTTCGGATATATTTACTGTCCGTAAACAATTTTCCTACTTCACTACCATATCCATTCACACATTGAACGACATTTTCTGGAATACCTGCTTCATGTGCAAGTTCAATTAACCTGATTGTAGTCAGTGGTGTATCTTCCGCTGGCTTCACAATAAAAGTACATCCAGCAGCAAGCGCTGGTGCCGCTTTTCTTGTCATCATAGCAGCAGGGAAGTTCCATGGTGTAATGGCTGCAACTAGACCTACTGGCTTACGCGTAATGACAATTCGCTTCGATTCCGTATTTGCAGGAATAGTCCGGCCATATAATCGTTTGGCTTCTTCTGCATACCAATCGATATAACTTGTCGCGTAATCCACTTCACCAAGGGATTCTTTAATGGGTTTTCCGCTCTCTAACGTCATAACCCTTGCAATGTCTTCTTTATTATTTTGAATAAGATCAGACCATTTTTTTAGGAGCTTTGAGCGTTCATGAGCATTTACATTGGACCATGTTTTAAAACTTTCATGGCCTCTTAGAATAGCTTCATTAATTTCTTCTTTCGTATTGACTTTTACTTCACCTATTCGTTCACCAGTTGCTGGATTTTTAACCTGAATCACAGTCATTTGTTTTCCCCCTTTACGCATTGTGGAAGGCATCTTCTAAAATATCCAACCCTTTATTTAATTCTACATCTGTCGTTACAAGTGGTGCAAGGAAACGAACGACATTACCCTTAATCCCTGCGGAAAGTAATAAGAGACCATTTTCATTAGCGTATGTTGTTATTGCTCCTGTTCTTGCTTTATCCGGGTTTTTGTCTATTTGGTTATCCACGATTTCCACCGCTACCATTGATCCTAAACGACGAATATCACCAACGAATTCATATTTTTTTCGAAGTTCTTGAAGTTTGTCTTCCAATTTTTGTCCAAGAAGTTCAGATTTGGTGAGTAAATCTTCTTCCTCGATTATATCGATAACCGCTAATGCAGCAGCACAAGCTACAGGGCTACCAGCATAAGTTCCACCGAGTTCTCCAGGGTTAGCTGCATCTAAAATTTCCTTTCTACCAACGACACCACTCAGCGGAAGTCCTGCAGCAAGCGACTTGGAAACCGTTACAAGATCAGGTATGACATCAAAGTGTTCCATTGCAAAAAGTTTTCCTGTACGCCCAAAACCAGTTTGAATTTCATCTGCTACAAAAACAATGCCATGTTCGGAACAGAAATCTCTTACCTCTTGAACAAATTTCTTCGGAGGAATAATAAATCCACCTTCACCTTGAACTGGTTCCATAACCACACATGCAACGTTTTCCGGTGCTACCGTTTCTACAAAGAAGTCTTTGAAATTTTGAATTGTTAGATCCACATATTCATCATCCGTTAATCCTGCTGGTTTCTGATATAAATATGGATATGGCGCTTGATACACTTCTGGTGCAAAAGGGCCGAATCCAAATTTATATGGTTTCACTTTACTTGTCATACTCATTGTCATGTTTGTTCTTCCATGAAACCCACGAACAAATGAAACAACAGCTTGCCTTCCTGTATATTTACGTGATACCTTTATTGCATTTTCAACAGCCTCTGCTCCTGAATTCAAGAGAAGTGCCTGTTTATCAAAATTTCCTGGTGTAATTTCACATAATTTTTCCGCCAAGTTAATGTATCCATCATACATCATGACATTGAAACCAGGATGCAAGAATTTATCCACTTGTTCTTTTACGGCAGCTGTTACTTTAGGATGAGTATGACCAACATTTAATGTTCCAATGGCCCCAGCAAAATCAATCCACTCTTTCCCGTCCATATCTGTAATGGTTGCACCCTTTGCATAAATTGCCACATTCAAATTACCATTGCTTACACCTTTAGGTATATATTTTTTCCTTTTTTCTTGAAGTTCTTCCATTCCAACTGTTGTTGTCATCATTATTCGCCCCCTAAAATGTTAATATGTTATAATTTTACAATTTTCTGTTATAATGAAAAGTACCAGAATTCAAATTCCAAAGGTACCAGATTGGAGCGAGAGAATGATTTTTATTAAAATCAACACCAATAATCAAAGAAAATTCATCTATCAACAAATCTATACGGAAATTAGGAAATTGATTTTAAATAAAAAGCTTCTCACTGATGAAAAACTCCCTTCTAAAAGAAAATTAGCGGAGGAACTGGGGGTAAGCATCAATTCGGTTTCTAATGCATATGAGCAGCTACTTGCTGAAGGATATATTTATACCATTGAAAGAAAAGGATACTATGTAGAAAAAATAACGAAATTTGAGAATCCAAATGAATGTTCCAAACAGATGGATTTCCCACCTGATTTAAGAGAAAAGCATACAGAGGATAAATCAGCTTGGCTTTCTTTATCCCATATGACGGCGGATATTACAATGTTTCCCTTCAAGGAATGGATGAAATGCGAAAAGATGGCAATTAAAAATCACGGAAAAGAGCTTTCGGAAATCGCCCATCCTCAAGGTCCCTATCTTGTTCGTCAAACTATCTCACGCTTAATCGCAAGAAGTCGCGGGGTAGTTTGTGAACCAGAACAAGTCATTATTGGACCTGGAACACAACCTCTTATTCGTCAACTAATGAGTATGCAAAAGCAAAACACAAAAGTTGCTATGGAAAATCCCGGTTACTTTCGCTTCTACCAACTGTTAGAGAATATGAATTTTAGAGTCACACCGATTCCGTTAGATGAGCAAGGCATTAACGTAGAAAAAGTCGAAGCATTGAACCCCAACTTTCTTTTTATTACACCATCTCATCAATTCCCAACAGGCAATATTATGCCTATATCAAGAAGAATTGAAATACTAAATTGGGTTGTTAATGCTCATGATGCCTATATTGTGGAGGATGATTATGATAGTGAATTTAAATATGGAACCGATAACATCCCTTCCTTACAAAGTCTCGACCGCAATCAACGTGTCATCTATGCTGGTACCTTTTCCAAAACTATGCTGCCAAGTTTTCGGATAAGTTATCTTGTCTTGCCTATAAAACTATTAAGAGAATATAAACGTCATTATTCTAGTTGGATACAAGGAAGCAATTCATTAAATTTGTTCACGCTCCATTATTTTATAGAAACAGGGGAGTATGCAAAGCACATCAAACGAATGAACCATCATTATGAAAATAAAAGAAAACAACTTATTCAAAAGCTTAGGTTTCGATTCAAACAAGACATTACCATCCAAGATATTCCAGCAGGTCTCCATTTTCTTGCCGAATTCAAAACGAACAAAACCTATGCAGAAGTAGAGGCAAAGGCTAAAGAGGAAAAACTAGAAATCTATTCCCTTACGCGATTTATGTTAAAAGAGATTCCAGCAAATGAAAATAAAATAACGTTAATCATTGGGTTTGCAACTATCCAAGAAAAGGATATTGAAGAAGCTGTGGAGCGGTTGTATCGGGTAATTTATTAAGGGAAATTGGGGATCACTGTCATATCCCTTTTTCAAGTTGGGAATCTCCATAGTCTCATTTTTAGAGGATAGTAGTGTTACTACCCTCTAAAATGGGGAAATTTTCATTCTACCTTTTTGAAGGCGCAAACAAAAATACTAATTTCTATAAAGTTAATTTCCTAATTAGAATTATTTAATTCTGAAACAACTAACAACGTTGATCACGCATCCATCGTTTCGTTTGTCTGCACTTCTTCCGGTTTTTCCGTTCGATCCATCATTGAAACAACAATCATCACAATAATATTGACAGCAATTCCATATAATATTGGGTTACTTGAAGAGAGCCCTTCAATAGCAAGGCCGGCTAAAACAACCACCGCGCTAATCACAATCGAATAAAATGCAGCTTTTGCAGTAGCTCTTTTCCAAAACAAACCAAACACTATCGGAATGAAAATAGATCCCGCTAACAGGGCATAGGCTACATCGATTGCAACAAGAAGCTCTTGAATCCATAATGCAATAACAATGGCAACGATACCAATAACCAACGTAGTTACACGTGATAGTAGCAAAAATTGCCTATCCGATATATCTTTAAAAAAATGATCCTTTAAAATATCTTTAGTTATTAAGGTTGAAGAAGCCAATAATGTACCAGATGCAGTTGACATAATAGCTGCTGCCACAGCAGCAAAAACGATGCCTAAGCCCCGTAGGTAATGTTTCAAAGGCCATACTTGTAAAGACATTTTGTGTATTCTCGATACTTGGAAGGACAATAAGCGCACACATACCAATAATAACCATTGCTAAGGAATATAATAGACTATAGACTCCGACAAGTATTCCCCCAGTACGGGCTGTTTTAAGGTTCTTTGCAGTAAAATAGCGCTGCCAAATATCCTGCCCCACCATCATTCCAAGTGTAAAGGGTCAAGAGATATTGGATGATTTCCTTAAACCCAATAGCTGAAAAATCAAAGTACGAGCTAGGCAATTGTGCTGTTAGTTCAGCAAAACCTCCTACTTTTGACAAGCTGGTTGGTAGCATGATTAAAAATATACCCGCCGTCATGATCAAAAACTGGATAATATCTGTCATGGACACAGACCACATACCACCAAGAATGGTATAGAAAAACACGACTCCCCCACCGATTAACATGGAGAAAACCAAATTCCAATCGAAAATAGCACTTAAAAGCGCACCAATAGCAATTACTTGGGTAACACTTACCATTAGGGCATAAATAGCGGCGATTACAGCTCCAATTAATTTTGATTCAACATTAAAGAGTTTACCAAGTAACTCACTAATAGTCATTAATTTATAACCAGTTACCTTTTTAAGCAAAAAAATACCAAAAAGGGTAATACCTAGTCCCATTGAAAAGACAAACCAAACTCCTGAAAATCCAATTTCATAACCGAGTTGGGCTGATCCTATTGTCGAAGAACCACCAAGAAAAACAGCAGTCAAACAACCAAAGAGCATGAAAACGCCAAGATTTCTCCCTGCTAAAATATAGATTTCTGATGTTTTCGCTTTTATGGTACCAATTATACCGACTACAACAAGGATAGCGAAATAAATAATAATAATCATCATATCAATCCATGTCATTTCCGTCTCACCTTCCTTATAACTTTTTTAATATAGATCCACAACAGAATATTCAGAAAACCACATCCGTTATTTATAATAATTCCCTACCATTTGAATGAATATAATAGAAGGAGGTAAAGAACCCTATAAGTAGAAGTTCTCACCTCATAATACCTTTATTTATTTTCTTCTTGCTGTGCACGTTTTTTCATGGCTATCAAACTGATCATCTCAAAAATGATTGAAGATGCTGCCACAGCTGTAATTTCACCACTGTCATATGTCGGTAAAACTTCAACAAGGTCAAAACCTTTAATATCAAGCCCGTGTAAACCTCTGACATATTCTAGCCCTTCATAACTAGTTGGACCGCCTACCTCAGGCGTACCCGTTCCTGGTGCATAGGCAGGATCAAGGAAGTCGATGTCATATGTAACAAATACCGGTCTATCTCCTGCGCGGGCATGAATTCGCTCAATCACCTTATCATAACCGATTTCTCTTACTTCCTTCATCGGAATAACTTCGTATCCAAGCTCCCTCGCATCTTCAATATCTTCTGGCCCATAAAGTGGTCCACGCATACCTACCTGGATGGAATGATCAACATCAATCAATCCTTCTTCTACAGCTCGACGGAATGGTGTTCCGTGCATATACTTTTCACCGAAATAATTGTCCCATGTATCACCGTGTGAATCAAAGTGAACAAGTGCAATCGGTCCATATTTTTTTGCAAAAGCTCGTAAATGACCCAATGAAATAGAATGATCGCCACCCATTATAACTGGAATTATCTCCTTATCTAAGACTGGCTCAAGTGCATTTACAATGTTATCGTAAGTACGATGAATATTTCCCGGAATGACATCTACATCCCCGTAATCTACTCCAGAACAATAATCAAAAATATTAATATCCTGATCAGGGTTATAAGGACGAAGCAATACAGAAAAATCCCGAATATGTTGTGGGCCATATCTTTGTCCAGTTCGGTTAGATGCAGCTGTATCGAACGGTACCCCCATAACTACAAAATCTACATTGTCTGTTCGTTCAATATGTTCCAATCGCATAAATGTACGCGGTCCTGTAAAGCGCGGTGATTTTGATGAATCTTTTGGTTGATACATCGTTATTCCTCCCAAATTATTATTTTTGTAAATTTATAGATTGCAAATTTCATGCCAATTATAAAAAGTTGTTTTATCATACTACTTCTTTAAAAAATCAATTCATTATTGAATCAAAACATAATCTATTAATTCAAAATGAATTATTTGATTCATTTTGAATTAATATTGTACTTTTTCAAACGGCGGACAACTGTCGGCTGACTCAAGCCAAGATAATCGGCCATTTCGTACGTAGTTTTATATTGTCTATAAGCACGTCTCAACCAACTTTTTTCAACTTCTTCCAATGCTTCCTGCAATGTCAATCCTCGTTGTTCAAAGGTTTCAAGCGGCCATTCTTCTCTAAATTGCTCAAACGTTTCCATCTCTTTGACAAAGGGTAGACTGGACGGATAAATTACGTTTGTATCGGAAGTTAATACTAAACGTTCAACAAGATTTTCAAGTTCTCGGACATTTCCAGGCCATTCATATTGCTGAAAAACATCTATTGTCGACGAATGAAAAAATTTTTTCATGTTATATTTCTTATTGAAAATAGACAAGTAATTTTGAGCTAGATGATAAATATCGTCTTTCCTATCACGCAATGGAGGAATTGTAATCGGTATCACATTCAAGCGATAAAATAAGTCCTTTCTGAATTTCCCTTGATTAACCATTTCCTCCAAGTCCTGATTGGTTGCAACAATAAGCCTGAAATCAACATTCTTTGACTTAGAACCGCCAATACGGGTAACCTTCCTATCTTGTAGTACTTTTAATAATTTAACTTGAATCGCGAGTGGTAATTCAGCAATTTCATCAAGAAATAACGTTCCTTGATGGGCAAGCTCAATCATCCCTGCTTTACCATTTTTACTAGCACCAGTAAAAGACCCAGGTTCATAGCCGAATAATTCAGATTCGAAAAGCGTGTCCGGAATCGCTCCACAATTCACCTCAATAAACTTAGCCTTATGTCGATCACTTCCATCGTGTAAAGAACGGGCAAAGACATTTTTCCCAACTCCTGACTCCCCAAGTAAAACAACAGTTGCATCCGACTTTGCTACCCGATTCAATAATTCACGTATTTCCATCATCGCTTTACTTTTAATGACGACTTGATCAGGTTTTGATTCTTTTTCTCTTAATTCTTCTATCTCAGACTCATATTTCACCATTTTTGTACGTAATTGTTCATAGTCTTCTTTTAACTGTTGGATTTCCGTTAAATCATGGGAAAAACTAATAACCCGAACAATATCATGTTTCCAGTCAAATACAGGAATCCCAGTAGCCATAATAACCTTACCAGTCGGGGTCCTTTGCATGACCTGTACTTCCTTTTTCTCTTTTAAGACAAATGCCGTTACCGAGGGATAAAAAATGTGCTCCTTTTCCAACTGGAATATCGTTTTACCAACTAGATCATCCTGTTCCTTTCCATAAATGCTGGTACAATTGGAACTAACCCGTAGAACCCTTCCTTCTCCATCTGTTACAACAATATTATCGTTGGATGCATCAAGGATCCCATCCAATTCCATTTTTAGAAGCTCTAATTCATTCACCAACTTATCACCTATCTTTTTGACAAATTTCTAGATACTTAGCGTTTTAATTGTACCACTATTTATATTATTTTAAATAGATTAATAACGTCAGAAACCAAGTAACGGTGAATATACGGAATTTAATTAGAAAAAAGTTAAGGAATACTTCTTTTTACCATGGAACACAGTGACAGTTTTGAGACCATTCAATAGGCCCTTTTCAGCACCTAATTCCCGATCCAGACATAAATTTTGTGAAACTCAAATTTAACCTATGAATTTCAAAAAACTGACAATAAATTAAGTGGTTGGGGCTGATCCTAAACCCTACAAAATATATATTGACCTCATACAAAAGAGCGTTTATAATAACAGTACATGTTAATTGTGATGGAGATTTGGAGATTCAACTAATAATTGTACACCCAACAAGTGTGTAGATTTTAGTTGAATTTTTTTCGTTCTTTCTATTACAAAGGGGGTTAGAACTTAATTAGTTTCTTTTTTATTCCTCGCATTTAACAACATTTCATCTATTTGTATATTTCATCTTAGGAGGGTTAGTATGTTAAAACTATTTAAACCTGCTCCAGCAGTGAAAAGGTTACCTGAGGATCAAATTGATTCTGAGTATAAGAAGCTAAGGTTACAGGTATTTATTGGTATTTTTATCGGTTACGCAGCTTATTATTTAATTCGTAAAAACTTCTCTTTAGCAATGCCATATCTACAAGAAGAAGGATTTTCAAAAGGGGAATTAGGTCTGGCCTTATCAGCTATATCTATTGCATATGGAATTAGTAAATTTGTAATGGGTACTGTTTCGGACAGGAGCAACGCCAGAATATTCTTAGTAGCTGGTTTAATCTTATCTGCTATCATTAATTTATTAATGGGATTTGTTCCATTCTTTACATCGACAGTTACTATTATGTTTATTATGTTATTTATAAATGGTTGGTTTCAAGGTATGGGCTGGCCACCATCAGGTCGCGTGTTAGTGCACTGGTTCAGTGTTAATGAGAGAGGTAGTAAAACCGCAATATGGAATGTGGCACACAATGTTGGTGGAGGACTAATGGCTCCATTGGCTATTGCAGGTGTTTCCATAATCTCCACATATTTTGGTGCACACTTTATCGGATATGAAGGGGTATTCATTATACCTGCAATTGTTGCTATTTTAGTAGCCATTGTTGCATATATGCTTATTCGTGATACTCCACAATCAGTTGGTTTGCCGTCAATTGAAGAACATCGTAATGATTATCCAAGTAAATCGAAGAAAACATTTGAAACAGAGTTAACCACAAAAGAAATTTTATTTAAGTATGTATTAAATAACAAATGGGTTTGGGCAATTGCAATTGCGAACATTTTTGTTTATTTTGTTCGCTACGGTGTTCTAGACTGGGCTCCAACCTATTTAAGTGAGGAAAAAGGCTTCAATATGAATGAATCCGGTGTCGCTTATTTTTTATATGAGTGGGCTGGTATTCCAGGTACATTATTATGTGGCTGGATTTCTGACAAATTATTTAAAGGTCGCCGTGGACCAGCTGGTGTAGTTTTCATGCTAGGCGTATTAATTGCAGTTCTTGTTTATTGGTTAAATCCTGCTGGAAATCCATTGATTGACCATATTGCATTAATTGCTATTGGATTCTTAATTTATGGGCCAGTAATGTTAATCGGTTTACAAGCACTTGACTTTGTTCCTAAAAAAGCTGCAGGTACCGCTGCTGGATTAACCGGTTTATTCGGTTACCTAGGTGGTTCTGTTGCAGCAAACGCCATTATGGGGGCAGTAGTAGAGGGATCTGGTTGGAATGCAGGATTTATTCTTCTAACTATTTCTTGTGCCCTAGCTGTTGTTTTATTTGCTCTTACATGGAATGTCCGTGGACAAGAAGTCATTAAAAAATACTAATAATCCTTAAGGTAGCTGTCTAATATGTTATTAGGCAGCTTTTGTTGTTTCATCCGTTTTGTAATTTTATCTGTAAATTATTCTCCTTCAAACCAAAATTTCACCTATTTTCAAGAAATAATATCCGCAAACTTTGCCCGACAAGCTTCGGCCAAATCTTGTGGTGCTATTTTTAACTGCATTCCAATTTTTCCTGCACTAACAATCATAAACTCCAACTTTTCTGCACTTACATTAATATAGGTTGGAAACATTTTTTTCATACCGATTGGTGAGCAACCACCACGAATATAACCAGTTAGACATAGTAAATCCTTCATTGCAAGCATTTCAATTTTCTTCTCACCTATCGCCTTAGCTGCTTTTTTCAAATCCAATTCCTTTGCAACAGGCACAACAAAGACGTAGTAACGATTTGCACCAGCTGTAGTAACTAATGTTTTATAAACGTATTCATGAGGATAACCGATTTTTTCGGAAACAGAAATACCATCTACCGGTTTTCCGTCTTCAGTGTTATATTCTAATAATTCATAGGGAATCTTTTGCTGCTCAATCAAACGAACTGCATTTGTTTTGGTTACTTTTTTTGCCACATTCTTTTCTTCCTTTCCACAGGTTCACACCTTCTTATAGCATATTTCAGACTTGTAAAATGGTTACGCATTTACTAGAAAGCCAATTGAACTAGCAGACCTTTCAGCCGTTAGCGCTATGATGGATTAACGGTTCCCTCTTTGCAATGAGGATATGACTTAAGCGATATAATAAAAAACCCAAATTATTACGAAACTCTAAATTAGAATTTCACGTGATAGTTCGGGTTTTTCATTGGCTGAAATACTTTGTCCCAGCTTTTCTTTATATTAATTAAATACCATACCGCCATCTGTTAAGATGTTTTGGCCTGTAATATAATCTGAAGCAGGTGACGCTAAGAACGAAACAAGATTAGCTACATCTTCTGGAGTTTGAGGACGTCCAAGCGCGATTCCTTCTGTGAACTTCGCAAACGCTTCTCCTTTTTTCGTTCCCATATGTTCCATCATTTTTTCATCTAATCTTTCCCACATTCCAGTGCCAACAATACCAGGACAATATGAATTTACGGTAATTTTATCTTTTGCTAATTCTTTTGCAGCAGTTTGTGTTAATCCCTTCACTGCGAATTTAGTTGCAGAATAAATGCCTAACATTTCCATGCCTTCTTGACCAGCAATTGAACAAGCGTTAATGATTTTACCACCTGTTTCTTGTTTTTTCATTTGATTTGCCGCTGCTTTAATGCCGTAGATAGTACCCTTAATATTAACATCAAGAGTAAAATCAACTGACTTCGGATCAACATGTGTAAGTGGTCCCACTTGTCCTTCCACACCTGCGTTATTAATAAATACATCGACACTGCCAAATGTATCAACTGCATGCTGAACAAGAGCTTCTTGATCTTCGGGTTTTGTCACATTACCAACAAATGATGTTACTTGAACCCCTTTTTCTTGAAATTGCTTCCTTGTTTCTTCTAAAACAGTTTCATTTAAGTCACTCAATACAATGGAAAATCCATCTGCTGCCAACTTTTCTGCTAACCCTTTACCGATACCTTGTGCTGAACCAGTGATAACTGCTACCTTTGATTTACTCATAATGTCCTACCTCCGATGTATACTTTTTGGTTACATCTTTATTTTATTTTATATTTTTTTGGGAGTCAAATTATTGGTTTACAGCCAGGGAGCCTGTTCCTACAATTCTCTACATTCTTGCAAATATCCTTTGCTTTAACCAGTAATCCGTTATTTTCCCTAAACTTTAAAAATCCCCTGCTGCGGGAGTTTGACACCCTAAAATAAAAAAAACGCTCAAAAGCCTTGGTACGGCTTTATTTTTTTGTCAAATTTTTCATAATTTTATTGCGTAACATTTCGTAATATACTATAATTAAGGTAACATTAGCTGCTTTGGGGGTAATTTTATGCGTATTAAAGTGAGTCGTTCTAAAAATTCCAAGTCTTATTTTGTAATTAAAGATATTTATCGGGGCAATAAAAGGACAACCAAAGTTGTTGAAGCCTTGGGAAATGACAAAGAAATTTTAGAAAAGCATCCTGGTGTGGATCCCTATACCTGGGCAAAAGAATACGCTAAAAAGTTAACACTGGAAGAAAAGGAACGAAACTATAAAATCGTCACCAAATACAGTCCTGCCAAGCAAATACCATTGAATAAACAGACGCTATTTAATGCTGGTTACCTCTTTTTACAATCTATTTACCATGGGTTAAAACTGGATAAAATTTGCCAGAAGATATCTCAGGAGTATGAATTCAAATATGATCTGAATGAAATACTTTCGCGCCTTCTTTATTTACGGATTCTACATCCGACCTCTAAAAAAGGAACGTTTGAACATTCGAAAGACTTACTTGAACCTGCACATTTTCAGTCACATCAAATTTATCGGGCACTTGGTGTCCTCGCCGAGCAATCAGATTACATAGAGGAAATGGTGTATAAAAACAGTCTAAATGTAGTGGATAGAAACACACAGATTCTATATTATGACTGCACAAACTTTTTCTTTGAAATCGAAGAAGAAGACGGTTTAAAACAATATGGAGTTTCTAAAGAAAATCGCCCCAACCCAATTGTTCAAATGGGACTGTTCATGGATGGGTCAGGCCTTCCACTTGCTTTTAGTATGACACCTGGAAATAGAAATGAACAAACAACCTTGAAACCGTTGGAACGTCGTATTTTAAAGGACTTTAACCTTTCAAAATTTGTTGTATGTACAGATGCCGGTCTATCTTCAAATAAGAATCGGATATATAATACTCGAGGAAAACGCGCCTTTGTAACTACGCAGTCTATCAAAAAACTGAAGAAATTTTTGAAGGAATGGTCTCTGGATCCTGAAGGGTGGCGAATACCAGGAAGTAATAAAAAGATAAATTTGAATGACATTCGCAATCTCGAAAATGACCAGAGAACGTACTACAAAGAGCGTTGGATCAAGGAAAATGATCTAGAACAAAAGTTAATTGTCACCTACTCCCCTGTTTATCAGCGTTATCAATCATCCATTCGAGCTAAACAAGTTGAACGAGCGAAGAAAAAGATGGAAAATCCAAGCTCGTTGAATAAACATAATCAGAATGACCCAAAGAGATTCATTAAAGCGACACATGTAACAGACAATGGTGAAATTGCGGATAAGACGCAAGCAACTCTGAATCAGAAACAGATTGATAACGAATCCATGTATGATGGATTTTATGCCGTATGTACCAATCTAGAATCAACTATTGAGGAAATAATTAAGATAAATCATGGGCGATGGGAGATTGAGGAGACATTCCGAATACTAAAAAGTGAATTCCAGGCTCGACCAGTTTACTTGCAAAGAGAAACCCGAATAAAGGCACATTTTCTAACATGCTTTTTGTCCTTATTGATCTATCGCATTCTAGAAAAAAAGTTGGATGAAAGATTTACATGTCCTGAATTAATTAGTACGTTAAGAAATATGAACATGCTAGAATTGGATGGAGAAGGATACATACCTGTATATACTCGAACAGAAATTACGGATGCATTACATGATGCATTTGGCTTTAGAACTGACTACGAAATAGTTACTCAAAAAAATATGAAAAAAATTTTTAAACAAACCAAAAGGGAAAAATAGTACGCAGTTTTATGCCTTAAAAAAATCGCCATAAACATTGATTTAGCAGTGTTTTTGGCGATTTTTAGTGTCAAACATGAGATTTTATATTTTTTTGGGAGTCAAATTATTGGTTTACAGCCAGGGAGCCTGTTCCTACAATTCTCTACATTCTTGCAAATATCCTTTGCTTTAACCAGTAATCCGTTATTTTCCCTAAACTTTAAAAATCCCCTGCTGCACGATAAGCCAATTGGTGCTACACCTAATAACCTCCAACCCCTCTTATAATATTTCCATTTTGGATGAGATTAACGAAGGTAAATATTTTAGAGGACAGAATAAAAATTACGCAGCAACTAGAAAACGAGTAGCCACTATTGCTACTCGCTTTCCTTTACGTCATCCATTTTAAAACCTTTCCCCTTCGAAATTACCAAGGAACCTGTGAAGGATGGCATTTAAACCAACCAAGCCATTCTGATAATGCACACCCCGCCTGGAATCCAATCTCACCATCTCTCCACTTACTTCCAAGGGAGGTAGATCCTATCGTTTTACTAGTTGACGCTGCTTCTACCGTATTTGCAGAGAAGTTAGTTCCAATAACTAAAGCTCCTGCTATTACTAAAACAGCTGTGATTCTACCTAATTTTTTCAAGTTTCCCATCCTCTCCAAGTATTTTTCACAAATTTCACCTAAAATATCATTTAGGCGACTTTTTAAAAGACAGATAATGTTAATCCACGCTTCCCTATCCATCATTATAGAAAAGGGAGCCATTCAGGAATAACGACCATCTAGGATGAGGGTAACACAAGCTGCGGAAGATTGACCATAGCCAGATTTTCCTAAATCACAACAAGTCATAGCTAGAGAAGACTTTAACATTTATGGTGATAATTACCATTTATTTAGAACTATTTACTACAATTTCATAGTAAATTAGACATATTAAACCAATGAACTCCTAATAAATCAAACGTTCGTTTTAATTATCAGTAATTTTAATATAAACATCCCTGTCCCTCGGATCGTACATTCCTCAAACAGTTGTTTCTCCTTTTGATTTACGATCTGGATATAATAGACTAAATACAATTCCAACTGCTAGGCACACAAAAAAGGTTCCAGCTCTGGCTGATACGATAGCTTCTAGCGGAGAAAGCGTCCAAATAATGGCACTAAAAAAGCCTGTAATGATGGTTGCTATGACACCAATTCCAGATGTCTTTTTCCAAAAGAACGTTAAAAGTACAACGACAGAAAATGTATTCCCTATTCCAGCCCAAGCAAAACCAACGACACCACCGACAAATGATTCGGATAACAACGAAATAACAATTCCAAGTATCCCACTTACAATAACCGTAATCCTTGATATTTTTAATATGTTGCGTTCGTTCGCTTTAATTCCAAATGTCTTATGAATAATATCTTCACTAACAGATGTCATCACAACTAATAATTGAGATGACGCCGTCGACATAATTGCAGCTAAAATAGCAGCAAAAATGATTCCTGCAATCCAAGGTGGCAATAGCTCAGAAACCATGTAAGGTAAAATCATTTCCGAATCTGCAATCGTGCCTTGTTTATATAGAACCGATCCAAAAATACCTACCAAGAAAGCGCCAATATACACGACAATAGTCCATAAATATGCCACCCATTTCGCAGTTTTTAGTTCTTTCTCGTTTTTAATTGCCATAAAGCGTGTACTCAATTGTGGCTGACCACCAAGAAAGCCAAAAAACCAAGAAAAGTTTGTTAATAACATCGCTCCAAGTGCTAATCCAGAAAGGCCACCTAACCACCTGTTTCCTCCATTACCCATCGAAGCTAGCGACTCGCTTATCGATAAACCGTTTTGCTGTATTTCTATGAAAGCTACAGTTGGTACGATAATAAAGGCAAGCAACATGAGTGCACTTTGAACAGCGTCTGTCCACGCAACGGACATAAATCCACCCATGCAGGAATATGCAATAACAATAATAGCGACAACAATCGTGCCTAAAGTAATATCAATACCAGAAATCGAATACAACGTTTTTCCTGTTCCTGAAAACTGCCCCGCTATGTAAAATAGGGAAAATGCTCCCATAATAATGGCTGATAATAGTCGAATCGTTCTACCATGCTCTGGGTATTTTACTGCGAAATAATCTGGCAACGTATAGACATTATATTTTTTCCTCTCTTGGTAAAACCTTTTTGCTAAGAAACTCCAAGAAAAGATAATCCCGATAAACATTCCAGACAGTAGCCAAACACCGGACAAACCAGCTAAATAAATGAAACCAACCGCACCTAAGAACATATAAGCTGATTCTGCAGTTGCTCTCTCAGAGAAGGCTAAAACCCATCCAGGTATCTTATCCCCACCTAGAAAGTAATCGGATGATTGCATCTTTTTTCGACTGAAATATACACCGATTCCTAATACAATAAGAAGATAAATAGCTATTTCTGCATAAATGATAATGCTCTCAGTTGTTAAATTCATGATTACTCCTCCACAATTCCTAGTAAACGGATATATTTACAATTATAATAGAATTAGTATAATATAGATAAGAATATTGTCAATCTATTAATTTGAAGGAAGTGTATTATTTTGAGTGAAACAAAAGTTCATATACCACCATTGTCAATGGATAACATTACTGCCAAACTTTTTACACACTTAGAAAAATCAGTCATTACCCAGTTTGGAGAAGAAGGAAAAGCTTTGTTTCAACAAGGAGTTCAAAATTTCGGATATAAAGATGCAGAAGAAATTGCTCTTCAAGCCACTAAAGAAGGCGTAATTCATCGATTATATAGCTATATTCCTAGAAATCATCAAGCGGTGAGGAAATATGAAAATCTAACAAATTATGCTTTAATGGCAAAGCTCTTTGCACAAATCTCTAAAGTTATTGTTGATAGATTCGGAGAAAAAGGAAAAGATGCAATCCGAGAAGGTGTCCGCACTTTTGGCGAGGAACGTGGTCGCGGAATCGCACAACGCGCTCGGGCAAATGGAGAAGAAAATACGAGAGAAAACTACCTAACAAACTATGATATGGGTAGAAGTGAACTATTCACCTACACAACGGAATATAAAGAAGGAGAAATTGAACAAAACTTCACCGTATGCCCCTTTGGCCAACAATGGGCAGATGATGATATGCATGAATATGGAATTTTATATTGTGAAATGATTGATCCTGCAGTAGCTAGAGGATTTAATCCCGATTTCAAAGTGGAACATGATAAATATATTTTAAAAGAAGGTAACTGTCATTTCCGGTTTATATTGGAGGACAATAAAGCCAATGAATAATCGGCCGATTCATGAATAACTTAAATGAATTGGCGAAAATTGGTCATAATTGAAAACAACTAAAATGCTAATAAAGCGTATAGAAAAACTAGAAAAATAACTTTATAGGAGATCCATTCTGAAAACGTTTGTTTAAAAAGCTATTCTCTGTTTATTTAGAGAATAGCTTTTTCTATTTAGTCTTTTTTTCACCTTTTAAAGCCGAGATACCATTTACACGGTTGTCCCCGAGTACTGATATCCCTACGGTGTATGCTGATATCTTACACATGAGTACTGATATTACTACGGTGTTTACTGATTTCTTGACCGTGAGCTGATATTCCAAGGTTTATACTGATGTCTTGCTCATGAGTACTGATATCCCTACAGAGTTTACCGATTTCTTGACCATGTGTGCTGATATCTCAACGATATTTACCGATATCTCGCCCGTGTGTGCTGATATCCCAACGGTGTTTACCGATATCTCGCCCGTGTGTGCTGATATTCCAACGGTGTTTACCGATATCTTGACCATGTGTGCTGATATCCAGATGACAATTCCTTTTCAGTAAGCTGGGATGAGGTACCCCCCACAACTCCGCCGCTTCACCTACTTTTACAATCCACTCAATATTAAGTTGGTTTCCACTATTTTACTAAAAATAAATTTTTAAAAAATATTGACGATACTAAAAAGTAGTGCTATTATACCTAACAAACGTTAGGGAGGAAAAAATGACAAAGGACAGAATTATCGAAGCGACAATTAGGAATTTTGCAGAACATGGTTATCAAGGGGCTTCAATGCGAAAAATAGCGGAAGATGTAGGAATTAAGCCAGCATCGATTTATCATTTTTTCGAAAACAAGCAGAAATTGTTTATCGAAGCGATAAAAGTAATTCTAAACCATCACTTTTCTAGCATGAAAGAAACCTTTGAACAATATCAAAGTGATTCATTGCACATATTATTTTCTGAATTATTGAACAAGATAACGTTCCATCATACTTCAAACCAGGAAGAGACTAAAGCATATGTGTTAATGGTGAACTCCTCTATACCTGATATAAAAGAAGAGGTACGTCACTATTTAGAAACCTATGATTCTTGGTTGGTTACCCAATTGATGGAAATAATCGTTATAAGATATCCCCATTTAGATAGAGAAGAAATAAAAGAAATCATCGATTATTTTATTTTTCTCGGAAATGGTTTATTTTGGGGAATTATCATTTATGAAAAAGACGATATCCAAAGGAATTTGAAACAAGCAACATATTTAATGAATCAATACTTAATTCATAGGTTTGGAAGTGATATAGATGAAGGACAAAAGTTTAATTGAGGATTTGGATTATTTACAAAAACAGGTGCATCAGGTATCGATGCATTTTTAGTAGCCTTTATCATCCAAATCGTTATTGGATTTGTTTTAAAAAATAGGAATACAACTTTCAAGGAGGATGCAGCATGAGATTAATTGGGAAAGAAGAAATAGAAAATATTGCAATCGGAGCAGCTTTATTAGGTACTGGCGGTGGTGGAGACCCATTCGTTGGAAAAATGATGGCACTTCAAGCCATTGAAGAACACGGACCAGTGAAATTACTTGATGTCGATGAAATTGAAGATGATGATATGATTGTCCCTTCTGCAATGATGGGCGCCCCTACTGTATTAGTAGAAAAAATCCCTAGTGGCGATCAAGCACAACAAGCTTTTAAATCATTAGAAAAGGTATTAAATAAAACGATTAAAGCAACGATGCCGATTGAAGCTGGCGGCGTCAACTCCCTATTACCACTCGCATTAGCTGCATCTATTGGATTACCCGTTGTCGATGCAGATGGTATGGGACGAGCCTTTCCAGAGTTACAAATGGTTACTTTTTATTTAAATGATGTCAGTACAACACCAATGGTTCTGGCTGATGAAAAAGGAAATAATATGGTATTAAATACAGTGAATGGAAAATGGGCAGAAAACATAGCTCGTTCTGCAACAATGGTTATGGGTGGATCGGTCATAAACGCTATTTACCCAATGACTGGAAAACAAGTAAAAGAATCAAGTATCTACCGTTCCTTAACATTGGAAGAGGAAATCGGCCGTACCATTCGAGAAGCAAAACAGAATAAACAAAATCCAATCGACGAGATTTTAAAACTTTTAGGTGGATTTAAACTATTTACTGGAAAAGTTACTGATATTGAACGGAAAACGGATGGTGGCTTTGTACGCGGGATGGCAACCATCGAAGGACTAGGTCAAGATAAAGGGGAGCAATGTTATTTGGAATTTCAAAATGAAAATCTTATGGCAAAAACAAATAACAATATCCTCTGCATGACACCTGATTTAATCTGTGCATTAGATACGGAAACTTCCCTTCCTTTCACAACAGAAGGATTGAGATATGGAGCAAGAACGACAATAATTGGCATTCCTGCTGATAAAAAATGGCGTACCGAAAGAGGAATTGAAGTTGCTGGTCCACGTTATTTTGGATATGACAACGACTATACACCAGTAGAAGAATTGAACAGAAAGGCAGGAAAATAAATCATGAATTATCGTTTAGGTATTGATGTAGGTGGTACAAATACGGATGGAGTTCTTTTAGACCGAAATATGAAGGTTATTCATTCCTTAAAAACTCCAACTACAGAAGACGTAGAAACAGGCATTTATAATACAATCCATCAACTTGTAGAAGAAGCTAAAGTAAATGTTGAAAATATTGAATTTGCCATGCTTGGTACAACCCAATGTACGAATGCTATTGTAGAAAGAAAAAAACTAAATCGAGTAGCCACTATCCGAATCGGTGCTCCTGCCGCGACAGCCATTAAGCCACTTGCCGGTGTACCAGAAGATTTACAAGCAATTCTTGGAGGACACACCTATATGGTTGAAGGCGGACACGAATATAATGGAGACGAAATTAATACGTTAAATGAAGACAGAATTCGCTCCATTGCGGAGGAAATTAAAGGAAAAGTAGATTCGATTGCTCTTACGTCCATCTTCTCCCCTGTAGACCAAACACATGAAACGAAGGCCGAGGAGATTTTACGTGAAGTATTAGGAAATGATATTTCGATTTCTCTTTCTAGTGAAGTAGGAAGCATTGGTTTACTAGAAAGAGAAAATGCAACCATTTTAAATGCTTCTATTATCAATGTAGCGAAAACAACTGCAGATGGTTTTGAAAAGGCACTTCAACATAACGGTATTCATGCGAAAGTCTTTTTCTGTCAAAATGATGGAACATTAATGTCCAAAGAATATACGTTAAAATATCCAATTCTAACAGTTGCATGTGGGCCGACAAATAGTTTACGTGGAGCATCATTTCTATCGGATAATAAGGATGCAATTATTGTTGACGTCGGAGGTACCACATCAGATGTTGGTGTATTAGTAAAAGGATTCCCAAGACAATCATCTCTCGCGGTCGAGTTAGGTGGCGTTCGTACTAATTTCCGTATGCCAGATATTAATTCCATTGGATTAGGAGGCGGAACCATTATTCGCGTTGCTGAGGACAATACATTTACAGTTGGTCCTGACAGTGTAGGTCACCGCCTTCTGGAAGAAGCACTTGTATTCGGCGGTTCCACTCTAACTACGACAGATGTAGCCGTAGCCCTGGGCAAAGTAAAACTAGGAAATCCGGAAAATGTCGCACAACTTGACAAAAATCTATTAGAAGCGATTTACAAGCGTATGGTGGAAATGATAGAAGAAGCTGTTGACAAGATAAAAACAAGCGCAGCCGATATGCCAGTAGTTTTTGTCGGTGGAGGAAGTGTCTTATTTCCAAATGAAATTAAAGGCGCATCTCAAGTATACCAACCCGAAAATGGCGGTGTTGCAAATGCAATTGGTTCAGCTATTTCACAAATCAGTGGGGAAATTGAAAAAATTTATTCCATTAACAAAGAAAATAGAGAAGAAATACTAAAACAAGCAAAAGAGCTCGCTATTTCAGAAACGATTAAAGCCGGGGCAGATAGTGAAAAGGTAGAAATTGTAGACATGGAGAGCGTACCACTTGCTTATCTTCCTGGTAATGCAACAAGAGTTAAAGTTAAAGCAGCTGGGGACTTGGCAATTCAGGTATAGCTAGCGGGAAGCAGGAATGGTACCACTCCTGCTTCTTTTTTTGAACTACTCTCTGTCATACTAATACTAATCAGCCACGTAACCGACCTTGCTTCAGATAAAAAACAACTCTCCAATCAACTTTCTTCAACGATTTAATTAAAAATTGGAGAAGACCCTTTCTCAAAATACCTTCTCATACATTGAAAACTCATCTAAACCAACATTAATGTGTGGATGCCTATTAAATAAAAGCATAAAAAGATGCGGACCAGATCCGAAAATTCCTAATAGTGCGCACTCAGAGCAAGTTGGGACGAAGGGTCTGTCCCTGTAGATCCCTTGTTATTCACTATTCATTTCACCTTTTTCTTCACCAAGAAGTATTTTTATATAATCTCGTTTTGAATAAAGAATTCGATAAATGGATACATAGACTTTATCTAATTTGTAAAAAACAAGGTAATTTCCACAAATTAAATATCTATAATCTGTTGGAACATCCATTTTCGATGATAACTCAATACCTAGCATAGGGAAACCCTTCAGCTTTTCGTAACACCCCATGATATTTTCAATTGTATCTACCCCAGCACCAGGATTGTCAAGCTCTTTGGTAATGTATTCTCTGATATCAAACAAGTCTTGTTTTGCAAGGGGATTGATTCTTAATTGACACATAAAATTATACTCCTAAGTCTTTTTTAACTTGTTCCTCAGTTAGCCATTCATCCCCCTCTTTTATGGCCCTCTCAGCCTCCATTAATTTTGAAAGAAGCTTGATTGTAGATTGGTTTTTTTCATATTCCTCTATATCAAGAATAGCAAATCTCCCTCTTCCATTTTTTGTTAAAAAAACTGGATCACCCATAGATATATCTTTTAAAACATCATTATAATTTCTTAAATCAGACACCGGCTTAATATTAGGCATAATATCAACTCCTTTTGTTAGTATTATACCATTATTTTACGTAAAATTATACGTGGATTTTCACAACACTTCATTCTATATAAAATTATAAAAGTTTAACAAGGGACGAAGAATCTGCCCTTTCAGTTCTTTGGTAGTGATTCCCGATATCTTACCACGAGTACTGATATCTCAGTGATGAATTCCGATAACAAACTCACAAGGGCGGATATCTTGTCCGTGAATCCTTTGTCCCAATTCAATAACCGGTCTTTGCAATATATGCGATATAATAGAAACTTTTAACCTAAGACACTCCATCGCCTCAATAATTACCTTTTATTCGAAATAGTGTAGGCTAACCTATAGAAATTTAGAATAATTTTATGTATAATGGATATAGATAAAGAGAGAAGTGTATTAATACACTTCTCTCACAACCTCTACCGTCAGGGTGGTGGTTGTCTTAAATATTTGATTTATTTATGAGAACCACCCTTTTGCTTGTGACGGCGCGGGGTGGCTTTCTTGTCTTCTAGTATGTTTTTCCGAAAGAAAAAAGCACTTGATTCACGCACGATCCCTTTCAGAATTTCTCGTAAAAATTTTAGAAAACTTGACATTTGCCAATCCTTTTCGGCAAATGTCTTAGTTGCACTTATGCAGAGTGTATGCTTCTTTCTGCCAAGAAATGTTTCCATGATTATCACCTCCTTTCCCCAGTAGGAAAGAAGAGCGACAACCAACCACCCTCACAATATTCAGTTGCTACTTTATTTTAACATAATATAAAAGCGTTTTAATCTACTAATTTCCGACAAATACTGACAAAGATTAATGAGTGAAAATCTCCTTACTTATGTAAGCATACTCATCAGCCACAGGAACAGGCAAACCTATCCCCACAGTTCTACTGCTCCCTATCCTCCATCCGTTCCCAACACTCTATTCCATCTTGATTTTCTAATACATCCCGATAAAATACAGGGTCTTTTCCAGCTTTTCGTTGTTTCATGTAATCGTCAAGAACAATCTTGGCGATTTTAAAGAGTCTTGTAATGGCATATAAGTTAATTAATGCCATGATTGCCATGGTTAAGTCGGCAAGTGCCCAGACAAGATCAAAGGACGCAAGGGTTCCAAAGATGACCATGATAAGAACGACAACTCGGTAAATAAATAAAGTTAGTTTACTATCCTTAATATAGTAGATATTGCTTTCCCCATAATAATAATTTCCAAGAATCGAACTAAACGCGAATAGGAAAATGGCAACAGCGACAAATATACCCGCCCAGTCTCCTAAAAGATTGGTGAAAGCAGATTGCGTAATCTGAATCCCCTCTGCATCACTACCTGCAAATCCACCAGAAGCAAGAATAACCAATCCAGTTGCGCTACAGATTAATAAGGTATCAAAGAACACGCCAAGTGCTTGAACGAGTCCTTGTTTTACCGGATGCGAAACGTCAGCAGTTGCTGCGGCATTCGGTACGGACCCCATCCCAGCTTCATTAGAGAATAGCCCACGTTTCACACCCATCATGATGGCTGCACCGAAGCCTCCTCCCGCAACTTGTTCAATACCAAATGCATTAGCAAAAATAAGCCTAATAATGCCTGGTATCACTTCTAAGTTCATCGCCAATACCACAAAGGAGATTAGAATATAAATAATCGCCATTACTGGTACAATGATTTGTGAAACATTAGCAATACTCCTTATTCCTCCAAAAATAACTAATGCTGTAAGAATGGTTAAAATGATAGCAACAGCAGTAGGACTTATTGAAAATTGATTTTTAAAGGCAAGACTAATCGTATTAGACTGAACGGAATTAAATATAAGTCCATATGTAAATGTGATGGTAACCGCAAATACAATACCTAGCCAACGACTTTTTAAACCTTTCTCAATATAATAAGCTGGACCACCTCGGTAAAGATTTTTATCATTCACTTTATATACTTGACCAAGTGTACTCTCAACGAATCCAGATGCTGCACCGACAATCGCAACCAGCCACATCCAAAATAATGCCCCCGGACCTCCAAGTGCCACCGCAGACGCGATCCCTGCCATATTTCCTGTACCTACCCTTGAAGCCGCACTAATAGCAAATGCTTGGAAAGAACTTGTCCCTTTCTTCCCTGAATCAGAATACGCACGTTTATCGGTTATCACTCGAAACATTTCTCTTATGGAAAATTGAACAAAACCAGTTCGAATTGTAAAATATAACCCTAAACCAATCAAAACAATAATAAGTACATAAGACCATAGAAAATCATTTAAATGGGAAATAATACTCTCCATAAATTCCATTGATTTTTGCACTCCTTTCTTATACACCATAATAGTATACCATAAGAGCCATAGGACAGGTTTACTGTCCCAAATTAACTACAAGTACCCCACCCCTTTAACAAAGATATCTTTTTCCAACTTCCCCTTTTTATTCCTTTTTAAACACGAGTTATAACTAGATAAGGAATTTGAACCCTTCTTAAATTTCTCCCCCCTCACCTCGATTCCTTTCGATTGTATTTATGAAAGGAGGTGAGAAACAAATGGCAGCATTCGAATTAACGAAGTCTACATTACAGCTTGTTTTAAATGATGGGAATGATTTAAAAACTGGTATGCCAGTCTACAAGTATAAGAGTTTCAACAATGTAAAAACTTCCGCAACGGCGGATCAGCTATATGCTGTAGCCAATGCTTTTGCTGGTTTACAAGATCGCCCATTATACAACATCATTCGTAAAGACACAGCTGATGTTACTGCTGAGTAAAGGCCGACAAAAATAATAAAAAGGAGTGAGAGAGTTGAGAAAATTAGAGCTTAAATTTACAAACGAAGATGGAAAAGTAGTTACATTTTCACTAGATAATCCTATCGAACCAGTAGATCCTTCAGCTGTTAATGCTGCAATGGATACAATCATCAACGAAAATGCCTTCACATCGACTGGTGGAGATTTGGTAGAAAAGCATAGTGCCCGCATTGTAGAAAACACTGTGGAAGAAATCGATATTGAAATTTAACCTTAAGAAATAGACCAGCCGATGTTTATCGCTGGTCTATTTTACTAAACAAGGATTGGAGGTTTTTTCTGTGGAAGCTTGGATAGCATTCATCACAGATGTTGGTTTTCCTATCGCGGTGACGTTTTACCTATTACACCGTGTCGAGGGAAAACTGAATCAACTGATTGAATCGATACATGCATTGCCGGAGAAAATGAAATAATTAGTAAAACAGCCCCACTAAAAAAGTGAGGCTGTTTCTTTTCCAATAAATTACCTTTTAGTTAGCTAAACCTTTCACACGCGTTAAAGTAGTTTAAGTCAGTTTCCGAAAATAGGCCAATTGAATCTTATTTATTATTTAATTCAAAGTATAAATGTTCCTCTGTAGAATTAAACTTTAAAATAGACTTTTCTTGTAATAGTAGTTCTTTCACAGGTAAAATAATTGGCTGGTTATGATAACTTCCGAGTTTAAATTCTAGTTGGTTTGTACTTTCCTTAGCTTTCATTATAGAAAAAACTAGCTTCTCTGTTTCAGATACTACATAGACCTTGCTTTCCTTTAAATTTAACTTTTTATATTTCTAAATAAAGTTGTAAAATTTCTATACATCTTTGATTCAGTTTCTGATTTAGTTATATACGTAGACACCTCATTAGGTTCTGGCCTTAAGTGTAATAATAATATATCTTCATTCTTAGTAACAAATCTGAAGGTAACGGTATAACCAGAGATTGGAATATGTTGCCTTAGATTGATTCTTATAAGATTAGATGAAGTTAAAGACACTTTTACAACCGGCTGTAATAAATCAGATACTATGCTGTTCCCCTTCCAATAATCCTCATTATTCAAAAAGTTAACCAGCTGATCTAATTTCATATGTTTATCAATATTTAATGGCTTTGATTTATTAAAAGAGAACATTAATAAAGGCAAAATCACTAAAAGAATTATTAAAATAAAAGATGAAAATACTACCAGTACAGAGTCAAACACTGTTTTGGCATCTAAAGAATAAGCTATTCCACCAAATAACCAACAAACCGCAAGACTATATGAAATAATTATAAACATAATCAAAGTAATCTTATACGTCTTTACGTTTGATAATAACGTTACTAAGTAATTGATTTGTATGATAACTCTATTTTTATCAACTTCGTTTTTATCCTGATTCAATTCTAAACTTATGTCACGTGCTAAGTCATTTGACTTTTGAATTACTCTTTCATTATGTTGACTAAAAACTATAGTTGTTAATGCCAATAATGCAGCAATAACAGCTGACACCCAACCCAGATATTGAATAGAATAAATGCTAATGCCATCCATCAATTCCCAAAGACCAACAGCAAATAAGTATGATATATAGTCATACATTTTGATTACACTTCTCTATAATATCTGTAGAAATCTCTAACAATTTATCTACTTTTGTTTTATCCGTAGTAATTGGATAGGTAATTAACCCATTGGTGTAAATTTTAAGAAGTATAGGATTATTATCGGCAAGCTCCAATTTAGCTTTTATTCCAAAGAAAGGATCTACGTCAACCGAAGTAATCTCCTGACTTAAACTTTCCTTATATTTACAGTTCAAGGGTAATCTAAAAACTTCAATGGTAACATTACTACCTAATAATTTATCCAATACTTTCCCTAAATACTTATAATTTTGAACAGATGATGTGAATAAATAAAAATAATTACTCTTCCTTATAAAGTTTACCATATTCATTTTTCCATACCTAAAGGAATTGGACCATTGAATTTCACCCATACTATTACTTTCATCAAAAAAATTCATGGCATAGAAATGGTCATTATCATCCATAAACATAATATCCTTTAGATTTTTTTCAACATTAACAATATCATTTACTTTAACGATTACCATACTGTTTGAAAGGAACAAGGCCTAAACCCTCCTTATTGGCTCATTTAATATCCAATTTAATTCCACCAAAGTAATCACGAATCTCCTCTTCTTTATCAGGAATTCTTTTAATCAGATTTTCTTCTATCGTTGTTACATATTGTGTAAAACTTTTCTTCGATTGAAAAGCATCTCTTGAAAGTTGATTATTAACAATCTCTGATCCAATTTCAATAGTTTGCTTATCTTCTAGTAGGTTAACAATAGTATAATATAATTCTTGACAAATTTCTTTTAAAATATAGCCCTTTACATTAGGCTCACTAAAAACAATCTTTAACATCCCTTTAAAGTCGATTGTTAATCCCGTGGTAAGTACTTCAACCTTATTCTGATATTTACTAACTGTTATTGTAAACTTAGAAATCTTATCACCATTAAATATACGCTCGATAACATCAGGGTCCGCAAACAAGTTTTTCCCACTATGTGTAAAATAGTTCTCGGGGATTTGAAACAAAATTCTAGAAAAAAAAGAAAAGGCGCTCTATCATAAATGTATGCTTAGCCGGCAAATACATTAGAAAACTGCTTATTTACCAAAGGGAGATGAGTTGGATTTTTTATTTGCCGAGGCAGATGGTGTATTTGTGCGTGGAACAAAGAAAAAGACAAGTCATGAAGTCCATCATGCGATCATTCATGAAGGTTGGAGTAAAAATGGGAAGCGTATTTCCCTAAAGAATCCACAGGTCATCATGACAACCAAACCAACGAATGATTTTTGGAAAGAAGTCCAGGCGTATACAGCTAATCATTATTCCTTAGAAAACACTCAAGTTGTCACCAATAGTGATGGTGGTCCCGGTTATACGGCAGAACGTTTTCAAGAGGCTTTCTCACAGTCTAGTTATCCTGTTTTAAATCAATTGGATTCCTTTCACATTTCTAAAGCACTGAATCGAACTTTTGGAGTTAAAAAGAGCGAGTTTAAAGAAGGTGTACAAAAGGCAATCAAAGAACACGAACTGGATGATTTCATACGTTGGATGGATACATTGGAGAGCACTTTAGAAACGGATAAGCAGTTAGAAAAGGCCGAGGATTTTCGTAGATATATTGGCGGTAATTGGGATCGAATTTTTGATTGGAGAGAAAAAGTTGAGAATCCACCAAAAGAGGCAAGGGGCATGGGTGCAATGGAATCCAACCAACGACATATTTCATTCCGAATGAAAAAGCGTGGAATGCATTGGAGTTTAGAAGGTAGTGAGGCAATGGTGAAGATCAAACAAGGGATTCTAAATAAAACATTACGATCCGTCTATTTGAGAGACCAAAGGCGAAGTGTAAGAAAACAACGAGACGTGAAAAAAGTGGTTCGTATGACTGAATTTCTACGCCAGGAAACCCAGCCGTCAATTGGAGCAAAACAAGGTAAAATAAGCCTAAATACAGCTCATTCATCAGCTATTGGACAGTTAATAAAAAGTTTTAGATAACACCCTGATTTTTAGGTAAGGTTCTTGGTTTTTAGAACGTTACCTAAAAATTGGGGACAGCAAGCGACAAGGGTCGCGCGGTAGCCGAAAAAGTGTACAAAAATAGAGTGCCGGAAATATTGGTGTGGAAGACACACCGAGAAAAACTTGACACATACGAACCTAAAGTTTCGTTTGCAACAACATTTAGTTTTGATTTATAATGAATATAGAAACAGCGTAAAATAAAAGAGACTGGACGCACTAACGCCCAGTCGGTGCAACATACATGCCGCAAAATAGCGGCTAACCAATTTAAAGGACTATGAAATAGTCACCTTTCCTTGGTAGGGCAGAGGTGGCTATTTCTTTTTGTTTAAATGGACGAAAATAGTTACGATCCACGTCGCTAAGCTAAATTGCGTAACTCAGTGCTTCGTAAGTCGCTATTAACCTCATCCCTTATCATAAGGATTTAAAAAGGTTCTAATCCCAATTAAAGTAAGTGACACCATCGAATTTCTCCCCCACTTTATTAAGGAGAATACCACGCATCTTTACTAATACACTAGGATGCACTAAATTACCTAGTGAAAATCAGAAAAGCCATTTTATACCAAAGGTTCGTTTAACATTAAAAGGAAGTACTCGCTTATTACTTACGGAGTACTTCCTTTTATTTTTGGTTGTTGAAATTTGTCTAGTGAGATGAGGGGCCTGTCCCCCATGGTTCCCTTTTTTGACTACAAATTAGTATTCATTATTTTAAAATGGTAACATTAACTGTTCTATTTCCCCATTTATATGCTTCGGCCTTTGTTGGAACATGAACATCAATTTTATTCCCTTTAATGCTTCCACCAGTATCGGCAGCAACTGCATAACCATAGCCATCGACATATACTTTAGATCCTAATGGAATAACAGATGGATCCACAGCTATTACTTTCGCATTTGGATTTGCATTCAAATCTACACCAGTAGACGTGATACCTGAGCAACCATCACAATTAGCCGTATATGCAGTAGCAGTTGCTTGAATTACATTAAGTTCTGCATCGTCTTCGGAATTACCTTCTGATTTAGCAGATTCTGCTTTTTCATCCGCTTCTACAACTACTTTTTTATCTGCTTGAGATGCCTCTTGGCTAACTGGTTCTGAAGCCTCAACTTCTTCTGGTTCTGGTGCTGGTTCTTGAGCCTCAACTTCTTCTTCTGGTTCCGGTGCCTCAACTTCTTCTTCTGGTTCTGGTGCTGGTTCCGGTGCCTCAACTTCTTCTTCCGGTTCTGGTGCTGGTTCCGGTGCCTCAACTTCTTCTTCTGGCTCTGTTGCTGGTTCCGGTGCCTCAACTTCTTCTTCTGGTTCTGTTGCTGGTTCCGGTGCCTCAACTTCTTCTTCTGGTTCTGTTACTGGTGCCGGTGCCTCAACTTCTTCTGGTTCTTGAGCCTCAACTTCCTGAACTGGTTCTGTTGATATGCTTTCAGTCGCAACTTCTTTTGCTGGCGCTGTAACTGTTTCCTTCGAGACAGCATCATCCGTGGTAGATATAGTTGGAATGTCAAGCACTTGACCAATAAAGATAAGATCTGATGTGAGATTGTTCAGGGATTTTATATCCTTGACCGTTACATCAAATTGATTAGCGATCCTGGATAATGTGTCCCCTTTTTGTACTATATATTGTTCGTTTATGAATAATAGTTGATTCGGATAGATAATAGTTGACGTCAACTTATTTATATCCATTAATTTCTTTACTGTAGTGTTATGTTCTCTTGATATATCCCATAGCGTATCACCTTTTTGTACTTTAACTTCTGCTGCTGAAACGTTAGTTACTGTTACACTAGCGATAAGCATTCCTGCAGTTATCGCAGTTACTAACTTTTTCATCTTAAATCTCCCTCCATATTCTTCCAGATGTTATTCATTTTAACATAGATTTACAAAAGAAATATGACAAATGTATTACAAAGGTTTGTTTAGATTGCAGGGCCAAAGGGACCTTCCCTGTGATCCTTGTGATTCTATTAATTTTATAATTTCATAGACACAAGAAGAGGGTCTCCCCTCTTCTTGTGTCTCGACGATTATAAGACAATCATCCTTCATGCAAATAACCAGGTCCATGCCAAAACCTAAGCAACATACATGCCTTGTACAGAGCGGCTGACCTAGTAAAGTTTTTTGCAGAAATAGCTCACCTTACTTGACGGCAGGGTGGCTATTTCTTTTTGTTTAGATAGGCGACAATAGTTACGATCATTACATGAACATGATTCGAATTATGTTAATCCTAAATGTTCACGGAAAGTATGACCTTCATATTTCTCTCTGAAAATACCTCTTTTTTGCATTTCAGGAACAATTAGTTCAACAAAGTCTTCTAAACTACCAGGCAATGTAGGAGGCATAAGATTAAATCCATCAGCCACACCAGCTTCAAGCCAGACTTCCATCTGATCCACAATTTCTTCGGGCGTACCTATCAGCGTGTGATGCCCACCGCCCGCATTAAGATATCCTAATAATTCTCTTACGGTAGGTCGGGTATCATTAATAATTTCTAGTATCGTTTCGTAACGTCCGATTGGTCCAGTAAATTCTTCTACAGGAGGTAGTTGAGGTACTTCTTTATCCATTTCCCAATTCGAACAGTCTTGTTGAACAAAGAAACTCAACTGGTTTAAAGCTGTTTCAATAGGTAATTGCTCATCTAATGCTGCTTTTTTTTCTAAGGCTTCTTCATGAGTACGACCTACATAGGTTACTAAGCCCGGAAATACTTTAATATGTCTATTACTGTCTCCACTTTGTCTAACTTGTTCATCTAATTTTTCACGAAATCTTTTTGCCTGCTTCAAGTTCCACGATACGGAATAAACCGCATCGGCATATTTTGCCGCCAATGCAATACCTTGTTTAGATGCCCCCGCTTGCATTGATACTGGTTTGCCTTGGGGGCTTTTTGGTGTGGTGGATGGGCCATACACCTTAAAATAAGTACCAGCGTGATTAAATGGCTGAATGTTTGAAGGATCGATCAATTTCCCTTCTGCTCGATTATGTACAAACTCATTACTGTCCCATGAAAGGAATAACTTATTCATTAAAGCAGCAAATTCATCTGCTTTCTCATAACGTTTGTCATGAGGAGGCAGTTCATCCATACTATGATTTAACGCCTCCAAATCAGTCATAGAAGTAACGAGATTCCAACCAACACGTCCTTTTGTAATATGGTCTAAACTTAATAATTGTCGTGAAGCTGTGAAAGGATTAGAAAAAGTACTTGAAATGGTTGAAACTAATCCCACATGTTTTGTCACTTGAGAAATAGCTGTTAAATTGACTATTGGATCAAACCAAAATGCTGGCATATCACTAGAATCTTTAGCCGGAAAGGATTGATTATCAGCAAAGAATACTGCGTCAAAATAACCTTTTTCCGCTAACTGTGCTAAGGATTGGTAATATGAAATGTCCCCAATACGTTCAACGCTTGAGTCAGGCATTTGCCAAGCAGCCTGATGGTGCCCACATCCATACAGCAAGACACCTAAGTGTAGTTGTTTTTCTTTCATCTTTGGCATTTGTCATACCTCCAAACAATTATTATTCACTATCTTATATACTCCGTTTTTGAAAGACTATCCATTGTCATTTAAGCTACTAGTTCATTGTCAAACCGCCATCTACTGTGATATTTTGACCTGTAATACCGTGCGCATTTTCTGATGATAAAAAAGCGACCATATTGGCTACATCTTGAGGTGTGGTCACCTTCTTCAGTGGCGTCGACTGAGCAATTAAATCAAATACTTCCGGTGTTGTAACAGCACTGGCATGAGTCGTTTTTAATAATCCCCCTGAAACGACATTCGCTTTTATACCATATTGTCCTAATTCAGAAGCGATATTACGTGTAAAACCTATTAATCCAGCTTTAGCTGTTGTATATTCATGGTAAGGTACAACAGGATTTTGATATAAATTAGTACCTATACTTATAATACTTCCATTTTGTCGTTCAATAAATTGAGGGATGACGCTTTGAACTACATGAAATGCTGCTTTTAACGTACCATTTAGTTGTTTTTGGTAATCAACCCAGGTGAGTTCTGTGAAAGGTTTCTGTTTGTTTGGATCAAACTTAAAGTCTACTAATGCATTGTTGACAACAACATCTATTTGGCCAAAGTACTCCGTTGCTTTTTTTATCAATGTATCTACTTCTGTGCGATTGGTTACATCAGCCTGAATGGCAATAGCATTTTCTTCACCAATCTCAGAAACAAGCTTCTCAGCGGCATCCTGACTTTTATAGTAATTGATAACCACTTGAAATCCTTGTTGTGCTAAGGTCTTTACAATAGACTCTCCTAAACCTCTACTACCACCTGTTACTAATACTGTTCTCCCCATCATAACCACTCCTATATTATTAATTTTGATGAAACTTAAATAATAAAGTGATAAATAAAAAAATACGCAACCTTCACATAGAAAAGTTGCGTAAAAAGAATTAACTACATATTAAGAAAAAGGCATAATCACCCTTTTAGTATGTAATAGAATTTACACTTTCCTACGCTAGTTTTAACTAGTTCAGGTTCAAAGGGTTTGAGTAAATACTCATCTCAGTTAAATAACACCCCTAGTGAATATATTTAAGTTATAGTCAATGTTATAGTCTTCAGAAATTTATGTCAAGGGAATATGGCTGTTTAAGTATTTCTATCATCCCTTCAAAAATAACTCCAGTACCTTTTCCCATTCATTTATAGTTAGTTGCATACATAGTGGAACAAACTGCGCTTCATTGTTAAGTTTAAACTTTTATGCTAAAATTACCCTTTGCAAATCAAAGAATTTAAAAAGTCATCAGTTCTAATACTTCCTATAACGAAATAGAAATAAAATGAAGTGTTTTTTATGAAAGGAATTTTATTTCATGATGGATGGACTACGAAACAGGGAGGTGAATAAATGAAAAATTTTATTAGTTTTAATAAGATGATTACACCAACAATCATTAAAGTGCTTTTTTGGGTTGGAGTAGGCTTCTCTATCATTCTAGGACTTCTTCAAATTATAGCTGGTTTTGATTCTTACTTCGGTGGCGGTTACCAAATATTTATGGGTATATTAACTATCATATTAGGACCTATCTTTACAAGGGTTTATTGTGAATTATTAATTTTATTCTTTAAAATGCATGAAACAATACAAGAAATTAATGAGAAATTAGGTTTAAAGGATAATTAATTTTAAATGGAATATTTGATGTTAGCGTTAAAATTCTCGTGTAAGTTGTTAAAAGCTCTTATTCAAGAATGATCAAACGTTAGTTTTAAAAGGTTAGCCAGAAATTACTGGTTGGCCTTTTTTTATAAGGTTTTATTATAGCGGTAGTCGAGGTAGACGAATCAAACGTAGGAGACTTGATCCCGTAAACAAATTTATATCAAAAAATGCGAAAAAGAACAAAATCACCCATATTCACCATTATTCCCTGAAAGATTACAAGGAAATATTTCATTTCCCGGGGAATATCGACAATTTATTCTATAATTTATAAATATAAAACATTTTTTCTAAGTTGTTTATTTCTCTGAGACTACCCTTTTGCTTCCTACGGCGTCGGGTGGTTTCCTTGTTTTCTAATATTTTTTTCCGAAGAAATACGCACTAGTCTCACGCATAATTCCTCTTTGTGCACCTTATCACATTGTCATATACAACATAGTGCCTTAAAGCATTGGGGGCTAACATATTGATTAAGGACTCCATGATGGTATCCAACACATTAGCACCTCTACCCCTTCGTAACCCCTTAAACACACTTACCATATAGTAAAGATAAATGGGCAAATTTTTAAACATGGAGGTTCATATGCACACGAATCATTTTAATTTATGGTATCGGAGTAAATGGGATAGGCAAATGGGGCAAAGTCAACCAGTAGGAGGAGCGGAAATGACAAGCAGAGAGCCTCATTTAGTGGCGAATTCGATTTTACAGCGGGAATATCCCAACACCGTTGTTTTAAGAGGATCCCTTAACGAAAATAAAGTAGCTTTAACTTTTGATGATGGTCCAGATATACGCTTTACACCCCAAGTGCTGAATGTCCTTAATAAATACAAAATCAAAGCTACCTTTTTCCTGATGGGGGCTAGAGCAGCTGAACATTCCGATATCGTGAGAAGAATGCATGCAGAAGGGCACGTCATTGGTAATCATACGTATTGGCATCCTAATCTGACAGAAGTAAGTTTAGAAAGAGTTCATTGGGAAGTCACTTCAACAGAGGAAGTACTTGCACAGATTATAGAATACCGTCCCCGATTATTTCGTGCCCCTTATGGTGCGTTAAACCGAGAGATTGTCGAATTAATGAGGCAGATGGGGTATTCTGTCATTCTCTGGAACGTCGATTCTTTGGATTGGAGACAATTGGGTACGACTGTTATTTCTGATATTGTCTTAGCAAATACGGAACCCGGATCCATTGTACTGATGCATGACGGTGGTGATTGGACAATGGATTTATCAGGCACTGTCCATTCTTTACATGACATTATTCCACGTATACAGCAAGAAGGAATAGAGTTTGTAACAATTCCTGAATTATTGAATATTAGTAAAGCAAAATAAGGGGGCACCAGTGGCAGAGATTCACCGATCCATTTAGCTCATCTTAGCAGGGGGCCAAGATGTAGTTTTCCTTACTGATCCTCTCCCTGTTAGACTAGGCTCATTCGTCGTCCTTTTATAAAGATTGCGGAAAAATTGCTAGCATCGGCAAACTTGAGATTTTTGAAGCATATTTGGCGGTTGGGTAATCGTCCAGTTGTCGTCTCCCCTATGAAGGCGACTTTGGAAATACGCACGAGTAACGGATTCCCGCTCTCGATAAGATTTAACACATTGGACGCGCCCCCTTACACTCTACCCATACCCCAACTCCTCCTTCAACCTCCTAATTTTCAACCTCGTCACTTCCGCTTCTTCCGGATCAACTTCCATCCTTTTATTCTCACGCTTTTCCCTCTGTTCCTTAAACCAATCCGGAATCACCTCTTCACGATTCCCACTGGTAAAATAGTGATACCGCCGCCGTTGTTTCCTTTTTCGAAATTCCACATCTTCTGCTCGCACTGCATCCACACTTCGAATCCCTTTCTTTTTCCATGCCTGCAAGATACTTTTCACGTAACCCCAACTTGCCCTATTTTGCTCCAATGCCCGTTTCATCGCTTCCATCACTAATGCTTCTCCTACATCGTCCACCCAATCACTCATGGACTCGATGACGAATGGGCTCATGACTCCAAAGTTTTCTTGATAGAAACGAAATACTTCTCCTTCCCCAGCCTCCTGTTTCGTTACCGTTTCTTCTGCCATCCCTTTCCGTGCTTCCCTTTCCCCAGGTAGTTCCGTCTCAGTTGAATTCTCATCTACTTCATACCCAACCGAATCCATCTGTTGCGCGTCTTCACGATTCTCTATCAAACTAATCATTCGATAAACTGGTGCTTGATTGCCCCTTTTAGGTTCATAAGCAATGTATCCTTTTTCCTTTAGCTCCGTTCTCGCTCTCTTAAAACTAGATTCATTCAAACCAGATTTGATCCTTAAAACCATTCCAGCTACACGAAATTCGCTCTTCCACCTCGTCTTGTTATTCATATGCATCAACGCATGCCATAAAGCAACTGCTGAACTAGATAGTGGGTTATATTCCAGCGAATCATAAAAAGCATTCATTTCCCTTATGTAATTCATCCTTCTCTCCCTTTCCTTCCATCTCCAAGATTTTACTTTCACGTAAAATTCACCTTCCCCCAGACTTTTCAGTGAATCCAAGTCCCAGGGAAGGCTTTTTATGCTAAACGAATAGCACGTCTACCAAATTTAAATCCCATCACTGTCTTTAAAATAAGCTCGCAATTTCTTCCTCGCTTGCTTCCCCCAGTCTTTCACAGCTTCCACAGATACATGTTCCTGTTCTGCAATTTCCTTCAGTGACATATCCCGAATGATATAAAAATACACCCATTTCCGCTGTTTCTCGGTAAGCAGAGAAAATACGCGCTCCCAGGAATCGCCATCTTCCATATCCATTCCACTTGTGTCCAGGATTGGCATTTTCGAGTCGCCATATTTATTTCCGTCATAGGCAGTTAAAATTTCCTTTTCCACATAGTTTTGTTCGTTATCTTCATCATTGGTTTTCTTCCGGATAAGATCGATGAGGCGATTGCGAATGGTGTAGTTGAAGTAAGTGGCGAGGGGGCCTTTATTTGGCTCATATTTCTGGTAGGCTGTCCACATGGCATACATCCCTTCCGAATAAAAATCCCCATACGGATCTCGAATGCCAAGCTTGTGCATGTGATAATAAATACGTTTCTCATTTTGTTTGAAAATATCTTCAAACAAGTCGTCGTTTTTCTTCAAGTACAAAACCTCCTTTTTTTCAGTGTGGCAAAATGTGATATCCGCATCTAGCATAATCAGACCGATGAAAACTGTAAAGGTTGCTAACTTCGCATTTCTGACAAACTCCGACATGTTTCTACAAGATTCTCCCCTGTTTTTCTGCAGAAATGACGTTTCTGCAAGAGGTTTTGTAAGTTAGCTAGTTTTTTCATATTTTTTATATTGTTTTTGTCTATTTTTGTCGAAAACGTAAAAAAGGACAGCTTGATTAAATTTCCAGCCAAGCCATCCCCATTAGTATTAGATTCTATTTCGTTTTGTTTCTTTTTGTTTATATAATGTGTCCGCACTTCGGTTCGTACTGTGGTTCTTTCTTTGGACCACACCCCAGGCAATAACCGGTCCACATTTCTGTCCAATTTTGTAAAAATTGATATCAAGAAATTGATCAAACGTTTGTTTGAAATCTACCTGTACGGTCGTTTGTGTGTAACTAAAAATAATAGATAAATCACCTGTTTATGTCACACCGCGAAAAACTCTTGACACATACATTTCTAAATCTAGCGGCAAAACTACTTGGTTCATGGTATAATGTTTAAACATAAGGACACCTCCAAAATTATTGTTTGGTCACTTTAATTTTATCAAAAGGTGTCCTTTTTGGTTATTAAAATAACAACAAAAAAGGCGTGGGGTCTACACTTTTTTAGTGTAAGCTCCAACGCCTTAATTTTTAATTACTGGAGTTTTGTCCCAGCCTCATCCATTGTATCTGAACCACACGCACCAAAGATATGCATATCAACCAACCATGGTAGCATGCTATATTGAAGTTTCATCTCTAATGGAGCATCTTCAGAAATGCTACTTGCATCCAAAGTATGCCCCTCTTTTTCTCATCAACTTTAATATCCCAATTTTAATAGCACCCTTCTAACCATAAATATTCGGTCCCATTTTCACACGAACGTTTACCATAATGATCCACCCAAAACTTATATGATTTTTATATACTTAACTCATCTACATTTAAAGTAAGCAACGGGATTCGTTCTTCATACTTTTTGACTAATTCCTCATTATATCCGTCAGAACCCTCTATATTGCCGCTTAAAAAGACTGGAGGCTCAAATCCCTGATCAGCCATCAAACAAATCGCTTGTGCGAAAATGCTATTTAAAATTATAGCGCCCATAACTGTTGATGTTGGAGAAAACGGCACTTTTACTTTTTCATATGTTAACGCCGCATCACCTTTTACAGAAAAGTTATCAAGTACTAGATCAACTGAATTAAATAAATGCTTTCCACTATGATGACGTGAGGGTTGGCTTTGAGAATATTCAATAGATGTTATACCAATGACAAATGCCCCCTTTTCCTTTGCATATTGAGCCACATCAATTGGAACGGGATTTCGGCCCGATGTTGATATGACAAAAATGACATCATTTGGCTCTATAATTTGTTCTTTTAAAAAGGTTTCCGCGAGGTGACTTTGTCGCTCAAGTTGAGAGGAACGAACAGCACCTTCATGAAGCATCAGTGGCTCAACTAAAATTGGCTTTATTGGAACTAATCCACCTGCACGATAAAATACCTCTTCAGTTAAAATGTGAGAATGCCCACATCCAAAAAGTTGAACTATCCCCCCTTTTTGAATACCTTCTGCTACCTTAGCCGCCGCTTTATTTAACTTTTCTGATTCGCATTCCTCTACCTTTGATAAAATGTCTCTTACGCTATCAAAATACTTTTTAATCATCATTCTCGCCCCCATAATATATGTTTAGTACCCATCATTAAAAAAGTCCCTCATCGTAAAAGCTTTAATGTATTTGATGGAAATAACGATTAACCGATTGATAAATTGCTTGGTACGATTCAAATAGTGTCTGATAGGTTTTATTTTTATCCTCATCATATGTTAGTAATTCTTTTCCTTTTACCATACTCTGAACCGCTTCTTCAATAGATGAAAACAACCCCACTCCAACTCCGGCAATAATAGCTGCACCTAGTGATGAAGCATCACGATTTGCAAGTGGTACAATGTCACATCCTATAATATCCGCAATCATTTGACACCATATCTTATTGCGGCTTCCACCAGCGCCAATATGAATCGTTTCAACATGAATTCCCATATCTTTTATGGCATTTACATTTTCAAGAATGTTATAGCTTATTCCCTCTAGTACAGAATGAAGTATTAATGATTTCTTTTGGTTTAACCCCAGGCCAATGAGCGCTGCTCGATCGTGTGGATCATAATATGGTGTCGCACTACCAACTAAGAATGGTAAAAATAAAAGACCATTACTACCAGGGTTATAGTCCTTCATTTCCGATGTTAAAAGAGTCAAGTTCTGGTAGTCAGTTTTAGACATTACATCCTTATTATGTAATAGCTTGTACGCCCATTCTACACCCAATCCTCCTGTAAATAATGTCCCCATTGTATAAAACGTATCTTTTAGAACACTATTGTGAAACGTGACCTTACCTATCCCTTTTTCATGAAACGTCGGAACACGTATGACGACTTGCCCCGATGTACTTAACGTAATTGCCATTGTCTCATCATCAATTGCATCTGTACCAAGCTGACTACATGCCATATCGGCACCACCAGTCACAACAGGAATTCCTTCACGGAGACCTGTTAGTTTAGCTGCTTGTTTGGAAACTCCCCCAAATATAGAAAGACTATCATATAATTCAGGAAAAATATGTGTTGGAAGACCAAGCTCTTGAATCAATTCCCAATTCCAATCCTTCAAAAAAGGATCATATAATAATGAATTTCCAGCATCTGTAGGTTCTGTCCCGAATTTGTTAGTCAATTTATAACGAATATAGTCCTTTGGAAATACGAAAATGGCAGAGTTCCCAAATAATTGAGGAAGGTTTTCTTTAATCCAAAGTAGTTTCGAGACCGTAAAAGCATCAATTGGCTTATTTCCAGTTCTTTCTACAAAGTCATCATAATAATAGCGATTTAAATAGTCCGTTTGCGCCTTAGAGCGTGTATCAGAAATCAATATGCTAGGATATATGGGAGTTCCGCCACTATTCATAAAAACCGGTGCGCTCATATGTCCTGATAAGGATATCGCCACAATATCATCTGTACTTACATGTTCTACACATGTTTTGATTGCCTTTTGAGACGCTTGCCACCAGTCTTCAGGGTTTTGCTCAACCCAATCTGGATTACAGCCAGATATCGAATACCCGTGCGAATCAGTGACTATTATGTCTCCTGATTGATTCATCACGATAACTTTGACAGAAGTCGTACCAATATCTACTGCCATAACATATTTATTCATTTGTATTGCCTCCTTTCTGTGTTCCTAAAAATCCAGCTTTTTTAGGAAGTATCTCATCTTTATTTACTAAAGGACACACCCCGAAGTAGCGTCCTTTTTTCACTTACCTTTTCTAATCCCACATTTTGAATAAAGTATAGTTGAATAGACAGCATCCATTAGTTATTAACTATTTAACGGAGCCTTCCGTTAAGCCTTTAATGAAATATCGACCCACAAAGGCAAAGAAGATAAGAACAGGCAATAAGGTTAACACTGCTCCGGCTGTTGTCCATCCCCATCGTATGGTGTATTGACCCATAATCTGGTTCATTCCAATGGTAAGGACTTGATTAGCCTCACTTGAAATTAGAACAGACGAAAAAGCGAATTCAGTCCAAGAGACAACAAACGCATAGACAGCTATTGTAGTTAATCCCGGAACAATTAAAGGTAGAATGATTTGGAATAATATTCGAATTTTCCCCGCACCATCGATTGCTGCTGATTCATCCAATGACTCCGGAATATCTTTGAAAAATCCACTCATAAGCCAAGTCGCAAAAGGTGCTGCAAACGTTACATTTATAATAATTAATGACCAAATGTTATCTATTAAATTAACGCTATTCATTAATTGATAAACAGGTACTAACAGCAACATCGTTGGGAAAATAAATGTTGCCAATATGAGATAATAAAAGAATTGTTTCCCTTTAAAATTCAAACGATAAAATGCGTAGGAAGCAGGGACAACAATAATAGTTGTTATAATCATCGTTCCAAACGAAACAATAATACTATTCTTCAAGTTATTTAAATAAGGAGTTTCGGTTAATAACATTTGATAGTTTTCAAGTGTCCATTCTTTAGGCCATAAATCTGGCTGTAAAATTTGGTCAGGTGTTTTGAATGAAGATATGATGACCCAGTAGAACGGAAAGGCGATAAATAATACGAGCAAGGATACTAAGATCCATTTGACAATTTTCAACTAATATCCCCCCTTATTAATCCTTAGGTGAAGCGAATTTTATATAAACAATTGCAAAGATGACTAGTATCACTGCTGTGATTAACGACATAGCTGATGCGCTACCTAAAGAATAGTTTTCGAAAGCTTCCTGATAAATGAATACAGGAATTGTTTTGGTAGATCCGGCTGGACCACCCTCTGTTAATACTTGAATTAAATCAAATATGTTAAACATCCAAAGTGTTCCGACAAGTCCTAGCACAAACGTTAGATTTTGAAGAGAAGGTAATGTAATATGGAAAAATTCTTGCCACTTATTAGCTCCATCAACTGAAGCAGCCTCATAAACTTCTTTTGGAATACCTGCTAAGCCTGCCAAAATTAAGATAGCTAGAAATGGGAACCAGTGCCAGCTATTAATGATTACAATGATTGGTAATGCTAAATTAGGATCCCCAAGTAAGTTCAATGGTTGGTCGATAATATGAAACGACAACAACAAGTGATTTAGTATTCCATAAGATCCATTAAAAATCCATTGCCAAAAGATAGCGACAACGATTGTCGGAATAATCCATGGAACAATGACCCACGTACGAGCTAACTTAGAAATTTTACTACTTCTATTTAATAGTAGGGCAACGGAAAAAGCTAAAAGGGTTTGAATGAACATATTCCCAATAACCCAAAATAAGCTTTTTCCCCAAGCGCCCCAATAATTGGGGTTTGTTAAAGCATTCTTGAAATTATCAAAACCGATAAATTCTCCAGTTGAACCAACAAATCCTGTACTATAAAAACTTTCTTTTACCACTGACAAAAGGGGAATGAACACGGTTGCAAACACCCAAATAACAAGTGGCCCAATTAATAAATAAGGAAAGCTTATTTCTAGATAATCCTTAAACCCTCTCTTTTGCTTACTTGTTGTAAACACCAAGGTTTCATTATTTTTCAAGATTTTACCTCCTATCTATATGAGATCAGAATTTGCTTTAAACGCAATTGAAAGTTTCAAGGTTTCATAATATAAGTATCTAGAAAATCATGACACCAAAAAATCCAAGTGTAGACCGTTTTTGTTATTCTTGAACTGCTGCTTCCATTTGTTGCTGTCCCCACTCTACCGCTTCTTCTACCGACATATCATTAACGGTAATTTGCTCAAGTGTTTGTGAAATAATGTTTGGTCCTGTAATTTGGCCAATTTCCGAAGAGACGCCATTAGTGAATCCAAATAGAGCACCATTTTGAGATGCTTCAATGAGCACATTTAGTTGCTCCGAATATTTAGATATAATTGGGTTCTCCCAATAAAGATCGGATTCAACACCTGTTGTTGTTACAGGTAAGAATAAACCTGGTTCTGCATTGACAAAGGTTGTGTAATTCTCTGGCTCATAAAGATACGTAAGGAATTTCTCTACAGCTTCTTGTTTCTTCTCATCATCTGTAAGCATCATTATTCCATTAGAATAGTAGATACTTCCAGCCTCACCATTCTCAGCAATAGGCATTGGAACAACTCCTAGTTGATCAGCAGATAATCCAGATTCTTCTTCAAAAGGAGCTAAATATTGTCCCTTTTCAATAGCCATTGCAACTTTTCCACTGTTAAATTGAGCTTGAGGCTCTCCCCATGTATAGGTGTTACTGTCTACAGGTGAATATTGTAGTAATTCAACATACTTCTTATAGGTATTTATCGTTTCAGGTGTATTAAACGTAATGTTATTTTCACCATCAATTATATTTTTTGCGCCACCTGATACTAAGAAGCTGTATAATACTTGATCTGTTGCTTGTGATTTAGATGCTGGTAAAGCAATACCATGGACGCCATCCTTAGTTAGTGCCTTCGCAGCAGCCGTTAATTCATCCCAGGTTGCAGGTGGTTCAATATTTGCTTCTTCAAACATATCTTTCCTGTACCATAATGCTTGTACAAAACCATAGATTGGAACAGCCCATGTGTGATCATCATATTGATACGGGTCTAAAGAAGCATCAATAAAATCATGTTTTTCATCCAATGCTGCCACAATGTCATCCATAGGTTGAATAACTTCTAAATCTTTAATTAATGTTGTGTAGTCCGGTAAGGTAAAAAGTAAATCTGGCCCGTTACCCGCTTGTATGGCTGCCGGGAATTTAGAATATGCATCATCCCAACTTTGAACTTGTGCATTAACTTTAATATCAGGGTTTTCACTGTTGAAATTTTCGATAACTTGGTTAAATACTTCTACACGATTAGGTGGTTCTTCCATGTGCCAAATGGTTAGCTCTACTACACCTTTATCACTATTTGAATCAGAGTTACCTGTTTCATTCGAATTTCCGCAACCCGCTAATAGCAAAACAAGTGAGATTAGAATGAAACTTAGTACGTTAAGTCTATTTTTCATATTCATCCTCCATATAACGCTCTATCATTCCTCCACGCCCTCATAGCATGGAGGAATGATAAAGTATTTTTTGTTTATTTTCCCCAGCCATTATCTAACAAATATTCTCTTGATTCTTTTGCCACACGGTCAAAGTCAGAAAGTCCAATTCCTGAAGGTTCACCTACGCCAAATAATCCACCAGCTTGCCATGCTTCCCATTCAACACTACTGTATTCTTTATAATTAACTGATTTAAGTGCTTCTGCCATTTCAACAAAGTCTACATAACCGCCACCAAACCACACATGCTGTGATTGAATAATGTTAGGGAACCCAACTTCATCTTTCACATGGACAACTTTAATACGATCACCTAGCTTTTGAATAGCTTCCTTAATCGGCATTTTTGGTTTAACTGTTGTATAGAATGTTCCAACGTCAACGCAGCAGTAAACATTGGAGCGATCTACTAGTTCCAAGAATTTTAGCATCGATGGAATATCGTTAATAATCGTCCCTTGAAGCAACTCAATACTAACATCGATATTATACTGTTTCGCATAATCAGCCACTTCTTGTGTAGCTGTAACGGCTTGATTCCATGCTTCTTGACGTGTAATTAGATTATATAATGGGGGATCATAGTACCCATCTCCAAGCAATGTCACAACTGTTTCGGCTCCCATATCTGTTGCTGCGTCAATAGCCTTTTTAAATTTTGCTATTCCGTTTTCACGATCAAAATAACGTGGTGAAACGAATGTTGTATGACAAGCAATGGAAGCAAATGCTAAATTGTGCTTGCTTGCTGCTTGTTTAATTTTAGTAACTTGATCTTCATAATCACTTGGTTGTATTTCTTGGATTTTCGGAAATACAACATCAAAACCTTCATAGCCATATTCTCCAATTCTATTAATACACCAATCAAGAGATTTATCTCCCCAAGAATTCCACGCTGGCCCACAGTTATCTAAACGTCCCCATGGCATGTTTGGCCATACTTCAAACGACAGTTTTAATTTATTTGTCAATTCAATTCCAACCTTTCTTTTTTTATAATAAATATCAATATATAGTTGTACTAATGTCTATACCACTTAAGTTAAAAAATTTTAATGATTAAACTCTCAATCTCAATTGAAAACCTAAACCGATCTGCACGATAGAGTGAATGAACATATTTTATTGGGATGTTATTTCAACAAACGACAATCATTTTATAGAAAGAAATGAATCACCTATTTCTAAACCTAAATTCAGCATCTATAGTTTTTAGACTGTTTGAGCGACTCTATCGGCAACTTCTGACGTAAGATTATCTTCTGCAATCGTTTTCTTTTAAATTTTTTAAAAATGAGTTTTTACTATTGGGTTTAGCAGCTACTATTTCTCAATAAGCTCACCTCCTTCTTTTTAAAGAACAATCAAAAAGCCTTTAATAAATGGTACACCTCCAAATCAATTAATTTGATTTCCAAAATTCTTTGAAAGAATACCATTTATCTGCATTTTATGACTACTAATTCTAAAAGTCAACTAAATTATGATTATTAATTCTAATATCAATTTACTTCTACACTTTTCTATTAGACAAGCTAAACTATAGTTAGATAATCTACGATAAAGGAGTACAATATGGTAGATAATAATAGAATTGGTATCCGACTAAAAACACTAAGAAAAGCGAAAAATTTAACAACTCAAGATCTAGCTAATAAGGTTAACATCTCACAATCCTATATTAGCCGTTTCGAAAATGGTCGTGCGATTCCTGATATAGATATGCTAGAAAGAATCCTACGTGCACTTGATACAAATCTATCATCCTTCTTTTCAACTGATATGGAAGACGTACCAACAGATCTAATCCAATTAATGGATACTGTTAAAACACTTAGCCCAGAAGCTAGAATAAAACTAAATGAGTTTTTAAATCTTGTGAAAGATTGAGAAGCCAAAGACCGTGTTTATCGCGGTCTTTTTGTTTTGTAGTTAAAAGTTTATTAAAAATCCTTGCAACATTAACTGATATGACAATCGTAACGACAAACCTGTATCTGTGGACTCTTTATGCGCTTTAACAAATCAAACTTAATGTTGTCTCACGCATTGCCCTAGATCCCAAAATTCTCTAATTTCTCTTTTATCGCATTTGGATTAATCTTTTTCTCTTCTAAATCTATTAATTCTACTACCTCTAATAATGAATAAATAATATCATTTTCGATATACACCTGATCATCTAGTAGATTACAAGTGATTTGGATTAGTCGACTTTTCATATCGGATAATATCCATTTTGTATGTAGTTCATCCGTGAGTTCCTGCTTAATAGATAACTCTTTTTTCATATAACCACCCTTTTCACTAATTGTCTTCATAATTTGTTATATATAGTTTACTAAGTATTTAAATAAAAGGTTGTACGCATATAGGTACCGATTAGTACTTTATTCAAATATATATTTCTTTCCATCACGTCAAGAACCATTATTCCCTAATAAAAAAGCTGCAAGAATCAATGGGATTAACATCTCATCAATTCTTGCAGCTTTTTAACTATTAACCAATTAATTTATCTCCACCCAACCATTACGAATAGCAGTAACAACAGCTTGCGTACGATCGTTACAATTCATTTTTTGTAAAATACTACCAACATGGTTTTTCACTGTTGCTTGACTTATGCCTAATTCTTCTGATAGCTCTCTATTACTTTTTCCATTAGCTAGTAACTGTAGTACATGGCATTCCCGTTTTGTTAATAGATGTAGCGGTTGCTTATGGTATCCTACTTTATTTAAGCGATTTGGGGCATTGTCTCTTGCTAACCTCCGGTACTCTTTAACAATATTATGTGTAACCTTTGGATGTAAATATGAACTACCATCACTCACTATTTTTATAGCTTCAATTAATGATTCTATATCCATCTCTTTGAGGAGGTAACCTTGCGCACCCAATTTTAATGCTTGTGTAACAAAGCATTCATCATCATGATCAGATAAAATGATAACCCTCACATTTGAAGAACACTCTTCAAAAATGGATTCTATCTCCGGAATATTTATTTCCGTTAATACAATATCTGGATTTTTCTCTTGTATTAACTTTTTAGCTTCGTCAACATTATTACCTTCTGCAACAACTTCAAAATTCAATTCATGATCTAAAATCCTTTTAAGAGCTTGGCGAAACAAGTTCTGATTATCAATTAACACAATCCTGATTTTTTTATCACTCATTTTAATTCCTCCAAAAGATAATGACCAATCTTAAATTCTTAATAATAAGTATAATCGATTAATAAATAATTGAAACCGTTTTCTTTATAAATTCCAAACAATTTGATTATTATCTTAAGTAGTATAATGCTCTTTTACTTTCTAATTGTTATTTATTTTGTACCTATTACACTGTGTCGAAGGGAAACTCAGCCAAATGATTGAGTCCATACATGCTTTACCGAAGAAAAATGACATAATTTATAGATCAAACATTTGTTTTAAAATCTAGCAGATCTTGCTTTCCCTAGTTAAAGTAAGATCTGCTTTTTATTTGTAAGGCCAAAATGACACTTTATTAAAATTATATCCATCCACAGTTTCCCTTTATAAAATCTGTTTCCCTAATGCAAGAAATAGGGTGTATACACGGTGTCCACGCGCTTTCATTCAACGGATAATAACTTTAAAAACTAAGGGGAATATCATTGAAAGATAATAGAAGGTATAAATACAGGGCTTACATTGTTGGTGATGCCATTTATAAAAAAAGAAAGTCGATGCTGAAAACTCAAGAAGAATTTGCTGAAATAATTGGAATAGATCCGAAACAGTTAGGTGAATTAGAACGTGGTAATGCTTTTCCCAATTTTATAACAGCTATTAGATTACGAGAAAAGTTAGATATTAGCATTGACGAGTTAATCGATGAAATAATTGAAGATTTCCCGGATAAATAAACTGCTCCTAATTTTGGTGCCCCCTTCTCCCTTTACAACCCAAATTGAACCCACTATTAAGTATTTTATCCCCCTCCCTACGAAGCAAGGAAAGCTGTTGATCCTCTCACAATCGTGTTCCCTAAATTAATCCAAACCAAAATACATTTCCCTACAATTGTCTTTTAAAGACGCCGTTAACTATTTTATAAAAAGGAGAATTTAAATGATCTTCATTGCACTATTAGGATTTCTAGCTATTATTTTTTCTATTCTTTACATAATTGTTCACTTTATTAAAAAAATAAAAGATAAACAAAGGGTATTATCTAAAAAAGTATTTTATACCGCACTTCTTGGTGGATTTAGTCTATTTATAGTTGGGGCAGCCTTCGCTGATACAGACGAACTAGCCCAAATAAACGAATTAGAAAAACAGAATCAATCCCTATCCGACGAAAATGACACTCTTAAACTGGAAAATAAGGAACTAAAAAGTAAAGTAACAGATTATGAAAATGAGAAAGAAGAGTTGGAAACTAAAGGGATTGAATTCGAGAAAAAGATAGAATCCTTGGAAGATAAAAAGAAATCCCTGGAGGATGAAAAGAATACATTAGAAGAAAAAGTAGACGAACTAAATAATAAAAACGCAGATTTGGATAACAAAGTAGCAAAACTAACAGAAACAAATACAAATTTAGATGAAAAAGTAGATAAACTAACTCAAACAAATACAGACTTAAATAACAAAGTAGCAAATCTCGAAACAGAACTTAAATCGGCTAATAGTAAAGTAGCAAGTGTAGAGGCAAGTACCCAGACTACAAGTCAATCTACTAGTAACAACTCTACTAAAAGTTCCGCTTCCAGCTCTGGCAATACCAGTTCGAATGTTTACTATAAAAATTGTACAGCCGCAAGAGAAGCAGGAGCAGCACCTGTTCATCGAGGAGATCCCGGGTACGGGCCGCATTTAGACAGAGATGGAGACGGAATTGGGTGTGAGTAACAAATAAAATATAAAAATCGAAACAGTACTGAAAAATATTCGCATTATTCCTCTAAAAGTTAAATGGAGAAGGCATCTTCCTTCTCCCATCCCACAACTATCAATCAAAAGGAGCCATCCTCTATGAAAGATATCTTAAGTCATTATTCCATTCATTCAAACACCATGGCCCTATTACCCTCAAATCATAAAGATTACGATACCATCGTGAAAGAACCAGATAGAGATATTTACGTAAGGCAAAAACCGCTCGAACTGATTAAACAAGCTTGTTTAGAAAGATTTGCTACATATGAAGGTGTAAGGGAAGCTGTCCAACACAACACTGGACTCAAACGAAAAGTCCCCATACCGATTAATCCACACCTAAACCTTTACTTCTTCCCCACACATGCAACCAACCATTTTGACTGCTGCTGGATCTCCTATTATCATGTTCTTCGGATTGAAAAGCACCTCACCAATCATACTTTTTCAACCATTCTCTTTAAAAGTGGTGATAGACTTAATCTGGATGTATCCCCTTATGTATTGAAAAAGCAGATGGAGCGGACGTTAATGTGTATGGATGGACATTCAATCCCTCTTAGTTTTACAAATGAACTGTATGTATAAATCATTATTTCTATTTCTTCTTCTTAAAAGCCGTATACAATTTCCCTAACTAAGTCGCAATCACTCTTTAATATTCCGCGACATTAAGCTTCAAAAAAAGCCAAATAAACGTATATCAAGAAAAAGTTGACAAACGAAGCTCAAGCTACAAACCCCGTTGGGAAGCGTTACATACAGCACTGGAGCATATCCCAGATATGCTTAAACGCGCTTTGAACGCTGGCATTGATGTTTCTTATGTGTTGATGGATACATGGTCACACAACAACCGCTGGTTAAGGCTATCACGGAAAAAGGTTTTGACGTGATAGCCTTGGCTAAAAAGCTAAAACGACGTTACTTATAGATAGCAAGCGTGTAATCTAGATCAACTGTATTGTTTGGCTACACCAAGCTACGGAAAAAAAGGGGGGCGTTCCGTTCATACAACCCAAACTAATGTCCGGTAAAGGTTGTATTTGGCCACAAGAAAAGTGACTGGCTCGCCATTCTAAGTACTAATTGCACACTAACTGTTCAGGAACCATTCGTATTTATGGCATGCTCTGGAACTTTGAGGTCTTTTTTAAAACAACTAAATCCCTATTAAAACTCCAAAAGGAATTCCAATGTCGTTCATATGATGCGCTAACCAGCCACATAACCATTGTATTTTCAAAGTATATGGTACTTTCTTTCTTGGCAATATCGGTGCAATACAGATAACCAAATCTTGTGCGGTATGTTTGATGAATTGTGTGATGATAAATGAACTTGATTGAGCTTGTCGCATTACAGCAATTTATCGTGCTTCTTGAAGATACCCTCAAATATACTAATAAAGGAATACCAAAATTGCAACAATGGATTGCGGATCTACCTAATTATATCAAGGTGTACCTGCCTTTTTTAGCTTGCGAAAGTTGAGTTATTTTTATAATTTTTTTTTATATTTTTTAATACTTTTTACATCCTAACTTATGAATTAAAAAATATTGTCTTCTTTCTTAGCCACTCCTCTATCATTCGACAACATTTACATGTTTAATCATTTCCGGAAGAATAGAGTTCATATAAAATAAAGTTTAGTTTTTTGATTTTTTAACCTATTAATATTTAAAGTAGATTAAAATAAATGTCTAAGCAACAATTAAACGAATCGTAAGACTTAAGAAAAAACGAGTTCGTAAAACCATTTATTATTTTTATCAATTCTCTTTATATTTGTAGGTATTCCATTTTCCCCGGAACTTGAGGGAAAAGTCATATTTCCAATCGTTCTCTGTTATGTATAGTAATTAATTATCCACGGGTACCTATTCTTCCTCCAATTTATAGGTCATCCATATGAATCCCAATTCAAGCAAATTTTGTTTCATCTATACCTTTATTCACTTTTCAAAAATTTATCATTTAGCTATTTCCCCAATTCATTGTATACACCGTCATTGTTATGCAATTAGTCTCTTGGAAGTTCAAGAAACTAAGAACTAAAGGAAATGAAAAGCAATTCATTCTCGAAAAGTGGCATCTCTAACAATGAATGATGGAACTCCTACCGAAGTGTCCATGACCCCCTAAAAATTGACAAATAACCACAATCACCCACAAAACTTCAAAATCACTTCCATAGACTACTAAAAAAAATACTATTTCATGCATAACGATATTAAATTCCACTATATATATTAGAGGGGTCATTTTTCATGAGATATATGAGGAACAAGAGAAGAAAGAGGAAAAGGTTAATTTTATTCATTGTAATCATTGCACTAATTGTTGGAATTGCTGCCTTTTTCATGATGAAAATTGCACAATCTGATACTCCAACAGAATATCTAGAGATTGCTAAAGAAGCTTTGGACAATGAAGAATATGAAAAAAGTAGGCAGTTTTTTAAAAAAGTTCTAGAGGAAGATGCATCCCATACTGAAGCAAGGGTCGGTCTTGCGAGTGCTTATATGGGATTGGAGCAATTTGACAAAGCAATTGGAACATTAGAAGAAGGGCTCAAAATAAAACCAAAAGAACCGCAATTTTACTATTTTATATCCCTTGCTTATGAAGGAAAGAATGATTTACCTCAAGTGATGCAAACGTTGGAAGATGGAATAGAAGCAACCGATAATGAAGCACTAACCGAATTGGCTGATCAATTAGAATCCAATATAAATATTGTTCCCGACAGACACTACGTCCAAAAAGGTCATAACCGCAATATCATACTGGAATGGAAAAAGAGCGATGGATCCGCCCTTCCAGTTGAAGCAGAATGGACATTAGAAAATGAGGATTCTGGTTCTCTAGAAGAAGTATCGGAGACGGTCATGACGTTCCACGCAGAAGAACTTGGCACAACTGATATTTCCGCAAAGGTTGGCTCGATTACCAAGAACGATGAATTACATATTGAAGAGCAAGTGGTAGAAGAGATGACCTTCACACCAGAAGAATTTGGCCCACTATCCATCGATCAAGAAATTGAATTATCTGTGACTGGCGTGGATGCGGACGGAGAAGAAATGGAAATAAACCCCGAATGGATTTCGAATGACGAAGAAATCATGGAGTTATCCGAGACAGAAGGGGTAGAAATGACAGCTAAAGCAATAGATGAAGGTGTTACGAGCCTTACCGTAACATATCAAGATTTGGAAGAGGAATTAGATTTTATTGTAGAAGGTAAAAATAAGTTTATTAAAACAGAAGTCCAAGGAGAAGGAACGGTAGCCATTTTACCAAATAAAACAAGTTACCCCGCTGGAACGGAAATAACATTAGAAGCAGAACCAGAAGCCGGCTACGAATTTGTCAGATGGGAAGGCGACGTTACGGACACTACGAATCCATTAAAAGTCACATTGGATTCCAGTATTTCTGTCGTTGCAGTGTTTGAACCAGTGAAACAGGTTACATTAAATCTTTCTATTTCTGGTGAAGGAAATATCATTCGTGACACCTTAGAAAGCCAATTTATCCAAGGAGAATCTATTTCCTTATTCGCCCAGCCTAAATCAGGATGGCAATTTAGCCATTGGGAAGGATCTGTTAGCGGAAGTAACGCAAGAATCCAGGTAGCGATGAATGGAGACAAGAATATACAGGCCGTGTTTGTAAGAGTAGACGACCCCACTAGCCCTAATAGTAGTGATAACGGGACTACCAATGAGGAAGGTTCTAATCCTAGTACCGGAAAAAATGAAGATAAGAGTTCTCCAAGTTCTGGTTCAAATTCTGGTTCTAATTCAAATAGTAATTATAAATCACCTGCAAATGAACCGAATACAAATAACGGTTCAAAGCCTGTGAAAAAAGAAGAAAGTAAACCAGTAGAGAAAGAGAAACCGAAAAAAGAAGAAGCCAAACCAGTGGAAGATCCAGATCCAAAACCGAAACCAGAGGATAAACCGGAACAAAAACCAGATGAAAATGAACAGAATAAAGAAGAAACCGAACCATCGACAGGAAACGGTAATGAAGAAAAAGAGAAAGGTGAAACGGAAAAACCAAAAGACAACGAATCCGGAGAAAACCCTGAGGAAAGTTCAAAAGAATAAACACGGAAAGAAGCCATAATGGAACACATTTAAATAAAAAAACCGTATGAGGTCGTATTTTAAATTCTGATTTCATGCGGCTTTTTCTATTGTAAACAACAGGGATAGATCCAGCGCACTCATGAACATGATTAACGAAAGAACATAGAAGTGTAACGGATTTTGGATAGTGATTAACGGATTAACGTAGACAAGTGCCGACTTTCGGTACTGGATTGCTAATTCTTCCCTCACAATTATGAGTCACCAATGCGAATTCCAATATATCAAACGTTTGTTTAACCTACCTTATTTGCCTCTATCCCCTATGAGCAGGCAATTTCTAAACTATTCCGATGAAGTAAATGCGTCAAATATAGTCATAGTTCGACAGTCTATTACTCAATTTATCTATTTAAACAACAACCTCTCTATGTTTGATTAAATTTGTATACTAATGTATAATAAAAGTATACAAATAAAAAAGTGATATCCGTAGTGGTATGGTCTCTGTGAGGCCAAAGTCAATAATCCACCCTTTTAGATAATGTGACGGGTGGATTATTTTTTATTTATTTCTTTTTTTACCACGAGGACTAGATGATGCAGTCAACGAGGAATATTCCCACCAATTGTTGGTAAATATCATCTTTAATCTTACCCTACTTAGCCTTAACAAATAAGCTCGTCAACCTAGGTGAGAAGCTATCTCGTTTTAACTCCCTTACAGTCTCATTTCTTCCTTTAGCGCCAGAACTTTTTCCATCGGCAATTCAGTTACTTCTCCAACCTCTTTTGGTTCCATGCCTTTCGCTAGAAGTTTACGTGCAATGGACTTTTTATTTTCTTTTACAGCTTTCTTCTCCCTAATCTCCGCTTCCCTCCTGGAAGATTCGTCATCCATAATACGCTTCAGACGCGACTCATAAGCAAGATATTCTTCTTGTGTCATGCTTAACTCCTCCCAACCTTGAAAAGCATCTTTCAACGTTTCATCTTTCATGGCTATTCCCTCCAATTCTTGGTAAATATCATCATAAACTTTCTCATTACGTCGATCGACCATACCAAGCATTAATAACCATCTGGCTAGTACATCATCCCATGGGTTTAGTTTATTCCTCTTCCAAGCCTTTATTAAAATACGAGTGAAGGCTGGCTCCTCCTCACTCGCATTATATTTACCTATTTCCTTTTCATGTACGCTATAATTGCATCTGCAATCCTCTTAGAAGCTTCCCCATCCCCATAAGGATTCGACGCTCTTGCCATCTTATTATAAGCGGACTCGTCACTTAACAACTCATTAGCCAAATCAAAGATCGTATCCTCATCGGTTCCAGCCAGTTTCAACGTCCCAGCTTCAATTCCTTCTGGGCGTTCTGTCGTATCACGTAAAACAAGCACGGGAACCCCTAAGGATGGTGCCTCTTCTTGCACTCCACCAGAATCCGTTAAAATTAAATGAGCACGTGCAGCAAAGTTATGAAAGTCAACCACACCAAGAGGTTCAATTAATTTAATACGATCATCATTCCCTAAAATCTCTTTTGCAGTATTTTGAACAACGGGATTCAAATGTACTGGATAAATAACCTGCACATCATCATGCGCCTCTACCAATCGTTTAATCGCACGAAACATTTGGTTCATATTTTCCCCAAGATTTTCTCTTCGATGAGCCGTAACCAATACTAAGCGGTCATCACCAAGACTATCCAAAACTTCACTTGTATAACTTTCATCTACCGTAGTCTTCAATGCATCAATAGCCGTATTTCCAGTCACAAAAATTGTTTCTTCCCTTTTATTTTCATTTAAAAGATTTTGCTTCGACTTTTCCGTAGGCGCAAAATGCAAATCCGCCATTACACCCGTTAACTGACGATTCATTTCCTCCGGATAAGGTGAATACTTATTCCATGTACGAAGTCCCGCTTCTACATGACCAACTGCAATTTGGTTATAAAAGGCTGCAAGGGATGCAACGAACGTTGTGCTTGTATCCCCATGAACTAAAACAATATCGGGTTGCGTTTCTTTCATTACTTTATCGAGTCCCTCTAAAGCACGCGTTGTAATTTGTGCTAAGGACTGTTGTTTTTTCATAATATTTAAGTCATAGTCAGGAGTAATGTTAAATATCTCTAATACTTGATCTAACATTTCACGATGTTGTGCAGTTACTGTTACTATGGATTCAAATTCAGATGACCGTTTTTGTAATTCTAGAACAAGTGGCGCCATTTTGATTGCTTCAGGCCTCGTTCCAAACACAGTCATGACTTTAATTAATTGCTTCAATGAATTCACTCCAAATTTTTTATTATTTAGGATTAGAAAACCTGGCTTTCGCTACAAGTGGTGGCGAGAGCCTTGAAAGTTTTCCATTCTTACATGCCAAGTGTATGTATATTATGAAATCTAAGCAATATGATTAAATATAAATTTAAATAAACTTTATATACTTCATTATATTGTTACATACTAAATAATGAATAGCAAAAATATATTCAGAATTTGTTCCAATCTTTTATCAAATCTTCCATGATTCGACAAAGTTTACACAATTAATCATTTACGAAAAAATAGATTCATAGTAAAATAAAGTTTAGGTTTTTTATCTTTTATCCTATTAAATTTTTTAAAGGGGATTAAAATTAATGTCTAAACGACAATTAAACGAACCAACACGGATCGTAAGGCGTAAGAAAAAACGCAGAATTCGTAAACGTATATATATATTATTACCAATTGTCATTGTATTTTTAGGTATATTTTTATACGCATCTTATTTATATATAAAAGCGGATTCCATATTCTCCAGTGCATATGAAGATGATGGAAGAGAAAAATCAGATTTAAGAGAAATTCCGGTCGATCCAACGAAGGACAATGTTTCGGTCCTTATCATGGGTATCGATTCCAGTGAAAAACGTGGGGAATCTAAGAATTCTAGAACAGACACGTTAATGGTCGCTACCTTGAACAAAAAAGAAAATAGCATTAAACTTTTAAGTATACCACGTGATTCTCTAGTTTACATTCCAGAAGTGGGATATGAAACAAAAATCAACCATGCGCATGCTTTTGGCGGTACAAGAGGGACCATTAATACGGTCGAGAACCTTTTAGATATTCCGATTGACTACTACGTAAAAGTAAACTTCGATGCGTTTATTGATGTCGTAGATGCAGTTGGCGGAATTACAGTAGATGTTCCTTATGAGTTAAAAGAACAAAACTCTAAAGACAAAGCAGGTGCGATTCACCTATTACCAGGTAAACAACACTTAGATGGTGAGGAAGCTCTTGCATTAGCTCGTACTCGTAAAAAAGATAATGATATCATGCGCGGTGAGCGTCAACAAGAAATTATGAAAGCAATTATCGCTAAAGGTGCCTCTGTACACGGTATCATGAATATCGATGATGTCATCGAAGCTGTAGGAGGCAACCTAACAACGAATATGAAGTTCGGTGAAATGAAGAGTTTCATCACCTATGGTACTTCAGGCAAGTCACTAGATATCGAAACATTAACTCTAGATGGTACTGATTATCAACCTGGTAGTACGTATTACTATAAATTAGACGAGCTAGCTCTCGGTGAGACAAAACATACATTACAAGCACATCTAGATATAATTGACGATCCAACGATATCACCGCCAACACAAACTACAAGTGGTGAAACAACTTACTAATGAAAAAAGGAAACTTGTCTTATACGACAAGTTTCCTTTTTAGTATGTCTTAGTTTTTTTGAAAAAGTATTTCTTTCTGACGCTCTATCCCTTTTTCACGATACTCTTTTCTCTCTTGATTACTCATTTTCTTCCATTGTTTTAAAAATTCCTCATATTTCGGGATAACTTCCTCTACTGTCCCAAAATCTTTCACCATTCCATATTCAAGCCATAATATCTTTTCACAGAACTCCTTCATTTGTCCGAGCGAATGACTAACAAAAATCATTGTCTTTCCTTTTTGCTTAAATTCCTTCATCTTATTTAAGCTCTTCTCCGCAAAGGCTTTATCCCCTACTGATAGTGCTTCATCGATGATTAAAATATCGGGATCAACATTAACTGAAATTGCAAAACCTAAACGAGACTTCATCCCACTTGAATAAGATTTAACCGGCTGGTCGATAAACTTCTCTAATTCCGCAAATTCAATGATTTCGGGTTCTAATTCTTTAATTTGTTTTTTATTAAAACCAAGCATGAGAAGCTTCAGTTCGATATTATCTCTACCAGACAAATCATTTTTGAGCCCGGCCGAAACAGCAATTAATGCCGATTGTCCATTCACCTGCACACTACCTGATGTTTCAGGAACAATCCCCGCAATAATATTAGATAAAGTAGACTTACCAGATCCATTTGTCCCAATGAAACCAATAATATCCCCTTTTTCCGCTTCAAAATTCACATTGGCGAGCGCATAGAAGTCATCACCATAACTCTTAGGTGTAATCAAGTCTAATAGACGCTCTTTCGTTCCATGATATAATTTATATTTTTTTGTTACATTACTTACAATGATTGCTTTTTCCATAACATTCACAAGCCTTTACAAGTAATCGATAAAATGTCTTCTAAATTTAACGTGTAATGTTGAACCAAATAGGAATAGAACAAGGACAATAGCCCAGAAATAGAGTGTGTACTCCCAATGTGTAATTAAATACCATTCCGTTCCAAATAGGGATGCACGATAACCCTCGATTAAATAATAGAGTGGGTTTAATTTCAAGATGGTCATTATTATCGGTGGATATTGTTCCAATAATGACATGGGCCAAAGAACACCGGATAAATATAACAACATTCTAAGTACTGCATTCAGTAACATGTGTACATCCCTAATTATAGTAGATAACGTAGATGTAATAAGAGAAATTGAAAAAGTTAAACATAGTGCAGCAAATAGATAATAAATTAATTGTATATAATACACATTTACAAAAAAACCAGAAAATTGAAGGATCACGATCGTTATACCTAACAAGAATAAATGAACATAAAATTGAGAGAATATAGCAAAACTAGGTATGATACTCATTGGAAAGTTCATTTTTGATAGCATTTGAAGTCTCGTATAGATTGACTTTGATCCTTGAATCGTTGCTTGGTAAAAGAAGATCCATAAGAAAAATGCTGCAAATAACCAACTGAAAAATGGAATTTCTTGTCCTCCCATTTCTATTGGTGCTCTTTGTCTTAGTGTTCCAAATACAAACCAATATATTAAGATTTGAATAGCCGGATTTAAGACTTCCCAAGCAGTTCCTAAATAATTATTCCTATTTTGGCTTTTAAGTTCATACATTGAAAGTCTTCGAATAAGATAGAAGTGGTTTATTTGTTCCTTTAATACCTTAATGGCAGATTTCATCCATATTTCCTTCCTGTCTTAGCTACTAAGTATAATCTAGTGTAACTCTTAAAGTCCTCATATTATAATAAACCATTTATATTATATCAGCAATTTATTATTATTTTTATATTGTACTTTATTATTATAGTTACATTTATTAAAAATAAACGGAATCTGCTTCTTACTCATCCTCTTCCAAAAATGACTGCTTAAATAACTCAATTCTTGAAGCTGGTGGAACAAGTGTAGTTTTATCTTTTAATTTCTCTTCTTCCCCGTTATCTTCCAAACTAGGTATAATTAACTGATCAACCACATTTTTGGATGCTCTACCAAGCGTATCGTCGAAAAAGTATTTTACAAATGGTCTTATCTTTTCTTGCTGGAAGTTTCCTTTTTTAATCGCTTCTGTGATTCCATCAGTTGATTTCACCAATGGTCCTGGAATAAAATCAAAATAATTATAGTAGAAATCACGATCTTCAATATATTGTTCTACATCAAAAGCAAAAAATAACATAGGTTTACCTAACAAAGCAAATTCAAAACATACCGACGAATAATCCGTAATAAGTAAATCCGTAATAAGTAATAAATCATTAACCTCACGATAACTACTGAAATCATAAAAGAAATCAGCATATTCATATGGTATCGTTAATTTATTCTTTACAAATGGATGTATTTTAAAGAGAAATACATATTCTTCATGTAGTTCTTCATATAGTTTTTTAAGGTCCAAAATTTCAAAAGGATAATATGCTGATGCTTGGCCATTCCCACGAAAAGTAGGTGCAAATAAAATAACCTTTTTATCCTTTAAATAAGGATATCTATCGTATAACGTTTCTCGAACATATGACTTATATTCCTCATCAAAGAATATATCAGCTCTTGGAACACCAGTAGCATACACTTTATCTACAGAAATGCCAAATCCTTCTGCATAATTTTCTCGTATACCTTCACTACTAACAACTGCCTTTGTATAGTTCCGATGGTTTCTAGAACGTGGAGAAGGCCCCCCCGGACGACCAATACGACTATATCCAAAGGTTTTAAACGCACCAGCTGCATGCCAAATTTGAATCAAATCCGCATTCTTTCTAATAGTTAAAGGATATATCAAAGGATAAAAGTCATCTAAGAGAATGATTTTAGATGTTGCAAACTCATACGCAATTTTTATGTGATCTATCAAGGACTTTTTATTATTAATCCTTTCATTAAATAGGAATCGAATATCTAAATCCAAATCCCTGTTATATAATTCTTCGTATACAAAGTAGAAGTTACCATTCAATTGTGATCGGCTATCTGAAGCAAACACCACTTTGTTTTTCTTTATAGGGAGAATTAAACTAAATAGCATATAAAAAGCTTTTAAAACCCGCCTCTTGATTGCTTTAGCGTTTTTCCCCTCTTTTCTTTCAGCTTCTTCCATTTCCCGAGGGTCATACGATTGAAGTAAAACGTTTTTAAGTCTAATTGTTTTACTGTAATTATTGAAGGAAATAAGTAGATTATATTTTAGTACTCTTTTAGCGGTGAAGCTTTCTAATTTAGTATTAAGAATATTACCTTCCATAAATCTTTTTACATTTGTAATAGGAAATGATTTTTCATATTTAACATTGTCTATATCCTCAAATAATTGTTCTAAGTTAATATAGACATCATATTCCCCTGCTAATAGTGGTTTTCCTTTAGTAATGGATGATAAATCAATTATTCCTTTAAACCCGTACAGTAATTCCGAATTTTCTTCGAAAACCTCATCATCCAAATGTTTTAATTCCGACATTCGGCAATTTTCCAATGCAACTTCGATAATATTTTCCCTAATTATCTCTTCATCTGATGCTTCAGAATACTCTTCATTCTTTTCTCTATATTGCTCCACGTTCATTCGAGGTACGATTAGTAATGTTTTTCTAATCCTGTCTTCAGCAAATGTCTTAATACCTTGGAAAGTTGCATATCCCTCGATTTCAAGGTATGGCCCATGAACAGATAGGTTAGTTATGTCATTTTCAATCTTTAAATTATCTTTTACTTCAATATCTTTTTTATCTATTGGTGATATAAACATGCATACCGCCTCTTCCTATTTCCGAATAAAGTGAGTTACAATTCTTTCGGAAACATTGTCTGTGTAGTCAAAATTATAATGAATCATTCTTGATGAATCAAAATGCTCATGTTTTTTTCTTCGATTCATCCATTCTATCAATTGGGTAGTATTGTACAATTGTTCTCCATCTGAAATCACAGAAATATCCTGATAAAATCCACGATTGTGCACATAATCATTTATATCGGGTATAAAGTGAGCCAAGGGCCTTTTTAATAATGCAAACTCAAAAATAGATGAGGAATAATCAGTAACAAAAGCGTCCGATATGAGCATCCATTCATTAATCGGGTAGTTAGGTGTAACAAGGACATTGGGGCATTCCTCCAGCTTATTAAGTTCCGCCTTGTCCATGTATGGATGTGGTTTGAAAATAATATGTAAATTTTCATTTATTGCATCCGATATATTTATTATCGCTTTCGTTAATTCTTCATCGGATTCATGTTGATCTCCCTTAGCCCTGTATGTAGGTGCAATTAATATATTCACTTTATCTTTAAGAAATGGATAATCATCATAGATGTTTTTTTTAATCTTATCTTTTTCCTTTTCATCCTTGAAAAGATCTGTTCTTGGAATTCCTAAAGGAAATATGTTCATTGGTGACATCTGAAATGCATCGGCATAGTATTGTATTACTTTTTTAGAAGATACATATACATGGGTGTAGTTCGAATGTATAGGAACTACCTCCAAATAAGATGTCTTGGGGCCAAATTTGGTTCCTACTGTACTATATCCAAACTTTTTAAAAGCTCCCGCAGCATGCCATAATTGAATAACCTTTAAGTTCTTTTTCGGATGAATGAGATAAACAGGTAGATAATAATCATCTAAAATTAAATAGTGAGCATTTGACAACATGATTATCTCTTTAAATAGGCCAAGATTCATCTTGTTCTTGCCTACAACAAGATGAATCTCAGCTTCAGGCATTTGTTTATTTAGTTCATCGTATATATACTTTAAATTACCTTCTAATTCATTTGATCGATATAAAGCGATAATAACTTTATTATTATCATGCTTTCTGACCAATGAAAAGAATTGATAAATACCCCTAAGTATAAGTCTATATACTTTGATGTACATCTTTTTAAGATGATTCATCTAAATCATCCACCTCATGATGGTCTTACCCCAAGAATTAGACAAATCACTCTCAAATGCGTCTGTTGCCTCAGATAATTTCCTTACGTCATGCACTTCTCCTATTAATGTACTTAAATAATTAATAACATCAGGATATTCCTTATATATATTAACTGTCTGTTGAAAATCATGAGCACCACTTCGGCTACTTCCAAGTAATGTTAATCCTTTTTCCAGAACCATTCTTGTATTTACTTCAATTGGGTACTCACTAACCCCTAGCAAACAGATTGTGCCTTCTGGATTGATATGGTCTATAATTTGCTCAACTGCATATTGACTCCCTTTCCCTCCAGCACATTCGATTGCATGGTCTATTTTCAAATCCTCTGGTATTTCATCGATTTTAATAGCCTCATCAACAAAAGAAAAATGATTTAATTTGTAACCTGTTTTTCCAAAAATGTATACCTTACTACCTGGGTATAGTTTTTTCAATAATAAGCATGCAATATAGCCTAAGTTTCCATCTCCCCAAACACCAATTGTTTCCCTTCTCAAGTGAGCTTTCTTTTCAAACCTAGACAAACAATGTGTCGCAATCGTCACCAATTCTGTAAATGCTGCCACTTCTAAGTTCATATCCTCTGGAAGCTCCACAATTCGATCATGTTTCAAAAAAACATAGTCTTGCATAAACCCATCATAACCACTAGATCTAAATTTACTTGAAGGCAAATAGTTTTCTCCTATAAAAGGATCCGTTTGAGTTGGAGCATTTGGCACCATGACAACTTTTGTACCCACCTTAAGTTCTCCGGTTGGATCGAATACAACTTCACCAACTGCTTCGTGTATTAAAGCCATTGGTAATTTTTGCTTCATAGCTTCTTTTCCACGTGTTCCCGTATAATAACGTTGATCGGCAGCACATATGGAAAGGTATGATGGTCGAATAACGACGTCATCTGAGATAATAGATTTGTCATTGTAACTGATTTCAAATTGCCTTGGAGAAACTAGTCGATAAACTTGATTTATCATTGATCTAAACTCCCTTTAATAATTCCATTAGCTACTTTCAAATCATATGGAGTCGTTACTTTAATATTGAATATTTCACCTTCTACTAACTTAACTTCTTCACCTTTAATAGAGAAGATTTTACAAGCATCTGTTAAGATTTCCTTTTCATGTTCAGCTAATTGATTATACAGCTCTTGTAGTTTTAAAATATTAAACGTCTGTGGTGTCTGACCTTGATACATAAAATCTCTTCTTGGAATATGTGAGATAAAGTTTCCATCTTCAGATTCTACAATCGTATCAATAGCACTAATCACGGTATCCACGGCTTTATACTTTAACCCTTGATCGATATTATCTTGAATAATTCTATGAGTTAAGAAAGGACGAACTGCATCGTGGGTTACCACAATATCCTCTTCATTTAAGCCATTTGCCTCTTCAATAAAAGAGCAAATATTCATGATCGTACCGTTACGATCACTACCACCTTCAATAACTTCAACTTTTGGTAAATCTATGTTGTACTTTTTTAAGATATCATTCGTATGATTTACCCATTCTTTTGGTGTAGCAATGATTATTTTTTCAAAATTGTTGTTTAGAATAAATTTCTCTACCGTATGAACAATGATAGGTTTTTCATTTAAAAGAAGGAATTGTTTTGGCATTGGGACATTTCCCATTCGTGTACCTTTTCCACCTGCTAGAATTCCTGCGTATATCATAATTACACCCCTATTTAATCAAATTTTACCTTATTATATCATTATTTATACTATTTTAAGTGTTGTTCACCTTTTATCCGATATATGTCATTTTGTGTCTTTTACTAACACAAATATATAATAAAGGAAACTAACCTAATTAACAACTTTTCTTAATAATTCGTATGTGTCAAGTTTTCAACACAGTTTTAACAAATCCTAGTTAAACGATAAAATAGCCCACACCTAAATACTAGAGGTGGGCTATACTTATTATAAAAAATAGTAGAACAAATTATGTTCTTGGTCTATACAACTAATGTAAGTATATTTTTTTATTAAATCTCTAAATTAAATCTATGTGATTTTCTTCCAATACTTACATCAATTGTGCAATTACCACTTAGCATATTTTTATTGTCAATAACAAGACAAGCCTTACCATTTTCTGTTACTAATTTTACTTTTGTTTCAATAAAGTTGTCAGTTCTTTCATTGTAAATAGAACCTAAATAATCGTTACTAGTATTTCCATATACATGATCTGTAATAATTGGAACTGTGATTCTATTAGCTACGACTTCTTTGTTTTTTGTATCTAATTTAGCAACACTTAAAAAGTCTTTAATTGTTGAATTTAAATCGATAGATAGTAATTCTGATTTATTTTTATAAATTACATACGTGTTACCATTTATGATTGCAGACTTACTAAAGTTATCTTTGCAAGCAATTGCTCTTTGGGAAAAATAATCATAGTACGAAAAACGAGTAGCTACGTCAAATGGTTGATGCTTATCTTCGTCGTCTTGAATATATTTATCTAGTTTCAAGGCGAATTTAAGATTACCGGTAACATTATATTTAAAAAGTGTTTTATCATATTCAAAATCACTTTTTATTATATCTTTAATATCCCACGTTGTCCTTGTAAATCTTCCCTTTAATGCAGGTGCGTATAAATTATCATAACTATCAATTTTGTTGTAAATGTTTAATTCCTTCGGCACTGCTTCTTTTACATCTTTTGGTAAATTTAATTTAGGTTTTTCTGGGCTTCCTTTTATATTTACTTTTTTTACTTCATTGTATGTTATGGCAGCTTTAGACTCTATAATTATTGCATCTTTTTCAAATTCTAAATTAGTAATATAACTTCTAGCAGTAACATCCTCTTTACTTTTTGAATATGAAAATGCTAAGTCTTGTCTATTTTGCTCAAGTATATAATCTAAAATTTTACTCCTGGTATCTAAATTTTTAACCACTTCAGTTGTTACATATTTTTCTCGCCATTCTCTTGCCTTAGAGAATTCAATGTCTTGTGTTTTTTCTTCCTTCTTATGAAAGTTCTTACGGATTGCACCTAAAACCCTAGAATTATACCAATGTGTTATCATCGTTATTTTATCTTCGTGATTTAAATTGTCGGTGAAAAACTTCGCTAAATTGTTGAGTTGACTCCACTTATAATCTAAATCTTTTCCGAATCCTGCAGATCTATTTTGTTCCCTCCAGTGGTATATTGGATAGTCGGCTAAAATACCAATTTTAGGTTTTTTACTAAATACCAAACACGAGAACATAACATCTTCCCACCATACTTTTTCTCCCTCAGAGAAAAATAGATTGTTTTGTATTAAAAAGTCTTTTTTATAGAGCTTTGGGACAGTCATAGGCCCCATTGAGTTAATACCATTCTTTTCGGCATTAACGATATTTTCTTTATACTCATTCCATCCCCAAGACCAACCTTTTGTTCTTATAACTTTAGGATTAACGACATCTAAATCATATTGTTCTGCAAAGTTATACATTCTTTCCAAAGATTGAGGGAAGATAGTGTCATCATCATCACAAAAAAATACGTATTTACCGTTAGCAACTTTAATGCCTTTATTTCGTGGTCGACTAGACCAACCAGATGGAGAAATTCTATAAGCATAATAATTATCATGCTTTTCTATTTTGTCTTTTAAATTTCTATAACTTTGGAACTCACTAGACCCATCATCAACGAATATAACCTCAAAATATTCTTCGCACATAGTCTGTTCATTAAAAGAATTTATTAACCTATCTAAATTCTCTTCAGTGTTGTTAAATGTAGGAACTATAACACTAACCTTCTTCACTTTTTTACCCCACTTTAGCTTTTTATCCTATTATATATTATATACAATCTATATCACAAATGAATGCAAGTTTGGGAATCAAATTATACCAAGTCAATAACAAACACCTAGCTATAATTAACTAGGTGTTTTTATCTTATTTATAAACAGGTATATCAAATTTCAAATCATAATCTACTAAATTATAAAATTGAGTATAATAGCGCACTTGTTTAGTTGCCCATCCAATATCTGTTGCATATTGGTGGGAGGCCATATTATTTTTATCCATTGATAATGGATTCCAACGCATTGCATATAAGGTGTTTTGACCCGCATTAATATACTTTAGTCCAGCGAATTTGGCACCCCCAATTATCGCATCATCAATAGTAAACCATCCTTCTTCGTACGCCTTTTTAGCACCACAATCTTTTGCACAACCATCATTAGCGCCAATACCAAAAAGATTATAAACAGTCTTACCTTTATATTTGACGCCTTTTGCTAATTCAGATTTTCCATTTCCTGTTTCAAGTAAAGCGTGGGAAATTAGATAAATTTCATTTATACCAGCATTTTTGGCTGCCCTCCAAAATACTTCTTCTTTATTATCTAAAACTCCCTTACCATCTAATAACTTACCTAATTGATTCACAGGTACACCTGTGAAGTATCTAAGATCTAAAAATTGATATTTCTGTTGCTTATCATTGATGAAGTTCGTTGGATCAAGATATTTCAAGGTATCTTGAGCAGTAGCATTTCTCCATGTATTATAACTTATTTTATGCCAGTTTGCTCCTTCTTCCAGGATAGTAAGTGTGGTACCTTCTTTTACTGTACCATATATATGACTGTTTGTACCTTTGTCCGAACGAATATTAACATTAGCTGTAGTTATACCAACTTTAGAATTAATTTTCGCTAAACTGCTGTGAACATAAAATTGTTTACCATTGTATTCAATTTTATACCAGTTCGTACTACCTGAAACAGAGTCACCCTTAACATTATTATCTAGCAAAACAAATCCTGTACCATTATTTACACTAGTTGCTTTATTATTACTTAATAGTCTTGGCGAAGTACGTAAATTAACACCATTACCTGTAATAACTCCTCCTTTAATCAACTTGACATAGGAACTACTAATATAGGCCGGCTCATTGGAATATTTATCTGTCTGAGGATTAGCTCTCATTTGTATTTGCAAAGCTTCATTCAAGGTTAGATTATACTTGGTTGTTTTAGCATCGTTCACATATTTGTTATTTATCCATACTGTCTTGCCATTTAATGTTCCTCGATACCAATTATCATTTCCTACATTCTCCGTTAAATGAACTTTGAAGGCTTTATCCTTATAGCGTGATAAATCCTTAAACGTTATATCTTTTTTTCCACCCCAAGCTTTACTATATGCACTTCCAGATCCGTTAATATAGAAAGTTTTATTTTTCTTATCAACCACTGTGTGGGAGGCTGTCGATAAATCTCCTGATTTCACCCAACCCACTACGCCACTTGTACTACTTGGGTTTTTACTAATTAAATAGTAAATAGTTCCACTTACTTTTGCCTGCTTTTTAATATAGTACACTGCATTTGTGTACGTATTTCCTGCTTTAAAGGCTGAAGAATTGTTTCCGATTTCTTTATAAATTCTTACATTTGCATTCTTTAAATGCCCTAATCTACTAGTCTTACTTTCCTTAATAGTAGTCACATATTTTGGATGTATCCATACTGTTTTTCCATTTAATGTTCCCCGATACCAGTTATCTTTCCCTACTTTTTCTGTCAAATGAACATGGAACAACTGTCCTTTGTATTTCGATAAGTTATAAACGAGGTCTTTACTTCCTCCCCACGCTTTGCCATAAGCACTTCCAGTTCCGTTGATAGTAAATGTTTTACTCTTTTTATCAACTACTGTATGAGAGGCTGTCGATAGGTCGCCTGCTTTTACCCATCCTACTACTCCACTCGTGCTGCTTGGGTTTTTACTAATTAGATAGTAAAGGGTCCCACTTACTTTTGCCTGCTTTTTAATATAATACACTGCATTTGTGTATGTATTTCCTGCCTTAAAGCTTGAAGATGTTTTTCCAAGTTCTTTGTATATCTTTACATTTGCACTCTTTAAATGTCCTAATCTACTAGTCTTACTTTCTTTAATAGTAGTCACATATTTTGGATGTATCCATACTGTTTTTCCATTTAATGTGCCCCGATACCAGTTATCTTTTCCTACTTTTTCTGTCAAATGAACATGGAACAACTGTCCTTTGTATTTCGATAAGTTATAAACGAGGTCTTTACTTCCTCCCCACGCTTTGCCATAAGCACTTCCAGTTCCGTTGATAGTAAATGTTTTACTCTTTTTATCAACTACTGTATGAGAGGCTGTCGATAGGTCGCCTGCTTTTACCCATCCTACTACTCCACTCGTGCTGCTTGGGTTTTTACTAATTAGATAGTAAAGGGTCCCACTTACTTTTGCCTGCTTTTTAATATAATACACTGCATTTGTGTATGTATTTCCTGCCTTAAAGCTTGAAGATGTTTTTCCAAGTTCTTTGTATATCTTTACATTTGCACTCTTTAAATGTCCTAATCTACTAGTCTTACTTTCTTTAATAGTAGTCACATATTTTGGATGTATCCATACTGTTTTTCCATTTAATGTGCCCCGATACCAGTTATCTTTTCCTACTTTTTCTGTCAAATGAACATGGAACAACTGTCCTTTGTATTTCGATAAGTTATAAACGAGGTCTTTACTTCCTCCCCACGCTTTGCCATAAGCACTTCCAGTTCCGTTGATAGTAAATGTTTTACTCTTTTTATCAACTACTGTATGAGAGGCTGTCGATAGGTCGCCTGCTTTTACCCATCCTACTACTCCACTCGTGCTGCTTGGGTTTTTACTAATTAGATAGTAAAGGGTCCCACTTACTTTTGCCTGCTTTTTAATATAATACACTGCATTTGTGTATGTATTTCCTGCCTTAAAGCTTGAAGATGTTTTCCCAGGTTCTTTGTAAATCTTTACATTTGCACTTCGAAGGTGTCCTAATCGACTAGTGTTACTTCCTTCTACAGTGGATTCTACTTTAGTAGACAGATAGTTCGGATGTATCCATACTGTTTTTCCATTTAATGTTCCTCGGTACCAGTTATCTTTTCCTACTTTTTCCGTCAAATGAACATTAAACTTTTGTCCTTTGTATTTCGATAAGTTATAAACGAGGTCTTTACTTCCTCCCCATGCTTTACCATAGGCACTTCCAGTTCCTTTGATAGTAAATGTTTTACTCTTTTTATCAACTACTGTATGAGAGGCTGTCGATAGGTCGCCTGCTTTTACCCATCCTACTACTCCACTCGTGCTGCTTGGGTTTTTACTAATTAAATAATAAAGGGTCCCACTAAATTCAGCCTGCTTTTTGATATAGTACACCGCATTTGTGTACGTACCACCTGCTTTAAAGGCTGTGGATGTATTTCCGAGTTCCTTATAAATCTTTACTTCCGCACTTTTTAAATGACCTAATCTGCTAGTCTTACTTTCTAGTATATTTTTTGAAGAAAATAAATTTATTTGCTTATCTTCTTCAGACTCAGTAGCTTCATCATCTTTTTCAGCCTTCATTTGTTCCTCATTTTCATTATCCTTTTTATCCTTTAATGGTTTCACATTTTCATTATCTTTATTAACCTTTATTTGTTCCCCGTTTTCATTATCTTCCTTTTGGTTGTTCTCGGTTGAATCAATAGTTTGGTCTTGTTTTTCTTGTAATTCCTCCAAGTTATTCTTTGAGCCATTTTCTCCCACTGTTTCTTCACCATCAGAATCCCCAGAAGGAGGTATGTCTGTAATTTCTTTTGTTCCTTCATCGATATTTTCAGGTGCAGATGTGTCTTCTTCTTCCATTTTTCCCTCATCGGATAATTCTTGATTCGTTTTATCTATCTCTTTTTCTATCAACGGCTCATCCATTGATCTACTTGAGCTTCCAACATCCTGATTTAATGGTACTTCATTTGCTAAGATGTGGATAGGTGAAAATAGGCTAAAAGACATTAGAATAACCAGCATAATTGCAGTATTTCTCATTTATATCCTCCAAATCAAATATTATTCTTCTACACTTTACTTTATAAAATAAAAAATCCCTTCTCCCTCCTTCTTTATACCTAAACAAATTATAACAAATTATGACAAAATATGTGGGAAAATATCCCATTTCAACAAAAATAAAAAAGCTTTACGTGTTCCACTAATTTTGGTACTTTGACTGAGTAAAAGTTTAACTAAACAATCTTCCATCTTGTGAATCTCCATATGCTAAAAGGGCGTATACTTTTTGGTAACCACAATTAAGGAGCTTTTTTTAACATCTAATACACATAAACTTATAATCATTTTATAATGAACATCTTTTATAATAACTCACTTTTATTTAAGCACTTTATTCACGTGCCAAAAGTACTAATTTGTGGTTTTTTTACTACTATTAATTTTACTAGAAAAAAATACAAGTTTTTATAAAAAATAGTAAGTAGTATAAATCCATACAAAGATTGTAAAATTAATGTTAAAATAGTTATAAATAATTTTATAAAAAATACGGTATAATGAGATTCCTATGTATCTCATTATGGAGGGTTAAGACCATATGAAAAAAGTAATCACATATGGAACATTTGATTTACTCCATATTGGACATATTAATATCCTTAAGCGCGCTAAGGAGTATGGTGATTATTTAGTTGTCGGACTATCAACAGATGAATTTAATGAAAAGAAAAGAAAAAACGCCTATTATCCCTATGAACAACGCAAAACGATTTTAGAAGCTATCCGCTATGTTGATGAGGTTATTCCTGAAAACTCATGGGACCAAAAAGTGCAGGATATTCAGGATAATGACATCGATATTTTTGTTATGGGCGATGATTGGCAAGGAAAATTTGATTTTTTAAACCAACATTGTGAGGTTATTTATTTACCCAGAACAGTCGGTATATCAACTACGAAGACTAAGTCAGATTTAATGGGGTGAATTATGGTACGTGAATTAAGTATTACGATATATCTCTTTATGTTTCGAGTAATCTTTAACATTTGTAAACTACTCCCCCAACATAAAAAAACCGTTGCCGTCGCATCCTTTGGGGACAATATCATGTACACAGCTCGGGCATTAAAACAACTAGACGACCAAAAGATCATCGTTTTAAAAGATGAAAAATGTAAATATGAATTTGATTCAACTATAGATCAAACGTTTAACTTTAAAGTGAAAAAGCCTTTTGATTTTATTAAATCTATTTATCACCTAGCGACTGCTTCTACTGTTTTAATAGATAATTATCAAGGCTTTTTAGCTGTGACTGAATTTAGACCTGGCGTTCGCTGCATCCAACTTTGGCATGCAGCTGGATCTTTGAAACGATTTGGACTAGAAGATCCGACAAATGAAGCGCGTACGTCTAAGGCAATGGAACGCTTTAAACAGGTTTATTCGCGTTTCCACTATACAATTGTAGGTTCAGAGAAAATGGTAGAAACGTTTCAAAAAAGTTTTGGCTTAAGTGATGAGCGATTTATTCGGACAGGCATCCCCCGCTCTGATATTTTATTTAATGAACAAGTTAAACATGATGTTTATGCGGAACTTATTGAAAAACATCCAATGATAAAGGGGAAAAAAATCATTCTCTATGCACCAACATTTCGTCATGAGCAATTAGAAAACTATCAATTGGAACTAGATTTAAAACAGCTCTATCGTGATTTATCTGATGACTATGTACTTTTTATAAAATTACATCCAGCTGTTTCCAATCTAGTAAACTATGAACAATATGAGGGCTTCGTTTATGATGTTTCATATTTTACAGAAACGAACGCCTTATTGTTAGTCACAGACATTTTAATATCCGATTATTCCTCTATCCCTTTTGAATATGCGTTACTCGAAAAACCAATGATTTTCTTCGCATATGACATGGATGAATACAAGATTACGAATGGACTCATCCGTGATTATGAAGAACAAATGCCTGGGCCAGTCGTGTTCACGACCTTTGAAATCATTCGCACGATTAAAGAAGATGACTTTGATCTTGGACAAGTTCGAGCGTTTTCCGATGAGTGGAATGAATATTCTACCGGCAACGCAAGCATGAATTTGGCTAAATTTATTGCAGGTGTGGAAGAAGAGGAAAAAGAAAGAGAAGAAGTTTCGGTTTAATTTAATGATATGTAATGAGAGCAGCCCGATTACTAACTTTTAGTAGTCGGGCTTTTTGGTTTGTGAGTTGGTGGTGTGGGGATTTGGGTTGAGTGCTGGTTTATTGTTTGGGAGTGCTGATATATCTATCATGATTGCTGATATCAGGCACGTAAGTACTAGTTTATCGATCCTATCTATCTTTTACTCAGAAGAAGATTACTGCCAGTATAGAAGTCAATTTAATACTTTTAAACAGCGGAAATGTGGTAAAATAGTTTTAGGTAATATTGCTTAGAATGAAAGCGTAATAGGAAATTTATATGTAAGGAGGTTTAAAAAGTGGATATCCTAGAACAATTTATTATTAATAAAAGATATGTCTATTAAACAATTATTCTTTTGTATTAAATTGAAAGCCCTCACATCTCTTTGATAGAAGAATGTAAATATTGTTAGTACAAATAGGAGTAGGTGAGTTAATGACTAAGTTTTATGCAGTAAAAAGAGGAAGAAAAGAAGGTGTTTATACTTCTTGGAATGAATGCAAAGAACAAGTAAATGGTTTCCCTAATGCGATATATAAATCATTTCCTACATACAAAGAAGCTGAAAATTTTATCGGTGGTAAGGGAACAAATGGTTCTTTTGAAAAAAAAGAAGAAGATAAAGAAGATAAAATAACAGATATAACTGCTTATATAGACGGTAGCTATGATAATACAAAAAAACTTTTTAGTTATGCAGGGATTGTATTTTTGAAGAATAATGAAAGAATAGAGTTTTCATATGCTGATTCTGATAGTGCTCTTATACATTTAAGAAATGTTGCGGGAGAGATTAAGGCAGCAATGCACGTTATAGATTTGGCTTTAAAAAATAAAGCTAAATCTATTGATATCTATTATGATTATGTAGGAATTGAAAACTGGGCAAATAAAAGTTGGAAGGCAAAAAATCCCTTTACCCAAAAATATGTAGAATACATTCAAACTGTTAAACCAAAAATTGATATCCATTTTAAAAAGGTAAAATCACACTCTGGAAATAAATATAATGATGAAGTTGATTTTTTAGCAAAAAAAGCTATAGACAATTATGAAATAACAAGTGAAACTAAAATATTATTAAATGAAGAGTATGATGATATATTTGGTGGTTTAACGTCAACTAAGAAATCAGTTAATTTGAATTTTATAATCGAAAATGAAATATATGATAGTGATAGAATCTATCGTATTTTCAAGGAAAAATGGAGATCAAAAGGCAGGAAATTGAAAGATATTATTGAATTCAAAACTCTTCTGGATATTGAAGGAAGACAAATTCTTTTTAAGGTCAAAACAGGTAATAATGAAGAGGTTCTTAAGTTCGATATAAAGGGGTTTAAGGAAAATGGCTAAAGGGTTATTTATAAATAGAGATCAATTGGAGAGAGTAATTAATGCTAATTGTACTTTGAAATTAATAGAATTAAAGAAAAAAGAACAAGGATTTTATAGATACCATGTAGAAAAAGAAGATAAAGAATTTTCTATAGATGTATACTATACGAAAAAAAGGGAACTACGGTTTTGGCTACTTGCGAAAATGGCCAGGAACTCGAACAAGCTATTATTAATAGTATAGAATATAAAGAGGTTAAAAATGGATATTTTTCCGTAAAAGTGTCCGAGAACCTTTTCAGGTCCTTAGTTGAATGGTTAAAGCAACTGCCTGGCGTTTCGGTTTCAGAACCAGAAGACAAAGGGAATAATGGTATTATATACAGAATTATAACGGATTATGGCGATTCTGTTACTTTGACATATTTCAAAACAACAAGTAGAATGTTGTATCAAGGTCTTTTGATGAAGTTATATTCTATCATTAAGTCATATTTATTAACAGTACATAGTACAATAACGGAAACAGATATTGGTGAGCAAGCGCTTGAAGATAAAGTTCAGCAACATTTAAAAATGCACTTTCCAAAAGGTTGGGATTCTTTAGAACCTACTATGCAGGGATTTGTTAAAGACTGTTTCACTTTAGCTGAGGTTAATACAAAGCTTAGTGATTATGCTGCATGGGTTATGCCTATCATGAGGGTTTTGGAGTATAGAATCAAGAAAATTTGTTTAGACTATAATATAATGATTGATGATGCTAAAGGTTTCAAATATTACACAAATATCGCAAACCCTAGAGCTACAGCTTGGATTTTTATAATTGACTTCTCCAACGATTATGTTAAAGGGGTCAATCCAAATATTAAAAATATGCCGCAAGAGGCTAAGGACATAATTGTAGAATGTTACGATTTTTTACGCAAAAATCGCCATGAAATGTTCCATGCTACACAAATTTTGTCTGGTATAAAGTTAGTTGAATCTAGAGATATAGCACTACAATTAATCATAACGGCTTGCGAAAAAATAGAGAAATCATTAACATATGATATAAGACAAATAAATTAAAGGGGTGATTGACGTATGAAGAGATATCATATTTTAGATTTGAAGAGTGACTCATGTAAAGTAGTGGTAGCTACTTCGTACGTCAGTCCTCTTTCTCAAGTATACGCTATTGCACTTGAATTAAAATCTATTGGTTATCAAGGTGATGTTATATTCGACCTTGTATTATCGAATGGTTTCTCAAGTAATAGATTTTTAAGGACAGATTTTGATGGTGAACAACTTAATATTAGTAAAATAGAGGTTCTACCTAAATTGAAGAGTAACATACTGGATGAATTATATGTATTCTTTTATGAGCATCCTCAATATGTAAAAGCGAGTAGTTTACCAGAACCTCAGAAATATGTTTTATTAAATAAGGTTTTATATGGAGAAATAACAGGTTCTACTTGTAGCTAAGAAGTCGGATATGATAACGACTTCTTTTTTATTTTACCATTCTAAATATCACCTCCGAGCGAATACTGATTTATCAATGTGATTACCGATATCCCACTCGCCTGTACTGATATATGCTCATTGTTTGCCGATAACCCTCACGCAAGTACTGATATATGCTCATTGTTTACCGATATCCCACTCGCCTGTACTGATATATGCTCATTGTTTACCGATATCCCACTCGCCTGTACTGATATATGCTCATTGTTTACCGATAACCCTCACGTAAGTACTGATATAAGCTCCTTGCTTACCGATATCCCACTCGCCTGTACTGATATAACCACCACAATTACCGATTTCCGCTCGCATCCCCTCCCCCCCAACCTTAACCCCACGTAAAAATGATTAACTTTCTGTAATTTTCTCCACTATATCCAGACGCCAAGTATAAAAGACATTAAAATAGATTAGGATTATGTATAGGGAAAGGAGAAAAAAATGAAAAAGAAATATATCATTTCCATAGCTGCGATTATTTGCGTGTTGGCATTGATTGTTTTTGGTATAAATAAAATGAATACATCGTTTTCCGCTTCTACCAATGAAACGACAAAAAATTATTCCGATGACATTGTATTTGATGGGGATCATTATAAGGTGGAACATGCCCCTTTTGAAGAAAATGGTCACATTTATATTGCTCTCTCGGACTTAGAAACCATCCTTTCACCTAAGCTAAAGCACACAAAGAATAATTTGACAATCACTTACGAAGATAATCAATTGAAATATGAAGATAAAACCATTCAAAACAGTAATGCAAAAGAAAGTGATATACAAACGTATCAGACAAAGAATGATATCATCTATTTACCTGACCAGCATATCGAAAAATTCCTCGGTGTGAATGTGGGATACTTTTATAATAAAAAGACGGCTACCATCGCTCTTTCCAGTCCCACTGAACAACAAAAACAAACGTTTGATCAACAAATTGGCACGACAATTTTTTTACATAAAAAGGATGTATTACCTGCTAAATACGAGCCAAGGGATGGTCTTTATTTAGGAGGCTATGTTATCCAGGATGAGTACATTGATACGAGTATGAATGTTTTTAATGAGATGGCTGGGAAAAATCATGCTTCTTATTTCCGCTATGTTGGGTATGGCAAGCCTTTTCCGAAAGAATGGGTGGAAGAAGTGAAGTCGGTTGGTGGTTTTCCTCATATAGCTTGGGAGCCGAATGATGGCCTAGAAAAAGTGAAAGATGATGAGTATCTCCGTCAATTTGCCAAAGATGCAAGTGATGTCGGCGTTCCGATTTTACTTCGTTATGCGAGTGAGATGAATGGAAATTGGACCGCTTATTCAGGGGATCCGGAACTTTATTTAGAAAAATGGAAGCTTGTACATGATATCATGGAAGAAGAAGCTCCGAATGTCATGATGCTGTGGAATGTGTTTACGATGCCAGAACAATCGATTGCGAAATATTATCCTGGCGATGAGTATGTAGATTATGTTGGGGTGAATATTTACAACGTCGTGTATCATAACGATCGGTTGGAGGATTTATCCGATTTCGAGGATCCATTACGATTACTGGACTATGTTTACAACACCTTTAGTGACACGAAGCCGATTGTGATTGGCGAGTTTGGTGCAACCAATTATACGGTAACGGATGGCTTGTATCATGTGGATTTTGCTGTAGAGAAAATCCAGCGCATGTACAAATATTTGCCAGAGCTCTACCCTCGTGTGAAAATGATTTATTATTTTGATGTGAATAATCTGGTAAACGCACCTGAAGGAAGGAAAATTAATAACTATGCGATCACAGAAAATGAGAGAATTACGAATGCTTATCGTACAAATGTGAAGAAAGATGTGTATCTATCTAGTGTTCAGGAGAATCCGTCAAACGAAGAGACCTTTTCGTATCGTGACTTCCTCTTCTTCTATAAAGGTGAGCTTTTTGTAGATAGACAATTTGTCCAGGATTATTTAAAGATGGAAATTCAAAAGGACGGAAAAAATACGTATAAAGTAACGTTTAACAACCAAACAGCTTCCATTCCAAAAGCAGAACTAACCATCGATAAAGCAGCTTTTTTCGAAAAACGAGACATTCATGGAATCGCCCTTGAAGCGTTGTTAGATGCATTTTCTATTAACTATGAATACGAAAATGGTGACATCCATATTTACCAATAACTATGATAAGAGAACCGAGAATGTTAATAAGACAGTCTCCGTTCTCTTATCTTTATTGGTTATCCTCTTCTACAAATTTCTTAAGAACTGCCAGTTTTTCATCCCAATAATGTTCAAAGAACGTAAGCCAATTTTGTATTTCAACCAGTGGTTCTGGTCTAAGCGTATAACGTGTTTCACGTCCCACCCTCTGACTTCTGACAAGACCAGCATTAGAAAGAATATGAAGATGCTTATTTACAGCTGTACGACTTATCGGGAAGTGTTCCGTAATCTCAGCTATCGACATTTCTTTTTCAGCCAGTAATTTTAGCATATTTCGACGGGTAGGATCGGAAACTGCTTGAAAAACATCGTGCTTGGGTTGATCGACCATACTTAAGCCTCAATATATGCTGGAAGTTTCTCTTTTACAATTTTTTCCCATCCGCCGTCCATATGTCCGCGAATGGCAGTATGTGGTTGTCCAAATTCGGTTACCTTTTCTGCATCCCAGCCGGAATGTACGAGAGTAAGCTCCGTTTTTCCGTCGCTCAACTTTTTCAATTCAATGGAAAGGTGCCAATCTTTACCCCAGTCGAAACCAACACGGTTAGGTGGAGTAAGTTCTGTTACTTTGCAAGGAGAGTCACCATACTGACCCGCATGAAGTACAAATTCATGTCCCAAAACAGGTTCAAATGTATTCGGCATCCACCATGCAGCAATGCCTTCTGATGTAGAAACAGCTTGCCATACTTTATCTATTGGAGCATTAAGTTCAACCGTTTTGCGTATTTCCGGTAATTTTTCTTGTGATTGCATTATTTTCTATTCCTCTCTTTCATTAAATAACACCCTTTAGTGTTATGTTTATTATAACACCTATTCGTGTCACATCAAGTACATTTTATTTTTCCCACAAACTCCTCTTTCATATTCTGATGGATGTGAATGAAAGATTTATAAATGAAATGTAAATATCATTAATCATTTGTAATTTTATTACGATCTTCATCAAAACCTTACAAAATTATATTACAATTAGTTTTGTAGATTAGATGATTTGGCATTTGCAACGGCTTTGGGGAATGTCAGGGTTGTTAGATTCATCACTACGATTAACGGATTCGCAAACTCGAGTAGCAAATTATTTACATCTAGTTGTTAAATAACAATAAAGATGTTGCTTGCTATTCAACGATCGGCAATTAACAGAATATAACGATTTGAACTAATCCTTTTTGAATGATGATTTATATGTACTATATTTTGAGGGGTGATAACGTGAATATTAGACCAAACAAAAAAACAGAAGTGAATAAATTAGTAGATATATGGTACGAAGGTTCCTTAATAGCGCATAGCTTTATTGATAAGGAGTATTGGAAATCACAGCGAACGGAGATGGAAAAAAAGTATATCCCAATGTCTGAAACCTATGTTGTAAGCAATGATAAAGATGTTGTCGGCTTCGTATCAATGGTGGACAATTATTTGGCTGCATTATTTATTGATGTGAAGCACCAAGGTGAGGGATACGGAAAGGAATTGTTAAATTTTATAAAAAGACAAAGGGAAAAGATACAATTAAAAGTGTACAAGAAAAATAACAAAGCTATTGATTTTTATTTGAGAAATGGCTTTGTTATAAAAGAGGAATCATTAGATGAACAGACTGCCCAGGAAGAATTTTTAATGGGCTGGGAAAAGTGTTGAATTTTTTATTGCTTTGATTAACGAATTCACGGACACGAGTATCGGATTAATCCCAAAGATTAACGGATTCGTGAACATGAGTATCGAATTATTCACTTTAATTAACGAATTCACAGGTACGAGCAGAGGATAGTTGTTGAGGGGGGACCCTGTGGGTAGTTCCCCCCGGGACTTAATTGGAAACAATGATATACGGCACGAAGGTAAGGATATAAACAATAAACAATAGGATGGATACTTTTGCGTATTTAGATTTAAACAGATTATTTAATCCATTATTGAAAATGCCCAAGATAAAAACGCAAAAACATAAGCCTAATGCCCCCATTGCTACAATGAATAACATTTCTTCCATGAGTCCATTCCTTTCTGATTATTATTTATTTTAATCGTAGCAAGTGAAATAAGTTTGCGAAATCGAATCACCTAACAAAAAGCAGTAGGATGTGACGCTTTTGTCACTTGGTTGAACAAGGAGTGATTCAGTGCCAACAATCAAACGCTAAAAAAGTTACCATACAAAAGAGCAAGACCCAGCTGAATCCGATATAATAAAGGGAGATTAATTGGCGAGGGAACTGGAGATACTGTGTATTTAACAACAGAAACATGTTCCCCCTCCCTCTCCATACTTATCCTTAAGCTTATAAAGGAGAAGCGTTACAAATGATGAAACACATAACTATTATGGGAGTTCCGTTTATAGATATAAATCAGAGGGATTTTGTTTCCCTTTTGGAAGAACGAATAATTCAACATGAAAAAACATTTGTGATTACAGCAAATCCGGAAATTGTGATGAAGGCGAATGAGGAGCCGGAATTTATGAACTATATTCAGCAAGCGACTTATGTTACGGCAGATGGAATCGGCATTGTGAAAGCTGCAAAAATGTTAGGGAATCCCTTACCAGAACGGGTTACCGGCTATGACACGATGATGCAGTTACTAGACGTTGCAAATGAAAAGGGTTATAAAATTTTCTTACTAGGTGCGCATCCAGATACATTACATAAAACGATCAAAACGATAGAAAAAAATTATCCCTATATCCAAATAGTTGGCTCGAATGATGGCTATTTTGATTGGGAAGATAATGATATTGCCGAACAAATTTCTACTGCTAAGCCGGACATTACGTTTGTTGCATTAGGGGTGCCGCGCCAGGAAAAATGGATATCCGAGAATATCGCACAGTTTGACCGAGGCGTATTCATTGGTGTTGGTGGATCGTTTGATGTGATTGCAGGAACGGTGAAACGTGCTCCGATGATTTGGCAAAAACTAAATATCGAATGGCTGTACCGTTTAATCAAACAACCAAGCCGCTGGAGACGTATGCTCGCACTACCACGATTTGCTTTTCAAATTTGGAAAGATAAAGGAAAATCACTATGAGCCGCTCCACACTCATCAAAGGGACGATTATGTTAACCGTTGCTTCCCTTCTTTCCAAAATATTAGGAAGCATCTTTCGCATCCCTTTACAAAATATTGCTGGAGATGAAGTGCTTGGTATTTTCAGCTTAGTTTATCCCGTTTATATGGTAGCACTGATTTTATCGGTTGCGGGAATCCCGACCGCCATCTCGAAATTGATTGCCGAAGAGAGAGCGCTCGATCCAAACGCTAATATTCGTCCGATTTATGTGACGGCAAGTATTTTAGCCCTTTCTTTCGGCGTTGTCAGCTTTACCTTCATCTACGTTTTCTCCTCCCCTATCGCTTATGCATTGGGAGGACCTACATCACGACTTTCACTCATCATCGTAGCTACAACCTTACTAATCGCACCATACATGGCGGTTTACCGCGGATTTTTCCAAGGCTTTGGGGATATGGGGCCAACCGCCATTTCGCAAGTGATTGAACAATTTATACGTGTTGGACTCATTCTTGTTCTTGCCTATGTTCTTGTTTCGCGAGGACTTTCCAATGAAAAAGTTGCCGGGTATATTATGATTGGTTCTGTCGCTGGGGCATTGGCATCTTTCCTCTTTTTAAGAGTAAAATTCGCCCGATCACCTTTGAAGCCGGTATCGAATTCGTCTTATTCCTTTGCAACCTTCTCACATGTTGGGAAAAAAATTTTAAAAGTATCCATACCCATTGCAATTGGTTCCATCACAATGGCTTTAGTGAATTTTATCGATTCCCTTACCATTCCATTTGGATTACGTTCGATAGGTGTAGATGGAGCAAGTGATATTCATTATTTATATGGTATCTATGGTCGTGGATTAGCACTTGTGCAGATTGCTACTGTATTTGCCACTTCGATTGTGCTTCCGTTAATTCCTTTACTAACGGAAAAGTTAGTAAATCATGATCGAAATGGGATGCGTACGACCATCGAGAAAGCTTTTTATATGGCAAATCTCATTGCATGGCCTGCTGCTTTTGGCCTGTTAGCTTTAACGTTACCAATGAATGTAGGATTGTTTTCCGACTTAGAAGGAAGCACGATGCTTGCCATTATTGGCTTCAGCTCTGTTTTTACTTCTTTAACCGTATTGGGTACAGGAATTTTACAAGGAATGAACTTAGCAAATCAAGCAGCATATATTATTTTGATTGGAATTGTCGTCAAAACTTTTTCGAATATCTTTTTAGTTCATCTTTTTGGGTTAAATGGTGCGGCGATTTCTACGTTAGTTGTCTACATTTTTTTATTTATCGTGAACATGATATTTATTTACCGGAATATACCTTTTTCATTTTGGAACGGTTGGAAAATCGCAAAAATGATCGTTGCATCCCTCTCGATGGCGATTATCATTGGGGCACCTACTTTATTTTTCCAAGTTGCAGAATGGTCGAGGTTGCAGGCTGTTTTATATGTGATGGGAGCAATCCTTGTCGGGGCAGTTATTTATTTTGGAATGTTATTCGTTTGGAACGTGATTGATAGAGAAAATGTGAAGAAACATGTTCAAAAAGGAGGATGAAAAAGTTTCGCCAGACTTTTTGAACTTCCTCTAAAAATCTGGGGTGGGTGCTGATTTCCGGGGATCGGGTGCTGATATCTGAGGATGAGTACTGATTTCCGAGGAGAGTGTGTGCCGATATCTGAGGATGGATGCCGATATCCGAGGGGTGTGTGCTGATTTCCAAGCAGTCTGTGCTGATTTCCGAGGACCGGGTGCTGATTTCCGTGGTGAGTACTGATATCTGAGGAATGTGCGCCGATATCCGGGGAGTGTGTGCTGATTTCTAAGGGGTGTGTGCCGATATCCGGGGAGTGTGTGCTGATTTCTAAGGAGTGTGCGCCGATATCCGGGGAGTGTGCTGATTTCTAAGGAGTGTGCGCCGATATCCGGGGGGTATGTGCTGATTTCTAAGGAATGTGTGCCGATATCCGAGGAGTGTATGCTGATATCCGAGGGCCGAGTGCTGATTTCCAAGGGATGAGCACTGATATCTGTACCTCTAATTAATGAACTAGAGAGGAAGAATAACATGATGAAACAAAAGTGGGTTTGGGGCGTACTCGTTATTTTGCTTCTAATCTCGTCGGTTGGCCTGTACCAGCGTTGGAATGTGGAAACAACAAACAACCAATATGAAATGGTCGTTCCGTATGAGGAATTGAATACATTAACAAATGATTCTACTTTTACAGTGGATGAAATTTTTTCCCGATTAAAAGATGCAGGATTAACATCAGTGAGCTTAAATCCGATGACATTAGTTGAACTTGACAATCAGGGCATCCTTTCGATCTATACAGATAAAATGCTAATGGAAATGTTGCGCTTTTCCATGGTGGATGAGCAAATTTCAGAAGTACCTGGATATTATATCACTATTCCAGATGGGCAATACTATGAACAAGTCATATTGGATGAAATCAACCCAGAAATACGGACCATTGCCGGTGAAGAATTTTACTTTTTACCAAAGGATTCGGGTAAAGGGTTGAACACGTTCCTTGGCTATGATGAATCAGTTATTCATGAGATTACGGAGCATGGATTAGATTATGTTCTGCGTATGGACAATGCTGTGGATTTTGACCAGGAAGCGATGGATCGAGTGCTTGAAGTTCATAATGGGGATACGAATATTCTGTTTCATGGCGAAGAGGTCATTGGTTTTCCTGAATTAGAGAAAATGAATAACTGGATCCGGCAGTTACATGAGGCTGGTTCTAGCTTTTACATGATTGAATTTGCCAAACAACATGGTTTTCAAACATTAGCACGAAACACAGACTATGACATCATTCGTTTGCATAGTATTGATTTAAATCAAAAAACCTTGGATGAAAGTGCGAATCAAGTTGTCCGTGCTGTGAAGGAACGGAATATCCGCTCCCTCTTTTTCCACTTAACGTATGGGGATCCGGAAGAAAGTTTGGAATATGCGGAGGAATTTTTGACTGAGATTCAGCACATGATGCCTGGTGGATTTCAATTAGGGACCGCTCAACCTTATGAGACGATTCCTGTTTTACTGTGGAATACACTAGTTGTACTCCTAGCTGGAATAGTTTTTACGTATTTAGCCGCAGCGAGAATATGGAAGTGGCGTAGTTTATCGATTATAGCAGGACTTGGTATGACCTTATTAGCCCTTCTGTACATTGTTTTGGATCGACTTGTGATTTTACAAGGTTTTGCCTTAATCATTGCTATCGTTACACCGATTTATGCTATTTTAGCTTCTTTGGATATGGGCGTTGGTCGGCTTCGTGATGTAACAATTCAATATATAAAGGCGATTGCGATTAGCTTTGTAGGAATTATAATTGTGCTTGGATTGTTAAACGGAAATGCCTTTATCACTGGGATGGAAATATTTAGAGGGGTGAAATTAGTTTACGTCCTCCCTATCGCTTTTGTCGGTGTTTATTTATTTTGGCAAATGGCATTTAGAATTTTACGCGAAAATGGCCCGCGTCTATTGAATGCCGAAGTGAAATATTGGCATTTGCTAGTATTCTTAGGTCTTGCAGCCATTGGGTTGTATTATGTTAGCCGAACTGGAAATGCGGGTACAGCAAGTGACATGGAACTTTTGCTTCGTCATAAACTGGAGGAGTGGCTCTATGTACGCCCTCGGACAAAAGAGTTTTTAATCGGATTTCCTTTATTTATCGTTGCGTTGTATGTAAGACCGAAAAATAAATTACTCGGAAACCTGTTACTCATCCCAGGAACGATTGGATCTTTATCCATCGTAAACACCTTTACACATTTTCACATTCCGTTATATATCTCATTGCTACGTACGTTTTATAGCATCGTCATTGGATATTTGATTGGTTTGTTGTTGATTTTTATTATTAAAAAATGCTATACCTATTTATCATCTAAATTGGCAAAAGCGAGGTGACCCGAATGCATGTTGTTTTATCAGGATATTATGGATTTGATAACTGTGGTGACGAAGCGATTTTATATTCGATTATACAAGGATTGCGCGGGATTCAAGCGGATATCGACATTACCGTTCTGTCCAACAACCCGTCATATACGAAAAAAATGTATGGAGTAGACTCCGTTGACAGGCATCACCTCGGGGAAATTTCAGCCGTCATGAAAAAAGCAGATGGCCTCATTAGTGGTGGCGGCAGTCTTTTACAAGATAAAACTGGATTGAAGTCTATTCCGTATTATAGCGGGATCATCCAACTTGCAACATTTTATAAAAAGCCTGTCTTCATCTATGCACAAGGGATGGGCCCGATTTCTAGTAAATTAAGCAAATGGATTGTGAAACATACATTAAATAAAGTCGAGCATATTACGGTACGAGATTGGGATTCACAAAGGCTATTAGATGAACTTGGCGTAAGCAAGGACTCCACGATTGTGCCCGATCCAGTGCTAGGCTTGAACAGCAATACTTTTTCATGCGACTGGCAAGGAAGCAGTAATGGCCCTATTTTAGCTGTTTCTGTTCGCGATTGGCCAAGCCAAATAGCGTTTAAAAAGTATATCGCAGAGGCATTGGATAAGCTTGCCGGAAAAGGCTATTCAATAGTGTTTGTCCCCATGCACGGAAAACATGATGAAAAAGCATCCATGGACGTAGCCGATTTAATGCAAGAAGCGAGCGAGATTTTCCCATGTGATTGTGAAGTTGAAGAGAAAATAGCCATCATTGGAAAAGCCGATTTACTCATCGGCATGAGACTACACTCCCTTATTTTCTCAGCAATCACATACACCCCATTCATCGCCCTTTCCTACGACCCAAAGATTGATGCCTTTGCCGAGATCTGTAAACAACCAGTCATTGGCAACACAGAAATAGACGATTGGGATGGAGAAGCATTGTTTACGGTAGCAGATTCTATATTGGAAGACAGAGAAAATAAAGGCGCGGAATTAAGGAAGTTTGTAGAGCCTTATCAGAAGCAGGCGCTGCATACGCCGATGTATGCGTTGGAGATGTTGAGAAGGAAACGAGCATAGAAGTGTGCTCGTTTTTTTGTTGGGGTGTGGAGTGTTGATTGAAGTGGGATATTGAATGTATGGAGCAGGTTATCGGGATTGGTGCGTGGGATATCAGGATTCAGGGCCTCTTTATCAGGAGGCATGTGACTTTTTTCGGCGATCAGGAAGCAGATATCAGTAGGCAATTGACTTTTATCGGCAAGCAGGTACTAAATATCAGTAGGCAGTTGACTTTTATCAGCAAGCAGGCTCCAAATATCAGCAGGCAGTTGACTTTTATCGGCGAGCAGCTACCAGATATCAGTAGGCAATTGACTTTTATCGGCAAGCAGGCTCCAAATATCAGCAGGCAATTGACTTTTATCGGCAAGCAGGTGCTGGATATCAGCAGCCAGTCACTTTTTATCAGCATTCAGGTGCTGGATATCAGCAGCCAGTTGACTTTCATCAGCTATCAGTCACCGGTTATCAGTTGGCAATTGACTTTTATCGGCAATCAGGTACCGGTTATCAGTAGCCAGTCAACTTTTATCAGTAAAGATCAGTCACCGGTTATCAGTAGCCACTCAACTTTTATCAGTAATCAGTCACCGGTTATCAGTTGGCAATTGACTTTTATCAGTGCAAAGCAATTTAATGAAATAACCACCTTTTCTTCACCCAGTTTTTTTAAACCCTCAAACAAAATATCACAAACCCTTCTTCTTTTAATCATCGTCTACCACACCAAACCGAATTCCCTGTATAATGAAAACAAAAGAATCCCCCACTAAGAGAGGAAAAATGATTATGAGTTCTATACTTACAAGAATTAAAGAAAATCTCCATACTTTATCAGAAGCGGAAAAGAAGATGGGTATTTATGTGTTGGAAAATCCAAAACTTATTCCTAATATGACGACGAAGGACCTTTCTAGGAAAGCCGGAACAAGCGAATCAAGTGTTGTTCGCTTTTGTAAATCCATTGGAATAGAGAGTTTTAAAACATTCAAATTAGAACTTGCCAAAGAGTTGGCAAAGGAAGATTTTAACCTTACTGATTTTAATTTTCTGCAAAAAAAGAGCGAACCCTATGATATTTTTCAACAAGTTTCCTTTGTCAATAAATCTGCCATTGAAGCAATCACTACCTCATTAGAACGAAAAGAATTTGAAAAAGCAGTGGATAAGATTCTTCATGCGGATAAACTTGTTTTCTATGGGGTCGGTGGATCAGCAACAGCGGCATTGGATGGGTTTTATAAATTTACGAAACTCGGATATCCCAGTACAGCCCATCAAGACTTTCACTTTTTACTGTCATCTATTCCCTATTTAAATAAAAATGATGTTGTCATCGCGATTAGTATGTCAGGAAAAACAAAAGATGTTTTGGAACTATCCCGATTTGCTCAAAAAGAAGGAGCAACTGTGATTGCAATTACCAATCTTGATAAGTCCCCACTGTATAAAGAAGCGGATATCCGACTTTGTACACCAGTCGTTGAACAAGATTATCGAATTGGAAGTATCCCTTCAAGAATGACACAACTAACCATTATTGACGCATTGTACCTTAGCGTCTTAAATAAAAAAGGTGAAAATGTCCTCTCCCGCTACCATGAGGCACGAAATGAAGTAATTCGACTAAGAAGGTAATCACAGCTTAACATTTGGGGGCTTTCCCTCGAATCCTAGCCTGATACTTTCTTTCCCTATAACTATAGTGAAATAAAATTTCATAGTTTATTAATGTTATATTGACTTTATATTTCATAATTTGTAAAATAAAAGTGTAAGAAGAAAGGGTGAGAAAATGCTAAACAAATTAACAACAGAATTAAGAAACCCGCATAGCATAGATATAGATATAAAACCTATCAGAGAAATTTTAGAGATAATGAATCAAGAAGATAGTAAAGTTCCAACAGCGATAGCTAAAGAAATTCCTCAAATTGAAAGGGCTGTCAATTTTGCTATCGAGTCTTTTAAGCAAGGTGGTAGATTAATATATATTGGTGCTGGAACAAGTGGACGTTTAGGAATCCTAGATGCTTCAGAATGTCCCCCAACCTTTGGAGTATCGCACGACCTCGTTCAGGGCCTCATAGCGGGAGGATCGAAGGCCATTACAGAGGCGATTGAAGGTGCCGAAGATAATAATACTTTAGGAGGTGATGACCTAAAAGCCATTTCATTAACAGAGAAAGATACCGTAATTGGAATAGCAGCAAGCGGGAGAACGCCTTATGTCATTGGTGGCTTACAATACGCAAATGAAATTGGTGCAAAAACGGTCAGCATTAGTAACAATAAAGACTCTGAAATTGGAAAAATTGCTAATGTAAAAATTGAAGTGGTCACAGGCCCAGAAATCATCACAGGATCTACTCGATTAAAAGCTGGCACATCGCAAAAGCTTGTCCTAAACATGATTACGACAACAGCGATGATTGGGATTGGAAAGGTTTATCAAAACTTAATGGTTGATGTCCAACCAACAAACAAGAAGCTAATCGAACGATCCAAACACATTATTATGGAAGCAACCAATGCTGATTATGTAACAGCAGCAGATTACTTGAAAAAAGCAAATTATAACGTTAAAGCTGCCATTGTCATGATTTTATTAAATTGTACATTTGATCAAGCGGTTAAGAAATTAGAAGAGTCAAAAGGCTTTATTCGAAATACGAAATAGCTAATGAGGAGGGAGTCAGAATGAAAAAGGAGGAGAAATTAGCAAGAGAGATACTTGAACATGTTGGTGGGGCCGAAAATATTCGTTCCTTTACCCACTGCATGACTCGTGTACGAATTAATTTAAAAGAATATGAAAAAGCAGACATCAAACAATTGAAACAAACAAATGGTGTCATGGGTGTCGTTGAGGATGACACCTTACAAATCGTTGTTGGCCCTGGTACCGTCAACAAAGTTTCTAACCACATTACGAGCATTACGGGAATAAAAATGGGAGAAGCACTTGATGTCAATGAAGATAATATTGCCGAAATGACAAAAGCAGGAATTAAGAAGAAAAATAACACACCAATGAAAAATTTGCTACGTAAAATTGGAAGCATTTTCATACCACTTATTCCTGGTATTGTTGGTTCTGGAATCATCAACGGTACGGTAGGATTTTTGAAAAACTCCGGTGTTGATGACACATTAACATGGATGCAACTTCTAACGGTTCTCGGCGGCAGTATTTTTGCCTATTTAGCGATTGTTGTTGCTTGGAATACAGCAAAGGAATTTGGAGGCACCCCAGTATTAGGTGCTATCGCAGGTATCATCACCATGAACCCAGCGCTTGCAGACATTACTCTCTTTGGAAATAATTTAACACCTGGTTACGGTGGATTAATTGGTGCGATGTTTGCCGCTTGGCTCATGGTATTTTTTGAAAAGCAATTCAGAAAAATTATCCCAAATGCAGTTGATATTATTTTTACTCCATTACTAACGATTTTAGTTGTCGGTCTATTAACTTTAGTTGTGGTACAACCAGTCGCTGGTGTCTTATCTACTGGAATCACGTCTGGAATTAATGCGGTGTTAAGCTTAGGTGGTGCAATCGGAAGTGCTATAGCTGGTGCCTTACTTGCAGGTTTCTTCCTACCATTAGTAATGCTCGGTCTACACCATGGGTTGACGCCAATCCATATGGAGTTAATCAACACCTTTAACTCTACCGCATTACTACCAATCCTTGCAATGGCTGGAGCGAGCCAAGTTGGAGCAGCAATTGCGATTTATGTAAAAACGAAAAACAAACGTCTACGTAATGTTATTAAAGGTGGTCTTCCAACAGGATTCCTTGGAATTGGCGAACCATTAATCTATGGTGTTACCTTACCACTGGGCCGACCTTTTATCACAGCATGTCTTGGTGCAGCAGTAGGTGGGGCCTTCCAAGCAGTTATGAAAACAGCAGCTACTGGAATCGGAGTCTCTGGTATCCCACTTATTCCATTAATTGCTGACAATAAGTATATACTCTATTTCCTTGGCTTACTCATCACGTATACAGCAGGATTTATCATCACTTATTTCTTTGGATTTAAAGAAGAGATGGCGGATAACTTGGATTAATATTTAAAAAGGAGGAAGGTAGTTTTCCTCCTTTTTCTTTAGTAAAACGGAAAGGTGTGTTATAGAAATGCTTGGTATTTCCATTTATTTATCAAACCAATCTATCACAGAACAAGAATCATACATTAAAAAAATGAATCAACTAGGGTTCAGTAGCATTTTTACCTCCCTACATATCCCAGAAGACGACCCCAATATGTATAAGGAAAGACTATTGGAATTGGGTAAACTTGCCATAAAATATAACATGGAATTAATCTGTGATATTTCCCCAAAGTCTCTAAACTATCTCAGGTTTTCATGGGAAAATGCTCACGAATTAAAAAACTTTGGCATTACTGGTTTACGTGTGGATTATGGCGTAGCAGTAGAAACGATAGCTAAATTATCTAATCAAATGGCAATCGCCCTTAATGCAAGCACCATTACCCAACAAGACATCGAGCAATTGCGAAACCATGGAGCAAATTTCACATCCATAGAAGCTTGGCATAATTATTACCCTCGTCCAGAAACTGGATTAGCTTTAGAAGACTTTAATGAAAAAAATCGTTGGCTAAAATCAGAGGGTATTAAAGTAATGGCATTCATCCCTGGTGATGGCGAAAAAAGAGGCCCACTATTCGAAGGACTCCCAACAATTGAAGAACAGCGAAGACAATCTACCTTTTCTTCCTTTTTGGAATTCGAATCTAATAAGTGGGTAGATAAAATCTTAATCGGTGACCCATCCATTAGTGAAGCATCTATGAAACAATTTGCAAAAAATAAGGAAGGAATAGTTTTGCTTCGAGCAGAGTATTTTGGAGGCGATGAGTATATCTACGACCAGTTACAAACAAAACAAACCAATCGCCAAGATGCCGCAAGAGATGTTATCCGCTCCACTGAATCCAGACAATACGGACTAACTGGAGATTACCCCGTTAAACCTGAAAACACAATAGCAAGAAAGGCAGGATCTATCACCATAGATAACGAAAAATATGGACGCTATCAAGGCGAAATTCAAATCACGAAACGCAACCTCCCTGCTGACGATAAAGTAAATGTTATTGGCCTTGTAATTAAAGAAGATAGAGCAATACTTCCATATATTAAGGGAGGAATGAGCTTTCAGATTGAGTGGGTTGCATCCAAAGGGGATTAGTGGAAGCTTATTGTCTAATTGTAAAAAATCAATGATAGATATAAAGAAGACTTCCATCAGTGGGGGTTTTCCTTTTTCGCCCGCTGATGGTTAGTCGCACTTATCGCAGTTGATCTCCCACCTAACTTCTTTGTTTCCCCAGAAGCTTGAGGTAGGAGTTACTGCCCGTTTAGGTGGGATAAAACTACTGTGACCAAATAAAGCTTCCCCCTTAATTCGGTTGTTTATCACCTTAATAAGTGTAAGTGACGATTAGTGATTCTTCCTCCTTCATTACTCGGGGCGTTCATTATCTTGATGAATGACGTGCTTTGTTATCTTTCTCTCTTGCTGCGATTCTGTTAATCATTTCTATTATTCCGTTACTCTTGAGCGGGAATTCGTTATTCGTTTCTATTATTCCGTTACTCACGTGCGGGAATTCGTTATTCATTTCTATTATTCCGTTACTATTGGGCGGGAATTTGTTATTCGTTTCTATTATTCCGTTACTCACGTGTGGGAATTCGTTATTCATTTCTATTATTCCGTTACTATTGGGCGGGAATTTGTTATTCGTTGAGATTTTTCTGTTGTGTGTGAGTATCGAATGAGTTGCCGAATGAGGAAAAAAAGGTTTCGTTCCACTACTTATAGGGCTGGCGTGCTAAATCGTTACTCCTCATGGAGAAAAAATTCGATAAACGCAGTCGACAATCCGTTAATCGTTGCAGTACCCGCACAATATATTCCATTATCCCCGGCCCCCTTTATAAAATTAAACTACTATAACTTCAATCTTAATTTATATTTCTTCCCCTTTGTTGATCCAACTGTTGACACACACTCTTTACCAAGCATATATTTTGTTACTTGAGCGGATGAGATTAATAGAAAGTCCCGAGCTTGTTTATTGGTAATCCACTCTCCGAAAAGTAAGATATAATCATTTAATGCAAGTCTGTGGGCGTCAGTCGATACGTGTTTACAATTTTTGCAATACCATTTTCTTTGATGCCTAATCATTGGTAGAGCATTGCATTTTGGGCAAAACACACCTTTTAATATATCTTTTCTGGATAATTCATATTTTTCAAAGAGGTTTTGGTCAGCTGGACAGTGGGATTTCTGAAGGAGGTAAGACAATTTCTGGAGTTGGTGTTCAGTTAAAATATCTTTTTTATACATCTGTTCTAATTTATCAATTCTAAAAATTAAATCGCTACTATGAATAACTTCATCAGGGATGTGATCTTGCGCAGTCTCCCGCTCAATAATATTAGTTGGAAAGCTACTTACTGATAGGAATTTAATAGGAATGTCGGGGAAATGGTGGTTATTCATCCAACGTCTCAGACGGCGGACTTGCATTTTCACCTGATCGATTGGGTTGAGGATCCCCTTTTTCGAACCATCAGGCAATTTTCTGGTAACTTGTCCATTCGCACCAAATATGCAGGTACCTTGCCAATTCTTTGAATCAACGTTAAGGATAAAAGACTTTGTCATAACTAGAAAATCCATTTGGAAATATCCATTCTCATCCTTTAATCTCAAGTTATAGAGCACAATGAAATTCTTATTATCTAAAAAACGTAACTGATACTTGACCTCATTTTCGCCTTTAACCTCAGCATGTTTAATTTTAAAATCCTTCAAAACCTTTTCTTTCACCGGGTGATTTGAGGGAATCCTACTTTCTAAAGCCTTTAATGCTAAGTATTCAAATTTTTTACCACGAGAACCTTCAATCAAATTTTAATCAATCCTTTCAAATTATTATCCTATGACTAATTACGACAAAAGATGGTAAAATCCTTCTTTTATTTTAAAATTGTTGGTTTAAATCGTTACTCCCCATGAATAATCCGTTATTCGCAGATACGAAAGCTTTGTTCGCCACTCATAAGGACAAGGCGATTCCAAGGAAAACCCAACGGACCTAAAAACTTTATATTATTTTACGATGAACATATCATGGATAAAATCAATCCCTTCACAATTCGAGCACATTTATTCTAACAGCCCATCTCAACAAGTACTAAAGCATTCTGTAAGCCCATACATAAAAGGATCCATTTTGATAAAACATAATCAAAGTGGATCCTTTAAACTTAGTTTTTATCAGAAGAACTCTCATTTGCTCGCACTTGGACGTTAAAATCTAGCCCTGCTTAATGTTCTTCGGTTAATTGGACTTTGTTCAAATTCGTTCGGTGACGGTTCCGTTCCAAAAGAAATAGGTTCATTCAATTCCTCTGTATTATATTCCGTATAATTTTGTCTTCCCACTGTCTTATACTTTATTTCAAATTCTTCCTGGAATTCAGGTACCGTTGTTTCTGAAGGTGACTGTTTCATACCGGATATCCATGTTTCGAAATCTAACATTCCCCTATCAATGATACCGCATAAATCATCCAAGGATTGAGTCAACTCTACCAAACAATCCAATCCATTGCGTAGCATAATTCCTTTTTTCTTAGCCTTTTCAACAGAGTGTTCAAGTTTGTAAAAATTCTCATTGTAATCAAATTCAACATAGCAGCTAGTACGATCCCAATTGAAATGAAAATCTTGAACCTTTAAACGTTTCATAACATCAGTAAGTTTTCTTTCATACATGCTTTGCTCGTCATTTGGCATCCATTTTAATAGATTTCTTGCAACAAAATTTCTTTTTGGCATATCATTCACCTTCCTTGTAGATTCCGTTAGTGTTTCGAGGCAATAATCTTATATGAATAATTTCTACAAAATGGACGAGATTCCTTTAATAATCGTTCTACAATTATCGACTATTTTTTCAAAACCAAAGTAACCTTAGTAGCGCTTTGACAAAACGACAAATGAAGAAAATACAGTTATCATCGCTAGTGTTGCTAACAAACTAACCGTCTGATATCCGTTTAGATCAATGATTTTCAATTGAAAGAGTGGCATGAGAATAATCATATAACCCAAAATAAAGAGGAAACTAAAAAACACTCCTCTTTCTCGTATTCTTTTTGAACGCTCATCATCTTCTTTAAATTGTGGATAGAGATAGGATAGACAAAAGGACATAACAGCCGTACCTAAAAAAACAAGCTCATGTCCAACAAAGAAATCTCCTGTTGATATGCTGGAAAAAATGATAAGCAAACTATAAAGTAGAAATATAAAACCACTTATGAAGAAAAGCCTTCTCCCTGCCTTACTACTCATTTTCATGAAACCCCCTCCTCCTTATTGAAGTAATTTCATCTTGTTATACAATTCATCTTCTATCCATCATTATAAAGTAAAGGAAACCCGACTGTAAAGGATACTTTACATAAAAGTAGCACCTCCTAATATCGGGGGTGCTACTTAAACATTAAACATAATATATTTTCAATTTAAAATAACGTATCTTATAACCTTTCCCATGCACAACTATCCTTTATTTCGCAAACCGCTTAAAAATAAACACAAACAAGACAATTATCACGGAACAGCCAAAAATCCCTACAGCCAACATCATAATTCCAATTCCATACCAAGGATCAACCATTCTGGCCACCACAAAACTTGCTGCAAATGTTAGTATGGCAATCGCAAAACTAATGATGGAAGGCAGATAGGCTTTACGCAAGCAATAATAATGAAGGTACACACTTAGTATCCCCATCAGTAACAGATACAGAATAGCAATAGTTAAGGTGTTTACCGAACAATCAAACATTTGTATGAATCGATTGTCACCTGATGATTGAGGTGCATCTAGGTTAACAGCTTCGATGTTGTGCGTTGTTGGATCAATGGTCATTAACCGATACACAGCTGGGGCATTTGACCAATTAGTGTTTTCCAGAAAAGCGATTTTATTTTCCTTATGAAAAAAGGTTGGAGATGTTACGGCTTTTTTCAAGTCTGTTAATCTCTCCACTTTTTGCGTATCCAAGTTTAATAAAAACAAATCATACTTAAAAAGCGAACTGTCTTGTGATTCCTGCGAAACGTCTGTAAACGCTAAATACCTTCCGTCCGGTGACAATTTTGGTTCATAAAAGGACTGTGTATTAATCATCTTCGCAGAAAGAATGGACGGACTAATATTTACTTTTCCATCTTCGAATGAGTAGGAATAAATCCGATCTTTGCTCCCGTCAAATTCACTATAAAAAATCGTGTCTCCATCAGGCGAAAGAAAGAGATAATCCATGGAAAAATGATCGGCATCCGTCAATTTTTTCATATGTTCCCCGTCTACCTCAATAGAATACAAGTCATATCCTTCTCTTGATTCTTCGCCTTTTTTAACCTCTCCCGCTTCTACTGCAACGAAATAAATTGTTTCCCCATCATGTGAAAAAATAGCGTCTGTTACGTGAAACTTGCTGTCCGTCAATGGCCTACCTTCACTTCCATCTTGGTTGACCATCCTTAGAGTTTGAATCCCTTCCGCATCTTTACTTAAATAAACAAGCTTTTTACCATCAGGTGAGTATTTTGGTTGGCTATCCCGCTGGTTATTTGAATTGGTTATTTGTTTAACATGAGTGCCATCAGGATTTGCCGTATAAATGGATTCCTTACCATCTACATAGTAAGAAAAAGCGATTTTCGAATCATCTGGCGTTACACTAATTTCTTCTCCGAGTCCAGTAAAATAGCGATATGGATCGTCATCTCTTAAAATGGCATAAAGTAACGTACCTACAAATAACAAAACAACCGCGCCAATAGTTACTAAAAAGATGCGTTTTCGTTTCATGTATAACTTCCCCCCTTTTTATTCAAAAGCACAGATAAGCGCCTTTTTTGTTTGGAAAAAGCGCCGATAAGTGACAGTCATTACCATTTATCTTACAGCAATGTATATTTCGATGGTTCCATTCGGATGATACTTTTCGAAATCAATGGTATATTCAGAATCACCAACTCCATCAGGTCTCACTCCTCCAATTGTTTGTTTATAAAGTAATTCGACAAATCTTTAGCATAACCTTCCTTGATTCGTTATCCCAATATTAACTTGCTTGGTTGTGAAAAAAATTAACAGTCATGTGTAAAAAGCATTCCATATCATTATTCAGCACGCGGGGCAGATATCAGCAGTTGTTTACTCTTTATCAGTAGTCGAGGACGGGATTTTAGCAATCATTGACTTTTTATCAGCAATCAATACGCGATTTCAGCAAATACAAGATATCGGCACTCAATCACTTTTTATCAGCAATCATGTTACCGATATCAGTATCCTTCTTACTTTATCAGCACTTAGGCACAATATTTCAGCATTCCCTCATGCTTTTTCAGCATTCACGCACGACATATCAGCGATCCTCCACACTTTATCAGCACTCACCTTCCCCTACAAAACAAAAAACAAGCTGCCTCCCCCAAGACAACTTGTCTACTTCTTCCATCCTATTAAATTTAAAATCGGTCTATATTGATCACTAATGACCCCAGTGATTTCCACAATCAATTCCACCAAAATTAATAATGAAACTAATATAGAAATGGATCCCCATAATGTGGACCTCGTTAGGACAATTGCGATGACACTAAATAGAATACTTAGTGCATAAATCATAATAACCGTTTGTCTGTGGGTGAATCCTAGGCGAATGATACAATGGTGTAAATGAAATTTATCTGGTGATGATAATGGTCTTCCTTGTACGATACGGCGAATGATGGCAAACGTTGTATCCATAATTGGAATTCCCAAGATAATAATTGGAATGATTAAGGATACGATGGTAACCTCTTTGTAAAGACCCAATACCGAAACGACGCTGATCATATATCCTAAAAATAATGATCCAGTATCACCCATAAATATTTTCGCTGGGTAGAAATTATATACCAAAAATCCGACTGTACTACCGAGCATGACGAGTCCGAGAAATGCGATGAGGATATCTCCTCTTGTAATCGCTATGACTGAAATCGTAAATAATGCAATCGATGATACACCAGCCGCCAAGCCATCTAAGCCATCAATTAGATTAATCGCATTTGTTATTGCGACAATCCAAATAATGGTGATTGGGATTGCAAAGAATTCGAAGTAAATTCGCTCGTCCTGCCAGATGGTAACGAACTCGATTTGAATTCCACCTAATACGGTTACTAGTGCCGCGATGATTTGCCCGAGCAACTTATATTTTGCCGAAATGGTAAAAATATCATCCAAGATTCCAGTAAGAATAATGATCGTCCCACCAACTAAGATGGGCCAATAGTCTCCAGGATTAGGATAAAAGAGAATAATTCCAATTATAAAACTTAAAAATATCGCCAAACCACCTAATCGTGGCATAACGGAAGTATGAACTTTTCTTTCATTTGGTTGATCCGTAGCTCCAATTTTCAATGCGAACCGTTTTACGATTGGTGTAATAATAATGGAGCTAAAGAAACTAACAATTAACGCAATATATAACATTTTTAAATCCTCCTGAACAGATAGGAAGTTTTCTTTTATTTTGTGTTACGAGTAAGTTTTTAATTCATGGATAAGGTAGGATAAAAATGCTCCTTATATCTTTGCAATTCATCTGTCGTCGTTAAAATGGAAGGATATTTCTCTATTTGAATCATTTGTTCTTTCGTATTCACTGTCCAAACCACAAGCTGAATTCCAAGTTCTTCACATTTATTAACATATTTTTCCTTTAATCCATCATACCTCACCGCTAGATATTTCGCATCTATTTTTTCCATTAATTTAAAATGTGAACGTTTCACCCGATTTACTAAGGGGCCGACCTGTGCTTCTGGAGATAGGCTGCGAAGCTTTTTTAAGGAATGATGGTTAAACGAAATAAAGTAAACTTGGTCCATCATTTCCAACTGATTGACCACTTCCACCACTCTTTCCTCAATCCTTCTATATAGCCTCGTATCCTTTAATTCAATGGAAACAATAATTTTCCCTTTCGCAAGCTGTAAAACTTGAGCCAAAGATGGGATTTTCTCCTCTGTTTCATTGATGCAAAACGCTTGTAATTCTTGGAATGTATATTGACGTATTTCCCCATGCCCATCTGTCATACGATCAATCGTCGCGTCGTGCATGACAACTGGAACCCCGTCTTTTGTCAGATGCACGTCTAACTCCATATGGGTGAATCCCATTTCAATCGCTGCACGAAATGATGAAATCGTGTTTTCCGGATACTCCACTGGATAACCTCTATGAGCAATACCTCGAATATTCATTTCCCAAACCCCTCCATTATTTAGGTGATACATACATTATATCGGATAAATGTTAAGCAACCGTTAATGAACGATTAACTTCGTATGAATTTTATGTTAATTCAGTCACAAAATAATTTTATCATATTGTTAAATAATACTTAAAAGGAATGGAGGATTTTTTATGAAAAGAGTAATCACCTATGGTACGTTTGATTTTCTTCATAATGGCCATATCAACTTATTAAAACGTGCCAAAGAATATGGAGACTACTTAATTGTTGGAATCTCCACTGATGAATTTAATTTGATAAAGGACAAAAAAGCCTACTACAGTTTTGAGCAACGAAAAATGATACTGGAAGCTGTTCGCTATGTCGATCTTGTCATCCCCGAGGAATCATGGGATCAGAAAATAGACGATGTAAAAAAATACAATGTGGATGTTTTTGTCATTGGCGATGATTGGGAAGGTAAATTTGATTTTTTAAAAGAATATTGTGAAGTGGTGTATTTACCTCGAACTGTTGGGATTTCCACCACAAAAATTAAAACAGACTTGAATCACCACGCGAAATAATGAGAGAAATTGCAGTAGCCATTTACCTTTTTACCTTCCGCCTTTTTTTCAACCTTTTTAAACGATTCCCCTTGCAGCAAAAGACCACATTTGTTGCTTCTTTTGGCCGAAATATTTTATATACAATGCGTGAAGTGGAAAAAACAACCGACCATCGTATCGTCATTTTAAAAGTACACCCTTGTAATATAACTTTTAAAAAACGTCCACATAGAAGGATTATTTCTTTTAAAATAGGAAATTTTCTCGACTGGATGGAGTCCATCTATCATTTAGCAACTTCTGAAAAAGTAATTGTTGATAATTATTTTGGGTTTTTAGCTGTTACGGATTTCAAAGAAAATGTAACATGTGTCCAGCTTTGGCATGCAGCTGGTGCGATTAAACAATTTGGACTACGTGACTTATCGATTGAAAACCGCCCACCTAGTGCTTTTAGAAGATTTAAAGCCGTTTATTCCCGCTTCGATTATGTTGTCATTGGGTCAGATAAAATGGCCGCTATTTTTAAAGAAGGATTTGGAATAAAGGAGAAGCAACTATTGCGAACTGGCATACCACGGACGGATTTCTTTTTTGATCACGAGAATTTAGAAAAAGCCGCACAGTCATTACGAAGGTATTTTCCGATAATAGATGAGAAAAAGGTCATTCTCTACGCCCCTACCTATCGTGATCAGGAGTTACACGTTCAAGAATTGAAGATGGACATCGAAAAAATGTACAAGTACTTTCATGACGACTATGTGTTGTTTTTGAGTTTGCACCCAGCTGTTAAGGTCGATATTGAAAACAACCATCCCGACTTCGCCATTGACGTCACAACCTATAACATCAACCATTTGCTTGTCATAGCAGACGTACTCATTTCCGATTATTCCTCCATCATTTTTGAGTATTCTTTATTTAACAAGCCAATGGTTTTCTTCGCTTATGATATCGATGAGTATGCCGAGGAGCGTGGATTCTGGGAAGTTTACGAAGAACTCGTCCCCGGGCCCGTTGTCTGTAACATGGACGATTTAGTGGAAGTGATTAAGAATGAGGCCTATGACATGAGCGGTGTTCGGGAATTTTCGGAGGAATGGAATCGGTATTCGAAGGGAAGATCGAGTGAGCAGTTGGTGCGGGTGGTTTATGGGGGGGATGAGCCTGGGTAACTTTCTGCCTGATATCCTGCCGGTGGATGCTGATATATGTACACGAGTACTGATATCTTGTCAGCGGATGCTGATATATAGTGATAAGTACTGATATCCTGCCAGACATGCTGATATATAGTGATAAGTACTGATATCTTGCCAGCGTTTGCTGATATATGGTGCACCAGTACTGATATCCTGCCAGATATGCTGATATATAGTGATAAGTACTGATATCTTGCCAGCGGATGCTGATATATGTACACGAGTACTGATATCTTGCCAGACGATGCTGATATATAGTGATGAGTACTGATATCATGCCAGACATGCTGATATATAGTGATAAGTACTGATATCCTGCCAGACATGCTGATATATAGTGATAAGTACTGATATCATGCCAGACATGCTGATATATAGTGATAAGTACTGATATCATGCCAGACATGCTGATATATAGTGATAAGTACTGATATCATGCCAGCGTTTGCTGATATATGGTGCACCAGTACTGATATCTAGCCGGCGGATGCCGATATATAGTGCATGAGTACTGATATCACGCCAGCGATTACTGATATATGGTGCACAGATACTGATATCATGCCAGCGTTTGCTGATATATGGTACATGAACTGAATACTGATATCCTGCGGGCGTTCTTTTGCTGATATATGATGTACGAACTTACTGATATCTTGCCAGACGATGCTGATATATGTGACGAGTACTGATATCCTGCCAGCGGATACTGATATACAGTGCACCAGTACTGATATCCAACAGGCGTTTGCTGATATATCATGCACGAATACTGATATCCTGCCAGACGATGCTGATATATGGTGCGAATACTGATTCCAACGGGAGAGTATTGATATCCCACCCATAACCCTCACTTCCAATAAAAAATTACATATTACCTAGAATATCTAAAAATAAAAAGGATTTTTGCTACTTCGTGTCGTATTTTATTCTTAAACCCATTTTATGAAAGGAATGAATTTAATTTGTATGATCCACGAAATAAAAAACTTGAGCTTTTAACATTGCAGGCGTTCGAGCGTCGGCTTTCGGCAAATCATCCCATGAAGCAAGCTGTATTGAAGGATTTAAAAATTAAATACGCTGAGGTTAATGGCGAAAATGAAATTAAATATAGGCTACAATTAATTGATAAGCAAAAATTTATAGTACTACACAACCTAAGATTGCAAGATGAAGTTGGATATTTTCAGATGGATACTTTAACATTATCCAATTATTTTAATACTGTTGTAGAAACAAAAAATTGGGAGGGGACGGTAAGATTTGGTGCAAATGGGCAAGTTACGCGCATAGATAATAACGGAATGAAAGAAGGATTCCAGAACCCTATTGACCAAGTGAAAATACAAGCGCTCCGCCTAAAACGATGGTTGAAAAATCATGATTTCCCCGATATACCTATCGAATATCTAGCTGTCATAAGTTTCCCCAAAACAATCATTGAAAGAGAAACCCCTCAAGATATCATTCCACATGAATTGATCCACAGTAGCGATTTAGTTTTTCGGATTCAAGAAATAGAAAAGAACTATACTACACCTATTTTATCCAGAAACCAGCTTCATCATTTAGCAAGACTTCTTGAACGTTCCCATTGCCCAGTAGATGTGAATTTGTTTGAAGAATATGGAGTACGGTCCATTGATATGGTAAAGGGTGTGTTCTGCACAAAATGTGGTGCCTTACCAATGAATAGATTTAACGGAAAGTGGTATTGTCAAAGTTGCAAAAATGTATCAATTGATGCACATAAACATGCGTTGAGGGATTATCGATTACTGTTTGGTGAATGGATTACAAATAAACAAGCCCGATATTTCCTTGGGCTATCATCCCCTGATATGACTAAACACATTCTTAGAAAGGAATGCACGGAAATGGTTGGGATGAATAAAGGTAAAAAGTATAGATTGGGACTATAAGTTGTGAATAATGATTTTGAATTTGGTTTTTTAGTAGCTCCAATAAGGAAAGGGAATGAATCTCTCTTTCCTTTAAATTATTATGAGGTATTTTGTTGGCGAACTCGTGTATTTCCGCCCTATTTATCATTTTCCTCATAAAATTCTTGATCTCGATTTGTTGCGGTTCTTTTTCCACCTTTTTCTCCTAATTGTTGACAGAGACATCTTACCATTATTGCTCTCAGCCTTTGGTTAATAACTCCTCTCAGTAGTTGATATTCTTTCTCGTACATTAGTTATATTCCTCGTTTTCGATTCCTGATGTCCCGAGCTCATTTATAAACATGGTGGTTTAGTTTTATGAAATCCGTTTTCACATGGGATCATTCTATAGAAACTTCTCGGTACAAAAATGTGATGCCGAGAAAATAGATGTGTCGAATTAAGCGGGATAACTGGATATATAGAAAATTATCGAATTTTTGAAGGAATTAACGAATGGTGATCGGGAAAGGAATGTTAGATTATGGGTGGCGATTAACGGATTGTGGGATGCAAGTATCAGATTATGGTTGCTGATTAACGGATTAACACATGCTAGTATCGGATTATGAACGACGATTAACGGATTAATTATTTCACAAAAAATCCTTCCACCTCTAAACTAACCATGTCGCATCCACCACCATCAAAAAAGGCGAGAAACTACAAATTGTAGTTCTCACCTTAACCACTTTCTTCACTTTCATTACATCGTTTTTTTCTTCGTATAAATTTTAAAAAACCGTCGATGATTGGACGTTTTCCGCCTAGAACAATTCCAGCTAATTCGGCAAATATATGTAGGACTAAATAAACGAGGATTACCACTACGATTAATGTCGTTTCTTGTACGTAATTAAATAAAATGGCAAGTCCTCCGAATAAGACACTAAAAGCATAAATAATTAGTACAGTTTGACGATGGGAGAAACCTGCTTCAATTAATCGATAATGAATGTGCTTATTATCCGGTTGCATTATTTTTTCCTTATTCTTAGCACGACGATAAATTGCAAATAACGTATCGAAAATTGGAACAGCTAGTACAATAACAGGAATGATGAAGCTGAAAAATGCTATTTCTTTAAACAATCCTAATATCGATACAACAGATATCATGTAGCCGAGGAAGTTCGATCCACTGTCACCCATATAAATTTTTGCCGGGTAAAAGTTATGAAATAGAAATCCAATATTCGCTCCAATTAAAGCAATGGAGAGATAAGCCACAAGCACTTGTCCGTCCATAAGTGACATGATAAAAATACTAATAAGTGCAATACTCGATACTCCGGTAGCTAGTCCATCAAGGCCGTCAATTAAATTAATGGCATTCGTAATTCCGACAACCCATAATACAGTAATTAACACACTAAAAAATCCAAGTTCAATGGTACCGATAAATGGTACCGTAAATCGTTCAATAATTAAACCAGCATTTACGAGAAAGGATGCTGCAATCAATTGTCCAGTTAATTTTGCAATTGGAGTAATCGTATACTTATCATCGATTGCCCCGGTTATCAAGATGATAATTCCACCAAGTAATATCGCAGGCAGATACTCATGCCTAGGATGAATATAAATAAGTGCCAAGACAAATCCAGCGAATATTGCTAATCCACCCAATCTTGGTGTTACAACTTTATGTATCTTTCGTTTATGCGGAAAATCAACTGCTCCTATTTTCACTGCTAATTTTTTTACTGGAATTGTTAACAATAATGATGCAACGAGTGCGATAAAAAATGCGATCGACAAATCGACATAATTAAACATATTATTCTCCTATTGTTGCAATATCTTCTACTTATCTTTACCTTTTCCTACTAAATTATAGCTAATTTTAACTAATATTAAAAATTTAAATTACTTCTTTCACTCCCATGCTGGTATATTTATTCTTGGGAGGTGACAAATTTTGACATACATACCTGTACTTGCTTCAGTAATTGCTGTAATTGGAATCTTAGCTTTTTTCAAGAGAAACTTAGAAAAAATTAAAGACAACCCAGAAATGATAGAGAAGTATCAAACGAATTTATTTATAGGTTCTGCCATTAGTGAGGCTATTCCAATTGTTTTAATCATCATAGGATTCGTAAACATGGAGCCAGTTAGGTCGGTTGATGAACTAGTTGTACCGTTCACTATCATTGTCGGGCTTATTGTATTTTCTATTATTTATATTTTCTTACAGTCACGTATTGATGTAGATGAAAACATAATGCCTGTGGTACGAGGTTTTGGATTAATATCTGCCAGTCTTGTAATGGCGATTCCGATTATTTCAATAGTGATGTTACTAATGATAGTACCATGAGACGGGGGTACCCTCCCTCATCTCTTTTCCTTATAACCTGACAATATTCCCCAGGAAATATTAATTTCCCCGGAAATTTCCGATTTTCCACTATGAAATTCTCTTATTCCCAGAAACCTACACAAAATTTCACAGGTCATTTCAATTCCCTTTCCTTTCTTTTCTACCTTAACTAGTCTTATAATATACTCAAATCATCTGATTGGCAGGTAATGATATGGAGAAGGCTATGGTTGAAAGGGTATGTATGCTTGCTGGCAAAATAATGCTTGTTAGCGGTGCGGAGACATACCGGGTGGAAGATACGATGAATCGAATTGCCAACTCGTTTGGGGCACCAAATGCACAAAGTTATGCGACCCCAACAGCTATTAATTTTGCTATTGATGCAGATTCTGAGGCGAAAATGTTACGTATTAGAAAAAGATCAACGGCTGATTTAAGTAAAATCGCTGAAGTGAATAGCATTTCGCGAAAAATTGCCGCTGGCGAGATAGACTTGGGACGCGCTTTTCTTCTACTACAAGAGGTGGAAAAGGGAAAGCTATATCCAGCTTGGTTGCAGATACTTGCTTCCGCTATAGTTAGCGGTTGTTTCGCCATTATGTTTGGCGGGAGGTGGGAAGATTTTCTACCAGCAGTAATTGCTGGGGGAATCGGTTTTGCTGGCATGATAAGTTTTGAGAGATTTGTCGATATTCGCTTTCTTGCGGAATTTCTCGGTGCCTTTTTAATCGGGATCTCTTCGCTTCTCTTTATCCACTATGGATTTGGTACTTCCCTTGATCTGGTAATAATTGGTGCAGTTATGCCACTCGTTCCTGGTTTACTAATTACGAACGCAATACGTGATTTAATGGCCGGTCATTTGGTAGCAGGGGTTTCTAAAGGTGTGGAAGCATCGTTAACTGCAGTTGCCATTGGTGCAGGTATTGCAGCTATTTTTACTTTTATGTAAATGAAGGAGGGCTTAACCCATGCTCATGATCTCGGCACAATTAGTCACAAGTTTTATTGCCTCGGCAGGATTTGGTATAATATTTAATGTACCAAAACGATCAATCATTCAAAGTGGTCTTGTCGGCATGCTTGGTTGGATCTGTTATTATTCCCTTACAACTTACGGATTGGATGTTGTTCCAGCTACGATATTTGGTGCAGTTCTAGTTTCTATACTAAGCTATACATGCGCTAAAATTTACAAAACACCCATCATTATCTTTACAGTTTCTGGAATTATTCCATTAGTGCCTGGTGGAGTTGCCTACCGTGCGATGCGACAATTCGTGGAAAACAATTATGATTTAGCGATACAGTTATCCGCACAAGTTATGCTTTTAGCCGGTGGAATTGCAATTGGACTCATGTTTTCAGAAGTCGTCAATCAGATTGTCAAAAAGGTTTTTATTAGAAAAGATTAATACATTCGTTATACTATTCTAAATAAACTTTTATATTAAAAGTCCTATCAATCATTTGCTATAATTTTCTGTTTTCTCTATTATAGTTAATATATATTTTTTTAAGCGGAGGAATTCAAAATGAATGAAAATACACAACAACCAAAAGTTGTTTTTGTCATATTCGGTGCAACCGGAGACTTAGCAAAACGTAAACTATTCCCTTCCATTTATAACCTTTATAAAAAAGGCAATTTAAGTGAAAATTTCGCGGTTGTAGGATTAGCACGTAGACCGTGGACAGATGAAACTTTACGTGAGAATGTTGAAACCTCTATCCGCAAAGCTACTGCTACTGAAGAAGAGCTAAGTGATTTCACATCTCATTTCTATTATCAATCATTTGATGTTACGGACGATGCTACATACGATGGTCTAAATAAATTGATCATCGATTTGGAAGGTAAATACGAAACGGACGGCAACCGCCTATTTTACCTAGCAATGGCTCCTAACTTCTTTGGCTTAATCGCGAAGAAATTAAAAGAATATGGTTTGAAAGAATCCGCTGGCTGGACTCGTCTTATTATCGAAAAACCATTTGGAACGAATTTAGCTACAGCAAAAGAATTGAACAATGAAATCCGTGAAGCATTTGATGAAGATCAAATCTATCGTATCGACCATTATTTAGGAAAAGAAATGGTCCAAAATATTGAGGTCATTCGTTTTGCCAATGGAATATTCGAACATTTATGGAATAACCAATTTATCTCGAATATCCAAATTACTGCAAGTGAAGTACTTGGAGTAGAGGATCGAGCTCGTTACTACGATCAATCTGGTGCTGCACGTGACATGTTGCAAAACCATATTTTACAAATGGTTGCCCTTCTTTTAATGGAGCCACCAATTAAGTTAACAACAAAAGAAATTCGCTCAGAAAAAATTAAAGTCCTTCGTGCACTTCGCAAAATTAATCCAGATGAAGTGTACAAATATTTTGTCCGTGGTCAATACGATGCTGGTGAAATCAATAATCAAGCTGTACCAAGCTATCGCGAAGAGCATGAAGATCTCGCCTTCTCCAATACGGAAACATTTGTAGCAGGTAGACTTCTTGTCGATAACTATCGTTGGGCTGGCGTACCAATTTATGTACGTACTGGAAAACGCATGGCAGAAAAAACGATTAGTATCGTAGTCCAATTTAGAGATCTCCCAATGAACTTGTATTACAAATCTCATAAGCAAAGATATCCAAACTTGCTTAGAATTAATATCCAACCTGATGCTGGCGTTACCCTTTCCATTAATGCGAGTAAAGAAGGAACTGGATCATTAGCAGAACCAATCGAATTAACATACAATCAAAATGATGTTCCTGGAATCAACACTCCAGAAGCATATGAAAAATTATTATATGACTGTACGATTGGTGATGCAACAAACTTTACCCATTGGGATGAAGTTGCATTATCTTGGGAATTCGTTGACCCAATTTTAGAAACATGGGCAGAGAAACAACCAAGCTTCCCTAACTATAAATCCGGATCCATGGGACCACGAGCAGCAGATGAACTGCTTGAAAAAGATGGTTTCCATTGGTGGGATGTTTAATTTAGGCCCCTTACACGCACCAAGCGTGTGAGGGTTTTGTTTTGGTTGTAGAAGGTCATTGGATGTGATTGAGTACTGATATCTCGGGGTTATGCTGATATATGGTGTTTGAGTGCTGATATCCCGAGGGTGTATCCTGATATTTGGTGTTTGAGTGCTGATATCCCGAGGGTGGGTGCTGATATTTGGTGTTTGAGTGCTGATATCCCGAGGGTGTATGCTGATATTTGATGTTTCATCGCTGATATCCAGGAGGCGTGTGCTGATATTTGATGTTTCATCGCTGATATCCTGGAGCCATGCTGATATTTAGTGTTTGAGCTGATATCCCGGGGGCGTGTGCTGATATTTGATGTTCGATCGCTGATATCCAGGAGCCGTGCTATGCAGATTTTCCAACCATAACCATGAAAAATGATTGATTGCCCATAAATAAAAGATTCTCGTCTTTGATTAACGTATAACCGGATTCCCAGACAGGAAAGATTTTTATGCCTCCTACGTGCACAAAAACAGACCCACGCTATCACCTAGCGTGGGCCTCCTTTACTCTTCTACCACTTTTTTCTTTTTCCTTCTCGTAAACTTCTCTGTAATATTATCTAAAATAATATATATAACCGGTACGAAGAATAGCGTGAATATAGTTGAAGCACTTAAACCAAAAATAATCGTAATTGCTAGTGGTTGTTGCATTTCCGCTCCTTCACCGAGTGCTAATCCTAATGGAACCATAGCGAGCACGGTGGTGAGAGTGGTCATTAATATTGGTCGTAGCCTACTGCGGCCGGCCTCAACAATTGCTTTGCTTCTTGTCATTCCTCGTCTTCTTAATATATTAATATAATCTACCAGAACGATAGAGTTGTTAACTACGATACCAGCGAGCATGATAATACCGATAAACGCAGGTATACTAAATGAAATTCCAGTTATTAAAAACCCTATAATCACCCCGATTACTGTTGTAGGCAATGCGAACATGATGATGAATGGGAATAGGAAGTTTTCAAATTGCACAGCCATTACCGCATACACTAGGAATATGGCAAAAATGAGAGCTAATGCTAGTTGCCCGAACGCTTCTACCATATCCTCCGCTTGACCACCGATGGAATAGCTATATCCTTCCGGGAAGTTCATCGCACCTAATTTTGCATCGATATCTTGTATCACACTTGCAAGATCACGGTCTACAAGAGCGCTAGATACATTCATTTGTGGCTGTTGATTTTCCCTTTGTAACGTAGCAGGTCCTTGTGTTTCCTCAAAAGTTGCTACTTCTTCTAAAGGAAGCCTTGCACCGTCAGTTGACTGAATCTTCATATCTCTAATATCATTAATAGTCGAACGTTGATCTTCTGGATAAATTAATGTGACATCAATCTCTTTTCCAGCCTCGCGATATTGTGTTGCGATTTGTCCATTAAACTGTAATTGAATTTGTCCAGTCACTTGAGATGGGGTTAATCCATACATAGCCGCTTTTTCCTCATCGACATGGATTTCCATATGTGGTATCCCATCCGATGCGCCTGTTGTTGGGTTAAATACCCCTTCAACCGTAGAAATTTCATCCACTACTTGTTCAGACAGACTACGTAACACATCATGTTCCGGACCGTTTAAAATAATTTGAACTGGGTCCCCCATGCTCATATTTGCTCCGCCATCCATTGCGGTGGCCGTAATTTCAGCACCAGGTATCTGTTGTAATTGTTCATCCATTTCTTGAACGATTTTGGTCGTGGATTTCGTTCGTTCACTTGCTGGTGTAAGCATTAACGTATAGCTCGCACCACCATTGGAACCACCAGCGCCCATCATTCCACCTGATGAACTAACTACTACATAACTTACATCTAAAACTTCATCGTATCCCGCCAAAACTTCATTCACTTGTTCCACAATCTTATACGTGTACTCAAATTTCGTTCCTGGCTCCGTTTCCACGTTAATCATTGCTTGCCCTTGGTCAGATGCTGGAATAAACTCCGCTCCTATCAAAGGAGTAAGTGCTAAACTTCCGACAATCAATAAGATAACAACGAAAACGCTTGTTTTGCGATATTTCAATACTTTCTTAAGAGCGTTACTGTATTTATTACGTAACCAGTCTAAGAATCTATCAAACCAATATCTACGTCCTTTATCTTCCATTGATTTTGCTAAAAGTTTAGAAGATAGCATCGGCACTAATGTGATTGCTACAACTAATGAAGCAATAAGAGAAAAGGCAACCGTTATTCCAAGTGGCATGAATAAGTCTGCCGCAATTCCTTCTACAAAAACCATTGGTAAAAATACCACAATTGTCGTTGTAGTGGAAGCGATAACTGCTGGAGTTAACTCAGAGGCACCTTTAATTGCGGCATCTTTCAAGCTTTCTCCATTTTTTCGATACGTGTAAATGTTTTCTAAAATAATAATCGAGCTATCCACCATCATTCCAATCCCAAGCGCTAATCCACCTAATGTTAAAACGTTTAGTGTATGTCCTGTAAAATACATAAGCGCAAAGGTAGAAATAAGTGCAATTGGAATCGATAAACCGATAACAAATGTCGCACGAATGCTCTTTAGAAATAGTAATAGGATAAAGAAGGAAATAGCGCCACCTATAATAATATTGGATAAAACACTATCCACTGACATCTGAATGAACTCCGATGTATCGATAATGACATCTAAATTCACTTCATCTCCAAGTTCAGCTTGAATCGTTTCTAAGTTTTTCTGAACGGTGTTTGCTACTGCTACTGTATTGGCATCGGTTTGCTTCATGATGGACAAAACAATGGATTCTTCCCCATTTACTAAGGAAGCTGAACTCGCCTCTTTATATGTATCTTTAACTTCAGCCACATCATCCACATGTAGGATGGCGCCTGATTCGGTTTGAATAACTGTTTCCCGAATATCATCTATCGAGTCAAATTCTCCTGTCACTCGTAACTGCAAGTCTTTATTTCCTTTATCCACGGTTCCAACTGATGCGGATTGATTGCTTTCCCCGAGTGCTTGCTGAATCATTTGCGTAGTGACACCATATTGTTGTAATTTGGCTGGGTCAACCACTAGCTGTATTTCTCGAATCTTTGCTCCTTCTACTGTTACAGAAGCTACTCCCTCTTGTCTTTCAAGGAAAGGGACGATTTGATTATCTGCAAGTTCCGTTAATGTTGCAGCATCTTTCCCTGTTAAACCAATGTACATAACAGGTAATGCCTCGGGACTGAAACGTAGAATACTTGGATCCCCTGCTTGTTCTGGAAGCATCCCCTTAATTTGGTCGATTTTTTCCCGTACATCAAGCATGGCCTGATCAAGATCTGTTCCATTCTTAAACATCATCATCACAAGAGATGCACCTGATTGTGACTGCGATTGGACCGTGTCAATCCCCTGAACGGTACTAACAGCTGATTCTACTGGACGAGAAATTAAATTCTCTACATCCTCTGGTGCTGCATCTTCATAATTGGTTGCTACAACAGCAATCGGAAGTTCAATCTCTGGAAATAGGTCGACCGCCAAGTTACGTACAGAAACAAAACCTAGAGTTATAATGGCGAGAACAATCATAATGACACCGACTGGACGATTCACGGATGCTTTTATTAATTTCACGATTTACTCGCCTCCTGTAACATTCACTTCAGCGCCATCGGTTAATGTCAACTGTCCCGTCGTAACAACTTGATCTCCAGCGTTTATACCCTCTACAGCAGTAACATCTGACTCTGTTTCTAACACCTTTATTTCTTGTCTTGTTGCTACATTATCTTTTACCGTAAAAATAAAATCCTTATTCTCTTCGTTTACAATGGCTGAAGTTGGAATTAGAATAGCAGTTTCCACTTTTTTCTCAGGTATACGAATATCAGCAACAACGCCGGGTAAAATCTCTCTTTTCTCATTATCCACTGTTGCGATAACGGAATATAATCCTGTTTCATTTGGAAGTGTACCCACATTCGTAATGGCTGCTTCATATTCTTTATCCCCAATGAATACGTTTACCTTGTCATCTTCAGAAATCAAAGACAGCAACTGTTCTGTTACGGAAAATTCAATTTTTATTGTGTCAAGATCTGCAACCATGGCAACTGGTTCTTCAGGATCCACCATATCTCCTTTATTCACTAAAAGATTAATGACTTCACCTTCTGTTGTTGAACGAACATTTTGGTTTCCTGCAGCTGTGGAGATTTTAAGAATCGTATCATTATCATCTACCTCTTCTCCATTTTCCACCCTCACTTCTTTTACCTCACCAGGCGTCTGTACCGCAACCGGTGCAACATGATTCGGTGCCGTACGACCATAGATGGACTTGTCAATGACTAGATCCTTTTCTACAGCTTCTTCCGTTTCTACCGCTACAACCCTTTCTTCTTGTTCCTCGTTTTCTGCAGCGTCATTACTCTCTGTACATGCCGCAAGCAATGAAACAATTAGTACAAAAGAAAATCCTAAAATAATTTTTTTCATTCCCCTAATTTCCCCCTTTACCTTCTTCTTTTTTCTATCATAATTAGGCGAGAGGACTCCCATCCTCAAGGAATATGTAGGGTTTAACCCAATGGGTAGGTGGGAGGTGAATCGCCTTTCGTATAACATCATATGTTTGTGTAGTGTAATTCCTAAAAGACGTTCTTTGAACTGAACATATTGGGTTGTGGCGCGAATATTCATTCTTACATTAAATTCCAACCATCCCCCCTTATTATCTCATTTTCCAATTCAGCATTCCACCGAAATAAGCAAATTTTGCGATAATTTATTTTTAACAAGAGGAATGAATCCTCTTTTTTGTAGTACGTTTAACACTTCATTATGTTTCACTTTTATAGAAGTTGTTCAAAAGTCTGACGAAAAGGACACTTCGACGTTTCTAGTTGGCAATGCCGACCCCGTTCCTTTTCATCCTCCTTTTTGAACACAAATGTATATGACCATTTACCACAGTTTTGGTCCATGTCCGAATAACGTATAACGATTAAAATGGACAATCACTTGGCTTGCACGCTTAAATTGACGGTCGAATACCGATGCCGTTGTAGGAATTAGTTCGCTCGTTCCATCATGAAACAAAACCAATGTTTGTTCATCGCTTTTTCTATAATGTTTAATCTGGTGATACGCAATCCATACGCAGTTTTTATTTCTTGTGGAAGCTGTTGGAATAAAGTAGATACCTGACTGAGGGTTAATTGGAATAGGGATTTTGCTTGAGGATTTTAAAATCTCTTCTACAACTTCTCTTCTACCATTTAATGTAGAACCATAACGTTTACAATTATAATCAATAATTTGCTCGGGTTTATAAGGGGAATAACTTTTTTCATCCTTCATCGTTTGATTTTCTTCAATAATACTAGAACGATAATACGCTGAATCCTCCTCTACTATCATTTTTGTATCTTTTGTAACCGTGTAGTACGGTGATTTCACCATAAATATCCTCCTCATTTTATTCTGTTTCTTCATTATTGTACTATAAAATCAGAGAATTTCAACAAAACAAGAGGACTTTTCAAATAACAAAAACAGAACAACTTTAAAAGCTGCTCTGTTTAAGTAGATGTATTATTGATTGTCTCTATTGTCTTTATCATCTTTTTTGTTAAGGTTTTGATCATCATTTGGATTTTCTACATCATTGTTATCATCTTGATTATCTAAACCATTGTCTTCTGCTGGATTAAGGTTTCCATTATCATCCTCTTGATTTAACGGAGCTTCGTTGTCATCCGTTATTGGATCCTCATTATTATCATTCACTCCGTCATCTGCTGGTGCTTCATTCGTTGGGTTTTGATCTTCTACCGGCGCATTATTTGGATTGTTATCATCATTATCATTATTGTTACCACACGCCGCTACTAAAGATATTGCCAGCATTGATGCACCTATCTTAATAAGAATTTTCTTCGTCATAAATGTTGCCTCCTTTTTTATAGTCTCGAGATTAGGATTTCCATTTATGACAAAGTCATTCATGTTTTTACCATTTTTTTAAATCTTATTTAATCGCAAAGGTGATTTCTGCTTCACAAGCTAATTCACCATCCACTGTTGCAATTCCCTTTCCTTTTCCAATTGGTCCCTTCATTCTTATAATTTCTACTTCAAGTTTTAACTGATCACCCGGTCGCACCTGGCGTTTAAATCGACACTTGTCCACACCTGCTAAAAAGCCAATTTTCCCCTTATTCGCTTCGATACCAAGTACCGCAATTGCTCCTACTTGTGCTAATGCTTCAATAATAAGAACTCCAGGCATTACCGCATACTGTGGAAAATGCCCTTGGAAAAATGGTTCATTCATGGTTACATTTTTTAGACCAACGACACGTTTACCTTCTTCCATTTCAGTAACTTTATCCACTAACAAAAACGGATAGCGATGTGGAATAATTTCTTTAATTTGTTCGATGTCCATCATGGTATCTACTCCTTTTAGTAAAAATAAGTCTTGTCGTTATTATATCAAAGTTCTAGGGTGAAACGAATTGAAAAATAAAAAGCACCCCATCCTATGATGAAATGCTAATTTTTTTGCTATTCTGCTTTTACCACAATATCTATCAGGTGTTGCCAGGTCTCGATTTTTAAGGCATCAATTAGGTTACCATTGCCTAGAACTCCATAACCTACCATTAACCCTACTACTAGAGCAATTGCAGCAAGTGAAAGTACAACAATAATACGTAGCCAAATCGGGAACATTCTTCGTCCTCGACGTTCAAACTTAAGAAAGTGTTTGAGCTTTGGAAGGCGCTCCGTCTTTAGAAGGCGTCCGAGCTTTTGAAATCTATCCTTTTTCTTTTGCTCTTTAAGTTGTTTTCTTGTTTCTGCATGATTCTTCTTAGGTTGCTTCTCAGCTGTTTTCTCTTTCTGCTCTTTACGTGTAGGATTCTCAGCAACTTTTTCTAACTGTTCTGTTGACATATTTGTAACTCCTCAATCCTGACAATCGCGTCCGTTCTATATATTAAATGGTATTCAAACAAGCAAATAAAAATGCCTATTCTTTTTCATTTTATATATAAAATATTATCACATTGCGGTACCGCATATCTAGAACTATTTTAATAACAAGTTAAAGCCCAATTAAGACCGCAATCCATTCACAAGTCCCATCATTTGATCTGACATGGAAATGGTGCGGGAATTATATTGATAGGACCGTTGTGCCAGGATTAAGTCCGACATTTGTTGGGAGATATCTACGTTGGATTGCTCTAAAGCATTACTTTGAATTAGCTTCGTCTGTGCTGGAACGTCTTGGATAATATCCGCTAGATTATCATTCAGTTCCCCTAGGTTTGGCAAACGGAACAGATTTTGTCCTACCGCTTCCAAAACATTTGGACGAGTTGCTTCCACTATATCAATTGTTCCTACTTCTTCTACAATACCTCCACGTTCCACGACAACTTGTCCATTATCACGAATGGAAATAGAATCAAAACCACTATTAAATGTGATTGGACCGTTTTCACCAAGAACTGGATTTCCATCTTTCGTCGTCAATGTTACCGACCTGCCATCCGTGCTTGGGCTTATATAAAAGGCTCCGTCACGAGTGTACATCGTTTCCGTTACCCCATTGTCTGTAACTTGGATTTGAAAAAGCGTGTTTTCGTTTAACAAAGCAGTATCTAGCGCTCGGTCTGACGTAACAATCGACCCCTGATCCAGATTTAAAGTGGTTGCGCCTAATCTAGCACCTGAGCCAATTCGGATACCATCAGGTGTTAGACGTTGTTCTCCATTCCCGGGGTTTTCCAAATTATCGATTTGTTGATAAAGCAAGGAGGAAAATTCAGCTCCACGAGATTTATATCCTGTTGTTTGGCTATTTGCGATATTGTTCCCAACAATGTCCAACTTTTTTTGTAATTGGTTCATGGTTACAGCTGCTTGTATCATCATACGAGACATTACATTTCCTCCTAAAGGTCGTTCAAAAAGTCCGGTGAAAAAGACACTTCGACGTTTCTAATTGGCTCGCTTTTCGGATACTCACGTATTAATTGCATACGTTCCGTTCCTCAAAGCTTCGCCGCCTCGAACTGCGAAGCACAGGACGTGCGAGTGTCGGCGTTGCAAAAGGACGTTGCGCATTTAGCCGACCTCGGTCCTTTTCATCCTCCTTTTGAACATGTACTTCTAAATTTCACCATTCATTAAATTCTTCCAATTTCACTAACTGCTTTACCCAAGCTTTCATCAAAGGCCTTTAATACCTGCTGATTTGTTTCAAACATGCGATAAGCATTCATCATTTCTGTCATCGTCTTTACTGCATCAACGTTTGACCCTTCTAGAAATCCTTGTTTCATTGTAAAATTGGCATTAGCAGGGACTGCACCCGTTTCCCCAGCAAATAAGTCATTACCTTCTTTTACCATTTCTAGTGCATTGTCTGTATAAGCGATGCCCAATGGAATGTATTGCGTATTTGTTTCTATGATTCCATCTGGCGTAACTGAAAACGATGTACCGTCCATTTGAATCGGATTACCTGTTTGATCCAAAACATAATAACCCTGACTTGTTACAAGGTATCCTTGTCCATCCACTGTGAAATTCCCGTTCCTTGTGTATCGAACATCACCAGCATCATTTTGCACTGTAAAAAATAATGCACCATTTTCGTCAGGAACATGACCTTGTACAATGGCTAAATCCGTCTGAAGTTTCGTTTCACGGATATCCCCTTGCTGAAAGTTTGGAATTGTTTCTTGCACATATACTCCAGTATTTAACGCCCCAATTGGTTTCGTTGTTGCTACATTCGAGCCATTTTTCATAGGCGTCTGTTTAGAACCCATTTGTTGCATCAAAAGCTCTGGAAAAGCTCTTATAGTCGCTTGTTCCGCTTTATACCCTGGAGTATTCGCATTTGCTACATTATTTGCTAACGTCTCTTGTGCACGTTGTTGCGCTAACATCCCACTTGCAGCCGTATAAAAACCTCTTAACATCTAATCACCTCCAAGGCTCGGGGCTTAGATAATTCTCTTTTCAATCTTATCAATATTTTCAAGCATGATACCTGTACCTTTTGCCACACAATTCATTGGTTCTTCCGCTATAAATACAGGAACTTTTAATTCTTCTGCTAGAAGCTGATCAATTCCATGGATAAGCGCACCGCCACCGGTTAAAATAATTCCACGGTCAATGATATCAGCTGATAATTCTGGTGGTGTACGTTCTAAAACAGATTTCGCTGCTTGTACAATTAAATAAACCGATTCACGAAGTGCTTCTTCAATTTCAACCGATTCCACAGAGATTGTACGTGGAAGACCTGTAACCATATCGCGACCACGAATTTCCATTTCTTCTTTTCTAGAACCTTCAAATACAGTCGCAACTTGAATTTTAATTTCCTCAGCAGTCCGTTCACCAATTAATAATTTATATTTTTTCTTAATATATTGAAGAATCTCAACGTCAAACTTATCCCCAGCCATTTTAATCGATTCGGAAGTAACAATACCTCCCATGGATAGTACCGCAACGTCTGTTGTACCTCCACCGATATCAACAACCATGTTCCCGCTTGGCTGGAAAATTTCCATTCCCGCACCGATTGCAGCAACTTTAGGCTCTTCTTCTAAATAAACCTTTTTCCCACCAGATTTCTCTGCGGCTTCTTTAATCGCCTTTTGCTCCACTTTCGTAATATTCGTTGGACAGCAAATGAGCATTCTTGGTTTGGAAAGAAGTCCTTTTACATTGATTTTATTAATAAAATGCCTTAGCATTGCTTCTGTTACATCGAAATCAGCAATTACTCCATCTTTTAATGGACGAATTGCTTCAATGTTTCCAGGTGTACGACCAACCATACGCCGTGCAGCTTCCCCAACCTCCAGGACTTTCCCAGTGTTGCGGTCCATCGCAACAACGGATGGCTCATTCAAAACAATTCCTTTCCCCTTCAAATGAATAAGTACATTTGCCGTTCCAAGGTCAATTCCAATATCCCTAGAAAACATGTATCTAGATCCTCCTAAGTTTATTAACTTGCATCTGTCCGAAAACATAATGCTACTAGTAAAATATTTTACCACAAAAATCTACAATTAACTGCATTTATCTAAAAAGATTTTTGTTGAATTTTTTAATGGGATTTGGGGATTGAGACGAAGGCATTTGAGGAATTATTGAGATTACATTAGATTTGCCATCAGTGTCTCGGTAGGCTGAAATAGTTATACATGTGTACAAATCAATTAATTTTATTCTGTGAAAAAGGGTGACAATCATACCACAATGTTTGTAACTGTTAACAATGGGCTTGACGGTTTCTCCGCCCTGTTCACCAATCTTATTTCACTTCTATTAAGTTATGACTTAATTATTGCAAAATACACCCTTAAAGTACTTCCAACAAACTTTCCTACCTGCCAAAAATAGGACGAGAAATCTCTCGTCCTAACCTAGTACTCCTCATTATCCTACTGGCTTAGGAGTATCCTTATTTGGTGGGTTTACTTTATATTTCTTTCTTGTTGCTTCTCCCCCACGAAGATGTCGTATCGATTTGTGATATTCTAGGACTTCTTTTACTTGAGCGGCTAATTCGGGGTTAATTTCTGGTAAGCGTTCTGTAAGATCTTTATGAACTGTGCTTTTGGAAACACCAAATTCCTTCGCTATCGTTCGAACTGTTTTTCTTGTCTCCAAGATATAATTACCTATTTTAATCGTTCTTTCTTTGATGTAATCGTGCACACCGTTCGCCTCCCTAAGTTGATAACTTCCGAGGTGTCTAAGAACCTGAGACAAGGTGTTAATCATAGTGCGGCATGTTCATTCATACGAATAATAATCGGAGCGACAAAGTAATCTATGTAACTATTAAATTGTTAATCGTAATTAAATAACGAATTCTATAGGAATATTCTGTAATTTCTACTGACAAAATACAATAATCTGCTTTCATTATCATGTTCAGACTACCAGCCACAATGAGCTCTCACCTCAGACGTTGCTAAATGACTGATTGGTAGTATTCATTTTATTACGCTTACACTCCATTTATGATAAAAATTCCATATTTAGGCTGTCGGACAAGTTGTATTTTTAAATAATCAATATAAAAATAAAGCTGACACAACTTATATGTCAGCTTTTGCTAAAACGCTCATGTCATAGTATTTTTAATTCACGCAAAGGTAAACGACAAAAGAAGTTATCATTTCGTTTATATACAAAGTCTTTATAGGATTGTAATAATAATGATTTATCTCGTTTCGCCTTACCTAAATAATATTTTTTAAATGGTGTATCTATAGGAATTTGCTCTAATATTTCAATTGCCTTCTTATGATTTCCTTTCATAATTTCTAAATGTGCTTGCTCACTTTTATCGGTTGTCGTAATATTATCTGTTTTGTTAGAATGGGCAGCTAAAAAAGGAATCTTTGTTTGCTCAATAAACTCAATTTGGGATGTCAAATTATGCTCTTTTGCTATTTTTAATGCTTCTTTCAAATGAAACATCCCTTGTGAATAAGAATCAAACGTATAGGATTCTCCCAATTTAATATGTGTGCTTACTTGTATTTCTGGGTTACACGTTAAGTTCAGTAATTTATACCCATGTTTTCTCGTCATAATAATTTCATTTTGCATTAATGTGTAAGTAAGTGTTAGGATATGGTACCTAATTTTAAAGTTTTCCACTAAAAAGTAATCATTAATTTGTGGGAGAAGCTCGTCATATCTACAAATTGCATTTCCAAGATCATGGTAATTGTGCATATTAAATTGTAAATTCACTTTGGCGAACTCAAGTAGACATAATAATTCCAGTTCATTTGTTTCGAATTGATTAATTCTTTCTATAACTTCAATAGGTTTATAGTCTTTTTCCCTAATTTGTAGTTGAATTTTGTAAACTTCTGCCCACTTTCTATTGGATGGGTCGTTGGATCGTTTGTTTTTTTCAATTAATGTTCGCAAGTCGTGAAGATAACCATTTATAAATAAAAATTCCATGCCCTTTTTTTGGATATCTTTTGAAGAAGAATCTAAACAAAACTGTCTCATTTGTTCCGCTGCCATTTTCTCACTATATTTTTGCCTAAGTGCATCTTGAAGTTGAATTAGCGATACCATTTCCGAATATATCTTACCTGCTACCATTGTCAATTATATTCTCCTCTCTTACCATATGAAAAATCTCTTCTTTTTTACAGTATTTTACCTTTATCTCTATTTTCTTATTCTTTCAGTCTATTTTCTTTTTTTATTTCTCTTTTCTTAGTTTTCTGGTCATATTCTTGTAAGATTACCTAAATTCAAACCATTACTAACAAACACATGTACCATCATAGCACAATTTTTTCGGAAATTATGAAAAATCGTTCGACAATATCCGAGTTTTTCCTTATTTTTCATCTCTATTTTTGCCTATTTACGTTTCAATTTTCCTAAACAAAGAAAAATACCCTAGCAAACGTTATGCTAGAGTACTTTTTTCACTTTTTATTGAATTGTTTCATTGTCAGAATCCGCCTCTGAATCTGCATTAGCATCTTCTTCTTCATTTTCACTTGCTTCAGATTCGTTAGCATCCTCAGTTGCAGCTTCATCAGACTCAGCTTCTTCTTCATTTACAGCAGTGTCTTCATTAGCTTCAGCTTCTTCCGTTACTTCTTCACTTTTTACCTTATCTAAACTACTAACTGGTTGATTGAAGAAGCTTTCTGGATTTACTACTTGTCCATCTTTTCTTATTTCAAAATGTACATGTGTACCATTGTCTTTTCCGAAAATACTTTGTCCCGCTGTTCCTACTTGATCCCCTTGTTTCACTTCATCTCCAGGTTTTACTTTAACTTCCTCAAGACTTGAGTAATAGGTCATCACTTCATTGCCATGAGTAAGTACAACCACATTACCTAGAAGTGGGTCTTCCTTCACTTCCTTTACAGTCCCGCTTAAGGATGCAACAACATCGAATGGTTTTTCTGATGCAACGTCAATTCCTTTGCTTTGATAGTATTTATTATTATAAAATACTAAAGCACTTTCTTGATCTTCTTCAGATGCACTATAGTCATAAAATTTAGTTACGATTTCTGCTTGATCAGGATCTGTTAAAGGAAATTGAATGACTTCTTGTTGATTTGCTACTGGTTCTGCTTCATCATCAGCTGACGTAGGAATAGACTCCTCTTGTTCATTTTGAATTTCCTCATCAGCAGTCGGAACAGAACTATCCATATTTTGATACCATACAACAACAGCTAATAGAAGTGCAGCAAGACCTAAATATACAGCTGGGAAAAACCATTTTTTCCGGAAAATTTGACTCCATTTATTTTTTGGAGTTTCTCTGTTTTCTTTCATTAGAACATCACCTCAGCAATCATTGTTATCAGAAATGGAGAAATATATACATTGCCGAGAAAAAATTATTCGATTTTATGCATTTATTTTAAATAATAGGGAAAAGTAAGCGTTTGAATGATGTCTAGCAACATTCCTTAAATGTCTTCAGCTTGTCTCTTTCTTCTAAGTTAAGAATCCAATATAATAGATTTAAATACATTAAAAGGATGTGTACATATGATATTTAAATACCGTACAAAACCCATTGATCTAAAGATTCTTGAATTATTAAATCCCCGAATGAATTTAACTAACAAAGATAAACAACACTATTATAATCAAAAAAGGGGCTATGAAGGTGAGGTAATGTTTGATACTTTAACAGAAAAACTCCAGTGTGAATGCTTCATATTAAATGATTTGTTATTGGAAATAAATAACACTACCTTCCAAATTGATTCCCTCCTTATTCTTCAAGAGGCAATCTATTTTTATGAGGTGAAAAACTTTGAAGGTGATTATTATTACGATTCAGATAAGATATTCAAGAAGCCTAAAACAGAAATTGTAAATCCACTTCACCAATTGAGCAGAAGTGAATCCCTACTACGACAATTACTCCTTAAACTAGGTTACACTCTCCCAATACATGCTTCCATTGTTTTTATTAATCCAACTTTCACCTTATACCAAGCACCTCTTAACCAACCTATTATTTTTCCAACACAAATTAAAAATTACTTGAGTCATTTAAATAAAACACCTTCCAAATTATCTAAATGGCACGAAAAACTTGCAGATCAGCTAACATCGTTACACATTACTGACTCGCCATATAAAAAAGTTCCTTCCTATAATTATAACCAACTTCGAAAAGGGATTACCTGCTTCCAATGTCATTCATTTTCTGTTTCAGTGGAGAAAAGAAAATGCGTTTGCCACAATTGTAGCTATAAAGAACCGATTAGCAATGCTGTATTAAGAACCATTAAAGAATTTCAAACTCTGTTCCCAAATGAAAAAATTACAACCAATATGATTCAAGATTGGTGCCAAGTAGTAGAATCTAAAAAGGCTATAAGAAGAATTCTAGCAACTAATTTTAACCGTGTAGGGGTAAATCAATGGACTTATTATGAATAGGATATCTAACTGTCATGCATAATCGAATTTATCACAAGAGGTAGGATCTTTTGCCGATCGACAGTTTATCTTGGTCACTCATCATCTCTATGAGTGACCTTTTCCTTTATTTTTTTCCGTCTTCGGGCACTCATCACATACATGAGTGACCTTTTCCTTTGGTTTTTTCCTTCCTCGGGCACTCATCACATACATGAGTGACCTTTTCCTCTGATTTTTTCCGTCCTCGGTCACTCATCATCTCCTTGAGTGACCCTTTCCTCTGATTTTTTCCGTCCTCGGGCACTCATCACATACATGAGTGACCTTTTCCTTTGGTTTTTTCCTTCCTCGGTCACTCATCACATACATGAGTGACCTTTTCCTTTAATCCTTTCTATCTTCGGTCACTCATCAATTCCGCTCTCAAGTTTTCCGCCGTATTCAAACACCAAAAAACCCTCATTTCATTTAGAAACGAGAGTTGGTGCGGTTTCATTTACCGTACTGATTTTTACATCTTTATAATAATGATGGACGATGTCTTCATATGTTTTACCTTCTTTGGCCATAAAATTTGCCCCATATTGGCTCATTCCTATGCCATGCCCAAAGCCTTCTGTTGTAAAAACGAAATGTCCATTATTTTGTTTTATCTTAAAGTCGCTTGATTTTAAATTTAATTTTTCACGGACTTCCCTTCCTGAAAAACTATTTCCTTCTATTCCAATCTCTTTCACGCGGCCACTTTCCGTCCTTGATTCTTCTATATACGCGGGCTTATCTTTTGGTAGAGTGATACCTAACGCTGTTTCTACTTCTTGTATTGTAAATGTGTCTTGGTTCAGATATTTTGGAGATTCTTTATCCCACGGGCTTTTAACACTTCTTAAATATGGAAGCTCATTATCCCAGTAATCTTCGGAGTTCTCTGTATAACCATTACTAGTAGAGAAAAACGCTGCTGTTATAGGAGCTTCTTTATAAGTTAAGATTTTACCCTTTGTCGCATTAACCGCTTCTTTAATTTTATTCATTTTCTCGGAGTATTCACTACCCCATTGTTTTAGAAGTTCGTCGTCACTCTTATATACTTGATGTTCAACGGTGTCTGTTACATCGTATTCTTCATTTTTTTCACCATGCAGCAAATGATTGATCGTATAAGTTCGTGCTGCAAGGGCCTGAGCTTTCAGTGCTTCTAACTCAAATTCTGCAGGCATTTCTGCAGCAATAACCCCAGCGATGTAATCCTCGAGCGGTATATTTTCAACCTTTTCCGTTGCAGTTCGTTTCACCTTTACTGTAAACGGTGATGAAGCAGTTTCTACGGTTTCTTCTTTCATCTCCTTTGCTCCTACTACAGTACCTTCTTGCTCGCTACTTCCAAATGGTAGTACAACGATCGTCGGAATTACTAGAATGAACATAATCAAAACAGATAGAGTTAGTATAGTTGGAAGCCTCCACTTTTTCGAAGTCCATTTGCTCTGATATACAGAATGGAGTCGGGTGACTTTATTCAGTTTGTTCTTCTTTGTAAAATGATGAGATGACTGCTTCTTTTTTAGTTGTTTTACTACGCTTAAGTTTTTCTTCTTCTTTTTGACTGGCTTGTATGAATAGTTATGTCCTTTCACAGCTTTCCTCCTTTAATAATGTAGTCGTTTGATTAATCTAGTAACCCTATTATTAAATTTATACAAATCCTGTTTTCAATAGAACCAGAAATTGAAATTTCCTTTATAGAAGTTGTTCAAAAAGTCCGGTAAAAGAATACAGTTCTCTTAAACTTTTTAAAGACGCTTCTAGACTTTTACCACAGTCTTTTTGAACACGCACTTATACAATTCTATAGGAAAATACGTAACTTCCAATCGATGATAGACTTAAAGCTTGTCGAACTTAGGTAATGAATTTATTACTTTTCGCTTTCACTCCACATATTTCGACCTTTTTGGCATGATTACCTAACTCCAGGCTCAATGATTAATTGTTTATTATATGTGGATAACTTTGCATATGCACCTAAAGGAATAGAAAAGTGTGGAAAACAATGACCAATCTTGAAACCACTTATCACGGGAATGCCTATATTCGAAAAATAATCGTTAAACACTTCTTCTATTGTGAAGGAATGTTTCAATTTCGATTCCGTATTCGCAAAATCTCCTATTACGATGCCTCTCGCTTCTCGTAGTTTACCAGACATTTTTAACTGATTGAGCATGCTATCCACTCGATAAGGTTCCTCACCAATATCCTCTATTAAAAGGATTTTATCTTTCATATCTATTTCATATGGGGTACCCATTGTGCTAAGTAGTACGGATAAATTTCCACCTACCAACTGACCTTCTGTTTCACCAGCATCATGTACATAGAGTGGGGATATGTATTCTGAGTAAATAAGACACGTAGGTTGGAATAACTGTTTAAACATGGATCCGGAGAAGTAATCGAAATGGGGTTTGGCAATATCAGATGCTAACATCGGTCCATGGAAAGTTACAAGACCCGTTTGTTGTCGAATGGCCGTATGCAAATACGTAATATCACTATAACCCCATAAAATTTTAGGATTACATCTTACCAATTCGTAATTAACAGAAGGAACAAATCGAGCTGTACCATATCCACCACGGGCAAAAATAATCGCTTTTATATTTGGATTGGCAACCATATCATGAAAGTCCTCTAACCGTTCTTGGTCGGTTCCAGCCAAATATCCATATACGTTATCCACATGCTGTCCGAGCTGTACGCATAGTCCAAGATTTTCAAAAAAAGGAATGGCCTTTTTGATATCTTCCAAATCTGCCGGTCCCGCTGGCGCCATGACACCAATTGTATCCCCTTTACATAATCTATTTGGAAAGATCATCTTTGTCACACTCCTTGATATTTCCCTCATCCTACTTAAAAATCATATGTAGTTATTTGTAAAATATGAATAACTCTCATTACATTAAGTACCTTTACGGGCAGTTGTTCTCCCACCTCCCTTCAGAAGCTTAAGGTGAGAGTCTAACTGCCCGTTTAGGTAAGATAAATTGAAAATCATTCAGTGGGGGTTTTGTTTTACAGCTAGTTAAGACATGATAAAGTGAAATACTGATGCGCCTTATAAGAACAAAGGCGCAAGCGCCCGTTTAGTGACGTATAGACTGGACTGAGCCGTAGGAGATAAAGGAAACACGGAGAGCGTAAGCGAGCCGATGTTGACTTTCACCGCAAGGGTATAAGTGCGACTAAGCCTCTGGTTTCACCAATCGGCAAGTCTTCTTTATCGTACGGAGGTGAAGGAAGTCTACTAGTCACTGGGCGCTGGAGCCGGACGTGGCTATTTCTGTATCTATGTTATCCACAACCACAAATTTTATAATTTCCCAGACAAAGACAAAAAATCGCATGGATGTTATTGATCCACGCGATTTCTTAGTAATGTTTATATTATTGTCCACTTTTAGGATAATTTTGCAATCATTCTTTTGTTGTCTTGATCCGCTTGAATTAGCACCTTTGGGTCTTCGTTTACACGTTCAATGTTTGCACCAAGGGAAGCTAATTTCCCTGCCAAATCAACATAACCACGGTCTAAGTGTTTTAATTCAGTAATTCTTGTATATCCTTCAGAAACTAAACCGGCCAATATTAGTGCAGCTGCAGCACGTAAGTCCGTCGCAGCAACCTCAGCACCTTGTAATTCAGAAGGACCTTCAATAATAACACTACGTCCCTCAATTTTCATTTTTGCATTCATACGTCTAAATTCTTCCACATGCATAAAGCGATTTTCAAATACCGTTTCGGTAATGACGCTAGTTCCTTTTGCTTGAAGCATTAAGGCCATTAACTGTGACTGCATATCAGTTGGAAAACCAGGGTATGGTAATGTTTTAATATCTGTCGCTTTTAATTTTCCATCTTTCGGTCCGATTACGCGAAGTCCTCGGTTTTCTTCCTTTACGGTAACGTTCATTTCTTCTAATTTGGAAATAACGGAACGAAGATGGTCTGCTTCTGCATTTTCAATTAAAACATTTCCACCAGTAATTGCAGCTGCTACCATAAAGGTACCTGCTTCAATTCGATCAGGAATAATCGAATGGTTTGCACCATGTAACTTTTCCACTCCAGTAATGCGAATGGTCTCAGTTCCTGCACCAACAATTTTGGCACCCATTTTATTTAAATAATTTGCCAAGTCTACAATTTCAGGTTCTTTTGCACAGTTTTCTAGTATCGTAGTTCCGTCAGCTAATGCAGCTGCCATAATAATATTTTCAGTTGCACCAACACTTGGCATATCTAAATAAATTTTTGCACCTTTCAGACGTCCATCTACTTTTGCTTCAACAAATCCGTTGCCTACATGAATTTCGGCACCCATCGCTTCAAAGCCTTTCAAATGTAAGTCAATTGGACGTGATCCGATTGCACAGCCACCTGGCATTGCAACTTTTGCATGACCATAGCGGGCCAAAAGTGGTCCCAACACTAATACAGAAGCGCGCATTTTTCGAACATACTCAAATGGAGCTTCTGTCGTTAAATCATTGGAAGCATCAATTTCTACTGTATTTTTATCAGGATCAAAGTTAACATTAACGTTCATATTTCTTAATACTTCATTAATTGTATACACATCATCTAGAACAGGTACTTCAGTAATGATACTCTTACCTTCACTTGCAATCAAACTTGCAGCAATAACCGGAAGAACCGCATTTTTGGCACCTTCTACACGAACAGTGCCATTTAATTGGTGTCCGCCTCTTACGATGATTTTTTCCATGTTACAAATCTCCTTCAGATCCATTTTCTCTATATTAATATTCATTTATTAGGATAGGTGTTCCTAAAGTCACTTCTGGATGTCCTTTTTTTTCATGGGTTATTGCAATTTGGACATTTACTGGTATGTCTTCGATTGTTATCTTTTCATCCCATTTTTCTGTATATCCATAAATGTATTTACGTTCTATATTTGTAGTAGTATCTAATTGTGTTTTTGTATGTTGAAGATTAAAAAAGTTTATTAGTTCTTTTTCAAATACACCATTATGTATTATACCACCGGTTTCCGTTTTAAGCCACGAAAATATTCGTTTATTATTTGAAAAATATTTAGTTGAAATGGAATGAAACACATGATGAAACTCGGATTTTATGTCTTGATTCCAAGCACTTCCTTCGACAACCATTGTTAATTCTGGATAACTTTCTTTCTTTTTAGGTAACATAACATTATATGTTACGTTAACACTTCTCTCTTTATGAGTGTCTCTAAATTGAAATTTTATTATATTTTCATTTTCCATCCTAGAGGCTTTATAACTATTTTTTAAATCCTTCAAAATTTCATTAATAGAGTTCTCGGTCATCTTTTCCTTGGTAATAACTTGCCATTCTTTTACGGGTAATTGTTGATTTGTAACAAAATCAGCTAATTGCTCTATTTCCGATACTGTTTTCCCTTGAACGGATGCAACTGAAGTGAACATGAATAATACAGAGATTAGTAACATTTTTTTCATAAAATAAACCCCCCGGTTATTTCTGCTAGTCACAGTATTGACCGAAGAGGTTATTTAATATACTCATAGATTACTAGAGTTAATATTTTTAATATTAAAGGTTTTCAAAAAGTCTGGTAAAAGTGACACTTCGCTCAAAGCAATGCCACCACAGTCCTTTTTATCCTCCTTTTTAAACACACACTATTAAAACAAGAAAATAAGATCATTTGACCATTGAACAATTTCTAGGAAGAATCGGCTAACACCAGAACCGATTAAAATTGCTATAAAGAATAATAAAATTCTTGCTTCTGTTACCTTCCCCTTTTTAATAATTGACGAAAGGTTTACAGCTAATAGTACGCGCCAAGTAATGTATATAAATAAAAAGTGCGAAAAAATACTAACTAAAGCCCATTGTCCAATTGATAACATATACAACCACCTTATTCTTCTTCTATTTGTTACTTTGCCATGAATATATAAAAATGTCAAAGATATATGGTGTGTAGTATGTGTCAAGTTTTTCTCGGTGTGTCTTTCACACCAATATTTCCGGCACTCTATTTTTGTACACTTTTTCGGCTACCGCGCGACCCTTGTCGCTTGCTGTCCCCAATTTTTAGGTAACGTTCTAAAAACCAAGAACCTTACCTAAAAATCAGGGTGTTATCTAAAACTTTTTATTAACTGTCCAATAGCTGATGAATGAGCTGTATTTAGGCTTATTTTACCTTGTTTTGCTCCAATTGACGGCTGGGTTTCCTGGCGTAGAAATTCAGTCATACGAACCACTTTTTTCACGTCTCGTTGTTTTCTTACACTTCGCCTTTGGTCTCTCAAATAGACGGATCGTAATGTTTTATTTAGAATCCCTTGTTTGATCTTCACCATTGCCTCACTACCTTCTAAACTCCAATGCATTCCACGCTTTTTCATTCGGAATGAAATATGTCGTTGGTTGGATTCCATTGCACCCATGCCCCTTGCCTCTTTTGGTGGATTCTCAACTTTTTCTCTCCAATCAAAAATTCGATCCCAATTACCGCCAATATATCTACGAAAATCCTCGGCCTTTTCTAACTGCTTATCCGTTTCTAAAGTGCTCTCCAATGTATCCATCCAACGTATGAAATCATCCAGTTCGTGTTCTTTGATTGCCTTTTGTACACCTTCTTTAAACTCGCTCTTTTTAACTCCAAAAGTTCGATTCAGTGCTTTAGAAATGTGAAAGGAATCCAATTGATTTAAAACAGGATAACTAGACTGTGAGAAAGCCTCTTGAAAACGTTCTGCCGTATAACCGGGACCACCATCACTATTGGTGACAACTTGAGTGTTTTCTAAGGAATAATGATTAGCTGTATACGCCTGGACTTCTTTCCAAAAATCATTCGTTGGTTTGGTTGTCATGATGACCTGTGGATTCTTTAGGGAAATACGCTTCCCATTTTTACTCCAACCTTCATGAATGATCGCATGATGGACTTCATGACTTGTCTTTTTCTTTGTTCCACGCACAAATACACCATCTGCCTCGGCAAATAAAAATTCCAATTCTTTCCCCTTTGGTAAATAGGCAGCTTCCTCTAATTCAGCTAACAATTCTTCATCAGCTTGCGCTTGTGCTTTTCCTACACGCTTCACCATACTTCCCACTGTCGTATGACTAAGATTCACGGCAGTCCATTCACTTAATATGCGTGCAGTTTCTCGGTACGTACTCTCACTAGCCAACTCCGCCACTTTTACTTCAACTAAAGGACTATGTCGCTGATATTTTCTAAATCCAACCCACTCATCAAAAGGATAATGCGCTTTCCCATTGATATCGTGCATTAATGTATGCGTAAAACGAACTGCCCCAAAGATAAACTGAATTGTCTTTTCATCTTCTCGTTCAACCGTCCAACCCTTACTTTGCATTCTTCTTTTTATCGTTTGATTAAGTTGTGTAAATACGCTCCCCATCAGTTTAGTAAGGAGATCATATACATAAATTTGAACATGTTCCTCAAAGTCAATTAAATCATTTGTATCCTTTAATAATTCGCTGATTTTTGATATAATTGTATTCATGAAAAGGCCTCTTTCAAATGTATTTGCCGGTCAGCATACATTTATGATAGAGCGCCTTTTCTTTTTTTTCTAGAATTTTGTTTCAAATCCCCGAGAACTATTTTACACATAGTGGTGTGTACTATGTTTCTAACCCATTTCTTTAAATAAGAAAATATTATCTATCTTATCCTATGATTTCAATGACTTCAATTACTTTCTTCACCAAAAAGGTCTCCATAAATGCAACTAAGGCATTCGCTAAAAAGGTATGTCGAATGTCGGATATTCTAATCGAATAATGGAATCATTTCCTAGGAAATATCTATTTAAGAGGATAAATAGATTATCTTGCTGATTATAAGAAGATTATTGATATTAATGTTGTTTTTCGTTGGATTGCGTCGATATGTAATATACGATTCTAATAAAGGAGACTTCCATCAATGGGGGGGTCCCTTCATCCCTCACTGACTTATCGGACCTATACGGGCAGTTGATCTCCCATCTACCTTCTTTGTTTCCACAAAAGCTTAAAGTGGGATAAAAACAAAAAATGGTTGTACAATAAATGACGTTGGTGGGAAAAACTCACCTACGTCATTTTTGTGTTTATAAATAGAAAACAAGTGAGATTCCCTGTAGAATTAAAGTCGCTGAAAACCATTCCTAGGAGGGAACTCACTTGTCTATATCAAATGATATTAGAAATATGTTAGATATTCAAGATAAAAATATTTATATGAGCGAAAATGCAGTAACGTATGGCAAACATAAAGGGAAGTCTTGTAAATTTATTAAGGCGAAATTAACATATGATGCAGATCAATGCCCAAATTGCCAGGTGGAGAAAGTAGGCTCTTCTATTTATAAAAACGGAACACAATTATCTCGTATTACCATTCCGACCATGGGAGTTTATCCAACATATTTATTATTAAGTAAGCAGCGTTTTATGTGTAAACATTGTGGTGTTAGTTTTACTGCACAAACAAATATCGTAAAGCGTCATTGTTTTATATCCTCAAATACAGAAGCCCAAATCATGATTAAATCAGCTGGAGCGCAGTCCGTTAAAGATATTTCCCAGGATTGTGGTGTATCTGAGGCAACTGTTCAGAGAATCATTAATAAAGAAGCAAATAAATATAAACCGCATTATAAAGCCCTACCTAAGCATCTATCGTTTGATGAATTTAAGTATGCCAAGGGCAAGATGGCTTTTGAATATATCGATGTTGAAACGGGTGACATCTTAGACATTTTAAATAGTCGTGATAACCGGTCTATTACAGATCACTTCATCACAAATTATAGCTTATCAGCTAGACAACGAGTAGAAACCGTGACAATCGATATGAACGCAGGTTATGTAAGTTTGATAAAAGAGATGTTTCCAAATGCAGATATTATTATTGATCGTTTTCACTTAGTTCAACTCATATCAAGAGCGATGAACAAAACGCGTGTTAAAATCATGAACCAACTCAGAACATCTAATGGGGAAGATCAGAAAAAGTATCGCCGCCTTAAACGTTATTGGAAGCTTTTACTGAAAAAAAGATCGAGTTTATCTTATACAGAATATAAATATTACGGCTTATTTGGCCAACGTCTTGAAAGTTCAATAGTGCAAGAAATGTTGGATTATAGTGAGGAACTTAAAGTCAATTATGGTATATATCAGGACCTGTTGGAGGCAATTGACGAAAAGGACTATCATGCATTAGAGAACACATTAAACAAAAAGTGTCCAACCCAGTCATCAACCTATTTAAGAACAAGCATTAAAACATTAAGAAAGCACTTGCCCTATACGAAAAACAGTTTTCAATATACGTATAACAATGGGCGAATTGAAGGTATTAACAATAAAATCAAGGTACTCAATCGGATTGCATATGGCTATCGGAATTTTAAGCATTACAAAAACCGAATAAGATTACATTTTAAACTGAAACCCGTAGTAAACAAATCACACTCTAGAGTAGCATAGCTTCCCTAGAGTGTGATAATCAAATACATATTAAAAGTCGACTAAAATACAGTACCAACGTCACTTGACGTAGAGCCCAAAAAATCCCCTGCAACAAAGTCGCAAGAGATTTTTACAATTATTTACTTGAAACATCTAAACGGTTAATTGCGCGTTGGAGTGCTAATTCTGCCCGTAATTTATCGATATTATCTTGATTTGATTGAAGTCTGCGTTCAGCTCTTTCTTTAGCTTTTCTTGCACGTTCTACATCAATATCAGATGGCTTTTCAGCTGATTGTGCAAGGATAGAAACCTTGTTTGAGCTAACTTCCATGATGCCTCCATTCACAGCGAGTTTATCCTCACTACCCGCTTTCTTCAAACGAACGGCAGCGATGGATAATGGGGCAACAATCGGAATGTGGTGTGGCATGATGCCAATTTCTCCACTTTCCGCACGACATACAACCATTTCATATTCATCTTCCAAAACGGGACCATTAGGAGTAACAACACTCACAGTTAGTGTTTTCAATGTAATCCCTCCTAGGATTTGCATAGAGGAAGAGATAACGATACACGTTACCCCATTGTTCCCTCTTTTATAGACCTAAGCTTGAATCCAGCCGAACTGGTTTTTCGCTTAACAACCCATTGTTTAGCTCGATCGTCCAGAGACTAGCGAGGCTTCTTTTGTCTCCTGCGGCTCAGTCCAGCCCGTACGTCTCTATACGAACGATTCCGCTTTTCTTATTGTCTAGCTCCGGCGACCAGGGACTAGTAAACTTCCCTAAACGGTCGCCTTCGCTTTTCGTTTAACCTTGTAATTGTTGTGCTTTTTCTACTACTTCTTCGATACGGCCTACTAGACGGAATGCATCTTCTGGTAGATCATCATATTTACCGTCAAGGATTTCTCTAAATCCTTTCACTGTTTCAGCTACTGGAACATAAGAACCTGGTTGACCAGTAAATTGTTCCGCAACGTGGAAGTTTTGAGATAGGAAGAATTGGATACGACGTGCACGAGCAACGACTAGTTTGTCCTCGTCTCCTAATTCATCCATACCTAAGATTGCGATAATATCTTGTAATTCTTTGTAGCGTTGAAGTGTTTGTTGTACTTCAGTTGCTACTTTATAGTGTTCTTCCCCTACCACTTCAGGGTCAAGTGCACGTGAAGTAGATTCTAATGGATCCACTGCTGGGTAGATACCTTGTTCAGACAATTTACGGTCTAAGTTTGTTGTAGCATCTAAGTGCGCGAACGTCGTAGCTGGCGCAGGATCAGTATAGTCATCCGCAGGTACATAAATAGCCTGGATAGATGTAACGGATCCTTTATCAGTTGACGTAATACGCTCTTGAAGTGCACCCATTTCCGTAGCTAGTGTTGGTTGGTAACCAACGGCAGATGGCATACGTCCAAGTAGAGCGGATACCTCTGAACCAGCTTGTGTAAATCGGAAAATGTTGTCAATGAATAGCAATACGTCTTGTCCTTGTTCATCACGGAAATATTCAGCCATCGTAAGTCCAGTTAGAGCTACACGCATACGTGCTCCAGGTGGCTCATTCATTTGTCCGAATACCATGGCTGTTTTAGAAATAACGCCAGAGTCTTTCATTTCATAGTAAAGGTCGTTACCTTCACGAGTACGTTCTCCAACACCAGCGAATACGGAAATACCTCCGTGTTCTTGTGCGATGTTATTAATTAATTCCTGAATAAGTACGGTTTTACCTACACCCGCACCACCGAATAGACCGATCTTACCACCTTTAATATATGGTGCAAGTAAGTCTACAACCTTAATTCCAGTTTCTAAAATTTCAGTTTCAGTGGAAAGGTTTTCGAATTTAGGTGCTTCACGGTGAATTGGGTCTTTACGAATTCCTTCTGGTAATGCTTCATCTAGGTCAATTTTATCACCTAAAACGTTGAACACACGCCCTAAAGTTACATCCCCAACTGGTACAGAAATAGGGCGTCCTAGGCCTGTAACTTCCGCTCCACGTTTTAATCCGTCTGTAGATGACATCGCAATCGTACGGACAGCGTTATCGCCTAATTGTAACGCTACTTCTAATGTAAGTTGTTCACTTGTATTTTCTTCTGTTTCAATGTTAACAGTAAGAGCATCATAAATTTCCGGGAGGTCAGCGTCATCAAATTTCACGTCAACAACTGGTCCCATAACTTGTGTTACATGTCCTTTGCTCAAAAAAATTCCCTCCTAGCGTTTAGATGGAAAAAAGTTACTCTATAGCAGCTGCTCCACCAACAATTTCAGAAATTTGTTGAGTGATTTGCGCCTGACGAGCACGGTTATAGGACAATGTTAAATCTCCAATCAGATCATTAGCATTATCTGTTGCACTACGCATTGCCGTCATACTTGCTGCGTGTTCACTTGCTTTACCATCTAGTAATGCACCGAAAATTAAACTCTCGGCATAAAGTGGTAATAATACCTTCAATATTTGTTCTTCATTTGGTTCATATTCATACTGACTAGTAGTACCGTTTTGTCCTTGTATATCTTCAATTGGCAACAATTTATTCATTGTTGGTACTTGAGATATTGCACTTACATAGTGGTTATAAATGATGTTTAATTCATCAATTTCCTTATCAGTAAACATTTGAACAGTTGCTTTTGCAATATCTTTAATATCTGCAAATTGTGGATGGTCAGCAACACCGATAATACTATTAGAAACCGGAATATTCCGTTTCCTGCAATAGTCAAACCCTTTACGTCCGATGACGATAACAGTATATTCATCAGGTGAGTTATGGCGCTCATTAATCGTAGTTTGTAATAGTTTTAAAACATGACTATTATATCCACCTACTAGACCACGGTCAGAAGTAATAACTAAATAGCCAGTTTTCTTTACTTCACGTGTTTCAAGCATTGGGTGAGATGCATCCGTTCCTTTTGCAATATGTGCAACTACTTCTTGCATTTTCTCACTGTATGGTACATAACCTTTTGCATGTTGCTCTGCTTTGTTCATTTTAGATGCAGAAACAAGTTCCATCGCACTTGTAATTTGTTTTGTTTTCTTTGTTGAATCAATTCTTGCTTTTATATCTCTTAGTGATGCCAATTTATTTCACCACACTTTCAAAACATGAGGTAGATGTCAGAAATCGGGTCATTTGCACCGATTTCTGCATCTTATTTCTCTATAAACGGTCGATTAATTTGAAGTTAAAAATGTTTTCTTAAATGATTCGATTGCTTCGTTCATGTCTTTAGCATCTGGAAGGTTTCCAGTTTCGCGAATAGAAGCAAGCAGTTCCGCACGGTTAGAATCCAACCAGTTGTTCATTTCTTCTTCAAAGCGAAGAACGTCTTCTACCGGAATATCATCTAGGAATCCTTTTGTTAATGCATAAATGATCATAACTTGTTTTTCAACAGCTAGTGGTTTATGCAATCCTTGTTTTAGAACTTCTACTGTACGTTGACCACGGTTCAGTTTCGCTTGAGTTGCTTTATCTAAGTCAGAACCGAATTGACTGAATGCTTCTAACTCACGGAAAGAAGCTAAGTCTAGACGTAGTGTACCTGCAACTTTCTTCATCGCTTTAATTTGTGCGGAACCACCAACACGTGATACAGATAAACCTGCGTTAATTGCCGGACGAACCCCTGAGAAGAATAAGTCAGATTGCAAGAAAATCTGTCCGTCTGTAATGGAGATTACGTTTGTTGGGATATATGCTGAAATATCCCCAGCTTGTGTTTCAACAAATGGTAATGCAGTTAAAGAACCGCCACCTTTTGCATCACTTAATTTAGCTGCACGTTCTAGTAAACGTGAGTGTAAGTAGAATACATCTCCTGGGAATGCTTCACGACCCGGTGGACGACGTAATAGTAGAGAAAGTTCACGATAAGCAACCGCTTGTTTAGAAAGGTCATCGTAAACTACTAATACGTGTTTACCGTTGTACATGAATTCTTCACCCATGGATACACCAGCATATGGTGCTAGGTATTGTAATGGAGCTGGGTCAGATGCACCAGCGGAAACAACAATTGTGTAATCTAACGCTCCATAACGACGAAGTGTTTCAACCGTTCCGCGTACTGTAGATTGTTTTTGTCCAATTGCAACATAAATACAAATCATATCCTGATCTTTTTGGTTAATGATTGTATCTACTGCTAGAGTGGTTTTACCAGTTTGGCGGTCACCGATGATCAACTCACGTTGTCCACGTCCAATTGGTACAAGGGCATCAATTGCTTTAATACCAGTTTGTAGTGGTTCATCAACCGATTTACGATCCATAACCCCTGGCGCTGGAGATTCGATTGGACGAGTTTTTGTTGTTTCGATTGGGCCAAGTCCATCAATTGCTTGCCCAAGCGGGTTCACTACACGTCCTAATAAACTTTCTCCTACTGGTACTTGCATGATTCTACCTGTGCGACGAACCTCATCGCCTTCTTTAATTTCTGTATATGGTCCTAAAATAACGATACCAACGTTAGCTTCTTCAAGGTTTTGCGCTAAGCCCATGACACCGTTTTGGAACTCTAAAAGTTCACCAGCCATTGCATTGTCAAGACCGTGCGCACGCGCGATACCGTCCCCAACTTCAATAACTGTTCCAACATCACTAACTTCGATTTCCGCATCATAATTTGCGATTTGCTGTTTAATCAGTGTGCTGATTTCTTCAGCTTTAATGCTCATACCATCTTCACCCCTATCATCATATGTTTGCAGTTACGATATTCCGTTCAAAACGTTTTAATTTATTGCTAATGGAACCATCATAAATGGTATTTCCAACGCGGATTTTAATGCCCCCCATGATAGATGGGTCCACAATATTGGTAATATGAATTTTTTCCTTTTTTAAACGTTTTGTAAATGACTGTTTTACTTTGAGTAATTCGTCACTTGATAATTCACGAACAGAATATACCGTAGCTTCTGCAATACCTTTTGAATCGTTCACTAATTGGATAAAGTGATCAATAATGATTGGAACATTTACAGTATGATGACGTTCAACCAACAGTTTCACTGTGTTTATAACATCTTTTTGACATCCTTTAAATGCAGCTTCAATTAGCTCTTTCTTCTTGTCATTATTAATCCCTGGATATGTAAGAAATTTAACAAATTGCTCTTCTGTTTGAAACACTTCACGAACAACAGTGAATTCCTCTACAAACTTATCCAATATATGTTTTTCTTGTCCGAGTTCGAAAAGAGCCTCTGCATAACGATTGGCAACTACCGTTTCACTCATCGCTCTTCTCCTACCTCTTTAAGATAATCATGAATCAATCTTTCTTGATCCTTTTCATTCAATTCCTTTTCAATTACTTTACTTGCAATTAAAACGGATAACGAAGCAACTTGATCTTGAAGTGCTTGCAATGCTTGCTCTTTTTCGTTTTGAATTTCTTGTTGGGCTTGTTTCTTTATACGGTCTGCTTCTTTACGAGCAGTTTCGATAATATCTTGTTCTTGTTTTGCTCCGGCAACTTTTGCATCTTCAAACATTTTCTGTGCTTCTTGTTTTACTTGATTCAATTCAGCCTGAGCCTTTTGGGCTGTCTCTTCCGCTTCTTTACGGTTTTTCTCAGCAACCTCAATTTCGTTTGCAACATATTCTTCACGTTTTTGCATCATGTTTACTACTGGACCCCATGCAAACTTCCTAAGTAGTAATAGCAATACTATGAAGAAGAATAACTGCACTAGCATATCTCCTACGTTAAGTCCACCTAATGCTGCATATACATAAGAATTCGCAAATACCTGCACAAAATTCACTCCTTTCACTTTTATCAGTGAATATTACAAGTTCCAATTAAATGGTCGTTTTAGAGTTTCTCTAGAGCGACCCCCTATTTAACTACTTACCTACATGAAAACAACGGCGAAGATTCCTTTGGAAGATTTCCTTCGCCATTCTTTTAAATGATCTATCATTTAGTTAATAGACTACATTACCATTAACGCAATAACTACACCGATAATCGGCACCGCTTCAACTAGACCTACCCCAATAAACATGGTTGTTTGTAATTGACCTTTAAGTTCTGGTTGACGTGCAATCCCTTCTACTGTACGACTAACAATTAAACCATTACCAATACCTGCTCCAAGTGCACCTAAACCTACTGCAATTGCTGCTGCTAAAGCTCCCATAATATAATTTCCTCCTTGATAATTTATATTAATTTTTTTATTATTTCCAATTTTAATGATAAATTAAAACTGGCTGAGTCACTTAATTAATGTTCATCACTAACTTTGTGTGAAATATAAACCATTGATAGCATTGTAAAGATAAATGCTTGAATACCACCAATGAACACACTAAATCCTTGCCAAGCTAGGAAAGGAATAGCTCCTCCAATAAATCCTAATACGCCGGATGTTGTTAAACCTACTAATAATGTTAACAATACTTCACCAGCAAAGATGTTACCGAATAGACGTAAACCTAATGTTAAGGTGTTGGAGAACTCCTCCACTATTTTAATAGGGAATAGCGGCCAAATTGGAGTAAAATAGTCTTTTATATAAGCTTTACCCCCACGCAACTTAATTCCATAGAAATGGCTTAGAACAATTACCATGACAGCTAATGACAGGGTTAGACCCGGATCTGCTGTTGGAGATTTCCACCATAAGTCACCATTTACTACCCCATTGGTCATTACGCCTAACAGATTGGCTACTAAAATATAACTAAATAGGGTTAAGGCTAATGGCAAAAACAGTTTACCAGTCTTCCAGTCCATCGTGTCATTGACAATTCCCTTAACAAAGTCAAGAATCCACTCCATTACGTTTTGTGCACCTTTTGGCTTCATTTGTAAATTTCTAGCACCTAGTACACTAATAACAAAAACAATCAATGATGTTACAGCTATCATGAAGACATTAGCCAAATTAAAGTCTAGCCAGGAAATCCCGAATACATCTTCAACTATTGGAGCTGTATGATCCAAAACTATCACCTCTTTTCAGATTTATAGTATCTAGAAACCTCTTTGATTGCCGATAGACAATCTATACTGCAGCAGGAAACATTTCTCCAATCTGCAAAAAGGTCTGCCATCATATGAGTAACCTTTACGATTCCTTCACTTTCTTCTGTTTGATAATTTCTAGAATCATGTCAAATAGAATAATAAGATAAGAAGATAAAACCCCTATAGCTACACCCATAATATGGAAGACCTCTTGATAACGTAGTGCCAGTAAAATCCCAATCGCCACTGCAGCTAGTCTTGAAAAAACTCCTAGTCCACTCCGAGCTGCACCAGTATCTACAACGGATTTACCAAATGCTTCGGTTTTTCGCTGTAATAACCATAAATTATAAAAGCTTATGGCTGACCCTAAGATTAGACCGTTAAAAACATGGGTATATGGTGTAAAACCAGCCCCTAGCACTAATATCGACAGAAAATAGAGCATCCATTTACGTTGTCGTCGAACCATACTTTCATATTCTGACATTTTCTCTCTCCTATTTCCTTTATGCTTAGTCTAAAGCCCCAGATTGCTCTAACCTTTTGTGAAGTTGTTCAAAAAGTTCTTTTGAACACATCTTTAGGGAATCATTTGCCATTATTCGTTGTTATTCAGCATTTTTTTCATGTTTACGACAGTAAGGATAAGCGAATACTATGTACTTGAGTTTTCACTATCTATATGTTGTTTAATGAAAACCTTACCATCCCACACTAAGTTAGTTTACATTAGCAGGACTACCATTGTCAATCGCTTTTGTAAGTTAATTTGCATTAATTTAACAACAGAAAAAAGCTCTATTTTGCAAGGTGTTTCCCCCATCTTTTCTTTACCATCATAGTACCACAACATCCGCATCAAGATGTCGCTAAATCCAAGTCTTTTTTGAACTATTATTGACAAATTTGTGAACGAAAGAACTTAACAAAAAAAGACCAATCAAAAGAGTGTTTTAACCCTCATGATCGGTCTTTTTTAATAGAGAAGAAAGCAGCGCACGTCTCTTGTTCCTATTCAATCATTAGTATTGTTTCATAACTTTCATACGTTCCATCTTCTAAATAGACCGTTATAATTGCCAGGTAATTTCCTGGGTTTCCGATTTCCTTTTTCTTCATTTCCCCTTCATTCATCCCCGTTTGTAATTCTTCCGTTGTTAATAACGTTCGGTCAAAGAGTAGTGTCTGTGGATCATACAAATCTACTTTCACTTTTTTAGCGGGTTCCGTGACGTATAATTGATACGTATAAGAATCCTCCGAAAAAGGTTTTAAAGCAAATTGAAATCCCATTGCCTTTGGATTATCCGTAGTTTGATTAATAAATAAATACGGTAATTGATAGGACTGTTCACTATCCTTCCTATTTAATTGCAACCATCCTTGTTGTAAACCTTCCTCAACTTGAGGACTTGTTATCGTTAATTTTATGGGGAATGTCTTCGTTTCTTGTTTCTTTACTGTAAATGTTTGCGGTAATTCCCAAGTGATTCCTTTTTGTTTCTTTGGTATATCAAAATAATAGGTTTGATCTTGATTAGTTTTATTTTCTATTTTGACTTGAACCATTTTTGTTTCATTATATTTTTCTATTTTGCCAAAGGATAGCTTCGCCCCATGAATAATGGCATCTGTTTCAATTGCATCACTCGGTTGAATTTCGCCCATCCCTTGAACGATTGGATCAAAAAGATTTCCTTCCTCATCCTTCAATGGTATAGCAGTCGTTTCGATTGCTCCATAAATTTGTTCGGTAGTCCAATTTGGATGTGCTTCTTTTATTAATGCGATAACTCCAGCAACATGAGGCGCAGCCATACTTGTCCCTTGTAAAGATTGATATCCCCCTGGAACAGTACTTAATATGTTCGTCCCCGGTGCTAATATATCTGGCTTAATATCCCAATTCACTGTTACTGGCCCCCTAGAGCTGAAAGGAGCAATCGTTGTATCCACCTGTTGATAAGCTGTTTCAAGGTAAACAGAATCCTTGGCCACTAGTTTATTTAGCCATTCCCCATCTTCTTTGGAAATCATCGCAACTGGAATTTTGATTGGTTCTTCCCCCGTATCAATGGATCCACTAATCATGTCATCTTCATTATTTGCAATTAAAACAGCCTCTGCTCCTTTTTCTTCCACTTCCTTTGCCAAATCATAAAAAGGAATATCGCTTCGTTGTAATAAAGCAATTTTACCGTACATATTTTCCTTTTCTGTATCTTTTACAATTTGGTGGGACCTTTCAAAGTCCCAAGGAACAGACCCCATCATTACTTGAATAAGAAAAGGCCGATTCGACTTCGGTTCCACAAGATAAGGTATTTTTTGCGGATTGGTAGAAGCACCTACTGAGAATGCTTTTGATGCGGTTGCAGGAGCTCCAACGGTCCAATGATTTGGCCCACTATTTCCATTTGCAATAACGACAGGTACACCAAGTTCAACGGCACGGTTCACCGCTACACTCGTTGGATAATCAGGCCCATTCACCGAATTACCCAAAGATAGATTCAATACATCCACATCATCTTTTACAGCCTGCTCCATTGCAGCCAGTACTTGTACGGATGTTCCAGCCCCCCCTGGTCCTAGGGCACGGTATGAATAGATTTCCGCATCCGGTGCAACACCTTTCAAATCACCATCCGCTGCGATAATACCTGCAACATGAGAGCCATGAATAGTCGGGATACCCTCTTCTTTCAATGTTTCCATTGGATCATCATCAAGGTCTACTAAGTCATATCCGGCTTTATAATTATTAGAAAGATCCGGGTGGTTGTAATCAATACCAGTATCCACAACACCAACCTTAATTCCTTTTCCCGTGTATTCCGTATCATTTAAGTCAGAAGGAATGACATCAGATTTTTTCTCTTTTAATCCCTCATACGATTGCCTAAGAGTTTGATTTGCTTTGAAATAAGGTAAAGCCTCATAAGTTTGAACCGTATGAATCGCCCTAATAAATTCGAGTGATTCCAATTTCTCTAAGTTTCGTGGTTTTCCTTGTAACGCCACCCCATTAAAAAGCAATTCATATGTTGCTACGACATCAATAAAGGGGTAATTTTTCTCAATATATTCTTTCCGCTCTTCAGGGTCTCCCTCAACCTCTATAATAATTGAATCTACCTTTTTTTCTTCTTCCGCCAGTGATACTTGGGGTTGGAAAATATTAAATAAGCTTATAAGTAAAAGTAAGAAGATCAAACGATACATAAAATGGAGTTCCCCTTTTTACAGGTAGTTTCTGTAAAGTAATAGGGAATTATGCAGTGAATGTGGATGTTTATAGTGGATTTTGTTTGTTTAGTTTGAGGTGAAGATACTAATATAATCTTGAGATGCATGTAATACACGATATACATATACCTTATTATCAAAAATCCTATAGAATGCCAAATATGGTTTTATAACTAACATTCTAAATTGGTAAGTACTTAGTTCAAGCCCCCTTACCTCTGCACCCAATTCAGGGAAGTGAGAAAGTTGCTCCAACGAACTAAAAATCTTATTTAACATCTCATACGCAGCCTGAGAGTTATGAAGCAAAATATAATCAAATATAGCATCTAAATCTCTATTCGCCTCAAGCGATAGCTCAACTTTGTAACTTTTCATCTATCTTTTCCTTTATTCTATTTTTGGCAATGTGAAGTGGTATGGATGGTTCTCCAGATAAACGTTGGTCCTCCGCAATTAATAATTTTTCCTTTAATTCAATTATGGCTTTTCTTTTCTCAAACGCGTCTACACTCATTAACACAAGGTCTTCTTCTCCATTGTCTGTAATGTATATTGGTTCAGCCTTTTGATGAGCTAATTCTGAAATTTGTTTGTAATTTTCTTTAAGATTAGCTGAAGATCTAATATGCATTTTATTACCCCCAACTTTTTTGGTTTAGTATTGTTTTAATTATATAACCCTATACACTATATTGCAATGTTTACTAAACAGTCTGAATATATCGGCTACAGAAAAAGCTGCTACTTACATAACAGCTTTTTTCATGTTTTTTATTTTGTTCCGAACAACCTATCTCCTGCGTCACCAAGTCCTGGCACGATATAACCGTGATCATCAAGTCCTTCATCTAATGCTGCTAAGTAAATATCTACATCCGGATGCTCTTTCTTAATCACTTCTACACCTTCAGGGGCTGCTACTATGCACATAAGACGAATATTTTTTGCTCCGCGTTTTTTCAATGAGTGGATAGCATCGTTTGCTGAACCACCTGTGGCAAGCATTGGATCAATTACAATTAGTTCACGTTCTTCAATATCAGAAGGCAATTTAATGTAATACTCTACAGGTTGCAATGTTTCTGGGTCGCGATACAGCCCAACATGTCCTACTTTTGCCGCTGGGATTAGTTTACGCATTCCATCAACCATTCCTAATCCTGCACGTAAAATGGGGACAAGTCCAATCTTTTTCCCAGCTAGTATCTTCGCTTTTGCATTCATAACTGGTGTGTCTACATCTACTTCTTCTAATGGTAGGTCTCTTGTAATTTCAAAAGCCATTAACATTGCAACTTCATCAACAAGCTCTCTAAATTCCTTTGTACCAGTGTTTTTATTTCGAATATACGTTAATTTATGTTGAATTAATGGATGATCCAAAACGAATACATTGCCCATACTTTCCGTTCACTCCTTCAATTTTCATTCTATCAAATTGTACTTAAAAAATGATAGGGATTCAAGCTTTGCGGAATAATGTCGAAAAGAGTATTTTTTCAGTATTTTTTCTAAGGTTAATTAGGTTCGCTAGCTTGAATTGGTATTCACACTTCAAATATCAGCAATCACACTACTCTTATCAGCGGTTCCCGCACTCGATATCAGTAATTTCACTACACACCGGCATCCCATAAGTATATAACCAAAAAAAGATGCTCCCCAACATGTTAAGGAACATCTTTCAAATCAATTATTTTTCGTACAATGGAAAATTAGCTGTTATAGCATTCACACGTTCTCTCGCTTCATTTAATACAGCTTCATCTTCATGATTTTTCAATGTTTTCGCAATAATAGCTGCTACTTCTTTCATTTCTTCTTCGCCGAATCCACGAGAAGTAACTGCAGCAGTACCCATACGAACACCACTAGTTACGAACGGACTGTTTGTGTCAAATGGGATCGTATTTTTATTTGTTGTAATTCCAATTTCATCAAGAATGTGTTCCGCTTCTTTTCCTGTAAGCCCAAGTGGAGTCACATCAACTAATAATAAATGGTTGTCGGTTCCACCTGAAACAATACGTAATCCTTCTTCGATAAATGCATCACTGAACGCTTTAGCATTTTTAATTATTTGTCCAGCATATTCCTTGAATTCATCTGATAAAGCCTCTTTAAAGCATACCGCTTTCGCCGCAATGATATGCATTAATGGTCCACCTTGAATACCAGGGAAAATGGATTTATCAATCATTTTTGCATATTTTTCTTTACATAAAATCATACCGCCACGTGGTCCGCGTAATGTTTTATGAGTTGTTGTCGTTACGAAATCAGCATATGGTACTGGGTTGGGATGAAGATCTGCTGCAACTAATCCAGCAATGTGTGCCATATCCACCATTAAATATGCTCCAACTTCATCTGCAATTTCGCGGAACTTTTTAAAATCAATGATACGAGAATATGCACTTGCACCAGCAATGATTAATTTCGGTTTCACTTCTTTTGCTTTTTCTAAAAGCGCATCGTAATCAATTTGTTCTGTTTCTTTGTCTACACCGTATTCCTCAAAATTGTAAAGTTTTCCACTAAAATTAACAGGGCTTCCATGTGTTAAGTGACCACCATGGTTTAAATTCATACCTAGAACTGTATCACCTGGTTCCAAAACAGCGAAGTATACACCCATATTTGCTTGCGAACCTGAATGTGGTTGCACGTTAGCATGTTCAGCACCGAATAATTTTTTGGCTCTGTCACGTGCGATGTCTTCTGCAACGTCTACGAATTCACAACCACCATAATATCTTTTTCCTGGGTAACCTTCCGCGTATTTATTCGTTAAAACTGTACCCATCGCTTCCATTACAGCTTCCGATACAAAGTTTTCTGATGCAATTAGTTCAATTTTATCTTTTTGACGTTGCCCTTCATCTTTAATCGCTTGATATAATTCCGGATCGTGCTTGATTACCTGGTCCATTTCTTTAGCCTCCTAGTGAGATTTTTTCCATCATTCACTTTTTTAAAAATTATGTTTCTATTGTAACGTGTATTGTTCGATTTTTAAATAGTAATTTTATAATATAGACAATGACGATTCATCCATTTCATAAAAATCCGCACATTAACCACGAAAAAACAGTATTTCCTTTTTATTTTACTCTTGTATTCTCATAATTTGCCCGGATTCCACCAATTAATTTTGGTCTTGAATATGCTGCCGTAACCCTCGCTTCACCAATAAAGCGTTGTTTTAAACGTAATGGAACCGCAACATGTTTCAGATGCATTCCAATCATCGTTTCCCCAATATCGATTCCCGTATTTGCTGTAATTTGTTCGACAACGACAGGATCATCCATATGTTTAAAGGCAAATGCAGCCATAGAGCCACCTGCTTTTGGTACTGGGACAACAGCAACTTCTTCCAAATTAGAGGCTTGTAATGTTTTCCGTTCTACCACAAGGGCACGATTTAAATGCTCACAACATTGAAAGGCCAACGAAACTCCGGTTTTTTCCTTCAACTCCTTCATTCCTGTAAAAATAGCACTTGCTATTTCCTCACTACCAGAAGTTCCTATATGTTTCCCAGCAACTTCACTCGTTGAACAACCAATGACAAAGATATCTCCATCATGAAGATGTCCACTCTCTACCCATTCCTGAACAATTTCACTTATATTTTGTTGAATGTTTTGAATGTCATTCCCCACATCGTTCACCTCTCCACTATTTTAAAATTCATTTTATAATGAGGCTGTCCCAAGGTCTAGCCTTGAAACAGCCTCATTTTTACCGGACTTTTTAAACATCCTCTTTCACTTGAAATTGATGTATTTGTTGATTTAATTGTTGCGCATGCACTTCTATATTATAAGACAATTGTTCTACTTTATCTATTATAGCAGATTGTTCTTGTACGGCAGCATTAACTTCTTCTGCTCCTGCCGAAGTTTCTTCGGCAATCGCCGCAACTTCTTGTGATTGTCTAACTGTATTTTGGATTAGCTGTAATTGATTATCTACTAATCCCGATATGTTACCAATTTCCTCCGCAACGTCATTAACGGATTCTTCCATTTGACAAATCGCTTCATTGGTCTTTTTCCCATTATTTGATTCTTTCTTCGCAACTTCAACATTCCCATTGATCTTATTTACAACAAGTTGAACATCACGTTGAATAGAAGAAATTAAGCTAGAAATATTTTCTACCGCCTTCGCACTTTCGTCTGCCAACTTGCGAATTTCCTCTGCAACAACTGAAAAGCCCCGACCATGCTCGCCAGCCCTAGCCGCTTCAATCGATGCATTTAGTGCAAGCAGATTTGTCTGCCCAGCGATTTCTCCAACCATAGAAACAATAGATTCTACTTGTTTTGCATTTCGCTGCAAATGTTCAACATCTTTTAATGAAGCAACTTGTTCAGTTGCCAGTAGATTAATCCCATCTACTAATTGGTGAAAAACAAGTTTACTTTCCTTTAATGTTTGTAGCATTGTAATTGATTTTTCTTTAGATTGTTTAGCCTTATCTTGAACCTTCGCAGCCAAATCCGTAGCCATTTCCACAGACTCTGCCGTACTTTGAATCGCCCCAGCTGATTGCTCCGCTCCACTAGAAATCTCATCTATAGCCGTACTAATTGCTTGAGAATGCTCAGTGGATTGATTGGAGGTCTCTTTCATTAGTAATACCGCTTCGTTTGTATATTGAAAGTTTTTATTAATATCAAGAACGATTTGGTTTAGATTTTTAAGCATCGTATTCACAGAAACACTTAGATCCCTGATTTCATCATCTGAGCTTGGAATGGGAACTTCCTGATTTAAATTTCCGTTCGCTGCCTCTGAGGCGATTTCTGACAACTTTTCCAATGGTTTTGTAATAAGAAAGGCTGCAAAAAAGGCTAAAAGACCAGACCAAAATACTCCACCAAATAAGGTGAGAATGGTATACCAATGCAACGGTATCTGTATATACATTCGTACATAGTCATATAAAATATAAATGAAAAAGGCACTTGTTCCATACGTAATCATAGCTAATATCGTAATGAATAAAACCAATTTCAAGCGTAAACTAAAGCGATACTTTCTCCTCATAAGTTGCTCCCCCGATTATTGTTTTATCTTCTGAATTAGTAGGTCAATATATTGATCTAGTTCCTTTAAAGTATTTTGGTAAATGGTCAAACTTCCACCGAACGGATCCGATATATCGTAATTAATTAAGCTAGCTTCCAAGCTGCGAATCGTTGCAATATCTTCTTGTAATAGTTGATCCGTTAAAATTTCTAATTCATACTCTGGTAGTTTGCTATTTTGCTGTTTGATTTGCAAACGTTTCTCTTCTAAGACCGCATACGCCTTTTTCAATTCATCCCACACTCTTTTATCGGAATCAAGTACAAATTCCTTTAGCGTATAATACTTTTCTTGTTGATTTGGAAAATCCATAATCAAAGATTGTTTATGCTGTGAGGTCATTGTTAACACAACATCCGCCCATGTTAACAATGGTATTGTCACTGGTTGAGACTTATGATCTATATCAATATTATGTTCTTTTAATACTTGAACTGTCTTATCATTTGCTCGCTGATTATAACCCGCAAAGATGCCTGCTGATTGCACCTCGACTTCTGGCAGTTTATTTTTTAATAGGGCTTCTGCCATCGGACTACGACATGTATTTCCCGTACATACAAATAAAATTTTCATAATGGTACCTCCATTTTGTTCTCCTTTTCACAATCTCATAATTCAAATATATCACATTCTAATCCAACATTGTTCAAATTTTTGTCAAAAACCTAACTAAAGGCGCTTTCAAAAAAAGGATAAAAAGAACCGAGCTCGGACACGGGCGATAGTAATAGATTTTCCATTATTTCCTATTGAAAAAACATCGAATGTCATTTTTACGAGACCTTTTGAACCCCTCTAAAGAGAAAAGGACCCTTGCCTTAACAAGAATCCTTAACCTATTAATAAATTCAGACCAAACCCACATAAAATACTTCCACCAAGTATTTCACTATATATTCCCAAAAATCCGTGCACTTTTCGTCCTAAAAGGAGCCCAATCCAGGTAAGTAACATACTTATAACACCAAAAGTGATGATAACAATCGCAGTTTTGGCACCGTACATTCCTAAACCTAAACCAACTGAAAAACTATCCAAGCTCACGGTAAAAGCAATTGCTAATAACCCAAATCCTTTAGGGTCTAACATTTGCTTAGAGTCATGAATAAAGGCATTAATGATCATCTGAATCCCAATTCCTAGTAACAACACACCCCCAGCTAGTACTGCAAAGTTTCCAATCGCACCAGATATAAATTTTCCTAAAATAATTCCGATGAATGGCATCATGATGTGGAATACTCCAATTGCTAGTCCGACTAAAGCAATTCGTTTTAGTCGCAACTTTTGCATTCCCAATCCAAGACTTACCGAGAAAGCATCCATTCCTAAAGCAAATGCCATAAAAAGAAAGGAAATTATTTCTTCTATGTAGGATCCAGTCATAAATTAACCCCCTAGATCATGCTTGTAAACTATATGCATGTCCTAGGGGGAATATGAGTGGATGGTATATGAAGTTATATTCTCTTATCAAATTCCTTCTACTATATATTCTGTTGCTGCCTTTTGTAATCGATTCATGACCGCCTGACCAACCCCTGAATCGGAAAAAGCTTCACAAATGATAAGGTCAACATCACCCTGTTTATATTTACGTAATCCATCATATAGATGAGTAGCAATTTCATGGATGTTATCCCCAAGTGGATAGCTATCTTCAACTTCAAGTTTTGCAGATGTTTGTGAACTAGCGAGCACTCCTATTTTTTTCCCTTTTTCACGCTCATCATTAATTAACTGTTGAATTTTTTCCACAGATCCTTTGACTAACCACATAGGTACTTCTGGGGAATAGTGGCGATACTTCATTCCCGGTGCTTTTGGCTTTTCGTTTTTATTCGCAAGGGATGGGTCCACTATTACCGTTCCGACTACTTCTTCTAATTGCTCTTTCGTCACTCCACCTGGTCTAAGGATAATGGGGATAACTTGTGTACAGTCGAGGACAGTAGATTCTACCCCTACACCAGTCGCACCGCCATCTAATAATCCGGATATTTTACCTTGCAAATCTTCCCATACGTGATCCGCTAATGTCGGACTAGGTTTTCCCGAAACATTGGCACTAGGTGCTGCAATTGGGATATCACATGTTTTCAATAACTCCCTAGCAACAGGGTGATCCGGAATTCGAACTCCTACTGTGGATAATCCTGCCGTGACATTTTCCGCACATGTCCCATTTGTTGGTAAAATATATGTTATTGGACCTGGTGAAAAAAGATCCATTAACTTTTCAGCATATGGTGGAATATTATCCACAAGTCTTTTTAATTGTTCCTTTGTCGCAACATGTGCAATTAGTGGATTATCCTGTGGACGGCCTTTCGCTGTAAAAATCTTTGCTACCGCATTTTCGTTCGTCGCATCCGCACCAAGACCATATACGGTTTCAGTAGGGAAAGCCACTGTTTCACCCGATCTTAGTAGCGCCGCAGCCTCCTCTATTGCATCCTTATCCATTGACTCGTTTATCGTTACATTCCATCGTTTTGTTTCCATATCACTAGTTCCCTCTTTTCTCTATTTCTATATTTTAGAGGAATGAGGGAAAATAATAAAGCACGAAGAAATTATCCACAAGGGCTTTCCCATCATTTAAACTCTTTTCACTTACATTTGTCGTTTTATACACATATATGTCGAATTGCCAACAGTTTTCTAACAAGTTATGCACAAGAGCTTGTGGATTGTGTGCATATGTTTTTAAAATTTTCCATACAATTCGGTCCGTTCTTCCTATAAAGTTGACTTCCATCAGTGGACAACCCCATCTTCATTATTAAGAAACGTTATATGTCCACCAACTTCCTTTTTTAAGTGGATATTTGTCCACAAAACTCGCATCTTTTTGTGGATGGAATTGCAGCGCTTCCAATAATATATCCACAACTGGTTGATGACTGTGTACATAAACACTTTTTGCTTTCAAAGACTTTGCGATTGTTAAAATAGATTCCAGTAATACTGGTAATTTATTTGCTTCGGTTCTTGTAATATATAATTGTTTTAACCAATAAGCATCTTTTTCATCCATTTCATCTAAAATAAAACAACCTTCAATTTTGGAATTAATTTTTACCACGAATCCCTTTTCCACTAAACTATTCCTATCTAGATTTTCATTCCGCTTAAAAAAGTGCTCTAACATCACATCTGAAACTTCATTTGCCGGTATAATATGCATGTTCGTCACCCCTTCTATTAAATGTAATAGATTGATTCTTTCTGTTTCTATCATCCTATGCACGAAATAGAGGAACTATGACCATCCTAACCATTCAAATAAGAAAAATTTTACTTCCTTTTCTTCTTCTTCCTGCTCTTCTTCTAATTCCAATTCTTCTGCCTCTTCTGCATCCGCTGCAGACACACTCGTTCCAAATGAGAAGTCTAGGAAGCATAGCGGTGGAAATAATACGCACCACCAGTTATCCCCTTTCCCTTCTCCAATGGTAATTAAAATTGCTTCATATTTTCCCGCAGGATATAAGTAAGAATCATAGAGTTTTGTTGGGAATTCTACATTTTTGCCATATTCAACCGTGAATTCATTTTCAAATCCTTCTTCTTCTATTACGTTGGCTACAATTTCTTCCACTTCCGGCAATCTATTTTGAATTAATTGACGTGCTTCTTCAATATCTGTCATATATTCAACCCAGCTAGATACTTCTTTGTTTACTTCATCCCTAACTTTACGTTTTAATTCTTGATCCTTATCGTCATCACTATTTGCTAAAATACGAAGACGAATCGCTTCATCTGGAATCACTTGATACTCCTGATCTATTCCTTTCCCTTGACTAGTACCTGTGTTTGGAAAAGTAAAAAATAATATAATAAATATAAATGCGGTAAATAATAATTTTTTCATCTTTATTTTCCTCCCCTGTTCTCTTAATTCTATTATGGACAGGAGGGAAGTATTTTAAACTAGTAATCTACTAATTTAATTAGAATTTTTTTATAATCTGTTGCCAATTACAAAACCTAATTAAAATAGTCTTCCAATCCAGCGACAATCCCCTTGGCAGCTTTTTCTTGGTACTTACCTGTTTGGACAAGCTTCCGTTCTTCAGAGTTACTGATAAAACCAAGTTCAAGCAATATAGCCAATTGGTTGTTATCTTTTAACACTTTAAAATCAGCGTGTTTCGTTCCACGATCATGGAGCTTTACATCATTGATCAGTGCTTTATGAACGGTATCGGCAAGCTTCTGATTCTCACCCCCACCATAATAAAAGGTATGGATTCCACGTACAGATTGGTCTTCAAATGCATTATAGTGAAGACTAACAAATACATCCGTATTAGTGGAGTTACTAATTTGTACCCGTTCCTCCAATGGAATAAATGTATCATCCGACCTGGTTAATGTAACGGAAGCTCCTTTATTATGTAATTGTTCTTCAACTTTTTTCGCCGTATAAAGTGTTAATGTTTTTTCATATACCTCTGTTCGAACCGCACCGGTATCTTTCCCACCGTGACCTGGGTCAATAACAAAATGATAACCAGACAAAGTCTTGCCGTCACTTTGCTTCCTTTGAGCTTCTTGGTTTTCCTCCTGTTCCCTCGTTTCAACAACAGATTCTTCTTTTTCATCACGTTCTTCATCCAATTCTTCATCCTCATATGGTGGGACTAGTTCTCCTTCTAACTCTTCTCTTTCGGTAACTTCTGTTGTTTGTTGCAGATCAGCTTCTTCACTTACCTCTGACATCGTGAACTCTGTAGATTTGTTTTTTTCATCTAGGAATTCTAATGCCATCCATGCTTCTTTTCCATTATAAAATGTTCTTCCCCAACCAGATGATTCTTGAAAAATAGTAACTTCTGTTCCCATGTTTAATTCAATAATAATCGTTGAATTTTTATCAGGGGAGGTGCGTAATCTTAAGGCAGGTACTTTCACTTCGTACAATTTTCCACTCTCTACAGAATCACTGGACGCCGTATCTTTTTCCAAAGGTGCAGCCGTTTGGTTTTGCGATTCTTTTGCTTCCGGCTGTTCAACATCTTTCTCTTCTACCTGTGTCTCATTCACCGCTTCAAGTTGATGTAATGCGACCCATGCTTGTTCTCCATTATAAAATGTACTCCCCCAACCATATGATTCCTGAAAAATAGTAACTTCTGTACCGTTTTTTAGTTCAGCTAGAACAGTTCCATTTTGGTCTGGTGCATTCCGTAACTCTACTATTTCTGAATTAACTTTGTATAACTGTCCACTATCCGCGTGAACTGTTGGTATAAAAATAAATAGACAAACAAGAAAACCAATGCCTATTAAAATGTTTTTTTTCATATAAAGTCCTCCGATTAATAGTTTGCTATACTAAAAGTTTTGTCAATAAATTCTACTGGTATACATTCCAAACAGGGGAAATTGGTAATCTTCTAGATTAAATCTAGTGACAACAATAACTTTCTTTGTTAAGGTTAGTTTGTAAGTGCTTCATTTTATATAAAATTTACTACTAGGGGAGCCCAAAAGGTGTGGGCTGAGAGGGAAGCAAGCACTTCCCGACTCTTATGGACCTGATCTGGATAATACCAGCGGAGGGAAGTAGTCGGACGTTTCCATTTTCATTTGTCCACCTATTTCAGCTTATCAAGCCAGGTTCAATAAGAATCTGGCTTTTTTGGTGGGTAAAAATGGATATACGCTTTTACTACCTCTAGTAATCTAGGGAGGAATGGGATGAATCGAACACGTTTATTAACTACGATGGCTGTGCTTATTGCAATGGGGACACTTACATCTCAACTTGTCTGGTTTCCGGCAGGCATTGCGAGAGCATATCCTGTCCAGCACGCCATTAATATTGTCGCAGCTGTGACACTTGGACCGGGACCAGCAGTGATTATTGCTTTTATGATTAGTCTGCTTCGTAATCTACTTGGCCTTGGAACATTATTAGCTTTTCCCGGAAGCATGATTGGTGCATTTTTGGCAGCTTACTTTTACAGAATGTCAGGAAAACATGCATTAGCCGCTCTTGGAGAAAGTATTGGTAGCGGATTTATCGGCGCACTCTTCGCTGTGCCATTTGCCTATATCTTTATGGGAAATTCGGTTGGTGCTCTAGCGTTTGTACCGCCATTTATTGTAAGCAGTACAACCGGAGCGATCATCGGTATGTTTATCGTATCACGAATGAAGATTAAAAATATCATACGGATTTGACTATGAACTACTAAGGTACGAATGCTGATATTTGGTACACAAACTAACGGATAATTGAGCTCATTTAATGGATTCACGCTCATGATTAACGAATTAACGTGCTCAATTAACGGATTAACTGACACGATTACTGAATTTAAGTGAGCGACTAACGAATTCACTCGCACGATTAACGAATTAATGCACACGATCCACAAACGGACACGAGCTAAAATTTTTTTCTGCATAACAAAAACAAGGAGGCTTTTTCAATGACTTTCACAGACGAATTAAGAAAAGAAAACGACGATATTTATCAACTTATTTTTAATCACCCTTTTGTTCAAGGGATAGGAAAAGGGGAACTTCCTAAACAAGCGGTTGAACATTATATTAAAGCTGATTTTGAATTTTTAAATGCATTTGTACAGGTGTATAGTATTGCACTCTCTAAATCTACAAACCGTGAGGATATGGCATATTTTCATGAGCAAATTCAGTTTACTCTCTATGATGAAGTCCAGCCACATCTAAACTTCTCAGATTATATAGGAGTTCGTTTTGAAGATCTCCAAGGTCACCCACTCCCACCATCAGGCGATCATTATATTAAGCATATGCTCTACCATGCTAATATGGGGAGTTTAGGTGAAACCTTAAGTGCATTATTGCCTTGTCCTTGGACATATTTGGAAATTGGACAGGAATTAATAAAAAAATATCAGCCGACAAAGGACCATCCTTTCTATAAATGGATTCACTTTTACGCAGAATCCGGTCACGAGACAGAGCAAATGCGGAAACGATTAGACGCTTTTGCTGCTAATGCTTCCATGGAAGAGAAGTTACGGATGAAGGATGCCTTTCGTAAAAGCTGTCAACTTGAATTAGCATTTTGGGAAATGGCTTATACATGTGAGGAATGGCCTAGTAAGAAGGCGGTGACACAGTAATGGAAAAAGTTGCAACAGCGCTCACAATCGCTGGAACAGACCCTAGTGGTGGAGCTGGAATCCAGGCAGATTTAAAAACATTCCAAGAAGTGCAAAGCTACGGTATGTCTGTCATCACATCTGTCGTAGCCCAAAATACAACAGGAGTCCAAGCAATTCACCACGTACCATTAGAAATGATTAAACAACAACTAGATGCTGTTATTTCGGATATACCAATCCTTGCATTTAAGACAGGAATGATTGCAAACATAGATATGATGAAAGTAATTGCGGAAAAGATCCCACAAATCCGTGCCCCATATGTAATGGATCCCGTTATGGTTGCAACAAGTGGAGATGCCTTAATTGAAGCGGAGGCTCGTGACTTTTTACGTGAGCGCCTTTTACCTTTCACATCGCTTGTAACACCGAATATTCCAGAAGCGGAATTTTTGACTGGGGAAAAGATTGGATCAATGGATGATATGAAGCAGGCTGCCGTAGTATTAGTGGAGAGGTTTGGTGCCGGGGCCGCTTTAATCAAAGGTGGGCATATGGAGGGAGAAGCAACAGATTTTCTCTACGATGGTTCAAGCCTTCACACATTTTCATCGGAGAGAATTGACACAAAGAATACGCACGGAACGGGGTGTACGTATTCAGCTGCGATTACTGCCTATTTAAGTCAGGGTTTAAATTTATATGAAGCGGTAAAGGCTGGAAAGCATTTTGTCACAGCAGCAATTGCCGACTCCTTTACCTTAGGTTCCGGTCATGGGCCAACGAATCACTGGGCAATTAGAAAGGAGAAAGTGAAACAATGAATCCTGCTATCATTCAAGATGTTCGAGAAAACACGCCGCTTATTCATCATTTAACAAATCAGGTTGTCATGAATTTTACTGCGAATGGCCTATTAGCATTTGGCGGAGCACCTATCATGGCAAAATCTGAAATAGAAGCATATGACATGGCTCAAGCTTCAGATGGGGTTCTCATCAATATTGGAACGATTACAGAAACGGAAGTAAAAGCAATGATCCTCGCTGGTAAAGCCGCGAATGAAAAAGGAATCCCAGTCGTGCTTGATCCGGTTGGTGTTGCCGCAACAGCTTTTCGAACAGACATTGTGAAGCAAATCTTAGCCGAAGTACAGCCAACGGTGATTAAAGGAAATGCGGGAGAACTTGCCAATCTTGCTCACATTCCTTGGCAATCAAAAGGGGTTGAATCAATCGGTGATGGAAATACGGAGGAGATTGCGCAAAAGGTTGCTGAGATGTATCGCACAGCCGCTATTGTTACAGGAAAGATTGATACCATCTGTAATGGGAATCAAATCATTCAAAATGAAACAGGGCATGCATTTTTAACGAAAGTAACAGGTGCTGGTTGTTTACTCGGTTCCATCATCACAGCTTGTCTAACAACAAATCATCCGACTCTAGAACAAGCATTAACAGCCGTACAATTTTATGGATTAGCAGCGGAATACGCTGCTTCTCGTCCGGATGTTCATGGTCCTGGAACCTTCTTACCAAATTTTATCGATGCTCTTTCATTAGAACCGGAAGACCTAGAAAGGAGAGCATAAATAAAATGCCAGATTCCATCAAGAAAAGTTTACGGAAATATTTTATCATGGGCAGTCAGAATTGCACGAGAAATCCAGTTGAAATACTAGAAGCAGCAGTTGAAGCTGGGATTACCGCCTTTCAATTTCGTGAAAAAGGAGAAGGATCTCTAAAAGGCGAAGCTAAAATTGAGTTAGGTAAACAGTTACAAGCTGTTTGCCATAAAGCGGGGATTCCGTTTATCGTCAATGACGATGTAGAGCTTGTAGACTTGTTGGATGCGGATGGGATTCATGTTGGACAAGATGATCAATCTGCCCAGGATTTAAGAAGGGTTTTTCCTAATAAATGGATTGGCCTTTCCGTCTCTAATGCAAATGAACTTGAAAACAGTCCGCTTGCTTATGTAGACTACATAGGCGCGGGGCCTATTTTTCACACATCAACCAAAACAGACGCTAAAGCCGCTGTTGGGTTGAAGTGGATTTCCACATTAAGAAGAGAGTTTCCAAGTCTTCCAATCGTCGGAATTGGTGGAATTACAACAGAAAACGCCGCTTCTGTCATGGAGGCAGGGGCTGACGGTGTGTCCATTATTACCGCGATTACAAGAGCAGAAAATATAGAACGGGCAGTTAAATTATTATAATGTAGAGGGTGGCAAACCTAACTTGGTTTGCCACCCCTTTTTTCATTTATAGGCACGCAGATACGATACGATCTTTTCCGTTGATGTCTTGTATGGTTTGTATCTTACTTTCAGGAAAGTTTGTTTGAATTAATTGATGTACAGCAGTACTCTGTGCATGCCCTATCTCAAAAACCATCCTTTTCAGATTAGGAATTTGCCTAGCTTGTTCAATGATGGTTCGATAAGCTGCAAGTCCTTCCTCTTCAGCAAATAATGCTAGGGATGGGTCAAAGTTTTTTACCGTATCCGCTAATAGTTTTTCTTCCGACTTCGCTATATAAGGTGGGTTTGATACAAGTATATCTATATGGATGTCCCCCTTCAAAAATGGCTGTAAAAAGTCCCCTTTTAAAAAGTTTACCTCCGCGTGTAATGTTTCTGCATTTCTTTTCGCTACTTCTAAAGCCTGCTCTGAAATATCCGATGCATAAACGGTTGTTTGAGGCAATTCTAATTTTAAAGTGGTTGCAATAATTCCACTTCCCGTTCCAATATCAGCAATCGTTAAAGGTTCGTTTTTCACTTTATTAATAACATGCTCGACAAGCTCTTCGGTTTCCGGTCTTGGGATCAGCACATGTTCGTTCACTGCAAATTTTCGTCCATAAAACCACTCATACCCGATTATATGTTGGACCGGAATTCCAGTTTTTGCATGCCTTTGGACATCCATTTTTATTCGTTTTATCTTTTCTTCTGGAATTTCATCCTGCATCATCATGAAATATTGACTTCTTGATATATTTAAATGATGTTGAATTAATATTTCCGCAACCCTTGGTTCTCGATTATGGTTTTCTAAAAAAAGAGAAGCCCAATTTTGGACTTCATATAATTTTTCACTCATCTTATTCACCAATTTGCTCTAACTTTTTCGCCTGTTCTTCTACTTGCAATGCATCCACAAATTCGTCTAATTTTCCTTCTAAAATTTGGTCCAATTTTTGAATCGTTAATCCGATTCGGTGATCGGTTACACGGTTTTGTGGAAAATTATACGTACGAATACGTTCCGAACGGTCTCCCGTACCAACTGCTGATTTTCTCGTTTCATCATATTCAGCTTGGGCTTCTTGCTGGAACTTATCGTAGATTCTCGCACGTAACACCTTCATTGCCTTTTCTTTGTTCTTGATTTGGGATTTTTCATCCTGAATCGAAACAACAATACCTGTTGGAATATGTGTTAAACGAACGGCTGACATCGTGGTGTTAACACTTTGCCCACCGGGACCACTAGATGCAAAGGTATCCACACGAATATCTTTATCATGCACTTCCACCTCTACCTCTTCAGCCTCCGGTAACACCGCAACTGTTGCTGTTGACGTATGAATTCTACCACCAGATTCTGTTTCAGGAACACGCTGAACACGGTGTGCACCGTTTTCGAATTTCAATTTGGAATATGCACCATTTCCGTTAACCATAAAGATAATTTCTTTATATCCACCAACACCTGTTGTGTGCGCCTCCATTACCTCTATCTTCCAACCTTGATTCTCCGCATAGCGAGAATACATACGATAAAGATCACCGGCAAATAATGCAGCTTCATCCCCACCTGCAGCACCACGAATTTCTATGAATACGTTCTTGTCGTCATTCGGGTCTTTAGGTAGAAGTAAGATTTTCATTTTTTCTTCTAACTCTTCTTTTGCAGTAGAAAGCTCTTGGATTTCTTCCTTTGTCATTTCATACATCTCATCATCCAAGTCTTCTTCTAGCATTTCTTTTGCATCTTTTAATTGTTTATCGATATCTTTATACTCACGGTATGCTTGAACAACATCCGACAAATCCGACTGTTCCTTCGAATATTCACGAAGCTTCTTTGTATCATTCACGATTTCTGGATCGCTAAGAAGTTCATTTAACTTATTATAACGATCTTCTAATGTCTGTAAACGATCAATCATCACGTACACCTCTTTCTGATTACCAGTAATATTATATTATACACAGTGGGTTGGGGTCAAAGTATTTTGGAAAGTGATTGAGCGTTTGGTTCAGCTGTGATAGCCTGTCCCACGATTGCGTTCCTTCGTTTCTCCTGCTGAGTCTATAAAAGCCAAGATAAGCGTGTACACTTTCGACTATATAAGAATGTACAATTGGGAGGGGTAAGTGAATGATCCGGGAAAAACCAAAGGAAATGGGCACTCATCGATGGGATGAGTGACCGAAGTCGGAAATAACCAAAGAAAAAGGGCACTCATGGATGGGATGAGTGACCGAAGTCGGAAATAACCAAAGGTAAAGGGCACTCATCGATGGGATGAGTGACCGAAGTCGGAAATAACCAAAGAAAAAGGGCACTCATCGATGGGATGAGTGACCGAAGTCGGAAATAACCAAAGGTAAAGGGCACTCATCGATGGGATGAGTGACCGAAGTCAGAAATAACCAAAGGTAATGGGCACTCATCGATGGGATGAGTGACCGAAGTCGGAAATAACCAAAGGTAAAGGGCACTCATCGATGGGATGAGTGACCGAAGTCGGAAAAAGCCAAAGGTAATGGGCACTCATGGATGGGATGAGTGACCGAAGTCGGAAATAACCAAAGAAAAAGGGCACTCATCGATGGGATGAGTGGCCGAATGAGTCTTTCATGATAGCCTAACCTTCATTATTTAATGATTACTCCCTGCATGGTACAAATCCTTTAATCGTATTTCTTGTGTACTGTCTTTATATTGAATGGTTATTTTGTCTTCATCTGTTAGTTTCTTTTCCTTACCATTGGGCAGTAATAATGTGTTTTCATCTAAGAAAGTATACGTAATGTCGGTTCCGCCTTGTTGGGCAATTGCCAATTCAGAGTGGATATTCCAGTTTTTATCCGCAAAGATATTCCAGTTTTCATAAATAATAATAAAGTCGATATAATCCTGATTCTCTTGTTGTTCCATAGCTAAAAGATAACGGTTGTCCTTTTTTGATTTAAAGTTTAACGTAGCTATATTATTTTGTTGTTGAACGGTTGTTTGTACATTATTTTCATCCGCTATCCACATGTGGACAAATAGAAAATAATAACCAATGGATATCATAAGAAAAAGCGCTAGTAGTGATCCTGCAACGGTGAAGATCTTTTTCCTATTTTTGGATCGTATCTTTTTAAAATAATCGATATTCCTCTTCTGATCTTTTTGTTCATTGGTACGTTCTATCAGAAAGTCTTCCTGCATTCCCTTTACATACTCGCGACAATCGTCACATTGCTCCATATGTTTTTGCATTTGTCTATTGGTCTCTTCACTCGTTAGGTTCTCCATATAGCTCGGTACTAAATCTTTAAAAACGTCATGGTTCATAACTCGTATCATCCTTTCGTATTTGTTGTTTGGCACGATAAAATGTTACTCGTGCCCAGTTTTCTGTTTCTCCGAAAATGGAGCCAATTTCCTTAAAAGATAAATCACCTAATAACCTGAGATAAAGTATTTCACGTTTTGTTTCACTAAGCTGGTGTGCCTTTTTAAAAAAGTTAATTTTGTCTTCATTTCTAAAATATTCTTCTTCAAGATTATAAAATAAAGTACTTTCATCGCTCAGTGAGTTCACAAGCTGGTGCTTTTTCTTTGTACGATTAACTTCTTGCAGCCAAACATTTTTTGCGATGGCACATAACCACGTGGAAAATTTCGCCTTTCCATTATCATGAAAGTTATCAATGGACTTAATTGCTTGATAAAACGTCTCTTGCGTTAATTCCTCGGCAGCATGTTCATCATTTGTCAGGGTTAATAAATATCTAAAAATAAAGTCCGCATAATCCTGATATATATTGTCTTTATCCACAAGTTACCTCCTTTCGTATGTAGGATAATTATCAGTTGATTACCAACAAGCTTCTAAAAAAGTCTAATCAGCTATATATCCCAAAATGTGTTAATTCGTTACAAAATTTTTCTGCCACGCTTTGAAACAAGGAGCTCTATCTCCCTACACAAACCAAAAAAGAGGGCTATTATCCGCCCTCTTTTCCTTAAGCTTAAACTACCATATTCGATTCATCCAGTCCTTTTTCATACTACCCGTTTGATATATTGTCTACTCTTCCACATAAGGAATCGTTAATGGACCAAGCGGAAGGACGGCAACTGTCATATCTTCTCCATACGTTTCTTTTAACAGTTCCAATGTTTTTTCAATATTATGTGTTGGCTTAAGCATGGCACCTTTAACCTGTTCATCCGTTAATTTGGAATAAACATAAACATCAGCCCATGTTTGAATAACTGCTTGCTTCTGAACTTGCCATTGATCCATCATCTTAAATTTTGGATCGTTAATCATGTCTAATAATTCATGCGGGCTATTGGCCATTCCGAAAATCTTAGAGAAATTACCATGATCCGGGAGTCCATCCGAACATTCCGAAGCAACAATAATCGAGCCGCCTTTTTTCACAATCTTATGCGCTGCACTCATCCCTTTTACCGCTTGATACAGGTTTTGATCAAGTGGGTAACCAGAATTTGACGTAATAACGACATCAAATCTCTCCTCACATCGATACATAGCGTGTTCTTTTGCGAATTCACAACCAACATTATGTGCCTCATAAAGCTCACCAGCAAAGACATTTGTAATTTCCTTTTCCCGGTTAAGCGTAACATTTAACATAAAGTCCGGCTTACACATACCATTAATTTCACGTGTCATATCCTGAACTGGATTATTCTCCATATTTCCCCAAGTTGCTAAGGGATCTCCTATCATTCTAGCATTGTGGAATGTCATGATTGTTTCTAATCCCGCGATTCCTGGCATGATTCCTTTAGGCCCACCGGAAAAACCAGCAAAGAAGTGTGGTTCAATGAATCCTGTTACAATTTTAAAATCCGATTCCACATAATTTTTATTTAAATAAACATCACAACCGAATCTACTTTCTCCAACTTTGACAAGTGTATCCTTATCGTGGCAGTTATTATTTACGATTCGAATATTGTCAACGATCCATTCCCCAAGCATTTGGATAAATTCTTCTCGTGTTTGTTCTCGATGTGTCCCAGTTCCATTGATGATGACGAAGTTCTCCAACGGTACATGATCTAATTCCTCTATTAATAAGGGTACTAATATATGATTTGGAGTAGGTCTTGTAATGTCACTAATAACTATCGACACCGTATCTGTTGATTGTACCGATTCCTTTAAAGCTGCTGTCCCTATCGGATTTCTTAATGCCTTGCGTATCGCTTCTTTTTCATCATCTAATTTCTTTAGATTTTTCGGTTCAATTTCTAAAGATTGATCAGGTAAATCTAGTATAAGCCCTTCTCTTCCATATAATAATTCTTTTTTCATTTATATCCCTACCTTGTTGTCATTCTATATCTAGTATACTACAGCGCTTACAAATTGGATTGTAAGATAATTACGCTGTTTCCTTATTCTTTTGTTTTAATCCAAGGTCCTCTCTAGTTGGATCCAACCCTTTCTTTTTATGATATCTACCCATAATAATGACAGCCAGCGGACAAAGGAGTGCTGTAGTAATGGTTGAAATAGAGATCTGTGCTGTGGCAATTGGTACAATCGCTTGAATTGCCTCAAACTCTGCAGCGGTCATTGCACCTGTACTGACTGCAACTGATGCAGAAGCTGCTACCGCTGCTGGTGTTGCTGCAGCATTTCCTGCCGTTGACGCTTCCGCAATAGGCGCTATATAACTTCTTTCACCAAATAATCTAAACGCAAGAATTCCCATTCCACCAGTTACAAAAAAGGTAAGTGCTGATAGAACTAATCCCCCAACAAGTACTTCGGGATTAAAGAAATTAGCCAGATTCATTCCAGCACCCAGGGAAAATGCAAAAAATGGGATAAGAAGGTTTTCACCTGGCGCCAGGAATTCACGAATCTTTGGATCAAGGTTACCTAACAGCATTCCAATACCAATTGGTAATAACACAGAAAGAAATGCTACCATTGGGAAAGATGTCCCTAAAATTCCTAAACCAACTAACGTTAAGAAAGGTCCATCATTTATCGCAAGTAGGGATAACCCTCCTACATCCGAACGATTACCGTATTGGCCGGTAAGTGCCGCATACATTCCACTATTACTATTTGTCATCCCCGCAATGAGTGCAAGTGTTGATAGCCCAAATATTCCATTCATGGGATCAGAGAAATATCCGAATACCATTCCGATTACTAAACCAGATAAATATTTTGTTGTTGTTACGATTGCACCCTTTTTCAAAGCCCTTTGTCCCATTTTTAGGTTCATTTGACTTCCAACACAAAATAGAAAAAGTGCGATAAGAACTAAAGCACTATCTTTAAAAAGTTCTTGGGAAAACCCACCAATTCGTAAAAACTCATAATATCCTTCTTCAGTCTGTGGTGCCCCGAGCCATTTTAGAACATTCATCACTGCAGATAAATGCATTTGGTCAATCGTGTTTAATGTTGCACCCAATAAAAGTGGCACGACCATTAATCCACCCGGAACTTTTTCAATCGCAGCTTTTATTTGCATAGAAATGACCTCCCCTTCGTTGCTAGATAGAAATAGGAACGAATAACTTGTTCGGAACTGTAAGCAAGTAACTCCGCAGCATGATTCATGGATTCCTCTAAAGTCATTGGTTCTTTAGCAATACTATTGATACTAACAATTCCATAATCATAAAGAACATCGATTCCTTCCCCCACCGAACCTGCTACAATAATGGTTGGAACGTTTTTCTTCATGGCTGCCTTTGCAACTCCTAATGGGGTTTTTCCCGAAGCGGTTTGAAAGTCTACCTTTCCCTCTCCAGTAATCACTACATCAGCATTTTCTAAAGCTTTATCTAGCTGGCAATATTCCAAAACTACTTCAATACCTGGCCTCATCTTTGCCGGAAAGAAGGCTAGAAATGCTCCTCCTATCCCCCCAGCAGCACCTGCACCGGGCAGGTTATGAAGGTGAATTCCCGTTGCCTTTTCAATTTCATCCGCCCAATGGCTAAGGTTATCGTCTAGGATCTTCACTTCATTCGGTTTGGCACCTTTCTGTGGCCCAAAGACATGGGAGGCTCCATTTGGTCCTATGAAAGGATTTTGTACATCGGATGCGATTAAAAAGGAGCAATCTGGGATTCGCCTATCCAATGTCTGTAAATCGATAGAGTGAACCTTTCCCAGCTCACCTCCACCAAATCCGATCTCATTCCCATCTCGATCTAAAACCTTCAATCCAAGTGCTTGAAGCATACCCATTCCACCATCATTTGTCGCAGATCCTCCAACAGCAAGAATAAAAGATCTATACCCATTATCTAATGCGTCCTTAATGAGTTGCCCTGTTCCATACGTTGTCGCCCGCAAAGGAGATAGTTTTTCTTTAGGTACTAAATCTAGCCCTGATGCAGTTGCCATCTCAATCACACAAGTTTTATGATCCCCAAGTACTCCATACTCTGCTTTCAATTTCTCACCCAAAGGACCAATTACGATTGTCTTTTTTGTTATACCATTTGTTGCCGCTACCAAAGTACTCATCGTCCCCTCGCCACCATCCGCAACAGGAACTAATGTCGTCTCCGCATTTGGGTAAGCTTTTTTCACTCCTTGATTGATAGCACTTGCCACATCGATAGCGTTTAGGCTTCCTTTAAAAGAATCTGGCGCAATGACAACTTTCATTAACCTCACCTCATCGTAAGTAGACGTTTTCCATACCTTTATTATAAAAATCTTGACGAAAATAATCCATCGTTATAACATACGAAATAGTAAGAATAGTTGTAATAGATTTTGTTTATTTTGCCAATTGTAAAGGATGCGTCGATATGTTAACAAGAGAAATGGCAGAAACCATTGTTCAAGAGGCTTCCCTAAGAGTAGATCGAAATGTCAATATCATGAACAGAAACGGAAAGATTATCGCCAGCTGTGACCCATCGAGGCTAAATCAAATACATGCAGGCGCATTAGAAGTTATAAAAGATGGTAGAACAATAATTATTTACCCAGAAGATAAATTATCAGGGGCTAAACCTGGGATAAATCTGCCTATTGTTTTTCAAGAGAAGATAATCGGGGTTATCGGAATAACTGGGGATCCAAAGGAAATTAGTGAAATTGGTGAACTCGTTAAAATGATGACTGAATTGATGATTAACCAAAAGTACATCGCATCACAGTCAGAATGGAAACAAACAACAAAAGATATGCTTCTAGAGCAATTATTAAAGAAAGAACTATCTTATCATGATATAGATCGTTTAATTGGTAAACTAGATTTTGAATTCATTCCTACATTCGTAACAGTCATCATTCAAATAGAAGAGCGTTCCTCTATTGTATCCAATAAAACCCTTATAGAAAGTTTAGAAAATGCATGCCATCCTAAAAGGGGATTCATTGGAGTTATTCATGTCAATAAGTTATGTATTGCATTTACAAACATAAGTGAAGCAGAGATCGATAAAAAAATTCTTACTGTTTATCAGGTATTAAAAGGTTTACATATTCAATTTCGTTTGTCCTATAGCTTACCCTTTGATAAATTAAAAGATTTCAGGGAGTCCTATTTAGATTGTGATTTGGCCTTGAAAGTTAGCGATCGTAATAAGGAAATCGTATCCTATGCTCAATTAGAAACAAAGGTATTAATTCACCGACTGAACCAGCAATTATCTAAGAGGTTTGCCAAGCGTATTTTGGAAAAAGTGAACGAGGAAAACATAAAAACCTTGAAGGCATTTCTCAATCATAACCTTCATATTCAAAAAACAGCCGAAGAATTATTTATCCATCGAAATACGTTAATCTATCGACTTAACAAGATTAGTGAACAAACAGGTTTAGATCCCAGGAAATTTGAGGATGCTTTGTCCTTACAAATTGCAATATGGATTTATGAGCAACTTTAATTATTTTAAATATGAGCGTCCTTCAGATGTATAAAAAGAACCCTATAGCCCAGACATTTTCAACGTCTACGCTATAGGGTTCTTTTTAAATGCTCTATTCCGTTACTTCTAACATGCTTTTCCATATGTTATTTGTCGGCTTTTTTGGGACTTCATGATGATGACGGCATCTTGGTTCATAGGATTCAGATGCCCCAACAAGAATAACAGGATCATCGAAAGAAGCGGGTTTGCCATTAATTAGGCGTTGCCTACGGCTTGCTGGTGAACCGCAGATTGAGCAGATGGCATTTAATTTTGTAACCGATTCACTAACTGCCATTAATTCAGGCATTGGACCAAAAGGTTCTCCACGAAAATCTGTATCTAATCCGGCTGCTATAACACGAACACCATTATTTGCTAGCTGTTCTGCAACTTCAACGATAGAATTATCGAAGAATTGAGCTTCATCAATTTAGTTCCCTATAATACGTTTACGTTTATGTCTACCATTATAAAAAAACGTATATTCTCTCTAATTAAAGTTTTTTGCAACTCTATTTCATTTAGCGTGCTCCTCTTATATTATGTCTATAAAATTACCACACGGTACTACTATCATTATTTCCAATCAATTTCTCATAAGGAAAGATGTGTAAGGGAAAGACAGTTTTATTAAAGTAGGCTAAAAATGAAAAAGTAAGGATTTCTCTAAAAATGGAGAACCCTTACTTTTTCATTATTTTATAATTTAATAGCTTTAATATACTTCTATGTGCCCCTCATTGGAAAGCTACTATTTTTGAAAAGAGAGTTTCGTTAGATATGTAAAGCATTATATATCAAAGTTTAAACCCTTCAAGAAATGTGAGGTTATCTAATGGTAGATTCAAGCGTTTCAACTGTTTAATCAGTATTTCTGGTTTGACCTTTCCATTTTCTTGGAATTCTTTTGGAAAGTTTTCTGGGTGACTGACTACTGCACCATCTTCAATCCACTGTTTTCGGTATAATTGAAAAGCGGCTTCTTTCATTTCATTAGGTACAACATTATATCCTAAATCTACTTCATGATCTTCGCTATACCCGTATTCAAAATGGCAACAAGGACAGATATCATAAGAAGGATTGAAATTCTTTCCGTATGGTTCTTCATCTAAACCGTCATATCCACATATGGGACAAGTATAAATCTTCATTTAATTTCACCAACCTATTGATTATTATAATAGTTTCTAGCTTTTTTCTTCCAGTCTTTTTGACCGTATTTAGGTTTGAAAAAGGTTTTTATAACATCATTTTTCGATAATGAAATAAATTCTCCTGTATTGGTATTATATTTAACGATATCTCCTGAACCATCTTTCTTCTTTTTACTCAAAACATTTTTACTGGTTGAACCAGCCAAACTTTGAGCTCTTTTTAAATAGCCTTCCTTTGTCAATCCAGGAAATTCCTTTTTATGTTTTTCCCAATGATCATTGAGTTTTTTAGTGCTGGAAAATTTTATTTTTGATAATGTTTTTCCAGAAGCCTTTTTCCCATATTTCTTCGTAGCATTGTTTACAGCACTTTTCCCATATTTTTTAATTGCCCATTTTACACCATGTTGAGCTACCTTAATAGCCACAACTATTAAAGGATACCAAGAAGCCTGAAATTCAGCGGTATCCACATCAAATTGCTCTCCTGTATCAAGATCAGTGAAAATAGCTTTAAATTCCTCACCATTAATATCAGTAACTTCAATATCAAAATTATACTCAATCAATTCTCCAGTTTCTTCATCTTCAACTGTAGTTGATGTAGTTATTTCTTGATTGTCTAAATCTATACTCATTTCATTTTCTGCTTCAACACCTTCTGTTTCAGCAGAGGAGTGGATTATTATTGAATCCGTGTCATTATCTTTATAACTACCTGTTTCAATTACATCGTCTAACTCATTTACAGCTAAATCATCATCTATTTGTTCCTCAATTTCAGTAAAATCAATTAAATTCTCTTCCAAATCCTCACTAGAATCTTGTGCTTGAACAAATGATGGTGTCAAATAACTAAATAAATAAACAACAATTAAAAAATTCACAAAAAACCTTTTCAAAATTTTACTCCCCTTATTATATTAATTTTAATCATCGAATTTAAGAAAACCACTCCCATATGAATTATTTCCTAATTTCCCTTTTGGTAATTCTGCATAATCTATTAAAATATCTCTATAATTATCTTTATCTATTTTTTTCTCACTTAAAAGGATAGCAATTATAGCAGTAGCATAAGCAGTAGCAAAAGAAGTCCCACTAAGTCTTTCTTGTTCAGAAAGCCATCCAATCCTGACAGCTTCTATATCCACACCTGGTGCTACAAAGTCAATTTTTCCTTTTGCAGCATACTTAAAAAGATTCATTTTCTCGTCTACAGCAGATATTGATAATACTTCTTCATATTTAGCAGGATATTCTGTATACATTCCAAATGTGTTACCAGCGGACGCAACAATAATGATTTTATTTTCGACAGCTTTTTTAACTATATCGTGTAGTCTACTATCATCGTTTTCTATACCAAAGCTCATATTAATAATATCTACTTTCTGGTCTATACTCCATTCAATAGCTGATATAACTTCATCCATTTTTGCATTCCCATTTTCGTCTAGAATATTTACATCATAGATAATAGCTTGAGGATATAATCCTTCAACATTGTCCTTATTACTCTTTTCACTAGCAATGATACTTGCTACTGCTGTTCCATGCCCAAAACTATCTCCCGTATACCTATCAGGTGAAAAGCGTTTTTCTACCTTTACACGTGCTTCCTGTTCATCAATACCACTATCTATAATTGCAATCTTTATTTGCTTTGGATTATGTATTGGATTAATAGCTTGTTTATCGATAGAGCAAAGTGCCCAATTTTTACTACAATCTATTAAGACGTTATCTTTAAAGACCATAAATATCGTCATACATATTAAAAAAAATAATAGAGAGAAAACTAATATCTTTTTTCTCAGTTTCATCATTCATTCCTCGTTATTAAAATATTTCTAATATATTAATACATATACCTACTTTTAAACTCAACAAGAAAACATTAATTATCACATCCTCCTTTTTCATTAGAATTGTGAATTTGATACGTTACTTATGAAAGATGTAAGTAGGTTATATTGGAAATACTCTGATTATACATTAATACATAATATATCACTGTAGTAATAGAAATGTAAACAGAAAATATAGGAATGGAATGGAAAAAATAGACAATAGCTAATATCTTATCAAGGTTGATAGTTAAGGGCTCCTTTTGTAAAAAGGGCTGGGTTGACAAATGTTTATAGCTCTTGCTTATCGTATAAAGAGTACAAAAGAAAGGAAGCAAGAAGTCTATTAGCTTCAACGTATCAGGGGCCGTAAAGAATCACTTAGCAAACACCATACGATGAAAAAGTAACTCCTGATGAATAAATGAACTTCGAAAATTATTTTCGAATAAGTAGGTGCAATAATCTACCAGTATCATAGGATGCTTATCTCACAAGATCCCTTAATTTCTATAGCATCTAATAAATTGTTTAAAACCTATTCTCACTCAAACCCTTTTGCGAGAAACTACTCAATCAATACTTATTCCATATGCTTTTAATTTACCGTATAGTCTTTGACATTCTCCCAGTATCTTTTGATTTTTAATTTTCAATTCATCTATATCATCTTGATAGACAGTTGTTTTCATGATCTGTCTTTCTAGTTTCTTTTCTATATTTCGAACCCTCAATTTCTCTCTCTCAAATTTTTCATTAAGTTGAATTATTTTTTCAGAACAAATATCTGAGGCTGGGACACAACTAGCCAAAAATAGTAAAATAAAAGGTTCCAGGCAATAAAAAATTTGCTTGGAACCTTTTTTGTGGCTTTTTTCCATCTTCCGCCACTATTTTACCGTCCATGACGGCGTTTTTTCTCAAGTTCACCGCCATCAACGCAAATGCTAGTTCATTTTTCACCTTCTGTTTTCCCCTGACAGAAAAACGAGTGAAACCCAAATTAGCCTTCAGAAAACCGAACACTGGTTCTACGTCAATTTTACGTTTACCGTAAATTTCACCAGTTTTCTCGTCTGAAAGCTTCGTACGTACATATTCTTTTTGGGCCTCCCACTTTTCGTTCATGTAGACCGTTCGGTTGTTCCCTTCTTTTGCTTTCGTGCATAAATCGCGGAGTGGACAGCCCGAACAGTCCTCACATTCGTACACTTTAAATTCACGGGTGAATCCGTACCTGTCTGTTCGTTTGGAATGATGGCTAAACCGTACCTTCCGTCCATTTGGGCACAGAAAGGTATCTTCGTCCTCCTTATAATCCCAATTATCTACATGAAAAGCGTTGTTCTTATGCTTCTTTTTCTTCTCCTTTCGATATTGATTGTATGTAATAAGTGGTGTCCGATTTCGGTTCTCGATGACATCTTCATAATTCTGTTCACTGCCATATCCTGCATCCGCGACAATGTGTTCCGGCAGTTCGAAAAAGTTTTCTTCAATCAAGTCGAGAAAAGGAATTAAGGTGCGTGTATCTGTTGGGTTTGGGAAAACATCGTAAGCGAGCACGTATTGACCTTCCGTTGCAATCTGGACATTGTAACCGGCTTTCAATTGACCGTTCTTCATGTAGTCGTCCTTCATGCGCATAAACGTCGCATCCGGATCCGTCTTTGAATAACTATTGCGATCACCGAAAATCTCCATATCGTTTTGATACTTTTGTTTGCGAGTGATGAAATCCATCAATTGCTTCCGAGATTGTTTTGGTAATTTGCGTTCAGAACGGAGCTTTTTCCGTTCACTCCCAACTTCAGATGCTTTAATTGCTTTATTATATTCCTCGATTTTCTCGTCTAACTTTTCGACTACTTCTTCCATTTCTTTGACGGAAAGTTCCTCTGCTTTTTCTCGCTCTATTGCTGGGATAATCTCCTTCTCTAACAGCTCATCATACAGTTGATGGGACTTTTCCATTAGCTTATCACTATATTTTTCAACGGATTTCCGCCACACAAAGGTGAACTTATTTGCGTTCGCTTCGATTTTTGTACCATCAATAAAAATCGCTTCCTCTTCAATCAATTCCTTTTCCACGAGCTGATTTCGGAACTGGACAAAGCATTCACGTAGTATGTTTTCAATGAGTGGATTAGAACGGAAACGATTGATGGTGCGATAGCTGGGTTCATGTCCTTGAGCCAACCACATCATGCGGATACTATCCTGTAATAAAGCTTCTATTTTACGACCAGAAAACGCGGATTGCGTATACCCACACAAAATGATTTTCAACATCATACGAGGATGGTACGCAGGACGGCCGGTTTGTCGTACGAAGTCCTCGAAAGCCTCTTCCGGAATACTCTCGACAAGATCATGGATCGCAAAGGCAATATCGTTTTCTTTCAATTTAATTTCTAAATCTAGCGGCAAAACTACTTGGTTCATGGTATAATGTTTAAACATAAGGACACCTACAAAATTATTGTTTGCTCACTTTAATTTTATCAAAAGGTGTCCTTTTTGGTTATTAAAATAACGACAAAAAAGGCGTGGGGTCTACACTTTTATAGTGTAAGCTCCAGCGCCTTAATTTTTAATTACTGGAGTTTTGTCCCAGCCTCTTTTATATCCTTCTCTATTTTTGTCCTTAGAACATGTTTTTCTCCCCAAAGTTTATAATTCCAAATTTTTAGCACAAGAAAAATACGGATTTCTTCCTTTCACAGTTTATACTATCATCGCTGGTTCCATATTTATGGTGATATTCTTACCAGGATTAGGATCCGAAATATCTAGTGCTTCTATGTCTTCAACTCTTGCTGTAATCTATTTAGGATTATTTTCTACTGTCCTTCCTTACTTTGCTCTAGCATACGTAACATCTAAAGTCGGTGCTGCAGAAGCAACAAGTTCACTTTATTTGACACCCCTTGTTGCAATAATTATATCATGGGTTTGGTTGGGTGAAATACCAACCCTACTTTCAATCGTGGGGGGAGTCTTAACATTAATAGGAGTCAGTATATCAAACTTAAAAATTAATAAAAGCATTGAGTTAAAAACGACACAAAACAAATTTGATAAAACAGGTATTTAACCAAAGGAAATTAAATTGTTTAGCATGTAGATCTTTTATAACTGTTTGTGATATCTTCATAAATTAGAGAATTACAAAGGGGGGTTGGAATCACCATGTTTTCCAAACCCTCTTTTATTGTTTAATAAGTAATACAATTCCCCTCTAATGCGCACTTAATAATGTATAAACATGGACAATACCCACAGAAATAAGGATCATTAATGTAAAACCTATTATAGTAACCAAATTTAGGTTTGATTCCTTCCAAACTAATACCATGTGAATAGCTCCAGCTACTGTTCCAAAAAATCCATCGGTATCATTACTTGCATCCTGTAAAAAACGATGCTGCTTGAACTGGAATTAGCTATGCAACTCTAATTGTTTTAAATATGAGGCCTTTAGTGTATAAAAAGAACCCTATAGTCTAGACATTTTTAACGTCTACGCTATAGGGTTCTTTTTAAATCCTCTATTCCGTTACTTCTAACATGCTTTTCCATATTTTATTTGTCGGCTTTTTTGGGACTTCATGATGATGACGACATCTTGGTTCATAGGATTCAGATGCTCCAACAAGAATAATAGGATCATCGAAAGAAGCGGGTTTGCCATTAATCAGGCGTTGTGTACGACTAGCTGGTGAACCGCAGATTGGGCAAATGGCATTTAATTTTGTAACTGATTCACTAACAGCCATTAATTCAGGCATTGGACCAAAAGGTTCTCCACGAAAATCTGTATCTAATCCGGCTGCTATCACACGAACACCTTTATTTGCTAGCTGTTCTGCAACTTCAACGATGGAATTATCGAAGAATTGTGCTTCATCAATAGCAATAATATCGACATTAGGATTGATGTGATCAAAGACTTCTTCTACCCGGTTAATTGGCTGGGCCATGGTAGACATTCCATTATGAGAAACGATATCCTTTTTATCATAACGATCATCTATAGCAGGTTTAAACACTTGCACCGTTAAATGAGCATAAGTAGCGCGGCGAACTCGACGAATGAGTTCTTCAGATTTTCCAGAAAACATACTGCCACATATTACTTCAATCCAGCCACTTTGTTTCATTACATACATGGTAGAGAACCTCACTTTTTAATATTACAAACGCAAAAAATTAAATTTTCATTTATTACAAACCTTCATTAGTTTACCACGAATTAGGTTAATTTAAAGAATTTTTATGGAAATCTTTCTACAAAAAAGCGAAAACAGGCAAAATAATGGTATTTTGCCTGTTTTTTTGATAGTTGGAATGAACGATTCCAGTTTTATCAAGCTAGTTCCACTCATTAAGCTAGAGTTTCCCTCTTATTTCATATTATATTTCTTCTTGAATCGATCCACACGTCCGCCGACTTTATCAGCTTTTTGTTTACCAGTGTAGAATGGGTGTGAATCAGAACTGATTTCAACTTTAATCAAAGGGTAAGTGTTGCCATCTTCCCATTCAATTGTTTCGTTAGAAGATCTTGTTGAACCAGTCAAGAATTTGAAGTCTGAGCTAGTATCTAGAAATACTACTTTTCTGTACTCAGGATGAATTCCTTCTTTCATGCTTTTCCACTCCTTATGCCCTGAATCCCTTGGAAACAGAGTTATTTTAAAAGGGTTTTTAAAAAAGTACTATAAGTTCCTTTTTAAAAGTACCTATTTAAGATTCGAATATCTAAACTCACATTTATAAATTATACCAGCGTCGTTTCTTGTTTGCAAGGGGGTCCGTTAAATTTCTTTATAAGACCTAACTAACGCCTCATTCCCTTTCTCTTCATTTCTTCATCCATGACTTGATAAAATTCCTCATTAGACTTGGTTGATTTTAGTTTTCTCAAGAAACGGTCTAAGAAGTCATGGTTATCTTGCATCGTTTTACGTAGCATCCATACTTTGTCCAAATCTTCTTTTGGAATAAGTAATTCCTCTTTACGTGTACCAGATTTCAGAATGTCAATCGCTGGGAAGATTCTTCTTTCTGCAAGATGACGGTCTAGGTGAAGCTCCATATTCCCAGTACCTTTAAATTCCTCATAGATGACATCATCCATTCGTGATCCGGTATCAACTAAGGCTGTAGCTAATATCGTAAAACTTCCACCTTCTTCGATATTTCTTGCTGCACCGAAGAAACGCTTTGGACGGTGGAACGCGGCAGGATCAATCCCCCCAGACAATGTTCTACCACTCGGAGGAATAACTAAGTTGTACGCACGTGCTAAACGTGTAATACTATCCATTAAAACAATAACATCACGTTTATGTTCTACGAGACGCATCGCTCTTTCCAACACAAGCTCAGATACTTTGATATGACTTTCTGGTATTTCATCAAACGTCGAACTTACTACATCTACGTCAGGACTTACAGAACGTTCAATATCCGTAACTTCTTCTGGGCGCTCGTCCACTAACAAGATAATCAATTTTGCTTGTGGATGATTTTTAGTAATGCTATTTGCAATTTGTTTAAGTAGCACCGTTTTACCAGCTTTAGGCGGGGCAACAATTAATCCACGTTGTCCAAAACCAACAGGAGTCATTAAATCCATAATACGTGTAGACAATTGTCTATTGTCTGTTTCCAATTGCATAAAACGATCTGGATATAAAGCAGTTAATGCCGGAAAGTGAACCCGTTCCTTGGCTGTCTCAGGATCCTCGCTGTTAACCGCATCAACATGTAATAACCCATAATAACGTTCATTTTCTTTCGGAGGCCTTACTTTTCCGGAAACTTTATCCCCATTTCTCAAATCAAAACGACGGATTTGTGATGCCGAAATATAAATATCCTCCGCACTTGGTGAATAGTTGATTGGTCTTAAAAACCCAAAGCCTTCTGAAGGAATGATTTCCAATATACCATCCATAAATAAGTACCCATCTTTTTCAGCTTGCGCTTTTAAAATAGCAAAAATGAGTTCTTTCTTTGTTAATTTAGCATAATAAGAAATTCGATATTCCTTTGCCAGTGCATATAATTCTTTTAAAGTTAACGTCTCTAATTGAGAGATTGTTAATGCTGACATATTTTCACCCTCGTCCATTCCTTTACCATCTTCTGCTTAAGATGAATTATTATTTTGAAAAGTCAAACTATCATTAAAAAAGACGGCTTACATTTATATCATTAAAAGACATTTAGAGAAACTCGCATTTGCTTTGTTTATAGGTCCCCCTGGATTTACTCATGAACATAACTTCCTCTAGCTCCTTTAGAGGATTACTGATTCTCTGAATAACCTTGTAACACGACGAGCATAGTAGCTTTTCATTACTTGATCATTAATTCTTTATGACAAAATACTTCCTAGCTAGCGCTTAATTTTATTCTTTACTAATACGAAAGAAGACTTAGTATTTGCATAGACTTTGGCGAATACCTCGTTGTACTTATACAGGAAGAAAGTTTTATACTCTCTAATCGCTAAAAATGATTTATTCTACTTCTTTTTGAGAAGGTTAAGCCCTTTGCGAAGAAAATAATATGGAAGTAAAAATGAAGAAACCTAATCGGTGTTTATTTCCTTTTTCGTTGTTTAAAGTTAAACAATACAATCTTACCCTTAAATTTACTCTAATTCAATACTTTTTCGTTGGGGTATTCATTAATTTTGTGGAAAAATATCAGTTTCATAGTTTTCATATAATTGGAAAGGAAGCTAGAGAAGGTCTAGCTCCCCCTTACTATCCTTTATTAGAAGACTAATTTTGGCTTCTTCAGGAGTCTTTTCCCGTCATGTACTGCCCTTTACATATTTACTACTGTTTGACTCAATTCTCTCCATAAAATAAGATTACTATACATTTACTAGCTACTTAATTAATTCGATAAAATTCTTTAAAATCCTTCTAATTTTGTAAAAAAATATAAAATGAACCCTTTATTATCTCTTTTTCAATAGAAATGAAAGTATAAAAATCTAGGCTTTATCATGCAAATAGCCACGTTCGGCTCTAGCGGCAGGCGAGATTTCCTTTATCTTTTACGATAGGAAAATGTCCGATTAAAACCGCCGCTATGCGCAACATCATCGAACCACCTGACATGGACCAGTCATACGTTACTATGATGCACAGGTCGTGCTAGTACAGGTGTTACGACAGACGTCTCTTTCCTGGCCTTTAAGGGGGCTTACGCCTTTGCTTCTTTTTAAGTGCGTTTTCAAAAAGGAGGGTGAAAAGGATCGTGGTCTGCTAAAGGCGCAATGTCCTATAAACGCTGCCTCTACACAGGGGTATGTCCACGTTAGCCGCAAAGGCTGTTTTTAGTTGGCCTTCTTTTAATTCGTTTCCTCCGCATCACAGTTCGATGCGTTGTAGCTTTGAGTATTAGAAAAGGCTTCTTCGATTGCACGTCACATGTAGAAAAAATGCTTTTCTTTTTCAAAGACGACGTGACGGAACTTAGTCGAAGACCCTTAGTACCAAAGAGTCATTTTCACCGGACTTTTGAACAACCTCTATCATTATAAATTTTGAAATTGGGTAATTTCTACTTCATCCATTTCTTCCCGCCAAATATTCGCACCAAGGTCGCCTAGTTTTTCAGTTATACGTTGATATCCCCTATCAATATGATCTACACCGGTTATTTCCGTTATTCCGTCGGCCATTAAACCTGCGACAATCAAAGCAGCTCCCGCACGAAGGTCTGAAGCCTTCACTTTAGCCCCTTGAAGTTTTGTAGGACCACTTACAATGGCGGAACCACCCTCTACTTTTATAGCAGCATTCATACGTCTTAACTCATCAATGTGTTTAAGTCGAGCAGAATAGATAGTATCCGTTACAACACCAGTATTTTCAGCTTTTGTTAATAGCGCCGTAAAAGGTTGTTGTAAATCCGTTGGAAAGCCTGGGTAAACCAAAGTTTTAATGTCAACACTTTTTAGTGTGTTTCTTGGAGCAATCAATAATTGTTCATCGCTTTCCTCCACACGTACCCCCATTTCTCTAAGCTTTGCAAGTAAAGCTTCTAAATGGTTGGTGATGACATTATCAATAATCACTTCTTTACCTTGTGCTGCAGCAGCTATTGCGTATGTCCCTGCCTCAATTCGGTCTGGAATAATCGTATGTCTACAACCGTGAAGTTCCGGTACTCCCTCAATCCGTATCACATCGGTACCGACACCTTTAATCTTTGCACCCATATTCGTTAATAATGTTGCGACGTCAATAATTTCAGGCTCTTTTGCCGCATTCTCAATAACCGTCTTCCCTTTTGCTCGAACCGCTGCGAGCATAATATTAATCGTTGCGCCAACACTAACGACATCAAGATAGATTCTTGCTCCTCTTAGTTCTTTTGCACGTAAATAAATCGCACCTTGTTCATTAGTTACCTCTGCGCCAAGTGCTTCAAAACCTTTGATATGTTGGTCTATCGGTCGTGGCCCTAAAAAACAACCACCCGGGAGTCCAATTACCGCCTTATTAAACTTACCTAACATGGCGCCCATAAAATAATATGAAGCCCTTAATTTCTTTACCTTTCCATTTGGTAAAGGCATGTCCACCATCTTTTCCGGATTAATCATAATCGTTTGTCCATCCCAACTTACGTCCCCACCAATTTCTTCTAAAAGGTCACTTAATAGTTGGACATCTGAGATATTTGGTAATCCTTCAATTGTTACAGGGGAATTCGCTAAAATCGAAGCTGGTAGAAGAGCTACTGCACTATTTTTCGCACCGCTAATTCTTACTTGGCCATTTAGCTTATGGCCACCTTCAATTAATATTTTTTGCATGTGTAACCCTCGCTTTATGCGTGTTCAAAAAGGAGGATGAAAAGGACCGAGGTTGGCTAAAGTCACAACGTCCTGGGGCTCCGATTACTCGCCCCACCGTAAAGATTTGTTGCAACGCCGACACTAGCACGTCCTGTGCGTCGCAGTTCAAGGCGGCGCAGCTCCCGTTACCGGAACGTATTCAGTTAATACGTGAGGAACGGTGAGTCTTGCCAACTAGAAACGTCGAAGTGTCATTTTCACCGGACTTTTTGAACAACTTCTTTTAGAGGTCATTTTCCTCCATTTTCATATGTATGACAAAGGAGATAAGAAAGAGTTAGAGCGAATAATCTATTCGCTCTAATTATATCATTTACGATAAGCCTTTATTTCATTCAATTTTCCACAAACTATTTATTCCAGTCAGCTAAAAACTTCTCAATTCCTTGATCTGTTAATGGATGTTTGACAAGTTGAGCTAATACATTAAATGGTACCGTTGCAATATCTGCACCATTTAGGGCTGCTTCCGTAACATGCATTGGATGACGAATAGATGCAGCGATAATTTTTGAATCAATTCCGTGAATATCAAAAATTTCAGCGATGTTACGAATTAAAGTCATACCGTTTTGACCGATATCATCTAGACGTCCTAGGAATGGTGAAACATATGTGGCACCAGCACGTGCAGCAAGTAATGCTTGGTTTGCGTTAAAAATTAACGTAACATTTGTTGTAATTCCAAGATCTGTTAAAGCTTTGGTTGCTTTAAGCCCTTCTAAAGTCATAGGAAGTTTTACAGTAATGTTTGGTGCAATTGCTGCTAGTTCTTTACCTTCTGCAATCATTCCTTCAGAATCTAAAGAAATAACTTCTGCACTAACAGAACCTTCTGTAACCTCTGCAGTGATCTCTTTTAGACGATCGTGGAAATCAACACCTTTTTCTTTTGCAACAAGACTAGGATTTGTTGTTACTCCACCTAAAACACCAAGTGCATTTGCTTCACGAATTTCATCAATATTAGCTGTATCAATAAAAAATTGCATGTAATTTCACTCCTATTTAGAAAAGTTTATACATCATTTACCATTATATACGATAAAACGACGAGTGGATAGGGGTATTCCCAATCCATTCGTCGCAATATGTTGTTTTATGCTTTACCAGATGAACCGAATTCACGCATTTTACCTATAACAGTTTCTTTGATAGCTTCTGTACCAGGTCCTAGATATTTACGTGGGTCATATAAATCAGGTTTTTCTTCTAATGTTTTACGAACGGCAGCAGTTTGTGCCATTTGGTTTTCTGTATTTACATTAATTTTAGCAGTTCCTAATGAAATTGCTTTTTGAATATCTTTAGTTGGGATACCTGTACCACCATGTAGTACTAATGGAATTTGTACAGCGTTTAAGATTTCTTCCATTTCTTTAAATCCTAGGTTAGGTTCACCTTGGTATGGGCCATGAACAGATCCAAGTGCAGGTGCTAAACAATCGATTCCTGCTTCTGTTACAAGACGTTTACATTCGTTTACATCAGCGTACATAATTCCACCGATAACACCGTCTTCTTCTCCACCTACAGTACCTACTTCAGCTTCAACTGATACGCCGTGAAGATGTGCAAGTTCTGTTACCTTTTTAGTAGTAGCAATGTTTTCATCAATTGGGTCATGAGAAGCATCAATCATTACAGAAGTAAATCCTGCATGAATAGCCGCCGCACATTTTTCAAAACTTGAACCATGGTCAAGATGGATTGCTACAGGAACAGTTGTACCGTAAGATTCCATTAAAGATTTAACCATTGCTACAACAACATTAAATCCACCCATATATTTCCCTGCACCTTCAGAAACTCCTAAGATTACAGGTGATTTTTCTTCTTCTGCCGCTTGTAAGATTGCTTGAATGTATTCTAGGTTATTGATATTAAATTGACCTACCGCATAACCATTTTCTTTTCCTTTTTCAAGCATTTCTTTCATAGATACTAATGGCATATGATATCCTCCTCTAGTGAATTCGTTCACATAAGTTGTACTTTTTTACTACATAAATAGAATACCAACTTGTCCCATTAGGTGCAAGCTTTTAGAAACCACCGTTTACTTCATTTTTCCTTGATTCCTAACAATGTCATGAACCTTTTCTACAAACTCATTTATATTGAAAGGCTTTGCAATAACTGATTTAACAAGCTTAGATTTCATCGCCTCTGATGCGATATTTTCCACGAGGCCACTCATCACGATGGCAGGAATTTCCACATTATCTTTCTCTAGTTTTTCTAATACTTCCGTCCCATCCATGATTGGTAATTTATAATCTAAAATCATTAGATCGAAACTATTAACACTAATTTGATCTATCGCTTCCTTACCAGTGGTCGCTTCCTCTATCTCGTATCCTTCATTTTTCAAAATTTCTTTAAGTAGTAATCTAATCCCCATTTGATCATCTACTATTAGAATTTTAGACTGGCTCAACAAAATCCCCCCTCATATCAAAATCAACAAAAACTTTCATAAACCCACATTTTTTCTCCCAGTACATCCATTTCTATATTTATGTGGGATTTTCCTGCCAAATTTACAAATTACCCTAGTAAATTAAAAATTTTATCAATTCCAAGAACAAAAGCGCTAACGCGCCTTATCACGTCCCAAGTGAGAATTAATCACTTGGGATATTTCTCGCTTCTAACATGGTGCCATTACAGTAGGGGCAATGTAATTCTACTTCTTCTCCCTCTTTTTTATCCACACTAAATTCACCGATAATATATTCAGGAACTTCATCGGTTTTATTACAATCAATACATTTAAAAATCACCATCTTTATTTCTTCATTCAAACCAAAGGGATCGTCTTCATTTAACCACCCTAAGTTTTCTGCCGAATTATCCCGTCCTTTTTTGTTGGACAATACCATATTTTTTACATCTCTCCTTTTCTACTTCCTCCATGTAGTAATAAATCCATCCGTAATCACTATGCCATATTCCTACAAGGTCCATTTGTCTTCCACAATGTGGACATTGAAATGGGTCGTTTTCAAATGACTCCATCATTCGTTGACGGTATGTTTTCTTTTTTCTTTTCGTCTCCAGTAATAATGAAATTTGTTTTGTCCTCATGAACGCATATAAACTTAATACTTGTTGTGCTTTTCGATGGGATCTTCTACTATACAATCCATATCTACCAACCATACGAAAATGCTTAGGAGGGACGTGTTGTAGTATTTCAAATATAAACCTGTAAACGGGGATCTTTTTATCTACTCTTTTACCAGTACGATGATCTTCATACCAATAATGGACCGTATCTCCGTCATATTCTACGATACGGTATTCCGCAATTGCTGGTCGTGCTAAATATCGCCCAATGTACCGTGCTACTCCTTTGGCGTTTGTTATTTTCTTTTCTGCATTTACATAAAATCCCTTAGGGTATCTTTGGTATAAATCATTCACCAATTCATTCACTTTTTGATTCCCAGGAAACCATTTTTTCACTAAATCTAACACTACTTTTTGCCATGATTTCCTTAAGTACTCATATGGAATATATCCACTTGATACCCACTCTTTCTTATTATCTAATGCCCCTTCTGTTACCAATGCATGTATATGGGGGTTGAATTTTAAATCACGTCCAAAAGTATGTATTACTGTAATAATACCCGAGCGTAATCCTCTTTTTTTACTTCTGTGATAATTATGATATTGAAAAACTTCCGCCACCTGTTTACTTAATTCATTAAGCTTTTTACGATCTTCAAAGAACACATTCCTTAATTCTTGAGGAATAGTAAATACCATATGACGATGAGGTACATTAAAAATCATTTCCTGTTGTTTATCCGACCAATCATCCGTATATTTTTTCCCACAACGATGACAGAGTCTACTTTTACAAGTGAAACATACAAATTTAGGTAAGGAATTACCTTCACAACCTAAGCATTCATAACGTGCAAAGCCCATATCACGGGTACCACACTTGATGGTCTTCTCAACAGTTTCTTTTATATCATTACGATAAGATTCGGGAAACCTTCTATCGTGCAAATCCCAAAATCCTGCAAAATGATCTTTTAGTATTTCTTTTATAACACCTGTACCTTTTTTCATCATCTTTGTTCTCTCCATCAGTAATAGTTAAATTTTAACATAAACTTATCCACAACCAAGAAATTTTATAGTTTCCCACTAGTGTTGCATAAAGTTTTCAGGAAAAAGTCAAGCGAAACCTTTTGTGTCAATATTATTAATAATGGGAATTTTCACTATAAAAATCCATAAAAAAACCTTATAATTAGGGTATGGTAGTCCTGTCCAAATCCCTAACTATAAGGAGCTCACATGGACAATCATACCATAAAAACTGTATTCAAGGAATACATTCATCCATTAGATTCGAAAGTAATACAAAAAATGCTTGATCACGCTCAAATTGATAAATATGTCAAAAAGCTTGATGTACTTACATTTATGAATACATTTATTTATGCGCAGTTGAAGCAACTAGATAACCTTCAGCGGATAAGTGACACGATAAAACGCAAGAAAACTGTCCAAAGATTAGTTGGCATAGAAAGCATTAGTAAATCACAGCTTTCCCGAAAAAATGGGGATATACCATCCGAGATTTTCCAGGTTATCCTACATCATTTAATTCAAAAACTTCACCATATACTTGGACCAAAAACGGCAGGCAAAGCACTTGGAAAGCTTCATCTGATTGATTCATCAACGATTTCGATGTGCCTTAGTCAATATGAATGGGCAGATTTTCGAGATACAAAATCGGGTGTGAAAATGCATACTTCCATTACTTTTTGCGAGGGCATTTCTTACCCAAATGAAGTCATTCTCACACCTGCAAGACCTGCAGATGAAACACAGCTAGATTCATTAATCGTATTAGATAAAAACGTTCTTCATGTATTTGACCGAGGCTATTTCAATTTTAAAAAGTTTGATACCTACTGTGCAGAAGGTATTCGATTTGTCACACGAATTAAAACGAACACGGTCGTACATGTCATCGAGGAATTACCGATTGATTCCTCTTCACCGATCACCCGTCATGCGGTAGTAAAGATCGGAAAGATGAAGAACCCGCTGCAACTCGTTGAAACTGTAGACAGTAAAGGAAATCAGATTCGAATTGTGTGTAATGATGCTAAAGTCAGTGCACAGGAAATGAGTGATCTCTACCGCAACCGCTGGCAGATAGAATTATTTTTCAAATGGGTCAAGCAGCATATGGTTATTAAAAAACTATATGGAAAAAGCGAAAATGCGGTATATAATCAAATCTATTTGGCAATGATTTCTTTCTGTTTAACCCTTTTAATGAAAAACAAAATTGGCTATAAAGGGACCTTGCTGGAAATGTTGCGTTGGATACGGGATTTCTGTTCTCACTCCATCACAACCCTTATCTCTAAAGTATTCAAGGAACCTGAGCGATCATCCCGTGGCCGACGAAGGCTTGATCACGAAAAGGTCTTTCAAGTAACTGTTGCACAATACGAATTAGGAGATGTTTTGCTCTTAGACGATTTAACCTATGACCCGATTATTTAAAAATATTATATAATATTCAAAAAATGGATGAAGGACTACCTTTAGATCCCTGTTATCTTTTTTTCATAAATTAAATATAATATATATCAGAAAATTTCAACATTCAAATCAAAGACACAAATTGTATGTGTCAAGTTTTTCTCGGTGTGTCTTTCACACCAATATCTTCGGCACTCTATTTTTGTACACTTTTTCGGCTACCGCGCGACCTCCGTCGCTTGCTGTCCCCAATTTTTAGGTAACGTTCTAAAAACCAAGAACCTTACCTAAAAATCAGGGAGTTAACTAAAACTTTTTATTAACTGTCCAATAGCTGATGAATGAGCTGTATTTAGGCTTATTTTGCCTTGTTTTACTCCTATTGATGGTTGTGTCACCTGGCGTAGGAATTCTGTCATACGAACCGTCTTTTTCACGTCACGCTGCTTTCTAACACTTCGTTTTTGATCCTTCAGATATACAGATCGTAATGTTTTATTTAGAATCCCTTGCTTAATTTTCACCATTGCTTCACTACCTTCTGAACTCCAATGCATTCCACGCTTTTTCATTCGGAATGAAATATGGCGTTGGTTGGATTCCATTGCGCCCATGCCTCTTGCGTCTTTAGGTGGATTCTCAACTTTCTTTCTCCAATCAAAAATCCGATCCCAATTACCGCCAATATATTTACGAAAAACCTCTGCTTTTTCCAGTTGTTTATCCGTTTCTAAAGTACTCTCAAATGTATCCATCCAACGTGTAAAATCATCAAGATTGTGCTCTTTGATTGCCTTTTGTACACCATCCTTAAACTGGCTCTTTTTAGCTCCAAAAGTTCGGTTCAACGCCTTGGAAATATGAAAGGAATCCAATTGATTTAAAACTGGATATTCGGACTGTGAGAAAGCTTCTTGAAAACGTTCTGCAGTATAGCCTTGGCCACCATCACTATTCGTAACCACTTGAGTCTTTTCTAAGGAATAATGATTAGCCGTATACGCTTGGACTTCTTTCCAAAAATCATTCGTTGGTTTGGTTGTCATGATGACCTGTGGATTCTTTAGTGAAATGCGCTTTCCATTTCTACACCAACCTTCGTGGAGTACCGCATGATGGACTTCGTGACTTGTCTTTTTCTTTGTTCCACGCACAAATACACCATCTGCCTCGGCAAATAAAAAGTCTAATTCTTCTCCTTTTGGTAAATAGGCAGCCTCCTCTAATTCAACTAACATTTCCTCATCGGCTTTTGCTTGTGCTTCTCCTACACGTTTCACTATACTTCCCACAGTTGTGTGACTTAGGTTTACGGCAGTCCATTCCCTTAATATACGTGCCGTTTCTCGATACGTACTCTCACTAGCCAACTCTGCCACTTTTACTTCAACCAAAGGACTGTGTCGTTGGTACTTTCTAAATCCAATCCACTCATCAAAGGGATAATGTGCCTTCCCATTCTCATCGTGCATTAATGTATGAGTAAAACGAACCGCCCCAAAGATAAACTGAATCGTCTTTTCATCCTCTCGTTCCACTGTCCAACCCTTACTTTGCAATTCTCTTTTAATTGTTTGATTAAGCTGTGTAAAAACGTTACCCATCAGTGTTGTAAGAAGATCATATAAACATATTTGAACTTGTTCCTCAAAGTCAATTAAATTATTTGTACCCTTTAATAAATCACTTATTTTTGATATAATTGTATTCATGAAAAGGCCTCTTTCTAATGTATTTGCCTGGTAGCATACATTAATGATAGAGTGCCTTTTCTTTTTTTTCTAGAATTTAGTTTCAAATCCTCGAGAACTATTTTACACATAGACACAAATTAAATGGTTGACTTCTATAATTATTTTTTATGCAACGCTAGTGATAGTTTCCTAAACAACAAGAAATTTTATAGTTTCCTAAACAATCATGACCACCCGTCCAACGGGTGGTTTGCACAACGGCTATAAGCCTATACTACCGACCAGCGTCTCAAGGCGCTGGCTTTCATATAGCATTCAAGCCTCATTGTCGTTGCCTCTTTTGCTAACCCCTGAAGGAGTGTTAGTATTTCTTGCCACCCTTAAAAGGGTCTTCATATTCTTTTACACTTAATTTATCAAGTGCAATATCATGTTTTTCTTGCTCTTGAATGTATTTTCTAATGGTAGCTTCATTCAAACCAACTGTACTTACATAATATCCTTCAGCCCAAAAGTGTCTATTTCCAAACTTATATTTTAAATTTGCATGCTTATCAAATATCATTAGAGCGCTTTTTCCTTTTAAATATCCCATAAAATTTGATACTGCTAGTTTTGGTGGAATACTCACTAACATGTGAACATGATCTGGCATAAGATGTCCTTCGATTATTTCTACCCCTTTATATTTACAAAGTGTTCGAAGTATCTCGCCTATGCTCCTTCGATATTGATTGTAAATTATTTTTCGTCTATACTTTGGAGTGAACACAATATGGTATTTACACAACCATTTTGTGTGTGCCAAGCTATTTGCTTTATTGGCCAATTTACTCACTTTCCTTTCTATATTTAGAGGCTTGAACAATCTCTATTATAGAAGAAAGTGAGTTTTTTGTTTGGTATAACCACTTGTTACCCACCCGCATAGCAGGTGGTTTTCTGTTTCGCACGCTGCCGCGTACTCAACGGACTAAAGTCATAATAAAAAAGACACACAGTAAACGAATTTGCTTACTGTGTGTCTTTTGTATATTAACCCAATTGAATCCGTCTTAACGAGTCCGTTCCACGGTAATACCTTCATAATCCTGAGTATGGTTTAACTTTGTACAGTTTCTACCACGTTTCCTTTTCTGCTAGCTTTCTCTTTATTTAGGCTCAGCATGATGAGGAAGGAGATGATATAAAGAATCGCTAAGTAAATCATTGCCATTGTCATATTATAATGTTGTAAAATAAATCCAACTAAAATTGGAGATAACCCACCAACTGCACGTCCAAAGTTGAAAATTGTATTCGTTGCAGTACTGCGAATTTTCGCAGGATAAAAACTACTTATTAACGCTCCATAGCCAGCAAACATTCCGTTCGAGAAGAAACCTACGATCGCACCACCAATTAATACACCCGCACTACCTGTTGCGAATGAGTAAAGAAATACTGCACTAGCAGAGGCAAGTAGAAACAATCCATAGGCACGCTTTGCACCAAATTTGTCCATAATCATTCCAAAGGTCAACATCCCAATAATCATACCGACCGCAGTACTAATCGTCCAAAGTGCAGAGCTTGATACAGATAGCCCCTGTGATTCTTGGAGCATAGAAGGAAGCCAAATCATTAAACCATTATATCCAGCAATCTGAACAGTTGCCATAATGGCTAAAGAAATCGTTGTAATTGCTATTCTTGGTGTGGCAAACAATTGAATTAATTTACCTTTTTCTTTCTTTTGTTCCTCTTTATTATCCTTTTGTGCTTTCAACCATTCCGGAGATTCGTCTAAGTTTCTTCGTACGATAAAGGCAAAAATAACTGGAATCACACCAACTAAGAATAATGCCCTCCATCCAAAAGTAGGTAGTATCATGGCACTTAAAAATGCTGCTAAAATCACTCCGTATTGTGCCCCAACACTTACATAAGATGAAGCTCTTCCTTGTTTACTTTTAGGCCATGCTTCTGCCACTAATGCCATTCCAATTCCATATTCTCCACCTGCACCAAGCCCAGCAATAAACCTAAAAATATATACCTGTTCTATACTTGTCGCAACAGCAGTTAATGCTGTTCCAATTGCAAATAAGAAAATCGTATACGTGAAAACTTTCACACGGCCAAATTTATCCGCTAAAATCCCAAATATCATTCCACCAAGCAACATTCCAATATTTGTTATGGAAGAAATAAAACCACCAGTTGCAAGATCGATATTAAATTCAGCAACAATCATAGACATTGCAAATGATATGAACATAATATCCATACCTTCTAATGTCAAACCAGTTACGGATGCTACTACTGTTTTTTTACGATAATCCATCGTTTTCCCTCCATATTCGTATCATGTGTTTTTTTTAGAAAGGAAAGGATAAAACCTTCCTACTCCATTTGTGAAGCAAGGGAGGGAATGGAAACTTATCTAACATTTCCATTCTCTTTTCAAGTCTCACAGAACTTTGATTTAAAAGAGATTAAATCAAATATATTAAAAATGCCCTTTTGTCTCAGAGACAAAAGGGCATAAGAAAGCATACTTCTATTCCGTGCACCCTTTTGGCCTCTCTGGACCCAATTAAAGGTTTTATTTGTACTTATACTATCACGTTAGTAATTTAGTTACAATAGAAAATTTTGGTTTTAAGATCACTTTAAAATCTGGTATTCAAGAAATCAATGGGTTAATGCCGTGATTACTAGATTAGTCTCTTCGATTAACGAATTCATGAGCACAAGTATCGAATTAATTTTTTACATCTTAACCTAAACAAAAACCCCGAACCAATTTGTTCAGGGCTTTGACTATTTTTACTTTTCCTTTTGTTCAACAGATGCACCAATAAAGCCTTTAAACAAGCTTTGCGCTCTTGTTGGACGTGATGTGAATTCAGGATGGAATTGACAAGCAACAAACCATGGATGATCTTTTAATTCGATTGTTTCAACTAATCTTCCATCTGGGCTTGTACCAGAAAAAATAAAGCCTGCTTCTTCCATTTGTTCACGGTAATCATTATTAAATTCATAGCGATGACGGTGGCGTTCTTCCACTAAATCCGCTCCATCATATGCCGCTTTTGCTTTCGTTCCATCCACTAATTTACATGGATAAGCACCTAAACGAAGTGTACCGCCTAAATCCTCTACACCTTTTTGCTCCGGTAAAAGGTCAATGATTGGGTGTGGAGTTTGTGGATCAATTTCTGAAGAATGTGCACCTTCTAATCCAAGAACATTACGAGCAAATTCTACCGATGCTAACTGCATTCCAAGGCAAATCCCGAAAAATGGGATGTTATTTTCACGTGCATAGCGGATAGCAGAAATTTTACCTTCAATTCCACGATCACCAAATCCACCAGGAACTAGAATTCCGTCTACGCTTTTCAATTCTTCTTTAATTCCATCTTCTGTTAATCTTTCTGAATTAATCCAATGTACATTAATGTCAGCATTGTACACATAACCAGCATGTTTTAAGGATTCAACAACAGAAATATACGCATCTTGAAGTTCTACATATTTACCTACTAAACCAATATTAACGGTTTTAGAAAGATTTCTTACTTTGGAAACAAGAGTTTTCCACTCTTCCATATTTGCCGGACTACAATCTAAGCCAAAGTGATCACAAGTTAATTGGTCTAATTTTTGTTCTTGTAATGTAAGTGGAACTTGGTATAGTGTATCCGCATCAGGCATTTCGATAACAGCCTTTTCATCAATATCACAAAATAGGGAAATCTTTTCTTTCATTTCTTTGCTAATTGGTTCTTCTGTTCGAAGTACGACAACGTTAGGTTGAATACCTAAAGAACGTAATTCTTTTACACTATGTTGGGTTGGTTTTGTTTTTAGTTCTCCAGCTGCTTTAATATATGGAACAAGTGTACAATGTACATACATCACACTGTTTCTTCCCACATCATTTTTAATTTGGCGAATGGCTTCTAAGAATGGTAAAGATTCAATATCACCAACCGTTCCACCAATTTCCGTAATAACGACGTCTGCTTTCGTTGCCTCTCCAGCACGAAATACTTGGTCTTTAATTTCATTTGTTATATGAGGGATAACTTGAACGGTACCACCTAAATAGTCGCCGCGTCTTTCTTTTCGTATCACACTAGAATAGACCTTCCCCGTTGTAATATTGCTATATTTATTTAAATTAATATCAATAAAACGTTCATAATGGCCCAAGTCTAAATCTGTTTCTGCTCCATCTTCTGTCACGAAAACTTCACCGTGTTGATATGGACTCATTGTACCCGGATCAACGTTAATGTATGGGTCAAATTTTTGAATCGTTACTTTCAGACCACGGTTTTTTAATAATCGGCCTAGTGAAGCAGCTGTTATGCCTTTTCCAAGTGAAGATACAACCCCACCTGTTACAAAAATATACTTCGTCAAAATTCATCCCTCTTTCTTAGGTTGTTACTTAAACCTATTTTGTACTAATAAAACAATAAAATGAGTTCTAATGGAAAAAATCTGCAATCAATCAAAAAACCTTCCCTGTATTTATTATGAGAAAAACACGGAAAGCCAAAATGATCTATACAGATTCTAAGGTTACTGAGTAAAAAATAAAAAGCGCCTCCCTTAAAGCCAGTAGGGAGACGCTATGTTCCTGTCAAATAGAGCCCAAGTAAAATTGTACTCACTAGTTCAATAAAAGTCAATAATTGTTTTTAGAGGTTGTTCAAAAAGTCCGGTAGTAAAATCCCACCGTTTATTTCTCTTCCTCTTCTTCGTCGTCATCAAGCTCTTCATCGTCGAATTCTTCATCTATCTCTTCTTCATCCTCATCAAAGTCATCGAATTCATCTAAGTCCGGATCTAATTCCTCATCATCTTCGTCCAGATCCTCAGCTTCGTCATCGAAAACCTCATCGATGTCTTCATCTTCAAGAAGATCGTCTTCCTCCTCGAAGTCCTCTTCTTCATCAATTTCCTCTTCTTTACGCTTTTTCTTCGTTGCCTTTTTCTTTTTCTTCTTAGGAGTATGTACTTCTTCGTCTGCTTGCTCGATTGGGTACCAACGTTTTAATCCCCACATATTAGAACCTAATGTTGTGAATCGTCCATCGACGTTTAAATCTGTATAAAATTGTGCTATTTTTTCTTCCTTTTCGGCTTCAGAAAAACCTTTTACTTCTGCAACTTTGTCAAAAACGTCCTTGAAGTGTAGGGCTTTTTTCTCTTCTTTTAAGATAATACTTGCCAATTCTAACATGGACATATTTTCAATTTGTTCCGGGCTATAATCTTTTAAGCTCACGGTTAGCACTCCTTTGACTTGTATAATGATGGCTTAAATGCCTTCTATGTTTAACCATTGTAGAAGGTGTTCAAAAAGTCCGGTAAAAATGACACTTCGACGTTTCTAGTTGGCTTGCTTTTCCGCTCCTTGGAAAAGCAAACCACTTTTCCGGCGTGCAAGGGCGTTTGCTCACGTATTAACTGCATACGCTTCGCTGCCGGGAGCTACGCCGCCTCGAACTGCGACGCACAGGACGTGCTAGTGTCGGCGTTGCAACAGGACGTTGCGACTTTAGCCGACTCGGTCCTTTTTATCCTCCTTTTTGAACACGTACTCATACTGACTATATTTAACTACAATGTAATATGCTTTTCAAGAGACATACCTAACATTATAAACAATCTTGTATGGTTTATGCCTTATTTTAACATAAAAAAGTTGAGAAAATAACTCTTCTCAACTTTAATAATCGAGATCATGTACCTTGTATTCTTTCAAGCTTTTCACCTTTTGCCATTATTACTTTATATTCCTTACATATTTCTTCTATACTGTCCGCCAACTTCGTATAGTGCTTTGGTGATTTGGCCGAGGCTAGCTACTTTTACGGTATCCATTAGTTCTTCAAAAATATTTCCTCCAGAAGCTGCTACTTCTTTTAACCGTTCCAATGCTTCTGGTGTTTGTGCTTGATGTTTTTCTTGAAATTTTTTCAATTCGACAATCTGATGTTGTTTTTCTTCTTGAGTGGCACGCGCAAGTTCCATGGAATCAATTTCTTCATCCGATGTTGGGTTTGGATTTAAGTATGTGTTCACACCAATAATTGGAAGCTCACCAGAGTGTTTCTTACTCTCATAGTAAAGGGACTCTTCTTGAATCTTTCCACGTTGGTATTGGCGTTCCATTGCTCCTAGTACCCCACCACGATCATTCATTCGTTCAAATTCTTGTAAGACAGCTTCTTCCACTAAATCTGTAAGCTCCTCTATAATGAATGAACCTTGAAGTGGATTTTCATTTTTCGTATAACCAAACTCTTTATTAATAATCATTTGAATTGCCATGGCACGACGAACCGACTCTTCCGTTGGCGTTGTAATCGCCTCATCATAGGCATTCGTATGCAGTGAGTTTGTATTATCTTGGATTGCAAGTAACGCCTGTAAAGTTGTTCGAATATCATTAAAATCAATTTCTTGGGCATGTAAGGAACGTCCGGAAGTTTGGATGTGATATTTCAACTTTTGACTACGTTCATTTGCACCATATTTATCACGCATCACAATGGCCCAAATTCTTCTTGCCACCCTTCCAATAACGGTATATTCCGGGTCTAGACCATTTGAGAAGAAGAAGGATAAATTCGGTGCAAACTTATTAATATCCATTCCTCTACTTAAATAATATTCTACATACGTAAAACCATTTGCTAGTGTAAATGCCAACTGAGTAATTGGATTCGCGCCCGCTTCTGCAATATGATAGCCGGAAATCGAAACAGAGTAATAATTTCGCACATTCTTATCAATGAAATATTGTTGAATATCTCCCATCATTCGAAGCGCAAATTCCGTAGAGAAAATGCATGTATTTTGTCCTTGGTCCTCTTTCAAAATATCTGCTTGAACCGTGCCACGGACAACTGATAATGTATCTGCTTTAATTTTTTCTAATTCTTCTTTACTAGGCTCACGACCTTGTTCCTCTTTAAACTTATCCACCTGTTGATCAATCGCTGTATTAAAATACATCGCTAAAATGATTGGTGCTGGACCATTAATCGTCATCGATACAGAGGTTAGCGGATCTGTTAAATCAAAACCAGCATAAAGTTTTTTCATATCATCTAAAGTACAAACATTCACACCACTTTCTCCAACTTTCCCGAATATATCTGGTCGGTAAGCTGGATCCTCTCCGTACAATGTTACGGAATCAAATGCAGTAGATAGCCGTTTGGCATCATCATTCTTAGATAAATAATGGAATCTTCGGTTTGTTCTTTCTGGTGTTCCTTCCCCAGCAAATTGTCTAGTAGGATCTTCCCCTTCTCGTTTGAACGGGAACACCCCAGCAGTGAATGGGAATGCGCCAGGTACATTTTCCTTTAGCATCCACATTAATCGCTCTCCCCAATCTTGATATTTCGGAAAAGCAACTTTAGGAATCTTAAGACCTGACAAAGATTCTGTCGTAATATCCATTTCAATCTCTTTATTACGTACTTGGAAAGTCATTTTGTCTCCACTATATCTATCCTTTAAAGCATCCCATGAATCTAAAAGCTTCTTCGCAGTTGGATTTAATTGCTCTTCATAACGGTCCAATAACTGTTTTAAATTAGTTAAAACATCTTCACGTTTAAAGGACCTAACTTCTGTAGCCGCTGCCATTTCTTCCACGTTGTCCTGATTTTTATTCCATATTTCCGTTGCCTCTTCGTATTCGAGTGTCTTTATTGCTCCATCTAATTGATATAATTTACGAGCAATTGTACTTTGTTTTTCAGCATCTTCGTTATATTTACGAACGTAATCTGCAATCTCACGTAAATAGTGGCGACGATCATTGGTGATAATACGATTATGTTTTTCGGCAATTCGATTCCTTTCAAAATCAACAGACACATTCCATTCATAACGTTCATTCAGCGTGTCGATTATAGCAGCAAATAATGCATTGGTTCCTTCATCATTAAACTGACTAGCAATCGTACCAAAGACAGGGAATTTTTCCTTCTCTTGTTGAAATAACATACGGCTACGTTCATATTGTTTACGAACTTGATTTAAGGCGTCTTCAGAACCCTTTTGTTCAAATTTATTAATCACGATAAAATCTGCATAGTCAATCATATCAATTTTCTCTAATTGGGTCGGTGCCCCGTATTCAGACGTCATGACATACATGGATAGGTCTGTAATGTCGGTTATAGCGGCGTCTCCTTGCCCAATTCCACTCGTTTCCACAATGATAAAGTCAAATCCAGAGGCTTTGACAACATCAATGACATCTTGAATCGCTTTGGATAATTCCGTTCTAGAATCTCTTGTCGCTAAGGAACGCATATAAACACGGTCGCTAAAAATAGCGTTCATACGGATTCGGTCACCTAGTAAGGCCCCACCCGTTTTCCTTTTCGTCGGGTCAATGGATATAATTGCTACCTTTTTATCTAACACTTCATTCATAAATCGGCGAATTAATTCGTCCGTTAAGGAACTTTTTCCCGCTCCACCAGTACCGGTAATTCCAAGAACAGGTGTATTTGGTCCCGCTTTTTCTTTTAGCTTGTTTACTACACGTTGCTTTTCTTCCAGGTCTGTTTCTTCCGATTCAACAAATGTAATAAATTTAGCCATTGCATTTCGATCACCTTGAAGAAGTTTCTCCATGTCTTTCTCCAAATCAATTGGCGGTATAAAATCACATAATTCTAGCATTTTGTTAATCATACCTTGCAGTCCGTACTTACGACCATCTTCAGGTGAGAAAATCCAAGAAACCCCATAGTCATGCAATTCTTTAATTTCTCTTGGGATAATTACTCCTCCACCGCCACCAAACACTTTAATGTGGCTCGCTCCCAATTCCTTTAATAAATCAATCATATATTTAAAATATTCCACGTGCCCACCTTGATAAGATGAAATCGCAATACCTTGAACATCTTCTTGAATTGCTGCGTGAACTACTTCTTCTACAGAGCGATTATGACCAAGATGAACTACTTCTGCTCCACTAGCTTGGATAATTCTTCTCATGATATTAATGGATGCATCATGCCCATCAAATAAACTTGACGCAGTTACAAAACGAACAGGATTTTTCGGACGGTATACTTCTACTTGTTCCACTGTATTTCCCCCTTCCATTTACTTTTCAGCGGCCTTTAAAATCGCATTGATTTGCAAATGAATATACTCTTCAAGTGAAAATTGCTTTTGTAAAATCCATCTGCGAAATCCCCACATATGACCTTGAACAAAAATATTATTCGCTAAAATAATCGCTTCTTGCTTCGTTATTTGTTCAGGAATACAATTTAGAATTACCTTTTCCAGTATATTCACCATATACCGCTCTTTTTGCAAAATATAACCTCTTGTTTCTTGCTTTAAAGACTTCGCTTCCTGATATAGAATTAAAATTTCCTCTTGTAATTCATCCATTAAATAAAAATAGGATTCAATAACTTTCACTAAACTCTCGCGGGAAGGCTGCTCTAATTCAAAAGCATTCTCTATTCGTTCTCGGACTTGTTCATATATCGCATCACAAGTTAAATATAAGACATCTTCTTTCGTTCGAATGTATTCATAAAGTGTTCCAATACTAAAACCAGATGCTTTTGCAATTTCTCTTGTTGTTGTTCGATGAAAGCCCTTTTCTTTAAATAACGTAATAGCGCCTTTTATCATTTGGTCCCGTCGTTTTTTTATAAGTTCCTGGTCCTTTACGTTTGATACCACTTTATTTTTATTCAATCTTTTTGGCCTCCTTCCACTTCACTAATAAATCTTTCGCTTGCTTGTACGGATCATTATTTGATTCCATTGCTGGAAGGTTGTCATGATCATGCTCAATAAAGGTTTTCACCTCGCGCCAAATTTCTTCTCGAATTAACTCGTATACCTCTAATTCGAATTGAGCATTCCTTTTTCGTTTTCCTTCTTGTGTCGAATATAAATAATCGTGATGTTTCTTGATTTTCTCCCATAATTCATCTATACCTTCGTTTTGGGTGGTTATTGTTTTCACAATCTCTACCATATGATCTTCCGTTGCAGTCATCATGACAAGTTCCCTTAATAACCGCTTCAGCTTTCTAACCCCATCTAAATCCGCTTTGTTTATAACAAATAGATCAGCGATTTCCATGATTCCTGCTTTAAAAATTTGTAGAACATCTCCACTATTAGGAGTTAAGACAACAGCTGTTGTATCTACTATTTTCATAATGTCTAATTCCGATTGGCCTACCCCAACGGTTTCAACAATGACAACATCAAATCCAAACGCATCACATATTCGAACGGCATCTTTAGTTGCCCGCGCAAGTCCACCTAAGCTACCACGTGTTGCCATACTTCTTATGTACACACCATCATCGATAAAATGTTCATTCATTCGAACCCGATCCCCTAGTAATGCTCCTCCACTAAATGGGCTTGTTGGGTCAACCGCTATGACAGCAACCGTTTTTCCTTCCTTTCGAATCTGTGAGATTAACCGATTCACAAGGGAACTTTTCCCAGCACCCGGAGAGCCTGTTAACCCTACATATATTGCTTGCTTTTGTAAAGAAAAGACATCACTAAGAAGTTCTAATTTGTCAGAATGGTCATTTTCTACCATTGTGATTGCTCTTGCTAATGCACGCACTTCCTTGTTTTTTATCCGTTCTACTATTTCATGCATTTTTTACTTCCTTTCAAATTACATCTATTCGTTCATTTGGTAAGGTTGTTGTATTTTTATCCGAAGCCCAAATAGACTTCTAGTACAGGGCCTATATCTGCTAAAAAGGTCTTCGGGCGGCCACCTTTCTGAAATATCAGTATTCATTCCGAGATATCAGCATTCACCCCAGGTATATCGGCACTAATCTCGAGATATCAGCATTCACCCCAGGTATATCGGCACTAATCTCGAGATATCAGCATTCACCACCGGAATATCGGCACTTATCCCGAGATATCAGCATTCACCACCAGAATATCGGTACTAATCTCGGGATATCAGCATTCATCCCCAGAATATCGGCACTTATCCTGGGATATCAGCATTCACTCCAGGAATATCGGCACTTATCCTGGGATATCAGCATTCACTCCAGGAATATCGGTATTCGCCTATCTTTATCACCAATTAATTATTTAGTAACCATTCTTCCGATAACCAATCGTTGGATTTCATTGGTACCTTCATAAATTTGTGTGATTTTTGCATCACGCATATAGCGCTCAACAGGATAATCCTTCGTATAACCATATCCACCAAAAATTTGAACTGCTTCCACCGTTGCTTTCATTGCGGTATCTCCAGCAAAGAGTTTCGACATGGCCGATGCTTTTCCATATGGAAGACCTTCTGATTCTAGCCAGGCTGCTTGATATGTTAATAGTCTTGCAGCTTCTATTTCGGTAGCCATGTCTGCAAGTTTAAAAGAAATTCCTTGGTTTGCTGCAATTGGTTTACCAAATTGTTCACGTTCTTTTGCATAGTTCACGGCTGCATCAAGAGCACCTTGTGCAATTCCAAGGGCTTGAGCCGCAATTCCATTTCTTCCACCGTCCAGTGTAGTCATGGCAATTTTAAATCCGTCACCTTCTGCACCTAACATGTTCTCTTTCGGTATACGGCAATTTTCAAAAATAAGTTCTGTCGTCGGGGATGAACGAATACCAAGTTTCTTTTCTTTCTTACCAAAAGAGAATCCCTCTGTTCCTTTTTCCACTATAAACGCACTAATCCCTTTATGCTTTGCATCTGAATCGGTCTTTGCGAATACAATATAAATATCTGCTACTCCACCGTTTGTAATCCATACTTTACTTCCACTTAAGATGTAATCGTTGCCATCTCTTTTCGCGACTGTTTTCATTGAAGCAACGTCACTTCCAGCTCCCGGCTCAGATAAAGCATACGCTCCTAATGCTTCACCAGTTGCTAGACGCGTTAGGAAGTTTTTCTTTTGCTGTTCATTTCCATATTTAAAAATTGGCCAACTTGCTAGGGAAAGATGTGCAGATAAGGTAACTCCTGTTGAGGCACATACTCGCGACAATTCTTCCACTGCGATGACATAGCTCACATAATCTGATTCAATCCCACCGTACTCTTCTGGCCAAGGGATTCCTGTTAAACCGAGCTCAGCCATTTTGTCGAATATGCTTCTATCAAAACGTTCTTCTTCATCACGTTCTGCTGCTGTAGGTTCTACTTCGTTTTCTGCAAAATCTCGGACCATTTTTCTTAACATTTGTTGTTCTTCTGTTAATTGGAAATTCACTATTTATCCCCCTCGTTTCTATAAATCAGTTATTTAGTAATTGATTTGCTATAACTATATGTTGAATCTCATTTGTTCCCTCATAGATTTGCGTTACCTTTGCATCGCGGAAGTATCGTTCTATCGGGAAGTCTTCTGTATATCCGTTTCCGCCAAAGATTTGCACTGCTTCGATTGCTAATCTCATAGCTGTATTGGAAGCATACATTTTCGCCATGGATGCCTCTTTAGCGCAATTTTGGCCTCTATCCACTAGAGATGCCGCATGGTAGACTAACAGTTTCGCTGCCTCTACTTCCGTTGCCATATCAGCTAATTTAAAAGATATTCCTTGGTTTGCTGCAATCGGTTTGCCAAATTGTTGTCTTTCTTTTGCATAGTCAATCGCATGTTGTAATGCCCCTTCTGCAATACCAAGGGATTGTGCGCCAATGCCAATTCGCCCTACATTTAAGTTAGACATGGCAATCTTAAATCCTTCCCCTAATTTACCTAAAAGCTGTTTTTTTGGAACGATACAATTGTCAAAGCTTAACTGTACCGTGTTAGAACCGTGGAGCCCCATTTTCTTTTCTTTTTTCCCTATCTGCAGTCCATTAGCGTCTTTTTCCACAATAAAGGCACTAATTTCATCTTTCTCTGTTCTAGCAAAAGTAATATACGTATCCGCTTCCCCACCATTGGTTATAAAGACTTTTGATCCATTTAACACGAAATGATCGCCATTATCTTTTGCGGTTGTTTTTAAGCTTTTCACATCTGAACCGGAACCTGGCTCTGTCAATGCAAAAGCCCCTAAATATTCCCCTGATGCTAGTTTTGGAATGTAGTGCCTTTTCTGTTCATCAGTGCCAAAATTAAGAATCGGATTGGTGCCAACAGAAGAGTGAACCGATAGTATTACCCCTAATACGGGACTTACTTTAGACAATTCATGAATAGCAATGATATAAGTAGTGAAATCCATCCCACTCCCACCATACTTTTCTGGAATGGAAATCCCCATTAAACCGAGTTTCCCCATTTTCTCAACTATTTCTTTTGGAAATCGATCCTCTGTTTCCATCCTACCAATCTCTTTGGCTACTTCTTTCTCAGTAAAACCACGGACCATCTTACATATCATTTCTTGTTCTTCTGTAAAACGTAGCTCCATCTGTACAGCCCCCTATTAGGTGCAATTAACTATATTCATAAAATCCTCTAGCCGTTTTCTTACCGAGCCACCCAGCTTTTACATATTTTCGAAGTAATGGACATGGGCGGTATTTACTGTCCCCCAATCCTTCGTGAAGAACTTCCATAATGGATAAGCATGTATCTAATCCAATAAAATCGGCTAATTGAAGTGGTCCCATTGGATGATTCATCCCTAATTTCATTACTGTATCTACATCTTCTGGTGAGGCAACCCCCTCATAGACGGTATAAATTGCCTCATTAATCATCGGTAATAAAATCCGATTCGATACGAAACCAGGGAAATCATTCACTTCCACCGATATCTTATTTAATTGTTTCGAAGTATAAGCAATAGTGTTATATGTTTCATCACTCGTCGCAAGCCCTCTAATAATTTCCACTAACTTCATCACTGGAACTGGATTCATAAAATGCATCCCGATTACCTTTTCCGGACGATTGGTTACCGCTGCAATTTCTGTTATCGGAAGCGAAGACGTATTGGATGCTAATATGGTATGCTTCGGAGCAATTTGATCTAATTCCTTAAAAACACTCATCTTCGCTTCCATACTCTCCACAATCGCCTCAACGACAAGGTCACAATCTCCAGCATCTTTTATCCTTTCAGAAGTAGATAATCGACTTAATGCATCCGCTTTGTTTTTTTCCGTTATCTTTCCTTTTGCAACATCTTTACTTAAAACCTTCTCAATAAAGCGAATCCCCTTTTGCAATGCTTCTTGATTTAGATCATTTAATATAACTTCATAGCCAGATTGAGCAAATACTTGTGCGATACCTGAGCCCATTTGTCCTGCACCAACTACCATTACTTTTTGAATGCTCATTTTTTTGCCTCCAAATTTTTAAATAGATTAATACTTTACTTGAATTATTGTTTTGGCACTTCAATTAAGATGGCATCTCCTTGACCGCCACCACTACAAATTGCAGCAATTCCCAGTCCTCCACCCCGTCGTTTTAATTCGTAAATTAACGTTAGGATAATACGTGCACCACTAGCTCCTATTGGATGCCCTAGTGCAACCGCACCACCATTTACATTTAGCTTCTCCGGATCCACCTTAGCTATTAGCCCACTTGCTAATGCTACAGCAGCAAATGCTTCATTAATTTCAAATAAATCTATATCCTCAATGGAATACCCCGTCTTTTCTAATAGTCTATTGATAACAACCCCCGGCGTTTGTGGAAAGTTCTTCGCTTCTACTGCGACTTCTGCATGACCTATAATAGTAGCTAATGGAGTTTTCCCTAATCTTTCAGCTTTCTCATCCGACATTAAAACAAATGCACCTGCGCCATCGTTAATTCCTGGTGCGTTCCCGGCAGTGATTGTTCCATCTTTATCAAAAGCTGGGCGTAAGGTTGCAAGTTTTTCAACTGTTGTATCTTTTCTTGGAGCTTCATCTGTATCTACTAGAATTGGATTACTCTTACGTTGCGGGATTTCAACAGCAACGATTTCCTCTTTAAATTTCCCAGATTCTATTGCTTCGATTGCTTTCATATGGCTTCGGTATGCCCATTCGTCTTGAGCTTCTCTTGTTAGGTTAAATTCTTCTGCTGTGGAATTCCCGTATGTCCCCATGTGAACGCCTGTAAAGGAGCATGATAATCCATCATGAATCATTAAATCTTTTATCTTACTATCTCCCATTCGACTCCCCCATCTTGCGTCTGGCATGAAATATGGTGCATTGGACATACTTTCCATTCCACCGGCAACGATCACTTCTTCGTCTCCTAAGCGAATAAGCTGATCGGCTAATGTAACGGCTCTTAATCCTGAGGCACAGACTTTATTAATCGTTTCTGTTTTTACTTCCCAAGGGATTCCTGCTTCCCTTGCTGCTTGGCGAGATGGGATTTGTCCCTGACCACCTTGTAGTACAGTTCCGATAATGACTTCATCTACTTCTGACCCGTCTAATTCCGCTCGATTTAATGCTTCTTTTATCACTTTTCCTCCTAGTTGGGGTGCGGTTAAAGCTTTTAGGGCCCCTCCAAATTTTCTAAAAGGTGTTCTTGCTCCAGAAACGATTACGGTTTTCTTCACTTAAAACTCCCCTTTTTATATATAAATTTGACCGACTGAGCATTCGTTCAGTTTCCTTACTTTCAGAAAGGGGGATGTTATTTCCCCCTTTCATACTAACTTATGCCATTACTACTTCCTTCTCTTCTACTAAAACAGATAGAGCTAGGATTTCAGCCACATCCATGGTACTGATGTCTTCTTCCACTTCTTTGGCTTTGGTTCCGTCGCTTAACATGGTTAGACAGAATGGACATGCACTTGAGATCATCGATGGATTAACGGCTAGTGCTTGTTCTGTACGTGCAACGTTGATACGGTTTCCAGTTGTATCTTCTGCCCACATCAGGCCACCACCAGCCCCGCAGCACATTCCATTTTCACGACTACGATCCATCTCTACCAATTCAAGCCCAGGAATAGATTGCAAGATTTCTCTTGGCGGGTCGTATACGCCGTTATATCTTCCTAGATAACAAGAGTCATGGTATGTTAAACGTTCGTTAATTTCACGTTTTGGTGCTAATTTTCCAGATTTCACAAGGTCATATAATAATTGCGTATGGTGATATACCTCTGCTTCATATCCGAAATCAGGGTACTCATTTTTGAAAATATTATAAGCGTGTGGATCAATGGTAACAATCTTCTTCACGCCATGTTTTTCAAATGTCTTAATATTTTTCTCAGCAATTTCTTGGAATAAGAATTCATTACCGATACGACGTGCTGTATCCCCAGAATTTGCTTCTTGGTTACCAAGAATGGCAAAGCTAATTCCCGCTTTGTTCATTAGTTTGGCAAATGCGATAGCAATCTTCTGACTGCGGCTATCATACGCCCCCATTGAACTAACCCAGAATAAATATTCGAATTCTTTTCCTTCCTTTTTCAATTCTTTAACAGTCGGTACATAAATCGATTCATCTTCATCACGCCATTTAATACGGTCTTTTTTCGATAATCCCCATGGGTTTCCTTGACGTTCGATATTCATGACCGCACGTTGTACATCAGAATCCATCTTTCCTTCCGTCATCACTAAGTAGCGACGCATATCCATGATTGTTCCAACATGCTCATTTGTTACTGGACAAGCATCTTCACAGTTTCGGCAAGTTGTACATGCATTAAGTTCAGCTTCTGTAATAACGTCACCAATTAGGCTTACTTCTTGAATCGTTGCAGCTGCTTCTCCACCAGCACTTGCTTGATTTCCAGCTGTATTAGAAAATGCATATGCAGGTACCCAAGCTGATTTGCCAGTAACTGCTGCTCCTTTTTCAGTTAAATGGTCTCTGAGCTTGATCATAATATCCATTGGGGAAAGCATTTTACCAGTACCGGCTGCTGGACATACATCTGTACAACGTCCACATTCTACACAAGCATAAAAGTCTAACATTTGGAATTGCTCAAAGTCTTCTACCTTCCCAACACCAAAGGAAATTTCCTCTTCACTTTCCTCAGATTCCTCATCCATATCGAAATCAATTTTTTCCAATTTACCAGGTACTTTCTTACTTAAGAAGACATTAATTGGTGCTGCAAGTAAGTGCGCGTGTTTGGACTGTGGTACATAGACTAAGAAAGATAATAGTGTAATCGTATGTACCCACCATGCGACATAAAAAAGTACTGCCGCCGCTTCTGGAGATAAGAAACCGAAGATCGTTGCAATGACACTTGCAACAGGTTCTGTCCAACCCGCTTCCGCTCCATGCCAAATCATCGCCATTCCATTTCCGAATAAAACGGAAAGCATTAATGTCCCGATAAAAATAAGTACAAGTCCAGCTTTAAATCCCCTTTTCAAGCGAACAATCTTCTCAATGTAACGACGGTAGAACGCCCAAATAACTGCAACGAGAATCATTAATGTTACAAGTTCTTGGAAAAAGACAAATCCCGGATAGAACATGCCAAATGGCAAATGGTTTCCTGGAGAAAGCCCTTTGACAAACATGTCAATCGCTCCAAATTGCACAAGGATAAATCCGTAGAACATCATGACATGAATAGTTCCCGATTTTTTATCCTTCAGTAATTTGGACTGACCAAAGACAATGGTACCCACACGTTTTAAACGCATTTTCACCTCGCCATCAAACTTGGATTTCTTACCAAGTTTGATATAAGCTAATCTTGTAGCTACAACTTTTGCAAATAGGAAAAGTGCATAAATCGTAACTACTAAAAAAGCTATCCAATTGATGATTAGGAATGTTTCCATTTCGTTCTCCCCCTTTTGTTTAGCAGTTAGGAAAGTATAAAACTTTCTTCCCGCATGAGTATAGCTAAGACCATCGCCAACCTTGTAAGTGAATTCCAAGCTAATGTTAGCGATTCCATTTATCTGAAAGATCTTGAAGTTATCGTGTTATACTTATAATATATGATGAATGAGCACTCAGTCAAACCAAAATTAAAAAATTTAAAGTTTTTAGTCTATTAGACAACCAAAAAACACTATCCCCTTATGATGATTAGGAAATAGTGTTTTCTAGTATATCTTTATGTTTCTAGTTCTACAGATATGACAGCTTTGTCTACTACATTTTTTCTGGAGCGGAAACTCCAATCAGTTTTAATCCGTTTGCTAACGTAGTTCGTACACCCTTCATTAAAGCAATACGAGCGTTTGTCCGTTCTTTATTTTCTTGATCCAACACTTTCTCTGCATTGTAAAAGCTATGCAATAAAGTAGCTAAATCAAATACGTATTGTGTCACTTTATGCGGTAATTGTTTTTCTGCTGCTTCTGCAACAACTTGAGGGAATTCCCCAAGCTTCTTCAATAAATCTACTTCTTTTTCAGCTGTTAGTAGCCCTGCATCATATGTAGATTCTATGTTGAATCCTTTGTTTTTTGCTTGTTCTAACATCGTACAAATTCTAGCATGTGCATATTGAACATAATAGATTGGATTTTCATTGGACTGTGAACGTGCAAGATCCATATCAAAATCTAGTTGGGAATCATTGGAACGAGTTACGAAGAAATAACGTGCTGCATCTACCCCAACATCCTCTATTAAATCACGTAATGCTATAGCTCTACCTGTTCGTTTACTCATTCGGACCTTTTCTCCACCTTCGAAAAGGTTAACCATTTGAATAATTTTTACATGGAATTTTTCAGATGGGTAGCCTAAAGCTTGTATCGCCGCACGCATTCTTGGTACATAGCCGTGATGATCCGCTCCCCAAACGTCAATTAGCTGGTTAAAGCCTCTATCTAATTTATCTTTATGATAAGCGATATCTGGTGTTAAATAAGTGTAACTTCCATCTTTTTTCACTAACACACGATCTTTATCGTCACCGAATTCTGTTGACTTAAACCATGTAGCATCGTCTTTTTCATAAATATAATTACCTTCATCTAATTTTTTCAATGCATCTGCAATTTTGTTATCTTGATAAAGTGATCTTTCAGAGAACCAATTATCAAACTCTACACGAAATGCCTTTAAATCATTTTTAATATTTTCTAGAGAGGACTGTAAACCGAATTCTTTAAAGTATGCAATCCGTTCTTCTTGCTTACGGTCTACCCATTTATCGCCATCTTGTGCAACAATTTTTTTAGCAATTTCAATAATTGCTTGGCCATGATAACCATCTTCAGGCATTTCAACATCTTTTCCTAATTGTTGTAAATAACGGGCTTCGACAGAATAGGCAAGATTGTCAATTTGATTTCCAGCATCATTAATATAGTATTCTCGCTGAACCTCGAACCCCGCAGCATCTAAAACATTACAAAGTACATCACCATATGCAGCACCACGGGCATGTCCTAAGTGAAGGTCTCCAGTAGGGTTAACGGAAACGAATTCTACTTGAATTTTTTCTCCTTTACCTGTATTCGTTTTTCCATATGCTTCTCCTGCTTCAAGAATCGTTGGAATAATGTCGCCTAAAAAGTCATTTTTCATAAAAAAGTTAATAAATCCTGGACCAGCGATTTCCACTTTTTCAATAGATGCTTTCGATTGGTCAAGATGTTGAATGATTTCATCTGCAATTTGACGAGGTGCTTTTTTCGCAATTCTAGCTAATTGCATAGCGATATTTGCCGCAAAATCACCATGTGCTTTATCTTTTGGTTTTTCTAATACAATATCAGGAAGTTCTTCTTTCGTTGCTAGATTGGCATTGATTACCGCATTTGCTATTTCCTGTCTTAATGTATCCTCTGTTTGTTCCAATACATTCATTGGGAATCCTCCTCATTAAAACTAAGTATTAATTCGTGTTTCCGTTCATCAGGCTGTCCATTTAATTTTACCGTATAGGATAGAATGAGCTGCCCACAGGCTTCGTCTTTTAATTTATACGCAATTTTTTTTGTGAATGTTTCCATATGTATTGCACCATGTGGATGTTTATATACATTTTCAGTGCGACGGTTGATATCAAATTTTTGATTCATTGATACTAGGCCAGTGCGTTTAATATTGACGGAGCCTTCTTGGATCGTAATGAAGTTTTTTACTTTCATTTCTTTCTCCATTATCTCGTCAAAGATAAGGACGTCCATTTTTCCTTTTTTATAAAACTTCCCAGTGCTTTTGATTTCATTATGTTCCTTAGAACCTTGGTCATCAATAGTGGTTTGAAGTTTAACTTTTATATTTCTTTGAACAGAACTCATATTATCGCCCTTTTACTTAAAGTCATATAATGCCTATTATAGCTATAATAGGCATGTTTTTTCAATATATGTTGCTCCAGATTAACTACTTCACCCAACCAAGTAAAATTTCTCTAATAAATTTGCTCGCTGCAATGGCTGTTTTTTCAGAGTGATCGTAGACTGGTGCTACTTCTACGAGATCGGCACCGATGACGTTGATGTCTGATTCAGCAATTAATTGGATGGCTTCCAATAATTCGTTGGAGGTAATTCCACCTGCTTCTGCTGTTCCAGTTCCTGGGGCATATGCCGGGTCAAGGACGTCTATATCAATCGTCACATATACGTTTCTACCACTTAAGGTCGGTAAAATTTTACGTAGTGGTTCGGCTACTTGAAATCTAGACATGTGCATACCACTTTCGTTTGCAAATTGAAACTCCTCACGCATACCTGAGCGAATGCCGAATGAATAAACATTTTCAGGTCCAATTAAATCGCAAATCTTTCTTACTGGAGTAGAGTGGGACAAAGACTCTCCTTCATATTCCTCTCTTAAATCAGCATGGGCATCGATATGGATAAATGCCATGTCGGGATACTTTTTATACATCGATTGAATGATGGGCCATGTCACAAGATGCTCCCCACCAAGCCCTATCGGAAACTTTTCCAACTGTAATAACTGGTCTATATAATCGCGAATCATATGAAGGCTTCGTTCTGCATTTCCAAAAGGTAAAGGTATGTCCCCCGCATCGAAAAAATCAATTTCTTCTAAATGCTTATCCATATAAGGACTATATTCTTCAAGACCGATTGATGCTTCCCTTATTCGTCCTGGACCAAAACGAGAACCCGGACGGAAGCTAACCGTCCAGTCCATTGGCATTCCATAAATAACAGCTTTTGCCTTTTCAAAGTCTGAACCTGACATAATAAAAACTTTACCTGAATATGCTTCGTCAAATCTCACGTCTGTTTCTCCCCTTATTTCGTCATATCTTTCACAAATTTAGGCAATACGAAAGAGGCAAAATGGATTTCTGGAGTAAAGTATTTTGTCTCCATTTCAAAGAAACGTTCTTCTTTCACTTTTAACGGATCATGAATTTTACTTCCCATCGTAAATGTCCATAGACCGCTCGGATAAGTTGGGATGTTTGCCGTATACAAACGCGTTACAGGGAAAATCTCCTGCACATCGTGGAAGGCCTGTTTAATTAAGTCCGCTTTAAACCACGGATTATCCGTTTGTGCCACAAATACACCGTCATCTGTTAGAGCTTCATGAATTGCTGCATAAAAACCTTTCGTGAAAAGATTAACTGCTGGGCCAACCGGTTCTGTAGAGTCAACCATGATGACATCAAACGCTTTTTTACTATCGGCGATATACATAAAACCATCTTCTACTTTTACTTCTACACGCTTATCATTATAGCCGCTTGCAATAGTTGGAAGGTACTTCTTAGAATACTCAATAACCTTTCCATCAATGTCAACAAGCGTTACCCTCTCAACCGATTGGTGTTTCAACACTTCACGTATTGCACCGCCATCTCCCCCACCAACAACAAGTACATTTTTCGGATTTGGATGGGTGAATAACGGAACATGTGCAACCATTTCGTGATAAACAAACTCGTCCTTCTCCGTTGTCATTACCATATCATCTAAAATGAGCATATTTCCCCACTCTTCTGTTTCAACCATTTGTAATTCTTGAAAATCTGTTCGTTCAGAAACAAAGGTTTGCTTTATTTTTGCAGTAATCCCAAAATTGTCCGTTTGCTTTTCTGTGAACCAAATACTCAACGTTCGTTCATCTCCTAATGTAGAAATCTATTTTTCCGTAAAAAACCGTTTTTTAAATCGTTTTTAAATTATAGAGAAATTCTTGAAAAAAACAAGTATTTTTTTAAATGAATTAGAAGGTCTTAAGAAAGGTCACATCCAGCGTTTGCCTAACCTAAAGCTAATTCCCTTCGTATTTCAATGTTTATTTGTATTTATCTTTTCCCATAATGGTAGTAATACACACGTTAAACTAGAATGATGAGGTTTTGTGATGAATAAAAGCAGACTTAGAAAATACCGACTTCTTTTTAAATTAATCACTACTTTAGTAGGCATTGTTCTACTCTCTATCATTGGAATCTATACGATTAGTTTTATATTAGGTCCTCCACCCCTTATGAATGAAGAGAATACGATTTATTACAATAACTCCAATGAGGTGATTGGTGAAGAGCGTAGTGCGGAAGATCGATATTGGGTTGATTTAAACGATATGTCTCCTCATATTATTAATGCGACATTGATTGTGGAGGATCAGCATTTTAAAGAACACAATGGATTTGATTATAAACGAATTATTGGTGCGATTCTTCAAAATGTAACTTCCGGAACATTAAAAGAAGGGGCTAGTACATTAACACAACAATTAGCTAGAAACCTCTATCTCTCCCATGAAAAAACTTGGGACCGAAAGATAAAAGAAGCCTTTTATACCGTTCGTTTAGAAATGTATTACTCCAAGGGTGAAATTTTGGAAGGATATTTGAACTCCATTTATTACGGACATGGTTCCTATGGAATTGAAGCAGCAAGTAACTATTTCTTTGATAAATCTTCTAAAGACCTGGACGTTGCTGAAGCGGCCATGTTAGCGGGAATACCAAAGGGACCGACCTATTATTCTCCGTTAAATGATAAGGAAAATGCTGAACAACGTCAAGAACAAATATTACAGTTAATGTTAACGAACAATATGATTTCACCTGACGAATATCAGAATGCCAAAACAACCACCCTTGCTTACTCTAAGACGAAGAAGGAAGACAACGATTCGATTGGGCCTTATTTCCAAGATGCCGTTTTGAAAGAGGCTGCAAAAATATTAGAACTGGATACAGAAGAAATTCGCTCCGGTGGATTTGAAATATATACTACTCTCGATAGTGAGATGCAAATTGGATTAGAAGATTCTGTCTCCAAAACGATAGATCAAGCAAGTGAAATGCAAATTGGTGCATTGGCTATGGATCCAAAAACTGGAGCAATTAAAGCAATGGTAGGAGGACGTGATTATTCAGAAAGTCCATTTAATCGTGCAGTTAATGCAAGAAGAATGGCTGGATCTACTTTCAAGCCATTTTTATACTATGCTGCTTTAGAAAATGGATATACCCCAAGTACCATGCTAATGAGTAAACCGACTGCGTTCGAGCTAGAGGACGGAGAAGTATATCGTCCAAGTAACTTTAATGACTATTATGCTTACGAACCTATTTCATTAGCACAAGCTCTAGCATTATCAGATAATATCTATGCTGTAAAAACCAATTTATATCTAACCCCTAAAAAGCTCGTAAATACTGCGAGAAGATTCGGTTTATCTGGGGAACTTCCAGAAGTCCCATCACTAGCTTTAGGATCTGCTTCCGTTTCCTTAGAAGAAATGGTTACAGGATATGGAATGATAGCGAATGGTGGCCATGAAATCAATAGTTACACAATTGAAAGGATTATAAACCGTGATGGAAAAACGATTTACGAAAAAGATAATAATCTAGGAGATTTAGTCCTTGATCCTAAGCAAACCTTTATACTTGCAGATTTGATGACCGGAGTGTTCGATCGACAACTGGATGGCTATGCCTCTGTAACCGGTGCTCCCATTGCCAATCAATTATCTCGCGTGTATGCGGGAAAGTCAGGATCAACAAAATCAGACAGTTGGATGATTGGATTTAGTCCTCAGCTAGTGGCCGGTGTTTGGGGCGGATATGATGATAATCGCGTGATGGAAGTAGTAGCAGAATCAGGATATCCGAAAAAGGTTTGGGCTTCCTTTATGGAAAAAGCCCATGAAGGTTTACCTGAAAAGTCATTTGAAGTACCGAATGGAGTTGTTGGGGTTGCAATCGATCCACAAACAGGCAATCTTGCCACACCGTATTGCAAGGTTAGTCGTGTCATGTATTTTGAAAAAGGCTCTGAACCTAAACAGTATTGTACAGATCATTTTCCCCATGATATGAAACCAAAAGAAGAAGATAGTAACGATGGGCCTTTTAAGAGAATTTTCGATTCCTTATTCGGAACGTAACCATTAATATAACTAAAACATTTAGTGTTTTCGTTCATAAAAAAGGAAACCAACAACGATATCGTTGTCGGTTTCTTTTTTGTCCTAGTAATACATGTTTGTCCATGTAAGCCTATTTTACAAAGTTCCATCACAAAGTACAATATGTTCACAAAATGTTCATATTTTCTTACCTTGATAACTCTTCTTTCAACTCGTCAGATGATAGTTCCCACATTTCCTTATCAAAGTTCTCTAGATAATCTTTTAATAGTTTTCTGGAATGGCCATCCATGTGGTCTACCATAACTTTACCTTTTAAAGAGCTTTCCATATGTTTAATATGCTCTGGCATGAATTTATAGGCTCTTTTATTTTCACGGTCTACTCGAATTTCACTTGCCGCTACCCCACTATACTTCTTACCTTCTTCCGTACGTTCCACATTTACCCAGACAATCCAGTATAACTTTCCATTTGGTACTTCTTCTTTTACGTGAGTCCATTTTACACGACGCTCTATTTTACTACGTGCATGCATCGCATCCATATCGACATACGCTTCATTTTCATTCGGATCGACAATAACAGATGACATGTTTTCTAAACTTATTACTCCGCCGCCATAGCCACCATGACCATCCGTTGAGTCATCTTTAATAATGGTAAAAGCATTTTTCTTATCTTTATCATTACTCATAAAAAGAAATCCTCCCTTTTTACTCGCGTCTATTCTATTCCTATTTTCACTAATTTTACCAGAGTTCATACTTCGTTTCACTTATTGCAAACTATAATTTATACAAATCGTTCGCATTCCAAATACACTCTGTTCTGACTTCTTGCGTAGGCTCAAAAAAAGAAAAGACCGAACAGGATACAGCATCATCCTACATAGGTCTTAGTTAAGCGTGATTTCTTTCATAAACTGGATTGCTTCTTTTATTTCTTCTTCACTATAGTTTTGTTTTGGTTTTACTTTATGAACTTTTCCTATCATCTCTTCTATTGGTAAATAATCAAAGTAAAACATAGTGGCTACTAATTCAAGGAAACGCGAGCTTTTTTCTTTTAATTTTTCTACCTTTTCTTCGTAATTAGGCATATCTAATGCGAATTGCTGCAAAAATTCTTTACCATCATCCGTAATTGTATAATTATATTGATAATAATTGCTTTTATCTTCTTTTATCTCATGGAGAAAACCTAGATTACAAAGTTCCTCCACCCGTAAAGTTAATTCCTCCGAATAAGGACCGTAAAAATGAAAATTATATTTTTCTTCAAATGGAATATTACATTTTTGCAAGATATAAATCATCTTTTGCAACTTTTTCCGTCCCGTTACATTTTCGGCAACTGAAAAAAACTGCATTAACTTTGCATGATTATCTAACATCTCTTACCTCTCCTTGGCCATATAAAATTTCCATAATCTTATTTTTAAGTTCTTCATTTTCTAATGCATCCAAGCGGTCTTTTGGAAAATATAATTTGTGATCCGTACGTTTTTTCCCTGATATCGCTTCTACAATATCGGAATGTCTAGACAATTCCTTCAATGAGTTATCAGGCATCACTAAGTGAATAGGCAGGCGTTCCCCTTCCTCACCTGGACGATAAAAATCATATGGCAAATCGGATGAGGAGTCGACAACCAGATAATATTCTGGATCTATACCAGCGTTTTGAAATAATTGATATAGTTCCATCCACTGTTTCATTTGTAAGTTTGGATTAAATTCCACGTATTTAAATAGCCTTCGATTCATGAATCGTTCGCATAAATCTCGTAAAATCTCATCCTGTTCTTCTTGCCACGCTTGAAAATAAAAATAAACAATCGATTCATCTAATTTTAAGTATTCATCTAACTTTACCTTACCCTCAAAAAAAGAAATAAAGTGGATAGGTTTTAATTTAAATGTGAATTCTTTGGATTCATACAACTCTTTTGCGCGATGTAAAATTTTAGAAAGGATAACTTCCGCACTTCTTGTCACGGGATGGAAATATACTTGCCAATACATTTGGTATCGACTCATAATATAATCTTCGACCGCATGCATTCCCGTTGACTTAATGACAACTTGATCCTCTATCGGCCGCATTACTCTTAGAATTCTTTCCATATCAAAATGGCCATAGCTTACCCCTGTATAATACGCATCACGCTGCAGATAATCCATTCGGTCCGCATCAATTTGACTGGAGATAAGACTTACGACAAGCTTGTCCTCATATGTTTTTGCAATGACGTCAGCTACTTCTTTCGAAAAGCCAGGACTTACTCTTTCCAATATTTTATGGATATTTGTGTCGCCAATTATAATTTGTTGGGTAAAATATTCATGATCAAGCTTAAATACTTTTTCAAAGGAATGTGAAAATGGCCCATGTCCTAAATCATGTAATAAAGCAGCACATAAGCAAAGCAACCGCTCTTCCTTATTCCAATGTGATTGATTTTCAAAATTATTGATTATCCTTCTAACAATTTCATATACACCAAGAGAATGATTAAAGCGACTGTGTTCCGCCCCATGAAAAGTCAAATTCGTTGTTCCAAGTTGCTTTATTCGACGCAGTCTCTGAAATTCTGGTGTTGCGATTAAATCCCATATAACTCGATCCCGAACATGAACATACCGATGTACAGGATCTTTAAAAACCTTTTCTTCCGACAGTTGCTGATCCTTATATGCCATTTTCTCCATCCGTTTCTTTTCGACAATTTTAATATATATTATATAATACTTAGTGGAAAAGAGGAAGTGTCCGTTTAACGACATACAGAGATGAGGGAAGTCTTGCTAGTCGCTGGGCACTGAGTCTGGACTTATAAAAAGGGTTAGGTGCAGAAAATGAAAAATTGGAAAGAAGTAATTCAGCAAACGACATTTAGATATATAGATCATTCCGAGATAGAAACATTTTCCGGAAAACCTTATACAGCCTTAAGTTCCTTTGCTATAGACGATGCTTTAGCAACTTCCGTAAGCAATGGCGATTCTCCATCTGTTATGCGGCTATGGGTTCACCCAAAAACGATTGTTTTAGGGATACCTGATGCTCGACTTCCGTATATTGACGAAGGGGTTCGTTTTTTGGCTGATAAAGAATACAACGTGGTGATACGAAATTCTGGCGGACTTGCCGTTGCCTTAGATGGCGGGGTCTTAAATCTTTCTCTCGTTATTCCGGGGATCCATGAGGTTTCTATTCATGATTGCTATGAAGCAATGGTAAGTTTTGTCCAATATATGCTTCAAGATTTAACGAATGAGATTGAAGCATATGAAATTGTTCATTCCTATTGCCCTGGTGATTATGACTTAAGTATTAACGGAAAGAAATTCGCTGGAATCTCTCAACGAAGAGTACGAGATGGTGCAGCCGTGCAAATTTATTTAGATGTAGAAGGAAATAGTTACGAACGGGCAAACCTTATTCGAGATTTTTATCGAATTAGCAAAAAAGAGGAAGAAACAAAATTCACCTATCCTGAGGTTGACCCAAATGTGATGGCTTCTTTATCTAAACTACTTCAAACAAATCTGACAGTAGAGAAAATGAAGGATAGAGTACAAGCTGCCTTACGTAATTTTAGTGAGAAAATAGTAGAGACATCTTTTTCTGAATCTGAACGTGACGTGTTTGAAAAAAGATATGCACAAATGGAGAAACGGAATAAACCGATTTGGGAGGTTTTGGGGAAGTATTAGAAAGTTTAGCATCCGTAATGATTTTTGTGTGTTCCCGGTCTTTTACCGTTCTATCAAAATTGGTCACTCATCGAATTTTATGAGTGACCAATTTCTTATTGTTCTATTTCATACGGTCACTCATCTACCTTATGAGTGACCGTTCTCTTATAATTTCATCCCATTTGGTCACTCATCTACCTCATGAGTGACCATTCTCTTATAATTCTATTCCATTCGGGCACTCATCTACCTCA
>NZ_JBBOVR010000003.1:0-58330 GCF_038006665.1 Oceanobacillus sp. FSL K6-0118
CAGTTAGAAATAAAAGGATTTTTATAATGCATAAATTGTGAAGGGTTTTATAATAGGGGAAAGAAAATGAAACCAATTTTTTATACGTGATAAAGGAAGCATCACTGAAAAGACAATTTAGATACGAGTTCTCAACCATTCGAACTTACGATAGTTCTAAAACTCTCTCTATCCAACTAACAGTATTAACTAATGGTATACTAACGAAATTCGTTAAATCATCATAATTCTCATTTTTGGGGGGTTGTTTGATTAGGTTCTAATACGGTAGAGGATATTAATATAGATAACAAGCACACTTCCGCTATTGGATTTACCAATATAACCTGAGTGCTAATTTCAATTTATATGAAACTCTAGAAAAAATAATTAATTAAAAAGGCTAACAAGGTTTTCGCCTTAATCGACTCCTCAAAAATCAGTTTAACATTAAGTGCAGTGTTTACTATAAATGAGATTGTCTATCTAAACACCGTAAATAAATGGATGTTGAAGTAACCACAAAAGTGGGGGGGAAATTATTGCTACCTAGTTTAAGAGACTAAGGGAACAAAAATAGTTTGCTTTTTTATTCCCTTTTTTTAGACTCCCATCTCATGGTGAAGATGAATTCCTTACTTCTTTCATACCCTTATAAACAAAATAGAAACTTTAATTACTGAACTCTATTCACATTAATTTGATACTTTAACAATTAGCTTTATTGTCTACAAAGTTTAAGAACGTTGATAAGATTAAATATGCAGAAGTTGCACCAGGATCCTGGGCACCTATAGAACGTTCACCTAAACGGCTTGAACGACCTTTTTTGGATACGATATCTTTCGTTGATTCCATACCTTTTTTCGCTTCTTCTACCGCCGTACTGAAGGACGGAAGGAAATCATTAGACTCAGCAAATTGTTTCTCTAGGCTAATAAAGAATGGCTCAAGTGTATCAATCATTGTTTTATCGCCAACTTCTGCTTGTCCACGCTCTTTAATTCCTTTTGCAAAAGCAATCCAGTATTCAGCTAAATCAATATCGTTCATTTCCGTTTTACCTTTAACAACTTTGGCACCTCTCATAAATCCTGTAGCATAAAGTGGACCTACAGATGAGCCAACAGCACTAAGAAATGTTTTACCAACTGTTAAGCTGATTTTTGCACAATCTTGTTCTTCCGCAAGTTCATTGTTTAATTTTTCATTTACTGCTTGCCAACCGATAGACATAGTAACACCATGATCCCCGTCACCTAGTTTACGGTCAAGCTCACAAAGATAGTCTTTTTCCTTTTCAATCATTTCTACAATTTCTTTAAAATAATCTTTTAATTGTTTAGCTGTTAAATTCATCGTTGTTTCCCCCTATTGTATTCTTACTTTTGAACGAACATTGGGCAATCTACTGGGTGGTCGATTGCTCTTTCTAACTCTTCGTCTAATTTCATTAATGTAACGGAACATCCTCCCATTTCAAGAGAAGTAATATAATCACCAACGTATGAACGGTAGATTTCGATACCTTTTTCACGTAAAATTTGTTCTACTCTTCTATATACAATATATAGTTCCATTCTTGGTGTAGATCCAAGGCCATTCACTAGAACCGCTACTTTATCTCCTGAGTTAATTTCAATATCAGCTAAAATATCATGCACAAGACGATCTGCTACTTTATCAGCTGATTCTATAGGACCTTTTTCAATTCCGGGCTCACCATGGTGACCTAATCCAATTTCCATTTCATCATCACCGATTTCAAAGCTTGGCTCACCTGTTTGCGGTAATGAACATGGAGATAAACCAACACCCATAGAACGTGTATTTTCATTTGCCTTTTTTGCTACTCTTACAACGTCATCTAGGTTGTAACCAAAGTCTGCTGCTGCCCCCGCCGCTTTATAGATAAAGAATTCTCCGGCGATACCGCGACGTTTTTCTTTTTCTTCTTTTGGTGCAGATGCTACGTCATCTGACGCCAATGCTGTACCAACCTGAATATCTTCTTCTAGGTCAGCCATCTCTGCAGCCATACCAAAGTTCATTACGTCTCCAGCATAGTTACCATATAAATAAACAACTCCCGCACCTTTATCGATAGCTTTCGTTACTTCCAGAATTGGATCTGGAGATGGAGAAGCAAAGATGTTACCTACTGCTACACCGTCAGCCATTCCATCGCCAACATAACCCATAAATCCTGGCTCGTGACCTGAACCACCACCGATAAGAACGCCCACTTTTCCTTCACGAGTTTCTCTTGCTGTTACTAGTGCTCTATCATTTTCTGGAAGTTGTTTTATATGATTAGGATGTGCTTTTACATACCCTTCTACCATTTCTTCTACTACGTTTTTAGGATCATTGATCATTTTTTTCATACATTTCACTCCTTAATAACTAGTAATTTTGATTAATTAATTAATTTTACTGTCTTTTCAATGTCTCAACCACGTAACGTGATATTGGGGTATAAAAATTAATAATTCCATCCGTATCTATACATGCCGCAATTACACCATTTTCTGTTTCACATTGAATTACGACCAATTCAACATTTTCGTAATTAAGGATTTATAATCTTTATATTCATGATCTGCTATTACAATTTTCACCCTATCTACCACCATTGTTTTTTTTTGGATTTGAGAGCCTGTGTTTACAAATAAATCATTTTAGTACAATCCCTACCTGTGGATTTAAAAGCAAAAGGCGTCCTTAAATGCTAAACTTACTAGACTTATAAGTTAGTTAGTCCTTAATGATAGGATATAAGTTCCTTTCTACATATTTACCAATCTCTATGATTACTTCACTCGTGTTTGTTTGTGCTTCTGGTGTTTCTTCTTCAACGATCATCCAACCATCATAACCATAATCTTTAAGTACTTGTACACATTGAGGAATATCAATATCCCCTTCCCCCATTTTCTTCCACTCATGTTTGATAGAAGCATCTTTAAAGTGTACATGTTTGATTAATGGTAATGCTTCTTTAATAATTTCTACTGGATTCATATCTCCGAATTGGATGTGGCCGACGTCGGGAGTGTAGCCCATATACTTAGGGTCTAGTCCATTAAATAGCACATCGTAGTCCTCTTTATATATCCAATAAGAAGTTTTATAAGATATAGGATGAAGCGCTGTTACAATTCCATTCTCGTATGCACGTTTTCCAAGTTCGTTGGCACCTTTTATTATTTCCTTTTGTCTTTGTAATAAATTGTCCCTATTCGGTCCAACTCTCGAAGGTACATTTAAGATTGCTCCAGGAAAGTGATTTAGATATTTAAAATAGTAATCTTGCAATTCTCTCTCATTTTGGGATGACTTCCCATCTATAAATGAATGTGGTAATGTCAAAGAAGCTAATTTAAGACCTCTTTTGTCAAGCTCCTCTTTAAAGCGTTTTGGTTCATTTTTATATCTCCCTAGTAAAGCGACTTGCATATCTAATCCAGTGAAACCACCTCTCTGAACATCATCCATTATTTTATCCATAATATCAGCTTCAACATCATAATCTAAAACCCATGTAGAACCATGACATCCAAATTCTATCGCCATAATTTTATCCCCCTAATTCTCATAATCTTTGATTACTTAATTATAATAATAGATACTGTTGTAAACGTTTGCAGTTACATTCGTCTTTATTTTATCATTTACTTTCAATTTGTCAATATTGTTGTTGGTATTTATGTTAAACAAATATAATTGATAATACTAAGTAACTACAAAAATAAATAGGTAAGTTATCCTTATTCCTTGTTAACACTTATATATACCATAGATGTAGTATAGATTTATGGACACAACTTGGTTAAGTCATTAATATTAAACTAACGAAAGGTTGTGTCCGAATCATGAGTCAAAAACGGTATAATCAAGAATTTAAACAAACAGTAGTTGAGCTTTATCGCTCAGGCACTCCAGTCAGTCAACTCTCTAGCGAATATGGTGTTTCAGAAGTAACGATTTATAAATGGATTAAGCAACTCTCTCCAATTGAATGTGAACAGGAATTAACTTTGGCTGATATAGAAGCCATTCAAAAGGAAAATCTTCGATTAAAACAGGAGATCGAAATCTTAAAAAAGGCTATGACCATATTCGCGAGAAAATAGATGAGCAAGAACTGATTGACTTGATTACAAAAGAAAGCGAACATCATCCAATCCAAATGATGTGTCGTGTTTTAAAGATGCCTAAAAGTACGTATTATCAATCGTACGTATTATCAATCGTTTCACAAGAAGCCGAATAGCTATCATGTCGCCAACGAACAACTGCTTGAACGAATTCGAGCAATCCATAAAGAAAGTAAGGGTCGTTATGGGGCCCCTAAAATCTTTGAAATACTTAAAAAAGAAGGCTATACAGGCAGTATCAATCGAGTTCAACGTTTGATGAAACAAGCAGGCATCCAATCATGTATTGTAAAAAAATTCCGCCCAACACCAACACAAAAGCCCGTAGAAGAACGAGAAAATGTATTAAATCAAGATTTCACTACAACAACAATCAACGAAAAATGGGTAGCTGATATTACATATGTCCATACGCTTCGTGATGGTTGGTGTTATCTAGCGTCCGTTCTTGATTTACATACAAAAAAAGTGGTCGGATATAAATTCTCTCGTACCATGACAACAGAAATTGTGCTGGAAGCACTTCAGAATGCGATTCAAGATCAAAAGCCCGATCCCGGTCTTATCGTGCATACAGATTTAGGAACACAATATACAAGTGAAGCCTTTCAAAAACTACTAAAAAAACATGAAATGGTTCCGTCATTTAGTCGAAAAGGATGTCCATATGACAACGCTTGTATTGAATCTTTTCATGCCATATTGAAAAAAGAAGAAGTGTATCTAACCAAATACGAAAGCTTTGAGACAGCGAGAATTGCGTTATTTCAATTCATCGAAGGTTGGTATAATCGCAAACGAATTCATGGAAGCATTGGTTATTTGACACCGGATGAATACGAAAAAATGTGCCGAATAGCAGCGTAAAACATGGGGTACAGAACACTTCCCCCTTCACATTTTTTTGGCACAACAGCCATGGGTTTATTTCTCCACGTCCCAAGTAGATTGTCAAAGGATCTTTTCACTTTGACAATCTACTTGGGACGTGGAACAATCCATGAATGGTTGTTGTGCAAAAAAACTTAATCTTTTTGTGTCCAAAAACTTGACGTAGATCCACCATTTAATGGCTACCTTTATAGATATTAATTCCTTAAAAGTTCATTTTTCATCTTTTAATACTTTCAAATAATATCATTTTATTTACCTTTTAATTGTAAATCACACCATTTTGTTTTAATATAAAATAAAAACATAAAGTAAACACTTACATGGAGGTAGTTAATATGAAAATAGGATTTATTGGATTAGGCATTATGGGAAAACCAATGGCAAAGCATTTAATTAATACAGGATTTGATACATATCTATTTGATTTGAATAAAGATGCGGTAAATGAATTAGTAGAATTAGGAGGAATTGCTTGTAACTCAAATAGAGAAATGGTAGAAATGTGCGATGTGATCATCACTATGCTTCCAACAGGAAAGCATGTTGAACAAGTGTTATTTGCGGATGACGGTATCGTTAAAAACGCAAAATCCAATACATTAATTGTGGATATGAGCTCTGTATCACTAGAAGAGTCAAAATCCTTTGCTAGTAGATTAAAAAAATTAGGAATACATTATATAGATGCACCAGTGAGTGGTGGAGAACCTATGGCTATAAAAGGAAGCCTAGCAATTATGGCAGGGGGAGAGGAAGAACAATTTAATCGAGTTTTACCACTCTTTGAAGCGATGGGGGATAAGATCGTCCACGTAGGGACAAATGGAGCTGGAACAGTTGCTAAACTAGCAAATCAAATTATTGTAAGCATCAATCTAACTGCTTTGTCAGAAGCGTGTGTTTTTGCTAGTAAATCAGGTATCGACTTAAATAAATTATATGAGGCAATAAGTGGTGGACTTGCTGGTAGTGCTGTAATGGAAGCGAAAATGCCATTAATTATTGATAGAAATTTTGAGCCTGGTGGACGTATTGAAATAAACTTCAAGGACTTAGCCAATGTTCAATCTTCAGCAAACGCAATTGGTTTACCACTACCTGTCACACAGTTAGTTAAAGAAATATTTAGCTCAGAAATTGCTAATGGATACGCTAAAAAGGACCATTCATTTATTATTGACTTTTTTGAAAGGATGGGGAACCATCGAATACCAAAAGGTGGGAAAGAGATAGTTTGACAATTGGTTATCTAAGAGAGGCTAATCATGTAGATTAGTATATATTTTACCATTAATTTAGCCCCTAGTGGCCAATGTATTGGTTGCTAGAGGCTATCTGTTTCATTAATTTACGTGAATCAAATGATTTAAGCTCATACTAACTGAGAAAATTTCACACAATATTTATATATTAAGATTATCGATGGGATAATTTATTTAAAACTGTTATAAAAAGGTTCCAAAGTTGATACCGTAAACTCCTCCAATAGATTATCCCTCTATATAAATAGAAAAGAACTCTATGCTCATAGCTACAGAGTTCTTTTAAAAGTTTCCGAAATCTATTAAAGGAAAAGACTGATTAAAAGACTCATTGCGAAACCTACTAAAGAAACTATAACTGACATCATTGTCCAGGATTTAAGTGTATCACCAACACTCATTCCAAAATAACGGTTTACCATCCAGAAACCGGAATCATTTACATGGGATGCAATAACCGCACCTGAAGCGATTGATATTACGATTAATCCTAACATTGGTTCACTTACAGAAAGTGTAGCCAAAATTGGTCCAACAATACTCGAAGTTGTAACCATTGCTACTGTTACGGATCCTATAGCAATTCTTAGTACAGCTGCTGTTATAAAAGCAAACACGATAACTGGTAAATTTGCAGTTTCCATAAGGTTCGCTAACATTTCGCCGATTCCTGAAGCAACTAACATTTCACCGAAGATCCCACCAGCACCTGTAATTAGAATTATAATACCTGCAGGCTCAAGCGCTTTCGTAGTAATGTTTTGAATATCATCTTTAGTATAACCACGTCTTGTTCCAAAGATATACATTGTCAATAATGTTGTAATTGCAAGTGCTATATACGGATGACCAATAAACACTAATGCGTTATACAATGTTGAACCTTCAACCGTTAAAAACGGTGCGAGTGTATTCAATAAGATTAGTAAAAGAGGTAATAAAATAATAGAAAGAACACTAATAAAACTAGGTAATTCTTTTGTCTCTTGTCCATTTTCTCTCTTTTCAATTTCTTGCTCAATCGCTGCCGCTTGTTCATCCATCATTTCTGGAACTGGGACATAAATCTTTTTGGCGATATAATTACCGAATAATGGTCCAGCAACAATCATACAAATTATACCAATGATTAAACCAAAGATAATAACCCACCCAATATCTGCCCCAATAAGTGAAGCTGCTGCCAACGGACCTGGTGTAGGTGGTATCATACCATGTGCCGCTAATAGTCCAGCACATAACGGGATACCATAAAGTAATAATGATTTCCCTGTTTTCTTCTGTAATGAATATAAAATTGGCATTAGAATAACCAGAGCCACATCAAGGAATATTGGAATGGAAATAACTAAACCAGCAATAGCAAGTGCCCATGGCGACCTTTTTTCACCAAATTTGTCAAGCATTGTTTTTGCTAGACTTTCGGCACCTCCTGATACTCTTAAAATCTCACCAAACATCGCACCTAATCCAATGACAATTGAAATAAAGGCAACCGTTTCCCCCATCCCTTTGTCAAAAGTTGCAAATAAATCCTCTGGTGTCATCCCGAATGCTAGTCCGACAAGTACACTAACTACAATAAGTGCAAGAAAAGCTTGGAATTTCTGCCTCATTACAAGAAATAGTAGTAATGAGATACCAATTACCGCTACGGCTATTAGCCAAGTTAAAGAATCCACAGAATTACCTCCATTTTAACATAAGGTACTCCCAATATTGGGAATATTCAAATAATTATACTGAAAAGAATTAAAGAAGAAAGAGAAGTTAGTAGGGAAAACGAATATAATGGTATACGAATAAAAGTCTATGAATCTATACATACAACGTGATTAAACTTATCTATCTTCTCTTCCCTTTAAGAAATCTTTCAATTTACATAAATAATGACAAACACTCTTTTTATAGAATTAAAATTCTACTAATTATTAGTTAACAGATACTTTTGATTTCTTTGCTTCCTTCAGATCCTTTTTAACCCAGTGAATTAGTTCTTCTTCGCGTTCTTTTTCCATTTTTTCTGTCATTTCAGGTGTCCAATCATAGAATCCTTTTCCAGTTTTCGGACCAATGTGGCCATTGTCAACTAATTCTTTCATTTGTGGGAAAATTACTTTTCTATCACTTAAATCTTCAAAAAGATAAGATGTAATGGAAGCATTCGTGTTTAAACCACCCATATCCATAGTCATAAAAGGTCCGGTTACCCCAAAACGTCTTCCCAAACTATATCGGATTGCTGCATCAATATCTTCCATAGAAGCAATTCCTTCTTGAAGAATATATTGAGCTTCTCTAAAAATAGCGTATTGTAATCTATTACCAACAGATCCTAATACATCTTTCTTAACAAGGATTGGTTTCTTATTCATTGATTTAAGTAACGCTAAAGCGCGTTCTGCAGTCTTATCAGAAGTATGATCCCCACGAACTACCTCAACTAATGGCATTAGGTGTGCCGGAAGCCAAAAGTGTGTAACAACTGTTCTAGATGGGTTTTTCGTCAACTTAGCAATTGCAGTAGCACTTAGACCTGATGTATTACTTGCAATAATCGTATTTTCAGGACACATATCATCCAACTTTTGGAAGTACTCCTGTTTTAATTCGAGAATTTCTGGAATTGCCTCAATAATAAAAGTTGCATTAGCGACGCAGTTTTCCAGTGATTCTGTAAAATAAATTCTATTTGTGATGGCTTGCTTTTCGTCATTATCAAAAACTTCATACCCCACTAATCCATCTAATTTAGATTCAAGACTCTGTTTTGCACGATTGATATCCTCTTCATTCATTCCCCAAACTTTTACTTCAAAACCCGCCCATGCAGCTGTTAAAGCAATGGAATGTCCCATAATTCCTGATCCAACGATTGATAAATTTTCTTGTACTACCATAATAACACCTCATTAATTAGTTTTTATATTTTATGGTGATGCTTAGCTTAGTTTTTAGCATATATAACTGGCTCTAAAGTATGAACCACATAATTTCTAATTTGATTTACTGTTTTAGTTGGGTTTTCAAATGTTTCTTCCGTTTCTTCTTCTGTCATAATCCAACCAGAATATCCATAGTCTACTAGAGTTTGTACAAGGGCTGGAAAGTCTATATCGCCAGTACCCATCTTTCTCCATTCTAACGTGCTTGAGCAATCTTTAATATGAACATGCTTTATAATATCTAGATTATCTCGAACAACTTCAACTGGATTCATACCCCCCATTCTAATGTGCCCAGCGTCAGGAGTATAACCTATGAATCTTCTATCTAAACCATCAAATAAAACATCATAGTCTTCTTTGGTTCTAAAATAAGAAGTTGCCGGTGATGCAGGATGAAAAGAAGCTGTAATTCCTTTCTCAAAAGCTCGCATTCCCACAGAATTTGCGCAATTAATAATTTGCTTCTGTCTTTTTAATAGGTCATCTCTATTTTTTCCATTTCTAGCCGGTAGATTCAAAATTGGATTTGGAAAATGAGATAAATAGTTTATATAGTAATCTGCACGTTCCTTTTCCTCTTTTGTTTCCTCATCATGTTCCCAAGAAAATGGAATAGTGAGCGCCGCTAATTCTATTCCTCTTTTATCCAGAGCATCTTTAAGTCGCTCAGGATCATTCTTATGCCTTCCTAATAAGGCTACTTGTACATCAATACCTTTAAATCCAACATTTGCAACAGTATCCATAATGTCGTCAAGATAGTCTTCTTCCTTATCGTAATCTAATTCCCAAGTGCAACCATGACACCCAAACTTTATCATCACTTAGCCCCCCCTAAATTGAAATCGCTTTCCTTACGCTATACACTTATATTATCACTTATTATCAATTTGTCAATAATACTGTCGTTTGCTTTCATATTTTTTTGCTGTTTTCGAGTAATAAGGGGATACAGGACTTCCAATCATTAAAATAAATATATACATTACAATTATTCATTAATCAACATAAATGACTAATGTGATAGGATATTCTATTTAAGATATTAACTTAAAATCTAAGCCCTTAACTTGTGATCACTTTTAATCACATTTATAATTATATTAAATATTATCATTTGCTTTTGAATTAACAATACAGAAGTTATTATTGATTTTTTAAATATCCAATGAATGTGCATTATTCTTATATTGCAATTAATAGTCTTTAGAATTAAGATTAAATTACAATTACTCGGGGATGGGATTAAGGATGAAGATGTTTGTAAGTGAAAGAAGAAGCATTATAATGGAAACCTTGAAAGAGAAAAAGCGGGTTACTGTAAAAGAGTTAGCTGAAAGGATTGGAGTTTCGGAAGCAACATTACGAACCGATTTAAACCAACTTGAACAAGATGGATTACTTACAAGAACACATGGCGGAGCAGTATTAAATGGTGAATTAGAAATAGAAACAAGGTTTTCTGTTCGAAAAATGAAAAATAAAAAAGAAAAGCAGAAAATCGCATTAAAAGCATTAGAATTGGTACAAGAAAAACAGTGCATAATACTAGATGCTAGTTCCACAGTATTAGAGTTAGCAAGTTATATAAAAAAACAATCTACTCAATTAACCGTGATAACTAGTGGAATTCAAACAGCATTAGAATTAATAGAAAACCCAGAAATAACTGTCATTCTTGTTGGCGGAGTCATAACAAAAGGATCAGGTGCTATAGAAGGAACTTTAGGATTAAATATCTTGGATTCTGTCAACATAGACACGATGTTTACTTCGTCCAATGGGTTCACTTTCGAATCAGGGCTAACGGACTTTAATTTATATGAAGTAACTTTAAAAAAAGAAATGATTAAAAGGGCAGAAAATGTAATCGCTTTAATCGATTCCACCAAAATTGGGAAGAATTCGAGCGCAGTATTTGCTGAAACAGAGCATGTTGATACTTTAATCAGCGATAAGGAAATTGATAAGGAATTACTAGGAAAACTAACAAATAGTGGAGTGAGGGTAGTAATTGCGGAATAATATTATATCAAAAAAGGACTGTCAAATCGATTTGTGAATATGATAGTCCTTTTCTTAAAGTATAAAAGTATAAAAGTTTAAGGGCACTGACTAGTGTTCTTATGACAACAAATGCTTGTCTAAACGTCGAAGAATTTGTTCGAAACTCTTTGTATTCCACGCTGATCGTCCGATAAACAATCCATTTACATCTTCAATATCGCTATATTCTATAAAATTATCTAGATTCACACTTCCACCATACAATAATGGGATAGTTGATCCAACTTCACCAAACATTTCTACTAATTGCTTACGTAAAAATTGATGGATTTCTGCAACATATAGGGAATCTGCTGGAATTCCCCCTTCCCCAATTGCCCAAACTGGTTCATAAGCTACCATCGTATTTTTTACTTGTTCATTCGTTAAATCTTTCAAACAAACTTTTAATTGTGCTGCTAAAGATTCTTTAGATATACCATTATTTTTTTGATTAATATTTTCCCCAATACATACAAGGGGCTTCATGCCATATTTTAGTCCTGCATGTACCTTTTTATTAATATCTTCATCATTCTCGTTATAGTATTGTCTACGTTCAGAGTGCCCTAATTCAATAATATCAATGCCAATTTCGTCTAACATTTTAGCAGATATTTCCCCAGTATAAGCACCTTGATCCTCCCAATGCATATTTTGTGCACCAATATGAATTCTTGATTTTCCGGTTATTTCTTTAATCGGAATTAGCGCAGTGTAAGAAGGAATGATGAAAATTTCAATATTAGTATTAACGTTTTCTGAAATCCTTGCAAGTTCTTCCGTATAAGATAGACCTTCTTTTAAAGTTTTTGTCATCTTCCAATTTGTCCCAACCCAGAATTTATTTTTCATCCTTGTGTCTCCTTTGCCTTTTATTTTTATTATTACATGTTAAAAATAAAAAAAGCAATTATTTTCATTTGCCTTTAAAATGAAAACAATTCTATCAAATGTATAGAGAAATTATATGCACTTATATTATTAGCTTGACTAATTTTGTATTTGTTTTTAACCTTTAATCATATCTCCTACTTTCTTCTGTTGGAGCATTAAATCAACTAAAGAATTAATTCTCATGGGGGCACTTTTACGATTTACATTACACCTGGACTATTCTCATTTACTTTTTGCCGTCCGTACCATTCATAATTACTTCATAAGCTTCCAGTACATATAGTACAGTAATTTTTATGTACTCGAACTATTTATCAACTTTGTTTTAGGTATAGTTAAAGTTCTTTAAATGTGTTAATATTCCATTAATAAACCTTTTTCTTAATTCAAACATAGTTTTATCATTATTTGATAGCACTATTAAAACACGAAGTTGTAAGGATTGATGCTGGAATTCTCAGACCGTAGATTACAAGGGAAATATCTTAATTGCTCTTACTTTTAAAAAGGGGGATTATTAGAGTTAATACATCCACCGTACCAGATGAGTGTAACGGATTTTACGAACCTAATTAAAAAAGCACTCAAATATATGAGACACTCTTCCTGTTTTATAACAAATCTATCAGAGTACAAATGGTTTAAATAATATGACTTTGGCAAAGTTCCGTAATCAGAGGGGGTAATATACATGAGACTAGATCATGTTGGAGTTATGACTCAAGATATTGAAAAGGCTATTAAATTCTATGAAGAAATTGTAGGTATGACATTTAAACAAAAGGTATATCAAAATGATGGGGAAAAAATACTCGCTTTTCTCGGTTTTAAAAATGAACCTGAAACAGATCTTGAATTAGTACAGGATAGTGGCGAATATCCGATTGAAGGAAAAGTGAATCACATCGCTATTGCTATTGAAAATATTCAAGAATTCTTTGAACATATTAAAGAAAAAAATGTTAACTTTATTGAGGAAAAAATAATTACCCTTCCAAATGGGTATCAATATTTTTTCATTAGTGGTCCAGAAAATGAGAAGATAGAGTTTTTTCAAAGATAATATTATTAAGGGACACAATAAAAACATTTTCCATCAGTTACCCCACTGCTAATTACGAACAGCACTTGTATAGTCTACTTAGTGCTGTTCTTTTCTTTTGGCCACATCATTTATTTTATTTTTGTTTTCACTAGCGTTGCATAAAGTTTTCGGTAAAAAGTCAAGCGAAACATTTTATGTCAATATTATTAATAATAGGAACTTTCACTACAAAAATCCATAAAAAAACCTTATAATTAGGGTATGATAGTCCTGTCCAAATCCCTAACTATAAGGAGATAACCATGGACAATCATACCATAAAAACTGTATTCAAGGAATACATTCATCCATTAGATTCAAAAATAATACAAAAAATGATTGATCACGCCAAGATTGACAAATATGTCAAAAAGTTTGATGTGCTTACGTTTATGAACACGTTTATTTATGCGCAATTGAAGCAACTAGATAACCTTCAGCGGATAAGTGACACGATAAAACGCAAGAAAACCGTCCAAAGATTGGTTGGCATAGAAAGCATTAGTAAATCACAGCTATCTCGAAAAAATGGGGATATACCATCCGAGATTTTCCAGGTTATCCTGCATCATCTAATTCAAAAACTGCACCGCATACTTGGACCAAAAACGGCAGGCAAAGCACTTGGAAAGCTTCATCTGATTGATTCATCAACGATTTCGATGTGCCTTAGTCAATATGAATGGGCAGATTTTCGAGATACAAAATCGGGTGTGAAAATGCATACTTCCATTACTTTTTGCGAGGGCATTTCTTACCCAAATGAAGTCATTCTCACACCTGCAAGACCTGCAGATGAAACACAGCTAGATTCATTAATCGTATTAGATAAAAACGTTCTTCATGTATTTGACCGAGGCTATTTCAATTTTAAAAAGTTTGATACCTACTGTGCAGAAGGTATTCGATTTGTCACACGAATTAAAACGAACACGGTCGTACATGTCATCGAGGAATTACCGATTGATTCCTCTTCACCGATCACCCGTCATGCGGTAGTAAAGATCGGAAAGATGAAGAACCCGCTGCAACTCGTTGAAACTGTAGACAGTAAAGGAAATCAGATTCGAATTGTGTGTAATGATGCTAAAGTCAGTGCACAGGAAATGAGTGATCTCTACCGCAACCGCTGGCAGATAGAATTATTTTTCAAATGGGTCAAGCAGCATATGGTTATTAAAAAACTATATGGAAAAAGCGAAAATGCGGTATATAATCAAATCTATTTGGCAATGATTTCTTTCTGTTTAACCCTTTTAATGAAAAACAAAATTGGCTATAAAGGGACCTTGCTGGAAATGTTACGTTGGATACGGGATTTCTGTTCTCACTCCATCACAACCCTTATTTCTAAAGTATTCAAGGAACCAGAGCGATCATCCCGTGGTCGACGAAGGCTTGATCACGAAAAGGTCTTTCAAGTAACTGTTGCACAATACGAATTAGGAGATGTTTTGCTCTTAGACGATTTAACCTATGACCCAATCATCTAAAATGTTATATAAAATTCAGAAAATGGATAAAGGACTACCTTTAGAGCCCTGTTAACCTTTTTTCATAAATTAAATATAATTTATATCTGAAAATTTGTACATTTAAATTAAAGCTATAAATTAAATGGTTGACTTCTACAATTATTTTTTATGCAACGCTAGTGTTTTGTTTTATAGTAAGGAGAAATACTACAGATTACATTATAGTTTGTTTAAAATATAACGTTCTACATTTAAGTATAACTTTTTTCTTTATATAGATATACAAGTGAAGAAAAGTACCACAGAAACAGGCTACTTGTCCCATAACAAAAAGTATTGTCATAATACTGGATAATCATTGCCAAATGCTCCTTTATGAATGAAATGTCGCTTCTCAATCAATTTTCCGGTTTACCATTCGTTTCCATCCCCGGTACACACTAGCAATCTTAATCTCCCTGACTTTTTGTATTAACCTCGACGAATAAAGCATCATGTTCAAGTGGCCCGTCTTTTTCTAGAACAACCTCCGTATTTAGAATCTGTTAACGTATACCATATCAATGGAAATAAATCTCAAATATAAAAGGTCTACTAAACGCAACTGATGATAAATCCTATTAACATGAAAACAAATAGAAGAGGTACTCTTTTTCGAAAAAAGTACCTCTTCCATACTTTTCAGAGATAAATTACCTTATATTTAACTTATCTCTTGCAACTCTTTTTATATTTGGGTTTGTAAAAATATCAGAAGCATCATCACTAGGTGAAGAAAATTCCGTAATTACAGCTCCTTCAGGTCCTGCTTTAAACCAATGACGGATATCTGGATCAATGGTATATTGTTCTCCGGGTTCTAAAACTATTTCTTTACTGGATGTGTAAAAATTCCTATGTTTCTCTGGAAGAACTCCTTGTATTTTAGCATCTTCTAATTCTTCAGTACCCTCCACATATAAATATACCTTCCCCCACCTACATCTAAACGTTTCTTGTTTACCTAATTTATCATTAAATGATGGATGCATATGCTCGGGACATATTTGATCTGGTAATAATACCATTTCTTTTGCACAATACCTTTCATTATTTACATAAACTACTAAGTTTAGTGCTTCCTCTCTAATATTATTTAGACCAAAATCAGCATAATCAATATTCTCTATCTCTTTATCTGAAAGAACTACATTCGCCTTTTTATATAAGTTAATAACATCTTTCTTGTATTCTCCTGATATATAAGACATAATACCTCTCCTTTAAGGTGTTAAGAAATTTTAATTGAACTTAAATCAATATCTACCTCTTTATCATCACCAATATTAACTTGATCTCTACTTACCGGTTTCTTCAGAATAAATAATACTATTGCAGTGGCTAATGAGCCTATTAATAATGCTAGTAGGAATGCCCATGGCTGAGTCATGGTTACCATAGCTAGCATCCCCCCATGTGGTACTGCTGAATCAGCTCCCCATAGCATCGATAAGGCTCCACCGACCGCGCCACCAACACCTGTTGCAATTATACAGCGGAAGAGATCATTTAAAATAATCGGATAACACCCCTCTGTAATCATCACAATTCCCATAGGAAACGCCGTTTTTAATGTTTCCACCTCATTCTGTGAATAAATATTTTTCTTAAATGGTTTTTGGAAGAAGTATGCCATCGTCATTCCAAATGGTGTAACCATTGACGCTAACATTAAAACTGTAATTGGTTCGTAAATTCCCTCTACTTGCATACTCAACACAAAGGCAAATACAACCTTATTTACGGGTCCACCATAATCTATTGATGATAAAATTCCTATAATGATACCATAAAGCACTTTATCTGAAGTATCGAGTGCATTTAGGTAATCTTGCAAGAGTATTGTTCCCGCTGCTACAGGTTTTCCAATAACAAAGTACATGATGAGCCCAGACAAAACGGAAGATATAAGTGGAATTAATAGCATTGGTTTTAATCCCTCTGCCCAAAAAGGTACTTTTAATTTATCTGTAATGTACTTTGTTAAATAGCCAGTAATAAAACCTCCCAAAATTCCACCTAAAAAACCAGCTTGAATATTTATTGCAGCAAGCCCAATAACCATACCAGGTGCAATACCTGGTTTATCAGCAATGGAGTATGCAATACCAACAGATATTACTAACGGCAATAAACCTAAAACGAGTCCACCCATCGTAGTTAAAGTATCAAAAAATCCGAATCCCACTTCAATATCCGTAATCTGATTTCCGCCGCCGATATTACCAATTGCCAGCATAAATCCTGCGCCCACAACTACTGGGATTAGATAAGATATAGCAGTCATTAAATGTTTTTTTATTTGTAAATTTTTCACTTTCATCTACCTTTCAAGGTATAATTGAAACATGCTAGATTATAAAAAATAAACGAATCAAAAAACTTCTTTAACAAGCTACTTTTTTCTACACATTTAAAACTAGATAATTGTGATTCAGTTATTTACTTGATTTGATTCCTCAACAAGTTCCTCTACCCTTTTTATTAATTTCTTTGGAGCTCGAATAACAATTTCGGTTGGAATCTCTATTACCTTTTTATCTTTAAAACGTTCTTTTCCGGATACTTTAACATCCGCTGCAATAACCACAACATCCGCTTCCCTAATTTGTTCTTCTGTTAATTCATCTTTACGTCCAATAGTTCCTTGTGTTTCCATATGAATTTCGTGTCCAGCTTGCTGGGCGGCTTTTATTAACTTTTCCTTGGCGATATAAGTATGTGCAATTCCAGCAGTACATGCAGCAATTCCTATAATTTTCATACATATTCCTCCTTAAGAAAAACATCTTTTATTTCTTGAACACTTTTTGCATCTAACAAAGCGTCAACTGCAGAGTCATTTCCTAATTTTGTTGCAAATTCCGATAAAAGTAATAAATGATTATCTGCTGATTCTCTATCCTGATTAACTGCAAACAAGCAAACTACTTTAACCCCATTGTCATCTAGTGTTTCCCATTTGATTTCGTTTTGAAACTTACCAATGGCTATCCCAATATTGGTAACGCTCTCACTTTGACCATGAGGAATAGCGATATAATTCCCTATTCCTGTTGGTCCTTGCGCTTCCCTATCATATATATCTTTTTTAAAATTATTGACGTCATTAATATAACCAGCATCTTTTAATTTTTTAGAAAGTAAGGTTATAGCTTGATCCTTATTTTCTGCTACCAAATTAACAGCTATTATTCTTTCATCCAAAATTTCTCCTATTTTCATATAAGTCCCCCTACCTTCTCCTTAAAACTATCTAGAACATAGCATTTCGCCTTGTTAGCAGTATTAAAAATATCAATTTTATGATTGGCAGTTTTCCTAGCTTCGTAAATACAATTAGGAAATATTACATTTGGTTCTCTAATTTCTGGGTTATCTCCATTTAGGATTTCTCTTAATTTATTTGTAAAGGAGATCTTAATATCGCTCGAAATATTGATTTTTGCAATTCCTAATTTTATTGCTTCTATTACTTCATGATCAGGATTACTTGATCCCCCATGCAAAACTAAAGGGATATCTGTCACCTTGGATATTTCCTCTAAAATGTCTAAACGTATTTTAGGTTTAACATCTTTTGGATAAATACCATGCGCTGTTCCAATCGCTACTGCTAACGAATCAATATTTGTTCTACTTACAAATTCTTCTGCCTTTTTAGGGTCCGTATAAATTACTTCAGAAACCCCACCCTCTACTGTATTGCCAGTATCTCCAATTGTCCCCAATTCTGCCTCTACTGAAACTCCTTGCGCATGTGCAATCTCAACCACTTTTTGTGTCATTTTTATATTTTCTTCAAAAGGCAAGTGAGAACTATCAATCATGACAGAAGTAAATCCTAATTTAATAGCATGTATGACTTGCTGAATCGTAGATCCATGATCTAAATGTATGGCAATTGGAACCTTTGTATGCTGAGCCTCATAGATTACTTGAGATACAAAACTATCACGTAAAAATTCTAGTTCAAGAGGATGGATAGCCATTATAAATGGTGCATGTTTTTCTTCAGCACTCTCCATTACCGCAGTCAATAATTGACCACTACCAGCATTAAAAGCAGGAACAGCAAACTTATTCTCCTTGGCTACATCTAACATTTCCTTCCCAGTAATTAGCAAATCAAATCTCCCTCTCTATTTTTATTTAGAAAAGAATTGCTTAAGTACAATTCCTTTTCTTAAAAAGTATTTCTTCTGCGAATAGTCCAAGCCCAACTCTAACCTTCCCAATTTTTTGAATATTAACTATAGTCACATAATAATTAGAATATTTTCTTTTGTCAACGTTTTTTTACTAATTTTTTTCTTTAGTTTTTTTAACTTACTAAAAATATTGTAAAATACATTCCCATCCCCTATACTTAAATTAAAATAATAATTTTAAAAATTTTAACTAATGGAGAGATTCTTATGTTCGCTGAAAAAAGAAGAAGAAGAATTCTCGATATATTAAAAGAAGAGGAATCTATCTCAGTAAATGAATTAGCTCATTCCCTTAATGTTTCCCTTCCAACAATCCGGTCAGACTTAAACCTTTTACAAAAAGAAAATAAACTGGAACGAACTCATGGGGGGGCTGTTTTAGTGAACCCCAGCCCAAAGACTCCACATGAACAAAGTTATGATACTCGTGAAAAATTAAACATTCACCAAAAAAGGGAAATTGCTACTAAAGCTTATTCTTTAATACAAGATTCCGAGTGTATCATTCTTGATTCTAGTTCAACCTGCTTTGAACTAGCTAAACTATTAGAAAACAGTGAATTGGAAATTACAGTACTAACGAATGGCTTTAAAACAGCTGATTTGCTTAGGGAAAACTTAAATCTAACAGTTATATTGATTGGCGGAATCATTCGAAAAAAATCAAATGCGATCGAAAGTCTTTTAGGAGAAGAAATATTTGACAAAATTAATATTGACAAAGTATTCTTTTCTTCTTATGGAGTTTCATCCAAGAATGGATTTTCAGACTTTAATTTGTATGAAGTTGAATTGAAGAAAAAGATGCTTCAAGTTTCAAATCAGAATATCGCCTTAATAGATAGCTCGAAGTTTAATAACAGTTCTATTTCTAGTATTGCTAAAATAGGTGATGTATCAACCATCATTACAGATAAAGATATTGATCCATTTATTCTCAATAAATATAAGAAACATACTAACTTTATTGTTTAAAAAGAAGGGATTACTTAAAGAGTTCTAAAGGAGACTATTTCCGTGAAATATGTAATTGGTATAGATATAGGCACCAGTGCGGTAAAAATCATATTAGTTAATCAAGAAGGAAATGTCATACGTGAGATATCAAGAGAATATCCAATAATTCAGAATGGGAATGGTTTTATTGAACAAAATCCAGATGATTGGGTAAAAGAGACTATTAAGGATTAACTATACTTTTACAGAGATTTGATGGGAATCCGAATGACATAGAAGGCATAAGTTTTTCTGGTCAAATGCACGGACTTGTTCTATTAGATGAAAATAATAGCGTATTAAGAAATGCTATTCTTTGGAATGATGTACGTACTACAAAAGAATGTGAGGAAATATATAAACGAGTTGGTAAAAAAAAGTTACTAGATATAACAAAAAATCTAGCTTTAGAAGGATTTACACTACCCAAGATTCTTTGGGTGAAAAATAATGAACCTAAAATATTTAAAAAGGTAAAGAAGTTCTTACTACCAAAAGACTATGTACGCTACAAGATAACAGGAGAAATCCATACTGATTATTCAGATGCGGCAGGAACATTATTATTGAATCAAACCACAAAACAATGGAGTAGAGAAATTTGCGAACTCCTAAATATTGACCCTCTTATTTGTCCATCTTTAATTAATTCACATGAAAAAGTAGGTACCGTCACACACCATGTGGCTGAAATAACAAAACTTAGCACAACTACCAGTGTATTTGCTGGAGCGACGGATAACGCATGCGGGGCAATTGGATCAAATGTTTTAGAAAACGGAAAGGTTTTAGCAAGTATTGGAACATCGGGGGTGATTCTTTCATATGAAGAAAGTAATAACAAAGATTTTAATGGTAAAGTTCATTACTTTAATCACGCTGTTCCTGACGCATATTACACGATGGGGGTAACACTTTCAGCCGGACATAGCATGGCTTGGTTTAAAAACACCTTTGCCCCAAATGTTAGTTATCAACAACTGCTTTCTGAAATAGAATATATACCAGCAGAATCAAATGGGTTACTTTTTACTTCCTACATTGTTGGTGAAAGAACACCACACGTCGATTCAAATATACGCGGTAGTTTTATTGGTATTGACACTTCTCATGATATGAAATACTTCACCCGCGCAGTTTTAGAAGGTATTACTTTTTCATTAAACGAATCTATTGAGATTTTCCGTAGAAATGGAAATAGAATGGATACCATAGTTTCTATTGGTGGAGGCACAAAAAATAATACATGGCTTCAAATACAAGCTGATATCTTTGAAGCTCAGATTGCAAAATTAACAAATGAACAGGGGTCTGGAATGCGGGCTGCAATATTAGCCGCTGTTGGTTGTGGTTGGTATAAAACTCTAAAGAAGTGTGCATCTATCTTAATTAATACACATACTGTTTACTATCCAAAACAAGAAAATAGTAAAAAATATAAGGAACTATATTCCTTATATCAAGAAATATACGGGAACACCAAGCATCTAGATGAAAGACTAAAGAATTTCCGATACTGATATATAGGGATACCATCAAAAAGGAGTGCATTACTAAATTTATCTTTTTTATTTAATGCGCTTTTTTTATGTTAATATTTTTGCACATCTTACCTATCCCAAGAATAATTTGATTCAAAAAGGATGATATATATGCCTATAACATTCCTTGGTTTCTCAATTCTAGATGAATACGTCGGTAACCATAATTTCCGTTATTTTCATTAAAAATGGATTGGATAAGCTCTTCTAGTACCTAATCTAGGTTCTCCTTCTTCATCATTTTTATATGATAATGGTAAGAGGACTCAGGGATATCGACTACTCATAAGACATCTTTTAAATTGAATTCTTCTTTGTGTTCGAATGATAACACTGCCTGTGCTTTTCAAGATAGCTTTCGGATCCATCTGAAAAACTCGCAACTTTTTTAATTATTCTAACTCCAAAAGAAGAAGTTCGTTTTCTCTTTCTAATTTTTGTTCATCTAATGGCCCTTCCGAATCAGTTGGCTCCTTCCCTTGATCAGTGGGGATGATTCATCGTCCCATTTCCCTTAAAACTAGTAGCGTACCACCAGCAAAAACGCTAAGGTAATTCAAATATAAAAAGCCTAATTTCTTGCCGTTATTAGTAAGAAATTAGGTCTTAGTTACTTTAGTTGAACGCCTGTTTTTTAGAATTACATCAATCACAAGAGACTGAGTGTAGATAACACACTTAGTCTAAGTAACTACAACCCCCATACAGGACAACTAGCGCAAGGACAATGGACCTGCCCCCCACACTCAAAACCGAAACGTCTGCACAAGATCTTGCAAATCAGTTGCCATTTGTCTCAGCATTTGGGAGGAGGCGGAGATTTCCTCCATGGAAGCTGTTTGCTCTTCAGAGGCAGCTGCAACATTTTGGCTATTTGCAGAGGCTTGATCAGAAACCGTTGAAATCGTCTCTACTAATTCCACAATAGACTGTGAGCCTTCATTGACCTCCTCGATAATGTTAGATACATGGACAGATTGTTCCGCCACGTCCTCTACCATACTCGTAATCTCCTTAAAGGTATCACCTGTTTGATTTACCAGTTTAATTCCTTGATCCGTAGACTCTTTTCCTTCCTGCATTGAGTCTACTACTTTCCTAGTTTCATTTTGAATTTCCTCAATAATTTCACGTATATGGGCTGTTGCTTCGCCAGATTGATTAGCTAGTTTTCGTACCTCTTCCGCTACAACTGCAAATCCTTTTCCATGTTCCCCGGCTCGAGCCGATTCAATCGCAGCATTTAGGGCTAATAAATTCGTTTGTTCCGAAATTTTGGCAATAATAGTCGTTATTTCTCCGACTTCATTAGATTTTTCACTTAATACTTGTTCATTAAATTAAAGGAACTAGAAAGGTCACCGATTTCATCATTATTTTTTATCTCTATTTTTTCACCCCTAAGATTTCCATTTGCAATTTCACGGGCCATATTCGAGACTTGCACAATTGGCTTCACAATCAATCGCGATACCGACATCCCTATCACTACTAACAACCCCAATGAAACAACGGCCGAAATGATTAATAGAATAAAAGTTTGCTGAACCTTTTCCTTATTATCATGAATGGCTACTTCAATTTCTTTATTAGTAGATTCGGCTAATATTTTCGACTCATCTACCATTTTAGTAGCCATTGTACTCGGAATGTCCGCTAATGAGGAAATTAATTTTACTTGGGAATTACTATCTTGATACGGAATTGCTACAGTCGCAGCATCTAGAAACAACTTATTCATGATTTCTATTTTGCGTAGACTATCCTTTTCATCTTGAGTATTCACAAGTTCCCTTGAAGTATTAATCATCTCCTGTACATTCTGATTGGCTTCTTCCATTTCAGCTACTAAATCAGCATTCCCAGATAAAAAGAACGCACGCAAAAGGTCAATTTGACTCTTTGCTTGAATTTGGATTTCATCAATATGTTCCAAAATGGTTACATGCCGATTCATGATTTCTAAATTAGACTTCTCTACCGCTTTCAATTGAGTAAAGTAAATAGCCGAGGCACTAAAAAACACGATCCCTATTACTAAAAAACTCAAGACTATTTTTTTATTGATGGAAAAAAACTTATTCTTTTCTTTTTCACTTTTTCTCATATGCCTACCCCCGCTGAGCCTTTATTTATACTTGGCTACATTATCTTTCACGATTAGTTCTGCTGGAATATAAATCGGTTCTTTCGCTACTGTTTCTCCTTTAGCCATACGAAAAGCAGTACTCATCCCCGTTTGTCCCTGCTCTTTTGCATCTTGCAAAACAGATACTGCTAATTTTTTTGACTCGATATATTGGAGGCCATCTGGAGTCCCGTCAATTCCCGCAAAAATGATTTCATCACGAATCCCGGCTTCCTCAGCAGCTTCTATAGCCCCAATCGCCATTTCATCATTATTAGCAACAACGGCATCTATTTTAATATCAGATTCAATCCATGTTTTCATAAGACTTTTTGCTTCATCTTGATTCCAGTTTGCAGTACCTTCTGACACAACCTTCATCCCTTTATGTTTTTCGATGACCTGTTTATTTCCCTTAGTCCGGTTTACTTGAGATTCTTGGCCCATTGGACCATTAATAATAGCAATATTCCCTTTTCCTTTTAAAATCTGTGCAACCCTTTCCATTTGCATGAATCCGAAAGATACATCATCCGAACCGATGAATACACTTTCCGTTTCCAAACTAGAACGATTCATGAGTACAATCGGAATATCTGCCCTTTCCGCTTTTTCTAAAATTAATTCCGCCGCAATAACATCTACAGGAATAAGCATAATCGCATCTACTCCTTGCTCAATGAACTTTTCAGCCTGCTCAATTTGCTTATTGGAATCATTCTCGGCATCTATGTATTCCGCTTTCATTTCATTGGAATGTTCATCTACATATTCTTTGACCCCATCTAACAATAAATTAAGGAACGTGTCCTCATAATTAGCATGAGCAACCCCTATCACGATCTTGTCATTTTGATTTTCTTCTTTTTCTGTCGATACATCTTCGGCCGCACTACAACCTGATATCAAAACTGTTAAAAGAAAAATAATAGAAAAGCTCATTTTCTTCCACCCCATCACTCTCACTCCTATGTATGTATAATTTAGATATTTTGTACTAGTTCAATAGTAATATTAATGTAATTTTCAACAAATTACAAGATCCTGGGAGGAACAGAACCTTATAGCTATGTGACCGCAAAAAAGCCAGAGGGACAATAAACCTGTCTCTCTGGCACTTTTTATCCTACATGCTCCGAGGTAGTATTCGGTGATTGTGTGTCCGCAATCACTTTATTTTCCCCAGATTGGATTCCAGTAATTAAAATAATGATTGAAGCAACAATGAGCATGATTAGTGGAACTTGCCAACTGTTCGTTATATCGTGGAGCATACCGAACAATGTAGGTCCGATTGCTGCTAAAAGGTAGCCGAACGATTGGGCCATACCGGACATTTCCGCTGCCTGTTTCCCATCACTCGTACGAAGACTGAAAAACATCATGGACAAGCTAAAGGCACTTCCGCCTGCAATACCGATTAGAATAACCGAAATAACCAAGAAGAAATTACTACTTGTCAGTAATAATCCAGCGATTCCAGCGGCAAATAAAATAGCTGTGATGACCGATAAAACCTTTTGATTAGTCATTTTTTCTGCAATAACAGGGATGATAAAGGTTATTGGAATGATGGCAAACTGCATCAAAAACAACATCCAGCCAGCAGCACTAGCGCTATACCCATTAGCCTGCAATATTTCAGGCAACCAAGTAATCAGTGTATAGAAAATCAATGATTGTAATCCCATAAACAGGGTAATGTTCCATGCTAAAGGTGATTTCCAGATTGAATTACCTTTTTTCGATGGGCTTTCAGCTGCTTGCAGTGATTCACGCTGTTTTTGTTTTCCTAGTTGTGGAATCCACACGAGCAATGCAATGAAAGAAATAATTCCCCAAAAGATGAGCGATCCTTTCCATCCGATATTTCCAACTGATGAAATAGGTACGCTTAAACCGGAAGCCAAAGCACCAAAAAGGTTCATAAAAACGGCGTATACCCCCGTCATTATCCCGATTTTTAAAGGAAAATTCATTTTGATAAATCCGGGTAATAACACATTGCCAAAAGCGATTGCTATTCCAATAATCATCGTTCCGACAAACAGGGCGACGGAACCAAATAAAGACCGTACGATTATCCCACAAATTAAAAGAATTAAAGAAATAAAAATAGTCCATTCCATTCCGATCCGATTTGCTATTTTCGGAGCAAATGGGGAAAGAAGGGCAAATGCCAGTAAGGGTAAAGTTGTAATCGTTCCGGCTAACCCATTACTGATGCCTAAATCATCGCGAATATAGGATATTAATGATCCCACAGATGTTAAAGGAGCCCGTAAATTCGCACCAATTAAAATAATACCGATGAATAATAGCCAAGTTTTATTTCGTTCTTGTGTATTTTCTAAGGATGTTGAAATGTTTTTATTCAAAGCCTTACCTCCATTACTTTTATTAAATAAAGAAGACTTCCATCAATGGGGGGTCCTTCATTCCCGACTGTTGGCATCACGGACATTTCTTTTACAGTTGCTTGCTCTTTTGGCCGTGATAGCAGTTAGTCGCACTTATGGATCTTTACGGGCAGTTGATCTCCCACTTACTTCCTTTGTTCCCCAGAAGATTGAGGTGGGAGTCTTACTGCCCATTTAGGTGAGATAAATGCCCTACAATCGTTCTTTAAACGCATGAATATATTCATTCACATATTTTCTAGCCCCTTCGACATCCTGTTCCCGAATTGCTCGGACTAGTTCGTGGTGAATTTCCTTGTCATAATCGAATGGTATGTCCATGATCATGATGTCATGAATGGAGGAATATAAAGGGTCTGTCATATACTCATATAAATCCTGCAATAATTGATTATTGCTCGCTTTTACAATAGCTTTATGAAATGTAATATCCGCTATAACGAATTCTTCTATGTCGTCTTTTTTGGCTGCCGCCTGACATTGCGCCATACATACTTCAATTTCCGCTAAAGCTTCCTCCGTTCTATGTTTGGCGGCCATCTCAGCTGCCTCCCGCTCTAGTGCTAGTCGTACTTCTAGCGTATCGATTAAATTGGATTTTTCGATATGGCGATTGAAGGCAGCTTCCAAAGCGCTTGACGAACGAACAATCGTCCCGCTTCCTTGTTTTGTTTCCAATAAGCCCGCATGCACCAAAGCGTGAATAGCCTCTCTTAACGTATTACGACTAACACCAAATTCCTCCATAAGTTCCATTTCTGGTGGCAACTTTTCACCAATGGGCCACTTCTCGCTTTCAATTAGATACTCTATTTGGGAAACCACTTGATCCACTAAGGATACCCTGTTTGTCTTTTTTAGCATTTTTCCACACTCCAAATTTGTAGGATGATTGGGATATTGGATATTTTATCATAGCCAACATGTATTGTAAATGGAACCGAGAAAAATCCCACTGAATCTAATTTAACCCTTGACATCCATTTTCAAATCGTATATAGTTGATTCAATCAATTTAATATTCTTAATATTTCTTATCCAGAGAGGTGGAGGGACTGGCCCTTGGAAGCCTCGGCAGCGGACTTGTAAAAGTACTGTGCCAATTCCAGAAGCAATAAGCTTAGAGATAAGAAGAGTAACTTCGATTATCTGTGTAGTAAATCTCTTCTTATCTTTAAGAAGAGATTTTTTTGTTTTTAAAAGTTATTTAATGGAGGTGGTTTCATGTCTTTAACAAAAACAGAAAATGAACTTTTAAATGCGATTGAATTACTTAAAAGGAAACAATGGGTGGATTTGACGCATACATTCGGTCCAGATTCTCCACATTTTGCAGCATTTGAAGATGCAGAAATTACAACACTTTTTACACATGATGATGGATTTTTTGCGCAACGATTTAAATTTCCTGGACAATATGGAACACATATTGATGCACCAATTCATTTCGTTCCAGGGGACAGGCGTTACTTGGAAGACCTTGAATTAAAAGAACTTGTCCTCCCACTCGTTGTCATTGATAAATCAAAAGAGGCCGAGGAAAATAATGATTTTGTTCTTTCAGTCGATGATATTTTAGAGTTTGAAAAAGAGCATGGAAAAATAGAAGCAGGTACCTTTGTTGCACTTAGAACAGATTGGAGTAAAGGTTGGCCGAACAAAGAAGCTTTTGAAAACAAAGATGCAGATGGCAATAGTCATACACCAGGATGGGGAATTGCTGCACTCCAATTTTTGTTTGAAGAAAGGAGTATTAATGCCGTTGGACATGAAACATTTGATACAGACGCAGCAATTGATGTTCGAAAAAACGGGTCACTAATTGGGGAATATTATGTCCTTGAACAAGATACGTATCAAATTGAGTTATTAACGAATTTAGATAAAGTACCTGCAAAAGGTGCTGTTATCTTCAGTATTAGTCCAAAACCCGAGAAAGCAACTGGGTTCCCCGTTCGTTCTTTTGCTATTTTACCTGAAAAAATAATGAAAATATAGGAGAGATAAAAATGACAAAAACTCTAGTAAAAGCACCATTTAGAGCAGATCATGTAGGAAGTTTATTACGTCCAGAAAGAATCCATCAAGCAAGAAAGGATTTCCAAGCTGGCAATATTACAGCTAGCGAGTTATACAAAATAGAAACAGAAGAAATTAAACAATCTGTTGATAAGCAAATTGAGGTTGGCCTACAGGCAGTTACTGACGGAGAAATTCGACGTAGATTTTGGCATACAGATTTTATGGAGCATTTAAATGGGGTGGAAGGCTATGTTCCTGAAAGCGGGTTTGCCTTTAAAGGAGAAGAAACAGAAAGATATGATGTCCGAGTCGTAGGTAAGGTTTCCTTTAACCCGGAACACCCACATTTGAAAGACTTTTCTCTTTTTAAAGAAATTGTTGGGGATCGTGCAATTGCCAAACAAACCATTCCAAGTCCAAACCAATTTTTCAACGCTGGTATCCGTAACCTAGAAATCTATCCAGATATTGAAGAATATGCGAATGATATTATTCAAACATACCGTGATGCGATCAGAGCCTTTTATAATGCGGGTTGTCGTTATCTTCAATTAGATGATGTATATATTGCTGGATTAAATGCACCAGAAATTCCATTTAATGATAGCGGATATTCTAGAGAAAAATTAATTGACCTAGCATTACGTGTCGCTAATGGGGTATTGGAAGATAAACCAGAGGATTTAACGGTAACCACTCATCTTTGCCGTGGAAATTATCGTTCAAAATGGGCATTTGAAGGTAGTTATGCGAAAATCGCTCCAACCTTATTTGCCAATGAAAAGGTAGATGGATTTTTCCTAGAATATGACGATGACCGTTCAGGGGACTTCCAACCACTAGCATACATTCCAAATGATGGTCCAAGAGTGGTTTTAGGAGTATTCACATCGAAGCATGGCGAACTGGAAGATAAGGAAAATATTATTGCACGAGTGAAAGAGGCCTCTCAATATGTTCCATTAGAAAATCTATGCATTAGCCCACAATGCGGATTCGCTTCTACCCATCACGGAAATATTTTAACCGAAGAAGAACAATGGGCGAAGCTGAAATATATTGTGGATATTTCTAAAGAAATTTGGGGGTAAGTGATCCTCATGCAGGAAACGTTAGGATAAAATAAAATACCTCCTTTTCTATACAATAGGGGTAGTCAGCTATTTCGTCGACTACCCCTATTAAATTCTGTTATCCAGCTAAGTTACTTAGTAGTGCTTGGCGCGGACTTCGGCTGCAGAAACCAATTTCAATTAAAAATTCATGCATGCAACATTTGTTGAAAATTAGACTTGCGATACATCCATCTTTTAACATATCTAAGAAGAATATCATTTGTATGATTGTTTTTTCCGATGATGGTCCGGATTTCTCTTTGATTCTCACTCGTCGGGGTTACCGGGTATTCCCCACAAATATCAAGCCCGATGACATCTTTGTTTCGGAAGAGCACTTGTAGCATTTTCAGCATTTGTTTTAGTCGCATCGTTCCGTGATCCCATCCAGTTAAAGCATCTTCTGGATGTAGTACATCTTTGTCGATACTAATGTATACAGAATCCGTCGGTATATAATTTAAAATAGATTTTATGATAATAGCAAGATTTGATTGAAGAGAGTCTTCTGTTAAAAATTTTACTTTATTATGAATAGAGTTGGGGATGTGATTGGGAGCATCTTCACTCACACCAATCATACATACTTTCTTTAACATGGGGAGAGTATTCAGGGAATCTAGGACCCAGGATCCGCAAGAAATCAAGTCATTGCTTGGGCTAGGAAGCGTGTCTGTGTGATGATCAAATAAAATTAAACTGTACGGTTTCTTTATATTGGATTGTAATACATGAGACACATAATGATAGTTTCCACTACCTAAGAAATAGATTGTGCTTCGTTTTTGACCGATTATTTTATTAGAAATATCCTTAAGCGTTTCTTTTTCGCATAATAAACTTGTATTTTCCATCGACTCAAGTTCTATCCATTCATAAGGATAAGTTTGATAAAATGTTTGCTTTTTATAGGACCCATCAAAATTTAATAAGGCCACACTACTATCCATTTTGATTTTCCTCCTTCTTAAATTTACTTTGTTTACTTTTTCACTTATAGACTAATATGTAATAAGGAAACTTCTATTGTTTTATTATAACATTTTTATCTTCTTAAAATGCTAGAATTGCTCAAATGAGCCGGAGGGATAGGCCCCTCCGGCTCATTTGCGGATTAAGCAGGTACAGTTTCTTTATTAACCTTTTTGCTTTCCTTCGCCATGGCTTCTAATGCTACCTGATTCAAATAGTTTACTGGCTTATTATAATGAGGTTGGAAAAAGAAATCAGTTAATGCTAGTTGTTCAATGGTCATGTTGTTTGCAATACCAACGCTTATTGTGTTAATCGCTTGGGTAAAGTCAGCATCAGAAATTACTTGAGCACCAACAATGCGATGTGTTTCTATTTCGTAGACTAGTTTTAATTGAATCAATGCATTTTCCGGCATAAATTCTGGCCGATACTGATCTTCTATATACGCACTGTCGACAGATAATCCCGCTAACGTTGCAGCACTTTCGGTTAAACCTGTTGACGCAATGTTATGGTCATATATTTTCAAACCTGATGTACCTTGTGTTCCGGGATGTGCTAATACTGGTGTGACAAGATTATGGGCTACAAGCGTACCCATTCTTACCGCGTTGGTAGCTAATGGGATATAAGCTGGCTGTTTTGTTGCATTATAATATACGGCACAGCAATCACCCGCAGCATACACGTCTTTTACACTTGTTTGCATATATTCATCAACGATAATGGCACCATTTCCTAGCATATCGATTTGACCTTTAAATAATTCTGTATTAGGTCTAAATCCAATACACATGACAACTAAATCCGCTCTGTATTCACCTTTATCCGTGATTACCTTTTCCACAGTGTTTGTTCCTTCAAATTTGGAAACAGTTTGTCCAAGTGCTAATTCAACGCCTCGTTCGGTAAATGTGGTTTCAACAGGTGCTGTAAAAGTATCATCCAAATAGCGATTTAAAATTCTTTCTTCACTATCAATTAATGTTACGTTTTTGCCATTTTGTTCAAAGGCTTCCACTAGTTCAACACCAATGTATCCCGCTCCAACAACGACAACATTTTCAACGGATTCAGAACGTTTGATGATTTCATTGGCGTGAGCGAAGTTTTTACATAATAAGACGTTTTCTAAATCAGAACCTGAAATCGGTGGTGTTACAGGCCAAGAACCAGAGGTAATAATTAATTTATCATAGTTATAATCTTTTGTTTCATTTGTTTTCATATCTCTTGCTTGTAACTGTTTGTTATTTATATCACAAGATGTCACTTCATGATTCATATGCATACGTACACCTTGTTTTTCAAATTGTTCTACAGAAGCGTAAAATAGCCCGTTTGGATCGTTAACTACTCCACCTACATAAAGGGCAATACCACAAGATAAGAAGGAAACATTATCATTCTTTTCAAAAACATCTATTTGTGCATCGGGATAAAGATTTAATATATTATTAATCGCTGCTGTTCCAGCGTGTGTACATCCTATAACTGCTACTTTCATAATCAATAAGCCTCCAATATATTTAATCGTTCAACATTTCACATTTAGTAGAACAATTAACTTAAATAATTAACAATATGACTATAACACCTCGATCATATATTGACAAGTATATGTGATTATATTCACAAATGTTTTACACAATGTCCCTTCCACCTATCATGAACATATTTTAATGGAAGAAGGGCAATGGGCGAAACTATCATACATTGTGGATATTTCTTACATATTTACAAACTATTATTCTAAAAAATCGGTACTCAAACCAGGAAGATCACACTCTGCATCGAGATATCAGTACTCGCACCAAGATATCAGTACTCTCTGCTCCAAGATATCAGCGCTCTATTCCAAGATATCAGCGCTCTACTCCAAGATATCAGCGCTCTACTCCAAGATATCAGCGCTCTGCTCCAAGATATCAGCGCTCTGCTCCAAGATATCAGCGCTCTGCTCCAAGATATCAGCGCTCTGCTCCAAGATATCAGCGCTCTGCTCCAAGATATCAGCGCTCTGCTCCAAGATATCAGCGCTCTGCTCCGAGATATCAGCACTCTGCTCCAAGATATCAGCGCTCTGCTCCAAGATATCAGCGCTCTGCTTCAAGATATCAGCGCTCTGCTCCAAGATATCAGCGCTCTGCTCCGAGATATCAGCACTCTGCTCCGAGATATCAGCACTCTGCTCCGAGATATCAGCACTCTGCTCCGAGATATCAGCACTCTGCTCCGAGATATCAGCACTCTGCTCCGAGATATCAGCACTCTGCCCTGGGATCGATGAAGGACAAGTTAAGGTAACTCGCCAAAGGAATGTTAATCCTTTGGCAATAGCGTCTTAGCAATGCTTTCATCCAGTTCCTCAAAGTCATAGAGGGATATCGTATCATATAGTTCTTTTCTTGTTTGCATATCCGAAATCCCCTGCTTTTGAGTTCCTTGCTCTTTAATTAAGGAAAATATCCGCTCATAAGCTTTTGCGGCCACTCTCAAAGACGTCACTGGATAGATCACCATGTTAAAGCCCATACTTTCAAATTCTTCTGCAGTGATATATGGTGTCTTTCCGAATTCCGTCATATTCGCTAAAAGTGGGACATCAATATTCTTAGCGGCCAATCGAAACTCCTCATCCGACTGTAACGCCTCTGGGAAAATCCCGTCCGCTCCGGCTTGTATATAGGCTTGTGATCTTTCCATTACTGCATCTAGACCTTCAACTGACCGTGCATCTGTCCGTGCAATAACGACTAAGGATGGAGCAACTTCTTTCATCGCTCTTATTTTTTGAACCATTTCTTCTGTGGAAACAAGTTGCTTTCCGTTCAAGTGACCACATTTTTTAGGGAGCTTTTGATCTTCTATTTGAACAGCGGCTACATTCGCCTCGACCATTTCTCTTGCCGTACGAGCGGCGTTCAAGACACCACCAAATCCTGTATCAATATCAACAAGTACTGGTAAATTCGTGGCCCGAATAAGGTCCCTCGCCCTTTCTGCTATTTCCGTTGATGTGATAATTCCAAGGTCAGGAAGCCCCCTGCTCGCTGTATAAGCACCACCCGACAAATAAAGTGCCGAAAATCCTGCATTTTTTGCAACAAGCGCTGCCATAGCATCATGCGCCCCAGGGATTTGCAAAATAGATTCTTCATTGATTAATTCTTTAAATTGATTTGCCAATTCTACTTGGGATGATTGTTGATCGACTATCCAAGCCATGAATAAAGCCCTCCTTTATGGATTAATTAGAAACTAAGGCATTCGCCATTAGGCTGGAGAACGCCTTAATTGTACTTGCAGAGAGTAAGGTTTATCCTTTCTGCTATTAGACAAATAGTTCCATGAATTCATTCACATGCATCGAACGGATTTTATCATCATACAAACACACTTCTTCTATTTTCTTTCGTTGTTTTTCTGTATAATGTGTCGATAGATTGGAGGAAAATTTCGCGATAATTTTCGGAAATGCTTCCTCTCTTCTAAAACGGTGACCTAATGGATACTCGCATTCCACTTTTTCTGTTGATGTCCCATCTTTAAAATGAACCTGAACCGCATTAGCGATCGAGCGCTTATTCGGATCAAGGTAATCTTTGGTATATTCTTTGTTTTCCGTAACTATCATTATATCTCGTAACATATCAATGACTGGATCTGCTGCAGCTTCATCCTCGTAATCCTCTGCGGTAATATCCCCTTTTAAGAGTCCAATTGCCGTAATATATTGCAAGCAATGGTCGCGGTCTGCAGGATTGTTTAAAGGGCCTTTTTTGTCAATAATACGAATAGCAGACTCATGAGTTGTAATTTCTATTCTATCAATCTCGTTTAAACGATCTTTTACTTTCGGATGCAACTCGATAGCCGCTTCCGCCGCAGTTTGGGCATGAAATTCAGCAGGATAGGAAACTTTGAATAATACATTTTCCATCACATAGGAATCTAACGGACGAGCAAGTGTTAAGGTTTGTTTGTTAAATAAAACATCTTGGAATCCCCAATCTGGTGCCGTTAATGCGGATGGATAGCCCATTTCTCCCTTTATAGCTAACAAGGATAGAAATACCGCTCGACTAGTAGCATCCCCTGCAGCCCATGATTTACGAGAACCCGTATTTGGGGCATGCCGATACGTTCGTAAACTTGAATTATCAATCCAGGCATTGGACAATGCGTTATTAATTTCCTCCCTGCCACCACCTAACATTTTCGTAACTACAGCAGTCGTTGCAACTTTGACAAACAAAACATGGTCAAGACCCACACGGTTTAAACTATTTTCCAACGCAAGCACACCTTGGATTTCATGAGCCTTAATCATCATTTCCAATACATCGTCCACAAGAAGAGGAGGTTGCCCTTTAGCAACACGAATTTGGCTAATATAATCGGCAACCGCCAATATGCCACCCAAGTTATCGGATGGGTGTCCCCATTCTGCCGCTAACCACGTATCATTATAATCAAGCCAGCGGATCATCGTTCCTATATTAAATGCCCCCTGCACTGGATCAAGAACATGAGATGTTCCGGGCACACGAGTTCCATGTGGTACGATTGTCCCAGGTACAACAGGTCCAAGTAACTTCGTGCATTCTGGGTAACTGAGTGCAAGAATGCCACCTCCTAATGTATCCAACAAAACATAACGAGCCGTTGTATAAGCTTCTGTACTCGTAATATCTTTGTTTAGAACATAGTCCGTAATTTCCTCTAATAATGGATCGGTTTTCGTTTGTTCGTTTACTTTTAGCAAAATCCTCTTCCTTTCCTATTAAATTTTCTATATGATAAGTATGAGTGCCTGTCACTTATCGGCGGGCGGTACACAACTCCCCAGTTGATCGAATTACCGCTCGCCAATATAATGTACACGTGGCCTGAAAAGTCGATTGTTTTGATGTTGTTCGATTACATGAGCACATAATCCAACTGTCCGTGCGCTAAAGAAGATTGGGGTATACAATGCAATTGGAATTCCAAGCATCCAATATACTGGAGCAGCATAATAATCAAGATTAGGGTATAGGCCTTTTTCTTCCTCCATTATCTTTTCTCCAGCTTCACACATTTCTAACAATAAAAAATCACCTTTTTTCTCACAGAGTTGCTTTAAAGATTCCTTCATAATAGATGCCCGTGGATCCATTTTCTTCATATATACACGATGTCCAAACCCCATAATCTTTTCCTTCCGTTCCAACTTACCCATTAGCATTTTTTCAAATCCAGCGACTGTTTTAGCTTCTAGCAACATATGCATCACAGCCTCATTCGCTCCCCCGTGCAAATTCCCTTTTAGTGATGCAACTGCACCAGTTAAGGATCCGTATAAGTCGGATTGTGTGGAAGCTATGACTCTCGCTGTAAATGTTGAATTTGGCATTTCGTGCTCACTATATAAAAGTAGGGATCGATCAAAAATTTCCATTTCTTGTTCTGATGGCACTTTTCCGGTTATCATATATAAAAAATTCGCACTATACGGTAGATCTTTACGTGGGGAAATGGGCTCATCGTTAGTTAGAATTCTATAGCTATTTACGGTAATGGTCGGAAGCTTTGCTAATAGTTCATAGGCCCGGTTTTTATTCACTTCTATAGAACGATCATCCATGTTCTTATCAATGCCGGCTAAAATAGATAAACCAGTCCTCAATCCATCCATCGGGTGTAACCGCTTAGGCAATAAAGAAAAAACATCGTTTACAAAAGTAGGAACATGGTATTCAGCCTTCAGCTTTTCTTCCATTTCACTTTTTTCTTCTAAATTAGGTAATTTACCTTCTAAAAGCAGATGCGCAACATCCAAATAATCATATCGCTGCGACAATTCAATAAGATCATAGCCTCTTAAGATGATTTTTTCTTGTTCTGTATCAAGCAAAGAAATCGCTGTTTCTGCTGCAATAACCCCTTCAAGGCCTGGAACAAAGTCAATATTCGTTTTCATCAAACTCCCCCTCTTGTCCTAGTAAATCTTTTCGTACATTGTCGAAAGCCCTTTCAAAATTAAGTAAATAAGCCTCCTCTTTCTCTTTATTTTCTGCGTAAGCACGAATCTCTTGTTTTATTTGTGAATAACACACTTGCAATGTAGATGCTTGATCAACAACTAAATTATTCATCATGATTTCCTTTAACCTTTTAATAAAATAACTAACGGTCCCATACATTGGGTTTTCCTCCAAGTGTTCCGATTTTATTTCAGAAAACAAAAAACAACTCCCTATAGAAGTTGTTAGCATGCATAAACACATAAAAAGCGGATTAAGATGAAGCATGATAACAATGGCTATCATGTCAACCCAGTCGCATCTAACACCTCCTATCCTCGTAGGTTTGGATGTTGCTAGAATAGGCAGGTCTCCTGGCTCATGGTCATCACTTTTCGAACCTTCCCATTTTCATATGAATGAAAACAGTGGTATATAATCGAATCGCTCCCATACACAGTTGCGGGACAGCATCGGATTTTAACCGATTTCCCTTTTAAGCAATAAAAAGATTGCATTAAAAAAGTATTTTATTGCACCTATTCCTTAAACCTATTGAATTAGTCCAAGTATAACATCGTCGCTTTAATATTTCAATAATTACATAAATTTTGTATATTCCAAGAGCCCAGAATAACGGACTCCGGGAGTTTGACACCCTTAAATAAAAAAAACGCGCAAAAGCCTTGGTACGGCTTTATTTTTTTGTCAAATTTTTCATAATTTTATTGCGTAACATTTCGTAATATACTATAATTAAGGTAACATTAGCTGCTTTGGGGGTAATTTTATGCGTATTAAAGTGAGTCGTTCTAAAAATTCCAAGTCTTATTTTGTAATTAAAGATATTTATCGGGGCAATAAAAGGACAACCAAAGTTGTTGAAGCCTTGGGAAATGACAAAGAAATTTTAGAAAAGCATCCTGGTGTGGATCCCTATACCTGGGCAAAAGAATACGCTAAAAAGTTAACACTGGAAGAAAAGGAACGAAACTATAAAATCGTCACCAAATACAGTCCTGCCAAGCAAATACCATTGAATAAACAGACGCTATTTAATGCTGGTTACCTCTTTTTACAATCTATTTACCATGGGTTAAAACTGGATAAAATTTGCCAGAAGATATCTCAGGAGTATGAATTCAAATATGATCTGAATGAAATACTTTCGCGCCTTCTTTATTTACGGATTCTACATCCGACCTCTAAAAAAGGAACGTTTGAACATTCGAAAGACTTACTTGAACCTGCACATTTTCAGTCACATCAAATTTATCGGGCACTTGGTGTCCTCGCCGAGCAATCAGATTACATAGAGGAAATGGTGTATAAAAACAGTCTAAATGTAGTGGATAGAAACACACAGATTCTATATTATGACTGCACAAACTTTTTCTTTGAAATCGAAGAAGAAGACGGTTTAAAACAATATGGAGTTTCTAAAGAAAATCGCCCCAACCCAATTGTTCAAATGGGACTGTTCATGGATGGGTCAGGCCTTCCACTTGCTTTTAGTATGACACCTGGAAATAGAAATGAACAAACAACCTTGAAACCGTTGGAACGTCGTATTTTAAAGGACTTTAACCTTTCAAAATTTGTTGTATGTACAGATGCCGGTCTATCTTCAAATAAGAATCGGATATATAATACTCGAGGAAAACGCGCCTTTGTAACTACGCAGTCTATCAAAAAACTGAAGAAATTTTTGAAGGAATGGTCTCTGGATCCTGAAGGGTGGCGAATACCAGGAAGTAATAAAAAGATAAATTTGAATGACATTCGCAATCTCGAAAATGACCAGAGAACGTACTACAAAGAGCGTTGGATCAAGGAAAATGATCTAGAACAAAAGTTAATTGTCACCTACTCCCCTGTTTATCAGCGTTATCAATCATCCATTCGAGCTAAACAAGTTGAACGAGCGAAGAAAAAGATGGAAAATCCAAGCTCGTTGAATAAACATAATCAGAATGACCCAAAGAGATTCATTAAAGCGACACATGTAACAGACAATGGTGAAATTGCGGATAAGACGCAAGCAACTCTGAATCAGAAACAGATTGATAACGAATCCATGTATGATGGATTTTATGCCGTATGTACCAATCTAGAATCAACTATTGAGGAAATAATTAAGATAAATCATGGGCGATGGGAGATTGAGGAGACATTCCGAATACTAAAAAGTGAATTCCAGGCTCGACCAGTTTACTTGCAAAGAGAAACCCGAATAAAGGCACATTTTCTAACATGCTTTTTGTCCTTATTGATCTATCGCATTCTAGAAAAAAAGTTGGATGAAAGATTTACATGTCCTGAATTAATTAGTACGTTAAGAAATATGAACATGCTAGAATTGGATGGAGAAGGATACATACCTGTATATACTCGAACAGAAATTACGGATGCATTACATGATGCATTTGGCTTTAGAACTGACTACGAAATAGTTACTCAAAAAAATATGAAAAAAATTTTTAAACAAACCAAAAGGGAAAAATAGTACGCAGTTTTATGCCTTAAAAAAATCGCCATAAACATTGATTTAGCAGTGTTTTTGGCGATTTTTAGTGTCAAACATGAGAGTATAACATCGTCGCTTTAATATTTCAATAATTACATAAATTTTGTATATTCCAAGAGCCCAGAATAACGGACTCCTCTTGTTATTATCTGTTTCGGGGATTTTGTAATACTAGCACCTCTAATACTATAATTGACTTAAATTAATGAATAGATAAGGAGCGATGTATGAATGAACCCAAAAGATGCATTAACGGAAACGATGAACATCATGAATAGTCACGTCTCTGTTCGCCAATATACTTCAGCACCTATACCAAAACAACATTTGTTAGAAATGATTCGTGCGGGACAAAGCGCTTCTTCCTCTAACTTTGTTCAAGCATATTCCATCATTCGTATTACAGACTTAGAAAAAAGGGAGAAAATTGCCAAATACTCAAGGAATCAGCATGTGAAAGAAGCTTCGGAATTTCTTTTATTTTGTGGTGATTTAAAACGATTGGAACATGCTTGTTTGAAACATGGAGTAGCAATGGAGCATGATAATCTTGAAAACTTTCTTGTCACTACCATTGACACAGCTTTAATGGCACAAAATATTATCGTTGCTGCAGAATCACTTGGTTATGGTGGTTGTTATATTGGCGGCGTGCGAAATAATCCGAAGCAAATCGGGGAAATTGTCGGATTACCAGATAAAGTATTCCCTTTATTTGGATTATGTTTAGGCACACCCTCCGTCATCAACGACGTAAAACCTCGACTCCCTGTAAATGCTATTCTTCATGAGAATACATACCTTGAGGAAAAATATGAAGATATGCTGGAGGAATACGATCAAACAATGAGCGATTATTATCAGTCTAGAGCTAGTAATAATAAAAATATAGGCTGGACTGAAACGATGGCCGATTTCATGAGAAATAAAAGAAGAACCCATATGCGAGAATATATGAAAAGCAAAGGCTTTAATTTGCCATAATTAGGGGTAAATCTCTCGTCCCAATCACCACTACTTTGACTATCATAACTTTCGGCACTTGCAACCTGTCCCCCGACTCCATATGATTAGACTTATATCTGAAAATTCGATACATTATATATAAGCCACTTAATTATTTGGAGGTTAATATATGAGCGAACTAGTTAAAGGTCAATTTGCTAGAACAAGAAAAGCTTTATCTCAAGCGTTAGAAGGTGTTTCGTCCGAAGTTTTAGAAATTGTTCCAGAAGGATTCAACAACAATATTCATTGGCAAGTCGGTCATATCCTGGTCGTAACCGAGCACTTTTTCTTCAAAGGTATGGAAAAGATCCCAGCAAATTATAACGAAATTTTTGGACCTAGTACAAAACCAGATGACTGGACAGGGGATATTCCTAAAGTAGAAACCTTAATCGAACAATTAAACGAGCAACTGGTACGTATTAAAGAAATTCCTAGCGAAGCATTTGATCAAAAACTACCTAAGAGATTCCTAGGTAATGAGACTTATGGAGAATTGGCTGCAACGGGGGCTTTCCATGAGGCAATGCATTTAGGTCAAATTCAATCATTGAAACGAATTATTGAAGCTACTAAAGTAAAGTAAGGATGTATGAAAATAACCGCCAATGCCTTGGCGGTTATTCGTCCTATCCCCACGTCTCCCCTATTTCGTTTTCAATTCCAAAGGTACTTTTATCACTTCTTCTAATTCTTCTCCGTTAAGCACTTTTTCCACTGTAGAAACTGCTTCTTGTCCCATAAGGTCAGGTTGTTGTGCAATCGTCGCGGTAAGTTCACCGGCTTGAACAGAAGCTAATGCATCTTCTACTCCATCAAAACCAATGACAACGATATCTTTACCTGCCGCTTTAATTGCTTCTAAAGCTCCGAGGGCCATCTCATCATTATGTGCAAACACCGCTTGAATATCGCCTTTTCCTTGTAACGTGTTTTCCATGACGGTTAATCCTTTCGTCCGATCAAAGTCTGCTGGTTGACTTGCCACAATATCAAGCTGTTTATCCGCAATATGATGGAATCCTTCTCCACGTTCTCTTGTTGCAGATGCACCTGCAATACCTTGAATTTCTGCTACTTTTGCACCTTCACCAAGTTGTTCCAAAATAAAGTCAGCTGCCATTTCTCCACCAGCTACGTTATCTGAAGTAATGAGTGTTTCTACTTCCCCGTTATCTGCGGAGCGATCAATCGTGATAACAGGAATACCCGCATTATTTGCTGATTGTACGGCAGAAGAAACTGCTGCAGAATCGGTCGGGTTAATTAAAAGAACATCCACGTTTTGTTGAATTAAATCTTCAATCCCACTAATCTCTGTTGCAGCGTCATCTTGAGCATTAACAACGATAATCTCATATCCTTTTTCCTCCGCATCCGCAACAATGGCGTCACGAAGCGAAACAAAGAACGGGTTATTCAATGTTGAAATACTTAATCCGATTTTTACATTTTCATCTTCACCTAAACCATCCTTGACAAACGGACTTTCCATGGAACATGCTGTTAAAAAGACCATCATCAAAACCATCGCAATTGTGACTAGCTTTTTCATTCTTTTCACCTCTTATGATCTCTTTCTGTCTATTAATACTGCAATTAAGATAACGACACCTTTTACAACTTGTTGATAGAAAGATGAAATACCGAGTAAGTTCATCGCATTATTCAAAATACCGATAATTAAAACCCCGATAAACGTACCTGCAATACGTCCTTTACCACCTGCAAGACTTGTACCACCAATAACAACTGCGGCAATAGCATCCATTTCATACGCTTGGCCTGCTGTTGGCTGTGCTGAGTTCAAACGTGAAGTTAGAATCATACCAGCTAATCCTGCCATCATTCCACTAATGGAATAAATCAGAACTTTCACTCGATCTACTTTAATACCGGAAATAAGTGCAGCTTTTTCATTTCCACCAAGAGCATACGTTTTACGTCCAAATGCCATTTTATGAAGCATGAACCATAATACAATAAACGCAAGAATCATCGTTACCGCTGGAACAGGAATACCTAGAAAATATCCTTTACCGAACAATTGAAATGCATAGGAATCTCCAAGTCCAGTAATTGGTTTACCTCCTGTGTAGACAAGAGTTAATCCCCGGAAAATAGTCATCGTTGCAAGGGTTACAATAAATGGAGCCAATTTTCCTTTTGCAATTAACACACCATTAAGCGCTCCAAACACCGCCCCAAGTATTGTACCAATAATAATGGCAAGAATCGGATCTATTCCAGCTACCATCATTCCAGCTGAAAGAGCACTCGTTAAAGCGAGGATTGACCCTACGGATAAATCAATTCCACCAGTCAAAATAACAAAAGTCATACCGAACGCAATCAAACCATTGATAGATATTTGTCGTAATAGATTCATAATGTTGGCCGGATCCATAAATGATGGATTTAATATCGTAACAACGACGATCAGACCGACTAACGCCAATAGAGGAAGAAATTTATTCCAAATCGTTGATAGCTTTGCTGTTTTCACTTTAATTACCCCCTGTAGCAAACGTCATAATTTTTTCTTGTGTTGCTTCTTCTCTAGCTAATTCACCAGAGATCTTCCCCTCATGAATAACTAGAATTCTATCACTCATCCCCAACACTTCAGGAAGATCTGAAGAAACCATGATGATTGCGAGTCCTCGTTCGGTTAACTCATTCATTAAATTATAAATTTCACGTTTCGCACCAACATCGATTCCTCTGGTAGGCTCGTCCATAATTAAAACTTTAGGAGAAGTACCAACCCACTTAGCTATTACTACCTTTTGTTGATTTCCCCCTGATAGATTACCAGCCTTCGTTTCTTGGGACTCCATTTTTACTTTTAATCGTTCCACCATCATTTTTACAAACTGTTTCTCATCCTTTGCTTTCACAACTCCATTTGGGGCAAAACTTTCTAAATTCGTTAAAGCTATATTTTCACGTATGGAGAAATCTAGAACTAACCCCTCATCTTTTCTATCCTCTGTAATAAAAGCTAAGCCTTGTTTTGCAGCACTTGATGGATTTTTAATAGAAATGGGGTTTCCATTCATGATTATTTCTCCACGATCGTAAGGGTCAATCCCGAATAATGCACGCATAATCTCGGTTCGTCCTGCACCCATCAAACCAGATATCCCGAGTATTTCTCCTTCCTTTATGGAAAAATGAATATCTTCAAAAACGCCTTCTCTTGTTAACCCGTTTACTTCCATAACCGTTTCCCCGTATTTAGGGTTTCGTTCTGGATATCTATCTTCTAACTCACGCCCAACCATTTGCTTCACAATTTCATCAAAGGAAGTATCTTTAATGAACGAGGTTGCCACAGATACACCATCACGCATGACCGTAATACGATCACATATTTCAAAGATTTCTTCCATTCGATGAGAAATATAGACAAGGGAAACACCAGTTGCAGTAAGCTCCTTCATAATTTGGAACAACAATCTAATTTCTCTATCCGTTAAAGCAGCAGTTGGTTCATCCATGATAATTACTTCTGCATCAAGCATCAGTGCTTTTGCTATTTCGATCATTTGTTGCTCACCGACAGAACATGTTCCAGCTTCTTTATTTAACGGAATAGAAATATTCAACCGTTTAAAAACGCCTTCTGCTAACGTTTTCATTTCCTTCTCTTTTAAAACACCTAGTGCATTTCGTTTCTCTTTTCCAATAAATAAATTTTCCAAAACAGTCATTTGTGGCCAAATATTTAATTCTTGTCTAATAAAAGCAAGTCCAGCTTCTTCTGCTTGTTTTGAATCACTAAACACGGTTTCCTTTCCATCAATCGTAATCTTTCCTTGATCCTGATGGAAAAGCCCCGTTAAAATATTCATTAACGTTGACTTTCCTGCTCCATTTTCACCCATTAGCGCATGAATTTCCCCAGGCTCTAATTCAAAATCTACTCCTTCGAGAACCTTATTAGCTCCAAAAGCTTTGTGAATATTTTCCATCAAAATTCGCATATCAATCACCCCTCTTTTTATAAAAAAGACTTCGTCAGCGGGGGTTTTCCTTCATCCCCCACTGATGTTAGTCGCACTTATCGGAACTTTACGGGCATTAAGACTCCCGCCTACCTCCTTTGTTTCTCCAGAAGCCTGAGGTAGAAGTCTTACTGTCCGTTTAGGTGGGAGAAAAAGACACCAGCATGTAATATACAATTAGAATATGCAGTGATTTCTCCTGTTCGAATGATAGCCTTCGCATTTGCTGTCAGTTGTTTAAACTGCTCATGTTTCACATATTCCATATCGTGACCAAAAAACATTTTCATAAATTCATGTTGATTTGGATTAGTATCTTTCATTTCTTCTGCGATTGTCACCTTTTCAATAACCATGTCATCCACGACTGCTTTTACTACCTCCTGAAAAGAAGGCGTACCAGGTGTAAGTGCTAAATCTATTTTTAATACTCCATCTGGAACGGGTAGACCCGCATCGCCAATAACGATGGTATCGGTATGACCCAGATCGACTAATACTTTTGCTATATTGCTATTTAAAATGCCATTCTTTTTCATTGTTTAAAAATTCCCTTCCACTTCTTCTCTAGTTGGCATACCACCTTGTGCTCCAAACTTCGTAATCGAAATGGATGCTGCACGATTCGCGAATCGCAGTGCCTCCTTTATTGTTTTCCCTTCCGCAACAGCAACTGCAAAAGCTGCATTAAATGTATCCCCAGCTCCCGTAGTATCCACTGCTTCTACAACAAAGGACGGAACAACTTCCTCGCATTCTCCATTAAAATAACGAACTCCATTTTTTCCTTCTGTAATTAATAGCTTATTTGGATAACGAGCGAGTACCTCGGAACGATTCTCCTCCCCAAACATAACAGTAAACTCATGTTCATTCGGTGTAAGATATGTTGCAGATTCAATAACGTTATCGCTTATCTTCCGTGCGGGAGCGGGATTCAGTAACCATTTTTTATTAAATTGATTGCAAAAATCTGCAATGTATTCAACCGTTTCCTCTGGAATTTCTTGTTGTACCATGATCATATCTGCTTCCTTTAGAATAGAATCAGCTTTTTCCAAATAGGATGGTGTGACCTCATCATTTGCACCTTTTACAAAGATAATGCTGTTATCTCCTTCAGCAAGCGTGATATGTGCTGTACCAGAAGATAAATGTGGAACGGGTTCCACATGGTTTACAGAAACACCATTTTTCTTTAAATTATCAAGTATTTCCTTACCAAATGCATCCTTTCCAACTCGGCCAATCATGGATACATTAGCACCCAGTCTTGCTGCAGCTACGGCTTGATTGGCTCCCTTCCCTCCAGGAACAGTCTGAAACGATTCTCCAATTAGTGTTTCTCCAGCTTTTGGCCTTTTATCAGCTGTAACGACTAAATCCATAGAGGAACTTCCAACAACTACAATATTTACCATCTTAATCTCCTACCTTTCTTGTGGACTCTCTTTCCACAAATTGAACGGGTAACTTACAATGTATATTCGGTAAAACTTCCTGTTTTACTTTTTTAATAATGATTTCCGCAGCTTTAGCGCCCATTTCATACGCAGGCTGACGAATCGTTGATAATCCCGGATAAACGATTTCACATATAGAAATATCATCGAATCCAATGATTTGTACATCCTCTGGAATCCTTCGACCAGTACGCTGTGCTTCATTCATGACGGCAACTGCAACGATATCATTACAGGCAAGAATTCCATTTGTGTTCGGGTATTTGTCAAACAATGTTTTCACTGAATTGCTTGCCCCTTGGAACGAAAGCTTGGAATCGAATACATTTATCTTCACACCAGCCTGCCTTAACGTTTGAAACGAAGAAACAAACCGCTCATAAACAGGCTTCACTTCTACCGGGCCTCTTATAATGGTGATTTCCTTACAGCCAAGCTCTACTATCTTCCGAGCAGCTAACTTGCCTCCTTCAAACTGGTCTGCATACACAGCAGGCAAACTCTCTATCGTTCGATCTAGCAAAACTACTGGTATATTTAGGTTTTTCAACATATCACTGTGAGCCTCATTAACAGAAGCAATAATACCCACAACATTATGTTGGATAAACGTATCAAGGTAGTCAATTTCCTGCTCTAAATGCTCATCGCTATTACCAATAATCAATCGATAGCCTTCTTCCCGAAGTTGATCTTCCACTCCCCTAGCCAACGCTGGAAAAAATGGATTCGTTATATCTGGAAGTATTAATCCTATCAATTTTGACTTTTGCTTAAATAATGACCTAGCCACTTCATTCGGTTTATAATTTAATTTATGAATCGCATCTAATACCGCTTTTCTCGTATCTTCATGCGCATAACCACTATTATTCAGTACCCGTGATACCGTAGCAGCTGAAACTCCAGCTTCTTTCGCCACATCACGAATCGTTATCGCCATATCCATCCTTCTCCTATCCGGAACCGGTTACATATTTATTTTAACATGTTTATTTTTAAATGTCGAGATGGATCCTTGGGAACCTGTTTCTATGATCTTTAAGCAATTAAAATCAATCACATGTAGCTGCTTCCAAAATTGTAACCATCTCCATAAATTCTAATAAAATATTTTAATCTTGTTGACATCTGATTATGAATTTTTAAGGAGTGTGTGTTATGCCAGCCATTATTGGAAGTGAATATATCAATCGAATCGACCGCCTTCAAACGGAAGTATGGGTAGATGATCACTCTGTCACTGGAAAAATTTCTGAGCATCCAGCATTTAAAGGGGTTATGAGAAGTCAAGCAGAGTTATATGACCTGCAACATGAAAAGGCATTACAAGATAGGATGACATACCCTTCTCCGTTAACGGAACATCGGGTAGGAATGTCTTATTTGCAACCTAAAACGAAAGAGGATCTAATGAAAAGACGCAACATGATTCAACAATGGGCCCAATCCACTAATGGCATGATGGGAAGAAGTCCGGATTATATGAATACCGTGGTGACGGCACTTGCATCTTCTGCAAACTTTTTAAAAGGAAAAGAAAACTGTTTTCCCGAACATCTAGTATCTTTTTATGAATATGCCCGCGAAAAAGATTTATCCATGACACATACATTTGTAAATCCTCAAGTCAATCGTGGACAGTTTTACTTTGAAGATTTAGACGATGGGCCAATTGCCGCAAAAGTCGTGGATGAAAACGATGAAGGCATTATCATCAAGGGAGCACGGCTATTGGCAACACAGGGTGGGATAACAGACGAAATCGTGGTGTTATCAAATGGCGGAGTACAAGATAAGGCCAATGGTTTTGCATTTGCTATCCCAAATAATACAAAGGGACTGAGATTTATCTGTAGAGAGTCATTTGTTGGTGGGGATTCTACATTTAACTATCCATTAAGTTCCCGTTATGAAGAAATGGATACCCTTGTAGTCTTTGATAACGTGCTTGTTCCGTGGGAGCGTGTGTTTTATTATAACAATATAGAAGTCTCCAATACTTTCATTACTGCTAGTTCATTTCTTCCGCTTACATTGCACCAATCCGTATCCAGACAGATTGTGAAAATCGAATTTGTCCTAGGTGTGGTTCAATCCATCATTGATACAATCCATATTGGTGAATACCAGCACGTTCAGGAAAAGGCGTCTGAAATCATTGTTGCATTGGAAACGATGAAGGCATTGGTTATCAAATCGGAAGTGGAAGCTGAACTGGATGAATGGGGATTTATAAGACCCGATCGAAAAACGTTACAAGTAGCTAGTGTTGTATTCCCACGTGTCTATGCAAGATTCAGTGAAATTATCCAGCAACTTGGGGCTAGTGGATTAATGTCCATCCCAACAGAACAAGCATTTCAATCATCACTTAGGGGAGATTTGGATCAATATTTGCAATCGAAAGCCGATGATGCTGAATCACGTGTTAAGATTTTCCGCCTAGCTTGGGATATGACAATGAGCGCTTTCGGCACACGCGAGATCCAGTATGAACGCTTTTTCTTTGGTGATCCAATTCGGTTAACCAGTATGTTGTATTTTTCATATGATAAGGAACCTTATGTGAAGCGGGTGAAGGATTTGTTGGAAATGGATTAATTTTGAATCTGGCTATCGTGCCAGATTCTTTATTTTTAGCTAGGGGAACCATGTGGATAGGTCTATTCCTCCAATCAAAGCTTTTTAAAAACAAAGAGTAGTGTTTTACAATGCGAAAAACACTGCTACATTAATTGGGACGGGGAAAGATAAGTCCTCTGATACATTTTCCAAATGCTGTTTTTACACAAATTAGTTTAATTTCGTAAAGAAGACTTCCATCAGTAGGGGTTTTCCTTCATCCCCCCATAACAGAGACAGAACCCTTAACGCCATAACCATTGACTTAACAAATCCTTAAAATATATGATAGGGTACGTTCAATTAATAAAGCGTAAGGAGTATTTCATGAAAAACAAGTCGATACTTATCATCATGTTCATTTCTATCATTGTGTTTTTTTCCATTACATTTATTTTTACAGGAGAAAAGGGAACTAACTACGATCAGAATATTGTAAATTGGGTTTATGATATCTCGACAACGACAATCGTTAAAATAATGAATGTTATTTCCCTAATAGGGGCTAGTGAAGTAATTTTATTCATTACATTGGTCATTGCCGCTCTCTTTGTATTAAAAAAAGATTGGTATCACACGATATTCTTTTTATCATTATCAGTTGGTGGAGTGGTTTTAAACTTTCTTCTAAAAATATTATTTCACAGGGAGCGTCCGGGTAACGATGTTAGTAACATCGAAGTATTCAACTTTTCACTGGAAATCCCATCCTATAGTTTCCCTAGTGGTCATACGATGAGAAGCACCATTTTACTTTTGTTTCTATTATATCTCGTATTTCGTTTAATAAAAGGTAATTTACTAAAAACGGTTTTATCCATAATCGGTGTATTTCTAATTATAGGCGTAGCGTTAAGCCGCTTGTTCCTAGAAGCACATTATTTATCTGATACAATCGGTGCCGTTAGTATTTCAGTTGCTTGGTTTTGTTTAGTATATCTAATCGTGAAAAAATACGACCATCAGGAAAAAATAAGTCCCTTTTACTATCGTTCGCGGTAAATAGAACCAGAGGGGCAGGACCCTTCCCAATCTCAATAAATGGTAAATTCAAATATAACTATCCGGATTTCAGTATGAGTCTGGGTAGTTATTTTATTGAAAAAGGTTGAGAATGAGTTGTCGTTTAAACGGAATGTAGATCCGGTGAGTACTTGTCGGGAGAATGAGTTACCTTTTAAAGTTAAAAAATTTTTCAAAAAAAATTAACCGTGCTATCAGGGAAGCACCGAAAGTAAATCTTACTAGCAATACAATGGGTTTTTGTCATTTCTCTAAAAGCAACCACAAAGTCACCTCTATTAACTAGGGTATGATATACTTCCAAAAGACATCTCCCCCGAAAGAAGGTATCGAAATGAAAATAGATGCACCTAAAATAGCTCATGATTTAATACCTAGAAATTTTGCGGATATTTATAATGAGATAGATCCAGAATTTGAAATGAGTCTTATCACGGATTCTGAGTTTTCCAATGAAACCCTTGAACGAGTACGATTATACAATTGTGTAATTAAAAACTGCAAATTCATGAATACCGACTTCAGCAGAATCGATATTACCGATGTGCGCTTTGAAAATTGCGATCTTTCCAATACAAATCTAGGCAATGCTTCTATGAATAGAGTCGAATTCCATAATTGCAAACTTCTTGGGAGCAATCTAACCGAGTCGTACATTGGCAATGTTAAGTTTAAAGATTCCATTTTAAATATGGCGATGTTTGGGAATTCAAAGTTAGAGAAATTAATATTTGAAGATGTATCATTAGAAAGTGCCGACTTTTATGATTGTAAACTAAAAAAAGTTGAATTCCTTTCTTGTAATTTGAATAGGGCAAGTTTTGAGGATACATCATTAAAAGGAATCGATATAAGCTCATCATATTTTGAGACTTTAATTGTTTCTATTGATAATTTGAGAGGGTGCCAAGTATCTTCCCTTCAAGCCATCCAGTTTGCATCGTTATTGGGATTGAAGATTAAAGATTGATGATGGGCACATGAAGTCAATCGGCGGATTATGGTAAAAGGAGCTGTGCATCAACAGCTCCTCCTTTCATCATCAATAATCCTTTTGCTTAGGAGCTGGATATCAGCAGACATGTGCTTGACATCAGTAGTCAGCACTAGTTTATCAGCAGGTCGGACGATTGATATCGGTAATCGGCACCCGGATATCAGCAGTCGGACGCTTTTTATCAGCATTCAGCTCTCGGATATCAGTAGTCATGCGCTTGATATCAGTAATTGGCACTGAGATATCAGCAGACATACGCTTGATATCAGTATTCGGCGCAAACCGCAAATCGAGTGGCGGGGTCTAGACATTCCTGTGGATCTACGTCAATATTCCTCCTGCTCCCCTTCTTTAACAGAAGCTGTCGCGGAAATATCTTCTTCTTCCACTCTTTGGAATCCTTTATCTAATTGTCCAGCGTTTTCAATATCTCCAGAAGTTTTGTATCCAGCAACTTCAGCATTGGATGTTGTTCCATAAAGCTCCATGCCGCCAAGTTTTACGTTAATCTTTTCATTTAATTTCTCTTTGTTGTTATTTGTCATTGTGAGCACCTCCTATCAGTAATGTATCCTAATGGGTAAAAATTATTGATCATGATAGATTAATTTTTTTCCTCCAATTCAGGCGAATCAGCTGAAGCAACCAAGAAGGATAGAATGATGGAAACGATGACCACAAGAAATGGTGCAATAAAAATTAAAAAATCCTCGAACATAAGGGGTGTCACTCCTATTTTTTATACTTTCCCTGTACATATTCCTTATTAAATAAAAACAATTTAAATACGAGATACAACGACGGGAGGAGCAATGCAAATCCCAGAATAAAAACGACAACTAGAGAAATAGCCATGGCACGGTTGGTAAATCCCTCATGGATGGTCAAAATCGGATAGAGTATATATGGATAATGGGATATACCGTATGCATAAAAGGCAAACATAAATTGTCCAATCAAAAGCCATACTGCTGTTCCATAGTTTTTTCGATTCCAAATGAACCAAACCGTTAAGACCCATAAAATGAAGGATACGGCAAACATCCACCACAAGTTGATGATTTGCTCATAATGTTCTGGGTTATGAAAACTCAACTCATAGACAATTCCACCAGCGGTAATGATGAGTGGCAATGCCCAAATTAACGCATACTTTCGCATTAGATTGGTTGCTTCTACATCCCCCGTTTGATTGGCATACCACGTAAGAAAAACAGCCGAAATATACAATACTGCTACAATACTTAACACAACAATGGACCATGATAACGGGCTAGTAAAAAGCGCCGCGTAATCTAACACTGGACTCCCATTAGTTAGATAAACGAATCCTCCTTCTGATATCGCCAGAACAGTCGATAAGGAGGCCGGAATTAATAACCCTGTTAATCCATACATAAATGCATAACCTTTATGCCCCCTAGAGCTATATGTCTCAAACGCATAATAAGATCCCCTAATGGCCAAAAGGATTAATCCGATACTCCCTGGAACAAGAAAAATCGTTCCAATGTAATAAGCCGTTTGTGGAAAAAAGCCAACGATTCCAACGAAGAAGAAAACAAAGAACACATTGGTAATTTCCCAAACTGGAGATAAATACTGTTGAATAATTCTTGATAAAATATGTTGCTTCCCTGTGATAATACTATACGCATTAAAAAATCCCGCACCATAATCAATGGATCCGATAATGACATAACCGAAGAGAAATGTCCAAAGCACTGTTATTCCTAAAATTTCTAAACTCATGGTGAATCATTCCCTTTTAGTTCTACTTCGATTGGATTATTTTTAAAGATTCGGCGTAACACCACAACGGTACCGACCCCTAAAACGATATACAATAGAGCAAATAAAACAATCATGACATTGACATAATCACTGGATGTTGCCGCTTCTTCTACCGTCATGATTCCCCGGAGTATCCATGGCTGCCTTCCTACTTCAGCTAACCACCAACCAAATTCCATTGCAAGAAAGGCTAACGGCCCACTTAATACAATCAACCAACGAAAGAATGTAGATCTTACAAAGGCCCAGTGACGTCTAATCCCCATCCAATAAATAAGGGAAAGAACCAATAAGAACATCCCAATTGTTACCATGGAATCAAAAAAATAATGGACAATGAGGGGAGGTGTTTCTTCTGGCTTAAATTCATTCAATCCGATCACTTCTGCTGTAGGATTACTATGTGCAAGAATACTTAGCATATAGGGAACCTTTATAGCATAGTGGACCTCTTGGTTTTTATCCAAAAAGCCATACATGACCAAAGGTGCTTCTCCCTCAGTTTCAAAATGCCATTCAGCCGCAGCTAATTTTTCTGGTTGGTATTCAGCAAGAAGTTTTCCGGAAAAATCACCAATAATAGCAGATGCAATAGAAAAAATCAGTCCAATTTTCATCGTTAAGTATAGGGCTTTTTTATAATAGACATGCCTAGAACCTTTTAATAACTTAAATGCGGTAATCGATGCTAATAAAAATGCAGCAGTCATATACGCGGTTGCCACGACATGAGATACTTTCGTCGGCATGGCTGGATTAAACATGGCCGCAATCGGATTTGCATGAACAAGTGCACCATCCACCATCTCAAATCCTGTCGGTGTATTCATAAACGAATTGACAATCGTAATAAAAAAAGCAGACATTCCCCCACCGATGGCAACTGGGATTAATAATAAAAAGTGTTTTCTCTGATTATCAAAACGATCCCACGTATAGGCATAGATTCCTAAGAAAATGGCTTCAAAGAAAAAAGCAAAGGTCTCCATAAATAGCGGTAAAGCGATAATCTGCCCCGCAATTTCCATGAAATTCGGCCAAAGCAGAGAAAGTTGAAGTCCAATAATTGTACCTGTCACAACCCCAACTGCAACAGTCACCATGTATCCTCGCGACCAGCGCCTCGCCATAATAATATAATGTTCATCATTTTTTCGAATTCCAATCCAGTGTGCAATCATAATAAACAATGGCACGCCAACCCCAATGGTTGCGTAAATAATATGGAAGGTAAGAGTCATTAATGTTAAAAATCTACTAGCCAACACTGGATCTTCAAATAGCATGTTCACGAATCCTCCTTTAACCTAAAGGCATAACTTTCAAGTATAATTGTTCCATACTTGTAGTTTGCACGAGTATTCATTAATTATCCATGGGGTCTTAGGTCACTTATCCGTGGACATTTGAACGTCATTTTAAAAAAGTTAAACTAGGACGAGGAATTTCCCCTTTGGTGAATGAAATAAGCCGTTTTGAGAAACATAACAATTGGTGCATAAGAGAAAGGTGGCACTATCATGAATTTATTTAGGAGGATGAAGATGGGAATTTTAAGTGGTAATCCCCAAGATGAACCGATGCACTATGGGGAAGTATTTGGTACATGGTCCTTTTTATTAACGGCAAAAGGAGCAATTGCAGGTTATCAAACTCACCTAAATCATGCTGGTGATGAAGATTTGTTAAAGTTGCTTGAGGAAACTATTAACAATGGCCAGCAAGAAATCCAACAAATTGAAACGTTATTAAAAGAAAATGGAGTTGGATTACCTCCAAGTCCACCCGAACGACCTAAAGCCCACTTAGAAGACATTCCAGCTGGCGCACGTTTTACTGACCCAGAAATTGCCGCGATGTTATCAGAAAATATTGCAGCAGGATTGGTCGCATGCAGTACGATTATAGGGCAATCCATTAGAGAAGACATTGCCGCGATGTTTGGACAGTTTCATATGCAAAAAGCAGCACTCGGGGTTAAGGCTCTTCGATTGAATAAAGAAAAAGGATGGTTAATTCCTCCACCATTACATCATTATAAAGCTGATGATTGTTAAAAGTCGAAAGGAGTTGCCATGAACGGTAACTCCTTCGTTTGTTTTAGTGAGATTCGCGGTAAAGTAGAGGCTCGAACAAACCCCAGTAAAGTAAATGAAGAACGGACCCGTGGAAATTTTCGGACCCGTTCTATTATGTTTTAAAAATGGGAAAAAATATCCGTGGACTTTTTGCTTGAAACAGGCAGACTTGCTTATCATCAGCGGATGATTTTATTATAGTTTGTTATACTAGTTGACCGCCTTTTTTGGAATACGTCATAATTCCTTCCGCCGCTCGATAAGCTAATGCCCCAACCGTTCCCGTTGGATTGTAACCACTATTATGTGGAAAAGAGGATGCACCTACAACAAATAGATTATCCATATCCCACATTTGTGAATAGTTATTGACGGCCGACGTATCTGGATTGTCTCCCATTATTACTCCGCCTGTATTATGAGTTGATTGATAAACAGTAATATCATATGGTCCAAGTTCTTCCATAGCATCCACATGATCAGCACCCATCTCTTCAAGAATCCTTTTGGCCTTTTTAGCTGTAAACTTGGCCAGTTCCCGATCTTGATCCTCAAAATCAAATGTCATGCGAAGGAGTGGGTCTCCGAACGTATCCTTATATGTTGGATCGAGATCCAAGTAATGATGGCGAAATGGCATACTTGCTCCCATTGCACCGACAGATAGTGAGCGATTAGCATACTTTAGTGATTTATCCTTAAACTCTGCTCCCCAAGAAGGTGTTCCTTTAGGAACTGGATTGTTTTGAATCGGCCTTGCACCAGTTTGAGTTAATGCTAAATAGCCGCCATGAATAAAATTAAGGTCGGAATGATCGAAATTATCACCGTTAAAATCGTCAATTACTACTCCCAACGCTCCCGCGCCAGCAAAATTATTAAACTCCATGTCATCGTAAAAACCAGTTGCCGCACCCTTAACGACTTGATAAGCATAATTTTTACCGATTACGCCAGTACCAGTAGCTGGATCATAAGGGCGTCCAATTTTGGATGTTAATAAAAGCTTAGTGTTATTGAATACATAGCTCGTTATTACAACTACATCCGCTGGTTGTTCAATTTCCTCTCCGGTCGTCAAGTCGGTATACAGTACACCTGTTGCTTTTCCATCCTTATGTAGGATTCGACGTACCCATGAATGTGTACGCAAGTCAAATTTTCCTGTTTTATTAGCAACAGGGATAACCGTTACAACAGGATCTGCTTTTGCTCCATACTCACAGCCAAATCGTTCGCAAAAGGAGCAATATTGACAAGCTGCTCTAGATATCCCATCTGGGTTTGTATATGGTTCAGATAAATTTGCTGATGGAACGGTATATGGGTGATAGCCGAGCTTTTTTGTTGCTTCTGTAAACATCTTCATTTGTGGGGAATGCTTCATTGGCCCAGTCGGATATTTATCGGAACGTTTTCCCCCTAGTGGGTTTTCTTCTCCTGAGATACCTGCCATTTTTTCAAACTTGTCGTAATAAGGCTCTAATTCATTATACGTTATGCCCCAATCTTGGATAGTCATCCCTTTAGGAATTTTCTTTTCCCCATAACGATCCACCGTTTGGCTACGAATTTCGAAATCATAAGGAAGGAAGCGATATGTCTGTCCATTCCAGTGTACCCCTGCTCCACCGACTCCTTCCCCCATTAAAAATGAACCATAATGTCTCATTGGCAAAGCGCGCTTTTTTTCATTACTTCTAAAGGTCAGTGTGGACTTAGATAAATCCTGGAACAATTCATAACGCAGTGCATACCTTAATTCATCATGCACCATATAATAATCCTCGGTACTTCGCTCTAATCCTTTCTCTAGACCAACTACAGAAAGTCCCTGCTTCGTTAATTCGGAGGCAATAATACCTCCTCCCCACCCAACACCAACAATTACAACATCCGTTTTTGGCATTTTTTTAACCATACGTTTTAAACCACCTTATTTACAAAATTATTTTTCATATATTCTTACAACAAATAATGATCATTACATATGATCACGTAAGCTTCGAGGCTCAATTTTTTTAAAGCCCTCTTCAATAACATCGAGATAATTCATTTGATCCCCCGGATAGTCACGCATTCTCCAACCGTCCATATCAATATTTCCACCGTAAAGCGGATCACTATACAACCCTTCCAAAGTTACACCACGAAGCATATTAAAAAATCCGCTAGCAGAAATAGTTGAAAGTTTTACCTTATCGGACTCAAAATCTTTTAAGATGTCATCTTGTTCCTCTGTCGACAGTTCACTAAATTCCTTCTTATATTTTTGGTGGGAATAATTTTGCAGTTCCCGCAATCCTACGCGGAAAATTTCCCGACGTTTTAACCGGCCTTGATAACCTTGCTCTTTTTCGCCATGAAAAAAAGGAGGTTCCATATAATCTCTTGAATTAAATCCATAAGATCCCGCTAATTGATGGTCAATATAAAACGGCACACCAAGGTCCTTTGCCCCCGGACCGTTATGATCCTTTGGAAAGATACGTTCGGTAGCTGCTTCCACAGTTTTAAATTCGGCCTGACTAAAAAACATTAAGGCTTGGTTATAGTTTTTGGTTTCATTTGCAGCTTGGCGCTGTTGCTTGTTATCTTCAGTACGCCAAGGAATCAAGCCTCCAATTACACCACCAACTGCTAGTCCACCAACTGCTACACCTGAACTTTTGATAAACCTTCGTCTGGATATTCTTTCTTCCTCAGATGTTTTATTTTCATTATCCTTTGTCACAGAATATTCCTCCTAACCTACTTACTTTAAATGTAGTATGGACCAAAAATAACCATTCATACATTAATAATTTTTGGGTAACCTAATGATTAACTACATTACAATTTGGAGGTAACAAACAATGAAGAAAATGAAAATAACAATTGCAATGGTGATAATCGTTATTAGCATGCTTTTAAGCGCATGCAACAACGATAACCAAGAACATGGTGATAACGATAACAGTAACAACAATACTGAAAATGTTAGTAACACAGCAAATCCTGATCATGGAAACAGAGATATATCAAATCCTGATATCATTCCAAGTGAAACCGATGCTAAAAGCAGGACAACAAACCTTCACGGAAATACATACAATGGAATAGGACAAAACATTTACAGTTCCATTGGTAGCTCTGGAATCCATGAGGGTGGCGTTTCTTCCTATTTTGAGTCCATTTTAAAAGGAGAAGGCATTACAGGTATTAAAGTTTTCGTAATTGACGATTCAATCGTTTTAGCTAGAAATAAAGCCGAAACTACCAATCATCAATACGATAATATGCAACGAAATTTACTTAGCGGAGACGAAGGTATGTCTGGAAAAGGAGAACCAGATGGAGTCAATCCTAAAAATGATGATCATGATAATTTATCCCAGGCAAAAGCTATGGTAAATGAGCTATTCAACGGCAATGTAAAAGTTCTGACAGTCACTAACCCGGATGCAACAACGATCATCGAGAACATAAAAGATGATATTCAAGGAGAAGATTACAAATCTGCCTCTGACAATTTATTACAATTGTTAAACATGGCAAAATAGAAATACTTCATATACAAAAAGACATTACATAGTTGATCAAAATAACATGTAATGTCCTTTTCTTTTACAGGCTAGCCTCGTTTTTTATACCAGACTTCAAGTTGAATGGGACGTTTTTGGAAGAAGTTTTTCTCCATGTTGAAGGAGTTCGAACACAATCATTTATACATTTAACAAAAGCGCAAGCGCCCGTTTAACGACGTACGGACTGGACTGAGCCGTAGGAGATAAAGGAAACACGACGAACGGGAGTGAGTCGATGTTGACTTATCGTACGGAGGTGAAGGAAGTCTCGCTACGGCTTTAGCGCTGGAGCTGGACGTGGCCTTCCTTATGATAAGATTTAATAAGCTAAATTTTTATACATTCTTATCTCTTAAAAAATACTCAAGGCTTGCCTTCATCACCTAATTAAAAAGGGGTGTTCTGTCAAGCATCTAAAAAAAGCCTTGAAGACATATCAAGGCTTAACGAAATGATTTATATAAACATCCCTTATAGGGAAAAATTAATTCATTAAATTACCAGCTTGCTTTTTTTAGGCCAGGAATTTGACCCTTATTTGCATATTCACGAAGGCAGATCCGACACAATTCGAATTTTTTCAACACACTATGTGGTCTGCCGCAATGCTTACAACGACTATATTCACGAACTGCAAATTTTTGTGGCTTTTCCTGTTTTACAACTAAAGACTTTTTCGCCATGCGGCATCCTCCTTCTTTTTATGAATAAAACGTTATTATACCATGTTTTTCAATTTTATCTAGCGGCCAAATTATGGAAGCAACGTATTCATGGGAGAAGTCCTGCATCTAGCATTTAGTCACCTATCTATTTGGGAAATGAGTGACCCAATCCGGAAAAAGATCTCACTTTTGGTCACTCATCATGCGAATGAGTGACCGAACTCAGATAAAAAGTACCCTCTTGGTCACTCATCATGCAAATGAGTGACCGAACTCAGATAAAAAGTACCCTCTTGGTCACTCATCATGCAAATGAGTGACCGAACCCAGGAAAAAGGTACCCCTTTGGTCACTCATCATGCGAATGAGTGACC
>NZ_JBBOVR010000004.1:0-27554 GCF_038006665.1 Oceanobacillus sp. FSL K6-0118
CAAAATTAGGAAATAACCTACATGTTTGAAGAAAAACATTTCGAGAATAATTAAACATCGCTAAAAAGGGGCAAAACATTTTAAACGACAACGGTATGACATGGTACAGGGATTTCAAATGATTTGATAGTCCCTTTGCGGAAACATACCCTAAGCAATATTTAAAGTAAAATTTTTTTCACATAAATAAAAGCCCTTTCCTTGATGGAAAGGGTTATCCTAAATAAAAGCTTGCACTATTTGAGCAACCATAAACATTACAAAACTCATAAACAAGGCAAATGTTGCCGATTCCTGAAACGCTTGAAGATTACTATCCGCAAAAATAGAGATACTTAAATGAACAATTAGGTAAAGGTAAGATAAACTTAACGATGTTTTTAATCTTTCAATAATAAACTTATCTAAAATAACTTCTTTATTAAACATGTTTTTCTTTTTAGTAGCAACTAATGTTTCTTTGATTAACAAATAGGAGCATACTATAGCCCCAACTGAAAAGATAATCCCATTAAAAGTTTCTCCACTAACAAAAGAATTGTATGCCACAAAAGTAAAAAGTAATATAAATAATAAATTGAAAAATAGCTTCAAAATTTTCGGAACCCTCATTGAACTCACTGAGAACCCTTCCTTTCTTTTATGTATAAAAGAGCCGAATTGCTTCAATGTTACATAAAAAAGGTGTATTTATTTGATAATGCTGTATGTCATTAACTCCCTTTGTGCCGAAATATAATTCTTCAAATTAAATTGATTATTTTCGAATAGAAAGTTTCTTCCTTCTTCATCACAATTATCTGATTTTAGGTAATCATTGATAATATCGCGTGAATGTAACATCATATTATATTTCCTTTCTTCCCTGATATCTAATAAAAAAGATATTAGGGAATGCGGAACCTTTACATTATTATCCATGCCTTGATCCTCCTCTCCGTTTTTTCCTTGACGTTACTCCAACCATACCTCTTCCTCCTAATCTCTCCTCGCCTGCTGCAGTATTTCCTCCTTACTCCTCTCTAATTGTTCTCCGCTAAACTTATTTATCTTATTATCCAAGATGTTTATATCCTCCCCTTTACAAATATTAGTTCTGATCTTCGGTTTACTTCCTTGTGTAGATAATTTATAGCTTCTCTTTTTAATATTTCTCTATTAAAGTTACTGTAAACCAATTGAAAAATCTCAGTATAATCCATTAAAACAATCCAGCGCGTAGATTTTTCTCTCATATGTACAATTTTATAGTTTCCATCCTTTTTGATAATTGATATATTAAATCCCTTTTTATCTTGTTTTTTAAACATTTTTACTGCTAAATTGTATATCTCCGTGGAGTATTGAATTGTAATTCTCGGTGGTCTTCTTCTACTGTAATTCACCTTTAGTTTCCTCCCTCTTTATTGATTTGTTTACTGACAAGTACAATAGACCCTAATATTTAAGGTCTATTGTACTTGTCAGTGAAATTAAGCCCTATATATCAACCTTTTCCGTCCCCTATCTTCAATGTTGAAACGTTTTTTTATTTCCTTGTTAGCAAAGCTAAATTCTAAACAATACAGATTACATATTTCATTTATAACTTTGTCAAAATGATATTCCTTTTTTCGTTCTCCAATCGGTAAATGAAGTTGTTTTATTACTTCCTGTTTAGTTGTATACCCTTTGTTTCCAATATTTTTTAGTATGATATTTGAGTACGTTTCTAAAAATCTTTTATAGTTATCGGATTGCACTCTACCATCTGGAAAAACCTTTTCGGCTATTTCCTCACCAAACATAGAAATTAAAATATCCTTTGTCATAGTTGATACTTTAAATTTATTTTCTTGCATAGTTTTTGCTCGCTGATCTGCAACAGATAAAACATAATCAGTTAATTGATTAAAAGAATAAAAATTAGTTACTCTTTCTTGGTTCTGATTTTTAGCTTTAACTTGTACATATGTTGATAGTTTTTCGTATGGAATACGCTTCATAACTCCTAATGTGCAAAGTATATTTAAAAGTGTTTTTGCTCGATTATTGTTAATACTTGATGCACGTTTATACTTAGCAAACATATTTGAAGCATATCTTGTTGAAAGGAAGAATACCGCTTGTCCTTTATAGCTGTATTTCGTACCATGTAAATTACTTTCTGCATAGTCCATTAATGCCCTTAACTCTAATTCATATAGGTGCAAATATTTATAAACATAAGGAAAATTATTTTTTATATAAGATAAGTCACCTATACGCATTGTATTAAAATGATACTTTTCTTTTTGCTGTATTATAAACTTGCTTTCTTTGTATTCAATACCTTCAAAGGCTAGAATCTCCTCAATCGCTTGCTTAATGTCAATTTGTTTTAATGCTGACCATAAATCTATTAAACTTAAATTTAATCTTCCTTTACCGCCAATGTGTGAATAACAAATATATCTAAACTCTCCTTTACTATTTAATACAATTTGGGCACTAGGATTTTCATCTTCATGATCGTGGAAGATGCAAGAAAAGTTTTTCCCTTGTTGCACATCATACCCATGATGTTTTAAAAAAGTAATCATATTCACGTTTCTAGCCTTACTATAAGCGTCTGTTAAGGATTCCGATAAATTACCCTTGGAATGACTAACAATAGCTTTTGAGTTGCCTGTGTTCATCATATTTATAAATATATCAGGTACTTCTTGTAACTCTGTATCGTTAATATGATGTAGCCACTCGTAACCCTCGCCATAGGCAACTACATAGCCTCCATTATTTCTTATATCAATGTTTTTATTTTTATTTATTTTAGTAGCCGTTTTCAAACGCCCATCATACTTAAAATATAAATGTTTACCTCCTGACTGCGTTTTAACCGTTGGTGTTAATGGTAATTCATAGCCTTGTTTTAATAAATCTTGTTCGGCTTCCCCATCGAGATCAATAACAGTTATTCCATTTATCTTTCCAGTTAAAATTGCAAGATGTGAAGATTGCCTAAATATTTTTTGTTCCTTTATTGACGGTTTCCTTGATTGTAATAATTTCCACTTTTTTGATCCAATCGCTTTTTCTAATAGCTCATAGTTTGGTTCTTTTTTCACTGTTCCATCTATCCCTTGTATTAATTGCACGGGAATACAACTAAAATTATGCATAACAAAAAGCGCCTTTCCTTTCCATAGTTTTTTGAAATGAAAAAGAAAGCCGAATTTATTTCAAATTAATACTTTTGACCGCGTTAGCGTTTACAAATAAATAAAATTAGTGCGTTTTCTTATTGCAGAAAAAAGAATAAACTATTATACTAATGTAAAATAACTATCATATATAGTTTATATCATAAGATAATACACTAATAATAAATCTGTAGCCTAAAGCAGTTTATTATTCTACCAATGGGAAGTTATTAGCTCTCTTGTCGCCAAACAATTAAAAGCTATGACTTCCTTTTTCATTTCTATAAACCATAATAACATTGATATTTATGTTATTTTCCTAAAATCTTATCAAATAGTTAGTATAAACTCTAAATGTTAGTGTAGACTTTTCTTGTTCTAACCAAATAGCCGTTTCCAAAATCCCTTTTTTTCTTCGTTTTCTTGCTTCTGGATATAGTCAACAGCAATATCCAATTTTTCTTTTAGCAATTTCATTTCTTCTTTCATTTCTTTGTTTTCTCCTGTTAAACGTGAGTGGAGTTGTTCTGCTTGTTCTTTCGTCATAATATTTTCTTGTTGCGGTAATCCTTTAGTTGCTTTTGTTAGATCTAATATTAGCTGTTGCAAATCTTGAATTTGCTTTTCTTGTTTTTCCATCTTTAAAACCATATTTTCAAATACAGCTGGGGTTGCTGGAATATTTTTTGGTCTCGCTTCTACCATACCGCCGAACTTATCCAAAAGTACGCGTTCTACCTCTTTGAAATCCGTCCGTTTCATACCTTTATCTCTCTGTTTTAAAACAACGTCTTGTATTGTTTTTATTTTTTCAACTTGTTCTTCATCATACATACGGCCATGCGTGAAATCCCTTTCCACTACTCCTAGATATCCTTTTTCTTCCCAATTTCGTAAAGTATGATGTTCAATCCCAAATTCTCTTGTTATTTCATTAATATATTTCACCATTTAATACACCCCCTAACATTAGCGTGATACAATACTTATGTATACCTTATTTTACAGTTAACATAAGGCATAAATCAATCTAATATAAGGATGATATAATATGTTTTTCTTTTATATCATCAATGATACTATTATCTATTATCTACGTAAGAATCAAATTATCCTATTCATCCATTTTAATTACTGAATTTTTCTGTTTGAGGGTCTTGAAATACGCATAGTGAGAATAAACTTAGTAAAATAACTTCTTCAGAGAAGGATTAACATAGTGGAGACTAAAGTGGGGGAGATTGAACCATCTTTATTTTAATAGAACACCATTTAAGATAAACTCCCAATGTAGTCTCCCAAAGCTTATCCTGCTGCCACTAAATTTTAGCATGATGGAAGGAAATCCTTCCCCTTCATCTTCATCACAACGTCAACTCCTTGTCATCACCCTCTTGTTTTTCTAATAATTGGCGATATAGTCGATCCGTTAAATTACTCATTGTTGTTCCTCTTTGTCTACAATACGCTTGTATATCTTGCTTTAATAGTGGGTCTAACCGCATACTTGTCATCACCTTGCGGTAATCTCCGATTGTGTTATTCTTCTTCTTGTTCCCTGATATATCTAAATAATTTGCGTTTCGAAATTTAACTTTAAAATATGGACTTGTTTTACCAGTTTTATCCTTGTACTCTTCCTCTTTTATATCCCGTCTATTAAAATGTCCTACTAGCTCTCTTATTACAACCTGTTTCAACCCTTCCCATATCATCCGTTGCATATAATCACTTATCTTATACTCTTGTATTATTGTAATCATATACTGATATAGGGTTTGCGTATCAATCAGTACCTCCTTATGATTATGGATATAAAAATACCTCTCTGCTTCTTGTTTCATTCTCACAATATCATTATGAACTACCTCTCTAACTATTAATGTAGGAACATTAGTCTTAGTATACTTTTTTCTGTTGTTCAAGATTTTCACCCCGTTTTGTATATACAAGTCCTTACCTTTTAAATACTAATCGTATATCTGTTGTATAATATATGCTGGAATAAATTACCGCTCTTTTTATTATTCCCCTAGACTTACCTGAAATCTTCCCCATCTACTTCCTACCAAACCTCGCCTCTATTTTAACCTCAATCTACCTTGATTTTTCCCTTTATTATATCGACCATTACTTGATGCATGATATTGCTGAACGTCAATTTTCTCTCATCTGCTATCTTTGATATTTGTTTTTTTAAATCATCATTGATCCTGATGTGTAAATAACTATTTTTTCGCATCGCCTGAAGCTCTCTCAAATCAACGTATAACACATATTGGTCTATTTCATTATTCAATTTTTTGTTCTCCGCATTATTTGCCCTTTTAACGCTTTCTGAGAGCTTTTTCCTCTTCTTAGACTTAATACTACTAGAACTCTTGAAATCTAATTCTAAATCGCTATTTTCAACATCTTCTCGCCTCATTTGAAAGAACTCCTCCGCATGACGAGCGTCTGTCTTAACCTTTTTTATTCTGATTCGTTCAGGATAGACGTATAAACGTATTCTACTCTCCTTATTATGTTCGGCCTGTATTTGTAATAGAGCATCATACATCGCCTTATGATATTCCTCATAACTAACTCCGCTCGTCTTATTTTGTTTTTTCCGTAAATGATATCTTTTTGAAAGATAACTCTCGCTCTTGGAATTTATTTTTCCAGATTCAATCTCATCAACATAATTACTTAACCTTTTCGTAAAGTTCTTTACATCGCACTCTACAATTCTATCTAACTTATTTGTCATCACACTCACCCCACATTGCTAGCACACCGTGTATCGATGTATTTATTAAAATACTCTGTCCTCACACTTATTAACCACTATCCATCCCTAATTAATATCCAACATACTGTCCCTATCTAAATTCTTAAAAGGCACAAAAAAGAGGACAATTTACGTCCTCGTGAATAACTTGATATAAACCTAATAAATACTAATGTTAGACTAATACCTAAATAAAAAAGCTAGATACATATTTGTACCTAACTATTTACCCAGTCATATTTCAAAACTTCCTCTTCTGCCTTCCTACCATCATCATCCAGCATTTTATTTAATTGTTCCAAGTTAAAACGAGCTTTTTCAATCATTTTCTTAGCTTCTTTTCTTTCCAATACCTTATATTGATTTTGTTCTGTTAAAATCTCTCGTTTTATAGATCTAGATTCTTTTATCCAAACATTAATTTTATTTTCCATTTTATATGTTTCTTCAATAAAATATATTGCTCTTTTTCTATAATCAGCAGCTTTCATATTTTTAAAGTTAACTTCATTGCTTAAAATACTATTTATAATCGCTTTTAAGGTGTTTATTTGTTCATTTGTAGCACTTTCTAGCTTTTGACCAGTAGACCATCTTAGCTGGAACCCTATTATAGCTCTTCCTTTTTTTTGTTCCTGATATGTAACTTCTAATTCTGTATATTTATTGATTTCTGCAATAGCTACGTCTAATACAGTTTGTTTAAATTTTGCAGTGTTTTTTTTATATGTTACTTTATCCTCTACACCAAACAATTTCATTAATGCTGCTTTTGTGAATGTTTTATACCAATTCCCATAACTTGCTTTCAAATAGTCATACAACTTCCACGAAAAGCCACTTTTAAAATTAATTAGAACCGGAAGTCCATTCGTTATGTAACTATGTTTTAGCTCCAAAATATGCGGGATCATATCTTCTGACCACTTAAAAGTAAATAATCCTCTATCATATGTAATCCGCTGAAATACCCGTAAGTAGTCAAAATAATCGTTTTCTATATCCTCAATAGCAAAACTAAGATCATATAATTTTTTACTATCCTCTTTAGCGTGTTTAGTTTGGTATTTTTCAATGTCAAACTTCTTTTCAAAATCGGATTTATTAAATTCTGTTTTGCCATTTTGCTGTGTGCAATAAATAGCATAGGCTAATAACTGCATTTGATTCAACGTCAAACCATAGTTCATCCGAGCCATGGAAAATTCATTACTTTTTTTAATACTGTTATCGTAGTCAATTATTACTTTTTTTTTATTTTTAATCACCTTATCCCCCCTTTATTCACATTATACTTTATTACCAAAAGAATAAAAGTATAATGTTACGAAGCTCTTTAAAGGGATAAAAAAAGTACATAAAGGGATAAAAAAGGTTTATTAAAGGGATAAAAAAAGTACATAAAAGGGATAAAAAAAGTACATAAAAGGATAAAAAAAGTACATAAAAAAGCTAAACCATTTGAGCCACAAGGGATTTAGAACTTGTTAAATATATTAATTAATAAATATATAAATAAATATATAAATAAAATAGATCATGTTTACATTTAAAAAAAAATAGGGATAAAAAAAGTACAATGTATTATTACTATTATATTGAATAAGTATCATTGAAATTACAATCCTTAAATCCCGATAAAAAATGTCAAATATAATTGACATGGATTAGGGAGCTTGAAATTTAGTTGTTTGTTTCATTTTAAAGAACTGAAATGGATTGGATTCTTAGCATAATGTTATGCATACTTATGTAAAGCCAGCTCTTCGCAAACTAGAGGCTCCTGATAAGGTAACATATGGTAAATTAGAAGAAACTATATATGATGCTATTAAAAAGCCACTTGGAGCAGGGCCAGCGAAAATTGGAGCTAAAGCGATAGTGGAAATAATTGAAATTTTTGCACCTATTTAAGAAGTGTATTGGGGGCGTTAAGATTGGATATTAAAAACATATCAGATGTAATAGAGGATTTAGAGAATCAAGTAGAACGTTTAAATAATGAAGTCTATAATTTGAATTCTAAAAATGAACTTTTAGAAAATCTTTTAATTAAAGTTATTGAAAACAACATCGGATCTTTAGATTTATTATGTGATATTAATTACATTGTGTTGAAGGAAGATTTAAGTGGGGAAGAAAGAGCTGAAATTTCATTTTTACTTCTAAGAACCCAAAAAGAATATATGTTAGAAGGTAAAGTCCCAAGTTTGGAAGAATTCCATAACAAATTGCTCAAAGTTCTAGGTGTTGATCAAAGTGATAAAAAGAAATATCCAATTCAAATTTCAACTCAATTGCTCCAAAATCAAATGCAGTTAGGTGATTTTTCTATTGGAAAAGAAATATTAGATAAAAAATAATAGATTTTATGCGTGTATTCATGCTATTAAAAGTGGTTTTGTCCACTAAAATTTGCAAGACGATAGCGACATAGCTACATTTAGCAAGAAACGAAATTTAAACAATTTTTACTGCTTCGTGTGGCACTTAGTTAAGTGTTAAGTGAAAAATAGTTATGAATAATTTTACCTCTCATTTTTATTCTTGAATGAGAGGATTTTTCTTTTCAATAAACATACATTTTCAGTTAACATAATGTCTATTTTAGGAAGTTGTAAAACAGAAAAACATTGATCTATCAATGTTTTTCTTCTGTTCCTATGTAGATCACATACAGATTACAATCTTTTGCCTTCCGAAACCATCCAACCTTAATTAAACGCTCCTCATCTGGCTTTGTGGTCCACACGGTGAGTGCTTCATCCTCTAATTGTCTAGTAACCTTACGCTCCTCCATTATAGTATCAAAACGATCAATTCTTTGTTACTTCCGTGAAGGTTATAACCTTGCTCCAACAAGGTTTTAATAGCTTGAATATTTGTTTCTTTGGTCGCCTTACGAGTTGTAAGGCCTTTTTCATTTCTTCTTGATTTCTTCTGTTTCTTGTAGCTGTACCGGTAATCAAATCCGTATTTTTTAACACTGTACAATTGATTCTCGAACTCGTCTTTTGACAATGGACTCTTTAATTCTAAGTTCATCGACCATGCAGCTGCACTAGCATCAGAAAGACTGCCAGACGTTCTTAAAACAAATAGAGCGTAAAAATATATACATCGTTTCCTTCTGTCTTTGTCAAAATATCCAATATCAAAGAGATATTCAATATCTCTTACTCTTTTAAGCTCTACCCTTCTCCAATTACCCAATGGTACTAAACCAATTCCAATAGGCTTGTCCTTGCGATTAAAGCTACTAACCTTTGGTTTTGCTTTTTTCGGATTTCTACGAGCTTCGGACCTATATCCGGAACTGTATAAACCTTATCACTCTCAAAAACCGTATAAACGGCTTTAATGGACTTTTTAGGCTTATTGTACGTGCTGCCATCTAATCGTAAAAAATCGTGCCAAATCACCTAATCTATCAGCCTCTAGATAAATCATTTCGTGATTCTTTTAGAAAATCTCTTGCAGATTGACGAGGTAGTTTTTTAGACTTAATTTGTTCTACTTCTTTAATAGCGCTTAGTATGTTTTTAGAATAATTGACTAATAGTAATTTTAACTTCGTATTCTCATCTTTGATAGATAAATGAAAATTGAATACTGCCACTAGAATTTCCCACCTTGCCATATTAATTTAAAACTTGTTTCCCCATTCCCGGTGCCTCATTTCTTAATTTCACATGCCATCCATTGGAATCAATTTGTGAACAGAAAATGGTTGAAACTACTACCCTATGACTTGCTTTAGGATTTCTAATAAGATAGCTGCCTCATCTGATGTTAAATCTGTTAGTAGCCACTTGTCGAGTATTAGTAAATCGACTTTAGAATAACAACATAGTATCTTTCTATTTCTAATGAAGTTGGTTAAAATTTATTGGTTTTCTTTTTCCTCTATCTTTTCCTGAAGTTTATCTATCTTTTCCCCGTACTCTTTCCTCAGATTGTTCATTTCATCGTACATATCTTTAATCTTCTGGGTATGTTCATTTTGTATCTGGGTGATTTTTTCAGAGTATTTACGATCATTTTCTAGTAAAGCTTTATCTTTTTCTATCTCCATTTTTTGTTTAAGTTGATCAGCATTAAAATTGTTTTGACGTTCTTGTTCCTCTAATTTCTTTCGAAGGTCTTCGATGATGGATATATTTTCGATATTCCCTTCTGAAAGTTCATCGATTTGAGATTGTAACTGTGATTTTTCTTTTGAGAATGATTGTTTCAGTGTTTCATTTTCATCCGCATAAAACTTATATTTATTTACTAGGCTACTTAAGGTATCGATTTTTTCTTTATACTCATTAATTAAATCTAAGTTATTTTCATTAGTTAGACGCATTTCGCTTAAGTTGTTTTTTAACTCATCATTTTCTTGTTGGATTTGACTTAAATTTTCCTTTAGTTCTTCTGCTGATTCTATAGCTGTTTTTGCCTTTTCTTGAAATTCTTTAATTGTTGTTTCCTTTTCCTCTATCTTTTCTTGTAATTCACGTACAGTTTGATTTTTTAAGTAATTAGAACGTTGAACCATGTTGGCAACTAATTCATAAATTCTGGTTGTATGAGTTTCCAACTCCACTAAATCCATTTTATGTTCTGGCGAGCCTTCTTTTAATTCATTTTGTTCAACCAAAGCGACAGCCTTGGCGAACCACTCCTTATTACTTAATCCAGATGATTCTATCATTAATTGGGTTTTTTCGTGCAAATCCTCACTAACTTTTACTCCGAATGTTTTATCCGCCATAAACAATCCCCCTATCAATTTGGTTAACCTAAGAGATATATATAAACAGGTTGGTTAACCCGGTTAACCCAGGTTAACTATACCATATCATTTTTGAAACCACAAAAAAACCTCATACGCTTCATTGTGATAAATGGATACGTTATGAAGTAAAAAAATGTAAATAACCTCGGTTTTAGTAGACGAAATCGCATACTACAAATATGACATTTGGATTATCTCATCCAATTTGGGGTAACACATTCTTTACTCCCTCATTTCTTCAATTCTTAATAGGTCATATTCGAAACGGTCAAATATGGCATAATAGTACTTATCATCTACAGATTCAATTTTAGCTACTACCTTCACAGGATTTTCTTTCATAAAAGCATAAAACAACTTGGTAAAAGCTTTGTTTTTTATACGCTTATTCTTAGTCCTACAAGCTATAAAAACTTGTTTTTTCATTCTCTTATCTTTATAACTATGCTCTAAAATTTCTCCAACTACCTTATCCTTATTCATAGTATTAACATCCTTTCTTTTGCTTCACATTTTGCGTCATTTAGAAATTTCACTTTGTATTTTTATTATAACTGTTATATAAACGGGTTCGGCAATTTAACTGAATTAGCCATCGATTATCTTTCCTGAAGGTGAATTATGTGTTTTCGTCTTCATCTTCATCCAAATATTCATCTAGGCTTTGATTTGTTAAACTAGGGCCATTTAAGGCTTCCTGTCTTATTTCTTCCAAAGCATGAGGTATTCGAGATTTTACCTCTATTAATCTTTGAATTAATTCTTCTTCAGTGTATCCTTGGTTTTTTAAAACCTTTAAAATATTAGCACTAAAACCAAAGGCATCTTCATTTACGGTCATGTTTCCACCTACTCTCTATTACATCAACTCACCTAAATCGATGATAATATTATGTTTTTTTCAAAAGCATATACGTTTTTTTATTAATTCTCATAGTAAAGAAAAGTTTTCCAGTATCATCCTTAATATTTTCGGTAATTTCATCAATATTTTCTCTTATAACATCTTCATACGTTTTCATAAGATTAGCATAATGGTCACTAGATCTAACTACTTCCAGTCCAACTCCAGATGATGTAAGCCCCATACCAGGTGGTGCATAAATAACTCCGGGTTCCGGCTCAATGAATGAAAAGACATGGGATTTTCGAAAGGATTTTATATCTCTATCTGTTACTGGTTTATTAAGTCCTATGGCATCATTAACCTTGAATTGTTTAATTGATTCAGCCCAATTATGATGAATAATCCGAATCATATCTTGATTAGTCCAATTTCCGTGTTCCATAATACTTATAAAGTAAGCATTTTGTTCATCAAATCGAACTAAAAGAACTGGACCTGTTCTATTGAAAAAGGAGGGATTGTGTTTCATTTTAGAAGTACCTAGATGTAAATGATGGATTCCCCAATCATTAAGAAGATCATCATCATAATCTAAATCTAGAATCCTTGTACTTAAATGAGGACGTAAATCTACACCTTTTTTCACTTTATCTTTTACTAAATTAAAACCTAAGCGCACTTCAGAAGGACATTTAAATTTTTTTGCAATAAGAACATTACGTGGAACTGCTGGAATTAGTCTTCTAACCAAATTAAAGTATTGTATACTAATATCATCTGGATTTTCAGCAGGACTATATCCCGCCCGCTCTAACTCTCCCTCTCCCTTTAAATAGAAAATCCAGTCTCGATAAAAGTTCATCTTGACTTCATATTCCATAAACTTCCCTGCCTTTAAACATTTAAATCCTGTTAAAAAAGGAAAATCCTTATAAAAGGGTTTTCCTTGAAATAGTATTCCTATATCTATACCTACAACTAAAATTCCTTTGTTAGGTTCATTATATGTCATCAGCTCTGCCATATAATTTGCTATGGCTGGTGGTGTGAAAAATTGTCCTACTTGTAACTTTTTTAATTTGTTCTATATAATTTAATGTCCTATTATAAATATGATTTAATAGCATCATCTTTTCACCCCACTAAATCATATATATGTTCTCTTATTTTATCATACTGTATTCCTTTAGGCGGCTTAATCTTATTTTCGTTATCTTAGGTCTTGACCTGTTTTTGCTGATTAGAAAGCAAGATATCTTATCTATCTTAACTTTTGATTATATTTTATAACTGAATTATTTAATTTATAGTTGGTATTAATTGATTTATGTTCTCTCTCCCCCTCATAATATCCTCTTTCAGTCCTATTTTGCTTTCAGCTTATATTTCTTAATCCCACTAAGTTAGTTACTTTTATACTGAATTATCATCTTTTCATTCAACTTTGTGTGATATAATAAAACTTGCAATTCTAACTATCGATAATACGAGTTATCAATAATTAGAAAAGGAGATTTACTATGGATAATCTTATTTTAAATTCAAAAAGCAACCAACTATCGTTAGAAGTTTTTGAACTCCAAAAAGAGGCACAACATCATTTAGAAAACTCCAAAGCAGAAAATACGAAACGGGCATACAGTAGTGATTGGAAACAATTCGTAGATTGGTGTAGAAGAAATGAACTCCATTCGCTTCCTGCTAATGCGGAAACTGTGGTTTATTTTATAACATATCTTGGAAAATCAAAAAAGGCTTCTACTATTAAACGAAAAATGACAGCTATTTCCCAGCGTCATGAGACTGCCGGTTATCCAAGTCCAACTAAAACTTCCCTAGTTAAAGGCGTATGGGATGGATTGCAACGATCGATCGGGATTAAAGAGGAAGGGAACGACGCTTTATGGCTAGATGACTTGCGCCGATTATTAGATGGTATCTCCAGTGATAGACTCATTGATATTCGTGATCGGGCCATCCTTGTGATTGGCTGGGCAGGGGCTCTCCGCAGAAGTGAGTTAACTCGATTGGACGCTGAACATATCGAATTTACGCAATATGGATTAATTTTAAATCTAATAAAAAGTAAAACAGACCAAAAAGGGGAGGGACAGCAAGTAGCTTTACCATATGGGAGCAATCCCAAAACATGTCCCGTGCGTCTATTAGAACATTGGTTATCTATATCTGGCATAACAGAAGGTCCCATTTTTCGAAGAATTGACCGACATGGTAACATATTGGATCGATTAACGGCACAATCTGTACGATTAATTGTTCGGAAACATTGTGAGCGTGTCGGGTTAGATTCCAAGCGATACGGTGCACATAGTCTCCGTAGTGGGTTTTGTTCAACTGCAGCAAAGGCTGGGAAAACAGAACATCAGATTATGCAACAGACCAGACATAAGCGATCTGATTCCTTGCAACGATACATTAAAAAAGTGCATTTATTTGATGACAATGCTGCAAGTGGGATTGGTTTGTGAATTTTTGTCTTATCCCACTTGTTAAACCTGAAGGTGATTTTACGAGGGAGGCAGTTGAATTGTAATACTCCATTCCAAATATGTACAATTATCTTCTTTATCTAAATTTTTAACTATATATATTAATATAGAACGAAGAACTTGACCATCTGTGGATGGTCAAGTTCTTTAAAATCAAGGAAAGGAAGCATTCAACTTATACTTTATAGGTACAAATCCTTTTAAATCATGCAAAAATATTACACTACTTCCTTCGACAAGCTATTATTATTTTTCCCTGTACTTAAAAATATCTCTTCCAAAGTTGGTTCGTATACTTGAATTCTAAATACATCAATATTCATTTTCACAAAGGTTTTATTAATTTTAGGAATTACGCTTTCTTCTGTAACAACTAAACTAACTTGATTCTCTCCCCATTGGATATTTGTTCCCAGTGAATTAAGTTTATTATTCAATTCTTTATCATGGGAAAGCTTTCCGTGTTTAATAGTAACAGTTATGTTTTTTTGGAATTCCTTTTTTAGTGCCTTAATACTTCCTTGAAGATTAATAACACCTCTATCCATTATGGCAATTTCATCACAAATCTTCTCTACCTCATCTAAATTGTGAGAGGTTAAGAAAATTGTAGTACCATCTCTAGAAATATCTTTTATAAGGTTATGTATTGTTAAAATAGAGTTTGCATCTACGCCGGAGGTTGGCTCATCTAGAAATAATACATCAGGATTATTTAGTAAAGCTTGCGCAATTCCAAGCTTCTTTTTCATCCCAAAAGAATATTTCTTAACCTTTAAATTTTCTACATCTTTTAGTCCTACATGTTCTAGCAATTTAACCATTTCATTTTTGCTTAATTTTAGCTTTAATACCCTACTAAAATACTTCAGGTGATCTAATGCTGTTAAGTCATCATAGAACGATGAATAATCCGGTAGTACGCCAATTTTAGTTTTGGGAACTTTTTGGGAGTTACTATTGGAAACGTTTATAGTAAATGATCCTGAACTGGGTATACATAAACCAGTAATCATATTTATGAATGTAGACTTACCTGCACCATTTTTACCCAGGAAACCAAAAACAGATCCTTTTCGTACTTTTAAATTAACATTATTTACAACTGTTTTTTCTCCATATTTTTTTGTTAAATTATTTGTCTCTATAGCATACATCATAAGTCCTTCTTTCTTATTGTAATTAAACTTATTCCTAAAAAAATAATTGGAAAAATTAATACTAGGTAAGTATAAATTTCATTGTCTTGACTATAGAAAAAGTACGGAGTGATATAGCTATACAATTTAAGTAGTATGTTATCAGAGCCAATACTCCATAATCCAAGGGCTGTTATTACTATTGATAACGCCATTCCCAAAAAGCTTGTTATGCCTGTTTTGGAAATAACAGTGGAAAGCATTATAGTTAGTCCTATAAAATAGGCTACAAAAATTATAGATTGTGTTAATTCAGAGACATAAAATGATTTAGAAAACAATGTTATTAACAATACGGCAGCTGTTAAACATACAATCCAAAAAAGTAAAGTTCCTAAGAATTTACCTAAAATAATATTTTCTCTTGAGGTCTTGGTTGCAACAAATCTAATTGTTCTGGATCTTAATTCTTCATTTATCGTGTTATGAGATAAAGTGAAAACAAATAAAGGACTAGCTAATAATATAATTATTAATAACCCAGTTGCATAAGGGCTATCTCCCATACCTAATTCTTGACTTGGTGTAATCGTTCCTATAATATTTTTCGCCACGATGACATGGTTGTTTGCTAGTGATAGAATTGAAAGTATCACTATGTACATTGTATTGCTCATAGTTGGGCTGATTATCTTAATAGAAGAATGGATAAGAGGTAGAAAAGCCTTCAATAAACGACGTCAAAAGGAAATGAATATTATGAAAACAAAGGATTTATAATGTAAGCATTAAAGTTTAATAAGTATACATCAGGTTATTATATGTATTATAATAATAAAACCATGCTGACTGCATATTCTTAGTTCCAATATTATAAAGGCCTTTTAAGAGCCTAATAAGAGTATGTATGACACTATTAAACAAGTACTCTGTTTAATAGTGAAACAGGGGAAGAGATCGGACCTCTATCCCCTGTTTCTTTGAAATTAATTAATAATTGAATCAATTTTGTTGCTAATCTTTTATAACCAGATTTTATGGAAAAGCCAGCCCATACATAAAATTTACCCCCCGAAGAATTAATAACTCCTGAATCATCTAAATATATATACATTTTGTTCTCCTCTTTAGAATTCTTTTAATGATAAGTTCACTAGAATAACCAGTTATATATGTGAAATATTTTAGAGTAAGTCCGGATAGTTGTCTATGTTATAATTTTAATCATTAATTGGAGTTAAATTGCAGAATTACTTTATCCTTATTCTAAAAGCTGTAGTATACACTATTGATTAAAAGAGAGGTGCTAAAGTGGTTGATTATATGAATTTCGATGTAATGCTTTTCGATGAGTTAATTGCTACCGTCAATCTGAAACCTAAAGGGAGCGATAAACCCTATGTTGTTAACTATATAGAAGGATTCAATAAGCAATTCTCACCTAATCCTGAAGGGTATATCACAAGAGAAGAAATAGAAAGATGGTTGAAATGGCGAACGTTTCCCAAAACACGAGCGAATGCCAATGAAATATTATCTGCACTCGGCATAAATAGTTATAATCGTTGGGCGATTGTAAGGAAAACACATGGAGTTATGGCAGATGACGAAATCTGGTTACGTTTCAAAGGAGAAGAAACATTAAAGCATCGAGATGTAACGATACGTAAATCGTTTTATTATCCAGATGATAAATGAAAAAAAGTGAGCTATATTTGCTTCACTTTTAAGGGTTAAATGACGCAGGCCATAATTGAAAGGTTTGTAAATTTATTCCAACCAGGAAGGAAGATTTATGCTTTTGATAAAGATACTTGTAAATAAAGTCCGTTGTAAAAAATGCGATGATATCATCGAATCTAGGCATTCACATGATTTTAAAGTATGTAAATGTGGTGCAATTTATATTGATGGTGGTACGGATTATCAGAAATATGGATGGGGTTCGCCGTCTAATTTAGGATCATCTGCAGAAGAATATATAGATTTTAGTTATTCTGTTTACAAAAAATAGAACAAATAAAAAAGGAAGGATATTTACATCATTCCTTCCATTTGTCCAGGATCCTTCTAGCCAATTCCCTTTGTTTTTTTTCAGAAAGCATATAGGAACGGAAGACATCTGGTACTTTTTTTATTTCCGTTGTAGGGGCATTAATTATTTTAAGACATTCTTCTTCATTTAGGGTGTAATTTCTAGCCGGTTCTTCTGTAGGCCCAATTTCTTCCCCCTCGTTATCCTGAATTTTATTTATTGTTGTCCACCCTTTTCTCATACTCTTTTCACCCCTATTTTTATGTTCAAATATGTTTTAAATCATACATAAATAGTATAGGATAAAAAGGACGATATGTAATCACAGTATACGTCCTTTTGGTAACTTCATCGCTCGAAGCGAGAGGTTGCTCTTACTGTTTATTTGCTATTAGAAGAACCACCACTGCTTTTGGTCGAGCGATTTCGGGTGGTCTTCTTTTTCTTTACCTATATAACTACAATATTTCTCTTCCCATTGGAATGCTAAAATACTCTTCATGTCGATTCTAGTCTGTGTATTTAGCTAATAATTCTTCTAGAGTTGTCTTTTTTGATTCCTCTTTATTATCACGGTATTCTTCTAATGTTCTCAAATTCTCTCTCCGTTGCTTTAGATGGCAGATAGTTTCTCAAAACTATAAAAGAGTATGATCCATTAGGATTATGCTCTTTTATAATTATGTATTTTCCATGGGTTAATCACAATATATCTATATCATTTCTTATCTACTCAACTATTTACTTCTTCTCCTTAGTTAAAACCTTAGTAAAAATCAATACCTAGCTTTAAATCCTCGGTAATTTTTATATTTTGGTTTTAACTTAAATATTAGATGATAAAAGAGGGTTTTTATCCGGGTTTTTCAAGAAAAGCAATTAAATTACTATAATTTTAACAAGAAGTTATATACTTTTTTGATTTTTTCTTTAGTCGAATCTCTTACTAATAATGAGTAGTTTTTAAAAGGGGGTAATTTCATTGAAAAGCATAGTTGTATACGGAGCAAAATGGTGTTCTTATTGTAAAAAACTAGAAAATTGGTTGGTTGATAATGAACATAATTACGAATTTAAAGATATAGACAACGAGGTAAACAATCAGGAATTAAACACCTATGATGCACATGGGATTCCGTTCATTATCATCAAAGATAACGACACAAAACATACCATTGAAGGTTTTAACCCTGAACAAATCAAAAACGTTATTAATAGTTGATAAATATCTAATCAATTAAAAGAAAAAGAGTAGCCGCAGCTACTCTTTTTAAATTATAAGGAGGTTTTATATTATGACACTAGGATTTGATTGTACAACAAAATTAAATGAAGCAGGCGCTAAAAGTTTAAAAAAGGCAGGATATCATTTTGCTTTGAGGTATCTAGGGAACAGTTGGAAATCATTTAGCAAAGCAGAATCGGCTGTAATTCAAAAAGCAGGGTTATATTTATGCTCCATTTACCAAGTAACAGCTAACGAGGCTTCCTATTTTAATAAAGCACAAGGTCTAAAAGATGGTAGACAAGCCACTACCAGGGCAAGTAACGTAGGACAACCAAAAGGCAGTGCTATCTATTTTACGGTCGATTATCCACCTGTTGGGGCATTAGAATTAAGGAATATTAAAAATTATTTTTCTGGCGTTAAATCTACTCTCAGTAAAAATTTTAAAGTAGGCGTATACGGATCATATACAGTTATTGAAGCAATGAATGGATTAGTCGATTATTATTGGCAAACTTACGCCTGGTCAAATGGAAAAATATCTAATCACGCTCATTTAAGGCAGTATCATAATAACGTGACCGTGCAAGGCATTAATATTGATAAAAACGAGGCGTATAAGAACGATATTGGCCAATGGGGAGGTAAAGGTCTGAACGTCAGCGAAAAGCCATATACTAGCAATAAAATTTCAAATAAGGAGATTGCAGGCAGTTTTTATAAAATTAAGTCCGGGGATACACTCTCCGATATTGCTAGTAAAACAGGTACTACGGTAAAAACATTGCAAAACCTTAACGGTATTAGTAATCCTGATTTTATCAAGGTAGGACAGACGCTAAAATTAAAAGGGTCTCCCAAAAAAAACTTCGGAAGCATTAAAACTTATACTGTAAAAAGGGGCGACACTTTAAGTGGTATTGCTATAAAATACGGAACTACTACCCAACAGTTGCAAAGTCTAAATAAAATCAGTAATCCAAACAAAATTTATGTCGGTCAAAGGGTTAAGGTTGTTGCCGGCAACGAAAAGCCATAATAGCATTACCAATTTGGATAGTTAGGAGAAACGATAAAAAAATATTCCCTTTGGTATGTTATAATGGCAAAAATAAAAAAACGGAGGAATCAACTTCCCCTAATAAAGATAATGAGGTGAAAAACAAATGAAAAAAACTTTTTATGGAAAATGGTCTTTTATTTTAACTATTATATCACTGGTTTTGGGGGGCATATTTTTAACATATCTCCTTACGGGAGCTGAAAACTTTGATGTTTTGAATAGAACAATAGGTTATATTGCAGGTATTCTTTTATTAATCGCATTAATTTTTAGCATTATTTCAAAAGTAAAAAGTGAAGCAGAAAAGTGGAAAATAGCACCGTGGATTGGTTTAGGTATTGTTATTCTCGCGATTATCACTATGTTCGTCATTTTCCTTATGAATGATTTTGCTCCTTAATCCCATTGAATTAAGAGAGAACCAAACACATTAATAAAGGCTGCCGAGTATTTCTCGACAGCCTTTATTAATACATAAAGTTATAGATTTAGCATTTCAGGAGCATAACATGGCAGCCCTTTTTGCAATAAATGCTGTTCTTAACCTAGATGTTCCCGGATTACTAAGTCCATTCGAACATGAAAGCAAGTCTTTATCACACTTACAACGGTTTGAGCTATCTGATCCTTTATAATCTTTATATTTTTTATAGCACTGGTCATGCTTGCAGCAACATTTGTCTAAGGCGTTTTCAGTATTGCTATTTGTACATGAACTCCCGGAAAGCCCGCAACCAGGTCCACACCAGTCGTAATACACTGTCTTTCCTTTATACGTAAATTTACAGCACGTATTTTTTGTAAAACAGAGAGCGCTGTACTTTTTACCTTTTCGTTTTGCCATATTTTTCATCCCCTTTGTTTTTAATTATTCTTCAACATCTTCAGGTTGATCTTCCATTTCTTCAATCGGTAGTTCCACAGCTGTTAATGTGGTTGGTGCACTATACCTGTCAAGTAATTCATAATTCTCGTAAAGAACACTGTTTTCCGTTTTTTCCCCATTTGATTCAGATAAATATCTAACTTGAATGATTGTATTCAATCGATCTGCATCAATGTTATTATTCTTAAGGATATTAATATATCCGTAATTACCAAAAAGGAAAAACATGCTTGTCTGTTCAACAATTGTTTCGTCTTGACTGTCTACATCTTCCGTTTCGTTTTGCTCCAGTTCCGCATCAAAATCTTGTGGTCCTATTTGATTTAAGAAGCGATAAACAACAACTTTATCTGGTTCTGGATACTCCCCTTCGGCGAAAATCCCTGAATCTCGAATAGTATTTTTCACCTTTTCTTGCACAAGATATTTCTTGTATAATTGTGCTTCGTCATCGTCAAGTCTTCTTTCAATAATCTCCATTTCTTTAATCCTCCTTTATATTTTTTGGGAGGCAGCACCCGGAATTGAACCGAGAATCGAGGTTTTGTAACCTTTGCCTTACCAACTGGCTATGCTGCCGTGTATATACTATATAAAGAGGAATCAATTAGCTGAAAATCAAATTTAAATAAATAAAATGCCTATAACCTGATTAACGGATAAAATTAATAGTTTCTCAATGAAAAACAGGCATCTCATTAAATGCTGAAATGCCTGTTTTTCATTAACGACTATGATATGTTCGTCACTTAAGATTACAAATATGGTTCTTTAATTTGTTAGAGATTGTTAATTGATCAGTAATTGCATCCATCAGTATCCTCTCATCTTCTGGTGTTAGTTCATTTTCAGCTAAACACTTTGAAAAAGAAGCTTGTATCTCTCTCGATTTGCAATAACATTCCAATAGTTTAGAGTTATCCATTACTCATCCCTCACCTTTTCAGTTCTTTTAACGCATTTCTCAATTCTGATATAACATTTGCCAAGTTTTCTATCTTTTTCTCAAATCTTACAAATAAATAAATTGTGATCATAACTGGAAAACCAAAATTACCTAAAATATTAATTAATGCAGCATATTCATTTTCCATCAGTAAACCTTCCCCTCACACAAAGAATTATCCAGTTTCACAATCAATAAATTCAAAAAAAGTAGGAACTTCCAGTGATTGAAGCTTTTTAATTTTTTCCCAAATTTTCATTGCTATTTCTTGCTCTAAATCATTTCTTTCCTGATAAGGTGTATTTCGTAGGTTTTTTTGATAGAGGGTTCAAAAAATGAAATAACTTGTAATAAATTACCTTCCTCAACAGCTGACAATAAGCTCAAATTATCCATAGTTAACCATCTCCTTTAAGTTATTTTTTAATTTTTTCAATGCAGCTCTATGGTTATAAGAAACGGTCTGTTCAGATTCGCTTAATACAGCAGCGACTTCTTTATTACTTAGTCCTTGTACATAAATTAGTTCTATAATCCTCAGCTGCATTGGCTTTAATGATTTAATATTTTGATACAATTTTTCATCCTCTATTTGGTCCAAGAAGCTTTGATAATTTTGAAAACCCTCAAATGTTAGGTCCTTCTTTGAAGAAAAATACACGTCCTGCAACGATTGATCATCAAAGTTTTTATCAAAACTAGAATCTTTGTCCTTGATGAAAACCTCCTTGTTTTTGTAATTATTCTTTCTTTTGTCAAAGTCAATAGAGTAAAAATAAATTAATTTGGAGATATAACCTAAGATTTTTATGGATTTATAGTATTTCTGGAATGCAACATCTAGTTTTTCAATATTTTCGGTATCTGACGGCTCTTGGAGAGCTTTGTTAAAGAGTGCATAGTTGTTTTCATCTTTTAAAAAATTTTTAATAATAGGTTGATTCATTTGAGATTTACACTTTTTTACAATGTTCAATTTTTCCATGAAAATACCCCCTATAAAATAAAGAGAAGCAAATGTTATTTTTATAAAAAGAACGTTTGTTCCCATTCTATCATTTTTTAACTTTTTATCCCATAGAAAAAACTCTTATTCTTTGTTTCGAATAAGAGTTTTTTCCCCTAAGGTGGTAATCGGGTTCGAACCGATGCATCAAGGTTTTGCAGACCTTCGCCTTTCCGTCTTGGCTATACCACCACAAAATATAGTTACTATACTAGGTAAAGAGAATAATCTGATTAAAATATAAAAATTATTTTCAATAAGTTCTTTAATAAGATTGTGAATCCTTTTTGAAATGAGCCGTTATAAATGGCGATTCAAACCATAGTTAGAATCTTAGTAAAAATTAATACCGAGTTTAACTTTTCCTTTTGACTATCTCTCGTTAATCTTTTATCACAAATTAATTTTCCTCCAACAATGCTATTATTCAGCAACATTAATGTCTTTCTCATTGAAAACATCTGATAAAGATTGATTTTCCGGTTTATTTATACGACTTCCATAGCAACTTGATTTAGTGCTCCTTCTATAATCGCTTTGTTTCCCATCCTTCTTTTAATACATTATCTTATTTTAAAATTACTGTCCCCTTACGGACAGTAAGGGTGGGAAACAGAATTTGAAATCATTTGGGATAATACCATGGTTTCAAGTCATCAAATTAAAACAGTACTATAAGATGTGGGAGCATTAGTTGGCTTGGCTGATGGACCTGACGTTGAATTTGATCGATTTGAAATGCTGTTAATAATTCCATATAAAGAGTTTAGATAGAATGCCTAAAAAGCAACTTAAATAGATCTGGGACATCACTAGAAAAGGGATATAGTTAAGGATAGGAAAAAATATGTGCGTTGCAGTACCTCATTAGCGTTAAATGTCATATAGACCATATTTCAGTGGAAAACGAGGAACAAACCAATGTACTCTCTGCATTACCTGTCATGTTTTACGTGATGATTTAAGATATGATGGAATGAGGGCAAATGCAATTTCTAATCAAATTATACCGCCGAATTGGAGAAGTCTTGTTTGAAAGACAGTGTGCTTACAAAAGACCCTCCCTATTATTCTGGAAGGTCCTTTATTGAAGAGTTAGTCTGTTAAAGAAACTAAAAAGCCAATATTCAAAAGGCTTTTATAACACTTTATGGCAAATATAGTTTGCATTTAGTAATGTATATGTTACAATTATATATAATTAAATGAAAAGGTGATGGAAATGAAAAACCGTGTTAAGTTGGCACGTGTAGAAAAATCGCTGACACAACAACAATTAGCTGACAAAGTAAAAGTTACCCGTCAAACAATAGGATTAATAGAAAAGGGGGATTTTAATCCAACGCTTCAGTTATGTATAAAAATAGCAAAAGCATTAGAAAAAACATTAGATGAACTTTTTTGGGAGGAAGATGACTTATGATAAAATCGTGGTTAACCTTTTTATTACCTGATGATGAGTACAAAAAACAAAATATCTTACATTTTTTTTCTGAATCATTATTTGTCTTGTTAATATTTTTATTTTTTTCGCTATTGTTTAACAATTTGCTGAATATAAATTTAGATTTTGAAATGGTAGTAATACTCTCATTCGCCATTTGTGGTATTTATGTATTTTCAAGATACGTATTATCCGGAATAGAATTTACAAATATATATACGAAAAAGGAATTTAAAACAGAAAAAAGGAAAATTATATTCCAAACAATTAGATTCACTATAATCTTCGGTTTATTGTATTTAATATTTGTTGAAATTCCTAAATCACAATCATCTTGGTTTGCATATATATTACTTCTTTGTTTAATAGCAATTTTTTCGTTTTTTATGAGTTATATATCCTTGAAAAAATCATATCAAAAAAATAAAAATCTCTTAGATTAATCATTATTATAAAAGGACAAATCAGAAAAACTGATTTGTCCCTATAACTTGCTATTTTATTTACCGATACACATTGTACTCCATACAGCTAAACTCGCTGCAAGACCTACAGCTCCACCTCTTACAGCATTTTTACCTACAATTTTAATTATTTCTTTAGATAGTTTTTTCCAATTTTTATCCTCTATTAGTTTATCTATACCTTTACCAAAAAAACCAAGACCAGTTCCGGCAATAATTTTAGTTTTCATACATCCCAACCACGAATAATTACTAACTAGATTATCGTTTTGATCCCTTACCTCTGCCTTTGCTTCCTCATAACTTTCATGTTTAGGAACAATACCTGCATTCAAAAACTCTTCTTCAGTAACTTCTTCTTCATTAATTAGTTTAATAAGAATTTTAATCTCTGGAAGATTCTCCTCGCCAAAATAATCCTTGGCTTTCTCTTCATCTAGTACATATTTGTCTCCCTCTTCTGTTGTTGCTTCCTCGAATAGAAATTCAAGATCCTGTTCAAGTTTAGCTAATTCAGCACCCTCTACATCATCGGATGTTTGAGCAAATGCATAAGAAGGTAGTATAGTTGAAATTAACAGAAAAGAAACTAAGGAAACTACCAAAATCTTAAATTTGCTCTCAGACATTTTTTCTACCATAAAATAATCCCCCTTCTTTAAATCTATTAATATTAATTAAACTACGTTTATAATTCTATCACACAAAAGGTAATACATATATTGCATATATTGGAAAATTTCACCAATTATTGACAATTATCGACATTATTTTCCTTGATTTTCTTAATGTTTTTTAAACGGTTTTCCAAAATTATGTTTATGGCAAACTAAAAATGTAGGTTATGGCACTTCTTTTATGCATGGCCTATAGGGCTATGCATAAAAGAAAAAGCCACTTGCTAACAACTCAATAATTAACTACACTTCCTGTTGGACCCATTATTCTGGCAGGAGGTAGATTAGGAGTGTTAGAAGTGACTGAAATTAATTATATCAGACAACAAGTGAACGGAAAAGGGCATACATATGCAGAGGTTGCGAGAAGAACAAATAGAGACCCAAGAACCGTACAGAAATATGCGGATCTAGATGAATTCCAACCTGAATTGAAAGGAAGGAAACATCAACCCTCTCCGGTTATGGATCCGGTGAAAGAGATTGTGGATCAGTGGTTGAGGGAAGATTTGAAGAAGAAAAAGAAATATCGGAGAACTGCGAAGCGTATTTGGGAGTTATTAAAGGAAGAGTGTGGATTTAAAGGTTCAGACCGAACGGTGAGAGCATATGTCTCTAAGCGGAAAATAGAATTACTTGAAGAGATGGAAGCAAACGATGAGGCAGCTCTTCCGTTAGAAGCAAGTCCAGGGGATGCCCAGGTAGACTTTGGGGAGGCACCGTTTAAGGTAGAGGGAGAAGTCATAGAACTTCCGTATCTGGTTATGTCTTTCCCGTACAGTAATGCATTTCTGGTTCAGGTGTTTGAGTCCCAGAATCAAGACTGTTTCTTGGAAGGCATGAAACGATTCTTTCATCACCTTGGGGGTGTACCTAGAAGAGTTCGTTTTGATAACTTATCACCTGCGGTGAAAAAGATTCTTCCTCATGGAAGACGTGAACTGACGGAGGGATTTGAAAGGTTTGTCTTACACTACGGTTTCGAATATGAATTTTGTAATCCAGGTTCAGGGAATGAAAAAGGTCATGTGGAAGCAATGGTTAAGTATGTTCGTAATAATTTCTTTTTACCAGAACGAAGAGTATTTCAATTAGACGAATTCAATACCAAGTTGTGGGGAGAAGCTGAAAAAGATCGTCATCGCCAACATTATGAGAAAAAGGAAGAAATCAGTAAATTATTCGAAGAAGATAAGCATGCATTTTTACACTTACCGGCCAAGGAGTATAGTTGTGTACGCTATGAAACTTTGAAAGCTGATAAATATGGGTTTGTCCAAGTGGATACAAAAAAATACTCCACTTCCCCACGTTACGCAAAACAAAAAGTCTTGGTGGCAATCACATATGATCAAGTTACTATCCTTTCGGATAGATACGAAAAAATTGTAAGACATAACCGAATCTACGGAAATGCATCAAAATCAATGGTATGGCAACCCTACCTATCTCTTATGGCCACAAGGCCAACAGCTTTGAAATATACGACGTTCTATGGCCAATTACCGGAACGCTGGCGAAGCTATTTGAATGAATGCACCGTTGAGGAGAAGAAAGAAGCTCTCAAACTATTATCAACATTACTGAAAGAACATAGTTTAGAAAAGGCAACAGAAGCGTTGGAGATAGCTTCTAAAAGGAGCCATCCATCTTCCGAATCAATCAAACAGGTTTTCCATCAACTTATTCACGGGCGAGGTTATCGCGATACGTTGGAGATGAAGCCTAGCATCCCAGTCATGCCAGTCGCTGAGCGAGGGATTAAGAAATATGATGTCTTCTTTTCCTCTGAAAGGAGGCAGGCATAATGCATGAAATGATTCAGGAGTACGCAAAGCGATTAAAACTCAGCTGGATTCGTGAGAATTTCCATACGGTGAACATAGAAGATCCTCAACAATACTTATTAACACTTTTTGAAAAGGAAGTGGAACAGCGTGAGGAGCGTAAGATAAACCTATTATTCAAAACGGCAACGCTGCCGAACGTGTCTGGCAATCCTTTTGATTGGACAGATATTCAATTGGGTCAAGGGTTAAGTCAAGAATGGGTATTAGAAGGAGAATTTATCGAGGCAAAGGAAAATATGATTTTTTATGGTGGAGTAGGTGCAGGTAAAACCTACCTCTCTACGCTCATAGGAATCAATGCCATACAGAAGTATGGCAAGCGAGTGAAGTTCTATACCGTTGCTTCATTGGCAAATGAGCTGTTGGAAGCGAATGAAAAAGGTACGTTGACCAGGCTGTTTAACAGAATAGATAAGCTTGATCTATTAATATTAGATGAGCTAGGCTATATTCCATTGCATAAGCAAGGTGCAGAACTACTGTTTCAAGTGATATCTATGTGTTATGAAAAACGGAGCATTATCATTACTACCAATCTTCAATTCGGACAGTGGAACCATGTCTTTGGCGATCCAATTCTAACGGAAGCCGTAGTGGATCGCCTAATCCACCACTCCCACCTCATTCTGTTTGGGGGTGAAAGTAAACGAATGAAAGAGTCTATGATGATGAAAAATTAGAGGTTGGCAAGTGGTTTACAAAAAGGGCTGCCGTTTCATACATTTTACACTTGCCAAATACA
>NZ_JBBOVR010000005.1:0-25663 GCF_038006665.1 Oceanobacillus sp. FSL K6-0118
GAACTCCCGATCCCTCCGTTCTTTCCTCAACAGTCAATCCCCTAACTGCTGTTCAGCAAATGTCCGGTATAATTCATGGGAAGCCATCAACTCCTGATGCGTTCCTTCCCCTGTTATTTGTCCTTTTTCGATAAACATAATTTTATCAGCGTGAACGATGGTGGATAGTCGGTGTGCAATAACAAACGTTGTACGTCCAACCATTAAGCGGGATAATGCCTCCTGAACAGCTTGTTCGGATTGACTATCTAAACTTGCAGTTGCTTCATCTAGCATTAATATTTTCGGATCTCTTAAGAAAGCCCGAGCGATATTAATTCGCTGTCTTTGCCCACCAGAGAGTTTCACACCACGTTCTCCAACCTCTGTATCTAATCCTTTAGGAAAAGATTGAATAAACGTATCGGCATAGGCCATTTCAGCAACCTTCCATAATTGATCATCGGTAATACTACTCGCATTACTTAATCCGTAAGTTAAGTTATCTCTAATCGTCCCTGCCATCATCGCACTTTCCTGTGAAACATAGCCAATCTGACTTCTCCATGACTTCATTGATAAGGAGTGAATGGGAGTATTCCCTATCCGAATAACACCAGATGTTGGTTCATAATATCTTTCAATTAGCCCAAATAAGGTCGTTTTCCCCCCACCACTCGGACCAGCCAAAGCAACCATCTCTCCTGGTTCCGCTGTGAAATTAATATTCCGAAGAACAGTTTCATTTTCATCATAGGAAAAGGAAACGTCTGAAAAAGAAACAGGTTGATTAGCAATATCCTGTTCCAAACCTTCTTGACTCTCTTCCTCACGCAAATCGAGAATTCCTATAATCCTCTCTGTCGCCCCCTTTGCCTTTTGTAATTCTGTAAAGAACATCGCAAAGGAAGTAATCGGATAAATAATTTGAAATAAGTACAACAAGAATGCCACGAGAGATCCCGTCGAAAGCGTACCTTCTGCAACACGAATTCCACCATAGCCAATAATAACAACAATGACAATCATCATAATGGTGTACATAAACGGACCGATTAAAGCAAAAATCCGTGCTTCTTTTAATCCATAGTTAAGCAAATTGGTAATACCAGACATCCCTTTATTCTGTTCCACTTCTTCGGCGGTCGAAGCTTTGGTTAAGCGAATTTCACTTAAGGTTTGTTGGATATCACCAGTAAATTTTGCTGTTTCGTCTTGCAAGTTCTTTGATATTTTCGCCATTCTTGCACCAAGTGGCATCATAATTGCAAATGTAACCGGTACAGCAATGAGCATTAACAACGTCATTTTCCAGTCCATAATTAGTAAAATGACAATTGCCCCGATAATAGTAATAAAACCAGTAATGAATTGCGGGAAATGCTGTGTAATAAGGTCTTTGACAATACCAGTATCATTTACGACACGGCTTACCGATTCCCCACTTGCATGTTTGTCAAAATAACTTACTGGTAAACGAAGTAGTTTAAACCACATCGTCTCTCGTAATCTTGCAACAATCTTTTGCCCAACAGCTGCTAATAAATAAGTTGATACCCCATCTACAACCGCTTGTAAAACAAATACGACAAAAATCGTAACAACAAGTGCAGTACTTATGGCATCTACCGAAAACCCATCCACTAATTCCTTTGTAAGCAAGGGAATGGAAAGACCAATGATCATCGTAATAATACTTCCGATTAACCCGATGAACAAGGACCATTTTGGTATTTTTGTTGATAAAATTAAAGAAATAAATGGTTTAAGTTTTGTTTTTTCTTGATTTTCCACTTTTGATCTCCTGTCTCATTTTTTACAAGGTAGAAATTCGCTAAAGCCTGGAGAACGTCAAGTTTTCTAAAAAACCTACCTTACTTTGTATACATTACGGATATGAAATCAATTTAGATTCACACTTCTTTAAAAAAAGTCATAGAAAAAGCTTGCAGCTACGTATGATTTGCTGCAAGCTTCTCATTTTACTCTGCCACTGCTTGTGCTGCTGTAATTAGGGCTAAGTTATAAACATCCTCTGCATTACATCCACGTGATAGATCATTTACAGGTTTATTCAACCCTTGAAGGATTGGTCCTACTGCTTCAAATCCACCAAGACGTTGAGCAATTTTATAGCCAATGTTTCCTGCTTCCAAACTTGGGAAGACAAATACGTTTGCGTCCCCCTTAATAACGGAATCAGGAGCCTTTTTCGCTGCTACACTTGGTACAAATGCTGCATCAAATTGAAATTCTCCATCGATAACTAAAGAAGGATCATTTTCTTTTGCAATTTGAAGTGCATTTTCTACTTTTTCAGTTTCTGGTGATTTTGCAGAACCTTTCGTAGAAAAGCTTAGCATCGCAATGCGTGGATCCACACCGAATAATTTAGCTGTAACCGCACTTTCCGCAGCAATTTCCGCCAAATCTTGGCTATCTGGTGATATGTTAATCGCACAATCCGCAAATACATATTTTTCTTCGTCGCGAACCATGATGAAGACTCCAGACGTTTTCTTCACTCTACCATTTGTTTTAATAATTTGTAATGCTGGACGTACTGTATCTGCTGTGGAATGTGCTGCACCACTAACAAGTCCGTCCGCTTTTCCCATATATATTAGCATTGTTCCAAAGTAGTTTTCATCAAGTAAAATTTTACGTGCATCTTCTTCTGTTGCTTTACCTTTACGGCGTTCTACAAATGCCTGAACCATTTCATCAAACTCTGAATAATCATTAGGATTTAAAATTTCACAGGAAGAGATATTTGCTCCAACTTCTTTTGCTTTGCCTTCAATTTCTTCTTTATTTCCAATTAAAATAGGAGTTACTAATCCATCTGCACTTAATCTACTTGCTGCAGTTAAAATTCTTTCGTCTAGTCCTTCAGGAAAAACTATCTTTTTATCTTTTCCTGAAATTTTTTTAGTTAAATCATCGAATAAGTTACTCATTTTACAATCCTCCAATATGCTATATATTCGTGTTCAAAAAGGAGGATGAAAAGACCGAGTTCGGCTAAATGCGAAGTGTCATTTTCACCGGACTTTTTGAACAGCCTCTATATGCATTTCCATCATAAATCAAACCATACTTTATTTAAAGAAATTGACATTGTTTTTCCTACATTTTTTGACAAACAAATGACAAATTGCAATAATCGATTTAATCCAAATGCTTTCTCATGATTAGTATTCCCCAATTATGCTATAGTAAAAGGGAAAGTAAAAGTCCTTAAAATCCTTAAAATCATGGTTAGTTTGGGTATACAGGACTATGATATAAAAAATAATCATTTTAAAGGAGAGATACATATGGTAGAAGCAGTGGGAACTTTAGACGGTTGGTGCACCTTGCACGATACACGTACATTCGATTGGACTTCTTGGAAGATGGCGTCTGAAAATGATAGAAAAGAAGCGGTACAAGAGCTTAAAGAATTAATGACCAAATGGGAAGCCATAGAAGAAGAGAAAAATGGTAGCCAATCCATTTATAAAGTAGTAGGTAATAAAGCCGATTTAATGTTTATCGTTGTTCGTCCGACAATGGATGAATTGGAAGAATTCAAAACAGAACTGAATAAATCAAAAATTGGCGATTACCTTATTCCAGGTTATTCATATGTTTCCATCGTGGAGCTAGGTACAAATGATACTGTTGATGAAGTGAAGAACCGCAAAATCAACGAGGCAGTGGAAGCACGCCTTAAACCAATTCTTCCTAAATGGGAACATGCTTGTTTCTACCCTATGAATCGCCGTCGTTGGAATGAAGCAAACTGGTTTACGATTGATCGTAAGGAAAGACAGAGATTACTAACGGACCACGCTGCAACTGGTCGTAAATACGCTGGTTTAGTGAAACAAATAATTACTGGATCCATGGGACTTGATGAATGGGAATGGGGCGTAACTCTATTTGCACACGATCCCCTTCAATTTAAAAAGATTGTTTACGAAATGCGTTATGATGAAGTTTCCGCAATCTACGCTGAATTTGGCGACTTTATCATCGGAAATTACTTACCAAAAGAAGATCTAGATACTTATTTCACACTGTAAAGTTAATATAGAAAACTTTAAGCTATCACCCTTTGTGGTGATGGCTTTTTTATTTATTTTGAATGAATACAATCGACATCCTCTATCCGGAATTATATTCACCATTAAAAAACTCTCCCAAAATAAATCCCATTTATCTGTCATCATTTTCTAGGTATTTACATACATATAATTATTGAGTCTAGCATCCCAGATTATGGGCAGAAAGAAAAGATTCAAGTAATAACCACACTAACCATACGACTGCCCAGCAGTCTAGAGATAAGGGGAAGCCAACAAAGCATCAAAAGGAATCACTTAAAAATAGGGAGGAATTTTAATGTCTAATTATCAAGTTAACCGACAACAGGGGAACTTTTATCCGGTAGCTGCTGCTTATCCTTACCCGGGATACCTAATGAGTGCAGTGCCCGGTCAACCTATGCATCCTGTACAACAACAACAACAAGGTCAAATGCAACAAGTGCAACCACCATCAATTCAACAGCAGCAACCTGCTCAACAACAACAACACCAATCTACAGATGTACCTGGAATGCTACCTATTGAACAATCCTATGTTGAAAATATTCTTCGTCTTAATAAAGGAAAACTAGTAAAAGTTTACATGACGTTTGAGAACAATCCGAGCTGGAACGCAAAGGTGTTCACCGGAGTCATTGAGGCTGCAGGAAGAGATCATCTTATTTTAAGTGAACCAAATACCGGAAAACGATACTTATTATTAATGGTTTACCTTGATTATGTGGAATTTGATGAGGAAATCAATTATCAATCTCCATTTGGAGGTAGTAGTGGGCAATTAAGTACCTTCCCACCGAGATAATTAGAAGGAAATTGGCATTGGGCAAATGCCTCCGTTGTTCTTATGCAGGAAGAAAGTTTTAACTCCCCTATGTGCAAATCAAAAGGATGACACTTCCAAAAATCTTGTGTCATCCTTTCTTTTCTCAAATATATTTAAAATGGAGGTATTATGATGAAGAGCCCGTTAGAAAAGTTTACCCTAGTTGAAATCCTCTCTATAGGTATTGCAGCTGTTGTTGGTCTGTTTGCCATGATACAAGGTTACTTCATCCTACTATTTATAACCTTCTATTTTATAGCGATTAGTTTAGTTTGCGAAGCTTTTATCTTTTTACATAAAAAAGATACTGCTCATGCTGGAAAACAATTAGTACGAGCTGTCTGTATTTTTATCTTTATCACTTATATGATTTTTCAAATATAGCGAAGCACAAAAATCCCCAATAATACCCAACCAATTAAAAATGCAAGTCCACCAATTGGAGTTATCATTGCAAAGGTTTTAATGGCTGTGGTGGAGTAAATATAAAGACTACCTGAGAAAATTATAATTCCTAGGAAAAACATCCAGCCAGCCCATGTTAATGACCCGCTTTGCGCTTTTGTCATTAGAATTCCAACTGCTACTAACGCAAATGTGTGAAACATTTGATATTGTACTGCTTTATTCCATGTTTCTATTTGTTTTTCAGTCAATCTGCCCTCTAATCCATGTGCACCAAATGCCCCAAGTGCCACTGCTAAAAATCCATTGATTGCCCCTAAGATTAAAAATAGTTTCATCCCATTGTCTCCTTTCTAAAAAGAGGATTAGCTTTAAAAGTCAAAGATAGAATCGCCATTTGCCTGTTCATGATCGATTGTCTCGCTTTGTTTCAATTGTTGTTGTTGGATTTTTTTAATGGTATCTTGCTTCCCAATCATTGCCTTTAATTCCGCTTCTGTAAATTCATCACGTTGTTCTTGAACTGCACTATTTTTTTCTGAATCTTCTTCTAGAAACAAATCACATAGCAATTTCACGTTATTAATATGTATCAATAATTTATCTTGATTATTTTGGTTCTCTTTCGCATCATTTATTTCTTTCAACATTTTATTTAAAATCGTTTCATTTTCTATCGCCATACGAACGCTCCTTAAACCTTGTGTTTTACACAGACTCATTATATCATGAATCCTATTGTATGAATAATTATGATACTGAACAAGTAAAAATCCTTGAGTTTTGTTCCCAAGGACTGATAAAAGCGTTTTCATTTTTGTATTAATTTATAGTTAAGCTTTTACAAATGTCTGTGCACAAGATTCTTGTTTTTCCTCTGAGTAGCGATGATACATCCAATGTAGAAAATTAACCTCTTCTTCTTTTAATTGTCTACCAAGTTGTTTTGTGGCGTTCTCACAAAATTGCAAAAAATTTACCATACCGCTTTATTCACCCCCGAATGGAAAAACTTCATCTAATTTGTATTAATTATACTACAATTTTTACAGAATGCAACTATATTTTTTAAATTGTTTGATAATATCGACACCTAGTAATGTAAAAATAGAAAAAGTGAGCATGCGCTCACTCTTCAATAACATCCTTATCCGCTAATTTTAATTCTAATGTATGAATTCTTCTTCTAAGATCTTCTAATTCTTCTGTCGTTGCTATGCCCATTTCTTTTGCAATCTTTTGTGTTTGTTTCTTTTGCTTGGATGACCATTCTTGTTTTTTTGTATCACCTTTTTCAATAAAATTATCCATCATTGATTTTGCTTCATCTTGTGTTAACTCATTTTTATCAACAAGTTCCTTTAACTTCTGTTCCAGTTTTTCTTTTCCACTAACTGCAGCACCAAGACCTAATAAAAAACCTTTTTTTAAGTAATTGCTCATTTTCCTAACCTCCGTTACGTCTTTTTCTTATAAATCGATGATGAATCAATAACATAATACTAAATATTACTGTAAATATTCCCGTGACAATGAATCCGACCCATTTCATTATTTCTAAGCTATTATTTATACTATATGCAGAAATACTAAATCCTACTATCACCATGATAAAAGAAGTAATCTCTAAAAGTAAATAATATTGATGTTTCAGATTTATAAAATGTTTTTCTTTATCCCACTGTCTATCTTTTTCTCCGCTCTCCAGCCATGTTAAAAGAGCCCTTGGATAAGCTAAAATTGGTTCTGTTGCATTTTTTACATATTGCTTTGCAACTGACTCTGCGATACTTTTCGTTCCAAACCAATCTTTGATTTTAGGTTTTGCCCATTTAATTATATTTATATTCGGGTTAATGGCAAAAATAATTCCCGCTACAATAGATATTGCTCTTAATAAGTAAGCATAGTCTGCTGGAAGTTGAATGGCATCGTCTTTCATCACAACGTCCAATTCTTCGTCAATGAGCTCCATTGCATTACCATCAAACTCTTTTAACATACCGTTTGAATATTTTTCAGTTGCTTCTTCAATAACCTTCTTTAACTTTCGTTTATCCGCTTTTGGTAATACAAAATTCATTTTAGATAGTGCCTCAACGACCATATCATAGTTTTCCAAAATAAAACCTTGTATAAAGAGTTTAAAATGATCGACGTCCTTCTGTTTGATTTCTCCCACCATTCCGAAATCAATAATTCCAACACGGCCATCCGCTTGAATAATAATATTTCCCGCATGTGGATCAGCATGGAATTTCCCTGCGTGTAAATATTGATCCATAAAAAAATCAAAAACAGTTTTGGTCGTTTGTTCCACATCAATATGATGTTGTTTCATAAATGCAGTATCTGTTATCTTTGCTCCTTCTATCCATTCCATAACAAGTACTTTATCGGTACATAAATCTTCATAATAGGTCGGTATGTGGATATTTTTGTTTTCTTTGAATCGTTCTTTAAAGAATTTGCCGAATTCAAGTTCTTGTTCGAAATCCAATTCCCGATCCATCACTGTGATAAACTCTCGGAAAAGTGCTTTTAGGTCTAACTTCTTCCCAAAGGCCGTTAAAACTTTTATAATCCAAAACACCATTCTTAATGCTATAAAATCTTTATGAAAAATTTCTTCAATCCGGTAACGGCGTACTTTAATTGCAACATCTGTCCCATCCTTCAACACACCAACGTATACTTCCCCAATCGATGCAGAGGCGACTGATTCTCTTTTTATAGCCTTTAAATGCGTACCTAGGTCAGTCCCCCATTCTTTTTGCAATAGGCCTTTTGCATACTCATAAGGCATTGGTGGTACATGGTCAACTAATCCAGACATTTCGTTAATAAATACATCAGGCATGAAGTCGGTTCTTGAACTTAGAAACTGACCAACTTTGATTAATACTCCTCCCAACTTTTCTGCCGTAACCCGATATTCTTTAGCCATTTCTTCTAAAAGTTTATTCCATCTTTTTTTAGCCTGTCTATCCCAAATGGCTGTCTTCAAATGGAAAAGATAGATTTGAAAGATGAATTTGATAACCATCGAAACAATCACCGTAAAACGATAGACTGCGTTATATTTTAATCCTTTCATCTGAGACACCCCATCGTTGTCTGTTTGATTCGTGTATAATCCCTAAAGTACTAATACTTATACCATCTCGTATTCTTCCTGTTTTTATGCAAAAATTACTATTGAATATTTCCCCGAAATCCTGTATATTTATTCAATGTATGCTGGCTATTATGTAGCAGCAACTAACTAGTTTTTATTACTATTTCTAAAAATATTATATTTGATATTACATAAATTAGAAAGGATCTTACTTCTTGAGACAACATCAGTTAAGCATTCATTTAAAATTTATTCTCACCTCCATTATTGGAGTTTTCTTATTTATGATTCCGGTTAAAACGAAAGACGGGTTCTCGATACCAATTGCATTACTGGCTAATAAAGTTCAAGACTTGCTTTCGAGCCAATTGTCTTTCATTATGATGGCCATTATTGTCATAACGGCAATATGTACGATTATTGGATATATTTCTCCAAAGCTATTTCAGAAGACCCCTTTCTTTCAAGGGTTATTCCATGTAAACCTTTTTTGGACGATTACAAGAATCCTAGCAGCCATTTTTGCCGTCATGGTATTTTTTCAAATTGGACCAGAGGCAGTTTATGGACCTGATACAGGACAAAAATTATTAGATGATTTATTACATGTTTTGTTTTCTGTGTTCTTGTTTGCTGGGTTATTTTTACCTTTACTAACGAATTTTGGTTTATTGGAATTCTTTGGGACGATGATGACAAAAGTAATGCGCCCTTTGTTTACTTTGCCAGGTAGATCCTCTGTAGATGCGTTGGCATCATGGATTGGTGATGGGACAATTGGAGTTCTTTTAACAAGTAAGCAATATGAAGAAGGTTTCTATACAAAACGAGAAGCGGCAGTCATTGGTACTACTTTCTCCGTTGTATCGATTACTTTTTCTTTAGTGGTTTTAGCGGAAGTTGGCCTCGCCCATATGTTTGGACCATTCTATTTAACCGTAGTGGTTGCAGGTATTGTCGCGGCAATTATTATGCCAAGAATCCCACCTTTATCAAGAAAAGCAGACACCTTTATTAACGATGAGGAGAACCATTCACAAGAGCTTATTCCTGAAGGTGAAACAGCGCTATCTTTCGGTTATAATAATGCACTAAAACAAGCTAAAACCCAAAATAGTGTCTATCGATTTTTTAAAGAAGGCGGACAAAATATACTAGATATGTGGATGGGTGTAGCACCTGTCGTCATGGCTTTCGGTTTAGTTGCACTAATGATTGCTGAATATACACCATTTTTCCAATGGCTCGGTACTCCATTTGTACCACTATTAGAATTATTGCAAATTCCTTATGCTCAGGAAGCTTCCCAAACCATTATAATTGGTTTTGCTGATATGTTTCTTCCATCCGTTATTGGAGCTGGTATTGAAGCAGAGATAACAAGATTTATTATTGCAGCTTTATCCGTTAGTCAGCTCATTTACATGTCAGAGGTCGGCGGATTACTATTAGGAACTAAGATACCTGTTTCTTTCTTAGATTTAATCATTATATTCCTTTTACGTACTATCATTACTCTTCCAATTATCACTATAGCTGCGTATATTCTTTTTTAAGAGAACGTTCAAAAACTCCGGTGAAAATGACGCTTCGTATTTTTTCATCTACAAAAGCGTCGGCGTTGCAACAAACCTAGACGGTGAGACAAGTAATCGAGGAACCAGGACGTAGCTTTTTGAACAAGAAATTTAAAAAACCTTGCCCAATTTGGGTAAGGTTTTTAAATATAGTCTTACTGCCCGTAAAGGTGGCAAAAAAATAAGCAGTCCAAATTTGAACTGCTACACCATTTCGTTCATTTATATAATAAAAGGGGGAGATATATATAGACAATTTGTTGTCTATATGAGTAGTCTATCCAATAAATTACAATTTAAACATGATAGGATTGACTTTGTTTATCTCTTCTTCCCCACTGTTTTAATAAATTTACCTTTCCTTCTACGATTGGTTGGGTTATGGCTATAATCGGTTTGCTAGATAAAAGGATAACGATAAGGATAGAGAGTACCAACATTTCGATAAAACTAATGAAAGAATTCATTTGGAATAAATCATAATGACGGAATGTTTGTATAAAAAATCCGTGTAAAAGATACACGTATAATGTCCTTTTACCGAGTTCTGTAACCCAGTTTAAATTCCGCTCGGGAACCCATGCTAAAATACTTGCCGTCATGAAAGCTGCTGTAATGTAAACCGATAACCTAATGGCTGCACTATATTGTCCAGCATCCAAATCATCATAAGGCTTAGACTGAAGAAACCAACCTGAGTCAATATTCGGAATATAATATAAGAACACAGCTACAGCTATCATTACGAAGACAGAGGCAATTTTTGCAACCGGTCGTTTTACGAAAAGCAACTGTTTTTGTGTCAAATGAAAACCTAACAAGAAAAACGGGAAAAAGACCAACGTCCGTGACAAGCTAAAGGTGTGGCCAATTTCACTAAAATAACCTGCTATTAAGCCAATTATTACTGATAATGGAATGCCAATTTTGGCTGGCCATCTTTTATAAACGATGAGTAGAAGATGCCAACAAAGAAGACTAAGCAAAAACCATAATGACCATTGTGGCTGAAAAACCCCAGTTTTCCAACTTCCACTTCCTACGCTAAAATAAAATAAAGTGTATATCCCTTGGAAAATAAAATAAGGGACTAATAACTTTTTAATCAGTTTCCATAAATAGCCTTTATCACTCGACCCTTTCGCAAAAAAGCCAGAGACCATAATAAATGCAGGCATATGAAACGTATAAATCCACAGATAAAGTGTTTCAACTCCCCTAGAGTCAGATGTAAACGGTTGAATCATATGTCCAAATACTACTAAAAAAATGAAAAGTACCTTTGCGTTATCAATAAATGCATTTCTCTCCATTTTTTCTCTCCTTATTAGAAAACTTGGCATTCGCTTTCGTTTAAGCGGATGACTTAGTTGCCTTGAAAATACTATGTACTATAACTTTACTCCTTTTAAAAGAAAAAATCACCTTTTGGAATGCTTGTTACTAAACTGTTAACTTCCAGTAAAATGGTTGTTAAAACCTTAGTATTTGCTATTAGTAAATTACTATGGAATCAGCATTCATTTCAGGAATTGGCTTTTTGTTATACTTATTGCTTGCTGCCTGCCAAAAAAATGTCCCCCTTGGGAGACATTAAGATGTTGCTTTCTTCTTTTTGAGTGTTGTTTTTGTTTTTTTCTTTGGCTGGCTTGGTTTTGGCTTGTCTTTCTTTGCTCGATCCAATGATGCTTGAAGTGCATCCATTAAGTTTGTCACATTATCAGGCATTGGTTTTTCCGTAAGTGTTGGTGTAGATGTTTCCTCATTATTTTTCTTGTCTTCAATCAGATTTAGTAAAGCTGTTCTATACTCATCCGTGTATTTTTCTGGTTCAAATTCAGTGGTTAATTGTTCAATTAACATTTTCGCTGTTTCTAATTCCTTTTCGCCAATTTTCGTTTCCTCTGGAACACTTGGAACGTCTTGTACATTACGAACTTCATCAGGGAAATGAATTGTTTCTACAACGAGAACATTTTCATAAACTCGAATGACAGCTAATTGTTCCTTAGATCGAATCATCATTTTTGCGATTCCAATTTTTCCTGTATCTTTCAAAGCACTACGAAGTAAACTGTATGCTTTTGCCCCTCCTTCATTCGGTGAAAGATAATAACTTTTTTCAAAGTAAATCGGATCAATATCCTCTAATTTCACGAAGTCCACAATTTCCACAGCTCGGTCTTCCTGCTCTTTACGTAGCGCCTCTAAATCTTCATCATCTAAAACGACAAATTTATTTTTTGCATATTCATATGCTTTTACTATTTCATCATTGTTTATTTCTTTATCACATACAGGACAAACTTTCTCATATTTAATTGGGGATTTACATTCTTTATGCAGTTGGCGTAGTTTGACATCTTTGTTTTCTGTTGCGGCATGCATTTTTATTGGAATATTAACTAAACCAAAGCTTATGGAACCTTTCCACATCGTATGCATGGGTTAACCTCCATTCATTTAGGCATTTTTTTTCATCTTTTAATTAACAAATCATAATCCTATCTTTTGTTTTACATCATTTTATTATCCCTTCGTTTATTTTCCTCATAATTAGCCAATTTATTAAAGAAGGGGGAATTTGTTTATGGATATGATGAAACCAATTACAAGTACAAAGATTCCATATGGTAAGGAATGGGTTTACGAGGTGAAATATGATGGATTCCGTTGTGTATTAACATGGGATAAGGATGGAAGCATTCAGTTAACTAGTAAAAACAGAAAGGATTTAACAGAAAATTTCCCGGAAATAATTACCTTTTGTCAAAAAAACTACAACCAAGTAAAAGACTATCTTCCGTTAACAATAGACGGAGAATTGGTCGTTTTAAACAATATGTATCAGGCCAATTTCAACTGGATACAAAAACGCGGACGCCTAAAGAAATCTTCAGCTATTCAACAAGCTAGTAACCAACGCCCTGCTTCCTTTATGGCCTTTGATTTACTGACCTTAAAGGGAGAAACCTTATTAATCACTTCTTTTAGCAAGAGGAAACAGAACTTACAAAACCTTTTTAAAAATTTACCAGAAAGCAAACGAATGATTTACGTCCCTTCTTTTGAAAATGCCGATCATTTATGGGGGATCATTTTTGATTATAAAGGGGAAGGCATTATTGCCAAACGGAAAAATAGTAAATACATATCTGGGAAAAATCATCAAGATTGGTTTAAGATTAAAAACTGGCGGACGATTCAGGGATTTCTTACGCATTATGACATGCAAAATGGCTATTATACGTTCAATGTATTTCACAATGATGAGATTTATGTTGTTGGGAAATGTAAGCATGGCTTAAAAGAAGATGAAGCGAAAACATTAGAGAAGCTATTTATAACGAATGGAGAGAAAACAAAGGATGGTGTTTCCTTGCCACCAGCTGTTTGCGCTAAAGTCCATACGCTCGATTTACATCGGGAAGAATTGCGAGAGCCAGAATTTGTTTCCCTTTTGCCACAAACAGATCCACAGACTTGTACGTTAGCTAATTTACAAATCGATTTGGCGATGATACCCGAACATATCGGCATTTCTAAGATTGACAAAATCTACTGGCCTGACCCTATGTACACAAAGGGAGATTTACTTTCGTATATTCGAGAAATCAGTCCATATATGTTACCGTTTTTGAGAAATCGTGCTTTAACTTTAATCCGTTTCCCTGAAGGTATAGATGGAGAATTCTTCTATCAAAAACATCTTCCAGGTTATGCACCGGATTTCATCGACTTCAAACTAATAGAAGGCGAAAAAATGATTATTTGTAATCGTATGGATGCAATTCTTTGGTTTGCAAATCACGGGGCATTGGAATATCATGTCCCTTTTCAGATAGTTGACCAACCGAAGCCAATCGAAATCGTATTTGACTTGGATCCACCAGACCGAGATGCATTTTCTTTAGCTATTCAAGCTGCAAATCTGATTAAACCAATCCTTGATGATTTAGGCCTCCTTTCCTTTGTAAAAACTTCAGGTAATAAAGGAATTCAAATTCATATTCCTATTCCGGAAAATAGTTTAACATACGATGAAACTGCTGTTTTTACCCAAGCTGTTGCCTATACCGTGGAAGGAGCTTACCCTAATTTATTTACAACGGAAAGAATGAAGAAGAAACGCAAAGGTCGTTTGTATATAGATTACATTCAACATGGAAAAGATAAAACAATTATCGCTCCATATTCTCCTCGTAGAACAAGAGAAGGTACAGTAGCTACTCCATTATATTGGGAAGAAGTCAATGAAAACCTTAGGCCAGAACATTTTCATATTAAAAATGTATTATCCCGTGTGAAGGAATTGGGCTGTCCTTTTAGATACTATGAAGAAGCAAGAGAAAAGCAAAATTTAAGCAAGGTTTTATCTTTAATTAAGTGAGGAGTATACATTCGCAGGTTAAATTTATTTTTGAACGTGGAAAATTGTTTTCAGAGGAATGAAGAGGTTTTCCCCTTGTTCAGGCACTCATCATGCCTATGAGTGACCGATCGCTATTACTTTTCTTTCATTCGGGCACTCATCAATGCTATGAGTGACCAAACGCTATGATTTTTCTTTCATTCGGGCACTCACCATCGTTATGAGTGACCGATCGCTATTACTTTTCTTTCATTTGGGCACTCATCAATGCTATGAGTGACCGAACGCTATGACTTTTCTTTCATTCGGGCACTCATCAAAGCTATGAGTGACCGAACGCTATGACTTTTCCTTCACTCGGGCACTCATCAATGCTATGAGCGACCGAACGCTATGACTTTTCCTTCACTCGGGCACTCATCAAAGCTATGAGTGACCGAACACTATGATTTTTCTTTCATTCGGGCACTCATCAAAACTAGAAAGGAATTTATTACAGTAAAAAAGTAGCATACCAATCACATTTGCGATCTAGTATGCTACTCCTTAATTTAGTTATTCTTCATAATAAAAGCTTCTTCCACTAAAATCCATCTGTTTCCGTTGTTGCGTTTTTATCATTAAAGATCTTCGTATTAAAATTACCCAAAACTCGTGAGGTGATTGTACCAGTTACCATAGAGCCGTTAACGTTTAATGCTGTTCTTCCCATGTCAATTAGTGGTTCAACGGAGATTAGGAGACCTGCCAACCCTACAGGTAGCCCCATGGATGAAAGAACAATAATTGCTGCAAATGTTGCCCCACCACCAACACCGGCAACTCCAAACGAGCTAATACCCACAATGACTGCAAGCTGAAGAATAAATCCGATAGAGAATGGGTCAATTCCAACAGTTGGTGCAATCATTATCGCTAACATTGCCGGATAAATACCTGCACAACCATTCTGTCCCATTGTCGCCCCAAAGGATGCAGACATGTTTGCTATCCCTTCATCAACACCTAATGATTCTCTTTGCGTTTGCACATTTAACGGAATAGATCCCGCACTAGAACGAGAAGTAAAAGCAAACCCTAATACTGGGAAAACTTTTCGCAAATAGGTGAAAGGATTTAATCCAAAACCACTAACAAGGATTAAGTGAATCATAAACATAACAATTAACGCAACGTAAGAAGCTAAGACAAACTTACCTAGTTCAATAATTCCAGCAAAGTTAGTCGTTGCAACCATATTCGTCATAAGTGCAAGAACCCCGAATGGAGTTAATCGTAATATTAACGTAACAAGGCGCATGACAACTGTATAAGTGGAATTAACTATTTTAATAAATAGGTCAGCCTGTTCCGGATTTTTCCTACGTACTCCAAGAACAGCAATACCTAAAATAATCGAGAATATTACAACCGCAATCGTGGATGTCGCTCTCCCACCAGTCATATCTTCAAAAATATTACTTGGAATAAAATCAAGGATACGTTGTGGTGTTGTTTGACCTTCCATATCCGCATACATAGCTTCTATTGATTCTCCACGTTCTGCTTCTGCATGACCCGCTTCAATTTGTTCTGCATTTAAATCAAATAACCATGACGAACCAATCCCAACCAAAGCCGCAACCATGGTTGTAAGGATCAATGTCCCTATAATCCAACCCGCCATTTTTCCTAGTTCTTTCGTCTTTTCCAAATTAATGATGGCCCGAATGATGGATACCATAATAAGTGGAATGACGATCACCATTAATAGACGGACATACCCTGTCCCTACAATGGCAAACCAATCCATTGTTTTTGCAATAATTTCAGACTCTGTACCATAAATGGCTTGGAAGATGACTCCAAGAAGGATACCGATTCCCATCCCTGTAAACACGCGCTTGGAGAAAGAAACATGTTTCTTTTGCATATTGATTAATAAAATGATAGCTAATATAAGTACGATCACGTTCACAATAACCAATAAACCATTCATTCTTATGACCTCCTTTTATCTATTTATATAATTATTATTCCAATTGGGTTACTACGTTTTATATTTTAAACCTAATCCATAAGTTATTCAATACCTTGAAAGAAATACTGTAACTCTTTAACTCAATGTTGGTTCTAATTTCAATTCTACATTTCCCTTAATCGCACGGGATATCATACAGCTCTTCTCAGCCTTTTCCACCAAAATCCTTAGTTTTCTATGATCTTTTTCCGTAGCACTTGTCTGTAAAGCGACGGTCGGACGATGAATAATTTTCTTATACGTAAAAATGCCATTTGTAACATCGACTATCCCTTCTGATTCAAGGGCCATCTCTTTTAATGGTAAATTAGCTCGTTCAATCATGGCAGCTAGTGTAATTAGGTAACAAGTTGCAGCAGCACCAAGCAACATTTCATCGGGATTTGTGCCTACTCCCGGTCCGTCCATTTCGGTCGGTATCGATATTTTTGTTTTCAAATTTCCTGCAGCTATATACCCCTCACTATTTCTTCCTCCGGGCCAATCTGCTTTTAAAAGAAAATGATGTTCGGCCATATTATATCACCTCATTGTTTATTCATACCTTAACCTAGATAATATTGAACTTAGCAAAGGATAAATACCTATGCTAATTAACGTCTTTTTATTGTACCCCAGTAGGAAATTAAATAAAAATAATGTGCATCTTTACCTAACTCGAAAAATATAAAGAAGACTAACCATCAGTGGGGGTTTTCCTTCATCCCCAACTAATGGTTAGTCTGTTGATCACCCACCTACCTTAAGCTTGAGGTGGGATAAATAACTTAACTGGTCATCTATTTTTCTAATAACTCCTTTAAAATAACGGCTTGGTTATGTTGTTCATCCTTTGCACCGTAGAGTAGTGTTACTTTGGAATTGCTTTTCACTATGTCCTTTAATTGATTTAGCTGCTCTTTCTGTTCTCCATTTTTCAATTCTTGCTTATACTTTTCTTTAAAGTCAGCAAACTTTTCTGGATCATGGTTAAAATCCTTTCGCAACTTGGTTGAAGGTCCAATTCCCTTTAGCCAATAGTCCAGTTTGGCTTTATCTTTAGAAACTCCCCTTGGCCAAATGCGGTCAACCAAAACCCGTATTCCATCATTTTTATTAGCAGACTCATAAATACGTTTTAATTGAATGGACATGATTATCTCTCCTTCAAAAATGTTAAATATATAACAAAAAACGATTTCCATTACGCATACCCGATTTCAGGGCTTTTAAATGGAAATCGTTGTTTTTTGTTAAGATTGTGCTCCTTCTTTCTCTTCTTCTTTCTTCGGTCCGGAAGCAAACCAACCGACGATGGCGATAAGGACTAATACACCATAGAAAATAAGTTTCCATAAGATGGAGTGTGGGAATTCATGAGGTATTAAACCAATATCTTCATGTGCTAATACCATAATAGCCAACTTCACACCAACCCATCCGACTATAATAAATGCTGCCACTTCCAAACCAGGACGTTTATGAAGTAGGTCGACAAAGACATTTGCTGCGAAACGCATAATGATTAGACCAATCATACCTCCAGCAAAAACAACCCAAAATTGTGCAGCATCTAAACTTCCGATTGTTCCTAGTCCACTTGGTGGAAGAGCCATCGCCAAAGCAACTGCGGCCAATATAGAGTCAACCGCAAATGCTAAGTCTGCAAATTCCACTTTCACTACGGTTAGCCAAAATTCTTTTGGTGATGCTTCATGAATTTCTGAATCTCTCAGTTTAGCCTTGGCCGCTTCTTCATCATCCGGGGTCTTCGGTTTAAACCTGTCATACAGGTTTTTAATCGATATAAATAATAGATAAATGGCACCTAAAGCTTGAACCTCCCATACATCTACAAGGAAGGAAATAATAAATAATGATCCGAAACGAAGGACAAATGCACCTGCTAAACCATAGAATAGTGCTTTCTTCCGTTGTTTTTCCGGTAAATGACGAACCATAATCGCTAATACTAAGGCATTATCTGCTGCTAGTAAACCTTCTAAAGCCACTAACACAACTAATACCCAAAGGTATTCAATGATTAATTCTGATCCCATAATCTCTCTCCTTAAAAATAAAAATGGTCTTACCATTAGGTAAAGACCATAAAAAGACCTTTACCCGACTGGTAAAGGTCTCGCTAACAACGTTAGTTGCCAACTAAAGCCGGAGACTTAAGATCTCGTAATGACGACTTTAATTGTACAGCTACTCCCCTTTATAGGAATATAAATATATTAAAACCCTAAATATATAATATGTCAATTTCCATCTCTATAATATATATAACCTAAGATACAAAATTTATACGCTGCTTTTTTAAACTTTCTTCCGTCATTTTATTTAGTGTAGATTCTAATGATGATAACAAATTTCTACTATCTTCCATACTTTCCCCACAAACACCGTAGTAGTATTGGATCTTATGCTCTATGCTATTTGGACATAAGCAAACCCAAGCGTTATTATCTAAATAGAATTTTACCATATTTTCCTTTGGCAATAAAATATCCTCTGCTAATCCATCTACAACAAATTTCCGTTCCCGCTTCTCATAATTTTCTATTTGTTTCACTTTTAAACCGGCAATTTCTTTTGGAGGATTTTCTTTAAATTGATTCATGATTTCCTTTATTTTAGATAAGTCATTTTCGCCTTCTAGAGCGAATGCTGACGTACCTTCTAAATAATATCCATGTTTTTGATACAAGTCTTCTAATACATCGAGCAATGTTTTACCCTGTTTCTTCCAAAAATAAACCATTTCAGCTGTCATAACTGAAGCTTGGATCGCGTCTTTATCACGTGCAAAACCATTTACTAAATAGCTGTCGCTTTCTTCAAAGCCAAAAAGGAATGTCTCCCCACTAGAGTCAAACATACCAATCTTTTCCCCAATATGGTTAAAGCCCGTTAGCGTATCGATTGTCTTCACATAATAAGAATCCGCAATAGCTCTTCCTAATTCAGTAGTAACAACAGATTTTATTACGCGTGAATTCCGATAAACATTCGGATCACTATGTCTCAATATATAATCTAATAGGATAGACCCTAGTTGATTTCCAGTAAGTACTTGGTAATTCCCCTCTGTTGTTTTCACAGCGACCCCAAGTCTATCACCATTCGGATACGTAGCAAGCAAAATATCCGCATCCACCTTTTTCCCAAGTTCTATTGTCATCTGGAAAGCTTCGTGCTTTTCTATATTTGTTGAAATAGCTTCTGCGTCAGGTATTACTTGTTCTTCTACTAAATGAACGTGATCAAAATGAAGTTGCTCTAATCCCTTTTTCACAAGTGGGAGTGCAGGTCCATGAAGAGGTGCAAAAGCAATTTTTACACTCTTGTCCTTTAATTGTTCTTCATGTTCCATTTTAGAGATATATCGTAAACGTTCTAAATAAGCTCGGTCAATCTCATCTTTGACCCAATAAATTAGCCCCTTATCTTCCAAATCCTTTTGTTCCAAAAAAGGCACTGATAATTCATCTTCCATACTCTCCATATAAGAAACAAAATGATCCGCTTCTTTAGGAGTCATTTGTGCTCCATCTTCATTGTAAACTTTAAACCCATTGTATTCTTTAGGTTTATCGCTTGCAGTAATCATGATTCCAGCGGTTGTTCCGAAATATCTCACGGCATAAGATAATAATGGAGTTGGAATAGTCGATTCAAATAGATAGGTTCTTATTCCATAAAAGGCTAATACCTTGACCGTTTCCAACGCAAATTCCTTCGACATAAATCTTGAACCATATGCAATAACAACTCCACGATCCTTCACATTTACGCTAGTTGCAAATAAATAGTTTGCTAGAGCATTTGCTGCCTTTCGAACAGTATATATATTCATACGGTTTGTTCCAGGTCCAATTAAGCCATGCATCTCACCTGTCCCAAACTCTAATTCTCTATAGAATGAATCTTCTAGTTTTACGTGATCATCTTTTAATCTTTCTAACTCTAATTGAAGGGATGGATCTAATTCTTCAAATGCATCCCATTTTTTGTATACTTGCATCCAAGCAGTCATGATTCTATCCTCCATTAGAAAACTTGGCATTTGCTTTAGATTAGGCAAATGCCATCGTTGCACTGAACGTTTATACTTTTTATCTGCAAAGACTTCCATGACTAGGGGGTTCCTTCATCCCCCACTCATAGTTAGTCGCACTTATCGGATCTTTAAGAGCAGTTGATTTCCAACCTATCTTCTTTGTTTCCCTAGAAGCTTGAGGTGGGAGTCTTACCGCCCTTTTAGGTGAGATAAATATGCTCAAATTTTAACATATTTTAAACAATTATTCTATATTCTGTTTTTTTAACTTGTATGTTCAGAGCGGGGATTGGATAAAATAGTAAGTAAATATGCCTTAAATTTCCAATTTCTATCATCTATCGTTTAAAATGAAGTTAGTTATATCAAGAGAAAGAGGGTAATGGAATGTTTCAAAAGCGTTGGTTTAACGTTCTTAGTTTTTTAATTCTTTTATTTCTATTAATCTTATTATTAAATTATACAAGTTTTATATTCATTCCTATTTTGCAATATATTGGAGCCATCGCCTTTCCATTAATTGGTGCGGGGATTTTATATTACCTCACACGACCTTTGATGCATTTTTTTGAGCGGAAACTAAAAGTTGGACGAATTATTGCTGTCATTCTAGTATTCCTCGTTATTCTATTACTTTTAACAGTATTTATTATGTATGTATGGCCAATTTTACAGAAGCAGGTTACGAATTTGATGTATGGGATTCCCGGAATGATTGCAGCTATTGAGGATTTCATATTTTACTGGAGAATTAATTACACAAGTATTCCACCACAAATCATTGTTGCAATAGAAGATTTTATCAGCAATATTCCGAACCACATGCAAAATATTTTAGATAACCTTTTTGGGCTTCTAGGTGGCTTTATTGGCCAAGTTATTAGTATTGTTGCTGGACTTGTTATGGTACCATTTTTCTTATTTTTCATGTTGAAGGATGGGGAAAAGTTATTACCATTTGTCTTACAGATATTCAAGAAGGAAAAGGCTGATAATATTCGTAGTTTATTAGCTAAGATTGATCATGTTTTATCAAGCTTTATTCAAGGACAATTATTCGTAAGCTTTTGTGTTGGGGTATTATTATTTATAGGATATGTCGTTATTGATTTAAACTATGCCTTGATTTTGGCACTATTTGGCATGATGACAAACGTAATTCCATATCTCGGCCCGTTTTTAGCAGTTACTCCAGCTTTGATAGTCGGAACCATCCAGGATCCTTACAATTTAATCTGGGTTTCCATTATTATGATTGTTGCACAGCAAATTGAAAGTAACTTGATTTCCCCGAACGTGATGGGGCAGGCATTAAATATTCATCCTTTAACTGTAATGACTGTCATTATTGCAGCGGGTAGTATTGCTGGCTTCCTTGGAATTCTATTTGCAGTCCCAACATACGCCGTCGTTCGAACCATTATCGTTCATTTTTATCAAACGTATGTAAATTCTAAAAAGGATAAAGAAGATGCTTTGATTTAAAAGTGAAAGGGGGACAGAGGTTGAACCGGGACAGTGCACCTGTCCCCTTGTCCCTCTCACTTAAACTCATACACCACCGACGATCCTACTACGTCATACCCAATATTTGAATAAATTTTATTGGACGTTGGGTTCTCTCTGTCGGTATATAGACTACAAAATTGGTAACCGCTATCCAATAACTTTTGACTTAAAGCTGCCACGATATTTGTGGCATAGCCATTTCGTTTAAATTCATCTGGGGTAAATACCGCATTAATGGATACTCCATTTTTGGTTCTCCTCGATTGGTTAGCCATCGATACGGGCATCCCATCCACTTTCCACAAGTACAAACTTTCATTCTCAATATATTTTGTTGCCATTTGACTAGCTTTAATTTCAGTAATTGGTTTTTCCTTTGTTTCTTTTCCAAACTGAATGAGCCAGCTTTTTATTAGTTCGTGCTCTGATTTCGTTGCCTTTACTAATTCCCCATTTGGGCTTGGTGTAATTCGAACCTCATTTAATTGATAAATAACCTGGTTCATTTTTATAGAAGCTTTTACCTTTTTATATTTCAACCATTCTCGAACAAAGCATTCCACATTATGAATAGGCCCCAGTACTCCTGGCACCTTAATTGCTTTTTTATAAAAGAAATTCGCTAGAGTTGAAAATAGTTGATCATCAACATGATCTACATCTGCCAATATCCAATTATTAGGTACAGTTTGCATAAAAGCATATATCACTTCTCCACCATCTTCTATATATCCGCAATAAACATCTTTTGTCATGGTTGTTTTAAAATATTCTAATAGACCAAGCATTAAATTATTGGAAGACTCTTTACGCAATAGTAATGGTTCTACCTTCTCCAAGTAATTTTTAATAGAAGAGGAAAATATAATTTTCATTCATAAACCTCCGAAATAAAAACATATGATATGCCTTCATTATAACGGATTTTCTTGTTTTATAAAGAGGATTTAGCTAGACTATACGTAAGGGGGATGTGTGAAAATGACGAAAAAGGAACTTGAAGCAAAACTAGCGGAATTAAAATCGGATTATGTTCGTATTCAAAGCGATTTAGATAAATTGGAGTATGTAAAAGGCAGAGTGTCATCTGCTCAAAATCAATTAGCGCGCTTGGAAGATGAAATTGCGGAAGTTAATCGTCAGTTAGATGAAATGGATTAAGTGTATTAATGCAGCTCGAATACCCTTCACTTCTCATGATATCGTCGTGTATTCGAGCTGCTTCTTTTACCTATTACACATCATCTGATTGTTCTCTCACCTTATCTAACTTTGCCTGAATCTTTTCTTTTTCTTTAAGTGGTGGGGTTAGACTAACGATGGTGTCTCCTGTGGATGGAACGGTCCGCATTTCCTCTGAGAAAAACTTCAAGACACCATTTGGTTTAATTAAATACAAGAATACGGTTGAATCATCTTTTTCATCTAGATATTGTTTCAGGCCATATTGTTCCGTTAATGTCGTTCTACGGAAAACAAAGCCTTTTTCTATTTTTTCATTTAGAACTTCGATGGAGAACTTCCTGTCAAACAAAATTCTTCCTCCAACTCTAGAAACAACTCCAGTAGAGTTATCCACTACATCGTATGGACTAATTTTAAAGACATTTGTCCTTCCATATTCAGGAAGGAAAGTCGTACATGTAAGGGAATTATATGCATGGTCATCCGTTGCAGCGAGTAAATAATCATATGGAATCGTGTTTAGCATATGCTCTGTCTGTTCGGAAAGCATATTTCCGCGGTAGAAAGGAACCCCAGCCTTTCTTGCAAGCTTTAAATGCTCCCATGATGAATCAACAATGATAACCGGTATACTTGACTTCTTTAACGAATCCGCCAATCGAACTGTAAATGGGTTACTTCCAATAATCAGTACACCTGGTTTTCCTTCTTCAGATAGACCCAACTTTCTAGCTAACCAACCGATAGAAAAACCATGAGATAGTACAGTAAAGAATACAAGGGCAAAGGTTAATGTTGTCAAGATAGAAGCATCTTGGTACCCAGCATCAAGTAGAATTGTAGCAAAGTAACTAGATACAGTTAATGCAACAATTCCTCTTGGTGCAATCCACCCAAGTAATACTTTTTCATTTAATGATAAAGATGTCCCAATGGTTGATAAAAATATAGACAATGGTCTTACGATGAACATCATTAATAACACATAACCAATAATGTTAGGACTGAAAATGTGTAATAATGTATCCACCTCTAAGGAAGCCGTTAGCATAATAAAAATAGTGGAAATAAGTAATATAGAAATATTCTCTTTAAAATGCCTCATATCGGAAATGGAGCTAATTCCTATGTTTGCTAACGTAATCCCCATCGCAGTAACCGATAATAGACCCGTTTCATGCATGACTAAATCCGCCACTGTAAAACCAAAAATAACAACAACTACAACTGCAGGCGATTTTAAGAATTCCGGTATATGTCCTTCTTCAAACACCCAACCTAAACCTCTTCCAAGTGCCCAACCTAATATAATTGCAAAAACCGAAGCAGTGAAGAACAAGATTAACTGTGAACCATCAGGATTATCTGCTGTAATGAAAGTAATGATTTCAAAAGCAAAAACTGCCACTAATGCTCCAATTGGGTCAACAATAATCCCTTCCCACTTTAATACTTTGGCTGGTCTTGATGTTAATTTTGCTTGTCTTAGTAATGGCATAATAACCGTTGGACCAGTAACAATAAACAGCCCACCAATTACAAAGGCAACCGCCCAAGACAATCCAGCTATATAATGGGCTGTTAGTGAACCTAAAATCCAAGCAATCAGTGCCCCAACTGTAGATATCCGGAAAATTGGCTTTCCAATGCCCTTTAATTCCTTAAAACTTAAATTCAAGCTACCTTCGAATAATATAATAGCCACGGCTACTGAAATAATGGGACTATATAAATCTCCAAAGTCTTCTTCAGGATTAATAATTCCAAAAATTGGCCCTACTATTAAGCCCGTAACAGACATGATAACAATTGCAGGCATTCTATAGCGCCAAGCAAGCCATTGCGAACCTATTCCTAAAACACCAATTAGCGCAATCTCTAACAGTAACGAAGGACCCATCTCATTCCTCCTAACTCAAAAAGTATATAAGGACATTTTATAGATGTCGGGTAAGTATGTAAACGAATTTGGCGTTATTTTCTTGATTAACTCTTTATGACTTGAACTGGCGGTTTTTCGTCCTATAAGGGCACTTTACCAAAGAGCCACTAAAATGGCCCCTTAAGTGATTGATAAAAAGGGGGATAGCTTATAAACGTTGGTCTAATCGTGTTATTTATTGCAACTTTTTGAAATTAACATTATGTCAATTAGAAATGAATTTTTATTCAAAATAAATAAACAAAAGGGGTAAATTAATTTCTTTATATTGTTTGCTCAACCTTCGCACAAGAAAAAATGCTAAATACAATTCCCAGTAAGGTTCCTATCCGTTGAAGTATAGTGGTTAACTTTATAAAAGGTCATGAGTATTCTGATATAATCTTTACGAAATTTAGATACCTAGATTTAAGAATACAAATTTAATCTTCATAGCTGAATTTAAATATTACATCTTTATTTTTAAATCAACTTTTGATACCCTGAAAAGGAGGTTAATTTTCCAAGGGGGTATTATATGGCAACAAGAAAGACAATTATTTACTAATATTTATGGCATGAGTTTCTATTAAATTAAATGCAATATGCAGGAGG
>NZ_JBBOVR010000006.1:0-18127 GCF_038006665.1 Oceanobacillus sp. FSL K6-0118
GATAGAACCTCCCTCACCTAACCATCCATTTTTTGAATTAGAAGAAGTGATTGTAACACCACATATAGGTGGAATTAGCGAGGAGGCAGCCAAGACTACATCAACAGTAATTGTGGAAAATCTCTTAAAGGTATTGAATGGGGATAGGGTGCCTACGATTGCGAATGAAAAACAATTGATCATGAAGGGGATGGATGCTTTCTAATTTATCAGTTGGGATGAAGAAAAAACTTCTGATGAAAGTCTCCTTTATCACCTTATACAATGGGAGAGGAAAGAAATGAGGTAATCCGTATGAGCCAGAGCCTTGTAAAAGCGATAAAAATATTAGATTGTTTCTCTACAAAAGCTGAATTATCCCTTATCGAGTTAGTAGAATTGTCTGGTTTACCTAAAACGACCGTGTTTCGCCTCCTATCATCATTAGAAGAAACAGGGTTAGTGGTAAAGGTGAAAAATACTAGTCACGATGTTAAATTTCGCTTAGGTCTTAAACTATTGGAATATGGTAATTACGTAAACGAGCAAATTGAATATCGAAAAATAGCCTTACCGCACATGATGGAGCTAAATGAAACATTAAATGAACTTGTTCACTTGACGGTAGTGGAAAAAGAAGAGGCTGTCTATGTAGAAAAAATAGATAGCACCAAACCGGTTCGTTTAGTCATTGAAAAAGGTAGAAGATCTCCTCTTTATGCTGGGTCGGCACCGAAATTATTACTAGCAAGTATGGATGATGCAGTCATTGATTCATATCTCGAAAAAGTAACGATAAAACAAATTACAAAAAACACGATTCGTAATGTAGCTGAATTAAAAGAGGAAATTCGCAAAATTAGAGAACAAGGTTATTCTTTTAGTCGTTCCGAGCATTTTAAAAATACGATGGGATTCTCTTTTCCAATTTATGATCGGAATGGGAATACAATTGCGGCAATCGGAGTAAGTATTTCATCAAACGACTACTCAGAGGAACGCGGAAAAGTCATTATAGAAAAGACGAGAAAAGCAGCACGAAATATATGGAAAGATATGGGGTGGGACCCGGATTCTTGTCCTTCTAAGCTAATTTTTGGAAATAGATAATGATTTTACCCCACCTCATGCTTCTGGGGAACAAAGAAGGTAGGTCGTAAAGACTCGATAAGTGCAACTAACCTTCAGTGGGGGATGAAGGGAATCCCCCCACTGATGGAAATTTTCTTTATCCTAAATCATGTCCTGTCACGATAATATAACCCACAAGAAAAATGTTTAATACGATAATGACACCTGTGATGATCCAAGCTAGAACCTTTACCCAGTTACTGTTGGCGAAAATCCCCATTTTTTCCTTGCTGTTTGTAAAGAGAACAAGGGGTACAATGGCGAATGGCAGCTGCAGGCTTAGAATAACCTGACTCCATAACAGAAGGTCAGCTGTCCCGCGAGAACCGGCAATCCATGTCACGATAAATGCTGGAATAACAGCAATCAATCGAGTGATGATCCGACGAAGCCACGGTGAGATGCGCAGATGAATAAAGCCTTCCATTACAATTTGCCCGGATAGCGTTCCAGTAATGGTAGAGTTTTGACCCGAAGCAAGCAGGGCAACTGCGAACAGTGTACTTGCTATTCCTACGCCAATCGTTGGGCTTAAGAGTTTGTAGGCCTCTTCAATTTCGGAGACTTGACTACCTAAGCCGTGAAATGCAGAAGCACCGAGAATTAGGATTGCTGAATTGATTAAAAATGCTACAGTTAAGGAAAAAGTAGAATCCATAACTGAAAATTTTATTGCCTCTTTCTTGCCATTATCGTCCCGCTTGTATTGGCGAGTTTGTACAATGGAAGAATGAAGGTATAGATTATGTGGCATAACCGTTGCTCCAAGTATACCTAATGCAATAAAGAGCATTCCCGGATTTGTCACAATTTCCTTGCTAGGGATATAGCCTTCCAGGAGATCAGCAATAACTGGTTTGGAGGCAATAACTTCAAATACAAAGACACCGAAAATGGTTACCATTAGGACGATGACAATGGATTCGATTATCCGGAACCCCTTTTTTTGCAGAAGTAAAAGTAAGAGTACATCTAGCGTTGTAATGAGAATCCCGACCGTCAAAGGAATGCCAAACAGCAAATTTAATGCGATAGCTGAACCGATTACTTCCGCTAGATCTGTTGCAATAATAGCAAGTTCCGTTAAGATCCATAGCACAAAGGCTGTCTTTTTCCCTGTCGCGTCCCTTGTTGCTTGGGCGAGGTCACGACCTGTCACGATTCCCAGTTTAGCTGATAAAGTTTGTAGCAGAATGGCCATTAAATTTGCAATCAAAATGACGGACAATAGAGTATATCCAAACCGTGCACCGCCGGCAATCGATGTGGCCCAGTTTCCGGGGTCAACATACCCAACGGCAACAAGGGAACCTGGTCCCGCGAATGCAAAAAATTTACGCCAAAATCCAGCATTTGCTGGAATCTTTACGCTATTATTTACTTCCTCCAGACTAATATTTGAACTTTGTTTTAACCAACCGCCTTTTTTCTCTTGCTGTTGTTTATCCTTGCGCATATTTATCCCTTCTAAGAAAAGTTCTAGTATGTTAATTAGGTTTGTTTAAGGCAAAAGTACTATAAAATTAAAAGTTATAAATTATATATACCCTTTAATTTACCCATTAAATCCCGCATTAGTCACAACATCATTTTTATTACGAAATACTTTTTTTCGGTCATCATTCAAAAAAACGTTTGATTTAGGATGGAATATTGAAAGAGTAAGGACAACGGTAACGTATGATAATAACCTTATCGTAAAAATATGTATGGGTAGATCATATATTGTTAACTGTACATAAAGATGCTATAATTTAGGCACAAAAATGAACCGAGGAGATGCTTTTTTTGCCTGAAATTCGCCCGATAAAGGAATTAAGAAATACAACTGAAATATCTGAACTGTGTCATCAAATCAAGGAACCAGTTTTCATTACGAAGAATGGGTATGGTGATTTAGTGATTATGAGTATGGAAACTTATGAAGACTCGTTAGGAAAGCTAGAATTATATCAAAAGTTAGCTGAGGGAGAAGCACAAATTGAAAACGGGGAAAATCTTCTAAATGGTGAAGCAGTATTTAAGAACTTGAAGAAAAAACATGGTGGAGAATAAGAGAAAAAGCCAAGCACGATCAACATGTTTGGCTCTTTAACAGTTGTATTGATTAGATTTTGACAAGGAGGAACTGTTTCTGTCCTTTTGTTAAAGTTCAAACTCCTTAGCCAACAACCGCACCACATTCTTCCTATTTTTAATTCCAGAAACATTCGGTATCACCATAATTTCATCGGCATCATAAGCTTCAGCAATTTTTATCATTTCTTCTTTTGCGTGTTTGGCTGTTCCAACGATCATTCGCTTTCGGTTTCCTTTTACTTTTTGTGCTTCAATAGAGCTAAAGCCACGTTTCTTTGCTGTTTGAACAGATGGGTAATAAGGTGGTTGGTTATCTGATTCAATAAAATGTAACCATAGATCAAATGCTTTTGCTAGATCCTCCGCTTCCTTCTCTGTTTCCCCAACTACTGCAAAGACCGCAACAATTGTCTTTGGTTGTTTTAGAAAAGTGGAAGCTTGAAAGTGATCACGGTAGCTCTTTGCAACTTGGGTTCCTTTTATTCCAGGCTTTGTGAAGTGTGCAAACACATATCCTAAGCCTAGTTTCGCAGCAACTTCCGCACCTTTTTCACCAGTTCCGAGCATCCACATTTCAGGTTTTGTAGGAACTTTTGGAGTGGCAATCAAGGATTGAAAACGGTGTTCGTCTTCTATATTATCGGTAAAATATTTTTTCAAATCCATTACTTGTTGTTCATAGGATGTTTTCTTAGTCTTCCCTTCATTCAATGCTTGGTTTACGATGCGAAAACTTGGTGATCTACCAATTCCAAGGTCCATTCGATTGGGATGAAGAGCTTCCATCATTCGAAAGTTTTCCGCGACTTTGTAACTACTGTAATGTGGAAGCATGACACCACCTGATCCAATGCGTATGTCATTCGTTGAGGATGCCAAGTGCATCATCAACATTTCCGGACTGCTATTCGCTACAGAATCTACAAAGTGATGCTCGGATACCCAAAATCGTTTGTATCCTAGTGCTTCTGCATATTTTGCAAGTTCTGTCGTTTCCCATAATGCATCATGTGCGTTGTTGCCTTCATCAATTGGTGAATAATCCAATATGCCTAAAGAAATCATGGTTGTGTGCTCCTTTTTACATAGCTTTATTCTATGTTAACGCATTGAAAGAGGGCGGACAATGAAAAAGAGCCGTGGTTCCTTGTTCCAATAGAAGTAAAGGATCCTAGGTCAGAACATATAATAAATCTTGAGGTGATGTTAAGATGAATCCTTTAAGCGAACATACAAAGCAAGAATTATTTCATGCTCTTAATGGAAAACAATCTGGAGTTTTTGTTGTGGATGGTAAGTTAATTTCTATTGAGATTGAAAATAATGATTTGAGTTCACAAGATGATTTAGGGAAAGAAGATTTATCCCAAGAAATTGAGGAATACCCGGAGCTAAAAGAATCATTGACCAGGTATTTAGATAATCCAGGTATGAAACGATACACTGGTAGTGAGCTCAGGCAAAAGCGTTATGAGAAAAGAAGATAATAGGGAGTATTAAGTCCTTTTTACGGAAGAATTCGAATGATGTTTGGATAATATCCAACAGTTTTTCTTTGAGCAAGGAGCATGAAATGAATTTATTAGGAGATTATGAGCAATTCATTCTAAAACATTTTCTGCACTGTCCTAATTCTATAACGGACGATTTATTCGAACTTACTTAAATAAAAAGTCACTTTAGCTAAGTACCTAAAGTAACTTTTGGGTTTGTATAATATACGGATATACCGGGGTAAATGAACGTACTACAACGATTTGACTTCCAACTCTTTTACCGTTTCTCCTTCAATTAGTTCAGGTTGATAATAGTGTTCATTTGGTAAATCTTTCTTTCCTTGCAATTTCTTAATGACCCAATCTGCTGCATCACGTCCCATTTGTTCCTGCGGGTGTGTTAATGTGGTTAGTTTGATATTAGCATTTTTGGCAATATAAGAATTATCTTGACCAATAATAGATAGTTCTTCTGGGATAGATATATCAAGTTGTCTGCACAAATTTGCCACTATAAACCCTATTTCATCGTTATAGCAAACAATTGCTGTTAAAATGTCTCTATTTTTATTTAGAAACTCCCTCAAGTTCGCATATAAGCATGGCTTTGTCTCTGTATCGTACGAAAAAACATGCTCTGGTTGAAATTGTAGCTTGTTTTCCCCGAGAGCCTTTATATAGCCTTTTCTTCGATATTTCCCTTGTAAATCATCTGTTTTTGAAATTAACCCAATTTGCGAATGTCCTTTTAAAATTAATTCGTTTGTTGCTAGATAACTGGACTGTACGTCATCGAGGCATAAGAAAGGAACATCTAGTTCTTCATAGTAAGCATTGATCATGATGAACGGAATATTCTGTTCCATAAATGATAGGTAATAGGCGATATTGGGATTGTATAAATTGCTTTTTGTAGGTTCGACAATCAAACCGTCCACTCCGTAGGATAGCATCATTTCCAAAGCCTTTTTTTCTTGTTCTACATCATTATTTGTACTAGCTAGTAGCAAAGAGAAGTTGTCCTCATTTAATCTTCCTTCAATTCCACGAATAATAGACGGGAAAATGTAATCTGAAATATAGGTTGTGATTACACCAATTGTTTTATTATTGGAATTTCCGCCAGATCTGAATTGATATTCATTACTAACATACGTACCAGATCCTTTTTCACTTCTTAGAAATCCCTCATTTGATAGTTCTAAAATAGCCTTTCGAACAGTATGTCGGCTTACATTGTATATTTCTTGTAAAGATGACTCAGTAGGAATTTTTTCTAATACGTTGTACTCTCCTGAAAGTATTTTACTTTTTATATCATCCTTAATGACTTGATATTGATATTTGGGTTTCATGTTGCTCACTTCCTTTATTGTTCACATTTCGATGGAATTATTCAAGGTGCTTGTCTGTACATATTTTGCCATAGTTTTCAAGTAATGAAAAGAATTAAACTTATTATTAAAGAGTTTATACTCAATCTTACTTTTCTGTGATCTTATCAATCTTGTAGGGAAAATACCTTAAATTTTAACAATTAAAGAGGGGAGTAGAGAAATTCCGGCTCTAAACTTGTGTGTATATAAAATAATTATATTGACAAATGTACGTACAACATTCATACTGAAATTGTAAAAGAAAATATAAATTGAGTAAAAATTAAAGCGCCTTCTTTTGTCCGTGGTTTTAAAGTTGTGTTAGAGAGGGGATTAACGTGAATACAAATCAAGTGAACATCAAGAAAGCGATTACTAAGGGAGAAACCTCACTTGGAATCGAATTTGGATCTACACGTATAAAGGCAGTATTAATAGATAACCGTTTTGAAACAATTGCATCTGGAAGTTATGAATGGGAGAATCGTTTGGAAAATGGATTTTGGACGTACAACTTAGTGGATATTATCACTGGTTTACAAACAGCCTATAGTGAAATGAAGCAAGAAGTTGAACGGAATTATGGAGTTACCATTCGGACAATCGGTTCCATTGGTTTTTCGGGAATGATGCATGGGTATATGGCCTTTGATAAAACTGGTGAGCTACTTGTTCCGTTTCGTACTTGGCGTAATACAACAACTAGCGTTGCGGCAAAAGAACTTACTGATTTGTTCCAATTCAATATACCCGAAAGGTGGAGTATAGCTCATCTCTATCAAGCAATATTAAATGAAGAGAAACATTTGTCACGTATTGACTTTATGACTACTTTAGCTGGATTTATTCACTGGTTACTTACTGGAGAAAAAGTCATCGGTATTGGAGATGCTTCTGGCATGTTCCCAATTGATGAATCAACGAAAGATTACAATGAATCCATGATTAAGCAGTTCGATGAAAAAATATCTCATAAAAATTTTCCTTGGAAGATTAAAGATATTCTTCCTAAGGTTTATAACGGGGGAGAGCAGGCAGGTAAATTAACTGAAATTGGAGCAAAAATCCTAGACAGATCACAAAATTTACAACCAGGTATTCCACTCTGCCCTCCTGAAGGTGATGCGGGAACAGGTATGGTTGCTACGAATAGTGTGAGGAAACGTACAGGAAATGTTTCAGTAGGGACTTCCGTTTTTTCCATGATTGTATTAGAGAAGGAAATATCAAAAGTTTATCCTGAAATTGATTTGGTTATGACGCCAAATGGAAGCCCGGTTGCAATGGTTCATGCAAATAACTGTTCAAGTGATCTTAATGCTTGGCTTGGATTGTTCCGTGAATTTTCTGAGGCAATGGGGCAAGAGGTGGAATCGAATCAATTATTCGAGGTGATGTTGAACAAGGCCTTGGAAGCGGATCCAGATGGTGGTGGTTTGCTTAGCTATGGTTATTTATCGGGTGAAAATATAACAGGTTTGGCAAAAGGACGGCCATTGTTTGTTCGCTTTCCGGAAAGTAACTTTAACTTAGCTAATTTTATGCGAACACATCTTTTTACGGCATTTGGAGCCTTGAAAATTGGGATGGATATTTTGACGAGGAAAGAAAACGTTGCCATTGATGGTGTTTTAGCTCATGGTGGTTTATTTAAAACACCTGTAGTCGGACAAAAGATTGTTGCAGCTGCAATGAATGTTCCCGTTTCTGTAATGGAAACAGCTGGGGAAGGTGGTGCGTGGGGAATGGCGCTACTTGCTTCTTACATGTTGAATAGGGACATAAATGAAAGTCTAGAGGACTTCCTCGATGAAAAAGTTTTTAAAGGTGTCGAAGGGAAGGGAATTTATCCTGATGGGATTGACGTTGAAGGATTTGAAGAATTTATCAAGCGATACAAAAAAGGTTTAGTGATTGAAGAGGTTGCTGTAGCTAATTTGATATAAGAAGAAACGGGAGGGATTAATGTGTTAGAACAATTGAAGGAAGAAGTATTTCAAGCCAATTTAGACCTGCCAAAACACGGACTCGTAAAATACACATGGGGAAATGCAAGTGCTTTTGATCGAGATAGCGGATTGTTTGTTATCAAACCGAGTGGTGTGGATTATAAAACGATGAAAGCTAGCGATATGGTAGTTGTTGATCTAGGGGGAAAAGTTGTGGAAGGTGAGTTGAACCCATCATCAGATACTCCAACCCACGCCGTACTTTATAAACATTTTCCCGAAATCGGTGGTATTGTTCACACTCATTCCACTTGGGCAACGATTTGGGCTCAAGCTGGTCTTGATGTTCCGGCGATGGGAACCACTCATGCAGACACATTCTATGGGGCTGTACCATGTGCTCGCTACTTGACACAAGAGGAGATTGACCGTGGATATGAAACGGAAACAGGTCATGTCATTATTGAAACATTTGAAGAGCGTGGGTTAGATGTTCTTGCAGTTCCGGGTGTTTTACTTCACGGCCATGCTCCATTTACTTGGGGGAAAGATGTTCAATCAGCAGTAATGAATAGTGTTGTACTAGAGGAAGTTTCAAAGATGAATTTATTTGCACGTGAATTAAACAGTTTTGCTGAAGAGTTACCACAAAGGATTTTAGACAAACATTATCTACGGAAACACGGAAAAGATGCTTATTATGGACAAAAGAAATAAACGAAACTATTAAACTACGAAAAGAGGATTATTATGTCAACAATGGAAAAAAAGGAATTTTGGTTTGTTGTAGGTTCGCAACATCTTTATGGAGAGGAAGCATTGGCTGGGGTTAAAGCAAATGCACAAAAAATAACGGATGCCTTAAATGAAAGCGGTACTTTACCATATCCGCTTGTATTGCAAGATTTAGCTGTAAGTGCGGAACAAATCACAAACACGATGAAAGAAATTAACTATCGTGATGAAGTTGCAGGTGTTATTACTTGGATGCATACTTTTTCACCTGCAAAAATGTGGATTCGTGGAACAAAATTATTACAAAAACCGTTGCTTCATTTAGCAACACAATTTAATGAAAGTATTCCATGGCAAACGATTGATATGGATTTTATGAATCTAAACCAAGCAGCTCATGGTGACCGTGAATATGGTTTTATCAATGCCCGTTTAAATAAACAAAATAAAGTTGTTGTCGGATATTGGGAACGACCTGAAGTGAAACAGCAAATCGCGGAATGGATGGATGTTGCGGTTGCCTATAACGAAAGTTTTAACATTAAGGTCGCTCGTTTCGGTGATAACATGCGTAATGTTGCGGTTACGGATGGAGATAAGATTGAAGCACAAATTCAATTTGGTTGGACTGTAGACTACTTTGGTATTGGAGACTTAGTTCAATACGTCAATGCTGTTAAAGAAGAAGAAATTGATGCTTTATTTGCAGAATATGAAAATCTTTATGAATTTGATTATGGCACATACAGTAAGGAAGACTGGAAAGCCAGCGTAAAAGTACAAGCAAGCTATGAAATTGCGATTAAGCGTTTCCTTGATGATGGGGGTTATAATGCCTTCACTTCGAACTTTGAAGATTTATACGGTATGAAACAGCTTCCTGGTCTTGCAGTACAACGTTTGATGGCACAAGGATATGGCTTTGCTGGTGAAGGTGATTGGAAAACGGCAGCACTTGATCGTTTACTCAAAGTAATGAGTCATAACCAATCAACAGGTTTTATGGAAGACTACACATATGAATTAGCTAAAGGCCAAGAATCTATCCTTCAATCACATATGCTTGAAGTAGACCCAACTTTAGCAAGTAACAAACCAAAAATTATTGTATCTCCATTAGGGATTGGTGATCGTGAAGATCCTGCACGTTTAGTATTTGATGGAAAAGCAGGGGATGGTGTCGTTGTTTCCATGGCTGATTTTGGTACTCATTTCAAACTTTTAATCAATGAAGTTTCTGCCTTTGAGCCAACTACTCCAGCACCAAATCTTCCAGTTGCTCGTGTGCTTTGGGAGGTAAAACCAAACTTCCATGATGGGGTTAAAGCGTGGATTGAAAATGGTGGTGGTCACCATACAGTTGTATCACTTAATTTAACAACAGACCAAATTGTAAGCTATGCAAAACTTGTTGACTTGGAATACGTAGTGATTAAGTAATGGCCTTTTTCTCCAAGGAGGTACTACCTCCTTGGAGGATGAAAATAGGTATTCCGAGGGTTAAAAATAGAAATAGAAACCATTAGATATTAATAAGTCTCTTTCTACTTGTAAGCGCAATCGCTAAACTTAAGGGAATATGAACGCGCTTAATATCAAAGAAGGAAACGAAGGAGATACGGATTTAACTTAATAAATAATCTAGTATGAAATACTAGCATGTATTTACAGTAAGAAAATATTTTGATTGTTTTTTAAAGTCGAATTTTTATTGGAGAGATTTAAATAAATATTACCCTTGGGGAGGGAATTTTTATGGTTCATGAAAAGAAAATATCAAGTGGCTTTATTTATTTCTTTGGAGCTTTTGGAGGCATTCTCTTTGGTTATGATATCGGCGTAATGACAGGCGCTTTGCCTTTTCTACAACATGATTGGAATCTTCAAAACAATCCTAGTGCTGTTGGCTGGATTACCTCTTCGTTGATGTTAGGAGCTATTTTTGGAGGTGCCTTGGCCGGTCAACTTTCTGATCGTCTTGGACGGCGGAAAATGATTTTAATATCCTCTATCATTTTTGCTATCGGATCCATTTTGGCAGGAATATCTCCTCACAATGGGATCATTTTTATGATTTTTGCTCGAATTTTATTAGGATTAGCAGTTGGTGCTGCTTCTGCATTGGTTCCAGCTTATATGTCAGAAATGGCACCCGCACGTTTACGTGGACGTCTGTCAGGAATTAATCAAACCATGATTGTTTCTGGAATGTTGCTATCGTACGTCGTTGCTTTTTTATTGAAAGACTTACCGGGAACAATGGCATGGCGGTTGATGCTTAGTTTGGCTGCTGTACCTGCTTTGATCCTATTTATTGGAGTGTTAAGGTTACCTGAATCACCACGTTTCTTAATTAAAAATAACAAAATTGATGAAGCACGTAAGGTATTAAGCTTTATTCGCCCTAACAAAGAACAAATTGATTCTGAAATAATGCAAATTCAAGAAACTTCCAAACAGGAAACAAATGTAAATCAAAAAGCATCATGGGCTACACTCTTAAGTGGTAAATACCGCTACTTAGTAATTGCCGGTGTGGGTGTTGCCGCTTTTCAACAATTCCAGGGAGCAAACGCAATCTTTTATTACATTCCTTTGATTGTGGAAACTGCAACAGGAAATGAAGCCAGCTCCGCTTTGATGTGGCCAATTATTCAAGGAGTTATTCTTGTACTAGGTTCATTACTATTCCTACTGATAGCTGATAAATTTAATCGCCGTACTTTATTAACAGTAGGTGGAACGGTTATGGGACTATCCTTTATTTTGCCAGCGATACTGAATTTATTAATTCCTAATGCAAGTCCGATGATGATCGTTTTCTTTTTAAGTATCTATGTAGCATTTTATTCTTTCACATGGGCACCTTTAACGTGGGTTATCGTAGGAGAAATTTTCCCACTGGTCATTCGTGGGCGCGCTTCAGGATTAGCTTCATCGTTTAACTGGATTGGTTCCTTCATGGTTGGATTGCTATTTCCAATCATGACCGCTTCTATGGCACAGGAAGCTGTGTTTGCAATCTTTGGGGCAATTTGTTTACTTGGTGTCTTATTTATCCGGATACGTGTTCCTGAAACTCGAGGTCGCACCCTTGAGGAAATTGAAAAAGTCGGAGAAAGTAGAAAAGCAAAGGGGAAAAGTGCGTGAATAGGCCATGAGTCATGAGGACGGGTCCTGTGTCCCCGTTAGATATTACTTTTGATGTAAAGAAGGGAAAACCATGCAAGTAAAACAGGAAAACTTTGGGGAACTTAATAATCAGGCTGTATATTCTTTTACAATCAAAAATGACAGTGGTGCCGAACTAACCTGCATCAATTACGGATGCATTATTACTAAAATGATAGTACCGGACAAACAGGGTAATTTTGAAAACGTTGTCCTTGGATACGATACATTTGAGGAATATTTGAATGATTCATTATACCTTGGGGCTGTTGTTGGTCGCGTTAGTGGGAGGATAAAAGGCGCGCGGTTTGAATTGGATGGGCATTCTTACACACTTGAGAAGAATGAACAAAATAATCACATTCATGGTGGTATAAAAGGATTCAGTCGTGTTATCTGGGATGCCGAGGTGTTTAAAAAGGAAAACGAAGCTGGTGTTCATTTCAAGTATTTAAGCCCAGATGGTGAGGAAGGGTATCCAGGAAATGTAGCAATAAAGGTTACCTATACATTAAATAATGATAATGAACTAGTCATTACTTATGACGCTATTACAGATAAAAAAACACCTCTTGCGCTGACAAACCATTCTTATTTTAATTTAAGTGGCAACCTTAAACAGGATATTTTAAATCATACACTAAAACTAAAGAGTGATAAATTCTTAGAACTGGACCAAGAATTTATTCCAACTGGTACCATGTTAGATGTAAGCAATACCCCGTTTGATTTTACCGAGGAGAGGACCATTAAATCAGGTGCTGTCTCCAATCATCCGCAAAATATTCTAGTAGGGGAAGGTTATGACCATCCATTTCTTTTAAGTAGAAATCATGACGAAGAAATAATACTGAAGGATCCTGAAAGCGGAAGAATACTAATTGTGGAAACAGACGAGGTTGGTGTTGTTGTCTATTCTGGTAATTCAATAAGTGATAAAGGCTATATCCGAGATGTTCCATCGAGGAAACATCTTGGGATTTGTCTTGAAACACAAGGTCTTCCAGATGCTATTCATCACCCTACATTTCCATCAATAATTATTAATAAGGAACAAAAATATAACTCGGTAACAAAATACAAATTCGGTGTTGAGTGAGCAATGGGGAAAGATCCCTTGTCCTGTTTGGTGAATTACCAGGCAACTGATGCATTATTCTATTTGTTCATTTGAACTGGATTGATTAGGCAATTAAAGCAACTACCAAAAAAAGAAGTAATCACCCTTCACCATGCGGGGTAATTACTTCTTTTTAGTACTTACATTCATCACGTCTTAACTGGCTGTAAGACCCTACGTCAAGAATTCGAGTTAACCAAGAAATCTAAGTGGGGTCGGGCAGCCAGTAGCGCCCTGATAAGTTCAACTAACAATCAGTGGGTGATGCAAGAACCCCCCCACTGATTGATTTTCACTTTATAGTTTATTAGCCACTATTTTGTTGTCATAGTTACCGACCTGTTTGAGTGTGATGTAGTTTTACAGATAAAACTAGGACACGAAGAACCCTAGCTCTATTTCACCCACTCATTCACCAATTCCTCGTTATCCTCAATCCATTTTTCAGCACCAACCATTGGATCCTCTCCATTTTCTTCTGCTTCATTCACATAGCTCATTAACTCACCGACCGATTGATCATCCATTTTCCAGTTTTTTATCCATTCACTCACTTCTGGAAAGTCTTCAGCAAATCCAAGGCGGGTTGCATGGTAAATCTTTTCGACTCCTCCATAGACTTCTTTAGGATCTTCCAAATATTTTAAGTCTAATTCGGAGAAGACGCGATGTGGATTCCATAGTGGTGCAACAATGGGTTCTTTATTTTCCGTGGCAGCTTCTATTTCTGTTAACATTGCAGGTTCTGAACTGGAAAGTAACTCGTAATCCAGATCATATTCCTCAATGACTTCTTCAGTAACAAGCATGGTACCTGCACCCGGGTCAAATCCGGTAATCTCTCCTTGGAATAATTCGCTATTTTTCTTCAAGTCTTCTATACTATTGATCTCCTCTAAATAACTAGGAACAACTAATCCTACTTTCGCATTATCATACCAAGTTTCTTCAGAGAAGTTAACCTTATCCTTATACTGTTCCACATATTCTTTATCTTGAACAGGTAACCAAACTTCCAAATTAATATCTAGTGCATCATTTTCTAATGCAGCCATTTGGGTTCCCATATCAAGTAGGTGAAATTTGACCTCATAACCTTCTTCTTCAAGAATAACCTTCCACATATTCGTTACAGCTATATTTTCTGCCCAGCTGATTTGCCCGATATTAATGGTTCCTTTTGACGCCTCGTCTTCTTGGTTTGCTGATGTTGTGCCGTTTGATCCCCCACAGGCACTAAGTAACACCATAAGTCCGATTGTGATAAGCCATATTTTCCCCTTTTTAAAATACATGTTTAAGCATCTCTCCCTTTAAATTAGTTTTATTCTTTTGGTAAAAATGTATAAATTTCTTCTGTTCGAATACTTTCTACCAATTTTTCAAGCCAACGATAATATACCTTGGATTGATCCAATAAATCGTAATTTTTCTTTGCCTCATCACGAATATCCTCGGAGATTGACTCGTCTTCATAAATTTCTAGCAAAAGTTTTTCTGCCTCTGCTATGGCCTCCATGTTTAATTTCACTTCACGTTCCCACATCTGACAAAAATAAGCCATAAAGGAATGGAAAAAGTCCTTCTCTGCCGCATACGTATGTTTTCTTGTACCACGCTGAAATTTTTTCTTTACCATTTCAATTTGTTGTAGTTTTCGAACATTGGTACTCATACTCGGCTTACTCATACCTAATTCTTCACGCATTTCATCAAGGTTCATTTGATCTTTAAAATACATCGTGGCATAAATCTTTCCTGCTGCAGGAGTAACCCCATATAAATCCATTGTTTCGGAAATTGCCTCTATCACTCGATCTTGCGCATATTCTAACTTTTCTCTTGCCCTCTCAACACATGCTTTATCCAATATAAATCCTCCAAATTTAAAACGTTGTTCACTAAATTAAATTTTTTCTTAACAAACTTAATATTAAACAAATATGAAAAAATGTCAAACACTATACCTAAATAATTATCTGAAAAAAATTAATATTCCCCTTTGACAAAGGAAAATGTTTTGTGTTAGATTTAATTTGTTCAAAACATTAATTTTTTTCTTAACGAATTTAATTAAATTAACACGGATTGAGGAGGGGATAGATTGGATATTAAGAAAAACTACATAAATGGCGAATGGGTTCCTGCCCTCTCTGGTGAAGTAAGAGAAATTATTAACCCATATAATCAAGAAGTCATTGCTGTTGTTTCGGAAAGTAAGGAAGAAGATACAAAACTAGCAATCTCTGCTGCAAGGGATGCATTTGATCAAGGCGAATGGTCGAATACGTCCGCTACAGAACGCGGACGTATCGTTGCCAAGATTGCACAGTTCATTGAAAGGGATAAAGAAGAATTGGCGGAGATGGAATCGCTTGATACTGGAAAAACAGTAGAGGAAAGTCGTGGCGACATGGATGATATCGCTGGTGTCTTCCGCTATTATGCAGAAATTGCTGATAAAGATGGCGGGGAAATCATTGATTCTCCCATTCCAAATACCATCAGTAAAATAGTGAAAGAGCCTGTTGGGGTTTGTGGACAAATAACTCCATGGAATTATCCATTATTACAGGCCTCATGGAAACTAGCACCAGCATTAGCTGCGGGAAACACGTTAATCATGAAACCAAGTGAGATTACTCCACTCACTACAGTGAAAGTTTTTGAATTAATGGAAGAGGCTGGTGTACCAAAAGGGGTTGTGAACCTCGTACTTGGTGCCGGCAATACAGTTGGTGCAGAACTTTCTGCTAATGACAATGTAGACCTTATTTCTTTTACCGGCGGAATCCAAACTGGAAAAGGGATTATGCGGGCGGCTAGTGGCAACATGAAAAAAATTGCACTTGAGCTCGGTGGAAAAAATCCGAATATCATTTTTGCGGATGCCGATTTTGAAACCGCAGTTGATCAAGCATTAAATGCCGTATTTTTCCATGCCGGTCAAATTTGCTCAGCTGGTACTCGTGTCATTGTCGAAGAATCGATTCATGACAAATTTGTTGAGGCACTTGTGGAACGCGTGAAAAACATCAAGCTTGGAAGCGGCTTTGATGAATCAACCCAAATGGGACCACTTATTTCAGAGACTCATTTAAATAAAGTCATAAATTATGTGGAAAAAGGTATCAAAGAAGGCGCGAAAGTAGCAGTTGGTGGAGGACGTCCGACTGACCCAGAATTGCAAAAGGGATTTTTCTATCTACCTACTGTTCTAACTGACTGCACAACGGACATGGATGTCGTACAGAACGAAGGCTTTGGTCCAGTTATTACCGTAGAAAAATTCTCAACAGAAGAAGAAGCTATTAAACTAGCAAATGATTCAATTTACGGATTATCTGGTGGAGTTTGGACAAAAGATATTGCCAAAGCGGAACGTTGTGTTTCTAAGATGCGCATGGGAACCGTTTGGATTAATGAATTTAATGTTTACTTCCCTCATGCACCATGGGGAGGCTATAAACAATCTGGTATCGGTCGCGAATTAGGTAAAACAGGTTTAGAAGAATATCAAGAAACCAAACATATTTTTCAAAATTTAGACCCACAGCCGATTAATTGGTTTTAAAAGATTGGTAGGGTTTTAGATTAGGTTCTTGAAGATTAGGCTAAAGTTCACAGAAGGAATACGGAATTTCGTAACTATTAGGAGGAATAAACATGAGTTTAAACATGAAAGTAGAACATATGTACAAATTTCACCAATTTGAATTACCAACTGCCATTAAGCACGGAATTGGCTCCATCAAGCATGTAGGGGAAGAAGTTAAAAATCTTGGCGTTACAAAAGCACTACTTGTAACGGACCCAGGAATTTATAATGCTGGCGTAACGAAACCAATTGAAAAGCACTTAAAAGAGGCTGGAGTGGAAGTAGTACTTTTTAATAAAGTAGAACCAAACCCTCCTGTACGTCTCATTGCGGAAGGATCTAATCTATATAAAGAGGAAAATTGCGATGGATTAGTCGCTGTTGGTGGAGGAAGCTCCATGGACACAGCAAAAGGGATTGGGGTAGAAGCAACTCATGAAGGTTCTGTATTAGATTACGAAGCAGCGGATGGAAAAAAACCATTAGAAAATCGCATCCCACCATTAACCACGATTCCAACAACTGCTGGAACTGGTTCAGAAGTTACACAATGGGCAGTTATTACAGATGAAGAGCGCGAATTTAAATTCAATACGGGTGGTCCATTGATCGCGGCACACTTAACGATTATTGATCCGGAATTACATGTTTCCATGCCACCACATGTTACGGCAATGACTGGTATTGATGCCCTGGCACATGCAATTGAATGCTACACCATGCATTATGCACAACCAGTAACAGATGCTGTTGCATTACTAGCGATGGAATATGTCGGAAAGTACATCCGCCGTGCCTATGCGGATGGTGGCGATATTGAAGCACGTTATGGAATGGCACAGGCAGCAATGCTAGCAGGATTATCTTATGGCAGTGAATCTGCAGGTGCAGCACATGCGATGTCCCAGACATTAGGTGGAATTATCCCAGTTGCTCACGGGCAATGTGTTGCCGCAATGATGGGGCCAGTTATGGAATACAACTGGAAAGGTCATCCAGCTAAATTTGCCCGTATTGCACAAGCTTTAGGCGTGAATACATTTGGAATGTCAACCGAAGAAGCAGCAAAAGCAGCTGTCAATGAGGTTTATCAATTAGTAGAAGATTTAGAAGTTCCGACACTAGAAGAACAAGGTGTATCACCAGAGATGATTGATCGTTTAGCAGAAGAAGCAATGAAGGATCCGCAAACGATCGGGAACCCAAGAGACCTAAACGTAGAAAATTACAAATGGATTTATAAACGTTGCTTTAATTTAACACCGAAAACATTATAAGAGCCATGGAGTGCCTGGCTTATTCTGAATTTCAAATAGATGGTGCAATACTTTTAGTGAGAACTAGAGTAATGCACTTTCTTTTTTTATGCTTTCCATAAGGATCGGAAGTATGGGATTCATTCTTTGATGACTTACCGAATGAGAGATCTTTTTCTAGATACGGTCACTCATTTGCATGATGAGTGACCAAGAGGGTACTTTTTATCTGGGTTC
>NZ_JBBOVR010000007.1:0-6134 GCF_038006665.1 Oceanobacillus sp. FSL K6-0118
CTCTGCCATGGTCATTAATTTTTTCATGTCTATCACTCCGATCTACGGGAAATCTATTATTCTTATTCTACAGCAGTTCCGCAATCACCTACTAAAGCAAAATTGTTTTAGAAAAAGGACTTAAATTATTTGCCTTTTGGTAACTTAAATTATTGATTTTAGGTTACCTAAATGGTACAATAAAAGTAACTTAAGATTAGGGGTGATTGGAATGTTCGTTATTCGTGGGAAAAATGGTGAAATCATAACGAGTAGTGAGATCGAAACAGATGGTCAAGAAATTACATATAGAACAAGAGAAGAAGCAAGGAAGGCACTCAAGGAATTAGAAAGGAGTATGCCAACGGGGTTCTTTCAAATTGAAGAAGCAAAATGTATGAATTGCGGTGATACGCATGATGTAATTGATTTTTATTCAGGAGATGATTACGTCATTTTATGTGCGAATTGTCGCCAAAAATTAGCAATGGGTCAGCTGGGAAAAATTGGACGTCCTAGTATGGGAACGACTAAAAAGGTATCTCTCACGCTTTCTGATGATATGTGGAATTGGCTTGATGAAAAAGCAGAAGGTAACCGTTCAAAATTTTTACGTGAAGTTGTTGCAAATGCATATTTAAACAATAATAAAGAACTTGGAAATGAAAGTGAATGGAGTAATAATGCTTGTTTAGGATATGTCATTCTTGGAGCGAAGAAACTTGGCTATGATGATGAACAGATCCAAGACCTGGTTCGTGCTATGTATGTAGAATTTGATATGAAAACCGTAGATGAAGCAAAGGACACGTACAATCAATCATCCTATTAAGCCAAATAAAAGCTATATTGGAATTTTAGGCTTAATATGGTTTTAACTAGGGGCGACCTCTTATAAGGGCTTAAAATGCTTCATATGGCGTTTGTCAATGTCTTGGAGTGGTAGCGGAACGAAGTGAGCATAAGGAACGGAAAGGCATTGACAAACTCACCGCACCCGAACCCTCTTGGCATTGAATCGAATCCATTCGATTCCTGCCTACCGGCGAGGGAGCCCCCTCAAAATTGAGGGGGGTGGGGGAGTTAATTAATGGGGTCTGGGGAAGAGTTCCCCAGTGGGTTTGGGCAAAGCCCAAGGTTTTTTGCACGCTACTAGCGTGCTTCGGCGCTAGCCGAACGCCCCGCAGGGCACACGACTTATGGATATAAGTCTAGTGTGTTAGACTTATAGAAAAATAGATGGATAAGTCTTCTTAGTGCTTCCCCCAAAAAAGGAGGTTATACAGAAATGTCCTACTCGATTTTGAGAGTGGAGAAAGTGAAACAAGCAGCCAATACAACCGGGATTCAAAAACATGTTCAAAGAGAAAATAATAATTACAACAACAAAGATATTGATCATGAACGAACGCATTTAAATGTGGATTTAATTCATGGCCAAGAAAAGCAAAATTACAATGAATTAATTGAAAAGAGAATTGAAGAAGGTTACACAGGAAAACGAAAAATACGAAGTGATGCGATACGTCATATTGATGGCATCATAACGAGTGATAATATGTTTTTTGAAAATATGGACCAGGACCAGGTAAAAAAATACTTCCAAGATTCGTTGGAGTTCCTGGAGGATGAATATGGAAAAGAAAATGTGGTATATGCCACGATACATATGGATGAAAGCACACCGCATATGCATTTTGGCGTTGTTCCGTTAACGGAAGATGGACGCTTAAGTGCTAAGGATGTTATCGGGAATAAGTCGGCTTTAACCAAGCTTCAAGATCGATTTAATGAATTTATAAATGATAAAGGTTACCAGTTGGAACGTGGAGAGCCTAAAGAAGTGACGAAGAAAAAACATCAAGACATGGACAGATTTAAACAAGAGACAAAATACCATGAAAAAGTTTTTTTAGAAGTCCAACAAAAGGTAGAAAAACAAGAAGAAAGATTGGATGAATTAACTGCCACATTAGAGCCAAAAGCAGTTAAATTCAAAAGACAAGAAGTTAAAACAGAAGTAAAAGATAAGTTGTTTGGGAAATCAGAAGTGATTAAAAAGAAAACTGGAAACTTGGTTTTGACACCAACACAATATAAAAAAATGAATGAACAAGTTACTGCTGCAGTTGCCATTCAAAAAGATTATAACCGTTTGAAAAATACTGACTTGGCGAAAGAGAATCAGCAGTTAAAAAAAGACCTAAAACGTGAAGACGAGAGATATGAAGATTTTACGGAGGAATATACCAATTTATATTTAGAAAATGAAAAGCTTTCTAAAGAGAATAGCTTGTTAAAAAGCCATATAAGCGTTTTAGAGAAAAATTTAAGAGTTTTGTATAAAAACACTAAGAAAATATTTAAAGACAAATTTAAAGGGTTTAGAGACCTTTTAAAAGGTGATATGGAAAAACAAGGAATAGAAAATTATTTTGAAAGAGTACATGTTCAAGAACAGAGAAAAATGAGAGAGAAAAATAATAGCCTAGAAAGATGAAAAAATATCTTGAACAATTCTATTAATCTATTAAACACTATTTTTATGAAAGAGCATAAGGGAATCCGATATCACTTCCATTGGGAAGTGTCTAAATAGGCTGTGCCTATTGGATTCCTTGCTCTTTTTACTTGATATCACTTTTTTAAGACTTTCTACTAAGTTTAAACGTGCATCTTACAAAATTCGGTACATTTCTTATCAAAAAATTTAAAGCAAAACAAAAAAGGTCATAGTTTCCTATGACCCTTTACTGTCTTATTACTTTCCGGCCTCGAATTTATTAATCGCAGACGAGGTTTGCGATTCCTTTTTATTAATCGCCAATAGGAATAACGATTCCTGTTTTATTCGTCGCTCCAGGAATTGCGACATCACTTTAACTAAATATATTATAAATCATTTCCAAAATTGAACAATGAAAAATGTCTCGAAGAAAGGAAAATTATGCTAGGATAGAAGATATAAAGATAAAGAAAAACCGCCCATTGCTTTGGTCGGCAAGGCGGTTTTTCAAAAATTTTGAAGGGATTATCCCTTACATATCAATATTATTATTTATATTATATCATATTAGGGTTAATTCCTTCCATCAAAAGGGAGAGAATTAATTTATGGCAAAAATTGTAGATTTCGACCAAGCAGAAAAGAAAGCTAGAGAAAGAGATTCAGAGATTGAGAGATTAAAATATACTTTAAGCCATGCTGGTATATCACAAGAAGAAATAGAAAATGCTCTTGCTACTTTAAGCAAAGGTACTGGGAAGGAACTTTACATAGGAACTAAAAAAAGTTCTCAATCTAAAGTGAGGTTTGCTCAATATATGCAAAATAATTGGGAGTTTTTAAGAAAAAATAAATACTTAACTACTAGGGAAAAGACCTTTTTATTGGATATTGTACCGTCAGTAGCTTTTGATAGTAATTGTATTGTTATTGATATTAAAGCTAAAACGCCAGTTCCTGCTAATATTACAGATATTGCTGAAATGTTGGGTTCTGATCGGTCTAATACAAGTAAAACTATTAATTCATTAAAAAGAAAAGGTATTATAGCGAAGTCAGAAAGTGGCCTAGATGGAAATAATGCAAGAGCGTATGCGATTTTTGTTAATCCTCATGTTATTTATGCAGGAGATAAAGATAATATTAATAATGCTTTACAAGTGATGTTTTATAAAGCTATGAAAATGCCCGTAATGAAAGATTTACCTGATAAATTATTTTAAAACAAATCGCAGTTGTTTACATTTGACAACTGCGATTTTTATTATGTTCGTATTTTTTGTTCGTGGTATTTTTACCACGAAAGTGTGGTAAAAATACCACGGACGAAAAACTCTAAAACTACTGATATATTAACCTTTATTACACCTTTTAGACTCTCTCTCTTCTCACTCTATATATAAGGAGCTTTTCTCCATACAAGGTTCGGGTAGTATTTTTTTGTCCTTCGGAACGCTACGCTCAAAAAAATCTCCACCCTTTTCCCCTTGCATTCCGAAATTTTGGCGGTGTAGGCATATCGCCAAGCCGAACATACCCAAAACGAGGATTTAATACAATCGGCTTGCTCTATCTATTGTACCGCCAAAAACGCTAGTGCATCCGATCAAAGATATCTGTTTTATCCATAATTATCAACGCTATGCGGGGGCTAGCCCCCGCACCCCCAGCCAGCACTCACACCCCAAAACAAGGAGAACTTATAAAGCTGAATAATTTTTAATTTAATTAAGTGATATAATAAAAAACCCAAATTATTACGAAACTCTAAATTAGAATTTCGTGTAATAGTTTGGGTTTTCATTGGTTAAAATACTTTTGTTTTAGCCTCTTTTTTTAGACTATTTTCTGAAATTGATCTTAAATATTTAAGAATGTACTAGCACCAATTATACTAAAGATAACTATTAGAACAATTATAGTTATGCTAATCCATAATAATGTTTTTTTAGTTTTTTTAGTCATTCTAACATTCTCCTAAATGTTTAATATAGGAATTTATTACGAACTTGTCCAACCTTTACCACTGGTTTTACCTTTGTGATTACCCTTTACTTGAATATTATATGTTCCTATTTGAACACTGAGACCTTTAAGTGGCCCAATTTTATAGTTAAAGGTAGATGTTCCTGTATAAATACCCTTTGATACTAAACCTTGATTTGAAGTATTGCTTGTTTGAACCATTGGATTTAAATTTCTTACAACAATTCCCTTTGTGCTTTTAGTTGAAGTTGCACCCTTTGAATTATAATTATATACCCCTGTTACTTTATATTTAGTCCAATCAATTCCAAGAAGACGTAAAGTTGAAGTATGACTAATTGTTCTTTGGCTAGCTAATAAACTTATTCCTCCTATTGGATCTTCTTCACTAATTATTTGAGAAGATTGTTCAAATACGTCTGGACTTTTCATCATATCTAGTATTTCTTTTTGTTCATCAGTTGTTAATTTTTTAAATTTTTCAGCTTGTTCTCTTGCATCTTCTACAGCTTCATTGATATATGAAGTGTCTACCCCCGCGTTGATTGCATCTTCTTCTGAATAGTTTTCTAGATAGTTAATATAAGAATCTGGGTTTGAGAGAATTTCTTGAGCGTCAGTTTGCTCATTTTTTTCAATTTCATTACTTTCTTCAGCAGATGTTACTAATGGCATAATCATTAATAGTATTAATGATAAAAAACTAATAGCAATAGTAACACCTATTTTTCTTGTAAAAATAGAATGTAAAGCCATAAAAATATACCCCCTTTTTTATTTATAGAATTCTACCTCCACTTGGAAAATCCTCCTAGGGTTTTTTAAAATTGCAATATTTATTTATTTTATCTAAATATTGCTTTACTTGAATAATGGAAAAAATATTTTCGTTATGAATAAAAATCCATTTCCAGTTAACATAATGTCTGTTTTAGGAAGTTACAAAATAAAAAAACATTGATAAATCAACGTTTGGAAACTCCCATTTTTTTATCTAATATACAGGATTTTATACATGCTTGATAAATTAAGGTTTTTCCTTCGGGATCCACCTTCCAACATGCATAAAATCCTGCATAAAAAAGAGGTTTATTTTAGAAGAAGGGTAAATATTTTACTTGAAAAATCTCGTAAAGAATCCCCTTTTCTTTTCTTCTCGAGCATTTGCTATTTCATTTTTAGCTTCTTGTATTTCTCTCAATGATTCCATTAATTTTCGATCTCGTTCTTCTAATCGGTTATTGATATAATCCTCTTGTTTTTGTTGCTGTTTTTCTATATCCGCAACATGTTTCCGCAGTTCCGTAATTTCCTCTTTTTGATCAGCAATTATTTTCATGGTTGCATTCATTTGTTCCAGTGCATTTTGAAGTTGTAAAGCATAGTGTTTATTGTCATTTTCTGATTGCTGTTGCACTACTGCTGTTGTTGTTGCGGTTGTTTCTTTCATATCGATATTCTTAGGAAACATCTGGCTTAGACCATCTTCAATTTCGATTGCGGTTAGCTTGCGTTTAAACCCCTCTGCAATGAACCGCAACACTTCCACCGTTTCCAATCGGTAACGTTTTTTTCTGCCTTCGCCAACGGAAGGAATGTAATCTATAAAATGATCCCGATAATATCGAGCAGTAGATTCCGGTATATTTAATTCTTTTGCGAC
>NZ_JBBOVR010000008.1:0-5582 GCF_038006665.1 Oceanobacillus sp. FSL K6-0118
GGGATTTTTTGCGAGACTTTTCAAGTAATCATAGTTTTACCCCTGTTCTAAAATAGAGCCCCTTTTTATACAGGATTTTATGCATATTCGAAGGTTGATCCCAAAGGAAAAACCTTGTTCCATCAACCATGTATAAAATCCTGTATATTGAATAAAAAAATAAAAGCTTTTAAACGTTGGTATATCAATATTCTTTTATTTTGCAACTTCCTGAAATCAACATTATGTCAACTGAAAATGTATGTTTATTCAAATAAAGATTCTCTTCTTCTTATTTTCATTTTTAAAAATAAAAAAAATATAGATTTTTCCTAAAAAATTATAGTATTCTATTAATTAGGAGAGTGAAAAGTATTTATAGTAAATTTAAGGGGAGGAGAAACCTTATGATCAAAAAAATTTTTTTAGCACTATTTGCAGTTATTCTTATTTTTACAACAACTACTAGCGTTTTACCAAACAATAATCATGTAGAGGCAGCTACAAAATGTACAAATCCATACAAAGGGAGTTTAAAAAAATATAACCCTTGTGTAACTCACACAACAGTAAAATATATATACGTTAAGAAGAATACTTCCGGGACACCTATAGCATTAACTGCAGCCGGTGTAACTACTACAGGAGTAAATAAACTCTTAACAACATTAGGTACTAAATCTATTCCAGTTGTAGGAGGTGTTGTTTGGGCATCAGATGCTGTTTCAGTTGCCCAACACTATATAAATAAAAGTTGGAAAAAGAAGGGAATTAAACGATTTAAAGTTACTTATAAATGGAAATATCAATTAGACCCATTAGCTGATGGAGGAGGAATTCCTAAAGCTAAAGTAATTTCAACATCAACAGTAGCACAATACTGATGATCACATTAAATAAAGAAGGAAGAAGTTAAAATTTTTATTTAACTTCTTCCTTCTTTAAAAAGTATCAATTATAACTAATAGTATTGTTACTAATAAAAAAGAGTACCACCCAAAATCAATAAATTTATTCCCAGTTTTTATATCAAATTCTCTTTTAGATGCAATTGATTCAATTAAAGAATACAAACCACCTAACAAGAAAAAAGCTAACACATTTAATTGATTAGTAAAAAGTAAAATCAAAACAAGAATACAAAATATTAAAGTACGAACAAAAGGTAATCTTAAAATATACATCATTTCCCCCCTAAATCTTTTATTAATCTATATATTTCTTCAATTTCCCACTAATTATTTAAAAAACTCTGTATAATTACGATCAATAATTTTTGTTACAATCTCTGAATCTAATACCGATTCTTTAGCAAAAATATAGAGTGCTTTTTGAATTACATCTGTTTTATTTGTCTTAACTCCTTGCTTTTCAAGTGTTTCTACCATTTGTTCTAATAGCTTATAATGAATTTCATCAAGTCTAATATTAATTTGTTTACTCATGTTTATCACCTTTATTTAAAAAATAATACTTTAGCTCATAATTCATCAAATACTTCTATTTCATATTATAACGGAGTATATACATTTTGTATATACAAAATGTATATTTGTTTTCTCATATCCTAATCAGGTTGAGGGAAGTGAGGCTGGGGTGAATTGGCGTGAGCCAAGAGGGGCTAGCCCCTTTATAGCGTAGCTAACTATGGTTAAAGAGAGATTTATAGAACGGATGCACAAGCGTTTTTGCAGGCTATACTAGAAAAGTGAACGACCATTTACTTATATGTCCTAATCAGTATATCGGTCGTTCGGCGAAGCCTTCAAAGCCTGCAAAATTTCTCCATGCAAGGGGAAAAGGGTGGAGATTTTTTTGAGTGAGTTTCTCAAAAAAATACTACCCGAACCTTGCATGGAGAAAAGCCCTTATATATAGAGTGAGAGTATAGAACCTATTAAAAGTTTAAAAAAGGTTGATATATCAATAGTTTTGGAGATTCAAGACCGTATTAAAAGTGATACGGTACCGTATTACTTTTAATACGGTTAAAAAATAAAAAAAGAGCCTTATTGGCTCTTTTAGTTAAAATAATCTTTGAGGTAATTTTTTTAGTGTAGGATTATCTTTCATTTGTTTTTGAAACATTAATACTAAATGCTCATCTACATCATCTTTATCGCCCACATAAATAATATTAGGGTTAATAAAAAGTACATAATCTTTTGCTTGATTTACATCTCTAGTATCACCTGAAACAGCTTTAGCAAGAATACCTTTTCTAATTAAAGCATTTACTACTCTACTAATTTTTGTTCGTGAAGTATTTAAACAATCAGCAATACCTTGAATCGTTAAAGCATTTGCTGGTTGTTTCATTATGTTATCTACAATAGCATTTGAATGCATACTTATGTTTGGCTGAACATCAGTTAAAAAAACTTTTTCTTCACTAGTTAAATACTTCTCACGTCTTAAAAACTCCCAGTTCCTTTGTAAGAATTGAGCAAACCTCACTTTCGATTGAGGACTTTTTTTAGTACCTATGTAAAGTTCTTTTCCAATACCTTGGCTTAACATACCTAAAGCAGTATTAATTTGATCTTGTGACAAACCTCCATGATTTAATGCATATTTTAATTGTTCAATGTCAAAATCTCTCTGTTTAGCCTTACTTTCAGCTTGTCCAAAATCTACAACTTTACCTTTACTCATTTTAATTCCTCTCCTTTGTGGAAGGAATTAGCCCCTTTGTGGTAGAATATAATTAAACGAACTTAATAAAGGGGCTAAGCCCTTAGCTATTTTTTAAAAACCGTCTTGCCGACCAAAGCAATGGGCGGTTTTTTTCTCTATCTTTATAGCTTCTATCCTAGCATAATTTTCCTTTTTTCGAGACATTTTTCATCTTTCTAAACTATTATTCTTCTCTCTCATTTTTCTCTGTTCTTGAACATGTACTCTTTCAAAATAATTTTCTACTTCTTGTTTTTGCATATCACCTTTTAAAACGTCTCTAAACCCTTTAAATTTGTCTTTAAATAGTTTCTTAGTATTTTTATACAAAACTCTTAAATTCTTCTCTAAAACGCTTATATGGCTTTTTAACAAGCTATTCTCTTTAGAAAGCTTTTCATTTTCTAAATATAAATTGGTATATTCTTTCGTAAGATCTTCATATCTCTCATCTTCACGTTTTAGGTCTTTTCTTAACTGCTGATTTTCTTTGGCTAAATCTGTATTTTTCAAACGGTTATAATCTTTTTGAATGGCAACTGCAGCAGTTACCTGTTCATTTACTTTTTTATATTGTTTGGGTGTTAAAACAATATTGCCTGTTTCTTTTTCAATAATTTCGGGTTTTCCTAATAATTTTGGCTTAACCTCTGTTTTAATTTCTCGACCCTTAAATTTTACCTTTTTTGGCTCTAGTATCGCAGTCAGTTCATCCAATCTTTCTTCTTGTTTTTCTACCTTTTGTTGGACTTCTAGAAAAACTTTTTCATGGTATTTTGTCTCTTGTTTGAATCTATCCATGTCTTGATGTTTTTTCTTCGTCAATTCTTTGGGCTCTCCACGTTCCAACTGGTAGCCTTTATCATTTATAAATTCATTAAATCGATCTTGAAGCTTTGTTAAAGCCGACTTATTCCCAATAATATCCTTGGCGCTTAAGCGTCCATCTTCCGTTAACGGAACAACGCCAAAATGCATATGCGGTGTATTTTCATCCATATGTATCGTGGCATATACCACATTTTCTTTTCCATATTCATCCTCTAGAAACTCCAACGAATCCCGGAAGTATTTTTTTACCTGGTCCTGATCCATGTTTTCAAAAAACGCATTATCACTCGTTATAATGCCGTCAATATGACGTATCGCATCACTTCGTATTTTTCGTTTTCCTATGTAACCTTCTTCAATTCTTTTTTCAATCAATTCGTTGAAATTTTGCTTTTCTCGGCCATGAATTAAATCCACATTTAAGTGCGTTCGTTCATGATCAATTTCTTTGTTGTTGTAATTATTATTTTCTCTTTGAACATGTTTTTGGATCCCAGTTGTATTGGCTGCTTGTTTCACTTTCGCCACTCTCAAAATGGAGTAGGACATTTCCGTATAACCTCCTTTTTTGGGGGAAGCACTAAGAAGACTTATCAATCTATGTTTATATAAGTATAACACACTAGACTTATATTCATAAGTCGTGTGCCCTGCGGGGCTGTCGGCATTGCCGACTAAGACCTTGGGCTTTGCCCAAACCCACTGGGGAACTCTTCCCCAGACCCCATTAATTAACTCCCCCAACCCCCTCAAAATTGAGGGGGCTCCCTCGCCGGTAGGCAGGAATCGAATGGATTCGATTCAATGCCAAGAGGGTTCGGGTGTAGTGAGTTTGTCAATGCCTTTCCGTTCCTTATGCTCACTTCGTTCCGCTACCACTCCAAGACATTGACAAACACCATATGAAGCATTTTAAGCCCTTATAAGAGATCGCCCCTAGTTCATTCACTTTCATTGTTTAAATATGCATTTGCAACAATTTCACGTAAAAATTTTGAACGGTTACCTTCTGCTTTTTCATCAAGCCAATCCCACATATCATCAGAAAGCGTGAGAGATACCTTTTTAGTCGTTCCCATACTAGGACGTCCGATTTTTCCTAGCTGACCCATTGCTAATTTTTGGCGACAATTCGTACATAAAATGACGTAATCATCTCCTGAATAAAAATCAATTACATCATGCGTTTCACCGCAATTCATACATTTTGCTTCTTCAATTTGAAAGAACCCTGTTGGCATACTCCTTTCTAATTCCTTAAGTACCTTCCTTGCTTCTTCTCTTGTTCTATATGTAATTTCTTGACCATCTGTTTCGATCTCACTACTTGTTATGATTTCACCATTTTTCCCACGAATAACAAACATTCCAATCACCCCTAATCTAAAGTTACTTTTATTATATCGATAAGGTGACTTAAAATAAATACTTTAGGTTACCAAAAAGGAAGTAATTTAAGTCCTTTTTCTAAAACAATTTTACTTTAGTAGGTGATTGCGGAGCTGCTGTAGAATAAGAATAATAGATTTCCCGTAGATCGGAGTGATAGACATGAAAAAATTAATGACCATGGCAGAAGTCGCAAAAGAATTAAATATACCGGAATCTACTGCTCGATATTATCGGGATCATTTTATAGATTACATTCCTTCCGTTGGCGAAGGCAGAAAAAAACGTTACCGATTGGAAACGGTGGAAGTGTTGCGGTTCATTGCAGAGGGGTTTAAACGCAAGCTAACCGCAATCGAAATTGAAGATGGTCTAAGCCAGATGTTTCCTAAGAATATCGATATGAAAGACACAACCGCAACAACAACAGCAGTAGTGCAACAGCAATCGGAAAATGACAATAATTACTATGCTTTACAACTTCAAAATGCACTAGAACAAATGAATGCAACCATGAAAATAATTGCTGATCAAAAAGAGGAAATTACGGAATTGCGGAAACATGTTGCGGATATAGAAAAACAGCAACAAAAACAAGAGGATTATATCAATAACCAATTAGAAGAACGAGATCGAAAATTAATGGAATCATTGAGAGAAATACAAGAAGCTAAAAATGAAATAGCAAATGCTCGAGAAGAAAAGAA
>NZ_JBBOVR010000009.1:0-1407 GCF_038006665.1 Oceanobacillus sp. FSL K6-0118
TGGATCTACGTCAAGTTTTTGGACACAAAAAGATTAAGTTTTTTTGCACAACAACCATTCATGGATTGTTCCACGTCCCAAGTAGATTGTCAAAGTGAAAAGATCCTTTGACAATCTACTTGGGACGTGGAGAAATAAACCCATGGCTGTTGTGCCAAAAAAATGTGAAGGGGGAAGTGTTCTGTACCCCATGTTTTACGCTGCTATTCGGCACATTTTTTCGTATTCATCCGGTGTCAAATAACCAATGCTTCCATGAATTCGTTTGCGATTATACCAACCTTCGATGAATTGAAATAACGCAATTCTCGCTGTCTCAAAGCTTTCGTATTTGGTTAGATACACTTTTTCTTTTTTCAATATGGCATGAAAAGATTCAATACAAGCGTTGTCATATGGACATCCTTTTCGACTAAATGACGGAACCATTTCATGTTTTTTTAGTAGTTTTTGAAAGGCTTCACTTGTATATTGTGTTCCTAAATCTGTATGCACGATAAGACCGGGATCGGGCTTTTGATCTTGAATCGCATTCTGAAGTGCTTCCAGCACAATTTCTGTTGTCATGGTACGAGAGAATTTATATCCGACCACTTTTTTTGTATGTAAATCAAGAACGGACGCTAGATAACACCAACCATCACGAAGCGTATGGACATATGTAATATCAGCTACCCATTTTTCGTTGATTGTTGTTGTAGTGAAATCTTGATTTAATACATTTTCTCGTTCTTCTACGGGCTTTTGTGTTGGTGTTGGGCGGAATTTTTTTACAATACATGATTGGATGCCTGCTTGTTTCATCAAACGTTGAACTCGATTGATACTGCCTGTATAGCCTTCTTTTTTAAGTATTTCAAAGATTTTAGGGGCCCCATAACGACCCTTACTTTCTTTATGGATTGCTCGAATTCGTTCAAGCAGTTGTTCGTTGGCGACATGATAGCTATTCGGCTTCTTGTGAAACGATTGATAATACGTACTTTTAGGCATCTTTAAAACACGACACATCATTTGGATTGGATGATGTTCGCTTTCTTTTGTAATCAAGTCAATCAGTTCTTGCTCATCTATTTTCTCGCGAATATGGTCATAGCCTTTTTTAAGATTTCGATCTCCTGTTTTAATCGAAGATTTTCCTTTTGAATGGCTTCTATATCAGCCAAAGTTAATTCCTGTTCACATTCAATTGGAGAGAGTTGCTTAATCCATTTATAAATCGTTACTTCTGAAACACCATATTCGCTAGAGAGTTGACTGACTGGAGTGCCTGAGCGATAAAGCTCAACTACTGTTTGTTTAAATTCTTGATTATACCGTTTTTGACTCATGATTCGGACACAACCTTTCGTTAGTTTAATATTAATGACTTAACCAAGTTGTGTCCATAAATCTATACTACATCTA